>OZ253584.1:0-3093406 GCA_965263165.1 Dehalococcoidia bacterium
GGGCAGCGTACAAAGTCCCGCAGCTGTCGATGCCAGCTAGGGGAGGTCAGATGGTTGCTCCTGAGAGTCAGTTGACAATAGACATTCGACCAGCTGTCAGCGTCTATGCGACCTACAGGCGACTGAGCTATCAGCCGTGGTACGCCATCGCTGAGTTCGTAGACAACTCTACTCAGAGCTACTACGACCATCGAGCGGAGCTCATTGGGGCATACAAGCTCGACGGAGGCCCCGGCAACTTGCGAGTCGAGGTGGCTTACGACAGCGAGAGGAACGCGCTTACTATCGTGGACAACGCGCACGGGATGGAGTTGGAGGAGCTCACTAGAGCCGTTGTGCTTGACAGGCCGCCGCCAGATCCCACAGGGCGCTGTGAGTATGGCATGGGGCTCAAGACGGCTGCCTGCTGGTTCGGTACGACTTGGACGATTTGCACCAGCAAGCTTGGCTCCAACAGGGAGTACACGGCTCGTGTGCATGTGCCGGAGCTTGTGGCCAGTCACCTAGAGAGCATTGCCGTCGAGGTGGGTACTGCCGAGCCGGAGACTCACTACACATCAATCACAATCGAGGGACTCTACAAGCCAATTCGGGGAAGAACGCAAGGCCGGGTGAAGGACCAGCTCGGCAGTATGTACCGAGAGGACCTCCGCTCAGGAGAGATCGAAATCCTGTGGAATGTCGAGCCAATCTCATTCGAGGAGCCCAGCTTTCTCGAAGAGGAGTTGAACAACGGCGTCAATAATGTGTGGAGGAAGGACTTCACCATCGATGTCCCATGGGAGTCTGAAAGAACGACACTTCTTGCCACGGGGTGGGTTGGAGTGAGAACCCCTGGAAGCCAGAAGGATGCAGGATTCGCCTTGCTGCGGCGCGGACGGGTCATCGTCGGGGGGCCAGGAGAAGGCTACAAGCCGGCCGAGATATTCGGCCAAGGCAATACCTTTCGCTCACAGCGTCTCGTTGGTGAGATCAAGATGGATGCGTGGCCGGTCACGCAAGCGAAGGACGCCTTCGACTGGTCAGGAGGGTTAGAGGATGACTTCATCGAGCAGCTAAAGCGGGTATGCCAAGACTACATGGAGAAGGCCGAGGGCTACCGCGAGCGTGGCAAGCCCATCACACAGCCGGTCATGGAGGTGGTATCGGAGCCCCTAAGAAAGGTCTTCTCTGACCAAAGGTTCGGAAATGCAGTGCACGAAGAGATCAAGTTGCCTGATCCTCCAAAGACCGAGGAGGCGGAGAGGGCCGACACTGAGTTGATACGAGCGGCTAGCAATGGTCCAGTCTCGTATCAACTTGAGGTCGGTGCAGAGGTCTGGCTCTTCAGGCTCCACTGGCAAGACCAACTCAGTGACGCCCATTGGATGCAGCTAAGTGCCCCGCGTGAGAATGAGATAGACGTCTTCCTAAATACTGCCCATCCCTTCCTGGCACCCTACCTAGACAACAGGGACTCACTTGCCTTACTTCAGAAGTTTGTCCTGTCTCTAGCCTTGGCCGAGCGCATGGCTCTTCAAATCTCTTCAAGTGGACTCGTAAGCCCTAGTGACTTTCGCATGTATATGAACAAGGTACTCAGGAGGGCGGGCGAGATTGAGGTCGAGTATGGTCGAACCTAGCCAGGCTATCGGTATCGATCCCTTGTCGACGGAGACGGAGTTGTGGGGACCGTCCATTGATGGCGAGGAGATACAACGCCTCAGGACCCGATACCGAGAGCGTGTGAGTGACGACGAGTGGGATGACGTTGTGCAGACTGCCGCGTCGATTCTGGGGCGGTGTCCGATTCCAACCGACAACGACCGAAGGGTCACTGGACTTGCCCTTGGCAAGGTCCAGAGTGGCAAGACCCTCTCCTACACCTCCCTTATCGCCTTGGCTATAGACAACGGCTACCGAGTGACGGTGGTGCTGGCAGGCACGAAGAACCCGCTCTTGGAGCAGAATTTCACCCGTCTGTACAATGACCTGGAAGCCGGGCGCCCGAACCTTACACCCTTCAGAAACCCGATTCCGCAAGATGCCGACGTCATCAGAAGTGTGCTTCACGGTGGTGGGCATGCTCTGATTGTTGTATTGAAGCACGGTAGGCGGCTTGAAGACGCCCGGCGTGTGCTGGCAACCCCCGAGCTCAGAGGCTTTCCGGCGCTCGTGATTGATGATGAGGGAGACGAAGCATCCCTCAACACCCAGTTCCGCCGCGCAAGGCGCTCTCCTATCTACAGGAGCATCCTTGCGCTAAGGGACGCGCTCCAGGTGCACGCCTATGTGGCCTACACCGCAACACCTCAGGCAAATCTACTGATTTCTGGCATCGATGGTCTCTCACCTGACTTTGGCATTCTAGTTGAGCCGGGACAGGGATACTGTGGTGGAGCGACCTTCTTTGGCTCAGATCGCGATCGATACGTGAGACCAGTGCCCCTGGCAGAAGGCGAGGACGAGCAGACTTGGGGAATACCAAGCGGTCTTAGGCAGGCTATCGCAACCTTTCTTGTCGGCGGCGCCATCCGACACCTGCGCGAGTCCAATGCATGGCACTCAATGCTAATTCACAACAGCAACTTACGTGTCGACCACGAGAAACTTCAGAGTGCGATCCGAAATCTCATTGAGCTTTGGCGTGAGAGGCTCGGCCTGCCGGATGATGATCCCGCCACGCATGAACTGATGGAACTGATGCGAGCGGCTTACGACGACTTGTGCTCTACGGTACACGATCCGCCGGCCTGGGAAGAGGTTCGTCAGCAACTGCGTGATGAGACCTGGCTTGTCGAAGTGTGGATGGTCAACAGCTTGCCATTAGGCCGTGACCCCATCGGGACACCATTCAGGCTAAAGAACAACATCCTCGTGGGTGGCAACATGCTTGGCCGAGGAGTAACCATTGAGGGTCTGGCGGTGACGTACATCACTCGCCGAGCTAAGAACGAGACGAACGCCGACACAATGGAGCAACGAGCACGATGGTTCGGATATAAAAGGGACTACCTCGATGTCTGCCGCATATTCGTAACGGCTCAGCTTCGAGACGACTACACCGAACTCTTGAGACATGAGGACGACTTTTGGGAAGCACTCCGCCGCAACCAGCGGCAACGCCTGTCCATCCGGGAGTGGCCTCGCATGCTCTCGCTGGATACGAACATGGGCCTTAAGCCGACGAGGTCGAATGTAGCGAGCTATCGGCGGTTCAGAGGAGGAGGCTGGGACATACAACAGCGGCTCATAGAAGATGAGACCACGGCTGCTCGCAACCTTGAGAGGGTGAGGACCTTCTTTGCTCAGCGCGAGGAGGCGTCCGTCAAGCGGTTTGGAAACGTTGAGCACCTTGTTGCCGAGGGCTGTCCGACTGAAGAGGTCATATCGGAGTTGCTAGCCAATATCGAAGCAGATGGGACCGACTGGGACTCATCCTATACAAGCGAATACTTAGCACGATTGCTGCTCGCAGGGGTGCTCCCATCTCTTGACACCGTATTCATGGCGAATGGTCAGACACGAGAGCGAACTAAGCGGCAAGGTCGAGTGAACCCCATGCAGGGACGCTCGCCGGGTAGAGACTCTTCTGACCCGGATTACTATCCAGGGGATGAGAATATCCACGAGGGTCGGGTACAACTTCAGGTACACGTGATTCGAGTTCGCGGGGATGGACTAGGTCACCCCGTCGAGACCACAGCACTTGGCCTCTTTGTGCCGAGCGACGATCCGCGCTTTGACCTCCGATATGTTGTCCGGGATGACTATCCATGAGCCTCGCTGCACTTCTCTCAGAGTTGAAGGACAGGCCATCTGGCCATGCCTTTACTGTAGCTCCAGTACCAGGAAATCAGGATGTTCTCCTTGGTGTCGATACGACGGGTCACCCCGTTCTCTTTGTGCTGGCTGAAGCAGGGGTTGTTGAGCCTCCGCTGCGTACAGACAAGGTTTCTCTTCACATTGGCCAAAGCTACAGCTTGGCGAGTATCAATGACTCCCCAAGGATTGAACTACTGCACGCTCTGCGCTGCGAGACCACCGACCTGCCAGATGTGGAGACCTTTCTCCTGCTTGCAGAGGCATTCTTGGTGCGCCAGGAGGCTGGTGGAGCAGACCGGCACACCCTAACGTCGTTCTTTCGCTCTATGGTCAGGCTATTCGCAGTTACGCCGGCCAAAGACCTCCAAGCAGAGCGACGTGGCCTGTGGGGTGAGTTGTTTATGATGAGCCGCGTCCGGGGCTTTCGATTCTGGGCCCCCTTCTGGCATAGCGAAGTTACCCGACGCTTCGACTTCTCTTGCGGACGCAATAGAGTCGAAGTGAAAATCACGACACGACCAGAGCGCACGCATCACTTCTCCCATAGGCAGATATATGCTATCGAAGGCGATGATATCGTTGTCGCATCCATTCTAGCGGCAGAGGATGACTCTGGCCTCAGCCTACGGCAACTCATCGAAGACTGTAGGGGTGCTCTTCTCGGAACGCCCGATTACCTGAAGCTTGAGAAAGCAGTACGTCGGGCCGGTATGGAGTCCTCAACAGAGCCTGGTCCCGTAATCGGCGCTGCTGAAGCCGAGGAGAGCCTCGCCTGGTTCCGTTCTAGGGATGTGCCCCACTTTCGGGTGCCGGAGCCGCCAGGCGTCACGGAGACCCGCTACAGAGTGGACCTGTCTACAGCACCACGGCTTACGACGGTGGAGCTTGACGAGTGGCTGCGTCTATGGTCCCTAGAGCTTTTGCCCATAGTAGTGAGCAGGTGAGCGCGGTGCTTCAGCTGGACCGACAGCCGAAGAGCGGCCGTAAGCGGAGGGTTAGCCAAGAACTCGCAACCTCTGTTGTGAGTTGGTTTCGCTGTAATGGGCGGGACTTCCCTTGGCGCGACACCAGGAACCCGTTCCACATTCTCATAGCTGAGGTCTTGCTACGCCAGACCCAGGCGAACAGGGTGGTCGGTCCATACGTCCACCTCGTTACTACCTACCCCGATCCTGCTTCTCTAGCTAAGGCCAATGTCGATGGCCTTCGTCAGTGGTTTAGGCCTCTCGGTCTAGTTCGACGTGCGGATAGGCTCGTCGAGTGTGCACGCCGCCTAGTCCGAGACTACGGGGGGCAGGTGCCGCGAGACCTCCAAGACCTGCAATCGCTCCCGGGCATCGGACGATACAGCGCCCGAGCAATCCTGTGCATGGCCTTCAATGATCCTCTGCCGATGATCGACGAGGGTTCCGGACGGGTTCTCCGGCGTGTTTTGGGGTGCGAGAATACAGCCCCAGCCTATTCGGACGCTGTGCTCCTACACGCAGCGCAGACGCTTCTGCCTAAAGCCAAGGTACGTGAGTTCAACTTAGGTGTAATCGATATTGGGGCGGCCCACTGCCACACTCGTACCCCCGACTGCGGAGGTTGCCCACTCCTAAAGTATTGTGTGTTTGGTTCCGCACAGACAACGATTAGGCAACGGGCCAACGAGCAATAGGGGCCAGAACACAGGGATACGCCCCCTAAGTGGGAAGAGATGTCGAAGCCAGAGCGAGCGGTCAAGACAACGCAACCCCGGCGGACACCCCAACCAATATCAACAGGGGGATATAGTACAAGGAGAGACTCAAACTGACCGCCACGCTCAAGAAGCTGTCCGACCGCCCTGCTGAGGTAGACACATCCATTGTGAAATAGTTGTCGGCGCCGGGCTCCTTGGGCGGTCCCGTCCTGATTGAGTTGAACAATCGCCGAAAGGCACGTTCCTGCTGGAGGAAGCGGGCGTCTAGGAGCCACAGCGACAAGACAGCGAATCCCCCAAGTGCGGCGAACGGGGAACCGACGCTTGCGGTGAAAGCGACCAGTGCTGCGGAAACCGCCGCAGCCGTAGACTTGATGGCGAAGGAGTTTCTGCCCAGCCTAGCCACGACTGCTTGAATGAGCTTCAGATGTTCTATCCGTGCTGCTTCAGAGTTCATAGTTCGTCCAGTTTTTTTGTTGATGGCCTTCCACTTCCCTGGAATTGGTTTCTCAAGGTCTAGCAGGCCACCATAAGGACGCTTCTGCGGTCTAACCTGAAAGACCGGCTTTTGCAACTCACGGGCAATATCTACTTCTGTCCTAACGCCGGAAGCGTTGTGAGTGTCCTCGCCTATCAGGACAATCACAACATCGCATTCGCGAATTGCAGCCCTTGCCTTCCTTCTCCATTTTTCAGTCGGGTAGGCTTCCCTGAGAGAACAGTTCTTGATCCGGTGCTGCGTATTGTTCTTTGCCTGCTCGTAGAATTGGTTCTGAAGGTCTTTGTCCTTGTCGAACTCGAAACTAACAAAGATGTTGATTGTGGACATGGTTCTCCCTTTGGCTGACTTGACAAGCCGATTGCGGAGATGCCCCCGCAGTGTCGGGCCACCTTCTTAGATTCGCAGATCATGCAAGAGACGGCAACTCGTACCGACGAGAGTCGCTACGCGGTCCTAGTCGCGCCAAAGTCCGAGCATGAAGACCTGCCGCAGCCGGAGCTTCAGCGACGCCCGGTTCTGCTCCACCCTCGCCCCTACCACAAAACCGCCTCCTACACAATGGCTTGCAAGACATTACATAAGCCGAATTTGCCCGCCACAATGGAATGTTGGGATATTGGCAAACCGGAGCATTCGATTGGCAGCCACGAATCATAGAACGCCAAGACTGAACGGCACGACACAGGCTGGGCCGGACCTTGAGAGGGCGGTCCGTGCCTACGTGCGCACCTACGTCGTGCTGCATGGGAGGCCCAAGGCGGCCGAGGCCTTCGGCGTGTCCCGCCACACTCTGTGGCGCTTCCTCAATCAAGGCCACAAGGGGCGCGCCATACCCCGTGCGGTGTTGGAGCGCGTGGGCGGCAGCGCACGAGCGCTGGACGACGCCCAGGAGAGATTGATACTCGAAGCGCGAGCCAGGCGGCGGCTGAAGGGTGGCGGCTCGGTGTCCGAGCCAGCCGCCCTGAGCCAGGGCCTTGAGTACGCCCTCCTGCTGGCGTGCGCCGCGCCCCTGTCCGCCGTGGACGAGCTGTCCCGCTTCGGCCGCGTTCCGGCCTCCACGCTCCGAGACCGGTTGAAGAAGCTGACCGAGCGGGGCCTCGTGGACTCCGTGCCCCACCACCTGGGCAGCCTGGGGCCTCACCCCAAGCGCCGCTACTTCCCCACGGGGCAGGGCATCGTCGCCGGAGGGAGAATCAAGCACGGCACGGAGCGCTTCCTCGGCGAGTATCCGGTGTCGAAGCAGTGGTTTCGGCTGCTGGCCGAGCGGCTAGACGCCGTTGCCGTGCTGTACTGCGTCGCCGCCATGGTCGCCGACGCAGACCCGCACCGGAAGCCCGTGCGCGTGGACCACTACCGCAACGGCCCCTACGACATGCTGCTCACCCTGTCCGGGGGCCGCTCCATCGGCATCATCCGCCAAGGACCGACGCTGCCCACGTCCAACCTGCGCTACCGCCTCAGGAGCATGGAGCGGATGCACAGCGGCGACAGGCCCTTCGTCACCCTGGCGCTGACCCACGCAGACCAGGCCACCCGCAGGGCCATTCGCTCGTTGGGCGACCCGTCGGAGCACCGCAGGACCTTCGTTGCGACGGAGGGGGAGCTTCTGGCCGGAGACCACACGGGCGCCGTCTGGCAGCAGTGCGGGAGCGGCCTGGACCACGACCCGCCTGTGCGCATCGACGCCGACACGTCCCTGTCGGGCATCCTGGCCTGGATGGATCGCCTGCTGGACTCATCCTACCCCTTCCTCCGGGACAACCCGGAGCCGAAGCCCGGCACCCTCTATCCCTCCGGCGTGCAGACCTCCATGCCGGAACCCACTGAGCAACTCACACCGGCTCTCTCGGTGCAGCTGCCCCGGGCTGAGAAGGACGCCCTGGACCTGCTGGCCGCCTGGCCCCTGTCCACCCGTGAGCAGCTCGCTGGGCTGATGGGCGGCGTCACCCTGCGCCGGGTCAGCCAGGTGATTCGTTCCCTCCGTGAACACGGCCTGGTGCGGGAAGATGCATCCCTGTTCATGCTCACCGACGACGGGCTGACGCACCTGGCCCGCCAGGACCGGGCCGCCGTCGGGCTGACCCTCGACCGCTGGAGCCCTGAACCTGCCTACTCGAACCCCTCGGCCTACGCAGGGACGGCCCTGCGCGCCCTGGCCTCGCAGCTTCGGCACCACGCCGGCGTCACCGACTTCGCCGCCGCCCTGTCCGCCGAGGTCGCCCGCTCCCAGGACTATGACCTGTTCGATCTGCTGCCCACGTCTCGATCCAGCATCGGCTACCGCTACGACTGGACCACCTACGTCATCCACCCCGACGCCTCCTTCACCCTGGAATACGAAGGCCGGTGGCGTCCCCTCCTGCTGGAGTTCGAGCGAAGGGCCACGACGCCGAAGCGCATCCCCAAACGCCTGAAGTCCTACCAGAGGTACTTTCGCAGCGGATGGGCGGAGCGAGACCACGAGGGGCGCCCGCCCCGGGTGCTGTTCGTCTTCGAGTCTTCCGCCAGCGAGACCGCCTTCCTGGACATCGCCGACCGGGTGGAGGGAGTCCCCATCATCACGTCCAACGCAAAGACCCTTGCGGAGCACGGAATCCTGGGTGACTCGTGGATTCTTCCGCCGCCGCACTCCCTGGACAGGAGGCCCCTGTCTGAGTTGTACCCAGTTGCAAAATGACAACATGTCCACTTCCGCCGTTCCCGATACTTCCTGTAGGGGGTGTCCCAGCATGGCTGCTGGGACCATCTTGCAGCAACTTGCAGCCCTCATCATGCCTTACGCCCTCCCGAGTACAAATTGGTGCAGAGTTGATACGTCAGGCTTCATCGTTGACACGGAGCTCGTCGCCCATTCCTACGACCCGCCAGCTACGGTTTCCGGCTACAGCCGCCCACCACGGAGTCCGGCAAACGGACACCGCAGCCCTCGCAACTTGTTGTCATCCTGTCACCGGAGCCGTCCCCAGGACTTCCTATAGGGGGACAAAAGGGCATTCCGCCACTCATCGTGTCAGCCCCCAACAGGCCCCAAAATGCCAATTTGTTGCAGAACCGGCGGGATCGCGGAGCCGATCGAGGATCTCGCCGCCCACCCCCTTCTCGACACGTTCGACGCTCTCGACGGGTTGGCGCGGCACGGCCCTTGGTCAGTGGTTGAAGATCGGTTGTCCAGTGGCGTATAGTAAGACTGAGTGCTATAATAGACGATGGAAAGAGTAGCCATGTCCCCCAAGCTATCGAGGAACACCGAGACCATCACCTTCTCCCTCCCCCCGGAGATGGCCGAACATCTGCGGCAGGTGGTGAAGGAGGAGGACCGCACCGTGAGCGAGCTGCTCCGGGAGGCCATCCGCCTGTACATGGAGGAGCGGGAGTGGCGCAGACGGGAGCGGCTGGAACGGCTGCGCTCCCGCACGGCTACCGAACAAGATGAGACAGGGAGGAGAAACCGATGAACGACCGACTCGATCTTACACCGGCGGCCCTGTACGCCAGGGTGTCCAGCGACCGCCAGGACGTGGACCTATCCGTCTCCGCACAGCTACGGGCGCTCAGGGACTACGCAGAGAAGAACGGCTACCATATCGCCCGCGAGTACGTGGACGAGGCCGAGAGCGGCCGCATTGCCGACCGGCCCCAGTTCCAAAAGATGCTGGACGAGGCCGCTAAGCCCGAGGCCCCCTTCAAGGAGATCCTCGTCTGGAAGTTCAGCCGCTTCACCCGCAAGCGCGAGCACGCCGTCGCCTTCAAGTCCATGCTCCGCAGGCGGGGCATCCGCGTGGTCTCCATCACCGAGCACGCCGACGACTCCCCCACTGGGAAGCTCATGGAGGCCATCATCGAGAGCGTGGACGAGTTCTACAGCGAGAATCTGGCGCAGGAAGTTGTCAGGGGAATGCGAGAGGCCGCCTCTCGCGGCTTCTGGGTCGCCAGTAGGACGCCCTACGGCTACAACAGAGTCATGGTGCAGGACGGGGCCAAGAAGCGCCCCACCCTCAAACCCGACGCGGCGACCTCCGCAGTGGTGGAACGCATCTTCGGCATGGCCGAGGCAGGCAGGGGAATCCTGGACATCACCCGCACACTCAACGACGAGGGCATCGCCAACCCCACGGGCAGGCTCTGGTCCAAGAACGGCGTCCACATCATCCTGAGAAACGAGGTCTACACGGGAACTCTGGTCTGGGGCACGACGGCCAGGGACAAGGCCGAGCCGGTGCGGGTGGAGAAGGCCTTTCCCGCCATCGTCTCCAAGTCCCATTTCCGTCGGGTGAACCGGAAGCTGCGCTCCCGCGCTCCCAAGCGGAGCCACCCCCGAAGAGTGGGCAGCACCTATCTTCTCAGCGGACTGGTCAAGTGCAAGGCGTGCAACCGCGCCCTCTCCGGCCAGGACGCCAAGAGCGGGAAGTTCGCCTACTACGTCTGCCAGTCCCTCCTCAAGCGGGGCAGCGGGGCCTGCGACGCCCCTAGGCTCAACGCCCGGCGCTTCGAGGAGAAGGTGGTGGGCAAGATTCGAGAGAACGTGCTCACCGAGTCCAACATCCGGACGTTGGTGAAGCTGGTGGACGAGGAGATGGACGGAGTGGCCCGGGAGCAGCGGCAGAAGCTGGAGACCATCGAGGCGGAGCTGGTGGACGTGAAGCGCAGGCTGGGACGGCTCTACGACCTGGCGGAGACCACCGACCTGGACATCGACGACTTCAAGCCCCGCATCAGAGAGCACCGGGAACGGCAGGAGCGTCTGGAGGCCACGGCGGAGGAGGCGAGGACGTTGCTCTCACAGCGCAGGGAGGTCCTGGACGACGTGGAGACCATCACGGCCTACGCCCTGGACATGAGGGACTTCCTGAACGAGAGCGAACTGACGGAGCGCAGGGCCTTCATCGAGAGCTTCGTCAAGGAGATCGTCGTCATGCCCGACAATGCCGTGGTGCGCTACACGATTCCGATGCCCGACGACAGCCCCATACCGGGGAGAGACGCCGAGGAGATGGCGCTGAACGGCTCGGTTCTGTCTACCGTCAAGTTTGGTGGGGCAGGCTTCCCAGCCAGCTGCCACGACTTCCACCACATCGCCCAACTAGTGCCGAGGCTGGCGTCCTCTGGACGCAGTCAGCGTGTACGGATCGTGCCGTCCTGCCAAGACGACCTTGATTCTCGCATCAGGAGAAGTGGGGCGAGTTAGTGATAACCCTACGGGCCGTCACGACGGTTCCTCGGCAAACATGCGCATCGCCATCGTCACGCGAGAGATGACGTCTTCATTGCCGCCCAGCGTCTGCGTTAGGTGAACGAGCGCAAGCCCGTACCCGAGGCCGAGGCCGACCAGCCACACGGCAAGCTGTGCATAGCTCTTCCAGTTCTCGCCGTTGCGGAAACCGCCGCTCCCCGCCGGGAGCATCAAGCTCTGCGGGGTCGGATAATCGTACGTCGCGAGCAACCCGTTACTCGCCTCTTCCACCCACCAGTCACCCTTCATCCTGTCCAGCCGGATCGTTGCGGGCAAGTGCTTCCATACGGCATCCATCTGCTCGTACGCCGACCGAAGCTCTGTGGCCATCACATGCTCGGCACCGGCGCCGATTTCCCAGCCATCGATCGCCTTCACGTGAAGGCATATCTTTCGCAGACGGCCGATCCAATCCGGTTCATCCATCAGCATCCTGCGGGTCGGCGCGTCGATCGCCAGATGGATACGAGCGAGCTCGCCAAGCAAGTCGCGCCATCGCTCGCACCGAGCGCGCAACTCGTGGACCCAGTCATCACCCGTTCCCTGGCTGTTCATCCCGCCCGCGACCATTCAGCCCGGCCCCCCTTCACTTCGGTTCCCAACCGCCAACTTCGCACGGTCCCGAAATGCTTTGGTCGTAGCACGCACGTCGCGCAATTGAGCAAGGGCGGGTTCTACCCGCCCTTGCTCAATGTCCCCCGTCACAGGGCACAGAGCCGCGTACGCGTTCATGACAGCCACCTGATTCACCAAGTAGTCCACCAAACCAGCGAACGTATACTCATCCTGAACCGTGTTTATCGAACTGACGCCCCCCTGCCACGATTGTCCTCTCCAGTCCGCCTTGCCGTGACAGAAGCGCTCGCTCAGATATCCGTACCAGGCTTTGCCCCCCTCAAGCGGTGCCACCTTATCCGCTTGCTTAAGACTCCTGCCATTGCTTGCTTCTTCCTCCGATATCCCGCTCGCCTCCGAGATCTGAGCGAGCAGCTGTTCGTGACTTACGTCGCCTTTCGTCAGCGCGATGACCGTCCGGTAGTAGTCCGCGTTCATGTAGCCAAGGACTACGCTCACACCGCGTTCCGGCTCGATCATCAGGTTATGGAAGACGAGAACAACCTGCCCGGCACACTCGAGAACCGGCCGCATCTGCACAGCGAGTGAATGCACGTTGCCGTGTTCGTTGGCCCGGTGCATTGCGATCATGTGTACTTTTGCCTTGCGGAGCAACAGCGCGCAGATGATCCGAAAAACCCCAGTCGGATCGTCTTCGAGAACCGCTCGTGCCGAAGCCTCGTCTCCCTCAACAGCGACATCCAGCCACTGTTCAGTCTCGCCCACGGCTTCCACTAGCTTGGCCAGCAGGTTCGCCATGCCTGTGCGATAGTGGCCTACTTCACTCGCCGATGCCATTTAGATGTAGCTCCCAGTAACAATGTATGCAGGCGGGGTGGCTGCGTTGCCCCGCTGATGCAGCCGTGCGAGAGGCGGTCATTGGCTCACAGTCCGCCGAGCCACATCTCGAAGACTGTTCTGTCTACCATGCACGTTGGTGGGCTAGAGTGTACTGTACTGCGAACTTTTCGGTGGGAGATTTCAATGCAGTGAGCCGGTTGAGCGACCCACATAAGCCTCCACCGGGCTTAAAACTGCCGGGATGGAGGGTCACCGCGCTGGACCATGGCGTGCGTGTAGAAGAAGCGTTCATATTCCATTCAGTAGGGCAAATGACTATCTCGTGGCAGGGCCAATGCCCCCTTGGATTGGGGCATTTGGCACTTGCCGTGGGCAAGGACATTTGGGGAAGATGGGGTTATTCAAGGCGTGGGGCGGTCAACCGGAAAGACACTTGGTCATGTACCCGTACCCGCCGCCGGGGCGCTGGTCCCGATCAGCGTAGCGCTGGCGACGGCGACCATTGGCCTTGGAGGACCAGTGCCTGCGGGCACTCGGTCGGACCGCCGGAAGCATTGAAATCCATGCAGTGGCTGAACGAGACAGTGGGCACCGGCGCCGAAGCGTGGACTGTGCAATGCTGGCATTTCTAAACTGAGACACTACCCCCCTACCAGGGCCGCACCCGCTCGCACCGCCCGGGGCGGAATCAGCACGACCCTCAAGGGCAAATCGGCCACCGTGGCCGATTTGCCCTTCGCATCGCCGAGGAGCTGGGGTAGCTTCGGAGTCGCGAAGACGCGGAAGCACGAAGAGCGAGAGCGAGCTGCGCGAGTGTACAAAGAGGCCGGATGGAGCACAGCTCGGATCGCTTGGAAGTTAGGTGTCTCGGAGGCCTCCATGCTCAAATATCTCAAGGCGCCAACGGGCCTCGAAGCCGGCGCAGCGCTAAGGAGATCCCAATGACGATGGAGGAAGAAGAACTTGAGAATTATAAAGCCTGGGTGGACGCGCAGGACCTGGCGGCTATCCGCCAGGTTTACGGGTGCGCTCCACGCGTCCGGCGGAGCGCAGACCCGGTCATCGCCTACGCCGCCAGCCAGGGGAAGACGCTGTTCTCTGTCCGCGCCGGGGGAGTGACCACGTACCATGTCGTGTCGGTCCGCGAGTTTGCGAACCGCTACGCCTGCTCGGTCTCCACGTCGCGTAAAGCGATGTCGCTGCTGGGGCGGGCGCAAAATGACGAAGCAAAAAGCGAAGTCTTCGCTGCCCTCCGCCGGACGCCGCAACCCGTGGGGACACCGAGGACGACGCTGGAGACCCTATGGCGGCGCGCCATAGGCGCCCCCAGGAAGACCACGCCCCAGCAGTGGTCTGAACTGTGGGCGGCGGCGCAGCGCGAGATCGCGAAGTACCGCGATGCTTTGTGGGAGGCCGGGATCGACCCTGACGCGATCCTGGAACCTTCCGGAGCATCGCAAAACACACAAAACGCCCGATTTGCGGAGTGACCGTCCTCGTCTTGCAAAGCTGATAATATTAGTCAGTAAATCCGACAATATTAGTCAATGGTGTGCTGATAGTGACGACGACCTGCCCCTCTCAACTCCCACAATGTACACACGATGGAAGCGAAAACAGACTGCCATCATGCCTGGCGCCGCCAGGCATGGCCAGGGCCGCGTCCGTGCCTGGCCGTGATGATGGTGGTGGTGGTGGTGGTGGTGGTGGTGGCACCTTTGAAACCCTGCATATTATATAAGAGGGAAAAGGAAATAGAGCCTGTAACCCTGCCACTCCCACCAGGGGCGCACCCCCAGGTAACATGGAGTGACACCCTCTACCGATGACAGCACTTGTCCAGGGGTACGGATGATGCCGAACACGGCCGAGGCTCAGCGAAAGCGGAGGATGGAGCGGGGGACCTGTGGCGGGTGCGGCAGCCCGGCGGCCTTGATGAGAGTCTGGGGCGCGGCCAGGGTCCCGATCTGCGCTGGCTGCGACGACCTCCCGGACACACGGACGGCGGACGGCGCCGGCGGCGCCCAGGAGGTCGCTGGTGCGTCCTCGACCGCGCCGGCACTGACGGCCGAGGACCTGGAGTGACGCCGGGTAAACCCGGAGTACGATCACTGGTTGCGGCGCCAGGGACGCTAGGGTTGCATGAAGGAGCTGGGCTTTGGGACCAGAGGGCCGCGATCCCCTTCCCTCGCCTGCCGCGTCCGCGCTCGCTGACGCCGTGCTGCCTGCCGGTTCGCTTCCCGCTTGAGCCCGACGGCGCACTCGTGACTACAGGTCGTCACCCTCGGCGCCACCGCCAGCCGCTCCGGGTGGATTTCACGATGGCAATGCCGACACTCCACGTCGCCCTCCGTTTCCATGAGTGTGCCATCGGGGGGTGACGGCGGCCGCCGTGGAGCTGAGGCCCTGGACGCCGGCGGCCGCCTTCGCCACGCCTGGCGAGGCCCCAGCCGGCCAGCGTACGCCTACAGGTTGCCCCTCATAGCGGCCCATAGAGCCCCGTTAGCGGGGCTGGAGGCAGCAGGGGGTCAGGGAAGTCGGGGATCGAGGCCCTGGCCTGCGACCCCGCAGCCCTGGCAGGCCCTGGACGCCGGCGCCGCCGTCCTCGATGGCCACCACGTCAACGGCCGGTGAGGTCCTGCGCCGAGCTGAGGGCCTGGACGGCCTCTCAGGCCCTCGATGGCGCTGTCCGGGGGCCTTCACGCCGAGCAGAGCCCCACAGAGCCTCGGTAGCGGCCCTGGACGTAGTAGAAGTCGGGGACGGCGTGACACGAGGCTCTGGCCAGCGCTCCCTGCTAGCTCCTGCTGACTATTACCCTGAATCCGGCACTTATCAAAGCCTCTACCGAATTAGCCTCATCACTATGGGGGGAGGCTAGTTCGCCACGCCCGGCGGCTGGTGTTTCAGCTAGCCGAGGTAGCAGTGCCTCGGGAGGTATTTCGACAAGTGCTGGAGTGTATCGGCGGGCTCCATGCAGCACCAGGGTAGGGAGTATCCTTGGGAATCATCGGAGGTGACGAGGATAGCCAAGGGGGGCCTATTCTGACGATAGACAGAACCGTCTTCGAGATGTGGCTGGGCCACCTGTGAGGGCCGGCAGTCCCCAGCTTCTATCAGACACCCAGACTTCTTGTTGCGCTGGCCGTGGCGGCAGCTTCGTTATATGTAGCGGCGAAGACCTTTTCGGAGAGCCACTGGCGGAACGAATCGTTGTCGCTGAACTGCTTGAACAGCTCGGTGTGGTCTGCGAGAAGCTCGGTCATGGCGCGTTCCAAGGCCTTGTCGTGTTCGATTCGGGCGTTTTGCTGGTCGGAGTTGGCCATCGCGTTCTGGTAGGCCCTATCCCCGGCAACCTTCGCAGGCAGCTCTTCGGCAATCACCCTCTCGATCTTGTCCTGGTCCTTCCACTCGATGTTGCCGAACCGGTCGTTGAACTCCCTGATGATGTTGGAGAGCCGCTCCATCTCCGGTTCCGGCTTCTGCCCGCCGCCGCTGGTGGATACCGGCTCGATCTCGGCGTCCTGATCGGGAAGCTGGATGTCCCGCACCGCTTGCTTCTCCACACGATAGCTGTCCATGTCGATGGCTTCCAGAATCCCCTTCGACAGGTCGTCCTCGATGGGCGCGGGCAGCTTTGGGACGAGGAAGGTTAGGAAGATGGAGAGCTTCTCCCACTCGGCGTTGGCGTAGGGCAGGATTGCGGCTAGGAACCCGTAGGTCCGGAGGAACGCCTTGCCCTTGCCCTTGAAGTCCACCTGGCCGTCCTCGTCCAGCTGCCCCCGATAAAGAGAGACACAGGCGTCCAGGATGGGGTCGAGCCGAGTGCGGTCGGCCTCGGATAGAAACAACTTCACCAACTCGTCCACCTGCGCTGGGGTGTAGACCTGATAGCCGTCTAGCGCCGCCTTGAGGTCGTGCAGCCTGTCTGGGTCGGTCTCTTCCGCCAGGACCGTGGTCCGGTAGTAGTCGGCGAAGGCGTCCTGGATCGTGTCGGCGTCGTTCGCGAAGTCCAGCACGAAGGCGTCGTGCTTCCTGGGGTGTGCTCGGTTGAGACGCGACAGCGTTTGCACAGCCTTGACGCCGGACAGAATCTTGTCCACGTACATCGTGTGCAGCAGCGGCTCATCGTAGCCGGTCTGGAACTTGTCGGCGCAGACCAGGAAACGGTACGGCTCTTCTTGAATCCTGTCGGCGATCAGGTTCGACGAGAAGCCGTTGAGGGATGCCTCCGTGACCTTCGTCCCGCTGTACTCGTGCTCTCCGGAGAAGGCGGCGATGGCCCGGTAAGGGCTCTTGCGCTCCGCCAGGTAGTCCCGGATGGCGTAGAAGTAGCTAATGGCCCGCTGGATGCTGCTCGTGACCACCATGGCCCGCGCCTGCCCGCCAATCTTCTGGAGACCGGCCACCTGTTCGTGGAAGTGGTCCACCATAAGCTCGGCCTTGAGGCGGATGGCGTGGTCGTTGTCCTCCACGTAGCGGCGCAGCTTCTTCCCGGCGCGCTTGGTGTCGAACTCCGGGTCGCCCTCCACCGTCTTGATCAGCCGGTAGTAGCTGTCCACCGGCGTGTAGTGCTCCAACACGTCGATGATGAAGCCTTCCTGGATCGCCTGCTTCATGGTGTAGACGTGGAATGGGAGGTGCCTGGTATTCCCGCCCTCCGGCGACGGGTCGCCGAAGATTTCCAGGGTCTTGTTCTTGGGGGTAGCCGTGAAGGCGAAGTAGCTGGCGTTGGGCAGCAGCTTCTTGCTCTCCATCAGCCGGTTGATCTTGTCCTCGGTGGTCTCTTCTTCCCCCTCGCTACCGGCTTCTCCCAAGGCCATGGATACAGATGCGGATGTCCGTCCGCCCTGGCTCGAATGGGCCTCGTCGATGATAATGGCGAACTTCCTCCCCCGGTGCTCGTTGCCGATGGCGTCGAGGATGAACGGGAACTTCTGGACGGTGGTGATGACGATCCGCTTGCCATCCTGGAGCAGGGCGCGGAGATGGCCGGAGCTTTCGGCGTGGCCCACGACGGAGCCGACCTGGGCGAACTGCTTGATGGTGTCCCGTATCTGCCTGTCCAATATCTTCCGGTCGGTAACGACGATTACCGAGTCGAAGAGCGCTCCGCCATCCTGCTCCAGCCCGATTAGCTGATGGGCCAGCCATGCGATGGAGTTCGACTTGCCGCTGCCCGCCGAGTGCTGAATCAGATACTTTGGGCCGACTCCCCTGTTGGATACGTCAGCCAGCAGCCCGCGCACCACGTCCAATTGGTGGTAACGGGGCCATAGCTGCTCTCGCCTCTTGCGTCCGGTCTTGTCGTCCCTCGCCTCCACGACTTGGGCGTAGTTCTCGATGATGTCGGTGAGCCCGTCGCGGGTGAGGATCTGCTTCCACAGATAGTCGGTTTTGAGGCCGTTGGGGTTTGGCGGATTGCCCTTGCCGTCATTCCACCCCTTGTTGAAGGGCAGGAACCACGACGCCTTCCCCTTGAGGTGGGTGCAGAACTTCACCTCGTGGTCGTCCACGGCGAAGTGGGCCAGGCAGCGGCCCAGCTCGAAGAGCTTCTCACTGGGGTGTCGGTCGCGCTTGTACTGCTCGACGGCATCGTCCACCGTCTGCTTGGTCAGGCTGTTCTTCAGCTCGAAGGTGGCGACGGGCAGGCCGTTGACGAACAGGCACAGGTCCAGGGCAAGCTGAGCGTTGTCGTTGCTGTAGCGTAGCTGCCTCGTCACGCTGAACCGGTTCTGCCCGTACTGGACATTGGCCTTCTCGTTCCCCGGCGACGGCGTGCCGTACATCAGGTCGATCTGGTGCGGCCCGTGCTTGACGCCCTTGCGCAGCACGTCGATGGTCCCGCGCTTCGCGACCTCCCCTTGCAGCCGGGCCAGGAACTTGCGTCGCGTCGGACTGTCCTGGCCGAGGTCCAGCGATTCTGCGGCATTGGGCTGGGTGGCGTGCAGGAAGGCGGAGAGCTGGGCGAGGTCTACGCAGTGCTCCCGGTCGTAGTCCTGCGGGTCGCCGCATATCCAGCCCGCGCCGTAGCCGGCCGGCCGCTCGCGCACGGCGCCCGCTTGCGCCGGATCGCAGGGCGCGCCCGTCAGCGCCGCGCAGATGAGGCGCTCGAGGCCCTTCTCGCTGGTGTCCGTGGTCATCAGGCTTCCCCTTCCACCCGGAACGGGTCTATAACCCGGAGGCCGTCATAGTCCTGCTCCGCGCTGAGGTCTTCCGAGTAGACCGCATCGCACCCCGCGGCGCGCGCCGCGGCGAGAATCGCCCCGTCCCAGTACGACAGCCCGAACCGCCGGCTGATTGCCACGGCGGCGCGGAACAGATCCAATGTGATTCCTTGAACTGGGAAACTGCCGATGGACTCGATGAACTCCAAGGCTTGCTCGTGAGTTATCGCCGCCTGACGGCTGGGACGGGTCGCCTGATAGTAGAACTCTTGCAATACCTGCACGGACAGGGCCAGGTTTCCCTGGCGGAGCAATGCGAGAGCACGGTCGCTCTTGCCGGCTTCCTCGGACAGGGCGCTAACGGCATAGAGCAGCACGTTGGTGTCAACGAATCGCATTAGGGCCGTTGATCGCCTCGTCGTAGAGGTCTTCCCGGGACAGATTATCGGCCATGCGCAACCCGCCGCCGTTCGCGGTGATTTTCTCGATCACCTCGCGCAGCAGCCTGCTCCGCCGTTCCGCCGACGTTTCACCGGGCTCTCCCCCGGCTTGGGCGGCGGCCAGCGTCCGCAAGTAGTCCCGCACCAGCGCCGACACCGACGTGTCCAGCTCCGCCGCGCGAATGCGGGCGTTCCGGTAGGTCCCTTCGTCGACGGAGACAGTGATGTTCTTCATCCGAGCACTCTCACAGGTTTTGTGATTCACAGTCTAGGAACTCTTCCAAGGCTTCGCAAGGCTCCGCGGTATCATCGGATGGCTCGTCCAAGGCTTCCTCCGGAAGCTGCGCCGCCGCCTCGCGCACGTCCAGCTTGCCCGTCACAACGTCGGCGATCAGGCGGGTGCGGTACTCCTGCGCAAGCTCGATCTGGCGGCGGGCGTGGGCGATAGCGGCGTCGATGTCAGCGGTGGCCTCTTCTATGCGGTCTGCAATACGCTTCTGCTCCTGCTTAGGAGGTACAACCAGTGGAAGATTCAAGACTCGCTCCACAGCCAGCCCCGGTTGAGCTGCGGCGATTGAATACTGGTTAAGGTTCATGGCTTCAAGGCTGGCGCCAAACCAGCCAATGGAGTGGCCCATGCTGAGGGTTGCAACCACGGCATGTTCGGTAGCCCAGAATTTGCCGCGAGCAATGTGAACATTCCCACACAGTGCGCCCTGCCTGCCAATCAATGCGAAAGCGCCATCGTGGGTGTAGTTCGATGTGTACCCCCTCAGTCCGTTGCCGCCGTAGACAGGGTATTCACCAGTGGTCTCAATCGACTCTGCGGTGATGCCTTCTCCACTTTTCATCTGGCAGAGAGTCTTCAGGCGCCGCACCTCCCAATGCTCCGGCACGTCGCCAAGCCACTCGACGCCGGAGGGCTTGAGGCGCACGTTGGGGTCGAGTCCCCGGGTGACGGCCCGGTTGACGACGGCCTGTTTCTCCTCCTCCAGCAGCGCAATGAGCTTCCGCCTGGCGGCGACGTACCGCCCGATGCGCCGGTCCACGTAGTCCAGGTAGCGGACGATGGCGGCTTGTTCGGGGAGGGGTGGGAGGAGAGTACGAACAGATTGGATGCCCGCGTGAGTAAGCCCGTATCGCGTCACGCCATTCGCCCTTACGTGAAACTGGTAGGCCACCCCCTTGCTCTGCAATGTCCGGGCCAGATATGGCCCTAGTATCTCGGTCGTTGGCCGCAGCAAGGCGAGATGGTAACCAGAGAGAAGGTCATGGGGTGACTCCGCTACCAGCGCCGGGACCCCAATGTCATCCCAGGTCTCGGAGTCTTTGGTGATGAGGACGTCACCTGACTCTAGCCGGAATCGCTCGATCTCGTCCCGTGAGGCCGTCGCTGTCATGAAAGGCATAGCTGGGGTGACGCGGTCATTCTTGTAGACATCGACGTAGTTGCAGAGGCGAACGGGAACCTCATCTTCTCTAGTGTGTTTGTCCACGTTGCTGACACGCATGTCGGCAACGGTCCGCAGCCGTCGCACCTCCCAATGCGCCGGCACGTCGCCAAGCCAGGGGACGCCGGAGGGGCGGTAAGTGGGGTACGGGTGGGGGGTGGCGGGGGTCATGCGTGTCCTGGCATTGTGCAATCGAGCGTTGGACGCTGGCAATCAACCTACAGATCAAGTTGTTCTAGAAGCTCTTCGACAGTCAATCCGTGATGCCCCGCGATGCTCTTCAGAATGCTCGACAGGGTCTTCGTCTTGATGGCCCCATGGCGCGTGAGCACCTCATGGTGCTCACCATTGACCTGCGTGGTCATCCGAACATGAGAACCGCGTTGGCGGGTAGCCGCATAGCCCAGGCGTCGAAGCGCATTTTCCAAGTCTGCCGGGTGTACGTCGCGCGGCAGCTTCATAGAGCAAGCACTTCATCCCGGACGAAGTGAAGGCGGATCACCCCGGGGCGCTCCATCCGGGCATCAAAGTAGCACTCGACAGCCTCTCTGACATTCCGGCGGAGCTCCTCGAGCGTTTCACCGTCGGTGTGGATCCCGTATCCGAGCGCACTCGCCGAGAACCCGCCGTCGGTTTCATCCTCGCTGACTTCAAAAATGATTTCAGGAATGACGGTGGACACTATAGCCTCCTCCCCTCAGTGAGGGCCTCGATTCTACCGGAACTCGGCGATCCAGCAAACTGCGGCAGCTCCACCCTAGCCACGCCGCCGAGCCACTCGACGCCGGAGGGAGTAGGGGGTGTAGGGAATTTGATGCCTATTCATGAAAGTCTATACAAGTTTAGGAATCGGGTATAGTTCATGCATTTCCCTTTGGAATTGTGTCTGGCCACCATAGCTCGGATGGCGCACTTGAAGAACTTCATGTCGCGAGGATAAGCGGCGCGCCGTGCCAAAAGCATCATTGCCGATCGCAATCAACCTCCTTGGTCTCAGTAGAAGAATCAATTCCGAAAGAAACTCTTCTCCAATCCTCCTCTCACTAGCATTGTGGGGTCGATTGCTGAAAGGACTGTCCGGCTTGTGCGGATGTAGGGGGAACACATTCCACAGAAACACGGATGTCTCTATCTGCGACAGTATTTGCCAAGCAAACGCCGCCGTCCTTTCCGCCATTGCCTCGCGCTTTGTTGGCCTCTCGTATGATAGCCCCCATCGAGCGACGTGCGCATGGAAGTGCATATCATCTGTTAGAGGGAGACCCGTTCGCCTGCCTCCGCGGTGCCCGAGGTCTCGTCCTATCCATAGGGAGTCGACTTCCGTCCCGGAAGCTACATTGAGTACAGCCAAGAGAATCTCTGATCTTCGCCTAGGTGCATCATCCAGGTCATGCACTGGGCATCGGCTTGAGTAAGGATTAAAGGTATCTCTAAAGGCCAATCCTCGCAGCTCTTCCATGAAACTGGTCGGATTCATACTCTCTCCCTCTCAATTCGCCCTGAAGCTGACTGATCGAGTCTCGCGGTCCCCAATAATGATTCCGCCCTCGTGATGCTGCGTTTGTCTGAAGACCTCATACCCTTGCAGGATCGCGCGTTCCCATAGTCTGAGAGGGCATTCCTCCACTTCATATCCTCGCACGAATTGCTGTACTGCCTTCAGCAAGTCGAAGGAGACACTGGTTTGACCAGCAAAAAGATTGAGCTGCTTAGCACGTGAAAATATCCATGCAGTAAGTCCCTCTTCAGTAACAATCGCTCTACCGCTATCCTGAGTGCGATCAATGTCTGGGGCACTCTTTCGTTTTTGTTTTATGAGCGCCCGGAAAGTAGGTGACCAATGAAGAACGGCAGCGTGTGCGAGATGAAACACATCATGGAACCGATAGCCGTCTGGCTCACTGATGTTGTCCAAAAGCGGGTCCCCGATGAATACACCGTTCCATTGCATATGGCTTTGTCCAGCTTTCCGTTGCACGATTTGAATCTCAAAATGTAAAGGAAGTCTTTCCTCATCGGGGAAATTCTCATCGAAGGTTGGGAGACATGACTGGTCGGGATCGATAAAACGGCCACAGACCTTAGTCGTATTCGAGGAAACAACTGCAGCAAGGCTCATGCCTCTCGTATGAAGTGCTTGCACATAATCGTTTGCGAAGGCTCGCAATAGGCTACGGGTCCGTTCATTCAAGCCATCTACATCAAGCAATGCCGCAGCTGCCCTGCCGAGGTTCAGAAGTGTTTCGTCTTCCGCGGGATGGTTTGGAGCAATCGCCGCAATCCCATCTGAGGTCTCGGGGAAGATCGTGTCAGCGTCAGTGCAGAGGCGGCGGCACAATGTCACAAAATACCAGAGGACATCTCCAAACTCCTCTTCCACTGCGCGCTGATGCTCAGGATATGCTTCTCCTTCGCGCTGGCGCTTCTTTGCAACAGACATGACGCTGCCGACTTCACCGAATAGACCTAGAAGGACCGGGTGAAGGTTGTCTAAGGGAAGCATGTCGGTAGGCGCCGTATCACGCGTATAGCCCTGTAAGAGTGTCGGGTATGGTCGCATTGGCTTGTTCCTCCAAGGTGGACTATCACCTATGGCGTCCTCCTCCAGTCCGCAGGTGTGCCGAGATAGCCCTTTGCGCCAAGGGTTTCAAACCACGTGATAAAATCCTTAACCATATCCTCCGGAAACCGGCTCTTATGGCCTCGCTTGGCGCACATATCGAATCCGTCGTAGTTTCTAAATCCCTGGGGCAGCTGAGGTCCTGAGTCGCCCCAATACGCGTAGGCGGCGCCGAGTAGCACCCTATCCACTTGCGTATCGTGGCTAATATTATGCGGGTCAGGAGAACCATCAGAACAGCTATGATGAGAGTCCTCCTGATGCCATTGTCCTATGCTATCTCTGAAATAAATATTGTCGCCGAAGGCCTGTTTCTTGCTTCCTCTAGGATTCGGTCGTTTCTGTCGAAAGCGCTGACTTTCCCAGTATTGATTAAAAGTCAGCGTCTCTGATACGAGCATCGCATATACCAAATAGCCGTTCCTGTTCGACTGACTACTACCAGTACCGATGATCCAGTCCCCGACTCTGGCGTGCTTGCGGATTTCTGGTTTGCAGGTTGCCAGTGTGCAAGAGCCGTAGAACGGGTTTGGTGCAAACCCATAGTCTCTCGCCACTACGTAGGAATAAAGCCTTGTCATTGACGGGACGCTATCTACAGGAATACCGGTTGATCCCGCGATAGTCATGCTTAGCGCCGTCTGGCTGATGCCAATCGTTGGAGGTGCCGTTTATGGCATCAACCATGTTTTCTCCATTCCAACCCACTAGTGCGTCTGCATATCGGTCCAGGGCTTCTGGCAGCTCGCAGTCCATGGCTCCCCTTTCCCACACCCCGACAATCCGTTTTCCTTGTTTATGAGCATACTCTATCTCCCAGTTCACGAAGTCGCTGTGCTTGGTTTCAGCAGAAATGTAGACAACAAGCACGCTGCACCAGTTGATGCGCGGAGCAAGTATTTGGTACTTGATATACTCTTCGTTGTGGGCTTCGTTGAATTTGCCCTTCGTGATAGAGGCGTCGCGACAGGTTAGTCCATGTTTCCCCACTAGGTGCTTGAGATCGGATAGACCTTCGTTATCTTCGTGTATGTGGCTGATGAAAACATTGCGGGTGTTGTCAGGCATGTTGCACTCCTTCCTGGTAAGCAGTCTCTTCAAACAAATGAATGGGGACCTCCTAGCTCTGCCAACCCCTCCGGTTATCTCCACTGCGATTATCTGCGAAGAGGGGAAGACTGTCATCCGGCGACGGGGACTTGTTCCTTCTCAGAAATGCCGCATGGATTTTCGGAAGGAGCTTCTTGGAGAGTCCATTCGTAGTCCAGTCATTGATGGCTGCGAAGGGATTATCGCCATCAATGTTGCACGCCAGCCTGGGAGGGATTAGGCGAGGATTGCGGTCTGTCGACTTCTTGAGATAGTCAGCGTGCGTTGGCAAGAGTAGTCCCACTAGGCCGCACCGCGGGTTGTTCCGCCTATGAATGAGGCTGGCCGAGATCTCCCAGTCAACATGCCTTCGCTGCCAAGTGCAGGGGCCGATAAGGACAATGGTGACTGTGGCGTCCGCAATGTGGTCATCCCTGATTCTCCGGCGGATTTCATCTAACGGGAGGCCCTCGTCGTGAATGTCTCCCGGGCTGACAGACTTGTCTATGGCCTTGCTGTCCAACGCCTGAACGAGCCGGTCCTTGTACTTCTGGTCGTCCTCGTGGTAGTAGCTGATGAAGACCTTGGGAATTGGGGCCTGGTTCATGGCAGTACCTCCGCTGGTGCGCCCGAGGGGAGTATGAGTTGCCAGGCTAGAACTACCGTGGCTACTACCAAGGGGTAGAACAGCCATATCGAGACGGAACCGAGGCATCGCCCGACCATGAGTAGGCCCATCCCCGTCGGGACTACCCGGTAAACGTCGGTGGACTCCAGTTCGCCCCGGTGCAGCTTAGCCACGAATGTGTTCTGGGACCTGATGAACGCTCGCTCCAGTGCCAAGTAGTAGGAGTCCAGGCACAGGAACAACAGCGTTGGGACCAAGGCTATCAGGGCATGCTGAGGCTCCCCGGTCCGTGCCACTAGGACCAGTACAGCGGCCACAAGGGTAACGCACCATACCTTGCATGAACGGCTATTCTCCGCCATCCGCGAAATAACGCCCTGAATTATCTCAAGGTGTTTTTGTACGGCGGAGGATTCCACTCCATAGTTTGCGCTCTCTGCCATCTAGACGCCTCCTCCCACAATCTCCACCAGCAACCCTTCCGTCTCCCGCTCCAAAGCCAAGATGTCGGCTCGTATCTCCTCCAGGGGGCGCAGTGGCTGAGGCTTGTAGAAGTGGCGGGTGAAGCTGATCTCGTAGCCTACCTTCACGCTGTCGGGCGCGTACCAGGCGTCCGGCGCGTAGGGCAGAACCTCGCGGCGGAGGAACGCTTCGATGCCGCCTTCCTCCAGAAGCGGGACCTGCTCGGTGTCACGCAGGTCGGAGTCCGGTTCGTACTCGACGACGGCTGGCTTGCCGGCGACGGTGGCAGGGAACAGCCCGCGCAGCGGGTCTGGCTCTATGCCTGCCCTATGGACCTTCGCGATGACCTGCGGCGCGGTCTCGGAGCGCTCGGCCTTCTCCTTGAGCGCCTTGATCTCCTTGGCGGTGTAGGCGCGCTCCGGGTCGATGCCCACCAGTCTCAGGGGCCGCTCCACGGTGACCTTCGAGTAGCCGAAGGCCTCGTTGGGGAATATCTTCGACTGCTCCGTTTCCTCGAAAGCCAGGAAGGCGTCGCAGATGCGCCGGATGTCCTCGTCGGATAATTCGCAGTTCTTGCTGCCGAGATTCTTGCGCAGCGGCCTGTACCACTGGGTGGCGTCTATGAGCTGCACCTTGCCCCGGCGACGCCCCGGCTTGCGGTTGCTGAGCACCCATATGTAGGTGGCGATGCCGGTGTTGTAGAACATGTTGAGCGGCAGGGCGACGATGGCCTCCAGCCAGTCGTTCTCGATGATCCAGCGGCGGATGTTGCTCTCGCCCTGCCCGGCGTCGCCGGTGAAGAGGGAACTGCCGTTGTGGACCTCGGCGATGCGGCTGCCCATTTTGTTGTCGTGCTTCATCTTGCTTAGCATGTTGGCTAGGAACATCATCTGGCCGTCGCTGGAGCGGGTGATGAGGGAGTAGTCCGGGTTGCCGCCGTGCTCCACGACGAAGCGCGGGTCCGTGATGTCGGACTTGCCGCCCATGCGCTCCAGGTCGCTCTTCCAGCTCTTGCCGTAGGGCGGATTGGAGAGCATGAAGTCGAACTCGTGGGCATGGAAGGCATCGGCGGAGAGTGTGGAGCCATACTGTATGTTGTCCGCCTCCCCGCCTTCTCCTTTCAGGATGAGGTCGGCCTTGCTGATGGCATAGGTCTCCGGGTTGACATCCTGGCCGTACAGATGGATTGAGACCTCTGTGCCCCGCTCATCGGCGAGCTGGGCCAGAGTCTCTTCGGCGACGGTCAGCATCCCGCCGGTGCCGCAGGCGCCGTCGTAGACAAGGTAGGTGCCGGAGCGGACCTCATCAGCGACGGGCAGGAAGGCGAGGCGAGCCATGAGCTGAACGACGTCTCGGGGCGTGAAGTGCTCCCCGGCCTCCTCGTTGTTCTCCTCGTTGAAGCGGCGTATGAGCTCTTCGAAGACGGTGCCCATGCTGTGGTTGTCGAGGCCGTCCAGACGCACCGAGCCGTCCCCGTTCAGAATGGGCTTGGGGCTGAGGTTGATCGAGTTGTCCAGGAACTTCTCCAGCAGGAACCCTAGCGCGTCCGCTTCCACGAGGGTCGGAATTTGGTTGCGGAACTTGAACTTCTCCAAGACTTCATGGACGTTGGGCGAGAAGCCGTCCAAGTATGCCTCGAAGTCGGCCCGCAGCCGCTGAGACTGACCGCGAGAGGTCAGGTCGCGGAGGCGGAAGGGCGACGTGTTGTAGAAGGCTTCACCGGAGGCTTGGCGCAGGGCTTGGTCCTGGTTCGTTATCCCGGCGTCGTCCAACTGGGCCTTCATGCGGAGCACGGCTTCCTTCGTCGGTTCGAGAACCGCGTCCAGACGGCGGATGACCGTCATAGGCAGGATGACGTCGCGGTACTTGCCCCGGACGTAGACATCGCGCAACACGTCGTCCGCGATGCCCCATATGAAGCTGCTGATGTTTAGCGTGCTCAAGCGTCACACCCCATCATCGATGTTGGCCCATCCGTAGTCGTCGTACCGGCCCCCGCCGGTGCGCGGCTTTACGTGGACGGAGGCCCTAGCTCCCGGAAGCTGGGCGATCCAGGCTAATCCTGCATCCAGCGCTGCCTCGCGCCTCCATAGCATCGCCAAAGGTGGCAGGTTCTGGTGCAAGGGGGCCCCTTGCGACGGTGACCAACAGAGTCTACACGGCCGATCCCGTCTGGGGCCAGACCATGCAGAGGAGCATCACCCAGAGCCTGCGCGACTGCTGTGAGGGAGCCATCCGTCCGCCGACCACGCGACTGCAACCGCAACAGGGACGCGAAGAAGACGGGCATGACGGGCTTGCCGGGTGTCGTGGCGCGCACGAGGTGAGCGGGCGCGCCCCCCTCCCGTTCGAGCCAGGGGTATTATGGTTGATTGATGATTGATGATGTTGCTCCTCTTAAGTCCCGCATATTATATAAGAGGGAATCGGAGTTAGACCGCCTAACCATCCCCTTACAGGGGGTTGGGTGGGTCGATGTGAGGCCAACCGATGCCGCCACTCCTCTATGATCCGCCCGAGCTGCACGAGGACGCTGCCAGGGTAGACCCGCCCATATCCCCCATGGCCCGGCGCCATACGGCCGCCACAGGATGTGTGATCGCGGCGGGCGGCGACCCCCGCGACCGGTTCCGGTATGGTCGCCGCTACGAGGCGTATCTCCGGTGCTGGCATGAGCGGGCGGGCGCGCCGGCCTCCCGTTCATACCAGGGGCTGTTGCTGTTGTTGTAGCACCTTTGAGACCCTGCATATTATATAAGAGGGAATGGGAAATAGACCGCCAAATCATCCCCTTACAGGGGGTTGGGTGGGCGATGTGAGGCCAATGGATGCTACTCCTCATCTATGACCCGCCCGACCTGCGCGAGAACGCCGCTGGGTAGACCCGCCCATGTCCGCATGGCCCGGCGGTGTGCGGCGACCCCTGCGGCCGGTTCCGGTAGGAGCGCCGGTACGAGGCCTATCGCCGGTGCTGGAATGAGCGGGCGGGCGCGCCGGCCTCCCGTTCATACCAGGGGTTGATGATGATGATGATTGCTCCTCTTAAGTCCCGCATATTATATAAGAGGGAAAGGAAGCTAGACCGCCTAACCATCCCCTTACAGGGGGTTGGGGGGGTCGATGTGAGGCCAACCGATGCCACTCATCTATGACCCGCCCGACCTGCGCGAGGACGCCGCAGGATGTGATGGCGGCGGGCGGCGACCCCTGCGACCCGTTCCGGTATGGACCCCGCTACGAAGCGTATCTCCGGTGCTGGAATGAGTGGGCGGGCGCGTCGGCCGCGCCTGCCTCCCCTTCATACCAGGGGTCGATGATTATTACTACTACTACTACTGCTGCTGCTGTGAAACCCTGCATATTATATAAGAGAGAATGCCAAATAGACCGCCAAACCATCCCCTTACAGGGGGTTGGGGGGCGGTCGATGTGAGGCCAGCCGCTCATCATCGGGGAGTACGGGAGCGGCAAGACCACCCTGGCCATGAAGGCGGCGCTGTCCTGCCTCCGCAAGGGCCGCGCCGTCTTCTCGAATGCGCTTGCCTCATTGGCTGGCGGCTCGACTACGAGGAGATGGACTCGGCCCTCGGCCTCATGCCCAAGCAGGCGGTCTTGCTGATCGACCAAAGCAGCGCCGCCCTGTCGTCCCGGATGGGCGCCGGCGCGTCCGGCCGCTGGCGAGCTGAGGCCCTGGACGGCCTCGAAGGACCTCGGCGGCGCAGACCGGGGCCTTTCTCGCCTAGCAGGGCCTCGCGGGCCCTGCTAGGCGGCCTCCATACAGCCCCGTACAGCCCCGTTAGTGGCCCTGGACGCACTGATTGTCGGGGACGGCGTGCATGAGGCCCTGGCCAGCGCCCCCGCCGCCCTGGACGCCGACGCTGGCGGCCGTCGCGGTCCAGGGCCTCTAGGCCTTGATACTCGAGCCGGCCTCGGGGTCGATGGCAAAGCCGGGCTTCGGGACCATCGGGCCGCGATCCCCTTCCCTCGCCTGCCGCTTCCGCGCCCCCTGGCGCTGAGCGGCCTGACGGTCCGACTCCCGTTTCAGACCGTCGGCGCACTCGCGGCTCCAGGTCGTCACCCTCGGCGCAATCGCCAACCGTTCCCGGTGGACCTCCCCATGACAGTGACGACGCTCCACGGCTCCCCGCCCTTCCGGGGAGTAGCCCAGCGTGGGTGACGCCGACGACGCCTGCACAGCGACCGCCGCGGGTCCTCGGCGATCTGAGGCCCTGGACGGCCGCTATTTCCGATTCCCTCTTATATACTATGCAGGGTTTCAGAGGAGCAATCATCATCATCCCCTAGCAGGCTGATCGTGAGAGGCGGAGCATGACTACGAACTGCCCCCCGACCCAGAAGAACTACCAGCAGATGCGCCAAGTGGTGCTGTCCCAGGGTTTTTGGGTAGATGAGCGCAGCAGAGGCTGGAGGCCAACGATGCGCTGCGGTACGAGCAAGAACGGCACATCAATCCGGGGTCTGTACATGAACGAGTGGGATGGTCGCGCATATTTCACGATGCTGCGCATCTGCCCGTTCAGGTGCAAGAGAGACCCTAACCTCTGGTGCACCCCACGCTCAGTGAATCCCAAGCATCAGGACGGTGGGATGAAGAACTACACTCCCAAGGCAGGTCAGGAGTGCACAGCGTTGGAGCAACTCCTCGGCTGCTAGCAGGGGACTTTTGCATCAAAGCCAGGCATGGCGCACGCGGCAACGCGCGGCGGCCGTAGCCCAACGCCACACGGAAGCCGAGGCCTAGGAAAGGGCCCTCCGCAATCCCGGCGCCGTGACTGGCTGCGGGCCGAGCGGCAGGCGCGCAAGACGCCACCGTGGGGCAGCGTCTGATGCTCGGGACGTGCCGGACGGCTGCCTGGAGGGCCGAGACCAGGAAACGGCCCCCTTGGCCCCAACCCACGCCACCGTCCCCCAGGCGCGCCGCGAAGACGGCGGCCTGGAACTACAGCGGCCCCCGGTTGGCCCCAAACGCGGCATGCAGGGCCTCGCGGAAGCCCTCAGGGGGCGACGACCCAGAATCGGCCCCCAATGGCCCCTGACGCTCTCTCAGGAGGCGCCGGCCGGGTCGTTCCGCGGCCATTGGAGTCTCATAGGCCCGCAGAGGGCTTGCGCATGAAGTAAGCCCGTGCGACGCTGACACTATGCCGCTGAAGGACCGGACACGCGTCCAAGCATGCGCCAGGGGAGTTGGGAATGCCGGCGCCGCGACCGGTCCATGCGGCTTGATGATGGGCCGAAGAGGGAGGATGGCGCACGCCGCCGCCCGCTCCAGGGCCGGGCCGCCACCCTGCCGCCGCCGCCTTCCCGGACGCCCTGATGGTCGCTGGGCAGGCGGGGTGTCGTCGCGGCGGCCTTGTGGATATCAGGCGCCGCTCGGAGCATGCGGGAACAACGCTGGCGCAAGAAGGGGGGACGAATGAAGAGGGGACGCATGAAACTGCTACCGGAATATGTCGCCGAGTTGGACACCAACCTACGGGGGACTGTCAAGACGGGCCTGCAGATCCTTGAGAAGGTTGTTTGCAGTCCCGATGACCCCGGGACCGGCGAACCCAGCATCGAAGAAGCGGGGAAACGCATACGCTTGGCAGTGGAGCGGAAGGCTGGGAAGGCGGAGGACGGGGCCATCGGGGACTACCAGACAGCAGCAACCAGGGCGTGGTGGCGGGACTTTCCCGACGAACGTCGATTCCACGCCACTCTCTACGAGCGGGACAAGCGATGAAGGCGAAATCCGGCCCTCCGGACAAGAAGCGCCGCCCTACTCATAGCGAGGGACTCCAGATTGCCAAGCCAATGCTGCCGGACATCCCGGACAAGGGCTCTCGGTCCACCCCGGTCTTCATCGACGCTCTCATCTACATCTATCAGGAGATGATGCGAAACCGGGACAGGGCTATTGCAAGCCTGCTCGCCCGTTTGTGGGTGGAGGGTGTTGCCAAAGGGCGACGGCGGAAGCCCCGCAGGAACGCCTTTGAGATAGGCGTCATCACGGTCTCTTCCAGACCAGGACCAGACGCCCGGGACCGCTTGCGCGGCATCATCACCCGGATGATCAAGCACACCACCAGGGACAGGCAGGCCGCGTACGGCGGGCACACTCCCCCGAGCGGCTCGCAAGCTGATGGCGCCACCGAGGCGGAGGCATGATGAAGCCCGAACCCTCTCTTACCGTCATCAGCCTAGGCGGGGGCGTCCAGTCCTCCGTCATGGCGCTCATGGCAAACGAGGGGGAGTTTGGACGCCTCCCCGACTGCGCCATCTTCGCCGACACCCGTTGGGCGCCGCCCAGCATCTGCGAACACCTGACGTGGCCAAGAGACCGGCTGAGCTTCCCCCTGTACGTCGTGGACAACGGGCGGAGCCTTCGCGAGGACGTGAAGCCCTTACCAACCACTCAGGCTCACTCAGATACGTGGACATACCCGTCCACCTGAAGGGACGCGACGGGGAGGGCGACGGCATCGGCAGGCCCCAGTGCACCGACAACGACAAGATCAGGCCCATCAGGCGCAGGATTCGGGAGATGTTGGAACTCAGGCCCAGGCAGCGCGTCCCAGCGGGAACCTCCGTCGAGCTGTGGCTCGGCATCTCCACCGGCGAGGCCATACGCATCAAGACCTCCCGCGACCGGTGGGTGACGAACCGTTACCCTCTCATCGAAGCGGCGAGGTCCCGCAGCGACTGCCTGAACGGGTGGCAGGAGCGTGACGACAGGCCCTTGGAACGCTCGGCCTACGTCGCCTGCCCCTTCCAGTCCCGCCGGCGTTGGGTGGAGACCAAGCGCAGGTGGCCGGAAATGAGGCGCCACCGGGGGCAGCCGCCCTTTGCCTCCGGCCCCCAAATCGCGGTATCATGGGAGCGAAAGTTGGCCCGGCGATGCTGATAACACCCCGGGCCGCGGCGCCACCTGAATGGACAGGTGATGCGAATAGATTGTACTACTCGCAGACCCGCTCCCGACAGGAGGCGGGTCTTTTTGATTTCAGAAGAATGCGCGAGGAGGCAATCATGGCGAGAACCACCAAGAGGAAGACGGAGGCGAACCGGGCGGCCATCTACGCCCGCGTCTCGGACAAGAGCCAGGACGGGGAGGACAAGACCTCCATCTCCGAGCAGATAGGCGAGATGGAAGCCTACTGCGAGAGCAAGGGGCTGACCATCACGGCCCGCTATCACGAGGTGGGCCGGGGCTGGTCCAAGAAGCGCCCCGAGTTCCAGCGGATGCTGGCCGATGCCAGAAAGGGACGCTTCGACACCATCGTCTGTTGGAAGTCCGACCGCCTCAGCCGGGGCATGTACCCCGCCGCCGCCCTCATGGAGGTCGTCGAGGCCCACCAGATACGGCTGGAAGCCGTCATGGACGCCATCGACATGAAGACCTTCGGAATCATGGCGGTCATCGGCAAGATCGAACTGGACAACTTCCGGGAGCGGTCCACTCTGGGCAAGCGTGGGACGGCCAAGCAGGGACGGGCGCCCACCGGCGGCCTTCCGTACGGATACCGCATCGGAGACGACGGCAGGCTTGATGTGGTTGAGGAGCAGGCGGAGGTCGTCCGCCGCATCTTCCACATGTACGTCCATGAAGGGATGAGGGCCTACTCCATTGCCGTGCGGCTTACCGACGAGGGGGTCCCCACACAGACCGGCAAGATGCTGTGGCTTCAGTCCCGCGTGCACCACATTCTGGGGAATGCCACCTACACGGGCTCCTGGGTCTACGGCAAGTACCGCCATGTCTCCACCGAAGACGGAATGAAGGTCTACGACCAGCCGAGGGACAGCTGGATTGAGATCCCGGCGCCGCAAATCATCGACGACGAGACCTGGGAGCGGGCGCAGAAGTTGAAGGAGCAGCGGGGCGCGAAGGCCAAGCGGAATACGAAGGTGCTCTACCTGTTGCAGCACCTGCTGAAATGCGGCGAGTGCGGCCGCAACTTCCACGCGAGGGCCTCCTGGACAACCACCAGCGTTCGCAACGGCAAGGCTTACACCTACGACCTGACCGCCCCCCGCCGCTACTACATGTGCAACGGTATGCAGGCTATGCGCCTGCGCTGCCGGGAGAAGCCCTACATCCGGGCGGAGCAGTTGGAGGAGCCGATATGGAGCGAGGTGAAGCGGGTACTCCAGAACCCCGACCTTATCGTCGCCGGTATCGCCACTCTCGATTCTCAGGAGGGCGGCGGAATGGAGGAGGAGATCGCCCAGGCCGAGCGAGACCTGCGAAGCATCCAGAAGGAAGAGGACCGCGCCGTCAGGCTGTTCGTGTCGGGGAAGATCACCGAGGCTCAACTCGACCTCCAGCGCAAGTTCATCACCGAGCGGCTTGAGCGCGCCAGGGCGAAGCTGGACGATTACCGTGCTCTGGAGGAGAGTGGAACTGAGAAGCGGCGACTGATGGAGGAGGTCCTAGCCTGGGCGAGAAAGTTCGGCCAGGGCCTGGACGACTTGACCCCCGAGGAGCGTCACGACTATCTCCAGATGCTCGTGGAACAGGTCACTATCGACAGGGACAACAACGTGCACATCACGCTGGCTATACCCATCGACGATGACTCCTCAGACTCTGATTCTCCTGACCCTGAGTGCGTGTCAGTTGGTTCACAAGAACCTTCACCATTACTTTCGCTTTGGCGGTGTAATCGTCCATCTACCCCGCTTTGCCCGGTGGGGAGACCCAGCCAGGTGCCACGGGCAGCCCCTCTGGCACAGTACCAAGACGCCGAGACCCTGCTGATACGGCAGGGTCTCGGCGTCTGTGCAGGCGAGTGGCTCTCTTGCGCGCTATTCGCGGTTGACCCATCGACAACGAAGGGACTGCACCCACACACTCTGCTCGCCCTGATCTTGCGACGGCCAGTACCACGGGCGGCTCGCAACGCCTCAATGGAGAGGGTCGCCAGCCTGGCGCAGGCAGGGTATTCGGCGGCGTAGCCATAAGCCTCTGCCAAAGCAACCTGGTCTCGGCAATAGCTGCGACCCGGTGAAGATAAGCCCGGTCCGTGCTCACCCCATCAGAACCCAATCCCTCAATCATATTGACAAAAGGCCGGGCTGCCGGGTAATGTCAAGGGCGATGATCTGGGCTGATTTCGCTCCCTGAGCGGTAAGAGGTGTATTCTATTTGGTCCCGATTGGAGGCAAGCGGCGATGGCGCCCCGGCGGCCCTTGCCGCCGCTGCGACGACCGCGCTTGGGGCCGCCGTCCACGGCGGTCTAGTGCAAACGCCGCCCCCTGATTGTCCTTCTGGCCTAGCCCCACAGCCGCTTCCGGCTCCCTCCACATCCTTCCGTGACATAGATGGGCGCAGGCCGAAGCCTGTGGCAGGACCTTCCGGCGGCAGGCCAACTACTACTAGGAACGAACGTTGAGAATCCACTCCCAACCCTTTCTGTTTATCGCCATTCCACTTATGTGTATCTTGGCGTCCATCCTACTCCTGGCCGCCTGCGGAGGCGGCGAGAGCAAGGAGGACATCCTCAATCAGACCTGGGACTGCTGGGCCCAGGGGAACACTGAAGTCTTCGAGGCAAGCATGCTCATGACGTTCCCCACCGCCAACAATATGGACGAGGCCAAGGCGCAGTTCATCTATGTGAGTTCCGTCGCTCCGATCGAAGACCTGAAGGCGAGCCGCGACGAAGCCTGCAGTAACGTGCCTTCCTAGCCTGCCACCACGCTTCCAACGGCCCCGGCTACCGCTCCGGCCGCCAACCCCTATCCCAGGTTGGTTCAGACCGGCCTCCACCAGACCGACTTCCCGACCCTCTGCTGGTTGGAAACAGACAGGCTCAGGATGGGCGGTGTCGTGCGTCATACCCAACACACGTTAGGAACACCGCTTTTGGTATTCCCGGGTTGTGTTGGCTATTGCGCATGGGGTGCCCGCTCATCCCCGCGGAAGCCGACATACCAACACATATTTGGGAATGCCGAGGGTGTCTCAGCCCTTACACCCTCAGAAGCTCCGCTATGATGCCCGCATGAATCTGTAGACATATGCGCCGGTCAAAAACGGGAGGGAAAGAAAATGACCCGTACACGCACGACAAGATACGTGACCCTGTTGAGCGTTGTCCTTGCGCTGGCTGTTACGGCAGCGCTCGCGGCCTGCGGCTCTGACGAGCCGTCCGGCGTGACAGGCCCCGCCGAAACGGACCGGAAAACCCTAGTTGCCCTCTACAACGCAACGGACGGTGAGAACTGGAATGGAAGCGCCAACTGGCTGAGCGACGCTCCCCTCGGCGAATGGGAGGGCGTCACCACCAACAACGACGGGCGCGTTACAGAGCTGGGCCTCGGCGAGAACGCCTTGAGCGGGGAGATACCGGCGGAGTTGGGCAGCCTCTCCAACCTGACATGGCTGGACCTCAGAGACAACGAGTTGAGCGGGGAGATACCGGCGGAGCTGGGCAGCCTCTCCAACCTGACAAGGCTGGACCTCAGCCGCAACGAGTTGAGCGGGGAGACACCGGCGGAGCTGGGCAGCCTCTCCAACCTGACACATCTGTTCCTCAACGCCAACGAGTTGAGCGGGGAGATACCGGCGGAGCTGGGCAGCCTCTCCAACCTGACACATCTGTTCCTCAACGCCAACGAGTTGAGCGGGGAGATACCGGCGTGGTTGGGCAGCCTCTCCAACCTGACACATCTGTTGCTCGGCCAGAACGACTTCAGCGGGTGCGTACCAAGAAGCCTGCGAGACCAGTTGGGCTCCAACGTTACCATCGACACCGATCGTAGCTTCTGCTTAAGCGACGCGCCCTCAGGCGGGGGCTGACAGCATATCGTCCGGAAGGCGCTCCGAGCGCGTGTTGGCTATGACGCATGGCGCCGCCAAGAAACGGGTATCAGCCTCTCCTTCCGTCGGCCTCCCGGTTGACGGCGGTTTGACCGCTCCGGCGCATGCTGACGCCCTTGACCGCCAGGCCTTCAGCCAACGTTGAAGGGTGGAGGCCAGGTCCAGAAGTGAGTCTCCTCTTATTGGCTTCCATGCCCGCCTCTTCCCCAGATGGACCATCTGACGCAGAAGAGGGCGAACGAAGAAGAGGAATCAATGCCCCACCGGAAATGGGCAACAAGAAATGCCCATGCTTAGCGAGCTGTGGGAGGATACCGCATCGCATCGTGGTGTCCTCCCACTGTGTCTTCTGGCCTAGCGCCCCGCGCCGACCGGCTCCGCCTCGCGCTCCCGATCCTGCTCAAGGGCGAGCGCCCACTCGAACAGGGACGCGGCTGCGGGCTTTGGCTTCCGGCTGCGGATCTTGGGCTTGACCGGCTCCTCGGCCATGAACTCGGCCCAGGAGAACGGCGTCCGCTGCCTTCCCACACACCGGCACTGCCATGTGACGGATGCACAGCGCCCCCTCTTTTGCTACGCTCGACACATGGCACCTTCCGACCAACGGCTACTCGACTCCCTCAGCCGGACGCCGTTCGTCGATTCGGCGGAACTGGCGCTCATGCTCGGCGAGCCGCACGCCACGGTTCACCGCGCCCTGGCCGGCCTGCTGGCCCCCGGCATCGTCGGGAGGGTCAGCCACGGCACCGCCCACCTGCCGTCGAGCCAGAGGTACTACTTGACGGTCAACGGCATCAGACACGCCGCCGGGTTCCTCGGCTTCGCAACGCCCTCAGACTTCGTGCGAGCCTACCCGATGTCCAGGGAGTGGCTGACACTGCTCATCCGCAGGATGGACGCGGTGGCCAGCATCTACCGACTCGCCGCCTCGATGTCCCCCGGCATCGACGGGCTCCGGTCGCACGTGGAGTTCCACCGCAGGGGCCGCTTCGACGCCACCATCACCCTCCCCGACGGCCGCAGCTTCGGCGTGGTGCGCCAGGGCCTCGCCCTGCGGCGCCGGTCCCTCTACGACCGGCTAAGAGCAATCGCGGGGTACGACTACACCCGACGCCCCAACGCCGTTCTGGTCCTTGTGCCCAGCGTCTGGGAGGAGCGGCTGACGACGAGGTTCTGCATCAACCTGAACCTCGATGACTGCTTCGTCGCCGTGGAGACCAGGGACGCGCTCGAAAGACGGGACCTTCGCCTCTGGCGCAGATACTCGTGGGTCGGCAGCTCGTACCACACGCTGGAGGACGTGAGCGCCCACGGCAGCCCCGGCGGAGGGCGTTCCACCGCATCACCGGAGCGGAAGCGGGCATCGCTGCCCCGTCCTGAGCGGATGGCGCAGGCTGCGCCGGCCTTCGGCGTCAGCCCCGCTGAGAAGCGGACGCTGGACCTCGTGACCGACCACCCGATGATCCCCCGTGAGCACCTTGCCTGCTGGCTTGGCGTCTCCGAGGGACGGGTCAGCCAGATGATGCGCGGCCTCGTCAACACCTGGGGCCTTGTCGAACAGAGAGGAAAGCGCGGAGACACACGCCACACCCTGTCCGCCGAGGGCATTCGCTACGTCACCCACAGGGACCGCGCCCAGCTCCCCACCACGCAGGGCATCTGGAGTACGACACTCACCACCGACCGCCAGGGCCGCAGACGTCACGTGGGCCACCACATCGACACCTAGGCGAAGCAGACGAAGCACGCCGACGGCATCACCTGGTTCCTCTCGAAGCTTCAGGCCGAGGCCAGGGCAGACCCCGACAGCGAGCTGCTGTGGTCGGTCCCAACCGCCAGGTCCGACCGGGCCTACAACTGGGGCGACTCGGCCATCGCCCCCGACGCCGTGGGCCACCTGTTCACCGGCGGCATTCACGTGCCGTTCTATCTTGAGTACGAGCTTCGCGCCCGCCATCCCCAGGGAGTCAATGCCCGCCTGGACCCCTACGAGAGCTATACTGGTCGAACGAGCATAAGGAAGACCAGCCCCCATACCCCGTCACCCTGTTCGTCGTGGACACAGAGGAGGTCGAGGACACCTACGTGCGTACCGCCGCCCAGATGAGCCGCATGTCCCTGCCCATCCTCGTGTCGTGCATACCTGCTTTGTCCAACACAGGGATACTGGGCCGTTCATGGCGTCCACTGTGGGAACCGGAGTCCCCACGACTGCCGCTGTCCATGCTGCGTGCATACCAGTGGGACCCACTCTACCACCGGATGCGTCACCGTCCTGTAGGGGGAATAGATAGCGCCGATGCGTCGCTATCTCCTCTCTATGCTGGATGGGGGGTACAAACCGGCACAACCGGCCCGAGTTCTGAGGACTTCCAGGGGCCGATTCACCCCAAATCAGCTATGAAACGGGGTTGACGTGTCGCCTGACCGGTCAGGGAGTAAAATGGGAAGCTATGCTAAAATAGAGGGTGACTCCTGGTAAATTCTCTACCCCCGATACAACCACTGACGTATCAGCCGATAGGAGGGGGAAAAGCGATGGATGAGCCTATCCGCTGGGTGACGAAAGCGGAGGCCGCTGAGGAGTTGGAGATATCCTTCTCGACCCTGGACCGGAAGATCATGAGTGGAGAGGTCGAGGTCGCCAGGGAGGGCCGCCGGGTCTACGTGCGGATGCTGGGGCCGAAGGACCCAAGCGACGAGGAGCTGCTGCGCCGGGCCATCGCAAGGGAGGACGAGATGGAACGGACCGTGCGGGAACTGGAGCAGAGCGCATCGGAGCTAGAGCGGGAACGGGACAAAGCCAGGGACGCCGCAGCCGCCGACAGACAGGCGTATGCGGAACTGGAGGAGGCGTATCGAAAAGAGGCCGCCGCGCACGAGGAGACGAAGGAACTGCTCAACATTGTTCGCGTGACCGCCGTCGTGCTGCTCGTGCTGCTGGTCGTCAGCGTTCTCGTGTGGTGGTTTATGCTGAGGTAGGGGCTGATAGATTCCATCAAGCCTACCCGTCGTCCGAGTTCGATCGGGACTTGAGGGCGCCTAGCGCATCCGTAACTCGGATGCTACGAGCCACATAGCACATGACTAGGACTGAAATGAGAACACACAACCGCATTGCGGCCGAGAGCTCCAGGCTCCATCGCTTATTCACTCTGGGTGCTGCGCGCGTATCGCTGACTGGCGAAACCCTTCACATCGAGGGACTCCTGGGTGGTGGCCACGGAAGATACCCGTAGGGGACATCGACTCGATAGAGGTTCGCCCGTCGTGGTTCTGGCATCGGTTGACCATTCGTCTTGGCGACGGGACCGAGCGCTCAATCGGAGGACTTGACGAGAAGGAAGCTGTACGGGTCCGGGATGCGGTGGTCGTCGTCGCCTTCCGCACGAAAGGTGCACTTCTAGGGCGCGAGGATGTCCCCTGGAAGGTTCTCTCGGAGATTACCCCACCACCCGCGGTCCACTCCGTAATGGACCACGTATCCCCACTCCTCATCCTCCCTGATGCGGCCGGCAACTTGGACCCGGCCGGGCAGGGGAACCTGCTCGAAGACCTCCGCCGGTCCACGGACCCTCACATGCTGCACGTACTCTCCCCTGTCTATCTCCACGACCAGCTCGCCAGCGTCTCGCGACACCACCTCTCCGGTAACGCTCGTGCACTCGTCCAAGAACACATCGAGGATCGCAAGCATCTGCCCGGGTGGCGGGATATCTGGAGAGTTCGTTGGGCACGGGTCCACAGCCGGTGAGGTCAGGTTGATGCCGACCAGCACCACCAGACCCAGCGCTCCTATGCCGAGCAGGTATACCACCCACATGAGGCAGCCGCGTCCCTGTCCTCGCTCCGGCTTCTCCACTTGCGCCCGTCTCCTCCGCAGCCACCGCACCAGGAACTGAGGCGAATAGAGCAGGGCGCTGAGGTACCCGAACAGGAGAAAGGCAACCACCGTCACCACGGGGAAGGCTATAAGCAACATCACGATCCGCAACCAAGTTGGGATGTGCTCCACCCACTCGGCCGGGAAAATGCCCTCACCACCCACGGTTTCCCCCAAGCCGCTGGGCGCCGTCGAGCCCGTCCTCGTAGAAGCCTAGCAAACGCCAGTCCTGGTATCTGCCCGAGCCAAGTGGGATGGAACGCCGGACGCCCAACTGAGGCAGGTCACCAGTAGTAGCAAGTGAACACGTTGTGACTCGTGGCCGCGACGCACCCCTGAACAGGGTCATTGCCGTTCTCCTTCACGGGCTGGGGGTTGCCGCCAGTGAGGAGGACACCCCGGCCCGATTGCTATCATACAGGTCTTCGCCACTGCCAGCACTGGGACTCGAAGTGCGAGGCGGTTGAGGGTCCAGTTCCCATCGATCTGCTGTCGCTTGATGGCATGGTATTCTTGGATCCCTGCCGGGTCAGTCCAGTAGAATTCAAACACCTGCAGCCTCATCCCCTATGGGCTCTACGACAAGGTCTACGAAATCACCATCGATAAGGTTGAGGGCTGCGTCGACGGCCCATAGCATCTTGTAACGATAACCCAACTTGTCGGCTTCACCGCCTATTCTCGAGTGAAGCGCTTTGAATTCGGCGTCCACAACGGAGTCGTCGTGGCCACCGACCGGCGTACTCTCATGCTGAACTCCGGCATGGCGTCAAAAGACGTGGTCGAGGTTTCCTATCAGGTTAGCCGGTCACGTAGTCCGCCCACAGCTGCATCAGGGCGCGGCGTCGCTCGAAGAGGTCGGACCTGGCGTAGGCCTGTTCGGTCGCATTGCCCAGGAGGTGGGCAAGCGCCGCCTCCGAGACAGCCCACGGCGTGTCCGTCTGCTCCAGCGTCCAGTTCTTGAAGCTGCTCCGGAACCCGTGGACCGTCGCCCGCTCCGCCAGCCCCACCGCACGGAGCACCTTCGTTAGCGTCATGTCGGACATCGCCGAACCCGGCTTCCGCGGCGACGGGAACACCAGCCCGCCTTCATCCGCTGGGGCGGTAGCCGCCACTCCCGGCCCTGGAGGTCGATCTCGTCCCAGGTTGCGCCCCTCGCCTCCCCGGAGCGGGTCGCCGTGAGCGCCAGGAACCGGAGGCACAGCTTGGCGGATAGGGAGGCTTGGGACGATGCCACAGTTTCCAGCGCCGCCCCGACTTCCTGATAGGGCAGCGCTCTAAAGTGCGCCTTCACCCTCGGCATCGGGGGCAACGCGCCATCGATGGCTTCTCCCGCCGGGTTGGTCTCCATGTAGCCGTGCGCCATGGCCCAGCGAAACACCGTCCTCATCCGTTGACGCACCCGCCGGGCTGTCTCGGGACGGGTCGTCCATATCGGGGTGAGGACATCCAGCGCGTCACTGCGGCCTATCCGGTCCAGGGGCGTGTTGCCCAGCGCCGGCATGGCGTGACGCTCCAGGGTCTGCGCCCAGCCGGCGCTGTGCCTGGCATTCCGCCATCGGGGTTTGTTCGCCTCATGGACGGTGCGGGCGGCTTCCCTGAAGGTCGGCATTGCAGGCGAGCGCTTTTCCGCCAGGGGATTGCGGCCCGCCGCAACGGCGGCCCGGTTGTCCGCCGCCTTTTCGCGGGCTTGAGCCAGACTGACGGTCGGAAACGCGCCTAGGCCGATGTCGCGGCGGCGTCCGTCGATGGTGATGCGCTGCACCCAGGACTTCCGCCCTGCCTTGCTGATGTAGAGGTGCAGGCCTCCGCCATCTGAGTATCGGCCAGGGTCTTTGATGGCCTTGGCCCGCGTCGCCGAAAGCGCCATGGGAACCCCCTCCGTGGTGATAGGTTCCCACATATATTACCACATCTGAGGCAGGAACCCCAGGGATGCATGCGGTATCCCTGGGCACCGAATTGGCGCACTACAGCTACGAGATTGGGGATTCCTGGGACGGCAAAGGAAAGCCTCGGAGTGAGTGGTGGCGGAGAGGGCGGGATTCGAACCCGCGAGGGGCAAGGCCCCTACACGCTCTCCAGGCGTGCCTGTTCGGCCACTCCAGCACCTCTCCGTGGGACCACGCTGCGGCTGCGCTTCTTCCAAACCGCCGGTTGCAGCCAGGTTCAGGGCGGCGATTGTCGTCCTGGCGGAGAGGGTGGGATTCGAACCCACGGTCCAGTCACCCGGACACCGCTTTTCGAGAGCGGCGCCTTAAACCGCTCGGCCACCTCTCCGGGCCAGGCGTCTCTCCGACGCCTCCCCTATAGTACAGCGCTGGGCGCATCTCCGGCTAGGTGTGTTTGCCAAGGACGTTGCTCCAGGCGCAAGGCGAGAGAATCCTCTCCTCCCTTCCCCGGGTGCGGAAGGTTAGGATGGGGCCGCTCAACAACCGCTATGGGGACTACAGCTAGGGCCGCCGGGCTCCGTCATGACGGGCCCCCCGTCAAAAGAGCTACGCAAGGGGCGGCGGGGAAACGGATTTGCCTGGGCCTGAGACCTGCCCCCGCGAAAACAGGCTCAGCTCGACGGCTCCGCCACCGGACCGCTGGGAGCGGCGTCGGCCTCGCCGTTGGCCGTGGCGCCTTGACCAAGGTCGGCCTCCAGAGCCGTATTCAGCGCGTGGATGGCCACCTCGATCTGGCCGTCGTCCGGCTGGCGGGTGGTCAGCGCTTGCAGGGCCAGGCTGGGGTACAGGATGAATCGCACCACCGGGTTGCGCCGGTGGAACCCACTGAAGCGTATGACCTCGTAGGCAACGCCCGCGATGACCGGAATGAGTACAATCCTCGACGCGATCAGCCAGGGCAGGCTTGGCCTCCCGAAGAAGGTGAAGAACACGATGGCCAGCACCGCCACCACTAGCAGGAAGGCCGTGCCGCAACGAGGATGGGCCGTTGGATGCTTGCGAATCCCTTCGAGGTTCAGCGGGTCGGACGCCTCATAGGCGTGGATGGTCATGTGCTCGGCGCCGTGATAGGCAAAGACCCGCTTCACGTCAGGCATCAGCCCTATGAGCTTGATGTACCCAACGAAGATCACCAGGCGCAGCGTCCCCTCGATCACGTTGACCACCAAGTGCGACTCAATGTAGCGCTCCAGGGCCGACGCGGCAAAGAGGGGAGCAACGAAGAAGATCCCTATGCCCACCAGCAGCGAGACGGCCACCATCCCAGCGATACTCAGGCCGGACAGCTCTTCGCCTTCTGCCTCGCCCATGGAAACGTTGGCCGAGTGGGTCAGGGCGCGCATGCCGAGTCCCAGGGTCTCAATAAGAACGATGACGCCGCGGGCCAAGGGAAGTTTGCGCACCCAGCCGTTATAGATGGCGCTGAGGGTCCAAGCAACCGTGGACACGCTGCCGTCGGGCCGACGCACCGCAACCGCGGCATACCTCTGGCCCCGGATCATGACGCCTTCTATGACGGCCTGTCCGCCGTAGGGGAAGCGCGTCTCAGCCAAAGCTGCTCCCGATAGAGGGCCGGGGCCCCTCTAGAAGACCCCGATGAGTGTGCAAGGCTACTGGAGGTTGAACCGCCGCCTGAGGCGCTCCACCCGCCCTTCCGTGTCGACGATGCGCTGCTCGCCGGTGAAGAAGGGATGGCACTGGCTGCACAACTCCACCCTCAGCTCTCTCTTCGTTGAGCCCGTGATGAACGTGTTGCCGCAGCTGCACGTGACCATGGCATTTTCGTGGTACGTGGGATGAATGTTTGCCCTCATAGTTGGCGCCTTCCTGTTACGTTTGGGGAGGGCCTTGGGCCCTCCCCCCTGAGCGTTCTTGGATTCGGCAGGCCCTAGCCTGGATACACGCTCACCCGCTTGCGCTGTCGCGTCGCGTGCTCGAACTTCACCTTGCCGTCAACGAGGGCGAAGAGGGTGAAGTCCCGCCCCAAGCCCACGTTCCTGCCGGGGTGAATCCGCGTCCCCCGCTGCCTGACGATGATCGTGCCGGTGCGCACCGCGTGGCCGTCATATCGCTTGACCCCCAAACGCTGGGAGTTACTGTCGCGGCCATTGCGGCTGCTGCCTCCACCCTTCTTATGCGCCATGATAGCTCCAAATGAGAGCGGGCCTTCAGCTAGTCCGTCTGGATCTCCTTGATGCGGAGGGCCGTATAGGGCTGGCGGTGGCCTGTGAGCTTGCGGTACCGGTTCTTGTTCTTGAACTTGAGAACGCGAATCTTGTCCCGCCTACCCTGGGCCTCCACCTCAGCAACCACCTTCGCCCCGTCAAGCAGCGGAGACCCTAGCTTCACGCCGTCGTCGCCTGAGACCATCAGAACGTCCGTCAGCTCCAGGGTGTCTCCGGGGTTGGTCTCCAGCTTCTCGACTTTGAGCAGGTCGCCGGGGGCCACGCGATACTGCTTGCCTCCGGTCTTGACAACGGCATAGATGGGCATGGTGTCTCCTGCCCCACAGTGTAGGGAATTCGCAAGCTGGGTGTCAAGGAAGAATTGGTTGGTTGTCGTTGTGCACGAGCCTGTCAGAGTCTAACTGTTCAATGAAGATGTCAGTCCATGAGAGAACCGCTGATGCTCAAGGCGCTCCTCCGCGTTTCCATTTGAAAACGTTCCATACCGCAAGCGCCACAAGGGCCAGCGCGACTGGTCCGTACAGGTGTGCAGTTGCCAGGAAGACCGGTGGCGCGACTGATGCCGCCAGGTAGAGTAAGGACAGTCCCAGCCCCAAAAAACGCCAACGCCCTCTGTGGCGATCACTCGAGATGATCGCGATCCCCGCGACGACTCCTATCAATCCCATCGAGGCGAGGACGGGAACTACTGGGAACCAGCCTCCCCTTGGCAGAGAGGCCACCGAGATGACTGGCGCCACAAGGAAGAGCACGCTGAGGGCCACCGAGAAGCAAACGGCCACCAGTGACGCTATGGCCAGGTGGCTTACGATCATCCTGTGGCCCCGTAACCGGCGAAGGTGCTGCCGCGCCATCCACCCGGCAAAGAACAGCACGGATGTCCCTCCCCCGTAGATCAGGGTGAGCATGATGATGAACCCGATGGGGTCTGAATCATAAGAGAGCGGCCCGCCGATAGCCGAAGCGATAGAAAGGCTGGCCAACACGCCGATGGGGAAGAGCAGGACATTCTTCAGCCCTGGTGACAACCAGCCCGCAAGGACGGGAGACAGGCCCAGGGTGATTGCCGCGAACGGGATGAGAAACCAGGCGCCCGTGGCGGTGTTAAGCACCGTGAAGGACAATCCGACACCCGCTCCCGTAATCGCGGCCAGTCCAACCCTCGCCGCGAAAGAGCCCTTGAGGAGAGTCATAGCCGCGGCGTCTCCCAAAGCAAGCGTATCGGCGCGGCGTAGAGTCCGTCTCCGAAGCTCGCACTCATCTCGCCGTCGTAAAGCACCACGCCCCCCGCGAACCGGCTGCCCGCCGCATCCCTGAGCTTCCGCAGTCCCCGGAAGTCCGAGGCGGTCACCGTCGCACTGGCCTTGACCTCCACGCCCGCGACTGCCTGCGCGCCCCGCTCGATGACGACATCCACCTCAGCTCCGTCCTTGTCCCGAAAGTGGAAGAACGACATGAAGGCATCGTGCCAGCTTGCCTGACGCCGCAGCTCCTGGTACACGAAGGTCTCCAGGAGCTGTCCCCGAAGGGACGGGTCGGCCGCGAGGCCATCGGCATCCATCCCGAGCAGTGCGCAGGCCAGCCCTGTATCGCCCAAGTGTAGCTTCGGCGTCTTGACCAAGCGGCTCAAGCGGTTACTGTGCCAGGGTGGCAGTTGCTCCAGCAAGAACACGCGCTCAAGCAGGGTGATGTAATCGCCTATCGTGGGACGGCTGACTCGGAAAGGTTCCGTCAGACCGGAGAGATTGAACAGCGTGGCGGTCTGCGCCGCCGCAAGCGACAACAGCCTCGGCAACACGTCGAGGGAACGGATCCGGGAGATATCTGGCACATCCCGTTGCACCTGGGCATCGAGGTAGTTTCGATACCAGTCGGCCCGTCGTCGGCCGGCGGGCCGCGCCAGCGCAGCCGGATATCCCCCCCATACGATCCGCTCGCCGAGTTCTCTCCCCAACCGCTCGGTCCGTTTTATCTCGAACCCGCCGCTGAACAGGGCATCGAGGAAGCCGGGGGACCAGTCCCCGGTGAGGCCGGTGGGCGAGCTGCGCTGCATCTCGCACTGCGCCAGGGGATGTAATCGGACCGTGTCCATGCGTCCGGCCAGCGAGTCTGTAAGCCCTGGGCTGTGTAGGACGTTGCTCGAACCCGTCAGGAGGAAGCGGCCCGGCGCGCGCCTCCGATCCACCTCCATCTTCAACGCCGCAAAGAGCGCAGGCGCCCTCTGTACCTCGTCCAGGACGACCCGCTCGGGCAGATCGGCGACAAAGCCCAACGGGTCGGCCTTGGCGCCCTCGCGAGCAACGGCATCGTCGAAGGTGAAATACGCGTAATCCCTGGGCCTAGCGGACAGGAGGCTCAACGGGCGGCCTCCCGGCGTCAACCGCGCATCTCCAAGCGTCAGATGTTCCGGCGTACAGACCATCTGGGCAAGGGTGGTCTTGCCGCACTGGCGCGGCCCGTGGATCAGGACAACCGGCGAATCCTCCAGCGCCTCGGTCAAGCGCCGTTCTACGAAGCGGGGGTAGAGGACGTTCTCAGCCATCGGCTGATTGTAACTTTTTATACCGCTAATTGCAACCTTATCTATCGTCTGATTGCAAGTTTGCCTGTCGGCTGATTGCAAGGTTATCCTTCGCCAACCGCAAGGAGGTCCGCTGGTTTCAGGGCCTTGATCACACTATTTGGGTCGATTTCCCACCGGACAGGCAGGGCGGCAAGCCAACGACTGTGGAAGCGGTCAGCAAGAAAGACGCCAGGGATGCTCTGAACAAGCCGGCGCGGGCCGTTGGAAGTTGGATGAGGTCATTGGACGAGCGCTTACGAAGACGCCCGCCCGCTCGATAACGCTGCGAACAAGGGCTTACGAAGACGCCAAGTCGATCGATGGCGCCGAGCACATGAACTTACGGAGTCGCCCATTCGCTCGATGCCATCGCGTAAGTAGCTTACGGAGACGCCGGTGCGCTCAATGCCGTCGCGTAAGCAGCTTGCGGAGACGCTGGCCCGCTCAATGCCGTCGCGTAAGCAGCTTACGGAGACGCCCGACCGCTCAACGGCGCCGCGAACAAGCGCTTACGGAGACGCCCGACCGCTCAATGGCGCCGAGCACAGGGGCTGTTGGGTCCGTTTGAAGGCCCACCCCCGGCGAATCCCCCCATCCCTGCCCCCGTTCTCAGGGGAAAGCTGGGAAGGAGGTCTTTTTGCTTCACCTGGCAAGGAGCTTCCCAACGCGCCAGGTGAGCAAACGACGCCCCCTCCGTCCCCTCAAGCAGGGTGCAGGGGGCGCAGCCCCCGCCGGGGGTACAGGGGGAGTCCCCCTGTTCCTAAAAACGTTGGAGGGTGGGCAGGTGGGACAACGGCGCAGGCCAAGCCAGTCCCTTCGCTGATTGAGGGCGCACGCCAAGACAAAACTATCCGTCCCCATCGGCGGGCGGACGCCGGAGTCCGGGGCCCCTGCCACACCCCCCTTGCAATATACGAACGGGTGTGCTATAGTACCCCCATGAAGTCGGCCACCGGCCCCCTTCTCTTTCTCGGAGCCTGCCGCATACATGAGCACTGGGGGCTAACCACAGAGAATCCCCCTGTGGCAGGAGCGCTGAGGGAACAACCCAAGGGGCAAGACCCTCCGAGGAAGGCTGGGATCGAAGCGAATACCGCTTCGAGACTAGCTCTTTGGAGCCGCTAAGGCTCGTCTCGGTTTCGCGGCGGCTCGCGACGGCTCCGTCTCAGATCTGTCCCGGCTCCGTCACGGCTCCCTTCGAGAGCCGGCTGGTAAACGTCGCGAAGTGTCGCCAACTGTCCCACAGTCGTGACATCTGTCCCCTGGAGTGCTATGGATTACCGCTCTCGCTCTCGCCACCTACCGCGCAAAACACGAACGGCGCGACGCCTACAGGCAGGAGCGCAGTGGGTTCCGGGGCGGGACGGATATCCGGACGGTGAAGCGGCCCCGGCGCTGGCGTCGCCGGGCTCGCATCGGCGACAGGCTGAAGGCGCTCTCCTCAGCCTCGCAGACAAGGCCATCGAGGTGATGAAAGCAGCGCTTGCGGCGAACGACACCAGCGTCGCCGAGTGGACCGTCGAGCGCGCCAACGTGCGGCCCCACCAATCCCTATCGCAGCACCCACTGGCGGGCTACAATCTCTGAAGAACCCCGCCAAGCAACTCAGCCTAGCTTGGATTGGGTTGTTCAGAGGTTCCCTATGTCCGGGAGCCAGCCTCAGCGGCTTTGGCCTGGTAAGCCTCGTCCAGCAGTTCCACGACGTGACAGACCCTGCCCGGCAGCCCCGCCGTGTTCAGGGCCGTCTGCAACTGGATCAGGCAGCCGGGATTGGCGGTGGCAATCACGTCGGCGCCCACTTCAGCCAGGTGCGCGGTCTTGCGCTTCATCAGGCGCTCAGAGAAGGCTCGCTGTGTAACGGTGTAGCTCCCAGCAGCCCCGCAGCAGACCGACGCTTCCTCCATCTCCACCATCTCGACGCCGGGGATGGCCTTCAGAAGCTCGCGGGGCGCCTTACTGATGCGCTGGGCATGAGCAAGATGGCAGGGGTCCTGGTACGTCACCCGGGCATTGACCTCGCCCAGCCCCTCCTCGAAAGGCAGGACGGCCAGGAACTCGTTCACGTCCTTGACCAACGCCGTGAAGCGCTCAGCCTTCCCTGCGTACTCGGGGTCGTTGTCTACCAGGTAGTGGTACTCCTTCATCGTGGAGCCGCAGCCAGCCGAGTTGACGATAATGGCGTCGGGTTCGTGGGCCAGGAACGTATCGATGTTTCGCTTCGCCATCTCGCGGGCTTGGTCTCGAACACCTGCGTGGGCGTTGAGGGCGCCGCAGCACCCCTGCCCCATCGGCACAACCACGTCGTAGCCATTCCGCTGAAGCACCCGCACCGTGGCGTTCATAGCCTCTGTATACACCAGGGGCATGATGCACCCTGACAGAAGCGCCACCCTACCTCTTCTGGCGCCCTCGGCAGGATGGACGTTGGGCGATGGCCCGAAGATGCGGCGGGGAATGGCAGGCTGGGTGTCGTGAAGCATGGCCACGTTGCCTGGCAGCAGGCGCAGCACCCTCGCGCCGCTCACCAGACTCTTCAGGCCCAACCGCTGGTAAAAGCGGGCGAGCGTGGCAAGAAAGACCAACCTGCCCTGATGGGGCAGCAACTGGCGAAACGCGACCCACCGGAACAGCCGGGCCCGCCACGATCCGGGTTGCTTTCGCAGGGCCTGGGTGCGCGTCAACTCCATCATGTGGCCGTAGGGCACCCCCGACGGGCACGCCACCTCACACGCCCGGCACTCCAAACACAGCGACCAGTGGGAATTGACCGCCTCCGTGATGCCTATGCGCCCCTCATGGGCGGCGCGCATCAGGTAGATACGGCCACGGGGCGATTCCGTCTCTAGGCCGGTCTCAAGGTAGGTTGGGCACACGTTCAGGCAGAGCCCGCAGTGTACGCACTTGTAGAGGTCCTGCTCGCTCGGCGCCTCCGGCCCCATGAAGTCCGAGGCCGTCAGCGTGCGCTCTTGCTCGCTCATATGGCCCCTACGAACCGGCCCGGGTTGAGCACTCCGGTGGGATCGAACTGTTGCTTCAGGCTGCGCATCAAGCTCAAGCCGCTCCCCGCGTCCGCCCACGGATCCACCAGCGCCTTCACGTCTGGTGGCGCCGACTCCAGCACAAGGTACCCGCCCCTGCCGCTGGCAGTAGCCCGCGCCTCCTCCACAAAGGAGACCAGCGCGTGCGCCGCCGCTCCATTCTCCCCCGGGCGCCATCCCAAGTGAACGATGCCATGGGAGACGTGGGCAACGGCCGCCCAGTCGAAGCCATACCCGCCCGAGAGTTCCGCCAGGGAGTCGAGAACCGCGCCAACGTCCGCCGGCCGAACCCCAACCCGCGCCGCCAACAGCGGGGCCCCTTCGCAGGCCGCATCGGCAAGCGCCCCTCGCAGGGAGGCCACGCCTCCGGCGGCGATGGACTCCGCCTGCACAGAGCCGTTCTCGGCGCAGATGCCGCCCGCGTCCCTCAGCACCCGAGCTACGGATACCGCCTGCCCGTGAGCGCCCACAGCAAGGGCAGCCTTAGCATCCTTACGAGTGTCTCCCGCCAGCCCCTGAAGGGCGCCGCCGGCGGCCACGGATAGGAAGGCCGCATCCAGAGGCGTGGCCATGATGCCCAGGGCCGCCTCGCAGGCGGCGGCGACGGTGGGGAAGAAGGCCGTTAGAGCGCCCTCGGCAGCCGGCTCGGGCATGACTTTCAGGGACGCCTCCACAATCACCCCAAGTGTCCCCAGCGACCCTATGTAGAGCTTGTTCATGTCGTACCCGGTGACGTTCTTGACCACCTTGCCCCCGGCCTTGGTGACGACGCCGTCGGCATGGACAACCCTGATGCCTATCGTCATGTCCCGGGCCGTCCCGTAGCGATGCCGCAACGGCCCGCTCGCCAGGCTTGCCTGGACGCCGCCCAAGGTGGTCCGCTCGCGCCGGGGCGGGTCGAGCGGCAGGAACTGACCCTCCTTCCTGAACACGGCGTCAAGACCGGCGAGGGTGATGCCGGACTGTACGGTCGCGGTCAGGTCCTCGGGCTCGTACTCCAGGATGCGGTCGAGGCCGGTAAGCACCAGGGCGACATCGTAGCGGGCGGGCAGATTGCCCAAGCCCATGCGCGTTCCCCCACCCCACGGCGCCACAGCCAGTCCCTCGGCATGACACGCGCTGAGGACTGCCGAAACCTGCTCCTCAGAGGCCGGGAACACGGCAACGCTGGGCAGCAGTCCATCGATTCTGTACGGTTCGAGGCGGGCGCCCGAGAGGATGGACTGCGACGGCAGCGCCCCTTGAAAGAGGGTTGGCAGGTTGCTGGTCCGTTGCATCAGGGTCTCATGAGTGCTGGCCCAGCCAGGGCGGGCGCGGCCGACCCCGTCATTGCCGTCTTCATCATTAGATATAGGAGCCCGGCCCTGCATTGAGGACCGCGGCCGACTGCGGAATGTACTCCGGCGCCTCGCCATCGCGGGGGAAACCCTTGTCCGGGTTGAGCTGGCCCCTGTTGCCAAAGGCCTCCTTCACCCTGAGCATAGCGTCCATGTCCTCGGGGGTGAACATCAGGGGCATGTAGGCAAGCTTCTCGAGGCCCACCCCGTGCTCACCGGAAAGGACCCCGCCCAACTCGACGCACTTTTTGAGGATGTCTCCGCCGGTGCGCATCGCCAATTCCAGCTTGCCCGGCTCCCTCTCGTCGAAGAGGATCACCGGGTGCAGGTTGCCGTCCCCAGCATGAAACACATTGGCCAGTCCCAACCCCCGCTCGGCGCATACGTCCACCGCATACCTGAGCGCTTCCAGCAGCCTGGTCCGCGGCACCACGCCGTCGAGCAGGTAGTAGTTGGGGGCAATGCGGCCAAATGCGCCAAACGCCCCTTTTCTTCCGGCCCAGAGGAGCTGACGCTCCTCGGCCTTCTCCGCCCAGCGCACTTCGCGGGCGCCGCTTTCAGCGAGCACCGTGCCCACTAGGTCCGCCTCGGCATTGACCGCCTCGTCCATTCCGTCCAACTCGACGAGGAGCACAGCCTCGGCGTCCAGCGGGTAACCGGCGTGGACGTAGGGCTCAACGGCCTGAATCGTCAGGCTGTCCAGCATCTCCAGGGCGGCGGGAATGAGGCCACGCCCTATCAGCATGGAAACCGCGCTGCACGCCGTCTCCATCTTGTCGTAAACGGCCAGAAAGGTCTTCACGGCCTCGGGGAGGGGCGTCAGGCGAACCGTAATCTTGGTCGCCACGGCAAGGGTGCCCTCGGAACCCACCACCGTCCCCGTCAGGTCGTAGCCCGGCGCCTCCCGAACATCCCCGCCAACCTGAACAACCGAGCCGTCCACCAGCACGAGCTCCAGACCAAGTACGTGGTTCGTGGTCACGCCGTACGCCAGGCAGTGGGGGCCTCCAGCGTTCTCCCCAACGTTGCCGCCGATGGTGCAGGCCTTCTGCGAGGACGGGTCCGGGACATAGTGCAGCCCATGCTTCTCCACGTGGTGGGACAGGTCCAGGTTCACCACGCCGGGCTCCACCACGGCAGTGCGGTTCACGGGGTCCACGTCCACGACGCGGCGCATACGGGACAGGGGCATCAGGATCGAGGTGGCCCAAGGCACCGCCCCGCCGCTCAGGCCGGTGCCGGCGCCCCGGGGCACAACGGGGATGCCGCTCTCGTAGGCTAGGCGCATTACCTGCGAGACCTCGTCGGTGCTGGCGGGCAGGACGACAAGCCGCGGAACCTCGCGTTCGGGCGAGCCATCGCGCTCGAACACCAGCAGGTCCTCGGGAAGGTGAACGACGTACTCGTCGCCAACGATGGACTTGAGCCGCTTGACCAGCTTGGATAAATCGTTCATGGCCGCCCGCCGTGACCGCCCATACTTGCTTGGCGCCATTTTAGGCGTTGGGCCTTCAGCGGCGCAACGGCAAAGGGGCCACCGCCCCAACGAAAGCTGCCTGCTCTGTCAGGTTTACCCTCCTGGGGACTATGCGAGAATGCCAAAGCTGTGCTAGAATGCCAGCAACCCAGACTGAGGCTGTCAACCAGTGAAGCGATGACCCTGCGAGTGGCAGGCGGCGCCGCAAGGGGCGTTCCCCTCGCCGCAGTCAACGACCGGGGTGTCCGCCCTACCTCCGAGCGGACCCGCAGCGCGCTCTTCTCCATACTGGCGGCCTACGGCCTAGAGGGGTGCTCCGTACTGGACCTCTATGCGGGCACCGGCGCATTGGGCATAGAAGCTCTGAGCAGAGGCGCAGCCCGGGCAGACTTCGTGGAGCGGTCCGCCAACCAGTGCCGCCTGATTCGCCAGAATCTCAAGGCGGCCAAAGTTGAGGATTGTGCCCGCGTTTTCTGTGCACCCGTCAGGCGAGTCTTGGACAGACTGGAAGGGCCATACCGCTTCATCCTGGCAGACCCACCCTATGAGTGCAAGGAGATTCAATCGTTGATGTCGCGGCTGTCGGAGGCGTCCTGGCTCGAACCCGGTGGCGTGCTCGTTCTGGAGCACAGCGTCCGCAACGTCCCCGCCCACGCCTTCAATGCCCTCAGCCTGGTGCAGAGCCGGCGCTACGGGGACAGTTGTCTGTCGCTTTATTCAAGGGGAGCATGATGGTGATCGCGGTCTATCCGGGAACCTTCGATCCCGTCACCAACGGGCACGTCGACATTGCCCTGCGGTCCTCCCGCATCTTCGACAAAATCATCGTCGGTGTTTACGACTCTCCGCCCAAGACTCTCGTGTTCTCCACAGAGGAGCGGGTCGACCTCTTTCAACGCGCCACCACCCACCTGCCCAACGTCGAGATCACCTCCTACGCGGGCCTCACGGTGGACTTCGCCAAGAAGATGGGTGCCAGCGTCGTCGTCAGAGGGCTCCGCATGGGCTCCGACTTCGACTACGAGTTCAGCATGGCGCTCATGAACAGGAAGCTCTCACCCGACATGGAAATCGTCTGCCTGATGACAACGCTGGAGTACCAATTCGTGAGCTCCAGCATGCTGAAGGAAGCCACCCGCCTGGGCGGTGACGTTCGAGGTTTGGTCCCAGACCACGTCCTGCCCCTATTGGGGGAGCGGCTGGGTGCGGCTAAAGCCGGGTAGCCTTTAGGAGAGGGGGTGCGCTATAGATATCCTATTGCTTCTCAACGAACTTGAGGAAACCATCGGCGAGGCGACCCGCGTGCCGACGATAAGGCGCGGGCTGCTGGACCAGGACAAGCTCCTAGCCATCGTGGACCGGCTCCGCGTAGCCGTGCCACAGGACATCAGAGAGGCCGATCAAGTCCTGGAAAAGCGGGAAGCCATCATCAACCAGGCGCTGATCGAGGCCCGCAAGATCCGGCAAATGGCCGGGGAAGAAGCGAGCAAGCTGGTCCAGGAAGGCCAGATCGTCCATGAAGCTGAAGGGGAGGCGTCCTCCCTGGTGGCCCGGGCAGAGAAGGAGGCCGGCGAGTTGATCGACGCCGCCACCAAGGAAGCCCGCAGGCGGCTCGCGGAGTCTGACCAGTACGCCCTGCAGGCCCTGCGCCAACTCGACCAGGACCTAGAGGGCATCACGACATCGGTTCGCCGGGGCATCGAGTGGCTTGCGGCCCAGCGCGGCGACGAGCAGAACCGCCGGCCACCCACCCAGTAGCCCTCTCCAAACGCGCCCATGCGCCCAGTAACGCAGGAAGGGGCCAGCTTCGCTGGCCCCTTCTCTCTGTCGTCAACCAGCGTGTCCCGCCGAGGCTACAGATCGCTGGAGTCCTCGTCCGCAGCCTCGTGCGTCTCCTCACGGGAGTCGGCATCGTCATCCTCGATGAAGACCGCGTCCTCGGCCAACTGCCTGCCCTCCTCATTGTCGCTCCAGGCTACCAAGGGGGCCATCAGGCTCTCATGGTCCAGAGCCGCATCAGAATCAAGCGAGGAAGAGCCGTCGGACGCGAACGGCTGAAAGCCAGCCGCGTGCGACGGAAAGGACCGGATCGCCGACTGGCTCGGGTGCCGATACGTCTCTCGAACGAGGAGCGCCACGCCACGTTGGCTCACGCTGGTCAGCGCGGCGTCATAGGTATTCCCCCCCTCGATGAGCCGGGTCAGACGCGCCGACATGGGGGGGTCGGGCCTGCCCAGCGGCTCCCCATCCGGCGTCTTCACCCACAGGATCCCGTCCTCCACGCACAGCATGACCGGGTCGCCGGCCGCCAGCGTCGCCAGGGTCTTCTTAGAGGGCATCTCTTGCAGGCGGACGCGGCCCGTCTTGCCGCTCTCCTCTATGAATCGCGGCCCACTGATGCGTTGCCTCCGCTGGATCGGGCGCTCCTGGCCGTCCAGGGCCTCCAACTTCTCCAGATTTCTACGGGCAATGGCGTTGAGCGGAGCAACATCCAGCGCTCGCTGGAATGCCTTCGTGGCCTCGTCGTTACGGCCAAGCTCAAAGAAGGCTCTACCCAACCGGTTCAGCACATCCTCGGTTTCGGGAAAGTCCGCCAGCATTGCCTCGTTGAGTTCCACCGCCTCTTCCCAACGGCTGTGCATGGCGAGGGCCACGGCCTTCCTGGTCTTTTCGCGGAGGAGCCTATCGCGCTCCTGCGCTGAGGGATTGAACATGCTCGTTCACTCCGGAGGGATTAACGGTTACGGAGTTTAGGCGCCAACAATCCTCAAAAACAAGCCCTTTCGAGGGCGAATTTTACAGGGAATTCGGTCAACTCCACTACCGGCGCCCATCAAAGCCCGTCAAGAGCTCCCGTTCCCGACGCGCCTCTTCGGTAGCCGGAGCTGCGGCAGCCGCCACAGCGCCTCAACAACGATGCGCATGGATATCTTGGATGTCCCCTTTTCCCGATCGTAGAACACATAAGGAATTTCCTGGATGCGGAACCCTTCCCGCCAGCAGTGGTAGGCCATCTCGGCCTGGAAGCCGAATCCCCTGCATCGGGGTCGGTCGATGAGCCCGTCCCTCTCCAGCACCCCCCGCCGGAAGCACCGGAAGCCTGAAGTCGAGTCGCGCACTGGCATACCCGTGACCAGCTGGGCATAGATGTTGCCACCCCGGCTGAGAGCCTTCCTGCGCCAGGGCCAGTTTGGATCGGCGCCCCCCCCGTCCACGTACCGGGAGGCGATGACGACGTCGGCTCTGTCCTCGAGCACCGGGGTCACGAGGTCAATGACGTGCTCAGGCGGGTGGGAAAGGTCGGCATCAATCTGGGCAATGATGTCTGCGCCCAGCCTCAGGGCCTCTCGGAAGCCGTCCCGGTAGGCTGAGGCCAGACCCAGCTTTCCCTGCCGGTGGATGACGTGCAGGCGACCGGGGTGCTTCTCGGCAAGGGAATCTGCGATTGCGCCGGTGCCGTCGGGGGAAGCGTCGTCCACAACCAGGATCTCCAGCTCGGGAAGCGTCTCCTCAAAGAGACGCCCCACGAGCTCAGGGAGGTTCTGAGCTTCATTGTAGGTGGGTGCGACGACGCAGGTCTTCATTGACGAGGCTGTGTCCGCCGAGGATTCCGCAGGGGATAAGTGGCTCTATGGAAGCTACATCTAGCCCGCGTTCTCCTGTCCCCCAGAGTACACCCCTGCAGCACAGCGTCAACCCTGCGGCGCAGCGTCAACCGGACCGCGCGGCGGCGCCGAACTGTCCGGATGCCGATCGCTGCTCGTCGCGATGATGCCAATGCCGCTCCTCAACCGCCTCGACGGCGTCCTGCACGAGCCCCGCCACGTCGAGGTCTTCTTCGAAGCGTTCCAGCTCCTCCGGCGCGCTGCGCGTGACAGGGTGCGCCGGGGTGAACAGGCTGCAGCAGTCCTGGTCTGGAAGGATGGATATGGGGTAGGCCCCCAGGGCCCGCGACTGGTCCATGATCTCCATCTTGTCCATGCCGATCAGCGGGCGGAGGACCGGCAGGGATGCGACGGCGTCTATGGCGGCGATGTTCTCGATAGTCTGGGAACTGACTTGCCCCACGCTCTCCCCGGTGACGAGGGCCAGAGCCCCCACCCGTCCGGCGACGCGCTCGGCAATGCGGAACATGAACCGGCGGTAGAGGACCACCCTGTACGCTGGCGGCGTCGTCAGGATGATGGCCTTCTGGATTTCGGCCAGCGGCGCCAGCAGCAGCTTCGAGGCGTACTGGTAACGGGTCATCACCTGCACCAACTCATGGGCCTTCTCCATAGAGCTCGCGTCCACCAGGGGGTAGCTGTGAAAGTGCAGGAAGATCACCGGGCACCCCCGTTTCATCATGCGCCACGAGGCAACGGGCGAGTCGATGCCCCCGGAGAGCAGGCACAGGACCGGAGCGCTGACGCCCACCGGAAGCCCCCCTGGACCCGGCGTCTTGTCGAGGTAGACGAAGGCGTCCCGGGCCATCACGTCCACGTAGATCACGGCGTCGGGATTCTTGAGGTCAACCCTGGCGCCGGTGGCCTGCTCCACCAATGCTCCAAGATCGCGATTCAGCTCGATGGACGTGAGCGGAAACCTCTTATCGGCCCGGTTGGCGGTGATGCGGAATGAGGAAAAGGGCCTCGAACCAGCCAGCCCGGCCACAAGCTCCCGGATGGATCCGAGGTCAGGGCCCGTCCGATGCGCCAGCGAGAAGTTGACCACGCCAAATACGCGCCTCAAACGCTCCTCGACGGCTGGCCATGAAGCGTCGTCGGACAGCGTGAGGCCGACCATCATCCGGCGGTCCCACACGCTCCGCACCCCCAGCCCCCAAGTGGCCTCGCGCAGGTTGTCCGCCAGACGCCTGATGAAGAACGGTTGGTTCTTTCCCTTCAGGCCTATTTCATGGAACCGCGTTATGACGTAGCGGCTCATGCGCCCCGCCAACGCAGGTAGAGCTGTGAACAGAGCGAGCCCTGCGCCGCCCCTGGCCCAAGGGCCTCGACGTCGGCCCAGCGCCAGGCTGTATAGCGGGTAACGCCGTCGCTGGCGCGGCCCACCGGCAGCCTGGGTTCGGGCTCCCGAAAGCTGGCCCGGTACACAACCATGTCCAGGATGTAGGTTGACCGCTCCTGCCGGCCACGCTCCAGGCATTCGCCCAGCTCGATATCCACGCCGAGCTTGGCCTTGCCCACCCGAATCGCCGCCTTCTCGATCGTCTCTCCGTCCCGAAGCGAGGCCGCCGGTAGGCCCCAGACGCCCGGCAGGTCCTCTCCCGGCTCCTCAGGACGCCGCACCACGAGCACCGCATCGGCCTCATCGTCGCGTGGGATGGCCAGGGCCACGGCTTCTCTGGTGGGCTTGTTGGGAGAGAACATGTCGTTGACGAGGGGAGCGGGTGAATGGGAAGGGCCGCCGCGGACAGGTCAGCGCCGGCGGAACAGGGCAAAGAAGCGATCCTCGTATTCGGAGAAAACGTCCCATTGGTCCAGCTCACGCTTGAGGGCAACGGGGTCCAAGTTGCCGCGGCGGGCATCGCCGAACATGGCCTCTATGCGGTCCCGGGCGTCTCTGGGCACGCCGCTGGCATCCATATCAAGAAGGCCGTGGGCGTGAAGCTCCTGCACGTTGGCCGCCACCGACCGAGCCGTCAGCTCGTAGATGAACTTGAGGAGGGAAACGTCCCAGAGGTCGTCGACGCCTCTGATCACGGCGGTAAGATTCTCTCCCCGGTGGTCTAGGTCGCCGATAATGCTATTGGCCACCTTCCGTAGCCCCCCCGACGCAATGGTCGTGTCTCTGGGGTCGTTGCGATAGCCGTACATCAGCCCCGCAGCGCCGGGGCCGTAACGCTCGGTCTCCATCTGGAAGTAGCGCCGGGCCTCCGAACTGAACCCCTCCAGGTTGGAGACGTAGTAGGGCGTCACCACCTGTGGCCGCTGCGCCGTGACCGTCCCCTGCCGCACGACAGCGTCGTCTGTGTCCCCGGTCAGGTCAGCGTAGGCCGGCTTCGTGACCACGTAGTACTTGAGGACGGTCGCGCCGAAGGTTGCCAGGGTTTGGCGGGGCGGGCGCAGCACCTCGGTGCTGCTAATGGCATGGGCTATGCGTTCGTCGGGGATCATGGCCCCTAAGACATCAGGGGTAAGGTTTCGGCATTGTAGCACCCCCAGCCCCCTCCAACCAGGCTTGTCCGTCGCTGCGGCGTTCCGGTAAGATGTGGGAGCGCTTACGAAATCGTTCAACCTGCCGAAACCTCTGCGCGGGAGTGCTTCTTGCTCACCACCACCGTTGGTCACTACCCAAAGATTGGCGGAAAGGCCCCCAATCTACGGGCCGCCAAGAACCGTTTGGACCGCGGCGACGCCAGCCCTGAAGAAGTGGCCCGCATCGCCGACGAGGTCACCAAAGAGGTCATCCAGGAGCAGATCGACGCCGGCATTGACCTCGTGACCGACGGCCAGATTCGCTGGGACGACGGCCAGACCTACTTCGCCCGCGGCATCCAGGGCTTCTCCATCAACGGCCTGACCCGGTGCTTCGACAACAACACCTACTACCGCCAGCCCGTGGTCGAGGCCAGCGTTGGCTGGACCGGCCCCATTTCCTGCAACGACTTCGACTTCGCAAGGGAGCATAGCAGCAGGCCGGTCAAAGCGGTCCTCACCGGGCCCTACTCCCTCGCCAGGCTGTCGGTCCTGAAAAGCGGCTATGGAAGCCTACGCCCGCTGGTGCTCGATCTGGCCGAGGCCCTCAATAACGAGGCCTTAGCCTTGGAGCGGGCCGGCGCCCCGGTCATCCAGTTTGACGAACCCTGCATCCTGAGAAATCCCGGGGACATGGACCTCTTCCTCGAAGCTTCCGAGCGGGCCGTCCGCGGACTCACCGTCAAGACCGCCGTCTACACCTACTTCGGCGACGCCTCCGCGGTGGCCGGCGGCTTATTCCGCTCCCCTTTCCAGGTCGTCGGCCTAGACTTCGCGTCGGGCAAGGCCAACTGGGAAGCCGTGAAGGAGTTCCCCCAGAACAAGGAATTGGGCTTCGGCGTCATGGACGCCCGCAACACCCGCCTGGAGACCGTCGAAGAGATCGTCGAAGCGTGCAGGCGGGTTGCGGAGCACGTAACCCCGGAACGCCTTCACGTCAATCCGAGCTCCGGCCTGGAGTTCTTGCCCCGGGACAAGGCCCAGCAAAAGCTGGTGCGCCTTGCGGAGGGGGTCCGGCAGGCCAAGGAGGCGCTGCATGCATAACAACCTGATAACCACCGCCGTCGGCAGCTATCCCAAGCCGCCCTACCTCCTGGAGGCCCGCTCCAAGGCCGCCAGAAACCAGATTAGCCGGCAGGACCTGGTGGAACTCGAGAAGAACGCCACCGAGCACTGGGTCCGCGTTCAGGAGGAGTTGGACCTGGACATTCTGGTGGACGGCGAGATGTACCGCGGGGACATGGCCACTTACTTCGCCGAGAACCTCGAAGGCATGGGCATCAGCGGACTGGTCCGCTCCTACGGCAACCGCTACTACCGAAAACCCGTGGCGATTGGGGCCATCCGGCGGCCGGCCTCAATTACCGTCGACTGGTGGAAGTATTCCCAGGGCCTGACGGAGAGGCCCGTTAAGGGCATGCTCACCGGCCCCTACACCATCGCCGACTGGTCATTCGACGAACACTACGGAAGCAGGGAAGCCTTCGTCATGGCCCTGGCCCGCGTTATCCACGATGAGGCCCGGGACCTCCAGGATGCGGGATGCCGCTACATCCAAATCGACGAGCCCGCCGCGTCGACCAGGCCGGAGGAGATGGACCTCGTGGCGGAGGGCCTTCGCGTCGCCACGGAGGGCCTTGATGCGGTCACGATAACCCACATCTGCTACGGCGACTTCGCCGCGGTCTTCGACGGCATTCTGCGCCTTCCGGTCGACGTGCTGGACCTGGAAATGGCAAACTCCGACTACCAGCTTCTGCAATACTTCGAGGGCAAGCAGACCGACAAGATCCTCGCCCTCGGCGTCTTCGACGTCCACAACCACGACTTGGAAGCGGTCGAGGAAATGGCGACGGGCATCGAAAGGGCGCTGAACGTGCTGCCGGGCAGACAAATCTGGGTTACCCCGGACTGCGGCCTGAAGACCCGCACGGAGGAGGAGGCTGTGGCGAAGCTGAAGAACATGATGGACGCCACCAAGAGAGTGCGGGCTCACCGGGGCCTGAACTAGCCATACTCCCTAGGAACGTTGCTAAGGCGTAAGGCGGAACCCTCCTTCCCTCCCTTCCCTCCGTACCCGTAGGAGGGTTAGCATAGAGGCCGCGCAACAACCTCTACGGGGGCTCCTAGCGGCGCCCGGTTGCCATTGGGGTCGAATCTCAACACTGCCAGGGGAGGTTTAGGATGGCTGACGAAGAGGCAACGATCAAGGTTCAAGCGAACGGCTCGTACAGGATTTCAGGGGACGTGAAGCTGGTTGATGGCGATGGAAACGAGTTCGAGGTAACCGACAACCCGTTCTTCCTTTGCCGCTGCGGGGGGTCTTCCAACAAGCCCTTCTGCGACGGCACCCATAGGGTGAACGAGTTCGCTAGCGAATGCCACGCCGGCCCAAGCGCCTAGCAGGCTAGGCGCACAGCGCAGCGGCTCGAAGAAGAGGCGGCCCTAGGGCCGCCTCTTCTTCGGTTGCAAACGACACCTGCTGTCCGCAGGTGCGAATCACCCCACACGCGCCTACGATTCTTCGATCGTGACGCTGTTAATCTTAACTTCCTGACTCGGTACCGAGTGCTCTCCGCGCTCGTTGGCCGTCACTGGGATTGCCGCTATCCTGTCCATCGCGTCCAATCCATCGGCAACCTGTCCGAATATCGTGTAGTCCTTCGGCAGGGCCCTGCTCGCGTGCATGATGAAGAACTGGCTACCGTTGGTGTTCGGCCCCGCGTTGGCCATCGCAACGATGCCCCGCTCGTACTCCAGCGTAACCGGCTCATCGTTGAAGCGGTAGCCGGGGCCGCCCCGGCCTGTCCCCGTTGGATCGCCGGTCTGCACCATGAAGTCCTTGATGATCCGATGGAACGGCGCGCCATCGTAGTAGCCCTCGCGGGCAAGGAACACGAAGTTGTTCACCGTCACCGGCGCCACGGAGGGGAGCAGCTCGATGACTATCGTTCCCTCGCTGGTGTCCAGGGTAGCCCTGTAGGTCCTCTCCTTGTCGATCGTCATGTCCGGCGGGCTTGAGTATTGCTTAGGCAATTCGATTTTTCCTTCTGTTGAAGTTGGCGAAGCTGTGGGTGTGGGGGCCGGCTGCCCCGTGGCTGCGGGATCCACGGCAATCAGCGTTGCTGTCGGTGTCGCGCCGGGCGAGTCTCCTCCCCCACAAGCGGCAGCCAAAGCCGCCACCGCAACGAGCATTGTAAGAGCAAATGAAGTTCGAAACAGGGCTCTTCTCCTCCTGTGTTGGGTTGAAATCGCCAGCTAGCATAGCAGATGGCAGGCCCGTTGGAAACGAAGCGCGCCCCGCCTCCGCCCCGCGACGAAGTTCGTCTTGAGTTTGGCCTGCCGCTTTGCTATAGTAGCGCAGGCGCAAGGCGCCTCACCCGTGGGAGGGTCAATGTACGAACATGATGTGGTGGTCGTTGGCGCCGGCCTAGCCGGTATGAGGGCCGCCCTCGCAGCCGCTCAGGCGGGCGCAAACACCGCCATCATCACCAAAGTCCACCCGGTAAGAAGCCACTCCAACGCCGCTCAGGGCGGTATCAATGCCGCCCTCACCGACCGCGGTGACGACTGGGAAGACCACGCCTACGCAACCGTCAAGGGCAGCGACTACCTGGGCGACCAGGACGCCATCGAGGTTATGGCCCAGGAAGCAGGGGCCGCCGTCATCGAAATGGAGCACATGGGCGTCATCTTCAACCGCGACCCTTCCGGCCATCTGGGCACCCGGCACTTCGGAGGCCAGGAGCGAGCCCGAACGTTCTTCGTTGCTGACATCACCGGCCAGGCCATGCTCCACGTCCTCTACGAACAGGTGATGAAGGAACAGGTCCGGGTCTACGAAGAATGGTTCGTCACCTCGCTCATCATGAGCGACGGGGAGTGTCGCGGCGTCGTGGCCTTGGACATCATGTCCGGCAAGCTCGAGGCCATCAGGGCCAAGGCGGTGATCCTCTGCACCGGCGGAGTCGGCAGGGCCTACGAACCCAGCACCAACGGGCTCATCGTGACCGGTGACGGCATCGGCCTCGCCTACCTGGCGGGAGCGCCGCTAATGGATATGGAGATGGTCCAGTACCATCCCACAACCCTCAAGGGCAACGGCGTGCTGATCACCGAAGCGGCCCGCGGCGAGGGAGCCTTCCTGCTCAATGCCAATGGCGACCGCTTCATGGAGACCTACGCCCCCAGGATGAAGGACCTCGCCTCCCGCGATGTCGTCTCCCGCTCCGAAGCCACCGAGATTCTAGAGGGGCGAGGCATCGACGGCTGCGTGCTCCTGGACCTCAGACACCTGGGCCGCGAACTCATCGAAACGAAGCTCAGCTACATCAATGAGGTCGCCCTCGACTACATGAACATCAACCTGGCCGACGAGCCCATCCCAATCCGGCCGGGCATGCACTACATCATGGGCGGCATCAAGACCGACGTTAAGGGCGCAACCCCCGTCCCCGGCCTCTATGCGGCCGGCGAATGCGCCTGCGTTAGCGTGCACGGAGGCAACCGCCTGGGCGCCAACTCCCTGCTGGACACAGTCGTTTTCGGGCGGCGCTCCGGAGAGGCCGCCGCCGCCTATGCCCACGATAACCCCTTCGGCAACGTGTCCGAGCACGTTGCCTACCTTGACGAGTCCCGGATCATCTCTATGCTCGACCGGAAGGACAACGGCGACAGCGTCGCTCAGGTCCGCCTGGCTATGGGCGAAACCCTGAACGAGCACCTCGCGGTCTTTCGCCAGGAAGAGGGGATGCAGACCGCAGTCCACGCGATACGGCAGCTCAGGGAGCGCTACCATCGGGTTCCCGTCAAGGACAAGGGCAAAACGTTCAACACAGCCCTCGTATTCGCCCTCGAGTTGGGCTTCATGCTCGACTGCGCCGAGACGATCTGCCTCAGCGGCCTCACTCGCAAGGAGAGCCGCGGCGCCCACTTCCGAACCGATATGCCGGAAAGAGACGATGCAAACTGGCTGAAACACGTAACTTGCGCATGGTCCGCCGATGGGCCCGTCATCGCGACATCGCCCGTGACCATCACGCGCTGGGAACCAGTCGAGAGGACGTACTGATGCAAATTACACTCACCGTCAAGCGGTACGATCCGGAACGCGCTCGCGACAAGTCCTATGACCAGGACTATCTCCTCGACGTGCCCGACCATTTCACTGTCCTTGACGCACTGATCAAGGTCCGCGAGGAGGTCGACGAGTCCCTGGCCGTGCGCTGCTCGTGCCGGGCCGCGATCTGCGGTTCGTGCGCAATGCGCGTGAACGGGCGCGCCGGCCTCGGCTGCAAGACCCGGCTCCTCAGCAACGCCGATGACGACGGCGTTGTCAGGGTGGAGCCGATGGGCAACCAGCCCGTCGTCAAGGACCTCGTCGTGGACATGAGCGTGTTCTGGGGCAAGATTCGAGCCGTGAAACCCTACCTTCAACCCGAAGGCCCAGAGCCCGAGGGGGAGTATGTCGCTTCCAACGACTCCATGCTCAAGCTTCTCCAGACCATGGGCTGCATCATGTGCGGCGCCTGCGTCTCCGACTGCACAGTCCTCGAGGTGAACCAGGACTTCCTCGGGCCCGCAGCCCTCGCCAAGTCCTACCGCTTCGTGGGCGACCCCAGGGACGACGCCACAAACCAGCGGTTCGCCGAGTTGGACGAGGCCGGCGGGATGTGGGACTGCACCCGCTGCTTCGAGTGCGTCCAAGCGTGCCCCAAGGGCGTGGCTCCCATGGACCAAATCATGAAGCTGCGGGAAGAGGCCGCAGCCGCCGGCTTCACCAACACCACGGGCGCCCGCCACGCCGAAATCTTCGCCGAAACGGTGAAGCACAGCGGCTGGGTGGACGAGCTTCAACTCGCCGTGAAGACCCCCGGCATGTTCAACATCGCCGCCCAAATCCACAACATGCCCGTCGGCATTCGCGCCTTCCTACGGGGCAAGCTCCCACCCGTCGTTCACAAGGCCATCCCGGACGTGAGATTCGTGCGGCGCATCTTCGAAAAGGTCGAGGAAGATTAATGAAATACGCCTTCTTTCCCGGCTGCGTCTCTCGCGGCGGCTGCCCGGAACTGTACCCCTCCGCAGTGAAAGTCTGCGAGCGATTGGGCATCGAACTGGATGAGATGCTGAACGCGTCATGCACCGGCGCAGGCGTACTCCAAGAAAAGAACAAGAAGCTTGGCGACACCCTCAACGCCCGCACGATGGCCATCGCAGAGAAGATGGGCTACGACACCATCATGGTTATCTGCTCCACGTGCCAGGGAGTGATGAGCCAGGCCAAGAAGGCCCTAGACTCCAACGCCGCCTATCGCGACGAGATCAACAGCTACCTTGCCGAGGAGGAGCTGAAGTACACCGGCAACGTCCAACCCAAGCACCTTCTCTGGGTGCTCATAGAAGACATCGGTTTGGACAGAATCCGCGAGCACATCCAGCAACCCCTGCAAGGCGTGAAGCTGGCGCCGTTCTACGGTTGCTACATCGTCCGGCCAACCAGTGCTCTGGGGTTTGACGAGAACCCTGCCCGCCAGACGTCGCTAGAAACGCTCATCGAGTTGGTGGGTGCCGATGTCGTGGATTTCTCCGGCAAGACCCGTTGCTGCGGCTTCCCCATTCTCACCATCAACGAGCAGGCTTCTGTGCGCATGGTGGGGAACCACACAGGCGAGGCCAAGGCCCTTGGCGCCGACGCTATGGTGACGCCTTGCCCTCTGTGTCACCTCAATTTGGACGGCTATCAGCCCGCCGCCGCCAAGCAGCGCGGCAAGAGCATTGGCCTTCCCATCCTTCACTTCCCGCAGATGATGGGCCTCGCAATGGGCATATCCGCCAAGGAGATGGGCCTACAGCGGCACGTCATAGACACCAAGCCCGTGCAAAAGATGTTGGCTGAAACAAGCCCTACCTCTTGACAACTCCGTAAATCGGTATTAGTCTCTCTTACGCCGCCACGAAATTCGTGGCGGTGCGAAGAAAAGCCCCAGGTCCCGGGGTTTTCATTTTGCGCCCGCCCTTTCCTGGGGCGGGCGCTTCGTTTTGCCACCCATACACGGGGCGTTAGCCCCGAAACGACGGCTCACACACCCAGCGTTGGCGCGCGAGACCCGCTGCGCTTCCACCCGCCATCGCGCGCCCGGGCCCAACATGCCGGACGACGAGGGCCTCCATCCGCCGCCGGAACGATGGCATTCGCACAGGCTCAACGGCCCATAACTTCTGGGCTATTTGATTGTTTTGATAGCTTGCTCGAAGGCTTCCAGCGTCCTGTTCACGTCCTGCTGGTCGTGGGCCAGAGACACGTAGAACTTGTGCCCCGAACGCAGAATACCCTGGTCCACCAGCGACCCCACGAACCGCTTGTGGGTCTCGCCGTCGGCGCGCAGGGTGGACCGGTAGTCAACGATGTCCTCGTCCGTGAAGTAGACATCGAACATCGGGGCCACGCCCGACACCCTAGCCGGGATCTCCGCCTCCCCCAGCAGGCGCGCCAGGCCATCCTTGAGCTGATGTCCCGTAGCGAACAAGCGCTCGTAGGCGCCCGGCTCTCTCAAGACCTCCAACGTCGCCAGACCTGCGGCCGCGGCCACGGGGTTCCCATTGAGTGTGCCGACCTGAGGCACATACTCGTCGGCACCGGCCAACTCGACATCAAAGCCCTGCATAATCTCGCGCTTTCCCACGATGCCGGCCAGCGGATACCCGCCGCCCACAATCTTGCCTATGGCCGCGATGTCGGGCGTCACGCCGTAGTACTCCTGGGCCCCGCCATAGGCAAACCGGAAGCCCGTAACAACCTCGTCGAAGATGAGCGGAATCTCGTATAGTTCGGTGAGTTTGCGCAGCCCTTGAAGAAATCCCGGCTTCGGTTCGATGACCCTCTGCAGCGGCTCCAAGATCACCGCCGCCAGGTCCTCATGATTCTGCTCGATGAGCTCGGCGGTATATTCCAGGTCGTTGAACGGCGCCGCGAGCACGGTCTCCTGGATCGCCTTGGGGACGCCGGCGGAGCTGGGGATGGGCTTAGGAAACGGCGACAGATCCGATGGCGCCAGGCTCATGATCGAGTAATCGTGCATACCGTGGTAGCCGCCCTCGAACTTGAGTATCTTGTCCCTCTTGCGATACGCCCGCGCAATTCTCAGGGCGTAGAAGGTGGCTTCCGTGCCGCTGGACACGAACCTGACTTGGTCGGCGCAAGGCAAGGCGTTGACGATTTCTTCTGCGAGCTGCACGGCCAACTCGTTCGTAATGAAGAACGTGCTGCCTTTGGCCACCTGCCGCTGCACGGCCTCAACCACCGCGGGGTGAGCGTGCCCAAGCACCATCGGGCCGGAACCCATCAGGTAGTCGAGGTATTCCCGTCCGTCCACGTCGTAGACCTTGGACCCCCTGCCCTCCCGGATGATCACCGGCCGGTCCTTGGACATCGGGACGTTGCCCACGGTGCCTCCCGGCAAGGCGCGCAGGGCTCGCTCGACGAGATCTCGACTGGAGGCGGCAGCCATGAAGGGCTCCTAGGAGAGGGGGATGGAACTCACTATGTCAAAGGCCGAAATCGGTGTCAACGCCGACGCCGACGATGAGCAAGGGCCGCCGCGAGGCCGCCATCCCATTCCATCTTCAGAACACCGAAACGGCGCCAGGCGGGTCACAGAATCCGGCCACCCAGGCTGGCGAGCGCCTACCCCCGCGGAGCGTGGTCGAGCAGATACAGCGCGGCGATGCTCTTGGAGTCCTTGATCCGCCCGGAGGCCACCAGCGCCGGCATTTCCGATGCCGGGTAGCGCTCCAACTCGATGTGCTCGTCCTCATCACCCTGCCTGGGGCTGGGATGAAGCCCACGGGCCAGGAAGACGCTCATGTACTCGGTGGCATATCCGGGAACCATCCAGAAGGCGCCCAAAGATGTGACCTCGGCGGCGGCGTAACCCGTCTCCTCCTGTAGCTCCCGTTGGGCGCAGGCCTCAGGCTCCTCGCCCGCGTCAATGCCGCCGGCGGGAAACTCCAGCAACGACTCGCCCGCGGCCTTCCGGTACTGCCGCACCAACAGTAGGTTGCCGTCCTCGTCCACTGGCACGATGGTCACCGCGCCCGAGTGCTCCACGATCTCCCTCAAGGCCGTCTTCCCGCTGGGCAGGCGGACCGTGTCGACCCGCAGATTCAACACGCGGCCCTCGTGGATGCGCCGCGTTTCCAGGGTTGGTTCTTGCTCCATAGCTACAGGTCCTCCATCCCCATGAACCCCCTCTCAATTCATCGGTTGGCCGTTGTCCAGCCTGAGGCGCTCCCGCACCGTGCTGTAGAAGTACTCTGGCGGGTGGAACCGGAGAAATCTCGCGCGGTGCTCGCTTCTTCGGATGCGCACCGAGTCGCCGTCCTGAAGGCTCAGGTCCACATAGCCGTCGACGCTCAACACCGCTTGGTAGTCCGTGTGGACCGTCAGGTCAATCACGCACGTCGCCGGAATGACCAGCGACCCGGAGAAGCTGATGTGCGGTGCAACGGCAGTGACAACGAGGTCGGTAGTTGAAGGGTGAAGGATCGGACCCCCCGCCGAGAAGGCATAGCCCGTGCTTCCCGTCGCCGTGGCCACGATCACGGCGTCGGCGGTATAGCGGGTCAGGTGGACGCCGTCAATGCTGACCTCCACCCGCGCGAGGCGGGGAACGGCCCCGCGCCCCACCAGAGCGTCGTTGAGAGCGTGGAACGGCTGTGGCGCTGAGACGGTCGACCGGTCAGGCGCTGTCTCCACCGACAGCATGGCCCGCTCCTCCACCCACCCATCCACACCCTCCAGAAGGCTGGCAAACCCCGACCTTGCCTGCGATGGCGCCAGCTCCGCCATGAAGCCGACCCGCCCCATGTTCACGCCCAGAAGAGGAACGCCGAAGGGGGCCGCAACCCGGGTGGTCCTCAGGATCGTGCCGTCGCCGCCAACAGTCACGATGAGGCCCGCGCCCTCTACGTCGGCCTTTCGATGCTCTAGGTCCATGACCGCGCACGACCAGGGGGCGCGGCCCGTACCCAGTTGCCCGGCAATGCTGCGGGCGATGTCCTGAGCCTCCGCGACCCAGGCGTTATAGACGATGCCTATGGTGTGATAGGGCATGGACACAAGTGGGACACGGCAACTGCTCCGGGATATTAAACCACAACGACCCGGCGCGTGCGCCGGATCGGGGCAGCGAGGCGGCGCGCGGCTTGCCCCTACCCGCCGGCGATGATCCCCACGGCGGACTCGGCGATTCCGAGGAAGTATCCGGGTATGATGCCCAGCGCCACGATGCCTATCGCCGTGATCGCCAGCGCTCCCCGCCCTGCCAGCGAGAAGGCCGATCGCTCCCGTTCAGCCGGGGCGCCCGAGTACATCACACGGATCACTCGCAGGTAGTAGTAGGCGGAAATCACGCTATTGATCGCCCCGATGACGACCAGCCAGGCCAGGTCGGCCCTGACGGCGGCGCTGAAGATATAGATCTTGGCTATGAAGCCTGCGGTGGGCGGAACCCCTATCAGCGAGATCATGCTAATTCCCAGGACCGCAGCCAGAAGCGGCGCCTTGAAGCCCATGCCGATAAAGTCATCGATACGCTCGCTCTTGACCCTATTGGAAATGGCGATCACGGCGAAGAAGGCGGCCAGGTTCGTGGCTCCGTAGGCCACCAGGTAGAACAGCACTCCGCTGAGGCCAAGGATGGTTGGCCCTTCAGCAACGCGGTCGGAAACCGCCGCCACGCCCACCATCAGATAGCCGGCGTGGGCCACCGTGCTGTAAGCAAGGAGGCGTTTGATGTTGTTCTGGGCAATCGCAACAAGATTGCCCACCGTCATCGACAGCACCGCCAGAACGGCGAAGGCCATGCTCCAGTCCAGACTGATCCCGCCAAAGGCGACGTAGAAGACCCTAATCAATACGGCGAAGGCGGCGGCCTTGCTCGCCACCGACAGGTAGGCGGTAATGGGCGTCGGCGACCCCTCGTAGACATCCGGGACCCACATATGGAACGGCGCCAGGGACATCTTGAAGCCGAACCCCGCCACGATGAGCACGATGCCCAGCATCAGAGGCGCCGCGCCGAAGGCAATGTTCTCCACTGGCTGCTCCTGGATCCGCTCCGCGATGACGGCAAGCTGCGTGCTGCCCGTGAAGCCGTAGACCAGCACCATGCCGTAAAGGAGCAGCGCCGAACTGACCGCCGCCAGCACGAAGAACTTCATCGCCGCTTCCGTGGAACGCGCGTCCCGCAAGAAGGCGGCCAACACCACCAGGGGCAGGGTCGCCAGTTCCAGGGCCACGTAGATGGTCACCAGCTCGGTCGTGGCGGCAAGCAGCATCATGCCCGTCGCTGACAGCAGAATCAGAGCGTAATACTCGCCGCGGTACCGGGAGAACCTCGACGCGTAGTCCTGCGAGGCCATAACGACCAGCCCCACGACGGCAATGACCAGCAATTTGAAGAACAGGGCAAAGTGGTCGACGGCAAAGGTCGCAGCCTGCCCCAGTTCCAAGAAGCGCTGCTCCACGGGTTCGCCAGCTATGTCCACCCACAGCGCAATGCAGAAGGCCGCTGGCGCGGCAAGCCCGACCACCGTCAGGAACGCCAGGACGCCCTTCTTGCGCACGAAAAGATCGGCCAGAATAACCACCACGGCCAACCCGGCCATGCTGATCTCAGGCGATAGTAGATATACGTCGCTAGCCGTCATCCCTACTCCGCAGACCCCATCCGGGGCCTGCCGGTAACCTTTGCCTCACCTACGGGAACCTGAACCGGACCAGGTCCGGCAACGCGCTGTCGAGCACATCGGTGATCACGGCGGGGTACACGCCCACAACCACAATGGCAACGACCAGCGCTATCAAGGGCGCCCTCTCCAGCCAGGACGCGTCGCCGACGCCTTCATGGCGGCCAGACGGCGGCCCAAACAGGACGCGTTGGAGCGTCCACAGAATGTACCCGGCCGCAAGCACCACGCCGAAGGCGGCGAAGGCCGTGGGCCAAGCGTGCGCCTTGAAGGCGCCCAGGAACACCATGATCTCCGCAACGAACCCGCTCAGGCCAGGCAGACCCAGGGACGCCAACCCAGCGATAACAAATGTCACCGCAACGAACGGCATCCTCGGCGCCAGGCCCTTGATGTCCGGTATGTGACGCGTGTGCACCTTCTCATAGACCAAACCCACCAGCGCGAACAGGAGGCCCGTGATGGTGCCGTGCGTGAACATCTGCACGGACGCCCCGGTGATGCCCACGGTGGCAAACCCACCGCCAAGCGCAGACACGGACGTCACTCCCAGCAGCACGAACCCCATGTGGCTAACGGAACTGTACGCCACCAGGCGCTTCAGGTCGGTCTGTCGCATGGTAACAACCGCTCCGTACAGAATCGAGAACGCCGCCAGCACCGCCAACGGCTTCCCGTAGTCGCTGGCCACGTCCGGAAACATCGACAGGCAGACTCGCAGAATGCCGTACCCCCCCATCTTCAACAAAACGCCCGCCAGCATCACGCTGACCGCCGTCGGGGCGTCCGTGTGGGCGTCCGGCAACCAGGTGTGGACGGGCCAAATCGGCAGCTTGACCGCGAAGGCGGCGAAGAAGAAGAAGAAGGCCACCGCCGCTGGCATGATCATCTTGGAGTAGGGAATCGCCAGCCCCAACTCCTGCGTGATCCGAATCATGTCGAACGTTCCCGTGGCGAAGTAGAGGGCCAGGATGCCCACCAGCATAAACGCCGACCCCAGAAACGTGAACGCGACGAACTTCATCGCCGAGTAGGTGGGCCTTCCCGTCCCCCACATAGAGATCAGGAAGTACATGGGGATCAGTTCGATCTCCCAGAAAATGAAGAACAGCAGGAAGTCCAGGGCCACGAAAACGCCCATGACCGCCGTCCAGAGGAGCAGCAGCCACATAAAGTACTCTCTCACCCGGTTCTGCACGCTCCAGGACACGAACACCGCGCAGGCCCCCAGAAGTCCCGTCAGCAACACCATCGGTGCGCTCAGCCCGTCCATGCCCAGGAAGTACTGAGCATTGAGCGCCGGTATCCAGTTGGCGGCTCTATCTACGAGCTGCACCCCGCCCTGCGCCGAGTCGTAGGAAGCAAAAGCCACGATGCTCAGGGCGAGTTCGGCTACAGCGACGATGCCCGCGATCCATCGGACCTGCTGCTTGTCCCGCGCCAGAAGCGCGATGACCAAGGCTGCCGCCGCCGGCAGGAATACCAGGGTAGTGAGAAGGCCTACGAACACCCGGTTATCCTCCTGGACCTTTCATGTTTACCTTTTCCTCTCTCGCCTGCCTTCCCCGCGGGCCGCCTAGCCCCAAATGAGGAACGCCGCAACAAGCACTATGATTCCCGCCGATATGCCGATGCCGTACACCTGCACTTGCCCCGTCTGAGCCTGCGCCATGGCCCGGCCCAGGTTGCGCCCGGTCCAGCCCAGGACGTTGACGACGCCGTCCACCAGCCTAGAATCGAATCCAGCCGTGATGAACGCTATACCCTTGTAGAAGACCCGGGAAACCAGGGCGCCCTCATAGAGCTCGTCCACGTAGTACTTGCGGTAGACGAGCCGGTATAGCCCCGGCAACGCTCCCGCCACCCGGTCGGTGGACATGCGCCTGGCCACGTAGAACCAGTAGGCAAGCAGGATCCCCGCAATGGCCACAGCGCTGGCCACCAGGGCCAGCCCAACATTGATATCCGCCGCAGGCTCATGGAACGAAAGCAGCGGCTCCTGGGGCATGACGAGGTTGTGTGAGAACCAGTGCTGTTGAATAACGCCCAGGTCGAACGGCGGATTGGCGATGAATCCCGCCGCCACCGCCGCCACCGCCAACAGGACCATCGGTAGCACCATCGTCGCCGGCGACTCGCCCAAGTGAACGTGCCCGCCCCTCTTCTCCTCCTCGTCAGCCGACAGCGTTACCCGTTGTCCGTCAAAGACGGAGGAGGAGGATGCGTCGGCAATCTTCTGCTCAACGCCGCCCCGGAACTCCCCGTGGAAGGTGAGGAATATGACGCGGAAGATGTAGAAGGCAGTCATAAGGGCAGCCAGGATGCCCAGAATGTAAACGAGCATCCCCACGCCACCCTGATTGAACGCGTGGGCCAGAATTTCGTCCTTGCTCCACCACCCTGCGAAGAAGGGGAACCCCGCCAGGCTCAGGCCGCCCAGGAGGAAGGTGGCGTACGTCCACTTCATATGCTTCCGCAGCCCCCCCATGTACCGCATATCGAAGGTGCCCGCAGCGTGGTTCACGCTGCCCGAACCCAGGAACAGAAGAGCCTTGAAGAAAGCGTGCGTGAACAGGTGGAAGATCGCCGCGTCGTACGCGCCCACTCCCAGAGCCAGCATCATGTACCCAAGTTGGCTGATCGTGGAATAGGCCAACACCCGTTTGATGTCGTGCATGACGAGGCCCATCGTGGCCCCGAAGAAGGCGGTGATCCCGCCAATCAGCGCCACGAGCGTCATGGCCGCCGTCATGCCGACATGGGGGTCGGGCGCAAATACGGGGAAGAATCGCGCCACCAGGAACACGCCCGCCGCCACCATGGTGGCGGCGTGAATGAGCGCGCTGACGGGCGTGGGACCCTCCATCGCGTCCGGTAGCCATGTATGCAGCGGGACCTGCGCCGACTTGCCTATGGCGCCCGCGAAGATGCCCCCGGCCAGCCATGCCAGCGCCGTGGTCCCCAGAAGGCCCAGCACCGCCGCCTGGTGAATGTCGGGGATCTCCAGCGAGTTGAGGCCCGCCGCCGTGAAGGTCTCTTGGTTGAAGAAGAAGTAGAGGATTGCGAGGAGCAGCCCGAAGTCTCCGATCCGCGTGACGATGAACGCCTTCTTCGCCGCCGCAGCCGCAGCCGCCCGCTGATACCAAAAACCGATCAGCAGGTACGAGCTCAGCCCCACCAACTCCCAGAACACGAAGAGTTGAATCAGATTGCGGGCCATCACCAATCCCAGCATGGCCGCAGTGAACAGCGACATGATGGCGAAGTAGCGGGCATAGCCAGCGTCGTCCTTCATGTAGCCCATGGAGTAGATCTGCACCATCAGGCTGACGCTGGAGGCCACCACGAGCATGATGGCCGTCAGGCTGTCCATATAGATGCCGACGGAGAAGATGAATGCCTCTCCGCCCCCAAGGCTCACCCATTCGTGGGCCGCCCAGCCGATGGCTTCCTCGTGGCCAAGCACCGACTGCAAGGCCCAGCAGGAGAGCGCCAGCGACCCGCCGATCGCCAGGATCGCCAGGTAGGCGCTCACCCGAGCATAGCGGTTGAAAAAGGGCCGAATGACCAGCCCAATGACAAGGAAGCTGGCTATAGGCAGGAAGAATATTGCCCAGGCAGCGGCTTCAGAGATCATCGACTACAGTTTCCTCACGATTTCGTCTGCTACGTGCTCGCGTCCGTGGGGCACCATTACCCGGAAGGGGATCCGTTCCCCCCATTCGAGCACGTCCCCCTCCGGAAGAATCCGCGTGGGGAGGCCCTCCCCCTCGAGGATGTTCTTCCACATCTCGGCAATCATCAGATTGGGTGCTTTTTTGTATTCGGCCCACATGGCCGTCTCCCTCTGGCATAGTTCGGCGGGCTTTTCGGCCCGCTCCTCTCGTCTCCCGCTGCGGCGCCCTCTCTGCCTGGCGCCCTGCCCTAGTGCTGCATCTGGTTCATCTCGGTGACGTCAACGGATTGGCGCGTCCGATAGGCTGCTATGACGATCGCCAGGCCCACTGCTATTTCAGCCGCCGCCACGGTGATGATGAACAGCGCAAAGGCCTGCCCCGTCAGCACCGACGTCAGGACAATGCCCCCCTCGTTCGGGTTGGCCAATATTGCCGCCGGAGTGACGTACCGGGACATCGCTACCGCCGCTATCGTCACCCCCGTGAACATCAGCTCCACCGACATCAGCACGGTGATGATGTTCCGTTTGGCAAGCGCCCCGTAGAGCCCAATGCAAAATACCACTCCCGACATGACTAGATAGTGTTCAAGTCCCGGCATCTATCGCTCCTTCACCAGGACGATGGCGCCGATTATCGCCGACACCAGCAGCACCGCGGCAATTTCGATTGCCAGCGCGTACTCGTTCAGCAGGACCGAGCCCAACTGAGAAGTCGTATCGCTGAAGACCAAGTGTATCGGCGACCCACTGGTCAAATCGGGCAGCTTGGTCCACGCGGTCGTGGCAACAACATAGACAATCGACGCCAACAGCAGTGACGCCAGCGTCAGCGCCGGCATCTGGAACCGGTTGAAGGGATTGCCCCGATGCACGTCGCGGGTGAGCATGACGGCAAATATCACGAGAATGGATATCGCTCCCACGTAGATCAGGAGCTGCACCACCGCCAGGAACTCCGCCCTGAGGAGGATGAAGAATCCAACCACGGACAGGAAGGTGACGGCAAGCATCAGCGCGGCCTTGAACAGGTCGCGAATGTGAATGACCATCAGAGCGGCAAGAACGATGCCGCCCGCAAGGGAGTACCACACGATGACCTGAAAAGCGGGCATCTACTCCTCTTCCTCCCCGGAGTCCTCATCGTGGCCGGGCAGCGCCGGGGCCTGGGTCACCGTCTCCAGCGCGCCGGGCGCTTCGAGCTGCCACTCGTAGTGGGCGCCCGCCGGCCCATGCATCGTCTCGCCCAGGTGCCGCCGCCCAACGTCCCTCCATTCCAAGGGCTGGCCCTCGTAGGGGTCGTAGCGGCGCTGTTCCAACTGCGGCCGGAACCAGGTCGAAGGGCGCTTCTCCGCCGCCTTCAACTCGTCCACCGTGATCACGAGTCCGTCCCGGCGATAGCGGCCCCGCTCGAACCCGGAGCCCATGAACAAGGCGTCGTATGGGCACGCCTCAACGCACAGGCCGCAGAACATGCACCGCCCGATGTCAATGTCGAAGGTGTCGATCTTGTAGCTATCGCCTTCCTGGACGTTCTGCCCGCTGGGGCTGGTCTCGATCTTGATGATGCCCAGGGGGCAGTACTTGGCGCAAGACGCGCAGCCGGTGCAGCGCTCCTCGTACCAAGCAAACTCCTCGCCCCGGAAGCGGCCATGCTGCGGTGCCCGCTCCTCAGGATAGTTGATTGTCACCGGCGTCCTGAAGAGGTTGCGAAAGGTGACGCTGAGGCCCTTGATAATGCCTATGCCGTACATCTATTGCACCTCTGCAGGCCTACTGCCCAGGGGAACGTCTCGATACAGACTCGCTATTCTGGGCACCACGTTGTAGCGCCGCTGGCCCAAAACGTTGGCCCAACCAACCAGCGCCACAACGGCCAGGACCGAGTTGATGCCCGCCATAATCCAGAGCGTGTTCGTGGTCAGGCTGCCGTCGGGCTCCCGCAGGAAGTAGACCTCCAGCGCCGTAGCAAACAGGGCCACCACGCTCAGTGGCAGCAAGAATTTCCAGGCGAAGGCCAGTATCTGGTCCACGCGAAGCCTGGGAATGGTTACCCGAATCCACAGGAACAGGAAGATGAACATGCTCATCTTCAGCAGGAACCACACCGACGACGGCAGGAACGGCCACCGCCAACCCTGGAGGAAGATCGTCGTCGCCAAGCCGGACGCCACAATCACCGAGGCGAACTCCGCAAGCATGAACATGCCGAACTTCATGCCGCTGTACTCGGTGTGATACCCAGCGATCAACTCGGACTCCGCCTCCACAATGTCGAATGGAGCCCGGTTCATTTCCGCCGAGATCGCCATCATGAAGATCACGAAGGCCAGCGGCTGCACCAGCAGGTAGGGCACATTCTGCGTCTGCACTATCGTGCCCAGCGCCAACGACCCTGACAGCAGCGCCACCGAGCCCAGTGCGATGATCAGCGGGATCTCGTAGCTGATCAGCATTGCCACCGCCCTGCCCGCCCCAAAGAGCGCATACCGGTTGCCCGACGCCCATCCCGCCATGAAGATGGCCAGGGTGGAGAAGCCGGTGATGGCCACGACGAACAGCAAGCCAACGTTGAGATCGGTGATGGCGATGTTCTTGGCGATCGGCAGCACCGCCACAATCATCGGCACGGGGAAGAACATCACCACCGGCGCGATGTTGAACACCCACCGGTCGGCTCCGCGGGGAACGATGTCCTCCTTCCCCAGGATCTTCAACGCGTCGGCGATGGGCTGAAGAAGACCGAACGGACCCCACCGGTTGGGACCCAGCCTGGCCTGGAACCGTCCCATGGCGCGGCGCTCCACCCAGATGTACAGCGTCGCCAACAGCATCATGCCGTTCACGATGGTGAACATGACAGTGAACCCGGCGATGAAGTAGGCCAGCCAGCCGGGCAGCACGGTGTCCAGGGTCAGGTAAATGCCCCGGTACCATGTGTTCAGCTCAAAGAAGCCTCGAGGGTCCACTAGCGGTCAACCTCGCCCATGTTGATGTCGGTGCTTCCAAACGTCACGATCAGGTCGGCTAGCTTGTAGCCGACCAGCAGGTCGCTCAATACCGACAGGTTGATCATGGAAGGCGACCGTATCTTGCAGCGGTACGGCGCAATTGTCCCATCGCTTACCAGATAGAAGCCCAGTTCGCCCTTGGGCGACTCTACCCTTCCATAGGCCTCGGCGTCGGCCGGGGGCCTGAACACATAGGGAACCTCCGCTCGGGCGGGCCCCGTCGGTGGAATCTGATCGCGGCACTGCTTCACGATGCGAAGACTCTGCCGCATCTCCTCGATTCGGATCTTGTAGCGGTCCCAGTTGTCGCCCCGAGTGCCCACGGGAATGTCGAAGTCCAAGCGGTCGTAGATGTCATACGGGTCCGCCTTGCGAATGTCCCATCGAACACCCGTGGAGCGCAGGATGGGGCCGGACACCGAGCCGCTGATCGCCGTCTGTGGGTTCAGCACGCCCACGCCAAAGGTGCGGCCAACAATGATCTCATTCTCGGTCAGCAGGCGGTCCAGCTCGTCGATGTAACCGGGCATGTCCTGAAGAAAGCTGTCGAGGGCGGGCCAGAACTCGGCGGGGGCGTCCTGAAAGACGCCGCCGGGCCGCATATAGCTGACGGTGATGCGGGCGCCGCACAGCATCTCGAACATCTCCAGAATGCGCTCGCGCTCGCGAAAGCAATACATGAGGGGCGTGGCGAAGGCCCCCAGATCCTGGAGGAAGAAGCCGGTGGCCACAAGGTGGCTGGCAATCCGCTGAAGCTCCGCCGCCATGACCCGCAGGAACATTCCCCGCTCCGACGGCTCGATGCCCGCCAGGCGTTCAACGGCAAGGCAATAGGCCTGATTGTTGGTCTGCGAGGCCACGTAGTCCAGGCGGTCGGTCAGCGTAATGACCTGGACGTAATTCCGCTCCTCCGCCAGCTTCTCCGATCCTCGGTGGAGGTAGCCGAAAACGGGTTCAACGTTCAGTATGTCCTCACCGTCGAAGGTAACCCGCATCCGGAACACGCCATGCGTGCTCGGGTGCTGAGGCCCTATATTGACGGTGATCGGCTCGGTCCTTAGCGCCATGCCTACTCTGACTTCCCGGCGTATAACGGTTTCCGGCAATCTTTGCCAGGGGACTCATTGGACTCTGTGGCTCGCGCCTTGTCTTCATCCTGCCCGCCCACAGGAGTTGGCGTGGAACGCCCCTCTCGAACATCTCTGGCCTACGGCGCCCCGCCCGCCATGACGGCCTCTAGCCGCCGTGCGGCCAGGTGTAGGGCAGCGGTGCCTCCAGGTAGTCCCTTCTGAGGGGGTGTCCTTCGTAGCCCTCCCACAACAGAAGCCGCCTGAGATCCGGATGCCCCGTGAAGACGATCCCCATCAGGTCGTAGATCTCCCGCTCCTGTAGGTTTGCGCCCTTCCACAGATCAGCAACCGAGGGCAGCGACGGATCATCCCTACCCCAGCACTTCGCCTTGACCACGCCTGCGTGGTTGTGTCTCAACGACGTGAAGTGGTAGATCACCTCGAAATACTCTATGAAGTCCACGGCGGTGATCGCGTTCAGGTACTCGAAGTCCCAGGCCTCGGTGTTCTTGAGGTACGCGGCCACATCGTGCAACCGCTCGGGCACAACCCACACGGCGGAGTCGTTGGCCCCTTCCACGGCGCCAGGCAGCGCCTCCTCGATGCCCTCGGCGAGGACGAAACCCCTGAACCACGTGGTCATCTACGCCCCTGCCCGATTCCCTATCAAGCTGTAGCGCTTGATTTTCTCATGAAGCTGCATGATGCCGTACAGCAGCGCGTCAGGCCGCGGCGGGCATCCGGGCACGTAGACATCCACCGGAACGATGTGGTTTACCCCCGGCACCACGCTGTACGCCTGGTAATAGGGGCCGCCGCTCGTGGCGCACACCCCCATAGATATCACCCACTTGGGCTCTGCCATCTGGTCGTAGATGCGCCGGATGGCCGGAGCCATCTTCCACGTAACGGTCCCGGCCACAATCATTAGGTCCGCCTGCCGGGGCGTTGCCCTGAAGGCCTCCATCCCAAAGCGGGCAATGTCGAACCTCGACATTGCCGTGGCCATCATCTCAAAGGCGCAGCAGGCAAGCCCAAACGCCACCGGCCACACCGCCGACTTCCGGCTCCAGTTGATCAGGGCGTCCACGGTGGTCACCGCTACGTTCTTGTTCAATCCCTCCGGCGCCTCGATGATCGGCTCTGGGAATGGCTCGATACAGGAGGCCTTGAAGGCTGAGATAGTCTTCCCCTCCTCTATGTCAATGGCCAGCACGGCTTCCTGGAGGCTCACCCCAGGCTCCACTTCAATCTGCTTCGTCAGGTCAATAGCCATTGAACTCCCGCTACTCCCACTCCAACGCGCCCTTGCGCCAGGCGTAGACCCAGCCCAGCAGCAGGATGGACATAAACACGGCGATGGTGATGAGGGCGAAGCCGCCCAGCGCGTTGAACCGCGTGGCCCACGGGTACAGGAAGACAACCACCACATCGAAGGCCACGAAGAGCAGGCCGAATATGTAGTAACGGAAGTTGAACTGCACGTGCTGAAGCCCTATCGGCGTGACGCCGCACTCGTAGAGGCTAGATTTCACGGGGTTGGGCTTGTGAGGCCGGATGCCAACGAACCTGAGAGCGAAGGAGAGGATGATCATACTGGCCGGGATGAGGATGGCGATCCCGCTGTAGATCATGATCAGGCCGTACTGGCGAAGATAGTCGTCGACCATGGGGTTGCCACTCCCGGCGCTGACGGATAGTCGGTGGCGACTATAGCACAGGGGTTGTGGTTATGCAAGTGAATTTTTGAACGAACTTATCTCGAGGCCCCTGCGCCCCCGCTATGCCGCAATCGCCATAACGCTATAATGGAAGCAGCCGGGTTCCTATTTCTTTTTGGGAGCAACATGGCCCTCGTCTTTGACCTTGGCTCTCCAAACCATCCCAAGGGACACGCCCTTCTCTACTTCGAGGACAGCGCACAGCGCGGACGGTGGCTCTCCACCTACGTGGTGGTCCTACCCGTGAAGGTCGACCTCTCCAAGTATCTGCCCCCCATGTTCCTGTCCCAGGCGCAGATGGGCAGCCTGGACATCCAGGACATGTCCGCCTTCGCCTTCCCCCCCGTGCCGGAGCCGGTCGACAGCCGAGACTGGCTGGAGCAGCTCGCCTCCCTACGCGGCGACGACCTCATCAATGGCGGAACACTGTCCAGCCAGGACCTGCAACGCTCGATGATGGCCATCAACGAGTTCGTCCGGGAATACGACAGCCTGTGCCAGCACTACCAAGGCGCCGCCACCGTCCCCGCCGTTGAGCCTCAACCCCCAGCCGAGCTTTCCGTCTCCCATTTCATGTATGAGTTCATGACCCCCAGCGAGCGGCTTGGAGATCTGTCCAAGCTGATCGGCAAGCTCCAGTTTGCCGTTGCCGGCCCCGACGCCCAGATGGTGGAGGAAACCAAGGGAGAGCTCCGGGCCATCGCATCCCACTTCGCCGAGCACTTCTGGATGGACCGGCTCCTCGACGCAGCCGGAAGCTCGGACGACCGGGACCGGCGGCTTGCCCGACTCTACCTCGACCGCTGCTACCGCTTGGTGGACGAGGACTACCTAAAGGCCAAGCAAATAGAGGAAGAGATCCTCCGGCTCGGCTCATAGCGGAGACAGGCCCAGGCGCCCCTCCACGGCTCACAGCGGAGGCAGGCCCAGGTGTTCCTTAACGAGGCGAAGGGCGGCGTGGGCCGCCCTTTCCTTATTGGCCATGCGGTCAGCGCTGCCCCACCGATGCTCCACCGCCGTTTCCACGCCCCCGCCAGCCGACAGGGCGACCCAAAACGTGCCCAGGGGCTTCTCCGGCGATCCTCCAGTAGGGCCCGCCACCCCCGTCGCCGAGACCCCCAGGTCCGCGCCGAACAGCGTTCTGGCCTGCCGAGCCATGGCCAAGGCCATCTCCCGACTCACCGCGCCCCGCTCGGGATGAATGTCGGGGTCCACGCCCAACACCCGGCTCTTGGCATCCCCCGCGTAGGCGATGATGCCCCCAAGGAAGTACCGGCTTGCCCCGGACGGAGCGCACAGCAGGTGCCCTATATAGCCGGCCGTATCGGCCTCTGCGGTGGCAATGGTCAGCCCTCGGCGCGTCATTTCTGCGGCCATCGCCTGTATCTCGCTCGTGTCCATGCGTCCCTCCGCCACTCTTGTAACATGTTCCCGGCAGCGCTGCCACTGAACCCCTGGTCGGCCCGCGACAACCACGCCCGCCCGGCGCGCCCACGCTCTCGCCAGCCGCCAAAGATTAACAATAACGTCACACCGTTGTAACAACCCTGAAACATTTGCAAGCTACGGTCAGCCTACCGCTTGTGCGCGATTTCACAGGAAGGGGGTTCCAATGGACTCAGGCCACACCGCTTGGATTTTGGTGTCTTCCGCGCTGGTCTTACTCATGACGCCGGGCCTGGCGTTCTTCTACGGCGGACTGGTGCGCGGCAAGAACGTGCTCAGCACCATCATGTACAGCTTCTCTGCGATGGGCGTCGTGAGCATCGTCTGGGTGCTCTGGGGCTACAGCCTGGCATTCGGCCCCGACGTAGCCAAGATCAGCGGAGACCTGGCATTCCTGGGATTCAGAGGCGTTGGCCAAACCCCTGGACCGTACTCTGACGTAATCCCCCACCAGGTGTTCGCCCTCTTCCAGATGATGTTCGCCATCATCACCCCCGCGCTGATTACCGGCGCTTTCGCCGAGCGGTTCAAGTTCAGCACCTATCTGGTCTTCCTGGTCCTCTGGCTCACCCTCGTCTACTCCCCGATAGCCCACTGGGTATGGGGAGGCGGATGGATTGGCGAGCTTGGCGCCCTCGACTTCGCCGGAGGCACGGTCGTTCACATCAACTCCGGCGTGGCTGCGCTGGCTGCCGCCATCATGGTCGGTAAGCGCCGGGGCCTGGGACGGGAACCCATGGAACCCCACAACATCCCCTACGTGGTGCTTGGGGCTGCGTTGCTCTGGTTCGGTTGGTTCGGATTCAACGCCGGAAGCGCCCTGGCCGCCGACGGACTTGCCGGCAACGCCTTCCTGGTCACCAACACCGCCGCCGCCGCCGCCGCTCTCACCTGGATGACCCTGGCCTGGATGGTGAGCGGCAAGCCCAGCGTGGTGGCCGCGGCTTCGGGCGCCGTTGCCGGATTGGTGGCCATAACGCCGGCGGCGGGCTTCGTGGGGCCCCTGGCGGCCATCGTCATCGGTATGGGAGCGGGGACCTTCTGCTTCCTGGCCCTGCGCCTTCGCACTCGCCTCGGCTACGACGACGCCCTGGACGTCTTCGCAGTCCATGGCATTGGCGGCATGTGGGGGGCCATCGCCACCGGAATATTCGCCAGCGTCGCTATCAACGCGGGCATCGGGCTGGAAGGGCTCATCACCGGAGAGGTCGAGCTCTTCTGGAAGCAGATCGTGGCGGTTGCCGCCACCATGGCCTACTCCTTCATCGTGACCGCGGTGATATTGAAAGTGCTGGATGTTATCATGGGCCTCAGGGCTACGGAGGCTCAGGAGATGGAAGGGCTTGACATCAACCAGCATGGCGAGCGGGCCTACTCAGACTGAACAAGGCCCATTGCCGCACTGAAACCACACGGGAGCCTTACACGATGAACAAAATCGAGGCCATCATACGGCCTGAAAAACTTACCGAAGTGAAGGATGCCCTGGCCGACATCGGCGTCGTGGGGATGAACACGGAACACGTCACCGGCCGGGGCCGGCAGAAAGGCGTCGTTGTCCACGAAGGGCGGGGCGCCCAACCTATGACCATCGACATGCTGCCGAAGGTAAAGGTCAACGTCGTTGTCGCCGACGAGGACACCGAGAAGGTGTGCCAGACCATTGTCGAAGCAGCGCGGACCGGGGAAATCGGGGACGGCAAGGTCTTCATCATCCCTGTCTCGCAGGTCATCAGGGTCCGCACCGGCGAGCGGGGTGACGAGGCCATCTAGCCCACTTCCCAGGAACGCTGCTGCAAACGCGAGGAGGGCGAATCCCTACCTTTCCCCGAGTACGGGGAAAGGTAGGGATGGGGGTCTCGTCCCTTCCCCGTCGCACGAATCAGAGAAAGGGGACGGCAAAATTTGCCGTCCCCTTTCTCTTCTCCCCTCTCCACCCGCGGCGCGGCCAACTGGGCGCTTCCTGGCGGAACCCGCTGGTTGTATGCTAGTGGCTGGCCCCCCGCCGAGGCGGGAGGGCCTCTTTCCGGCCTCTTGACGAACGATATGGATACCCTCTTTCAGAACATCCCCGGACCGCTGGCCGCGTTCCTATCCGCCATGCTGCCCATTGGAGAACTGCGGCTGGCGATTCCTCTGGCCATCGTCCACTTCAAGATGCCGTGGCAGCAGGCATTCTTCTACGCCGTCTTGGGCAACCTGGCGCCGGTGATACCCCTGCTGCTGGGCCTGGGGCTGGCATCCAGAATGCTGACCAGCTTCTCCAACCCCCTGGGACGGTTCCTCCAATGGCGCGAAAGCCGCCTTCGCTCCTCCTACGGGGCCCGATTCCAGCGTTACGGCGCCATCGCCCTCCTGCCCATCGTCGCCATTCCCCTGCCTCTCACCGGCGCCTGGACCGGGTGCCTCGCCGCCTGGGCCTTCCAGATACCCTTTCGCAAGGCCTTTCCGGCCATCGCCGGCGGCGTGCTCATCTCCGGGGTCATCGTCACGGCCCTCGTGCAGCTCAGCGTGGACGTCCCCTTCCTGCGCAGCTTCAATTAGCCTGCCCCAGTCTGGCGCCGGCCCGCCGTTCCTTGCCACCCCCGCCGCGGCCTCGCTATCATGGCTGGCGTCAGGAAGGGGGCTCAACGCAATGGATCTCGGCATCAAGGACAAAGTGGCCATCGTCGGCGGCGCCAGCAAGGGCATGGGCAGGGCCACCGCCGGGCGCCTGGCCGTGGAGGGAGCCAATGTGACCCTCGTGGCCAGAGGCGAAGCCGGTCTCGCCAAAGCCGCCGAGGAAATCGCCGGCATCTCGTCGCCTGGACAGGTCCACGCCGTCTCAGCCGACCTGTCCCGTCCGGAAAGCATCGACCGGATCATTCAGGAGACCCTCGACACCTTCGGCAGGCTGGACATTCTCGTGAACAACGTCGGCGGGCCGCCTCCGGCGCTGGCCGCCAACGCCACGGAAGAGCAGTGGCGAGCCGCCTTGGAGCAGAACTTCTTCAGCGTCCAGCGCATGTGCGTTCAGGCCGTTCCCCTGATGCAGCAGCAGGGCGGCGGCCGCATCGTCACGGTGCTCTCCTACTCGCTTAAGGAGCCGGTGGCAAACCTCGTCCTGTCCAACGCCGTCCGAATGGCCGCCCTCGGCTTCAGCAAGACCCTCGCCAACGAGGTGGGGCGGCACAACATCACGGTCAACGTCGTTGGGCCTGGCGCCGTCATGACGGAGCGGTACCTGTCGCTTGTGAACGGCTGGGCCGGCGAGGCCGGGGTCTCATCAGAGGAGATCCTGCGCAGGAACGCCGCGGCGATTCCCCTAGGCAGAATAGGGCGGCCCGAGGAGATGGCCGACCTCATCGCCTTTCTTGTGTCTGCGCGAGCCAGCTACATCACCGGCGCCTTCATACCCCTGGACGGGGGCCTCATCCGGGCCCCTCTCTAACCCCGGCCAACGCGCCGCTCTAGACAAGGAGCATAGCTTGCGCTTCCAAGCGCCCAGAGGCACAACCGACACCCTGCCCGACGAGCAGGCGTATTGGCGTTACGTCCAAGAATGCGCCTCCACGCTCTCGCAGACTTATGGGTACGGCCGTATAGACACCCCCATCTTCGAAGACACCGGCCTCTTCATACGCACCGTCGGCGAATCTACGGACATCGTCGACAAGGAGATGTACACCTTCCAAGACCGCGGCAACGACGCCCTGACCCTGCGCCCCGAAGGCACCGCGCCGGTCTGCCGGGCCTACCTCGAGCATGGTCTCCACAACCTGCCGCAGCCGGTGCGCCTGTACTACTTGATACCACTCTTTCGCTACGACCGTCCTCAGGCGGGCCGGTACCGTCAGTTTCACCAGTTCGGCGTCGAGGCCATCGGGGACAGCGGCCCCGCCGTCGATGCCGAGGTTATCGAGCTTGCCTGGCGCTTCTACGAACGGCTGGGACTGCGCGGCCTCGCGTTGGCTCTAAACTCCATCGGCGACCGCGTTTGCCGGCCCCAATACCTGGAGCGCCTAGTGGAGTACTACACGCCCCACGCGGAGCGGCTGTGCCAGGACTGCAAGGACCGCCTTCAACGCAACCCCCTGCGGCTGCTCGACTGCAAGCAGGCGTCATGCCAGCCCTACGCAGCCCAAGCCCCGGTCTCCACCGATTCGTTGTGCCCGGACTGCAAGGAACACTGGGAACGGCTCACCGCCTACCTGGATGACCTTGGCATCGCCTACTCCGTGGACCACAAGTTAGTGCGGGGCCTGGACTACTACACCCGGACCGTCTTCGAGATCCTGCCGCCCGCGGAAGGCGCTCAGAGCACCCTATGCGGAGGTGGCCGCTACGACGGTTTGATCGAGGAGTTGAGCGGCAAGCCCACGCCCGGAATCGGGTTTGCCCTTGGCATCGAGCGCACCATTCTCAACCTCAAGCGCCAGGGCGTCGCCATCCCCCCCATAGCCGCCCCAACCGTTGCCATCGCCCACCTTGGAGCGGAGGGTGGGCGGGCGGCCGTGAAGCTGGCGGCGGGTTTGCGCTCCTCCGGCATAGGAGCGGTGCTCCTTCCGGGTCAGAAGAGCCTCAAGAGCCAAATGCGCCACGCCGGCGCCCTCAACGCCCAGTGCGTCGTCATCATCGGCGAGAAGGAAGCCGCCGCCGGCGCGGCCGTGGTGCGCGACCTCGCCGCCGGAGAACAGCGCGAGGTCCCTCTAAGCGGCGTTGCCCAAGCAATTCACCAGGGATAACCTGCATGCGTCCGTGGATTGCAGCATAGCCAGATGGAGAAGATGGCACCGCTGGCGGCTTGTTCAGAGGGTCCCTAGATGACACTACGCGAGATCACCATTGAGTCCCATGGGATTCCCACCCGCGTCTATGCCGCCGGTTCGGGGCCGGCAATCGTCCTGATTCACGGCCTTGGGGGAGCCGCCGTCACCTGGCGCCCCGCGTGGGAAGGGCTGGCGGACCGCTTCACCGTCATTGCCCCCGACCTGCCCGGACACGGCCGCAGCGGAGAACCCAAGGGCAAGTACGCCCTGAACGAGGCGCCCCCCTGGGTAGTGGGCCTGCTCGACTCCCTAGACATCGAAAAGGCGGCGCTGGTCGGACACTCCATGGGAGGACTGGTGGCCACGGCCACAGCCCTAGAACACCCAGGCCGCGTAACGGGCCTGGTGCTGGAGGACAGTGCCGGACTGGGCCGGGAAATCACACCTATGCTGCGGGTTCTGTCCATTCCTGTGCTGGGGGAGCTTCTGGTTCTGGCCTTCCGAAGGAGCATTCCCGTAGCCATCAAGAGGCTCGTCTACGATCCAACCACGGTCCCGCCCGATTTGCTCGAAGCGCTCCGCCGGGAACGAGCCGGACCAAAAAACATCAGAGCCTGGCTGCGGATGCTCCGCCTGGGCGTCGGCATTGGCGGCTTCAGGCCCGAAGTGCTCATGCTGGACGGATCGCCCCGCCTGGAGATGCCAACGCTGGTGCTCTGGGGGCGGCAGGACGCCGTGGTTTCCTTTCAGCACGGCGAGAGCGCAGCTGCGCGCATCCCCAACGGAATGTTGCACGTCTTCCCGGACTGTGGCCACCTACCCCACATCGAGCACGCCGGCGCCTTCAACGACCTGGTCGCCGCATTTCTAACCAACGGCCCAAACTCCCAGACCTCCAACGCATACGCGAACCACATTTAGCCCGGCGCCGGCCCCGCCATGCGCTATACTGAATCTGCGCCCTTCACTCAGGCGCCACCGAGGACGACGCCCCAATGACCATGTCCAACAATATTCCCGTAGCCAGGCTCGAGGGCATCCTGACCCGCTACGAGGAGATCGAACAGCAGATGGCCCGGCCAGAGGTTGCCACCAACCACGACGAGGTCCTGCAACTGGCCCGCGAGAGGGCAACCCTTGAGGATGTCGTCACCCTCTACCGCGAGTACAAGGCAGCCACCGGCGCCCTGGGGGAAGCGCGGGAAATGCTCGGCGACCCCGAGCTGGAAGAATTGGCTCGAACCGAAGCCGATGCCCTGGAAGGGCGCTCGGAGGAACTCGAGCGACGCCTGCAGGGCACCCTCGTCTCCAAGGACCCCAACGACGAGAAGAACGTGATCATGGAAATCCGCGCAGGCACGGGGGGCGAGGAGGCCGCGATGTTCGCCGCCGACCTCTTCCGGGTCTACAGCCGCTACGCCGAGAGCCGGCGCTGGCATGTCGACGTCGTGGACAGCAATATGACCCCCACAGGAGGATTCAAGGAAATCGTCTTCGAGATCAGGGGCCGCGGGGCCTTCAGCCGTTTGAAGCACGAGAGCGGCGTGCACCGCGTGCAGCGCGTCCCTTCCACGGAGGCCAACGGCCGCATTCACACCTCCACCACCACCGTGGCCGTCCTTCCGGAGGCCGAGGAGGTGGAAGTCGGCATCAGCCCCGAGGACATTCGCACCGACATCTTTCACTCCGGCGGAGCAGGTGGGCAGAACGTCAACAAAGTGGCTACCGCCGTCCGCGTCACCCACCTCCCCACCGGCGTCGTCGTGGTCTGCCAGGATGAACGCTCCCAGCACCGCAACCGCAACAAGGCCATGACCGTTCTGCGAACAAGGCTGTTGGACATAGAGACTCGCCGGAAGCAGGAAGAGACCGCGGCGGACCGCCGCTCCCAGGTCGGCTCCGGCGAGCGCGCCGAAAAGGTGCGAACCTACAACTTTGCCCAGAACCGCGTCACCGACCATCGCATCAATCTCACCACCTACAACCTCGATAGAATCCTGGAAGGGGACCTCGGCGAATTCGTCGACGCCCTCAGGGCCGACGAACACGCCCGCAAGCTGGAAGAGGCCGCCGTTTGAACCCCGGAGAAGCCGTCCGCTGGCTGGAGACCTCCCTGGACGACGCCGGCCTGGACGACGCCCGCATCGAAGCCGAGGCCTTGGTCATGAGCGCCCTGGCCGCCAACCGGGCATCCCTCTACGCGGCCTGGCGCGACGACATCGTCACCGCGGCCCAGGAGCGCAGCCTCTCGAACCTGCTCGAAAGAAGGCTCAGTCGGGAACCCCTTGCCTATGTCGTAGGCCATCGTGAGTTCTACGGCCTCGACCTCCTCGCTGACCAGCGGGCGCTCATACCCAGGCCCGAGACTGAATTGCTCGTTGACCTTGCCCTGGAAGCAGCCCGCGGCGTCAACCCTGCGGGACGAGTCGCAATCGCCGACGTGGGCGCAGGCTGCGGGGCCGTCGCCATAGCGCTGGCCCACCATCTGCCGCATGCAACCGTCTGGGCCGTCGACCTGTCAGCGGCGGCGCTGCAAGTGGCCGCCGCCAACGCCAACCGCTACGGAGTGGCGGAACGCGTTACACTCCTCCACGGCGACCTCCTGACCCCCCTGCCCGCCCCTGTCGACATCATCGTCAGCAATCCTCCCTACGTCCCGCAGGACGTCCTCCCCCGCTTGGCGCCGGAGGTGTTGCGGGAGCCCCGGCAGGCATTGGACGGTGGCGTCAAGGGCCTGTCCGTCATCGAGCGGCTGCTACAACAGGCCCCTGCTCATCTCGCGGCCCCAGGCGCGCTTCTGCTCGAGTGCAGCCCGGAGCAGGCAAACGACATTGAGCGCTTGGCGCGCCTGGCGTTCCCAAGCGCCGAAATCGAGATCGTGAAGGACCTGGCCGGCAGAGACCGAGTGCTGAGCGTTCAGGCCCCCGCCGTCCGCCCGCTACACCTCGCCGTATCGGAAGCAGTCAACTAGATGATCGTTCACCAACCCCTCGGCCTGCATGAAGGCGTAGCAGATCGTTGGGCCAACGAACTTGAAGCCCCGGCTCTGAAGGTCCTTGCTCATCTCCCCCGACTCCTTCGTCCGCGCCGGCAGTTCATCCACGCTGTTCCACGAGTTCTTGATCGGTCTGCCGCCCACAAACCTCCAGATGTATGCCGCGAAGCTTCCGAACTCCTCCCGCACCGGTCCGAGCGCCTTCGCGTTGCCTATGGCCGAAGCGATCTTCTGCCGATTGCGGACGATCCCCGAGTCGGCGAGCAGGTCGGCGAACTTGGAGTCGTCGTATGTGGCAACGATTTCCGGATCGAACCCGTCGAAGGCGCGACGGTAGCTCTCTCGTTTCTTTAGGATGGTCGACCAGCTCAGTCCGGCCTGCGCGCCCTCGAGCACCAGGGACTCGAACAGCCTCCTGTCGTCGTGCTTCGGAACGCCCCACTCGGTGTCGTGGTAGTGCGCCATCAACTCGTCGTTCCCTGCCCAGTCGCAGCGTCTCATCCATCCTCCAGAGCCGTCATTCCTACCTGAGCGACCCATTGTACAATCGCAGTCGCCGGTCCGCGAGTCATCTAGGAGGAACGATGAAGACTGACGAGGCCGACGATGAATATCGACAGCCATCACACCGGACGAGCGTATAACAGATTACTTGCAGGCTATTCCTCCTCCGGGAGCAGCACGACCCGCACGTAGCGGTCGTCAGTGAAGTAGCGCTGAGCTGCGGCCGCGACCTGTTCCAGAGTCAACGCATCCAACAACTCATCGAAGCTTACAATCTCCGTGAACAACTCGCCCCGCTGCACCGCGGCCCGGATCTGGCTGAGCCAGAATCCGTTGTCCCGAAGCTGTTCCTGTCGGGAGGTGCGCAGAAGCTCCTTAACTGTGTCCAGGTAATTCTGCTCACCTCCCTCGCGCAGCCAATCCACTTCTACCATCACCTCCCCAAAGAGCTCTTCGGCGCGCGAGGGGTCGCTGCCGAAAATTATTGAGACCAGATACTCCGGATCCGGAAGACTAGAGCCATTTGCGTTCACCCCGATGCCATAGGTGCCGCCAAGCTCCTCGCGCACTCGCTCGCGCAAACGGATTCCGAGAATCTCGCCGGCCACGGTAAGCGTCAGCGCCTCCTGGCGGCTCCACTCCATATCCCCGGCATATACCAACATCGTCTGACTGCGTGGTTCGATGCCGCTGCGGACGACGTGGTCTTCCACTCCCATCGGCGGGTCGATGCCTACGTCCTGCCACTGCTCGGCGCGCCCGGTTGTCGGCAGGCTGGCCAAGTACGTGGCGGTCAAAGAGCGCAGGTTCTCCCAGTCGAACGCGCCCACGAAAACGAAGGTTGCATCGCCCAGGTCCGCAAACCGGTCGTCGTACACCGCTTCAGCGCGCTCCACGCTCAACTCCTCCAGCAGTCCGACGGTGAGAGGCCGGCGGCGGAAATGGTCCTGGGCCAGCACAGTTCTTGCGGTGTCGAAGAGAACCGCGTCCGGCTGGGCGGCGTTGATCTCGGCGACGCTGCGCAGACTGGACTCGTACCTTGCGAAGAAGACCGGGTCCAGCCGGGGAGCGGTTGCATAGAGCGTAATCAGTTGGAACAGTGTCTCCATGTCCTCCGGTGAGACGCTGCCCGTGAAGCCTTCAAACAGCTCCCCGATGTAAGGGGACACCGAGACCCTTTTCCCGGCCAGCAACTTCTCCAATGTCACATTGTCGTGTGGACCGACCCCACTTCCGGAAACCAGCTGGGCCGCGTAAAGAGCGGACACATGGTCCTCGTCTGCTGCCAGCGAGTGCCCGCCGGGACTGAACGCCCTGAATTCCACTTCATCGTCGCGGAAGTCGGTCTGCTTGGCTATCACGGTAATGCCGTTGGATAGCGTCCACTTCTGAGCGTCGATAGACTCTATCTCCTCTTCCTCAGTGATGCTCCCCGGAGTCGGAAGCGTTGCCAGCAGCGGGACGTCGTCTAGGGCGTCCAGATAGGGGTCCACCTCCAGGGTGTTGGCCGTCTGGAGTTGTGCCAGCGTCGCCGACGCCAGATCTCCATCTGACCTAGCGTCAGTCTCTTCGGGACGCACTACCAAGAGCGCCGTGTCCGCGGGCTGAGTCCAGAATTCGGCCAGGGCATTGAACTCCGCCACCGAGATCTGCGGCAGCAGCTCCTGGTAAAGCTCCCACTCAGCCTCTATGCCGGGCGCGGGCGTTCCGCTGAGAAAGTGGTCGGCGTACTCGTTGACGAAGCTCTGTGACGGAATCTGGTCCCGTTGCTTGTACAAGCTCTCCACTGAGCGCAACAGGTTATCCTTCTCCCGTTCCAGTTCGGTGTCTGTGAAGCCGTGCTGTCTAATACGCTGCATCTCCTCCAGCACAGCCGCCAACCCGCCCTCTACGCCGTCCGGCTCCACCCACGCCGAAAACGTCATGATGTCCAGTGGTTCCACGTACGGTGAACGTCCAGCTTCAGCAGCCAGATACGGGGGATCGGCGACCTGGCCTCGCTCGAACAGTCTCGCGTTCAGCATCCCAAATGCAAGCCTTTCAACGACCACACGCCGAAGAGCCTCAAGGTCTTGTCCTGCCTCCGGGGCAAGCTTTCGGACCAGGACGAACTGGGTGCCGGGCGACTCGGAATCGGTGAACACTTCGATGCGCGGCGTCTCGTTGCCCGGAATGTCGAAACCCGGCCTATCGGTGGAAGGCGCCACCGCGGCGCGCTCCTGGTTGGCCTCGCCCTCTGGTGGCGGCGCAAAGTGCTGTTTCACCTTGGCCTCAATCAACTCAGCATCAAAGTCACCCACGGCAACGATGGCCATCAGGTCAGGCCTGTACCAACGTTCGTAGTAGTCCCTCAGGCGCTCTACCATCGCGGTCTCAACGACCTCCGGCAGGCCAATAGGACTCCGGTCGGCGTAGCGCGAAGAGCCGAAAATTAGTCGGAACAGGTTATCTTCAAGACGCGAGTAGAACCCCTGTGACAGGCGCCACTCCTCCAGGACCACATCGCGCTCCAGTTCAACCTCAACCGGGTCGAAGCTCACCGCGTAGGCCCAGTCACTGAGAATCTGGAATGCGGTCTCGGTAATCTCAGGATCGTCGGTCGGGATCTCCAGCCAATAGAGGGTGTCATCGAAGCCTGTCCGGGCGTTCAGGTCGGCGCCAAAGGTGCTGCCAATGGACTCAAGGTATTCGACGATCTCCTGCTTGGCGAAACGCTCGGTCCCATTGAACGCCATGTGCTCTGCGAAGTGCGCCAGCCCCCGCTGGTCCTCCTCTTCTAGGACAGAGCCGGCCTTTACCACCAGCGCTATTTGGGCCCGGTCCCGCGGCTCCTCGTTGTGCCTGATGTAGTAGCTTAGCCCGTTCGAAAGGGAGCCGCGAACCACGGAGGGATCAAAAGCCAGAGCTTCGGGGGGTTCTGGGGTTGCAGTAGCAGTAGGCACCGGACTTGGCGTAGCAGTGGGCGCTGGGGTTGCAGTAACCGTGGGCGCCGGACTTGGCGTAGCAGTGGGCGCCGGGGTTGAAGTGGGCGTAGGTGCTACTGGCGCGGCGGTGGGCGTGGGTTCCGGACTTGGGGTGGGTGAGGGTGCTACCGGCACGGCAGTAGGCGTGGGCGTCGCTGGCGCGAGTGTCGCCTTGGGTTCAGGCCCTGCAGTGGGCGTGGGTTGGGAACCGCACCCTATCAACGCCACAAGCATCAACGTGATGCAGATAACAATGAATGCTGACTTCACATTTGCGCTCATCTATCTCGTCTCTCACTATTCATCCCAGGATCTTTCAAGAGGCTACGTCGATACGTGTGTAAGCAACATGAGTCGGCGATCTTCTCAAGAGTTGCTTCAAAGCCTATTCCATCTACATGCCGTGAACCGACGTAAACCTCTCCAGAAACTACATCAGCCGCAGTCCAACCGCAGGAATCCCTGGCAATGGAAAGGGGCGGGTCAATGACTCGCCCCTTTACGCTTGCGCCCAAGTCCCGGGAGCTACAGCTAGCTAGAGAACATCTCCATGGGAGTCTGACGGGGACCCAGGCCCTGCCAGTACTTGTTGGTCTTGGGGTCGTAGCGCCCCTGCATGAAGCTACCCTGCTTCTCGCTGCGAATGATCACCGCCACGCTGCGGACGCCGTGGTTGTTCTCCGCGTGGATCTCCCACGGGCGGACCAGGTCAACCACACCCGGCTCCACGAAGTCGTTGGCGGTCTGCTCTATCTCCGCGTAGCCCTCTTGCGAGCCGTCGTCCAGCCGCTTGTAGCGCTCGATGTACTCCGTGCCGTCCAGCACGCCATAGAGGGTGTAGATGTGGGCGTGGTCGTGGACGAGGCTGACGCCGTCGTACCGGCTGTTGGCGGACTTGGTCAGACCGTTGATCACGAACTTGAAGTCGGGGTCCTCGTAGAAGAGCAGGTTCTCGGCCCTGCCGTCCTGTGGCACACAATCCGGCCAACTCTTGGATGCCTCAATGACATCAGGGTCGCTCAGAAGCTCCAAGAGGACGGGCCTCATGGCCTCCCAGCGCTTCTCGGGGTCCGGCTCGCTGGCGAACAACTCCCGGGTCCTGGCAACGAATCTCGTTACTGCGGTTTCTGTCTTGACGACCATCCCCTGCCTCCTGGTGCAAACATTCTGATACCCCACGCTGAACATACGCGCCGCACGGAGCCCTTGTCAAGCGCCCCCGCGTCGCTGTACCCGCGTCGCTCCTATCGACTGCATTGGTGCCGAGGGTGGGAATCGAACCCACACCCCCGTTGCCGGGGAAAGGGTTTTAAGCCCCTCGCGTCTACCTTTCCGCCACCTCGGCCGGCGTTCCAGGAAATTATAGCATCGGCTTGCCTCGCAGACGCTTGGGCCAACCCGACGTTGCGGACTCGATCGGGCCGCCCTGCCCCCGCCGTCCCATGGGCGCGGGTGCCCGCCTCATCCCCCAGCCTGTCTTCCACGTATCTGAACGAACACTGCCCATTGCAACCGGCCGCCGATGGAGTATCATGTCGCGGCGTCGGCGCAGCCGGCGCGGCAAGGAGGCGCTATGAACATCCTCGTAACCGGCGGGCTTGGGGTCAACGGCTGTTGGGTCACCCGGCAGCTCCTGGAAATGGGCCACAACCCCGTCGTCTTTGACGTCCGCCCCGACTTCTCCCTCGTATCCGACATCGCAACCGAGATCGAAGTGGTCCAGCGCGACGTCACCGACTTTGCCGCCATACTGCGGGCCCTCAAGGACCACCGCATCGAGCGGATCTGCCACCTGGCCGCAATCTACCCCGACGCCGCCGACGAGAACCCGGTGCGCGGATTCCAGGTCAACGCCACCACCACCGTGCAGATCCTCGACGCCGCCCGTATCATGGGCGTGGACCGGGTGGTCTTCACCAGCTCGCTCGGCGCCTTGGCGCCTATAACCCAGGACTACCTCGTCCCGGAGCGCAAGCCCATCAACGAGGATTACCCCGTCTGGCCCACCAACAGCGTCTACGGCGCCACCAAGGCGGCCAGCGAGCTCATGGGCCTGAACTATGAGCGGCTCTACGGCATCAAGTTCATCGCCCTCCGGTTCGCCCCCATCTACGGACCCGGCAAGCACGCTCCCCGGCACGGCAATATCAACGTCCTCTGGAACCGGATCATGGAACACGCTATGCTCGGAGAGCCCATGCGCTTCGAAACCGGCGGCGATGAGCCCTATGACATGACGTACTCCCGCGACGTGGCCCACAGCGTCGTGTTGGGCTGCTTGGCCCCCACCCCAGAGCATGGCGTCTTTCACATTGGCAGCGGCCGGAGCCATACCCTCCGGGAGTTCGTCGACGGCGTCAAGGAGGTCATCCCCAGCGCCCGCATTGAGGCCGGCCCCGGACTGGCCAACGGCGCCGGACCAGGGGGTCCCTGGCTCTTCGACACCAGCCGGGCCAGGGCGGAGCTGGGCTACGAGGCCCAGTACGCCCCCAAGGAGGCCGTTCAGGATTGGCTGCACTGGTTGGAGCGGCTGGACCTGGAGATCATACCGTCCAAGTAGCATCACCCCCTCCCTCTCGAAAAACGGGGTTGGGGTGAGAGCGAGGCGCCCATCCAGACGGGCGGCGCCACTGCGCTTCCCGCGAGGCGCCGGGGCTATGCCCCGCCGGGGTTGCAAGGGCAACCCCAAACGTCCCAAAGGAGGGTGCAGGGAACCAAGGTTCCCGCCGGGGGTGTGCGTGTCCCCCACAACACAAACGTCGGAGGGCGGAGCGGGTGGGAAGACGGCGCAGGCCATAGGGCGCCTCTTCGCCAAGCTTCCCGAAAGCAAAGTATCGATTCAGACAGGTGGAGAACCCAGGAAGGAGGAACATCATGGCAGGAACCGCAAAGGCCGCCGTTTTCGTGGGGGCCGGCAAGCCGCTGGAGATCCAGGAATTCCCAATACCGGCCATCGAGCCGGGGGCCGCGCTCGTCAGCATGGACATGGCCGCCATCTGCGGCACCGACGCCCACGCCATTCACCTGGAGTCAACGCCCCATCCCGTCATCTTCGGCCATGAGAACATCGGCGTCCTGGCGGGGCTAAGTTCGGAGGCAACGCAGGATGTCCTGGGCAACCCGCTCAAGGAGGGTGACCGCGTGATATTCCGCGCCGCCCCCTGCGGCCAGTGCAAGGGCTGCGTGCTGGGCAGCCGATGCCGGAACTCCCCCTCTTACGGGTTCCTCCCTTCGGACGAGCCTCCCCACCTGCGCGGGGGCTTTGGCCAGTATCTCTACCTCGACCCCGGCCCCTGGATTCTGCGAATCCCCGACGACATGTCATCGGAACGGGCGCTGCTCAGCGTAGTCGGGAACCATACCGCCCTCCACGGCGTCGAGAAGATCGGCGGCTTCACGCTCTCCGACACGGTGGTCGTGCAGGGCTCCGGTCCCATCGGCATCGGCGCCCAGACACAGGCCAAGCTGGCCGGCGCCGAGCGGGTCATCATGATCGGCGCCCCGCCAAACCGGCTCGCCCTGGCCAAGGAGATGGGTGCCGACGAGACCATTGACATCACCCAACTCCGCGAGCCCGAGGCGCGCGTCGCTCGCGTCATGGAGCTGACCGGAGGAGAGGGCGCCGACATGGTTATCGAGTGCTCGGGCGCTCCTTCAGCCTTCCAGGAAGGGCTTGAGATGGTGGCGCAAGGCGGCAAATACCTCGTCATCGGGCAGTGGACCGATTACGGCCCCCGGCCCATCAATCCGTCGCTGGTTACCCGCAAGGGCATACGCGTGGAGGGCGTCATCTCGGCCAGGCCCAGCCACATCGTCCGGTCCGTTCAGGCGATGCACACCATGGTGAAATACCCGGTCGAAAAGCTGATCACCCACCAGTACCCGCTCGCCGACATCAACAAGGGCTTCGAGACCCACGAGAGCCTCGAGGCGATGGTCGCCGTTATCAGGCCGAACCAGTAGCCTTCATGCAGTCTTCAAACGCATGGTCTTCCGCCCCGGCGCCCATCAACGGCGGGCGCCGGGGACCCGCTCAGACGAAAGTAGAAAGCCAACGAGACCGGAGGTAATGATGGCAGACACAGCAAAGGCCGCCGTCTTCGTCGGCATGGGCAAGCCCCTGGAGGTCCAGGAGTTCCCCATGCCCACCCTGCAGCCCGGCGCAATCCTGGTCAGCATGGACATGGCCGCCATCTGCGGCTCCGACGCCCATGCCCTGCACCATGAGAGCACCCCCGCGCCCATGATCTTCGGACACGAGAACATCGGGACCATCGCCGACCTCGGAAGCGGGCCAAGGGCCGACTGCCTCGGCCAACCCCTCAGAGAGGGTGACCGCATCCTCTTTCGCGCCGCGCCCTGCGGCCGGTGCCTCAACTGCGCCAAGGGCAACTTCTGCCTCGTTCCACCCCAACCGGGATTCATCAAGTGCGACGAGCCTCCCCACCTGCAGGGCGGCTTCGGGCAGTACCTCTACCTGAACCCCAACCCCTGGCTCCTCAAGGTCCCGGACGACATGTCTATTGAGCGCGCCCTTGTCAGCGTCGTGGGCACCCACACCCTCCTTAACGGCATCGAGCGCATGGGCGGCATCGGCCTCGGCGACACCGTGGTCGTCCAGGGGTCGGGCCCTATGGGCATCGGCGGCCTCATCATGGCAAAGCTCCTCGGCGCCGGGCGCTGTATCGTCATCGGGGCGCCGCCCAACCGGCTGGAGCTGGCCAAGGAAATGGGCGCCGACGATACCGTCGACATCGGCGTGTACAACGAGCCCGACGCCAGGGTCGCCAAGATACAGGAGATGACCGGCGGCAAGGGCGCCGACGTGGTTATCGAGTGCTCCGGCGCCCCGGCGGCGACGGCAGAGGGCCTTGAGATGGTCCGCTTCGATGGCAAGTACCTGATCGTGGGACCCTGGACCGACTACGGCCCGCAACCGGTCAACCCCTCCTGGTTCCCCCGCAAGGCCGTCAAGGCCACGGGCGTCCTGGCCTCGGAACCTCGCCACATCATCCGAGCGATGAAGGCCATCCACACCATGGTCGAAGCGCCCGTAGAGAAGCTGGTCACGCACCAATTCCCACTGGCCGAGATAAACGAAGCCTTCGAGTCCCACGAAAAGCTGACCGCCATGATCGCCGTCATCCGCCCCAACGCCTAAGCAGCCGCGCGCAGGGCCGCCGTTGGCGCCTGCCCAAGAGCCTCGCAAACACAAGAGGCGGGAGCGTGTGCTCCCGCCTCTTGTGTTTGCCCTTTCGAGAGGCCTAGGCCTTGAGATGCTGGTTGAAGAAGGTGATTGTCTTCCGCCAAGCGTCTGCCGCGGCGTCCAGCCGGAAGCTTTCCCTGCTGTCGCAGTGGAAGGCGTGGCCCGCGCCGGGATACATGTGGAACTCATAGGTCTTCCCCAGCCTGTCGAGCTCAGCCTGGATGGTTGCCACGTCGGCGGGCGTGGGATTTCCGTCGTCCTCGCCGAACAGGCCAAGGATTGGGCAGTTGATGCCGGCGCTGCGCTCCAGGGGCGAAGGCCCCTCGCCGCGAGGCTGAAGCATCCCGCCGCCGTAGAAGACCGATGCCGCGCCGATGCCCGCAACCGAAGTGGCCGCCAGATACGACACCCGCCCGCCAAAGCAGAATCCAACGATGCCAATGCGGTCCCCGTCCACGTTCGGCTGCGACTGAAGATAGCTCACGGCGGCGTTGATGTCTGCCAGGATGCCATCGTCGGTCACCCGTCCCGCCCGTCCGAAGGCCGTCTCCCGCTCCTCGTGGAGCGCCATGATCATAGGGCCTTCCCGGTGGAACATCTGCGGGGCCAGACCCACGAATCCCTGGGACGGGAGCCGGTCCGTGACCATCTGGATGTGCGAGTTCGCGCCCCAGACTTCCTGGATGACGATGACCGCCGGGTACTTCCCTTCAGCCTCGGGCTCGGCCACGTAGGCCTCCATGTTTTCGCCACTCACATCGATGTCAACCCACTTGCCAGGCATATGCTACCTCCTAAGGGTGTGTCTGAATCAGCGCCGCCCATTGTAGCACGGCGCCCACCGCCGGATAGCCCCTCGGGACAGGGGGGAACCTCGGCGCATGCCTCGCCCCCGCGTCAAGCGCCCTCTGACGCATAGGGCGCCAACGGCGGCCCGCCTACCGGGCCCCGATGAACAGCGGCCTGAAAAAGCTGTGCAGCAGGTTCCGGTGGTGCGCCCACTGATGCGCCTCCCGGATCAGCTCTGGGGGCGCAACGCGGCCGCCATGCGTGATCTTGATCGTCGTAAACCGCGGCCCGGGCGACTGCTTTGACTGCGCAGGGTACTCAATGGCACAGCCGTGACGCTCCACGGCCGCCTTCAACTCCGCGTAGCCCTTGACCCGCTTGTTGGGCGGAATGAATATCTCGAACTCCGAGCTTCCCACAACCTCGTGTACGTGGTCCTCTCCGGTCCCGCGCCCGCCACCCTGCCTGAGCTCCCGGCGGCTGATCTGCCTGCTCACGAAGGGTCCTCCTGCGCCACCACCGGCCGACCCCAGCCCAGGAGTGCAGCCTGCGCTTCTTGTTCAGAGAGCCCGTAAACCTCGCGGGCCGCCTCGGGAGAGATGTACCCATCCAGCAAATCGCCGGCGACCCTGTCCCGGTCCCGATTCTTGGGGTCCCCCACGCCGCCCCCGCTGCCGGTTTGCAGGCGGAGGAGGTAGCCGGTCTCCAACGCCACGTTCGATACGTGAGACCGGTAGCGTTGCTCATTCGGCGCCCCGGGGTTCACCACCAACGACCCAACGGCCCCGTCGCCCCCGCCGGCGGCCCCGGGCGGCGCCACCATGTAACGCATGCCTCCGCCGGAGTACGTCCCATCCTGGAGAATCTCATAATCGCGGACATAGGCCAAACCGCCCCGGTACTCCCCCACCCCGCCCGAATCCCGGACCAGGGTGAACTGCTGCATCCGGATCGGGTACTCCGTCTCCAGTACCTCCACGCAGGCAATCTTGGGTCCCGTGCCGCTGAACCCGCACCCAGACCAGCCGTCGCCGCCCATGAACGCGCCGCCCCCGCCCGGCGTGATCTCGTACTGGAGCGTTGTGCGTCCTCCCGGCCTCCTGCTTCCAATGGTCACATTCCCTCGCGCCCCGTGGTGCGCCCGCGGCGGCCGGCCCGACGCCTCGACCAGGGCGTCCATGACCATGTCTTCCAGGGTCGCCAGCACGTAGGAGTACAGGCTCACAGGCGCCGGATAGACCGGATTGAACACGCTGCCGGGACGGAGCGCGTATTCGATCACCCGCCCAACTCCGTGGTTATTGGCCGGCGGATCGTCCATCATGCTCAGGATGGCATACAGGCAGCTTCCCGTAATGATGGGCGGGCGGCAGTTCACCGGACCCCGGTTCTGGTCGGGGCTCTGGGAAAAATCAAGCGTGATGTGGTCGTCTTCCTTGATGAGCCGCACGTGGAAGCGGATCGGCGTCTCCATATCCACCATGTCGTTATCCAGATACGCCTCGGCCTCGTAGACGCCGTCCTTCCACTTGAAGATCTCCGCCCGCAGGTACTGCTCCGTCTTGTCGCCCACCATATCGAAGACGCCCAGGACGGTCTCCTTGCCGTATCTCGACATCAACTCCCGGATCCGCCGGCCGCCGATGCTGCTCTCGGGCCCCGCCTGCGAGTTGTAGTCCCCCAACAGCAGTTCAGGCGTTCGGCTGTTGGCCCGGATGAGAACGTCGGTCTCCTGGACAACCCTGCCCCGGCTCTTGTACTTCACGGGCGGGACGAGCGTCCCCTCGCCGAAGATGTCCCTGGCGTCCACCTGCCGGCTCCCCGGCGTCAGCCCCCCAATGTCCCCCTTGTGCGTGATCCCAATGCCGAACGCGACCAGCTCGCCCTCGAAGAAGATCGGCGTGATGGCGGCGCTGTCGAGGCTGTGGGCGCAGCCGCTGTAGTACGGGTGGTTGACGAAGAAGCAGTCGCCCTCCTCGATCTCGTCGTAGCCATAGAACCCCAGCAGACCCTCGATGCAGGCCGGATAGGAGCCGAGGTGGATGGGAATGCTGGCGTGCTGGGCCACAACCCTACCCTCGCGGTCGACGATGCCGCAGCTCATGTCGTGGGTCTCGCGGATCAGCGTGGAGTAGCCCGTCCGGTACATGGCGATCTGCATCTCCCGGACGATGCCGTCAAGCTGCGAACGGACAACCTCGAAGGTAATGGGGTCTACGTTGGCCATATTGTTCCTCTCCCTCAGCGCAGAACGGTTGCCAATCCTCGCAGCCTGGGGCGGCCTGCTTCCTACCGGCCCGCGGCTTGCTGGCGCCGTCCTTCAACGACCCCCTGGACATCCTCGTTGCTGAGGCCATAGACCTCGCGGGCCGCCTCCGGGGAGATAAAGCCGTCCAAGACATCGCTGGCAACCCGCTCCCGGTCCCGCTCCTTGGGGTCGCCGGCGCCGCCGCCACTGCCGGTCTGCAGGCGGAGCACGTCACCGGCCTTGAACTCGATGTTGGAGACCCTGGCCGTGAACTTCCGCTCTTCAAGGGTCCCCGGATTGAGCATGGTGTAACCGCGGGCGCCCGGCCCTCCGCCCTCCACGCCCTGGGGCTGCACCATGTAGCGGGCGGCGCCCCCGGAGTACGTCCCGTCCAGGAGAATCTCATAGTCGCGGACGTAGGCGAAGCCGCCCCGGAACCGGCCCGGCCCGGCCGAGTCGGGAACGATGCCAAAGCGGCGCATGCGAATCGGGTACTCCGTCTCCAGGACCTCAACGCAGGCAATCTTGGGGCCCGTGCCGCCGAATCCGCAGCCCGTCCAACCGTCGCCGCCGGCGAAGGCCCCGCTTCCCCCGGGAGTCAACTCGTACTGCACGGTCGTGCGGACCCCGGAACGCCTTGTGCCGATGATGATATTCCCCGCCGCCCCGTGGTGCGCCCTCGAAGGACGGCCCGCCGCCTGTGTCAGGGCATTGATCACCATATCCTCCAGCGTAAAGAGGACCTGGGCGTAGACGCTCACCGGCGCGGGATAGGTGGGATTGAACACGCTCCCCGGCCTCATCACGAAGTCGATCACGCGGGTGGTCCCGTGGTTGTTTGGCGGAGGGATCTCCATCATGGCGAGGATGGCGTACATGCAACTCCCCATGATGATGGGGGGACGGCAGTTCACCGGGCCCCGGTTCTGGTCTGCGGTGTCCGAGAAGTCGAGCGTGAGGTGGTCCCCCTCCTTGATCAACCTGACGTGAAAGCGGACAGGCTTGTCCATGTCCACGAGGTCATTGTCCAGATAGGCCTCAGCCTCGTAAACGCCGTCCTTCCACTTGGAAATCTCGGCCCGCAGGTGCTGCTCCGTCTTATCGCCGGCCATGTCGAACACGCTCAAGACCGTGTCCTTGCCGTATTTGGCCATCAACTCCTTGAGCCGCCGGGCGCCGATGCTGCTCTCCGGCCCCGCCTGCGCGTTGTAGTCCCCCAACAGCAGCTCAGGCGTGCGGCTGTTCGCCCGAATGAGAACGTCGGTCTCCCGGACGAGCTTGCCGCGGCGCCGGTGCTTCACCGGCGGGACGAGCATCCCCTCCCCAAAGAGGTCCCTGGCGTTGACCTGCCGGCTCCCCGGCGTGAGTCCCCCGATGTCCCCCTTATGGGTGATGCTTATGGCGAAAGCAACCAGTTCGCCCTCGAAGAAGATGGGGGTGATCGCCGCGCTATCGAGGCTGTGAGCGATGCCGCTGAAGTACGGATGGTTGACGAAGAAGCAGTCGCCTTCCTCAATCTCGTCGTACCCGTAGAACCGCAGCAGGCCCTCGATGCAGGCCGGATAGGAGCCAAGGTGGATGGGGATGCTGGCGTGCTGGGCCACGACCCTGCCCTCGCGGTCGACGAGGCCGCAGCTCATGTCGTGGGTCTCGCGAATCAGGGTCGAGTAGCCCGTCCGGTAGATGGCTATCTGCATCTCCTGGACGATGCCGTCAAGCTGGGACCGGACGATTTCGTAGGTTATGGGGTCTACGTCTGCCATCGTGCCCTGCGAGGCGGCTAAGAGGCCCAGGCCTGCTCGAGGGCGGCCAGGCCCACAATCGCCAGCTCCTCGTCCTCCTCGTTGCTGCGCCCGCTGACCCCCACCCCGCCCATCACCGCCCCATCCGACGCCCGCGTGACCACCAGGCCGCCCATGCCGCCGGTGAAGTTGGGGTTCCCATAGGCGGCGATGCTCCCAATCCCCTGTGCCTGCGCCCTCGCCTCCATGTCGCGGACGTTAACCCGCATGCAGGCCGAGGTGTAGGCCTTCTTGAAAGCGTTCTGGCGCGCCAGGGCCGTGTTCACCTCCCCCATGGCGGCCAGGCACAGCAGGTCCCCCCGGTGGTCGACAACGATGGCAGATATGGGGCGGCCCGGCACGCGGTCGGCCTCAGCCATGATGGCCTTGACCGCCCCCATTGCCTCGCGGATCCCCAGATACTGCCTCAGATGCATGTCCGCCTTCCTTGGATCCCCCAGGGGTGTGGAGCGCTCCCTAGGGTGGTGTCGGCCCAGGCCTCAGCGCGCCGCGTCCCCGAACCCCCGGCGCCCGCCGGGAACCACGACCTCCCCTACGGGCCCGCCGCTTGCAGTCCCAAGCGGGCAATCTCCTCGTCTTCATCGGGCGATGCTCCGCTGACCCCCACCCCGCCGACCACCGACCCATCCCCGGCGAGGATGGCGACGCCTCCTCGCGCCGAGGCCACAAGGCCGGGGTCGCCGTAGTCGGTCACGCTGCGGCCTTGGGCGCCCCGTTGCGCCGCAAAGTCCCGCAGGTCGGCGCGCATACGCGAAGCCGTGTAGGCCTTCCGGGTGGCGTAGTGCCGTGCGAAATGCGTCCCTCCATCCATCAGAGCGAACGCCATCAGCTCGCCCCGGTCGTCCACCACGGCAAGGGCCAGGGGACGCTCCGTCACCCGCGGCGCAGCCTCCATCATTGCTTCCACGATGGCGAGCGCATCCGTGTGGTCGAGAACCTGCTTTTCGTACATGGCCTTTCCGATTGCCCCTTTCCGGTTGCCTAGGATACCACATCCGCCGGACGGCCCGGCGCCGTCGGCTGTCCCCGCGAGAGCCTGTTCAAGCCAATCCCCCCATTGCATTGTCAATACAGGACCGTAAAACGACACATGCGCCTACACCGTCAAGGATGAGGCTGTCGTTCCCCAAGCGTGGTGCAGGAGCAACTCCTCTCTTCCTGCCCGGGTGCTCGGGTGCAAGTTAGGAAGGGGCTCTGACCCGTCGACCGTGGCGACGGCGTTGGGAATGCTGCTCACGCAACCTCCAGGACAACCGAGGGTATGGGGGCGGGGTCGCAAGCCACACAAAAAAGCCCGCCTCGGCGAGACGGGCTCCCAGGGACGGGCTGATAAGCAACCAAAGACGGGCCGAAACAGAGCCGGCCCGAAGGGGGCGGGACTAACCTGCTATGGGCCTACATTAGCACACACGTTCCACTTCCGCAAGAGGGTGTTGGCAGAGTGGACGGCGGGATGGCCTACCAGACTTGGCCTTAGTGTACTGTAATCAGACTGTGTCCCTAAGATGCGGCAGTCGCCGTTCTCGCAGGTGGAGTTTCTGACCGAGGAGACTGCGGTGAAGCGGCGGTCAAAGCGTTCCTTGGAGAATCCGAATCCGATCCTGGTCGCGTGTGCCCACTTGCTGGGTGGGGTTGGAACGACGATAATGTATGGCGATCTTCCCGAAGACTTGTGGGCTCTATTCCGGTGAGTAGGTATTATTTCTGGATATTATGGTGAAGCTTGTCGACTTGCTAAAGCCAGGCTACTTCCCTAAAGAGCTTCCCCCGCCGTTCACGACAGAGTCATTCGAATCTCTTCTAGAACGTGATCCTTCCCTATTCGCTAGTCTGTCTAAGGGGCGTCAGGAAACCGTTCCCGCTCGGCACAGCCTATCTCGAGCGGGAAGTCTGCGACGCCTTCTTTCTATACCCAACCCGCTGTCGTTTCTTCGATTGTCGGAGTGGTTCGAACAAAATTGGGCTTTCGTGGAGAAACAATGCCGGAAATCCTCGCATTCGTTGAGCAAGCCGCAGATGTCCTCGGCGGATCGAGCCGTAGTGGCGGAAGTCCCGTTCAATCAACAACCGACACATCAGGCAGATCTGCGCGCCAAGTCAAGATATATACTCAAAACGGATATCACCAATTGTTATCCATCCATCTACACGCATAGTATCTCTTGGGCATTGCATACGAAGGCGGAGGCGAAATCTCGTCGGGGTCCATCTGCCCTAATCGGCAATCAATTGGACAAGCTCGTCAGGGTTGGTCAGCACGGTCAAACTATTGGTATCCCAATCGGTCCTGACACATCATTTATCATAGCAGAAATAGTCTTATCCTCGATCGATGAAGAATTCTGTAAGAGTATGAAGAAAGAGAAATTGGAGCTAAATGGCTTTAGATCATATGACGACTTCGAATTCGGGTTCACTACTAGAGCCGATGCAGAGAGAGCAGTCTCGATTCTCCAAAAGGTGCTGAGCGAATACGAATTACAGCTCAACCCGGGTAAAACAACTATAGTGGAACTACCCGTTCCTATAGAATCAAATTGGGCATCGGAACTCCGCGCGTTTAAGTTCGATGACAATTCCCAGACTTGGGACCTGCGAAGGTATTTTGATCGCGCTTTCGAGTTTTCGAGACTGAACCGCGATTCAGAAGTTCTGAAGTACGCGATCCAGCGGTTGCGCTCTGTCGACATTGCCAGGAAGAACTGGACGCTATGCCAAGATCTCCTTTTGCAGTGTGCAATGGTCGAGCCCAGCGCATTGCCAGCAGTGGTCGATCATTTGCATTTCTATAAGAACAAAGGCTTCCCTTTGAACGTGCCCAAAGTTAGCGAGGTTTTCAACGTCCTATTGAGTTCACATGCGCCGCTAGGCCATGGCAGCGAGGTGGCCTGGGCCCTGTGGGGATGCTTGCTTTTCCATCTCCAGATCAAGAACTCTCCGGCATCGGCGGTTGCTGAGATGGATGACTCGGTTGCAGCGTTGCTATTGCTGCACGCTCAAGTTTTAGGATTGATCCGTAGCAAGACAGCACTCAAGATGGCACTACGAAATTGGCAGCAAGTGTTGACACAAGATGGACTTCGCGACAGTCAGTGGTTGCTATCGTATGAGGCGAACATCAAGGGTTGGCTTTCGTCAGCAAAGGACCACGTCTCGAACGATGCCCAGTTCAGCCTTCTAAAAAAGCATGGTGTGTCATTTTACGACACTGGTAAAGTGAGGTCGCATACGCCTACCAAACGCTATCTGCCTGGTTCCGGAGCGGGAGGGGGAGATGGTGGCGGTTACTGAAGTGAACTCTGAAGTTTGGACAGATAGTTAAGTTTGAGTTCTGCTTGTAGGACCGCACGGGCAGGAGACGAGGAGGACATAGGAGAAGCCACTCCTTAGCGTTCAAGGCGAAGGCGCGGTTGGCGTCGGGTTACCGGAACTCGCCGCCAACGAAGCGGCGCATGCCAACCAGAACCTCCGTTGAAGGGGGGCGCAGGCCACAACAACACCCCCCGGGGCGCCTCTCTTCCTGCCCTCGTACTCGGGGGAAGGTTAGGAAGGGGGTCCCCCTCGCGGGAAGCAGAACAACGGCCCCCCCTCATCTCTCCAAGCGGGGTGCAGGGGACGCAGCCCTCGCCGGGGGTACAGGGGGTGTCCCCCTGTACCCCCGGCGGAGGGTGGGCAGGTGGGACAACGGCGCAGGCCAAAGCAGACCCTCCGCCGATGGAGGGCGCAAGCCACAACAAATCCATCCGCCCAGGTTATGCCCCACCCCCATTGCAAAATACGACATTGCAAAATACGAACGATTGTGCTGTAGTACCCCCATGAAGTGGGCCACCGGCCCGCTTCTCTTCCTAGGAGCCTGCCGCATACATGAGCACTGGGGGCTAACCACAGAGAATCCCCCCTGTGGCAGGAGCGCTGAGGGAACAACCCAAGGGGCAAGACCCTCCGAGGAAGGTTGGGACCGGAGTGAATGCCGTTGTAAGGCACAGGCTTCCTGGAGCCATCCAACTCCGTAACGGCTCGTAACGATTGGTAACGGCTCCGTAACGACTCGTAACAGCTTTGTAACGACTCGTAACGCCCTTGTAACGGCTTGTAACGCCTTTGTAACGGCTCCACGCCTACGGAGCGCCGGGGGAGAAGAAAACGCAGTAACGCATACAATCAAACAAAGCCCCGTCCGTCTCCCAAGCAGGGTGCAGGGGGCGCGCAGCCCCCGCCGGGGGTACAGGGGGAGTCCCCCTGTACCCAAAAACGTTGGAGGGCGGGCAGGTGGGACAACGGCGCACGCCAAACCAGACCCTCCGCTGAAGGAAGGCGCAGGCCACAACAAGCCCACCCATCCCCAATCCCTGCCCCCTGCCTCGGGGGAAGCCTCTGCCACATCCCCATTACATAATACGAACTATTGTGCTATGGTAGCCCATGAAGTGGGCAGCCGGCCCGCTTCTCTTTCTCGGAGCCTGCCGCATACATATTGCACTGGAGGCTAACTACAGAGAATCCCCCTGCGGCAGGGGCGTTGAGGGAACAACCCAAGGGGCAAGACCCTCCGAGGAAGGCTGGGACCGGAGCCAGTGCCGTTATAAGGCACAGGCGGTTTGGAGCCATCCCGCTCCATGACGGTTCCGTTACGGTTCGTTACGGAACCATTACGGTTCCTTTACAGTTCCTTTACGGTTTGTTACGCCCTATTACGCCTTTGTTACGGCCCCACGCCTACGGGAGAAGAAAAAGCAGGCGCACAAACAATCAAAGAGTCACAAACAATCAAAGAATGAGGTTGAGGCCGGGAGAAGCTCCTCCCGTCCCTGCCCGGATGCTCGGAGGAAGGTTAGGAAGCGTCCCATCCCCCAAGCAGGGTGCAGGGGGCCCAGCCCCCGCCGGGGGTACAGCGAGTCCCCCTGTTTCCAAAAACGTTGGAGGGTGGGCCGGTGGGACAACCGCCTCCGCCACCATAAGCCCCCTCCCGTCCATGCCCGGATGCTCGGAGGAAGGTTAGGAAGCGTCCCCCGTCATGCGCTTGAATCGCAGTGCGCCCCGCACAGCTTGTTCAGAGATTCCCTAGTGTGAACAGGCCCGAAACGAGGCCCATCCCTGAGGACGGAAGCAGCCGCCGCAGTGTTTCATGGTAGAATGCCGTGAAGCGAGACCCTTACCGTCCAACCAGGCTGGCAAGGACAATGCTGCCCGCGCCTGGAGCCTCCAGCGAATGGGATGCGCCTGATGGAAGAGCATTCCCCGCCCCGAGCGCCGGAATCGCTGGCGACCGCCAAGCTTCCCACGGCCCGCATCGTCCGCCGCCGCCAGTTCGCAAGAGACCTCTTCATCCTCTGGCTCGAACCCCGGGTTCCCTTCTCCTTCAAGGCCGGCCAGTATGCCACCCTGGGCTTCGACGGCGTCGAGCGCCCCTATTCCATCGCCTCGGCGCCCTCTGAACCCCTGCTCGAAATCTTCATGCGCCGCGTTGGGCCGGACCGAGGCGGCGTCCTCACGCCCCGTCTCTGGGAGCTTGGGCCGGGCGACGACGTGACGATGCGCCCGCGGGCCAAGGGGCTGTTCACCTTCGACCCGGACGCCCGAGACCACGTCATGGTGGCGACCACCACTGGCATCGCCCCGTTCGTCAGCATATTGCGCCACCACTTCCGCGACGGCCCCGGCGACAACCGCTTCTTCATCTTCGACGGCTCCAACCACCAAGACGAGTTCATCTACGATGCGGAGCTCATAGAGTTGACCCGGCGCCATCCGCAGTCGGTCGAGTTCATCCCGGCGGTCAGCCTTCCGGAATCGGACATCAACCGCGGGTGGACGGGGCATACCGGCCTCATCCACGAGCTGGTCAAGGAGCGCCTCAGCCTCTGGGGCTTGGAGAAGGCCCACACCCTGGTCTACGCCTGCGGCCACCCCGGCATGATCACCGGCGTCAAGGAAGACCTCCTCCCCGAGGAATGGCGGTTCAAGGAAGAGCGCTTCTGGCGCGACCCCTAAACGCCCCGCCCCGCCACAGGGAGCCGACCTTGCAAAGAGCTCGCTACGCCCGTTCCGCCGGTGTGAGGGCCCTTGGTTGCCTTGGCGCTGTCGCCACAGTGCTACTCGCGTCCGTCCTGCTGACCGCGTGCTCGTCTTCCCCTAGCCCAGACATCCCGACACCGGACAGCGTCTCCACAGCGCAGGCTTCTTCAGCAGGAAGGGACATTTTCGCCTCAAATTGTGCCGTATGTCACGGAGCCGCTGGCGAGGGTCAACCGGACTGGCATGTCAGTAAGGACGACGGCACACTGCCCCCGCCGCCGCTAAATGGCGACGGGCATACCTGGCACCATGCGGACGGCCTCTTGTACCTCACTGTAAGCCAGGGTGGAAAGATTTTTGAAGACCCCAGCATTCCGAGCTTCAAGAGTGCAATGCCTGCATTTGGAGATCGGCTCAGCCGCCAAGAGATAGTCGAAGTGCTCACGTATGTGAAGAGCCTATGGGGGGACAAGTCCAAACGGGGAATGTCCATCCAGGAGTCGCAGGCGCTGGCTAGTGAACAAGACCCCTTCCCGTCGGATGGAACGTAGATGCTAGCCAGGAGCCTCGGGTGATTCGACTCGGTCTGCAGATCCTCATGCCCGCACACCCTGTTCCCGTGCTTGTCAGACCAACATGACGGGTGGTACAACTATCGGGAGCCATCCTGTGCCAGACACAACGCAAGCGGAGGGTTTGACAGTGCGCAAACTAGTCGCGGCAATAGTGATCATCGCTCTTGTCCTGCTCGGTGCTGCCTGCCGGGGAGATGCGGGGCCTGCCGGGGAACAAGGGCCGCCCGGGCCTCAGGGCCCGGCGGGTGCTCCCGGACCGGCCGGGCCTACCGGTCCCGCGGGGGACATCGCCTCTCTGGATCAGGCCACCATTGCCACGGTCATTGAGCAGCTGCAAGAACTGTCGGAGGCGAGGATCGCCGCCGCCAAACCGCCGGCGCCGGCGCCCCCCAAGTGGGAGCCCGCCGAGTACACCCGGTACTTCGTCAAAGCGGCCATCAGCAAGTACCAGTCGGAAGGTCTCGATGCCACCGTCGCCTACTACAACACCAGCGAGAGCATTGACGGCCAGTGGTACGTCTTCATCGTCGACCAAGCCGACATGGTGCTCGCCCACGCCGCCAACCCCGACCTCGTCGGCCAGCCCACCTCCGCAGCCGTCGGGCCCAACAACTATCCCGCTGGAGAAGCCGTGGTCGCCGTTGCCGACGAGGACGGCGAATGGCTCAGCTACACCTTCATCAATCCCGCCACTGGCGTCGCCGAGACCAAACATTCCTGGGTGATTGAGTACGACGGCCTGACCTTTGGATCAGGCTGGTATGAGCGCGCGCCTGGCAAGTCAGACGCCCCCGCTTACACCAGGGCTCTCGTAGGGCGGGCTATAGACCTGTATAACGCCATCGGCCGCGAGGACGCGGTGGCCTACTACAACACTACGGAGAGTGTGGACGGCCAGTGGTACGTCTTCATCGTCGACCAAGCCGACATGGTGCTCGCCCACGCCGCCAACCCCGACCTCGTCGGCCAGCCCACCTCCGCAGCCGTCGGGCCCAACAACTATCCCGCTGGAGAAGCCGTGGTCGCCGTTGCCGACGAGGACGGCGAATGGCTCAGCTACACCTTCATCAATCCCGCCACTGGCGTCGCCGAGACCAAACATTCCTGGGTGGTTGAGTACGACGGCCTGACCTTTGGATCAGGCTGGTATGAGCGCGCGCCTGGCAAGTCAGACACCCCCGCTTACACCAGGGCTCTCGTAGGGCAGGCTATCGACCTGTATAACGCCATCGGCCGCCAGGACGCAGTGGCCTACTACAACACCAGGGAGAGTGTGGACGGTCAGTGGTACGTCTTCATCGTCGACGAGAGCGGCTACACCATAGCCCACCATAATCCGATGTTTCGAGGTCGGGAGCCCAGCCTCCGCGTCGACGCCGCGGGGTACTTCTACGGCGACGACTTGCTGGGCGCCACCGAGTCGGGACGCTGGGTCGACTACGTGCTGCTGAACCCGGAAACGGGTGATGACCGGCAGAAGCATACCTGGGCAGTGCGCCATGACGGGTTGATCTTCGCCTCGGGGTGGTACGAATAGCCGCAAACCGCCTTGTCGCCTGCTGTCCCTAGGGTCTGGACGTTGATGAGGCTCGACGGCCTTATGAAAGGGCTGCGCGCCGTCAGCCGGGAAATCAAGGGTGGAGCGAAGTTTGGCTGACCTGCCCCCATTCGTTGTGCCAGCTGTTGTGTTACTCCAACGAGCATCGGGATAGGTGCTAGAGGCAGGATGCTACGGGAAATTGCTCGTCGAGCACTTCGATTGGGGCGAAAGGCACGGTGGACTCGAACCGCCGAGAAGCAGTCCATGAAGCCGCAGAAACCCGCGTGCACAGGATAGTGGGCCTACACGTACTGAATCGCGAACTTTTGAGCGGACGTGACGCTCTGGGGTGTCCTATTCCCGAGTAGCTGCGACAGGTGGCGGCCTTCTGTAAAATGGAGTTCCAGCGGCAAATCCTGCTGTTTGACGACGCACGAGCACCGCTCGTTGCCCGGTGGTACAGCCTGCCAACTCCCCCCGAACCTACGCCTGAGCGCCACCTGCACGCCTCCAAGCCCGAAGAACTAATGAACTTCGGCTTCTCCTAGGTCGGTAGCCTCTCCGACACGAAGACCAGTCTGGCTGCAAGGTCACGATATGGTCGTGATGCGCAGCCCGACGTGTCGGCAGATCCTGGCCGTAGGACGGGCTCTAGCAGGGTAGTTTGCTTCAGGGCTTTGTAAGGCCTCGCTCCGCCATCTGCGACTCAAGGAACTGGCGGCCCGCGGAGGCGAACTCTCCCTCTGCAGCTGTCGCCGCGTCGATGTCAAGCCAGAGTGACTGCAACAGAGCCGGTTCGCTCGCCGCTCGCTCCACAAGATCCAGCAGCCAATGTAGGCGCATGAGAGTCTCGCCCCGCGCGAAGAGTAAGTCCTTCCGATTCAGATCCAAGCGAGTAATCGTCGCCCGGGCACGTGCGCCGCCGCGTGGCAGTGCGAGCGGGCCGCCAAAGGCTACTTCCTCCTCGACGTCATCTACGTAAGGGTCGAGTAGTCGGCATTCTCGTATGTCGTAGTCTCCCTTGTTCGTGTTGCACTTAGGGCAGGCGATAGTTAAGTTCTCCCAGTCACAGACCAACTTCGGGTGCTTCCTCTTCGGTAGCTTGTGTTCGATGTGCGTATAGGCGACATCGCTGATTCGTCCCTCGCAATATGCGCACTTCGAAGCCGTCTCTGCCTCGAGCGCTGAACGGATCTCCGGGTGAGCGTAGCGGAGCGGAGCCGTCCCTATGGGGTTCACGCACCAGTTCACGTACTCAGCAGTCCACGCCTCGCCGTTCTCTACGAGAACTTGAGGCCGCGATCCATGGCTCAGGCGGATCACACTATGCCGCCCTTGCCTGTGTCATTGGCCGGCAGAAGTCGGTCTATGACCTTTGGGAACAGGTCACCCAGGCCGATTGAGTTGAGCTGCATTCTAAGTGTGGAGAGCAACTCCGTGGTGAGCTCTTTTTCCCCGACGGAGGCAACAATCTTATCGACTTCGTCCTCCACCCAGAGGGGAACGGGAAACGGCACCCCGAGAACGTCTGTAAGGATCTGATTTGCGGTAGCGGACCGGTCGACATCAGCGAGCTTTGTGGACTTCACGCGACCGTCTACGAAGTCGAGGACTACGACGTTCGAATCCCGGACCGATGTCACCACAAACGGGTTGTGTGTAGCAACGATGAATTGCGCTTTAGGAAACGCGGCAAGGAGTCCAGGAAGCACGGAACGTTGGAGGCGTGGATGGAGGTGGTTTTCAGGCTCGTCCATCAGAACGGTGAAGGTCGCATCCGAGCGAGACCGCATGTAGATCTGCCAAGCGACGTCCACAAGTGCGGCGATGCCACCCGACGCTGCGTCCAGCGAGAAGTCACCGGTTCCCGTCTCCAGGATCACCTCTGGCATTTGCATCGCGATCCGTCGGAAGTCGAGGTCAGCGGGGAGCACACGGCGGAGGACTTCAGAGAAGCCCTCGAACGTCTCGCGCGCCTCGTCGTTCGGTGTAACGACTTGGTTTCCATAGCCGAACATTGCCAGCGAGATCAGCGCCGCCTTTAGTCGGTAGCTGGGGGACTGAATCTGGGCTTTGGGTTGGTAGAACTGGCGAAGATTGTCCAGGTACTGTCTAAACAGTTGATCACCTGCCTTAACGTCGGTAGGGATCTCGGTCACCCTTTGATAGGAGTAGACCGGGCGGTGCGAGGTGATGTAGACGCCGGGCACTGCCTGTGAGTCACGGATTGCGATCTGGAAGGTGGCACCTTCCGTGGGTGACTGGAGGGCCGCGACGGCTCCGTCGTCGTAGGTGAGTTTCCCCACATCGAGGTTCCCGTCGTCGACGTCACTGATGACTCCGGAGAAGTACCTTAGAGCTCCCCGGCGGTCGATTCGGAGAGTGCCTATGAAGGTCGGTGTCCACCCGAAGTGCTGACTCAAAATGCTGAGAAGCGTTGTTTTGCCAGAGCCATTCGCGCCGGTGATGATCGTCGCCTGAGGGTGAAATTCAATCTGAACCGAGCCGAACTGGCGCCAACCTGCGATCTCAAGCGCCTGAAACTTAGTCATCTTTGGCCTCTCTGGGCTTTCTGTCACTACCCCGACGCCACTCGCACCGAGACGAACGTGGGTATACGAAGGGCGAGAATCTCAGTGCCATGCCCGTGCGGCTATTGTATCCCCCAGCCCTGTACCACGTCGAACTATGTGGCAAGTCAGGCTTATGACTCATTCCAATTCAGCAAGGACATTCCTTGGTGTCAATTCAGACTCAACGGCGTTGCCCAATGGGATGGATGTCCCGATGTGCCTCATTGTACCCTCGTGACAAGTTCGAGTCCTTCTGGCCCACCTACATCTTCATCGAGCCACGCGCTGGCTATTGGATGCCGCAGGGGCAGAAGTCGCGACCGCGTCGTACTGACCTTTCTCGTTAGGCCTTCAACCCCCCCACCCACCAGCACCCCAGCTTCCGGTGTCTATTGTGTACCGCCAACCCTCCCTGACTCGTCCCTCTGTAACCGAAATGAGGCGACGACGAGCCGAAAGGAAGACCTCCTCCCCGGGGGATGGCGGCTCAAGTCGCCGTCCCCTACTCACCTCGCGAGTATGACGGTATCGGAGTCGCCCCAGCAGGCGACGGAGCCGTCCACCCTCACCCCGCAGTTTTAGGAGCGTATCGGAAAGCCGGCATCTTGTTGCGTCGCATCATCCCAGGAAACCTCTGACCAAGCCGCCCCCCGCCACACCGCGCCCCACCCCGGAGGCGGCTCTGTCCCTGCCCCCGGACCCGGGGCAGGTTAGGAAGCGTTCCTGTCTCCCCCCTCTTGCAAAATAAGAACGATTGTGCTATGATATGGCCATGATGCTAAAGTATCCCCAGGAAGCGGGCCGGCGGCCCGCTCCTCTTCCTTGGAGCCTGCCGCATACGTCTGTACTGGGGGAGTCCAGAGAGAATCCCCCTGTGGCAGCGTCTGGGGGATGTTCCCCAGACGCACAACCGTCCGAGGAAGGGTGGGACCAGAGCGAATGCTGTTTCGAGACAAGCTCTTTGGAGCCATACGGCTCCGCCACGGTTCATTACGGTATCGCTACGACTTCACTACGGCTCATCACAGCTCTCTTACGGCTTTGTTATGCCTCTGTTACGGCTCCGTGCCTGGAAACCTCGAAATCCGGCTGATACGCGTAACGAATATACAATCAAAGGGGGCGCCTCTCTCTCTCGGGGGAATCCCCTGTCCCTCCACAGCGACCGCCGCGCCAGTTTCAGCACATCGGTGTAACATAGCTCGTAGTTCAATTGGCAGAGGTAGGTCGCGTGACGAATCGCATATTCCGGCTGACGTTCTTGGCGGCGGCCGTGGCTGTCCTAGTCATAGGCTGCAACGACGCGACGGCGGAGCCCAGCGTGGAGGCCACAACCGCGGAGGCTGCGGCTACCGTTCCGCCCCCGTCGTCAACGGCGGCGGCGTCTCCCGAGCCCACGCCTACTCCAGAGCCGTTCGCCTACGACCCCAACAAGAACATGTTCCTCCTGATGTCGAGCGCAGGTCATCCTCTGGAGTACACGTTGGCGGCGCTGACGAGGGCGCAGGAGGAGAGAGACGCCTCCCAGGTGCCTGTGATCCTGGAGGCTATGCAGTTCTTCCCCCGCGACTTGGCGGAATTCGGCATAGAGACCCTCGCCGCCCTGACCGGCGAGGACTTCGGTCTGGACCGGCACATGTGGTGGGAGTGGATCGGCCCAAGGCTTGACGAATACGCGCCACCCTCCGGTTACGCCCTGTGGAAGGTCAACCTTCTCAGCCTGATAGACCCGGCGATGGGCAAGCTCATGGAGCCGGCCATCGAAGGAGGCTCCAGGGCCAACCTTGTCGAGATCGTATGGGGAGGCGTGCGGGTCGACGGCATTCCGCCCCTGGAGCAACCGTTGCACGTGAAGCCCGAGATGGCGGGATATCTGGAGCCCGACGACAGGGTGTTCGGCGTGTCGATCAATGGCGAGCACAGGGCGTACCCGCTGCGGATACTGAATGCGCACGAGCTAGCCAACGACGAACTGGGAGGCGAGCCCATCTCGCTTGTCTACTGAACGCTCTGCGGCTCCGGAATCGTGTATTCCGGCATCGTAAATGGACAGAGCACCACGTTCGGGACTTCGGGGCTGCTGTACCGCAGCAACAAGGTGATGTACGACCGCGCCACCCGGTCGCTGTGGCATCAGTTCACCGGGGAGCCCATCATCGGGCCGCTCGCCTATTCCGGCATCAAGCAGCCTTTCTTCTCGGCCGTCGTCGCGACGTGGGAGGAGTGGCTCGCAGAGCACCCTGACACGACCGTCTTGGCCAATCAGACCGGCGTCTACCAGCCGGAGTTCTATGTGCCCGAGGACGACCCGCGGGCCATCTACTACGACTACTTCTCGACGGACGAGATAAGGTTCCCGGTCTGGTTCCGCGACCCCGTGATAGAGCCCAGGAAGGTGGTCGTCGGGCTCGCCGTGGGCGACGGGAAGAAGGCATACACGGTCGATGACCTGCGCGAGGCCCGGGTAGTCAACGACACGGTGGGAGGCGTCGATGTCGTCATCGCGGCATCAGGCGAGTCGCGCTCCGCCCGCGCCTACGAAAGGCACGGGGAGACGTTCTCGCTGGAGGACGGCCAAGATTCTGAGGCCGCGCCCCGGTCCCTGGTGGACTCCGCCGGCGCCAGGTGGCAGGTCACCGCGGAGGCGCTGGTCAGGGAGGACGACCCCTCCATGACGCTGTCGCGCATCCCGACGCAGACCTCGTTCTGGTTCGGATGGTACCAGTACAACCCCGACACCGAGATATACCAGCCGAACGGCTAGCCCCTATCCGCCGCCACCCCAACGCTATCCAGCAGTCTAACAAGGTTTGGTGGCGCTCACCCCCGAGGACTTGGTCCCTCGCGAACACCCGGTCCGGCGGCTGGCCCTAACCGACCGGGGGTTGATTTCCCAGACCGCTGTCCCTTCCCGGCGGAAGCGGCGTGGTCTCACTGAAGAGCCAGGAATCGAAAAGGCCGTCCAGATCCCTGCCCGCAATCTCCTCAGCCATAGCCACAAGATCCTCGGTTGTCACGTTGCCCCCGGCATGGCGGGACACATACTCGCGCAGCGTCTTGAAAAACGCCTCGTCGCCGATTTCGCCGCGCAGTGCGTGGAGGGCCATTGCGCCTCTCTCATAGACGCCGCCGCTGAAAAGGGCGCCGGGTTCGGGATTCGCCGGCGGCCCGTAGGCAGGATACCAGACCATCTCCCAGAACCCCTCGAAACCGCCGCCGCCGGACTTGTGGTCTAACCACAGCCACTCAGCGTAGGTGGCGAACCCTTCGTTCAGCCACAAGTCCTGCCACGACGCGGGAGTAAGCAGGTTCCCAAACCACTGGTGCGCCAACTCGTGGGCTATCAACCTCTCGCCAAAAGACTCCAGGGCCTGTATCCCGTAGACGGGCCGGGGTTGGGTTTCTAGCGGCGGGATTGCCTCATCAATGACGACGGAGCCGGTGGACTCGAATGGATACGGCCCGAACAAATCATTGAAAAAATCGATTATCAAAGGGACGCTATCCAGACTGCTCCTTGCGGATTCGTCTATTGACGCTTCAACCGAGTCAACGACAGTTATCCCCCCAGGACTTTCACTGGCGTCGTCGTTAAACTGAGCGACCGCCAGGAACGCCAGATAGCTGGCCATCTCATGGACGCTTTCCCATACGTATGTCACAGTCTTCCCGTGGTCGGTCGTACTGGTCAATTCACCGTTTGAGACCGCTTCATAGGGCTCGGGCGCCGTGATGATGAAGGTGTACAGGGCTTTATCGGATGGATGCTCATTGACCGGGAGCCAATGGGACGCCCCCCAGGGTTCGCCGTACGCAATTATCCCGGTCTCGTAGTTTATCCAGCCGACTAGGACACTTGTTCCAGGCACAGAACTGGTCGAAGGCTGACCCTCGTAAGAGACCGTGGCATTGAAGGTCGTTCCCACAGGGATCGGCGCACCGGGCTCGATTGTCAGCTCGTATCCGGCGCGAGAGTGGTCGGCTGGGAGGCCATCCACGGCAACCTGCGTAACCGTCAAGCCTCGAAAGTCCAGATTGAATGAGGAGAGGTCCTGTGTTGCGTCAGCTTCGATTTGAGTCCGGCCCGAAATCTCGTTGGCGTCTACGTCGATGTCGAGGGTTACCGTGTAGCGGGAAACGTCATATCCGCCGTTGCCCAGCCCGGGAAAGAGAGGGTCGTCCAGCCCCGTCGCGCCAGGACGAGCGGTCCGAATTGGCGTGGGCGTCGGTTCCCGCGTCGGGGTGGCTGTCGGCTCCGGAGTCGGGGTAGGTATATCTCCGTCATCACATGCCGACAGCAAGGCTGCGGCCACCAAACACAACAGGCCAATCCATGCCAGCCTGTAGACAGTTCTTGGTAAGTTGATCGATACTCGGGACGCGAGCGCCAATATAGTCACCCGATGCGCACTCCCTTCCACGAAGCCCTGCTAACTCTGCAATTCTATAACAATAAACTGAACCGCAACGTAAAAATCCTCGCTCTTGTCCAGTCTGGTGGCCGCGATCTACCCCTGAGTCACATCTCATACTCCAGCGTCATTTCGTGCTCCTCGGCATGTCCCGCAGAGAACCCGCCAGTACCCGAAAGCCATGCAGAGGCGCCCTACCCGTTTAGGCTGCGCAAATAGTCCCACAGGGTCAACAACCGCGCCGCGGATAGTATTCAGCAACCCATAGGCCAATACTACGGTGCCTCGACCATCTCCAGCAGTGTGAGGACGGTCCGCCAGTTCCGCATGGTGCTCGCGGTTTGCAACTGCGCGGCAAGGTACTCATTCGTCAGCTTGCTTCGGGCGACGCCGTTGGGATAGTGAAGGTGGACGTTGCGTCCTCGCACCGCAAACGCGTCCGGCGGCGAACGCTGGGGGTCGAGACGGGATACCGCTTCGGGGCCGGGCGTGTCCTCGAGAAATGCCACTTGGAGGAATCGCGGATCGCCGGAAGTATCGAAGGGGTTTGTTGCCGCGACCTGCCGCAGTTCCTCGCTCGAACGCACGATGACTGCCGTCTCGTAGCCAAACCGCTGGCGAATGGCCCGATTCACAATCTCAGGCGCCCGTTCGGCCAAGTCCGGCGCTGCTTCGAACACGACATTCCCGCTCTGAATGTAGGTCTGCGCCGCCGCGCAGCCGGCCGCAGTGAAGATGTCTCTCAGATCCGCCATCGGCAGCTTGTTCTTGCCGCTGACGTTGACGCCTCGAAGAAGGGCAACATACCGCTGCTGGCCTGTCGTCACAGTTGATTCACCCTGTCGGACCATGCTCGGCCTCCCGCTCACGACAACTCAGGCTTGCGCCTCACCGGGCTGCGTTAGCACCGATCACAAAGGCCAACCTGAACCTCAGCCTGAAGGTTCTCGCTCCTGTCCAGTCTCGCGAGTCGTCAATTCGACAGGAACAGATCGGGAACATCTTTGTCGGGAACGACCGCCTTAGCGATGACCGCACGGCCATCTTGCCAGAGTTCACCTACGGGCTTTATGGTGTCGCTCTTGTAGCCGTAAAAGAGGTCGCTGATGTCCGGCTGGTTAGACAGAAGATCAATGGCTTCCTCTAAATTGGCGTCCTCTGCGAACTCAAAGTAAGCGTATATGGTGCTGGTCTCACCGTCGTTAAGGAAGCCTGCATGGGCATAAAATGTGGGGGGCGGCGGTGAAGAACCGTCACCCTGCCCGTCCTCCAAGGCGCCGGCAACTAGAAAGTCTACGCGGTCTATGTGGCTGAGCAGCCCCGCCAGAGACGCGTCGAGATCTCCGCCGTCTAGGTGCCGGTCTATGGTTTCTCTAAGGAGATCCGGGCTGTCAGCCAACAAGAGAGTCTCGGAGTCGGGGACGGCTATGAAGAGGTCGTCATGCCAGGGAAAGACAAACAGTTCCAAGCCGCGATAGGGATCGATGACTCCTGGAGGATCGAAGCGGCTGTTGGCATCTGCTAGGGAAGGCGCTTCCCTAAGCACTTCTGAGAATCCTTCAAAGTTGCCCAAGAGAATAGTAGCGCTGGCATTATCATTGTTGGTGGTTGCAAATGCGATACTTTCGATCTCGCCGGAGGCCAAGAGGTCCGATCCAATTAAGCCATAGGTTCTCTTGGACAGTTCTTCGAATCCGTACTCGACCTCCTGACGCATAGAAGACCGCTGCCAGACCAGCTCGACCTCGGCGAAAATGAAGATTAAGCTACCCGTAGGCAGGAGACTCAGCAGCCTAGCCGGATTGCTCGCCGCCGATTCGTCAGATGGCCCTCCGGTGGGGTTGGCGCCGTCGGCATCGCACGCTGAGGTCAAGTCGCCAATCTCCCCGCAGTAGGCCGCAATCTCGGCCTCCGTGAGGTCAGACCCTCCGCTACCCTCCTGGGTCACGGTTGACGTGGGGATGGCCGTGGCCTCGGACCCACTACTGCCGTTTTGGGACACAGTTTGTGTGGGGGAGTCCCCACCTCCGCAAGCTATCGCTATCAGTACGATGACGGCGCCGGCCAATACCAGTCGCAACTTTTCGCCTCCTTCACTCACCGCTTCCCCACGGATGACTCACTATAACAGTGCGTCCGTAGCCCGGCCCTCGCCGGAACACCATGCACAGCATCAAGCTGAACCGCAACGTGAAAATCCTCGCTCCAGTACAGCCAGGTGAACTTCCCAGGAGCCTTATTACAGGCGCGACGCGAAAGAATCCCCCCGCCCCCTGAAGCCCCGGCGAACTCCTACCTCCGCCGCAGGGGGTCCCACAGCACCGATCGGGTCCACAGCCCCAGCGTCAGCGCAACCTTCGACGGCGTGCTCAACCGGACCCGCTCGCTGAAGACGTCATAGCCGCGGGCCTCGATGCGGTCCAGGATGCGCCAGTACAGGCCCTGAAGCACGCTGACGCAGGCCCGCGAACGCAACGGCAGCAGCGGCAGCAGGTTGCGGCCGTTGCTGGAAAGAGCGCGGGCCCGCTCCACCTGGAAGGCCATCATCTCCCGAAACCGGTCGTTGACCACGCCGTTCCGCAGCTCCTCTTCACCATAGCCGTACCGGGCCAACTCCTCCTGAGGTAGGTACACCCTGTCCCGCTGAGCATCTTCCTGCAGGTCGCGGAGAATGTTGGCGAGCTGCATCCCCAGCCCCAGGTCTACCGCATACTCGCGGGCCGACGGGTGGCTGTACCCGAAGATCTGTATGCAGACCAGGCCCACGGTCGACGCCACCCCGTAGCAATACTCCCGCAACTCGTCAAACGTCTCATAGCGGCGCTTGCTCAGGTCAACCATAACCCCAGCCACAATGTCGTCGAAGTACTCGCGTGGAATGTCGAATGTCCGCGCCGCATCCATCACAGCCGGCAACACCGGGCCCGACGGCGCCCCGTCGTAGGCCCTCCGTAGGTCCTCCCGCAGCTCATCCAGGGCGGCGGCCTGCCCATCAAGGGACAGCTCGGCGCCGTCCGTGATGTCGTCGCACAGGCGGCAGAAGGCGTAGGCCGCGTAGATCGCCGAACGTTGCCGGGGAGGCAGCGTAATGAAGGCGAAGTAGAAGTTCTTGGCCTGCTCGCGGGTGAGCTCCCGGCAGTGCCGGTAGGCCTCGACGATCTCTGGAGCAGCCGTGGGACCCATGCTCGACCCCCGGGGCGCAACGCGCCTCCGCTAGACCAGGTTTCGACGGGTCAGCAGCTTCAGTAGAGTGGAGACTATCAGGCCCGCCTTGCGCCTGGAGGACACCACGGGGCGTTGGGACAGAACGTCGTAGCCCTGCCTCTCGATGGCGTCCAGCACGCTCAGACCTCCCATGCTGAACAGCGCCACGTCCAGCTTCGCCCTGCCGCGCATCAGGTCCACCAGCGGCAACCCCTCGTGGAACAGGGCGCGAGCCCGTTCCACCTCGAAGGCCATCAGCCTGCGGAAGTTGTCGTTGGCCGCGCCCCCAAGGAGCTCCTCCTCTGTGTAGCCGAACCGCTCCATGTCCTCCAGGGGAATGTAGATGCGCCCCATCTCCCCATCCCGGGCCGCGTCCTGCCAGAAATTGGCCAGTTGAAGCCCAATGCAGGTGGCGTCGGACAACCGCTGGCTCTCGGCGTCCCGGCGCCCCAGAAGGTGGAGGACCAGCCGGCCCACCGGCGTCGCCGAATGACGGCAGTAGTGCAGCAAGTCCTCATACGTGGCGAAACGGCCGCTTCCCTGGTCCATCCTGTTCGCCTCGACGAGGCGAAGGAAGAGTTCCATAGAGATGTCGAAGGCCCGAATCGTCTGCTGCAAAGCGATCAGGTAGGGGTGCTCCGGCGTTCCCTCGTAGCAACGCCGCAGGTCGGCTTCCCATTCGTCCAGCAGGGCCAACCGATTTCCGGGGGCCTCGTCGCCCAGGTCGTCGACATAACGGCAGAAGGCGTAGACGGCGTGGAAATGCGGGCGCAACGGCCGGGGCAGGAACCAGGAAACGACTGTGAAGTTCTCGTAGTGGGTGCGGGTCAGCCGCTCGCAGTGAGCGTAGGCCTCTTCGATCGACGCGCTCGCCGGACCGGCCGTCGCCGGCTTCATGTCACTACCCCTAGCATCCAATAACCTGGACGAGGACTTCCCGCTCGCGGGGCCTGTCCAACTCCACCAGGAAGATGCGCTGCCACTTCCCCAGAAGCAGCTCCGCTCCCATGACGGGGATGAACTCGCTCGTGCCCATGACGAGGTGCTGGCAGTGGGCGTGGCCGTTGGGACACTCGTCCTCTTCCATGTTCACGGTGCGAATCGTAAAGTCGTTGTGCAGGTAGTAGGCGTCTTTCGGCGAGATGTTCTCCAAGAACCGCTCCATATCCTTGATCAGCAGCGGCTCGTGTTCGTTCACCTTGATAGCCGCGGTCGTATGCCGGGAAAACACCACGGTGAACCCCGCGTTGATCCCCGCCCTCTTCACGAACTCCCGCACCTCGTCCGTGATGTCCACAAACTCCGGGGCGCGCGTGGTCTCGGTCTTGATGCTAAAGATCTGAGCATCCCAGCCAACCTGACCATTGCTCACGGCGGTGGATAGAAGACGGGAGTTCATCATGTTGATCACCCTTGCGCTCCAGGAATTCAGTCTCTAGGCCCCCGGGAAGGCCGGCGGCGGGCCGGTCCTTACTCGAGAGCGTTGCGTCGTTAGTTTGTTCTCACCGGCTCCGGCGAAAATGCTCCTTGCGTCCGCTGCCCAATGCGCCTTCGATACCGACCCAGGGCCATGAGAGGAAAGTAGTTCCTGTACATATGATAGTTAATCATGAACCCCGCGGATAGCTCTTCCCCTTGGAAGTTGCGTTCCCCCTCCTGAGGCAGGCGGTCCGGCTGGTCGCCGATACCGTACCCCGGAAAGCCGCAGCCGGTAAAGTAAGGCTCGTCCCAGGCGCCATCGTCCTTCTGGGTTTCCGCCAGGAACGCAGCGCCCCGCTCCATCGCCGGGTGCTCGCTCAACCCGGCGGCCAACAAGGCCATCAGCGCCCACCCCGTCTGGGAGGGCGTGCTCTCTCCCACCCCTCGCAGCCGAGGGTCAACATAGGAGGCGCAGGTCTCGCCCCAGCCCCCATCGTCGTTCTGGTGGGCCAACAGCCACTCCACGGCGCGCCGCACCGCCGGTTGCGACATGTCCTCCCCTAGAGCCTCCAGGGCCGGCAGCACCGCCCCACAACCGTAGAGGCAGTTGACTCCCCAGCGGCCAAACCACGAGCCGTCGTCCTCCTGGCGAGCCAAGATGAACTCCAGCCCGCGGCGCACAGCCGGGTGCTCCCGGGTATATCCCAAGCGTCCTAGCATCTCCAGGACGTGCGCCGTCACGTCCACGCTGGGCGGGTCCAGGACCTCCCCAAAGTCGGCAAAGGGGATTTTGGCCACCAGCTTGGCGTCGTTGTCCTTGTCGAAGGCAGCCCACCCTCCATTGCTGCTCTGCATCGCCAGGGTCCATTCGACCCCGCGGCGGACCGCCGCCCGGCGCTGCTCTTCCTCCTCCTCCGGCAACCGGCACAGGTCCAACCCAATCAGGATGACCGCCGTGTCGTCCACGTCCGGGTACAGGTCGTTCTCGAACTCGAAGGCCCAGCCGCTTGGCTCCACGCCCTTCACCTTCTTAGCCCAGTCGCCAGGGACCCGTATCTCTTCCTTGAGGAGATAGCGGCAGGCCTCTTGGAGCGCCGGATGGTCGGGCGGCATGTCCGAATCCAGCATCGCCATCAATGCCAGGCACGTGTCCCACACCGGCGACACGCAGGCCTGCACCCGCAGAGCCGACCCATCCTGGTACTCAAAGCTCCAATTGTCCTTGAAGCCCTCTACCCCCAGCTTCATCACCGGATGCTCCAAGTCATAGCCCCGGTGCTTCAGCGCCAACAGCGCGTAGACCCACGGCGGCTGAATGCCGCCCCAGCTTCCGTCCGCCTCCTGATGCTCCACAATCCACCGCTCCGCCCGGCGCCGGGACAGCTCCCGCAGCGGATGGAACGGCAGCTTGTTGTAAAACTGCACAGCCTTATCGGCGGCCAGGAATGCGCTCTCCAGACTGAGAAGTCCTCCGCGCCGGGGCAGGGAGTATTTCACGCTTTCCCGCGGCTCGGGATATAGCTCGTCGATGCCCATCTCGTCTGGGATCAGATAGACCGGGCGGTCTGTCAGCAGGATGAGCATGGGAACAATTGTGGCCCGCGCCCAGGAGGAAAAGCTGTAGATATTGAACGGCGCCCAGGAGGGCAGCAACATCAGCTCCGGCGGCATCGCCGGCGTCCCATCCCAGTCCCACTGCCCAAACAGGGCCAGCCATATCTTGGTGAAGACTCGGACGTTCGGTACTCCGCCCCTTGAAAGGATGAATTCCTTGGCCCGGACCATCGCCGGCTCGTCCGCTCGGTCGCCGGCCAGCTTCAGGGCAAAGTAGCACTCCACCGAGGTCGAAAGGTCTCCCGACGCCCCGAAGTACATCCGCCAGGACCCATCCTCTCGTTGACGATTCCGAATGTCCTGGGCAATTTTGCGCCACCGCTCCTCTTCCACGTCCCCCAGAAGGTAGGAGAGCATCAGGTGCTCCGCTTCCATGGTGGGGTTGGACTCCAACTCCCCCCACCAGTACCCTTCCGGGTACTGGACGCGCAGGAAGTACTCCTGCGAGCGGTTGATCGTCGAGCTCAGCCGCTCGGGCAGGCCCTTCGATATGGATGGCATCTTCCTCTCTCGCATGCTCATAGCCCCCTACAGCATCTGCGTGACTTTGCGGTTCTCCAGCCAGGGCAGGCTCTCCACGTAGCCGTTGCCCGCAAACCAGGCCACTGATCTCTCAAATGCTTCCTCAATGGACGACTGTGGCAAACCAAGCTCTTCAACGGCCTTGGAAGCATCCGCGTAGGCATACTTTCGAGCCGTCTTGACTCCCTCCAAAGGTATCTCCGGCGCCCGCCTCAGAAGGTAACCCTCTATCCACGTGTCCAGATAGCTGAGCGCGAGGGCCACCGGTACGGGAATCTTCAACCTTGGCGGCCTCTTCCCGGCGATCTTCGCCAGCAGGTCGAAGGCCTCCTTCAAGGTCATGTTGCGATTGCCCAAGATGTACCGCTCCCCCGACCTGCCCTTCTCCCACGCAAGCAGGTGTCCCTGGGCCACGTCCTCCACGTCCACCACGTTCAGGCCCGTGTCCACGTACGCAGGCAGCCGCCCGCTCAGAAAATCCACGATGACCTTCCCCGTGGGAGTCGGCTTGACGTCTCCCGCGCCGATCGGGAAGGTGGGGTTCACGATCACCACGTCCAGGCCCTGCCTGAAGAAGTCCCGCGCCACCTCCTCCGCTTCCCACTTCGACCGCTTGTAGGGGCCCGATAGCCGCTTAGGCTCTGGGAACCATGTCTCGTCGGCAACCTCTCGCCCGTTGGTCTGAGCCACCGCGGCCACGCTCGACGTGTGCACAACCCGCCGTACCCCCATGTCCCCGGCGGCCTGAAGGACATTCCGCGTGCCCTCCACGTTGACCTGCCGGATGACCTCGGCCTTCACCGTTAGGGAATAGAGGCCGGCGACGTGGAACACCGCGTCGCATTCCGTCATTGCCTCTCGCAACGACCCCTCGTCCAGCAGGTCCCCGCGGACCTCCTCGACCTCGACGTCGCCTGCGTTCAGGGCGCCGCCGCTCCGCACGAGGGCCCGGACTTCAACGCCCGCCTCAACCAGGGCACGGGCCACCGCGCCCCCAACGAAACCCGTCGCCCCTGTGACAAGCGCCCTCATGGCGTCACCCCTGCACTGGCGGCCAGCGCGGGCAGGACGACCCCGGCGCCCCTCTTCAGGGAGCGCCGCGCCTTTCGGGAAGCGAGCCCAAGTCGCACCAGGTTCGGAATCCCCGATGGCGTCGTCAGCGCATATCCCAGGGCGGGGAGAACCCAATCCCGGACTCCCCGTCCCTCCTTGCCCGCCACGAAGGGAGGCAGCGCCCTGTCAACAGGATCCACCACCGCCCGGAGGGCCAGCCAGGGCAACCCCGCAGCCTGCGCCTCCCAGGCTATCCAGTAGCTCTCCATATCAACAACCGCCGCCCCCGTCCGCTGTCCCAGCGCCGCTTTGCTCTCAACAGTCCAAGCCGCGCCATCGACCGTCACACAGTCCCCCAACTCGTAGGAGATGCCGCTCAGGGCCAACCGCTCCGCCGCCGCTTCCAGAAGCAGGCGGTCTCCGTTCAACGTAGGCTCACCCTCGCAATGAAGGCTTGGGCTCAGCGCCAGCGCCCCCGCCGTCAGCCCCTCCCGGAGCCCTCCCCCATATCCCAGGCTCAGGACGGCGTCAGGACGGCTGGCCTCCAGCACGCCCCTCGCGACCTGTTGGGCCGCCTCGCGGCCAACCCCAGTAACCGCCCCCACGACGCCGTCCCCGGCGCTACGCAGGTTGGGGAGCTCCTCTTGGAGGGCCGCTATGACGGCAATCATAGTCATTCGACGGCCTGCCTCGCCTTTTCCTCGTCCTTGCGCCGCTTCCAGGCTTCATACGACTGGCCGGCGGCGGTGTCCCTTCCCGTAAACATGATGTTCTCGATGTCCTCTAGGAGAATCCTGTGGGCGGCCCCGTCCTGGTCATAAAGCTGGACGAAAGGCTGTGAAACCTGGGTATTGCGGTTGAAGAGATATCCGATTAACTCCGCCCCGTCCTTGCGCACCAGCGTCACGTTGCCCCGGTAGTCGAAGGCGCGCTCCACCACCTCAGCCACGGTGATTCCGCCGCTCAGGTCCGGCGCCCAGCCCTGGAGACTCTGCTCTTCCTCGTGGATCATCTAGACAGTCCTACAGCTTGCCTGAGATAGTCGCTACGGCCGTATCTTTCAAGGCCCTCAGCGATGAGAAAGTGTGGTTCACGGCTGTCGCCTCGTAGCCGCAGTGGACCATGCAGTCCTGGCACTTGGGATTGCCGCTGGCCTTGCCGTAGTTCTGCCATTCGGTCTCCTCCAGCAGCTCCTCGAACGTGTCGGCATACCCTTCCTGGAGGAGGTAGCAGGGCTTTTGCCAGCCGAACATGTTGTAGGTTGGGTTGCCCCAGGGCGTGCACTCGTAGTCCCGCTTCCCCATCAGGAACTGGAGGAACAGCGGCGACTGGTTGAAGTTCCATTCCGACTTCTTGCCTTCCAGGGCTGTGGCAAACAGCTCCTGCGTCCGCGCCCGGCGCAGGAAATGCTCCTGGTCCGGCGCCTTGGAGTAGCTGTAGCCGGGGGATATCATCATGCCCTCGACCCCAAGCCCGCTCATCTCGTCGAAAAACTCGCGCATCCGGCTCGGGTCCGCCCCCTCGAAAAATGTCGTGTTCGTCGTCACGCGAAAGCCCCGGTCTTTGGCCTCGCGCAGCGCCTCCACCGCGATATCGTAAATGCCGTCCCTGCACACCGATTCGTCGTGCTCCTCGCGAAGCCCGTCCATGTGGATGCTGAAGCTCAAAAACTTCGACGGTTGGAACAACCCCGCTTCCAGCTTCTCCTTCAGCAGAATGGCGTTGGTGCAGAGGTAGATGTACTTCTTCCGTTCGATGAGGGCCTGCGCCAACTCCCCGATGTACGGGTACATCAGCGGCTCCCCCCCGGCAATGCTCACGATCGGCGCTCCGCACTCGTCGACGGCGCGCAGGCACTCCTCCAGCGGCAGGTGCTTCTTGATGATCTGCGACGGGTACTGGATCTTCCCGCAACCGGCGCAGGCAAGGTTGCAACGGAAGAGAGGCTCCAGCATGAGCACCAGCGGGTACCGCTTCCGGCCCTTGAGTTTCTGGCTCACAACGTAGCTGGCGACTGTATAGCTCTGCGACAGGGGAACGGACATTATGCCTTCTCTAGCTGAACTTCCCTCTGGTCTCGCTTATGATTCCCGGTGGAGCAGAAAGGCGGCGAGGTCTTCCAACTCGGTCCTCGCCCACGGCGCCAGGGCCGCGTTGTTGACCTCCTGCAGCGCCTTCCAACACTGCTCCTCAGCCAACTCCAAGGTCGCCTCGCGGGCGCCGGCGGCCTCCATGACCGCCAACACCTGCGCCACCTCTCCATCCGTCATCTCGTCGCTGGACGCGTAAATATCCTGGAGAAACTCAGCGCCGGGACCCGTGGCCCGCTGAAGGGCGTAGACCGCCGGAAAGGCCTTCTTCCTCCGCCTGATGTCCGCCCCAATCGGCTTACCCAGCTTGCTGTGGTCGCCCCAGACTCCCAGCGCGTCGTCGCGCAGCTGGAACGTAAGTCCCAGGTAGCGCCCGCACCGGGCCAGGATGTTGACCGTCTCGGCGCTGGCGCCGGCGGCTAGCGCCCCCATCTCCATTGCCGCGCTGATGAGCGCCCCGGTCTTCAGGGAGATCATCGTCAGGTATTCATCGACATCAACCCGCAACCGCCCCTCGAACGAGACGTCCATCACCTGTCCCTCGATCATCTGAAGGCAACGCTGGGTCAGGATGCGCTCTATCTGAAGGGCATCGCCCAAGCGCACGCCGGCGTCGCACAGCGCATGAGTGCACAGGTCCGACACCACCTTCATCGCGTCTCCCGCCGTCAGAGCCTCAGCTTGTCCCCAGATGGCCCAGACGGTCGCCCGCTTGCGGCGCTCCCTGTCTCCGTCCTGGATATCGTCGTGGATCAGCGAGTAGTTGTGAATGAGTTCGAGTCCAACGGCCGCCGGTAGAGCCGCCTCCGGCCTCCCGCCAACCGCCGCGGCCGTGAAGACGCACAGGGCCGGCCTGAACGCCTTGCCCCGGTCGTAGCTGGCGGCCCGGCCCTGCGGGTCCACCCATCCAAGGTGGTAGCGCAGCATGGTGAACAGGTCCGACTCCCGCTCCCCCACGGCGCCCCGAAGACCTTCCTCCACGAGCGACAGATGACGGGTCAGCAGCGGCAGCGCGGCCGGAGGCGTCGATGACGCCCCACGAAGACGGTCGCGCAGTGAAGTCACGAGCCTCCCGGAAACCGGTCCCAAAAGGGTAGGCAGCGCCCAAGACTACCTAGTAATGCGATGGTGGGACACTATCAAAGTGCCTGATAGGTGTCAAGGCCCCCGCCCCAACCCCCAGCTACGGGGCGCTTCCTAACCTGCTAGCTCACGAATCACCGCCATCGCTTCTGAGCATCGCGACGTTTTACATCCGCTATTCCCCAACAAACACTATTACTGTACTTACGTGTTGTGGCATACTTCTGTGCGATGGGGACATTCCGATTCATCCATACCGCCGACTGGCAGATCGGCAAAGTCTTCCGCTTCATCGATGATGCGGCAATGGGGGGGCTCCAGTTGGCGCGGCTGGAGGCGATCACGCGCATTGGTGAACTCGCCCTCGAACACCACGTGCGCCACGTATTGGTCGCGGGTGATGTTTACGACCACGCAACTCCCTCCTCACGCTCGCGCAACCAAGTCATCGAGCGGATGCGGGCTCACCCTTCGGTGCAGTGGCATCTGTTGCCGGGCAATCATGATCGGTACCAACCCAATGGGCTCTGGGACCAACTCTGCAAGCGCGGCTTGCCCGACAACATCCACGCGCATACCGAGCCGACCGTCACCATCATCGAGCAAGATGCCGCCGTCCTGTTTCCAGCCCCACTCCAGCATCGCCGTAGCCTCGACGACCCCACCGCTTGGATGAACAATCAGGTCAGCGAAGCTGGCTTGATCCGCATTGGGCTAGCGCATGGCGCTGTCTACGGCTTCGATACTAATGAGGAGCAGAGGGCCAACCCAATCGACCCTGCGCGACCACAACTCGCTCGGCTTGACTACTTGGCCCTTGGCGATTGGCATGGAGAACTGCAGGTCAACGAGCGCTGCTGGTACAGCGGCACACCCGAAACGGACTCGTTCCAGACGCGCGGCAGAGGCGCCGCGCTGCTGGTCGAAATCGACGGCCCGAACGAGTTGCCCGTCATCACTCCCCTATCGACAGGCCAATACCGTTGGGAATCGCTCGATGAACATGTGGCAAGCCTCGAAGACATTGACCTCCTCGAACACAAACTTCGGAGTCCCGATGGAGACCCCAACCGCACGCTAATGAATCTGGGGGTCAGCGGCACGCTCTCTCTAGCTGGTATGCAGTACTTCGAGGAACAAATAGTCGAAGGGGCAGCCGCGGCGCTCTATCACCTCCGCATCGACCGCGAGCAGTTGTTTCCGGAACCCACCGACGACGATCTGGACAGTATTGACCCTGGCGGGATTGTCCGCGCCGCTGCGGACAATCTTCGAGCTACCGCCGAAGCAGGCGGGAGCGATGCCGACCTCGCTCGTGCCGCTCTTCACCGACTCTATGTCGAACACAAGAAACTCGATTCGGGACCGCGATGAAGCTGCGCACGCTCTCAGTCAACCAGTTCAAGCGCTTCACCAAGCCGACCCGGCTGGGCGAACTCAGCGACGGTCTCAATCTGGTCGTCGGGCCGAACGAGCTTGGCAAATCGACCCTGCTGGACGCACTTCGAGCAGTGCTGTTCGAGCGCTACAGCTCCAAGGCGCGGCCAATCATTGCATTGCAAAATGACCGCAACAGCGCGGCGCCGGTCGTGGAACTGGTCTTTGAAGTCAACGGCGCTGAGTACACGCTGACCAAGCGCTTCGTTAAGAGCCCCTATGCGCAGCTGCAATGTCCCGATGGGACATTGCTCGAAGCGGACGCCGCGGAAGACAAGCTGCGCAACCTGCTGGGTTTTGCTGAGGCTGGCAGCCACGGCGCGAATTCGGAAACGCTGGGTATGTGGGGCGTGCTCTGGGTGCAGCAGGGACAGTCCTTCGGCAGACCCAATTTGCCCGATTCGGCGCGGGCGAGCCTCAGCGCAGGCTTAGAGTCCGAGGTCGGCGTGGTCCTCGGAGGCCGACGGGGCAGAGAGTTGCCGCAGGTCATCGAACAACGGCGCAGCGAACTGATCACGGAGGCGCGGCGCCAACCACGCGGCGACTACAAGACTGCGCTCGACCAGATCGATGAGCTGGAGAAACGTCTCGACGACCAACAGCAGCAACAGCAAGCGATGTCGGACACGCTTGAGCAGTTGGCGACGGCGGAAACACGGCTCAAGCGGCTGGACGAGGGCGATCAGGACGGAAACGATCAGGCACAACTGGCCGAAGCGCGGAACCAGCTCGACGCGACGAAGCGGCACGAGCTGCAGCTTGAAGGAGCTCACAGCGAACTCCAGAACCGGCAGCGACAGCTGGAGCAAGCCCAACGCGCCCAGTCCGATCGTGCTTCCTTGCATAACGAGCTCCTCTCTCAACATGAGGAGTTGCGCCAAATGGGCGCGCACCTGGATGAGTTACGACAACAGGAGCGCGAATTGTCGGGGGCGCTGGAACCACTGCGTCAAGTACTAGAGGATGCCGAAGCCGTCGTCGAAGCAGCGAGTCAGTCTGAAGCCCAGTGTCGCCTCACCCTCGATCTCATAGCCTGCTCAGCGGAACTGAGCAACCTGCTGCGGCGTCAGAACGACATGTCTGCCGCGCAGCAGCGGTTCGACGACGCCCAGCGTCAGGCTGAGCAGATTCAGGTCACAGACGAATCTCTTCAACGAGTCCGCCAAGCCGTGGACGCAGTCAACAAAGCCACTGCTCAACTCAACATTGTCGCCACTCGGATCAGCTTTGACGTTCCTGCTGATCGTCTCGCTGGCATTGAGGTCGACAGCACCCTCCTGACCGATCCATCTACGACCATCGAAGCGGTGAAGCCAGTCGCCATCAACATTCCGGAGCGCGGACGGATTCTGATTGATCCAGGCGTCGCCGACCGCGACCAGCTCTTGAGCAAGCAACGGGAAGCCCAAGCAGATCTGCGCGCCGCACTCCAGCAAGCGGGCGCACAATCGCTCGCCGAGGCTGAAATCTTGCGCGACCAGCGGCGTTACCTCGAGGCCACCGCCAGCGCGGCAGAGGAGGATTTGGCGCGGCTTGCATCGCCAAACGACGAATCGACCCTGCAGACACGGCTCGATGAGTTGCGCCGAGGGCAGGCGGCCCTGCCCTCGGAATGGCAGACTGCCGAACTGCCTGAACGGAATCATGCAGAGGCGGCGCTGCGTAGCGCCCAGAGAGAGATTCAGAGAGCGAGGAGCGAGGAACAGGTCGCCCGTGCGGCTCTGCAGGAGCGGGATAGGTTTCTCGCGGAGCTCCGCTCAAAAGTGGTTCGTGCGCAAAGCGCTATGGAGATCCAGTCCGAGATGGTCCAACGGCGTGAAGAGAAACTAAGCACGGATGTCGCAACCACGCCGGATGAGCAACTCGCCGCGGAGGCGGCCGCGGCAGAACAAGCAGTGGAGGAACAGCAACAGGTTATCTCCGCGCTGGGAGAAGATGCGCCGGCAGGCGCGAGGTCACAGTTCGAAGCTCGAATCACACGACTGGAGTCGACGATTAAACAACGCACGGACTTACGAGCCAATTTGAAGGCCGACATCGCCCGCCTGCGTGAACGCATTGAATTCCACGACAGCGCCGGCATTGACGAAGCCATCGAACACACGCAACACGAACTCGAACAGGCGACGCGACAGCACGATCACCTGAAACGCGAAATCGAGGTCCTCGACCTCCTCGGCAAGACGCTTCGCGCCGCCGAGAACGAAGCCAAAGAGCGCTACCTCGCGCCTGTCCTCAACCGCGTCCGCCCCTACCTGCAAATGCTGTTCGCCAACGCCGAAATCAACATGGACACAGACCTGAACATCAGCAGCATATCCCGCCGCGCGGGATACGAGGAGCGTTTCGATCATCTGAGCATGGGGACTCAGGAACAGATCGCCGTCCTCGTGCGCCTCGCCTTCGCTGAAATGCTGGTTGACCAGGGCGCACCCGCCGCCGTGATACTGGACGATGCGCTCGTGTTCTCCGATGACCAGCGGATGCAGCTGATGTTCGACATCCTCTCCCACGCCGCACGGCGGGTACAGATCGTGGTCTTCACCTGTCGCGAGCAACTCTTCGAGGGTCTCGGCGCGCATCAGCTGCAGCTCACCCCTGCCGATCCCGAGTCACTCCGCTCGGCGTAGGGCGCTGCACTGTATGCGTTCTGCCATAGACATGGAGGTCTCTCAGGTCACCTGCGCCGCGCCCAGCTTGCACCACCTGCGCTCGAAAGTGCAAGGAGTCTCGCTGCCCTACGCAGCCAGCAGACCCCCTCTCCTCCCCCCCACCCAAATGCCGCCTAGCCCTCGTTTGACCCACCCTGCCGCGGGGGGTAGCATGGCGGCGCTCCAACGGGGAGGACTGGATGGAGTCAGGGCCCAGATTCGGCATAGGTAGATACAAAGTCTTCTACGGCTGGGCCATCGTCGGCACATCCTTCCTGGTAGTCTTCAGCGAAGCCCCCACCCGCAGCTTCCTCCTCTCCCTCTTCGTCGTTCCCATCACCGAGGAATTCGGCTGGACTCGCTCAGTCCTGACCGGCGCCGTGTCCATGGGCGCCGCCCTCAGCGCCGTGCTCGCCCCCGGCGTGGGCCCGCTCATCGATAGGTACGGCCCTCGCATGGTCATCGTGGGGTCCGTCGCCATAACCGGGAGCTGCATCCTGGGCCTGGCGTTCATCGACCAGGTGTGGCACCTCTACTTCCTCCTCATCTTCGCCCGCGCCTTCTCCTCTTCCGCGGCCATGATGGCGGCGACCGTGGCCGTGGCCAACTGGTTCATCCGAAAGCGCGGCCGGGCGATGGCCTTCAGCAACTCCGGGACGTGGACCGCCATCCCCATCTTCCTCGTGGTGTCCCAGTTGCTGATCTCTCTCTACGACTGGCGCGTGGCGATGTTCACGATGGGCGTAACCTCCCTGGTCCTTGCCATCCCGGCAACGTTGATCTTCATGAAGCGCCGCCCCGAGGACGTTGGCCTCCTCCCCGACGGCGATGTCCATCCGCCGGGTTCCATCGACGCCGCAGGCAGGCGCCGCCCGCAACCGCTGGAGGCCTCATGGAGCCTGCGCGAGGCCATGGGGACTAGGGCGCTGTGGCTCATCATCCTGGCGACGGGCCTGCCCAGCATGGCGGCCCAGGCCGCAAACCTCCACGCGCTGGCGTCCCTCACCGACCGGGGCATCCCGACCGCCGCCGCCGCGGGCACGGTGACCGTCACCCTGCTCGTGAGCGGCGTGGGCACGTTGTTCTGGGGCTTCCTCGCCGAGAGGCTTCACGTCCGCTTCACCGCGGCCCTGGCCTTCTTCATCAGCGCCGTCGGCCTGGCCATCCTGATCTACGCCGGCAACATCGTGTTGGCCTTCCTCTATGCCGCCGTGTACGGCCTCGGCTTTGGAGGTTTCAGAGTCCTGGAGAACATGCTCTTCGCCAACTATTTCGGACGCAGACGATTGGGCACGATCGCCGGGTTTGCCAAGCCCTTCCACCTGCTCACCAACGCAGCGGGGCCGCTGCTGGCCAGCCTCTCCTTCGACCTGCGCGGAAGCTACACCCCCGCCTTCATCCTGTTCAGCCTGGCCTATCTCTTTGCTTCCATAGCCCTACTTCTGGCGACCCCCCCAAAGCGCCGCCCCCCGGAACCCGTCGCCGCCTGACCCCCCGCCTACGGGAACGCGCCAGGTGACAAACGACGCCCCCGTCCCCCAAGCGGGGTGCAGGGGGCTGCTCTGTCCCTGCCCCTGTACTCGGGGGAAGGTTAGGATGGGGGTCCGGGCGCCCAGGCAACAAAGCAACGCTCCCCCCGTTCCCCAAGCAGGGTGCAGGGGCGCAGCTCCCGCCGGGGGTACAGGGGGTGTCCCCCTGTTTCCAAAAACATTGGAGGGTGGGCAGGTGGGACAACAGCGCAGGCCAAGCCAATCCCCCCGCTGAAGGACGGCGCAAGCCAAAACGAAATCCTCCCTCCCCCCGCACTCGGCGCCAGGTGACAAGCGACGCCCCCTCCGTTCCCCAAGCAGGGTGCAGGGGCGCAGCCCCCGCCGGGGGTACAGGGGGTGTCCCCCTGTTTCCAAAAACATTGGAGGGTGGGCAGGTGGGACAACAGCGCAGGCCAAGCCAATCCCCCCGCTGAAGGACGGCGCAAGCCAAAACGAAATCCTCCCTCCCCCCGCACTCGGCGCCAGGTGGCAAGCGACGCCCCCTCCGTTCCCCAAGCAGGGTGCAGGGGCGCAGCCCCCGCCGGGGGTACAGGGGGAGCCCCCCTGTTTCCAAAAACGTTGGAGGGTGGGCAGGTGGGACAACAGCGCAGGCCAAGCCAGACCCTCCCCTCAGGAGGGCGCAGGCCCACCCCTCAGAACAGCCCCCCCTGCCCTGCCTCCCCCGCCTCGCCCGCCGGCGCAATGCACTCCGGCGCATCGATCCCCGCCGAGTTGACCATCGGAGCCACAAACCTCGCCGCCATGTCCTCCGCCCTGTACGGCTCGGCGACCAGCGCCGTCAGCGCCAGCGGGTCCTGTTCGGCCCCGTCCAGCCATACGTCCTCCAAGCTTGGCGTCAGCATCGCCGGCATGCGGTCGTGGATGGGCGCCACCAGGGCGTTGGGCCGCGTCGTCACGATGGCGCACGAATGCACCAACTCCCCCTCAGGCGACTGCCACCGCTCCCACAGCCCGGCAAAGGCGAACGGCCCCCCCGACTTCAGCGTGAAGTACACGGGCAGGCGCCGCCGCCTCTCCCGCTTCCACTCGTAGAACCCGTCGGCGATGACCAGACACCGACGGCGCGCCACCGCATTGCGGAAGGCGGGCTTCGCGGCCATGTCCTCGCCGCGGGCGTTGATCATGCTCGCCCTCGGCGACGGCGAAGCCCACGACGGCAACAACCCCCACCGCATCAGCTCCCCCCGCCGCTCCCCGCCGTCCCCACGCGCCGTCAGCACCTGCTGCGTCGGCGCAATGTTGTAGCGGCGCCCCACCGCCGCCTCCACGACATCCAACCCGAACCGGGCCTGAAGCGTTCTGAGGTCTGTGTACAACGTGAAGCGACCGCACATGCCTAGATCTTACTCCCCAGGGACGTTAGGCCACAGGCGCAAGGCAGAAGCCTCTGTCCCCCTGCCCCGGTGCCCGGGGGAAGGTTAGGAAGGGGGTCCCCCCATCCCTCCCGCCGCCCCAGGTGACAAAACAACGACGACGACGTTCCCCAAGCGGGGTGCAGGGGGCGCAGCCCCGCCGGGGGAACAGGGGGAGTCCCCCTGTTCCCAAAACGTTGGAGGGTGGGCCAGGTGGGACAACGGCGTCCGCCGCCACAAGCCCCCTCCCCCGCAGCCGGGGCAAGGCTAGGAAGCGTCTCCTCTCGCCAACTGCCTTAGTCGCCAGGGTTGCGCCCCTACTCCTTCTGGGAGCAACGCAGGGCCACGGCGTCGGCCAGCAACCGCGAGTTCATTCTCGCCAGTATCTTGATGTCGGCTAGGAGAATGTGGTCGGCCATTCTGACCTTGTTCTCCCTCCCCCCCCGCCCCGCCAGCCTCGGCTATGGCGGAGCGCAACCGCCTCCCGGAGCTGCACGCCTGGGTGGGCAGAATCCATAGCCTGCTAGTGCTCGCTAAGTTTTGCCTCAATGCGCTGGCAGTGTGTGTTGCCTGGATCGAGCGCCAGGCCGCGGCGCACAGTTTCAAGGGCAAGAGCGGTGTCCCCCAGATGAACCTGGAGCCAAGCTAACCTTGACAGATCAGTGGCGTCCGCTTCATATCCCTGCGAGACGCGAGGTTGAAAGGCACCCACCACATCTCCGATGAGCAGCTGCTTCTCCTCCTGAGAAAGCTGGGCTGGGCTCCCTGCCAGGATACCGTTGATTCGGTTTGCCGTGTTGCTCAATACATTTATGGGTGTACTGTCAACCCGACAAATCTGGGCGAGAGCATGCAGTTCCTCCTTCACGTCGCCGCGGTTTCCTCGGATATCCGCGATGCGCCTCCAAACCAGCCCCGCTGGCATCTCGTTGCTTTCAGGACGCTCCGCATATTTCAATAAGTATTGCTCTTCCTCCGACCCCTCTAGACCCAGTTCACCGACTAGGTCAGCAAGAAGTACATAGCCTAAGGGATATCGAGTAGTCATGAATTCAAGAACAGGCCGAATCTCCGAAAACTCTCGCTCTCCCTTCCCAAGTGCGTTAGCGGCATTCTTGAACAAACGCTGAATCCGTTGGCCAAGCTCGACAGTAGATCCGGTTGGACGAGCTCCTAGCAAATGAAGCATAGATGTGTCGGCCTCGATAGGAGCTCTCCATACCGAAACTTCCAATTTGCGAGAGCCAAAGAGGCGTGCAGCCAACGGCACGGTCAACTCAGCCTCTCCTGTTGTATCCGCGAGGGATTCTTCGATGAACGAACTTTGTATCAGTTCCTCAATTGCTCCTTCTGCATCGATTCGCTCGTTCTGTGGGCGCAGTAGAATAGCCTCCACTGCCAGGGCAGGAACACTTGATCGCCAATTGCACAGTGTTAAGAATACGCGCTGTGCAGCAGGCGAAAGCTTGTTGTACGAACGTTCGAATAACGCGACCAAGGCCTCGTCTTGCCTTGCCATAATCCTTCCAGGGCGGCCGGAACCTGAGCGTGCTATCTCTCCGAGCATCAGCTTGATAATATAGGGATGCCCATCGGATTCTTCGACTATTTCTTTCGTATACTCGCCGGCGATTGCCTGGTTGATTCCCAAGGCCGACGCCGTGCGGATTATAAGTTCCTCCGCCTCAGGGTATGTCATTCCTGGGACATGGACCACATAGTCGCCTGTGAATCGCCGATCACGGGACGTGATGAGTACTTTGTTATCTCCGCGGACATAAGTGTCAAGCCAGGTGAATACCTCGAATGGTGAGGCAGTCGTTTCGAAGTTGTCAAAGACAAATAGGGTAGGCCCGACGGTTGCTCCTTCGAGCTGCCGCGCCAGGTAGTCCTTCGAATCAAAGCCCTTACTATGCATCTCACCTGGATTAAGTAGCCGCGCATACTCATTCGCAAAGTCAAGAATAGAGACGCCATGAGGTTGAACAGCCTTCGGGCCAGACTCCAACAAGTCCACGTCTCGAGCGCTGAACCAAACTACGACTTCGTACGGGCACAGTCCAGACTCGATCAGGGTTGTGATCACCTGCAGCGCCGTGGATGTCTTTCCGATACCACCTCGCCCAGTCAAGGTCACAACAAAGTGACGGGAAGGGTCAGTCAATTGCTTCTCAAGCTCCTTCTCCAACTGCTGGCGTGGAACGTATTTGGTTGGAGGGCCAGGCAAGTTCGTAAATGTATTGACCTTGAGGTCCAGTTGCCCCAATCCCTGCGTTTCGCTCGGGGGGAGTTTTTCCACCGGCTGCATATATGGACCCGATGGCTTGAACACACGATCATTGGTCAGATACGAGAGCATTTCGTATTCGTGGTCATTGAAGCCTCCATTGGCTAACCAGTAGTCAGAGCCCTCCGCGTCGGATTCAATCAAGACTGCCTGGCGAAGCTTCTCGAAGCTTACATATACTCCATCAACGAATGAGTAGGTCGCGTCGCTCTTCAACTGCTCAAGTGTTTCGTCGATATCACTCCACTTAGTAACTCGGAATTTGCCAGAAATGTTGCGGTGAAGGTATGCCCAGGGGAGAGAGAACAGTTGCAAGTGCGATGCGACTGATGCGATGGATGGCTCTAAGGTAAGACATGCCCGGCCTAGAGCGGTGCTTGATGGCGCGCCATGCCCTCTAGTTGTAGTTCCCAGGGACGTTGTTGACAGGTGGGGGGCCTCGCTGTTGCTGTTGTGTAACCAAAACCAGCAGCGACAGGAGGCCCTCATGGAACATCGTAACGCACGCTTGACCCCCGTGACTCGCGCTGAATTGGTCGAACAGGTGTTGTCCGGCTGGCCCCAGGCCGAAGTGGCCCGCTTGTTCCGCGTCTCCCGCGCGACCGTCGCCAAGTGGGTGCTGCGGTTCCGTGAAGGCGGGCCAGACGCGCTCCACGACCGCTCCAGCCGTCCCCTGCGCAGCCCCCGCCAAACCGGTCAGCTGCAGGAAGCAGCCATCTGCACTGCACGCCGCATGCTTGCCTGGGGGCCGCACCGCATCGGGTGGCGGTTGGGCATCGCCCGCTCCACCGTCTACGCCGTCCTGCGCCGCGCCGGACTCCACCGCCTCGCGTGGCTCCATCGCACCACACGGGAGATCGTTCGCTACGAGCATGCCCGCCCCGGCGCGCTGGTTCACCTCGACATCAAGAAACTCGGCCGCATCCCGCAGGGTGGCGGCAAGCGCATCCTGCCCGGCTTCGCGGAGACCCGCAGTGGTCCTCAGCGCGGCCCCCGCCTCGGTTTCGACTTCCTCCACGTGGCCGTGGATGACCACTCCCGCTATGCCTACGTCGAGGCCCTGCCGGACGAACGCGGCCCGACGGCCGCCGCCTTCCTTGTTCGAGCACTTGCCCACTTCGAGCGCTTGGGCATCGCCGCCGAGCGCATCCTGACTGACAATGGCGCCTGCTACGTGAGTCGCATCTTCACCGACACGGCGGCGGCTAGGAATATACGGGTGAAGCGCACGCGGCCTTTCCGGCCTCAGACCAACGGCAAGGCGGAGGCGTTCAACAAGATCATGCAGGCCGAGTGGGCCTACCAGCGACCGTACTCCTCCAACCGCGAGCGGCTCAACGCGTTGCCTGGGTTCCTCGCGTATTACAATCACCGGCGTCCACACGGCGGCATCGGCGGGGCTACTCCCGCGTCCCACCTGTCAACAACGTCCCTGGGAACTACATCTAGTCCCGTTTCGGAGTCGTACAAACATCTTGAACCAATCTCGGCCTTGGATGGTGTTGGATGACTCCTGAGCGGCAAGCTTCACACTCCGCAGGCTTTCTGAGAGATTCTGGAGCGCACTAGTCTGCCAAGCTGTTGCAGGCACCCTTTGCGTGAGCTCCCGCTGAGTAGGCCAGGCCTTGGGGTCAAGGAACTGGGAACTAGTTCCGGTGAGAATGTCATCGATAACGTTTGCCCAATCGCCTAGGCTGGAAGCTCTCACCAGTCGACGTTCCAGTCGGTACCGGTGCCTCTCCCTATCATCCTGTATAGCTGCCACCAAGCCTGCAGCGACAAGCTTCACCACCATTTCCCCTGCGTACATCAACGCGTCGAAATACGCAGCATCCGATTCCTCTTTTTCCTGCTGCGCCCTAGAAAACATCTTTTCAAGAGGTGTGAGCAAAGTAGTACTCCCTAGCTAGACGGAAATCTGAGAACGTGGAGAGTCTAACAGGCACGCGAGGACTCTACCAACCTCGCCCCACCACCGCCGCGCGAGCCTCTACTGCCATACCCCCCTTGTAAAATAAGAACAATTGTGCTATAGTACCCCCATGAAGTCGGCCACCGGCCCCCTTCTCTTTCTCGGAGCCTGCCGCATACATGAGCACTGGGGGCTAACCATGGAGAGTCCCCCTGTGGCAGGAGCGCTGAGGGAACAACCCAAGGGGCAAGACCCTCCAAGGAAGCATGGGGCCGGAGCGAATGCCGTTGTAGGGCACAAGCCCTTGGGAGCCGCTAAAGGCTCCCCGCGGTTTCGCTAAGGCTCGCGACGGCTCTGTCTCAGATCTGTCCCGGCTTCGTCACGGCTCCCTTCGAGGGCCGGAGGCAAGCGTCACGAATTGTCACTAACCGTCTCCGAGTCGTCACAGTTGTCACATCGAGGTGCTATGGACTACCGCTCTCGTTCCCGCCGCCGATGCTATTGGTGCGCCCGCCGGCTTCCGCCTGCTCTACGCCTGGACGCCCTCTACTGTTCCGGGCGCTGCCGGATGGCCGCCCACCGAGCGGCCCATGAACTGCGTGACGCCTACAGAGAGGAGAGCGGTGGACCTCCGGGGCGTGACGGCTATCCGGACGGTGAAGCGGCTCCGGTCTTGGCCTCGCCGGGCTCGCATCGGCGACAGGCTGAAGGCGCTCTCCTCAGCCTCGCAGACAAGGCCATCGAGGTGATGAAAGCAGCGCTTGCGGCGAACGACATCAGCGTCGCCGAGTGGATCGTCGAGCGTTCCGTCGTCCGGCACTCCAAACCCGGCGACCCCGAAGAAAAGCCAGCGCGGATGAGGGGTGAGGATGCAAGAGCCGAACTCGAGCGTCGAATCGCTATCGTTGGAGCCCGACTTAAGGAAGAGCGTGCTGGAGGAGCTGACCCCGGAAGCGGCTGAGTCCCTGGAGTGGGACTGGCCCACCTGGGCCCGCCCCTCCCAGCTTCCCCCCGGCGGAGACTGGCTCGTCTGGCTCGTCCTCGCCGGCCGCGGCTGGGGCAAGACCCGCACCGGCGCCGAATGGGTCCGCGCCCAGGCCAAATCCAACGGCGTCCGCCGCATTGCCCTCGTCGCTCCAACCGCCGCCGACGCCCGCGACGTCATGGTCGAGGGCCACAGCGGCATCCTCTCCCTTGGCCACCCCGACGAACGGCCCTCCTATGAGCCGTCCAAGCGCCGCCTCACCTGGCCCAACGGGGTCATCGCCACAACCTTCTCCGCCGACGAACCCGACCGCCTACGCGGGCCCCAGTTCCATGCTGCCTGGTGCGACGAGCTGGCCGCCTGGCGCTACCCGGAAGCCTGGGACATGCTCCAGTTTGGCCTCCGCATGGGCCACCCGCCGCGCACCGTCGTCACCACCACCCCGCGGCCCGTCCGCCTCATCCGCGAGCTGCTCGCCTCGCCCTCAACCGCAATCATCCGCGGCGCCACCTACGAGAACCGGGACAACCTCTCCGAGGCCTTCCTCCAACGCATCGCCGCCCGCTACGAGGGCACCCGCCTGGGCCGACAGGAGGTCCACGCCGAACTCCTAGACGACATTGAGGGCGCCCTCTGGCAACGGAAGCTCTTCCAATCCATCCTCGATGCCCCGGACCTCGTCCGCGTCGTCGTCGCCATCGACCCCGCCGTCTCCTACAACGATGGCGCCGACGAGACCGGCATCGTCGTTGCCGGCCGCGGCGTCGACGGCTGCTTCTACGTCCTCGCCGACCGCTCGTGCAGGCTGTCGCCGGACGGATGGGCGCGCCGCGCCGTGCGGGCGCACCGCGAGTTCGCCGCCGACCGCATCATCGGCGAGGTCAACAACGGCGGCGAGCTCGTGGAGTCCGTCCTCCGAACCGTCGACGCCTCCATTCCCTACAAGGCCGTCCGCGCCAGCCGCGGCAAGCTCGTCCGGGCCGAGCCCATCGCCGCCCTCTACGAGCAGGGCAAGGTCTTCCACGTCGGCCCCGGCCTCGAAGACCTCGAGGACCAGCTCTGCACCTGGACCCCCGAAAGCGGCGCCAGCCCGGACCGCCTCGACGCCCTCGTCTGGGCGCTCACGGAGCTCAACCACCGGGCCGAAATCGGCGTCTGGGTATGACAGAGGAGCCTAGCGCCTGTCGTCTCCCCAAGCGGGGCGCCGGGGCTGCGCCCCCGCCGGGGGGCGCCTCTGTCCCTGCCCCTGTACTCGGGGGAAGGTTAGGAAGCGTCCGAAAGCGCCCAGGCAACAAAGCAACACTCCTCCGTTCCCCAAGCAGGGTGCAGGGGCGCAGCCCCGCCGGGGGTACAGGGGGACTCCCCCTGTACCCAATAACGTTGGAGGGTGGGCCCGGTGGGACAACGGCGCACGCCAAGCCAATCCCCCGCTGAAGGACGGCGCAAGCCACAACAAAACCCCCGTTCCCCAAGCATCGTGCAGGGGGCGCAGCCCCCGCCGGGGGTACAGCGGGAGTCCCCCTGTTTAGGAGAGCTACTATCAGCGGCTCTCTTTGGAATCGCGGCGATGGTGCTGTCGCCGTTCGATGCGGGCTATTTCCCAGTGCCCCTGACTGATCAACTGGGGCGTCACTCGGTATTCAAAGGTCTTTCCCTTGAAGGATAAGCGCTCGCCGCGCTCCCACGCTTCCCTTAGAGCATTGGTCGTCGACGCCTGGACAACCCATTTGGGCCAATTGGGCGCGCTCAAATGTCCCCATGCCATTTTGGGGATTCCTCTCTCTAAGCAGTCAGGGATATCGGTTGTCCCGCACGCCGTGCAAGGCCCACGTCGTCACCACGATCAACACCACGACTGTCTCATGGACTTCAGGACTGAGCCTGAGTCCTCGGCTAGCCATTGGTGTCCCTCCGTTCACTGCCGACGGACTGTGGCTCACTATACACCCGCCGACTCCCCCGACCGCGCTGCGTGGACTGGCTGAGGGACTTTTGCACCTCCCTCAGCCCTACCCTCCCCCTCGTTCTGGCAGTCCGTAGGTGTCCGCCGACTCGTCAAGACCCTCGTAAAACGCGTCGACGCAGCTCGCGACCCCTTCGGCCGTTGGGGCTGCGTCGCCGAGACACAACGCCAACTCGTCGGCCGCGGCGACATACGCGTTGACCGCCTCGACGTAGGCGTTGGCCTTGGCGATCTCCTCATCCATGTCGGTGAGGACCTCCTCGGCCTCCGCGACCTCAGCCCTGCGCGCCTCGATGACGGCGTTGGCCTCCGCGACGTAGGCGTTGGCCTCCCTGACGTTGGCGTTGCCCTTAGCGATCTCCTCAGCAACCTCAGCCCTGCGCTCTTCGTCCGCTACCCCACCCGCGGTCACCCCGCACGAGATTCCTATTCCCACCCCAAGCGCTACCCCCACCAACAGGGCCAGGGTAGCCAATCCCGCATTCCGCTGATCAATCTTCATCTTTCCCCTCCTTGCCTTCCCCGGCGGGCCGTGGGCCTGGCTGTCAGCAGCTTGTGGACGATCCAGTACAGGAACCCGTCCGCAATCACAAGGGCCTGGCCGGGCGGCATCGGCGTGTGGTTGTGACTGAGGGGCCTAAGGGCCTGTCGTCTCCTCCTTCCTAGCCTCCCCCCGGGTACGGCGGCAGGGACAGGAGGAGCAAGCCGCCCCATCAGCCAATGCTTACAGGAATACGGAGGTCGACCGCGCCGTCAACCAGCTCCTTGAGGGAATCCGGCAACGCGTCGCCGTACTCAAAGTAAGACTCGAGCAGCTTCCGGGCTACGTCCTGCGCGATCTCCAGGGTCTCCGCAAGCGTGCGGCCCTGGGCGAGAAGCCCTGGAAGCTGATGGCTGGTGGCAAGATAGCCCCCTTCCGGCAGGGCCTCGACGTGCAACTCGACGAGCGTTTCTTTCATAAGGACCTCATGGCGCAGCCTTCTTCTTCGCTCTCTGGCTGCTCTCACTGTGGCCGTCATTGTACCACCCGGCCCATCGCCGTCGGGACGAAACCCAGTGCGCTGCCCGGGCCAGCCCTGCCACCACCCCGTTGCTAAATAAGAACGTTTGTGCTATAATAGCGGCATCGTCCCCCTGAGCCAGCCTCCGCTTCCGACGGGTCCGCATCACCGGCTCACCGCTCAGGCGCGACGCTTAGTTGCAAAGGAAAAGCCCAGCCCTTGAACAGTCCAAACCCCACCCACAGCAGCAACCCGGCAAACATCGCGCGGGCATTGGCCGACCTCACCGCGCTGCTCCTCGCCGGCGTTATCGTTCCCTGGACCCCCTTCCTGGCGTCCACCTACCTGGGGGCGCCCTGGCAGTTGACCGCCATCGCCGCCGGATGGGCGGCGGTCTGGTATGCCTGGGTGGCGGCTCAGGTCAGAAACGCGCGGCCTCAGAGCCGCCCAAGCGACGGAGGGCAGGAATGATCAACGCCTTGAGAGCAATGGCCGACGCCCTGGCCCCCCACCGACAGACGGGGATCACGGCCCAAGGGCGCGGCAACGGACCCCTGGCCCGCGCCCTGCTCGGCCCGGCGCTCGACCTCCACGCCGGCCAGGACTGGGCCCCCGACACCTACGGCGGCTACTACGCCGCTTCCGGCCCCGTCTACCGCGCCGTCAGGCTCCGCGCCGACGCCGTCGCTCAGGCCCCCATGAAGGTCTACCAGCGCGACGACGCCGGCGACCTGTCCTGGGCCGGCCGCCACCACCCCGCGCAGCAGCTCCTCGATCGCGTCAATCCCTGGTGGTCTCACTTCGACCTGTGGCGCGGCGTGGAAACCCACCTGAACCTCTGGGGAAGCTCCTTCCGCTGGGTCAACAAACCCACCCCCGACCCCTCCACCTGGGAGATGTGGCTGCTGCGGCCCGACAAGGTCGCCGTGGTGCGCGACGCCCAGCGCTACGTCCGGGGCTTCATCTACGAACCCACCGGCGCCCGCTTCCCCATGGCCCCCGAAGAAGTCCTCTGGGACCGCTACTTCAACCCCCTCGACGAATTCGCCGGCCTGTCCCCCATTGCCCCCGGCAGGCTGTCCATCGACATGCAGCGCGACATGCTCAGGGTCAACCGCCACCTCTTCAAGAACGGCGTGCTTTCCCAGAACCTCGCCTTCATGCTCAACGGCCCGCTCACCTCGGAGCAGGTCGAGGACTTCTACCGCCGTCTCGAAGAGCGGCACGGCGGCGCCGAGCGGGCCAACCGCCCCATGGTCGTCGACGCCGGCATCGGCAAGGTCGAGAACCTCGGCCTGTCCAACCGCGAGATGGAGTTCTTCCAGGGTCTCACGTTCACCCTCCAGGACGTGGCCCGCATCTACGCCGTGCCGCCGCCCCTGATGTACGACCAGACCCGCGCCACCTACAACAACGTGCTGGAGGCCAAACGCGACTTCTACGAGAACGCCGTCACCCAGGAGTGGCGTTTCCTGGAAGCCGGTATGCAGGAGCGGTTCGCCCCCATGCTGCCCCCGCATCTCCAGGACGTCGAGTTGCGCTTCGACACCACCGGAATCGAAGCCCTCCAGGAAGACGCGGCCCAGCGGGCACAGCGCGACCAGGCCGATGTCGAGCGCGGCATCAGGACCATCAACGAGGTGCGCCAGGAGCGGGGTCTCCCTCGCGTCCCCTGGGGCGATGCGTGGTGGGCGCCGCCGGGCGTTGCGCCCGCCCGCGGCCCCGGCGCCGCCTCATCCCTTTCGACCGGCTGAGGCCCACCGGCGCCCCAGGCGCCCATCCACCCACAACCTCTGAGCCGGCGAATCCGCCGAGGGGGCTCCGTTGAAGCAAGAACGAGCGATCCTGTACTGCGACTGCTGCGGCACAGAGGGCCTGGCCTACCAGGAAAAGGACCGCGTGGTCATCGTCAGCAGAAGGCACGGCAAGAAGCACGTGCTGACCGTGGTGGTCGACAGGGAAGGCAAGCCGGCCAGCTAACCCGCCCGCCGCGGCGTCGTCTACACCGGCGTCATCGACGCCGACGAGCCGGAAGCGGGCGCCCTCGTGGGCAAGCGATTCGCCGACGCCGGGCTCGGCAGGGTCAAGGTCAGGGTCGGGGCTCAAAGACCCATCCGGACCCTGAAAGTGTATTATGCCTCCCGTCAAATGCCACCGGCGGGTAGCCGTGTAGCGGAACATAGGACGTAAAGCGGAATTATGCGAGTGAGAACGATGCTTCGCTGTTGGGTCATCGCAGGGGTCGTCGCGGCGACGGTTGCCCTGTCGGCCTGTGGAGCGAGCGAAGGCGCGTCCCCCACGCCGGCGCCCGTGGAGACACTTCCGGCAGTGACGGTGGCGCCCGTGGAGAAGATGCCCCCGACCATGACGCCGTCCCCTGTCGAGACGCCTCGCACCGCGGCGCCGGAAGCCGCTTTGCCAGTACGGGACACCTATCACAGCTTTGGCAACGCAAACTCCGACGCGGTGGTTGTGCTCAGCCAGGGTGGTCCGATGCCGTTCCTTGTTCGAGAGCATGAGATCCTTCAAGTGTTGAGCCCGCTCAACCTCGAACGCCTGCACTTGGTGAACGTTCATCAGGCCCAGACCATCGATTCCGCCGCCTTCATGGCCGCGGACATCACCTTCGACGAGGCAAAGGCGGCCGATGTGGAAAGCGCGGCGATGCTGGCTGCCCTCGTAGACCACTTTCAGGCTCAAGGCAAGATGATCTACGTCGTCGGGATCTCCTTCGGCGCTTTCATGGTCCAGGAGCTCCTTGCCACGCAGGGCAACGTCGCCGAGGGATATCTCATTGCCAATGGACGCCTCGACATGCCGCCTGCGATATGGACGGTGTTCGCCGAGGGCCGCACCGTCGAATTCGTGGACGGCGTCGAGATCGAGGAACCCGTGACCGGGCGGGACGGGCGGAACGCCGAAACCATTGCCGTCGAACGCAACATGGCCCGGCTCGCGTCCGGCCTCGGACACTACCGCTACAGCGAACGGCTCGCCCGCGTCGACATGACCAACGTCGTATACGTTTCCGGGGCCTTCGACTTACAGGTCGGACGGCTCAGCGACGCCGAGATCGCGTTTCTGGTCGAACGCGGCGCGGATGTCGTTCAGTATGACGGCGGCCACGTCGCGCCCGATGCCGTAGCCCTCGACGCCTTCAACCGCGTCTTTCCCCCTGACCTACTCAAGTAGTCGCCGCCAACATGACCCGCATAAACCCCGACGGCTGCGTCTGGTTCATCGACAGGAAGAACAGTTGCTAAACAAAAGGGCCCGCAGGCGAGTTACTCCGAGTTGCCGGCGCACTTTTCCATCGGCCCCCCTCCGGACCGGACATGCGGCTTTCACCGCATCAGGCTCGCCAGTGTTCGAACATTGGGCTAGTGACTGGGGAAGGCCAATACTACCCGGACCCCGTCACGACTTCTTCTTCACAAAGAAAACGAGCGCCAATGCAATGACTAGGACTACTGTCAAGGCGCCGCTGATTACCGCGCGTGTGGCCGACTCTGACCCGATGCCGTCGCCGGATGCCGCCGCAATTATGAGCGAGCCTATACCTGCCCCGATACCGACTAGGATTGCCCAGATTACAGCGCTTCTCCTATCTGTGAACATGCCTAATCACCTTTGCCGGGCTGATAACCCATACATTGACTTTTGACCTACACTTTAGTCAAGGCAAAGGCTCTGGCCCGCTTCCCTTCGATGGGCGGGTGTTGTATAACTCCCCCATAGCCGCCACGACACCCCCAGAGGCCCGCCATGTCCCTGGAAGACGATCTCAACCAGTCTGTTGAAAAGGCCGTCGGGGGAGCGTTAGCCGAGACCCGGATGCAGTCGCTGCTGGCGGGCCGGATGTCCCAGGCCGAGCTGCACGCCTTCTTCCGCCGCTTCATCGTTGCCCACCTCAACGACTCGCATACCCTGGCCTTCCTCTATTCCCTTGCCCCCCCGGACGAAGCCGCCCCCCTGCGCCAAGACCTCGCGGAGGCGCTGGCAACCGGGGAGCCGGAGGACAAAGAAGACCGTCCCGGGCTGCTCATGGACCTCGCCCGCGCCCTCGGCTTCACCAGCCAGGAGCAAGAGCGTCTCATCGCAGAGGCCAACGACGCGAGGCGCAGGTTCGCCGCGGGCGCCGGCGCCAACCTCATCCAGGCCGGACTCGCCGTCCTGCTGGAAACCCTGGCCTTCCAGGCGTTCCTCTCCCAGGCCGACGGCCCCATCGCCGAAGCCCTGACCCGCCATCACCGCCTTTCCCCGGAAGCCGTGCGTTGGCTCACCCTCCACGCCCAACCGGAATTCCCCGACGCCGGAGAAGCAGCCAACGCCGTCCGGACCACCGCCATCGAGCGCTACGTCTCCTTCCACCGCCTCAGCCCCGCAGACGCCCAGGCCGTCGCCAAGCGAGCCTTCGCCCGCAACCCCATCCTGGAGCGCTACTTCCCTCCCGCCCCACCCGCCGCCGGGACCTCCACCCGCGGCCGCCTCGCCGCCATCGACATCATGCCCCTGGAAATCCCCTTCACTGGCTCCGGCACCCATGCCGTCGCCGGCCGCCCCGCCAGCAACCCCATCGTGGTCAGAGTCCGGGACGCCGGCGGCGTCGCCGGCTATGGCGAAGCCCTACCCCGCCCCGGCGTCCTCGGAGAAGACGCCGCGGATACAGTGGAGCGCCTGCGCTCCGTCCTGGCCCCTCAGGCGCTGCAATCCGGCTACGCCTCGGGGCCCGCCGTCGGGGAGGAGATCCGCTCAGCCGAGGCGCGTTGGAGCCGCGCCCGCCGCCCCGACGACACGGCCACCGCCTGGAACGCCGCCCAATGCGCCCTGGAACTGGCCATCTTCGACTGGGCCTTCAAGCGCTACGGCGCATCCCTCTCGGAGCTCCTCATTCCCGCCCGCCGCGACGTCGTCTACACCGGCGTCATCGACGCCGACGAGCCGGAAGCGGCCGCCCTCGTGGGCAAGCGGTTTGCCGACGCCGGGCTCGGCAGGGTCAAGGTCAGGGTCGGGGACAGGGACGACGTGGCCAGGCTCGACGCCGTGCGCGGCGCCGTGGGCCCCGATGTCGCCGTCAGGATCGACGCCAACGGCGCCTGGAGCGCTGATGAAGCCATCAGGGCCCTCGCCGAGCTCCAGCCCTTCGGCATCGAGGCCGTGGAGCAGCCCGTTGCCGCCTCCGACATCGAGGGTATGCGCCGCGTTCGCGAGGAGACCGGCATGCGCATCGTCGCCGACGAGTCGCTGGTGCGGATCAAAGACGCCCAGACGCTGCTCAAGGCCAACGCCTGCGATGTGTTCAACATCGGCGTATCCAAGTGCGGCGGCCTCATCACATCGAGGCGGCTGGCCCTCGCCGCCCGCGAAGCAGGCCTCGGCATTCAGATAGGCGCACAGGTCGGCGAGACATCCATCCTGGCGGCCGCCGGCCGCCGCCTCGCCGCCCACCTCCCCGACCTGGAGAGCCTGGAAGGCGCCTTCGGCCCCGACATGCTCGCAGAGGACATCGCTCGGGAGCCGGTCGCGTTCGGCTACGCCGGCCAGGCGGCGCTCCTCGTCGGCGATGGCCTCGGCATTGACGTAGACGACGACGCGCTGGAGCGTCTGGCCCTGGACGTCATCACTGTCACGGCGTAGGGGCACGCCCCAGGAACGTTGCTACAGCGCTGAGCGGGACCCCCTTCTTAGCTTGCCCCCGAGTATGGGGGCAGGGACATGCTGGCCTTCTCGCGGACGCCGGGGGAGGGACATGGCCGCCCCTTCCAATGTAGTATCATCAGGCGAATCTCTTCCCCCAGCCCAACGCGGAGGACTCAACGTGCAAGATCCCAAGTTCATCGACGTGAACGGCATCTCCACCCGCTACTTTGAGGCCGGTCAGGGCGAACCCGTCCTGCTCGTCCACGGCGGGCAGTTCGGCAGCTTCAATTGCGCCACCGACTGGGACCTCAACTTCGACGGCCTGGCCCGCGACTTCCACGTCATCGCCATCGACAAGATAGGCCAGGGCCACACCGACAACCCCAAGGACCCCTCGGACTATATCCTCGGCACGGCCGTCCAGCACCTCTACGACTTCATGCAGGCCATTGACCTGCAGCAAGCCCACCTCGTGGGCCACTCCCGCGGCGGCTACGCCATCGTCCGGCTCGGCCTCGAACACCCGGAGGTCGTCAAGTCCCTCGTCATCGTCGACAGCGGCTCCATCATGCACGAGGTCGCCCCCTTCTACGTGGAGCTTGCCAAGAAGGCAGCCCCCATCACCGACTCCCGCGAAAAGCACGAGTTCATGATGGTCAATAGCTCCTTCTCCGGCGGCATCGTCTCCGAAGGATGGCTCGACGACGTGATGAGCTTCGTCGATACTCCCAAATACCGCATCGCCCAGGAAACCGACGTCGAAATGTGGCCCACCTGCCACGTCGACCACGTCGCCAGGCAGCGCGAGACCCAACAGGCCATCCGGGACGGCGCCCTCCAGGACTTCCCCGTCCTCGTCGCCTGGGCCTACGACGACCAGGGCGCGCCCATCGAGGAGTGCGGCATCCCAGCCATGCACCTCATCCTTCCCAACGTCCCCAACTCCCAGATGCACATCTTCAACCAGTCCGGCCACTACGTCTTCCGCGAGCACCCCCAGGAGTTCAACGCCGTCGTCGGATCCTTCATCAAGGGCCTATAACCCCCCACTGCCGTCCCCGTCCAATGGAGTATCATCAGGGGAACCCCTTCCCTCACTCGGAGGAATCACCATGCAAGATGCAAAATTCGTGGACGTGAACGGAATCCAGACTCGCTACTTCGAAGCCGGCCAGGGCGAACCCCTTCTCCTCGTTCATGGGGGCCAGTACGGCATGTACAACTCGGCGCGGGACTGGGACCGCAACTGGGACGACTTCACAAGGGACTTCCACGTTATCGCCCTGGACAAGATTGGCCAGGGCCACAGCGACAACCCCAACACCCCCGACGAGTACATCCTTGGCACCGCCACCCAGCACACGTACGACTTCATGCAGGCCATCGGCTTGAAGCAGGCCCACGTCGCCGGGCACTCCCGGGGCGGCTACCTCGTCACCCGCCTCGCTCTGGAACACCCCGATGCCGTGAAGTCGCTGATCATCGTGGACAGCGGCTCGCTGATGTGGTCCACGGCCGACTTCTACGACAAGCTCAACAAGCGGGCCGAGGCCTACACCGACGTCAGGGAGAAGCACCGTTTCCTCCTCAGCGAAAGCTCTTTCGCCGGGACCATCGTCACCGACGAGTGGCTCGACGACGTCACCAACTACGTGGATTCTCAAAAGAACCGCGAAGCCCTGGCAACCCTCGCCGAGACGTTGCCCGCCCTCGTCGCCGACCACGAGATTAACCGCGACGCAACCCATGAGTGGATCAAGGCGGGCGGGCTCGGGGAGATGCCAACGCTGGTCCTCTGGGCCTACAACGACCAAGGCGCGCCCATCGCGGAGAACGGCATCCCCTGCATGCACCTCATCCTGCCCAACGTCCCCAACTCCCAGATGCACGTCTTCAACCAGTCCGGCCACTATGTCTTCCGCGAGCACCCCCGGGAGTTCAACGCCGTCGTCCGGGCCTTCGTTCAGGGACTGTGACCCCCTTCCCAGCCTTCCCCCAAGTACGGAGACCTTTGAGCAACTCTGGGTGTAGCCTTCGATTGGTCCGCCAGCACGGAAAAGAAGTTCACGGAACCGCATCCAGGGCGGTTCAGGCCACCCACTGCGCGTCCCGGTGTGGCGGCTCCCCCGGGACTGCTCCTACACAGTGGTTCAGGCAGCGCAATCAGCCAACTTGGTCATCCTCCGCAAGTTGTAGGCCATCAGCTTGAACCACATCTCCACGGCGTTGCGTCCCAAACCCCGGTAGCGGACACGGCTATAGCCGTAGCTGCGCTTGAGGGTGCCGAAGACCTTCTCCACCAACGCCCGCCGCGGACGTATCAACGCGTTGCGTCGCTTCTGCCAATGCGGTAACTCCGGTTGATGCTTGTGGGAACGGTGCATGATCCGATCGTTGATCCCATGAGACGTGAGCCACCGACGCCGCCTGTTGGACTCATAGGCGCGGTCACCGTACACCGCCACCTCGTCACCGCTCACCAGCGCATCGGCCACCTCGCTCTCATAGACCTTGGCCGGCGTCAGCATCCCCTTGCGCACCAGCCCCGTCCCTGCATCCACACCCAGATGCACCTTGTAGCCGAAGTGCGCCCGACTCCCACGGTGGCGCGTCCAGTCAGCATCGGGGTCGGTAGCACTCTTGGCGCCACGTCCCGCAGCGAGGGGTGGACGACGCACTTGGGCCTCTACCAGCGTGGCGTCCATCAACGTCCCCTCCTTCAATACCAGTCCGCGCTTGTCCAGTTGGACTTCCAGCTCCTTGAAAAGCTCCTCACTCAGCCCATGCTTGACCAGCTCGGTCCGAAAGCGGCTGATCGTCGAGTAGTCAGGGGTCTCGTCCTGAAGCCCAAGCCCCACAAAGCGACGGAACGATATGCGGTCTCCGAGTGCCTCTTCCATCTGCGGGTCAGACAGGTTGTACCACTGCTCCAGCAGCAGTACCTTGACCATCATCAACGGAGGATAACTGGGTCTCCCTTCATCGGCCGAGTAGACTCCCCCCACCAGAAAGGCGAATCGTTCCCAGTCCACCTCCTCGCCGATTCGCTCCAGACGCTCGTTTCTTCCAAGCGACTGCGGCAACAGCGATTCTGCTAGTGACGTCTGACCCATCTGACGATGCATCTGTACTCTCCGGACTTCCTCGGATGGCTACATTCTCGCCCCACCTGCCTTGGTTACGCAAAGGTCTCCGAGTACGAGGGCAGGAACAGAGGAGCGAAGACTGCCTTGACGCGGGCGCCGCGGAAAGGGCGCCGGGGAAAGGGAGGAGGCTCATGGCGGCGGAGGCCGTTGTCCCACCTGGCCCACCCTCCAACGTTTTTAGAAACAGGGGGACTCGCTGTACCCCCAGCGGGGCTGCGCCCCCTGCACCCTGCTTGGGGGACGGAGGGAGCAGACCGGCGCCTCATCGAGGCCAAGGTGAAAGGAGGCCAAGGTGAAGGCGCCACAAGACCGGCGGCGTGTTCCCTAGGCTGAACATCTACTACGGCTGGGTGGTGGTGGGCGTTATCGCCGTAAGCGGCGTTGCCACCAGCGTAGGCACCCTCCCCGTCCTCAGCGTCTTCCTCAAGCCGATGACCGAGGAGTTCGGCTGGTCCCGAACCGCCTTCACCGGCGCAACGTCGCTGGGCACCGTTTCCGCCGCCCTGCTCGCGCCCTTCATAGGCCCCAAGTTCGACCGCTACGGAGCGCGCTGGATATTGACGGCGGGCTTCATCATCCTTGGAATCACCATCGTCCTGGTTGGCAGCGTGTCATCGTTGTGGCAGCTCTATGTCCTCATGGCCGTTGGCCGCTCCATCAACATAGGCGTCATATCGGTCGCCACCATGGGGGCCGTCGTCCCCAAGTGGTTCATCGTCAAGCGCGGCCGCGCCGTTGCCCTGGGCGGCCTGGGTCAGCGCATCGGCCTTACCATACATCCCCTGATCGTGCAGGTTGTCATTGGGCTGGCCAGCTGGCGCGCAGCCGCCATGACGATGGGCATACTGATTTGGGCCATTGCCGTACTGCCCGTGGCCCTGCTCCTCCGCCGCAGACCCGAGGACCTTGGCCTCCTCCCCGACGGCGAGTCGCCCGAAGCGCGGGACGCCCGCCTGGGAGGGGCTGTCACCCAACGCGCCGGGCGCGGCAGAACCGAGGTCTCCTTCCGCCTCAGCGAGACGCTGCGCCAGCGCTCCTTCTACCTCCTGACCGGCGCCTTCTCACTATCGACTCTCGCCATAGCCGGAAGCTCCTTCCACACCGTGGCCTTCCTCACCGACCGGATGCTCTCCTCCCAGACAGCGGTGGTGGTGATCTCTGTCTGGGAGGCGACGGCTGTGTTCGGCATGCTCATCTCGGGCTTCCTCGTGGAGCGCGTGGGATCTCGCATGACCCTCATCGTCACCCTCGCATTCGCCGCCGTGTCCTATGCCCTCCTCTTGGCCGTGAACTCCACCCCGCTCGCCATCATCTGGGGAGTCTACTTCGGCCTCACGGTCGGCGGCATGACCGTCATTCAGCAGGTCATCTTCGCCGACTACTTCGGACGGGAGTTCCTGGGGGCCATCCGCGGCACGTTTGCCATCGCTCAGAGCAGCGCCAACGCCAGCGGCACCATCATCGCCGCCCTTGCCTTCGACAAGCTTGGCGACTACGGGTTCGTCTTCACGGCCTTTGGCGTTATAAGCGTCCTGAGCGCGGTGCTTGTCGTGTTCGCCAGGCCCCCCACCCACCCCCAGGCCCGCGCCGAGGCAGCGCCCACGCCCAGCTAGCTCTACTTTCCAGGGGCATTGCTGGGGAAGCGGCGGAGGGTTTTGCTTTGGCCTGCGCTCTCCTTCAGCGGAGGGTCTGGCTTGGCCTGCGCCGCTATCCCGCCCGCTCCGCCCTCCGACGTTTTCCAGAACAGGGGGACACCCCCTGTACCCCCGGCGGGGGCTGCGCCCCCTGCACCCTGCTTTGGGAACGGAGGGGGAGGAGGGGGAGGGGACACCCTTCCTGGCCTTCCCGCCGGTGGGGGGAAGGGTTAGGATGGGGCGGCGCAACAACCGCTCTGGGGACTACGGCGAGCGGGGCGCGCTTCTTCCCCCTAGCCGCCACCCATTACCGCGGCGGGGCGCGACGGCCATCCCGACCATCCCTACTCGCGCACGCAGGCAGAGCATCCGATGAGGGGCATCTGATGAAACCGAGGCCACGGCTCTACTACGGATGGTCCATCGTCGTTGTGGCCGCCCTTGCCGGCTACGCCAGCAGCGTCCAGATGCACTCCGTCATCGGCGTCTTCCTGAAGCCCATCACCGAAGACCTCGGCTGGACCCGCACCGCCTTCACCAGCGTCGTCACCTTCGGCACGATCCTGGCGGCCTTCGCCGCTCCCTTCGTCGGCTCGAAGGTGGACCGGCACGGCGCCCGGTGGGTGCTCACCTTCGGACTCGCCCTGCTGGCCGGGTCCATGATGCTGGTGGCAACGGTGCAATCCTTCTGGCAATTCGTTCTGCCCGTGGTGCTTGCCCGCATCGCGCACCTCGGCATCGTATCGACTGTGGTGATGGGGCCGCTCGTGCCGATGTGGTTCATCGTCAAGCGCGGCAGAGCGCTCTCCCTCGCCGGCCTCGGCATGCGCGTTGGGCTCATGCTCAACCCCGTCTTCGTGCAGCTCCTCATCAACCTCTCGTCGTGGCGATGGGCCATGCTCGGCGCCGGGCTGATGATCGCCATTGTCTCCCTTCCGCCGGCGGCCATCTTCGTGCGGAAATCCCCGGAGTCCGTGGGGCTGCTCCCCGACGGCGAGACCCAGGAGGAGCGGGACGAGCGCCTTCGCATCGCCGCCGCCGATGCCGATGCCACGGCCAGCGATCTCGACGTGTCCCTCACGCTGCGTCAGGCCATGCGCCGCCCCACCTTCTACCTCCTCAGCTTCGCCTTTTCGCTGGGCTTCATGATCGTCTCGGGCACAGGGTTCCACCTGGTGGCCTACCTCACCGACCAGGGCATGTCGCCCGAGAACGGCGTGACCACGCTGTTCCTGTGGTCCGCCGCCGCCCTTGCAGGCATCCTCATCAGCGGCGTCATCATGGGGCGGGTCAGGGTCAAGGCCATCGTCATCGTCGACATGGTGATCGTCGGCCTCTCCTTCATCGTCCTCATGGCCGCCGACTCCGCCCCGATAGCCTACGCCTGGGCGCTCTTCTTCGGCCTGTTCGAGGGCGGACTGTTCGTGATGCAGCACTACATCTTCGCCGACTACTACGGGCGGCAGTTCCTGGGGGCCATTCGCGGAGCGATATGGATGATGCAGATAGGCGGCAACGCCGTCGGCGCGCTCGTCGGCTCCATCGTCTTCGACGCCACCGGCAGCTACACCTACGTCCTCGCGGCGTTCGGGATCAGCTCCATCATCGGCGCCGTCTGCATCTTCCTCGCCAAGCCCCCCCGGGTGCAGGAGGGCATTGCAGCGACGGGGTAGGCCGGGGCGGCGGGCGGCGGGTGGCTTCGGTCGTAGGCCGGATGCCAGGCGACGTTGGCTAGCTAGGCTGGGGGGGGGCGGGGGGGGGGGATCATCGAGATGCTCTTCGTTCGCGGTGATTCTCATTGTGCATCATGTTTTCACCACAAGCGCTGTTGTGCATCATGGTAGCCCTGTGATGATATACAAATCACGTTGTCTTCAATCGGTGAGACACAATCTACTCGCTGCCTTCCGCCAATCGGAGGAGCCTGGCAAACGCCAGGAGTGCCGGCCTCCTCCCGCGGGCTTCAATCAGTACGGTCAGCATGTCGCTGTCGCGCAGAACCCGTAGTATCCGAGATGCCGTCGGGGTGGGAATCCCGGAGTTCCCTACAAAGTCGGATGACCGGAAGATAGGCTTCCCAAAGATCCAGTCAAGCGCGCGAACGCTGTACTGGGAATGGGTCTCGTCAACCACCCATTCCTTCAGTTCATTGTAGAGAGTCAAGATACTCCTGGCTCTGAGGAGGTTGACGTTCGCCTGTTCTGCCATTGCCGTAAGGAAGAACTCAGACCAGCCAGTCCAGTCATCGTCGCGGGACACCGCCAGCAACCGGTCATAGTACTCGTCGCGGTGTTGGTCGAGAAAGCCGCTGATGTAGAAGTGTGGGGCATCCAAGAGGCCTTTTGCGACCATATAGAGCGGAACGATCAACCGACCCATTCGTCCGTTTCCATCCAGGAAGGGGTGGATTGACTCGAATTCGGCGTGAACGACTGCCAGTTGAACCAACGGGTCCGGTTCATCCGAGTGGATGAATCTCTCCCATACATCCATAGCGCCCGGCAGATGCTCTACCGGGCATGGCACAAAATCTGCGCTCTCTATGGTTGACCCAGGAGGGCCGATCCAAACGCTGTCGGGTATGCGGCGGTATTCGCCCGGCGCTTTGTTCTGCCCCCTGACGCCTCTCATCAGGATGCGGTGAGCATCACGAATGAGCCTCAACGACAACGGTATCTGCGCCAGCTGGCGGGTGGCGGCATCTAGAGCAACTCTGTAATTGATAACTTCGTAGGCGTCAATACGTTCGACTGGATCGTCAACGGGGTGATTTTCGTACGCCTGAACGGTGAGAACCTGAGTCAGCGTCGTCTGTGTGCCCTCAATACGGTTTGAGTAAATAGCCTCCTGCGTCGCAAGCGGCGAAATGAGGACATTTGTGTTTGGTATGCTCTCAAGCATCGCGCCATATGCAGCCACCGCGGAGTGCGCACGTCCAATAGCGGGCACAAGCCGAGCCCAATCCAAATTCTTGGGAGGGAACTTGCCCAGGTGGTATGGCGTTGCCGACATGTTCATTCCCCTCCCACACCCACCTCCCCCGACACCAGCCGAGGCGGCAGTGTATCACGCTGGGCGGCGAGGGTTTCCGGCGCCCCGTCCGGGGCTTCTACGACGGCTTCGGTGATGGGGGTCATGGGACGTCCCAGGGGTTGACGACCTCAACGTCGAGGCGCTGGAAATCGGCGACGTTCCGGGTGGCAACGGCGAGGTCATGCGCCTTGGCCGTCCCTGCGATCAGGGCGTCGCCCAACTCCAGCGCGCGCCCGGAGCGTTGCGCTTGCACCCGGAATTGGGCCGCCCACGCCGCGCCCCTCCGTTCCAGGGGCAAGATGCGGTCCTCGTATTCCTCAATGAGGCGGGACAGGTCAGCCTGCAGCCCGCTGCGCCGTTGCCCCTGCGCCATGCGCTGCACGCCGTACTCCAGTTCGTGGACCACTATCGACGACAGCCATAGGTCGTCGTTTCCGATGAAGAACGCTCCGACGCGCGGGTGCGGGGCGCTGCGTATGACCTCCGAGACCACGTTAGTGTCCAGGAGATAGCCGGTCATGCGTCGTCTTCTTCCTCAATGAAGGGGATGGCGCGGCTTGAGCTCCGGTCAGGGATCTCGAGCTCGACGCCACGCGGCATGTTCTCAATAAGCCACTGCCCCAGGGGCTTGCGCGGAGGCGTCTTCTCCTCCCACGCCGCCGCGGGGACGACGACGAAGGGCCGCCGCGCGCCAATGCGCTGCGGCCCTTCCGTCTCCGCCAGCCGCAGAATCTCAGACAGCCGCGCCTTCGCCTCAGCGACGGTCCAGACGCGGCGAGGGTTGGGGGTTGTCTCACTCGCCATTCAGCACCGCCTTTGAGGAAGCTGCACTAGTCCATGATGGACTATGTTGGCGGCGGGGGCAAGGGGGGCGGAGGGGGGCCCAGGGTGGCGGTCCGGCCGCTGCAGCGCGGAGATCACGTTCGCGTCCAGCAAGTACATCACCACTCGACGTCGCGGAGCTTCAACGGTTGGCGGTCGAACACGTCGTCGGGCCCGCCCTTGGGAATGGCCAGCAGGTGCTCGACGAAGCTCGGCGCGCCGGCCTGCTCTGCACGGCAGAGCCGCTGATAGTCCTCCACGGCCACCACAACGACGGCGGGGGCGCCCCCTGCGTGTGACCGTTTGCGGCTCTCCGCCAAGGGCGGCATTGACCAGGGCGCTGAACCGGTTCTTGGCATCCTGCAATTGCCATTCAGTCATAGATCTTCGTCCTGTCCAGGTAATCTAGCTAGATTATCGCTCTGGCTAGAGAGGGCGCCAATCACTGCCGCGCCCGTCAATCTCTCCAAACCCAGGCTCCCCAGGTCCGCCTCGATAGGCGCGCTTGGCGTCGCGAACCCACCCCCCGCCCTCGCGGGCGGGGGTTCGGGTACAATGCGCGTGTCGCCGCAGGCCCACATTCGATCCCGGGAGCGTGGATGCGCCGGAAGCCCAGGTTCTACTACGGTTGGACCATCGTTGGCGTCGCTGCCCTGGCCGGCTATGCGACCAGCATGCAAATGCTCCCCGTCCAGGGCGTCTTCCTCAAGCCAGTCACCGAAGAGTTCGGCTGGAGCCGCACCGCCTTCACCTCGGCGATAACCGCCGGGACCGTACTCGCCGTCTTCGCCGCGCCCATCGTCGGAGCGCTCCTCGACAGGTTCGGCGGAAGATGGACCGTCACCTTCGGTCTCTCCGCTCTGGCGGCCACCATGTTCGCCGTGTCCACCGTGTCCACGTTCTGGCAATTCTTCATTCCCATCGCCGCCGCCCGAGTCATGCACCTCGGCGTCATCTCCACCGCCGTCATGGGGCCACTCGTGCCGATGTGGTTCATCGTCAAGCGCGGCAGGGCGCTGGCGCTCGCGGGCCTTGGGCCCAGGATCGGCGTCATGGTGAATCCCGTGTTCGCTCAGGCGCTCATCAGCTTCTTCACCTGGAGAGCCGCCGCCTTTGGGATCGGCTCCGTGATCGCGGTTGTCTCGATTCTTCCCGCCGCCATCTTCCTCCGCCGCTCCCCGGAGAGCATGGGCCTCCTTCCGGACGGCGAGGCCCCCGAGGAACGGGAGGCGCGCATCCTGGAGGCCTCAACCCGGGACGACGCCACCGCCAGCGACCTCGACGCGTCCATCCGCCTCGGCCAGGCGATGCGTCACCGCTCCTACTACCTGCTCATGGCGACCTTCTCCCTGGCCTTCATGATCGTGTCCGGCGCCACCTTTCACCTCGTGCCCTACCTCACCGACCACGGGCTGTCCTCGGAAATGGCCGTGGGCGCGCTCTTCTCCTGGGCCGCCTTCGCCACCATTGGCATGGTCGTCACCGGCATGGTCGCCGAGCGGGCCAACGTGAGGCTCCTCCTGACTGCGGACCTCCTGCTCATGGCGCTGTCCTTCATCATTCTCATGGCCGCCAGGTCGGCCGTCCCCGCCTACGTCTGGGCCATCTCCTTCGGCCTGGTGGAGGGCGGGCTGTTCGTCTTGCAGCAAATGATCTTCGCCGACTACTACGGCAGAGCGTCGCTCGGGGCCATCCGCGGCACCATCTGGATGATGCAGGTGGCGGGCAACGCCATAGGCTCCATCGCCGGCTCCGTCGCCTACGACCTCACCGGCAGCTACGTTTTGGTCTTTGCGGCGTTCGGACTGTGCTCCGCCGCCGGCGCCGTCTGCGTCTTCTTCGCCAAGCCCCCGAGGGTTCAGGGCATGGCCGCCCCCGCCGCCCCACAGCCCCCGCCCGGCGCGCCAACCGAGCCCGCCCCAGAGGACAACGCCCCAAGCGATGGCCAAGCAGCAAATGACGCCTAAGCCGCGGTTCTACTACGGCTGGGTCATCGTTGGCGTCGTGGCCATTGGGGGCCTGGCTGCATCCAGTCAGATGCTGCCGGTCATCAGCGTCTTCCTCAAGCCCATGACCGAGGAGTTCGGCTGGAGCCGCACCGCCTTCACCAGCGCCATCACCGCCGGAACCCTGACCGGCGCCGGCCTAGCCCCTATCTCCGGCGCCCTGGTGGACAGGGTTGGCGCCCGCTGGCTGGCGGCGGGGGCCTTCGCGGGCCTGGGGGCTGCGTTGCTGCTCATGTCCGCCGTATCGGCCTACTGGCAGTTCTTCATGGTCATCTTGCTCGCCCGAACCCTGCACATGGGCGTCATATCCGCCGTGCTTCAGGGGCCCATCGTTCCCCAGTGGTTCGTCCTCCGCAGAGGGCGGGCCGTGGCGATCAGCTCCCTGGGACTTCGAAGCGGCCTGTCAATCCATCCCTCGCTCACCCAGTTCTTAGTGAACGCCACCCAGTGGCGGACCGCGCTCATAGCCCTGGCGGTCATGATCTGGGCATTGGGCGTTCTCCCCCTCATCCTGTTCCTCCGCCGCAAGCCAGAGGACATGGGTCTCCTGCCCGATGGCGAAACTCCGGAAGGCCGCGCCGAGCGCCTGCGGCAGACCACGGCCACCGACGAGGTCACCATGGGCGCCATGGACGTTTCGATGACCCTGAAAGCGGTCCTCCGGGAACCATCCTTCTACCTTCTGACCGGCGCCTTCTCACTGGCGTTCTTCGTGGTGTCCGGGACAACCTTCCACGGCATCCCCTACTTCATCGACCGCGGCCTCTCCTCCGAGATGGCCGCCCTCGCCCTGTCCCTGTGGGCCGCGGCGGCAATTCCCGGGATGATGGTTGCCGGTTTCCTCTCGGAACGGATCAATCCCCGGCGGATGATGATGTTCACCCTGCCCCTCATGGGACTGACCTTCTGGCTCATGTGGGAGGCCGACGCGGCGCTGTTGGCCCTCATTTGGGGCATCGCCTTCGGCCTGAGCGAGGGCGGCATCTTCACCACGCAGCAGGTCATCTTCGCCAACTACTACGGTAGAGCGTCCATCGGGGCCATAAGGGGAGTCCTGTGGATGGTGCTGATTGTTGGCAACGCCCTCGGCGCGCTCGTCGGCTCCGTCTTCTACGACCTCCGCGGCGACTACCTCTACACCTTCATCGTGTTCGCCGCCGCCTCCGGCTTGGCCGCCGTCTGCGCCGCCCTCGCTCGCCCGCCCAAGTTACCACCCGCAGGCCAGCCACAACCCCAACCGTCCAGCGTGTGATACGCTGCCTAATGCGGGGTCCAGCGGCCGGGAGCGGTCGGCGTCAGGGACCTCCTTCTCACCGCCTCCCCGTCAGGGGGCGCATGGAAGACGCCATCAGAACCATTCCTAAACCCTTCCACACCCCCGCCCCCCAGCGAAGCGACTCGCCGTGAAGAAGTGGCCCTTCTACTACGGCTGGGTCATCGTCGCCGTCATCTTCGTTGGCGGGTTCGCCGACACGTTCCAGAGCCTCCCCGTACTCAGCATCTTCTTGACCCCCATGACCGATGAGTTCGGCTGGTCCCACACCACCTTCGCACTCGCGATCGTCATCGGCACGCTCATCGGCGCCGTCGTCGCCCCCTTCTTTGGCGCCCGCCTCGACCGCCACGGCGGCCGCTGGGCTCTCGTCGGCGGCCTCTCCATCCTCGGCGGCGCCATGCTGTCCCTCAGCGCCATCTCCTCGCTCTGGCAGTTCTTCGCCCTCCAGATCCTCGCCAGGGCCATGCACATGGGCGTCATCACCATGGCCCTTCTCGGGACCATCATCCCCCGCTGGTTCATCCTGAGACGCGGACGCGCCGTGGCGATATCGGGCTTGGGGCTCAGGGGCGGCCTCACCCTCAACCCCCTCTTCGTCCAGTTCCTCGTCGCCAGATGGACATGGCGAACCGCCGCCGTCGGCGTCGGCCTGATGATCTGGATCATCTCCGTCCTGCCCTCGGCCATCTTCATCCGGCGCTCCCCCGAAGACGTGGGCCTCCTTCCCGACGGCGAATCCCCCGCACAGCGGGAGGCCCGTATCACCCTTGCCGCCAGGTCCGCCGGCGCGTCGGCAAGGGACATCGACGCCTCCCTCACCCTCGCCCAGGTCCTCCGCCTGCCTCAGTTCTACCTCATGACCATTTCCTTCTCCCTGGCGCTGCTCGTCACCTCGGGAATCTCCTTCAACGCGATCCCCTTCTTCATCGACCAGGGCCTTCCCGACGGCGCCGCCGTCGGCGTCGTATCCCTCTACGGCGCAGTCGCCGCGGTGGGGATGCTCGCCTCCGGCTTCGTCACCGAGAAGGTCAGCATTCGCTGGGCGCTCATCGTCGCCTCCACCGGCATGGGAGTCGCCGTATTCGCCATGCTCGCCGCCGACTCCGTGGCCGAGGGTCTCGCCTGGGCCGTCGGCTTCGGCATCGTCGAGGGCAGCGTCTTCACCATGCAGCAGATCGCCTTCGCCGACTACTTCGGCAGGCAGTTCCTCGGCTCCATCCGCGGCGTCCTCTGGGCCGTTCAGACCCTCGCCAACGCCATCGGGACCATCGCCGGCGCCATCGTCTTCGACACCACCGATGGCTACGGCATTGCCCTGATCTTCTTTGGATGCTGCGGCGTCGCCGCGGGCATCCTCATGTTCTTCGCCCGCCCGCCCCGGCTCAATCCCTCTCTCGCCAGCCCCCTCGCCACCCCGCCGGACGGCAATCCAACCGCTGCCTAGCTATACTTCCTACGAGAGGCAGAGCGGCAACAAACACATTCGGCCTGGCTCGCGGATATCCGCGGCAGGACTAGGTTGGCGCGTTTGGGAAGACGACGAGATAGGCGCCCAGGCAAAAAGCGATTGCGGCCACGACCCAGAAGACACGACGCTAGTCCTAATCGCCAATGATGGCGACTACGAGCAGCTAGTCGCGGACCTGCAGATCCAAGGCGTCCTAGTGTATCTGATCACATCAAGACATGGGTATAACAAGGAATTAGTGAAGAAGGTGGAGTCTACGAGGTGGATGCCACTCCCACAACAACCCTGAGAATAAGCAAGTGGAGCCCAGTTGAAGACATTGGCGGTGAGAAATGATAGAGCGTGAACTTGACCTACATGGCCGCACGTGGGCAGAAGCCCAGCAGGAATTCGTTCATTTCTACAATCACTCGCTCGACCAGGCTACTGACCCTAACAGTATCCAACTGCGCGTGATTCATGGGTATGGCTCCAACGGTGAGGGCGGCGTGATTCGGAAACGGTTGCGCGCCTTTCTCGACAGGCATAGCGACCGCCTAGAATTCACTCCAGGGGAGAGCATGGACGGCAACCAAGGCTGCACGGTCGTGCAGCCCATGAAGCGCCTCCCCGATGAGGATGAATCGCTCGCTGAAGCAATCTGGGATTACTGCGAACGGCCACGGACTCAGAGCAAGGTCGTGGGGAAGTTTCACAAACACGGTCAGCCTAAGATTATGCAAGCCATCAAGTCGCTTGAGAAACAGGGGCGCTTGGCAACGCAAAGCTCCGTCGGTCCAGTTAAGTACGTGACCCGCTAGTATTGCCAATTGAGAGCCACTAGGTCTGGGGGTGCCTTGCCCCAGCTTCATTTGATTCCGGCCAGCAAAAGGCCCCCACGCATTGACGCCCACGGCAGACCGCCGTCATTCGCGCTGGCCTCCGCTGTAACGCAGGGATCAGCGTCCCGCGCCCACCGGCTTGGCCTTCCATCTCCCGATCCCGGCCAGGCGCCCGCTCGAACAGGGATGGTGACGAGGGCTTCGGCGTCGTCACCATCGCGGCAATGTCGTCGACGCCTGCGGGCAGGGTCGCGTTGGTGGCCTAGCCCCAACGCGCCGCAGTTGCCCCGGAATCGGCCAGGGATTCGGCCTCGGCCGCAACCTCTGCCTAGTCCTAACGTGCTATAGTTGCCCCTGATCTCCCCAAGAGAGGGTACCACATGGCCACCTACATACTCCTTCTCACCCTCACCCCCGAAGGTCAGGAAAAGATGCTGGAAAACAGCGACCTCGTCCTCTCTACCGGGAACGTCCTCGCTGGCCACGGCGTGCAGATCCTCGGGCTCTACGGTGTCCTCGGCGCCTACGACTTCGTCGGCATCGTAGAAGCCCCCGACAACGACGCCGTGGCCCGCTTCTCCGTCCGGTGGGGCGCCAAGGCCGGAGTCCACGTCACTACCCTGCCCGCCATCCCCATCTCCCGCTTCGAAGAGAGCGTCCCCGACGAAAGCAAACCCGTCGCCGCGGCAGCCGTCCCCTGGGACCCCACCGAGCTCCCCCCGGACGAATGGGACCTGCCCAAGCTGCCCGGCTAACTCGCCGATAGACTCATCAAACTCCAACCACGGAGACGCCCTATGGTCTTGATACTCACCAACAAGGACATCGACTCGTTGATAGACATCAACGACAGCATCGGGGCCATGGATCAAGCCTTTGGGGAGTTGGGCAAGGGCATCGCCACCAGCCGTCCCCGCACGCTGTCCTACAGCCCCTTGGGCCCGAACGACTACTACCTGTTCTCCTGTATGGACAGCTCCCTGCCCAGCCAGGGCGTCCACATGATCCGCATGACCTCCGACCACGTCCTGCAAACCTCCCACGACGGCATCCCTCGGCGGGACAAGCTCGGCATGGCGCCCGGAGGCAAGTTCTGCGGGCTCATCCTGATGTTCAGCCTCGAAACCCTGGAGCCGCTCGCCATCTTCCAAGACGCCCTCCTGAACCGCTTGATGGTCGGCGCCACCACGGCCCTGGGCTCCAAGTACATGGCCCGGCCAGACAGCAAGAAGATGGCGCTCCTCGGCTCAGGGTGGCTGGCCCATACCCAGGTAACCGCCCACTGCGCCATCTTCCCCATCGAGCGCATTTCCGTGTACAGCCCCCACAAGGAGAACCGGGAGGCCCTCTGCCGCAACCTCCAGGGCAGCGTCGACGCGGAGCTCGTTCCCGTCGATTCCACGGAGGCCGCCCTCCGCGACTACGACATCCTTGCCACCGCCACAAACTCCTATACCCCCGTCTTCGACGGCAACCTCCTCAGACCCGGCGACCACGTGGCAATGGCCGGCGCCAAGAGCGAGTGCGACGTCGCCACGTATGAAAGGTCCGCCGTCGTTGGGGCTCAGGCAACCGACCTCGCCACCTTCTGGCATCCCCCGGACGCAGCGCCGATGGAGAGCAGTTGGGGTCAGACCTGGCGGCCCGAGTGGAACTTCAAACTGCGCACCCTCGGCAAGATGGCAGCCGGTCTAGAGAAGGGCCGCGACGCCAACGACGACATCACCTTCTTCGGCGGCGGCCCCAGTCACGGCCTCGGGATTCAATACGCCGCCGGAATCACCGCCTACCGCCGCGCTAGGGAACAGGGCATCGGCTACGAAGTCCCATCAGAACTCTTCCTCGAGGACTTCCACCCATAGCAGTAGCCAACCAAGGCCAAGCGGGGTTGTTGGGCTAGGCGAGGTACGCCCCCGCGCCTCATTACTGGCTCACGTACACCAGCCCCTGCTCGTCCACAAAGATCCCCTGCGGGCCCCAGAAGCGGCCGTCCCCCACCCCCACCGAACCCCACCTCTGCAGGTAACGGCCCTCCGCGTCGAAAACGTAAACCCTGTCCACCATCACCACGAACACCCGCCCCCCACCCACGGCCAGCCACGTCGGGCGCAGGTATTTGTCCTCCTCTCCGGTCACCGCGCCCCACGAGCGCAGGACGCTCCCAGACCGGTCGTAGACGACAATGCGCTTGTTGCCCTGGTCCGCTACGTACACGGCGCCGGCAGCGTCCACAGCAACCCCCACCGGACGCGCCGGCTCGTCGACCTCCTCTAGAAGCCACGTCCCGCCGCTCGCGCCATCCGGTGAAAACCAGGCGATGCGCCCCTCTTCCGCCTCCGCAACGTAGACAAACCCCTCGCCGTCCACGGCGACGCCCAAGGGCTCGGCCAGCTTTCGGTCCCCAAGCGCGCCTAGGAACGCGCCGTCCGGGTCGAAAACCTGGACGCGGCCATTGCCGGTGTCGCTGACGTACACATTCCCCTCCCGGCTCAGGGCAATCGCCGTCGGCAACCGCAGTTGCCCTCCCTCCGACCCCTTGCCTCCCCAGGCCAGCTCAAACCGCCCGCTCTCATCGAACCGCTGGACGCGGTTGTTGTCCGCATCCACTACGTAGACGCCGCCGCCAGGGTCAACGGCCACGCCGGAGGGATTCTTGAACTGGCCATCTCCGCCCCCGAACTCGCCCCAACTCCTCACCCAGCCGCCGTCCTGTTGAAATACCTGCACCCGCTGATGGTCCCGCCCCTTGAGGCGCGCCAACGCCCCCCGGTCCTCCGGCGCCGCCCTCGCGAGCATGACGGGCAGGAACACCGCCAGCCCCACGAACGCCAGCGGGACCAACGACAACAAAACAGGCCTCGCCAGGTCGCCCGGAGCGCGTCGGCGCTCCCAGATGAAGGCCGCCGCCACCAGCCCCGACCCCACCACCAGCGTCAGCGCCGGAACCCCCACAAACAGCGCCGAGAGAATCAGCGCAGAAGCATCCCCGTCCCACAGCCACAGCGACAGCAGCGCCGCCGCCGCCCCAGCCGTCATGGCCGCCGCCGCCGGCAGCGGGCGCCTCCCAGCCATCCGCGCCCCTCCGAACGCCACCAACGCCGAGGCCACGGTGGCCGCCAATGGCAACGCAACGCCTGCCGGAAGCGGTCCATCCGCTCCCCGGCCAGACGCCGGCAGCGCGTAGACCGCCAATGGCAGCGCCAGCGACGTCACAATCGCCAAGAACGCGCCGACCCTGCCCGTCGTCATGCCGAGATGGGCTATGTAAGCAGCGGAAAACCGGGGAGGGGGATAGGAGGTGTGGGACTGAGGGAAGGCCATGCAGCTACAGCAGCCTGCGAGGATTGGGGCCGCTCAATACTAGCACCTGCATCCCCAGCCGCTCAAACGCCCCCGGTGCGCTTCCCCAGGAACGCCCTTACAAGCGCAGAGCGATAGGGAGGGGATGGGGGCCGCACAACAAGTTACCGGCTATCCAATCAACACCAAGAACTCAGGTCCTCGTGGGCCGTGGGCCTGGGATCCCATTGAAGGCGGTAACAGTGATGACGTTTCGTTCGAGTCTTCGCGAGTGGGCTGGAGCGTACTCTACTGGGAATTTTTCGGTGGGAGGTTCTAATATAGGGAACCGGGCGGCGCAGTTGGACGCGAGCATCCGCGCGGGACGGCTCCACCTCTCGGCCTACTCGATGGGCTTCGGCGCGGCGGGCCTCACGTTCTTCGACGACGGGGGGATACAGTTCTTCTCGCCCCACTCGGCGGGCAAGAGCGTCATGTTCCCGACGCTGCCGGGCGCGCCCCAGAAGCGGACGAGGGTTGCGGGCGGTTGACGGCGGGAGGGGGTCGCGGTAGGACTTTCGTGCGCGGCAGTGACGATGGGGCAGACCCAACGCTGTGCCCGGAAGGCGGACGCGAGAACGGCAGTCTTGGTCTGGAACGCCGCAGAATCGGGAGAGGCCTGTGGCAGACGCGCAGATAAACAAGGACTTGCTCTATCAACCGGATGAGCGGCCGCCCCACTTGGCGTCACTGGGCCTGGGCTTTCAGAGCGTTATGGGCCGCCTCGCAGCGATGGCGGCTACCGCATCCATAATCGCCCGGGCGGGAGGGCAGTCCGACAGCTACTTGTCGTGGATCTTCTTTTCTGCGTTGGTCATCTGTGGGCTAGGCACTATCCTCCAGACGTTCCGCGTTTGGCGGTTCGGGTCAGGGTATGCGCTCAGCATGGTCTCCGGAACTGCGTTTGTCGCGGTCTGCATTGGCGCGCTGGTGGAGGGCGGGCCGGCGACGCTGTCCAGCCTCATCGTTGTGTCCGCGGTGATTCAATTCTTCCTGATCTCCCGGCTCTCACTATTGCGGCGGATTCTCACGCCGTTCGTGGCCGGCACGGTCCTCATGCTGCTGGCGGCCACGAACTTGTCGGTGGTGCTGGGCAGGCTGGCGGACGTGCCGGAGGGCGCGGCGCTGGAGGGCGCGCCCATCGTAGCCGGGGCTACGTTGTTTGCCATGCTGACGATCAGGCTGTTTACCTCGGCGAAGGTGCAGCAATGGGGGCCAATCGTCGCGATCCTTTTGGGCGCCGGGTTGGCGCTTCCCCTCGGTCTGTACGACCTGAGCAATGCGGCGGCGGCGCCTTGGGTCGGGATCCCTTCATACACATGGACCGGATTCGACCTGAGTCTGAGCGCGTCGTTCTGGGCGTTGTTGCCGGGGTTCATCATCGTGAACCTCGCGGTGGCCGTTAACTCCACCAGCGACACCGTCGTCATTCAACAAGTTGCGTGGCGCAGACCGCGGGCCACTGACTTTCGCGTGGTCCAGGGGGCGCACTTTCTCGGCGTGGCAACCAATTTGCTGGCCGCCCTCCTGGGAACGCTGCCCAACAACATAGGCGCAGGCAGTTCGGCGCGCGTCATCCTCACTGGGGTTGCCGCGCGGCGCGTCGGGCTATACGGCGGGGCCTTCTTGATAGCGGTGGCGTTTTCACCCAAGCTGGTGGCCCTCATTATCGCCATCCCCCGTCCCGTGCTGGTGGCGTACATGACGTTCGTGCTGTCTCTGCTCTTCGTGCAGGGCATGAGCACCGTTGTCCGGGGTGGGATAAACGGGCGGAAGGCCTGTGTGGTGGGACTCGCCCTCTGGGTAGGGCTAGGCTTTCAGAATCAGCTGATCTTCCCAGACCTTCTTACCGGTGCGTTGGGAACGCTGCTTGGCAGCGGCATGACGGTAGGCGCCGTTGCCGTCATTCTGCTCAACGTGTTGATGGAAATAACGTCTTCCCGAGCCAAGCGCCTGAAGGTGGAGATGGACCCCGCTGCCCTTCCCAGAATTGACGCGTTCCTTCAGGAGTTTGCACACCAGACCGGCTGGGACGAGGAGTCAACGGACAGGCTGCGCGCGGTCGGCGAGGAGGCGGTGTTGAGTCTGCTGCCGCAGGACGGCGACCACGCGGCCGACAAGCGGCGGAGCCTTACGCTCAGCGCGCGCCGCTCTGACGAGAAGATTGAACTGGAGTTCATGACGACTTCCGACGAGGAGAATATCGAAGACAGGTTGGCGTATCTGAGCGATCAGCCGGAGATTGGCATTGAGCGGGAGGTCTCGTACCGTCTGCTGCAGCACTATGCGTCCTCTGTCCAACATCGCAAGTACCACAATATAGATATCGTAACCGTAGAGGTCCAGGGCAGTCGCTAGCGCCTTTGCCGGGGCTGGTGGCCGCCACCCTCTACCACCCCTCCCAATGAACGGTGACTTGAACGGCCATGTTGCAGCCGACAGCTTGGGGCGCATTCTGGACTTGGCCGATAGGGAGCGGCCGGCCGGTTCGAACGCGAAGTCGCCACGTTTCTAGGAGCGCCTGTGCGGGCCGGCGCCTCTGACCCGCAGCGATCGCCGCCTAGCCTACACAGCCGCGCGCCAACCTTCCCTGTGACCATAGGCCACAGGCGCCGATTGCTTACGCCTCCAAGCTTTCCCTGGGTACGGGCAGGGAGGGGATCCATCCCCTGCGGTTGTCCGCCGGACGCCGCGCGTGGATAATGGCCGCGGCCCTGCCCCGCCGACACTCTCGCTCAAAACGGCCAAGGAGGCCCCATGACCAACCAGCCCACCAGCAGCCGCGTCGTCATGCGTGAACTCGCCCCCAAGTTGGCCCAGGTCACCGACGACGTCCTCTTTGGCGACGTCTGGGAGCGGCCCGAGCTTTCCAAGCGCGACCGAAGCCTCATTACCGTCGCCGCCCTGATCGCCACCTACCGGACGGACCAGATCCGCCTGCACATCCGCCGGGCGCTTCAGAACGGCGTGACCAAAGAGGAGATCGGAGAGGTGATCACCCACCTCGCCTTCTACTCCGGCTGGCCCACCGCCGCCAACGCCATCATGGTCGCCAGGGAAGTATTCGACGAGGCTTAGCGGCACTTCCCACGAACGCTCCCACAAGCGCAAAGCGGGAAAGTCATCCCCCGCCCCTTCCCCGGCGCCCGCGGAAAGGTTAGGCTGGGAGCCGCGCAACAACGTTCCTTGCTCCTTATTGATTCGCGCACGCGACACCACCGAATCCCACCACCCAACAGGAGCCATCATGGCCGACGTCAAACCCATCCCCGACGGCTACACCGCCATCACACCCTACCTCATCGTCGAAAACGCAGCCGGATTCCTTGACTTCCTCGCCAATGCGTTCGGCGCCGTCGAGCGCATGCGCATCCCGATGCCCGAGGTCGGCATTGTCCACGCCGAGGTCGAGATCGATGGCGCCGCGCTCATGCTCTCCGATGCCTTCCCGCCCGACTTCCCCGCCACCAACGCGCTGATCCACCTCTTCGTCGAGGACGTCGACAGCGCCTACGCCCGCGCCCTGAATGCCGGCGCCACCGCCATCGCCGAGCCCGCCGACCAGTTCTACGGCGACCGTATCGCGCGAGTCGGCGACCCCTCTGGCAACCAGTGGTCCATCGCCTGCCACATCGAGGACGTCGACATGGACGAGCTCATGAAGAGAATGGCCGCCATGGATGAGAGCTAACGGCGGAGGCGGTCAACCACTGGAAGTTGGATCTGATGCCGTAGGGCGGGTCCGTGTAGATTGCACTGCCCCACGCCCCGCAGCCCTTCGCGCTCCCCCGCCTACAGGCCCTCCGGCGTCCCCTTGCTCGGAGGCGTGGGTGAGGGGCTGGGGGTGGGTGTCTCGTCCCTTTCCCCACGCCCGCGGGCAGGGTAGGTTATGATGGAGGCCGCGCAACGACCGCCCAGGAACCGCCGCTAGCGCCGGAAGGCCGCGGCGCCCGAACGACAACCAACACTCAGGAGCAACGATGTACCTACTGCGCCGCGTCTACATAGCAAAGCCCGGACAACTGCGAAACCTTGCGGACCTCGTCGCCCAAGCCGGCAAGGCGTACTCCGACGCCGGCCTGCGGTCGCAGACCCGCGTCTACTACAGCGGCGGCACCGTGCCGGGGCCGGCCAACCACGTCTACATGGACTGGGTCGCCGAAAAGATCGAGTCGCCCTTTAGAGAGGGCCTCCAGCTCCCTGGAGCAGCGATTGAGCTTGGGGCCAAGATCCGCGAGGTCTCCGAGGAAAGCTACATCGAGTTCTACGAGATCTACCCCAAGTCCTAACCGCCATCGCGCTCGAACAGCACGTGCTCGTTGCCCTCGGGGTCGGCAAACTTGGCGTAGCGGTAGCCCGGCCCCTGTGCAATCTCCGAGGTGAAACCCACTCCCCTCGCCGACAGCGCCCGCACTGTGCCGTCGAGGTCCTCCACGCGGAAGTTCACCACCACAACGCTCTGGTCCGGCGACGGCGGAAGGGCAGGCGACGACCCGCCGCCCTCCACCGCCAACCGCACGTCGCCGGTGAAGAACATGGCGTACTTGTGCGCCTCGTCCACCAGCCGCACGGGAAGCCCCAGCGCGTCGCGATAGAAGCCGACACTGCCCTCCCAGTCCCTGCACCTCAGGGCCACGATGCCGATGCCGGTGGTCATACGAGCCTCCGCCGCAGGTTGCCGCCCAGCATACACCATCGCCCCGCTCAGGTTCTCCAGCCCCCAGCTTTGTGCTACCATCCCACGGCCGGGGGCTACTACTTCATGCCCCCCGCCCCCTAGGAGGGCGGCTTCCTCGGCGACTTCCTGTTCGCCTGAGGGGTCTGACTAGGAGACCCGCCCCTACCCTCCCCGGCTCCCGGTGGGAGCGGGGGAATCCCCTGTTTCTGCACATAGGGGAAGGGAGGGAGAGGGTCAGACGCACCAGGTGGGACAGCAGGTTGTGCTACGCAGGCCGAAGACAGGGATGGATGACGGCGGTCCTGGCGAGGCAAGCAGGACAGTAAGGGACAAGGTTCGGGGTATTTGCGCTTCTGGGATAGAATCGGGTCGTCAATCAAATCTAGAGAAGGATGAACTATGGAGCCAATTACCTTAGTCGTCGCTCTATTGCTTGGGCTCATTGTTGGAGCGGTGGCAGGTTGGGCCATCCGCCATGCCAGGGCTGCGGCTGAAATCGCCCGACTCACCGGGCAGTTGGAACAAACCGCTACTGCCCAACAACTGTTGGATTCCGCCCAGGCCCAGTTCAGTGAAACGGCTAAACTGACCGCCGCCGAAGCCCTACAAGGAAACAACGACCAGTTCCTCAAGCTGGCCAACGAGAACTTGGGTAAGACCCTGGAATCGGCCAGCAGAGAGTTAGACCGGCGGCACCAGCAATTTCAGGAGTTGGTCAAACCTCTCTCTGAGAACTATGTCAAACTCAACCCCAAAATTGATGACTTGACGAAGGCAACCGCTGATCTGTCTGCTTCCTGGAACAACGTGAAACAGGTCGGCAACTGGGGAGAGGTGCAACTGCGCCGAGTCGTGGAAATGGCCAATATGACCGACTACAGCGACTTCACCGAACAATCCACTACTGGCGCTTCTCAAGAACGTCCCGATTTAATTGTGAGATTGCCTGAGGGGCGCACCATAGTAGTTGACGCCAAGGCATCCATAGCCGCCGCCTTGGAAGCGCAAGCTTCCGAAGATGAGGTTTCGGCCAACGCTGCTTGGGAAAAACACGCCGGCGCGCTGAAAGCACAGGTCAACAACTTGTCTCGCAAGAACTATGGGAGTACCCCTGGCTCCCTGAATTTCGTGGTTATGTTCGTGCCGGGTGACCAGTTCTTGTCTGCCGCCCTCAAGTTTGACCATGACCTGTTAGCCTACGCCATGCAACGCCGGATTGCCCTAGCTACTCCGGCAAGCCTCATTGCCATGCTGTGGGCTATTAACAGCGGCTGGCAGCAATCGGAGCTCGACAGGAATGCCGAGGAGATTCGCAAGATCGGTTCCGAAATGCACGATCGTTTGCAGAAATTCACGAACCACTACGGCTCTGTACAGAAACGTCTTAAGCAAACAGTCGAAGCTTTCAACGAGTCAGTAGGTGCACTGGAAGGCCGGGTGCTGGTGTCGGCGCGACGCATGGCGGAGATGCAAGCTAAAGATCCTTCTGACATTAGAGAACTAGGGCAAATAGAAGCAGCGCCGCGCCGCCCCTTAGCGGCCACCGATGACAACGATAAATTAGCTACCCACTGAATGTCTACTGAAACGGGGCAGCTCCAAAAGGAAGCACCTCTCCTATGACGGACAGGAAAATAAAATGGCTCATGTACACAGTCTTGGTAGGACTGATACCTGCTATCGCCCGATTGCTGGTATGGGCTATATCGCAAGATCGCAGCATGGACATCTTGAATGCTGCAGACTTCTTAGTGTTTGGATTGATACTAAGCATTTCCAACATAAATGAGATAGAGCATTTCAACGATAGTCAAAGATCGTGGAAGACAATTCAGAATGGGACTTCAATCGTGTTTATAGCGGTATATGGGGTCTTGTTTGCCGGCCATTTGTTGGGTCAATCAAATCCTGGGCTCGTAAACACAGATGCCACAAAATACGTCGCTATAGGCCTCAGCATCATATCATTCGTACTGAGCTTCTCCGTGTACAATAGGATTTCGAAGCTCGGTCAGGCTGCGTAGTTCATGACTATATTAACTGCAATTCTAGTGATCATGGCCTTCATCCTAGCCTCGTTCGGTATCGGCGTCGCTGTGTGGTCAATCATAGACACAAGAAGACGGTACTATGAGGAATACCTCAGCAGGAGGAAACGCAGTGAAGACGATTAAGAGCTTTCTCTACCTAGATGAGTACAAAATGTACTCCATTTCCTCTCAGATGTTCGGAGGACTGACAGAGTACCTGATAGACTATCAGGGAACTACGAATGAGGAAGAGGAAGGGCAAAAGGGCCCTCTTGGTAGTGGAAGAGTTATGGCCGGCATCCTAAAATCCGAAACAAAGACTCAGGAGAAGAAATACCTTCACGACTACTCCTACACTCTCTTCGAAGACTACCTGAAAGAAGAGAACAACGTTCATAAGGTTTCGACGGATAATATCAGTGAAACTATCGAGTGCATCGAACAGGTCGGATTTGTAGAAGTAAGAGTCCAAGCCGTATTCAATGACATGGACGCAATAAAGGGTACAATAGAAAGCTTCAATGAACTAGGTGAGGCGCTGGCATACATCACCAATTTTGAAGAGTTAGAAGGTGTTCGTCAACAGATGGAAACGCTTGCAGGGTCCACTAACGACAGAAATAGGAAGGTGCAGCTTAGACAAAAACTGAAGTCCTTGGGTAGTATCGAGAACTTTGCCAAGTCGAAGGGTTTGCGTCTCGATGTTGATTTCTTAAAGAAGTTGAGGTTCCTATTGAATTACGGGTTTCAAGATCAGTTCGAAGTTCAAATGACTACAGGCGGATATACTTTCTCTGCAAACCTTAAGAGGGAGCACCTTCGTGAGGATGAACACATGCTGGTAAGAAAATACTCGCGATTCCCTGAGAAACCATTTGTGCTCTTCGGCACAATTGCGCAAAGCCCCAATGAGCCTGTTGATAGTGACGACGAAAAGGAAGGAAGTGAAGATGAGAACCCACAACATATCAAAGAAGCAATTATGCGAATGGTTGAGGCTATTTCCGCAGTAGAGCATTCGTTTTCGGGGAAGTTGGCAAACGAAATTGTAGTAGACCCGATTGCACTGTATCGCGAGATTTAGGCATTGACCCCTTGTAGGGGGTTCATGTGTGTACCTCTACAAGTGTCACACCGGGGCACCAACGAACCAGGCCCTTCCCTGTCAGGCTGGCGCTGTGCAAGGGGCCCGTGAACCTGATGGAGCGCAACTTTGACCCAACGTGTTCACGAAGAACTGCAGGCGGCTATTGAATCGCAGGATAGGACAGACGCTGTTCGACTAGGTGCTAATGGAGGGAGAGCGCAAGGGGCTGCTGTTGGGCGAGCACTTCAGTGTGGACGGGACGTTGACCGTCGTGGGGGCGGAGCGATGATTTCGCACTTTGGGCCGATGGCGCGGCTGAGCTTACGGTCGAGGGTTACCAGGGGACAGTCCAGCGCCTCGGCCAGCGCCACATACCAGGCGTCGTAGCTGGTCAGATTGCTCCGAAGCTCCCATACCCGCTCGGCGAATGGGGCGAAGGGAAACAGGTCCATTTCCAGCCTAAGCAAGCCCTTGTGCGCGCCGGCGGCCTCGGGTGGCGACAAACGTCCCGACCGTTCCAACCGGCGCAGAACGTTGCTGGCTTCGGCCAGGGCCAGTTCCGGGCCGGTCAACGCTCCCTCCGCGACCATCGATTCCGCCCACGCGCCCTCGAGTCCTGAATCGACCAAGGCCGCGACCAACACGGAGGCGTCTACGACTGTCGTCAAGTCCGGTCCGCGTCGCGGGCCCGCAGGATGGCGGAAGGCGGGATGCGGGTCCCCGTCGCTTCCTTGCGGGCGCGGACCTCTTGCAGCCACGCGCCCACGGAGGGCCGCGATGCAATGCGCTCAAGCTCGCAGCGCAGGAACTCCTGCATGGACTGGCGTTGGAGCGCGGCGCGCAAGGCTAGCTCGTCGCGGACCTCTTCCGGGACATTCCTTATCGTAATCTGCACTGACATGAACGCACTATGCCATAGATGACAGCATTATGCAATAACTCGCGCACTCTGGGAATCATCATTTCGCTCCCCCATCCCCCGCCTCCGCCCTTTGCAAAATACGAACGATTGTGCTATAGTAACCCCATGAAGTTGACCGCCAGCCCGCTTCTCTTCCCTGGAGCCTGCCCCATACATCTCGGACCGGGGGTTGACCACAGAGAATCCTCCTGTGGCGGCGCATCTGGGGAATGGTCTCCCAGCCCCATGACCGTCCGAGGAAGGGTGAGACCAGTGCCAATGCCGTCTTCAGACAAGCCCTTTGCAGCCGCGCGGCTCCGCCGCGGTCCACGACGATTCAGCTACAACTGCACGACGGTCCATCACAGCTCGCTGACGCTCCGTGACGGCTTGTGACGCCTTTGTGACGGCCTCCGTGCCTGAAAACCCCCGAAATCCGGCTGCTACGCGCCACACATACAATCAAAGGCCGACGGATTCCCTAGAGAGCCGGGGCAGGCTGGGATGGGCGTCTGGATGCGCCAGGCGGGACAACGGCGTCCGCCGCCGCAAGCCCCCTTCTCCTACCGGAGATGGGCGGCGTCAGGAACGCTGATGGCGTCGTAGAGAGTGGGGTCGCCTTTGCGGCGGGACTGAACGTCGAGGAGGACGCCGCAGCCGGGACAGGCGAACTGCCGCAGCTCAAACAAGTCCACCCAGGCATAGCGGTTCCAAGGGCAGTACTCGTCGATGCCAACGGTCTGCGCGCTGGCGTGGAGGCGGAAGTCTTGATTCGCCGGCCCCAGCCGGTGGCCGCACCGCTGGCACGACCAGGCCGGCGCCGACCCGTCGCTCATAGTGACGGCGTCCCCCACCGCCAGAAGCGCGTGCTCGTCGCCCCCAGGCGTCGATGGACCGTTGCCATGAGCGGAATGACCCAAGCGCAGGCTCCGCAGCCGCTGGCGCAGGACGCCGGTCTTGCCTTCGAGGACGGTCATTGCCTCCGCTCCGAGCTCCACGCCGTAGACCTCGCGCGCCATCTCCGCAGAGCACACCCCTTGCCCGACGTCCCTCAGCACACTGGCGGGATCGCGCTCCAGAGGGTCGCCGTAGCCTGCCCCGCCCGCTTGCACCGAGACGTACACGTCCCCGCGATACACGCGGACCACCTCCCTCGACTTGAGCGTCCGCCGGTCCCTCGAATGGAAGTCAGCCAGGTCGCCGGGCATGGACCCGGAGGCAACGTCCTCCAGAGGATGGGCGCCGCGCAGCAGGAAGGTGGGCTGCGCAGGAGCGGGATACCCTCCGTAGAGCCCGCGAGCCTCGGTGTGGGCGGTGCACCCGGCGAGGTTCAAGAGTTGGATGGGCTTGGGGTTGCGGTGGGGCGTAATGGCGACCTGCGTGCCCCGCCCGCCCCGGAACTTGCCGGGGCCCGCGGTGTCAATGGAGTGCTTGCGGTAGAGGTAGAGGACGGGGTAGAGGCGCTCGTAGACTTCGACGTTGCCCATGGCCATCATCGGCGAGCCGGGCCGGTGCACGGAGTCCTGGCCGTCGCGGAAGCTCAACGCGCCGCCGCCGCCCGCCTGGTCGATGAGCGTTATGGCGAAGGGACGGCCCTGGCGGTTGAGCCCGGCCACCACCGGCCGCTTGGTGGAGGGAACCCAGTCGGCTTGGGCCTCGTCCCGGTGCTTGTCGCTGGCGGCGAACATCTTGCAAAGGGCCGTGGACACCAGGTTCAGCGCCAATGAAGCCGACGCCGTGCCGCCCTGCCCCACGCCCGCCGGGTGCACGGCGTCGACGAGGGTTCCAGGCGTGGTGAGGATGTCCAGGTTGCGCTTGAAGCCCGCGGGCGCCCAGGGCATGTCGTAGCACACCTGGGCCAGCACCGAAGCCATGATGCCGCCCTCGGTGAGGCAGCGGGCTGAGTTAACCATCGCCGGCGCCTGCTTGCTGGCGTCGCGGAAGTCAAGCGTGAGGCGGTCTTCGGCCTTCGTCGCCACCAGCCGGAGCCGGTACAGGCGGCCGTAGTCCAAATAGCCCTCCTGCGTCCACGTCCCGTCGGGAAGCTCGCGCAGCCTGCGGGCAAAGGCCTGCTGGGCAACATCGAGTATGGCCTGCTGGGCCTCGAGGAACCCTTCCTTGCCGTACCGTTGGATAATCTCGTTGATGCGGGTCCGCCCGCGGTTGATGGCGGCCAAGCGGCCCCGCATGTCGAGGGCGTTGAAGGCCGGAGTGCGGCTGTTGCGCAGCACCGCGTCTTCGATGTCGACGCGGACCACGCCTCGCTCCACGATCTTGACGGGTGGGATGAGGGGCGCCTCCCCATAGATATCCTTGGCCAGCGCCCCGTAGCCGCCCGCCAGCGGCCCCCCGACGTCCATCTCATGCAACGAGAGGCCGGACCAGGCGACGATCTCCCCGTCCCAGAACATGGGAGCAACCATGACGGTATCGTTCTGATGGCCCGCGCCGGCCCAGGGATCGTTGGTGTAGAAGACGTCTCCCTCGTGGATGCCGGGGTTCTCGGAGAAGCGCTCGATGATGTAGCGGACGGTTGTGTCGAAGCTCATAGAGAGGACGAGCACGTAATGCCCGATGCACAGGGACTCCCCCGCAGGGGTCAGGAGCGAGGAGTTGACGTCGAAGGCCTCATAGACCGTCGGCGAGCCGGAAGTGCGCACCGTCACTTGGATCTGCTCGTCGTTGATCGCCTGAAGCCGGTGGCGAAGCACCTGAAGGGTTATTGGGTCGATCATGACATGACCTCGCTAGCTGGCCGCCGTGGCCATCATAGCAGCGCGGGCGGTTGGGGCCTAGGTGTGCTGTACTGCGAACGTTAGAAACAGGCAGCTCTGCCTGGACCCACTGCCCATGAGCACCTACGTCGCTCAAGCCCGCCGTCCACACCATGCCCGGCAACGCGGCCTACATCGCCGCGTTTCAAGCCACAGGGCAACGACGGAACCGCAGACTGTGCAGTCTGCGAGTAATCGCGCATTCTCCTTGACATTGACGGCCACCACGCCTAGTCTAATAGCTAGTCAGAACGATAGTTATTGGAGGTAAGCAATGAGCAAGAAATGGCCTGTTCAAGATGCCAAATCTAGGTTCAGCGAGCTCCTCGACACCACCCTCGCCGAAGGGCCGCAGATTGTGACCAAGCGCGGGGTGGAAACCGCAGTGCTCCTTCCCATCGAGCAGTGGCGAAGGCTGGAACGGATGACTAGGCCAGACCTCAAGGAGCTCCTCCTCGCCTCGGAGGCGCGGACCGAGCACCTCGCGCCGCCGCGGCGACAGTATCGCCGCCGAACACCTTTGGTCGTGGAGTAGGCTCATGTACCTCCTCGATACCAACGTGGTCTCGGAGCTGCGTCGCCCCCGTCCACATGGCGCCGTTCTGGATTGGATCGCCGATGTGTCAGCGGAACAACTCTTCGTGTCTGCCGTTACGGTTGGGGAAATACAGGCAGGGATCGAGATCACTCGTGAGCAGGATGAGGGGAAGGCGGAGGAGTTGGAGTCCTGGCTGGACAAGGTCCTGGCTACCTACAGTGTATTGCCGATGGACGCGCCCGCCTTCCGGGAGTGGGCACGGCTCATGCACAGGAGGTCGGACACTATGACCGAAGACGCCATGATCGCGGCGACAGCGACGGTACACCGGCTGACGGTAGTCACACGGAACGTGAGTGACTTTGAACAGCTAGGGGTTGAGCTACAGAATCCCTTTGACAGGGCGTAGTGATGCCTTTAGACCTGAAACTTCTTGAAGGACCAACAGCATCTCAAAGATGGCGCCGCCTACCGTCAAATCAGGCCCACCTACATCTTCACCGAGCCTTGCGTCGGCTACCGCATGCTGTGGTCCTTTTTCCGTTCAGCAGTGTCCCGAGAGGCGTGTGCCTAACCAGGTACCGGTACGTCACAATCCCCAGGACTCCGGTCGCAACACACGCTGCCAAGAACTTCAACTCCGCGCTCCAGCCGAAGCCCGTCAAGTACTTCAGCCAACCCTGCCTGTCGAGGTGGGCGAGATAGAACGTCAGGAAGGTCACCGCCGGCAGATGGATGATGTATACCCAGTACGACGAGTCGGCAAGCCAGCGGACCCACGGGCGGGGCACCCCCAGAAGCCGCTCGAAGAGCCCGACCAACCCGATGCTGAATAAGACTGCCGACGCCCCGTAGAAGACAGTCCCGACCAGCCACAGGAACTCGGTTGTTGCCTCGTCCACGCTCTGCTTGGACGCCTCATCTATCGCCCCGATCAGCGCGAGGTGGACGAAGAACACCACTGCCGCGATGGCCCAAAGCGCGGCCAACGTTCCTGATCCCCTTAGCCTATCGATGAGCTTCCGTCGAGCGTAGAGCCCATACCCATAGAAGAAGAACAGCGCGCCGTATAGCGCGTCCATCACGTTGAGCGGCCAGATGGGCTTTGACTCGTTGCCAGCCCGGAGAACGAGCAGAAGCACCGCTCCCAGTATCAGCAGCAGCGGTATGCGCGCGTAGACGGCGTTGCCCAGGCACGCGCCAAGGGGAAAGCCGGCCTGCCGGACGGACGATTGCCTGCGCACGCCGGAGCCCTCCCAGCAACCGGAAGGCAATCAACGCTGCGTACAGCAGCAGCAGGTAGTAGAGGAACCACAGGTGGGCGACGAGCTCACCGCTGGAGTCGAGATATTGCCTCTCCTTCAGCACATCCCGGAATATTTCGAGAGATATGACGCCGTACCACCCATACACCCATATCGGTGGGATGATCACCGCCATGATGGCCCCGAACAGCGCCAGCGGCAGAGCGATTCTCTTCAGCCTATCGAGAACGAAGGCCGATGTGGAGCGGCGGTCCAACACCAGGTGGGCGAAGAACCCCGCGAGCAGGAAGAACGTCGGCATCCGCCATGTATGGATGAATTCGAACACCAGAAACAGCAGGGTGGACTGGTCGTCGTCCGCCGGCCAGATGGACTCGAACCCGGCCATGCGCGAGAAATAGGGCAGCGACCCATGAAGGGCGATGCCCAGCAGCATCGCGAATCCTCTGAGGCCATCGAGCCCATGGTATCTCTGCACCTGGGTCCCGGTTGTCGAGCTCATAGCTGCATCTTGTCTAGAGAGGCGCCGGTCCGGATGCTATTGGCCGGGCTGACCGCCCCTCGCGCTCAGGTATTCTTCGAGGAAGGCCCGGTTCTCGTTGAACTCCTCCAGGTCTTCCTTGGAGATGAAGGGGTTGTCGGCGGCGGCGGCGTCCAGGGGCGTCGTTTCGAAGGCGTTCTTTGCATTCACGTCCGCTCCCGCCTCGACTAGGAACACGCCTATATCTTTGATGCCGAAGAACGCCGCCCACTCGAGAGGCGATCCCTTGGACGTATCCCGCGCGCTCATATCGATGTCCGCGCCGTTGTCCAGGAGGGCCCTCGCGATCTCCCTGTTGTCCTTCAGGACTGCCAGGTGCAGAGCGGACGCCCCAGCGAAAGGGACTCCCGGCGGAATGAATGTGTCGTTCGGGTCCGCGCCGGACTCCAAGTGGGCCAGCACCGCTTCCGAGTTACCCTGGTCAATGGCGTCCAGCAGGGACAAACGCGGTTGGCCAGGCTGACCGCCCCTCGCGATCAGGTATTCCTCGAGGAACGCCCGGTTCTCGTTGAACTCCTCCAGGTCTTCCTTGGCGATAAGGGCGTTGTCGGAGGCGGCGGCGTCCAGGGGCGTCGTTCCGAAGGCGTTTTTTGCATTCACGTCCGCTCCCGCCTCGACTAGGAACACGCCTATATCTTTGATGCCGAAGAACGCCGCCCACTCGAGAGGCGATCCCTTGGACGTATCCCGCGCGCTCATATCGATGTCCGCGCCGTTGTCCAGGAGGACCCTCGCGATCTCCCCGTCGTCCTTCAGGACTGCCAGGTGCAGCGCAGATGCCCCAGCGAAAGGGAATCCCGGCGGAATGAACGTCTCGTTCGGGTCCGTGCCGAACTCCATGTGATCCCGCACTACGTTCGCGTTGTCCTGGTCTATGGCGTCCAGCAGGGGCATGCCTGGAGGCTTTGGCCCGCATGCGAATGACGCCAGCAGAATTACTGCAATCAGGGTTGTAATGCCAATCCCGGCTCTCTCCAGCATGGCTATCTTGTCCCTCAATCGTCAGGGAGTAATCGAACGGATAACGGATAACTGTAAAGGGCGCCAACTCCGCTCCAAGAGCTGCGTATGCCCCCATAGTATTATCTACAGGCGCCGATTGTCCGACTAGTTGGCGCTTCTTGCGACCAGACCGGCCTCTGCGGCAGGGACGGGAGGATTCCCCCTTGGACTATGGCGACCGCATTCATGTATCGTAGGGCCCGCGGGGGCGGAGGAACTCCTCTTGGACTTTGGGGAGTCCCACCACTCCATCTGAGCGACCGAACACACTTGGCAGCGCTTTGAGCCTTCAGGATGCAGGGACTCCCTGAACACCATTGGCAAGGAGTTCTCGATGACTGCAACAGACCCCTACCCCAGGCACGTCGCCAAGGTCCTCGACAGCGAGATGGCCTATGTGGACACGGGCGCCGGGGACCCGATCGTGTTCCTCCACGGGAACCCCACTTCGTCCTACTTGTGGCGGAACGTTATCCCTCACCTGGCCGGACAGGCGCGCTGCCTCGCTCCCGATCTGATCGGCATGGGAGACTCGGGGAAGTCGCCCAGCGGCTCGTACCGGTTCGTGGACCACTTCAGATACCTGGAAGCCTGGTTCGACGCCCTGGGCCTCACCAAGCGGGTCGTTCTGGTGGCCCACGACTGGGGGTCGGCGCTGGGGTTCCACTGGGCGTGTGAGCACCCTGAACGAGTCAAGGGCATCGCCTATATGGAGGCAGTGGTGCGCCCGATGAAGTGGTCCGATTGGCCGGACCCGCCCCGTAAACTCTTTCAAGCGATGCGCACACCGGCAGGCGAGGAGATCGTGCTCCAGAAGAACGTGTTCGTAGAGCGCATCATCCCGGCCAGCGTGTTGCGCACCCTGACCGAGGAGGAGTTCGCGACCTACCGTCGTCCATACCTGGCGCCGGGCGAATCGCGCCGGCCCACGCTCACGTGGCCGCGGGAGATACCGTTCGACGGCGAGCCGGCCGACGTGGCCGAGCTGGCGCAACGCTATGCCGACTGGCTTTCAGTCAGCACCCTGCCAAAGCTCTTCATCAACGCCGACCCAGGCATCATCCTGGTGGGCGCCCAGCGAGAGTTCTGCCGGACATGGCCCAACCAGCGCGAGGTGACGGTGAGGGGGTTACACTACATCCAAGAGGACTCCCCCAACGAGATCGGCCAGGCGATTGCCGAGTGGCATGCGTCTCTACCCGATTGAGGTCATAGACAGGACCGACGGCTCGGCGGGCGCATTGCGACGATTTCCTCGAGGTCTCAGGACGAGGATTCCAGGTAACAGGAGAGCGACGTGACCGTACACGAAGTCTGCTTCCTCCCCAACGGGACGCTGAGCCTGCCTCGCTCGCGGATAATCTACGGCGAGCAGAGCGAGGAGAGGCTGCTCACGCCCGTCTATAGCGTGCTGATCCGGGCGGACGAAGGCGACATTCTGTTCGACACGGGCATCGACCCGGTTGCGGCGCGGGACCCAAGGGCGCTCGAAGGGATCACCCGCAACGTCCAATCGTTGACCGAGGAGGACGACGTGCGAAACCGCCTGCGCGAGGCGGGCACGACCGAGGACGCGATCAAGATCGTCGTTCCATCGCACTTCCACTACGATCACATCGGCGCGTTGCGCTTCTTCACGAAGGCGAAGGTCTACGTCCAGAACAACGAGTACCGGGCGGCGCGCCATCCCGACATGGGTATGGACCGGATCCTCCGCGCACAGTACTTCGACCACCCGCTGGACTTTCAGACGATCATGGGCGACACGGAGATCACGCCCGGCGTCTGGGCGCTGGAGACCTTCGGCCACACGCCAGGCCACCAGAGCCTGCTGGTCGAGCTGCCGAATACGGGCACGATGATCTTCAGCGGCGACGCAGTCCATACGTTGGAGAACGCCGAGAGGGAGCGGCCCTTCCACGGCTTCTACAATCTCCAAGCTGCCTACGAGTCGATCAAGAAGCTCAAAATGCTGGCCGCGGTGACCAAGGGCGCCTTGATCCCGAGCCACGATCCAGGGCTCTGGGAGACGTTCAGGCCGGCGCCCTTTCGCTACACATAGCGCCCGCTGTTGTTGGCAGGCCAAGGGCTTGGCCTGCGCCGGGGCGCACGGAAGGGGCGCCTCAGGCGCCCCGACCCCCTTCCTAGCCTTCCCCCGAGTACAGGGGCAGGGACAGAGGCTTCCCCCGAGCGCCCGGGCAGGAAGAGCGGAGCTGCGCCCGGCCTCAGCCTCGTTCTTTGATTGTTTGTGCGCCTGCTTTTTCTTCTCCCGTAGGCGTGGAGCTCCCGTAGGCGTGGAGCCGTCGTTTATCCGTCGTTACCCGTCGTTAGCCGTCGTGGATGCGTCGCTTAGCCGTCGTGCAGCCGTCGCGTATCCGTCGCGTATCCGTCGCTGAGCGGGATGGCTCCAAGGAGCCTGTGCCTTACAACGGCAGTCGGTCGGGTCCCAACCTTCCTCGGGTGGATGCGGGCCTGGGGCAGGTGCCCAGACCCTCCTGCCCAGGGGGTCTCTCTATGGATTCCCCCAGTCCACCTGTATGCGGCAGGGTTTATGGGGATACTCTAGCACAATCGTTCGCATTTTGCAAGTAGGGGGTGGCGCTTCCTGGACGGAGGGTCTTGTTGCAGCCAGCGCCCTGGTTCAACGGAGGGTCTGGTTTGGCCTGCGCCGTTGTCCCACCTGCCCACCCTCCAACGTTATTGGGAACAGGGGGACTCGCTGTTCCCCCAGCGGGGGCTGCGCCCCCTGCCCCCTGTTTGGGGAAAGGAGGCGGCGAAGACAGCGATGGATGACGGCGACGCGATTCCGATCATCCCCGCCGATGATGAAGCGAAAATGGTCTGACCTACTAGAAGCACTCTAGTGAGCACACTCACCCCGTAGGATTTCAGTAGTATTCTTTATTATCCAGCCAGGCGATGGCGGTCTGCTCGTCTTGTTCGATGGCTATCTCCACAGCCCGCTTTGCGTCTTCCAGGAGTCCCTTCGACCGCCAGCGCAGGGTGGAGGATTCGACAACCAATTGCTGGATCTCGCCTTGGGTTGCTTCTGGCACCAAAGGCAAGACAATCTGCTTAAGTGCATCTTTATTGATGGCGGCGAGGATCGTACCACTGCAACCTTTCCTGAGTTGCAACTGCCCTACCATACTTTTCAATAATACAAGTAATGTTTCCGAGTTACACGAGGTTGGATTGATGACATAGAATCCAGTTGAACAGATGGCTTGGTCATATTCTGGGTCTATCAAAGCGATGCTGTCCAATGAGCCCTCAATGGACGAAACGATCACGTCGCCCACCGACACCTTTCGTCGCGCCCGGCTTGGCAAGTCCTCCGCTAGCGCCACCATGCAGTCGGCTATTTCCCCGTTGGCTGCAATATCGGCAAGTTCAATGTATTTATATTCTGTTGCATCCACCGGCATGAAGGTCTTGTCTTTCAAGTGCGTCAGTGCTCCAAGCGTGTCCCACCCGCCAGTGTAGTTCTTGATGGAGGAAATGATTCCGTCATATTTCGGCTGGAAGTAGTCAGCGTCAACACGACCGGCGTGGCATGCGTCAGAGAAACTTCTGACGAACGATGGCTGATGCTTAGGTCGCCAGTCAGCCAGGCCCAGTTCACCGAGGAGAAGGGTCTGGGCCTGGCGATATTTTAGGGAATTATATCGGATAGTGCCCGAGCGTCTGGATGGTCAAAGGAGGTTGGCAGCCCGGTACGCTTCCTCTGGAGCTTCATACATTCCCAGCCATTCCCTAGCCTCCTTTGCATTTAGAGGCTCAAGGTCATAGACCTCTCCTTGCTCAGCAAGCATTATCACTGCCTCTGCCATACTGACTGGCGCTACGCCAATTCCCTGGCCTTCGTGGCCCCGATAGACGACTAACGTGGCAGTGAACAATCGCCCGTCCTCGTCAATGTAAAGACACTCGTGGGTGGGATTTCCGGCGAGCCCGTCGAGTTCCCCGCAGAATACTTTCATCGCTCTCTCGAGGTTAGGAGGTTTCAAGGCGTTCCTCAAGAGGTTGTGTGGGGTGGGCATAGCCCTCGTCGGATGCCCTCTGCTTCGGTGCCCCGCCCCGCACCACGGCCTTGGCCAGGGCCTCCGGCGTGGCCCGGATGCGCAGGTCCTTGACCCGTGCCTCGGACTCCTTCCGTTTGCTCTTTCGGCTCGTCGCCATGTCAACCTCCGTCATACTCGAAGCGGTAGACGCACCATGTAGCGTACTCAACTCCTTCTTTTCCGGACCCGTCCATTCCAGATGAGGGCTCGCATCCTCTGAACTCCGCTTGCCGCTTCTCCACCGCGAGCGCTTCACTCTTTGTGTCAACCATAGCGATGATTCCAAAGTTGCGCAGGGTCGGATGCACGCTCTGCAACTCGACGACCTTGCCCTCTGGGTTCGTGGTTATTCCTACTCTGCAGGACATGGGGCTAATCTCATGGCTGCTGCTTGAAGCCCATAGGACCTTTCTGTGCATCAAGCAACCCCTGCACCATGCCTACCAGAGTGCCCAGAGTGGCTTCGATAGTGGTCAGACGGGTTTCGATGTCAGCAAGACGAGACTCGACATTCGTGAGTCGAGTCTCAACCTGTGTGAGACGAGACTCGACATTCGTGAGCCTTTCCTCAACAGCGCCGACTCGGTTTTCGAGACCGCGTATTCTGTCCATCGTTACCATCACGCCTCCTGAGATGCCATGTCAGCTTACTGGAAGTTGACTTGCGTATGGTACTTGGCGACACCTTTTTCCAGGCCGACCTCAAGGAATGGGATGCTAAAGTGGAGAGTGTCGAAGGCTTGCCGGATGGCGGCATCGAGTCCCTTCTCGGTGTTCACCTTGAACTCCGCCGTGACGGGTGAGTTCGCCCCTACTTCGCATTCCAAAGCGACCATCGAGGTATCGCCAGTTGGCGACACCTCTATCTTGACTACACGTACCTCTCCGCGTTCCATGTCAGCCTCCTAAAAGTTGATGCCTCGCGGTTGGTCGTTCTGCCACCAGATGATCATGTCGAGCTTGTCGTCCAGCACCTTCAGGCCATCGGCGAGCTGCTGGCTGAGCCTTTGCTCCAAGGCGTCCATCTTGGTAGAGAGCTCACGACTAAGCGCATGCCCAAGGGCATTGATCATCTGCTCCATATCGGTCTTCGTGGCGAAGGACTGCTGGGCCTGTTCCAGGGCGCTGAGCCGTTCTTCTGTCGTTGCCATAGGGTCACACCGCTACCGAGACACGTTCTACAAATGGGAAACGGAGACATTACCGAACTCATCGACCTGGACAAGCTCGCGCTTTTCGCCACCAAAGACAACCAGGCCGATCCAGACGACGCCCCAGAACCCAAAGGTTATGAGCGTGATGATCAGGTGCAGAATGTGATTGACGCGATGGCCGCGCACTAAGACTGCCTGGAAATCACCTTGCGACTCAACCCTGAGTCCCTGTGCAATGATGCTGGTGATCCGCCGCGCCATCAGGTCCTTCCTCTCGTCGGTTGTCTTACGGGCAGTTGTCATCGGGTGGCTCCCCTTGCATGCCAAGGATGTGGCTACTTGGCAGTCACCGCAATCCAGGCATGGCCGCAAGGGGAACCGTGAAGCCCATCCTTGCGGATGCCATGCCGTCATTGCGGAGAGTGACTGCCAAGTCTCTTCGACCGTAGCAATCAAAGGGAAGGTTGTCAAGCGATTCTAAGACTGCTAAGCCTGAATCCACCGAAGGAGGACGTGTGGGCAGTCTCGTGAAGAAGGAAGAGGGTGCTCCTTTGCTTCTGGGATAATGGTTTTGGACCACAAAACCAACCCAACAACAAGGAGCACCCAATAGATGCTACCACGCAACCATCCCGACCGTATCCGTATCGCCTTCGACGACCTCCGCCTCGTGGCCAATGCCGGGCTGATTCTTCCGGCCACGCTCTCCCAGCATCTCGGTCTGCCCGAACTCGTCGACACCCACCTCGACCTCGGCGATGCCCCGGGCCGGGCGAACACGGGCGACAAGATGATGACGCTGGTCGCCTCCGCGCTTGCGGGCGGTGACTGCATCGACGACGCCGATGCGTTGCGCTCCGGCGGAACGGCCCGCGTTCTCGGTTGCGCACTCAAGGCCCCATCCACCCTCGGCACGTTCCTGCGCAGCTTCAGGTGGGGCCATGTCCGCCAGCTTGACCGGGTGAGCCGCGAGTTGCTCAAACGCGCATGGGAGGCTGGGGCCGGACCCGGCGACACACCATTCACCATTGACCTCGATTCGACCATCTGCGAAACCTACGGCCTAGACAAGGAAGGCGCCCGCCACCACGGCTATACCGGCACTCGCGGCTATCACCCGCTGCTCGCTATCGCCGCTGGCGCCGGCGACGTGCTGATGTCCCGGCTGCGCGAAGGACGCGCCAACACCGCTCGCGGAGCCGCCCACTTCCTGCGCGAGACGGTGGGGCGGGTGCGCTATGCGGGAGCCAGGGGCCAACTCACGATGCGGGCCGACAGCGGCTTCTATACCCACGCGGTCGTCGCCCTCTGCCGCGAGATGAACGTCCGTTTCTCCATCACGGTCCGCCAGCACCCGAGCCTGCGGAACCTGATCGAGGCGATACCTGAGCAGGACTGGACGCCGATCCCTTATGGGATGGACGGCGCAGCCGATGTTGCCGAGACGGCTTACACCCCGTTCCAGTCCAAGCCGGACGCCGCTCCCGTGCGGCTCATCGTCCGGCGCGTGAAGCCGACGCCCCGTTCCCAGCTGGCCCTCCTCGTCAACTACAGCTATCACGGCTTCATCACCGACTGCGATGGACAGACACTCGAACTGGAGGCTGGCCATCGGCGTCACGCTGAGGTCGAGAATGCGATCCGAGACCTCAAGTACGGTGTCGGGCTCAACCACATGCCCTCCGGCCGCTTCGCCGCCAACGGCGCATGGCTCGCAGTCCAGGTGATCGCGCACAACCTCGCCCGCTGGACGGCGCGGCTCAGCCTCGGTGAGCAGACAGTGACCACCAAGACGCTTCGCCGGCGGTTCTTCGCTCTCGCAGGGCGGCTCACCCGCTCTGCTCGTCGGTTGGTCCTGCATCTTCCGGCGGGTTGGCCATGGGAGGGCAAGATCCGTCGCGCCCTCGCCCGGCTCCGGGCGATTCCACATCCGGTCTGATGACACCGTCTGCAACTGACCCACCGACCAGCCAACCGAACGCCCCCCCGCAAACTCGCGCCAACCCCGTTCGCGAGTGGCTCTTGCTGCGTCCGCTCCCAGCATCTCGATCCGCGCAGTGCCTTCAGACCGCCGCCCCCGCCCCGGGGCGCCGACTGAAGACGCTTTGGCTCACCTATCTATAGGAATCGAGCCCCCACAGTCGCGTCCGTATGCCCCGCATTCCCCGATCCGATACCCCAACCCTCTTTCGGTGGATTCGGGCTAAGGTAGAGCCAGCCCTGGCCACGCGCCGGGGCTCATCTTGGTTTTGAGTGGAGGGGCACCTTATGCCTAGCACGGGTCAAACATGTCCTCAGTCCGGGATCTATCAATCTGGGTGCGGCCATCAGCAGCAGATTGCATTAAGTGAAGGGGAGACCTTTCCTCCGTGCGGTGGTCCCCCTCCGCATGGGCCTGTGGATTGGACTCTTGTTCGAGCAACGCAGTAACCGTATCAGGGAATAGCTTCCCGCTCTGCACCTCGTCGTGCGCTGCGATAGCATCTGGCGAGTAGCCGAGTAGCAGTCCGAGCAAACGGTCGAGATGTGGCTGAGGAGCGTTATCGTGAATCCATGCAAGGGTCTCCACGACCCATTGGCGTGCCGCAAAGCCTGCATCGGCGCACGCCTCATCCTTACGCAGCGCGACGATTGGGATAGGCTGCACCGTCATTCCGCTGTACTGGCCACCCAGGTACTGGAGCCGGTTGTAGGCCCGTAGGAGAGTGATCGGGTCTGGCCTGACATGTCCCAAGAGTACCAGCGGTCTGATGCCGCGGGACACCTGATAGGCGGCGTCCTGGATCGTCCCGTCGATAGGCCCTATCTCCGGGTCATTCACTGTTCCAGCAAGAGCGCGGTCAAGGATGTTGTCCTTCTCTTTGTCTGTCAACATGAGGCGTCTCCCTAAGCCACCAGGTCCCGATACTTCAACCGCTTCCACTCCATACCTTTGACAATGTGCTGCATCTGGTCGATGGTGTCGGATGGCCGGTCGTTGTGTCGCCCCTCGAACTCCGTCACGTAGCGCCCCAGGTGCTTGGCGCTCATCTGGTGGTAGACGCCGTGGTAGCCACGCTTGAGCGAGGCCCAGAACGACTCGATGCCGTTCGTGTGGGCCTGCTCTCGGACGTACTCGCCGACGTTGTGCCGCACCGCCTCGTGATTAGGCAGGCCGTGGTACGCAGCGTGGTCGTCGGTGTAGACCACGGCGCCAGCAGCAGTCCGCTCTCTGACGAAACCTTGCAGTGTAGCCCTCGTCGTGCCATCCACGGGAGCGGCTGACACCTGGTTCGTGTCTCGGTCCCGAGCGCCAGCGACCGGGACCATGCCGACCGGGCCACGCCCCAACCTCAGTCGGCGACTGGCATGGCGATTGCGCTCACGTCCCCCTATGTAGGTTTCATCAACCTCGACGGGGCCTGCGAACGCAACGCCTTGGGTCTCCCAGGACTCCCGTATGCGGTGAGCCAGGTGCCAGGCGGTCTTCTGCGTGATGCCGAGGTCGCGGTGCAGCTTCATGCTCGACACACCCTTGAGGCTCGTGGTGAGGAGATAAATCGCCACGGCCCAGGTCTGGTAGCCGAGATTCGAACTCTCCATGACCGTCCCGGTCCGAACGCTAAACCGGCGTCGGCAATCTCGGCAGCGGTACGGCATGGTCTTGTGCGCTGCGTTGCTCTGGACGTTGGTCGAGCCGCATCGGGAACAGTGAGGCTCATCACCCCAACGCTGCTCAGCGAACCACCGCTCTGCGGTCTCGTCGTCAGGGAACATAGCGAACAAGCCTTTGAGAGTGAGTCCTCGGCGGAAGTGCTTACCTGGCGCTGGCATCTCAGAATCTCCTCGTCACGCATTGCGGCTTATCTGATGGGCATTATTGTATGTAATTTCCATATTTTACCTCTGATGAACGGGCTAAATTGAAGGCTGCGTTGAATGCCAACGTTATTCCGGCTTGCAGTCCGCCGGACACCAACGGAATCTCCACCCTTCTTAGTTCCTGCGCATTGACGTTTGACTGGTTTATCGAAATTCGAGCGCGCCGTTTCACGTCAAGTATGCCATATCTTGTATTCAGAAAAGCTGTTAGATACTCTGGTGCAATTATTTCTGGTTTGGGGTTGATTCTCACTAAGTATGACGCGAATACGATGTCTTCTTCTGTGAATTGCCTGAATATCCCAGTCCTTCCTACAAAGGCTTGCGAATTTGTGCGGTTGAAAAGGACATCTCGATCCTTGAGTCTATATGCATTTACCTCATCAATGTCTAATCGCGCGTGCTTCAATACGTTTCGAGCACACAACGTATTGCCTATCTCATTCATTCTGTAAATCTTTGTACCTATGCCCTCCTCGTTCATTTCAATTGAAATTCCGTATTGGGACGAAGCAAGGGCATTTCCTATAGGGATATACTTGAGGTTTTCATTCTTATACGGTTCAAAGCATAGATACTCGGCATCCCAGCGATAGTCAGGATGCTGGGATAGGCTGGAGAAGTTTCTGATACTAACCTTCACGTCCAAACCTCCGACCGAAGCCTTGGTCCTTCAACCATTGGCCCAGAACGACAAGCCCTCTTCCTTAGCCCACCTGATAAATGATTCGGCGATGCCCGGGGACAACTCCCCATCGTGGCTGTGTAGGTCGTGGTCGACCACCATATGCCCGTTCTTGTCCAGCTTGTATTGGCCGTTGCTGTTTTTGACGTAGACGTAATCTCCGGAGTTGTTCTTGCCGCCCTTTTCAGAAACCGCCATGAAGATAGCGTAGTCGTCTACGTGAGGGCAGAGGGGGCCGCGGGCCAGATCGTCGTTCCACTTCTGGAGAAACAAAACACTAGTCTTGGTACCGGTATGGGGCTTGAAAGTATTGGAGTGTAGGCCGACCACCGCTAGGATGCGGGCGCGCTGGGCAATAAAGTCCCGGATGTATTTCTCGGAGGCGTTATTGAAGCGGCCTTGGGGCAGCACAATCGCCATGCGGCCGCCGGGTTTCAGAAAGTTCAGGTTCCGCTCAATGAAGAGAATATCCCTTCCAACTTCGGATTGGATCTTGCCATTTCCATTAAAGCCGAGTTGGTACTTATGCAGGATACGACCTTCCTTGATACCGCCGGCAAAGGGCGGATTCGCCATCAGAAGGTCAAAATTGAATCGGCTGTTGTCTCCCGGTTCGGCTTGCAGTTCCTTCAGGCGATTAAAGCCTCGGCTGTAATTGCTGATCCAACGCGAATCTTTTTCAGTCTTATCCTCCCAGCGCTCATAATCCAGCGTGTTCAGGTGCAAGACGTTGGTCTCGCCGTCACCTGCAATGAGGTTGAGGGTACGGGCGACACGCACTGTCTTTTCGTCGAAGTCAATGCCAAACACCTTTAGCACATCTTGCTCGTCGCTTTCCGAGATTTCTTCGTTGCTGAAAAGCCGCCCGGTGAGTTTGAAGATGGTATGCACCGGAAAGCCGCAACTGCCGGAGGCGGTGTCGATCATATACTCCCCCCGCTGGGGGTTGAGCGTCTGCACGCACATGTCAATGACGTGTCGGGGGGGTAAAGTATTGGCCCTTCTCGCCCTTGGCAGACTTGCTGACCAGGTACTCAAAGGCTTCGTCCACCACCAGCAGGTTGGAGTTGAACAGCTTGACATCCTGCAGACTGGACACGCAGACGGCCAAATGGCTATCGGAGAGTTCAAAGGTGGATCCTTCGGGGAAGACTCCTGGCCATTGTCCTATAGCCCGCCTGAACAGGTCCTGAATCTTGTTCTTCAGTTCCGTGTCTGTCTGCCCAGTGTTTCGGAACTCCATTACACGAAAGCCCGCATCCGAAACGCCAGCTACTGCTGCCTTGAGGGCGTCATAGTCCTGGTCGCCAAGGTGGCTGGAACTAGCAATGTATTCGAGCTTGTCCTCGTGTACGGAAATGCCGATTACTTGCTTTACCAAGTGGTTGATGACGTTTTTATCATTCTGGCTGCGAAACTCGTCGTAGAGCTTGGTAAATATGAGCTTGAAAACTTCCTCAAAAACGTCAACCCCGGCGTTGGCTAGCACCTCATCTTCCATTTCCAGGATAATGTCTTTTAGGGATTTACGCTCGTTGACAACCTTGTCCTTAATGATGAGGTCTCGCAGAGTGAAGCGTTCGTTGAGGATGTCCGCCAGGCTCTGGCTTGCCTGGGGAATGTCGGTGATGTCCTCAAAGTAGTTGGGGTCTTTGCGGTTGTAGTGGGAGATTTGCTCGCCGTTGGTCCAAACACCAATCGGCGCTCCGGTGGCGTTGCAGTAGGAACGAAGCTGATTCTTCCCATCGCTGAGTTTGGGTTTCTTTAGTTCAACGATGGTGTAGGCCGCGTCAGGACGATCCTTGTCCAGAATGACGATGTCGGCGCGTTTCTTTTCCAGGCCGAAATTGACCAGATGCTCAATAGCCAGCCGATTCTTCGGGTAACCGTATTGATTGAGAAGCCTTGCCGCGTAGAGTTGACGGACTACCTCCTCCGGCTTTAGCTGAACATCCTTATCCCGAACGACGCACTTCACAAAGAAGGATTTCTTGCCCTTGGTAGTCTTGGTGGAGATCCTTTCCCGCAAGGCAGCAACTTCATCGTCTCGAAAAAGGGAAAGACGATAATTGCTGTCTTTGAGTATGGCTTGGATAATATCTGGTTGCGTCACTATCTCTCCGTCTACTAGGCAACCACAACCTCTCAGACCAACCGAGAGCCTGCGATCACGCGATGAGGAACGCCGCTCCATTGCTAATCTTGAACGATTATACCAATTCCGAGAGATGAAACCAGACAGCATACCGGTTGTGCCTATCAGCAGGACGCGAGCCGAAGGGCGAGGCGGTGGACTCTCCATGTTGTCCTGCCACCCAATCCCAGGGCACCTGAAGGCAGGATAACCTTGTAGACTTACAGCGCCAAGCAGAACCTCAGCACGAAGGTCCTCGATTTTGTTCAACCTGTGGGCCATCCCGCCATCCCCTCTGCCAAACCCCTCTTGCGGAATTGGAACGCCTGTGCTAATGTAGACCCATAGCAGGCTAGTCCCGCCCCCTTCGGGCCGTTTCAGCTTCGGCCCGTCCCTGGTTGTTTATCAGCCCGTCCCTGCGAGCCCGTCTCGCCGAGGCGGGCCTTTTTGTGTGGCTTGCAGCCCCGCCCCCTACCCTCGGTTGTCCTGGAGGTTGCATGAGCAGCATTACCAACGCCGTCGCCACGGTCGACGGTAGAGACCCCCTTCCTAGCCTTCCCCCGAGTACAGGGGCAGGGACAGAGGAGAGGCTTGCCCCGAGCACGGGGGCAGGGACAGGGGGCGGCGCCCAGCGCAGCATGCTCCGCGTCGCCGAAAGCCGCCGCGTCGCCGAGGGACGGTACCGGGTCGTGGTGGCCGCCAACGAACGGAGCCGCAACCCGCTCTGGGACCTGAACCTCGCGGGCGTCGACTTCACCAACTACCGGCGCAACCCCGTCGTCCTGTACAACCACGACGACGCGCAGGTCCCCGTCGGCCGCACCCTGGACATCGGGCAGGACTCCACCGGCAGCATTGCCGCCACCTTCGAGTTCCTGCCCCAAGACCCCTTCGCCGAGCGGGTGAAGAACGCCTGGGACATGGGCTTCCTCAGAGCGGCGTCCATCCGCTGGCTCCCCCTGGAAACGGAGCGCGGGCAGGGCGGGCGCATCGTGACCACGAGGGCCGACATGCTCGAATGGTCCATCGTGGCCATCCCGGCAGACCCGGACTCCCTGCGCGTCGCCGCCCGCTCACTCGGCCTGCCCGACAACCTGTTCGACGCCTGGCGGGGCCCGCTGGAAGTTGGGAACGGGGCGGCCCACCCCGCTCCCCATCCGACGCCTCCAGCGGGGCCCGGCGGGTCGTTGCCGCAGGAAGCCGCCGAAGCGTTGGCATCGCTGGGCCGGTCGCTCACGAACCTGGAACAGGCCCTGGGACGGAGCGCCGGCGAGCCGCCCCCCGCCGCGCCCGAAACACTCGCGGCGCCGTTGAACGAACTGCTACACCTTATACGCGATAGGAGAAACAGATGAACGACATCGACAGCATCAAGCAGGGCATCGCGGAGGTCCAATCCTTCATCCAGGAGCGCTACGACCCCCTGGCCCACAACGTCCAGCTCCTCCGGGAGGAGCAGCAACGCCTGTCCGGCCACCTCCGGGAGTCCCTGGCCTCCCAGCGGCGGATGAACGTGCTGGCCCTGGCCCAACCCACCAGCGGCCCCCGGGTCATCGGCGGCCCCTACGACGGCCTCGACCGCCTGGACCTCGCCATCATGCGCAGCGTCGCCACAGCCATGCGCCTCAACCCCCACGGCCTCGGCGCGCGGCAGGTCATGGACATCGACGGCTGGATCGAACGCATAGACGGGTCGCGCCGCGCCATGGACTCAACCACCGCAGGCGCAGGCGACGAGCTGGTCCCCACCGGCGCGGCCTCCGAAATGTGGCGCGACGTCCACGTCCAAACCGCCATCGCCCCCCTGTTCCGCACGATCAACATGCCCACCAACCCGTTCGACATCCCCCTGGACTTCGGCGACATGCACTGGTACCCCGGCGCCTCCGGGGCCGCCGTCACCACGACCGACCCCGCCACCGCCAAACGCACCCTCACCGCCCACGAGCTGGCCGCCGCCGTGCTATGGAGCTACGACCTCGACGAGGACGCCGTCGTCTCCGTCCTACCCGAGCTTCGCGCCCTCCTCGTCCGCAACGCCGCCGAGATCATTGACGACGTGATCCTCAACGCCGACACCACACCCGCCAACAACATCAACGCCGACGGCGCAACCATCTCCAACAGAATGTCCGGCAAGGCCCACTGGCTCCTCGGCTTCAACGGCCTCCTCCACATGCCGCTCGTGGACAACACCGATCAGGCCAACGACCACAACGCGGCCGTCTCCGCGGACATGTTCAACGAGGTCCGCGGCATGCTCGGCAGATACGGCGTCCGCCCGTCCGAGCTGGCCTTCATCACCGACATCAACACCTACATCCGCGCCCAGTCCGTCGACACGTTCCAAACTCTCGATAAGCTCGGCTCCAACGCCACTCTCCTCACCGGCCAGCTCGGCTCCGTCGAAGGCGTTCCCGTCATCGTCTCCGAGCAGATGCGCATCGCCGACGCCGACGGCAAGGTCACCGACGCCGGGAACGTCGCCAGCACCGGGCGGCTCCTGGTAGTCAACAGGACCCAGTACTACAAGGGGTTCCGCCGGGAGCTCCTGATCGAAACCGAACGCGACATCCAGAAGCGCCGCACCATCATGGTCGCCAGCTTCCGCCTCGCCTTCGGCCGCCGCGCCGTCGCCGCCAAGGACACCGCCGCAGCGCTCCAGTACAACATCACCGGAGTCGCCTAACCCGGCGGCGGCAATGGCCCAACTCCGGCCCGCCCCCGCAAGCGGGGGGCGGGCCGGAGCCGCCGCAGCGCCACGAAGGGCCGCGCAACCCCTGGAGAACTCACTATGGCCAATCCCTACCTCTCCCTCACCGCATTCAAGAGCCCCGGCGTCCTCAACATCACCGGGACGGGCGACGACGGTCGCCTTATTCAGCTCCTAGAGGCCGCCAGCCGCCAAGTGGACGGCGTTGCCCGCCGCCACTTCTACAGCGTCACCGCCACCAGGCGCCTGCCCGGCAACGGCATGACGCGGCTCCTCCTTCCCTACGACCTCCTCGCCGTCGCCTCCCTCAAGGAGGACACGAACCGCGACGGTCACTACGAAACGACCTGGGCCCCCTCCGACTACGTCCTCTGGCCCTACGACGCCGACCCCACCGGCGGCCTCGACGACGCCCGCCCGTTCACGGCCATCGAGGTCGACGAACGCTCCGTCGGGGCCCGGGACGTCTTCCTGCCGGGCCGGCACATGTACGAGCTTGCCGCTCGCTGGGGGTACTGGGAACGCACCGAGGACACCGGCGCCAGCCTCAGCCAGGGGCCTGGGTTCACCGCCGCCGCCACAACCATTGCCATAGACGACGCCTCCCTGCTCAACACCGGCGACACCCTGCTCATCGACTCCGAGCAGATCTACGTCACGGGACGGAACCCCACGGGCAACGCCATCACCGTCCGCCGCGGCGTCAACGGCGCCGCGGCAGCCGCTCACCCCGGCGGGGCCGCCGTCGCCCGCTATCTCTACCCCGGCCCCGTCGTCGAAGCAGTCCTCATGCAGGCCGCCCGGCTCTGGACCCGCCGAGGCGACGGCTACGCCCCCGGCCCATTCGGCTCGGGCCGCACGGCCCCGCTCTTCAGCCCCGACGAGGACGTAGAGGAGATGCTCAGGCCCTATGTCAAGGTGGCCCTATGAACCGCGGCGCACGACACACAGCCGGACGGATCCCGGAAGCCCTGGGACAATCGCAGCTCGAATACAGGGACGCTCAGGCGGACATGCTTCGGCGCTGGGCCGCCTAGGCCAACTCCCTAGCCGACAGGCTGGCGGACGCCTTCCCACAGGGGCGAACGCACTCCCTCGATCCCTGGGCCTTCCTGCTGGGCTCCGGTTCCACCGAGCCGGGCTTTGGCGCCGCGGGGCCGCCCCCCGCCCCTGCCGGCGGCCCCGCGGCGATGACCCTCGTCGACGCCCTCGACGACGACCGGGTCCGGCGCGACGTCGCCCGCATCATCGCCAGGGAGATCAGGGACATGGAGAACAGAGGCGGATTCTAGCCGGGAGCACTCATATGTCCACTCTTTCCGATATACGCAACGGCGTAAAGACAGTCCTGGAAGCGGCCAACGCCAGCCTCCACGTCTACCCCTATGAGCCCGGCGCTCCTATGGAGTACCCGGCCCTCGTCCTCGAGCCCACCGAGGACATCAACTACAACCTGACGGCTGCCGGAAACAGCTTCCGCCTCGACCTCGTCGCCACCCTCCACCTTCGCCACGCCGGCAACGACGTCGGCTGGGCCGAGATGGACAAGTACCGCTCTCCCACCGGCGCCGAGAGCATCAAGGCGGGCGTCGCCGCCGACCCCACGCTCAACGGCTCGGTGGACACCGCCCACGTCGCGCTCAGCGAGAAAGCGGCCCGCAACAACCGGGACTCGGCCTATTGGCAGTTCTCCGCCCGGTTCGTCATCACCGCCTTGGTCACCGCGGCCTAGATGCGCGCCCCGCGGGTAGAGGGGAGGGGACTTGTGGCGACGGACGCCGTTGTCCCACCTGGCCCACCCTCCAACGTTTTTAGAGACAGGGGGACTCCCCCTGTACCCCCGGCGGGGGCTGCGCCCCCTGCACCCCGCTCGGGGAACGGAGGCGGCGTCGTTTCCTCACCTAGCGCGTCCGGACGCTTCCTAACCTTACCCCGAGTACGACTGCAGGGACAGGAGATGGGCCGCGCAACAACCTCTGTTAAGGGAGCTGCACCCAGCCCCCGGCCCCTCCAGCCCCGTTTCCCCACGCGCCGCCACCCCCGGCGAACGCGAAGGAGGCCCCTGGCAAGCCAGGGGCCTCCTTACTCATAAACGCAGGGTCGCCGCTACTCAGGGGCCTTCTGACCGAAATACTCGTAGTTGACGGGAATGTACTTCTTCCACTCCTCCGGCACTTGGTCTTCCGGGAAGATCGCCGCCACAGGACACACCGGCTCGCAGGCGGCGCAGTCGATGCACTCGGCGGGATTGATGTAGTACATATTGTCCTCGTCCGTGGTGGCTATGCAGTCCACCGGACAGACATCCACGCAAGAAGCGTCCTTCAGGTCAATGCACGGCTCGGCGATGATGTAGGTCATGAACCTACTCCTTACTCTAGGAGTGTGGGGCGTTTACAGCGCTCCGGCTTTCCGGGCAGCACCCCGATTATACCTGAGCGGCAAGTTCGGTTGCAATACATCTTCTCCCTCAGCAATCGCAGCAGACCGGGCGCTTCCCTGCCCTTCGAGATGCGCCCAGCGTATGGTACAATGCCAGGCGATCCGGCAACACCACGCCGCCAGGGAGGGCCAATGTCCGAGGGAAGCGCCATTTTCCGGCTGATGCGCAGAAAGCCCTACAGCTTGCCCCTGAGCATTATCGTCAATCTGCTGCTGCTTGGCGCCGGCTTCGCCGTCGTCATCATCGGCGAACACATCGACGGCGTCGTCCAGGTTGGCATGTCCCTCACCGTTTGGTTCGGCTTCGTTGTCGGCGCCGCACTCGTGGCCACCTTCAACGTCATCGTTCAACTCACCGGGCCCGCGGAATAGCTCCGGCGGCATGGCCACCCGCATCCTCGTCACCGGTGGCGCCGGTTTCATTGGCGCCCACGTCACCGACGCCCTCATCGACGCCGGCCACGATGTCGCCATCGTCGACCACCTCTCCTCCGGCCGGCGCCAGAACCTCAACCCCGCGGCCCGCTTCTACAACGTCGACATTCGCTCGTCCCAGCTCGAAGAGGTCTTCCACCGCGAGCGCCCGCACGTCGTCAGCCACCACGCCGCCCAGATCAGCGTCCACCTGTCCATGGACAACCCTCAGAACGACGCGGCCACCAACGTCCTTGGCTCGCTCCACGTCCTCGACCTGTGCCGACGCTATGAAGTGGGCAAGGTCGTCTACGCCTCCACGGGAGGCGCGCTCTACGGCGAGCCCGACTACCTGCCCTGCGACGAGTCCCATCCCATCCGCCCCCTCAGCGCCTATGGCGTTTCCAAGTACGCAGTGGAGCTCTATTTGTCGATGTACCGGGAAGCCTTTGGCATCGACTACACGATCCTCCGCTACGGCAACGTCTACGGTCCCCGGCAGGACCCCCACGGCGAGGCGGGCGTCGTCGCTATCTTCTGCCAGCGCATGGTGAACGGCCAGCCCTGCTTCATCTACGGCAACGGCGAGCAGGAAAGAGACTTCGTCTACGTTGGGGACGTTGCCGCCGCAAACCTGCTGGCCCTAGAGGGCGGCTCCGGAAAGGCGTTCAACATCGGCGTCGGGACCGGCGCATCCGTGAACCAGGTGTTCTCCAGTCTCGCCAAGGCCCTGGACTACCAGGAAAAGCCCGTCCGCCAACCCGCCCGCCCCGGCGAGGTCTTCAAGATCACCCTCGACAACTGGGCCGCAGCCCGCGGCCTCGGCTGGCGCCCAACCATGCCCCTTGCCCAAGGCCTAGCCCTCGCGGCCGCCCACTTCCAGAAGGCAGCCATTCCCGCCGAGGAGGCATGAGCAAGGCACGGGTGGCCTCACCAAGGCGCGGCCACCCCCCTTGTTGACATTCCCAACTGCGTGACGATACTATCCAAGATAATAGCCGTGTCAGGAAATCCTAGGAGGCCCCATGCAGCAGGTCCAGAACCTCATCGCCTTGAGTCCCCTTGCCGTCGAGAAGCTGACGGAGGTCATGAAAGAGGAGGGGCAGGAGTCTTCGGCGCTGCGCATCTCTGTCCACCCCGGTGGTAACGGCGGCGTCCAGTACATGCTCTCCCTTGAGTCCGAACCCACCGACGACGACGTCCTCATCGAGGGCTATGACATCAAGATCATCGTCGACGAGGACTCCGCCACCCTCGTGGAGGGTGCCGAAATCGATTACGTGGACGGGCTGATGCGGAGTGGATTCGTCATCAACAACCCCAATCTTCCCTCAACCGGCGGCGGATGCGGGGGCGGCGGCGGATGCGCCTGCGGCGGCAACTGCGGTTGCGGCGCCGGCGGCTAGCATCTGAATCGAAGCTCCGAACAGAAGAAGGCCCGGTTGCACAACCGGGCCTTCTCTTTTGCTCCAAACCCGCGCGCTAGACTTCCGTCAGGTCCACGCGCACCGTCCTGCCCTCCGCCGCCGACCTCAGCGCCGCCAGCGTCAGCTCCACGACCCTCAACCCATCCACTCCCGACGGGTCCGGGTCCTCTCCCTTCTCCACGCTATCGCAAAACGCCTCGACCAGGTTTCGGTAAACGTTCCCCTCAGCGTAGTCCCGAGTGAAGGTCAGCCCCTCCGTGGACACGTCCAGCGAGCCGGTCAGCGCCGTGGCCAGCACCCCATTCGCCGCCAAGCGCCCCTGGCTCCCGTAGACCACAATGTCGTTGCGGGAATCTGAGGCTGTAATCAGCCGCGCCGCCATCACGCTGGCGATCGCGCCGTCCTGCAGCTTCATCACTACGTGAATGGCCTGGTCCAGATCCTCGCCCCTGTAGTCGGCGATGGCCGTCACCTCGGCCACTTCCTGTCCGGTCAGAAACCGGACCTGGTCCAAGACGTGCGTGCCGGTCGCCATGATGGCGCCCCCGCCCACCTGTTCCGGCTCGCTCCACCACGCCATGAGCCCGGTGCGCTTGGCCACTCTCTCGATGCCCCGCTGCCCGTTGCACCACTGCCCCACCACCTCCACCGGCCTTCCCACGGTCCCCCCGGCGATGAGTTGCCTGGCCTCCGCTAGCCCCGGATGATGCCGAAGGTGAAACCCCAGCCCCAGCCGAACCCCGTTCGCCCTGCACTCCTCGATCATCGTCCGGCAGTCCTCCACCGTCAGCGCCATCGGCTTCTCGCAAAGCACGTGCTTCCCGGCGCGGGCAGCCTGAATGGTCTGCTCCGCGTGCAGCGAGTTCGGGGACGCCACGAACAGCGCGTCGACCCCTGGATGGGCCAGCAGGTCCTCCAGCGCGGCGTACCCCGCCTCCGCCCCGCGCTCCTCGGCAAAGGCGTTCGCCCGATCCTGGTCCCGGCTCATCACCGCGACCAGGCGCGAGTTGCGCGATTCGTTGATTGCGGGCGCAATGTAGCCCCCGGTGTGGCGTCCAAGACCAACCATTCCCCAACCGATGGACATGAGTCCTCCTTTCGCACTCCGCCGATGCTCAATGCTACGGCCCAACAATTCTAACCCAACCCCTGTCTGTCGAACACCGCTCGCCCCATCAACGCCCCCCTGCCAGCCTGGAAAGCTATTGACAGAATTCGTCAGTCCACATAGCATACCTGCGACAAACGTTCATGATGGTAGGGGGGCCATGGACGAATTAGACAACAAGCTCATCAGCATGCTTCAGCGGGACGGCCGCGCCTCCAACGCTCATCTGGCCCGGCTGGTCGGCGTCAGCGAGGGCACGGTCAGAAGGCGCCTCAAGCGTCTGATCCAAGAGGGCATCATCCAGGTCGTCGCCGTCGTGGACCCGCAGCGGGTCGGACAGAAGACCGAGGCCTTGGTCGGCATTCAGGCAGATCCCAATAAGATCGAAGACGTCGCCGCCCACCTCGCCGGCCTGGAGGAGATCCAGTGGGTCAGCGCAACAACGGGCGCATACGACGTCTTCGTCTGGGTCGCCGTCGCGTCAGCCGAGGAACTGCGGAACTTCCTCCGCCAGCGGGTCGGCACCGTCGCCGGCGTGCGCCGCACGGAGACCTTTGTGAGCCTAACCGTGCGCAAGCGGGCCCACATCCCGTCGTAGCAACGTCTCCATCGCGGCAAAAGGCCCGCCAGGCTTGGCGGGCCTTTTGCCGCTTGACACCCTCTCGCCCCATGCTATAGGTTCCCTTTGACTCGCCGAACGGGGTTGGCTCTGGTCGCCCAAGCGCCAGGAGGGAACGGCGTCCCTGTTCGTTGGTAATGCCGAGCCGATCGCTGCCGCCCCATCACGAGGAGGGAACGGTGCCTACCATAGATTCAGACGCCCACGTGGTCGAAACCGAACAGACCTGGGACTTCATCGACCCTTCCGACAGCCATCTCCGGCCCATCATCGTCAGTCCCAAGGACGGCGACGGCCAGAGCTACTGGTTCGTCGACGGCAAGACCAGGGGACTCGCCCGGGGCGCCATTGCCGCCAAGGGCCTCTCCAACAAGGTCACACGGAAGATGGACACTCCAGTCGCCGCCCGCGAAATGGAGGACATCCCGGCGCGCCTCGCCCATATGGACGAACTCGGCATCGACGTCCAGGTCCTCTACCCCACCATCTACATCAACAGGGCCTGCGACCGCGAGGCGACGGACGTTGCTCTGGCCCGCGCCTACAACAGGTGGCTCGCCAGCATCTGGAAGCAGGCGCCCACCCGCCTCCGCTGGGCCTGCGTGCTGCCTCTCAGCGTCATTGAGGAAGCCATTGCCGAACTCCGGTTCTCCGTCGAGAACGGCGCCTGCGCCGTCATGGTCCGGGGCATCGAGGGCGACCGCCTCCTGTGCGACCCCTACTTCTTCCCCATCTACGAGGAAGCCGCCCGCCTCAACGTTCCCATCGGCGTCCACATTGGCAACTCCAACAACGAAATGAACGACATTCTCGTCAACGACGGCGCCGGCGGCACCTTCTCCCGTCTCCGCCTCATGTCCGTCGCAGCCTTCCACGCCCTCGTCATGACCGGCGTCCCCAAGATGTTCCCCAACCTCCGCTTCGCCTTCCTCGAGGCCAGCGCCCAATGGGTCCCCTACGTCCTCCACGACCTCGTGCGCCGCTTCGACACGCGCGGCAAGCAGTTGGACACCCCCGTCCTCGAGAACTATAAGATATGGGTCTCGTGCCAGACCGACGACGACCTCCCCTACGTTCTGAAGTACGCCGGCGAGGAGCACATCGTCACGGGCACCGACTACGGCCACTCAGACCAGTCCAGCGAAATAGAGGCCCTCAGAAACCTTCGGGCCAAGGGTGAGATCGGCCCCGGCGTCGCCGACAAAATCCTCTTCGACAACCCCAAGGTCCTCTATAACCTGGACGTCTAGGGCCTGTTCACACTAGCAGGCTGGATACCGGCCTTGGCTGGAAGGACGACGGCTTTGTCAGGCCACATAAGGTTGATGAAAACGGGTTGGCGCCATAGACCGGCGGGAACCTTGGGTTTCCTGAACCCTCCCTGAACGGAGGGTTTTGTTTTGGCCTGTGCCCTCCTTCAGCAGAGGGTCTGTCTTGGCCTGCGCCGCTATCCCGCCCGCTCCGCCCTCCGACGTTTTCCAGTACAGGGGGACACCCCCTGACCCCCGGCGGGGGCTGCGCCCCCTGCACCCCGCTTGAGGGCAGGGAGGGGGATTAGTCGGGGGCAGGGACAGCCTTTGATTGTATGTTGTAACGTTAATCAGCCGAATTTCGGGGTTTGCAGGCACGAAGGCATTACAAAGCCATTACACAGGCGTTACGAGCCGTTACTAGTGGTTACACAGCCGTTACGGAGCTGTTACTAGTCGTTACTAATCGTTACAGAGCCGGATGGCTCCAAAGAGCCTGTGCCTTACGACGGCATTCGCTCCGGTCCCAACCTTCCTCGGACGGTCTTGCCCCTTGGGGTGTTCCCTCAGCGCCCCTGCCACAGGGGGATTCTCTGTGGTTAGCCCCCAGTACATACGTTATGCGGCAGGCTCCGAGGAGGAGAAGCGGGCCGGGGGCCCACTTCCTAGGGATACTATAGCACACTCGTTCTCTTTTTGCAAGAGGGGAATGGGCTCCCCAGATGGATGGTCTTGTTGTAGCCAGACCCTCCTTCAGCGGAGGGTCTGGCTTGGCCTGCGCCGCTATTTCGCCCGCTCCGCCCTCCGACGTTTTTTGGGAACGGGGGGGGGACGCTACCTAACCTACCTCGGTAGCAGGGGAAGGTTGGGACAAGGGGACGCGCAACAGCCTTTCGGCAGACTCCATCCCAGCCCTCGCATGGCGCGGGGAAATGAAAAGAGGCCCCAACAAATGCGGGGCCTCTTTCTCTTGGTCAGCGCAGCGACTATAGCTAGCCAGCGCAGAGTCCATAGTTATAGGCGCAGCGTCTACTGATTCGGCCTGATCACCGCCACCATGGCTTCCAGCGTCTCGTGCGACTCGAAGGCCTCGTTGATCTCGTCCAGCGAAAAATGGTGCGTGATCAACCGCTCCACGGGCGCCTTCACCACCGTGTCCATCGCTTCCATCGACCTGATGATGTACTTGTACGTGGAGCCCACCACCCCGCTCAGCAGCGCTGCCTTCCGCGTGATCAGCGATGGGTTGATTGGCCTCTCCCCATAGTCGGTGAACTGCCCCACCACCAGGTACCGCCCCCCAAACCGGATCATGCTCAGACCTTCCTGCACCGCGCTGCCCCCGCCGGAGCACTCCACCACCACCTCCGGCCCGTTGCCCCCCGTCAGCTCCATCACCCGCTCCACGCGAGCCTCCGGAGTCTCGTACTCGTGGATATTAATGGTGTCGTCGGCGCCCATCTCCTCCGCGAGCCGCAGCCGCTCAGCGGGCGCCCCGATAACAATGACCCGCTTGGCCCCCATCACCTTCGCCTGGTTCAGCGCCCCCATGCCAATGGGCCCGGAACCCTGGACCACCACCGTCTCGCCAACCTCGATTCCCCCAATCTTGTCGATCCCGTTCATCACCGTGTGGTTGCCGATCACCGCCATCAACGCCCGTTCCGTGGAAAGATCGTCCGGCACCCGGAGCACCCAGGGGTCGTCACCCAGATAGAGGTACTGGCTGAAGCCTCCCTGAATGTGGGGCGGCCTGTTTGACGGGATCAGCCCGAAGGTTGGCCGCTCCCGGCACATGTTGCCGATGGTGCAGTTGTAGCACCGCCCGCACGGCGCCGGCCGGAACACGGCGCGGTCGCCCTCCTTCAGGGGCCTGCCCAGCACGTCCTTTTTCAGGTCCGCGCCCAGGCTCGCCAGCACCCCGATGTTCTCATGCCCGAAGATGACGGGATGCGGAGCGTTCGGGTTGTGCGTCGCGTGCACGTCCGTGCCGCACACCGCCGCCATCTCCATCTTCACAAGCCCCGAGCCTCGCGCCACCTCGGGGATGGGGAACTCCTGGATCTCCAGCGGCTTCCCCGCTCCCACGAATACCCCCGCCCTGCTCGTCTCGGCCATTGCGGACCTCCTCCTGACAACTGCGCGTATTCTTGGAGACCCCGCGGGGAAAGTCAAGGAGAACTCCGGGCAACCCCTATCCACCACCTAACCGGCGTTGCGGCTCTGGGGGCGCTTTGCTCCGCCAGCGGTTGGCGGTGGCTGACGCCGCCATCCGACCCACTCCGCCCTCCAACGTTTCTCTACAGGGGGACTCCCCCTGTACCCCCGGCGGAGACCTTTGAGCAACTCTGGGTGTAGCCTTCGATTGGTCCGCCAGCACGGAAAAGAAGTTCACGGAACCGCATCCAGGGCGGTTCAGGCCACCCACTGCGCGTCCCGGTGTGGCGGCTCCCCCGGGACTGCTCCTACACAGTGGTTCAGGCAGCGCAATCAGCCAACTTGGTCATCCTCCGCAAGTTGTAGGCCATCAGCTTGAACCACATCTCCACGGCGTTGCGTCCCAAACCCCGGTAGCGGACACGGCTATAGCCGTAGCTGCGCTTGAGGGTGCCGAAGACCTTCTCCACCAACGCCCGCCGCGGACGTATCAACGCGTTGCGTCGCTTCTGCCAATGCGGTAACTCCGGTTGATGCTTGTGGGAACGGTGCATGATCCGATCGTTGATCCCATGAGACGTGAGCCACCGACGCCGCCTGTTGGACTCATAGGCGCGGTCACCGTACACCGCCACCTCGTCACCGCTCACCAGCGCATCGGCCACCTCGCTCTCATAGACCTTGGCCGGCGTCAGCATCCCCTTGCGCACCAGCCCCGTCCCTGCATCCACACCCAGATGCACCTTGTAGCCGAAGTGCGCCCGACTCCCACGGTGGCGCGTCCAGTCAGCATCGGGGTCGGTAGCACTCTTGGCGCCACGTCCCGCAGCGAGGGGTGGACGACGCACTTGGGCCTCTACCAGCGTGGCGTCCATCAACGTCCCCTCCTTCAATACCAGTCCGCGCTTGTCCAGTTGGACTTCCAGCTCCTTGAAAAGCTCCTCACTCAGCCCATGCTTGACCAGCTCGGTCCGAAAGCGGCTGATCGTCGAGTAGTCAGGGGTCTCGTCCTGAAGCCCAAGCCCCACAAAGCGACGGAACGATATGCGGTCTCCGAGTGCCTCTTCCATCTGCGGGTCAGACAGGTTGTACCACTGCTCCAGCAGCAGTACCTTGACCATCATCAACGGAGGATAACTGGGTCTCCCTTCATCGGCCGAGTAGACTCCCCCCACCAGAAAGGCGAATCGTTCCCAGTCCACCTCCTCGCCGATTCGCTCCAGACGCTCGTTTCTTCCAAGCGACTGCGGCAACAGCGATTCTGCTAGTGACGTCTGACCCATCTGACGATGCATCTGTACTCTCCGGACTTCCTCGGATGGCTACATTCTCGCCCCACCTGCCTTGGTTACGCAAAGGTCTCCGGCGGGGGTACAGCCCCCTGCGCCCCTGCTCGGCGGCGGTGGCGGGCTTGCGTTGGCGTCGCATTGGGACAGGTGAAGGCTCTCGTTTGACCGCTGACGGCATTCTCAGCTTCACAGCCGGCGTCGGCGAAGTCGCCAGCTTCGATTCGGTGGTGGATTGCGGGCAACCGGCGCTTGCACACCGGAGGCGGTCTCGCTATGATGTCGGAGGCGGCGATGCGCCGCTCGCAATATGACGAAGGAGGTGAAGCCGACATACCTAGACAGCCGAGAATGCCAAGTCTTCCCAACAGTGACTGACGAAATCGTCGTGGGCCCCTGGAATTAAGCCGAAACGCTCTCCTGAAGCGGCCTCGACCCTCCTTTCAGCTTTTGTCTGAAAGTGTGGGCTGGGGGTGCTTGACTTTTGCTTCGCTCCCCTCTACACTGATCCTGTGCACATGTCCCCGTTACGTATTTCCGCACTTGCGCCGCGTCCCCTCCTCTACCGCACATAACCTGTGCCCTCGCTTCCGTTAACCTTTGCTCGTCAAGGAGCGTGAAACGTTATGGCCAATGAGACCTCGATGGTTAATGGTGGCGCCCTGGCCCCTGTTCGCTCTTACGCCAAGATCCCGCAGGTCATCGAGGTCCCCAGCCTCATCCAGGTGCAGCTTGGCTCCTTCAAGTGGCTCCAGGATGACGGCCTGATGGAGGTGTTCAAGGAGATCTCCCCCATCGAGGACTTCACCGGGAACCGCTTCCAGCTCTTCTTCCTGGACCACGAGTTCCGCACGCCCAAGCACACCGAGGAGGAATGCCGCAAGAAGGAAACCACCTTCTCCGCGCCCCTCTACGTCCGCGTCCAGCTCAGGGTGCGCGAGACCGGCGAAATCAAGGAGCAGCAGCTCTTCATGGGGGACATCCCTCAGATGACCCCCAGCGGCACCTTCATCATCAATGGCGCCGAACGCGTCGTCGTCAGCCAGTTGGTCCGCTCCCCCGGCGCCTACTTCACCGCTGAAACCGACCCCGCCACCGGACGCCCTCTCTGCGCGTCCAAGCTCATCCCCTACCGCGGCGCCTGGCTCGAATTCGAAACCAACACCCGCAACGTCATCTCGGTCAAGGTCGACCGCAAGCGGAAGCTCCCCGTCACCACGCTCCTCCAGGCCCTCGGCGTCGTCAGCGAGGACGAGATCCTCTCCCGCTTCTCCGACATCGACGTCCACCCCGACCGCCACTACCTCCGGTCAACCCTCGATAGAGACACCGTGTCCGAAACCCAGGACGAGGCCCTCCTCGACTTCTACCACCGCCTCCGCCCCGGCGAGCCTCCCAGCTTAGACAACGCCCGCAACCTCATGGAGAACCTGTTCTTCAACCCCCGCCGTTACGACCTCGGCCGCGTTGGCCGCTACAAGCTCAACCGGCGTCTCCACATCGACGTCGACAGGATCGTCCGCACCCTGACCATCGATGACATCGTAGCCACCGTCCGCACGATGATCCGCATCAACAACGAGGATGAACCCGACGACGACATTGACCACCTGGGCAACCGCCGCGTCCGCGCGGTTGGCGAACTCATCCAGAACCAGCTCCGCGTCGGCCTGCTCCGCATGGAGCGCGTCATCAAGGAGCGCATGACCCTCGTCGACCCCAATACCGCCACGCCCAGCGCCCTCATCAACGTCCGCCCCGTCGTGGCTGCCGTTCGCGAGTTTTTCGGCGCCTCCCAGCTCAGCCAGTTCATGGACCAGACCAACCCCCTCGCCGAGCTCACCCACAAGCGCCGCCTCTCCGCCCTTGGCCCCGGCGGCCTTTCCAGGGAACGCGCCGGCTTCGACGTGCGCGACGTCCACCACTCCCACTACGGCCGCATCTGCCCCATCGAGACACCAGAGGGCCCCAACATCGGACTGCTCGGCAGCCTCGCCATCTACGGCCGAACCAACGAGTACGGCTTCATTGAAACCCCCTACCACCGCGTCCGCCGCGAGGTCCCCAACACCTACCACGACCTCGAGGGCCGCACCCTCGCCGCCGACGTCAAGACCAAGAGCAACCGGCCCCTTGCCAAGGTCGGCGACGTCATTGACGCCAAGCTCGCAGACAAGATCGGCAAACTGCCCGAACAATCAATCCGCGTCCGCGCCTTCGTCTCCCAGGACCCAGAGGACACCCGCTATCTCGCCGCCGACGACGAAGAAGATTACGTCATCGCTCAGGCCAACTCCCCCCTCGGCCCCAAGAACGAGTTCACCGTCGACAGGATCGAAACCCGCCACGGCGAGCGTTACTCCCTGGAGTCCGTGGAACGCGTCGACTACATGGACGTCTCACCCATGCAGATCGTCAGCGTCTCCACCTCCCTTATTCCATTCCTAGAGCACGACGACGCCAACCGCGCCCTCATGGGCTCCAACATGCAGCGGCAGGCCGTCCCCCTACTCAGGCCCGAGGCTCCGCTGGTCAGCACCGGCATGGAGCGCCGCGTCGCCCTCGACAGCGGCCAGGTCCTACGGTCCCGGGTCGCCGGGACTGTAACCTCCGTTACCGGCAACAGCATCATCGTGCGCGACGACGCAGAGGAGTCCCACGTCAGAGCCCTGTCCAAGTACGTCCGCAGCAACCAGGGCACCTGCATCACTCACCGGCCCATCGTCCATCGGGGCCAACGGGTTGAAATCGGCGACCCCCTCGCCGACAGCTCCGCCACCGACCAGGGTGAAACCGCCCTCGGCCAGAACGTCCTTGCCGCCTTCATGAGCTGGGAAGGCTACAATTTCGAGGACGCCATCATCCTCAGCGAACGCCTCGTCAAGGACGACCGCTTCACCTCGGTCCACATCGAAAAGTACGAATGTGAAGCCCGCGACACCAAGCTTGGCCCCGAGGAGATCACCAGAGACATCCCCAACGTTGGCGAGGAAAGCCTCAGAGACCTCGACGAAGAGGGCATCATCCGCGTCGGCGCCGAGGTCGGCCCCGGCGATATCCTCGTTGGCAAGATCACCCCAAAGGGCGAAACCGAGCTCACCGCCGAGGAAAAGCTCCTGAGGGCCATCTTCGGCGAGAAGGTGCGCGACGTGAAGGACACGTCCCTACGCGTCCCCCACGGTGAGCGGGGCAAGGTCATCGACGTCAAAGTCCTGACCCGGGAGCGCGGCGACGAGCTTCCCCCCGGCGTCAACCGCATGGTCCGCACCTGGATCTCTCAGACCCGGAAGATCTCCGTGGGCGACAAGATGGCCGGAAGGCACGGCAACAAGGGCGTCATCTCCCGCATTCTTCCTGAGGAAGACCTCCCCTTCCTGCCGGACGGCACCCCCGTCGACATCATCCTCAACCCCATCGGCGTGCCCTCCCGCATGAACCTCGGCCAAGTGCTGGAAGCCCACCTGGGTTGGGCCGCCGGCAGCCTTGGCTTTCGCGCCATAACCCCCGTGTTCGACGGCGCCCGCGACGTCGATATAGAGGATGCCCTGGCCCGGGCGTGGTTCGCTCGCGAAGCCGGCGCCATCGACCCCACCGCCAACCCCTCCGAGTTCCCCAAGCCCGACATGGACAAGGTCGGCGCCTGGCTCGCGGAACAGGGCTTCGATTCCGACGCCATCCTCGGCCAGTCGCACCCGGGAGCGGCCAGAGAGGCCTGCCTCAAGGTCTGGTTGCAGAAGGAGGCCGGCATAGACGCCAGCAGAATGTCCTACGAAGACCTGGCGGCCGAGGCCGGGCGCCTCAATCAGGAAGAGGACAAGGCGCCCCCCATCTTCGGCAAGATCCCCCTGCGGGACGGAAGGACCGGCGAACCCTTCAGACAGCCCGTCACCGTTGGCCATATCTACATGATGAAGCTCATCCACCTGGTGGAAGACAAGGTCCACGCCCGCTCCACGGGCCCCTACTCGCTGATCACCCAGCAGCCCCTCGGCGGAAAGGCCCAGTTCGGCGGGCAGCGGTTCGGAGAAATGGAGGTCTGGGCTCTCGAAGCCTACAGCGCCGCTTACAACCTCCAGGAGGTCCTCACTCTCAAATCGGACGACGTCGTCGGCAGGGTCAAGGCCTACGAAGCCGTCGTCAAAGGCGAGGACATCACCCAACCCGGCGTCCCCGAGTCGTTCAACGTTCTCATCAAGGAGCTCCAGAGCCTCGGCCTCTCCGTGGAGTTGCTCCATGAGGAGGAGCCAAGCCTCGCCCTGGCGGCATCCCTCGGCCTCGGCGAAAGCGAGGCCGCCGGTCTGCTGGACGCTCCACTCGGTTTCGGCTTCTCCTCGCCTCTCGGAGGCGGAGAAACCGCCACCCTCTCTGTGGACGGCGATGTCGCCGCCCCTGAGGAGGAGTCGGAGAACCGCTCCGGCCTCTCGGACGACACCGACCTCAGCAACCTGGTGGAAGGGAATGAAACCGAGCCCCCCACCGCCGAGGAGGAAACCGACTCCAAGGCCGGCCTCGCCACTGAAGAGGCCGACGCCATCGCTACGGAAATCACCGGCATCCCCGATGCTCCGGAAGACAGCGAAGCATAGATCAGCCAGCCAAAACGCAGCCAGCCACAGGACAGGAGAACATGACCACCTACGCTGACATTGGCGCCGCCAGGGCCCCTGAGAGGGCCGCCTTCAACGCGATTAGGATCTCCCTAGCCTCGCCGGAGTACATCCGTTCGCTCTCCTACGGAGAGGTCACCAAGCCCGAGACCATCAACTACCGCACCCTCCGGCCCGAAAAGGACGGCCTCTTCTGCGAGAAAATCTTCGGGCCCACCAAGGACTGGGAGTGTTCCTGCGGGAAATACAAGAAGATCCGCCACCGGGGCGTCCGGTGCGACCGCTGCGGCGTCGAGGTCACTAGGGCCAAGGTCCGCAGGGAGCGCATGGGGCACATCAACCTGGCCTCCCCGGTTGCCCACATCTGGTTCTCCAAGGGAGTTCCCAGCCGCCTCGGGCTCCTCCTCGACCTTTCCCCCCGCAACTTGGAGCGGGTGCTCTACTTCGCCCAGTACGTCGTCATTTCCGTCGACGAGGCCGTCAGGCAGCGGTACATGGCGGAGTTTCACAAGCAGCTTGAAACCATTGCCGAGGCCAACGCCGCCGACAACGCTAAGGTCAAGGCCCGGGCCGCGGCTGAAGCCGACGCCGCGGAGGCAGCCGAGGCAGCCTCCGCCCAGGCCGTGCTCGCGGCCGCTGAGGCCGAAGAATATTACGACGTACTAGGCGTCGCCCGGGGCGCCGATGAGGCCGAGGTGAGGCAAGCCTTCCAAAGCCTCGCCTCGGAATACAACCTCGACGACCCCGAGACAGACGACCCCATAGCAACGAAGCGCATGACGGAGTTGAACGAGGCCTACGACTTCCTGCTCAGATTTCAGGAGCGCCGGGCCGAGGCCGAAGCCGCGATGGCCGAAGCAGCAGCAGCCGTCGCCGAGGTTGCCGCCAAGGAAACGGCGTCCGAGCCGGAGACGAGCGCAGAGGACCGCAAGAAACAGGAAGAAGAGATTCAGGCCCGCCTAGACAACGTCGAGGGCCTCAGAGCTATGCAGCTCCTCACCGAGGCCCGCTTCCGCGAGCTTCGCGACGAGTTCAGCGACCTTTTCCGGGCCAGCATGGGCGCACAGGCAATCCTCGAGGTACTGCAGAACCTCGAAGTCAACAGCCTCAAGGAATCCCTCGAAATCGAGGTCGGCGCCACCTCCGGCCAGCGCCGCAAGAAGGCCATCCAGCGCCTCCGCATGGTCGAATCCTTCCGCAACAGCAACAACAGGCCGGAATGGATGATCCAAACCGTGCTCCCTGTGCTGCCCCCGGACCTCCGCCCGATGGTCCAGCTCGACGGCGGCCGGTTCGCCACGAGCGACCTCAACGACCTGTACCGCCGCGTCATCAACCGCAACACGCGCCTCAAGCGCCTCCTCGAACTCGGCGCCCCCGAAATCATCGTGCGAAACGAGAAGCGCATGCTCCAGGAGGCCGTGGACGCATTGATTGACAACGGCCGCCGGGGCCGGGCCATCTCCGGCAGCCACAACCACAAGCTGAAGTCCCTATCCGACTTGCTCCGGGGCAAGCAGGGCCGCTTCCGCCAGAACCTCCTCGGCAAGCGCGTCGACTACAGCGGACGCTCCGTCATCGTCGTTGGCCCTGAGCTTCAGCTTCACCAGTGCGGCCTGCCCAAGCGGATGGCTCTCGAGCTCTTCAAGCCCTTCGTCATGCACAAGCTGGTCACCCGGGGCTACGCTCACAACATCAAGAGCGCAAAGCGCATGGTCGAGCGCGCAAGGCCCGAGGTCTGGGACATCCTTGAAGAGGTCACCAAGGACAGGCCCGTCCTCCTCAACCGCGCCCCCACGCTGCACCGCCTCGGCATCCAGGCCTTCATGCCCGTCCTCATCGAGGGCAGCGCCATCCAGGTCCATCCCCTCGTCTGCGCCGCCTTCAACGCAGACTTCGACGGCGACCAGATGGCCGTGCACGTACCCCTGTCGCAGATGGCCGTTCAGGAAGCCGCCAACGTCATGTTGAGCCCCTTCAACATGCTTTCCCCCAGCTCCGGAGACCCCATCGTCGCCCCAACCCTAGACATCGTCCTCGGCTGCTACTACCTCACGATGGAGAAGCCCGGCGCACCCGGCGAGGGCGCCTTCTTCCACGACTTCGACGACGCCCGGCTTGCGTATGACTTCGGTCAGGTCGACCACCAGGCCCGCATCAGCGTGCGCGACCCGGAAACCGACTCATGGATCGAGACCACCGTGGGCCGCGCCCTCGTCCGCGACATTCTGCCCAAACTCCTCCAGGACGACCATTCCCTCTGGAACCGCACCATGGACAAGGGCGCCGTGAAAGACCTCGTGTCCAGGGCCTACCGGCTCATCGGCGACGAACCTCTCGCCCAGATACTCGACTCCCTCAAGGACCTAGGCTTCCGCTATGCCTCCCAGTCCGGCATCACCATCGCTATCAACGACATCGAGGTGCCGGTCGAAAAGTACGCCATCATCGATGTCGCCAGCGCAAAGATCGACCAGCTCGACGAGCAGTTCCAACTGGGCCTCATCACCGAGGATGAGCGCTACAACCAAGCCGTCAGCATCTGGACCGCCGCCAGCGACGACGTGGAGCAGATCATCAAGGAGCGCCTGCCCGAGTATGGCGGCGTGTACCTCATGGCAACTTCCGGCGCCAAGGGAAACATCGCCCAGATCAAGCAGATGGCGGGGATGCGGGGCCTGATGAGCAACCCCTGGGGCCAGATCATTGAGCTCCCCGTCAAGTCAAGTTTCCGCGAAGGACTCACCGTCTTGGAGTACTTCATCTCCACCCACGGCGCCCGCAAGGGACTGACCGACACAGCCCTCAGGACCGCCGACTCCGGCTACCTCACCCGCCGCCTCATCGACGTTTCCCAGGACGTCATCATCCTCGAGGACGATTGTGAGACCGAAATCGGGACATGGGCCGAGGACCGCTCCAACGAGCCCCTCCTTGCCTCCCTGTACGACAGAATCCTCGGCCGCTGGACCACCCAGGCCGTGGCTCACCCCGAAACCGGCGAAATCCTCGCCGAGGCCCATCAGGCAATGGACGAGGACCTCGCCCGGCTCATCGTGGACAGCGGCGTCAAGCGCGTGCAGGTCCGCTCCCCCCTCTATTGCGAGGCCCGCCGCGGCGTCTGCGCCGTCTGCTACGGCTGGAGCCCCGCCACCCGCAAGGTCGTAATGCTCAACGACGCCGTCGGCATCGTTGCCGCCCAGTCCATCGGAGAGCCCGGCACTCAGTTGACCATGCGCACCTTCCACACGGGCGGCGTTGCCCAGGCCGACATCACAACCGGTCTCCCCCGCGTCGAGGAGCTGTTCGAAGCCCGGAGCCCAAAGGGCAAGGCTCTCCTCTCCGAGATAGACGGCCAAGTCGAGTTGGACGACGAGGGCCAGGGCCGCCGGGTCCGCATCTCCAACTCCGAAGAGTATCGCGAGCCGTACACCCTTCCCAAGGGCTACTCCCTCCTCGTCGAAGAGGGCCAGGAGGTCGACGTGGGAACACTGCTGGCGGAGCCGCCTCCCCCCAAGGGCAAGGCGGCCCAGGTCCCAGCCCTCCCTCTGGAAGCCAAGACCCACGGCATCGTCCACATCGCAAAGGGCCGCATCGACGTCGTCACCGAGGACAGGGACGAGCGCGAGTACATCATCCCTCCCGCCGCCCACCTGATTGTCGAGAACGAACAGAGGATCAACGCCGGCGACGCCCTCACCCTTGGGCCCAAGGACCCACAGGAAATTCTGCGGATCCAGGGGGCCGAGGCCGCCCAGCATTATCTGCTGAACGAGGTGCAGAAGGTCTACCGCTCCCAGGGAGTGGCCATCAACAACAAGCACATCGAGATCATCATCCGGCAGATGCTCCGCAGGGTCCGCGTCGACTCTCCCGGCGACACCGAGCTGCTGCCCGGTGAACTCCTCGAACGCACCGTCTACGAGGAGGTCAACGAGCAGGTCCTCGCTCAGGGCGGCGAGCCCGCCACCGCAACCCCTACCCTCCTCGGCGTGACCAGGGCATCCCTCCAGACCGATAGCTTCCTGGCCGCCGCCTCCTTCCAGGAAACCACCCGCATCCTCACCGAGGCGGCTGTCCACGGCCAGATCGACCACCTGCGCGGCCTCAAGGAGAACGTCATCATTGGGCGTCTCATCCCCGCGCGCTACGACACCTATGAAGAAGGACGCGTCAGGCTGCGCCTCGATGAGATGGAACTCAGGCGCGAGCGCAGGCGCCTCGAAGCCGAGCAAGAAGCCCGCCAGAGCTACGACGACTTCCTCGGCTTCGCCAATGAGAACGGCGGTGAGCTCGACCTCGCCATGCTCAGCGGCTCGCCCTTCGCATTCACCGCCGCCCCCGAGGAGCCGTCCGCCCCCGACCTCGCCCAGGACCCCGCTCCCGCGCCGGAACCGGAAGAGGAAAGCGTTTCCCTTGCCGACGTCCTCGCCGGCGGCCTCGAGGACAACGAGGAAAAGTAGGCCGCCGCTCCCGAACAGGCTGCAACCGAGGGGGTGGGCGCTAGCGCCCACCCCCTCCGCCTTTCCCCCCGTCGCCGGCGTCCGGCTGCCCGCCGGAGCGCAAAATTGACACCCGTGACGGCCCATAGCTATAGTGAGGCTCTGCTAGGCTATCCCGCCTACAGTCAGGGTCCAGAGCACTTGGATGGAGGCTCTCATGCCAGTCATTGATGCTGACGCCCACGTTGACGAGACAGAGGAAACCTGGCAGTACATTGAGGACTCCCTCAAGCAGTACGCGCCCGTAACCCTTCACCAGCCCATTGCCGCTCAAGCCGGAGCCCAACCCCAAGGCTACAACCGCTTCTGGTTCTCCGATGGCAGGTTCCTCCTGCGCCGCGTCCGCGACGACGCCCGCACCCGCACCTCCGTTGAAACCCGTGAACTCTTGGATGTCCCCGCCAGGGTTCGCCACCTCGACGAGCTCGGCATCGACGTCCAGGTCTGCTACCCCACCTCGTTCCTCATGCGTTGGAACCCCAACGACCGCGTTGAGCACGCCCTCAGAAAGTCCTACAACCGCTGGATGGGCGCCAAGTGGGCCGAAAGCGGCAACCGCATCCGCTGGGTCGCGCTCCTCCCCATGGGCGACATCGACGATGCGGTTCGCGAACTCCACATCGCCAAGGACAACGGGGCCTGCGGCGTCATGCAAAAGGGCATCGAATTGGGGCGCCGCTCCGCCGCCGACCCCTACTTCTTCCCCCTCTATCAGGCGGCGTCCGACCTCAACATCCCCATCTGCTTCCACACCGGGACCAGCGACCCTGCCCTCAACAACACCGATGCCCTCACCAACACGTTTCACACCATGATGGCCCCCGTCATCGACGCCTTCCTGGGCCTCTACACCGCCCGCATCCCCGAAAGGTTCCCCAACCTCCGCTTCGGCTTCATCGAGGCGATGGCCTCCTGGCTCCCCCTGGCCCTCGCAGATCTGCGGGCCAGGGAAGAACGCGCCGGTTGGCTGTTCCCAAACCTGGACGTCGTCGACGACCTCGTCAGAGCATCCCGCTTCTACGTGGCCTGCCAGACCGTCGAGGACCTCCCCTACCTCATCTCGAAGTGCGGTGAAGACAACCTCATCGCTGGCACCGACTACACCCACGCCGACCAGTCATCCGAGATAGAGACGCTCAGCATCATCCGCCGCATGGGCGACGAAGGGGTCATCACCAGAGAGCAGGCCGCCAAGATTCTGGAGCACAACCCCAAGGCCTTCTACGGCCTGTAGCCACAATCCATACCCACCCAAGGAGGCGCGCAATGCCCGTCGTAGACGCAGACGCTCACGTGGACGAATGTGAAGACACCTGGGAGTTCATACCCAAGGGCTACGAGCGCTACAAGCCCTTCACCGTGGTGCAAGCTGTCCCAGACCAGGCCACCGGCCAGCCCAGGGGCTACAACCGCTTCTGGTGCATCGACGGCTCCTTTGCCCTCCGCCGCATCCGCAACGACGAACGCACCGCCACCGTCGTGGAGACCAGAGAGCTTCGGGACGTCGCCGCCCGCCTGGAGCATATGGACCGGTTGGGCATCCACTACCAGGTCTGCTACCCCCCCCTCTTCCTCATGACTCCCACGGAGAAGCCGGAAGCCGAGTACGCCCTGACCCACGCCTACAACCGCTGGATGGGCAGCAAATGGGCCGAAAGCAACAATCGCCTCCGCTGGGTGGCCATGCTTCCCCTCCTCAGCCCCGACAAGGCCATAGAGGAAATGCGCTGGGCCCGCAACAACGGCGCCGTGGGCATCTCCAAGAAGGGAGTCGAATGCGGCGACCGCATCGCCAGCGACCCCTACTTCTTCCCCATCTACCAGGAAGCGCAGGACCTGGACCTGCCCGTCTGCTTCCACGTTGGCGTCGGCAGGGCCGAGTGGATGGACACCAACTTCAAGCACCTCAACCCCTGGTTCATCTCTCTCTCCGCCATCGACGCCTTCCTCTCCCTGGTGCTGGGCAACATCCCCGACAAGTTCCCCAAGCTCCGCTTCGGCTTCATCGAGGCCATGTCTTCCTGGATACCCTACGCCCTCTCCGACCTCCGGGCCCGCGACGAGCGCACCCAGTGGCTTCAGCCCTTCAACATGAAGTCCAACATCTTCGACGAAGGCAACTTCTTCGTCGCATGCCAGACCGTCGAGGACCTGCCCTACATCATGAAATACACCGGAGACGGCTGCCTCGTCGCCGGCACCGACTACACCCACGCCGACCAATCCGCTGAGATCGAAACCCTCAACATCATCAAGCGCATGGGCGACGACGGCTATATCTCCCAAGAGCAGGCCCGCAAGATACGGGAGGACAACGGCCTCAAGCTGTATGGCCTCTAGGGATGCTCTGAACAAGCCGCCGGAGACGCGCCGCGCACCGCGGCAACCCTCCCCTCCCTGCCCCCTAGTACGGGGCGGGGGCAGGCTAGGAAGCGTCCCAACGCTCTAGGTGGGAAAACGTCGCCGCCGCCGTTCCTCAAGCGGGGTGCAGGGGGCGCAGCCCCCGCCGGGGGTACAGCGTGTCCCCCTGTTTCCAAAAACGTTGGAGGGTGGGCCGGTGGGACAACGGCGCACGCCAAAGCAGACCCTCCGCTGAAGGAGGGCGCAGGCCAAGACAAATCCCTCCGTCCAGGTTATACCCCACCCCCCTTGCAAAATACGAACGAGTGTGCTATAGTATCCCCATGAAGTCAGCCGACAGCCCGCTTCTCTTTCTCGGAGCCTGCCGCATACAGACTGCACTGGAGGCTAAACACAGAGAATCCCCCTGCGGCAGGGGCGCTGAGGGAACAACCCAAGGAGCAAGACCCTCCGAGGAAGGCTGGGACCGGAGCCAATGCCGTTGTAAGGCACAGGCTCTTCGGAGCCATCCCGCTCCATTACGGTTCCGTTACGGTTCGTTACGGAGCCATTACAGTTCCTTTACGGTTCCCTTACGGATTCTTTACGGCTCGTTACGCCCTATTACGCCTTTGTTACGGCCCCGTGCCTACATCCACCGAAATCCGGCTGATAACGACATACAATCAAAGGCGGCGCCTCCCCCTCGGGGGAAGGCTGGGAAGCGTCCCCCGGCATGCGCCTGCATCGCAGTGCCTCGCTCGCGGCTTGTTCAGAGATTCCCTGGGCATACTTTCCAGGGACGTTGTTCCAGACGCGGGCAGAGAGAATCCTCCCTAACCTTCTCCCGTAGCTGGAGACCTTTGAGCAACTCTGGGTGTAGCCTTCGATTGGTCCGCCAGCACGGAGAAGAAGTTCACGGAACCGCATCCAGGGCGGTTCAGGCCACCCACTGCGCGTCCCGGTGTGGCGGCTCCCCCGGGACTGCTCCTACACAGTGGTTCAGGCAGCGCAATCAGCCAACTTGGTCATCCTCCGCAAGTTGTAGGCCATCAGCTTGAACCACATCTCCACGGCGTTGCGTCCCAAACCCCGGTAGCGGACACGGCTATAGCCGTAGCTGCGCTTGAGGGTGCCGAAGACCTTCTCCACCAACGCCCGCCGCGGACGTATCAACGCGTTGCGTCGCTTCTGCCAATGCGGTAACTCCGGTTGATGCTTGTGGGAACGGTGCATGATCCGATCGTTGATCCCATGAGACGTGAGCCACCGACGCCGCCTGTTGGACTCATAGGCGCGGTCACCGTACACCGCCACCTCGTCACCGCTCACCAGCGCATCGGCCACCTCGCTCTCATAGACCTTGGCCGGCGTCAGCATCCCCTTGCGCACCAGCCCCGTCCCTGCATCCACACCCAGATGCACCTTGTAGCCGAAGTGCGCCCGACTCCCACGGTGGCGCGTCCAGTCAGCATCGGGGTCGGTAGCACTCTTGGCGCCACGTCCCGCAGCGAGGGGTGGACGACGCACTTGGGCCTCTACCAGCGTGGCGTCCATCAACGTCCCCTCCTTCAATACCAGTCCGCGCTTGTCCAGTTGGACTTCCAGCTCCTTGAAAAGCTCCTCACTCAGCCCATGCTTGACCAGCTCGGTCCGAAAGCGGCTGATCGTCGAGTAGTCAGGGGTCTCGTCCTGAAGCCCAAGCCCCACAAAGCGACGGAACGATATGCGGTCTCCGAGTGCCTCTTCCATCTGCGGGTCAGACAGGTTGTACCACTGCTCCAGCAGCAGTACCTTGACCATCATCAACGGAGGATAACTGGGTCTCCCTTCATCGGCCGAGTAGACTCCCCCCACCAGAAAGGCGAATCGTTCCCAGTCCACCTCCTCGCCGATTCGCTCCAGACGCTCGTTTCTTCCAAGCGACTGCGGCAACAGCGATTCTGCTAGTGACGTCTGACCCATCTGACGATGCATCTGTACTCTCCGGACTTCCTCGGATGGCTACATTCTCGCCCCACCTGCCTTGGTTACGCAAAGGTCTCCGTAGCTGGGGGAAGGTTGAGATGGGGTCGCGCAGCAGCCTCTCCGGCAGCTACACCCAGCCGCACTCCCCCACGCCGCCTCACCCCGCGCGCTCCCCGCAGCGACCGGCAACCCGCCGCGCCCGTTGACACGCTCCCCCATCGTCTCTATCGTTGGAGCACTGCTAACCAAAAGGGAAGCAGGCCGATAACGGATCGATAGCGGAACAAACCCTCCAGGGAGGCGGAAACTATGCCAGTTGTAGACGCAGACGCCCATGTGGACGAGACCGAAGCAACGTGGGAGCACATCGACGAGACCCTCCAGAAGTACAAGCCCTCCACCGTTAGCCAGAACTCCTCCGGGCCCGTCGCCGGCCTCGCCAAAGGCTACACGCGGTATTGGTTCATCGACGGCCGCTTCTGGCTGCGGCGCCTCCGGGACGACGTGCGCACGGCGACGACCGTTGAAAAAAGGGAGTTGCATGATATCCCCGGCCGTCTGGCCCATATGGACGAGTTGGGCATCGACTTCCAAGTCGTCTACCCCACCCTGTTCCTGATGAGCCCCACCGACAAGCCGGAGGTCGAGCTGGCCCTGACCAAGTCGTACAACCGCTGGTTGGCGGCCAAGTCGAAGGAGAGCGGCGGCCGCATCCGCTACGTCGCTATGCTCCCCCTGATGTCTCCCGACGAGGCCGTCAAGGAAATCGAGTTTGTCCGCGAGAACGGTGCCTGCGGCATCTCCAAGAAGGGCGTCGAATTGGGCGGCAGGTTGGCAAGCGACCCCTACTTCTTCCCTATCTACAGCGCCGCCGAGGCCGTCGACCTTCCCATTTGCTTCCACGTCGGCAACGGCGACCCCAACATGAGCGACGCCAACTTCTCGGCGCTCAGCCCCTGGCACTTCAGCCTGTCGGCCATCGACGCCTTCCTCTCACTCACCCTCAATGAGGTGCCCGACAAGTTCCCGAACCTCCGCTGGGGCTTCATCGAGTGCATGTCCTCCTGGCTCCCCTACGCCATGTCCGACCTCCGGGCCAGGGACGAGCGCACCCAGTGGCAGCAGCCCTTCACCTTGAAGAGCGACGTCGTGCGCGACTGCAACTACTACATAACCTGCCAAACCGTGGAGGACCTCTCCATGGTCATGGAGTACGCCGGCGAGGACAACCTCATGGCCGGCACCGACTACACCCACGCCGACCAGTCCGCCGAGATTCAGACCCTCGACATCATCCGGCAGATGGGCGACAAGGGCATGATCACCACCGACCAGGCTCGCAAGATCCGCGAGGACAACCCAATGCGGTTCTACGGATTCTAGGCAACCGGCCACAGCCCTCCGGCATCGGCCAGCGATGGAGATTTACAGACCGGCGCTTCTGAGGTGAACCGTGAGCAAGAACGGGTTTCGCATCCTCGACAGCGACATGCACATCCAGGAGCCGCCGGACCTCTGGCAGCGCTTCATTGAGCCGGCCTTCCGGGACGCCGCGCCCGTCGGCATCCACCAGCAGGTGCGCGACCTCCGCATGGCCCACCCCGATGGCCGGCCCTGGGGCATGCCGGCGTTCGGGCCTCAGAACGCAGCCATGCCCGCCGGCCACATCTACCGCCACACCCAGGAGCTCTTCCGCCCCTACGAGGAGCGCGGCTGGACCGCCAGGGTCCAGTTGGACGCCATGGAAGAAGAGGGCGTGGACGTTGCCGTCCTCTACCCCACCCGCGGCCTCCACGCCCTCAGCGAGGTCGGCATGGACCCAGCGCTCACGGGCGCACTCTGCCGCGCCTATAACGACTGGCTGAACGAGTTCTGCCAGGAGGACCCGTCAAGACTCTTCGGCGCCGCCATGATCACCCCCTTCGATATCGAGGAGGCCGTGGCCGAGACTCGTCGCTGCGTCCAGGACCTCGGCTTCCGCGCCGTCTTCCTCCGCGCCAACGTCTCCTCCGGCCGCCCCTGGCACGATCCCTACTACGACCCCCTCTGGACCACGCTGGAGGAGCTCGACGTTCCACTCGGCTTCCATGAGTCCGCCTCCTCTGCCGCGCCCCAAATCGGCGACCTGTTCGGCGATAACTTTATGCTGCGCCACGTCTACGCACACCCCTTCGAGTTGATGGTGGCGCTCGGCAGCATGTGCGGGGCCGGGGTGCTGGAGCGGCATCCCAGCCTGCGGGTCGCCTTCCTGGAGGGCAACTGTAGCTGGCTCCCCTTCCTCTTGTGGCGGTTGGACGAGCACTGGGAGATGTTTGGAGACCAGTGGGCCCCCGAGCTTGGCCTGGCCCCCAGCGAGGTGTTCAAGAGGCAGTGTTTCGTCTCGGTGGAGCCCGATGAGACGCCGGTAAAGCACGTTATTGAAGACGTCGGCGCCGACAACCTGGTGTTTTCCACCGACTATCCGCACGTCGACACCAAGTTCCCCAATTCGGTGAACAAGCTCCTCGAGCTGCCCCTTGGCGAGGCAAACCTCCGCAAGATCCTCTGGGACAACTGCGCCCGGTTCTACGGCATGGCGGCCCCCGTCGCCTAGAGAATCTCTGAACAAGCCCCCGGGGGAACCTCCTGTCCCTACCCCTCCTACTTGCAAAATAAGAACTATTGTGCTATAGTATCCCCAAGAAGTGGCCCCCCGGCCCGCTTCTCTTCCTTGGAGCCTGTCGCATAACATTTGTACTGGGGGAATCCATAGAGAATGCCCCTGTGGCAGCGCTTTGGGGGAACATCCCCCAGGCCCACAACCGTCGGAGGAAGGGTGAGACCAGAGCCAATGCCGTTTCGAGACAAGCTCTTTGGAGCCATCCTGCTCCGCCACGGTTCATTACGATTCATTACAACTTCACTACGACTCCTCACAGCTCCCTTACGGCTTCTTTACGCCTCTGTTACGCCTCTGTTACGGCTCCGTGCCTGAAAACCCCGAAATCCGGCTGATACGCGTAACGAATATACAATCAAAGGCCTCGCCTTCCCCTCGGGGGAACCCTCCCGTCCCTGTCCCCGTACTCGGGGGAAGGTTAGGAAGCGTCCTATCCGGCCATGCCGCGCCCGCGGACTTGTGCAGACTATCCCTAGGAGACCCGGCGGCCGCCACCGCATGAGTCAACCCCCCGCCGCGTGTGCTATAGTGCGGGCTGCCCCAGGGCGCAACGCCATAGGAGGATACCGGTGGCCAGCAAGCTCAACCTCAGTCTCATTGTCGCCAGGAACCCACGCTCCGAGCCCGTCATCAATGGCAAGTTCGAGCCGGACGGCATCGACCTCACGGTTACCGTGGCCCACCCGTCAGAAATCTTCTGGCGTCAGCTTCACTTCGCCGAGTTCGACGTCTCCGAGATGTCCATGGCCTCGCTCTTCATCGCCAGGTCCCAGGGCAACAACGACTGGGTCGGCCTTCCCATCTTCACCACCAGAGTCTTCTTTCAGAACATGATCCTCGTCCGCAAGGACGCCGGCATCGAGCGCCCCGAGGACTTGAAGGGCAAGCGCATCGGCGTCCCCGAGTACCAGCAAACCGCCGCCGTCTGGTCCCGCGGCATCCTCATGAACGAGTTCGGCTTCAAGCCGGAGGAAAACGAGTGGTGGATGGAGCGGACCGAGCAGGTCAGCCACGGCGGCGCCACCGGCTTTCAACCGCCCCCGGGCGTCAGGCTCAACCGCATCCCACCCGAAACGAACATCGGGACCATGATGCTCGCCAAGGAGCTGGACGCCACCCTGCTCTACATCACCGACCCCAACCTCGTTGACCGCGCCCGCATTGACCTCTACAACCACCCCGACATGCGGCGGCTCTTCCCCGACCCCCTGGCCGAGGGCCATCGCTTCTACAACAAGACCGGCATCTTTCCCATCAACCACGGCATGGTCGTGCGCCGCTCCCTGCTTGAGCAGCACCCCTGGATCGCCCTCAATCTCTTCCGCACCTTCCTGGCCGCCAAGAACAGCGCCGCCGCAAAGGCAAGGGAGCTCGCCGAGCCCTATTTCATCACCGGCGCCCTCTCCCACGAAGCCAGGGCCGGGTTAGCCACCGACCCCTTCCCCTACGGCGTCCAGGGCAACCGCAAGGTCCTCGAGACCATCGCCTCCTACCTCCACCAGCAGGGGCTTACCCCCAGCCAGGTTCCCCTGGACGATGTGTTCGCGCCCAGCACTATGGGGCTATAACAGAAACGCTGGGGCTGGATCAGAGGGCAACCACATCAAAGGGTCAGGCGCGCCGGGGCGGAAATCCGCACAAGCCTTGCCCCAAGCCTTGGCCGCCTAGGTGTAGTTCCCAGGGAGGTTGTTGACAGGTGGGGGGCCTCGCTGTTGCTGTTGTGTAACCAAAACCAGCAGCGACAGGAGGCCCTCATGGAACATCGTAACGCACGCTTGACCCCCGTGACTCGCGCTGAATTGGTCGAACAGGTGTTGTCCGGCTGGCCCCAGGCCGAAGTGGCCCGCTTGTTCCGCGTCTCCCGCGCGACCGTCGCCAAGTGGGTGCTGCGGTTCCGTGAAGGCGGGCCAGACGCGCTCCACGACCGCTCCAGCCGTCCCCTGCGCAGCCCCCGCCAAACCGGTCAGCTGCAGGAAGCAGCCATCTGCACTGCACGCCGCATGCTTGCCTGGGGGCCGCACCGCATCGGGTGGCGGTTGGGCATCGCCCGCTCCACCGTCTACGCCGTCCTGCGCCGCGCCGGACTCCACCGCCTCGCGTGGCTCCATCGCACCACACGGGAGATCGTTCGCTACGAGCATGCCCGCCCCGGCGCGCTGGTTCACCTCGACATCAAGAAACTCGGCCGCATCCCGCAGGGTGGCGGCAAGCGCATCCTGCCCGGCTTCGCGGAGACCCGCAGTGGTCCTCAGCGCGGCCCCCGCCTCGGTTTCGACTTCCTCCACGTGGCCGTGGATGACCACTCCCGCTATGCCTACGTCGAGGCCCTGCCGGACGAACGCGGCCCGACGGCCGCCGCCTTCCTTGTTCGAGCACTTGCCCACTTCGAGCGCTTGGGCATCGCCGCCGAGCGCATCCTGACTGACAATGGCGCCTGCTACGTGAGTCGCATCTTCACCGACACGGCGGCGGCCAGGAATATACGGGTGAAGCGCACGCGGCCTTTCCGGCCTCAGACCAACGGCAAGGCGGAGGCGTTCAACAAGATCATGCAGGCCGAGTGGGCCTACCAGCGACCGTACTCCTCCAACCGCGAGCGGCTCAACGCGTTGCCTGGGTTCCTCGCGTATTACAATCACCGGCGTCCACACGGCGGCATCGGCGGGGCTACTCCCGCGTCCCGCCTGTCAACAACGTCCCTGGGAACTACACCTAGGGCGCGAGCCTGCTCCCCTCACCCGTCCCGCTGCACGTGTGCCATCACAATCCCGCCGCGGCCCACGTACCTATCCCGCACCGCCTCGAACAGCGCCAGCCTCTCCGGCTGGAAGGCCGTGGCGTTCCCCCGCTCGTCCATGTGCGGATTGGGAAAGTAGATGCGCAACAGCGTCTCCCCTGCCGCGCCGGACAGGCGCACGTAATACAGCATCGGCGCTCCGTGGTCCTCGGCCTCCACGACCTGCGCGCCCGCCACGTCGTCCACTTTGAGATGAACGTGCCATGACTCGGCCTCGATATTGGCGTAACCGCCGGAAAACGCGGCCCCCGCGCCATCCCCGTACATCTCCGCCACCACGCTTCCGTCACCCAGAACGAAGAGCATCCGCGGTATCCGGCCGAGTTCAGACAGGAGGTCCTGCAAAACCTCCCGCTCCACGGGGGCCGTCACCCGCCCCGCCCCCGCACAATCTCCACCGAAGCGCCGGAGAGAACAGCCCCTTTGATCGGCGGCGACGGCTTCTGAACCTTGACCCGAACGCTCTGCGCCAGCGGGCTGGAAGCCAGCGCCCCCCTGCATATTGCCTCCGCAACGGCCTCCAGAAGATTCTTCTGCGGTCCCTCGATCGCGTCTCTCGCGGCGTTGAAAAGCTTCGTGTAATTCACCGTCTCTTCCAGGCGGTCACTGGCGCCGGCCACGCTCAAGTCGCACTCCACCTCGATGTCCACGACGAAGCGCTGTCCCAGAACGCGCTCCTCCGGCAGAGCGCCGTGATGCCCGTAGAACACCATCCCCTCCAACATAATCTTGTCCAAGCTCCCCCCTACTTCGCCACCGAGATTGCCGCTTGCGGCTGGCCCGCCGCCGTCGCCGACGACAGGCGCAGAACACCCAGGACGCCGTGGCAGTGCGAAACCGTCGCCACCATGATGTGCGCCTCTCCCGCCGCCGCCAGCGCCACAGCCCGGTCGCGGGCCTCCAGCAACTCCCGCATCGGTATCGTTGAGATGCCGTACCCAAGGTGCCTGCTGTGAAACACCATCACCCCATCCAAGTCCGGCCTCGCATCCGAGGCCAACGACCTCACCGTCTCAGGCATCGACCAGTCCCTGGGGCCCTTCGTTGCAGGGCACACCTCAGGCTCGTAGCAGTTGGTTGGACACAGCCAGCCGGCGTGACTCAGGAAGAAGTTGCCCCTGCTGTCCAGGTGTTCGTAGGGCAGGCCCGCCCCCCGGCCCAGCGGCGTCTGCTCCAACGTTGCCTCCCCTGCGCCAAAAGCCAGGGCCAGCTTCAGCCACTCCAGCGCCACGTGCGGCCCTATCGGCGGCGGGACCAAGTGCGCCTCAGCCGCCCGGGCCGTCTCCAGGTAGCCGCCGAGATAGGAGACCCAGTCACCGGGCGCTATCTTCACCAGCGGCTCGCCGGCAAACTCAACCGAGGCCGCGCAATTCGCATTGCGGTCGACCACCAGCACCCGCTCCGCCGGCAGGCGTCCCCGTCTGATCCCCTTGACGAGCTGCCGCGTGTGGTAGCTGCCGAAGCAACCGCCCCCAGCCACTACGAAGTCCGTTATCCGTCCCGTTTCAGCGATGGACGCGCCAGGCACGATAGGCCCCCAGTCGCGAATGCGCCGAGTATAGCACACCCCTTCCTTGACCCCCCTTGGACCCCGTGATATAACTCCGGCGCCATGCCCCGCCAACTCACCACCATCGCCATTGAGGGTTTGCCCGAAATCCAAGCGGGCGACGCACTCGCGGAGATGATCGTCCGGGCCGCTGAAGACCAAGACACTCCCCTTAGCGATGGCGATGTCGTTGTCGTAGCCCAGAAGGCTGTCTCCAAGGCGGAAGGCAGAGTGGTCAGGCTGGAAGACGTGGCGCCGTCCTCATTCGCACGGCAGATAGGGTTACTTCACGACCGCGACCCCCGCCTCATCGAGGCCATCCTCGGCGAGAGCCGCCGCATCGTCAGAATGGATAGAGGCGTCCTCATCACCGAGACCCACCACGGTTTCGTCTGCGCCAACGCAGGCGTCGACGCCTCCAACCTTCCCGGCGACGGCAACATATGCCTTCTGCCCAAGGACCCCGACGCCTCGGCGCAGGGCATTCGGGCCAGCGTCCGCCACCTCACCGGCGCCCAAGTGGCCGTCATCGTCGCCGACACCTTTGGCCGGCCTTGGCGCGAGGGGACCACGGACGTCGCCATAGGCGTGGCCGGGTTCTCCCCGCTCAAGGACTACCGAGGCGCTCCCGACGCCTACGGCCACCTGCTCAGGGTAACCGTCGTTGCCGTAGCCGATGAGTTGGCCGGCGCCGCCGACCTCGTTCGAGCCAAGGCATCGGGCGTCCCCGCGGTCATCGTACGCGGCCTTGGTTACGAGCCTGCCGAAGACGGCGCCGGACTGCTCGTCCGCGCCGCCGACACCGATCTCTTCCGCTAACACCGCCCCCATCCCCAAACAGTAAAAGCGGGCCCTCCAAGGAGGGCCCGCTGTCTTTCATCGCCGAATTACGGGGTCGCCCCGCTCAGGAAGGGACTACTCGACCTCTCCATCCAAAGCGGCCCCAATCCCAAGCTGCCTCCCAGTCACTGCCACCGGGGTCTGGTCGTCTTCCCAATACGAACTCTCGATATAGTTCATAAAGCTGCGCCCTTCCCCGCAAATGCGGCAGACCCCTGAACTCGTGGGGCCGGACGGAGTCTCTATGACCCAGAAGTGGGGGCAGCGAGGTCCGGTTTCCTCGATGACCTCTAGCTCTTCACCTACCAGCGCCAGCTCTTTCGTCACCATCTCAATCACCTGTACCTTGGCTCTATCCCTCGAGGGGAGGATTTGTAGGTCTTGAGTATGCAACGATTTTCGTAATCTGTCAACCCTTTTTGAGCCCGTCCTTTACCGTTCGCGGCCTGAGAAATCAGAAGGCCTGAGACAACAGCGTGACTGACCCTGGCCGCATCCCACACCGCATCAGGAGAGCGCCTTGCGGAGCGCCTCCCGCCCCCGGTAGAGGAAAGCCGGCGTCTATCCTGAAGCCGCAGACCTCTGAATACGGGCCTGCCGCGCCGCGGCCAGCACCAGCAACCCGGCCACTATCGTAATCATCGCCCCCACGCCTCCCAGCGCCGCAAACGCCCAGTCCGTGCTGTAGCGTTCCACCAACCACCCCGTCAGCACCCCCGACGTCGCCCCTACGATGAAGAAGGCTAGGAAGAGAAATCCGAAGATGCGACCCTGAATGCTCCTCGGCGTGTAGTCCGCCAGTAGCGCCGAGTACGAGGGTTGGGCCATGAAGTTGAAGAAGATGAACAGCGCCGCCGCCCCCACCAGGAACACGCCATTGGCAAACGCCGTCAGTAGCAGCGTCGGGCCCAGCACCGTGGTCAGCACCAGCGTTAGCTTCTCCCGGGGAAACCGCTCCCCCAGATGGCCACCGATGAACTGCCCGAACGACCCAAAGATCAGCGCCGCCGCCGTCAACGATCCGGCGATGGCCTCCAACTCGAACCCAAAAAACGAGGCGGCCACGTTGTTTTGGATATGCGTGGGCAGGAATATGGCCGTCCCCCGATAGATGAAGCCGTACATCGTGTTGATGAAGAAGATCAGTCCGATGACCAACAGGAACGGCTTCAGCGACGCCAACCCCTGGCGCCCTCCCGCCGCCGGAGCGGCCTCCTTTGCCTCCTCCTCCGGTGCCTCCTCCAGCTTCGACGTCGCCAGGATCACCGCCACCAGCAGAAACATCACCCCGAACACGACAAACGACGCCCGCCAACTGACGATGGCCGCCAGGCCCCCAGCCACCGCAGGCGCCATCACCGTCCCGATGTTCCCGGACACCCCGTGATACCCCAGCGCTTTGGCCCGGGCGCTCACCGAGCGCGTGATGAACGCAACGCCCACGGGATGGTACATGCCGGCGGCCAGCCCAAGCGCTGTCATGGTCACCGCCAGCATCAGGGCGCTCTGAGCAAAGGCCACGACAATGCACATCGCGCCCGACCCGGCCATCGACAGCGCAAGCGTGCGCCGCGATCCCACCACGTCGGCGAGCCATCCCGCCGGCACTGCCGTGATCCCGTAGCCCACTGCGTATGCAGTGCCAATGCTGCCCAGGACCAGCTCTTCCACGCCGAACGTCAGCCCAACCTGTATCAGGACCGCGGCGTAAGCCCAGTCCGGCGCGTGGCTCAGGGCGTGGGCCAGCCCCGTGTACCCAATGACCATCCGCTGCTGGCGATTCAGGCGACCGGGCTTCGTTTCATTCGCCAATCATCCCTCCACTTCCCTCATGTGATGGGCGCGGCGCCGGCGCATCGGGCTTCATTGGGCTCATGCCTTCTTGGAGCCGCCGTCCCAACAACCTTTCCTCAGCGAGACGCCCAGCCGACGCGCTCTTTCTAGACGCAGTTCTTGTCGTAGAACTCTGCAAGCGTCGTTTGGCTCTACCGGAGGCGAGTCAAGGAGGCGCCATGATAATGACAACAGCGGCACACCCCATCACCCGGACCGAGCTTCGGACAGAGCTGCAACGGCTGCGAGACGAGTTCGGGCAACACTACGCCGCCTAAACCGGCCTTGCGCGTATGGAATCCCGGCTCACCCACCATGTGGATGGTGTCGCAGACCGTTGTCCTAGGGGCCGTCCTCGCCCAGCTCGTCCGCCCCCTCCGGTGGGTAGCCAAAATTCGCCAACAGCGCCGCCAACCCCTCCTCCTGCGTCATGCCGGGGTCGAATTCCACCCGAAGCGCCTTCAGCGCCAGGTCACCTTTCACCCCCAGCACACCCCCCACACCGCGCAGCGCATCCTCCACCGTATCCACGCAGCCATCGCAGTGGAGCGCCGGGACTTTGAACACCACCGTTCGCTGCGGGCTCGCCAAGAGCTACACCTTCCACAGTTCGTCGAGGCCGGCATACACCTGGTCGAAACGCCGCCTCACCAGCTTGGTCCACGCGCCTTTCCGGAACGTGACGCCCAGATTGTCGGCCAGACGCACCAGCACCCGCGTGCCGGAGCGGCCCTGCGGATTCATCTCGATGAGCGCGGCAAGGGGCACCCAGCGCGCCGGTGAAAACGCCCCCCCGATCATCCTCGTCAGGAACCGCGACCCAATCGTGACGATGATCTGACTCTCGGTAGCCGATACGTAGCGGGGGCTCTGTTGGCTCAGCCACGCGACCACCCGGTTTCGCACCTCGTCGCGCTCCAAGTCCACGTTCCAAGTCCGATCTTCAACGGTGGGGTTAAACAGTAGTTTCATGGTGTTCGCACACTGCTAGGCCGGCGGGCCGACGTAGATGTCCTCGCCTTCAACCCTCACCTGGTACACCTTCAGAGGCTCGTCAGCGGGATCCTCGAGCACCTCCCCGGTCACCGCCGAAAACTCACTGCCGTGGAAGCCGCAGACCACCCGGTCCCCCTCCAGGTCCCCCACCCCAAGCGAAAAGTCAGCATGCGGGCACTCGTCGCTTACCGCGTGCACCGTCCCGTCCACGTTCGCCAGAAGCACCTTCTCCTTGCCGAAGTCCACCGTCTTCAACTGCCCCGGCTTGACCTCGCCAAGCGTCGCCACCTTTCCGAATTCTGACACGGCGCCTCCTCAGTAGACCTTCGGGGCGGCTGCCCCTGATTGTTTTCTCCACCGCCATTCTACTTGCCCTCTCAGCAGCCGGGCAACGCCAATCCAACACAGCCGTGCGGTATAATGGCGTCGGCGGCGCCAATCGACGCCTCAGCGCCCCCTGAGAAACCCCGGACCAAGGAGTCGTCTCCATGCAATTCGCCCAATACTTTGCCCACGGAGAGGTCGCCTACGGTGTCGTTGAAAACGGCGCCGTCCACCAGATCACCACCACACCATTCGAGGACTACGAAGTTACCGATCACACCCACCCCCTCGACCATGTCGAGCTGCTCTCCCCCATCTATCCGAACAAGGTCTTGGCAATAGCCCTGAACTACGTTTCTCACCTCGGCAAGGTCGGCGCCGCCCCCCGCGCCCAGCCCGAGAAGCCCGAGCCATTCTGGAAGAATCCCTCCGCGGTCATCGGCCCCGATGAAGAGATCATCATTCCCGCAGGCGCCGGCCTCGTCGAGGTCGAGGGCGAACTCGTCGTGGTCATCGGCAAGGAGGGCAAGCACATCCCCAAGTCCGAGGCCCTCGACTACGTGCTCGGCTATACCTGCGGCATCGATGTCAGCGCCAGGGTCTGGCAGAAGGGCGACATCCAATGGTGGCGGGCCAAGGGCAGCGACACCTTCGCTCCCCTCGGACCGTTCATCACCACCGGCCTCGACCCCTCCAACCTGCACCTGATAACGCGGGTCAACGGCGAGGTCAAACAGGAAGGCCCCACCTCCGATCTCATCTTCGACGTGCCGACCATCATCAGCTTCATCAGCGAGGTGGTCACGTTGGAAGCGGGAGACGTGATCTACACCGGGACCCCCGGCATCCCTCCTCCCATCGAGCCCGGCGATGTCGCGGAGGTGGAAATATCAGACATCGGTGTGCTCAGGAACCCTGTCGTCGCCCAGGAGTAGCGGGCCGGGCGACTTCCGCGGACGATGGACCTGTTGGCTAGGTGGGAGGCTGCTAGCGCAGCAGGTCGATGAGGTCGGCGGGAGAAACGCCGGCGTCGCGGATGAGCCGGCGCAGCAGTCCCCGGCCTAGCTCCCTGGCGCGGGACAGAGAGTGCGCCCCTGTTGGGGCGCCCCGGAATCATGTGGCTGCCTTCCATGCGGTCCATCTCGTATCCAATCTTCCGGAGCGCCCGCGCCAACTGATCTCCGGAGATGACCGGGAGAGAAAAGCAGCCGTCAGCCGGCCTCTGAGGGCAAAGGACCTACGCCCCGCCCGTCCTCCGGCCCCTCATCGCCGTCACCGCCACTCCAACGAATGAGATCGCCGCCGCCGCCATCATCACGTCCCCAAACGCTCCGCCCACTGCCCCCGTGCTCAGGGCGCTTCCCGTAAGGCCCTCGGCCGCCAACCTCCCCTCCCACGTCGCTTCCCGCAGCACGTAGATCGCCCCGCCCAGGGTTATGCCCATCGACAGCGACACCTGCCTGCCTATCGTGAACGACGCCGTGGCCGCGCTCAGACGCTCCCTCGGCACGCTTCCCATGATGTCGCTCGTGTTCGGCGTCTCGAAAATCGACGAGCCGATGCCCGCCACCGCCAGACCCACAACGATCAGCCACAATGACGTGTCCACGTCCATGAAACCCAGGAATAGGAACCCCAACCCCATGATGCTCATGCCGGTGATGGTCGGCCACCGGGTCCCAATTCGGTCTGAAACGACCCCAATCGCCGGCGAAACGAACACGCGGAATATCTGGAACGACACCAGCACCAGCCCCGCCTTCGCCGCCGTCAACCCAACGCCGTCCAACAGGAAGTAAGCCCCCATGAAGATCACAAACCCCTGGGGTATGAAGTGAAAGAACAGGGAGGCAGTCGCAATCGCGAAGATGCGGTTCTTGAACACATTCACGTCCAGCACCGGACGCTCCACCCGCCGCTCCACCAACACCAGGACAAGCCCCAGCACCGGCGCCAAGCCTCCCATGATCCACACAATCGGCTCGCCAATGCCGAGCCGACCCGCCAGGTTGATCGCCAACAGCAGGCTGGCCGCAACCCCAGCCAACACGAACGGCCCAAAGTAGTCCACCCGCACCCTACCCGGTGACCGCCGGTCCGATGGCACGATGAATATCGTCATCAGCACCAGCAACGCCGTGGGCGCCGCACGGGTCCAGAACAGCGCCCGCCAGTCGAAGATGTCGAGGAAAACCCCGCCAAGCCAGGGCCCTAGTCCCAGCCCCAACCCAACCGGCGCGCTCATGATCCCCACCACCTTCCCCCGCTCCTCCGGCGGGAAGAGCGCCGTTCCCAGGGCCATGCCGCTCGCCAGGGCCATCGACCCGCCAATCGCCTGAATCACCCGGATCACAATGAGCACGCCCAGGTCCGGCGAGAAGAAGGGCAGGGCCAAACACACCGCATAGATGCTGAACCCGATAACGTACAGCCGCTTCCGCCCAAACACGTCGGCGAACCACGCCGACGTCATCACCAGCGCCACGCTCGTCAGCCAGAACGCGTTCTGAATCCATACGACCATCGACGGCCCCGTGTCGAAGGCGTCCGCCATCACCGGGAACCCGATCGACACCATCCCGCCGTCCAACGTGAAGAAGAAGTTCCCCAGGGACAGCGTTATCAGCACCACGTACCGGAAAACCGGGCCGCGTTCTCTGGTCAGCATCCCTTCCGTAGACTCTGGCTCTTTGCTCACGTGGACTCGTCCCCGCCTGTGGATCCCAGCCGCCCCAACGGAAAAAACAACCGCTGCGCCAAGGGGTCCGGCGCGGGAGAGAAGTCCCCAGCCGTGGCGGCCATGGCTATCTTATCGCTCCAAATGGGGCCAGAGAGAACAACACAGGTTACGAAGCCTCGGCGCGGGCCTTGGCTCGCTCGTAATCCTCGGGCAGGTCGATGTCAAACAGGGCGTCCCCCGGGAAGCGAAGAACTGCGGCTTCTTCGATGTGCCGGTTGATGAACCGCTTCGCCCCCTGGTCGCCCTCGCCGCTGGCCAACTCGTCGAAGTAGTCCCGATGCCACAGGTGAGGCGGTGCCATCACCCCGTCGTAGTCCGACACCACCAGACGAGCTTCACCGCGCTGATAGGCTTCCACCGCTTGCTTCAGCATGTCCACCGTCACGAAGGGCTGGTCCGCCAGCATGAACATCGCCGCGTCCGCATCCTCCGGCATGGCTGCTATGGCCGCCTTGAACGATGTGCTCATCCCCTCTTCGTAGCGCGTGTTGTCCACGATCCGGCATGGCAGGTCGGCAACGGCTTCCCGCATCTCTTCCGCATCCCGCCCCACCACGATCATCACCGGCGCCAACCCCGCTTCCAGCACCTGACGCACCATGCGATGCGCCAACGTCTCCCCCGCCAGGGTCAGCAGCAGCTTGTTCCGGCCCATGCGGGACGAAGCGCCGGCGGCAAACACAACCCCTGCAATCTTAGCGGCGGACATGTATCGAGCTCCTTCGCTCCCGCAGAAATCCGGCGGCCCGGCTGTTCTTCACTGCGATGATCTCCCCCAGCACGCTCAGGGCAACCTGAGCCGCCCCCTCCGCTCCAACGTCGACTCCCGCCGGGCCGTGGATGCGCTCCCAATCCGCCTCCGAAAGCGGACCCCGCTCCTTCTGCACATCCTCCAGGATCCCCGACCGGCGCTCCTTGGGACCCAGCATCCCGATGTAGGGCGCCGGCGTCGTCACCACCTGCTCGAAGAACTCCCGGTCGTTCAGGTAGTTGTGCGTCTTCGTCACCACGTAGGTTCGCTCGGTGAAGGCGATATGCTCCTTCACCTCGTTGGGAAAGCAGTGCACCAGGTTGTCGGCGGTTGGGAATCGCTCCTCGGTGACATAGGCGGGCCGGCGGTCGCACACCGTCACCCTGAACCCCATCTCCCCGGCAAACCTCGCCAGCGGCATCGAGTCGTCGTCCGCCCCAAAGATCACTAGCGCCGGAAGCGGGACAACCGACTGAAAGAACACCTCAGCCTCCTGCGCCCGCCCCTCCCGCCGGAAGCTCAGTGCCACGGCGCGGGACTCCTCCCCATTCAGGTACGCCCGCGCCTGCTCGTCCGCCGCATCGTCCAGCGCCGCCAACCCAAGGCTCCCCAGCGCGTCCCCATCGGCCTGAAGCAGCCGCTTGCTGCCCGCCGCCAACGCCTCGTCGTCCGACGTCAACAGCGTCGCCACGACGAACGTCTCCTCCCTGTCCATCAGGTCAATGGCGTGCTCGATCACCCCCGCGTCCCTGAAATCCGCCACCGGCTCCAGGAAGGCGTCCACCTCCCCGTCGCAGCCTACGCCCAACCCCATCACGATGTCTTCCATGCCCCCCGTCTCGTAGTGGACCATCCGGGGCGCCCCCGCCTCCATCACCTGGAAGGCAATCTCCCGAACGTCCGTCTCCAGACATCCGCCGCTGATTGCCCCGTTCATCTCTCCTTCCTGCCCAATGAGCAGCTTCGCTCCCTCGCGGCGGTATGCCGACCGCCGTATGCGGATCACCGTGGAAAGCGCGGCCTTCCTATTGGCCCTCCGCGCCTCGCGCAGCAGCTTCCATACGTCGTAGGTTTCCTTGATTTCGGCTTCACTCACGACACCCTCCGAAGCGGGGAATTTGCGCCCCTCACCGCCTGGGCGCCCAGACGTTTCCCGCGTCCTCAGCCGCGGCCCTAGTCTAGCACAGGCGTCCCCCAACCGCCTCTGATGCTATAATCAAGGCCATTACCGGCGCTGGGCCATTGGACTATGGACAAGATTTACACCAAGTACGGCGACCTCGGCGAAACCGGCCTCCTCTACGGCGGCCGCGTCCCCAAGAACGACCCGCGCTGCGAGGCCTACGGGGCCACCGACGAGGCCGTGTCGGCGCTCGGCTTGGCGCGGCCCCTCTGCCAGGATCCCAGGGTGCGCCAGGTCATCCGGCAGTCCCAGAAGGACCTGTTCGCCGTCGGGGCCGAGCTCGCCACAGACGTGGGCCACTACGACACGTTCAAGAAGCACTTCTCGCCGGTCACTTCCGACATGGTCGAGGGACTCGAACGGATCATCGACGAAATGAACGCTCAGATCGAGTTGCCACGCGCATTCATCGTCCCGGGCGCATCGGCGGCGTCCGGGGCCCTGGACATGGCCCGCTCCATCCTGCGACGCGCCGAACGGCGCGTCGTCGCCCTGGCGCAACAGGACCTCCTCACCAACCCCGAAATCCTGCGATACCTCAACCGCCTCGCCGACCTCCTGTTCATGCTGGCCCGCTTCGAGGACCGCCGCCTTCCCTTCGACGCCCTCACCGGTGACAGCGACTAGGGTCCTCAGCCCCATCCCCGGAGCGCTCTCAAAAGCATGGCCGATTCCCCCGCGATTGCCGTCATAGACTACCGGGCCGGAAACCTCCGCAGCGTCCTACGCGCCCTGGAGAAGGTTGGCCAAAAGCCCGTCCTCATCAACACCCCGGACGAGCTGAAGAGCGCCCACGCCATCGTCTTTCCCGGCCAGGGCGCGTCCCCCGCGGCTATGCGGGTCCTGGAGGACCGCGGTCTGGCGGCGCCCCTGCGCCAGGCCATCCTGGACGGCCGTCCGTTCCTCGGTATCTGCCTCGGCCTCCAGCTCCTCATGGACGTCTCCGAGGAGGGCGACACCCGCTGCCTCGGCGCCATCCCCGGCGCCACCCGCCGTCTTCTTCCCCAGGGGCTCAAGGTGCCGCACATGGGTTGGAACCAGGCCCACTTCACCAAGCCCCACCCCGTCTTCGACGGCCTGCCCCAGGACTCAAATTTCTACTTCGTCCACAGCTACTACGCCGACCCCGCCGACTCGTCCATTGTGGCGGCGGTCACCAGCTACGGCGTGACCTTCTGCTCCGCCGTAGCCCAGGGCAACATGGTCGCCACCCAGTTCCACCCAGAAAAGAGCGGGGACCTTGGACTGCAGATCTACGCCAACTTCGCCCGGATGGCGGCGGAAGCCCCAGCCGCAGCGCAATGGAAATAATCCCCGCCATAGACCTGCGCCAGGGCCGCGTCGTCCGCCTCTTCCAGGGCGACTACGACCGCCAGACCTCCTACTCGTCCGACCCCGTGGCCGTCGCCCGGCAGTGGGCGGAACAGGGAGCCTCCAGGCTTCACGTCGTCGACCTCGACGGCGCCAAGTCCGGCCAGCTCCACAACCTCGAGGTCGTGCGCCGCATCGCCCGCGCCGTGGATATTCCCCTCCAGCTTGGCGGCGGCCTACGGACCCTGCATGCAGTCGAATCGGCCCTCGAAGCCGGGGCCGACCGGGCCGTCCTCGGAACCGCCGCCATCAACGACCCTGACCTCGTAGCGTCGGCAGTCCAGGCCGCAGGCCCCGGCGCCATCCTCGTCAGCGTCGACGCCAGGGACGGGTTCGTCGCCGTCCACGGCTGGACGGAAGGGACCCAGAGGACCGCCTCCAGCCTCGTCGCGCAGATGCAGGCGCTCGGCGTGTCCCGCTTCCTCTATACGGACATCTCGCGGGATGGTACCCTCACGGAGCCTAACTTCCAGGCCGTCGCCGACCTCGTGCGCGAAACCGGCGCCATCGTCCTGGCGTCCGGCGGCGTAGCCACCGTCGCCCACCTGCAACGGCTGGCCCTCCTTGGCGTGGAGGGCGCCATCTTGGGCCGCGCTCTGTACGAGGGCGTCGTAGACCTGCGGGAAGCCATCGCCTCCCAATCGCCTGCTTGAAATTCCACCTGAAGAGAGAGTGCAACCACCCATGGCTCACACATTCGATCCCGCCAAGATGGAGCGGCTCACCTCGGAAGAGCGCCGCGCCATGCTCGACCCCGACCGCGTCATTGCTGCGCTGCCCCTGCGGCCCTACCAGCGCGTCGCCGACGTCGGCTGCGGCCCCGGCTACTTCTCCCTTCCCCTCGCCAAGTACCTCTACGACGGCATCCTGTACAACATCGACGCTTCCGAGGAAATGCTGGAAGCCTGCCGCAAACGGCTTGAGCCCTTCAAGTTCTCCAACGTCCGGTTCCTCCACGCCCAAGGCCACGAGGCAGCCCTGGAGGACGCATCCCTCGACGGCGTTCTCCTCGCCTTCGTCCTCCACGAGGTCGACGATAGGGTTGGCTTCCTGGTCAAGCTGGCGGAGAAGCTCGTCCCCAGCGGGTGGTTCGCCCTGTTGGACTGGAAGAAGCAGGAGACCGAGCACGGCCCCCCGCTCGAAATCCGCCTCGACGCCGACGAGACCCGCTCCATGCTCGCCGAGGCCGGCCTACGCTCCTTTTCCACCCACCCCGTCAACCAGGACCACTACATGATCACCTGCCGGAAGTAGCGGCCCCTGCATGAGCGGCGCCACGCATCAACCTGCCGTTGCACGACGACATCCCTTCCCCCGGCTGATGGAGACCTTTGAGCAACTCTGGGTGTAGCCTTCGATTGGTCCGCCAGCACGGAAAAGAAGTTCACGGAACCGCATCCAGGGCGGTTCAGGCCACCCACTGCGCGTCCCGGTGTGGCGGCTCCCCCGGGACTGCTCCTACACAGTGGTTCAGGCAGCGCAATCAGCCAACTTGGTCATCCTCCGCAAGTTGTAGGCCATCAGCTTGAACCACATCTCCACGGCGTTGCGTCCCAAACCCCGGTAGCGGACACGGCTATAGCCGTAGCTGCGCTTGAGGGTGCCGAAGACCTTCTCCACCAACGCCCGCCGCGGACGTATCAACGCGTTGCGTCGCTTCTGCCAATGCGGTAACTCCGGTTGATGCTTGTGGGAACGGTGCATGATCCGATCGTTGATCCCATGAGACGTGAGCCACCGACGCCGCCTGTTGGACTCATAGGCGCGGTCACCGTACACCGCCACCTCGTCACCGCTCACCAGCGCATCGGCCACCTCGCTCTCATAGACCTTGGCCGGCGTCAGCATCCCCTTGCGCACCAGCCCCGTCCCTGCATCCACACCCAGATGCACCTTGTAGCCGAAGTGCGCCCGACTCCCACGGTGGCGCGTCCAGTCAGCATCGGGGTCGGTAGCACTCTTGGCGCCACGTCCCGCAGCGAGGGGTGGACGACGCACTTGGGCCTCTACCAGCGTGGCGTCCATCAACGTCCCCTCCTTCAATACCAGTCCGCGCTTGTCCAGTTGGACTTCCAGCTCCTTGAAAAGCTCCTCACTCAGCCCATGCTTGACCAGCTCGGTCCGAAAGCGGCTGATCGTCGAGTAGTCAGGGGTCTCGTCCTGAAGCCCAAGCCCCACAAAGCGACGGAACGATATGCGGTCTCCGAGTGCCTCTTCCATCTGCGGGTCAGACAGGTTGTACCACTGCTCCAGCAGCAGTACCTTGACCATCATCAACGGAGGATAACTGGGTCTCCCTTCATCGGCCGAGTAGACTCCCCCCACCAGAAAGGCGAATCGTTCCCAGTCCACCTCCTCGCCGATTCGCTCCAGACGCTCGTTTCTTCCAAGCGACTGCGGCAACAGCGATTCTGCTAGTGACGTCTGACCCATCTGACGATGCATCTGTACTCTCCGGACTTCCTCGGATGGCTACATTCTCGCCCCACCTGCCTTGGTTACGCAAAGGTCTCCGGCTGATGGGGGAAGGTTAGGTTTGGGGTCGCCTGGTAGTGCGGGAAACTCGGCGTAGAAGTCATGCATGATCCCACGCTTCCGCAGCCGTAGGCCTAGGGAATCTCTGAATAAGCCCCCGGCTCCTCCTACTTGCAGAACACGAACGTTTGTGCTATGATATCGTCAAGATGCTAGAGTATCTCCAAGAAGCGGGCCGCAGGCCCACTCCCCTTCGGCGCCGGGTACGGCTACGCGACGGATGCGCGACAGATGCGCGACGGATACGCGACGCCTCTGCGACGGATAAGCGACGGCTCCGTGCCTGCACCCCCCGAGGTCCGGCTGACAAGCGCAGCCAACATACAATCAAAGGCCACACCTTCCCCTCGGGGGAGGTGTGGGAGCATGACCGCTCCCATCGTTGAACGTCTCATGAGTTACATGGCCAGCCTCAAGGTGCCAGCAGGTTCTTGTGCTGTGCCGAATCACCGTGCATCCATAGCATGCCGCGCTCCTCGGCTTCGGCCAGTGCTGCCGCAACCTGGGCACCCCGACGCGAGGTCGCTGGTCTGCCGCAGTTCGTTCGATTCCCCTAGCAACCCTGGCCATCGCCACTGGCGGACTCGGGTAGTCTCCGGCTCCTCTCGGCGGTACAGGTATCGGGTGCCCAGCATCAACCCTCGCTGGTGAAGCCAGCAACCTCCATCGCGTCGTCTCGTTCACTGACTATGTCGACCAACTCATTTTTGAGGGCTGCCGCCTCCCGCATATCGATGTCCAGCTTGTGAACAATGCCTTGGGCGTCCGGCGTGTTGGGTGTTGCTGTTTTCAGTTGGCTGGTATGCCATTGCATGTCGGCGGTAGTCACGGTCATTCGAGGCAGCAAGTTCTTCATTCGGCTGCGGGACCGCTCGATAATCTCTTCACGGCAACCCATTTTGTGGGCCGCTTCGTCTGTTTGCTGGATGTAGTTCCTTTCTCTGTTGCGGGCGAGAGCCGCTCCGAGGGGCAAGGTCACTAGGGACGCGGCGACACCGATCGGCCCTAGGGCGATGCGACCAGCGGTCATACCGCCTAGACCTAGAGTGGCAGTGCGACCGATCCATGCAGCGGTGGCTGTGCCGGCAGCCGCTCCGGAAAGGGCTCCGATGGCGGTCCCGGTAGCGGCAGTACCGTAGATACCCACCAGGGTCCAGATGGCGGCGGGAGTGCCTATGCCCATGCCGAAGGCCGGGAGGGCTCCGATGAAACTACGGGCGTAATCAGGATTGTTCTTTACGCTCTCAACTTCTTCCTGAGGTCTGTACTATCCGTAAATCACGTTGCTGTCGACATCGGATTCCAGTGCGCCGGTAGACAGCAGGATTTCTTGAGCCGCGGCGAAGTGGGCGTCCATAGCCTCTAGGCTGGACTGAACCTGTGCTTGGATCTCATTGTAAGCATCCAAGCGCCGCTCGTGTTGTTTCCGGCGGTTTCCGTCCTTGGTCTCTGCCGCCTTGTGTTTAGTAGTTACCGACAGGCCAAAGGTCATGGCTGCGCCCAAGTCTCTAGCGAACCCCATTTATTTGCCTCCTATGGCTTCTGATTGGGCCTCATCGCATGCAAGAGGCACCACCCCGGCCCCCGCGTCGGCATCGGCTTAGCTGGCCACCCTCTCTCGCGCTTCCGCAACCGTAGGCCTAGGGAATCTCTGAACAAGCCACCAGCCCCTCCCTCTTGCAGAACAAGAACATTCGTGCTATGATATCGCCAAGATGCTAGAGTATCTCCAAGAAGCGGGCCGTAGGCCCACTCCCCTTTCGGCGACGGATGCGCGACACCTCCGCGACGGATGGGCGATGGATACGCGACGCTTTCACGACGGCTCGCGACGCCTCCGCGACGCCTCTGCGACGGCTCCGTGCCTGCACCACCGAGGTCCGGCTGACAAGCGCGACCAACATACAATCAAAGGCCACACCTTCCCTGCGGGTTACCGGATCCCGTACAGGCGCGCCGGGTTGTCTTCTAGTATCTTGCGCGCCTGTGTCCTGGTAATGTAGCCGTCCTCTCCCCACTGCCTGATCGTGTTCAACGTCTCTATCTCCGCCGACTGGTCGGCGTGGCTGTAGTCCGTCCCCGCAATGAGATGGTCCTCGCCGGTGTGCTGGATGATGTAGGGAAGGTCCTCCACGGTCTGGCAGGCGACGTAGAAGTTGCACTGGCTGAATAGGTCGGTCTTCAGGTCGAAGGACTGTATCCAGCCGGTGCGCTCGTTCCGGGCCCTGAGGTCGGCCAGGCATAGGGGCACCCAGGAAGCCATTGCCTCCACGAACCCAAACCGGAGCCCAGGGAACTTGTTCGGGATCTCAGCGAGGACAAGGGAGGTGAAGGCATCGAAGACGGGATAGTTGAAGTGCCAGGGACTGTGCATCCTGAAATCAGCGTCGCGCCGCTGAGGGTCTCCGGTGCCGGTGTGGAAGCAGATAGCCATGTCCAGGTCCCTGGCCGCCTCATAGAGCGGGTGGAAATAGGGATCGCCGGCCGGGCGGCCGCACTCGATGCCCTTCCTTGCCACGCCGCAAGCGCCGTTCTCCCTGACGAACTCCAACTCCTTCACAGCCTCGTCCATCGTCAGCATCGGGAGGATGGCCAGGTAGCGAATTCGGCCTCCGCTCTCCTTTGACTTGGCCGCCATCCAGCGGTTGTACGCCTTGGTTAGCGCCAGCTCCACCTCGGCGCGTCCGGTGGGCGTCGTTGCCAGCAAGGTGGGGTAGCAGACCTGATAGTCAATGCCTAGCGCGTCCATGTGACGCAAGCGCGCCTCGATATCCTTGAGTTCCCGGGTTGCTTCAGTCGTGCGGGTGCGCTCCTCGCTGCGGAACCGCCGCATGTGAAACGAGCCGTCGATGAACCAGTAGCGGTTGTTCCCGTACGGCACGGGCGGAGTAATGCTATACGGAGCCTGGACCATGGTGGATGGCCTGAAGTGCTCATACCCCTCGGGGATGTAGTCCCAGGTATCATCGTTTTCATCAACGTGGGCGTCTGCATCAATGACCGGCATGGTGTTCTCCTTTGGCTTGGCTGGCGCAGTGGGACCCAGTCTACAGGCGAGCCCTATGCGCCCTGCTCCTGAGCCGCGCAGCGATTCACCCCTTTGGGCGCGCGCGGGAAACATAGCCGTCGCTGCGCCAAACGTCAACCAACGCCCCCGACCCTTCCGAATGGCTTGCCGAGCGCCGGTTTATGTGGCAATCTTCGTTCGCGACAAAGAAGCAGCCGCTCGCGTTTCCGTCTGCCAACCCGCTGCCTGCGGAGGGACACATGCTCAGCGTAGAAGAGAACGAACGCCTAACTCGGGTAGGGCCCGGCACGCCCATGGGGGAGTTGCTGCGCCGCTACTGGCACCCCGTCGCCGCAACCGAGGAGCTGCTCAAAGAGCACACCAAGGCCGTCAAGCTCCTCTGCGAGGACCTGGTGTTGTACCGCGACCGCAGCGGCAACTACGGCCTGATCGAACGCTTTTGCGCCCATCGCCGCGTCGATCTCACCTACGGAATCCCCGAGGAGCATGGCCTGCGCTGCATGTACCACGGCTGGATGTACGACGAAACCGGCCGGTGCGTTGAGCAGCCGTTCGAAGAGACGGTGCGGCCGGACGCAAGGTTCAAGGACAAGATCGCGCTGAAGGGCTATCCCGTCTAGGAGTTGGGCGGGCTGATCTTTGCCTACCTCGGCCCGGCGCCGGCGCCCCTGCTCCCTCGATGGGACCTGTTCGTCGTGGAGAACGCCTTCCGGCAGATCGGCGCCGTTGAAATACCCGGCAACTGGCTCCAGATCATGGAGAACTCGTTGGACCCGGTGCATCTGGAGTGGCTGCACGGCAATGGCGTCGAGTACAGCCTGCTGCAACAGGGGCCCGAAAACGGCCCCGGCCAGGAGTGGTACGACCACGCCCTGGCGACGGCGCGGGTCTACACGACGCCACATGAGAAGATCGGCTTCGACGTCTTCGACTACGGCATCATCAAACGGCGCGTCGTCCAGGGGCAGACCGAAGCGGACGACGCCTGGCGGGTGGGGCATCCCATGATCTTCCCCAACATCCTGGGCGGCTATGGCGGCCTATCCCTGGGCTTCCAATACCGGGTCCCCATGGACGACACCCACACCTGGCATGTCTGGTACCACACCTACTTCATGCCCGGCGCCGACGTGCCGCAGCAGGACGTCGTTCCCTTCTACAAGGTGCCCCTCACCGATGAGAACGGACGCTTCATGACCGAACTCATAGACGGCGGAGACCTGATGGCTTGGTCCAGCCAGGGGCCCGTCGCCAAGCGGGACTTGGAAAGGCTGGGCGAATCGGACAAGGGGATCATCCTCTATCGCAAGCTCCTGGAGCAGCAGATGGCGCTCGTGCAGGACGGCGGCGACCCCATGAACGTCTTCCGCGACCCGGTCAAGGCCCAGTACGTCGAGTTTCCTCGCGAGGCGTCGTACAACGCCTCGTCGGCGCGGCGCGCCGTCAAGTCCTTCCGCTACAACGGGACGCGGTTCAGTCCGGCTATCGAGCAGATCGAGAACCTCTACGTCGAGGCCGCCGAGGCCTCGGAACGGGCACAGCAATAGAGCAAGAGACCCCGGCCATGGCCGGGGTCTCTTGCCAACAATGACGAACCGGGACGCTATACGTTCATCCGGTACAACCTTGCTGCGTTGTCCCTCGTCAGCTTTCTCCTCAGGTCAGCGTCGAGCGAATCCATCGTCTTGCTCAGGATCGCCGCCGAGTCCGGCCAGACGCCGTCCAGGTGAGGGTAGTCGGACCCCCAGATGAAGTTGTCCGGGTAGAGCGAGGCGAGTTGCGGACCAGCCTCGTCCTGCTGGAACGTGGCGTAACCCTGCTTGCGGAATGTCTCGCTGGGCGGGGTGGGGGTCAGGTCCTTCCACTGGTCGTAGGAGTCCGCCCACTCGTAGTCCATCCGGTCCAACAGGTAGGGCACCCAGCCGATGCCGCTCTCCGCCATGACCACCTGCGCCTCCGGATGCCGGTCGAGGACGCCGCCAAGAATGATGGAGGCCAGTGTGTACCCCATGTTCATGGGCATGGAGCTCATCCACGCCGCTCGGTCCGTCAAGCTGGTCGAGGCCTCGATGCGGTCGCGGGCTGCCGGTATATGAATGTGAACGGGGAGCCTGTGCCGCGCCGCCGCCGCCCAAAGTGGGTCCCAGTACGCATCCCAGGCCGGCTTGTCCGGATCGTGGAGGGCGACTTCAAGCCCCGACAGGTTCAGCCCCGCGGCGCGCTCAATCTCGCTGACGATGGCTTCGAGGTCGTCCGGGGGAACGGCGGCCAGCGCGTAGAACCGGCCCGGCCTCGAGGCGCAGAACTCGGCGATGTAGTCGTTGTACAGTGAACACACCAGCTGTCCAAGGTCGGGATCGACGGAGGCCATGTACTTCCAGCGCCGCAGGGGGCCGTAGATCAGCTCGGCGTCGACGCCGTCGCGCTCCATGTCCTCGATGCGCCTGTCCGGGTCTGAGGGATGTAGCCCCTCCTCCGCAAAGCCTGCGGCAAGCATGGCCTGGCCCCTGCGGGTGCGGGCGAGGTTTTGCTTCAGGTATGCGGCGCCCCATAGTCCCAGCGTCTGCTCGCCGGCCACCCAGTAGGCGCTGCCGTCCTTCTCGACCACCCTGGGAACCCGTTCCTTCATGGAGGCGGGGGCCCGCTCAACGAATGTCTCTGGCGGCAGGTATTCCGGGTCCAGGTGGCAGTCCCCTGAGATGATCTCGTAGGCCATGAATAGCTCCTCGAAGTGATGCCCTCTGATTGACCGGGTCTAAGGCTGGGTCTCGCGGCTGAAGGAGTCGATTCCGCGCCTTCCGCCGGGGCCTGCGCTGAGCGGATTGGTCACCTCCAGAGGGACCACGCCGGTCTCCCTCAGCAGGTGAACGTTGTCCTGGGACCCGAACTGCTCCACCACCTTGCCGTCGTACATCCGAAAGACGTCCACGGACGTCCACAGCCGGCGTTTGCCCTCCGGAGCGTCCGGCTCTCCGGGAAGATGCCCGTAAAAGTGGACGCGGGCCACCACGCGGTCGCCCTCGCCGAAGAGGTCATCGATCGCGGCATGGAGGCCGGGGAAGGCCTCGCGCATCCGCATGAACGCCGGCTTGAGGCGCTCGAAGCCGTATTCGGGCTCGGGGTCCTCGGGGATGGCGGAGGTGTTTATCTCCACGTCATAGGTAAAGACCTCTTCCAGTGCGTCGAGGTTGCCCTCATTGACAACCTCCTGATAGAGGCGTCGTATCGCGGCCTTGTTGCGCTCTATGGACACGGGCAACCTCCGAGAAGCGCTCGTCCCTCGCGGGGCTGGAGTATCGAGACAACGCAGAAGCCGGCCTTAGAGGGCGGTGCCCCCGCCCCCGAACCGCCTGGCCCTGCTCCCCGAAGCAGCGCTGCCAAACCCCTCTGACGCATTGCCCATCGCCGTGATGGGCTTGGTGACCTCCAAGGGGACCACGCCGGTCTCCCTCAGCAAGTGAACGTTGTCCTGAGATCCAAACTGCTCCGCCACCTTGCCCTCGTACATCCGGAACACGTCCACGGACGTCCACAGCCGGCGTTTGCCCTCCGGCGCGTCCGGCTCTCCGGGAAGATGCCCATAAAAGTGGACGCGGGCCACCACGCGGTCCCCCTCACCGAAGAGGTCATCGATCGCGGCATGGAGGCCGGGGAAGGCCTCGAGCATCCGCATGAACGCCGGTTTGAGGCGCTCGACGCCGTATTCAGGCTCGGCGTCCTCGGGGATGGCGGAGGTGTTCACCTCCACGTCGTAGGTGAAGACCTCTTCCATGGCGTCGAGGTTGCCCTCGTTGACCACCTCCTGGTAGAGGCGCCGTATCGCGGCCTTGTTCCGTTCCAATGACATCTCCACCTCCTCAGGCGTTGGCCAAGGCCCGCTCGAGAACTGGCGGGGAACCGTCTTGCGTTTCTGCGTTGCAGGCAAGCGTCTGCGGGGCGCCGCCCTAACCCGCGGCGGTGGTGGTTGTGAAGAGGCTGAACCGGTTGGGCCTCCCCACCGAGGAGTCCTCCTCCTTCGGCTGCACGACGCCCGCCTCCTCCAGCAACTCCAGGTTGTCCTGGGCCCCGAAGTGCTCCGCGATCTTGTCGCGGTACATCCGGAAAATGTCCACCCCCGTCCAGAGGAGCTGCCTGCCCGTGGGGTTGTTGGCCTGCCCCGGCAGGTTCCCGTGATAGCGGACCCGCGCCGCCACCCTGTCCTTCTCCTCGACCAGGTCGTCAATGACGGCCTGGAGACCCGGAAAGGCCTCGCGCATCTTGGCGAACGTGGGTTTCATGCGCTCGAAGCCGTACTGGGGATAGTCGGGCTCAGGGATGGCGGTGGTGTTCACTTCCACGTCCCACGTATAGATGTCCTCCAGGACATCCACGCGGCCCTGATTGATGACTTCCTCATAGAGACGCCGGATAACTGCCTTGTTGTCCTGCGGCATGCGGCCACCTCCCTATTGCGGTGAGACCGTAGTATCCCCGTGATGGAAAGCTCCGTCAAGGGCTATCAATTGACGCATCCCCCCACCCCTGCTAGAATCCGCCTACTCAAATCGATGGCGCGTTGGAAAAGGTCAATACCGGCGCCTCAGGGCGCCGTTCCAAAAGGGAGGAGAGCCATGCTGATCATAGGTACTGAAGCCGGAGCGCACCGGGTTTCCGACAGCGGAGAGCAACTCGGTTCCGCCTGCGATGACTTCTGGTTCAATGAGATTACGTCCGACGGGCAGGGACGCCTCCTCGGTTCGGTCCGCGAGTCCGGCGTCTACCTGAGCACCGACGACGGCGAATCATGGAAGCCGGTGCTCGAGAACGTGGATGCTTGGACCGTTGCCGCTGCGCCGAACGGGACCCTCTACGCAGGGATCAAGAAGGGCCTCTTTCAGAGCACCACCGGCGGGGAGGAATGGGAGGAGGTCACCGGCCTGCGCGAGCTCTCGACCTTCGAGAGTTGGTGCTTCCCCCTGGCCCCGCACATTGCCAACATCGGCTCCCTGGCCTTTTCCCACAAGAACCCCGACGCAATCTACGCCGGCGTAGAGGTCGGCGGCGTGGTGGGCTCCGCTGACAAGGGCAAGACCTGGAAGGACCTGCGCGAGGGCATCCACCTGGACATTCACACTCTGCTCAGCGCTCCAGGCAACGACGACGTGCTCCACGCAGCCACGGGCCGCGGCATGTTCCGCAGCATGGACGCAGGCGAGTCCTGGGAGGCTGTCAACGAGGGCCTGGAATCCATCTACATGATTCCGGCCATGATCCACCCCAAGGACCCGCAGATACTCTTCACGGCCGCCTCCCAGGGCAGGCCCCGCTACTGGCGCCGCCCGGAGGGCGCCGACGCAACCATCTATCGCAGCACCAACGGCGCCGACAGTTGGGAGCCCGTGATGAACGGCCTCGGCCCTAGGACCCATGGACTGGTCATGGGCTTCGCCACGGACCCACGGAATGACGACACCATCTACGCCGGCACCAGCGACGGCGAGGTCCTCGTCAGCCGCGACCTCGGCGAGTCTTGGAGCGTTCTCACAGACGGCCTTCCCTCCATCTACTGCCTTACCGCCGTCTAATAGCGAGCGACGCAAGCGATAGAAGGCGGCCCCGGTTCGGGGCCGCCTTCTTCGGTTATCCGGGATTTCCGGCGGCGGGCTTTGATGTTGTGCGGCCCGAAACGGAGTCCGTGGTAGAGTACGCTCCACCGGCAAGGCTCCCCGCAGGATTGGAGGTCTCATGCCCGATTTGCGCGTCGTTGGACAACCAGCGCCCCGTGTCGACGGCCCGGACAAGGTCCAGGGCCGCGCCCAGTACACCGCGGATTTCTCCCTGCCCGGAACGTTGTGGGCCAAGACCCTGCGCAGTCCCCATCCCCACGCCCGCATTCTCCGCGTGGATACCTCGGAGGCCCAGGCCCTGCCGGGCGTGCGCGCTGTCATCGCCGGCCCCGACCTGCCGCCCTACCTGATTGGACACTTCATCCGCGATATGCCGGTGCTGGCCTGGGACGAGGTCCGGTTCATTGGAGAAAGGGTCGCTGCGGTTGCCGCCGAGGATCCCGATATCGCTGAGGAGGCGTTGGCCCTCATCAACGTCGAATACGAGGTGCTGCCCGCCGTCTTCGATCCTCTGGAGGCGAGTCAGGACGGGGCGCCCGTTCTTCATGCCAATCCCCAGGCTTACCACGGGGCCTACGCACACCCCGACTCGCCGCCGCTCAACAACCTCTGCGCCTATGGCAGATGGGGCAAGGGCGACACCGACGCGGCGTTCGCTCAGGCTGACCGTGTCTTTGAGCATACGTTTCGCACCCCGGTGGCCCACCAGGGCTACATCGAGCCCCACGCTTGCCTGGTGTCGGTGGATGCGTCGGGGCACGCCGACGTGTGGGCCTCCAACAAGACACCTTGGACGCTGCGGGAGCAGCTTTCCGATACGTTGGACCTGCCCCCCGATAACTTCACTGTCCACCCGGTCGCCATCGGCGGGGACTTCGGCGGGAAGGGCCAGCCTCTGGACGCCCTGATCGCCTACATCCTTTCCCAGCAAACGGGCAGGCCCGTGAAGATGGTGCTCAGCTACGCAGAAGAGCTGCTGGCCATGAACCCCCGCCACCCCAGCGTCGTAACCGTCAAGACCGGCGTCACCAACGACGGGCGTCTGTGCGCCCAGCACACCAATATCTTCTTCAACAGCGGCGCCTACGGCGCCTTTAAATGGGTCCCATTCCTGAACCTGCCGGGCGTCCGCCGCACCGCGAGCGCCTACCGAATACCGGCAGTCGCCATCGAGAGTTCGGTCATCTACACGAACACAACGCCGGGGGGCTTCATGCGAGGGCCGGGCGGGCCTCAGGTGGCGTTCGCAGTGGAGGCGCACTTCGACATCATTGCCAGGGCGCTGGGCATCGACCCCGCTGAGTTCCGCATGCGGAACCTCTTGACCGAGGGAGAAACCTCCACCCTGGGAAAACGGTGGGAGCATTTCGATGGCAGGGAGACCCTCGCCAGGGCCCTGGAGGCCGCGGGTTGGGGCGCGCCGAAGGACGGCCCCCACGTTGGCCGGGGCATCGCCATGCACGAGCGCTCGGGCGGGCCGGGGACGTGTACGGTCAAGCTGGTCCTCGACGAGAGCGGCCGCGTCACGCTGCTTACCGCCGTGTACGAGGCGGGTCAGGGGGCGCTGACGTCCCTCGGTCAAATCGCGGCGGAAGCCCTGGAACTGCCCCTTGAAAGCGTAACCGTGCGCTCGGCGCAAATGGACGCCGCCTTCGGCCCGGACGATGGCCTGGGGGCAACCCGCACCACCCACGTCACCGGCAACGCCATCCTCCAGGCCTCCGAGAGGCTCAGGAGCAGGCTGCTGAAGGCCGCCGCCGTTCGCCTGGGACTGCCCCTGGAACGTCTGGCCTGGGACGGCCCCGACGTCGTTGGCGGAGACGGGCGCCTCCGCTTCGAGGACCTAGCGGCAGGCGCAGTCGAGGCCAACGGCTGTCCCATCGAGGAGCAGGCGACGCTCCAGGCTGAGGAGGCCGGCATCACCTCGATGACCGCCCAGGTGGCCGAGGTGGAAGTCGACCCGGACACTGGCCGCGTCCAGGTGCGCCGGCTGGTCACCGCCCACGAGGTCGGCGCCATCATCAACAAAATCGGTCACCAGGGCCAGGTGGAGGGCGGCGTCGTGCAGGGGTTGGGGTTCGGGATGATGGAGGAGATGCCCATCGAGGAGGGCCTGCCCACGACGCTCCACCTGGGGGACTTCAAGCTCCCCAATATCCAGGACGTGCCGGAGTTGGATACCGTGCTCCTGAAGCGCCCCGAGGGTTCGGCCCCCTTCCAGGCCCGCGCCATCGGCGAGGTCAGCAACGTGCCCACGGGCGCGGCCATTGCCAACGCCATCTATGACGCCATCGGCGTTCCCCTGTTCGAGCTTCCCGCCACGTCGGAACGCGTATACCGCCTGTTGCAGGAAGCCTCGCAGAGTAGCCGGCCCCAACCCTGAGCGCGCCCCCGTTCCGGGGGCGCCTACGCGTACGCGGACGGAGGTTTGACACGAAACGCTTGCTGATAAGGTACCGCTGGGAGTTGGGGCTGTTCGCTGGGATCCCCCTGGCATACTCGATAGTGCAGTCCCTGGCTCTATTCCTGTTCACCGCGTTCAGCGACGCCTCATCCTCCTCTTACTCGGCAGGCCTCTTCACGACACACCGCCCAACATTGGGCATTGCGAGTATGGGCGCTGTGGTTCTGTTGGGCGTCTCCTACCCCTATGTCCGGCGTCTGGGGCGAGACCTTCTGTCCCTGGTCTGGGGGTTCTCCATCACGGCCGCAGCCATCGCCGCGGCGTACAATATCGGATTGGTATTCCCTGAGCCCCTGGTTCTCGGCCCGATTGGAACCAATGAATGGTCCCTAGCGCTATTCCTAGTCCCCAGTCTCGTGAGACTCCCAGTGCTGCTTTGGCTCGCCCGACAGGCGTCGCGATTCAGCCTGCTCCATGCCTTGTTTCTGGTCTCAATTGCTGAAGTTGGGTTGTTCCGTCTATTGTCGTACAGCCACGGCCTATCGGTATTGCCGTTGCCGTTCAACGTGGTTGCCATTCTTACATTCACGCTCCTGCTAGTCTGGCTACTGGGGAACTTTGAATCGAGCGGCCCTGTGTTCCGCTGGGGGGCTGTGGCTGCGTTATTGGCATCGGCTGGCGCCTTTTACGGATGGACGCTCGTCACCATAGTATTTATACCAGTGTTGACGGTGGACTTGAACCTGCAAGAATGGCTCATAGCATTCCCTCTTTTCTTCCTCACCTTCAAGGGACCTCTCTTTTTGGTGACCACCCTCGCCCTGGCCTACCTCGTGCGGGTGCGGCGGCCCGCGGTCGAGGCGGAGGCGTAGCCATGATGATCATCATGGCTGCCCGAATCGCCGGGCAAAGCTTCGGCCGCCATCTGGCGATGGGCGGTTTCTAGCCAAGACCCAGGAAGTCGCGGCGCTCACCGGCCATCCCGCCTAGGGATGCGCTGAACAAGCCCCCATCCCTCCCGTCCCTTCCCTCAAGCGGGGTGCAGGGGGCGCAACCCCCGCCGGGGGTACAACGACTCCCCCTGTACCCAAGAACGTTGGAGGGTGGTGCGGGCGGGATAGCGGCGCAGGCCAAACCAGACCCCCCGTCCAGGTTATGCCACACCCCCATTGCAAAATAAGAACGATTGTGCTATAGTGCTCCTATGAAGTCAGCCGACAGCCCGCTTCTCTTCTTCGGAGCCTGCCGCATACATGAGCACTGCGCTAACCACAGAGAATCCCCCTGTGGCAGGGGCGCTGTGGGAACAACCCAAGGGGCAAGACCGTCCGAGGAAGGCTGGGACCGGAGTGAATGCCGTTGTAAGGCACAGGCTCTTTGGAGCCATCCAACTCCGTAACGGCTCGTAAGATTAGTAACGGCTCCGTAACGACTAGTAACCGCTCCGTAACCGCTGTGTAACGGCCTGTAACGGCCATGTAATAGCTGGTAATGCCTTTGTAACGGCTCCACGCCTGCAAACCCCGAAATCCGGCTGATAAATGTTACAAACATACCTACAATCAAAGGCCTAACCCGCCCCGGAAGTTATGCAAGGTCTCAGAAACGGAGAAGCCATGAAGGTAGCCATAGGAAGCCCCAGCGTAGTCAAAGGCGCCGGCGGACGTTTGCTGTTGGATTGGGCATCCAGGGTGGATGCCGGCCCATTCTCCAGCCTCGGCAGCCTGGACATCGTCTCGTCCTACGGCTACGAGCCACTGGCCGTGCTGGCGGCGGCGGCGGCGGTAACTCAGAGGGTGCGCCTGATGACCAACATCATGCTTGGGCCCGTGAGGAATTCCTTGATCCTGGCGAAGCAGGCCCTGAGCATCGATGCGATTTCCGGCGGGCGTCTCTCCCTTGGCCTCGCCGTGGGGAGTCGAGAGGACGACTACTACGGCTCTCCGACGCCCTACCGGAGGCGAGGTCGTGGATTTGAGGAGCAATTGGCCCTCATCAAGCGCCTCTGGGCCGGGGAATCCACGCGGCAGGGTGGAGGCCCGGTGGGTCCCCCCTCAGCGCAACCCAACGGGCCGGAGCTTCTCGTCGGCGGTTATTCTCCCCAGGCTCTCGCTCGGGCGGGGCGATTGGCCGATGGATACATAGCGTCGGGCGCCTCTCCGGACCAGGCTTTGGCCGCCTTCACCAAGACGGAGGAGTCATGGAACGCCTCGGGCCGCGCGGGGACGTTCCGTTTCCTGGTGATGCAGACCTTTGCGCTCGGACCGAGGGCGCAAGAGGCAGGCGAGGCCTATGTTCGCAGCTTCTACGGCGCTTCCGGGGCAATGCAGATGGTGCTCGACACCTTTCTGCGGACGCCTGAGCAGGTGCGGGACGCCCTCCGCGCCTATGCAGACGTGGGCGTGGATGAATTCATCCTTTCGCCGTCCATAGCCGAGCTCGACCAGATAGACCGCCTGGCTGACCTCATTGGATAAAACGTAGGCGCCGGGGGGAGGCTGGGGCCGACCCCCTCTCCCGCCATGCCAACAAAAAGGCATGGCCTACCAGAGCCGGCGAACGCCGTATCGGTCGAAGAAGGATTCACTTGATATGAGAACGAGGTTGCCCAACAACGCCTGTGCGATGAGTATCCTATCGAACGGGTCGCGATGAGGTCCCGGCAGCGACCCTGCCCGGGCAGCGTCGTCCACGGTGATTGGCAGCGCTTCAAAGCCCTCGCCGGCGATGGCGCCGGCAACGTCCTCCGCAAACTCCTCGGCGCCTGGAAGCTTGCCGAGACGGACCTTGGTGGTGATCTCCCAAGCAGACGCCGCGCTTATCAGTTTGTCGTTCTCGTCATCGGCGATGGCGCGTTGGGCAGCGACCGGCAACCGGTTGCTGCCAGCAAGCCACCATATGAGCGCGTGGGTGTCGAGCAGGAGCCGCAACGATCAACCCTCCGAACTATCATTCCCACTGCCCTCCCAGAGGGCTAACTCCTCCTCCGGGAGCGGGTCGAAGAAACTGTCGTCGAGCGTTATCCGGCCCTTCCAGGAGCCGAATCCTCGCTTCCCCTTGCGCTCGTACCCCACCAATCGCGCCACCGGCTTGCCGTTGCGGGCGATGACGACATCCTCTCCTGCCTCGACCTGCGCAAGCAGGCGCGACAGGTTGGTCTTCGCTTCATGGACGTTCACCATTGCCATCGCCAACTCCTGGAGGCTGGGATTAGCTAACAATAGGACTAATGCAGGGGCCTGTCAAATGAAGAGCCGGTCGCGAGCGCGCCGCGAATAGCTCAAGCCACCCCCGTCCACGCTACAGTAGCGCCCCACGCGGCAGAGGCCGGCGCGTAGGTGTGCCTCCCAGAACCGCTAGTCACAGGCGCAAGGCGAGAGAATCCTCTCAACCCCCACCACCCCTTCGTCTCCTCCCACAGCGCCATCTCCCCCCCATGCCCCGCATTGCGCTCCTCAGATAAGCCCCCGTATCATCAAAAGCGTCATCCCCTCACCGCACGGAACGCACCCATGACCATTTCGCAGAAGCCCCAGGAAATCCCAAAGGCCTATGAGCCGGGCGCCGTTGAGCAGCGCCTGTACCGGACTTGGGAGGAACGCGGCTACTTCACGCCCTCCCCGGACCCCGACAAGGAACCCTTCGTCATCATCATGCCGCCGCCCAACGTCACGGGCAGCCTCCACCTTGGCCACGGCATCACCGCCGCGCTGCAAGACGCCCTGACCCGCTGGCATCGAATGCTGGGTAAGTCTGCACTGTGGCTCCCCGGCACCGACCACGCCGGCATCGCCACGCAAACGGTCGTGGAGCGGGACATCGCCGCCGCCGGCCTTACCCGGCACGAGTTGGGCCGGGAGAAGTTCGTAGAGCGCGTCTGGGAATGGGTCCGGAAGTACGGCACCATCATCACGCAGCAGCACAAGAGCCTGGGCGCCTCCTGCGACTGGACTCGCGAGGCATTCACCCTGGACGCCGGCCCGGCCCGCGCCGTCCGAACCACCTTCGTCAATCTATACAACAAGGGACTGATCTACAGAGGCGAGCGCATCATCAACTGGTGCCCTCGCTGCGCCACGGCCCTCTCCGACTTGGAGGTGGACCACCGCATGGAGCCCGGCAAGCTCTACCACCTCCGCTACCCCATACAGGGAGACGGCGGCTACCTCGTGGTCGCCACGACGCGTCCTGAGACGATGGTGGCGGACACGGGAGTTGCCGTGAACCCCCATGACCCTCGCCACAACGGGCTCATCGGCAGGACCGCGGTCCTGCCGATCATCGGCCGCCCGCTGCCCATCGTCGGCGACGAGGCTGTGGAGATGGATTTCGGCACGGGCGCGCTGAAGGTCACTCCCAGCCACGACGCCATCGACTTCGAGGTGGGGCAACGCCACGCCCTGCCCCTCGTCAATGCCATGAACTTCGACGCCACCCTGAACGAGGAAGCGGGCCCCTACGCCGGCATGGACCGTTTCGCCGCCCGCGAGGCCATTGCCGGGGACCTTGAGGCGCAGGGCCTCGTGGAACGCGTGGAGGACTACCAGGTGTCGCTTGGCCACTGTCAGCGGTGCGACACCGTGGTCGAGCCGCTGGTGAGCAAGCAGTGGTTCGTGGACGTGGAGCCCCTGGCCCGTCCGGCCATAGAGGCCGTGCGCAACGGCAGCATCCGCATCGTTCCCGAGCGGTTCGCCAACGACTACCTTCACTGGATGACCAGCATCCGGGACTGGTGCATTTCCCGCCAGCTTTGGTGGGGACACAGAATCCCCGTGTGGTATTGCGGCGATTGCGGCCACGAAATCGTGGCGGTGGAGGCCCCTGCAGCGTGCGACCGCTGCCACTCCGCCGACCTGCAGCAGGACCCGGGCGTGCTGGACACGTGGTTCAGTTCAGGCTTATGGCCGCACTCGACCCTCGGCTGGCCCGACGATAGCGAGGACCTGCGGCGCTTCTACCCCACCAGCGTCATGGAAACCGGCTACGACATCATCTTCTTCTGGGTCGCCCGCATGGTCATGCTGGGCATCGAGAATATGGGCGCTCCGCCCTTCCACACCATCTACCTCCACGGCCTGGTGCGGGACTCTCATGGCAAGAAGATGAGCAAGACCTCCGGCAACGTGATGGACCCCCTTGACCTCATCGCGGAGTATGGCGCCGACGCCCTGCGGGTCGCCCTCGTCGTTGGCGTGACTCCCGGCAACGACCTCCGCCTCTCCACGGCGAAGGTGGAAGCGGGACGAAACTTTGCCAACAAACTGTGGAACGCCGCCCGGTTCGCATCCATGAGCTTCGAGGGCCAAGAGGAGGCGCTGCGCGGTTGGAGCAACCCTTCGCCGAGCCACAGGCACGACCGGTGGATCATGAGCCGTCTGGCCCAGGTGACCCGCCAGGTCAATACCCACATGGAACAGTTCCAGCTGGGGGAAGCCGCCCACGTCCTCCAGAACTTCCTGTGGAGCGAGTACTGCGACTGGTTCATTGAACTCGCCAAGGTCCGCATGCGGGCAGACCCAGATGCGCCATCGCCCCTGCCCTTCTTGGCGCACGTCTTGGAGCGGGTGCTGCGGCTGCTCCACCCCTTCATGCCCTTCATCACCGAGGAGATCTGGCAGAACCTTGTGGCCCGGCTCCCCAACGAGATGCCGTTGCCGGACTCCATCATGGTGGCCTCCTATCCCACCGACGCGGGCGTTGAAAACAGGCAGGCCGAGGATGAGATGATCTTGGCCATGAACATCGTGCGGGCCATCCGCGCCATCCGCGCCCAGTTCCGCCTGCCGCCCGCCCAGGGGATGGACGTGCTCGTCGAGGCCGGCGGCATGACCGCGGTCGCCTTGGAGGAAGCGCCGTACATCAAGCAGTTGGCCCGCGTGCAGGACTACACCGTTCTGACGGAAGGGCGGCAACGACCGCCGGTGGAGAACGCCGTGACCTTGGTGCTCGACCAGGCCGCCGTGATCGCCCCGCTGGGCGGCCTCGTCGACCTCGCCGCAGAGCGGCGCCGTCTGGAAAAGGAGCTCAGCGAGGGCCGGGAGAACATTCAGCGGCTCCACGGCCGGCTCCAGGACGCCGCCTTTTTGGAGAAGGCGCCGGAGCGCGTCATCGAGCGGGAGCGGGAGCGCCTGGCGTCCCTTGAAGAGCAGGAGCAGCGGCTCCGGGAGTTCCTGGAGCAACTGGGAGGCTGATCACTGCATCGCAAACCTCAGCCAGCGTTCCCCCGGACGATGGGGTACCATGGAAACAAGCGCGCCAGCCCCCTGGATACAGGCTCGAAGTGACGCAACCCCTGGCAGTGACCTTTGACCTCTGGCAGACCCTGATCATTGACCGGGACGGATGGGCTGAAGTTCGCAAAACGCAGCGCCTCCGGGGCGCCGTCGCCGCTTTGGGCCAGGCGGACATTGCAGTAACCTGGGACCAAGTGGAGGGCGCCTACCGCCGCTGCTTCGACGCCTGCCAGGCTGTCCGGGCCCGCGGCGAGGACGTGTCCTTCTCCGAGCAGATTCACATCTTCCTGAACGAGATACAGCAGGGCTTTGCCGGCGGCCTAGCCCCTGCGACGCTGGCGGGGGTCGCCGACGCCTACCGCGACGGCTACTTCTCCCGTCCGCTGCCGGCCGCGCCCGGCGCCCACGAAGTCCTGGACAACCTTCAGCGCCGGGGTGTGCGCCTAGGCCTCATATCCAACACAGGCACAACTCCCGGCGTGACTTTTCGCAAGGCCCTCGACCACCTGGGCCTGCTCCACTACTTCGACGTCCTCACCTTCTCTGACGAGGTGGCGCTGGCCAAGCCGGCCCCCCAAATCTTCAACCTCACCCTCGAGCAACTGGGTGTGGGCCGCGAGAGCGCCATCCACGTGGGAGACACCCCGGAGCACGACGTGATGGGCGCCAAGGCTGCCGGCATGGCCTCTGTATGGGTCAGCCACGGACGCCGCGAGGGTCTGGCGCTGGCCCCGGACGCCGTAGCTCATGGCATAGAGCACCTCCTGCCGGAGCTCGACCGGTTGATTGAGCAGCGCGCGGGGTGAACGAGAAGGGGAACGTCGTGAAGGAGCGCGCCCGCGACCTCAAGCGAAGGATTGAGGCCCTTCAGTGGCGGATAAGGCGCAGCCGCCTCGCCAATCATCCCCTGGTGCTGCTCGTTGCCCGGGTGTTCCAGGACGTCAACCGCGATGACGGCCCCCATATGGCCGCGGGAGTCGCCTACTACGTCTTCATCGCCCTCTTTCCCCTAATGCTGGGCCTGCTGGCCCTGGGCGGCGCGATCCTCGGCTCCGTCGGGACCATTGAGCAGGAGCTTCTCGACTTCGTCGCGGACTATATCCCAGGCTCCGAGAGCTTCGTGTCCGGCAACGTCGATGCTGTCGTCCGGTATAGCGCTCCCCTGGGTATCGTCGCCATCATTGGCTTGTTCTGGACCGCCAGCGCTGGTTTCGGCGCCGTCACTCGATCGGTCAACCGCGCCTGGGGCGTCCGCAAGGACCGCCCCTTCTACATCGGCAAGCCCCGGCAGATGCTCATGGGCCTATCTCTGGGGCCGCTGTTTCTTGCCTCGATGGCCCTCCACTCGGCAGTAACCTTTCTGAGCAACGTCCGCATAGAGATGCTGGGATGGGAGGCTACGTGGCCGTCGGGGGCGGTGAACTTCGCGTTGCGGCTCGTGTCCTGGGCCATAACGCTGTTCATCTTCATGGTCCTATACAAATTCCTGCCCAACTGCAAGACCCATTGGCGCTACATCTGGCCCGGTGCCCTAGTGTCCGCCGGGCTGTTCGTCGTGGCCCAGGGCCTGTTCCTCTGGTACCTGAAGAGCCTTGCCTCCTACGACCAGGTGTACGGCCCGCTGACGTCGGTGATCGTGCTGCTGTTCTGGATGTACGTTTCCGCCCTCATACTCATCATCGGGGCCGAGATCAGCAGCGAGTACGAGCGCCTGCGCGGAGAGGGCCGGAAATGGACCAGCCTGTCCGATCCTGAGGCGCTGAGCTTTGAGGGATAGGGTGAGCGCTGGACCGGAAGGCGGCGCGGCGGGACTACTGGCCGGAGACGGTTGGCCCCGCCGCCGGCGCCTGATCCTGCTCTTCCAGCGACTGCCGGAGGGCCTTGATCTCCCGCTCCAGCTCTCGCTGCCGACGAGAGAGGACCAGGATATAGCCCGCGAGTCCCAGAAACACCACTGCGTAGGCGGCGAAGAGGAACGGGAGGTTCCCCTCAGGGTTGGATTCCTGGGCTGCGATTGAACGGGTAACCGCGAAGACTGGCGCGGGCACAAGGGCCAAGGCAACGATAGCCAGGGAAGCGACGCCTCTCAGGGTTCGGCCCATGAATGCTCCTAGACGGGATATCCGCGGCGCTCTTCATTGTAGAGGTGCAGCGCGTCCACGTCATCCTCGCAACGCCGCAGCTTGTAGCGATGCGCTATGAGGGCGGCGAAGAACAGGGCGAAGGCAACGAGCGACACCATCAGCGTCAACCCAATGGACGCCCCGATCTCCGACTCGCTGGAGCGGGCTGGCCCAATGACCTTCTCCGGATGCGTCAGAGACCCCCAAAGCTCCACGGAGAAGTAGACAAAGGGGGCCGTCAGTCCGGCCAGTATTCCCAACACGGCGCCGAAACGCGCCCCCCGCTCCCCCGGAGGGGAATACGCCCGCAGGGCCAGATAGGCGACGCCCATCAGCCACAGAATCAGCAGCGTCGTCAGCATTGGCTCCCACGTCCACCACGCATTCCATGTGGGCTTGGCCCAGATGGCCCCCGTGACGATGGTCAGCGAGAGCGCCAGCACGCCCACCTCCGCCGAAGCGTACGACAGCGCATCCCACCCCTGAGTCCTCTTCCAGAGGTAGCCCACGCTCCCCACGAATACCATGCCGACCACAGCCAGGCTCGCGATGGCAATGGGAACGTGGATGTACATGATCCGCTGCACCAGGCCCTGGTTCAGTTCCGTGGGCGCCCAAAAGAAGATCATCACGAGGTCCGCCATGATCATAGCGGCGGACAGAAGCAGCAAAATCTCCCGCCGCGTGACCAGCGGCAGAGACTGTTCCCCAAGGCCTCCTGTGAGCCGCGCCATCGGCTACTCCTCCAGCACGTATTCAAAGATGAAGGCGGCAACAACCAGAAACAGGATATCGAAAACCGCCACAAGTTGGAACCAACCGGCAGACGCGCCCCAGCCCTCTCCAGCCAAGGCGTTGCCCGTGACCTTGACTGCCCCCAGGAACACGGGGACCGTCACGGGAAGCAGCAGCAGCGGCAACATGACCTCGCGGGATCTGGTGTTCACCGCGGTGGCGGAGAACACGGCGCCAACCGCCGCAAAGCCAAGAGTCGACGCCAGGGCGATCACGATGAATGACGGCAGGAAGAACGGCAGGTTGAACAGTGCGGCAAAGACCGGATAGATGAGCAGCTCCATCAGCACCATGAACAGGAAGCTGGCCAGCATCTTGCCCACGTAGATAGCCTCTCGCCCAACGGGACAGAGCAGAAGCCCGTCCAGCGTCCCCTGGTCCTTCTCCAGCCCGAATCCCCGGTTCAGGCCCAGCATCCCTGAGAAGGCGAAGGCCACCCACACAATGCCGGGCGCCGTCACTGCCACAAGCTCCGGGGCCGGGTCTAGGGCAAAGTTGAAGATGACCACGACCAGAAGGGCGAAGATGAACAGCGAGGCCACCATATCGCGGGTGCGCAACTCCAGGAGCAGGTCCTTCCAGAGGATGGCGGCCACCGGTTTCAGGAACCCGCTCACGACGCAGGCCCCGTCAGCCGCGTGTAGGCGTCTCGCAGGCCGGCGGCCGTAACGCCGCCGCGGGTTCCCTGGAAGGCGATCCGGCCATAGGAGAGAATGGCCACCCGGTCGCCCAGGGTCAGACCGCGCTCCAGGTTGTGGGTTGTCATCACCACGGTTCGCCGCTCGCGCTCGCCGGGCGATAGCAACGCCTGCTCCAGCATCTCCACAGCCTCCGGGTCAAGGCCCGACTCGGGCTCGTCCAAGAGCAGAACGGAAGGGTCGTGCAGGAGCGCCCTGGCGATGGAAACCCGCTTCTGCATCCCATGGGACAGGGTGCGCGCCTTGGCGTCCAGCTTGCTCTGCATGCCCAGCGACGTGAGCGCCTGGTCAATGCGATGGTCGCGGTCCGGCAGGCCGTACATGCGGGCATAGAACGCCAGGTTCTCTCCCACGGTGAGGTCCCCGTAGAGAAGGGGCTGGTGCATCACCACGCCTATGCGGCGCCGAACTGCCGGCGCATTTCTCCGAGGGTCTATACCCTCGACCCGGACGGACCCGGTGGTGGGACTGGCGAGGGTAGCCAGGATTCTTAGGAAGGTCGTCTTGCCGGAGCCGTTGGCCCCCAGGATGGTGAGAAACTGCCCGCGCTGGACGTCCAAGTCGACACCCCGCAGCGCGGCGACTCTGCCGAAGGACTTCCTGACGCCCCGCGTCCAGATGGCAACGTCGCCCAACTCGGCGGCGGAATCTCTTGAGGTCACGGCTTCAACCTGCGCGAGGCGCGGCATGTATTGGCGGCGTTGAGGGAAGAGACTGAGAGAACGGCGACATAAGAGGTGCTCTGAGCGGCGCTGCGGCCCCTCGAATCATACGCCAGCAGGGGAAATACGGACAAGGAGAAAGCACCCTCCCTTCCTCTGTGGCCAGGGAAGGCTAGGTGGGCGCCGGTCAACAACCCCTACGAGAACTCCACCCAGCGGGCCAAAGAGAAAGCGGGACGCGCTGAGGCGCGTCCCGCTTTCTTTCGCCTTCCGGGGAAGCTGGCCGCAGCCAGCCGGAGCTACTTCTCTGCGCTGCCCACCGTCTCCATGACCAGGCGGGTCACGACATACGGGTCCATGTTGGCGTTGGGGCGCCGGTCCTCGATGTAACCCTTGCCCTCAGCCTCCACCTGCCAGGGAATGCGGACAGAGGCGCCGCGGTCGGAAACTCCATAAGAGAACTCCCGGTAGGAAGCAGTCTCATGCAGGCCCGTCAAACGCTCCTCGATGCCAAAGCCGTAGTTCTTGATATGGAGGTCGTGCCTTGCCTTGAGGGCCTCCGCGGCGTCGACGTTCGGCTGGTAGCTGGAGCGCATCTTCTTCGTGGAAAGGTTGGTGTGCGCCCCGGCCCCATTCCAGTCGCCGCTCACCGGCTTCGGGTACAGCGTGGCGCTGATCCCGAACTCTTCACCCGCCCGATAGAGCAGATAGCGGGCCATCCACAGCTCGTCCGAGACCTCCACGCCGCCCACCGGGCCTACCTGGAATTCCCATTGGCCCGGCATGACTTCCGCGTTGATGCCGCTGATGTTCAGGCCGGCCTTCAGGCACAGTTCCAGATGCTTTTCCACCATCGGGCGCCCGAACACCTCGTCGGCGCCAACACCGCAGTAGTAGCCGCCCTGGGGTGGCGGAAAGCCGCCACCCTCGGGAAAACCCAGCGGCCGCGTGCTGCGGAACAGGGTGTACTCCTGTTCGATGCCGAAGAGGAATTCCTTGTCGGCATGCGCCGCCGCCATCTCTGCGCACGGCCGCCGGCTGTTGGTTTTGTGGGGCGTCATGTCGGGAAGCAAGACCTCGGCCAAGACCAAGACGTCGTCGCCCCCGCGTATGGGGTCGGGGCAACGGAACACCGGCTGGAGCACGCAGTCCGACGCCTCACCCGGCGCCTGGTTCGTGCTGGACCCGTCGAAACCCCATATGGGAAGGTCCTCCAAACGCTTGGCCCTCTCGACGACCTTCGTTTTGGCGCGTAGCTTCTGAGTGGGCTCCGTGCCGTCGATCCAGATGTATTCCGCACGCACTGCCATGTATCCAACTCCTTACGATGTACTAGAGTGAGTGCGTCCCCCTGGCGCGCACACACTGCGGGCCTCCCTAACGGTCCCAGCAGACCGGCGGCGCTCACCGGGCTCGGCGAAACCTCTCCCACCATTGTCTGCGGAGTGTGTTTCTTTGGCGTTGCCCGAATGTTACAACCTTGTAACATTCGGGCGGTAGTCCCTCTTTCTCTCGCCTGCCCGGACAGTTCCCATCCCTGCCCCGTACGCGGCGGAAGGCTAGAAAGAGGGTCCTCCCCAACCTCTCTGAGGGCGGCGCCTAGCGGAAAATGGCGTCAACAACGCTGTTGGCCATCCCCTCCGTGCAGGCCGCCACTAGCAGCGGCGCCCGCCCGGCTGTCCTGCCGGGTTCGAAGCGGTAGGGCTCCAGAGCGCCGTCCGGTTGAACGGAGAATACGGGGCATCCGGCGGCCCTGGCGAAGGCAAGGCCCGGATCAACCTCCGATCGAGGCTCGTTGAACATAACGTAGGCATGCACCAGGCCCCGGGCCAGCCAGGCGTAAATGCAGGACCCCCCGTTGGGCCAAATGCGGACCCCGGGGAACTGCTGCGTCAGCACCGTCAGAAGCCTGCCGCCCTCCGCCGTCCAGGCTGTCAGATACGACGGCTCCATGAGGAACGCTGCTATCACCGTCCCATCGTCAATGGCGGTCTTTGTCGACGGCCGCACCCGTTGCGGGGCGCCGCCGTCCAGGTGGGTTGCCGTCACCCCTTCAGCATCGGCCAGATAGAGCTCCCGCCTGATGATGTCAACGCCGCCGCCGGCTATCGGCGTAAGGTCTTCCCGATAGACCGACATGACGCTCCACCACTCGGCGGGCAGGCCCCTGCTGAAGAGCCCGGAGCCGTCGAACGGATCGGTGGCGATCAGGTAACGCTCCCCTGCGCCGTCCACCCGGCGCAGGCTGTGCTCCGAGTGGATGTCGAAGTTGAGCCCGGAACGTCGGCACCACGCCTCGAGGAGGTCGTCGCACACCCTATCGATGCCGATCTCCACGTCCTCCTGCTCCGGCCTGCCGGCAACCGCGCCCAACACCTCGCGCCCTTCGCCGCGTCCAGCCTTGTCGCAAACGGTGGCCGCAACCTCGCGGAGGTACCCTTGAATCATCTCGGAGAGGTTCATAGAAACGTAGCTCGATGTGCTTCCCAGGGACGTTGCTACAGACGCCAAGCGGGGGAGTCCTCTCTTCCCATCCCATCCTCCGTAGCCGGGGAAAAGTGAAGATGGGGACCCTTCCCAATACCTGCCCTACCCTTCATACCCAGCGTAGATTATCGGCGCCAGGCGTGACAAGCGCGTCTGTCTGTCCAACCTCCGCCGTGGTATAGTTATCTGCCGCGTCCCGAGGTAAACCCAGTGCCCAACGTGCTCATCGCCGTCATAGGCGGCAACAACCCTTCTGAGGAAGACATGAAGCTCGCTGAAGAAGTGGGATTGGGGCTCGCGTCGAGGGGCGCGACCGTGGTGTGTGGGGGGCTTGGCGGCGTCATGGAAGCCGTCTGCCGCGGAGCCAAGAACGGCGGCGGCGCCACCATCGGCATCCTACCCGGCGGCGACCCGCAAGCCGCCAACCCCTGGGTCGACTATCCCATCTGCACCGGCATGGGCTATGCGCGGAACGCCATCGTCGTCAAGGCTGCCCGAGCCGTCATCGCCATTGATGGCGCCTACGGCACACTGTCGGAGATCGGCCATGCGCTTGGGGACGGAACCCCCGTCGTGGGCCTGCGCACCTGGGACCTGTCGCTCAACGGCAAGCCGGATACCGCCATCGCCCGGGCCAACAACGCCGCGGAGGCCGTCGACTTCGCAATGACCGCCGCGAACAATCAAACTCCATAGAACAGCCGTAATAAGCGCAACGAATAATCAAACCCCTACTACATAACTACAATGAGCACAATCGAAACCGTCACAGCCCGTCAAATCCTCGACTCCCGCGGCAACCCGACCCTGGAGGCCGAAGTTCGGCTGTCCGACGGGTCGGTGGGCCGCGCCGCCGTCCCCTCCGGCGCCAGCACAGGCAGCCATGAGGCCGTCGAACTGCGCGACGGAGACAGCAGCGTCTACGGTGGGAAAGGTGTGGGCAGGGCGTTGGCCTCCGTCAACGGTGAGATCGCCGGGGCCGTGAAGGGCCTGGCCGCTGAGGACCAGGAGACCCTGGACCGCCGGATGATCGAGCTCGACGGCTCGGAGAACAAGGGCCGCCTGGGGGCCAACGCCATCCTGGGGGTATCGCTGGCCGCAGCCCACGCCGCCGCGGCCAGCCGGGGCGCGCCGCTCTACCGGCATCTCGCCAGCCTGTTTGGCGCAGCCGAGCCGATACTGCCCGTGCCGCTGTGCAACATCCTCAACGGCGGCGCCCACGCAACCAACTCCACCGACTTCCAGGAGTTCATGATCGCCCCCGCCGGCATGGATACCTATGCCGATGCCCTCCGCTGTTGCTCCGAGGTCTACCAGGCTCTGAAGGGCGTCCTCTCCAAACGGGGTCTTGGCGCTAACGTCGGCGACGAGGGCGGCTTTGCCCCAACGCTGCCCTCCAACCAGGATGCAATCGAGGTCGTTGTGGCCGCCATCGAAGCGGCCGGATACCAGCCTGGCAAGGATGTCTTTCTGGCGTTGGACGTGGCGGCATCGGAGTTCTTTGAGGGCGGCCTCTACCGGCTGGCCCGCGACGGCCGCGACCTCACAGCCAACGACCTCTGCGGCTTCTACGGCTCTTGGCTCGACGCCTATCCCCTCGTTTCCATTGAGGACGGCCTGTCCGAAGACGACTGGGACGGCTGGCGCGCCCTGACGTCCACGCTTGGCGACCGCCTGCAGCTCGTGGGCGATGATCTCTTTACCACGAACACGGACCGCATCCAGCAGGGCATCGACCAGGGGTGCGGCAACTCAGTCCTCGTAAAGCTCAATCAAATCGGCTCGCTGACGGAGACCCTGGAGGCCATCCACCTGGCTCACCGGGCCGGTTGGTCAGCCATTATCAGCCACCGCTCAGGAGAGACGGAGGACACCACCATCGCAGACCTAGCCGTGGCGACGGGCTCTGGGCAGATCAAGACCGGCGCCCCCGCCCGCGGAGAGCGCACCGCCAAGTACAATCGCCTTCTGCGCATCGAAGAGGAGTTGGGAGACGCCGCTGCCTACGCCGGCAAGGGGGCGTTCAAGCTGCTGAGGGACTAGCGGCGCTTCCCAGGGACGTTAGCTCCAGGTGCGAGGCGGGAGAAGGTTAGGTTGGGGGACACCCAACAACCTCTCTGGAGGCTATGGTTTAGAATGGGGCCGCTTGAGCAACAAGCTTCAGTCTAGGGGGGACTATGGCAACGCGAGTAGGCATCAACGGGTTCGGGCGCATTGGGCGGCAGGTGCTTCGGGCAACGCTGGAGCGCCACCCCGACGCGCTGGAGGTAGCCGCGGTCAATGACCTCACCGACGCCAAGACCAACGCCCACCTCTTCAAATATGACACCAACTATGGCCGCTTCCCGGGCTCCGTCGAGCCCGTCAACGGCAGCCTCGCCATCAACGGCAAGACCATCAAAGTCCTGTCGGAGCGAGACCCGGCCCAGATACCCTGGGGCGAGTACGGAGTGGACGTCGTCGTTGAATCCACGGGCGTGTTCACCGACGCCGCCAAGGCCGCGGGCCATCTGCAGGGTGGCGCCAAAAAGGTTGTCATCTCTGCTCCCGCCACCGGCGAGGACCTCACCATCGTTCTCGGCGTCAACGAGGGCCGCTACGACAAAGGACAGCACAACGTAGTTTCCAACGCCTCTTGCACCACGAACTGCCTGGCCCCGATGGTCAAGGTGTTGCACGACCACTTCACCGTCCAGCACGGCCTGATGACCACCGTCCACGCCTACACCAACGACCAGAAGATCCTCGACCAGGTGCACAAGGACCTGCGCCGAGCGCGAGCGGCCGCCCAGAATGTGATTCCCACCGACACGGGCGCTGCCAAGGCGGTTGCCCTGGTCCTTCCGGAGCTTCAGGGCAAGCTGCACGGCATGGCCCTTCGCGTGCCGGTCTCCACCGGCTCCATCACAGACCTCACGGTGGTCGTTGGCAGGGACGTGACGGCGGATGACGTCAACGCCGCCTTCAAGGCGGAGGCGGAGGGAAGGCTGAAGGGCATCTTGGAGTACTGCGAAGACCCCATCGTCAGTTCCGACATCGTTATGAACCCCCACTCCAACATCTTCGACGCCCTTTCCACGACCGTTATGGCTGGCAACATGGTCAAGGTGCTGGGCTGGTACGACAACGAGTGGGGCTACTCGTGCCGCACCTCCGACCTCTGCGCTTTCCTGGCGGATAAGGGTCTCTGAACCAACAGCGCGTCCTATGAGAACGTCAGAGAGCCAGCCTGCCCGGCTGGCTCTCCTCGTTTCCGGGCCAACTCTCTTAGCTTTGAAGAGGCGGAGGACCGGGTTTGCCGGAGGCGGGCATCGGGGGACGGTCTCAAACGGAAGGCGCTGTGTGTCCAGGGACGACGAAAGCCAGCGAAAGCCGCGGCCTGCTACACAGCGGCAGCCATTCGCTTGGCTGACAACAACGTGTTGGACAAGAGCATCGCAATAGTCATTGGCCCAACCCCGCCCGGTACCGGGGTGATGGCGGAGACCTTCCCGGCAACGGCATCGAAGTCGACGTCGCCCACAAGGCGGTACCCTGACTTCTTTGTCGAGTCCTCTATCCGGTTGGTCCCCACGTCAATAACGACGGCGCCCTCGCTCACCATGTCGGCCGTGATGAACCGCGGCTGGCCCATGGCAGCCACGAGGATGTCGGCCTGACGGGTGATGCTGGGCAGGTCCTTGGTGGCGCTATGGCACAGGGTTACCGTGGCGTTTGCGCCCGGCTTCTTCTGCATCATGATAGCTGCCACCGGTTTCCCCACAATATCGCTGCGCCCCACGACCACGATGTGTTTGCCGCCGGGGTCGTTGCCGGTGCGGAGGAGGAGCTGTTGGACCCCGGCGGGCGTGCAGGGAACAAACCCCTCCGCTCCGGCCAGAAGCCGCCCCGCATTCACCGGATGCAGGCCGTCCACGTCCTTGTCCGGGCTCACCGAGTCCAGCACCCTGCGGCTGTTGATCCTGCCAGGCAGGGGGAGCTGCACCAGGGTCCCATGAAAGCGAGCGTCGTCGTTGAGCCGCCGGACGAGGTCAAGGAGCTCCGCCTCTGAGGTGTCGGAGGGCAGGTTGAAGACCTCGTTGAAAAGGCCGGCCTCGTCGCAGGCGCGGGCCTTGTTGCGAACGTAAACGTGGGAGGCGGGGGCGTCCCCGACGAGAATCGCGGCCAATCCGGGCGTGATGCCGGACTCGGCCTTGAAGCTGGCAGCCGCTTCGGCGACCTCCTGGCGGATCTGCAGAGCGATAGCCTTGCCATCGATGATCTGGGCCGTCAAATCGCCTCCGCTAGTCGTTGTTCTCAAGGCCAACCGCCGGCGCCCTGAAGGAGTTGCAGAGTGGTTGAAACGCTATTCACCCAGGAAGTGCGGGCTACGCTTCTCCTGAAAGGAGCGCACACCCTCCTGGAAGTCCCTGCCGCCAAAAACGCTGAGCGGCAAATCGCGCTCTTCCTGGGTCAGCTCGTCCAGCGCCCTACCCCGAGCCAAGGTCCTGAGAATTTGCTTGTGAATACGATGCGAGGCGGGCGCCAGCGCGCTGAGGCGGCTGGCCAAGGCCGCAACTCGTTCGTCGAGTTGGCGGACGGGGACCACTTGGTGGACAAGCCCCAAGCGGTGTGCCTCAGCGGAGTCGATGAGGTCAGCGGTGAGGAGAATGTAAGCTGCGTTGGCCGCCCCGACCACCTGCGCGAGACGTTGGGATTCGTGGTAGCCCGCGGTGATGCCGATCCTGGCGACCGGAATGCCGAACTTGCTGCCCTCGGCGGCAAGCCGGAGGTCCGAGCTCAGAGCAATCTCGCAGCCGCCTCCAACGCAGAAGCCGTTGATCCTGGCGATGACGGGCTTGGATAGGCCCTCCAGCGCCCGCAAGGTTGACTCGAGAGCCAGCGCGTACTTCCCGGCGGCCTCGGGGTTGCTGCGATGCTCCTGGAAATCCTTGATGTCGGCGCCGGCGGAGAAGGCCTCATCGGCGGCGCCTGTGACCACGACGGCTCGAATGCGCGGGTCTTCTTCAAGGCTGCCCAAGACTTCGGCGAGCTCCAGCCACATAGGATAGCTAATGGCGTTGCGCTGCTCAGGCCGGTTCAGCGTCACCGTAGCGATGCGCTCATGTTTGTCTACCAAGATCTCGTGGCTCATACCACTCATTATAGTGCCGAGAGGGGAACCTCGTCATGGACGGCTGGAGGGCGCGCTCCCTATAATGACAGCGCCGAAGGCCGCGGCCACACAAGGAGGGCCATGCTGGCCACGGGTGTTGATATCATTGAGTTGCGCCGCATCGCCCGCGTGGTCGAGCGTTACGGCGACCGCTTTCTACATCGCGTCTACACCCAGGGGGAACTGGACTTCTGTCGCGGCCGCATCCCTCAACTGGCAGGCCGTTTCGCTGCCAAGGAGGCGGTGATGAAGGCTCTGGGCACGGGTATCCGCGGGGTCGGGTGGCGGGAGGTGGAGGTGGTGCGGCAGCGAGGCAAGCCCCCACATGTCCAGCTCCATGGACGGGCACAAAGAAAGGCCGAGGCCCTGGGCCTGCTGGAGCTTTCCCTGACCACTTCCCATTCGCAGGACTATGCCGTGGCTTTCGTTGTGGGTATGAGCAATGAAACTCGTCACTGTTGATGAAATGAGGGCCCTGGAGGCCCGCTCCGAAGAGGCTGGCGTTTCCACCGACGCGCTCATGGAAATTGCCGGGCTGACCGTGGCGCGAGAGGCCGCTGCCCTCCTGCCGGACTACCGCGGCCGACGCATCGTGGTGTTGGTGGGTCCCGGCAACAACGGGGGCGATGGCCTGGTTGCGGCCCGGCGCCTGCAGGAATGGCGGGCCAATGTGGCTGCCTATATCTGCCTGCCGGGAAAGGCGCTTGCTTCCAAGCTCGATCTAGCTGTAGAGGCGGGCGTTGAGGTAGCGCAGCTTGCCGACGCCGCCGACCCGCTGCCGCAACTTCTGGAAGGCGCAGCGCTGGTCATCGACTCGGTGCTGGGAATAGGTCAGGAACGAGCCATCCAGTCGCCGCTGAAGGAGCAACTGGGCCTGTTGGCCGAGGCCAAGGCGCGCCGTCCCGGCCTGCTGGTGTTGGCCCTGGATATTCCCACGGGCCTCAACGCAGATACCGGGGAAGTCGATCCCGCGACAGTGACCGCCGAAGTGACGGTGACCCTGGGCGCTCCCAAGATAGGCCTCTACACAACCTCTGCCACAGGGGTAGTTGGGCGGATTGTTGTGGGAGATATCGGCCTGCCCCCGGGCCTGGACGCCGGCCTCCCAACCGAGTTGATGGACACCGCTCTCATCGGCCCGCTGCTGCCAACGCGGCCCCTGGGGGCCAACAAGGCCACCTTCGGACGAGCGCTCATCGTTGGCGGTTCTCACCAGTATCTGGGCGCTCCATATCTTGCCTGCGCCGCCGCGGGGCGGGTGGGAGCGGGCCTGGTTACGTTGGCCGCAGTGCCTCTCGTGCGGTCGGCCGTTGCAACCATGCTCCCAGAGGTGACCCACCTGCCGCTCCCGGAAAGCGGGGGAACCGTCGCCCCGGAGGCCGCCGCTGAAGTCGTCGCCGCTCTGGGCCGCTACGAGGCCTTGTTGGTGGGGTGTGGCCTCGGCGATACGGCTGCGACTCGAAGCTTCGTGCAACAGCTTCTCCTGGCCGAAGCTGCCGAGCCCGCGCCCCGGGTGGTGGATGCGGACGCGTTGAACGCGCTGGCCCGCCTCTATGCGTGGTGGGAGCGGATGCCGGGGTCTGCCGTATTGACGCCGCACCCCGGCGAGATGGCGCGGCTGGCCAAGTGCTCCATCGAAGACGTGCAGCGGGACAGGCTGGCCTGCGCGCGAGCCTGCGCCAAGCAGTGGGGACAGGTGGTTGTATTGAAGGGCGCTTACACGGTGATCGCCGCCCCGGACGGACGGGCGCGGGTGAGTCCCTTTGCGAACCCCGCCCTCGCCACGGCGGGCACGGGCGATGCATTAGCCGGCGCCATCGTGGGACTGCTGGCTCAGGGGTTGGACCCCTTCGACGCCGCTTCGAGCGGGGTGTGCCTCCACGCCGCCGCCGCCGAACGCGTCTCGGCTGAACTGGGCGACTCCGGCCTACTGGCTTCAGACTTGCTTCCGCTGCTGCCGCTGGTGATGAAGGCCGCGAAGGAAGCCGTGTGAAGAAGCCGGGGCCGCCCCTGCGCTGGGGGCCCCTGAAACCGATGCCGAGACGATATATGATTGAGAGGATCGCCCCATTGGTGGCGGCGTCCAAAGAGGAGTTCGATAAATCGCCATGTCAGACACCACTGTCCGCTATTGGCTCAAGTGCATCAACGACGGCTGCGGGGCCGCCTACGTTCCAGAGAAGTTCATGGACACGTGCCCCCGCTGCGGCAGCCTCTTCCTCATCGAGAGGGACGAGGAGCAAATCGACCGCGCCGTGGGCACGGGCCAGCAGGCGCGAGACTACTTCGACAATATCCGCTTCGGCCCGGGGAGGGACGCCTACCCCTACGGGAGCGGGGTTTTCATGTGGCTGGCCCACATGCTGCCCGGCTTCCCCGAGGAGGCGGTCATCTCACTGCAAGAGGGGTTCACGGACCTCTTCAAGACGCCGGAATGGCTGCAGCGCCAGGTGGGGCTGCGGCGCCTCTACATCAAGATGGAGGGCCAACTCCCCTCCCACAGCTTCAAGGACCGCGGATTGTCAGTGGCGGTATCGGAGGCGCTACGGCTCCAGAGGACCTACCCGGAGCAGAACGTGCGCTTCGTCGCCTGTGCCAGCACCGGAGACACCTCGGCCTCGGCGGCCATCTACAGCGCCTATGAGGAGAACCTCCGATGCCTGGTCCTGCTCCCGCATGACCGCGTTTCCGAGGAACAGCTCTTCCAGGCGATGGCCCACGGCGCAACGGTGCTCTCCATCAAACACCCTCAGGGCTTCGACGCCTGCATGAACCTGGTGGAGGAGTTCTGCGCTCGCCACCCGGAGATCGTGCTGGTCAACTCCAAGAACGCCTTTCGCATTGCAGGCCAGGAGACCATTGCCCTGGAGATATGCCAGGACCTGCGCTGGCAGGCGCCCGATTGGATCTCGATTCCCTGCGGCAACGGAGGCAACCTCACCGCTCTCCTGGTCTCCCTGGAGCGAATGTGCCGGCGCGGCCTGATCGACAGGGCGCCGGGGATCATCGTGGCCCAGGCCAGGAGCGCCAACACCCTGGTGCGCTGGGGGCGTAGCGGCTTTACAGATTATGCTCCCGGCTCCTCCCGCGGGGAGACGGTGGCCACCGCTATGGATATTCAGGACCCGGTGAGCTTCCCGCGCATCAAGAAGCTGGCCCCAGGCTTCAACATGGCCTTCTATGACGTGTCTGAAGAGGACATACAGCGGACTCGCGCCATGTTCATGAGCGCAGGGGCGAACATCTGCCCTCAATCCGCCGTGGCGCTCGACGCGGTGCTCCAAGCCAGGCGGGACGGTGTCGTGAAGGAGGACGACGTGGTCACCTCCATCAGCACTGCCAGCGGGGTCAAGTTCTTCCGCTCCGGCCTGGCCTACCTGGTGGATGAGGACAAGCCCTACGCCAATCCCCCGCAAGTGGTCAACGGCTCCGTCCAAGACATTGAGGATGCTGTACAGCGCCTGGCCGGCAACGGCATCTCTGGGAACGAAAGCTAGGGAGCCTCGGAACAAGCCGCCAACTCGATCGCGTTCCCTATCTGACTATGCCGTAATCCACGGACCTATTTAGGCTATCTCCAAACCCTCGGCGACCTCACCCCCGCCTAGGTCGTCGCTCGATGGCAAGCTCAAAAAAGGAGTCCGAGTTTCATCAATGTGCCGAACGAGTACGGCTCCTGTTCTCGTTCAGATAGATCAGTGACACTGGGTTACAGTGTCAGCCATGCGAATCGTGAATGGGAACGTGCCCCAAGCACGCAGGTTAGCCCACACCGGCGCAGCCCTGAGCAGAGCGGCCCGCGTCCGACTGGCGTGGATGGACTACTACCACTCCCACGGCCAGAACGCCTCCCTCACCTGCCGGCACTTCGGCATCACCCGGCAGACCTTCTACCGCTGGAAACGCCGCTACGACCCCGACCGGCTCGCCAGCCTGGAAGCACGCGGGCGGCGGCCCCGCCGGCTACGCCAGCCCACTTGGGGACGGGAGCTCGCCCTCGCAGTGCTCCACGTCCGGGAGCAGTACCCCCGGTGGGGCAAGGACAAGCTTGCCGTGGTGCTCCGCCGCGCGGGCTGGACCGTCTCCACCTCCATGGTGGGGCGCATCCTCGCCCGGCTGAAGGCCCGCGGCGTCCTGCGGGAGGCGCCCCTGGCGGCCATCTCCATCCGCAAGCGGGCGTTTCGGCGCCCCTATGCGGTGCGCAAGCCGCAGGGGTATGCCGTGGACCAGCCCGGCGACCTCGTCCAGGTGGACACCCTGGACGTGCGCCCCCTGCCCGGCGTCGTGCTCAAACACTTCACCGCCCGCGACATCGTCTCCCGCTGGGACGTGCTGGAAGCCCGCACCCGCGCGACAGCCACCACCGCCGCGGGCTTCCTCGACCGGCTCGTGGCCCGCATGCCCTTCCCCGTCCGCGCCATCCAGGTGGACGGTGGCTCCGAGTTCCAGGCCGCCTTCGAAGACGCCTGCCAGGCACGCGGCATCCGCCTCTTCGTCCTGCCCCCGCGCTCGCCCAAGCTGAACGGCTGCGTCGAGCGCGCCCAGCGCACCCACACGGAGGAGTTCTATGAGGTCACCCCCTTCTCCTTGGAGATCGCCGCCCTGAACCGCGAGCTCCTGGCCTGGGAGCGCACCTACAACACTGTCCGGCCGCACCAGGCCCTCGGTTATCTCACCCCTGCCCAGTTCCTCACCCGATGGTCAGCTCAGCAAAAGGAGGCCGAGTGTCACTAATGTACTGAACGAGTACAGCTCCTTGACACTTCATCCGCTGCTGGCTACGCTGAGTCGCGGTCTCCCGTGGGCCCATAAGCTTAGGGCCCGTAGCTCAGTGGCAGAGCGGCCGGCTCATAACCGGTTGGTCGTAGGTTCGAACCCTGCCGGGCCCACCATGTAAGACCGAATTCATAACTCGCCCGTTTAGGGCTATCTCTGTGGCGTCCGCTCCCCCTATAGGGCTGTCATCCGGCGTGGGAATCGAGTAGATGATGGCGGCCCTGCCGGGCTTGACCTGTACCTCCTTGACGAAGGAGTGAACGAAGGCCCTGGTCTCGGTCAGCTCGCTGGTCTTGAGGAAGTCGCTCATCTCCTCTGCGAAGGTGGCGATGGTGTCGGCGCTGTCCAGAAGCTGCCTCCTCTCTTTCAGCAGCCCTCTCGCCTCCTCTGCGGCGACCTCAAGGGTCTCCTTGCGCTCCCGGAGTTCCACGATGAGGTCCGAAGCCTCGGCCACGTCCACGCTGTCGCTCTTCGCTATGAAGTGCCAGACGCGGCCCAGTTGCTTCTTCACCTCCTCAAGCTCCCCGTCGATACTCTCCAGCCTCTCCCGCTGGTCGCGGGCCACGCCGTCCATCTCCTCGTCCAGCAGCTTCACCAGGTCTCTGATGTTGGACTCGGTGAGGATGTTGGCGCGAAGCTCATCGACGATGATCTTCTCGAATTTCTTGGCGTTGAGCCTGGGGGTCTTGCAGGTGCCTTTGCCCCGCTTGAGGAGGGAGTGGCAGATGTAGTAGGTGTACTTGCCGCTCTTGGCCTCGGCTGCGGTCATGGCCTTGCCGCAGGTCTCGCACTTGGCGATGCCGCTGAGCAGGTAGGGGCTGGAGATGCGGCGGGGGTTCACCTTCTTCGGGGCGCGGGACTCCATCATCCCGGCGATGCGCCGGAACTCCCGCCTGGAGACGATGCCGGGGTGTGCGTCCTCGACGCGCACGGGGGGCTGACCGTCCTTGGCCTTCTCTCCCCAGACCACGGTTCCGGCATACGCCTCGTTGGTGAGCACGAAGTGGACGGTGGTCTTGAGCCACTTCTTGCCGTTGGAGGTGGGGATGCCCTCGGCGTTGAGGGTCTTGGCGATGTCGAGGGTGCTCTTTCCCTGGAGGGCCATGTCGAAGATGCGCCGGACCACTGCGTCGGCGGGCGGGTTCAGCTCCAGCTTGGGGCGCTTCTTCGGCCCGTCCTGGACGTGGACCCGCTTGTAGCCGTAGGGGGCGTAGGTGGTCATCCAGAAGCCTCTGGACGCCGCCTCCCGCATCCCCCGCGTAACCTCCTGGGCAAGATTTTCACTGTAAAATTCGTCCACGCCCTCGATGATGGCCTCCAACAACCTGCCGGAAGCGGTGTCCTCGGCCTGCTCGGTGATGGAGACCACGCGGATGCCCCGTCTGCGCAGCATGGACTTGAAGGCGACGGCGTGCTCGCGCTTGCGGGTGAACCTGGAGAATTTCCAGACAAGGATTTCCTTGAATGGGGCCTCGGGCTTCCCGGCCGCGTCGAGCATCTTCTGGAACTGGGGCCGGTCTGCGATGCGCCCGCTCTCGGCCTCGTCCACGTACTCGCGGCAGACCAGGTAGTCGTTCTTCTCGGCGTAGTCCCTGAGCGCCCGTAGCTGGGCGGCCACGGACAGGTCCACGTCCTGGCGGTCGCTGGATACCCTGGCGTAGAGGGCCGCTGGCGTGCGGTCTAGTCGGTCGTTCATCAGTCTCTCCTCCCTGTGTCTTCCTGTGCTGTAGTCGTGCGGGAGCGCAGCCATTCCAGCCGCTCCCGTCTGCGCCATTCCCGCTCCTCCATGAACAGGCGGATACCCTGTCTGAGCAGCTCGCTCACGGAGAGGTCGTCCTCCTTCATCACATTCCGCACCTGCGCCTCCATCTCCGGGGGCAGGGAGAAGGTGATGGTCTTGGAACGCCTGGGAGTGGTCATGCTCTCTCTTTTTGCCTCTGTTTATCGTGCTATGTCTTACTATACACTATCTCAGCGTGGACTTCAAATCCTGCCGGGGGCCATCAAGGAGCCGATGCCACTTCTGGGCCGAGATTGTTGTCACCCGGTTCCAGTTCGTTTTCCCTGATTTCTCCATCTTTGGTAATAGTGAATCGACGCCCATCGAACAGGCTTTCCATAATCATGTAGATGTGGTCGTCTGCACGAACTACGATTTCCTGCTTCACGGGCGGGTTGAACTTTACTTTGAAGCTCACGCCAGTTATCGAATACCCGTGGGCGGGGTACTTTGGGTAGTCTGGCACTGTCAATATGCTGCCCTCTGGGAACTGAATGTCGTACTCGTCCTTGTCCGGGTGTCTGCTCCATTCTTCATCGGTTATCTTCTGAAGGGTCTCAGCTTCCTGCCCAAGAATTCCGATGAAGATCTGGTTCAACCGGAGAGATCAATGGATCGGGCCTCCCTGATAGGATTGCTCGTCGGGACCGGGCTTAGGTGCGGTCAGGCGGAAGTGGATGTCGTATATCTCGGTTTGATCCACCATCAGCGTGATATGAACCTCTCTGATGTAGCCGTCCCAGTCCTTGTCCAGCGGTTTCCTCAACTCGACCAGCCCAATGTTTTTGGACTCTGCGTAGGACCTGCCAGGACCCGTGAAGCCCATCTTGGAGACGATTACGCCTTTGTTCAGGTTCGCGTCTTGAAGTATCTGGGCGAAGTCCCTAACTACAGGTAGGCCCACCTTCGCGTTCCAGTTCTTGCACGAGATGGCCGTTCTGTACTGATGCAGGCCATCGCTGTGTTTCGTCAAGACGTCGATCTGGTGGAAAACGCCGGGCGGTCCTTCGACCCGGCATGAACTGCCCCAGCACTCGATTGTCACTCCACTGGCCCGTCCTAAAGCTTGATAGATGTCCTTCACCAATTCCTCGTAGTCTTGCCAGCGGACATCACTTGGCTCAGGGGCAGAACGTCCACCAAGTCTTGCCATCTTCTTCTCCTTTGCTAATAGGGCTAGTACAAACTACCAGGGGCCAACCGCTGCCACCGCTGGTATCGGCTTCCGCCTGCGCCCCGGCATGTCCGATGCGACCATTTGGGGGCCGAGGGCGGCGGCGTAGCTTTCGGGCACCGCGACGACGACGACCCTCGCCAGCTTCCCCATACGGATGACGGGCCGGGCCAGGGCGGCGTAGCCGCCGCCCTGAGCGAAGCGCGCCGTGCCGTAGCGGGCGGCCTGCTCGGCCAGGGAGCCGGGGGGTATGGGCCTGCCCCAACGGGGGACGCCGCCACGCTCCCCGCAGATGGGGAAGTCGCTCGGCGTCCCGAATCCCCGCGTCCGCCGGGCGACCTTTACCCGGAGGTCAGGCGAATCGGCCCGATCTTTGGAGTCTCTCCCGTCCTCCCTCGCGTACAGGACCACCATGAGGGGCGGGTCGCGCAGCACCTCGGCCAGCCGGATGGACACGGCGGCGTAGGAGCAGCGGAAAGCCCGCTGCAACTTCAGCACGTCCAGCCCCCACTCCAGGGCCAGCGGCTCGAAGGCCCTCGGCTGCATCAGGACCGCCGCCGCGAAGCGTTCGGCCTGCGTGCACACCTTCCGGTCCGGCGGAGAGCCGGACTCCATGTCGCAGAGGGTCTCGTAGATGATCTCGTAGGTCTCGTGGATCACCGAGTAGTCCTGCGTTCCCTCCCACAGGTCCTCCCGGTAGTGGATGTCGTAGCCGCCCCCCGGCGCGCTGTAGTGGATGCCCTTCGCGTCCATGTGCCTACTGCCCGATACTTCGCCGAACCCGGCCCGTTTCAGCAGGGCCTTGATCTGCTCCATCGTGGGACGGGCTGGCACGTCGAAGTAGCGCACGAAGCGAGCGGCGAGGGTCTCCGGGTCCAGGGCCTTTTGGGGGCGGTCGTCCAGCAGTATGCGGCAGAAGTCCTCTCTCGTCCTGTTCATGCTCACTCCAGCAGCCTCTTGTTGGCGAATCGCTCGTACATCTCGACGATGAACCGCTTGGTCTTCAGGGTGATGGGGCCGTCGGGCCGGGTGCCCACGCGGAACACGGGGTCGGCCAGCACGTACTGGTAGGCCCGCTCGATCTCCATCGCCTCGCCGCTGTAGGGGTCGGGCTGGCCCACTCGCCCGGCCCGCTTCATAAGCTCCTGCTCATCCACGTTGTAGAGGGCGGCCAGCTTGCCAATCATGTTGGAGCCGGGCTTCCGGCCACCCCGCTCTATCTGGGAGAGGTAGGAGCTGGAGATGCCTGTGCGCCGGGTCACGTCCCGCAGGCTGAGGTCTCCCCGCAGCCGTCTCAGCAGCGGTCCGATTTCGTCATCGCCCTCGATTGCCTCTCGGTCGTCCATCTCCCGGTCGTCGTCATGGTCGTCCATGATGTCTCCCTCTTGCATCCGTAGTTGCGAACAGCGTCGCGCACGGCGTGCCTGCTACATCGCAGCTAACTTACAGCTAACTAATTGTTACATCAGAGCGAGCAATTGTCAATAAAGCCTTCTTACAAGCCTCAATACCGTCTTTTCTCCATTGCCTCTGTCCGCTATATATTGCTACACTTACGCCAACAGAACAAAGTATCGTATTTCGATCCGAGTATACATCACCGACGCCCGCTAGGGCCACACCCTCGCGGCGCTCCGAACCCCACGAGAGAGACGGACCGCGTGAATAGCAAGCGAAAGCGGAAGCTGACGGACAGGCAGGAGCGGAGGCGCATCGAGGGCCTGCGGATACTGGCCCGCATCATCGCGCGCCACTACCTGGCCAACCCCCACCTGTACCGCAACGGCGCAGACGGGGACGGCTCGCAGTCGGCTCGGAAGGAGGACGAGGCGTGAAGCGCAGGCAACCCTCATCGCGAGTCAAGCTCAACCCCCACGCCGTGTGGGAGCTTCTGAACCGGCTCAACATGACCCAGAACGAGCTGGCGCGGCTGGTCGGCACCTCATCCGGCTACCTGTCCCAGCTGATGTCCGGGACTCGCTGCCCCTCGGCGGACATGCGCAAGCGGCTCATGGAGGCCCTGGGCGTCACCCGATTCGAGGACCTGTTCATCCTGGAGCAGGTCCATGTGTAGCGAAGTCCCCACCTCGTCCGATTCCCCGCTCATTCCGCCCGGCGTTGCTCTGATGCCCGATGACTTCCCCGAACGGCTGGAGGCGGTCAGAACGCTGTTCGACCTCAACTGTGAGGAGATGGCCGTGGCGCTGGGCGTGGACCCACGTCAGCTGATGCGCTGGCGCATCAAGGGCGGCGGTCCCAACGGTGGCGCGATGCTGGCCCTGGTGCGGCTGGCGATCCGGTCACCGGAGGGTCTGGCGAAGCTGCTGGACGAGGACGTGATCGTGATCTTCAAACCGAGGAGGAGTGACAATGGCAACTGACGAGAGAAATCGGACCTTGGACCTTCGCCCGCCGCCCTTTCCCGAGGAATTCGGGCAGAGGCTGGAGGGCCTGAAGGATATGACCGGGCTGTCGTGGGGTGAGTTCGCCGAGCTTCTCGGCGTCACCGAGCGCGGCCTGTTGAAGTGGCGCAGGGGAGGGCCGCCGTCGGGGGCCTACTTCTGGGCCATCATGGAGGTGGCGCGGGGCGTTCCCGGGGGCTTCGACCTGATGCTGGACGGCGACACCGACACGGAGAAGTGTAGGAACATCAAGGGAGGTAGGAGCATGGTCATGGACGAAGGAGAGCGCATCGAGGACTTTCGCGCCGGGCCGTTTCCGGAGGACTTTCCGGCGTACTTGGGACGGCTGGAGGACCTGTCGGGGATTTCGCTTGAGGAGTTCGCCGATTGGTTGGGCCTGCCGGAAGAGCGGCCAGGGGAGTGGCGCAGCGGGGCTATACCCACCGGGGACGAGATGTGCGCCATGATCCATTGGGCCTGCCGCGTTCCCGGAGGCCTGTCGGTGCTGCTGACTGGCGATCCCTACTCCCTGACGGTAAGGGAGTAGGACGGTGGGACGCCGGCAGGAATGGGTATACCACGTGGAGCCTGAGGAGTTCCCCCAGGACTTCCCTGAAAGGCTGGAACGCTTCAAGCAGGCTGCCGGGCTGACTTGGCGGGGGCTGGCCCGCCTCCTGAAGGTCAACGCCCGCTTGGTGCGCCGGTGGAAGGCCGGAGCCAAGCCCGGCCCCGGCCACCTGGTCAACCTGTTCGACCTGGCGGCCGGGATGGGGCTGCTGCACATCCTACTGCCGTCGGTGGGTGAGCCGGAGACCGCCGTGGGGGAGGACTGAGGGCGAGCGGGGCAAAGGCAACGGGTTCTCATTAGCCCGAATCCACCGAAAGACGACTTTGGGGACAGTCCTTGAAGAAGCCAGAGGGTGCTCCTCTGAATCTGGGAGAATGGTTTTGAAACAGAAAACCGCCCGGAAACAAGGAGCACCCAGTAGATGCTGCCACAGAACAATCCCGACCGTATCGGCGTCGTCTTTGACGACCACCGCCTGGTGGCCAATGCCGGCCTGCTCCTGCCGGCCACCCTTGCACAGCACCTGGGCCTGCGGGAACTCGTCGACCATCACCTCGACCTCGGCTGCGCACCGGGGCGGGCGAACACGGGGGACAAACTGCTGACGCTGGTCGCTTCCGCGCTGGCGGGCGGCGACTTCATCGACGACGCCGATGCGCTGCGTGCTGGTGGGACGGTCGGTGTTCTCGGCTGCGTGGTCAAGGCGCCATCCACCCTGGGCACCTTCCTGCGCAGCTTCCGGTGGGGGCATGTCCGTCAACTCGACCGGGTGAGCCGCCAGTTGCTGGCACGCGCATGGGCCGCTGGGGCCGGACCCGGCGACTCGCCCCTGACCATCGACCTGGACTCCACCATCTGCGAGACCTATGGACTGGACAAAGAAGGGGCGCGACACCACAACTACACCGGCGCGCGGGGCTATCACCCACTGCTGGCCATCGCCGCCGGAACCGGCGATGTGCTGATGTCCCGGCTGCGCGAGGGCCGTGCTAACACCGCTCGCGGCGCTGCCCACTTCCTGCGTGAAACGGTGGGGCGGGTGCGCTACGGTGGGGCCAGCGGCCAACTCACGGTGCGCGCCGACAGCGGCTTCTACGCCCACGCTCTCGTCGCCGTCTGCCGCGAGATGGGTGTCCGCTTCTCCATCACCATCCGCCAGCACAAAGGCCTGCGGGAGTTGATTGAGGCGATCCCCGAGCAGGACTGGACGCCGATTCCCTACTGGATGGACGGCGCCGCCGATGTGGCCGAGACCACCTATACCCCCTTCCAGAGTGAACCCGACGCCGCGCCGGTGCGGCTCATCGTCCGGCGGGTGAAGCCCACGCCCGGTTCCCAGTTGGCCCTCTTCGCCACCTACAGCTATCACGGCTTCATCACCGACCGGAACGGGGAAACCCTGGAACTGGAGGCCGATCATCGCCGCCACGCCGAGATCGAGAACGCCATTCGAGACCTGAAACACGGCGTCGGACTCAACCATCTCCCCTCGGGGCGCTTCGCCGCCAACGGCGCCTGGCTGGCGGTGCAGGTGATGGCACACAACCTCGCCCGCTGGACAGCGCGCATCGGTCTGGCCGAACGGACCGTGACCACCAAGACCCTCAGGCGGCGGGTCTTCGCTCTGGTGGGACGGATCACCCGCTCGGCGCGCCGCCTTACCCTGCATCTTCCCCAGCATTGGCCTTGGGAAACCCAGTTCACTCGCGCCATGGCCCGGCTGCGAGCCATTCCACTCCCCGCCTGAACTGCCAGCCTGCAACTGACCCAACTTCCCTGCAAACTCGTGCCACCCCGGTCGCGCGAGAGTTCCCTGCTGCGTATTCTCTCGCCATCCCGCGCATCGCAGCTCCCGCAGAGGGCCATAGGGGCCCTATGCGGCGACTGAAGACCGTTCGCCGACCTCCAATCTACCCCAATGAGCCCAGCCATCTCCCCTGTAGCTCCCTCACCCACCCTGCCGCTGTCCTCACGCCGTCCATAGGTGTCCTTCGGTGGATTCGGGATTAGACGCAACGAGGGCCGGGCGGGATAAACCGTCCGGCCCTCTCTTTTTGTCTTGGAGGAGAGGCGCTCGTAGTGGTATTGTTAGGTCTGGACCATCCCGAAGGGAAGCCCTGCAAAGCGGGGTTTGGACGAGGAGACAATCACAGACAAAGACCGAGGAGGTGGCGATATGGCTGTCGAAGGACGTGAAGGGAGCACTAGGAAGCAACGGCGAACCCCCTTTCCCGAGGACTTCGGGGAGCGGCTGGAACGCCTGTTGAAGATGGCCGAGCTGTCGCCGCAGGAGTTGGCCGAGCTTCTCGGCGTGATGGAGCCCACCGTGCGGAGGTGGCTCAGGGGAGGGGAGCCCAAGGGGTTCAACTACCTGGCCATTATGAGGCTGGCGCGCGGCGTCCCCGGTGGCCTCAATCTGATGCTCTACGGCGACCCGGAATCGGAGGGCGACAGACTCGGAGGGGACCGATGAAAGCGGGCCAAGTAGCACTTCAACAACTCTTGAATGGGAAGATTCAATATCGCGTACCTTTATTTCAGCGAACTTACAGCTGGGGCGAAGACCAGTGGTACAGACTGTGGGCGGATGTGTTGGAAATCTACGGGATGGAAGAGCCTAGGAATCACTTCATAGGAGCGGTTGTCACCCAGCCCATTATCGACGCGGCTGGATTCACGACAAAATATCTTCTGATTGACGGACAGCAGCGGTTGACGACGCTCTTTATCATCCTAGCCTGTATTCGCAAGTCAGCATCCCACGTAGCGTCACTCCCCGATCTTGTGGACGAGATATGGGAAACCTGTCTTGTGAATAAGTTTGCGCCTGCTAGTGATGACTTCCTCAAGCTTCGCCCCACACAGAGAGACCGCCAGACTTTTCGCGCTTCAATCGATGGTGAAGTTGCTAACCAAGGTGGGCAAGTGACCGCCGCCTTCAGGTATTTCTCAGAAAGAATCGCTGAAGGCGACTTGGAGGAGCATCCCCTATACTTGCGCCAATTGAAGTTGTGCATCACTGACCGCCTCGATTTGGTAAGCGTCACTTTGGAAACTGAAGACAGTCCTCATCGAATCTTTGAAAGCTTGAACAACACCGGTATGCACCTCGGCTCTTCCGACCTCATTCGCAATCTCATCTTCATGAGCATTTCGGGAGAGGAAGAGACACAAGACGCATATGACCGGTACTGGTTTCCGATGCAGGAGGCAACGGGCAACCGTCTCGACGATTTCTTCTGGCATCACCTCATGATGGACGGGAGTCTCCCAAGACAAAGCGAAACGTTTGAAGAGGTTAGGAAACGTTTCGGCTCTGGGGACACTCCTCGGGCAGTCGAGATGTTGATACAGTTCTCCAAGTTCGCCCGATACTATCGCTGGCTCTGCGGGATTGGAGATGAAGAGCCGGAAGGCTCATTGCTACGACAGATCAAACGGCTCAATACCTGGGAGGTCAATGTTGCCTACCCCTTCCTGATGCGGTCGCTGGATTGGGTAGACGGAGGAAGGATCAGCACCAGCGACCTAGCAAGTGTTATGAAGATGATCGAGTCCTTCGTAGTGCGTAGAGCGGTCTGTAACGTGCCTACGAACCGACTACGTGGCATCTTCGGTCGTATGTCGGGGCAAATCGACTCGTCGGACTTCGTTGCTTCATCAGGCGAGTATTTGCTCGCCAACCACTGGCCGACTGACGAGGAGTTCAACCACGCGTTCGTGGGATACCACGTTTACTCCCGGCGCCTAGCCAGGACCCGGCTGATCCTAGGATCATTGGAAGAGTCTTTTGGCCACAAGGAATCCCCCCAGATCACCGAGGAAATCACCGTAGAGCATGTGATGCCCCAAACCCTGACGACTGACTGGGGGGAAATGCTGGGTCCTCGTGCGGTCGACATCCATTCACAGTGGTTGCACACACCTGGAAACCTTACGCTGACGGGTTACAATCCGGAATTGGGAAACGCCTCCTTCTACGAGAAGAAGGCGTTGTTGGAAAGTGCGAAGTTTTCGTTGACCCACGCGATTCTCAAGTGTGATCGTTGGGACGAGAACGCGATCAAGACCCGGGGTGAGGCGCTTGCCGAGAGGGCAGTCCAGATTTGGAGTAGGGCGCCGCGTCTCTGAACTATTCGTCGGCGCAGTTATACCCTCCGCCGGTTCCGTTTGCTTCTAGCGTATGCCTTATGTGAAGGAGGAAGTATGACAACTAATGACTCTGGCAAGCTGAATATGGGAGGGGTAAGTGCTATTAAAGAAATTACTGCTCTCCCACCCAACGAGTGGACGCCGAGGCAGAGGGACCGTCTAGCCACCTGCCTAGCGGCGCTTGCCCACCAACCTAGCAGGTGGTACTCGTATCAAGATTGGGGGGCTGGCGGTCCTGTCAGGTTTCTAGGGCGGCGGGGCATAGAGTTTTCACCCGTCCCTAATCCTCGGCCAGTGAGTCGGTCTTACTATAATGGCTGCGGCTGCAAAGAATCGCACTGGCGGTTGATCGGCACGGTCTAAATTGCGATACGCTAAAAGCAAACGGAACCCCTCCGCCAGTTTCGGTCGTCCCGCCAAGGGAATCCCCTTCACCGTCTGACGACGCCCTGGGGGTCTCGCCTCGACGCCCTGCGGTTGAGGGCGTGGTCGAGGATCCCGAAGGCCAAGCGGATGCCCAGCTCCGCCACCCTTTGGGACGGCTCCTCCTCCTGCTTGAGCAGGGCGTGGGCGATGAGGTCGGCCATCTGTAGCAGGTCGTCGTCCTGGGAGCTTCGGAAGGAGGGGCCGCCGATGATCCGCTCTATGGGGATGTCCTTCGTGGCCTGGCCGTCCTCCCAGACCTCGTACCTGCTGGGCACGGGGTTGCGGCTCCTGAGCCTGCCGTAGAGCCGCCTGACCATCCGCTCCCCTCCCTCGTCGAAGATGAGGTGGGCGTAGCGTCCGTCCGCCGCGACGGACGAGTTGATGCGGTTGAGCAGCCGGTTCAGGCTGACCTGTTCGTAGCCCTTTACGTCGGCCTTGCGCAGGCAGACGTTGACGACCTCGATGCCGCCCAGGGAATGGGCGGCGTTCTCTATGATGCGCAGGCCGTCCATGAAGATCTCGGCTCCCTGCTCCGGGGTGAGCCTGCGGCCGGTGTTGTCGATGCGGGCCAGCTTGCCCCGTCCGGCCAGCAGGTCGCAGGCGTGCAGCTCCCGGCTGGTCGGGACGCTGTAGTCGCCCGCCAACGCCGTGCGCCAGTCCTGGATGCGGCCATGCAGGCCGTTCCATCGCTCGGCGTTCACGCCCAGGGCGGAGCGGACGTAGTAGCGGGGACCCTCGGACTCGTCGATGTAATAGATTCTCATGGCCTTGGTTCTCCTTGCATGTCGGTCAGGGGGCGCACCGGCTCGAACCCGCCGCCCGGGGCGAACCATGCCCGTCCCAGCGGCCCCTCCCGCTCGACCAGCTCCCGGTGGGAGGCCAGCAGGGGAACGGCGGTCCTGAGACGGTCCATCTCCACCTGCGCCACTCTCAGGAAGTGGGTCTGTGCGATGTCGTCGTCGAAGACGACCAGGACGACGGGCGGCGCGCCGTGGTCGTCGATGGGCCGATGGGACGAGTAGTAGCGCAGGTATGGGGCGAGCCGCGCCGCCATGGTGACCGGCCGAACCGCCCTTCGCTCCCACTCAAGGAAGAAGGGCCATGCGGTCCTGCCGCGCCTGAGCATCCCGAAGGCGTCGGGGTGCACCGAGCGCCTCCCGCCGAAGTAGCGGAAGTAGCGGGAGGCCCTTCGGGGCGGGTCGAGCTGGTCGATATCCCAGCCCAGGTCGCGGGCCTGCCGGGAGAGGGCCGCCGCGAAACCGTGGACGGCTGCGGTGTGCTGCATGTCGCGGAGGAGCTGCCGGCTGCGCCTGCCGGAGACGCTGCGCCAGTCGGCTGCGGCCCCGGAGTCGGGGGGAGCGGCGCTCCACCGCTTCTTCGCCCCGGCGACGGCGGCCCGGTCCCTGCGGGCCAGAAGGGTCAGCCCCGCGTCGGTGAGCACCAGCCGCCGCTCTGCGGAGGGGACGCGGGCGGCCAGCCCGAAGCCCTCAAGGGCCGTGGTTAGCTGGGAGGCGCGCTGGTTGGTGACGCCCAGCAGCCCGGCGAGGTCGCCCAGGGCGAGCCAGGGCCAGTCGGAGAGCAGGTCGAGGGCGCGCTTCTCGGCGGGCTTCAGCAGGGCGGGCAGCATGTGCTCGGGGACGCCCCGTCCGCCCCCCCTGTCGTCGATGTCCTCGGGCATGGAGACCCGCGCCAGGGGCCGCTCGGCGGGGAGCGCGCCCCTGCGTTCGATCCGGTCGATGGCGTCCCGCAGGCTGACAGCGGCGTTGACCGAGGACAGCCGCCACACCGGGTCGTCGGTGGCCGCTGCCGCCGCCGCCCGCTCCAGTGCGAGGACCGTTGGCGTGGACGCCCGGCGCAGAATCCCTCGGGCGTAGCGCAGCCGGGTCTCGTCGGGGAGGACGAGCAGGATTCCGCCGGGCTGCGGCCCGTCCCTGAGCCGCCCGATCCGCTTGGAGAAGCCGGTGCGGTCGGTGACGTGGCCCTGCCGGACGATGCCGATGGTCCTCCCGTCGGGAAGGATGATGGCGGCGTCCATCGGCATGGCGCGGTACCAGCGGAAGCGGATGGGGTGGTGGATGTTGGCGACGGCGGAGGCCAGGCGGTAGATGACCGCCACGGCGTCGAGCCTCTCCAGGAGGACGCGCCGCCACCGGGCAGCCAACGGGTAGCTGCGGAGCAGCCGATCCGGGGTGAGGTCTTCCTCCTGGGCCAGGCGGCGCAGGCCGTCTGCGGTGAGGTGGAACCTGCGGGTGGGGGCAACGAGCTCCGTCCCGTGGGGTACGGAGGCGATCAGCCCCGCGTCCTCCAGCTGGCGGGCGGCCTCGTAGACCGCGCTCTGGGACCAGCCGGAGAGGGCGGTCATCTCCAGCCGGTCGAGAAAGGGCATGGCGGCGAGGCGGCGAAGCAGCTCCCGCCTCCCCCCGGTGAGCGGCCTCATTCCTCAAGCTCCTCGTCCGCGGCCCCGTCCGGCGTCTCCGGGGAGTCGTCCCCAGGGTTCTGGTCCCGCTTGCTGCGCTGCTTGCGCCGGGCCTGCTCCTGGGGCTGGCCGCCGCTCTCCGCCGTCTCGGTGTCCTGGCCCTTCCTGAGCTTCTCCAGCTCCTCGCGGTACCTGTCCACCAGGTCTTGCATTTCCGCGTCCCGCCGTTCGATGTCGCTGGCCGGTGTTAGGTAGCTCTCGGCCAGGTCGCGGATGCGCTCAGCTGTGTCGGCGTCTCCCGGCTCCGGCTTTGCGACCTTCATGGAGAAAGCGTCCATACGCTCCGTCCCCACGGTGGCGCGGACGTAGCACTGGTGGACCGGCAGGGACGTGATGTCGTCCTCGGTCACCCGCTCCTTGCCCAGCTCCCACACCAGGGTCCGGGCGTCGTTGCCGGCCACCTGGAAGACGGCGAGGCATCCCACGTTGGCGAGGATGGTGTCGCGCATGGTGGGGGAGAGGTCGTCCAGCTTCGCCAGGCTCTGGGTGGCGAGCACGAAGCTGGCCCCAAACTTGCCAAGCTCGGACAACATGCTCTCGTAGTCCACGCCGGGCATGGACTGCATCTCGTCCACCACGACCAGCGCGCCGCGCCGCTGCTCGAAGGGCAGGCTGCCCTGCTCCCGTATCACGGCGTCCACCAGGTTGAGGAGGGAGGCGCCCACCAGGGCGGCCACGTCCCTTCCCGCCTTGCCCTGGGCGGTGGAGACCAGCAGGATGCCGCCGTCGTGGATGGTGCGGCGCATGTCGATAGTGGAGCGGGGCTGGCCCAGGATGGCCCGCGCCCGCTTGGAGGATGCGTAGTAGGAGAGGCGGGTCTGGACCGGGGCCAGGGCGTCGGCGCGGGTCTCGCGCCGCCAGCCGAAGAAGTCCCTGGCCCACCACTGCATCAGGTAGGGGTCGTTGACCTTCGCCAGTACCTCGGCGCGGAATCCGTCGTCGGCCAGGATGCGCAGCCCGTCGAGGATGGTGTACTGCTCGCCCGCGTCCCTGCTCTCGTTGGCCTCGTGGAGGGTCTTCACCGTCTGTTCGAGGATGGACTGCATCCTCGGCCCCCACTGGTCCCACAGGCCCTTGGCGATGCGCACGACGGAATCGGCGGTGCGGTCGCGGTCGGAGAAGATGCGGGTGTCCAGAAGGTTGACGCCGGGCGCTCCCCGCTCGTCGGCCAGGTCGATGAGCCGCACCTGCTCGATGAGGGACTCCGGGACGTGTTGGAGCAGGCCGCCCACCAGGTCGGCGTGGGGGTCCACGACGACGATGGCGTCTCCGTCCCTGCCCTCGGCCTTCTCCCGCATCTTGTGGACGACGAGGTGGTGCATCAGGGTGGACTTGCCCATGCGGGTGCGGGCGACGTAGAGGTGGTGGCGTCTCAGCAGGTCGGCGGGGAAGTGAATCTTCCTGGGCGTTCCGGTGGTGGTGTCGCCGACGTGGGCGCCGCCGCTGACGCTGAGGGCGGTAGGCAGCAGCACCTTGGCCCCGGCGCGGGCCACGAGTGGCGTCTCGTCCCTGGCTCCCGGCGGGTGCCACAGGCAGGCCGCCTCGCGGACGCCCAGGACGCTGCGCTTGCCGAACAGGCCGGGGCCTGACGGGTGGAGCACCTGGGGGTCGGGCACGGCGGGCCGCACCCGGCTCACGTCGAGGCGCGCGCCCGCGGGGTTGTCATAGTCGCGGTAAGCGGCGGCCACCGGCTCCAGCAGCTCATTCGCCCGGTGGGGCCGGGTGTTCCGGGGCAGGACCACCGTCACCTGAACCTCGGCGTCGAAGGCGATGCGGGAGACCTTCTCCTTGATGAGGATCGGGTCGAAGACCCGCTTGCGGGCCTTCTTCCAGCGGTGCCAGGCCCAGCCGCCCACGGCCAGGGCGAGGGCGACGCCCGCGCCCATGAGCACGGCCTTCCATGTCTCCCCCGCCTGCACCCACAGGTAGCCCCGGAGGGCGGCCAGAGCCGCCACGCCCAGCACGGCCATCGTCATGCCGTCGGTCTGGAGGGGCTTGGTCTGATAGGTGTAGGCGGGGTCTCGCCGGTCCTCCACGGGCCGCTTGTGGGCCTTCTCCAGGTGGGACTCCGACCAGTCGGGTCCCATCGAGCGCAGCATCAGCCGCGCCACGATGCGCTCCCCCTCGTTGAGATTGGACAGCGCGCCCATGAGGGCGATGAGGGGGTCGGAGCCGGGGTCGAGCAGGTCGTCGTCCCGGAAGACCCGGAGAGGCACGTACTCGGGGCCGTCGGACCGGAGCGTCATGCTCCACGCCTGCTCGTCCTCGGCCAGGCGCAGGGGGTCGTCCTCGGCGGGAATCTCCTGTATCTGGGCCTGGGGGTAGCGGGCGGCGATCTGGGAGCGCACCACCTGGTCGTCCAGGCAGCGGGCCAAGAGCGTTACGCCGTCGGCGTCCCCGGCAAGCTCCAGGGAGAAGGGTTCGGGGACGGCGATGGAGCCGAGCATGTTCTCGACTCCCAGGAGCGTTCTCTCCCCGGTCCGGGGCGGCGTCACCGCCAACAGCGCCGGGGGTTTCTTGGCCTCGTTGTTCAGCAGCCACTTGATGGGGTTCGCTTTCATTCGCTTGCTCCTTTCTCTATCGGTTCTCTCGCCTTGCGGTCGTTCGGTCGCTCCTAGTGACGACCGGGCCGCCACTCGATCACCTCCGTCTCCTCCGGCGTGGCCTCGATGCGGACCGGGAAGCGGTTGCCCTTTGCCAGCAGCAGCCCGTCTCCCCTGGGGCAGGAGAGCAGCCAGCGTTGCAGGTCCTGGGGAAGGTCGAAGGCGTCGCCCACGGTGCCTATGGCGGCGGCGTCCTGCTGGAGCAGCAGCTTGAAGGCGGCGTTCTGTAGGAGCGCCCGCCCTGAGTGGCCGGTGATGGCGCGGGAGGTGTCCTCGGACAGAAGGTCCTGGACGTCCTGGGTGATGAACTGAAGTCCCCGGTGCTTGCGCGCCCGCTTCGCCATGCTCACCATGAAGGCCGCGCCTTCGGGGTGCTGCATGATCGACCACACCTCGTCCACCACCAGCAGGCGGGGCTTGGGGTCCTGGGCGGCTGCGGCCCACACCGTCTCGGTGCAGACCATCGCGGCGGCGGGGCGAAGCTCCGGCTCCAGGAGCCGCAGGTCGAAGACGGTGATCAGGGCCTCGTTGGACAGCAGGTCGTCGCCCTCGTCGGAGAGGAGGTTGCGCAGGCTGCCGGTGGCGAAGGGCCGCAGCAGCCGGGCCATGTCTTCCCCTCCCGCCTCGTCTCCTTGCAGGTACTGGTAGAAGTCGCGGAAGCCGGTGCGTTCGCGGGGCTGGGCGTAGTAGCCCGCCAGGGCGTGGTCGAGGGCGGCCCTTCGCTCCGCGCTCAGCCGCTCCCCCACCATCACCTCGATGAGCCGGCGCAGGCTGCCGATGCGTTGGAGCAGCTCCTCGGAGTCGCCCTTGTCGATGACGAAGGGGTTCATGCCCTGGCCGGGAATGCCGGGAGAGAGGACGCGCCCGCCCGCCGCCCTCGCCATGTCCGCGTACTCACCTTCGGGGTCGATGACGTAGGCGGTGATGCCCCTGGTAAGGCCCCGCAGCATTCCCAGCTTCGTTGCGAAGCTCTTGCCGCTGCCCGACCTTGCGAGGACGGCGGTGTTGGCGTTCAGGTGCGTCCCGTCCCAGGGGTCGTAGACCACCGGGGCGCAGGCCCGCATGTCGATGCCGTAGAGGGTTCCCCTCCTGGTGTCCAGGTCGGGCGGCGAGAAGGGGAAGAGACGGGCGATGCTGGAGGTGTCCAGGGTGCGCCACTCGGCGACGGCGTTCAGGGCCAGCGGCAGCGTGGACAACAGGCCCTCGCGCTGCCGGAAGGCCAGGGCGTCGAGCTTGCCCAGGGTGGCGGCGAAGTGGGCCTTCGCCCGCTGGGTCATCTCCTTCAGGGATTTCTCGTCCCTGGCGTGCAGGGTGATTGACAGGGAGGCGTGAAAGAGCCTCTCCCGGCCCCGCTGCACCTCGTCGCGCAGGCGGGTCACGTCCTCCAGGGCGATCTCCGCCTCGGGGGACATGGTGCGCCCGCGCTTGAAGGACAGCGACTGGGCCGACTCGAAGCGGACCTTCTGCCACTCCAGCGTCCTGGCCGCCTGCTCAGCGGGTATCGACCCCAGGTGGATGGACAGGTCCATCGGCGCGCCTGCGGCCATGAGGCTCTGGAGGAAGCCGGGGGCCAGGGACCGGGGCCACTTGCCCAGGTGGAGGGAGCGGACCAGGCGGTCGCCCACCCGCACCTCGCGGCGGCGCATCTCCACCTCCACCGGCGTCTCCTCGTCGATCTCGGCGGGGGTGCCGCCCAGGGCCGAGGCCAGCATCAGCATACGCAGACGCCTGCCGCTGAAGGGGTGGACGGACAGCCCGGCCCGCGCCAGCAGGCCGCGCAGCTCGTCGAACCGCCCGAACTCGCACACGGCGTAGAAGCGCCGGTCGAGGATGCCGTCGCGGGCCTCCAACTCGGTCAACAGCCTGCGAAGCGACTCCGACGCGGCCTCGGTCTGCGGCGGCAGGTTGCCCGGTTGGGCCTCCGTGAGCTTCTCCCGCAGCCCGCCAAGGCGCGGCGGGTGCTGACGGATGAGGAGCTGCACGGGGAAGTCGCAGGCGTTGAGCGCCCCGGCGAAGGCGCCCAGCTTCGGCTCGTCCAGCTCGAGCCCCATCACCTCGCACACGCCGAGCTTCACCCCGTCCAGGCGCACGGGGCCGTCCTCCTCCAGGTGGGAGAGCATGAAGAAAAGGGGCAGATCGGGCGGTGGCTTGGGAGCGGGAGGCTGGGTTCCCGTGGGTTCGGAGGCCGCATCCGCGTTGGCCTTCGCAATGTCCTGCGGAGCCTCGTCGCCCTCCGGGGGCCTCTCCGCTCCGCGTCTCTTGATTCGTTCAATCAGCTTCTTCAAAGTGTTTTCCTCCTCCGGTCTAGGGGGTCGGGAAGTCCACGAGGCCGCTGCGCAGCAGCGCGGCGACCGCCTTGGCCAGAAGCACCAGCGCCAGGCCGACCACCGCCATGACGACGGCGGCCTTGGCCCTGCCGCCGCCCCGCTCCTCGGCTCCCTCGGCCATCAGGACGAAGCCCGCCCAGACGATGGCGAAGAGGCAGAGCCCGGAGGCGGCGTAGGCCATCGCGGTGAGCACGCGGTCGAAGGCGTCCAGCATGGCCTGCTCCTCCGGCGATGGGGCCGCGCCGGTGGTCGCCAGCGCGGTCCCAATCAGAAGGGTTGCCGTCAGTAGACGCCTCACCACGGCCACTCCCATCCCAGAAGGTCGAACCAGTCGCTCAGAGCCTGCCCCGCACTTGATGCGGGGCCGCCGTCTGCGGGCTCCTGCTCGGCGGGCGGTTCGACCGGCTCAGGCTCCGGCAGGACCAGGGCCTCGAAGGGGTCGTCGGCCCCGACGCTGGACGCCAGGGCCAGGGCCTCGTCGCGGCTCCCGGCGATGGGCGACCGCTCCACCGTCTCCGCCTTGACGTGCTCCGGGTGCAGCACGTCCACCGTCACCTGCTTGGCGATGGTGGCGCTGGGGACGTAGGCGTACGCCGTCGCGGTGGCGGACGCCGTGGCGCCGTCCTCGCAGGTGGCCGTTGCCGTCTCACTGTCGGAGTCGCTGTCCCCCGGGCGATGGAGGTGCACGGTCCTGGTGACTTGCTCCGTCCGCTCCGGGTGGTGGGTCAACTGCACCAGGGGCGGCAGCGGGATACGAAGGGCCGCCTCCAGGTCCGCCTCGACGATCACCTCGTGAACGGCGGCGCCCTCGCCGACGGCCACTCGGAAGCGGGTCTCGCCGTTGGGGACGAACGCGACGCTCGCCTGGGAGCCGCCGCCCGCGACCGTGAGGGTCCCGGCGATGCCCGTCACCTCGGCGCCCATCAACACCGTCTCGGTGACGCTGGCGTGTCCGGCCACCGTCTGAAGCTCCACCCTCTCCTCGATGGTGGATACGCACTCGGAGGCGACGGCTCCCTTGACGGCCCCCGGACTCCAGCCCAGGGAGACGACCCGCAGGTCGCAGAGCTCCCCGTCGATGGCCGGAAGGGGGTACGGGATCTGTCCGCCTTCGACGGTGACGGCCCCGGCCTGCCCCAGCGTGTCCTCCCACGAGAAGGTGAAGGACGGGTTCGCGCCGTCCAGGGGGAGGGAGTAGTCGATGCGCTCCCCCTCGTCCAGGGAGGCCGAACCCCAGAACCGCAGCCAGCTGCCCTCCGGCCCGCCGAAGGCCCGCACCCGGAGGTCCAGGGGAGTGGCGGCCCGCAGGGTGACGGCGGCCCGGTCGCCGGAGACGGTGAGTCCCTCGACGAAGAGCCGCCGCCCTTCGACCGGCTCCGTCACCTCGAAGTCGATCTCGTCCCGCCAGGGCTCGTGGTCGTCGGCCAGGGCCGCCTGGGGGACGGCGACCGCCGCCGCGAGAGCGACGGCGGCCGCGATTGCCAGGAAGCTCTTCGGGGGCTTGCTTTGCCGGGACTTCCGGCTCCCGTCCCCGTTGCCGTTTCCGTTGATGTTGTCCTTGTCCGTCCGCCTGGGCTTGCCGAACCAGCGGTGAGGGCGGAAGGGCATCCGCCCGCACGTCCGCTCCCGGCTCCCGCGCTTCGGGCGAAGGCGGCGCAGGGTCTTGCCCGCCCGCCTCGCCATCAGCCGCAGGGGGCCGGGGCCGCTCTTCACCGGCTGCGCCGGCGCGGGCGGCTCGCTGCGCACCAGCTCGGACGGCGGCCCTGCGTAGAGCCTCGCCCCAAGCCGGTACTTCAGCAGGTCGGCGGCCACCAGGGGCAGCCGCCGGCCGCCTATCTTCCCGACGACGGCGACCAGCCCCGCCAGGCCCAGGAGGACGGCAATCGCCATCCTCACCTCCGACGGCCCGACGGGGGCGTAGCGGTATGCGCCGTAGGACAGGGCGCACACCGCCATCATCGCCACGACCTGCGGGAAGGTGAACCCCAGCAGGACCTTGTCCTCGGCCTGTACGTGGGTTGGAACCTCGTGTTCTCTCATGGCTCTTCTCCTTCCTCGCCGCCTAGTTGTCCGGTGTGGGCGCGGGAGTCGGGGCGGTCGGGTCGGGCACGTTGGGGTCCACCGGCGATCCTACGACCGCGTTCATCACCAGCTCGACGACGCCGTAGGCCACCATCGCCAGGACGATGCCCGCCAGGGCGGTCATCATTGCGCTCTTGCCGCGCTCCATCTGGTGCGGCGCTCCCGACGCGGTGAGGTACAGGTACGCGCCGTAGATGAAGAAGCCCACGCCGACGACCCCCACGATGCCCAGCAGGATGCCCACCAGGTTCGATATGGTCTGAGTCAGTGCTTCCATAGTCTTGTCTCCTCTCTGTCTTGACTGCCGGGCGTTTCCCCGCCCGGTCTTCGTCCGTCTCTATCAGTTCCGCCGTCTCCGCTTGCCTACCTGCACATCGCTCTCACCTCCTTCGTCCTGTTGTCGATGGGCGCAGGCCGCGCCCGCACTCCGTTGGGGTCGTCGTTGTCGGGGCTACTCGCCGCTGCTCCGGGGGGCGTCTCCGCCGCCGTCTCCGCCTGCCGATGGGGTCGCCATCGAAGCCGCAGAGCTGAGGCCGCCGGCGGCCGCCGACAGGCCCGCGCTGGCCGCCATCGCCCCCACCGCCATGCCTCCCGGACCCCCGGCGGCTCCGCCCGCCAGCAGCCCGATGGTCTTGGCCGACCTGACCATCGAGGAGGGCAGGTTCATGCCGAAATAGAGCATCGAGAGCCAGGAGTCGAAGGTCCCGGCGTTGCCCAGCATCGACGGCACCCGGGTCGCCATGTAGACGAAGGCCAGGGACATGAGCAGCTTCCAGATCAGGTCCTGCACCGGCTCGAAGGCCGCTATCGCGGCGAACTCCCGCAGAAACCCGAATCCCAACGCCAGGGCGATGAGCTGGATGGCCTGCTGGAACACCGTCGTCATGAACAGGCGCAGCCACTGGCGGCCCCAGCCCGCCGTGTGGGGCAGTATCCACAGCCCCAGGGCGATGGGGGCCAGGGCCAGGAGGATGTCGATGAGGGCCAGTCGCAGCACCATCTGCACGATGACGTAGAGGACGAAGAAGCCGTAGACCATGTAGAGAATGGCCAGGAGCAGCGCCATGCCCACGCTCCCAGCCTGCACCGCCGTCATCAACGTGCTCAGGGTCGAGCGCAGCATGTCCCCGGCGGTGACGCCCAGGGAGAAGGAGATAAAGCCGGACACGGCATCGGCCACGTCGATGACCAGGGCGCACCACCACAGGGACGACGCGGCGGCCACCAGGCCCAAAACGAGGCGGGGGACCATCTCGCGCCACCCCGCATGGGAGCGGCCCAGGTGCTCGGAGATGATGAAGCTCAGGCCCATCCAGCCGAGGATGACCACCAGGGCGGCGGAGGTGATGGCCCAGACGACCATCCACGCCTGCTGCACCAGCCAGTGGCCGTAGGTGAGATCGGGAGGGGTGCCGGTGATGATGTCGGCCACGTCTACCCTCCCCGGCAGTTGTCGGCGTCCTCGCCGGACGCCCGCTCGACAACTCCGCAGAGGGTCCCGTGGACTCCCTCGATGACCCACCCGGCGAAGGCTTTGGCCCAGCGCGCCGGGCTGAGGGCGGACAGAATCTTGTCCCAGATGCGGCCCGGCTGGTGGATGGGGACGACGGCGTAGAAGTCGCCCCTCTTGCCGTCCTCGGCCTCGGCCAGCATGACCATCAGGTAGGCGCGGTCGCGGTCCAGCTCGGGGTGCTCGTCAAGGTCTGGGTACTCCCAGGAATACTCCCAGCCGTCGCTGCGCTTCTTCTCGCCGCCCTTCACCCGGTACATGGCGCTTATCCAGTCGCCGGTGTCGGCGTCGCGGACGGCGTAGAAGAGGTTTGCGATCTCCCGGTCGAAGACGGGGCGGGAGACGAACTCGCCGCCGCCCTTGCGCTCCACGAACTCCCGGTCGGCGTTGACCAGGACGATCTCGTTGCCGGGCGGGGACTGGGCCAGGGCGATGTTGCTTGTGGGGATTGCCAGAAGCGCTGCCAGCAGCAGCGCGGCGGCCAGGGGCATCAGCCTCCTGGCTCTGCCAAGGGACCTTCGGACCGTCGATTGCGCTCCCACGATTCGCCTCCTCTTCGCTGATGGGGCCGTCTGTTCTGCCATCGAGTCTGGGAAGTCGCGGGGCCGGACACCATGCCTTATATGGGAGGACGCGCGAGTCCTCCCATATAAGGCATGGGAAGGAATGGGCCGGATGTGGTGTCATACCCGTGTACAGGGATTTGCTTCGGTGCCCAGAAGGGAAGTTTTGGGCTGTGGGCAACGTGAAACGGGCGTGAAGGAAGGGAAGTGAGGCCGAGCCTGCGAGCACTTTGGTGAAAGGGGTGGTTCCGACAGCGGCCCAAAAGGGAAGTCGGGGATGGCGCGACATCGGAGCGAGCAATTGGACGGGGAGGTTGGAATCGGGGGTCGAAACCACCTACAGGACAGCCCCCTCCAGGACATGACTGCGAGGAGGTGCGACCATGAATGAGCGGGTTGGGAACGGCAACGGGAGCGTGGACGCGGAGAGGTTACGGCGGCTCAGGCTGAGCGAGTTCCTGCGGGCCCTGGTTCGGCAGGAGGGCAAGATGGAGGCCGCCGAGCTGCTGGGGGTCAACCACAAGACCCTGACGCGGGCCGAGGAGTCGGGTGAGATCACGGGGCGCATGGGCGATGCGCTGGAGCTGCTGCTGAGGAGGGCGGACGACGCCGAGGTCGCGCGGCTGCGGGAGGCGGTCGGTGCGCTGGAGGAGCGGGTGGCGGCGCTGGAGGGCGGCATGGAGACGCCTCCTGCGGCAGATGTGGAAGGCGGGGGTGAGAGCAGACAGGTGGAGGGCGGTGACGAGGACGGTACCCAGGCCCAGGCGCAGGGCGGGAAGCACGAGGAAGGGGCGGGCCGGTCGGAGACCAGGGCCGCCCCTCCAATGGCGGGTGTGCGCTCGAAGAAGCGGGCGACGCTGCGCAGGCTGGACCCGGAGGTGGTCACCGAGGAGCCCGCCGCCGCCGACCCGGAGGTCTACGGCGATGCGTGGCCTCTGGTCGAGGAGTGGCGACGGCTGCAGGCCGGGCATCCCCACCAGGGGAAGAGCCTGTCGTGGCTCACGACGGAGGAGCGTCTGCTCGTGCTGGAGCTGGCTATGCTGGAGGAGCACGGGCTGACCCTGCCCCCGGAGACCCAGGCCCTGCGGGGCTTCGGACGCAAGGGTCAGATCAACCATCGCTGGAAGGCGCTGGCCGACACTCGGGTGGCGCTGAGGAAACGGAAGCTGCTGCGCTGGGTGCGGACGGTCCTCACCCTGTGGCTGTGGCGGAAGTAGGCCCCGGAGCCGGCTCCGGGGCCGGTTTTCGGCGGTTGCTACATCGGAGCGAAGTGGGCGCTAAGTCGGTGCGAGCAATTTAGGTTGCGTTGGCCCGAAACAGGGTTTAGGGCCTTCCATTCGCTCGGTTGTTCGGGCGATAATTGACGCAGTTTCTGGCTTTTTCCAGTGTTTCCTGCCTAGAAACCTGGAGGATTCCCGTCCCCCGAATCCGGGACCGGCTGCATAGGATTGAGCCTTGCTCTCCGAACAGCCGCCCAGGGGTCAGACCGGAAGGATTGAGCCTCGCTCTCCCGAAGGCCGCCCCGGAGGACACAATTCGCAGCGGTTGGAGCGTCTCTCGCTTCGGCCCCTCGGACACCTTGGTCGGAGTGCGCCCTGCACACTGGCCGGTTCCTCACGTCTGCGGCATGGTTCCTGTGGAACTGGCCGCAGCTTCACCACGCGCCGGTCTGCGATGAGGTCTTAGCTGGCTGGCCGCTTCCCTCGCAGCTTCCCAGGACGTTACAGACGTAGCTCCCGGGTCTCGCTGCGTCTCTCACCGCGCCGTCCTGTGGTTGCTCTGCAGGCCGGTCGGTTCCCCCCATTTCATAGCAGCTCCCCCTGAGTCCATTCCCTGTGATGTGACCCTGGGCCGAGCTGCGTCTTTCTCACCACGGCGTCTCCCTGCGTTCGTCTCGTGGTCGGACTGCGTATGGCGGCGGAACGGCAACACGGATTCACGGAGTCAACAGCAGCAAGGAGGTAACGACGGTATGGCTACTGAACGGACGGACGGCAACGGCGAAGGAGGAGCGCACATGACGGAACGGTACACGGGACCGAGCGCGAAGCGGATCGCAGACCTGCTTCCGCACCGGGTGAGCTTCGAGCGGGGCTGGTTCTGGACGACGACGGCCATCTGTCACGGCGGCAAGTCGGACGGGTTGGCGTTCAGGCAGCGACCGGACGGCAACGGCATCGACGTGCGCTGCCACACCGGGGGCTGCTCGGCCGGCGTGGTGATAACCGAACTTGAGGCTCTCATCGGGCTGCCCATCTGGACGGCCTTCGAGCCTGTGAGCGACACCGCGGTCAAGGCCCCAGAGAAGCAACCGTGGTGGAAGCGACAGCGGGTCTGGGCGCCGACGGTGGTCGCCCCCTGGTCGTGGCGGCGCCGCTTATCACCGGCGACGTGGAGCTCTTCGTCCTGAACCTCGTCGGGCTGGGCATCGGAGCGCTGCTGCTCCGGCGGTTCATGGCTCGGCGTCCGGTAGGGAGGGTCCGTCGCCGCTGACGACAGGTCCTCCGGCTCCCTCATACCCATCCCAACACGCAAGGGTCGTCTCCATCCGGGGACGGCCCTTCTTCTTTGCCCGCAAGCGGGCGCAATCCAAAGGCAACACAACACAGAAGGAGGTCGTGATGACAACGGCAACATTGGCAACTGGCAATCGGACGATGACGGATGTTCGGCCTAGGCGCAGCCTCGAAGAGCTCGTCGACCGGCTCATTGCGGCGCTGTTCAAGGAGGAGGAGCCGGAGGCGGAACAGGCGACGGAGACACCGAGCGTGGCCAAGAGCCTCCACGAGGCGCGGCGGCTCAGGCAGGCGGGGGACGTGGATAGGGCGCTGGCGGTCCTCGCCGGCACGGACACGACGAAGGCTGAGCCGCATCAGGCTCGGTGGGCCTACGCCGAGTGGACGGATCTGGTGAAGCGGCGGTTCGGGGACCGGGACGCGCTGGTCTACAGCCAGGGCGCGGGACAGGCCGCCGCGCTGGTTCCCAGGGACGACGGCTCGCTTGAGGTCGCGGCGGTCCTGGGGATGCGCTGGCGGCCCGGCAAGGTCGTCTCGGGGCGCAGCCTCCGGGGGCTGAGGCCCTTGGCGAAGGCTTGCCCTCGGCCCTGACCGAAGAGTGGTTCTGCGCTGGCGTAGCCCAAGCAACGGTTGACGACTCGTGAGGCAAACGGGGCGCCTCAGTGCCCTGCTTGGACCCCGGGTCGTCGCCTTCTTGCGACTGCTTGCACGGGCGCTCCGTTCCACCAGGCAGCGCCCCGCACGGGGGGCGTTGCCTCCTCCGCCCGCTCCCCTGCGGGTTTCCATCCCTCTTCCCCCAACCCCACACGCGTCGCACAGGTCTTCTCCTCGACTCCGGCCGGGGGTGTGACCTGTGCCCGATGCACGACGGAGCCTGCCCCGGACTTGATTCCGGGGGCTTGCCCCGCACACGGCCTTCCACAGAGGCCGCCCCGGACTTGATTCCGGGATGCCGCACCGGCCATTCGCCACGGCAACAACGCCACCCAAGGAGACAGTCCCGACCACCGGGACAAGGCATCGAGCGGGACTGTCTCCGACAAGGGGGCCGTCCCGCTTCTTCATTACAGGAGGAAGCGACATGACGACGGCAACAACGGCACAGACCAATCGGACCAAGGAGACGGCCGGAGCGGAGAGCGAGCTCAGGGCCGCTGCGAGGCGGCGGGGGCTCACCATGAAGGAGCTTGCGGCCATGATGGGCGTGAGCGCGGGCTACCTGTCGGGGCTTTCGACGGGGCGTACGCCGTGGACTCCGAAGATGCGCGAGAAGGTCGCGGCGGTCTTGGGAGAGGTCCCCGGACAGGGGATCGTCTACCGCCAGGGCAGCGTCGTGACCGGCGAGAGCAGCTTCATCAGGGAGCGCGCCCGCGAGATGGGCATGACCATGAAGGACCTGGCCGAGCGGACCGGGGTTTCCTACAGCTACATGACCCAGGTGGCCCGTGGCCGCCAGCACATGGGCGTCAAGGTCCAGGCCAGGGTCGAGTCGGCGCTGCACGCTCCGGCGAAGATCGCGCCCGCCAAGTGCGCCAACCGACAGGTCGGCGTGGTGGCCGGGGAGTCCAGCTACATCCGGGAGCGAGCCAGGGAGCTGGGCATGAGCATGACGGAGCTGGCCGAGCGGGCCGGGGTGTCCCACGGCTACCTGTCGCAGATATCCAGGGGCCGCGGGAGCATGGGCGTGAAAGTCCAGGCGCGGATCGAGTCGGTGTTGGAGGCTCCGGTGAAGGTCGCTCCCGCGCAGCCCGCCAGCATCGACCGGGAGGCGATGTGGGGCCGGATGGACGCTCACGGCTTCAGCCAGAACGAGGTCGCCCGGCGAGCGGGCATCAGCTCCTCGTACCTCTCCCACATCATGAACGGCAAGTCCTCCCCGTCGGCGGGCGTGCTGAAGGGGCTGCACGGTGTCCTGTTCCAGCCGACGAGTGCGGAGCGCGTCATGCCCGCCGAGGTGAAGGTGTTGGGTTGGCGCAAGGGCGAGCGGAGCGGGATGGTGGTGCGCGGCGCCGGTGGCCCCGGGCGCGGCGACAAGGCCGGCGGCGGGACAGTCAGGGTCGGCGGCCGGGTGCCCTGGGGAGCGAAGGCGGAGTTCGCCTACCGCGCCGGGTACGACGGCATGGGCCGGGTCTCGGTGACGCACGTCGTCGAGCGGGGCTACTCCGTCATGCTGAAGCAGCCGGAGACGGTAGCTGCGTAGGGCTCCGTGACGCACCGCATGATGGGCGGCTGCCTCGGAGCAGCCTGGGACGGCCCACACCGGGCCGCATACGCGAGTCCCGCCGTGGGCGGGCCTTCGCACGTTCAAGCATTCGCCTGGGGGCGTTGCCGGAACCCGACCGCCCCCGCTGGGGCGGTGCAGTCCGTCTCCCGTCGCTCTCCGCCTAGCGGCGGCGACTGATGGAGACGTGCGTCCGGTTCCGGCGTCGTCCTCTAACCACCACGAAAAGGAGGACGACTCACATGAACCTCGGAGGTTTCATAGACACGTTCAAGGACGCGATAGCCAAGAGGGTGGTCGAGTCCTACCCGCCGCTCTACCGGCCCTCGGAGAACGGCGGCACGCTCCCCAGGCTGCTCCGAAAGCCCCTGGGGGCGCAGGCCGACGCCATCAGGGGCGCGGCTCTCTCCCTCAAGGCCCACCGGGGCACCACCGTCGTCGGCGAAATGGGCACCGGAAAGACCTTCATCGGCGCCGCCGCCTCATACATGGCGGGCTTCGAGCGGGTGCTCATCATCTGCCCGCCCCACCTGGTGCCGAAGTGGAAGCGGGAGATCGAGCAGACGGTGCCCGGCGTCCGCGCCGCCATCGTCGAGTCCATCACCGACCTGGAGCGGCTGCGCCTCTCCATAGGCTCCGGCCCCCTCTTCGCGGTGATGAGCCGTGAGAAGGCCAAGCTGTCCTACCGCTGGATGCCCGCCGTGATACAGCGGTGGGCGACATCCAAGGGAAGGCTCCTGCGGGAGGAGGAGACGGGGGAGCCCTTCCGGGTCCCCTGCTGCCCCGACTGCACGGCGCAGATCGTCGACAAGGACGGCGTGCCGTTGACGTTCGCGGACCTGAACCGCCGCAAGCACACCTGCGACGCCTGCGACGCCCCGCTGTGGCAGGCCGACCGATCCGGGCCTGCCCGATACCCTTTGGCCGACTACATCAAGCACAGGATGAAGGGCTTCTTCGACCTGCTCGTGACCGACGAGGTGCATGAGTACAAAGGGCGGGGCTCGGCCCAGGGCATCGCCGCCGGCATCCTCGCCGACGTGTGCGGCAAGTCCCTGTCCCTTACGGGCACGCTCTTGGGAGGGTACTCCTCGACCATCTTCCACCTGCTCTACAGGTTCTCGCCGGAGATCAGGACGGAGTTCGGGCGCTCCGACGAGCACCGCTGGATACAGCGGTACGGCTTCGAGGAGGTCACCGTCGGCAAGCCCGACGACGACGCGGTGGAGGACGGGCGAAACAGCAGCCGCCGCAAGTACCGCAAGGTGGTGCGGGAGAGGCCGGGCCTCGTGCCCTCGGCCCTCTTCCACATCATCGGGAACACGGTGTTCCTGCGCCTCGCGGACGTTGCCTCCGGGCTGCCGCCCTACGAGGAGAAGATCCTCGTGTCCTCGATGGACTCGGAGGAGGACGCCACGGGCTACTCCCAGCGCAGCGCCTACAACACCGTGTTCGAGGAGCTGAAGAAGGAGTTGGCGGCCGCCCTCAAGAGCGGCTCCAAACGGCTGCTGGCGACCTACCTCCAGACCCTGTTGGCCTACCCGGACGGCTGCACCAAGGGGGAGACGGTGTTCGACCCCAGGACGGGCGACGTCATCGTCGCGGTCCCGCCGCTTTCCGAGGAGAAGCTCTACCCGAAGGAGAAGGCGCTGGTCGACCTGGTGGCCGCCGAGCGGATGGAGGGAAGGCGGGTGCTGGTCTACGTGACCCACACGGGGACGCGGGACATCACCGGGCGGATGGACGACATCCTCACCCGGCACGGGTTCAAGGTGGCGGTGATGAAGGCCGACGCGGTGGCCCCGAACCGCCGTGAGGCGTGGGTGGCCGACAAGGTGAAGGAGGGCATCGACGGGCTCATCTGCCACCCCAGGCTGGTGCAGACCGGCCTGGACCTCATCGACTTCCCGACGATTTGCTGGGACGAGACAGATTATTCGGTGTACGTCGTCCGGCAGGCGTCGCGGCGGTCGTGGCGCATCGGGCAGACCCGCCCGGTGAAGGTGGTGTTCATGTCCTACCGGAACACCCTGCAGGCCGACGCGCTGAAGCTGGTGGCGAAGAAGATGCAGAGCTCCCTGGCCGTCGAGGGAGAGCTGCCGGAGGACGGCCTCGCCGCATACGGGGACGACGGCGACGACATGATGATGGCCCTGGCCCGCAAGATCGTCAGCGGTGACGAGGAGGACACCGAGACGATGGAGGAGGTGTTCGCCCAGGCACGGGACGCCGAGAGCGAGGCCGAGGAGCTGCTGGTTGACGACGGCTGGAAGGTCGTCGAAGTGGAGCCGGAGACCATTGCGGTCAACGGCAACGGGAATGCCAACGGCCACCACGAGGACGTGTTCGGGCCGACGGTCGAGCTTGTCCCGGCCAGCGGCCGGAACGGAAACGGGCACGCGCCCGCCCCGGTCAACGGGAGCGGTAACGGCCACCACACAGAGGCCCCGGAGCCGCAGCAGTCGCTGTTCTCCTGGGCGGAATTCATGGCCGAGGAGCCGGTGAAGTCCAGGGGCCGCAAGACCCAGGCACCGTCACTGTCCCTGTTCGAGTGGGCGGTGGAACAGGAGCGAGAGGAGGAGCCGGTCGGCGCAGGTCGCTAGGCCGCAACACGCAGGGGGAGGCAGTCGGCGACGTAGCGATTGCCCCCCCTGCCTTCCATGTATGGGGCCTTTTTGCGTTTCTGGAACTGGCGATAGCAGGCCCGCCTAAAGTCGATGAGGAGATAACCCGACCACCTGTCAGGGGTCAATGCTGGTCACTTCGGCCTTGGCTTCCGTGTCTCGTCTACCCAATGACTTATCATACAGGCTGCTTGGACAGCATGAGGCGTCCCGGCTCATAGGAAACGCTGTCCCGCATGATCTGCAAAGGCATCTGCGTCACGTATGTATCGCATTACCGTTGCCGGGTTGGTGTGCCGAGTAACCTCCATGATCTTATCCAATCGCGCGTGGTGAACAGCCGCGCTGGTGACAAAGCCCGCCCTCAACGAATGGCCTGCTATATCTTTCGGGTCCAGTCCGATGAGTGCTGCATAGTGCCTAAGGATACGAGGAATATCGCTATGGTGCATCGCCTTTCCTCGCAAATGCCCTCCTCGCTTCATTGTCTGGAAAAGCGGCCCTTTGGCGATGCCCGAGCCCTCCAGCCACAGTCGAAGGTGCTCTATCGGACGAATGATTCTTCCATCTAAGATCGCCACCCTTTGTCCTTTGCCGTGTTGGTCAGTCTTGGACTGGCGTATCGTAAGCCACATACGATCCTCATCATTCTCTCTCGAATCAAGGAACTCAACATCATCGACGATCAGATCGCATATCTCTGATCGGCGCAAAGCTCCGGCGAATCCGACGGCAATGATTGCGGCGTCCCTCCTGCCAATCAACGTATTGGGACACGCTCGCAACATGGCTTTAATGTGATACTCTCGCAAAGCCTCGACTTTGCGGCTAGAGGAGCCTTTGAGCCGAGCCAACCCCTTGAGCGTCGCACGAACTATCGGATGACTCGTGGGTGACGGCTTGCCAGCCTCAAGGTACTTCTTGTTCACGGCACTCTTGTAGAGCATGACCGTGCCCATCGAAGGTGTTACACCGCTTTTCGGACTAGCACCAGTTGCCAGACGAACAAAGAAGCGGGCGACCCTATCGGGAGGAACCGATAGAGGATCGTCAATCCCCTCTGCAACACAGTAGTCCATGAACCTACTCCACCCTTTCTGATATGCCTTTCGAGTGTTGTCCGACAACTCCGAAGACATTGCCTCTATCTGCAAGTCCCTATCTGCCAATGCCAAAGCATCCATATCGTCCTCCGTGTCTCAGTAAGTATCGTCTCCATCAGCTTGTCCCATATGGTCACGGGATTCGGAGAGCGTACTGAGACTGACCGATGTGAGGACCTACCGTCTGGATGAGGAGGGCCGGAGGCTCAAGCAGACGCTTGAGGACAAGCACTCGGCGTACTCGCAGGCATGAGCCTATGCGGTGTCCACCGGTGGTCTAAGGTATGAGGGGTCGGAAGTTGTAAGGAGGGATTTGAAGTTGGGCAGTCGCAGCACCGATACTCAGGCGCGTCAAGACGGACGGGTCTGCCCTGCGGATGCGGTTACGCTGTCACACCGTAGGATGTGGATATGCAATTAACTACGGAATAAAAACCGGATTCAACGATGCCTTCATCATCAATAACCAGACTAAGGAAGCGCTAGTCGCCCAGGACCAACGCTCCAAGGAGATCATCAAGCCTGTGCTGCGGGGCAAAGACATCCAGCGCTTTCGGGCGAAGTGGGCCGACATGTGGATTATCGACACGCATAACGGGTACGATGGTGTTCCGGCGATAAACATTGACGACTACCCTGCTGTCAAGGCTTACCTCGACGGCCATTATGAGCAGTTGGAGAAACGGTACGATAAGGGACGAACTCCGTATAACCTCCGTAACTGCGCTTACCACGCAGAATTCGTCAAGGAGAAGCTCTTCTGGATTGATTTGACGGAGGAAGGCAGGTTCGCGTATGACGATGGCGAGATGTTCTGCGTGAATTCTGCGTATATGCTGACGGGCAGTTCCCTCAAGTACCTATGTGCTATCCTCAACTCCGCTCCTGTAACGTGGTTCATGCAGAATAGTGCGCTCAACTCAGGAATGGGCACCACCAGGTGGGTGAGATTCACTGTTGAACGTATTCCTATTCCCATTATCGATATCGCAGGTCAGCAACCATTCGTCCGAGCTGTGAATGCTATTCAAGATGCCTTGCGCACTGGGGCAGATACCATGATCTTGGAATCCGACTTAGATAACCTTGTGTATGAACTGTACGGTTTAACCGCAGATGAGATCAGGGCTGCGAATCGGCAATGAATCCGAGGTCTCGACCAACCCAACAGCGTTGCCATTTCTGAGTCACAAATCCAGCCGGACTAGAGACGTTGCTCCACCGCCGTGATCTCTGAGGGCGTCAATCCGTATAGCTGGTACACTCTAGCATCAATATCTGCTTCGATTTCCTTTAGGTCGCCAGGCTTTGCCATCAATGCCCTATCGACCAGCCCGCTAAAGTGCTGCTGTCTCGGACCAGTGATTCTCGGTATGGGCAAGCGTTCGACATAGACCTTCTTCCACCGCAGTGTCCCCATACCGGAGGTGGGAGCCACGTTTTCCAAGAACCATCGAATTAGCTTTGCATTCAGGACGGCGCATAGGTACTTAATGGATTCGCCCGTGAGTAGGAAAGTCGTAGCTTCACCGTAGAATCCGCTGTTGTCGTAGGCGAAGCGGCCGTTGTTGACAAGTTCAATCCAGAGTAGTTTCTCCTTGGTGAAATCTTCGTGGTAAGCGCAGGTATCTTGCATTTCAAACCAGGCGTTGCTAGTCTTCTTTCTAGATCGTCCTCCGTTAGGAAGACGCTTACCCGATTGCTCCAATCTTCGTTTGCCAAAAGTAAGCAGGTATCTCTTCACAGCCGGATAGATATCGATGTTGAGGTCGAGAGCAGGAAACGTAGCTATAAGCCACAAACCCTTCCACTGGGCTTGGTAGCGCTGGATGTCTTTGCCTCGTAGTACTGGCTTGATGACCTCGGCAGACTTGGGGTCCTCCGCGATTAGTGCTTCCTTAGTCTGGTTATCGATGATGAAGGCGTCGTTGAGCCCGGTAGTTATTCCTCGATAAATTGCAATATCCCAATCTTTCAGTGGCGTTCCCTTGGCACGCATCTTGTCAAGCACGCTTTGTTCCAAGAGCGAAAGGATGCTCCAGGGGGCAGCGCCATCAGGACGCACGAGGCCCCAGTGCCTCTCCTCCGGTGGAACGGTCGCCTCAGCCAGCCGGTCCATGTCTACACCCGGGAATTCCTTTCCGGAGCCGCCGGTTCTTGCCACAAGCACACCCGAGTCCACAATTGCCGAGTCGAACACATCCTTGCCCAATTCCAGCAGACGAAGAGGGGTGTGTTGGTCTGCAAAGTATTGGCGTGTGGATTTGCCGTATTCTGCCTTCAGCCAGCTGTTGGAGGTGATGTAGGCCAGCAGGCCGTTGGCGGGCTTGAGTGTCTGACAACCCCGCTCGTAAAACAATTGATAGACATCCCCGGTACGGGCAAACGTCTTGTATCCGACACCCTTGTACAGGTTGCCTAGTAAGCCCTGATTGCCTTGCAGTTGCACGTAAGGTGGATTCGCGATGGCAATGTCGAATCCCCGCCGCTGGGCGAACACCTCCGCAAACTCCACGCGCCAGTCAATGGCACCGGCGGGTTTCCCGTCTGCACCCAGGGAGCTACGCAACGCGGACTCGGCCTCCTGGATGGCATAGCGCAATTCCTCCTTGTCCGGGCCTTCAGAGGCGCGCATGTATTGCGCCTTCAACCTGCCCAACCGTCGTACCGCGTCGGCATCGTAGCCCAGAGTTCCCTGCACCTCGACTCCCGGGCTAGGGTCTGGCCCAAGTAGGCTATCTCCGCAGAGCACCTTGAAATCCAGGTTGGGCAGCGGTTCCGGACGTTCTCCCTCATAGTCAATAGCGAGCGAAAGCCACATCCTGAGCATGGCGATGTTGACGGCAAAATCGTCTATGTCCACCCCGTAGAGGTTTCGCTGGATGATTTCCAGTTTCAGGTCGTAGAGGGCCTTGGCGTCCACACCGGCGTTGTAAAGGGCGGTCTGGAGTTCGATGAGCTCCTGCATCATTCCCAGCAGATAGGCCCCCGACCCGCAGGCTGGGTCTACCACGGTCACGTGCTCCAAGGCTGCTGCCACACGTCGCGCTTCTGCCACTTGGATGCCCTCGGTAACGTGGCTGTCCACGAATAGGGCAATAGCTTCGGGCGTGAGGCCAGTGTCTTCTCCCTCAAGGTACCCCTTGAGGGCCTCTCGGCACATGAAAGACACCACGTGGCGCGGCGTGTAGTAAGCCCCTGTGTCGTGGCGGCCCGTTACCAATTCCTCGAACATCTTCCCCAGCATCTCCGGGTCGACCGCCACCTCCACATCAAAGGGAGTGGACTCCAAAATGGTGAAGTTGAAGCGGTCGAACAACTTAGTGAAGATCTCGGTGATGCACTCGTCTGGGACGACTATGCCGTCTCGGATGTCGAGTTCGTTCCGCTCAAACAGTCCGCCGTTTAGGAAGGGCACGTGACCTATGATCTCCGACAGGTAGGCTCCGGCGTTGCCCATTTCGTTCGGATGCGGTTTGTTAAGACCATGAAAGAATAGCGGCCACAGCCGCTCATCGTAGAAATTGTCTCCATCCTTGTTCCGGTAGTCACTCCACAGGGCACTGAGGTATTCTCTGTCACCCTCGAAGGTGAGCCATCCTTTACGGGACAGAAAATAGATGAACATGAGCCGGTTGAAGAGTGTCTGGACGAACCGTCGCTTGGACTCACCCTCTTTGCCGAAGCCAGTAACGCTTTGCTCCACTAGATTGAAGACCCGCCTGTACTCCCGGAAGAATTCCCTGGTGACGGGCTCAACGTCGAAAGCCTCGTCCAAGGCTATCTGGATGCTGCCAGTGTCCCGGTGCTTCCAGTAGATGTTGGAAACTTGCTGGACCGCCGTGCGACGGGGCAAGTCACGCTCCACCACCATGCGGCGTAGGACCGGTCGGACGTTGTCGAAGTTGGGATACACGAGGTGCAACTGACTAGCGGAGGAATTGGTGACGACGAGGAGTAGGTCCCCGTCCAGCTGCTGGTTGATGAGCTTGGCAGCGGTGGCCGCCTCACCCTTGCCCACACGGTCCGACTCCGGTTTTTCTAGCGCGAGATACGCTACTTGCACACCGTCCGAGTAGGCGACACGTTCCGCCGAAGTAGGCAGGGCCATACTGCTTGGAGCGGCGCCCAAGTCCACGTGTCCAGATGCTGGGTTGAAATCGAGCACCTCAACGAACAGTGAACGCACGGCGGCTCCCCGATCGCTCGCAGGCGCAGCGAAGATATGCTGGATACGGTCCTGGACTTCGACCGCGTCTTCTCGGCTCCTGATGGGCATACGCCATTCCCTCTTTAGATAGGTGAGACCAAGGACAGATATCGCTCAATATCGTCATTCATCATACTTCCCATTGCCGTTGTAAATCAACTCAAGGTACAATACTGTCCAGGGGGTGGCAATATGGATTTCCCTGAGCGTCTGCGCACGTTTCGCAAGCAGGCCCAACTGAGTCAGCGAGACCTGGCAGAGAGGGTGGGGGTCGATTTCACCTACCTCAGCAAGATCGAGAACGGACGTGTCGAGCCACCCAGCGAAACTGTGTTGAGAAACATCTCGAAGGCACTCGCGGAGGCCCTGGACGAGGATGAGGTCGAATTGGCCGACAGGCTGATAACCCTAGCCGGAAAGATCCCGTCGGACTTGGCGGAGACTCTCTGTCGCAACCCTGAGGCCGTCAGGTTTCTGAGGTCCATCGGTAACGAGGTGTGGTCGTCCGAGGAGTGGCGACGGGTCATGAACGCCAGCCCGTCGGAGCGGCGATGACGAGGACATCCCGACGTCGCACTCCGGGAGGACAGACGCGCGATGCCTGGGTATCTCAAGAAGCAGGTGAGCGAGAGGAATAGACAATGATTGCCAACATAAAGGCCCGATACGCCAACGGCGTTCTCACTCCGTTGGAGCCCCTCGACCTAGAAGAGGGCGCGGACGTAGTGGTGTCGGTCGAGCAGGTGTCAAGGGATATCGGAGAGCAGAAGGAAGGTCCCTTGCTGCGCATACTCCGTAAAGTCCAAGAACGCCAAGCGGCACTGCCCCCAGACACTTGGGATGGCCTTCCTATCGACCTTGCCAAGAATAAGAAGCACTACCTTTATGGCCACCCGAAGGAAGAGGACTGATGCGAACGGTCTTTGCGGATTCCGGCTACTGGATCGCCCTCCTATACCCCAGAGACCAGCACCACGCTACAGCGACAGCGGTGGCTGATGGGCTGGGCCAGGTTTCAATTGTTACGACGCACATGGTGCTGGCCGAAGCGTTCAACGCGATGGCAAAGTCAGGTGAGGGCAGTCGACGCCATGTCACCCAACTGTTGGAAGACCTTGAGAACGATCCTGACATCGAAGTGATACCACAGACTGAAGCGCAATTCAGGGCTGCGGCGGAGCGGTACGCCACGCGGAGTGACCAGTCGTGGAGCCTCACTGACTGTGCGAGCTTTCTTGTTATGGAGGAACGGGGTATGGCTGAGGCGCTGGCCTACGATCGGGACTTCGAGCAGGCGGGATTCGTCGCTCTGCTCAGAGGGGGGCAGGCATGATGCCAATTCACTGCTCCCCTACAGGTGCAGCACGTTGAACATCCTGCACTCCACGACGGACCCCACGCTGCTGGCCCGCCTGAAGGAGATGCTGGGCAGTTCTGACAGGGCCGACATCGCTGTCGGCTACTTCTTCATCGGCGGCTTCGGGGCCGTCGCCGACGACTTGGCGCGACTGAACAAGGTGCGCATCCTGGTGGGGCGCACGGACCGGCAGGTGGTGGAGGAGGTCGCTCTCGGCCTTCAGCAGCACCAAGCCCTGCGTGCCCGACTGGACGCGGACGCCCTCGTGCGCCGCAGCCAGCGAAGCGAAATTGCCCAGGAGACCGTCGCCAGCGTCGCCGAGGGCGTGGCCGTGCTCCCGCAGGAGCGGGCCACAGAAGCCGCCGTCTCCAAGCTGAAGGACATGGTGACTCTCGGCAGGGTGGAGGTGCGGGCCTACCTGCGAAGTCCCCTCCACGCCAAAGCGTACCTATGTTGGTACGACAACCACGCCGAACCCGGAGCGGCGGTGGTCGGCTCCTCCAACCTCACGCTGGCTGGGTTCACCGGCAACACTGAGCTCAACGTGCGCGTCACTGGCGACGCGGAAATGGAGGCTCTGCGCGACTGGTTCGATGCACTGTGGACAGACTCGGAGGACATTGGTGACGCGCTGGTGACGGAACTGGAACGGTCGTGGGTCTTGGCGAAGACACCGCCGTACCATGTCTACCTGAAGGCGCTCTACGAGCTCTACCACACCGACGTAGGAGGCGGTGAGCTGACAGTTCCGCCACGCGACCAGGAGTTGGCCAACTTCCAGTTGGACGCAGTGCGCCGCGGGCTGTCCATGGTCGAGGCCTACGGAGGGTGCTACATCGGCGATGTCGTGGGCCTGGGTAAGACCTTCATCGGCGCTGAGCTGCTGCGCCAGCTTCGAGTGAGCTACCCGAACGAGGGGCCGCCGCTCATTCTCTGCCCGGCCAGACTGAAGCCCATGTGGGAGGTGTTCAACGAGCGTTTCGCCTTGGGGGCGGAAGTCGTCTCTCACAGCATGATCGCCGCCCCCGCCGAAGCCGAGTTCGACGAGGAACTGGGGCGGTACGTGGACGCGGCTCAGCCCGGGCAAGGCATCCTCCTTGATCAAACGTATCGCAATCGCGGGCCGGTACTGGTGGACGAGGCGCACAACTTCCGCAACATCAACCAGCGTTCCAGGGGCCTCGCCAACTACCTGGAGTCGGGTGACCATAAGGTGATTCTCCTCAGCGCTACGCCGCAGAACCTGGGTCCCATGGACATCTACCGCCAACTCCGGATGTTCCTCCACGACACGGAGCACGGCCTGAACATCGAGCCGGTCAGCCTGGAGGGCTACTTCCATAATGCCCAGGAGTGGCTGGCCTACCGTGTCCTGTACGAGAACTACGAGGCGGAGTTCGGCACGTGGCAGGCTTTGGGATCGGCTGGAGCGCCTCCGCTGCCTCCCGACAAGCCGAAGGTGCCCAAGGCGGAGATAGATCAGGTACTGCTGCCGGTGTTCATCCGCCGCCGTCGAAGGGACATACGGGACCTGTACGGAGATACTGCGCTCGTGAACGGCAAGCCGGTGCGCTTTCCCGACCCGGTCTTGGACAACGTGGAGTACCGGCTGGACAAGGTGTACGCCAAGGCGGGACCACTGTCAGAGCTGGAGACGTTGCTGCGCGAGCACAAGGCAGCAAGGTATCGGGCCACCGAGTATATCGAAGAAGAGGCCAAGGCGAAGCCAGAGTACCGCGACCTCTTCCGGGCGGGAGACAGAATCGCCCGGCTGATGGGCGTTCTGTTGCTGAAGCGGCTAGAGTCCAGCATTGAGGCGTTCCGCTCCACGCTCCGCTCCCTGATGACCAGCAACCGGAACTTCCGGGAGGCGCTGGCCTCCAACTTCGTTCCCATAGGCAGTACGGCGACGCGTCTGCTGGCCGGGCAGTCCTTCGACGTGGACGACCTGCTGGAAGTCCTCAAACAGGAGGAGCAGCGCCGTCAGCAGGCGGGCAGCGAGCGCGACAAGCTGGTCCACAGTGCCGTCGACTTCGATACCGACAGGTGGATACGAGACCTCGATGCGGATCACGACGTGTTGGAGGACATCCTCGGGCGTGTGAAGGACATCGGGCCAGAGGACGACGACAAGCTGCGTGCGCTTCGGGAATTCTTGGCCCGGCCTGAAGTGCAGGCGGGGAAGGTACTGGTCTTCTCCGAGGCCGAGACGACAGTGGAGTATCTCTACAGGGAGTTGAACTCCGGCGGCCGACAGGCAGACATCGCGCGGCTGACCGGCAGCACCAGCCAGGATGCCGAGAGGATAGTAAAGCGATTCTCTCCAACTTGGAACTTGGGGGCACGCGAGTCTTTGCCTGGTCCAGAAATACGGGTGTTGCTGGCGACGGACATCGTATCCGAGGGTCAGAACTTGCAGGACTGCGCCTGCGTGCTGAACTATGACCTGCACTGGAATCCGGTACGGCTCATCCAGCGGTTCGGTCGGATCGACCGCATCGGCACGGAGCACGAGGTCATCAACCTGCACAACATGTGGCCCGACGTAGCGGTGGATGCTGAGTTGTCGCTAACCGAACGTCTGCACCGGCGCATTCAGTCGTTCCACGACCTCATAGGATTGGACAGCAAGCTACTTTCGGATGCCGAACGGCTGAACGCGAGTGCGATGTATCGCATCTACGAGGGCAAGACTCTGCCTGAGATGGACGACGGAATGGACGAAGTGGCCGCGAATCAGCGAGCCATCACGCTGCTACAGCGCATTCAAGAAGATGACCCGGACCTGTGGCAAACAATCACTCGGCTGTCTGACGGGATACGATCCGCGCTTGAAGCGAGGACCGTGCAGGTTGAGACGTCCAACGAGAGCTACGCTCAGAACGTGTTGGGGATAGAGGGGTCACAGGCGCCGCTCATGTCGCCGGCGACGATGGCGTCCGTATCCTCGCCATTCGACGATCCGCGACAGGGAGAAACACTGGTCCTTCTAAGCGCTGGCGGAGTGAGAAGCTGCTATGCGGTCGGCAGCGGCTTGGAACCCCGCGCCATTAGCCCAGCGCAACTCATCGCGGCGGCTGAGTGCAGCCCCAACACGCCAGCCCAGTCGCTGCCCGCAGACACGAACGAGCGCGTCATGGCCGCGTTCGAGGCATTCAGCACGGACTTCCAGCGACGGCTGGGTAGGGCCAGAAGGCCGCGAGACACACGTGCGCGCCGCTATGTCTCGCGTCACCTCGGCATCGCCATGCGCGAGGCCCATGAGGACGCGGGACTGTTGAGCCGCATCGAAGTGCTGCGGCAGATATTCCTAGGGGATGTGTCTCCACAGGTTGAGAGCGCCTTGGGCGAGATCAGGAATCTGAGGATTGAGGGCTCCGTACTCCTGACCCGCCTTGAAGCTCTCCGGGAACGGTATCGCCTCAACCCGGCTGATGACACTGATCGGTCACAAGCTGCGGAGCCGCAGGTCATTCGCATCGTCTGTTCGGACGGGGTTGTGTGAGGACAATGCCGACGTAGCGCAAAGGAGATTGCCGACGTGACGACTTCAAACTTGTCTTTTCCGATCCGACATGTCTCAGTAAGGGTTCCCTGGCACGACAGAGGGTGGGAGGGTACTGTTTGCGCTGACCCCGCAAACAACTCAGCGTGTCTCAAGCTGCCCCGCATAGCTGAGAATAAAGACGAGGCCGCAGAAGCCAGTGTCGCGGGCAGTCATTTCAGAGACCTCCATTCGCAGCAGGTCCCTCCCTGTCTCGTGGAGAGGGTAGCGTTCATGAGTCCGCATGGCTTGCTGAGGAACCATGTCCACCCATACGTGGGAGGTAACCCGGACACCCACGGCCATTTCAGACCCACTCCCCTCAACTATCGACCATATACCGCACCCGCTCTGCCATTTAGATGGATGAGCAAGAATGCTTTCGGGGAACTCCGAGAGCACTCTCCTCTTGATGAAGTGGATGAGGGCCTTGAACCCCGCCTCGACTTCCGTACAAATTGGTGGCAGGACCACCGAAACCAGAGAACTCTTCTTGAATCGTTTTGGGGACACGTGAAGGAGGAGACATCTCTCGTGTTTTTTTATGCCAAACAGATACCTCTAGTGGACGACATGCCAGGTCGGCGCTTTCTCCTGGGTGTCGGCCGCGTGAAGTCCGTCGGCCCACTCACGGAGTATCGATATGACGGGTCACCTGACGGAAAGCTGCGGAGTATCCTGTGGGAGCGGATGATGGGCCACTCGATTCGCCCTGGATTCGAGGACGGCTTCATATTGCCCTACCACGAGGCCCTAGAGAAGTCACACGACGGCGAGGCCTTCGACCCCGCTGAAGTGATTGCTCTAGCTCCACCGGACCGGTTTACTGAATTCTCCTACGGAACGGAGCATGTTGGAGACGACGCCGCGATAGAAGCGCTGCTGTCGATGCGGAACGCCCTATTAAAGTCCGCAGAACTGTTCGACGCAGACATCCGGAAGCAAGAAGCTTGGATTGACAATGAACTCGGCAGGCTTTGGCAAAAACGTGGAGCGTTCCCCGGCATGGGTGCTGTCCTCTACGCGTGCGGTGTCCCGTTGGGTAATTTCGTCGCAAGGGCGGTGGACGAACTAGCAGGGGACGAAAGATCGCCATGGTCGGTGTGGTTTTCGATACTCGACTCACCCAAAGACCACCTCCAGCCGGAGCTTGCCAGGTGCATAGACCATACCACCGCAATGGCATGGAAGCAGATGACAGATGAGCGTCGGCAGTTCCTTGAGCTTCTGAGCCGCATTGACTTGATGCAGGAGCAGGCTAGAGCGCTAGCCACTGAGGAGGAGAGAAGTGCGCGGGGGATCGAGGGTGAGGACTCGAACTTCATAAGCAACCCGTACTTGACCTATGAAGCCACCCGATTGACGTCGACTCCGGTGCCCATCAACTCGGTCGACAGAGGGTTGCTGCCGGCCCCCTCTGTTCGTTTGAAGTTCCCGGCTCCTGAACCATCGCAGATCAACACGCCCGTGGACGCACGGCGCCTGCGTGCCCTGTCAATTCGTGAACTTGAGGCGGCAGCGGACCAGGGTCACACTCTGGTTCAAAGAGAGAAGATTATAGAGAGCCTTCGCGGGCGGGACCAGAGAGATGATGAGCAACGTACACTGGTGACCGGCGACCTGCTCAGGGTCGCTGAAAACACACTCTTCGCACGTGAAGTACGTGTCGTAGATATGAAGGACGGGAAACCTGCTTATCAGATTGAACGTTTGGGCGCGGCCGGTGACCTCATTCGGAAGACTGTCGAAGCTCGGGCTGGAGGTCGACGGCACGGCCTTGTGGTCGACTGGCGAAGCGAGTTAGACAAAATTCTTCCCCAACTTCCCACAGAACCGGTAGACAGAGAAGACGAAGAGAGGGCGCGTAGAGAGAAGGCAGCGGCTCTTGATGAGATCGCCAATGCCCGGATTAGCGCCCTCATCGGCTCGGCCGGAACTGGAAAGACAACTCTTCTATCGGTCCTCTGCAAGCACCCGGAGATCAGTAAGAGTGGAGTTGTACTGCTAGCCCCGACAGGGAAAGCCCGCGTCCGAATTGAGGAGATTGTGGGGCAGACCAGCCACGACAAAATCAAGGCTTACACACTTGCCCAGTTCCTGACGAAATCAGGCCGATATAGCGGTGCCACTCAGCGGTACATCCTGACTAGTAAACCGGCGGAAGCGGTGGGTCGCACAGTGATTGTGGACGAGTGCTCCATGCTCACTGAGGAAATGCTTGCGGCACTCATTGAAACGCTGACAGGACTAGACAGGTTGATTCTGGTGGGTGACCGGCGGCAGCTTCCGCCAATCGGCGCAGGAAAGCCGTTCATCGATATCATAATGCGGCTAAGGCCTGAGAAGTTCACGCCTGGTTCTCCCAAGGTCGGACATTCATACGCGGAACTGACAGTACCCAGGCGGCAAGACCCCAAAGGACAGGGCTCTCAAGACCTCGACGGCCTCGAACTCGCAGAGTGGTTCGGGGGCGACCCAGGGCCTAGCCATGACAGTGTTTTCGAGATACTCTCAGGCCACAGACAGAGTGAAACGGTAAAGGTGGTCCACTGGGAAACATCGGATGACCTGAAGGATCAGTTGCCACAAGCACTCGCCGAGCATCTTGGGTTCGACAAGAACGAGGACGAGGCACTCCAATTCGCTAAGAGCCTCGGAGGGGAGATATCAGGACCATACGCCTACTTCAACGTACGTCGCTCGGGCGCTAAGGCGGAGGCTTGGCAAATACTCAGCGCCTCCAGACAGAAACCGTGGGGCGTTGAACCTATCAACCGACTCCTCCACCAGCGGTACAAGTCGAAGCAGATCGAAAGTGCGACAGAAGTACCGCCCTTCCAGAAACGTCGCTTCCTGAAGCCACAAGGTGATCAACTTATCGTCTATGGCGACAAGGTCATCAATAACAGGAACTGGCGTATACCGAAGTCTAGAAGATGGCCAAATGAAGAAGGCTACCTCGCGAATGGCGAAGTAGGCATTGTCGTAGGACAGATGCGGACAAGAAACTTCGACCATCCACCCCGAAACCTTGAGGTGGAATTCTCGACGCAGCGAGGGTCGGTCGTGAAGTTCTGGCCGGGAGACTTCGATGAGGAAGGTCAGGCCGACCTTGAGCTCGCGTATGCGCTAACCGTTCACAAGGCCCAGGGCAGCGAGTTTGGTACGGTCTTGGTGATCCTGCCCAAGGCGAATCACATGCTCACGCGGGAGTTGATATACACGGCATTGACCAGGCAGAAGCAGAAAATTGTCATCTTGATGCAAGGGTCGCCGATTGAACTTCAACGGCTCAGCTCGGAGCTGCATTCTGAAGCAGCTCGCCGGCTCACGAATCTTTTCGCACCGCCTGATCCGGTTCAGGTCGGCGAGAGGTTCTTGGAAGAGCGGCTCATTCATCGAACTGCCAGAGGAGAACTCGTGCGCTCGAAGTCGGAGGTGATCATAGCGAATCTGCTTCACGCCAATAGAATTAACTACCGCTACGAAGAGCCTCTTGAAATCGGCGGCCTCACCAAGTTACCTGACTTCACTATCGAGGATGATAACACTGGGGAGAGATATTACTGGGAGCACCTGGGAATGCTCTCTGATGGTGCTTACCGTCGGAGATGGGAAGAGAAAGTAGAATGGCTGAAGGGCCACGGGATCGTCCCAAGAGAAGAAGGAGGCGGGCCAATGGGGTCACTGATCGTTACGCAGGATTCTGCTGACGGCGGCATAGACTCTGAGGCAATCTCTAGGCTGGTTCAGGAGTTGTTCAGTTTCTAGCGAGGACAGCCGAACTAGAAACTGAATTATCTAAGTAGCCTACTTTCCTGCAAGCGAGTGATTGAGAATGGCAAAGCGTAGGAAGCGCAATCAGAAACGCAAGGGACGCAGAGTCGACAATAGGAACAAGGTAATTGGGGGGCAAAAGGAAACTGCATACGCGCTCCCCGCGAATCACCCGGCTCCTTCGCGAGCTGTTTGGGCTGGACCGGATGGGCCTCTCGGTAGCTATATCACCAGAGAGTCGCAGAAGACACTGGAGGCCTATCGTAGCCAGTCGAATCTGATTGCGGAACACGCCAATCATGAAGAAGACACAGCCCGCGGCGGCTATGCCCACCGCCAGCTGTTTGAGCTTGTGCAAAACAGTGCTGACTCGCTGGCAGGTTTAGGCAGCGGCCGCATCCAGATCAGGCTAACACCGACACATCTCTACTGTGCTGATGAAGGGCGCCCCATCGATTCGAGTGGCGTGACGGCCCTAATGTTTTCGCACCTCTCTAGCAAGCGCGGCACTACTGAGATTGGCCGATTCGGCCTGGGCTTCAAGTCGGTGCTAGGTGTCACAGACACACCTGAATTCTTCAGCCGATCTGGGTCATTCCGATTTGACCGCGCGAAGGCACGCGAACTCATACAACCTGTTGCGCCAGCATCTGAGCGTTATCCAGCCTTGCGCTTGCCGGACCCTTTTGATCCTTGGCCAGATATGGAATCTGACCCGATTCTACGCGAACTCATGGCATGGGCAGTGAACATCGTGCGCCTTCCGCTAAAGGCTGGAGCACATGAGGTCCTTGCTTCGCAGATAAGAGATTTTCCGCCAGAGTTTCTTCTCTTCGTTGAGCACGTCTCTAAGTTGGTGCTGCAAGACGATAATCAGGAAGACACCCGCTCGTTCAGTCTACGCCGCGAAGATCATCTATTTGTTCTTTATGATGGCAGCAGTACAATCCAGTGGTTGCTCACAAAGGCTATTCACGAGCTTTCTCCTGATGCCAGAAGTGATAGGAGAAGTCTGGACGATGAGGACGAAGTTCCGATTTGGTGGGCGGCGCCTGTCAATCGGCTGAATGAACCAGGCAAGTTCTGGGCATTCTTCCCCACGATGACTACAAGTCTGCTGTCCGGCATTCTGAACGCTCCGTGGAAGACCAATGAGGACCGTCAAAACCTGCTGCCCGGGGTCTACAATAATGAGCTGATCGACGCGGCAGCTCGAATGGTTGCCGACGCCCTGCCAAGACTCTTGGCACAGGAAGACCCGGCACAGCACTTGGATGCCTTGCCACGCAGACGTGAAGCCGATGACAGTGAGCACAGCGAGCGACTGCGCGCCCAATTGTATTCGAATCTTCAGGGCCAAGATTTCGTTCCCGATCAAGACGGCACGCTAAGGAAGATACCCGATATTTCGTACCCGCCGCGAGAACTGACCCGTGACGGACAGATAGCCTGGGATTCACTAGACCGCTGGGCTGCCTATGCCGGGCGCCCATCAGGTTGGCTGCACCACACTGCGTTGAGTCGAAATAGGCTGGCCACCTTGGAGCGGGTCATAGGCAAGCCGCTTTCCAGGGCAGCCATCTCGGATTGGTTGAAGGGGCTAGTAGAGAATGCAACCGAGGAAGTCCATGCGCTCCAGGCCTCAACTGCCGCCATCCAAACAGCGGCTTTGATTCCAGAATCCATACGTGGAAGCCACAATATTCTCGGCAGCATCGTGCTTACGGCTGCCGGAACGTGGGTCGTGCCGAACCCAGACACCGTGTTTCTTGGCGGTGACAACACCTCAACTGAGAGCAATTTGGTCCACCCCCAGTTGCAGGCAGAACCCGAGACGCTGGATTCGTTGAACAAGCTGGGAATCAAGCCTGCTTCAGCGGAAAGTGCGTTCAGGGAATTTGCGTCACGCCTGTTGGGCACCCCCAAGTATGAACGTAGAGTAACCAGTAACGAGGAATGGCATGAGTTCTGGCGACTTGCTCGCTACGTCGACCAGAAGGAAGCGAAGAAGATCATCAACGAATCCACACACAGAGGGGAAAATTGGCGCGACAAGCTTTGCGTACGCACGATTTCCGGGAAGTGGCGTTCGCTTTTTCAAACGTTGTTGCCCGGCCCGATCGTCCCCGCAGATGGTAGTAGAGACAGAGATGTCTCCATAGACGTCCAGTACCATGAATCGGAATTGCCCCTCCTTACGCAACTCGGCGCCGTCTCTTCGCCACGCGCCGGGCACGAACTATCCCTTGCCAAAAGTCATCAATTTATAAGGCGCTGCAAAACAGTGTTTCAAGAGCGTGCCAAGAGGGATATTGGCCGCCGTCCTCGGGATGATCTGCTCGGGTTCGAGAAGCCTGAGACCGGTGGACCGTTGGATTTGCTGGAGCTGCTCTCAGAAGAGGACAAGGCCAAATACACATGGGACCTCCTCGCCCTAGATGACACCTATAAGCGCTGGACGATGCGACATAACACCCAAGAGATTTACCCGCGTATAGATTTCGAGTCACCCGCGATAGAGATCCTGCGGCAGCACGGGGGTATTGAGACGCGAGATGGGATTTTCCCGCTCTCCGATGGCCTTGGGGACCCTTCACAGAGTCTAGCCGTGTTGTTCAAGCTGCTTTCGCATCCTAGGGCTGCCTGGATTCGTCAAGTCTTCGAACTCCAATCCGAGGTCGATTCGCCCACCGAACTGATTGGTGCAGACGCCCCCGTTCCATTGGTAGATGAATGGCCTGGGTTGAGAACGCACCTCTCGAAAGAGCGGGCGAACCTTGAACTGGTCCGCTGTGACGGTTTTCAACAGATGGACGGAGTCAACGGCCATGAGGAGCGAGATTGCATAATCATCGAGGGTACGGTCTACGTCACGCGAAAAGGTGATGAGCGAGACGAGATAGCAGCGATATTGAGAGCGCTCGGGCTACAACTCGACCGCGAACAGATCGAAAGGATTCTACTTGGCCTGACCGACGCCGACGTGCAAGCGGAGCGCGATGCGGTCAGGGAATGGGCGACGGATGCTGAGCGGCTACTTGCGGCGGTGGGCGAGTTCGAGCTGAGGCAGCGTTTGCCGAGCTCTCTGATAACAATACTCGAACGGAGTCAGAGCCCAGTAGTGGGTATTCGGGCGGCAATGGCGGCAATCGCTACGTTCCACACTGGTGCACTTCGTGAGTATCGCGACGCGCTGGTCCGCTTGGATCCTCCTAAGCAGTGGGCAGGGAGCCAGAGAGCTGTCGAATTCGTCCGCTCGCTAGGATTCGGGGAAGAGTGGGCCGGAGAGCGGAATCCTCGACGCGACCCCTACGTGGAGGTAGAAGGGCCTTACTCGCTGCCCGAGCTTCATGATTACCAGCGCAAAGTCGTCGGTAACGCGAGAAGGCTGATCCATTCGAACGGAACGGCGGGCGAACGACGCGGGATGATCAGCATGCCCACTGGTTCAGGAAAGACGCGAGTGGCTGTCCAGGCTATTGTCGAAGCTATGCGAGAGGACGGTTTCAAGGGCGGTATTTTGTGGGTTGCTGACCGCGACGAGCTGTGCGAGCAGGCTGTTGAGGCCTGGCGTCAAGTCTGGGCGAGCGAGGGCGCTCAGGCGACTCAGCTACGAATATCTAGAATGTGGGCTGGGCAGCCTCAACCGCTGCCTACCGGGGACATGCACGTGATTGTCGCAACCATCCAGACACTGGCTGCCAAGATAAGTAGGCAACCCGATTCATATGGATTTTTGGCGGACTTCAAGCTCCTGGTCTTCGATGAGGCGCATAGATCGGTGGCGCCCACCTTTACGTCGGTTATGCAGGAGCTCGGGTTGACTCGTTGGAGGCGCTCCCATGAACCGTTACTGATCGGTCTCACTGCTACGCCATACAGGGGCCACGATGTTGCCGAGACTGCTCGGCTAGCGAATCGTTACGGCAGCAACCGTCTGGATTCGGGCGCATTCACGAACGACGACCCTGAAGATGTAATCCGAGAACTACAAACCATGCGCATACTTGCTCAGGCCGATCATGACACTATCGAGGGGGGCCGGTTCTCCATGTCCGATGATGAATTGCAGCAGTCTAGAGAAACTCCCTGGTTGCCCCGTAGTGTCGAAGGGCGAATCGCCGATGACATTGGCCGTACACAGCGCATCGTTCAAGCATATAAGGAACATATCGATTCCGCCTGGCCGACGCTAATTTTCGCCACATCCGTCGAACACGCGCAGACGGTCGCGGCCCTCTTGGCCTCAATGGGAGTCAGAGCCCGTGCTGTAAGCGCAGCTACTGATACTTCTAGCCGTCGCCGCATTGTGGAGGAGTTCCGCGCGGGAGAAATCAAAGCTCTTGTCAATTACGGAATATTCAGAGAGGGGTTCGATGCACCCAAGACGCGGGCCATCATAGTCGCTCGCCCAGTGTACAGTCCCAACCTCTACTTCCAGATGATTGGCAGAGGCCTGCGCGGCGTCAAGAACGGCGGGAATGACCGATGTCTTATTCTCAATGTAAGGGACAATATCGACAACTTCGAACGAAAGCTCGCATTCTCGGAACTTGATTGGCTTTGGGCTTGAAACATCTTCAAGGTCATGATTCCAGAAATCGCCGAACACTACCGGAGGTCCGACTAGCGACAAGGTTCCTGTCAGCCGAGGGTCTATCACATGGAGCAGTCGGTGACCGGCTTGGCAGAGTCGGCTTGTGTTGGTGGATTTCCCGGCGATACCTCCGCTCTTGTCTTCGCAAGTGCGCAAGGCGATAATGTGGGTTGGGTCAGGGGCACAGTGGAGAATCATAGGACGAGCCTCCAACCGTGAGAGCCGGAAGCTCGTGAAGCGCTTACCAGCGGTCGGCGGCCGCTTCCCTATAGCCGGATCTCCCAGCGAAAAGTTCGCAATTCAGTCTTACTAAGCCCACCATGCTGCACAAAATCAAGGACTGAATACGTGTGAAGGCCGAACTCAGATAAACGGCGCAGGGAGGATTAAATGCCCGTTATTGATGACCTGCTCGCGAATAACACTCGCTATGCGGAAAATTTCGACAAAGGCGACTTGCCCATGCCTCCGGGGCTCCGCCTCGCGGTCGTGGCGTGCATGGACGCCCGCCTCGACACGCACAGCTTGCTGAGGATCGGGGAAGGCGATGCCCACGTCATCCGAAACGCCGGTGGCGTGGTGACCGACGATGCGATCCGCTCACTGACGATCTCGCAACGCCTGCTGGGCACGACGTCGATCATGCTCATCCACCACACGGACTGCGGAATGCTGACCTTCCGTGATGACGACTTGAAGGACGCGATCATGGCCGACACGGGCCTACGGCCGGCCTTCGCGCTGGAGGCGTTCGGCGATCTTGAGGGGGACGTGCGACAGTCGATGGCCCGAATCCAGGCAAGCCCCTTCATTCCCAATAAGGACGATGTGCGTGGCTTCGTCTACGACTGCGCGACGGGGAAACTAAACGAGGTCACCTGACCCCGCCTCCCCGCAGACGGTGGCTTTTGCTCCACCAGGGTTGACCGCTATCTGGCGCTTGCGCCGGGCGTTCGTGCGCATGGGCGACGGATGTCCGCAGCCTTCGCTTTGCGATGGGCCGGGGGCTTAGCCGGCTTCACCCGACCGGCCCCGCCTTGTCCTTTGCGTTCGCGCCCCAGGCCAGAGTCCCGGTGTAAGCCTCGTTGCCGAGAATGGCGTGGACGTTGGTCTTGCCCCAGAGCTTGTCTGAGGGACTGGCAACGCCCTCGTCGTTCAGTGTCTTGGTGGTGTCCAGTAAACCCCGTCCGGCCTCAGCCATCTCGAAAATGCGCCTCATGACGGGGGAGGTGTCGGGGTCGGGTTTTAGGGTGGGTCGCTTCTTGGCCCCGACCTGCGCCATGAGCTTGCTGTAGCCGTAGGGCGCCCGGCTGCCGACCCAGAAGCCTCCGGAAGCGGCCTCCCGCATCCCCCGCGCGACCTCCTGGGCCAAGATTCCGGTTTCCCAAAACTACGCCAAAATTTGCGGTGCTCGTGGGCAGTGGACTTTGAGCCGGTTGAAGGCGATGATAGTTGAGGAGCCTCGTTCGAGTCTCCGCAGGCGGACCGACAATTGGAGTTGCCGCAGCAGGCGCAGGGGGATTGGCGGAAGACAGCCCCGAGCGCCAGTGGATTGTGGCTGCGTCGAAACTGCTGGGGCAGTTGCCGCTCCAAGACGCGGAACCGACCAAGGCGGAGCGGACTTGAGGGGTTGGGGGGTGAGCCGGGGCCGCATCTTGTCGGTGCATGACCCGGAGATGCGCCATGGCCACAAAAGCAGTCGACGGTTCGATGGACGGAAGGCGGCGGTGGTAGTGGACGCCGACTCTTAGTTGGTCACTGCGGTGTACGTATTGCCGGTCAATGCTGCGGACAATCTGAGCGCGCTGGAACTGGTGGAACAGAGCGAAGCGAACCCTGGGATATTCGGAGGAGAAGGCCATGAATGATGCTGCGTGGCTCGGGCAAACTTGGACACTCACTTTGCTCGCGTTGGCCTTACTGCCAAATTACCCCTTCGCAACAAGGGGTCTCCGTCCTGGTTTCTAGGAGTCTGTCCAAGGAACAATATTTTAAACGATATGTGTCTCTAGTAGAGTGAAAGAGTGCGAATAACTCCACAGCAAAGTCCCGGTTGCCGTAAGTAGGTTATTGCGTGGCGTTTTTCGTCTACAGGAACGAATTGTTGGACAGGATTCTAGCATTGCTGAGTTTTCGCAAAATCCTTGACTTCAAGCGAACAATCCTGACTCTCTGTGTCGTATTATTTATCCTCACCTTTCAGCCTTGGGGTCGAGCGGAGGGGCAGGAGCTTCCAATGGTGAGCTTGGAGAGAGTCGATCCCTCGCCGGTGCGAGAAGGGGAGCAGCTGACCGTCACGGCGCGTATCGCCCCGCCGCTCCCAGCGGATGCCACCGAGGAAATGAGGGTCCGGGGCGGGATTCTAGTATACGATTCATCGAAAGGCGAATTCGCTGATGCATTGATAGCCTTCGTATTTCGGGCGGGCGCGGAGACGCGTGACCTGACCTATCGCGTAGATGACGATGGCGTGATCACGACGGACCGCACGATCCGAGTCGCAGTCAATTGGGTATTTGACAGTTATCAGGTAGGAGGGCCATCGGAAATCGTGGTCCCGGTGTTGGATACGAGCGCCACGGGATCGCCTCCTCTCCCGCCGCCGCCGCCGCCGCCGCAGGCTCCCACGCCTACGCCGGTTCCCACACCTACGCCCACGCCTACGCCGGTTCCCACACCTACGCCCACGCCTACGCCGGTCCCCACACCTACGCCTACGCCGGTTCCCACACCGACGCCTACGTCTACGCCGGTTCCCACACCTACGCCTACGCCTACACCTACGCCGGCTCCCACACCTACGCCTACGCCTACGCCTACACCTACGCCGGCTCCCACACCGACGCCCACGCCTACGCCTACTCCTACGCCCACCCCTGAGCCAACGGCCACCCCCACCCCCACCCCCACGCCGACACCTACTCAGACGCCTGCGCCTGCGCCAATACCCACGCCCACACCCACTACCGCGCCCACGCCGACATCCACAGAGGCGCCTACCGCCGCGCCCACGATCGGTCCAACCTCAACACCTACCGCCGAACCAGCGCCACAGACTACTCGACGCGACTTGGAGCAGCCAGCAATCCCCTTAGTCGGCGATGCCATTCCCCGCATCCGCGACACCCTGGGCGGCATCGCGTCCACTCCCCGGCGACGCGCCACGCTCATCTTCATCCAGGGCCTGGCTAGCGCAATGGCCATGGGCGTCTTCGCCTACCTGATTCTACGGCGAAGCTAAGGCTGCAGCCTGTTGCACAAATGGGGTTCGTAGACTGGCCGGTTCGTTAGCCGAGTTCCTCGGCTTCCAGCACAGCAGCAGCAGTAGTAGCAGTCGTACTCGTGGCTGGCACGGTCATCGTGAACTCCGCATACTCTCCGTACACTGTGTCCACAGACATGTCCCCCCCCAACCGACGAGCCACATCGGCAGCGATGGGCAGGCCCAACCCAGCCCCCAACGCGCCATCGCGCGTCGAGAAGAAGGGATTGAATATACGGCCAACAACGTCATCCGGGATTCCAGGACCGTTGTCCCGGACTCGTATCTCCGCCACATCACCCACCAGACGGGTCGAAATGGCCAACATCGGTTCGTAGCTATCGTCTGAGGCATCCCGCTTCAGCCGCATTGCATAGCAGGCGTTCGACACCAAGTTCAGGATCGCTTCGCTGAAGTCTCGCTCCACCAATGGCGCCTCACCTAACGATGCGTCCAAGTCGAAGACGGGTTGTATCGAGAAATCCTGCCACTCTGCGCTGAAAGTTTCGCTTCCCAACTGCACGGCGCTCTGCAACACTCCGTTCAAGTCGGTCATAACCGGCTCTCCACCCACAACTCCCATGCCGCGCATACGCTCCACGATTACCAGCGCGCGCCCTCCATTGGAAAGGATACGATTCAGGCTGTTGGTCAACTCCTGACTGATATCATCCAGCAATGCCGTGTCTTCCGCCGTCATTCTATCCCGATAGGTCTCCAACATCTCCGACAGCTCACTGTAGAGCTCGAGAGAACCCTCGGAGAAGTTATGGACAAAATTCAAGGGGTTGCTGATCTCATGCGCCACGCCGGACACCAACTCACCCAAAGCTGCCAACTTTTCCTGGGCGACGAGGCGTGCCTGTACCCGCTGCAGCTCTGCATTCGCTTGACGCAACTCCTCATACAGCTGCTCGACCAAATTCAAACGTTGAACTTCCAGGGCCTGTTGCCGGAAGATCTCCAGGGCATTGGCCAATTCTCCGATCTCATCGCGCCCCACTTCCGGCACCGGGGTTTCCAAGTCTCCGTCGGCCATCCCCCGCATACGCTCCGACATGCGTGAAAGCCGTCGCACCATGCCGTTTCCTACCCACAGCCACGCTGCCAGAGTGGCCACGATCACACTGATCACGCTGATGGCCGTCAAGAGGGTCCGTCCCTCGTCGAAACTGCTGACGGCCATGCCCAGTGCCTCTGAAGAGTGAGCGTTGGAGGCCGCCAACAAGCTCGATACAGAATTCTCCAGGGCCGCGCTCGACACATCAAAGGCCGCCGCGAAGTCCCTAACGTTGGCCTCCAACACCAGCTGGAGGCCGCGGATGTAGAACGCTCCCTCACCCTCCCCCAAAGACGCCACCGCCGGGTCGATGCCGATCGCATTCAGAGATGTAAACTCGTTCCACAATCCCTGAAGGGCAGCCTCATCATCGGCTTGCAACGCCTGCCGCAACACCGATAAAGCCGCCTCTGACTCACCAACATCGGACGAAGTTGTTGTTAGGCGCAATCGGTAATTGGCAGCAACTTCGTTTATGCTCAGCAGGTCATTCTGGTTCGCAGCGAGATTGTCAATGACCTCAGCCAAAGCGTAGGCCGCGTCGCTGACGGCCTGCGCATCCGACGCCAGCGCCGGTACGCTGCTCACCTCACCCAAAGCGGTTGCCATCTGTTCCAAAGACTTGGCAACGACGTCCGCTTCCAAGTCCTGAAACCCTGATTCAGATTCGGCCACCACTTCCAATCCCAAAATGCGCAACCGCTCCGCCTCGCGAGCAGCGGCCCAGGATCCCTCCAGCGCAGGCACAGACTCCGACTGGACCTGGTAGTTCAGGTCCCCGCTCTGCTCGAAGTAGTAGACGCCCACCGCGCCGGACACCAGGGTCAGGGCCACCGCGAAGCCCAAGGCCAGGTACAGCCGGCTGCCAATGCGTCGCCACTTGTCGATAAGGAAGCGCATGCCGGAAACAACTCCTGAAAGAATGCAGATCTCGCGGAAAGCGCGCCGGGGCAATCTGCTTTACCTCATAGAATAGCACACACCTCTGCTTCCCTAGTGGCAAAGCCCCATCGGTTCTAGCGCCGGGTGCGCGGCAGTGGAGGGGCCAGGCGCAGGAGCGCCGTCGTCAGACGGGAGAGCCATAGATGCCGCCGGTAAGGCCGTCTCCACTTGGACAGGCTGGCTTCCTGATCGAAGCATCGGGGGATGGATCGCCGGTCTACCGGATGAAGTCAATGCCCAAGTTCGGATACAACGCCTGCCGCCGGCGCCCAACGAGCTCTATGATGTTGGTCCCCCGTTGCCGACGGGGACTTCCTCCTACGATCAGCCCGAGCTCACCTGCCTGGACGAGATAGACCATCTGGAGCCGGAGGAAACGGTCGCCGTAGTGAAGGCGTCCAACGGATGGTGGGGGCGGTCAGGCTTACGGGCTTGCCTGTGTAAATTGGCATGTAATTCCCCTCTGGCGGGGGCAGCACCCCACAGCAGCGTGCGGTCGTTAGGATTAACAGGAGATCCGTTAGTCCGGCAGGGACAGGTAGAGGGTCAGCGGGGACCGAGTTTCCTGGGCAGGCCATTTGATGTATAATGCGCCAAACTGGACTTAGGGTGTTAATATGAGTTCCTCCTCTGCTCAGAAAGTGCTTTGTGTTCTTTATCCGGATCCGGTGACGGGGTTTCCTCCGAACTACGCCCGCGACAATATACCCGACCTTACTCGATATCCGGATGGTCAAACTCTACCTTCACCGGCTTCCATAGACTTCACCCCAGGTCACCTTCTAGGATCTGTTTCGGGCGGACTTGGCCTGGAGAGATTCCTGGGTGAACGGGGACATCGGTTCGTCGTAACGGCAGACAAGGATGGGCCTGATTCCGTCTTTGAAAGAGAGTTGGCAGACGCCGATATAGTCATCTCCCAACCCTTCTGGCCCGGGTATCTCACCGCCGAGCGCATTGAAAAGGCTTCCAATCTCAAGTTGGCAATAACTGCTGGCATTGGGTCGGACCATGTTGACCTTCAGGCGGCCATCGCCAGGAACATCACCGTATGTGAAGTGACTTGGTGCAACAGCATAAGCGTCGCGGAACATGCGGTCATGCAGATGCTGGCGCTGGTCAGGGACTACATCCCCCAGTACGGTTGGGTCGTCAGGAGCGGTTGGAATATTGCCGACGCCGCTTCCAGGTCCTACGACATTGAGGGCATGAACGTTGGTGTAGTGGCGGCCGGCAGGATCGGCCTAGCGGTCCTGAAACGAATGAAGCCTTTCGATGTCGCGCTCCACTACACCGACAGGCATCGGCTTACAGCTGAAGTCGAGCAAGAACTGAGTCTGACGTTCCATGAAACCGTTGAGTCGCTGGTCAGTGCATGTGATGTGGTCAGCATCCATTGTCCTCTCCATCCCGAGACTGAGCATATGTTCAACGATGCCTTGATCAGTAAGATGAAGCGAGGCTCCTATATCGTAAACACTGCCCGCGGCAAAATCTGTGACCGGGACGCCATCGTAAGAGCTCTTGAGAGCGGCCAACTGGCAGGGTATGCGGGCGATGTTTGGTTTCCTCAGCCGGCGCCCAATGACCATCCCTGGAGAACCATGCCCAACCACGCCATGACTCCCCACACCTCGGGCACTTCCCTTTCAGCCCAAGCCCGCTACGCAGCGGGAGTCCGTGAGATTCTGGAATGCTGGCTGGACGGTCGGCCGATCAGGGAGGAGTACCTGATTGTGCAGGGAGGCGCCCTTGCTGGGACAGGAGCTCACTCTTACAGTGAAGGGAATGCTACAGGCGGTTCGGAGGAAGCGGCAAAGTTCACAGCCGGTTAGGCGGGTTGAACTTGCCAAGGGCGGCAGCCGCGGCGGCGCCGTAACCCTGGACTCCAAACCCGCCGTCCCAATGGCGGAGAAGACGCGCACCGGCGATGACGTCCGGTTCACGCCGGTGGTGCGCTGGGAAGCCGAGCAGCGCACCGAATCGCTCGCCATCACCATCGAAGCGCTGGACGACAGCATGGCCGCATCCGCGAGCTCGGTCGAGCGGCAGGGGTAGAATAGTATGCCCAGCATCACAGCGAGGCTGTGCGCCCGGGCGCTGGTTCTGATGTTTGGCTTGGCTACGAGCGCTTGTCGAGGCGGCGTCGCCAACGCCCGCCCACTTGGAGAGCACTGTCATGCACCTGTCGTCTAGAGAGCGGCTTCTTGCTTTCGCCTTGGCGCCGGTCCTGGCGGTGGCGGCCATGGCCTGCGCCGGCGGTGGTGACGGACAGCAGGCGGTCCCCTTCATGGTCGGGGTGTTGGAATCGCTGACGGGCCCCGGCGAGACCTACGGCACGGTGGCCGAGCGGGCCAAGCAGATGGCCGCCGATGAGATCAACGCCGCGGGCGGCATCAATGGGCGCAGCCTGGAGCTTGTCGTCGAGGACTCCAAATGCAGCGCCCAGGACGCCATTACGGCCTACAACAAGCTGACCGACGTGGACGGCATGAAGATTATCCTGGGAACCTCGTGCAGCGGCGCCATGCTTGGCGTGGCCCCGCTGGCGGAGGCGGATGGGGTGGTCCTGTTCTCCGGACTGGCGAGCAACCCGGACATCGCCAACGCCGGCGACTACATCTTCCGCACGCAGATCAGCGATATTCAGGTGGGCATCGGCACAGGGAACGTTCTGTGGGCGGACGGGATCCGCGATCTGGCCACCATCACGGAGGCCACCGACTACGCCGAGGGTGTGAGGCTCACGACGGTTGCCCAGTTCGAGAAACGCGGCGGCAGGATCGTGGCCGGGGAGCGGTACACATCCGATGCCACCGACTTCAGGTCGCAACTGGGGAAGCTGTTCGCCGCCAATCCGGACGCGCTCCATCTCGCGCCGCAGTCCGAATTCTCGGCGGGGGCCATTATCAAGCAGGCGCGGGAGGTGGGCTACAAAGGGCCGATCTACGCGGAAACAGTGTCGTTGGGAACGACTGCCCTGGAAGTGGCCGGCGACGCAGCGACGGGCATGAAGGCCATCACGGCTGACCTGGACCCCGGCAACGCGAAGGCGCAGGAGGTGCTGGCCAACTTCAGGGAGCGCCATAACTACATCTCGCTGCCGTGGCATCTGGGGTCCGCATACGACGACGTTTACATCACAGCCGAGTGCCTCAGGCAGACCAACGATGACCAGGATGCGGACGCCTTCCGGGACTGTCTGTACGGCATCACCTGGAGCGGCGCGCTCGGAGACAACTACAGCTTCGACGCCGACGGTGAGGTCGTAGGTCTCTCCCGGGTGGTGGTGGAGGTCCTCCCGACAGCCGAGCGGACCGCTCTCAAGGGATACAAGGTGCTCGGACCGGTCCCAACCCAGTAGAGACCTTTGCATTACCTGCATCATGCGTATCACGCGCAAATGGCTTCATTCTTACCGACAATACCTCGCGTCAACCCGGCGTGGCGCCACGAAATCCCTGCCCCCGAGTACGAGGGCAGGTTAGGAAGCGTCCCTACCCCCCCCCCCCCCCCCGTTCCCGATGAGCGCGAGGTGTCGTTCCGCCTGTTGCGGCACTACGCATCTTCGGCGCGCCACCAGAAGTATCACGGCATAGACATCGTTACGGTAGACGGCAGGGGCCCGCGTTAACGCAGTCCCCTGCCGCCGCGAAGAGTGAGGCCACAAGGTTGGGCGGAGATGCGGCCCCCTGTACAGACGGTCCGTATCGCCACCCTCCAGCCGGGCTTCCCTGTGCCGCTGCCCCATCGCCCCCACAAAGCGCCATGTTCCACTTTCCCCATTTCGTAGCTGCGACTGCCCCATGACCGTGGAAGGAGCACCGGAATCGGATTGCTTGCGCTGATTTAGCAGGACGCTTCGTTCACCCCCGATTCCAGCTACGGAATCGCCCGAGCTGCAACTTGCGTCTCCGTGGGACCTCCTGTACACGGGTATGACACCGCCGACGACCCCGCGAATCTCGCGCCCTGTGAGGGGCCTGTGCGCGAGCCCTCCTTGCCCGTTTCCCCACCGAATCGGCCATTCGCCACTTGCATATGATTCCGTACTTGGAATATTGTGTGCTCATGCCTTGGGAGGTAGAGTACACGGACGAGTTCGGGCAGTGGTGGCAGGCGCTCTCGGAGGGCCAGCAGGACGCCGTGGCCGCCAGGGTGGAGTTGCTGATGGAACACGGCCCCAACCTGCCGTACCCCTACTGCTCGGACATCAGAAGCTCACGTCACGGGGTCATGCGAGAGCTTCGGGCGCAGAGCGGCGGCAGGCCCATCCGGGTCTTCTACGCCTTCGACCCCAGGCGAACGTCGATCCTGCTCATCGGAGGGGACAAGAGGGGCAACGACCGGTTCTATGAGGAGTACATGCCGGTGGCCGACGACCTCTACGACGAGCATCTGGAAGAACTGCTAAAGGAGGGGCTGATCTAATGAGTGGACGCCATCCGTTCAGCGAGCTGACCAAGGACTTCACGCCGGAGCGCCGACAGCGCATCGACGAAATGAAGAGGGAGTTGCTCGCCGAGATGCCATTGCACGAGCTTCGCCGGGCGCGGGAGTTGACCCAGCGGGACATGGCGAAGATGCTGAAGGTGAATCAGCCCGCCGTGTCCAAGATGGAACAGCGGGCCGACATGTACGTGTCGAGCCTCCGGTCCTACATCGAGGCTGTGGGCGGCAAGCTGAAGATCGTCGCCGAGTTTCCCGAGGGCGAGGTCGCCATCACCAACTTCTCCGAAGTGGGAGAGGATGAGGACATCCCGTAGAAGGGCAAGAGAGGCAATAGATGGCATCTCACTTGAATCTGGACAAGATATTCGCGTCGGATGCAAAGGTACTCGTAGATGCGCGCGAAAAGGCGCGAACTGTCCACAAGTCAGACATCAGAGCGGCTGGCAACGAAGTCGAAGTACCAGTGCGTGACTATCTGAGACGTATGTTGCCTCCCAGATATTACGTCACACACGGACATCTCATTGATACAGGGCAGCGCGTCAGTCCTCAGTTGGATGTCATTATCGCCGACAATTTCAGCTTGCCGTCGTTGCTCACCACAAGAGACGGGACCGAGTATGTTCCGGCGACATCTGTTCTTGCTGTTGGTGAAGTGAAATCGACGTACTCTCATTCAAGGAAGGACTACGAGTGCTTCCATAAGAAGCTGGTCACAATTTCCCAGATGCACCGACCCCTTGTTGAGAACACTGTACATCAAGGCATCAGTGGTTCTTCCAGCATAAGAGACACAGTGCTGGGCAGCTCAAACAAGTACCTGAATAATCTCTATTCGTTTCTGTTCTCCGTAGATGGTGGCGACTTCGGCTTCGGGAAAGTCAGGAACCTCTTGGCTTTAACCGACATCAACCAGTTGCCGAATTCGGCAATATTTTTGAATATGGGCATTGTTGCGTACGCTAATCGTAGTCGTCTAGGAGGACTGCATAAGTATCCGAATGAAGTCAGTAGCAATGATTATGGCTGGTGTTTCTTGGAAACCGTAGGCCCTGAAGAGGGATCAGTGGAGGGCGCGAATCTATCGTTCTTGTACGCATAGTTGATTTCTCACCTTTCAGGGTCTCACTTGGAACCGCCGAACATCTATGAGTATATGGCCGACAAATTCGTATTCCGTAAGTCGTCCTTGATGTGGGCGGACCAATAGCCGAAGGGACAGCATTGAGTTCTGCTTGACTCATGATGAGATAAGCCGACTTGAAAGCCATAAATTGCTGAAGGCACAGTAGACCAAGGAGGACAGCACAAAGAAGAAGCATCTACAGCCGCTCACACCGGCGGCGCTGTACGCCAGGGTGTCCAGCGACCGGCAGGACGTGGACCTGTCCGTGTCCGCCCAGCTACGGGCGCTCAAGGACTACGCCAGGGCCAACGGCTACTCCGTGGCCCGCGAGTACGTAGACGAGGCCGAGAGCGGCCGAGTCGCCAACCGGCCCCAGTTCAGGGAGATGATCGAGGAGGGCAGCAGGCCGAAGGCCCCCTTCGAGGTCATCCTCGTATGGAAATTCAGCCGATTCACCAGGAAGCGCGAGCACGCCGTAGCGTTCAAGTCCCAGCTGCAGCGCAAGGGCATCCATGTGGTGTCCATCACCGAGCAGCCCCACCAACGTATACGATAGACAGAACTGTGTTCGAGATGTGGCTCGGCGGACTGTGAACCTGCAGTGGCTGCCGATTTAAGACAAACCCGAGTGATGGGGCTGTCTCCTTCACCGGGCCTTGCCATATCATATAAGCCAGTGAACCTAGTTGCGTTGGTGGGACAGGCGGCAATTCCAACATGGAAGCAGTGGGATCGTCAGGCCCAGGGCCTTCGTGGAACAAAGGGAAAGGGGATGCGAGAAGACTTGCCCTGGCGTCTGGCAGAGAGATAGCTTGTTGAGCACGCTGGCGCTGGCAGTCTTAGGGCCGCTCATAGCTTCGGCCATTTTGGGTCTCATAGGCTATGGAATCTACCTGTATCGCAGTCGCCTTAAGGTTTCGCTGACAACACACGGAGAAAGGTCACGTTCGGACTTCGGCATCCGCATAAGCATCACCAACCACGGTAAGATTCCAGTCATCGTGGACTCTTGGAAGGTTCACACGCCTTGGGGGTTGCCGCCAGAACTCGCCAAAAAGTTCGGCAAGCCGGAACCGTCGCCACCAATTCGCTTCCGCTCAATCCGGCGCTTGGCTTGGCGGTGCATCGGCCGCTTACTACACAAGTGGAACCGTACAGCACAGGCGAATGCCCTTAGACGGGCGCTCGCTGATTCAATGCTTGGTGAACTACATTTGCGATACCCAATACTGGGACCCGGAACCACTCAACGCGTTGACCCAGGAGAAAGCATCGTAGGCGCCTTTCCTCGTGTCAGTAACAGCCCATCATTGTTGGCCAATGCTTCCGACACACCCTTCACCATCGTCCCCTCTTGCCATATCGTCGGCCACCGACGTTGCGTTTGGGGTTTGCCCAGCACCGTGACCGTTCGCGACGACGGGTCCATTGGGATACTGTTCAAATTGACTTAACCCTTCGCGGACGATTAGGAAGTGGCCCCACCTACGCGGGTTCGAACCAATCTATCACACCATCCGGCGCAAGCTCGCTAGTCCGGCGCGCTGCGCCAATGAGAAACTGCGACCGTCCCCGCTCGCTACCTCTCTCCCCAAAGTGGCGTGCAGGGGCGCAGCCCCCGCCGGGGGTACAGCGAGTCCCCCTGTTCTGGAAAACGTTGGAGGGTGGAGCGGGCGGGATAGCCGCGCTGGCCAAGCCAGACCCTCCGCTGAAGGAGGGCGCAGGCCAAAACAAGACTCTCCCCTCCCATCCCCGCCACCGCCTACTTGCAAAATAAGAACGAGTGTGCTATAGTACCCCCATGAAGTGGGCTGCCGGCCCGCTTCTCCTCCTCGGAGCCTGCCGCATACATGAGCACTGTGGGCTAACCATAGAGAATCCCCCTGTGGCAGGGGCGCTGAGGGAACACCCCAAGGGGCAAGACCCTCCGAGGAAGGTTTGGGACCGGAGCGACCGCCGCTGTAAGGCACAGGCTCTTTGGAGCCATCCAACTCAGTAACGGCTCGTAACGTCTGGTAACAACTGGTAACGGTTCCATAACGGCTTTGTAACGACGCGTAATGGCTTTGTAACGGCTGGTAATGCCTTTGTAACGGCTCCACGCCTACGGAGCGCCGGAGGAGAAGAAAACGCAGTAACACATACAATCAAAGAACGAGGTTGACGCCGGGAGAAACTCCTCTCTTCCTGCCCGGGTGCTCGGGGAAAGGTTGGGAAGCGTCCCCATCCCCCAAGCAGGGTGCAGGGGGCGCAGCCCCCGCCGGGGGTACAGCGAGTCCCCCTGTACTGAGGGCTAACCATAGAGAATCCCCCTGTGGCAGGGGCGCTGAGGGAACACCCCAAGGGGCAAGACCCTCCGAGGAAGGCTGGGGCCGGAGCGAATGCCGTTGTAAGGCACAGGCTCTTTGGAGCCGCTGAGGCTCGTCTCGGTTTCGCCATCGCTCGCGACGGCTCTGTCTCAGATCTGTCCCGGCTCCGTCACGGCTCCCTTCGAGGGCCCGCTGGTAAACGTCGCGAAGTGTCGCCAACTGTCCCACAGTTGTGACATCTGTCCCCTGGAGTGCTATGGATTACCGCTCTCGCTCTCGCCGCCTACCGCGCAAACCACGCAGGGCGCGACGCCTACAGGCAGGAGCGCAGTGGGTTCCGGGGCGGGACGGATATCCGGACGGTGAAGCGGCCCCGGCGCTGGCGTCGCCGGGCCCGTATCGGCGAGAGGCTGAAGGCGCTCGCCGGCGCCTGATGCGGCGGTGAGATTCTTCCGCCTGGCGCCCGCATCTGCGTCCCTGGGAGGCGCAGTCGCTTCGGGCGGCAAGTTTGCCTGCATCCAGGCGGCCCCGGGGCCTGACGGATTTCGTTGACAGCGTTCGGGTGGGGGTATACCTTGCCCCCATGACCAGCGTCCCTAGCTCCACGACGGCCCCGCTTTTGGAGGCTAGGGGTCTCAGCAAGCACTATGGCCCCGTCATCGCCCTGGAGTCGGTGGACTTCCGGGTAGAGCCGGGGATCACCGGGCTGCTGGGGCCCAACGGCGCCGGCAAGAGCACGGCCATCAAGCTGTTTCTGGGCCTACTGCGTCCAACAGCGGGCGCCGCCGAGATCATGGGCCAGCGTCCCTACGAATCGGTGGAGGCGCGGGCGCGGCTGGGATACATGCCGGAGCACGACTGCCTGCCCCCCAGCGTCACGGCATCCGAATTCCTCAACCACATGGCGCAGGTCAGCGGACTGCCCCCTGCCCACGCCCGCACCCGCGCCGCCGACATTCTGAGGCTCGTTGGCCTCCACGAGGAGCGTTACCGGGCGATCCGCGAGTACTCGACGGGAATGGCGCAGCGAGTGAAGCTGGCGCAGGCGCTAGTGCACGACCCTGTCATCGCCCTGCTGGACGAGCCCACGGCGGGTCTGGACCCGGGGGGGCGCGAGGAGATGCTGGCGCTCATCAAGCGCATTGGCGGCGAGTTCGGCGTCAGCATCATGCTGTCCTCCCACCTCATGGGGGACGTCGAGAGCGTGTGCGACCGCATCATCGTTCTGGAGGCGGGCAGGGTCACGGAGCAGGGTGAGACGTCCCGCTTCACCGGCGAGGGCGAGCTGCTGTACATAGACGTGGACGACCACATGGACGAGTTGAACGGCGCCCTAGCGTCTAGGGGCCTGCGAGTGACCGTGGAAGGGCTGTCGCTGGTGGTGGAGCGGCAAAACGACGAGCAATACGACCTGATCCGCGACGCCGTCGTGGAGTCGGGGGCGCGGCTGACGAGGCTCGGGCCGCGGCGGCATGGGCTGGCCGAGATATTCCGGAGCCCTCCCCGATGAGCCAGGCGCAAGGAGAGATCTTCGATATCGGCTACCGCGGGTACGACGGGCCGCGGGAGGGGCGGGCGCGGGCGTACAAGGCGCTGTGGATAAACGGCGTCCGCACGACGCTGGGGATAGGACGGGGGTGGGGGTCCAAAGTGGTGTCGGCGATTCTGTTCATCGCCGTGATCGCTCCCGCACTGGTCATCGTCCTCATCGCCTCCGCGAGTGGGGTGAGCGATGTCTGGGACCCCGGTGGCTACTACTCCTACATCTCCCTGATCCTGCTGCTGTTTGCAGCGATAGTGGCCCCGGAGCTGCTGTGCCCGGACAGGCGCGACCGGGTGCTGGGGCTGTACATGGTGCGCCCGCTGACACCCACCGACTACGTGGCGGCGCGGTGGCTGGCCTTTCTATCGGTGACCCTGCCCCTCGTGCTGGCGGGCCAGGTGGTGTTGTTCGTCGGGCTGACGCTGGCGGCGCCGGACCCCGTCCAGTACATGCAGGACAACTGGCTGGCGGTGCCGCGGTCGCTGCTGGCGGGCCTGGTGGTGGCCGTGTTCACGACCACCGTTCCGCTGGCGGTCTCGGCGTTCACGCCGCGGCGGGCGTATGCGGCGGCGCTGGTGATCGGCGTCTTTCTCATTTCACTTGCCGTCGTGGGAGCCCTGACGTCGACGCAAGTCGTCGATGACGCTTGTATGCAGCGGGTCGTCGTCCAGGATGGCGAGGTTGTGAGCGCAACGGGAGAACCCTGCGAGTATGAGTATCTCATCGGCGATTCCGCCAAGTGGTTCGCCCTGTTGAGTCTGTCGGAAGCGCCCACCTTTGTGAACGACCGCATCTTTCCCGGCGACAGCAACGAGGGGGCAGCGCGGGCTGTGGACGAGCACCCCGCCGCCATCCCCATAGCCTGGTACGTGTTGCTCACCTCTACTTTCGGCCTGGCGCTGTGGTGGCGCTACCGGAGGATCAGCCCTTGAGTTCCCAAGGCGGGGCAACCATCGACGTGCGGGCGGTATCCAAGTGGTACGGCAACGTGGTCGCCGTGAACGATGTGTCCCTACAGGTTGGCCCGGGCGTCACGGGCCTGTTGGGGCCCAACGGCGCCGGCAAGACGACCCTGTTGCACATGATCGCCGGGCTGGACGGGCCTTCGGAGGGGGAGGTGACGGTGCTGGGCGAGCCGGTGCGGGACAATCCGCCGCTGTACCGGCGCATGGGCTTCATGCCGGAGCACGAGTCGGTGTACGGAATGCTGACAGGCCGCGGATTCATCGAGTTGGCGGCTGAACTGCACGGGTTGGCGCCAACAGGGCCGGCCGTGGACCGAGCGCTGGAGCTGGTGGGCCTTTCGGATGCGCAGCACAGGGCCACTGCCACCTACTCCAGAGGTATGCGGCAACGCACGCGCCTGGCCGCTGCGCTGGTGAACAACCCCGAGGTGCTCATGCTGGACGAGCCGCTGAGCGGCACGGACCCGCGCCAGCGTATTCAGCTACAGGACTCGATGCAGCGGCTGGCGGCGGAGGGCCGGACCGTGCTGGTGTCGTCGCACATCCTGGAAGAGGTGGGGACGATAGCGGAGAGCATTCTGTTGATGGTGGCGGGCAAGCTGGCGGCGGCTGGGGACTTCGTAGCGATACGGGCCAAGCTGGACGAGCAGCCCTACCACGTGCGCGTCGTCTCCGGAGACAGCCGGGCAATGGGCGCTGCGCTGGTGGGGTTGGAGGCCGTGGCCTCGGTGTACATTGACGACGCGACTTCCCTGACGGTGCTGACGGGCAACATCGCCGAATTGCAGCGTTCGATTCCGCTTCTGGCACAGGAGCGGGGTATCCGGCTGTTCAGGGTGGAGTCGCTGGACGAGTCATTGGAAAGCGTCTTCGGCTACCTGGTGGAGGGCCGATGAACGCCGTGCTGCGTCTATCGCTGCGCCAGTTGGGAGGGCGGTGGCGGCTTCTGCTCGTCCTGGCGCTGGCGGCGCTGCCGGTGGGCCTGGCGGCGCTGGTCTCGGCGCTGCTGGGCGAGGACGATGCGGCCAACGCCGATTTCATAAACAGCATACTCGATGGGCTGCTGATTGCCGGCATCCTGCCCATCGTCGTCCTGGTGCTGGCGACGGCCTCGTTCGGTAACGAGGTGGAGGACAAGACGCTGAGCTACCTGATGATGAGGCCGGTCAGCAGATGGCTCATCGCCCTTCCGAAGCTGCTGGCGTCCATCATCATAGCCGGGCCGGTGCTGGTGGCCAGCGGTGTGGCGGCGACGCTCCTGGGAGGCAGCGGGTTGGGGGCGGTGATTGTGGTCCTCCACAACGACGCCTTAGCGGTCCTGGCGGTGGGCGCTGCGGTGCTGACGGCGGTGGTGGCCTACGCCGCGATCTTCACGTGGGCCGGACTGGTTACCTCGCGCGCCCTGGCGTTCGGCCTGCTGTACGTCTTCATATGGGAGGCCCTGGTTGCCACGTTCCTCGACGGGGCTAGGTACTTCAGCGTACGCGCTTACGCACTATCCATCATGCACAACATCGACAGCGCCACCTTCGAGGCCCTCGGAGACAGGGTGATAGAGTTTCCGGCGGCGATTGCCGGGGCCGTCATCGTCGTAGGAGTATTCTTCCTACTGACGGTGAGGCGGCTGCGGCGGATGGACGTCCCGTAGGCGGCGCGGCTCATGGGCCGTGGAAGGCTTGCAACGATCCCGACTGACGGCAACGGCGGGACGCTATCAAGACAGTATAGGAGGAGCGGAGCATGGAACTCGGGGCCTTTTCGATCAGCCTGGCAGTGAAGGATATCGCAGCTTCAAGGGCCTTCTATGAGAAGTTCGGGTTCGAGGTTGTCGGCGGCGATCCTTCGCAGAATTGGCAAATCCTGAGAAACGGCGCCCACACGATCGGTCTGTTCCAGGGGATGTTCGACAAGAACATCTTGACGTTCAATCCGGGTTGGGATGACGAGGCCCGCACACTCGACGCTTTTACAGACGTACGCGAATTGCAGCGGCGGCTGAAGGCGAACGGCGTGAGCCTGCAAAGTGAAGCAGACGAGAACACGACGGGGCCGGCCAGCTTTGTGGCGGTGGACCCGGACGGCAATCCAATCCTGGTCGATCAACACGTCTGATCAAACGGGCCGCGATGCGCGTCAGGGGCTTGTGGTCTAGCCCGGCTCGTTCCTCTCTTCTCCCTCGCTTGGTGTTCTTGGTTGCGTTCGCGGTTGGGGATGTGGGATAGCCCCGTCTCCGGCCGCATCGGTTCTTGATTTTGTCCACGCGGCCAGTCATAATCCGTCGCGACCCGGCGGTCCGCTGGGAACCACACTCCTTCGCGTCTCTGCCTGGGATGCGGCCGTCGTCGGGCGTGGGGATGGTGTGGTTCGAAATCCCGGAGCGGGCCCCTGAGTTGCTGAACCCCTGGGAAGAAGGAGGCTGAGCGACCAATGAAAGCAGTCAAGTGGATGGTTATTGTAGGCATGATTGCGGCTCTGGCTATGGTCAGCGCCGCATGTGGAGACAGCAGCGACTTAGAGGATCAGGTAGCCAGTAAGGATGCCGAGATAAGTGCCCTGGAAGCCGAGGTATCCAGGTTGGAGGGGCTGGTGCCAGTCCTCACCGGAACCCGGTTGGAGGCCGTCAGGGACCGCGGCGAGCTCATCTGCGGCAGCAGGCACGATGTCGCGGGCTACGGCTCCCTCGACTCATCCGGCCGCAACGTCGGTTTCGACATTGACCTCTGCCGCGCAGTTGCTGTTGCCGTCCTCGGCGATGGCGAGGCCATCCAGGTCAACCCCTATAGCGCCGCCGAGCGCGGGCCTGCCCTTCAGTCCGGCGAAATCGACATGATGGCTCGGACCGTTACCTGGACCACCTCCCGCGACGCCCAGTGGGGTAACTACACCTACACCACCTTCTACGACGGCCAAGGCTTCATGGTGCCCAAGTCCCTCGGAGTAGAATCCGCAACCGAGCTCAGCGGCGCCGCCGTATGCGTGATTTCCGGAACCACCACTGAGTTGAACATGGCAGACTACTTCCGCCAAAACAACTTCGACTACAATCCGAATGTCTTCGAGGAGAACGACGCCGCCCGTTCGGCATACCTCGAAGGCGCGTGCGACGTGTTCACCAACGACCGCTCCCAGTTGGCAGCGATCCGCAGCTCCTTCACCAATCCCAGTGACCACGTCATCCTCCCCGAAACCATCTCCGAGGAGCCCCTCACTCCTGTCGTCCCCCACGGTGACGAGCAGTGGTTCGACATCGTGAAGGCCGTAATGGCCGGTCTCATCTACGCCGAGGCCTACGGTATCACCAGCAGCAACGTGGACCAGGTCGCCGCCGGTGACGACGCCAAGGCCAAACGCCTGCTTGGCGTTGAGGGTTCCTTCGGCCAGGAGACTCTTGGCCTTTCCCAGACCGTCATGCAGGATGTCATCAAGTCCGTGGGCAGCTACGCCGAGATCTACGACCGCAACCTCGGCCCGGACACCCCCGTCAACCTTCCGCGAACCGGGCGCAACCGCCTCTGGATCGACGGTGGCCAGATATACGCCCCGCCACTGCGTTAGACTCGTGCGGCGGAGCCCCGCGCTCCGCTGACGAGCACGAACGCGGGGGAATGGACTCACGTCCATTCCCCCGCGTTCAGACAGGGTAGTCAAATCAGACCGTAGCGGGTGATACTACCTCATCATGCGAGAACTGCTCCGTTACCAGGGCGTACCGGTCTGGCGCAACGTAGTCGTCCTTCGATACGCCGTCCAGACTATCTCTGCCGTCGCCGTTCTCACCGCCATCTTCTTCTTCTTCTTCAACCTCTCCAATGAGATAGACCAGCGCGACATTCCCTTCGGGTTCTCCTTCTTGGACCGCTCCACAGGCATCTCTATAGGCGAATCGGTCATCAGCCACAGCCCCGAGGACTCCTACCTCTACACACTGCTCGTCGCGGGATTGAACACTGTCAAGGTAGCGCTCGTGGGTGTCTTCTTCGCCACGATACTGGGCATCTTCGTAGGCGTCTCCCGTCTCTCGTCAAACTGGCTGGTGAACCGCACCGCGTTGGTCTACATAGATGTCTTCCGCAACATCCCCCTCCTCGTGCAACTCCTCTTCTGGTTCTTCATCGTCCTCTTGCTTCCTCCGGTCAGGGAAGGCTACGTCCTCTGGAACGCCTTCTACCTCAACAACAGCGGGTTCTGGATGCCGTGGCTCAGTCCGCAATCCGGCTTCTGGCCGTGGGCCATCGTCACCGCTCTCGGCATAACCGCCGCCGTCTTCGTGGGCCGCTCCTTCATGCACCGCGAGACCGAACCCGCCAGGAACAGCCATCCTCTCCTAGCCGCCGCCGTCATCGCCATTGCCGTTTGCGCCCTCGCCGCACTCGTGTTCACCCCGCTCGACCCGAACCTCCCTGAACCCGCCGCCGATATGTTCGGGCGCCTCGTGGGCGGAGCAAAGCTCAGCAGTTTTTTCCTTGCCCTCCTTGCCGGCCTCGTCATCTATACGTCAGCCTTCATCGCCGAGATCATCCGGGCGGGCATCCAGTCCGTTGGAAAGGGGCAGCCGGAGGCGGCGCGCTCGGTCGGCCTCTCCGGCTCCGGAGCCCTCCGCTACGTCATCTTCCCGCAGGCGCTTCGGGTCGTCATCCCTCCAACGATCAGCCACTATCTGAACCTCACCAAGAACTCCAGCCTTGCCGCAGCCATTGGCTACCCGGACCTCGTTGGGGTCGCCACCACTCTCACCCAGACCGCCCCGGCCGTTTCACTCCTCATCATCGTCATGCTCGCGTATCTCACCATGAGCCTGACCTACGCGCTGATCGGCAACATCTACGACCGAGCGATCCGCTTCAGGGGAACGTGAAACTCTCATGACCACGCTCTCTCAACGCTTCGGCCCGGCCCCGCCTCCTCCGGCGTTCACCGTCGGATTCCGGGGCTGGCTGCGCGCCAACCTGTTTAACTCGTGGTTCAACAGCCTCCTCACCGTCTTCATAGCCACGGCAATCTTCTTCGGCGCTCTCGCCGCCGGACGATGGATCCTCTTCACGTCCGATTGGTCAGTGATAACGGAGCGCACGCCCCTCTACCTCGTCGGCACTTACCCCAAGGAGTTCTATTGGCGCCCCGAGATCAGCCTGCTGCTCGTGAGCGGACTCATGGGCATAGCATGGCGCACCTGGGGCGGCCCCGCCCGCTGGTTCGCCGTAGGCTTCGGCGTGATCGTCCTCGTCGTCGCGCTCATCCCGTACAGCATGCCCATCCTCAACCGGGTCTTGCTGCTCGCCGTTCCCCTTGCCATAGCCTGCGGCTACGGCCTCTCTTCCGTGATCCCGCCAGGCTCCCGCACCAAGTGGTTCGCCATCACGGGCGCTGTTTTCCTCATCCTCTCTTTCTTCATCATCGCGGGCGTCGGAGCAATCCCCGGGCTGGATCCCGTCAGCGAGTCCGAGGTCGGCGGTCTCATGTTGAACCTCTTACTCGCCACCTTCGGCATCATCTGCTCCATGCCTATTGGCGTTGCCCTAGCGCTGGGCCGCCGGAGTCAACTGCCCGTCGTCAAGGTTTTCTGTGTCGCGTTCATCGAGATCATTCGCGGCGTCCCGCTCATCACCCTCCTCTTCATGGCCCGCCACATCCTCCCGCTCACGTTCCCCGAGAACATGGACGTCAGCCTGCTCTATCTCACCGGCATCACCATCACTCTTTTCAGCTCCGCCTACATGGCGGAGAACATCCGAGGCGGCATGGCGGCCGTCTCGCCTCAGCAAGCCCAGGCATCCCAAGCCCTGGGACTCAAACAGTGGCAGACGACCATTTTCATCACTCTTCCCCAGGGGCTCCGCAACATCATCCCCGCCATCGTCGGCCAGTTCATTTCCCTCTTCAAGGACACCAGCCTCGTCTTCATCATCGGCATGATTGACCTCGTGGAGATTGGGCGCGCCGGCCTCTCCGGCAACATCGAGTTCCAGGACAACGGCCTGGAGGTCTACGTATTCCTGGCATTCGTCTTCTGGGTGTTCACATTCAGCATGTCCTACATCAGCCGACGCATAGAACGCTCCCTCGGTGTTGGACGCCGCTAGTACTCTGGAGCGCATGGAAGGAACCACGATGCAAAACGCACCCGACGCATACTCAACTCAGCAGGAACACAGGGACGCCATCCTCGCCCTCCCAATTGACCAGCGCGACGACATTGTCGTCTGCGATGGGGTCTTCAAGTGGTTTGGCAACTTTTGCGTCATCCGGGACGTGAGCCTCAACGTGAAGCGCGGCGAGGTCATCGTCGTCTTCGGCCCCTCCGGATCGGGCAAGTCAACCTTCCTTCGCATGATCAACCGGCTCGAAGAACACCAGCGCGGACGCATCGTCGTGGACGGCATCGAAATGACGAACGACATCCGCAAACTTGACGCCATCCGGCGCGAGGTTGGCATGGTCTTCCAGCAGTTCAACCTTTTCCCCCACATGAACGTCCTCTCCAACATCACACTTGCTCCCATGCGCGTCAGGCACACTCCGCGGAGAGAGGCCGAAGAGAGCGCTATGAAGCTCCTGGAACGCGTCGGCATACCCGAGCAGGCCGCGAAGTACCCAGCTGAACTCTCCGGCGGTCAGCAGCAGCGCGTCGCCATAGCCCGCGCGCTCGCCATGAACCCGCAGATCATGCTCTTCGACGAGCCCACTTCCGCGCTCGACCCGGAGATGATCAAGGAAGTGCTGGACGTGATGCGCGAACTCGCCTCCACCGGGATGACCATGCTCTGCGTGAGCCACGAGATGGGGTTCGCCCGAGAGGTTGCCGACCGGATGGCGTTCTTCGACGAGGGCATGCTTCTAGAAACCGGCTCACCTGAGGAGATCTTCACGAACCCCAAGGAGGAGCGCACCAAAGCCTTCCTCGACCAGATCCTTTAAATCAGCGGCTCCGCCGTCGCCTCACCCCAGAGCCCGCCACGTATTGTGCCGCCGCACAACCAGGCGACCCACTTCCGAGAACCAAGCGCCCCGAACACCGGAGCGAACCCACAGAAGACGACGCTCTTCCTCCACTTGCCCCCGTTCCTCGGGGGCAGGGATGGGAGGGTTCCCACGGCCTCAACCTCATTCTTTGATTGTTTGTGACTCTTTGATTGTTTGTGCGCCTGCTTTTTCCTCTCCCGTAGGCGTGGAGCCATTACAAAGGCGTTACAAGCCGTTACAAGCCGTTACAGAGGCGTTACCAGTCGTTACGGAGCTGTTACTAGTCGTTACGGAGCCGTTACTGATCTTACGAGCCGTTACGGAGTTGGGCGGCTTCAATGAGCCTGTGCCGTACAACGGCATTCGCTCCGGTCCCAACCTTCCTCGGAGGGTCTTGCCCCTAGGGTTGTTCCCTCAGCGCTCCTGCCACAGGGGGATTATCTGTGGTTAGCCCCCAGTACACTATGTATGCGGCAGGCTCCGAGAAAGAGAAGCGGGCCGGTGGCTCACTTCATGGGGGCACTATAGCACACCCGTTCGTATTTTGCAAGGGGGGTGGGGCAGAGGCTTCCCCCGCGGCGGAGGGCAGGGATTGGGGATGGGTGGGCTTGTTGTGGCTTGCGCCCTCCTTCAGCGGGGGGATTGGCTTGGCCTGCGCCGATATCCCACCTGGCCCACCCTCCAACGTTTTTGGGTACAGGGGGATTCCCCCTGCACCCCCGGCGGGGGCTGCGCCCCCTGCACCCCTCCTTGGAGAGATGAGGAAGGCGCCGTCGTTCCACCTAGCCCACCGTCCAACGCTTTTGGGAACAGGGGGACTCACCATACTCCCGCGGAAGCAACGCCCCCTGCGCCCTGCGTGGGGACGGCGGGGGACAGGGACAGAGGCGCCCGGGGGGGCTTGGGAGAGGGGGATGGGACCGTTGCGAAGCGCGATCCAGCACGGTCCAGCGCGGTCATAGCCCCGACAGCCGTTAGGCCGAGGTGTGATGGATTGTTCCCCGCCGGCGCCGCCCTCCGACGTTTCTCAGAACAGGGGGGACACGCTGCACCCCCGGCGGGGGCTGCGCGCCCTGCACGTTGCTTGGGGGAGAGATGGGGGGAGGCGGTAGGCGCCATTCGAACGCGCGGGGGTCGAGCGGTGGTAGTGCTACAATGACGAACATGACCCCGGACGAAGATCGCAGCGCCGCCGGCAACCGCTTCCTGACTCCGTTCGCACAACGATGCTGGCATCCGGACGGAACGCCGTTCTCGGACCAGGACTACCGCGACTGCGGGATGACTCCGCTGACAAAGCAACAGAAGATCATCTTCGCCAGACGCGACCGGATGCGGAAGTTGTCAGGCTAGCACTTCCAGGACGCAGAAGCGTTCAACTGCGTGCTCTCGCGCGCCTGATCCGCAGCGTTGACCCCGCGGGCGCGGGGGTCAAGCCGGAACGCCCTCCGTTGGGACGCCGGCGGCTAGCCGTTTTTCTTCGGGAGGAACGGCAGGAGCTGCTGGGCAAGGCTGGACATGTTCCGGGTCTGAATCCAAACGTGACCTTCGCCCCGGAACTTCATCACCAACCCCTCTCCCCCAGCAATCAATGAACGCAGCCCGCCAACCTTGCCTATCGAGTACTCGACGTCGTCGGTGAAGGCCACCAGGTGGCCCGTGTCCACCACCAGCTCCATACCCCGCTCCACCGCCACCTGCTTTATCGCTCCGTAGCAGTTGTAGTAGAGGGTGCCCTCTCCCTGTTCGGCAAAGGCCCGCAGGAAAAACATGCCCTCGCCGCTCACCAGGCCGCGCAACCCCTGGAACTTGGCGTCGGTCTGCACATTCTCCGTGCAGGCCATAAAGGAACTGCTCTGGAGGAAGAGGTTCTTGCCTGGAGGCAAGGCCCAGACCTGGATGTCGCCGGGCACTGCCGGCGCCAGGCTCACCCATCCTCCGCCGCTCCCGGCGGTGAACGTGTTCACGAAGAACGACTCTCCACCCACCATGCGCTTGATTCCCCCAAACAGCCCGCTGCCCCCCATCCCCGTCTGCATCTCGACGCCCTGCTGGGCCACCATTGCTCCCGGCTCCGCCTTGATACTCTCGCCCGGGGCAAGCTCAACCGTCAGCATTGAATAGCTAGGGTTATATTCGATCACGCTGTGCATCCGATGCGCCTCCGTGTCCTTGTATTGCGGGCAACGCCAGTATACACGCGGGCATGATGGAAGCAGGATGGACGGGTTTAGGCCTGTTCACACTAGCGGGCTGGATTGCCGGCCTTGGCCGGAAGGACGGCGGCTTTGTCAGGCCACATAAGGTTGATGAAAGGGGGTGGCGCGCCCTAGACGGGCGGGAACCTTGGGTTCCCTGCGCCCTCCTTCGGTGGAGGGTTTTGTTCTGGCCTGCGCCCTCCTTCAGCGGAGGGTCTGTTTTGGCCTGCGCCGTTGTCCCACCTGCCCACCCTCCAACGTTTTTGGGTACAGGGGGACACCCCCTGTACCCCCGGCGGGGGCTGCGCCCCCTGCACCCTGCTTGGGGGACGGAGGGAGGGCGTTGTTCACCGCGCGCCCGCGGCGTCGTCGCTATCGCGTCCCGGGCGGGCCGACGCGGACCGTTATGATCTCGGTGTCGTGGTACTGCTGGTGCTGCACGGACGAGGCGTAGCTCCGCAGCAGACGAAGCGAGGTCTCGTTCTCTGCCGGAATGACCTCGTCGTGTTGCTGAAGCTGTCGAATCCGGTCCTCCAAGTTCTCCTCGTTTGCCCCGCCGATGAACTCCAACTCCGCCACAGCGCCTTCGCCGGACGCCAGAACAACCAACCGCCGCGCCGTCTCGGCGCTCTCGTCACTCTCGCTTGGGTCCATCTCCAGATCCAAGGGGGCCAGCGTCAGCAGCGTCTCCTCGGCAGCCGCGCTCAGCCGGTCCATCATGCGGGAGTCCCAGCCTCTGCGGGCACCGAACTTGGCGATAAACGCGTTGAGCTCCGGCAGGGCGTCGATGTGGAGCTGCGATTGAAAACGCATAGGCCGCTGACGGGTGACCTCTAGGAACAGGATCATCACCACGACGGTAAGTCCGCCGGTTGTTACGCCGCTCTTGAGCAGCGCGGCCCACACCGGGCCAAGGTTCGGCAGGGTGAACAGTCCAAACTGGAAGGCGGCGCCAATCCAGAAGGAAATGCCGGCGGCCGTAAGCTTCTGCTTGTCCTGTTCGGATTGAATGACCGTCCGCGCCCCCTCGACGAATAGCGTCCCCGTCACCAGGATGAGATATCCCGTCGTAACAGGTCCGGGTATCGCGCTGAGCAGCCCCGACGCCTTGGGGAGAAATGCCAGCACGATGAACATGGCGCCCACACAGTATCCGACCCTGCGGGAAGCGACCCCAGTGGCCTGGATGAACGACGTGGCGCCCGTGTTGACGATGGTGGGCACTGCGCCCGCAACGCCCGCCATTAGATTCGCCACGCCTGCGCCGGAGAGCGCCCCCTGCACCTCCCGGAAGTCGATGGCCCGCGGCTCGCGCCGCGAGACCCGCTGCAGGGCAATGGCTTCTCCGTTCACCTGGATGGTGATGATCACGCCGAGGAACAGAAACGCTGGAAGAAGCGTCCAGAAGGAGACGCTGAAGTCGAGCCCCAGCCCCGGCCACTCGCGTGGAAGCCCCACCCAAGGGGCCTGCATCACCCGCTCGACGTCGAAGATGCCAAAGGCGGCGGCAACGATGCAGCCGACGACGATGCCGATCACGGGGGCCCAAAGACGCAGGACTGGCGAGCCGCGCAGGACCAGCGCGGCGACGACGATGAGGGTGGCCAGCGCGGTCAGCGGCGCCGCCGTCGGCTCGACCACCGATGCCTCGTCCAGCAGACCGAAGACAACGGAGGCCAGGGTAATGGAGAGTATCATCAGCACCGTGCCGCTCACGACCGGCGTGACGATTCGCCTCAGGATGAACAGCCACTTGGAGATGACGATCTGGAACCCCGCCGAGACGAGGAGCAATGTGGTCAGCGTGGCCGGACCCCCGTCCACAAGGGCCGTGATGCAGAACGGGATAGAAAAGGCGGCCGTGAACATGGGCAGAGTGGCGCCGGCCCCGATGGGCCCGACTCGGCGCACCTGCAGCAGCGTGGACAGCCCAACGACCACGAGGGAGGCGAAGACCATCCACACCAGGTAGGAATCATCCCTCCCGGACGCCCTAGCCACGATGACAGGGGTTATCAGCAGGGTCGCAGAGGCGATGAGGCTGGACTGCAGGCCGAAGCCCAGCGAGACCGGGAGCGGCGGGTTTTCGTGCGCCTCGTAGCGGGGGTTCTGAGAAGCCGGCGCCGCTGTCACAATGGCCTCGCTGATGTGGGCGCTTGGTGGGCGATCCAGGATTCGAACCTGGGACCTCCTCGGTGTAAACGAGGCGCTCTAACCAACTGAGCTAATCGCCCTTCACACGTCAGGCCGCACTCGACCGTGGTTCCTACCCGTGACAAAGAAAGGGGTGGCGCGCTTGGCGGGATTCGAACCCACGGCCTCAGCCTCCGCAGGGCTGCGCTCTATCCTCTGAGCTACAAGCGCGCGTCGAGATCGTTGAGGGGTGCTCTGTTCTCACTTATGGTGCCGAAGGGGAGATTTGAACTCCCACGCCCATACGGGCACTGCGCCCTGAACGCAGCGCGTCTGCCTTTCCGCCACTTCGGCAAGGCCACTCTTACCGCGATCCCATTCATCGATGGTGGGCGGCAATGGATTTGAACCAATGACCTCTTGCGTGTGAAGCAAGCGCTCTAACCCCTGAGCTAGCCGCCCACGCCTACCCACCATCGTCGAGTATAGCACCAGCGTAAGGCCGGCGGCAACGCGAAGAGGGCGGCGGAACACTAGAACCCGCAGGCCTGCCGTTTCCCCGGAATGCAGCCGGCCCGCCTTCCATCTGAGCCCCCCGGGGCGTTTCCCGCAGACATCTGCGCGTCCCGGCTCAAGAAGACTAGGAGCATTGAGCGAGAGGCGTCTCCCGCGCCGGCGTCCGCCGTCTCCACAACCGCAGGCGCGCGCGGCCGGCAATGATATCGAAGAAGGAGGGCCGGTCAAATGGTGGCAACGGTAGGTTTCGAACCTACGACCTAGCGCTTATGAAGCGCCCGCTCTGCCTCTGAGCTACGTTGCCACCGCGAAAGCCGCGGGCCAGCCGCCCGCCAGTCGCTTCCAAGCGAAAATGGTAGCTGAGGCCGCCTGGACTGTCAAAGGCCCACGGCCCTCACCCCCGTCCTGAGACCAGCGCGCGGATGGCCTCGGATACCCTTCCAATTGACACGCAAAACCCCGCCTGCCTACACTGCCACCACAGCATAGGATGCCCCGTATACGCTTGGAGGTGCTGCATGCTCAGCCTCGAAGAAAATGAACGCCTAACCCAGGTGGGGCCGGGCACGCCCATGGGAGAGTTGCTCCGCCGCTACTGGTATCCCATAGCAACCTCTGCCGAACTGGCCGACAACCCCGTAAAGTCGGTCCTCATCCTGGGAGAACAGCTAACGCTGTTCCGTGACCGCAGCGGCGGCCTCGGTCTCGTCGCCCAGCGCTGCGCCCATCGCAAGGTCGACCTGGTTGCCGGCATTCCGGAAGAAGGCGGCCTCCGCTGCCCCTACCACGGCTGGAAGTACGACACAACAGGCCAGTGCATTGAGCAGCCCTCCGAGCCGGACGGCAGCACCTTCAAGGACCGCATCCAGATCAAGTCGTACGCCGCCGAGGAGATGGCGGGCCTGGTTTGGGGTTACCTAGGACCTAAGCCCGTTCCGTTGTTGCCTCGATGGTTCATCTTCATGTTGGAAAACTCCTTCCGGCAGGTTGGCACCACCGTCATCCCCTGCAACTGGCTCCAATGCCAAGAGAATTCCGTGGACACCGTTCACGCCGAGTACATGCACGGCACGTGGTTCAGGTACATCCTCGACAGAATGGGCAGCGAGGACCCCGACAAATGGCGGTTCGCCAATATGTGGCTGCGCAGGCACACCAAGCTGGCCTGGGAACCCTTCGAGTACGGCATTCGGAAATACCGGCTCCAAGAGGGCCAAAACGAGGCCACCACGCGGAGCTGGCAGGTCGGCCACCCCCTCGTCTTCCCCAACGTCGTTCTCATTGGCGGGCCCGGCTACTGCGAGTTCCAGATCAGGGTGCCCATGGACGACACCCACACCTGGCACCTCATCTACCAAGTCTTCAGTCCCGGACCCGCCGTCCAGGCCCCCCAGCAGGACATCGTTCCCACCTTCGAAGTGCCCGTACAGATGTTCCCCGACTACGTCTTGGGCCAGGACATGCTCCTCTGGCAACTGCAAGGCAGCGTCACCGACCGCACCGATGAGAAACTGGCCGAGTCCGATCGCGGCCTCATCATCATGCGGAAACAATTTCAGGAACAGATAGCCATCGTCGAAGATGGCGGCGAGCCTATCAACGTCTTTCGCGACCCCTCCGAAAACGAGCGTATCGACCTGCCCTTCTACGACATTCCCTTGGAGCACTACGTCCCCGGCGTCGTCAAGTCCCTCAGCCAGGGCCAATGGAGCCCCCATATGGACCTCATTGACGACATGTTGATTCGCGGCGCCGAGGCCGCAAGAAGCAGCAGCGGCGCCGACGCGGAAGCCAGCGTCCGTCACCTGGAGATTGGCTGAGCGAGACCGGCGGCAATCTAGACCATCGGCAAGTCGGCAATACAAGGAGACACCATGTCCTACGACGTGTTGATCAAGAACGGCAGGGTTGTCGACGGTTCCGGCCTGCCCTCGTTCATCGGCGACGTCGCCGTCAAAGACGGCAAGATCGCCGAGATGGGCAAGCTCAGCGGCCCGGCCAAACGCACCATAGACGCCCACAACCGCGCCATTGCCCCAGGCTTCATCGACAACCACTGTCACTACGACGCGCAGGTCACCTGGGACCCCCTCTGCACCTTCTCGTGCTACCACGGCGCAACCACCGTCATCTTCGGCAACTGCTCCCTGGCGCTGGCCCCCGTCCGCCAGGGTGACGAGGATGCCCTCGTATCCATGCTCTCCCGAGTCGAAGCCATCCCCATGGACGTGCTGCAAGCGGGCATTCAATGGGGCTGGGAGTCCTTCGGCGACTATATGAACGCCCTGGAAGGCAAGTTAGGCGTCAACGTCGGCACCCTCATGGGGCACTCCGCCATCCGCCGCTACGTCATGGGCGAAGCCGGCTACGAGCGGGACGCCACCGACGACGAGCTGAAGGCAATGCAGCAGGTCGTCCGAACGGGCCTCGAGGACGGCGCCCTGGGCCTCTCCTTCAATCGCAACCGCGGGCACTTCGACCACTCGGGCAGGCCCCTGCCCGCCGTCGTGGCCCCGTTCGAGGAGCTCTACGCCCTGGCTGAAGCGATGGGAGACGTCGGCACCGGCGTCATCCAGTCCGGGGCATCGGGGCCGCTGGAAATGGACCAGGGCTACTGCTCCAAGCTGTCGGACCTCAGCGGACGACCCGTCGTTTACAACCAGATCGTTCACCGGTGGACCATGCCCGGTCACTGGCAGCGGCACCTGGACCACGTGAAAGAGACCGTGCGACAGGGCAGCCGGGCCTATCCCCTGCTCAACCCCCGGCCCGTCAACCAGACCTTCACCATGAAGAACTGCCAGGTCTTCGACCGCCTGCCCGCCTGGAAGCCCATCATGGTCGGTTCAGTGGCCGACAAGATCGCAGCGTTCCAGGACATGGAGCTGCGCCAGCAGCTCCGGGCGGAAGCCGTCGACCGCTCCGGAGTCCCGCAGGACTCCATCAGCATCCAGTGGGACAGGGCCTGGGTTGTCGAGCCGGCCCTGGAAAAGAACGCCGGCCTCAAGGGCAGGAGCATCGCCGATATCGCCGGCGAAACAGGCAAGAACGTCCTGGATGCCCTCTTGGACCTGGCACTCGAAGAGGACATGGAAACCGTCTTCGAGATGAACCTCTTGGGCGGAGACGAGGACGCCATGGCCGAACTGCTCAACAGCCCCTACCCCATCATCGGCCTCTCCGATGCCGGCGCCCACGTCGTCTTCGACGCGGGCTACGGGTACAGCACCCACCTCCTCGGACACTGGGTGCGCGACAAGGGCGTCCTCTCCTTGGAGGACGCTGTCCACAAGCTGACCTTCGCACCGGCAACCGTCTTCGGCCTTAACGACCGCGGCCTCATCCGCCCCGGCTACGCCGCCGACCTCGTCGTCTTCGACCCGGACACCGTCGCCCCAGAGGAGCCCACTGAGGTGTTCGACCTTCCGGGCGGCGGCATGCGCCTGGCGCAAAAGGCCCGCGGCGTCGACTACACCATCGTGAACGGCGAGGTCCTCCTGGCGGAGGGCGAACCCACGGGAGCGTTGCCGGGAAGGGTGGCGCGGAACAGCATGTACGGGAAGGCGGGGTAGCGTGAACAGGCCCTAGCCAAATCCCAAGCAAGGAAAGAAGGGATGGCTGTATGGCCATCCCTTCTTTCCTTACATCGTTCGCTCGTAGTAAGCCAGCAGCGACCCCATCGTCTCCTCCCCACCTTCAAGGTTCCGGGCGGCGCTCAGTATGCTCTTGGCCTGCGCCGTCATCGGCAGGGCCGCTCGCATCGCCTCAGCCTCCTCCAGCAACAGGTGGATGTCTTTGTGGAACCAAATGCGCTGCTGGCGGTACTGCTCCGGAATCGAAGACATGCGGGCAAGATGGAAATTCATCATGGTGGAACTGGCGGGCAAGATCTGGAGCGCTTGGGCCAGCAGGTCAATGTCAGCCCCGGCCTTCTGAGCCCAAGCCAGGACCTCCATGACCGACAGAAGCCCCACCGTGACGAGCATGTTGTTGGCCATCTTCCCCAGCTTGCCGTTGCCCACCACTCCCACGGGCATGATGTGAGCGCCCATCGCTGACAGGACGGGCAAGCAGCGCTCAAGCGTCGCTTCGCTGCCGCCGACCAGGATGGTCAACTCGCCCTTGGCGGCAATGTCTGGCGTCCCACCTACCGGAGCATCGAGCACCTCTGCCCCACGGCCTGACAGCACCTGTTCGATTTCCTTGACGAGACCGACGGAGATAGTGCTCATCTCAATGAGAGCGCAACCCTGCCCCAAGCCCTCCGCAACGCCCTGCGGTCCCAGCACGGCCGAGCGGACGGCGTCGTCATGGGGCAGCATGGTGATGACGACCTCTGCGTTAGCGGCAGCATGCGCAGGAGAATCGCTGGGCGCGCCGCCATCCCGCTTGAGCAGGTCCATAGGCTCCTGCTGAACGTCGTAGCAGGCGACTTGGAATCCGGCCTTGAGCAGGTTGCGGGCCATGGCCATGCCCATCGCCCCCAGCCCAACGAATCCGACCCTCTCTATCATGTTGCCTCCAGAAAACCCGCAATGGCCGGGCGAACCTCGCGCCGAGCGCCGACCTCTCTTCCAACCCCCAGTCATCCTCTCATAAGGGAGCGCCTCGCCGGGCCTCGACAACCCGAAGCTCGACCTTCCCCAGACCCCCGAAGTCGGCGACGAAGGAGTCGCCGGGGGCCGCCGGCGTCAGGCCGGTGCAGGTCCCTGTTGTGACGACCTCCCCCGCCGCAATGCCCAACCCTAGGCCGGACAGGTGATTAGTCGTCCATTCGAGCGCGTACAGCGGGTCGCCGAGGACGTTGGCCCCGACGCCCTCGGCGACGAAGGCGCCGTTCTTGAACAGCCTCGCGCCCAGCGACTTGACGTCCAGATCGCGCCAGCCCACGGCGTCGGGCCCAGCGACGAAGGCAGCGTGGGCCACCATGTCGGCTACGAGCCGGACTTCGCCGATGCCGGGAAAGCCGCCCTCAAACCTGCAACCCACGATTTCGATGGCCGGAAGCAGCGCGTCCACCGCCGCCAGCACCTCGCCGGACGTGTATGCTTGCCGCCGCGGCGGCAGGCCGCGGGCGAAGCGGAAGGCAAACTCGCATTCCACGTTGATGTGGTGCCTCATGAAGACGGCGGCCTCAGCGGGCGTTTCAACGCAATATGGAGCGAACATCGGCGCCGTAGCAGGTCCATCCACGCCCAAGAGGTCCTGGGCCGCCTTGCTCGTGGCCCCAACCTTCCATCCGGCCCGAGTCATGGAGGCCAGCGCCTCCATCCGGCTCTGCACCATGTAGGCCGCCTCCACGCCGCCAAGTCCATCCGCGGCGGCTGGCGACGCCAGTCCCCCTCCAGTGCGCGCTCCCCAAAGTATGCTCGCCAGCTCATCGGTGACCGGCGTGGAAGCTTCCGCCGCCCCCTCGTTCCTTGGCATAGGCCCTCCATTTCATCGGGTGAAGACCCTACTGTACACGCGCCGGCCTCTGCGCTCCATCGCCAGTTGTAGCCCATGGTCAACCCCTCTAAAATGACCGGCGGCGCCCCCGGCAATCCGTCGGAGGCGCAACCCAGCCAAGCACACCCAGGTGAACAGCATGAAGGCCGCATGGTATGAGCGCTACGGGGCAGCCAGGGACGTCATCGAGGTTGGCGAGATGCCGAAGCCGGCGCCCGGCCCAGGCGAGGTCCTGGTCGCCGTCCGCTTCTGCGGCATGAACCCGTCCGACTGGCGCACCCGCACTGGTTCTCGCGGGCCTGACATGCCCTTCCCCCGAATCGTCCCCGGCCAGGACGGCGCCGGCGTCATCGAGTCCGTTGGCGAGGGTGTCCCTGCCTCGCGGGTCGGCGAAAGGGTCTGGCTATACGAGAGCCAATGGCAGCGGCCGTTCGGCGCCTCCGCCGAATACATAGCTCTGCCCAGCGACCGCGCCGTCCCCCTTGCAGACTCCACCTCCTTCGAGGAGGGGGCCTGCATCGGCATCCCAGCAATGACGGCCCACCGCTGCCTGTTCGCCGACGGCCCCGTCGAGGGCAAGACAGTGCTGGTCACAGGGGGCGCCGGGGCCGTGGGCAGCTACGCCGCGCAGTTGGCCAAGTGGGGCGGGGCAACCGTCATCGCCACCGTCAGCTCCGACGAGAAGGCGGCCCACGCAGTCAGGGCCGGCGCCGACCACATCGTGAACTACCGCACGGAGGACGTTGTGGCCCGCGTCCGCGAGTTGACCAACGGCCAAGGTGTGGAGCACATCGTCGACGTCGATTTCGGGGGCAACCTGGAGATTAGCCGGGATGTCCTGAAAGTGAACGGGGTGCTCGCGATGTATGCGTCCGGGGGCAACGCAGCGCCTCCCCTCCCCTATCAACCCTTCATGCGCAACAACATCACGTTTCGTTTTGTCCTGGTCTACACCGAACCGGAAGAGGCCAAACGGCAGGCCGTGGCCGACATCACCGAGGCGAACAACGCAGGCCGGCTTTGGCATCCCATCGCAGCCCGTTTTCCGCTGGAGGAAACCGCCGCCGCTCACGAGTTTCAGGAGAGCAACAAGGCTATCGGCAACATCGTCATTGCTATATCATTTGTCGGGCCAACCGGCGCATAACCCCGGGCCGGCGCCGCCAAGCCACCACAGCGCCAGCCCGCTGCGAACCACAACAGCTTTGATGCGGAGGATAGCGTGACCACCTACAACGTAATCGGCCACAAGGTCCCCAGGGCGGAAGGGCCCGACAAGGTGACGGGACGGGGAAAGTACGGCATCGACGCCCTTCTTCCCGATACCCTCTGGTGCAAGATCCTGCGCAGCCCCTACCCTCACGCACGCATCGTCAGCATCGACGCGTCCGAAGCCCTGAAACTGCCGGGCGTTCGCGCCGTCGTCACGGGCCAGGATGTGGCGGGAGTTCTCACGGGCCGCTCCGCCTACAAGGACGAGCCCGTCCTTGCCTGGGACCGCGTGCGCTTTGTGGGCGACAAGGTGGCCGCCGTTGCAGCCGATGACGAGGACGCCGCCGAGGAGGCCCTGAGCCTCATCCATGTCGAATACGAAGAGCTCCCCGCCGTCCTCACACCCGAGGACGCCCTCAAGGAGGACAGCCCCCTGCTGCACCCCGACTTCAACAGCTACGTGGGGGTCAAGCCTCAGGAAACACCGTCCAATCTCATTCACCGCATCACCCGGACCAAGGGTGACGTCGAGCAGGGTTTTGCCGAGGCCGACGTGGTCGTCGAGCGCACCTATGAGACGCCGCACAGCCACCAAGCGTACATAGAGCCCCACGCCTCCCTGGTCTGGATCGACCCCGACGGCCAGATCCAGCTCTGGATGGCGTCGCAAATGGGTTCCGTTGGGCGCGATGAGTTCGCCCGCATCTACGAGTTGCCCAAGGAGCAGGTCACCGCCAACTTCTCCTACCTCGGAGGGTCGTTCGGCGGAAAGGTGGACGTCGCCGGGGCCCACATCTGCTACCTGCTGGCCAAGGCAACAGGAAGGCCGATCAAGTTCGTCATGGAGTACACCGAGGAACTCACCGCAATGAATCCCCGTCACCCCTCCGTCATGCGGGTCAAAGCCGGCGTCAAAAAGGACGGCTCCATCACCGCCTGGGAGGCGGAGATACTCCTCGCCACGGGCGCCTACGCCGCATACGCCCCCCAGGGTCTCCGCGGCATCGTCGACATAGCCGGCCCCTATCGCATCCCAAACGTCAAGATGGACATTCGCCAGCTCTACACCAACACCGTCCCCTGCGGCTTTGCCAAGGCCCCCGGCAACCCTCAGGGAATCTTCGCAGGGGAATCCCACATGGACGTGGTTGCACGCGCCATTGGCATGGACCCGCTGGAGTTCCGGCTCAAGAACGTCGTCCACGACGGGGAGGAGCTCGGAAGCGGGGACAACTACGAAGCCATCCGCGCCGAGGAAACCCTCAGAGAGGCCGCAGAGGCCGCAGGCTGGAGCCGGTCCAAGGCCCCCAACGTCGGAAGGGGAATTGCCATCGGGCACCACAGCCAAGCCGGCGGCGCCGCACTGGCCGCCACCACCATCAACCAGGACGGCAGCATCGTCGTGGAGTTCTCGACCTTCGACCCCGGCGGCGGCACCACCACCCTCGCCAAGCAGATCGTCGCCGAGGAACTCGGAGTCCCCGCAGACAGAGTGCAGGCGCTACCGTGGTCCAACACCGACCGCGGCCCAATGAACGGCGTCGGCGGTAGTAGAGGCGCGCGGGTTACCACCGTGTCCGCCAATGCCGCTGCCGTCGACGCGCGCCAGAAGCTCCAGCAGCTCGCCGCCGAGTTCTGGGGTTGGCCGGAGGAGCACATCACCTTGGAGAACGGCTACGTAGTCCACCAGGGCTCCGGGGAGCGCGCCGCCTTTGAGGAGGTGGTGGCCCGCTTCGGCAGCGCCGTCACGGGCATCGGCGAGGTCAACGAGGGGACCAGTCCCTACACGTCATTCGGCACGCAGATAGTCGAGGTCGAAGTGGACCCGGAGACGGGCCAGGTACGCCTGCTAAACCTAGCCACCGTCCACGAAACCGGACGGGTCATCAACCCCACGGCCTTCCACGGCCAGATCGAAGGCGGCGTCGTCTACGGGCTCGGCGAGGCGGTCATGGAGGAGACGGTCTACCAGGACGGCCACGTGGTGAACCAGTCCTTCGGGGACATGAAGATACCCAACATTATGGATATCCCGGCGCTGCGGACGGTGGTTATGGAGTCCGAGTTCGGCGATGGCCCCTACAAGGTGCGGGGCATCGGCGAGCATTCCAATATCATGACGGCGGCCGCCATTGCCAACGCCGTGGAGGACGCCATCGGCACCCGCATCTACGACCTACCCATCACCGCCGAGAAGGTGCATAAAGCGCTTCAGGAAAAGGGCCGGTAGCGCCGCCGAGCTCTCAACCGGCGGGCAAGAATTCCTGGTCAGGCTGTATCCCGCTCTCGAAGCGGAAAACCAGTTGATCGAGCGGCCATGCCCCGGACGTGACCTCGCGGGAGAATTCCCCCAGCAGACGCCAGGCCTGCTCCGTCGCCTTCGCGTTGTACCGGTCGGGCGCGGCCTCGTCCATCCACGAGTGATGGGCCGCTGGGTACAGATGGATTTGGTAGCTCTTCCGGTGCTCCTCCAACATGCGGCGGAACCTCCAGACGTTGGGCAGCGGAACCAGGAAGTCCAACTCGCCAAACACTCCCAGAACCGGGCTCGATACGCGGGGCGTCAGCCCCACCACCGACTCCTCTCCCCTGCCTATCACCTCGAAGTCCCGGTCGTAGATGCCGCCGTGGAACACGATCGCTCCGCTCAGATTGCTCCTGTGCGCGGCGATCACCAGGGGAGTGCGCCCCGTCTGGCAGAACCCCGCGGCCACCACCCTATCGGCGTCAGCGTGGTCCAGCGTGTGTATGTGGGCGACCAACTCGTCCCAGTCCTCCAGCGTCTCCTCGTCGGGCATATCAACCCTGACCTCGCCGCCTTCCACGGGGCCGCGGTCCTCCGTGTAGCGATGGAACATGTCCGGCACGAAGACAGCGAAGCCCTCCTCGCTCATTCGCTCGGCCATCCGGAACGTGTGAGCCACGGGGCCGCGACGCTCGTGAAAGATCACGGCTGCGGGGAAGGGCCCGTCCCCGTCCGGGGCCACGCTCCACACCCGCATACCACTTGCCAACGTCTCTTCATGCATGGGGCCGCTCCATTTGCCTGGGAATCACGCCGGGGTGGGTTTACCGGCGGCGCGGATGCAACGATACGCCCCACGGCTGCTCTTGGGAAGTAGCCCAGAGCCAGGGGGCGTACATCAGTCGCTCGTCCGCGGAAGGCGGGTGCCAGGCCGGGGCGGCATCCCGGCCTGCGGGGTACTGGGAACATGAGGTCAGGGCGGCACCAGAGGTCAGCGTGGCGCCGGAGGTCGGGGTGGCGCCAGAGGTCAGGGTGGTGCCGGAGGTCAGAGTCGAACTGACACGGGGTTATCCCCCAACGGATTTTGAGTCCGCCGCGTCTACCATTCCGCCACTCCGGCACGATTCGCCAAGGCAGTGTCGAGTCCAAACATGCGCTGCGGGCCGCCGGGAAAGGGTGGTATCGACGGCCGGCAGAAGAGCGTCTGCGGGGGGTGTGGCGGCAGCGGGGCTCTCGCCCTATTAGCCCACTCGCGAAGGGGGCGCGCCGCTTGGGGAAGCATGGAGCGGAAGACGGGATTTGAACCCGCGACCTTCTCCTTGGCAAGGAGACGCTCTACCACTGAGCCACTTCCGCTCGCACCGGCGGGGCCCGCTGTCGGCACTGGCGCCGAGGGACAGATCGGCACTGGCGCCGAGGGACAGATCGGCACTGGTGCCGAGGGACAGAGTTGAACTGTCGACACCGGCATTTTCAGTGCCGTGCTCTACCACCTGAGCTACCTCGGCCTCATTTCATCCTAAAGAAGGCCCTTCGTCGTGTCAAGGCGATTTCTCCGCTTCCCACGACCACGAGACCTTTGCACAGCCGCCGCTATCGGGCTACGAGCGCGCCGGGCGGACCGGCCTCCCCCAGCATCCAGAGGAACACCCCGGCCAGCTCGCGGGCGATGGCCTCCAGGCTGAACTGCCGGCACACCAGCCGGTAACCCGCCTCGCCCATGCTCCGGCGCTGGTCGTCGGTCATGGACAGGGCCTCCTCCAGCCCCCGCCGAATCTCCGCGGCCGCCGGTTCCACCTCCAGGGCAGCGCCGGCGTCCCGGGCCTGTGGAAAGTCGCAGGCCGTGGTCAGCAGCAGCGGTCTGCGAAACGACAACGCCTCCAGCGGCGTCATGGCGAATCCCTCGCTGCGGGAAGGAAGGACGAAGAAATCCGAGGCCAGGAACCACGCCGCCTTGTCCTCCCCGTGCTGCGGCCCAACGAACGCCACGCTGTCCCCGAGACCGAGGTCGCCGGCCATCCTTTCCAGTTGGGCCTGATGCCCCACGGCGTCCGGCCCGGCGATGGCCAGGCGCCAACCATCCCTTGCGCGGCCCAACCCGGACCAGGCCTGTAGAAGCATGTCCAATCCCTTGATGGGATGCAGGCGCCCCAGGTACAGCAGTATCCTCTCCGAGTTGAAGCGCCGGCGGATTGCGCCCGCCTTTTCCTCGGCCCCGGGATGCTCCTGGACGTCTACGCCATTGGGGATGAGCACTATCGGCTGCTTCAGCCCGTAGCTGCGGATGTCGTCAACCTCGCCCGGGGCAAGCGCTTGGAGCACCGAGGCGCCGGCCAGTTGCTCCCGCACGAACCAGCGATAGCTCAACCATTTCTTCCGCCGGGAAATGCCCAGGGCCACGGGGCTCAGGGTTCCCGCGGGTGTGATCAGATAGGGTATATCCCTGCCTGCCGCCCATCGAGCCAGGCGATAGTTGGAGTGAAGCCACAGGCCGCAGAGAGCCACTACGTCCGCCGGGGGCGCCTTGCTTGCCAGCCACCGGCCCAGTCCAGGCGCGTAGTGAAGCGAGCGCGGGCCCGCCTTCCGAAAGGCCAACGCCCGCGCTGGGCCATAGCCCACAGGCTCCGGCGAGTTCCAGCGATCCCGCGTTCCAACGACCGTGACATCATGGCCCTGCCGGCCCAGGGTTTGGGCCAGCCCCTTCACCGCAAGATAGGTCCCGCTGCTCTCTACGTAGAGAGAGCCCGTGCCCATCACAACGCCCAACGACCTGGGTTCCGCAGGCATCACGCTATCCGCATTGTCCGGTCCTCGCTGGGAACGGTGGGGGTTGCCTGTTCTTCTCGCGCGGCAAGCTTATCGGCAGAACGTTGGAGGCCATCCAGGAACCCGAGCCGCAGGGTCCGCTTGGCCTCATGATGTTGGCTCAGAGCCTTGACATTCCTACGAGTCAGCTTGGTACAAGTTCACAAGCTGCTTCGCCACGATGCTTACGTCAAACGTTGACCTGACGTAGTCCGGGGCGCCCTCGAAGAGCTTCAGCGTATCTCCAGAGGGCTCCATGACGCTCTTCAGTCCAACCAGGAGCTCGTCGAGACTGTCGGGGGCCACCACCACAGCGGCGCCGGCCTCTTCAATTTCCTGCCCAATGCCGATGGACGTGATACAGGTGGGTATGCCGAATAGCAAGGGCTCCACCATGCTATTGCCAAAGGTCTCAGCGTTGGAACAGTGCGCCACCGCATCCATAGACGCCAGCAGGGGTATTGCCCTGTCATTGGGAAGCCTTCCCAGAAAGTGAATCCTGCCGGCGAGCCCCTTCTCCACGGCAAGAGCCTCACACGCCGCTCTGGTAGCGCCCTGGCCGGCCAATACGAGCGCCCAATCCGGGAATTGCTTCGCCAGGTGAGCGAAGGCGGTTATCAGCAGGTCATGCCTTTTCCCGGGATTGAAGTTGGCGAAACACCCCAGCAGCTTGGGCCTGTCTATGTTGCACGCCTCCACAACCTCAGCCCGGACCTGGTCTCTATGCTGAAGCCCGGTACCCAAGATTCGTTCGCAGTCCAAGGGGTTGTGAACAACGGACAGGAGATGATCCCTCACTCCAACCTGGCGCAAACGCCGGCGCTCCGCCCTGCACAGGGCCACCACCTTGTCTGCGTAGCGATTGAGGAGGAGGGCGCCAAGGCGGGCGGGCAGAGAACTACGGGAGGCACTGCCCATGGCCGCCACCACAGCGACCCGCCTAGGGCGGCGTTGGCCGTCCTCGTTCCTGGTGGCGCGCCACTGGTACATCGAAATAGGGCCACGGGTCTGAACCACGGCAGGGCCAATCTCCCTCGCCAATGACCGGCATCCAGCGGTGGACGCGGCCAGCGCCCTCCAACGGCTCTTGCTCAAGCACTGCACCTTGTGTACAGGCACAGAATGGTCGGCAAGCAGCCGGTTCAGCCCGGCAGACTGTTCGCCATCCCCCCAGGTGACAACGTGCGGGTCATGGCCCAGCTTCTTGAATGCCACCGCCAAACCGGTGGGGTGATACAACAACCCCTGCGCGGGGTCGGAGCCGACCATCAGGATGCGCATCGGGCTTTTCCCGTCACTCTTTCACTCCGTTGATGTGTCATATCCGCTTCTCCATTGCGCCCAACGCAGGGTATCAGGGTCGCAGGGCGCCCGATAGATTGACGCCCTGGGACCGCCTGGGAAGGACGCTTCCTAGCCTGCCCCCTCACCCGCCCGGCGCCAGCTCCGCCTCGACGGCTTTGTCTGCGAGGCTGAGGAGAGCGCCTTCAGCCTGTCGCCGGCGCCAGCCCGGCGAGGCCAAGACCGGGGCCGCTTCACCGTCCGGATATCCGTCACGCCCCGGAAGTCCACCGCTCTCCTCTCTGTAGGCGTCACGCAGTTCATGGGCCGCTCGGTGGGCGGCCATCCGGCAGCGCCCGGAACAGGAGAGGGCGTCTGCCCGCAGAGCAGGCGGGAGCCGGTGGGCGCGCCAAGAGCAATAGCGGCGCGCGCGGGGGCGGTAGTCCATAGCACCTCGATGTGACAACTGTGACGACTCGGAGACGGTTAGTGACAATTCGTGACGCCTGCCTCCAGCCCTCGAAGGGAGCCGTCACGAGCCGTCACGAGCCTTAGCGAAATCGCGGGGAGCCTTTAGCGGCTCCCAAGGGCTTGTGGCCCTACAACGGCATTCGCTCCGGCCCCAGGCTTCCTCGGAGGGTCTTGCCCCTTGGGTTGTTCCCTCAGCGCTCCTGCCACAGGGGGACTCTCCATGGTGAGCCCCCAGTGCTCATGTATGCAGCAGGCTCCTAGAAAGAGAAGGGGGCCGGTGGCCGACTTCATGGGGGTACTATAGCACACCCGTTCGTATTTTGCAATGGGGGGTGGCAGACCCCCAGAGCCTGTCTCACAAGAGAGCGAAGGTCTCGATGTGCGCGGGTCTGTGCAGGACTGGTGTGTGGGTTGGACAGGCGAGCAGGGTATCCGAGGGTGAGGGCCACAGGCTGAGGGCCCGGCTGAGTGCCCGGCCACGACGGGTGAGGCCGAAGAAGGACCGCCTCCAGGCCTTCTGCAGGGTGCGAAGGTTGAACGCCACCGCCAGCAGCGACCACTCGCTGCGGACGGCCTCGATCCCGCGCAACAGGAAGCGGCGCGCCCCCTGTTGCTCCTTCACGATGCCGAACACCGGCTCCACGAGCTGTTTGCGCAGGCGGTAGGCGGCCCGGGTCTCCGGCGTCTCCATCCAGTGGCGGTGGGACTGGAGCGCAGCATCGTGGAGCGATACCTCGATCCGGCGACCTTTCTTGATCGTCGTGCAGAGGCCGAAGGCGGGACAGGCGCGGCATGTGGCCCCGCTGGCCTGGTAGAGGCGGACGGGTGCATGACCCGTCTTTGTTTTGCTGCGGCGGAAGGTGAGGTAGCGGCCCTCGGGGCACTGGTAGCGGTCGGCGGCGGGGTCGTAGGTGAAGTGGCGGTAATGGTAGGGATGGGCGGTGTGGGAACGGGGTTCGGGCATGGCCACCGGTGTATCGTGTAACGCGCACGCCGCTAGGTTGGCCCCGGAGAAGTACCCGGCGTCGGCCAAGGTAAGCGCCGGAGTCCGTTCGGCGGACTCGGCCGCAGCGGCGATGAGGGGCAGCAGTTGCGCGTTGTCCGCTTGGTCCTGGGTCACCTCCGCAGCGGTGATCAACAGCCCGCCGCCGGCGCCGTCGCCATGGCTCACTGGGACGGCCATGGCTTGGGCGTTGTACCCGGTGACGTAGGCGCCGCGGCTGCGCATGAGCCGCGCCTCCGGGTCGGTCAGGTTGGCGTGGCGGGGCCCCTCTTCCTCCATCTCCCGTCTCGCGGCCAACACGCGCTTGCGCCGCTGCTCGGCTTTGCGCAGTTCGGGCGGCAGGCGCGGCGGGGCCAAGTCGTCCCTGCGCTCGTTCTGCGCTTCCAAGTCGGCGATGGCCTGGGCCGTGCGCTCCAAGAGCCGCTCCAGCTCCTGGGCGTCGTAGGTCCGCGACGGCGACGCGTTGGCCTGCACCTTCGTGCCATCCACGGCCTGTACCGCCCAGTCGATCAGGTCGAGGCGGACGGCGGCTCGCACCGTTAGCCGCAGCAGTCCCCGGAGCTTGACGCGATGGGCCTTGTAGAATCGCCAGAGGGTGTTGTGGTCCGGGCGCTGCCAGCCGGTCAGCCAGAGGAAGGGAATCTGGTCCCGGCAGCTCGCTTCCAGCTTGCGCGACGAGCGTACTCCCGTCATGAACCCATACAGCCAAATGCTCAGCAGCGAGCGGGGGTGATAGGCGGGGGCGCCCAGCGCCTCGCCCTCCATATTGACGCCGAATCCGGCCCATTCCTCCTTCGTCAGTCCGTCGACGAAGCTCGCAACAAAGCGCACAGGGTGATCGTCGGGGAGCAGATCGTCTAGAGAGGGGGGCAAGAGCCAAGCTTGCTCTCGGTCCATCGGTCGCCACGTCATAGGCCCCTCCAACCAGCACGCGTTGAGGACAGTCTATCCACTAGCGCCCGCTCCTCACTAGGGGCGCCGGCTACTTTTGAGACAGGCTCCCCCTTCCTAACCTTCCCCCGAGCACCCGGGCAGGAACACAGCTACTCCCGGCGGGGGCTGCGCCCCCTGCACCCTGCTTGGGGGAGGGATGGGGCGTTGTTTGCTCTCCTGGCGCGTTGGGGCCCGCTTCCTAAACCTGCCCGCGAGTGCGGGGGCAGGGACAGAGATTCCCCGCGGAGAGTCTTTTGCTTCAGCCGCCCACGGCCTCCAACGCCTCAATGATTTGGGCACCGCGGTGGATGTTGCTGTGGCCGTCTTGCAGGCAACGCTGGCGGCCAGCGTTGGCGATTCGGTTACGGGCCTCGTCGTCTTCCAGTAGCCACCGGACTTTCGCCAGCAGCTCCTCCTTGGAATCGAAGTAGACCGCCTCCTCTCCTTCGCGGTACATCGCCTGCAATTCCCTGGTCCGGGGGGCCACCATTGCCGTGCCGCAGGCCGGGATCTCGAAGCAGCGCGTCGTGTACACGTCCCTGTTCCGCCCGGACAGGAAGACGAGGGCAATCTTGGCGCCCGCGATGACCCTGACGTAGTCCTCGCCATAGGCAATGCGGATGGGCAATTGCCTGAGCGCCGGATCCAGGGAAGCCCTCTCCCATAGGCCACCGTATGGCCGCACAGGCACGCCCTGCCGCGCCAGGTAGTTCAGGGTTTCCGCCCGCCCGTCGGGTTCATAGTGCCCCACGAACACCACGTCGTTCCGGAAGTCCGGGGGAATCTCGTCAAGGGGCCGGTGAAATCCCTCGACATACCAGGGAGGCAGGACCTGGGGATTGGGAAGGCCCTGCCTCTGAGCAAGGGGGACGTCAGCCGGGCGGAAAACAAAGTTCACGTGGGACAGGCGTGCCGTACTGAAGTAGTGGCGCCAGAGTCGCCAACCCCCGCCGTCCTGGAACGGGTTGTCGTTGTTGTAGCTGACCACCCGGAGGCCGGGGTGATGCTTCAGGATGCGCTCCAGCGCGCCTCCAAAGAGGTGGGTCGGCCTCCGTAGAAACAGGACGTCGGGAGATGTTTCCGCGATGAACCGTTGCAAGGCACGATTGAGCCGAACCGTCGCCGGGCCCCAGAGCGTCTTGTTCTCGATCCGCGACCACAGGCCCCTGCCCAGGAAATCACTTGACTTGAAGGGAATCACCTCGGCCCCGTTGGCCCGCAACCCGTCCGCCAAGGCCTCCTCATAGATCCTATTCCGCCACGCTCCGGCCAGCACTATTCTCGACGCCATCGCCTGTCTACCCTTGCACGCGGCCCAGATTGGGCACCGCCTGGTCAACGGGAACCGGCTGGACTCCCTCGTCCAGGACGCCCAGCTCCTGGAGCACCCGGATATAGCGATGGGACCAGCGATGCTCCCGCAGGCATCGTTCCCGGGCCTTGCGGGCCATCTCCCGGCACTCATCGGGGCGGGGAAGGTAATAGCGCAGCAACTCCAGCATCTCGTCGTAGCTGTGCCAACAGAGGATCTCCTCGCCGACGCGAAAGTGCTGGGCAAGGTCGGCGTTGTAGGTCGTCAGGTACAGCCCGCCGCCTGTACAAGGAATATCGAAGTCCCGGCCCTTCACGTTGGTGATCCGTTCGGAGTGAAGCACGCCGCCGTTGCCCAGGTTTATCTGGCTTCGCCGGAATATGTCCACCGGGTCCTCTGCCCACGCGGCCCCGCCCATCCCCTTCCAGCCATAGCCGAAGACCTGCACCGGCACTCCGCGCCGGCGCAGGAAGTGGACCATCGCGGGCCGGGGTCCGTAGCAGGCGCCCACAAAGCTCACCGGAATGTCAAAGGGCCGGCCCGACGGTTGGAACTCCGCCGGATGGTAGATGGAAGGCGCACACCCCTCAGGCAGGTATATCGCCCTGCCGCCCTCGGCGTTGACCCAATCCACCGAGACGCGGGCCGATGTCCACCACAGGTCGAAGGCCGCAACGAGACCGACGGACCCTCTGCGTTGCTCCCCCACCATCCCCATGTCCCAAGACTGCTTGTCGTCCAGGGACATGTTGACGCACGGAACGCCATAGCGCTCCCTGATGGTCTGGATGGCGGAGGCCAGGATGTGGCCACCCTGAGCATAGGCGAAAAGCCAGTCCACCGGCCGCTCTTGGTGCGCCCGTTCGAAGGCCGACACCATCCGGCCGTTCACCTCGCGGCGAAGCTGTAGGAATTCCGCGGAGTAGCCCTGCGCCCGCTTCGACTTGACCAGGTCGGCGTAGTCGAACCGATCCACCGGCCCCAGGAGGCGGAGCTCCGGCAGGAGCGCATCATGCCACGAGTTCGAGGGTATCAAGGCGAAGGTATGTACGCCGCCGAGGGAAGCACTAGCGGCGGAGCGCCTCAGCGGCGGGGAAGGAGAAACCGCCGCTCTGCCGGCGTAGCGCTCGCGCCGGCGCCTGTAGGAGCGCTCAACCGCCCGCGCCCGGAAGGGAAGAACCATCCCCCAAAGCCGCCGACTGGTGCGCACCTGCTCTTTGAGCCTTCGCAAAAGCTCACGCACGACTTGTCACCGCCCTCACGACAGCAGGCCCTGAATCAACGATTCGTACTCGTCCAGGACATGCTCCTGATTGTAATAGTCGCGCGTCGCCGCCTGACCTGCGTCCCCCAGCCTCCGGCGCTCTTCCGGGTCGTGCAGCAGGCGCGTTATCTGCTTCGCCATGTCCCCCTCCGACGTTACGATCACCCCGCCGGGAAACTCCCGCACGCATCCCACGTCGGTGGATATGAATGGCAATCCAGCCCCCATGGCGTCCAGGACCACCCGGGGCTGGGCTTCGGCGCGGGAGGGGCAGAGGAAGACGTCGGCAGCGCAGTAGGCGGCATAGAGTGTGCTGCGGTCCAACCCCTCCAGGAACAACACCTCCCCAGAATTCCCGCGGCGGCGCCACTGCTGGCTCTGGGATTGGAGGCTGCGAGCGTAGTCGTTCATCCGGCTGCCAATGAAAACGAGGACCGCGTCGCCGACCGCGCTTCGTTGGAAGGCCCGCAACGCCAGCCCCTGGTTCTTCAGTTTACCGTAGTTGGCCAGGCACAGCAGCATAGGCCGGTCGCCGATGCCATAGTGCGAGCGGAAGTCCGGCAGATCCTCGTCCAGCCATTGCACATCCGCCCCGTTGGGAATCACCGATACATTGCTCAATCCCAGGCGGTCCGCCAGCAACCGGTCGTAGAAGCGGCGCCCATCCTTGATGCCTGTGAGAAACACCAGGTGATCGAAGGCGCGCATCATGCGGGGCATTCGCCATATGTAGGGACGCCACCCCAACCAGGTTGGGATCGTGCGGGGAAAGCCAAGGGGGCCCTTGCCCCACACCCCGCGGCCGATGATGACCTTCTTGGCAGTGGACGCGCCGAAGGCCTGGTAGGCCAGGTCGGTGGCCCATATATTCCAGCCTTGGCAGATGATGACGTCGGCATCGAACCGCGCCACGAAGTCCCGGTACTCCTGGACTTCGCCGTGGTAACCCACCCTCAAATTGCCGTTGCCCCAGGTTTTGAATTCCACCACCGCTGGATTGCCCCGGCGCTGGGCGTCGGAGCGAGCGGGGACGTAAGCAGTGGCGACGGTGACGTCGTAGCCGCGCCGCGCCAGGCCGTAGGCCTGGACGGCGGACGAGTGGGAAAGCCCGTTGGCATCGGGGGGGAAGTGGTGGGCGGTGATGAGGATGCGCTTCAGCTCACGCGTCGATTTCAATGGCATCCTTATTCCCTTCCACCAGGTTCCTAAACTCGGCGCTCTTGACGAGCAGCTCATCATGCGTTCCCGCGGCCACGACGCCGCCCTCGCCCATGATGCAGATCTGGTCGCACTGCGTGATGGAGGTGAGCCGGTGCGCCACGATTATCAGCGTCTTCTTACGGGACAACTGCCGTATCGCCTCCGTGATGTAGGCCTCCGTGATGTTGTCAATGTCGCTGGTTGCCTCGTCCAGTATCAACACGTCGGGGTCGCGGTACAGCGCCCGGGCGATGCCCACCCGTTGCCGCTGGCCGCCGCTGAGACGCACGCCTCTGTCTCCCACGATGGTGTCATAGCCCTGCGGCAGTTCGTCCACCACAAAGCCGTGCAGGTGCGCCATCTTGCTGCCGGCAATGACCGCCTCCTCATCAATGCGTTCGTCCGAGACTCCAAAGGCAATGTTCCTACGGATGCTGTCGTCCAGCAGGTAGATGTCCTGCGGGACGTAGCCAACCCTGGCCTGCCAGCTCAAAACGTTGTGCTCCCCTATATCCACGCCGTCCACGCACATCCGGCCAGCCGACGGCAGCAACAGCCCCATGATCAGGTCCAACGTCGTGGACTTTCCGGCGCCGCTGTACCCCACCAGGGCGGTGGAACTGTACTTCGGCACCCTCAGAGAGAGGCCGGAAATGTTCCAGGAGCGGTCGCCCGGGTAGTTGAAACTGACATCGTCCAGCTCAACGGCGGACTCGAAGGGCAGGGCCGCCCGGCGCTCAGCGCCAGCCGCCGCATCCTCATTGGACGCGCCTTGGGAACCGCCCTCGACCTGCCGCCACAGCAACTCCGCCAGCGACTGGTGGTAGCGCAGGGTTGTAACGGAGGAGTACAGGCCCCGGAATGAGGCGTTCAAGCGGGTGCCGGCGTAAGCAAGGAACCCGATCGTGGGGATGATTGCGCCTATCTCCCGCCCCGTAACCAGCATCAGAGCCAGTGTCAGAACAATCCCGCCAAAGGCCATGGAGTACATGACGTTGCCCGGGAGCTCGGCCAAGGCGTACTGGTTGCGCGTGTTCCTGGTGAACGTGGAAGAGGCCGGGATGAACCTGTTGATGAAATGACCGGCAAGATTTGCCAGCTTGATTTCCTTGAACGCTCCGAACAGCTCCGTCACCGACTTCACGCGGATGCGATTGGATTCAATCGTTTCCTGGCCCCGCTCTGCGAGCCACCTCCTCACCAGCATGGAGAGCAGGAGGTAGGGCACGCCGACAGACGCGGTCAGGACAAGGGTGAGCAAGGGCTCTATTGCCAGCAGCACTCCCAGGATGGCGAGGGTTATGACGCCCTTGTTCACCATGTCCAAGGCCGGCTTCAGCCCGCGCTCGGCAAACCTATCGGTCTCAATCACCACGTTTCGGGTCAGCTCCGAGGAACTCCGCTGGGCGTAGGACAGATAGTCCATGCGCCCGTACCCCGCGAGCAACCGGCAGGCGAGGTTGTGCGCGGCCGCCCATATGAACCTGCGGGCGAGCCATCCGTACAACGTCAGGGACAACTGCGCCACGGCCACAATAACGAACAGCCCAATGGCCAACGCGATGATGAAGGCTGCGTCGGTCGTGAATCCGAGGGCGCTGTGGACCTGGCGCAGTAGGCCGTTGGACTGGATGGAGGAGGGGTCGGACACCGTCTGCAAGAAGGGCAGCATCGAGCCCAATCCGATTGCCTCCAATCCCGCCACCACAATGCCCAGGACCGCCAGCAAATGGAACGTCCGCCGCTCCTTGGGCGTGAGGCAACGAAGGGTCAGCCTCAGCGCCGGGAAAATGCCCGGCGTTGAGGCTGGCAAGCCGGCGTCCCCCTCCGCCGGGCGCTCCCGCCGGAGCCTCCGGAAAGGGCTGGTCTTTCTACCGGACATCCATTACCTCTACCTCTTTGCCTGAAGGCAATCGCTGGGCCGGGCCGTCGGGACACTCCCCGCCAGACGCTAGGGGCGGCGACCCAACCAGGCCAGGCGCACTTCTACTCGTTCCCCTGGCGATTTTGCTTGGTCACAGCGATAGCTCCCGAGCCCAGAGTCTATTATCCATGTACCAGTCCGCCGCCCGGCTCAGACCCTCTTCCAGGGTCGTCTGCGGCGCCCAGCCCAGCATGGCCTTCGCTTTCGTTACGTCGGCCCAGGTCGACCTCACGTCCAGAGGATTGGCGGGCTCCATTCGGATATCTGCTTTCTTGCCCAGCTTCTCTTCCAGCAAGGCGATGACGTCCAGTATACGAGCAGGGCGGTCCGACCCTAAGTTGATCACCTCGTAGCCGACCGGGCGCAGTCCCAGAATCGTGCCCCGCGCGATGTCGTCGACGTAGGTGAAGTCCCGCGCCTGAGACCCGTCGCCGTAGAGTGTTAACGGCTGCCCCTCCGCAATCCAACGGATGAACCTGAAAACACTCATGTCCGGCCTACCCGCCGGCCCGTACACCGTGAAGTACCTGAGCACGGTTACGTCCAACTTGTAAATGTAGTGGTACGTATAGCACAAGGTCTCGGCGGCCTTCTTGGAAGCCGCGTAGGGCGACAGCGGCCAGTCCGTGCGGGAGTCCTCCTGAAAGTGCCCTGCGTTGTCGCCATAGACGCTGGACGTTGAAGCCAGCACCAGCTTTGGCGCCCCGTAGGCGCGGCAAAGCTCCAGTAGATTGAGGGCGCCCGTCAGGTTGGCGTCAATGTAGGCCCAGGGATCCTCCAGGCTCTGCCGCACGCCGGCCCGCGCCGCCAGGTTGATAACAGCATCAAACGACCCTCCTGCGAATAAACGGCCCAGCCCTTCCCGGTCCGCGATGTCGATTTGGTGAAAATCAAACCCGCGGAGACTCCGAAGCTGGGAAAGGCGCCACTCCTTCAACCGGGCGTCGTACGCCTGGTTGAGGTTGTCGACGCCGACCACGGCGTGCCTCTGCTCCAAGAGCATGCGGCAGACCTTCGACCCGATGAACCCGGCGCAGCCGGTGACGAGCACTCTTGACACGGCGGAATGGCCTCCTAACGAGACTTGCGTACGACGGCTTCAGTGACCCCAGCCCAACGCCAGGGCCTCGGCAGGGCGCAGACGCAGGGTGGCGTCATATCTCCGAACGGTGGCGGCGCAGGAGTTCTTCGCGTGTGCCGCGGGGCCAACCTTACGCCTCTCGCTGCGCAAGCATGGTCGACGCCTCCCCGAGGTCCTTTATCGTGTCCACCGGAATCCACATCGCCGAACTCTTGAAGGCAAACAGCTTGCCCTGCTTGGCCAACTCAGGAAACATCGTCGTTTCGTGGTCCCCCACGGTCGGAAGGAGCTTCCTGATGGCCGGGTTGAAGGCGTAGATGCCGCTGTTGACCCAGTACGGAAGCAATGGCTTCTCCTGGAACAGCAGGACTCTTCCGTCGTCCTGTGTGTGCACGATGCCGTAGGAGGACCTCAGGGGCGAAAGCATAATGGTGGCCAGGCCCCCGAAACGCCGGTGCGCGTCAATAAGCTCGTCCAACGGTTGGTCCGTCACAATATCGCCGTTGGTTGCGATGACCAGCTCGGTCCCTGGGTCAATCTTGCCCAACCCCTGCTTGAAAGCCCCTCCCCTGCCCAGCGGCTCCTCCTCAGGTACGAAGTGAATAGCCATGTCCAACGACTGGTCGCGCTGGAAATAGTCCACCATAACCTCGTATTTGTAGCCGCACAGAATGTAGGCCTGCTCAACCCCCCAGGACTGCAGCCAACTCAATTGGTGGTGAATGAGCGGCTTCCCGTTCACCGGGGCCATCGGCTTGGGCGCGTTCTCGGTATAGGGCCGGAGCCGCTCGCCGCGGCCCCCCGCCAGGACCAAAGCTGTCAAGCCTGACATCTACATTTCCTCCCTTCATTCCTTGCGGCCCTTAATCCCTTGCGGCGAGCCCGTTCTTTGCAACCCTTCCCGGCTGCAACTCAGTTCCCTGCAACGACCTTCTCCAGGACACCGATGTAGTCCTCAGCCGTGCTCCGGCGGGACAACCTGCCCACCACATAGTCCCTTCCCGCCCGCCCCAGGGCGTCTCTCAACCCCTCGTCGGCGCGCAACGCGTCGATGCCCGCAACGAGAGCGTCCACGTTCTCGGGCTCCACGTAAATCCCCGCCCCAGCCTCCTCTATGACCGACCTCGCCTGCCCATCCACGCCCAGCACAACGGGCCGGCTGCAGGACATGAACTCGAGCATCTTCGTTGGTATCACGGTGCGGAACGCGTCCGCCTTTTTCAACAGCACCAGGCAAACATCAGAGGCCTGAATATAGCGGGGGACCTCGCTTCTCGGCTGATGCGGCACGAACCTCACGTTGCTCAAACCCCTGCTCCGCGCCTCGCCCTCGAGGCGCTCCCGCTCCGCGCCCTCCCCGATCAACATGAAGAGGATGTCAGGACGCGAGTCCCGCATGCGCTCCGCAGCATCCAGCACGGCGCCAAGCCCGTGGGCCATTCCGATGGTCCCAACATACGAAACGACGAATCTATCCCCAACTCCCAGGGCTTCCTTTAGCTTCCGGGCGCCGCCGCTTTGTCCGCGGGCGCCGCCGTTTGGCCCAGCGTCGCCATTGGGCTTGAAAAGCTCTGTTTCCACGCCGTTCCTTACAACGGAGCACCTGCTCGCCGGCACGCCCCAATCCGCCGCGAGCCGCTCCTTGAAGGCCGGCGTGACAACAGCCACGTGATCGGCGCGGCTGTAGAGAAAGCCCGCCAGGCGCCCCACCATTCTCGCCGTTATCGAGTTCTCGCCGCCCACGCCGGAAGCCGCCAACGACTCTGGCCACAGGTCCCTGATCTCCAGCACGAACGGGACCTCCTTCACCTGCGCCACCCACCAGCCGGAAAGACCCACCAAAAGCTGCGGCGATGTCCCGATAATGACGTCCGGCCGGGGCAGGAACATCCCGACTATGGAAGACGAAAGCCAGAAGGACGCGTAGTTGAGCACCCGCTCCAGAGTCCGCCGGTTGGGCCGCGGCAACAGCCACGTCCGCACCACATCGATGCCGTCCACCTGCCCCCTGGCAACCAGGCGCCGCATCCTCCCTCGATATCCGGGGTGAACCACGCCCGTCGGATGGTTGGGAAATCCCGTCAGCACGGTGACCTGGTGACCGGCTTGCACCCAGTGCTTCGATAGCTCGTGGACTCTGGCGGAGGGAGCGCCCATCTCGGGCGGGAAGTACTGGGAGACGTACAGTATCTTCATGGCTCGCGACTAGGATAGCCTGAACAGGCGGGGCGGGGAAGCGGGGCGCCTCTCGCCGGCCCTGAACGGCCACACGCTGCGGCCACGCGAGAAGCCGGCCCACGCCACCGCCGCTAGCGCGCCCACCCAGCCCGGCCTCGGGGGCCCGTCCATCACCCCATCCCGAGCGCTCGGCAGGGTCAAAAAACAGGAGTCCTCCTCGCTCGCCTTTTTCCATTCTCTGTCCTTGTCTCTGTCCTTGCAGTCTTCCCAGGCGAAAACGACGCGCCTCTCCGTTCCTCCCACCCATCGCCGCTGGCTACAGTTTCTTTCGCCGCGCCTGTCCGTTCCAGCTTTGCGAAAGTCGCTTGACATCCCCTATCGTTGCTGTTGTAATGGCGCCCATCGCGGCTTCTTGCCACGGGCAGAAGCTTATTGTGCGTTTTCGCGAGGCGCCCGGCAGGCTGACAGGTTCACCACGGAGGGGATCAAGCGGCTACGGATCGCAGTCATCACGACCATCATGGACGCTGGGACGCACGTCGTAGAGAACCCACAGCCAACTAGATGGAAGCGCTGCGGCTGTGAAGGCCGGATGCCAGGGTCGGGAATGCTGTGGCCGGCAATGCGTTGGACGATAATGCGCAAGAGTTCTATCAGGATCTAGCGCGCCACGGGGGGACAACTCGAAATGGCAGTCATTGACTCTGACGCCCACGTCATCGAGAACAACCACACCTGGGACTTCTTCAGCGAGGCGGACCTCCCATACAAGCCCCGCCGTCTCACAGAAACTGAGTCCGCCGACCTCATCGGAGAGGACCCCGGCAGCCTGTCATCCCTCTCGGGGCCGGGCCGCAAGGAATACTGGCTCATCGACGGCAAGGTGCGCCCTTATCAAGCCTTCGACCCCACCAAGTCCCGTACCCCCGACAACGCCCGAGAGGTTGTCGACGTGCAGACCCGGCTCGACCACATGGACCAACTCGGCACCGACGTCCAGGTTCTCTACCCCACCCTGTTCCTCTTCCGCATAGCCGACAATCCCGAGGTTGACCGGGCCGTCTGCCGAAGCTATAACCGCTGGCTCGCCGACGCCTGGAGCAAGAGCAACAATCGCCTCCGCTGGGTCGTCGTCCCTCCCGTGCTGGACATGGACGCCGCCGTGGCCGAGATTCGTTTCGGCAAGCAGAACGGGGCCTGCGGCGTCTTCATGCTGGGCATCAACCAGAACCGCATCGTCACCGACCCCTACTACTTCCCCATGTACGAGGAGGCTGCCGCGCTCGACTTGCCCATTTGCATCCACAGCGGTTCGGCCAGCATCACTTTTGACGCAATGTTCGGAAAGCTGGAAACCCTGCTGTGGTTCGCCAAGCTCCCCGTCGCCGCTTCCATGCACACGCTGTATATGAGCAAGATTCCCCAGAAGTTCCCCAAGATCCGGTGGGGGTTCGTTGAGGCCAGCGGCTCCTTCGTGCCCTACATCATGCACGACCTGGGGGCCAGGCACGAGCGTATGTACAACCAGAAAGTCGAAATGAACTCGATTCTGCGCGACAGCCGGTTCTTCGTCACAGCCCAAACCGACGACGACCTCGCCTATGTTGTCCAATACGCCGGTGAGGACAACCTCGTCATGGGCACGGACTACGGCCACGTCGACACCGCCAGCCAACTCGAAGCGCTGCAAATCCTCAAGTCCGACGAAAAGGTTAGTCGCGAGGTCGCGGACAAGATCTTGGACAACAACGCCCGCGAGCTCTACGGCATCTAGCCCGCCCGGGCCGCCCGGCGCAATTCAAACGGAGGACACGCAAACGGATGATTGTTATTGGCATCGACACCGGCGGCACGTTCACCGACATGGTGGTGCTTGACCAGGACACCGGAGCGGTTGATAGCTACAAGGTGCCCTCCACTCCCGACGACCCCAGCCGCGCCGTCGAGGACGCCCTGACGGAGTTGTTCCAAGCGGGCGGCAAGGCCCAAGACGTCCTCTCCTTCTCTCACGGAATCACCCTAGGCACCAACCTGCTCCTGCAGGGCAAGGGCGCCACCGTCGGCATCCTCGTCACGGAGGGCTTCAGCGGGATCAGCGATGTTTGGCAGGTCCCCCGCTTTGGCCCCGACATGTACCAGATCTTCATCGAGAAGCGTCCCTTCGTACTCCCCAGATACAGGGAAGAGGTCCGGGAGCGCGTCGACTCCGTCGGCAACGTGCTCACGCCCTTGAACGTCGACCAGGCCACCGAGGCCGTCCGCTCCCTGGCAGCCAAGGGGGTCGACTCCGTGGCGGCCGTGCTACTCTTTTCCTTCCTGAACCCCGGCCACGAACGTCAGCTCGGCGAGATCATCCGGAAGGAGATGCCGGGCGCATCCGTGTCGTTGTCCTCGCAGGTGGCGCCACAGATACGGGAGTACCCCCGGCTGTCCACGACCGTCGCCAACGCCCGCCTGGCCCCAACCCTTGACTATTACTTCTCAACGCTGGAGCGACGCCTCCGCGACGCCGGCATCGCCACCAAGCAGCTCTACATCATGCAGAGCAACGGCGGCGTTGCCAGTATCACCAACATTACGCCGATCACAACGGTGCTCTCCGGACCCTGCGCAGGCGCCCAGGCCGGCGTTCGCATCGGCGGAGCGGCGGGCTACCCCAACGTTGTCTCCGTCGACATGGGCGGCACCAGCACCGACATCGCGCTAGGAGAGGGTGACCGCATCCTGGAAAAGACCTCCGGCATGATGGAGGACTGGGAGCTGATCATCCCCATGCTCACCGTCCACACCATCGGAGCCGGGGGCGGCACCATTGCCTGGCTCGACCGCGTCGGAAGCCTCCAAGTCGGCCCCCAGAGCGCCGGCGCAGCCCCCGGACCGGTCTGCTACGGCAAGGGCGGCACAGAACCCACCATCACCGACTGCAACGTCCTGCTCGGCATCCTTCCGGACCACCTGCTCGGTGGCCGCGTACAACTGGACAAGAACAAGGCCGCCGAGGCCGTCGCCGCCCTTGGCGAAAAGCTCGGGCTCGGGATGCTGGAGACGGCTGAGGGGATCATCCGCATCATCAACGCCAAGATGGTGGAGGGCATCCGAGCCGCCGCAGCCGAACACGGCTATGACCTCACCGACTTCGCTCTCGTGGGCTTCGGCGGGGCCGGCCCTGTCCACGCGGCCCGCTTGGCCTCCGAGTTGGCGATGAAGAAGGTCATCGTCCCGCCGATTCCCGGCCTGACCTCAGCCTTGGGGCTTCTGCTCGCCGACCTGCGCCGCGACTACGTTCGCTCCCGGATGCGTCTGCTGACCGAGATGGATCCCGCGGAATTGAGCGGCATCCTCGACGAGCTGCGGGAACAGGCAATGGCGGACCTCGTAGCCGACGGGTTCCATGAGAACCAGATTCACCTGGAGTTCAGCCTGGACCTGCGCTACCTCAGCCAGGGGTACGAAGTCTCCATCCCCGCAGGCATAGAGAGCGGCGTCACGAAGGACGACCTCTTCCGCCTCCGCAGGGAGTTCGACGAGACCCACGACCGCTCCTTTGGCCACAGCAACTCCGCCGAACCCGTCGAGGCGGTCCACTACCGGGCCAGGGCCTACGTCGTCGTTCCCAAGGCCACGCTCAGCCAGGAAGCCGCCAGCGGCAGCTCGGCGGCCCCCGTTCCCTTCACCCACCGCGAGGTCTATCTCAGCGAGGAGGGCGGCCCACGGCAGTGGCCTATCTACAACCGCGACGATCTGGCCCCCGGCAACCAAATTCAGGGCCCCGCCGTTGTGGAGCAGTTCGACTCCACGACTGTGGTCTATCCAGGCCAGTCCCTCGAAGTTGACGCCTACAAGAACCTGATCATCACTATCGGTTGAGCCTGGAGTCCTCATGGCAGTAGACCCCATCGTTTTCGAGATCATCAACTCCCGCATGCAGGGCATCGTCAGGGAGATGCAGATCGACACCTTCCGCACCGGCTACTCCACCCTTATCCGCGAGACCCACGACCTTTCCTGCGGCCTCTGCGACAAGGACGGACGAGTCGTTTCCCAGTTCGCCGGCATCCCCATCCATATGGGCTCCTACCCCGATTGCATCCAGGGCCTTTTCAAGTACTATCCCCCTGACCAGATCGAGGACGGCGACTGCTTCTTCGTCAACCACCCCTACGAGTCCGGTTGCGCCCACTCCCTCGATAGCGCTGCCATCGTTCCCATCTTTTACCGCGGCGAGTTGGTCGCCTTTGGCATCGGCATCACCCACAAGGGCGATATCGGCGGCCTGGCCCCCGGCAGCCGCGCCGCCAATGCCCGCGACCTCTTCGGCGAGGGCATGCAGGTCCCCCCCGTCAAGTACATGAGCCGCCATAAAGTCGTCAAGGAGACCGAGAATCTCATCTGGGCCAACACCCGCACCCCCGAACTGCTCCTCGGCGACTACAACTCCCAGGCCGGCCCCATGTGGAGCGTCGGCGCCAAGCGGCTCGTGGAGCTGATGGACCGCTACGGCAAGGACACGGTACTGGAGGTGTTCGAGGAGGTGGGGCGGAAGACCGAGCAGCACCTGCGGGCGGAGATATCCAAGTGGAAGGACGGCGTCTACGAGGCCGAGTCCTACCTGGACAACGACTTGGTGGACTTGGATACGCCGGTGCGCCTGAGCGTGAAGATCACCAAGGAAGGCTCCAACCTTCTGCTGGACTTCACCGAGTCCGCCGACCAGAACCGGGGCCCGCTGAACATCAGACCTCCCATCATCCGGGGGAGTTGCCTCTACGCCATCGTGTCCATGATGGAATCGCCGCCGGAGAACAACCACGGCGTCACCAACGTCATCGATTACAAATTCCGGCCCGGCAGCGTCCTCGACCCCATCTACCCGGCGCCGTTGGGTTTCTACTCCAGCGTCCTGCCGTGCATTGAGGACATGGTCATCGAGGCGCTGGGCAGAGCCTCGGGCCGCCCCTCCCGCGCCCACCACGGCGCAACCGGCCTCTTCACCATCGGCAGCGTCGGTCCCACCGGCAGACCCATTGTGCATTACGAGCTCATGGCGAGCGGAAGCGGGGCCTACGGCGGCGGCGACGGATGGACCGGCTGCGGTCACGGAGGCACCGGCCCGAAAATAACTTGCGTTGAAGTGCTAGAATCAGAGTTTCCGGTGCGGATGGAGCAGTTCAGGACAGTGCTGGACTCGGCGGGCGCCGGCAAATTCCGGGGAGGCAATGCCCATTTCCGGGACTATCGCATACTCAGCGAGAGCAAATTCTCCGGCGGCGGAGGCCGCTATCGCGTGGCCCCCAAGGGCATGGAGAGCGGCAACGCCGGCGCGCTGGGTTATATTTGCATCAATCCAGGCTCGGACAACGAAATATGGCATCGAAACTTGGTTTCCAACGTCCAACTCCAGGCGGGCGACGTCCTCCGCATGTCCACGGGCAGCGGCGGAGGCGTCGGCAACCCCAAGGAGCGCGACCCCCAGAGGGTCGTTGAAGACCTCATGGACGGCTACGTGACCGCCGAGGTGGCGAAGGAGGTGTACGGACTATCAGAAAACATGATCGAAGAGGGCCTAAAAGGGCCTCAAAGGAAGGTCGTCACGCAAACTTAACCCTGTATGCGCCTTGGATTGCGATGCTAGCCGGACGCGCCGGGAGCTTCGCAACATGAGGAAAGCCAACGCTCGGGAGGATGTCCAAAGGACAACCCCCAGCATTCTGTAGAACTCGCTAGATTCGCAAGGAGGAGTCATGAAGTTTCGCAAAGGAGCTCTTAGAGGGCTGATTGGCTTGAGCGCCGTCATGGCGCTCCTGATGGTTCTGGCCGCCTGCGGCTCCGACCCCACCGCTACCCCGCGGCCCACCGAGGCCATGATGGAGCCCACTGAGGCCATGATGGAGCCCACTGAGGCCATGATGGAGCCCACTGAGGTCCCGGCAACCGCCACGAAGGTCCCTGACGCCACTCCGGTGGTGCTGAAGGCCGCCGCCGCGTGGCCCATCACCTCCACGTCCTCGACGCAGTGGCTCGAGTACATCAAGGAAATCAACCGGCGGGCCAACGGCGCCCTTGTCATCGACTTTGTCGGCGGCCCAGAGGTGGTGCACCCCTTCGAGGGATTCGCCGCTCTGCGGTCCGGGATCATCGACCTGGTCCACACGGCAGCCGGCTACTTCGGCGGCGAGGTCCCTGAAGGCGCCGCTTTCAGCATGCTCCCCGCCCCGCCGGCCCTATCCTTCCAGGAAATCGTTGACGCCTGGCACACGACCGGGGCGCTGGAGTTGATCAACGGCATCTACGAGAACAAGGCCGGGGTCCGGTCCATTGGCTTCCACGTGGGGGGCCAGGGCTTTGGGCTCATCATGGTCGACGAGATCAACAGCGTGGCCGAACTCGAGGGCAAGCGCATCCGGGTGTGGGACGCCATGGGCGCCTCCATTATGACGGCGGCCGGCGCGGTCCCACAGACGATACCGGCTTCCGAGCTGTACACCGCCCTCCAACGGGGCACCGTGGACGGCGCTCTGCGCGACCCGGGCGCCGCCTGGAGCCAGGGTGAAAAGGACGTGTACAACACCATCATCCGCCCGCCCGTCTTCAGCGGGGCCGGCGGAGGCTTCATCTCCGTCCAGGCTTGGAACAGCCTTTCACCGGACCTGCAGAACTTGCTCATGGACACCTCCTATGAGCTGGCCCCCGGCATCTTCGAGTGGTACGCCGCCGACGAGCAGTACTCCGTGGATGAGTTCGCCAAGGTGGGCACGGTGGAGCGGACCATCCCCATCGAAGACTGGAAGATCCTCCACGATGGCCACCAGAAGCACTGGGACACCGTCGGTGCGGACTTCCCGGCGATGCTTGAGATCAAAGCGCTTCTCCAGCCCTACCTGGACAAGGCCCTGGCCAACCTCGGCATCAACTAGCATGCTTGGCGGGGGAGAGCCGGAGTCTGTTCGACTCTCCCCCGCTTTCGACTCTCACAGCCTAGCAGGAAACGGCACCAAGCCATGGCAAGCTTGAAGCACACCTACGGTCAGAAAAAAGCCGTCATGCGGTTCCCCGTCTTGGTGCGGTTCGTCAACCTCGTCAACGGCTTCTTGATGTGGCCCTCCATGATCCTCGTTTTTCTCATGCTGGTGACGGTTGTCTATGACGTGATGTCGCGGACCCTCTTCAACGCCCCCGTCCTCTGGATCCCCGACATCAACGAGTACATGGTGGTCTACATGGCCTTCGTCCCCGCCGGGCTGATCCTCATGATGGACGGGCACATCAAGATCACCCTCGTGACGGAGCGGCTGGGCTTCCGGGCCCGGCGCGTATCGCAGACGTTGGTCAACCTCCTGGGGTTGTTCTACACCACCATCCTAATGTGGCAGGGCTCGATGCAGGCTTGGGACGTTTATCAACTGCAGGCCACGTTCCCCACCGCCGTGGGGCTGCCCCAGTTTCCCGTCAAGATCATCATCCCCATCGGCGCAGGCTGGCTGGTGTTCAACTTCCTGGTCAAGCTCTTAGCCTATGCCGGCCGGGACGAAGAGTTCATCAAATCGGAGCAGCAACACGTCTAGGCGCCGCGACTGCTGAACGGGGCGGCATTAGGGATCGCACAAACGCGCGGCTCGCGGCCGCCCAGGCCAGAGGTGGAGCCATCGCTTACGAGCGGCGCCGCCTCTCTTGGCGGCATCGAATGCAACAAACAGTCTAGCCGCAGCCGCTGGACCGCCTTTCGAAGCTCTCGGACGGTCCGGGTAAAGGGGACGCTAAGCTATGGAATGGTGGCACATCCTCGGCCTGATGTTCGCCAGTCTTGTGTTCTTGATGGCGATCGGGTTGCCAGTTGCCTTCTCCTTTGGCCTCCTCAACGTCATCTTCGCCTTCTGGATGGTGAACGGCGTTGGCTCGCTGCGGCTCGTCGCCATCAGCTCCTACAGCAGCATCGCCACGTTCGCTTTCGTTGCCGTCCCGCTGTTCATCCTGATGGGAGAGATCATTCTCCACTCCGGCATGGCCACCATGGCCATCAACGGTGTGTCCAAATGGGTCGGCAGAGTCCCCGGCCGTCTTGGCGTCATGTCCATTCTTTCCGGGACGGTGTTCGCAGCCGCCAGCGGCTCCAGCATGGCCAGCGTGGCCACCATCGGCTCAACCATGGTCCCGGAGATGCACGCCCACGGCTACAACAAGGGCCTGAGCACCGGCGTTGTGGCCACTTCCGGCGCCCTGGCCGTCCTGATCCCGCCCAGCGGCTTGATGGTCATCTTCGGCAGCATAAGCCAGCAGTCGGTCGGCGACCTGCTCATCGCCGGCATTATTCCAGGACTCATCCTGAGTTCGCTGCTACTGGGCTACACCATCGGCATCAGCGCCCTGCGGCCCTCGATGGCCCCGGCCATGGACATCGGCGATGTCGACTGGGTCGGCCGGCTGATCGCCCTTAGAGAATTCATTCCCATCATCGTGCTCGTGCTCGTCGTCATCGGGTCCATCTTCTTCGGCATCGCTACACCAACGGAATCCGCGGCAATGGGGGCCGCCGGCGCCCTGGTTCTGGCCGCCGTCTACAGGCGATTGAACTGGCGGATGCTCAAGGTTTCCTTCTCCAGCACGGCCATAGTCGCAGGCTTCTCCCTCCTCATAATCACCAGTTCCACCGCTTTCAGTCAGATCCTGGCCTTCACCCAGGCGGCCAACGGTCTTTCCAACTTCGTCACCGACCTCCCGCTCTCTCCCATCGTCATCATCCTCCTCATGCAGTTCGTGATCCTCATCATGGGCGGGTTCATGGACTCCCTGTCCATCATGCTGATCACGGTCCCCATTTTCTTCCCCGTTGTAAACGCCCTGGGGTTCGACCTCCTGTGGTTCTCCATCGTCACCATGGTCAACATCGAGCTGGGCCTCATCACGCCCCCGTTCGGGCTCAACCTGTTCGTCCTCAAGGGCGTCTCTCCCCCGGACATCACCCTTATGGACATCTTCAGGGGGATCACCCCCTTTGTGGGCTTGAACATCGCCACGTTGCTTATCGTCGTGTTCGTGCCTTCAACGGCCACCCTACTGCCGGGCTTAATGCGCTAGCACATCGTTCCCTCGCGTCCTCGACGGCGCCCGCATCACGCAGAAAAAGAAGGAGCCCAGGCTTGTTTAGCCTGGGCTCCTTCTTGTGCGCTGCCTGGTGGAGCGGGCGATGGGATTCGAACCCACGACTTTTTGCTTGGGAAGCAAACACTCTACCACTGAGTTACGCCCGCTCGAGACCGCCGGTAGAGGAGCGCGGCCAGCCGCCGCAACCGACCCCATTATAGCAAATATCCACCCCTCACCCGCACGACGCCACACGCAAATTGACCCCACTAGCGCTGGCCGCTACGATGGCGTCAGGTTCCCCAAGACCGCCTCGGGCGCCCTGTTGCTGCAAGGCCTATGTGGATCTCCCAACTCTCCCTCCGCAACTTCCGGAACTACCGGCGCCTGGAACTCTCCCTTCCTCCGGGCCTCGTCGTCGTGGAGGGAGACAACGCGCAGGGCAAGACCAATTTGCTCGAGGCCCTGTACCTCCTCTCGATTCTGAAGTCCTTCAGGGCCCCCGTCGAGCGCGACCTCGTCAACCGTGAAGCAATGGCCAGCTTGGAAGCGGCTACAGCAACAGTCGCCGTCCACAACGAGGGCGACAGCCTCCGCATCCACTTGGCATTCCAGCCCATAGCGCCAGCCTCCTCCCTCGAACATCAAGAGACCCCCCCGTCCGTCCAGAAGTACGTGCGCATCAACGGCGCGCCCCGCTCCGTCTCCGACTCCGTCGGCAGGTTCTCCGCAGTCCTCTTCTCCGCCGACGACCTCCACGTCGTCCTTGGCTCGCCGTCAGCCAGGCGGCGGTTCATGGACGTCTTGCTCTGCCAGATGGACCGGTCGCATCTCCGCAACCTTCAGCGGTACCAGCGCGTCCTCACCCAGCGAAACCGCCTGCTGCGCGACGCTCGCGGCTCACGCAGGGGGCTGGAGGAGGAGTTGGCCTACTGGGACGACGAGGTCGTCTCCCTGGGTTCGCAGATCGTCCTGAAGCGCAGGGAAACCGTGGCCACCTTAAGCCGTCTCGCCATTACGACTCATGCCGAGCTTACCGGCGGCGAGGAGTCTGAAGTCCACTATGCCCCCAGCGTCGGAGAGACCGCCTCAGGTCCCGATGAAATGGCAGACGCATTCCGGCAGGCCCTGGCCGAAAACCGGCGGCGCGAATTAGCCCAGGGAGTAACCGTTGCCGGCCCCCATCGGGACGACCTCACCCTCACTGTAGAAGGTCTGCCAACAGCCACCCACGGCTCCAGAGGGCAGGCGAGAACCCAGGCCCTTGCCCTCCGGCTCGCCGAGGCCGAAGTGCTCACCCTGTATCGCGCCGGTTCCCCCGTCCTGCTTCTCGACGACGTTCTCTCCGAGATGGACCCCCGCCGGAGAGAGGAAGTCCTGCACCGCGTCTCCCGGCATCAACAGGCCATCCTCACCACCGCCGACGTCAAACAGGTCGCCGATCGGTTCCTGAGCGGCGCCCACAGGCTCCGCGTCGCGAAGGGATCGGTGGAGGCGCTGGCCCTCACATCTCCCCTCGGAGAGTAGCGCGGACCCGGTCCAAACACCGCAAATCTCCGCCGGGCCATCGAAACGTCTGCCCGCCCGTTGGCGCAATCTGCAATATGGTGGGACCGTCTGCGCCATGTCCATGAGGCAATTGGGCGGCCGTCCCCGCCCGCGGCTGCTTGGCAAGCCGCTTGCTTTCGGGTAATCTCCGGTCGCAGGCAAGCGCGGAATCACACCCCTTCCGGCGCCCCTCCAGCAGGGGATGCGCGGCGCGCCGTTCCCTGGGGCATTTGGAGTGGAACCCTTTGACGCTCCCAGAATTCAGTTTGGAAGGTCGCAATGCCGTCGTCATCGGCGGCAGCCGGGGCATAGGTAGGGGCATCGCTCGAGTCCTGGCGGAGGCCGGCGCAGACGTCGCCGTGGTCGCCCGCACGTCCACGCGCGTCCAAGAAGCCGCCCAGGAGATAAGCGGCATGGGCAGGCGGTCGGCAGGGTTCACCGTGGACGCCACCAACGCCGCAGACATGGATGCCCTGGCCCAACGCGTCGTTGAGGAGTTCGGCCCTGTGGACATACTAGCCAACAGCGTGGGCGAAAGCTTTCGGCGCCCCCTCGTCCCCCTCCCTGACGAGCCCGGCGAGGCCCTGACCCCCGAGGATTGGGGGGCCTACCTCGACCTCAACCTCTCGTCGGTCTACCAGGGGTGCCGGGCCTTCGGGCCTCATCTGCTGGACAGACGGCGGGGCAGCGTCGTCAACGTATCCTCCTTTGCCTCGATCCAGGCTCGGCCCAACATGGCGGTCTACGCTGCCGCCAAGGCCGGCATCACCCGTTTCACCGAGTCCCTCGCCATGGAGTGGGGGCCCTACGGCGTCCGGGTAAACACCCTTTCGCCCGGCGTCTTTCCCGACCCCGGCCAGATGTCTCCGGAGCAGCTCAGTCAGCACCGCCAACGCCGCTTTGACGACATTCCGCTGGGGCGCTCCGGCTCGCTGAGAGAGGTTGGCCTTCTGGCCCTGTTCCTAGCCTGCGATGCCTCCGCCTATATCACCGGCGGCAATTTCTGCATCGACGGCGGCATGACTATCTAGGACAGTCACAGTCCCCCACCCGAGCGCGGGTCCACCGGCAGAGCCAGTGTGTCCACCGCGGCGGACGGGGTCAGGCTTGACCAGCGGGTCGGAAAGTCGTTGGCTGAGGAAGAGCCGGCACCGAGACCACGTCTTCGTTGTTCGACCGTTGGCCGCTGAAGAATAGCTCGTTCAAAGGCTTCACAGGGAGCAAACCATGCACGCTGAGATCATCTCAATAGGCCACGAAATCCTCATGGGTGAGATTGTGGACACCAACGCCCAATACCTCGCGTCCCGCCTGCCTTCTCTGGGTTACGAGGTCCGCTGGATGCACCAGGTTGGCGATAACCTGGATCACGTTGTGGAAATCCTCCGCCGTTCGCTGGAGCGTTCCGACCTCGTCCTCACCACCGGGGGCCTCGGACCCACCGCCGACGACCTCACGCGGGAGTCCATAGCAGCAGCGCTCGGAGAAGAACTCTACATCGACGACGAGCAGTTGGAAATCCTGCGCAACTGGTTCCTCAGCCGAGGCCGGGAGATGCCGTCCCGCAACCTCAAGCAGGCCCACCGCATCGCCTCCGCCACCATCCTGCCCAATCCCGTCGGCACCGCCCCCGGCTGGTGGGTGGAAAAGGGCGGCAGGATGATCGCCGCCATGCCCGGCCCTCCCCACGAGCTTCAGGTCATGTGGGAGAACCAGACCAGCGTCCGGCTCCGCGGCAAGTCCACCGGGAGGGTTGTCCTCAGCCGCACCCTTAAAACCTTCACCCTGTCCGAGGGCGAGGTCGACGAGAAAATCACACCCGTCCTCGGCCAGGACAACCCCTACGTCGGCGTCTACGCCAAGTTCGACGGCATCCACGTCCGCATCATCGCCACCGGCGACACCGAGGCCGCAGCCCTGGCCCTCCTCACCCCCACCGAGGCCCGCATCCGGGAACTCCTCGATGACACCATCTGGGGAATCGACGACGAATCCCCGGAGGAGCGCGTCGGCGAATTGCTCAAGCAGAAGGGCCTGACCCTCGCCGTGATGGAGTCGTGCAGCGGCGGCCTCCTGGCCCAGAAGATCACCGAGGTCCCCGGCGCTTCCAGCTACTTCGTCGGTGGAATCGTTTCCTACGCCACCGAGGTCAAGGTGGCCTCCGGCGTCGACCCCGCCGTTGTCGAGCAATACGGCGTCATCAGCGCCGAGACCGCCCTCGCCATGGCGGAGGCCGTCCGAATCAAGCTCAACGCCGACGTCGGCGTCGGCGTCACCGGGGTTGCAGGCCCCGATTCGATGGACGGGAAGCTCGCGGGAGAAGTCCACATAGGCATTGCCTATCCGGGCGGCGTCCGCGCCATCTCGGGCAGCTACCCGCCCCGGCGTCACCTCGTCAGGAACCGGGCCGCAGTCGGCGCCCTGCTCGGTCTCTGGCAGGAACTTCGGGCGATGGAGTAGGCCCAACCCATTGCACCCTTAGCCCCTCCCCGCCCTGTGAACGCGAGAAGGCCAGCCTCTTAGTAGCGAGGCTGGCCTTCTCATCGGTAGCAGCGTTCGGGGGTGCCCCTTACATCAAACGGTCAGGCGGCGGTACAGCCGCGGCAGCCGCGCCGGCAGCGACCGGATATCCCACAAAATCTCGTAGCTCATGTCCTGCATCATCGTCTTAAGGTAGTCGTGGCCCTGCTTGTCAACCGTCAGACAGAACGGCGTAACGCCCACGTGCTTGGCCTCCATCAGCGCCGTACGCGTATCGTGGACGGCATACTCCTTCTCCACTCCCTCGCGACTGTAGCCTCTGTCCTGCGGCCTGCCGTCGCTGATCAGGAACAGGAACTTAGTCCGAGCGTCCACGCTCTCCAGCTTGGAGGTCGTGTGACGGATCGCCGGCCCCATCCGCGTGGCGTGGAGCGGCGACACCTTGTCGATACGCCGCTTCACTCGGTCGGTCAGCCGCTCCTCTAGGTCCTTTATGACATAGAACTCCACGTTCTCCCGCCCATACCCCGAGAAGCCATAGATGCCGTACACGTCGCCAATCGCTTCCAGGGCGTTGATCAGCAGAACGATGCTCTCCTTCTCCAGGTCGATGATCCGCTTGTAGGTCCGCTTCACCCCGTTGCCCCGCCGATTGTGGAGCCAGACCATGTACTCCACCGGGTCCTCCGGGGCGTCCCAGTCATCTGAAACGCGGCGCGATTCATCAATGGCCTCCGCCGTGGACGCGCTCATGTCCAAGAGGAACGCCACCGCAACATCCCGCTCCACCTTGTTGCGGCGCCAGTAGATCTTCTCCGATGGCGTGTTCCCCGTGCGCTTGTCAACGACCGCCTCGATGACGGCATCAATGTCGAGGTCCTCCCCGTCCACGACCCTCCGCTCCTTGCGCATCATCTCGGGCGAAATCTGTTCGAACTCCCGCTTGATTTGCGCTGCCACGACGCCGTAGGCGGCCAGAGTCTCGTTGAAGAAATGGGAATCGCTCTCCGTGAGTATCTGCTCCCGCACCATGCACCAGGCAGGCTTGAAGTCGTTAGCGCGGAAGTCCCACTCGGGGTAGACGGCCGTCCGCGGCTCCGTGGCCTCCAGGGGCCCGCCGTCCTCGTCGACGTGGGTCATCGCCCCGTAGCCCGTATCCGACTGCTGAAGGTCTACCCCCGCCTCCTTCATAATGTTGGTGGCGAAGGTCTCCTTCTTCTCCGGTGTGTCTCCCTCCTCCAGGTCAACCTCCACGCTCTGCTCCAGCAACTCCTCCAGCATGTCCTGTGGCGAGGCGCCTTCCTCGCCGGGGTTCATCTTGAACTGCTCTTCGCGGAGCTGGTTGAGCAACTGCGACAACTCCGGCTTGAAATCGCCCCGGTACTCCACCTCGGTGAGGTAGCTCTGCCCCTCCTCCGGGCTCAACTTCTGCTGGGACAGCATCTCCTGAACGATCTTGTCCAGTTCCTCCTCCGATAGGTCCTGGTCGTCCTCTGAGTCGCTGGTGTCCAGGGCCTCCCATTCGTCTTCGGGCACGGCCTCATTGGGGATCTGGGCAATGATGCTATAGGCCCGTAGCGTGGCCTCGGAGGTGTCCTCGACAAGGGCCTCCGGGTGAAGCATCCGCCGCGAGATCCGCGCCAAGGCCCGCGCCTCTTTGACGCGGCTCTTGGGAACAGGGATCCGCAGGCCAGGCTGAAGGCTCAGACGGGCCAGGAACTCAACCAGCGCTTCCCTGGCGGGCAGAAGCTCCAGAATGGGACGCGCCCGCAGCGCGTCCTCCTGTACGTTGGCGTAGTTGTTCTTGAGCCCCCGGTACTCTAGGGACACCCGCGTATCCACTCTCTGGTCTTCAAACACTGTGAACAGGTCCAGCGACAGCCATCGGTCCCCGAAAAGATCGAAGTACCGCTGTAGCCCCGTCAGCCACACGTGCTCCGCGCTGCCCGCCTCCACCCCCCGCTCCAGGCCAGCCCCCGGAAGCTGCCCAGCCGTCGGCGTTATCCCCAACGCCAGCAGCGGCCTTAGATCCTTGAAAAGGATGGAGGGCCGGTCGTAGTCGAAGTCAAAGCTGGCGAACTCTAGGTGGGCCGTCTGATGGGTAGACATCACCTTGTACCAGGAGAAGTTCTCTCCCTTGTCCACGTAGCGGTCCACCCTATCGGGCAGGAATACGTTGGTCCCTTCGGTGGTGGCGCGCTGCTCAGACACCCATCCAATGCTCCTGTCCACCAGCTCCTGCGCCGGATGTATCTCCACGTCCAGTCCCGTCAACGCTCGGCAGTACAGGCCAATCAGGTCCCGGATCATCTCCAACTCAACCGAGGAGGAAAGCCTCTCCAAAGTCTGCTTGGCCCGGCTGGTCTCGAGGCGGAAGAAAGCGCGGCCGCCCTCCCCGTTGTCGCGCAGCACGGCCAGCCCCTCGTTGAACCACGCCTCGAGCTGTTCGGGGGTCACCCGGGCCTGGACATCGGGAAGATTCCGCAGGAAGTCCGGCACCGCTTCCGCTGACGACGAGAGAAGGTTGCCGGCAAGCGTCAGAATGTGGCCGTGCTGCGTTGGGCTCACCTTTGCGAATGCTCTGGCCGTCTCCTGCAGAAAACCGGGCGCGTTCACCAGACCGTGCCGCACCAGATTCTCCGTCAAGGCAATATAGCGCCCACGCTGGAGACGGTCCACCTGTGGCAGCGCCTGCCCCACAGCCTCGAACACGCCTCGAATCTCCCTCCAGTGTCTCTCAACAAGGCTGGCCGACAGCGATAGGAAAGGCTGGTGGTGCCCCTCGATCTGCGGGAGCACTTGCGGCGCCATGATCAGGCACTCGGTGGCCAGATCGTAGGACTTCCGAGCCACCAGGTTTATCAACGACAGGAACTGATAGAAGTCCCGAGGATTGAGGTGCTGGAGAAGCTGTGGGCTGCTTTCGAAGAACTTGGCCGCCAGCGCCGAGGACTTCCACGTGCCCACAAAGAGCCGGCGTCCCAGGTCCGCCCACTGCGGAATAACCCGCGGAGACAGAAAACCCAGCACTCCCGGTGTCGCCTTGAAGTAGGCCGCGGCCATCGCCGGGGAGTCCTGGCTCAGCGCCACCCCGCTGTCCGCCCACGTCTTCACATCCGCGAAGGTGAATCGGTGGGCCACGGCGGGCGAAGCCTTGAGAAACTCAACCGCCGCTTCCCAAGAGCGGATGGACTGCCGGGCGATGTCGAGGCCGTACTGTCCCCATGTCGCCAGGTCGGCTTCCGACAGCCTCGGCGCCAGCGAATCATGGGCCCGGCGGAATTCCTCCGCCGCTCCCGCCGAGTACTTCTGCAACTCTGCCTCGGTCTTTATCCGCACGTCGTCAGCCGCCATACACACCTCCCGACACAGGAGCCGGATCCTCAAGTGCACTCAGAAATTGCCATAAAATGCGCGCCGTCGCCCCCCAAATGAGGTGCGGGCCATAGGCGAAATACCGTTCCCTGTCCAGTGCCCCCTCTCTGAGCCACGCTTCCTCGCGGAAGTTGGCGGGGTCTTCAATCACCGCCAAGGGAACCATTAGCACCTCGGCGATCTCGGCGGGGCTGGGCCGGAATGGATATGGCGACGGCAGCAAGCCAACGAAGGGTTGGATAATGAAGGGCGTGGTCCTGGGCATCTCCGGGTCAAGGGCGCCCAACACCTCCACGTCACCGGGGGCAATCCCCATTTCCTCCTGGGCTTCCCTCAGGGCGGTGGCCACCAGGGACTCGTCACCGGGATCGAAGGCCCCGCCGACGAAGCACACCTCGCCGCGGTGGTAGGCCACCCGCTCCGTCCGCTTGGTCAGCAGCACCTGCGGATAGCCGTCGGGCCCGTCACTCAACAGCAGCAGCACCGCCGAGGGCCTGCGCCCATCGCCTCCCAGGCCCTCCAGGCTCGCTTCCTGCTTCAGCGAACGCCTCAGGCGCTCGATTCCCTCGCTTCCGGCTAATGTCATCAACCGCCTCGCTGTCGCCGGCTCCATCATAGTCCAAGGCGGTATCCACAAACAATGATGCTGCCCTTTCCCTCGTTCGGGAAAGGGCAGTGAGCAAGCTCCGGCTAGGCCCTGTTGCAGGAACCCCCCGGCCCCGCGGCGCAACAAACGCCCTACTCGAACAGCGCGGAGATCACCTCATCAACCGTCTGCTGAAGCTGGTGGTCATCGGTGAGGGCCCAGGTGATGGCCACCTGGCACGCCCGCCGAGCCGGAATGTTCTGCTTGATCAACTTCGCGGCGTAGATCAGGAGCCTCGTGCTCACCCCTTCCTGAAGGCCATGCTCCGTCAGGTGACGCACCTTCTCCCCAAGCTTGGCCAGGAACCACGCCGTCTCTTCATCCACCCCGCTTTCGTGCTCGATGATCTTGGCTTCTTCTTCTTTCCTGGGGTTCGTGAACTCCACGGCGATGAAGCGCTGGCGGGTGCTCTGCTTCAGGTCCTTCAGGGCGCTCTGGTAGCCGGGGTTGTAGGAGATGGCCATGAGGAAGTTCTCGTGCGCCTCCATAATCACGCCCAACTTCTCCACCGGCAGCACCCGGCGATGGTCGGTCAGAGGGTGGATCAGGACCGTTGTATCCTTCCGCGCCTCGACAATCTCGTCCAGGTAGCAGATGGCCCCATACTTAACCGCCCTCGTCAGTGGGCCGTCGATCCAGCGGGTCTCGTCGCCCTCCAGAAGGTATCGGCCGACAAGGTCGCTGGCGGTCAGGTCCTCATGGCAGGCGATCGTCACCAGAGGAATGTTGCCGTTTTCCTTCTCCTTCTCCTTCTTGCCGCCCTTGATCACCGTCAGCGGCCGGCTGAGGCGATACGCCATGTATTCCACAAACCGGGTCTTACCGACCCCAGTGGGGCCCTTCATCAGGACCGGGAGCTTTTCCCGGTAGGCCGCCTCGAACAACTCCACTTCGTCGGAAAGCGGAATGTAGAATGGCTCCTCCCGGATCGTGTACTCCTCCACCCTGAACTGCTTGAACCCCGACTCTTGTTTGGTTGTCATACTCCCCTTTACTCCTGCTGTCCCCTATTAGGACGGTCCCTATCGCCGTTGTTCAACCCTCTGCCGCCACACCTCGGCGACTCTTTGCCGTAGCTCTTCAACACCCTCGTTGTTGTCTATCACCACGGAGGCGCGCTCTATTCGCTCGGCCTGCGTCATCTGGGAGCGTATCCGCGTTCGCACCTCGTCTTCCGTCAATCGCCCCTGCCCGGCCACCCGTTTCGCTGCTGCGTCCTCCGAGGCGACCGCTACCCAGACCTCATCGACGTAGGCGTCCCAACCCGCTTCCAAAAGTAGAGCCGCATCCACCACCACCGCCGGGGGCCCGCTCCCGCGCAAGCTCTCTATCGCATCCCGAATCCCCGCGCCGATGATGGGATGGACGATCCCGTTCAGCACCTCGAGGCGCTGCCTGTCCGCGAACACGATGCCGCCCAGCCTCTGCCGGTCGATCTCACCGGAGCCGGTCAGCACATCCGGCCCGAAGGCCCCGACCACCTGCTCCCAACCCTCCGTCTGAGGTTCATACGCCTCGTGGCCGAGCTTGTCAGCGCTCACAACGACGGTGCCCCGCTCAGCCAGAAGCCTCGCCACCTCGCTCTTTCCGGCCCCTGTTCCGCCCGTCAGCCCGATCACCAGCATAGCCAGGGCCTCAAAGTTTTTCGAATTGTAACAACCGCCCCTGAGAGGGTCAACCAGACCACTCATCCCGCCACCGTGCCAAACCGTAGCGGAAGTAGTATACTAGCCGCGAGCCTCCGTAACGGAAATCGGTAGGCGCCCAAAGTTGAAGCGTCACCACAGACATAACCAGACGGTTGACAGCGAGCCGCATTTCCTGTAAAAGATGTGGAGACTACGGGGCAATAGCTGCCTCCAGCCCGCGTTGCCCGCGACTCTCAGGCGGGCATCGCTGGGGCATTGTTGCCCTTGGTCTTTCATGACCTCCCGTACCTCTCGCCCTGAGTACGGACAGGAACACATAACACAACTTGTTATGGGGCGCCACCATCGCTAGGAGGTCCAAATTGAAGAAGCGAGTCGCCAGACTTACCACGGTTCTCGGCCTGCTCTTGCTTATCCTTGCCCCAGTGGCAATAGTCCAAGCACAGGATGCTCAGGATCCTGTCGTAGGTTCCGCGGTCATCTCCGACGACGGCGGTGCCAACAACTCCGTCATGCTGACGATGGCCGGCATTACCCAGCCTCCCGAAGGCTCCCGTTACTCCCTCCTCTTCCTCAGCGACGACGGCGCCAGTAGAGAAAGCCTCGGTGATGTCTCGGTCAGCGAGGACGGCCTTGTCAGCCAATCCGTCACCGGCAATATCGACCTGATCGCCTCCTCCAGCAACCTTTTGATTCTCTTCGGCCCTCCAGACCTCCGTAACTACGAAGCATCCATACCCGCGGGCGCAATCGCCCACATCCGCCACCTCCTCTCCGCTGGCGGCGGCGACGACACCCTCCAGGTGGGCTACCTCAACGGCGCAGCCGACCAGGCCGCGGCCGCTATGCTCCACGCCAATCTGGCCCTCGCCGCTGCCAACAGCGGCGACCTGGATGGCGCCAAGACCCACGCCGAGCACGTCACCAACATCATCGACGGCGCCAGCGAGGACCTCAACGGTGACGGCGAAGGCCAAAACCCCGCCGAAGGCGCTGGTCTGGTTGCCTACGCCACTCAGACCGGTGTTCACGCCGGCCTCGCCGCCGAGGCGGCGCCCGACTCCACGCCAATCACTGAGAACGCCGCTCTCGTCCAGACGGCCGCCGCTAACGTCGCCGACTGGGCCGAGACCGCTAAGACCAACGCCAACCAGGTCCAGTGGCAGACCGATTTCGATATCGCCATCCTCTACATCCGGAAATCCGCAGAGGCCCTCAACTACGGCCTCAACGGGCGCGACGCCAACCGTAACGGCGTCATCGACGCCCTCCCCGGCGAGGCAGGCCTCGCCCAGGGCCGCCTCTACGCCCAAGGGATGGCCACCTACGAAATCACACGCGCCCAGTTGGGCAAACTCCCCAACGTCGGCGACACCACAGTGCCGGTGCTCCCCTGGGCCGCCGCTGGTGCCGGAGCAACGCTGCTCCTCCTCGGCCTCGGCCTGCGGAGGCGCTGGACTTCCTAGCCTGACGCGATACGCCAATGGAAATGCCCCCCCGTCTGTGTCTTCACAGACGGGGGCATTTCTCATTTCAGGTCGGCCAGCGGGCCCCTGTGGTCTCCCCCAAAATCCCCTCTAGAGCCCTTTGCATAACCTGCGCTACGCGCAAGTGGCTCCATTTCTACCGGCGATGCCTCGCATCAACCTGGCGCTGTGCGACGATATTCCTTCCCCATTTGAGGGAGGCCGGTTAGGACAGGGGGTGCATCGGGTCGCGCAGGAAACTCGGCGCAGGAGTTCGCAAGGGTCTCCTCCAAGGCCAAGCCTCCGTCCTCAGGCTCGCCACCAGCGCCAACTCCTCAAGGACACGGCGACCGGAGGAGTCAGCAGTCAACGCGCCCAACGACGAACCGCCCGAGGCCGGCGCCGGCTACCAGTGCGGCTGCCAATCCCGGGCCATGCTCAACGTCAGCCGGTCTTGCCTCTCGCCATTCGGGTCCATCACAAACACGTCGTCGCTGCCGTTCACGTCGGACACGAAGACCAAACGGTTATCCCTCGACCAGACCAGGCTTCTCTCCTCCGCGTGGTTGAAGGAGAGACGCTGGAGGTCTGCCCCTTCGGGGGTCATCACGTAGACCTCGGGGTTGTCGTCCCGTTCGGAAATGAAGGCCACCCACTTCCCGTCCGGCGACCAGGTCGGAGAGTGGTCGGAGGCGGGATTGTCGGTCAGCCTCACCGGCTCTCCATCCGGTACGCCGTTCCTCAGATCCAAGCGGTACACCTCGAGGTTTCCATCCCGCAGCGATTGAAAAACGACTGCCTCACCCCTAGGGCCCCACGCCGGCGCCGAGTCGAGTCCCGATGTCAGCTTGACCTCGTTGACGCCGGTTGGATTGCGGATATAGAGCCCTTGCGGAGCGTCCCCGTCCTCGAACGCAGCGAAGATGATCATCTGGCCATCCCCAGACCAGCCATGATCCGCTTCGCTGGGGAAACCGGACGTCAGCCGCCGCGCCTGAAGCGTCCCCAAGTCCATGACCTCCACGTGCTGGCTGGACTCAGGGGACTTCACCAAGTACGCAAGCGCCTTGCCGTCGGGAGACCACCGCAACCGTGTCTCTTCCTCAGGCGTGTTGGTGATCTGGGTCGCCTCCGTGGCGTCAATGTCCTGCAAAAAGATGTCAACAGCACCGTCCCTGTCCACGAGGAAGGCCACCTTCTGTCTGTCGGGCGACCAACGCGGAGAGTGGGCCGTTAGGCCAAGGCCGGTGAGAAATTTGACCTTTCCAGGAGCGGACGAGGAGAGGTAAATGCCGGAGGTCCCGTTGCGGTCGGAGGTGAAAACGACAGTCTGGGCGTTGGAGGAGCACCCGGCAACCACCAGAAGCCCGAACAACGCTGCCATCAACGACGCCAATAGCTTGTCGCCAGCCATAGGTCCCTCCCATGGCTCATGCGGTCGAGCCCCCCAGCCTTGGCGAATTATATGTCCGCAGGCTCTGATTTTGCAAAGAAATCCGTTGGAGCAGGGCCCCGGCGCGTCGCTTGCAACCCAGCGCCCTCGCCATTCACAGTTCACACGCCCGATGGACTTGGAGCGGCGCCGACCCGCCTGCCCGCTCCAGTCAGCAATTGCCGGCCCATTAGGTGAGCACCCTGGCGAATAACTGGAGCACCAGGTTGACGCCTATTCCAGCCGCCACGTCGTCTGCCACGATGCCCAAGCCCCCCGGCAAACGCTCCAGCCGCCTGACGAAAAAGGGCTTCGTGATATCGAAGAGGCGAAACAGCAGGAACGCCCCCACAAGAAATGCCCATTCCTTGGGAATCCACAGCAGCGCCGCCCACATACCGATGAATTCATCGCAGACTACGAACTTCGGATCGTGAGACGTCGGCGTCATCGACCGGTGAGCGGCCCACACCGCCACAAGGAAGCCCCCAAACACCATGGCGATGAACGCCGGCGAGCCTCCGTCAATGGGCAGCACAGCGTATAAAAGGATCGCGCCAAGACTGGCGAAGGTGGCGGGCGCTACCGGGAATAGGCCCGTTCCCCCGCCGGTGGCCACCAGCCATCGCAGGATGTCAACGGTGCGGGAGGCCGCTGTCATCGCAGGAGTTCGTCAGGGGAGTGCATTGGCAAATAGCATACCACGGGGCAACCGCCGCCTTCCGCCTTCCGAGGGACTGAATCCCGTGCTACCATGGCGCTGACCTTCATATCGAACCCCACAATGCGCCCGCTCCGGCCTCCGCGGGGCAAATAGCGTGACCTCCATGAACACCATCCGCATCGGCATCGTCGGGCTCGGCGGGGCGGCGCGCCAGATGGCCCCCGCCTTTGTGAAGCACGGGGGCTTCATCATCACAGCAGGCGCCGACGTCGATGCCAACGCCCTGGCCGCCTACGAAAGGGACTTTGGCGCTGCCGTCTCCCGCGATGCCGAGGAGGTCTGCGCCAACCCCAACGTAGATGCCGTCTACATCGCCACGCCCAACCACCTGCACACGCCCCATACCCTCATGGCCCTGCGCCACGGGAAGCATGTCGTGCTGGAAAAACCCATGGCCCTCTGCATGGACGACGCCCTTGCCATGTGCCGCGCCGCCGACGACAAAGCCCTCCAGTTCATCATCAACGAGCCCTACAGCTTCACCCCAGCGCTGCGCGCCATCCGGGACATCGTCCTCAGCGGCGACTACGGCCAGCTTCGCATGGCGCATAGCTGGATCTATAACGACTGGCTGTACCGTCCCCGCAACCCGGAAGAGCTGAATCCGGAGTTGGGCGGGGGCGTGCTCTACCGGCAGGGGCCTCACCAATTCGACCTCCTCCGCATGATCGGCGGCGGCATGGTGCGAACCGTCCGCGGCGCCGCAGGGATCTGGGACCCCAGCCGGCCAGTGCCCGGAAGCTATTCGGTCTTCATGGATTTTGAGGACGGCACCGTGGCCACCGCCGTCTACAACGGCTACGACCGCCTCCACACGGTCGACTTCACCCTGCGCGGCGGCGAGGAAAACCCCGCCGTGGGGCGCCGGGATTACGCCAGGTCCCGCAGGGCGCTCCTGAAGGCGCGCAGCCCCGAAGAGGAAGAAGCGGCCAAAAGGGCCCGCAGGTACGGCAGCGGATGGTCGGAGCCGCCGGGAGGCGGCAACTTGGAGTGGCATTTCACCGGCCTCACCGTCGCCAGTTGCGACGGCTGTGACCTGCTCCTAAGTCCCGAAGGCCTTTTCCTCATGACCAACGAGGAGTCCCGGCAACTGCCGCTGCCGCCGGGTGTCACCGGGCGGGATTCCATAGCCTCCCAACTCTACGACGCCGTGGTCCACGACAGGGCCCCGGGTTCGACCGGCTGTTGGGGAGCGGCGACGCTAGAAGTGTCGCTGGCGGCCATCCAATCGACGGAGGACCGCCAGGAAATCGCCCTCGCCCACCAGAGGCCGCCCTATCAGTAGACGCGCCCGCTCTTGACACGTTGGGCGCCGCCACTATACTTACCCGAAATCTGGACGACACTGCCCAACCGAGGCAGAGCGCTCTGCGGCGCGACAGGGGGAGAACCTTGGCTGGTCCCGAATACACCTACGATCACTGGATAGACTCTCTGGGTCTGCCCTTGTACACCGGCTTCTACATCGAAGACCTCGGCACCCTGGAACTGGCATGGTGGGAGCAGCGCCAATGCAGCGCCGCCTTCGTGAAGCTCATGGGTCAGGAGGGAGTCTGCGAGGCCCGCGTCACAGAGATTCCACCCGGCAAAACCCTGCCTCCCCTGAAGATGGCCGTGGATGAAATCGTGTACGTCGTGGAGGGCAACGGCCTGGCGTCTGTTTGGGCCGGGGACGGCCCCCGCAAACCCTTCGAGTGGCAGAAGTTCAGCATGTTCATGCTGCCCCGCCACTGCTGGAGCCAGCTCAGCAACATGCAGGGTGACAAGCCCGCCCGCCTGCTCCACTACAACTTCCTCCCCCTGGCAATGACCACCATCCCCGATCCCGACTTCTTCATCAACAACGCCCACGAATCCCCTCAACGCCTGTACGGCAGAGAGGAGTTCTACTCCCAGGCCAAAATTACCACCGAGGAAGCCGGTATCTTCAAGCTCGTCAAACCTACCGACGTGCTCTGGAGCGGCAACTTCTTTCCCGACATGCGCGCTTGGGATAAGTTCACCCCCTTCTGGGGCCGCGGCGCCGGCGGCCAGACCATCTTCGTTCACTTCCCCGATTCCGAGATGGACATCCATATGTCCATCTTCTCCGAAGGGACCTATAAGAAGGCCCACAGGCACGGCCCAGGCAGGGTCATCGTCATTCCCGCCGGGGAGGGGTACTCCATCATGTGGGAGGAAGGCAAGGAGAAGATCGTCGTTCCCTGGCATGAGGCCAGCATGTTCGTCCCCCCCGGCCAGTGGTTCCACCAACACTTCAACACCGGCGCCGACCCGGCCCGGTACCTGGCCCTCCGCCCCCCGTTGCAGTTTTCAGGTTACGAGGGCGAAAAGGTCAAAGACCGCAAGCGGGACCAGATCGAATACCCCCACGAGGAGCACTGGATCCGCCAGAAGTTCGAGGACGAGCTGGCCAGCAGGGGAATGAAGTCCGCCATGCCCCGGGAAGCCTATGAAGACCCCGCTTACGAGTGGGACTACCAAGCCGCCAAGACGGAGGCTGGCTAGGCTGGCGTGGGCAGCCTGCCGGCGAAACGTCGACGCAGCCTGTGCCGGCCCCATTAATGAGCGTTGGCGCCAGGTGACGGCCTGAAAACCGGCCCAGGAGCCCCCATATGACGCAGTCCATTGCGGCAAAAGCCCCCGGGAGCGCCGCCCCATGCTAGAAGCGTTCTTTGCCGGGCTGACCGGCATCTTCACCTTCCCCGCCTTTCCCCTGCTGCTGGCAGGCGTGGGCATCGGGTTCATCGTTGGGCTGCTGCCCGGGTTGGGTGGCGCCGTAGCCCTGGCCCTCATGATCCCCTTCACCTTTGGGATGGAGCCCATTGCCGCCTTCGCGTTCCTGTTGGGAATGCACGCGGTCACCTCCACCACCGGCGACATCACGTCCGTGCTCTTTGGCGTCCCCGGAGAAGGAACCGCCGCCGCCACCATCCTCGACGGCCACCCAATGGCCAAGCGCGGGGAGGCGGGCCGCGCCCTTGGCGCGGCCCTGTTCAGCTCGCTCATAGGCGCCATCGTAGGCGCCATCGCCTTAGCCGCAGCCATCCCCATCATCAAGCCGCTGGTCTTGGCGCTAGGCTCACCGGAACTGTTCATGCTCACCATCTTGGGCATGACCTTCCTCGCCTCGCTATCCGGCGGCTCCGTCATCCGCGGGCTCACCTCAGGTCTCTTCGGATTCCTCCTGGCGACCGTTGGGTGGGCGACCATCGGCTCCGTGCCGCGGTATGCCTTCGACACTATCTATCTCTTCGACGGCCTTTCTCTGGTGCCCGTGGCCATTGGCCTCTTCGCCATTCCCGAGATCATAGACCTAGCCGTGCGGGGCACCTCCATCGCAGACGTCGATGAAGATGTCGGCAAGATTGGCGGCGTCTGGGAGGGAGTGCGCGACACCTTCCGCCACTGGGGTCTCACACTCAGGGCCTCCCTCTTGGGCACGTTCATTGGGCTTGTGCCCGGTCTGGGCGGCGGTGTCGCCCAGTGGGTGGTCTACGGCCACGCCATCCAGACGGCTAAGGACCAGTCCCAATTCGGCAAGGGAGACGTCCGCGGCGTGCTGGCGCCGGGGGCAGCCAACAACTCCAAGGAGGGTGGCTCTCTCATCCCCACCATAGCCTTCGCCGTTCCGGGCTCGCTGGGTATGGCCATCCTCCTAGGGGCCTTCATCGTCGTGGGCTTGGAGCCAGGGCCGGCCATGTTGACGGAGCACTTGGACGTCACCTTCTCCCTCGTCTGGATCTTGGTGATCTCCAACATCATCACCGTGCTGGTATCGCTGCTCTTCCTAGACCAACTCGCCAAGATCACCCTCGTGAGGGGCTCGCTGATCATTCCCTTCCTCATCCTCCTCATCGTCGTGGGCGCCTTCACTACCCACAACGACCTGAGCGACATAGGGCTCCTCCTCTTCTTCGGCGCCCTCGGCTACGTCATGGTCCTTTTCCGCTGGCCCAGGCCTCCCATGATCCTGGGCCTTGTATTGGGCGGCCTTTCGGAGCAATATCTCTTCATCACCAAGACCCGCTACAGCTTGGATTGGCTACTCTTCCCCGGCGTCATCATCATAGCGGTCATCACCGTCCTGGCCCTGGCATACCCCATCATCCAGCAGCGCCGCGGCAACAGACAGCGAGAGGAAGATGAAGCAGAGGTTTAATCCCCGGACCTTCATAACCCTGTTCTTCCTGGGCGCCGGCATCTACGCCGTTATCGCCGCCAAGGACTGGCCCGACAGCGCGCGCCTCTTTCCCTGGCTGGCCGGCTTTGGCCTCATCGCCGTAAGCGTCATACAACTCGCCATCGACATCAGGGAGCCCGCCGGCAAGGTCATCCGCGTCATGGACTTTGAGTTTGCCTCAGGCATCGATCCCAAGGTGGCCCGCCTCCGCATGGCCAATATCGTCGCCTGGCTGCTCGGCTTCGTCCTCTCCATTTGGCTCTTCGGATTCCACGCCGCCATCCCCCTCATGCTCTTCTCCTACCTCAAGTTTCAGGGCAGGGAGGGGTGGATTCTCAGCACCGTCCTCACCGCCATAACCTATGTCCTCTTTTGGGGCATCTTCGAGAAGCTCCTTCACCTCCCGTTTCCCCAAGCCCAGGTCTACCTCTGGTTTACGTAGAAAGAGGCCCAGGGCATATGCCATGGGCCTCTTTTCCCTCCCCGTCTCTCCACGCCACCCGGCAGGCGCCCCATCCTTGGCGACTCATTCATCGCCGCCTCCTCGCCATGCAGGCGCATCAAACCCGGCCTGGCGCTTCAACGCCAGCCCCAGGATAGCGCCCCGCCGGCAAATCAATTAGAATCGCGACGCTCCGCCCACTAGGGGAGCAGCCTGAAGCGGAGGAACCCTGTGCCCATTCAACTACCCGGCGTAGAAGAAAAGTTTGTGGAGATGAGCCACGGCAGGACCAGATACCTGGAGGCCGGCGCCGGCGACCCCACCATCCTGATTCACGGCGTAACCTACACGGGCGGGGCGCATAGCTGGGCCCTCAACATCGGCCAGCTGTCCAGCAAGCTGCGGGTCCTTGCCGTCGACTGCGTCGGCTGGGGCTTCGGCGACTTCCTTCAGCAGGAATACTCCTTCGCCTACCTCGTGGACTTCATTCGGGAGTTCCAGGACGCCCTGGGCTTGGAGAAGACCAACATCGTAGGCCACTCCATGGGGGGTTGGCTTGCCTCCGTGTTCGCCTACGAAAGCCCCAACCGCGTCGACAAGCTGGTGCTCCTCGCCGCGGGCGGGTCCAAGGTCAGGACCCTCAGTAGCATGACGGAGTTTCAGCCTCCGTCGAGAGAAGGCATCCGCAAACACCTCGACGCCACCGTAAAGGCGCCGCCGGACATGATGGACGCCCTAGAGGAGGAGCACTTCAGGACCACCGAAGTCCCCGGGCACCTGGACGCCTACCGCCGCGTTCTTGCTCACATGAACAACGGCGAGACCCGCAACCGCTACAACACCCAGCGCCGCCTGGCCCACGTCAATCTCCCAACCCTCGTGCTCTGGGGCACTGCCGATGAGATCAACGACATCGAGATGGCGCACATCTGCCACGGCCTCGTGAAGGGCGCCAAGCTCGCCCTCATCGAAGGCGGCGACCACTTCATTCCCACCAACAGATCGGAAGAAGTGAACAGGGAACTGCTGGACTTCCTGGCGGGGTGAGGCAGCGAGCATCAGGGGCGCTCCAACGCCTACGCCCCCTGCCCCTGACTGAGGTGGGCCCGCACCAAACGAAGCTCATCATAGGAATAGCTGTCGCCCAGCAGGTCGCGGACCGGCGTCAGGTACTCGCTGCCCGTGTGCTGGAACGCCTCCGCTATCCTGTCCAAGCGCTCCGACGCCGGCATCAGGTGCGCCAGCGGCGCGCCCTCTCCCGCCCCCACCAACCGCTCGATGTGACCGAGCACCGTCGTCACTGCGCAACCCTTCTCCCGAGCGATCTCCTCCAACGACAACCCCTGCTCCAGCAGTCTCCTCGTCTCCTGGAAGGTCGAGCCGCCAACGGTTCGGGGCCGCTCTCGTTGGCCCCGGCGGGGCGGCATCGGCGCCTCTTCCAAGTCGTTCGCCACGGCATACTCCGTGATCACGGAGAGGAAGGGGCCGGCAAACTTTGACAACTTGGCCTCCCCAACGCCGCTGATCATAGCGAAGGTCTCCCGGCGCTGCGGAAAGTAGGTGGCCATCTCCCGCAGCGAGGCGTCGCCAAACACGACAAATGGCGGCATCCCCTCCTCGTCGGCCAGGCGCTTGCGAAGCGTCCGGAGCTGCTGCCACAGCGCCTCGTCGTACGGCGGGGCCTCGGCATCCTCTCCCACCGCGTTGGCCCGGCGGGGCCTCGGCAGAACGAGGCGTCCCCGCTCCTTCAGAAACGACCAGCCCGCCGGCGTCAGCCCGAACGTCGGATATTCGCCTTCATTCTTGGCAAGGTAGCCCTTCGCCGCCAGCAACTCCACCACCTGCCGCAACTCATCGTCCGAGAAGGCGCGGCCCACCCCGTGGACCGAAAGCATATCGTGACCCAATTGACGAACGCGCTGGGAACGAGAGCCCCGCAGCACGTCGATGACGTGCCCCGCCCCGAACCGTTGCCCGGTGCGCACCACCGCCGAGAGCACCATCTGCGCAACCTCGGTGGCGTCGTATTCTTCGACCGGGGCCAGGCAGTTGTCGCAAGCCCCGCAGTTCTCCGCGTCCCATGCTTCGCCGAAGTAGTCCAGCAGATAGGCGCGCCTGCACGCCTGCAGCTCCCCAAACTTGATGATCTGGGCCAGCATCCGCTGGGCGTGGTCCCGCTCCACCGGGTCCTCGATCTGCCGCACGAAGTGCTCTTGCTTGAACTTGTCGCCGTAGGAATAGAACAGGACGCACTCGCTCGGCAGGCCGTCCCGCCCTGCGCGGCCCGTCTCCTGGTAGTACCCCTCGATGGATCGCGGGAGGTCGTAGTGGACCACAAGCCGCACGTCCGGCTTGTCGATGCCCATGCCAAAGGCAATCGTCGCCACGATGATCGGCGCCTCGTCGCGGGTGAACCGCTCCTGGGTCAGCCGGCGGGCCTCCGCGTCCATGCCGGCGTGATACGGCAGGGCCTTGAATCCGCTCGCCGACAGGCTCTCGGCAATTCCCTCCGCGTCCTTGCGGGCCATGCAGTACACAATCGCCGACTCGCCACGATGCTGCTTGAGGAGCGCCACCAGCGACCGGAAGGCCCCCCGCTTGGGCCGAACCTCGTAGTTGAGGTTCGGGCGGTTGAAGCTGGCCACAAACGACCGCTGTTGCCTCAACTCCAGTTGCTCGATGATGTCCAGGCGCACCCGTTCCGTGGCCGTGGCTGTCAGCGCCATCACGGGCGCCGAGGGAAACTCGCGGCGCAGCCGCCGGAGATTGCGATAGTCGGGTCGAAAATCGTGCCCCCACTCGGAGATGCAGTGGGCCTCGTCCACGGCAATCAGGCTGACCTCGAGACCCCGCAGGAAGCTCAGAAAGCCCGCTGAGGCCAGCCGCTCCGGCGCAAGGTAGAGAATCCGAACAGCGCCGCTGCGAGCTTCCGCCTGAATCCTGTTGATCTGCGAGGGCGCCAGAGAGCTGTTGATGAACTCGGCGGGTAGCCCGTTGGCCTTGAGACCGTCCACCTGGTCCTTCATCAGCGCGATCAGCGGAGAAACCACCAGCGTTAGGCCATGCAGCTTCAGCGCCGGCAATTGGTAGCACAGCGACTTCCCAGCGCCGGTCGGCATCAGCAGAAACGAATCCTGGCCGGCCAGAACGCTCTGGACGGCCTCTTGCTGCAGAGGCCGGAAGGCGTCGTAGCCGAAGTGGGTCTTCAGAAGCGCGAGTAAGCTGTCAGCCATACCGCCAGCGATTGCCTTGCGCAAGAGTGGGAGCTGTCTGGTGGGAACCAGGCCGCTTTACAGCCCTTCCACCGGCGACAGCGGAGGGCCGGCGTGGAGACCTACCCTATCGCCTCCGCCAGTCGGTCGATCTGGTCCACGTCCTCTACGTGGGGGCGGAACACCAACTCATCCATGCCGGTGGACTCCATGTCATGTATGACTTGGCGCAACTGGTGCGGCGAGGTGACCATGCCTCTCACAATGTTCCTGGCCACTTCCTCGCCCATGTTCTTGTAGTAGTCGAAGACGCTGCCCGCCCCCCGGTCGGCGATGCTCGGAGAGCCCAGCGCGCAGGCCACGCCCCCCACCAGCCTCGGAGACCCGGAGCGCCCCTCCTCCCTCCAGTATCCCTCCACGACCTTGAAGGCATCCGCCACGCGGGATGCGTCGCCCCCGCCCGCATAAAATCCGTCCCCCCACCTGGCCACCCGGCGCAGGGCCGCGGGCACACCCCCTCCGAATAGCATCTCTGGCCCACCCCACTGGGACGGCGCAGGCCCGGCGGGCCCCACGCCCTCCAAGACCGGCTCCCCCGCCCAGATCCTCTTCACCAAGTCAAGCTGCTCATTGAAGCGCTTCCCCCGGTCATGGAAGGGAGCGTCACAAACAGCGAAGTCGTCCTCGCGCCGCCCGACGCCGAATCCGATCGTCAGCCGCCCGTTAGACAGCGAGTCAATGGTGGCGGCTTCCTTGGCCCAGATTCCGGCGTTGCGCAGAGGCAGAATGAGAATGCCCGTCAACAGGCGCACGCGGGTCGTCACGGCCGCCAGGGCCGCCAACATCATCATCGGCTCATAGCTCGGGTACACAGGCCGGTCCACGATGCTTATGGAAGAGAAAGGCCCTGCGTCCGCCTTCCTCGCCCACTCCAACGCCTGCGCTCCCTGCAACCCCTCCACGATGGTTGGTATGCCGATGCCGATCTTCATATGGCCCCTCCAAGCAGGCTCGACCCCAAGCAGGCTCAGCCCATTGTACATTCGAAGCCCGGCCCCCGTCTTGAGACCGGCGCCCCCCAAGGGCCTGCGACCCGCCCCTTCCGCTAACAATCCCACCCGTGATAAGCTACCGCCACGTTGCGCTGGGAGGAACGATAGGAACCATGACCACCTTCAACGTAGTTGGCAAGATGACCCCCCGGCTGGAGGGTCCACATAAGGTCACCGGCAATTACAAGTACACCGCCGACTACTCGCCGGAGGGTACCCTGTGGGGCAAATGCCTCCGCAGCCCCCACCCCCACGCCCGCATCGTGTCCATCGACGTGTCCAAGGCCCTGGAGTTGCCGGGCGTCCACGGGGTGCTCACCGGCGACGATATCGACTACACCGCCCTGGTCGGTAGGAAGATCAGAGACCAACTCATCATCGCCAAGGGCAAGGTTCGCTTCGTGGGCGAGCGGGTCGCTGCGGTGGCTGCCGACGACACCGACATCGCCCAGGAAGCCCTTGACCTCATCGAGGTCGTCTACGAGGAGCTTCCCGCGGTCTACGAGGCGCAGGACGCCCTCAAGCCCGGCGCTCCCATCATCCATGAGAACGCCCAGGCCTACCCCAGCTTTCCCAAGAACGAAGGGGCCCCGGACCTGCCCAACATCAGCTCCTACCTCCACATTCACCACGCCGAGGAAGACCTCGACGACGTGTTCAGCAAGGCTCACCGGGTCTACGAGCACACCTTCACGACCCAACGGGAGCACCACGGCTACCTGGAAGCCAACGCCTGCCTTGTGTCCGTCGATCAGGCCACCGGACACGCCGACGTCTGGGCGGCCGTGAAGTCTCCCGTGGCCGTCAGGAACCAGTCCGCCGACGGTCTCGGCATCGAGTCCGACCTGCTGACATTCCATCCGGTAGCTATGGGCGGCGACTTCGGCGGCAAGGCCCACCCCATGGACATCCCCATCGCCTACCTGCTGTCAAAGGCAACAGGCCGGCCCGTCAAGTTCGCCATGACCAACACCGAAGAGCTCACGGCGTCGAACATCCGGCACCCCAGCACTATCGCGATGAAGACCGCCGTCGACCCGCAAGGCCGCTTCCTAGCCATGCAGGCCAAGGCCTGCTTCAGTACCGGCGCCTACGCAGGATTCAAACCCGCCCCTGATGGCCACTTGCACGGCGTCCATCAGGTCGGCAGTTGCTACCGCATCCCGAACTTGGATGTCGAAAGCATCATCGCTTACACGAACACCACTCCCGGAGGCCACGTCCGCGCTCCCGGCGCCCCACAGGCCATCTTTGCCGTGGAAGCTCACGTAGACCTTATCGCCAAGGACATGGGCATCGACCCCGCCGAGATCAGGCGCCGCAATCTTCTCCAAGAGGGCGACAGCGCGCCAACGGGAGAGGAGTGGGTGTCCATCCGCGCCCTCGAGACCCTGGAGGGCGCCCTCGAAGCCGCCGGGTGGGGCCAGGCCACGGCCCCCAACACCGGCAGGGGCATTTCCATTTACGAGCGCGCCGCCGGCGGCGGTGACATCAACATCACGCTCGACGTCGCCGCCGATGGCAAGGTCGTCATCAACTCTCCCATGCCCGACCCCGGCCAGGGTTGCTACACCGTGATCGCCCAGGTCGTCGCCGAGCAGCTCGGCATTGCCATGAACGACATCTCCGTCAACATCACCACCACCGACGGCGTCGTCTCCGACTCCGGCGTCGGCGCCAGCCGCGTCACCTACGTCGGCGGCCAGGCAGCCTTCCAGGCCTCGGCCAAGATACGGGACCAGATGACCGAGATCGCCTCGGAACGCCTCAACGAGTCCTCAGACCGCGTCGTCTGGGACCGCGGCGTCCGCGTCGGAGGCCGCCACGTACCCTTTGCCGAACTCGCCGGTTGGTCCGTCGCAACCCTCGGCCACGATGTGTCAGCCCACGTTCGCTTCACCGGCGGCAGGCCGGAGGCCACGTCCTTCTCCTGCCAGGTCGCCGACGTGGAGGTCGACCCCGAAACCGGCCAGGTCCAGATCACCAAGATGTATTCAGCCCACGACGTCGGACAGATCATCAACCCCGTGGGGCACCAAGGCCAGATCGAGGGTGGCACGATCTACGGCCTCGGCATGGCGGTCACCTCAGAGCTCATCCTGGACGACGGCCGCCTGGTCACCGCCCACCTCGGCGACTACAAGCTGCCGAGCATCATGGACCTCCCGGAGTTCGAGACGGTCCTCATTGCAAAGGACGAGGGCCCCGCTCCCTACGGCGGCACGGCCATCGCTGAAGGGGCCAACGTCCCCGCTCCCGCCGCCATCGCCAATGCCGTTGCCGACGCCATCGGCGCCCCAATCCTCGACCTGCCCATCACCTCGGAAAAGGTCCTGGCCATACTGCGGAAAAAAGAGGGCAAGTAGCCCGCGCTGAATCAGCTGGCCCAGGATTCCCTCGCACAGGCGATGGCCGGTAACGGTGCCCGTGCGTCAACCAGCGCCGTCCACTCCAACGAGCCGCCCCCACTCAAAGGCGTGATGCTCCATCAAACGCCCTACCCGCGCCTGCCCCGCTCGATTGCCCTCCAGACCTTCTCCGGCGTCAGCGGTATGTCTATGTGCCTCACGCCCTCTGAAGCCAGTGCATCGTGGACCGCGTTGGCAATCGCCGCCGGCGCCGCCACCGACGGCGCCTCACCGATGCCCCGCACGCCCAACGGGTTGCTCGCAGACGGCGTAGACACGGTGTCAACCACCAGCGCCGGAAGACCCGTCGCATACGGCGTCGCATAGTCCATGAAGCTGCCCGTCTGCACCTGCCCCTGATCGCTGTACAGCATGGCCTCGCTCAGGGCCTGGCCAATGCCCTGCACAACTCCCCCCTGAATCTGGCCCTCCACCAGCATCGGGTTCATCAGTGGCCCGCTATCGTGGACGGCGATGTACCGCAGCAGAGAGATGTCGCCGGTTGTACGGTCCACCTCCACAATCGCCACGTGGGCAGCGAAGGACTGGGCGTTCTCCGACATCGTGTACTCGGTGTAGAAGTCCAGGCCCGGTTCCATGCCGGGAGGCAGGTCGTCCGAGCTTTCCGCCGCCTTTGCCACGTCCGCCAGCGACACTACTCTCGACTCATCTCCGGCATCGAACACGCCGCCGTCTCCCATCGCAACGGCTTCCCTTGGAACACCCAGGATGTGAGCGCCAATGCGGAGCACCTTATCGCGGGCGTCCTGAAGCGCAAGGTACGCCGCCGAGCCCGCCAGAATTAGGCTCCGGCTCCCGTAGGTGCCGCGGCCCCACGGCAGCATGTCGGTGTCCCCGTGAACAACCCGCACCCGCTCCGGGGAAACGCCCAGCACTTCGGCGGCAATCTGGGCGAAGGCCGTCTCCAGTCCCTGGCCATGGGGTGAAGCCTCCGTCGCAATGACGACCTCCCCGGTCGCCTCGATGCGGACTCGAGCGTTGGTCTCCCGGCTCCTCCCCGCCCCGCCCGACCCGGCGGCCACCGTGGCCATCCCTACGCCGATGCGGCGCTCGTCGGTAGGCGGCTGTTGGTGCTGAACCTCCCGCCAGCGTTCGTAGTGCGCTAGCTCCAGCGCCCTTTCCAGCGCACGCTCGAAATTGCCGTCGTCGTAAATGGCGCCGGTGACGGTGCGATAGGGGAAGGCGGTGGATGGAATGAGGTTGCGACGCCTGACTTCCACCGGGTCCAGGTTCAGCGCACCAGCAACCAGATCGATGAGGCGCTCCATGAAGAAGGCCGCTTCCGGCTGGCCTGCGCCCCTGTAGGGACCCACCGGCGGCATGTTGGTCACCACGCCTACGCCCTCCACGTCCATCGCCTGGATGTCGTAGGGGCCGGTGAGGCGGGCCACGGCATTATGCGGCGAAATGGCCGCGCCCGACAGACCGTACCCGCCAAGGTCAGCGTAGATCATGCCGCGCAGTCCCAGAATCTTCCCCTCGTTGTTGAAGGCGGCGGCCAGGTCTCCCAGGTATCCCCTCCCATGGCAAGCCACCATATTCTCCCTGCGCTCTTCGATCCACCGCACGGGCCGTCCAAATGACCGGGCCAGAAAGGCCAGGGCCACTTCCTCCGGGAAAAGCTGGTGCTTCTGCCCAAACCCGCCCCCCACCTCCGGCGCAACCACTCGGAAACTGTCCGCTGGCAATCCCATGACCTGCGCCAGGGAGTCCCTGATGGTGTGCGGGACCTGGGTGGAGGTCCAGAGGGTGATGCGATCATCCTCGGCGTCGTAGGCGGCCAGGACACCGCGCGTTTCCAGGGGCGCCGGATTGACCCTCGGAACCTCAAACCGCCCGCGGACCACCCCATCGGCGTTGGCAAACGCAGCGTCAGCATCGCCGCCCTTCCCTTCGATGCGAAGCACGGCATTGGTGGCCGCGACCGGATGAACAGGAGCAGCGGCCTCCGCGGTCTCGATATCCAGCACCGGCGGCAGAGGCTCGTATTCGACCAGCACCTGGCTGGCGGCGTCCTCTGCCTGAGCGAGGCTCTCCCCCACAACGACGGCGACCGGTTGCCCCACATAGCAGACCTTGCCTTTCGCCAGTACGGGATGCTCGGTCCCGGGCAGTACCTCCGCCCCGGGCCGGCTCACAACCGGAATGTCCGTAACCAGGCCCTCCAGGTCTGCGGCGGTGAGCACGGCCAAGACACCGGGCATGGAAAGCGCCGCAGAAGGATCCACGCCGAGGAGCCGGGCATGGGTCTCCACGCTCCTCGCGACGATGGCGTGAACCATACCCGGCAACTCCATGTCTCCCACAAAGCTGCCCATGCCCCTCAGCAGATGGTCATCTTCAACGCGCTTCTCAGAGCGCCATGCAAAGCCGGTCTGCGCCATATACGACCTCTGGACTCGTGGAGTTGGCTACGGAGAACGCCATATTTGAGTGTTCGGGGCCTCTTGCCGAATCATAGCTTGCACAGCGCGCGGGCGGAAGTGGGAGGGTGAGTAGAACTATCGCACGACAATGGGGCGGTGAAGGAATGGAGCGGATGACGGCTGGGGCGCGGGGCGAATGGGCGGCTTTGACGACTCCTCTCCACTCCCCTACACTGATGAGCCAAGACCAAGACCGGCTGGCCGCGCCCAAGGTTTGGGAGCGGCCGCGGAATCCCAACCAGGGAGAGAGCGGTATGACCCAGGATGCAGATAAGCCCGTTGGCTGGAGCGGCAGCGCCTACTTCACCCTGGACGACTTGGCGGCCATGCAGCCCGGTCTGGCTCGTATCATGCCCGAGGTAGGGCAGCGGTACTGGAAGCTCTATTACGCCGCCGCCGCGGCCAACTGGCCAATGGCAAAGTTCCAGTTGGGCGAGATCGAGGAGCTGATGGAGTTTGGGATGATCACCCGGCCCAAATACGCAGACGACCTCGAGACCTTCGTGCGTCAGGATATGCGGGCCATGAAGAACGCCATCGAGAGCAAGGACTGGGAGAGCTTCGATGCGGCGTACCAACAGGGCATCAAGAACGCCAACGACTACCACAAGTCCAACAACAAAGGGATGATCGTCTGGAAGCTGCCCGGCGAGCCGCCCCCGGACTTGGACCTCACGCCGGTCGAGGAATAGCGCGGGCGCCCCTGCCGCACAGTCCTTTCAGTTCTGAGCTTTTCGATCCACAGGGCGGTCCGGCGGAGCGCCTATGGCAGCCTTCGGCGCCGAGCCAGCCGCGCCGACAACGACGCCTTTCCACTCAATGGTCAAGAAACGACGGACCGGGACAAAAACCACCGCCTTCGGGTCGCCGGGCCGTTTCGCGCACGACTCCTCCGCTTTCTACGCCAGCCGGCTCTACCACGGCCTGCCCACCGAGCAGCAGGTCCCCTACGAGGAAACGCCGCTCCCCCCTGACGCCGTCAATCGCATCTTCCGCAAGTCCAGCGACACCATGGACGACCTGCCGGACCGCAGCGTCCACCTCATGGTCACCTCGCCGCCGTACAACGTGGGGAAGGCCTATGACGAGGATTTGACTCTAGGGGAATATCGCCAGTTCCTAAAACGGGTCATGGCCGAGGCGCACCGCGTGCTTGTGCCGGGTGGACGGGTCTGCTTCAACCTGGCTAACCTGGGCCGCCGCCCGTACCTGCCGCTCCATGCGTTCATCATCCAGGACCTTCTGGACTTGGGTTTCCTGATGCGGGGGGAGATCATCTGGGACAAGGGCGCCAGCGCCAGCTCGTCGACGGCCTGGGGCACCTGGCAGTCGCCGGCCAACCCCACGTTGCGGGATGCGCACGAATACATCCTCGTGCTGTCTAAGGACGCGTTTGGGAGGCCTCCGCAGGACGGACGCCAGCCCACCATCACTTCCGAAGAGTTTCTGGAACTAACGAGAAGCGTGTGGCGGTTCCCGGCCGAGCCTGCTCGCAAGGTGGGGCACCCGGCGCCGTTTCCCGTCGAGCTGCCCCATCGCTGCATCCAGCTTTACACGTACAGCGAAGAGGTTGTCCTGGACCCGTTCATGGGCAGCGGCTCCACCGCCCTCGCGGCCGTCAAAGCGGGCCGGCGATTCGTCGGGTATGAGTTGGACGCATCGTATTGCACGCTGGCCGAAGGCAGGATACAGGCGGCGCTCGATGCGAAGAGGCAAGACGCCGATGGCGCCTAGCTGAAGACCCCATTAGAGTTAGGGAATCTCTGAACAAGCTGTAACCGACCCACTGCGATTCGAGCGCGTGCCAAGGGGTTCCCCCAGTTGGAGACCTTTGCGTAACTAAGGCAGGTGGGGCGAGAATGTAGCCATCCGAGGAAGTCCGGAGAGTACAGATGCATCGTCAGATGGGTCAGACGTCACTAGCAGAATCGCTGTTGCCGCAGTCGCTTGGAAGAAACGAGCGTCTGGAGCGAATCGGCGAGGAGGTGGACTGGGAACGATTCGCCTTTCTGGTGGGGGGAGTCTACTCGGCCGATGAAGGGAGACCCAGTTATCCTCCGTTGATGATGGTCAAGGTACTGCTGCTGGAGCAGTGGTACAACCTGTCTGACCCGCAGATGGAAGAGGCACTCGGAGACCGCATATCGTTCCGTCGCTTTGTGGGGCTTGGGCTTCAGGACGAGACCCCTGACTACTCGACGATCAGCCGCTTTCGGACCGAGCTGGTCAAGCATGGGCTGAGTGAGGAGCTTTTCAAGGAGCTGGAAGTCCAACTGGACAAGCGCGGACTGGTATTGAAGGAGGGGACGTTGATGGACGCCACGCTGGTAGAGGCCCAAGTGCGTCGTCCACCCCTCGCTGCGGGACGTGGCGCCAAGAGTGCTACCGACCCCGATGCTGACTGGACGCGCCACCGTGGGAGTCGGGCGCACTTCGGCTACAAGGTGCATCTGGGTGTGGATGCAGGGACGGGGCTGGTGCGCAAGGGGATGCTGACGCCGGCCAAGGTCTATGAGAGCGAGGTGGCCGATGCGCTGGTGAGCGGTGACGAGGTGGCGGTGTACGGTGACCGCGCCTATGAGTCCAACAGGCGGCGTCGGTGGCTCACGTCTCATGGGATCAACGATCGGATCATGCACCGTTCCCACAAGCATCAACCGGAGTTACCGCATTGGCAGAAGCGACGCAACGCGTTGATACGTCCGCGGCGGGCGTTGGTGGAGAAGGTCTTCGGCACCCTCAAGCGCAGCTACGGCTATAGCCGTGTCCGCTACCGGGGTTTGGGACGCAACGCCGTGGAGATGTGGTTCAAGCTGATGGCCTACAACTTGCGGAGGATGACCAAGTTGGCTGATTGCGCTGCCTGAACCACTGTGTAGGAGCAGTCCCGGGGGAGCCGCCACACCGGGACGCGCAGTGGGTGGCCTGAACCGCCCTGGATGCGGTTCCGTGAACTTCTTTTCCGTGCTGGCGGACCAATCGAAGGCTACACCCAGAGTTGCTCAAAGGTCTCCAGTTGGGGGAGGAAGGGGGGGCTTGGTGGCGGACGCCGCTGTCCCGCTTGGCGCGTCCAGACCCCATCCCAACCTGCCCCGACTCTATGGGGAATCCCCCGTCCCTGCCCCGCACTCCGGGGGAAGGTCCAGTCTTTGATTGTATTTCCGTTACGCGTATCAGCCGGATTTCGGGGTTTGCAGGCACGGAGCCGCCACAGAGGCGCAACAAAGGCGCAATGAAGTCATAAGAGAGTTGTAAAGAACCGTCGTGATGTCGTAGCGAATCGTCATGAACTGTGGCGGAGCCTTACACCTCCAACGAGCTTGTCTCGAAACGGCATTCGATCTGGTCCAATCCTTCCTCGGACGGTCTTGCCCCTTGGGGTGTTCCCTCAGCGCCCCTGCCACAGGGGGATTCTCTATGGTTAGCCCCCAGTGCTCATGTATGCGGCAGGCTCCGAGGAAGAGAAGCAGGTCGGGGGCCCACTTCATGGGAATATCATAGCACAATAGTTCGTATTTTGCAATGGGGCGGCGCCGGCTTGTTCAGAGCATCCTTAGCGTCCGTCCCTTCCCCCGGCTACCGAGCCCCCTTGCGCAACCCTCGGCGCTCCCCGCGCACCGCCCTGTTCACCCCCGTCCCTGCCCCTTGCTCGTTGGCAGCCTAGGAATCGTTCCCCTTTGTAATGCAGCAAGGTCAGGATGCGCTCCCTCTCCGTCCCTCCAAGCAGGGTGCAGGGGGCGCAGCCCCCGCCGGGGGTGCAGGGGGAGTCCCCCTGCACCCAAAACCGTTGGAGGGTGGGCTCGGTGGGACAACGGCACCCGCCACCATATGCCTCCTCCCTCTTGCAGAATAAGGATATTTGTGCTAGAGTAGCGTCAACCAGTGGGCCGCCGGCCCACACCTTCTTTGAGCCGGGGTGCCGCGAGTTGCAGGGTATAGGGTATATGGAAGGCGGAAAAGCAGATGGTCAAGCAGTGGCCTGGCGGCCCACTCCTTGTATGATGCAAGGTCCCGGCTGCGCGACGGCTACGTCCCGGCTACGGGACACCTCGCTTCGGGGGCCGGTTGGAAAGTGGACAAAGGCGTCGCGGACCGTGCCGGAGGCGAAGGATTAGCCGTGCCGCTGGCGCCGCTCCTTCACTGGCAGTCACGCCTTTACGCACAAACGGGCCTCCGCAGCGGCGTCACGGATAACCGGCGCCACCGGCTCCCGTCCCTGCCCCCGTACTCGAGAGAAGGTTAGGAAGCGCCCCCGAGTGGTGAGGCGCCCCCGGCGTGGGCCAGCCCCTACGAGGGATGCCTAGTGCTCATGTTCGTGATCATGCCCCGGACCCGGGGCGTCGGCGCCCCGTCAGCACCCAGCCTGGCCGTGGTTGCCGCAGCACCACCGCAACCGGGTTGCCTTGATAAGATTATTCTTCACGACCAGCCTGGCCTTTGCTAGGAAAGGCTCCTGACCAAGCAGATTCAACAAAAACTGTTTCACCGCCATGTCCTTTCCGAAGTCTCCTAACCGGAGATACTAGGCATTGGTTGGGCCACCGTACTCTTCTCGGAGGACCCGCTTCAATACCTTGCCCATAGGATTGCGCGGCAACTCCGCCACGAAAATAACCGACTCTGGCCTCTTGAAGCTGGCGCAACGCTCGCGGCAGTGGTCTATCAGCTCCTGAGCCGAGCATGCGACGCCATTCCTGGCAACAACGATAGCCCGTACAACCTCGCCCCATTCTTCGTCGGGCACTCCGATCACCGCGGCTTCATCCACAGCAGCGTGGGACATCAAGACCTGCTCCACCTCTTCCGGGGAGATGGCCTCTCCTCCGCGCTTGATGACATCCTTGGCCCGCCCAGCCAGGAAGATATATCCTTCTTCGTCCCAGTAGCCAAGGTCGCCCGTATGGAGCCAGCCGCTGCGCATGGCCTGCCGCGTCGCCTCCTCCCTTTGCCAATACCCCTTCATCAGCCGCGGCCCCCTGGCCACGATCTCTCCAACCTCGCCGACGGGCATCACCTCGCCATCCTCGTCCACAATGCGGACTTCGACATCGCTCAGCGGTTTGCCAATGGAACTCAGCCTGCGGAGCTTGCGCTCGATTTCCTCGCCGCTGCCTTCCAGCGCGTGATCTTCCGGCGGAAGCATGGTGATGGTGGAGGCTGTTTCCGTCTGGCCGAAGGCATTGATGAACCGGACGCCGGGGAATTCCCGTATGGCCCGTTCGATGACTCCCAGCGGCATGGGCGCGGCCCCATAGGTAATGACCTCCAAGCTGGACAGGTCATGCCTGCCAAACTCCGGGGCTTCCATCAGGTGCTTCAGCATGGTGGGGACCATCATGGCCCTCGACGCCCGTTCTTGCTCCACCAGCCTCATCCACTCCACCGGCTCAAACTGGCGTTGCACGATGAGCGTCCGGCCCCCGTAGACCGCCGACAACGCCGCCTGCATCCCAGCGATGTGGTACAGCGGCGCCGTCAGGATGTCTCGCTCCTCCAGGCCGGGATCGGCGGGGGAGACGTTCTCCAGGATGTAGGAGGCAAAGCTCTCGTGTGTCAGCATGACGGCCTTTGGGGCCCCTGTGGTCCCGGCCGTGTACATGAGGACCGCAACGTCATCGTCGTCAGCCAAGGGGAGGCGGTCGTCGTCCTGGGGAGCCTGGGCCAGCAGGTCGCGGTATGACAGCCACCCTTCAACAACCGGGCCATCGTCGATAGCAACGCGGGCAACACCGGTCAGGGCGCCGTCCACCTCCTTCAGAGCCTCTTCCACCAGCGCAGCGTAGCGCCCCCCGGCCAGCACCACGCGAGGCCCGGAGTCCCCGAGCATGTGGGCAAGCTCCTCGGTGCGGGCGCGGAAGTTCAGGGGAACGTACAGGGCATCCAGAAACGCCGCGGCAAAGTGGGCCTCGACAAGCTCGTTGCAGTTGACCTGCATCGCGGCGATGCGGTCGCCTGGCTGAACGCCGAGGGCGGCGAAGGAATTGGCAAGGCGGTGGACCCTCTGGGAAAGGGCCTCGTAGGTGAGACGCCGGCCATCGAAAACAATTGCTTCGCGATCGGGGACGATGGCGGTGGCGATGGCCAGAAACTCGCTGGTGTTCATGGAGCGGAGCGGCGGCGCTCGGCGACGGCGCTTTCTACGAACTCCACAATGTCCTTGAGGGTGGCCCCGGGCCCGAAGATCCTGTCCACCCCCATCTCGCGAAGGGGCGCCCGGTCCTGTTCAGGGATGATGCCGCCCGCCAGCAGCACCACCCGCTCCATTCCGGCGGCGCGGAGTCCCTGCGCGATCTGCGGGAACAACTCCATGTGGGCGCCCGACAGGATGCTCAGGCCAACAACGTCCACGTCCTCCTGAAGGGCAGCCTCCACGATCATCTGTGGCGTCTGGCGTATGCCGGTGTACACCACTTCCATGCCTGCATCCCGCAAGGCCCGCGCGATAATCTTGGCGCCCCGGTCGTGGCCGTCCAGACCGGGCTTTGCCACGAGGACTCGGATAACGGCGGTGTCGGTTGTCACCTTCTCTCACCCCCTTCGGACTCTGTTGGAGTTGGCCCAGGAACCGGCCAAACCATTCGGCGGCAATGCGGCCTGTTCATCCTGCGGCTCCACTCCCGCCCACGCGGCCCTCGGCGGGGCTTCGCGCGCAACCTGGAGGCATGCCGGGCCGGCCGACAGACCCGGCCCATGCTTAAACGTGGATGCTCCGCAGCAGGTCGCGGGCGATAATCAGGCGCTGGATCTCCGACGTGCCCTCGTAGATTTCGAGGACCTTGGCGTCGCGGAATAGCCGCTCCACCGGATGAGGCCTGAAGTAGCCGTAGCCGCCGTGGATCTGCACCGCTTTGTTGGCCACCCGCATGGCGGCCTCGGAGGCGAAGAGCTTGGCCATCGAGGCCTCGGTCCCGTGAGGCTCTCCGGCATCCTTCAACGCGGCGGCGCGCATGGTCAGGAGGCGGGCGGCATCGACGTCAACAGCCATGTCCGCAAGCATCCACTGAATGCCCTGGAACTCGGCGAGGTTGCGGTCGAAGGCCTTGCGCTGCTTGGTGTAGGTGGCTGCGAGGTGCAGGGCTTCGGCGGCGAGACCGACGCCCTGGGCGGCGATGCTGACCCTGCTGGAGTCCAGGATACTCATGGCGATCCTGAACCCGTCTTCCTCGGCGCCAAGGCGGTTCTCGGTGGGGACGGGGGTGTCCTGGAAGCTGACGTCGGCGGTGCTGGAGCCGTGCATGCCCATCTTGCCGGGCATCAACGTGGTTGTCATACCCGGCGCGTCCTCGCGGTCAATGACGACACAGACGGTTCCCCGATGACGCTCGGAACCGGCCAGGGTGGTGAATACCACTAGTACATCGGCGACGTCTCCGTTGCTGATGAAGGTCTTATTGCCGCTGACGGTATAGCTGCCGTTGTTGCGATGAAGGACGGTGCTGAAGTTGGCGGCGTCGGAGCCGCTGCTGGGCTCCGACAGGCACCACGCCCCTATCTTCTCGCCCCGGGCCATGGGACCAACCCATCGCTCCTTCTGACCCTGGGTCCCGAACCGCTCGATGGTGGCAAGGGCCAGCGACGTGTGCGCGATGTAGAGGAGGCTGGCGGCGGGGTCGCCCCGGGTCAGCTCTTCGATGACGACGGCAAGCTGGCGGTAGTTGCCGCCAGCGCCGCCGAACTCGACGGGCGTAGTGATGCCCATGAGCCCCATCCGGGCCATCGCCTTCCAGTAGTCCCAGGCGAACTGCTCCTGCTCGGCTATCTCAGCGGCGCGTGGCGCAAGCTCCGTCTGGGCGAAGTCGCGGACGGACTGCTGAAGCATGCGCTCTTCTTCAGATAGCACCAGTGTGCTCATCGTAGTCTCCTTCCCGTCACCGCGGGCATTCTTTCGGCCGACGACGCGCGAGCGCCGCGGGCCGTTATCGTCCTTCGCCTTGAGCCGGGCCAGTCCGGCCGAGACAACTCGAAACGGAGCTTATCCATGCTTGCTACAGCTCCCCGAACTCCCCGTGCTCTCCGAAGACGCCCCGCAGCACGTCGCAGATCTCGCCGAGGGTGGCGTAGGCCTCCACACATTCTAGCAGGACGGGCATCGTATTCTCGTTCCCGCGAGCGACGTCTTCGAGGCGCCTGAGCGACGCCTCGGCCACGGCGCTGTCCCGCTCAGCTTTGACTCTGGCCAGGCGCTCCACTTGGCGTTGGGCCAGCTCCGGGTTGATGCGGAGGATGCCTTCTAGGGGAGGCTCGTCGGTCTGAAAGCGGTTGACGCCAACGACGGTGCGCTTCCCCGATTCGATGTCGCATTGGTGCTGGTAGGCCACGTCGTTGATTTCACGCTGCTGGAAACCCTGTTCGATGGCGGCGATTGCGCCGCCCATGTCGTCAATGCGTTTCAGGTATTCCCAGGCCTCCTCTTCCAGCCTATCGGTCAAGGATTCTACGTAGTAGGAGCCTGCAAGCGGGTCCACGGTGTCGGCGACGCCGCTCTCGTGGGCCAGGATCTGCTGGGTGCGGAGCGAGAGGCGGGCTGATGCCTCGGTGGGCAAGGCCAATGCCTCGTCCCGGGAGTTGACGTGAAGCGATTGAGCGCCGCCCAGGATCGCGGCCAACGCCTGGACAGTGGTCCGAACAATGTTGTTATCGGGCTGCTGGGCAGTGAGGGCTGCGCCGGCGGTCTGGGTGTGGAAGCGGAGCATCATTGACCGCTCGTCCTGGGCACCCAACCTGTCCCGCATGATGGCGGCCCACATGCGACGGGCGGCGCGGAACTTGGCGGCCTCCTCGAAGAGGTTGTTCTGGGCGACAAAGAAGAAGGACAGCCTTGGGGCGAAGTGGTCAACGTTCATGCCGGCGGCAACGGCGGCCTCCGCGTAGGCTATGGCGTCGGCGAAGGTGAAGGCCAACTCCTGGACGGCATTGGCGCCGGCCTCCCGCATGTGGTAGCCGCTGATGCTGATGGTGTTCCAACTCGGCAGGCGCTCAGAGCAATAGGAGAAAACGTCGGTGACCAGCCGCATGGAGGGCCGCGGCGGGAAAATGTACGCGCCGCGTGCGAAGTACTCCTTGAGGATGTCGTTCTGGGTGGTGCCCCGGATGTGCTCCGAGGCGACGCCCTGCTTTCGGGCCACGGCCTCATAGAGGGCCAGCAGGATGGGGCCGGTGGCGTTGATAGTCATGGAGGTGCTGACCCTGTCCAGCGGGATGCCCTGGAAGAGGACCTCCATGTCGTAAAGGGTGTCGATGGGGACGCCCACCTTGCCGACCTCTCCCCGGGCCAATGGGTGGTCGGAGTCGTAGCCGGTCTGCGTGGGCAGATCGAAGGCAACGGAGAGGCCGGTCTGGCCCTGCTCGAGGAGGTAGCGGTAGCGGCGGTTGCTCTCCTCGGGGGTGGCGTAGCCAGCGTACTGGCGCATGGTCCAGAGGCGGCCGCGATACATACTGGGATAGACGCCACGGGTGAAGGGGAACTCGCCGGGATAGCCGACCTTGTCATGGTAGCCGGCCCCGTCCAGGTCCTCGGGGGTGTAGGCGCAGTCGATTTCCAGGCCGGAATCGGTCTGGAAATCGGCCTTGCGTTCAGGCTGCTGGTGGACGGAGGATTCCAGGGTGGCCTTCCGCCATTCCTTCTTGCTGGACGAGGACATGAGGCTGGGCTTCACAAGCTCCGCTAGGATACGCCCATTCTAGCCGGGGAAGGGGGCCAGGCTCAACTTGGGAAGCGCCTTCAAGAGTCCCCTGGGGCGTGGCGAGGGAAGCGCGTGGGTGTGGCTTGCGGCGAGACCCCTCCCATGCGGAAGCTAGGAAGACGCTCGCCCCAGCGGGCAGGCTACACCTTCACAAACAGGTCATCGACGTTGAACCGGGTCCTTATGAAACCCTGCTCGTGGGCGTATTGGACGATCTTCTCCACGGACTTGCGGTTTGCTTCCAGACCGTCAGTGTGTGGAAAGAAGCCCCTGCGCCGCAGCTCCCCTACGCCCAGGCCCATGTGCTCGTCATCGTCCGAGACGTCATGGCAGTACTTGGCCCACGCCTCCGCGAAAGCGTCGGTCACAGCTTTTGCTAGCCCTGGATTGGCATCCAGCGTCTCCTCCTTCACCACGACGACGCTATTGGTGGGCAGGACGCCGGTCGCGTCGGAGTAAGCCTGGACCTCCTTCCAATAGTCGGGGAACAGGCGGTCCAGCGCGTCGGTGGGGGCAATGCCGCCGTCGGCCATGAACACAGCATCCAAGTCACCGTCGCTTACCATCTTCATGATGCCCTGGGTCTTCTCGACCCTGTACCTGTCCGGACGCGGGAAGGCGACGCCGGACATTGAGTTGGGCTCGTTCTCATAGTAGTGGAACGCTTCGAAATCAACGCCGTAGTGGTGTTGGAAGATGCCTCGCAGCCAGGTGGCCGGATTGAACGCTAGCCCGAACACGCCGATCTTGCGCCCTTCCAGGTCTCTAGCCCCGGAGATGCCCTTGGCCCGGTTCACCATCGGCCCCAGCAGCGGGTTGAACAACGTGGGAAACGAGGGAATAGCAATGACCGGCTTGCCCATGTCCCTGGCGATGAGGTAGTTGGTGATGGGCCAGTCGATCAGATCGTAGGTGAGATTGTGGAACTGGTCGACGAAAATGTCGGCCACGGTCTTGCCCTCGACGCCAGCATAGTCTACGTACTCAATGTCGAAGCCCTTGACCGGCGTCGCGCCGCTGACGAGGTAGGCGGCGTCATACCGCTCGTTGACTGCCATCGTTATAGCCATGACTCACTCCTGTTTGCTATTCCTGCGCGATGCCGGGATGGGCCGGCGGCCCGGCTCGCTCGCTCCAGACTGCCGCGGTCACCGGTTATGCAAAGGCCTCTTACGGGGACGGCCTCTGGGCGGCGCCTCATCCTCAGGACAGCCCCAACTCATCGGCGAATTTGAGGATATGGCGCACGGTCTCCTCCGGCTGTGTCTCCATGAAGTAATGGTTGGCGTTGGGAATACCCTCGCCTCGAATATCCGCCGCCAGCGGGCGCCAGAGGTCCAGCATTGAAGAGTCCCGCGCTGGGCCGGTGTCGCCCCAGAGCAGATAGACGGGCGTCTGAATCCTGCGCCCTGCCGCGTTATCCGCCTCCCACTCCGGCCTATCGATATCGAAGCCCGTGCGGTAGTCGCCCAGGACCCCTTCAAAGGCGCCGGGCTCACAGAAGACGTCGATGAAGTACTGCATCTCGTCGGGGTCGAGGTGCGGACGCCTCCCCAGGAAAAGGGAAAAGAAGACCTCCGGGTGCTCTCCGAGCAGCCTGTCGGCGAAACCCCGTTGCAGGAAGAGGTACCAGTGCCAGATGTTCCGGGCAAAGCTGGAGTCCTGGGCAAACGACCACTCGATGGGCAGGTTGTCCAGGATCATACAGCCGGACAGCGCCTCTGGATGGTCCATCGCCAGCCGCCTGGCAACCGAGGCCCCGCGGTCGTGGCCGACGGCGAGGAACCTATCCCAGCCCAGGCTCTTGGCGAGAGCAAGGTGGTCCTCCGCCATCGTCCGCTTGTTGTAGCTTGATTCTTCGGCGGGGCGCTCCGTCTCACCATAGCCTCGGAGGTCGGCGGCAACGACGGTGAAACGCGAGGTGAGCAGGGGAGCAACCTTCCGCCACAGCCAACGGGTGCGAGGAAAGCCGTGAATGAGCATGAGGGGATAGCCCTGCCCTGCAACCTCGTAGGCGACGCGGATACCGTTGACCTGGGCGAATTGGGTGGGGCCAAAGAGGGTGCGGTACTGCATGGCAACTCCGCCGAGGGGCATCCACGACGATTGGCACCATACGCACCGCTCCATGGGGTGTCAAGGCGAGACATAGGCGGCGCAGCGGACGACTGTTCAAGACGTTCTGCCGCGAACCATCCCGGACTTGGCCCACGGCTTGACAGTGTATCGGGAAGTCCTATAGAACTGACGCGTCTGGGATGAGTCGTCAAGCGTCTCTGCTCGGGGCTTTCAGTCCCGAAACCAGTCGCTTTTCCTTGCTAGGCGCCGTACACATCCGCCATATAGTCGAGTCTTACGCAGCCTGACCTCGCCTCCGTATTGGAAGAATAGTCGAGGCACCGATGGCCATGCCCTCTTCCCTTCTCCACGTTGACCACCGCGGCGCCGTGCACGTCCTTGCGTTGAACCGCCCTGAACGCGGCAACCGCATCAGCGAGGCGTTGGCCTCGGACCTGCGGGATGCATGCCTTCAGGCGGACCAGGACGATGACGTGCGGGTGGTCGTTGTCACCGGCGAAGGCCCGGCCTTCTGCGAGGGCAGCGAGGTCAGCTTGTCGAAAGGGGCGCCTGGGGACTTGGGGGGCATGCTCGACCGCCACACCGTCGCAAAGGCTGTGGCGGGGGTAGGCAAGCCGATCATCGCCGCAATCAATGGCAACGCTTTCGATCAAGGGTTGGAACTGGCGCTGGCTTGCGATATCAGGGTGGTGTCTGAAGCAGCCAGCCTTGGGTTTCCCATGACTCTTCAGGGCGAGCTCCCGTGGGACGGAGGCACCCAACTCCTGCCCAGGGTCGCAGGTAGAGCGACGGCGTTGGACATGTTGCTCACGGGCCGCTGTGTAGACGGAGGCGGGGTCCTGCGCTTGGGCTTGGCGCACCGGGTCTGCCCAGAAGGCGGAGTCCTGGCGGAGGCCTGCTCGCTCGCCGCCGGCATCGCCAAGCAGGCGCCGATCGCCGCACGGTACGCCAAGGAGGCCGTCCTGAAGGGCGCGGACCTTGCCCTTGCGTCGGGCCTGCGTCTGGAGGCCGACCTGAGCTTCCTGCTCCACGCCACCAACGACCGCGCTGAAGGCCTGCGCTCGTTCAGCGAGAAACGCGCGCCAGGGTTTCGGGGAGCGTAGCGGGTGGACGCCGGCAGCTTCGAAACGGTCCGCTTCACCGTCGAACGAGGCGTCGCTCACCTGGTCCTAGACCGCCCGGCGAAGCGCAATGCCTACAACATCCAGATGCGCGACGACCTGTTCCAGGTCCTTCAGGCCGTGCGCGACGACCACGATATTCGCTCCGTGGTGGTCTCCGGCGCAGGAACGGAGGCGTTCTGCGCCGGCGCAGACCTCACCGAATTCGGCGCCGCGCCGTCTCAGGCCATCGCCCGGCGGGTGCGCTGGGAGCGCGACGTCTGGGGCCTGTGGGCCGGGATTCGGAAGCCATTCGTCGCTGCGCTGCACGGCTACACGCTCGGCTCAGGTCTGGAGATGGCCCTCCTCTGCGACCTGCGCATCACCTCCGACGAAGCCGTCTTCGGGCTGCCTGAGGTGGGCCTCGGCATGGTTCCCGCCGCCGGCGGCACGCAGACCCTGCCACAAGTTCTGGGACAGGGGCCAGCCCTAGATCTTCTCCTCACCGGACGCCGCTTGAACGCCCTTGAAGCGTTGCGGCTTGGGCTCGTTCACCGCATGACGCCGCGGGGGGAGCTATTGGAAACGGCCCGCGGCCTTGCCGAGGATCTGGCCGGAAGAGACCCGCTCCTGCTGGGAAGCGTGAAGGCAGCGGTCGGAGAGGGGATGGACCTACCGCTGGAAGAGGCGCTGGCCCTGGAGCGGCGGCTTGCGTTGCGGCTGGCGGCGGGAGACGGCTCGGAGCGTTACTAGCCCCCTCCCCTCGGAGACCTCTGCATAACTCCTGCGCCCAGTTTCCCGCACTACCCAGTTCACCGCCATCCTAACCATCCCCCGAGTACGGAGACCTTTGAGCAACTCTGGGTGTAGCCTTCGATTGGTCCGCCAGCACGGAGAAGAAGTTCACGGAACCGCATCCAGGGCGGTTCAGGCCACCCACTGCGCGTCCCGGTGTGGCGGCTCCCCCGGGACTGCTCTTACACAGTGGTTCAGGCAGCGCAATCAGCCAACTTGGTCATCCTCCGCAAGTTGTAGGCCATCAGCTTGAACCACATCTCCAAGGCGTTGCGTCCCAAACCCCGGTAGCGGACACGGCTATAGCCGTAGCTGCGCTTGAGGGTGCCGAAGACCTTCTCCACCAACGCCCGCCGCGGACGTATCAACGCGTTGCGTCGCTTCTGCCAATGCGGTAACTCCGGTTGATGCTTGTGGGAACGGTGCATGATCCGATCGTTGATCCCATGAGACGTGAGCCACCGACGCCGCCTGTTGGACTCATAGGCGCGGTCACCGTACACCGCCACCTCGTCACCGCTCACCAGCGCATCGGCCACCTCGCTCTCATAGACCTTGGCCGGCGTCAGCATCCCCTTGCGCACCAGCCCCGTCCCTGCATCCACACCCAGATGCACCTTGTAGCCGAAGTGCGCCCGACTCCCACGGTGGCGCGTCCAGTCAGCATCGGGGTCGGTAGCACTCTTGGCGCCACGTCCCGCAGCGAGGGGTGGACGACGCACTTGGGCCTCTACCAGCGTGGCGTCCATCAACGTCCCCTCCTTCAATACCAGTCCGCGCTTGTCCAGTTGGACTTCCAGCTCCTTGAAAAGCTCCTCACTCAGCCCATGCTTGACCAGCTCGGTCCGAAAGCGGCTGATCGTCGAGTAGTCAGGGGTCTCGTCCTGAAGCCCAAGCCCCACAAAGCGACGGAACGATATGCGGTCTCCGAGTGCCTCTTCCATCTGCGGGTCAGACAGGTTGTACCACTGCTCCAGCAGCAGTACCTTGACCATCATCAACGGAGGATAATTGGGTCTCCCTTCATCGGCCGAGTAGACTCCCCCCACCAGAAAGGCGAATCGTTCCCAGTCCACCTCCTCGCCGATTCGCTCCAGACGCTCGTTTCTTCCAAGCGACTGCGGCAACAGCGATTCTGCTAGTGACGTCTGACCCATCTGACGATGCATCTGTACTCTCCGGACTTCCTCGGATGGCTACATTCTCGCCCCACCTGCCTTAGTTACGCAAAGGTCTCCAAGTACGGGGGCAGGCATTTCCTCGTACAACGCCAAGTTGATGCGAGGTATCGCCGGTGGGAATGGAGCCATTTGCGCGTGGCGCCGGTTAGACAAAGATCCTCATCGGGGGAGGAGGTCTCGAGCGGCCTGTCGATCCCGGAGGAAGGGAGTTAGCGGGGAGGGGAAACCCATCGCCAGCTTCAGCTAGGGGAAGACCTTCTCACTGCCCCTTGAATTCCGGCGCACGCTTGTCCAAGAATGCCTGGATTCCCTCCCTGGCGTCCTCCGAGTACCGGCACACCTCCTGGGCGTAGCTCTCAAAGAAAAGCTGGGCGTCGAGATCGTTGTCCAGGCTGCGGAGGACCGCCTTCTTGGAGAACTCCACAGCAACGGGACCAGCGGCGGCGATGTCCTGGGCCAGCTTGACGGCTTCGTCCAGCAGCTCCTCGTCTGGGACAACCCGGTTGGCGAGACCGATGCGCTCCGCTTCCTCGGCCCCGACCATGCGACCGGTGCAGGCAATCTCCAGCGCCCTCCCCTGCCCTACCAGCCGGGGGAGAAAGTAGCTGACACCGAAGTCCAGCGACAGCCCCCGCTTCACGAAGATGGCCGAAAACCGGGCGCTGGCAGCGGCGATGCGGATGTCGCAGGCGGCGGCAATGCCCAGCCCAGCCCCCACGCAGGCCCCGTTCACCGCTGCGATGATCGGCCGAGGGTACTCGTGGAGGAAGTGCACCCAATTGCCCAGGGGCCAGCGGGGCCGCTGGGCAATTGCAGGCAACTCGCTGCTGTCGGTAGCGTTGAAGGCCCCGATTCCCCCCTCGCCCGACAGGTCGGCGCCGGCACAGAAGCCTCGTCCGGCGCCGGTCAGCACCACCGCTCTGACCTGCGGGGAGTCCCGCCAATGGTTCAGCGCATCCAGTAGCTCATCGGCCATTTGCCTGTTGAGAGCGTTCAGCTTGCCGGGGCGGTTCAGTGTGATAATGCCAACGCCCGGGTCACGCTCCTCGATCAATAGGTGCTCGTATGCCATGAACCGCTCCTCCAGAATGTGCGTCGGGGGAACACTTCAACGCGTTCCTCCGAGCCCTCTTGATACTCCCGCCCCGGGGCTAGGTCTTCTGCGCCGCGCCCTGTGCGTAGAGGCTGGCGACAAGCTCCTTGCTGGGGCTGTAGCGGCTCCAAGACCCCTGCAATAGCCGCCGGTAGGCGTCGCCGATATGGTACTTGTTCCTTTCCTGCGGCAGTTCGATGTAGTCGTTCTTGGCGGGGTCGCGCATGACGTTCATGGGATCGCCACCGTCCTCATTGACAGCCATCTGCTCCATAAGCAACCGGCGAAAGAGAATGATGCCGCGGTCCGACTCCCCCAACGACTCTTTGGAGCGGTCGAGGATGCTCCCCTGGGAAACCCACGTCATCATGTCCTGGCCGGTGGCGAAGTCAATGATGTACCGGCCCGCCTCGTCGAACATCGGCACCTCGAAATAGGGAATCTCCACTTGAGGCGAGACATCCACGCCGGGCCGGTGAACGAGGACGTACCATTGCAAGGTGTTCTCATCGTCCACCGGAACCCTGATTTGGAACTCGGAGCGGGAGGCGTTGCCCATGCGCATCGTGTTTGGGAACACCATCGGGTGTCCCACCTGCCAGTCTTCTTCCTCTTCCGACCCGCCCTCCAGGACCCGCCGCTTGATGATCCCATGCTCAAAGACGTCGAATCCCAGCTTGATGTGCTTGCGAGAGAAGCCGCGCACGCGGGCGGCGGCCTCATCAGCGGGCACACCCATGCGCTCTAGGACATACTTGCCGTAGGTCCAGTGCAGGTGCTCCAGGTGCGAGCCATCCATGGCGTTCTCCATGGTCTGAAGCCAGTTGCAGGGGATGAGGCTGGAAGCAACCTCTCTGAAGACGCCGGGCTCGACGAAGAGGTCCCAACGGGGCAGAAGCGGCGCAGGCGCCGGGCCGAGGTAGGCCCAGACCAGCCCGCCCAACTCCTGCACAGGGTAGCCCTGCAACTTGATCTTATCCTTGAACCTGGCTTCAGGGCGGACGGTTTCCTCAAAGGGCTGTTCAATGCACTGTCCCGTCTCGTTGTAGAGCCAGCCGTGGTACATGCAGCGCAGGCCGCGCTCCTCAGGAATTCCATAGGCCAGGTTGACCCGGCGGTGAGCGCAGTACCGCTCTATGAGGCCCAGGGCGCCGCTCCGGTCCCTGTAGAGCACCAGGTCCTCACCGAGCACGCGCACCGCAAGAACCGTGGCGCCGCTCATCTGGACGCTGGCGGCGACGGGGTGCCAGTACCGGCGCATCAGGTTCCCCATGGGGGCGCCCCGCCCAACCCTCGTCAGTATCTCGTTGTCTCCGCTTGGCAGCATCGCTTCCTCCTCTGCCCAGAGGCTCAGAGCGGCAATTTATAGTAGCACATGAACCCACTGGCGTTGGACGTGCCGGCCAAAGAGAGGGCGGGCATTCTCTGATACAGAGGCGCCTTGGGACCGGTCAGCGGGTCGTGGGCGCTCACCATGCAACGGACATGCCTCACTCCGCGCATCATCCTTTCCACGGGCAACGCGTCCACGGGCAGCGCGCTAGGGCGGCGCGCCCTGGACGGAGGTTGCAGGGGCAGGCATAATGGAGCCCGCTTATTGGGAACTCACACGCTGCGGGGAATGAAGTGCCGCAATTCGACCTGACGGGCCGGGTCGCCATAGTGACGGGAGGCAGCCAGGGGCTGGGCAAGGCCATGGCGCTCGCTCTCGCTGAGGCAGGCGCCGATATCGCCATCGTGTCGCGCCGCCCGGAGGCCGTCAGCGGCCGTGGCGCCAGCCGCCCCCATGAGCCGGCGGCGCCTGCCGTCGAGGCGGTCAGAGCCCTGGGCCGCCGTTGCATTGCCATCGAAGCCGACGTCAGGGCACCCGAACAGGTAGAGCGGTTCGTGCAGGAGGTGCTCGATGAGTACGGCCGCATCGACGCGCTCGTGAACAACGCCGGCGGCAGTTGGGGCGAGACATTCCAGACCGGGCCGCTGTTGGAAGTGACGCCCCAAGACTTCGACGAGACCTTCCGGCTCAACGTGAAGAACCCGCTCCTATGCTCCACGGCCGTGGCCCCGATCATGAAGGAGCAGGGGAAGGGCGCCATCGTCAATATCGCCTCGTCGGCGGGACGCTACGCCATACCCGGCAGGGCGTTGTACGGAGCAGCGAAGGCGGCGGTTATCCACCTGACCCGCAGCATGGCGCTGGAGTTGGGACCAGAGGTGCGGGTGAACGCCGTTGTGCCGGGATCGGTGGCCAACCTGCACCGATCGCTGGCGCCCGGCACGGAGCAGCAGACAAACCAGCAGACCAGCCAGATCGCCCTGGGGCGGCTTGGGATGCCGGAGGAGTTCGCCGGGACCGTGGTGTACCTGGCTTTCGACGCCTCGAGCTTCACGAGCGGGGCCATCATCGACGTCAACGGCGGCCCGATCCGATAGGGGCGAAGTTCCCCCGCTACGGCGCACGACGCAACACGCGAACGGAGGCTTCTCGAACAATGGACGAAAAGGTGCTCAACGCCCTCCACACCGACCGGGTGGTGGACATTACGACGACAGGCCGTAAGAGTGGCCAGCCACGGCGCATCGAGATCTCGCTGATCTACGTGGACGACGAGACCTACGTGCTCAGCGGCGCTCCGGGGCCGCGAAGCTGGCGCGCCAACTTGCTGGCGAACCCCGATTTCACCGTCCACGTGAAGAGGTCAGCCCAAGCCGACCTGCCGGCGCGGGCCGTGGAGGTTACGGACGAGGCGGCCCGCCGCGACCTCGTCGCCCGCATGTCAAAGTGGGACACCAAGCGGGCGGACATCGACCAGGAAACCTGGGTGAAGGGCTCACCGCTGATGAAGGTGGAAATACTGGGCTAAGGGTTGTGGGTGCAGGGATGACTGCCATCCGCCCTCTCTTCTCGTCCGCCGAGTATTGTTGCCGTTGCAAGCCCTTGCCGCCCCTTCCCCTACCCCTCCAGCCGTCCTTGGAGGGTGGCCACCAGTTCCGCGATGGGCGTCCGAACCTGCTGCATGGTGTCCCTGTCACGGATGGTGACGGCGTTGTCCTGCTCCACCGTCTCGAAGTCCACGGTGACACATAGGGGGGTGCCGATCTCGTCCTGGCGGCGGTAGCGCCTGCCTATGGACTGCGCGTCGTCGTACTGGGTGGCCCAGTGGCGCCGCAGCAGCTCATGCACCTCCTTGGCTTTGGGCGCCAGCTTCGCGTTGCGCGACAGCGGCAGCACCGCCACTTTTATCGGCGCCAGCGATGAGTGAAGCCTGATGACCACGCGGGTCTCCTCACCGCCGGAGGCCGTGGGCGCCGTCTCCTCGCTGTAGGCGTCTATCAGAAAGGCCAGCGACGCCCTGTCCACGCCGCCGGACGGCTCGATGACGTAGGGCAGATAGTGCGCGTCCGCCTCCTGATCGTAGTAGGTCAGGTCGCGGCCGCTGTGCTCTTGGTGCTGCTTCAGATCGAAGTCCGTGCGGTTGGCGATACCTTCCAACTCGCCCCATCCCCAGGGGAACTCGTACTCGATGTCCCAGGTGTCCTTGGCGTAGTGGGCCAACTCGTCGGGGTCGTGGCGGCGCAGGCGGAGGCGGTCGGGATTCATGCCCAAGTCCTTGTACCACTGGAGCCTGTCGTCGAGCCAGCGCTGGTGGAGTTCCTCGTCGGTCCCTGGCTTCACGAAGTATTCGATCTCCATCTGCTCAAACTCGCGAGTGCGGAAGACGAAGTTGCCAGGGGTGATCTCATTGCGGAAGGCCTTGCCCACCTGAGCAATGCCAAAGGGCAGCTTGCGGCGGGTGACGGTCTGCACATTCTCGAAGTTGACGAAGATACCCTGGGCGGTCTCGGGCCGTAGCCAGACCTGGCTGGCCGAGTCTTCCACGGGGCCCATGAACGTCTTGAACATCAGGTTGAATGTGCGCGGTTCGGTGAAGCTACCCTTCGACTGGCACGCCGGGCACTGGTCACCCTCCAGGTGGTCCGCCCGGAAGCGGCTGTTGCAGTTGCGGCACTCCACCAGTGGGTCGGTGAAACCCTCGGCGTGGCCGCTGGCAACCCAAACCTGGGGATGCATCAGGATGGCGGCGTCCAAGCCCACCATGTCGTCCCGTTGCCAGACCACAGAGCGCCACCAGGCGTCTTTGACATTGCGCTTCAACTCGACGCCCAAGGGGCCGTAGTCCCAGACCGATCCGGTCCCGCCATAGATCTCGCTGCTCTGAAAGACGAATCCGCGGCGCTTCGCCAGAGAGACGATCGTCTCAAGGTCAACTCGCTTCTGGGCCTGGTCGGTCAAGGGGCCTCCACGTGGGGAAATCCAAACAGCGGGATGCGGCTGCTACGCTGTCCCGACGGTTGCTGTCATTGTAGCGCAGGGTTTCGCTGCGTTGACACCCCTGAAACCCCGTGACTACAATGAGGAATGAAGCCACGTGGTCTTTCAAGAAGTAAAGGAGTTTATGGCGACAAGCACACCTCTCCATGATGCTCTCCTGGAGTTCCTCTCCTCTCGCAAGGACGAGCGTCGACGACAGGCACAGCCAGAGCTCTCGCGCTTCGTACGCTGGTATGGCCGGGACCGGATGACCGCTAGCCTGTTGCCTGTTGAATTGGAGCAATACGCCCAACGAGGCATCGCCGCCAACAGCACCAACGCCACCGAACGGCTGGAGTTGGTCCGGGAGTTCCTCGCCTTCATCTACCGCAAGAAGTACTCCGATCAGAACCTGGCCACACACGTCAGATTGCGCAAAGCCAAGGCAATAGCCCGCCCCTCCCGCTCCGGCGCTTCTTCCACCGCGGTCCAGTTCACCGCAGAGGGCCTTGCCCGCCTGACCCAGGAGTTGGAGAACCTCAAAGCGCAACGTCAGGACGTTGCCACAGAGATTCAGCGGGCCGCCGCCGACAAGGACGTGCGCGAGAATGCCCCGCTTGAAGCAGCCCGCGAGCGTCAAGGGCTGCTCGAGGCTCGGATTAGAGAGCTCGAGACATCCCTCAAGGGCGCCGTCACTCTCGATGCCGGCGATAAGCAGGGCGCGAGCCGGGTTGCCAAGCAGGTCAAGCTAGGCGCCAAGGTCGTACTTCGGGACACTGTCTCAGGGTCCGAGACCACCTACCAGATCGTTGGCGCCAGAGAGGCGAGCCCCCTGGAGGGCAAGCTGTCCACAGAGTCTCCCGTGGGCAAAGCCCTCCTCCAACGTAAGGAAGGTGATGAAGTGAAGGTGACCGCCCCGCGGGGCATGATCACCTACGTCATCGCCTCCATTCTCTAGTGTCCTGTCCTAGAGATTGAACGAACACATCCGCCAGTCCGCGACCCAACATTGAGTTGCTAGTCCCAGAGAGGTTGTTGCGCGTCCCCCATCCTAGCCTTCCCCGTAGCCGGGGAAGGGGACGTGAAGATGCTCCCACCTCGCAGCTGTAACCAACGTCCCTGGGAAGTACGGCCAGCCCACCTCCGCTCCCCGGGTCGCGATAGGCCCTCCGCCGCCCGGCCAAGCGGTCTCCGAGAGCGCTTCCGGCGCCCGCCCCACGTCATCGCTTGCCCGTCGCCGCTTGCCTTGACAAAGCCAGGAATGGCCCTTACGTTTACGCCAGCCTTCCGGCAATCCCGCCAGAGCAGTTCGCCATGCTGACGGCCGAGCAAAACGAGCAATTGACCAGGGTTGGGCCTGGTGCCCCCATGGGCGAGCTTCTACGCCGGTACTGGCATCCCGTCGCCACCCTCTCCCAATTCAAGAACAGTCACACGCACCAGGTCCGCCTGCTGGGCGAAGACTTGGTGCTGTACCGCGACCGCTCAGGGGCCTTCGGCTTGATCGGCGCGCAGTGTCCTCACCGCAAGATGTCGATGATGTACGGCATCCCGGAGGAAAGGGGGCTGCGATGCGCCTATCACGGCTGGGTCTTCGGCGAAGACGGCTCGTGCCTCGAACAGCCCTACGAGGAAACCGAGGACCCGGAGGGCCGGTTCAAGGAAAAGGTGCGCATCGCGTCCTACCGGGTGGCGCCGGCCTTCGGGCTGCTCTTCGCCTACCTGGGGCCGGAGCCGGCGCCCATGATCCCGCGCTGGGATCTATTCGCCATGGATGGCGTTGTGCGGGATATCGGCCACGCCGTCGTGCCGTGCAATTGGCTCCAGATCATGGAGAACTCGTTGGACCCGGTACACGTCGAGTGGCTGCACCAGTACTTCGCCGACTTCGTCGCTCAGCGGCGGGAGAACCCTGAAGGACGGAGACCCAGGACACCCCACGTCAAGATCAGCTTCGACGAATTCGCATACGGCATCATCAAGCGCCGCGTCGTGGAAGGCGGCTCGGAAGAGGACGAGGACTGGAAGACGGGCCATCCCATGGTGTTCCCCAACATCCTGCGCCAAGGCGGGCAGCGCCGCGGCCTCACGTGGCTGGGATTTCAGATTCGAGTGCCCATTGACGATCACACGACCGCCCACTGGTGGTACGCCTGCTATCCCGCCGAGGGACGGGAGCAGGCGCCGGAAGACATTCCCTATTTCAAGGTTCCCATTGCCGAACTGGACGCCGAGGGTCAGCCGCGCTGGGATGTGCTGGACAACAACAGCGGCTAGGACATTGCAGCTTGGATTACGCAGGGCACCATCGCCGACCGCACGACCGAGTCGCTGGGCCGCTCGGACAAGGGCATCATCATGTACCGGCGCATGCTGGAAGACAACATGGCGGCCGTTGCGCGGGGGGAAGACCCGGTATGCACGTTCCGCGACCCCGGGACGAACGAATACGTGGAGTTCCCCTCCGAGAAGGACCCCCGCTTCGCCCTGCCGCTGGGCAATCGCCAGGGCGCAGCAATGAAATACAGCCCCATCCTGACCGGTCGAAGGGTTGCTGACTAGATCCGCCAAGGGCGGCCAAGAGGGCGAGCGCGGCAGGCGCCCGCTCCTTAGTCCAAGCTCGAGCACGTGCCGGGGAGCGGGCCCCGCCCCCGCGTTGCGCATCTGCTGAAAAAAACACCGAGAGGAGGAGACATGCCTTCATGCCCAACGTATGAGGAGTGGATACAGGCACAGGGAATACCGATCTATCGGGACTACTTTGTGGAGGACGCAAGAGAGCTGAAGTTGGAGCCTTGGAGCGCCATGGAGTGCAACGGCGCATTTCTGCAGCTCGTTGGCCAGGAAGGGGTGGTGGAGGCGAGGGTCATCGAGATCCCGCCCGGCAAGACCCTGCCCCCGCTGAAAATGGGCGTGGACGAGGCAATCTATGTCGTTCAGGGCCAGGGCCTAACGGCGGTCTGGGGCGCTGATGGAAGCCCAAAGAAAACCTTCGAGTGGGGCCCGCACAGCCTGTTCCTGGCGCCCAGCAACACCTGGCGCCAGGTCAGCAACATGTCCGGCGCCGAGCCCGCCCGCTTGCTCATCTACAGCTATCTGCCCGTTGCCGTGGCCGCTACAACCGACATCGACTTCTTCATCAACAACCCCTACGAGAACCCGGCCCGCCTAGAGGCGGCCGACGAGGAGTTCTATTCTCAGGCCAAGGCTGTGAAGGAGGACCCCAATTCCTTCCGGGCCGCAGGCAAGATCGAGCACTTCTGGGTTGGAAACTTCTTCCCCGACCTGCAGGCGTGGGACAAGCTGACCCCCTTCTATGGGAGAGGCGCCGGCGGCAGGGCGGTCTACATCCACTTCCCCAACTCCGAGCTGACCGCTCACATGTCCGTCTTCCCCTCGCGCACCTACAAGAAGGCGCACCGCCACGGCCCCGGCGTGGTCATCATCATTCCCGGCGGCGAGGGCTACTCAGTCATGTGGCCCGAAGGCGGCGAGAAGGTCATCGTGCCCTGGCGCGAGGGCAGCATCTTCGTGCCGCCGAACAAGTACTTCCACCAGCACTTCAACCTCGGCGGTTCTCCGGCGCGCTACCTGGCCTTTCACGCTCCGCCTCAGCTCAAGCTGTCGGAGAAGATCGACGACATCCGGCACGACCAAATCGAGTACACCAACGAGGCTTCGGAGGTCCGGGAGCGTTTCGAGGGCGAGCTTGCCAAGCGCGGCCTCACTTCGTTGATGCCCCCGCAGGCCTATGAGGAAGAGACCTACGAGTGGCAATACGAACCTGCGGCCGAAGTGCCGGCGTAGTCTCAGCAGGCAGTTCTTCACCAGGGCCACCTAGGCTCGATACGCGGCAAACACCTGGCGCCCCGCAGGGACCCCTTCACCACCGGACGGCGGGGGGTTCCTGCGGGGCGCCACCGGGTTCATAGCTTGGCACCACGGCGACGCTCGACCCCCTCTCTCCGCGGCGCCGGCTCGCTATTTCCCTGAGACCCCCTGTTGTGGCATCATAACCGAGGCGCCTTTGGGCCCCTCTCAGTCTTGCCCAATCAACGCGGAGGTTTCCATGCCACTCTGTCAGACCTACGAGACCTACATGAAAGACGAGGGCATCCCCATCTACAGGGAGTACTTCGTCGAAGACATCCGGGAGCTCGAACTGGCCCCTTGGAAGGGCCGGGAATGCAACGCGGCGTTCCTGCAGCTCGCAGGGCAAGAAGGCGTCGTGGAGGTCCGGGTCCAAGAGATCCCGCCCGGCAAGACCCTGACGCCGATAAAGATGGGCGTCGACGAGGCCATCTACGTCGCCAAGGGACAGGGCATCGGCGCCGTTTCCGGGACCAAGGACGGCGTTAAGAAGACCTTCGAGTGGGGGCCCCACAGCCTCTTCTTCATCCCGGCGAACACCTGGTATCAATTGAGCAACATGTCCGGCTCGGAGCCGGCGCGTTTGCTCCATTACAACTACCTCCCGATAGCGCTGACGGCCACGCCGGACCTCGACTTCTTCATCAATCACCCCGACGAGAACGGCGGCTCCAAAATCCTCGACTCCATTGGGGGTGAGTTCTACTCCCAGGCGAAGGCCGTGGAGGAGGCCAGCGGCAAGATCCGGGGTGCCGGCACGATCGACTACTACTGGCTCGGAAACTTCTTCCCTGACCTGAAGGCTTGGGACAGGCTATCGCCCTACCGGGGACGCGGCGCCGGGGGAAGGGTGATCTTCGTCAAGTTCCCCACGGCGGAGATGGACGCCCACATGTCGGTGTTCCCGTCGCGAACGTACAAGAAGGGCCACCGCCACGGTCCGGGGGTTGTCATCATCATCCCCGCCGGCGAGGGCTACTCCCTGATGTGGCCGGAGGGACGGGAGAAGCTGGTGATCCCGTGGCGGGAAGGCAGCATCTTCGTGCCGCCGAACCGGTGGTTCCACCAGCACTTCAACCTGGGCGGAGAGCCGGCCCGCTATCTGGCCTTCCACGCTCCGCCCCAACTGATGATCTCCGCGGAGAAGATTGAAGACGCACAGCGGGACCAGTTCGAATACCCGGAGGAAGACCCCTCCATCCGCCAGCGCTTCGAGACGGAACTGGCCAAGCGCGGCCTGACCTCCTTGATGCCCGAGCAGGCCTACACGGACCGCAGCTTCGAGTGGGAATACTAGGCCAGCCAGGATGAGGCAGCCCCCGCAGGCCAATAGCCCAGACCCGGCCCATTCCCAACGATACAGATAGAACAGAAGACAGGAGCAGTGGATGCACGACGAAGACGGCCCCTTTCACGGCGATGACCACGGCCATTCCCACACCATCGCCTCGCTGGAGAGCAACCCTGACTTCGTAATCGAGGATGTGGAAGGCTTCGAAGTCTTCACGTTGCAGAGCGTCGGCATAGACATTGGGTCCTCGACCACCCATATGATCTTCTCTCGCCTCAAGTTGCGGCGCGAGGGCGCCGGCTTCTCCTCCACCTTCAAGATAGCCGAGCGCGAAGTTCTCTACCAATCCCCCATCATGCTCACACCGTACCTTTCGGGCGTCCTCATCGACACCGACGCTGTCAAGTCCTTCATTACGGAGCACTACGCCAAAGCTGGCATGGCGCCCGAAGACATCGATACGGGCGCCGTGGTCATTACCGGCGAGGCCCTGAAAAAGGAGAACGCCCAGCCCATTGTGGAGTTCTTCGCCAAGGAGTCTGGAAAGTTCATCTGCGCCTCCGCAGGCGCCCACCACGAAGCGCTCATCGCCGCGCACGGATCGGGCTCGGTGGCGCTGTCGAAGGAGAAGAAGGCGCCGGTCCTCAACGTGGACATGGGGGGCGGCACGACGAAGTTCTCGTTCATCGAGCACGGCGCCGTCAAGCAGAATGCCGCGATGAGCATTGGCGCCCGGCTCGTGGCGTTCGAGCCGTCTGGGAGCATCACCCGCGTGGAGGACGCAGCCAACACCATTCTTGGCCGGCTTGGCCGCTCCATCGAGGTGGGGGGCTTTCTCGAAGAGGACGTGAAAGAGCAGTACGCAGACCTCATGGCTGAGGTGCTGTTCGATATCATCCTGGCGCGTGCTCCGTCCGCCCTGACACAGGAGCTGATGATCACCGACCCCCTCGACCCCGAGGACGTGAGGCGGGCCGAATACGTGGTCTTCTCGGGCGGCGTCTCAGAGTACGTCTACGGAAAGGACTCCACCGCCTATGGGGACGTGGGTCCACATCTGGGCAAGGCGGTCCGCGAAAGGATCGACCAGTACGCTGGCCAGCTCCACCACCCCATTGAGGGAATCCGGGCCACGGTTATCGGCGCGGGCGAGTATACGCTCCAAGCCAGCACAACCACGAGCTTTCTCTCGAACCCGGAGGTGCTGCCTCAGTTCGGGCTTCAGGTCATCAAGTGGGCCACCGACAGCGAGCAGTCGCTGGAAGACATGAAGCACACCTTCGCCCTCTCGCTGGCCAAGCACGACCTGGAGCAACCCGGCCAGGAGGCCGCGCTGGCCATCGCCATCAGCGGCTACCCAGACTACCCCTACATGCGGAAGGTTGCAGACGCCATCGCCGACAGCATGAACCGTCCGGGAGCGGACGCGGCGCCCCTCTACCTCATCCTTGACCACGACGTTGCCAAGTCCCTGGGGGGCATCCTCAAAAACGAGCTCTTGATCCAGCAGGACATTGTCGGCGTTGATGGAATAGACGTTGGGGATCTGGACTTCGTGGACATCGGTAACGCAATGGGAACGTCCGGCGTGATTCCCGTGACCGTGAAGTCGCTCATCTTTGGCTTGAAGTCGCAGTATTGAAGCCGTAAGGACATGGGCCGGAAGTGCGGCTGGAACCTGAAGTCCCGGTTAGGCTTGACGGCGCCCTATCGCAGCGCTAGACTCGCTACGTTGTTCAATTCGCCCTAGCCTCTGAAACCGAGGGGCGGTGATGGGCAGCCTGCTTGACACGGTAAGGCCCTGTGCGTAACCTTACGTTCAATGTGCGCGAGCAGTGGCGCAGCAGGCTGTGGGACAAAGGCGCCGTGCCTGCAAACAACAGCCGGGCAGATTCGGAAGACGCGAGTTCCAGGAGGTGACATGGAGACGCAGGTTGAAAAGAACAGCAAGGGTCGAGGTTTGGCCAAGCTGCTGACGTGGCGCCGGGTTGCCGTTTTGGGCGCCTTGATGGTCGTCGCTGGGGCCTTTGCCGCCGTCTCGGCCCAGCAAATTTCCGACTCGGTTAGCACTGCGAACGCGCAGGTTGTGCCTGCCGTTGCCCCAATCGCTGCGGGCACCAAGGTGACTGTTCTCGGTTCCGGCCTTGAGCCTGGGACTGCCATCAGCGTCGTCATCAAGGACGGCAACGGTCTGCTCAGCGACATCACCGGTCTCATGGTGCCCAATCAGATCACCGTCGACGACGACGGGGCATTCGCCGCCTCTTGGACGCTGGGCCGCTGGACGCGGGTGGCAGGCGAAGACCTGCTCTCTCTGCGGATTGTCGACCAGGATCTCAATGTGTTGATTACCGCGCCGGTGCTGTTCTGCGCTGATGCGGAAACGACCGAAATCGGCGCCTGCCAGTAGGCATCCCAAGCAAGTATGCGCAAGAGAAGCCAGCGGGGCGTTCGGCGCCCCGCTGGCTTCTCTTTGTTCGTCCCCTCTGGGAGCGCGCACCCTCTACAGCCTTCGCGGCGAGGCATGGAACCGGCGTCCCTGGGCAAGGCGTATTCCCCCCCCAGCTGAGGCTGCGAGCTCATAGAAGAGGCTACGAACCCATGCAGGAGCTTGCGGGCGGAGAAGGGAACGAGGCGGCATTGGCTAGTACTCAGAGAGGTTGTTGCGCGGCTCCCATCCCCTAGCCTTCCCCCAGGTGTGCCGAACAAGAGGGAAGGATTTCTCTCTCCTCGCGCTTTGTAACAACGTCCCTGGGAAGTGCGGCTAGCGCATGGTGACGAGGGAAGCCCCCCCGTCCACCATGAAGGTCTGGCCCGTCACGTAAGCTGAGGCGTCCGACGCCAGGTAGAGGCCAACATAGGCCACGTCCTTGGGGACACCCAGACGGCCGAGAGGCGCCTCGTGTTTGCGGCGGGCGGTATAGTCCTGGAACCGCTCTGCCGTCATCTGGTCCGGGTCGGGAATGATCCCGGCGCCGATGCCGTTGGCCCGCACGTTGTAAGGAGCCCACTCCAGAGCCAGAGTCTGTGTCATGCGCAGCATTGCTGCTTTGGGGGCAGTGTACACGGCGGACCACGTGGGGAACGCTCGAACGCCCACGTAGGTATTGATGAAGACAACGCTGCCGCTGCGCCGCTCCAGCAAGGGTGGGACCAAGACCCGGCAGGACGTGTACATGGAGGTGAGGTTGAGCTCCATGTACATCCGCCACTCCGCTGGCGTGATGCTCTCGGAACCGTCGGGCAGGGGTATCATGGGCTTTCGAGACGCCTCTCCCACGCAGTGCACCACGATGTCGTATGGACCGAAGTCCCGTTGGATCTCGGCGGCCATCCGCTCCATGTCCTCGTCGTTGGTGGCCTCGACAGCGACGGCGAGCGACCGGCGGCCCAGGCCCTCAATTTCCTGGGCCACGGGGCCGGCGGAGTCCAGCGACCGTCCAGTCACTGCGACGTCGGCCCCACTCTCAGCCAGCATCACGGCGATGGCCCGCCCGATGCCACGGCTCCCGGCTACGACGACGGCGCGCTTGCCCGCCATGTTGAACTCTGGAATCTCCATGAAAGCCCCCCCAGCCGAACCGCCCCCACCATACACAGACCCCAAGACTCCGTCAACGCGATGCGCAGAGCATGGAATGATTGGCCCCGCAATGCTACGCTGTTGGCAAACGTTTCCTGGAGGGATGCCAGCCGTTGCCGCGACTTGTTGGTCTGGTGATAGCTATTGTGATCATCGCCGTAGTGGCGGTGCTGCGGCCGCGGCTGCCCGCTCTATGGATCGCCAGAGGGTGGCGCTTGGCCAAACGAAGCGCGCTCGCGCCAGGACGGGATGACCCAAGCTGGGTCATCTACTACCTGGGAAATCTCCCCGGCGAGATAATCCCTCCCGACGCCCGCGCTCTTGAAGATTGGGTGCGAACGGTTGGCGTCGTCCTGCTGGCCATCCCCGCCTTCCTGCTGCTGGCCCTCTTCGTACTGGCCCCCTAACGTTCAGCGTCTGGAGGAACCATGATCTATGAAGTCCGCACCTACACGTTGAAGCCCGGCTCTACCAAGGAGGTTGAAGCCCGATTCGCAGAAGCCGTCCCCCACCGGGAGAAATACTCCAAGCTGGCGGCCTTCTGGCACACGGAAATTGGACCCTTGGAGCAGGTTATCCACGTCTGGCCGTACGAAAGCCTTGCCCATCGCACCGAGGCAAGAGCAGCGTCCCGGCAGGACCCCCACTGGCCCCCCAACATCATCGACTTCGTGACGCGCCAGGAGGCCGAGATCTTCCTGGCCCCCGACTTCATGCGCCCTCTGCCCGACGCTCCCATGGGGAAGATCTACGAAATGCGCACCTACCATTTGAAGCCCGGCGCCCTGCGCACCTTTCTCGAGCGCTGGGAAAGCGCCATCCCCAGTCGAGAAAAGTATTCGCCATTGACCGCCTGCTGGTACGGCGAGTTAACGAACCTCAACCGCTTCGTCCACGTCTGGCCGTACGAGAGCTTCGAGGAACGGCTGCGCATCCGGGCCGAAGCGGCGAAGGATCCCAACTGGCCGCCGAACACCCTCGAGTTCATCGACACCATGGAGAACAAGCTGCTCTTCTCGGCTTCCTTCTCGAGGCTATAGAGGCCAGGCGTCCGGACAGGGACACCGAAGTGCGCCCGCGGCTCCTCGCCGCGGGGACCGGCGTCAGTTGATCCAGAACGTCGAGCTCCCATCCGTCTTTGAGACCTCGATGCGCGTGGGGAACGTCTCTTTCAGTTCTTCAATGTGGGTTATGACGATGATGCGCTGGAAGTCGTCCTGGATGGCCTGGATGGCCTCGATGAGGCGCTCGCGGCCCGCGGCATCCTGAGTGCCGAATCCTTCGTCGATGAAGAGCGTGGGCAGCGGCGCCCCAGAGCGGCGGGCCAGCAGGCGGGAGAGGGCGACCCGTAGGGCAAAGTTGATGCGGAATGCCTCGCCGCCGCTGAACAACTCGTAGCTGCGAGTGCCCAACTCGTCGGCGATGTTAATTTCCAGGGTCTCAATGGGATCGCCCTGGCCCGTGCGGCGCTCTCGCTGCGTCTCCAGCTTGAGCGCCATGCGGCCGTCGGTAAGCCGTGCGAGGAGGCGATTGGCCTCGGCCTCCAGTTCCGGCGCCGCCGATTCGATGATGAGGGCCTGGATGCCGCCCTTGCCAAAGGCCGTCGCCAGCTCTATGAAGAGGCTCTTCTCGTCGGCGAGGCCGGCCACCGCTTGTTCCTTTTCCCGAAGCTCCCGCTCCATTGCGTCGCAGCGGGCCAGTAGCTCCAAGAGGCTATGGTGTTGAGCAGCCAGTGGCTCACGTTGGCGTTTCAGGTTCTCCAACTGCGCCCACTCGCGGTCGTAGACGGCCTTCACCTGAGGCAGGGGCCGGAGGGCTTCCTCCAGGGCTGCGCGCTCCCTGCCGGCCGCGGCCAGCTTCTCCTCAACCACGCCAAGTTGCTGGCGCTCTTCCTGCCCAAACTGCGCTTCGCTCGCCATGCGGCGCAGGGCCTCCAACTGGCCCTGAACGGCGCCTAGGTCATGTTGAATACCGGGCGCCTCCTCGGCCTGGCGCACTAGGTCCAGCCGCCGAGCCGCGAGCTGGGTCAGACGCTGGTTCAATTCGGCCTCGCCCCGCTTCACAGACCCCGACAGGGACTCCTCCTTCAACTCCAGGTCCTTCAGAAGCTGTTGCGTCTCGGCGTAGCGGCTGCGCTTGTCCTTGATCTCAGCCTCGTAGGCGGCCTGCAGGTGGTTGCGGCCCTCGTCGCCGAGCTGGGCGTTGCACAGCGGGCAATGGGTGTCCTGGTGGCCGGCCTCATGGAGTAACTTGAGCTTGTCGCGGAGTTCGTTGCCCTCAGCTATCAGCCGCTCCAGCCCGCTGCGGGCCTCCTGCACCTGAGCCCCTACCTGCGACAACGCGTCCCTGCTGCTGCCCAGCTCCCGCTGTTCAGCCTCGACAGCCTGGATCTCAGTCTCGACCTTCTCAGCCTCACCGCGGGCTTCGTTGCCGCGAGCGAGCCTCGTCTCCAACTCTCCAGCCCGCTGCTCCAGCGACAGGACTTCATAGTTCAACCGCTGCTGCTCCTGTTGGAGGATGCCTTGAAGCTTGCTCCGCTCCTCGCTCCACTGGGTGTAGGTCGCCATGACTTCAGTCAGCCTCGTCTGGCTCACCGTCAGCGCCTGCAGGGCGTCCCAGCATTCGCGGACCTGCGCATCCTGGACGTCGAGCCGTCCCTGGAGGGACTGGAGGTCACTGTCGACCTGTGACAGACGCTCCCGGTACTCCTGACTCCTGGCGACCTCCGCCCGCAACTGACCGATCTCCCCGGATGTGCGCTGGATGGACGCCTCCCGCTCAGTGGCGCGGAGCTTCGCCGTTTCCTCCAGCCGGTCATATTGGGAAAGCCTGAGGATTTCGGCGAGCACCCGCTTGCGTTGGGCGGGACCCGCCTTGGTGAACAGGTCAGCTTCACCCTGACGCAGAAACGCGCTGTTGATGAAGGTCTGGTAGTCCATGGACACAATGTCCTGGATCTTATCCTGCGTATCCCTCACCGTGCTTTCGGAAATGGGCGCGAACCCGTTGCCGTGGCTGACCTGAAGCTCAAGGCTGGTCTGCCCCTGCCGGCTACTGCCAACCCGGCTGTGCCGGCGCTCTACGCGGTAGCGCCGTCCACGGGCGTCGAACTCCAGCGCTACCATCATCTCCCGCCTGCCCTGGTGAATGAGGTCCTCCTGGTTCCTGGCTCTGGCAAAGCCCCACAGCGCCCACGTCATAGCGTCCAACAGGCTGGATTTGCCGTGGCCGTTGGGACCGCAGAGGCAGGCGACGTGAATGCCGTCGAGGAGGAGGGGAGGAACTTCCTCTCCGTAGCAGAGGAAGTTCCTCAGCGTCAGGGACACAGGGATCATGCGCTTCCTATCTCCAAGGCCAAGGCTTGCAGTGGTGAGAACCTGTCTGGACCGGCGGGGTCACGACGCGATAATGGAGGGCAATGAGGCAAGGTCTGCGCCCCGATAGACGTCGGCTATGTTGGGCAGGTCGCCGGGCAGCACCGCGCCCCAGTCGACGCTCTCGGCTCTCTCTCTGCTAACGATGACCTCGAGCAGCCGTGGGGACGGCTGGCCAGCGCCCTGCCCATAAGGCGCAACCCACACGACATAGACCGTATCGGCGCGAGCGTCGGTGAAGAGACGCCCGAGCAGGCGCAGGGTTTCATCCTGCACCCTCCGCAAGACCACGTCGGGCGATCCGACCGGCGCCGACAGACCCATCGCCGGATGGTCTTCCAAACCGCCCACGAAGGCAACGGCCAACACTCGCGACTGCCCCACCACCGATCCTGCCTGGGACTGGATCCACTGGGCGTACTCGTCGGGATCGAAGGCGGGCTCAGGGGCGGAGCTGAACCGGGCCGGATGCCAGAGGAACATGAAGCTTGAGGCGGCGAACACCAGAAGCAGTAGCAACGCCCCGAAGCGGTAGGCCCATACGGGGATGATGCGCCCGTGGCCGTCGGGGATGGGCTCATAGGTGTATGGCTCCTCGGGACGCCAATCTTCTTCTTCACTGTCCCAGTTGCCCATAGCCCCGTTCCAGCGCCCGGCTCGCGCCGATGTTTGACGATTACGGTTGCCTTCCTGGTTTCCTCAGCTTACTCCGGAAGGCGCCGTCAGGAAACCTCGGATACGCCTCCAAGCAACGCCGCCACCCTCTGCCATATCAGCTCGGCGGTCTCAGCGACGGGCATGGCGGCATCCAGGACAAGCCAGGTCTCCGGACTAGCCGCTGCGAGGCTCAGGTAGCCGCCGCGCACACGCTGGTGGAACTCCAGCGGCTCCTCTTCGAAGCGCTGACCCTCCTCATCGATTCGAGGGGACGGCGCCGGCCTTTCCTGGATGTCCACGGTTGTTGCTCTGCCGCCGGTGGCAATGCGTCGGAGGGCAACCACCGGATCGATGTCCAGCAGGACGTAGAGGTCAGGCTCAACGCCTTCCGTAGCCAGGTCGATCACCGGCCTAACGACCTGTTCGCCCAGCCCGCGCCCGTACCCCTGGTAGGCAATGGTTGAGCCGCTGTAGCGGTCCGTGACCACATCAACGCCTTCGGCCAGCGCCGGGCTTACAACCTCCGCGACCAATTGGCTTCGCGCAGCGCAGAAGAGGAATAGCTCGGCGCGAGGGGTCGCCGGATACTGCTTCAGCCAGGCTCGCAGGTAGTTACCGAGGGCAGTCGCTCCGGGCTCGCGGGTCAGAACCACCCGGCGCCCTTCTGCGGTCATGCGGTCATGAAGCAACCGGGCCTGGGTTGTCTTCCCACTCCCCTCCACTCCCTCAAAGGCCACGAAGACGGCCATCGTCGCTGCCCGCTAGTCCCTGCCGTTGGTCTGGGAGAGGGTGACTCTCCGATAAGGGTCGCGCCCCACGCTGCGCGATGCAAGGTTGTGGTTCCTAGCGAGCTGGTGCTGGAGCCGGCGGATGTAGGCCCCCTGAGGCTGGAGTTCAACGGCCCCCTCACCCTCCATCAGGCGTCCGGCCGCCTCCTCCACCTCCTGCAACGCCTCATGCATGGCGGCGCCGCCACTGGCAACCGAAACAGTCAACAGGAATTGTTCGAGCTGCAGCGCCGTGTTCTTGCGAAGCACATAGACAGGCTTGCCCAGTTCCTCTGCCAGCGCCAGCGCCTGCGCGCCCTTGCGATAGTGGGTCTTGGTGGTCAACAGGAGGTCCGCGTCCTTGAGGTGCTCAACCGCCTGCATGTTGACCTGAGCCTGGCGAGCCGCCTGCGCCAGCTTGTCCCTGCTGACACCGAATGAGAAGATGCGAGGCGACGTCCCGCCGTCCGCGGGCTGCGGGGGCGTCCGCACGGACGCGACGGCCTCCGCCTCGCCGCCGGCAGTATCGGATTGCCGCAGTTCACCGGCCTCGTCGATCCACCGCACTTCCGGCCGGGGGGGCACGCCCTGAAGCATAAGGTCGACGGTCCTGGCCACGTCGCGGTGGAAGGCCACCCTGCTCCAGTTTTGAATCTCGACAAGCATATGGAAGGTCGGGGGCGCCTTGCGCTCAAGGACGCTCTTGCGGGTGCCCCTCCGCCGCGCTTCATCGTCGCCGAGGGTCACTGACTGAATCCCCCCCACCAGATCGGAAAGGGTGGGATTCATCGCCAGGTTCTCCAGGGTGTTGCCATGAGCCGTGGCCACAAGTTGCACGCCCCGTTCGGCGATCGTGCGGGCAGCCATCGCCTCCAACTCCGTGCCCATCTCGTCGATAATGATCACCTCGGGCATGTGGTTCTCAACAGCCTCGATCATCACGGCGTGTTGCAGGCTGGGGGTTGGCACCTGCATTCGGCGGGCCTTGCCTATGGCTGGGTGCGGAATGTCCCCGTCGCCGGCGATTTCATTGGAAGTGTCGACGATGATCACGCGCTTATCGCACTCATCGGCGAGGACGCGGGCGACCTCCCTAAGCATCGTCGTCTTGCCCACGCCGGGCCGGCCCAGCAGGAGGATGCTTTTTCCGGTGGGCGCCAGATCCTCAATGACTCGGATGGTCCCATAGACGGCCCGCCCCACCCTGCAGGTCAGGCCCACGATCCTTCCGGCGCGGTTGCGAATTGCGGAGATCCGATGCAGTGTCCGCTCTATGCCGGCGCGGTTGTCATCCCCGAAGGCCCCTATCCTGGAGGTCAGTTGGAGAATCTCCTCCTCGGTGATCTCCCGCCGGTCCAGGACGATGTCGCGGCCGAGAAAGCGGGCCACCGGCTTGCGGCCCAGGTCCAGAACAACTTCCAGGAGGCTGGAAAGCTCCTCTCGGGCCCTCAGCGGGACTTGAACGCGCTGCGGAAGCACGTCGATCAAGGCTTCTAGATCGTCCACTATCCATCGTTGCTCAGGTGTTGCCAACGCACTCTCCTTCCGGTTCAGGCCCTGGCCGGAGCAAGGCCCGGCGCCAGGACGGGGCTGGCGATGGCCCTAACCCATACTCTGTACCCGGCGCTCCGCTCGAAGCCCCAGCCTTCCAGCGCCCGCCCGAGCTCCGGAGCGTAGTCCTGCGCCAGACACCGAAGCATTCGCCTGGCATTGGCCCTTCTAAGGAGGGTCGCCAAGAAGCTGTCCATCCGCCCCCCAACGCTGGGCAGGGCTACGACTTCCAGGTGCACACCGATGGAACTCCGGCTGTAGCGGGCCGATGCATACAGGCGGTCCCCGTCCAGCCACACCAACTCGGTGACCCGGCCTGCGCTATCCTCGCGAGAGTCCTGCCACTGGGAGAGGGTCAACGCTCGCGTCGCTCTCACTTCAGCGGGGGTCGCCGCGTTGTACAGTTGAAAAAGACCATGCTCGTCCTGCGGCCCGGCTTCGCGAAGAGCAACGCCGTCCACAGCGCCGTTGCCCGCTGAACGCCGGCTGCGAATGTACAGGTGCTCCTGAAAACTCGGGGTGAACCCTGCTTGCTGAGCAACCAAGTCCGCTTCAGAATCCTCCGCCACGCGTAGGAACAGGCGCTCGGCGCCGCACTGGGCCGCGTGTGCGGCGGCGCCCTCCAGCAGTTCCACGCCCGTCTCAGACGCGAAGGACCTGTAGGCCAGGTCTTCAATCTCCCAAGCCCTGGGACCGCACCGCTTCCTCGCTGCTGCGACGCCGGTGGGCGTTCCACCGGTGAAACCCACCCAGACGGCCCGGTGGGTCTGCCGGCCAAGGTGTGGACGGAAATTGCCCGCCATCCAGCGCACCCCGGCCGCACGCGCGCCCAGCCGTTCTCGTGTTACGGCAACGTTCGACCGCGCTAGGAGACCCAGGGTAGGCAGGTTTATGAGATCAGCGACGGTGAGCCTGTGAATCACGTTGCCTTCCCGCCGCTGTTGGCCATATCCAGGAAATAGCGATGAAACCTCAGATCTTGGGTCAGCTCAGGGTGGAACGCCGTTGCTAGGAGACTGCCCTGGCGGACGGCGACCACCCGCTCGTCACTCAGGCGGGCCAGTACATCCACGCCCTCGCCCACTCTGACGACCAGCGGCGCCCGAATGAATACAGCGTTGAACGGGTCCGGCCCAAGGGCGGAGACAAGGATGTCTGCTTCAAAGCTGTCGACCTGACGACCGAAAGCGTTCCTGGCGACGTCGATGTCGATGAGGTCCAGGGGTTGGGGACGGTCTCCGAGCAGTCGGTGGGCCATCAGGATCATGCCGGCGCAGGCACCCCATACCGGCCATCCCTGTTTGGCCATATCGGCAATCGGCTGCGAAAGGCCGTACAGGTCCATCAGACGCCGAATGGTGGTGCTTTCGCCGCCGGGAATGATCAGACCGTCAAGGGATTCCAGGCCCCTGGGCAGGCGCACCTCCCGGGTCTCCGCGCCCAATTCGGTCAGGACGTGGGTATGCTCGGCGAAGTCCCCCTGCAGGGCCAGAACGCCGATCCGGACCAACGTCACCAGCCTCGCGTGGCCAGAAGCTGCTCGGGTTCGATGGAGCGAACGCTGATGCCCGGCATTGCGTCGCCGAGGCCCTGGGAGACTTCCGCAATGATGTTGGGGTCCTGGTAGTGGGTCACTGCCTGCACGATGGCGCGGGCCATGAGGGCGGGGGCAGAGGACTTGAATATCCCGGAACCAACGAAGACGCCGTCAACGCCAAGCTGCATCATCAGCGCGGCGTCAGCCGGAGTGGCAACGCCCCCAGCGGCAAAGTTCACAACCGGCATTCTGCCCTGCCGGCGGACTTCCTCCACCAGCTCCAGCGGAGCGCCCAGGTTCTTGGCCTCGGTCGGGAGTTCATCCTCGGCCATACTCATGATCTTGCGGATTTCGCCCTGGACGGACCGCGAGTGGCGGACCGCCTCAACGATATCGCCGGTTCCGGCCTCGCCCTTCGTGCGAATCATAGCCGCGCCCTCGCTGATACGGCGCAGCGCCTCGCCAAGGTCCCGGCAACCACAGACGAAGGGAACCTTGAAATCGTGCTTCCAGACATGATGGCTCTCGTCGGCAGGCGTGAGGACTTCGGACTCGTCAATGTAGTCCACGCCCAACGCCTCCAGCACCTGGGCTTCCACGAAGTGCCCTATGCGGCATTTGGCCATCACCGGGATGGTTACGGCCTCCATGATTTCCTTGATCTTGGTGGGGTCTGACATGCGAGCCACGCCGCCGGCGGCCCGGATATCGGCGGGGACGCGTTCCAAGGCCATGACGGCGCAGGCTCCGGCCTCTTCAGCGATGGCAGCCTGCTCCGCCGTCACCACGTCCATGATAACCCCACCCTTGAGCATCTGGGCCAAACCCACTTTGACCTGCCACGTACCCTGCTCCATCGCCCGACCTCTCTATACCAAATCGAAGTTCCTGCCTCAACGCGATTATACGGCTCAGGCGTTGAAGCCTTCAACAGCGGTGGGGCGTATTCCCTACCGATCCACCCTCTGCAGGCAGGGCCGGCATCGTATACTGAAAGTAGGTCTTGTGGAGGTTTGCGAAGCGGTCCGCGATTCTTTCGCATGAACGCCATGGACGACACAAAGAGCGAACGCCGAGAGCGCAAGCGCCGGAGCCGGCGGAAGATGCTGGTTTCTGGCGCCGGCCTGCGCGCGACGTGGCGCCGGGTAGTGGAGCAGGCGCGGGCATCCAGAGAGAAGCGCAAGAAGCCGGGAACCGGTAGGGCCAACGACGCCTGAACCCTCGCAAGAAGACCTTCGGCGCTGCGGCCGCAGCGCCTGCGGGAAGTGGCCGCCCCCCTAAAGCCCCTCTCGCTTGTAGCGCTGAGCCTTCTTGGCATAGCGCTCTCCCCGGCTCTCCAGAAGGGGCGCGTGCTTTGGGTCCAAGGGACGCACCTGGGCGGGGGCGCCCACCAACAACGACCGGTCAGGGGCCTTCACGCCCGGAAGGACCACTGCTCCAGCAGCCACCAGGCAGAAATCGCCAAGCTCCACGTCGTCCAGCACTGTTGCGTTGTTCCCGATGAGGCAATGGCCGCCGATCCTGGCGCTGTGGACGACGGCGCTGTGGCCAACGGTAACGTGGTCGCCTATTTCGGTGTCATAGTCGGCGTGGACCACCGCGCCGTCCTGGATATTAGTCCAACGTCCTATGGTCAGGCGCCCTTCGTCGGCCCGCACGACAGCCGAAGGCCACACGCTGGAACCCTCGCCGATAACAACGTCGCCAACAACGTAGGCAGCCTCGCTGACCCACGCGGTGTCATGGACCTGCGGCGCTTTGCCCTCAAGGCTGCGAATCACAGACTCCTCCCGCCCGCTGACGTTGCCCGAACATTATAGATGGGCCGCCATGCCGCTGCATTGACGCGCGGCGCCCCTGGCTCGATACTGCGGCCACCCAGACGCGGGAGGGGTGATGGCGGGCATCGCCGTGTACGGAGCAGGGGCCGTTGGGTGCGTCATCGGCGGAGGTCTGGCTCGCGCCGGGCGCGACGTAGTTCTCATCGACCCGTGGCGCGAGCACGTCGAGGCCATAAATTCCATCGGCCTCCACCTCGCGCTGGAGGGAGAAGGCGCGTTCCCCGTCACGGTCAGGGCGCTGCACCCTGAAGAATTGGCGTCTGGTCAGACCTTCGACATCGTCATTCTGGCGGTCAAGTCGCAGGACACCGAGAGCGCCTTGGCCTTGATGTCGTCTCGCCTGGCCGGGGACGGCTATGTAGTTTCCGCCCAAAACGGTATCAACGAGGACGTGATCGAGCCGATCATAGGCGCCGAGCGAACCGTCGGCTGCGTCATCACCTTCGCCGCCGCCCTACCCGCCGCAGGGCGCGCCGCTCGGACCACGCCGCCCGGAACCCCAGCCATGATCATCGGCGAAGCCGCCGGACCGCCATCGCCGAGGCTGGAGCGCCTCAAAGAAATGCTCAATCAAGTTGGCCCGACCCGCGTGACCGACAACCTTCGCGGCGAACGGTGGGCCAAGCTCATTAACAACGCCATGATGAACCCGGTGGCCGGCATCAGCGGCTTGGGATCGCGGGCCATTCGCATGGACCCGGAGGCGAGAGCAGGCGCCATCAAGATTGGAGCGGAGGGCGCCCGCGTGGCCCATGCGTTGGACGTGCCGGTTGCGCCGGTGCTGGGCGGCATAGAGCCGGAGGCCCTGGTGGCGGAGGCGGAGGGCCGCCCCACAACGGTTGTGGAAAGACTGACCGCCGAGGCAGAGCGGCGAGGCGAGGGAATCCCCTCCCTGCTCCAGGACGTTCGCAAGGGCCGCAAAACGGAGGTGGACTACCTCAACGGCCTTATCGTCCGGCGCGGCTTGGAAACCGGCGTACCCACCCCGGTAAATGAAGCCATCATAGGGCTGGTGAAGGCCGTGGAGACGGGGCGCTTGGAGCCTTCGCCGGAGAATCTGAGGCTGTTGTAGCGGGGGAGGCGCGGCCAGCTGGGCGGGTGGCCACGCGCCCCAATTTCCCAAGCAGAGCAACGGGCTTCTGAAAGCTCGGCCGTTGGGTTCATCGTTTAAAAGCATTAGGCAGGGTCTCAGTTTGCAATCTCGGATTCATTGAGGTTGCCGCGCCGCCGGCCAGGGCCGGGGCGTACCCCCAGCACCGCGTTCGTGGTAGGGTGTCACCGGACTTTTCAACCTCGGAGGAACCATGGCTCGCATGATCTTCAGCGTCGGGGGAAGCTCAGGGCTCAATTGGATGGACTTCGTTGACGTCGTGAAGGCGTGCGAAGAGATGGACTTCTACGCCTTCTACCCCTCAGACCACCTCATGACGGTCCAGGTCGGGCGCGGAACCAAGGACGACCGGATAGACGCCATAGCCGTGGTGCTGGCGCTCGCTCCGATCACGTCGAAGATCCGTCTGGGTGTCCAGGTCATCGGCAACCTGTTCCGCCACCCTGTGATCACGGCCAAAATGATGAACGCCCTGGACCACATCTCCAACGGCCGGGCCGACATAGGCCTCGGCGCCGGGTGGTCGAAGATGGAACACGCCGCCCACGGCATGGCGTTCCCTGGCCTCGCCGAGCGCATAGAGCGCATGGAGGAGTCCATCGCATTGATGAAGGCGCTGTTCACGGAGGAGCGAGCCACCTTCGAGGGCAAGTACTATCAGGTGTACGAGGTCCCCTTCGACCCCAAGCCAGTTCAGAAGCCCCACCCGCCGATCATGATCGGCGGCATCAACGATGCCAGCCTCAGGGTGGCCGCCCGCCACGCCAACGATTGGAGTTCCCTTGGGCCGCGCCTGGACATCCAGGAAAGGGCGCTCCGCCTGAAGGAAATCTGCGAAGAGGAAGAACGCGATTTCTCCTCCATCCGCGCCTCACACCAGGTCCCCCTCCTGCTCACCGATGACCGGGCGGCGGTCGACGCGATGGTGGACACCCAGGTCCAACGGATGGTCGGCAACCCCGGGTTCAAGCCGTCTCCCCATTACGGCAGCCTGGAGGAGCAGATGCGGGACACCATCGTCGCAGGGGATGCGGAAGCCGTGAAGGAGCAGTTGGACGCCTGGAGAGAGGTGGGCGTCAGCCACATGAACTTCGTGACGCCCCGTCCCTTCAACCGGGATATGCTCGAGAGGTTCCAGGCCGAGGTGGCGCCGGCGTTTGCCTAGGGAATCTCTGAACAAATTCGACAGACGCACTGCGACTCGAGCGCATGCCAGGGGCAGGGCTAGAAGGGTTCCTCGGGCCTCAACCTCATTCTTTGATTGTATGTGTTACTGCGTTTTCTTCTCCCCCGGCGCTCCGTAGGCGTGGAGCCGTTACAAAGGCGTTACAAGCCGTTACAAGGGCGTTACGAGTCGTTACAAAGCTGTTACGAGTCGTTACGGAGCCGTTACCAATCGTTACGAGCCGTTACGGAGTTGGATGGCTCCAGGGAGCCTGTGCCTTACAACGGCATTCACTCCGATCCCAACCTTCCTCGGAGGGTCTTGCCCCTTGGGTTGTTCCCTCAGCGCCCCTGCCACAGGGGGATTCTCTGTGTTTAGCCTCCAGTGCAATATGTATGCGGCAGGCTCCGAGAAGGAGAAGCGGACCGGTGGCCCACTTCATGGGGATACTATAGCACACTCGTTCTGATTTTGCAATAGGGTGGGGGCATAACCTGGACGGGTGGTCTTGTTGTGGCTTGCGCCCTCCTTCGGCGGAGGGTCTGCTTTGGCCTGCGCCGTTGTCCCACCTGCCCACCCTCCGCCGGGGGTACAGGGGGACTCCCCCTGTACCCCCGGCGGAGGCTGCGCCCCCTGCACCCTGCTTGGGAGACGGGGGATAGGGACGCTTCCTAGCCTGCCCCAGAGTACGGGCATTCGCTTGGAGCGCGCTCCTCTCTCACAGCTTGTTCAGAGCATCTCTGCAGCATCCCGATGCGCGTCTGGAACGGGCGGCGGGGCGTTGCCGCCGCCCGCGCCCCGCGCCGGCCCCACTCATTGCAGCCGTCTGGCATGGACGCAGCCGGGCCGTCTTCGGTTGAACGCCTCGCGAGCCCGATGATATAGTGCGGGCGATACGGCGGAAGGGGCAGCAGCATGTGCGGCATAAGCGGCATCATTCATCGCGACGCCGGCAAGGGGCATCTGGCGCCCGTCGGCCTCGAGTTGGTCAATATGCTGGAAGCCATGAAGCACCGGGGCGAAGACTCCTGCGGCGTCACCGTCTCCGGCGAGGAGGAAGCCGGCGACCTCATTGTGCGTCTGTGGGCCGACGCAGGCGGGCCCACGGAGCCGCTGCTGTCGAGAGCAGAGGCGCGCATCGCCGAGTGCGGCGGCGGCGTGGTTTCCCGTTCGGAAGTTGGCGAGCACCTCCGGCTGGTCATCGCGTTCGACGGCGACCCAACCACGCTGGCACAGGCGATGTTGGAGGTGGAGGGCATCGAGATCCACTCCATCGGCAGGGCATCCGAGGTGGTGAAGGACGTGGGTGCGCCCGCTGTCATGGACCATAAACACCACGTGTCGCAGCTCATGGGAACGCACGGCATTGGACACCTCCGCATGGCCACGGAGAGCCGGGTCGATATCAGCCACTCCCACCCCTTCTGGGCCTATCCATCGCCGGACATCACGGTGGTGCACAACGGCCAGCTCACCAACTACCACAAACTGACGCGCCACTATCAGGACCGGGGCCACCATTTCCAGACCCACAACGACTCTGAAGTCATCGCCGTCTACCTAGCCGACAGGCTGGCTCAAGGCGCCAGCCTGGGAGAGGCCCTGAAGGACTCCATCGACGACCTGGACGGAACGTTCACCTACCTTGTCTCCACGGCTGACGGCATGGGCTACGCCAAGGACCGCTGGTCGGCCAAGCCGCTGGTCGCCATGGAAACGGAGAACACCATCGCCGTCGCCTCGGAGGAGGTGGGCCTGAGCGCCGTCTTCCCCGGCCAGTTGGACCGCTTCGAACCCCAGGAGAGCGTAGCGGTGACGTGGTCACTCTAGACGCCGCCGCGCTGACCACCAGGGAGATAAACCGCCGCCTGAAAGCGGCGGCGGACAGGGGCGAAGAGGCAACGGTGCTGAACCCAAGGGCCCGGCACAACATAGCCGTTGGCATTCTGCAGCCGTGCAAAATCACCATTGACGGCAGTGTCGGCTATTTTGGCGCAAGCCTGATGGACGGGCCAGAGGTGACGATCCACGGGAACGCAGGCTGGGCCCTCGCAGAGAACCTGATGAGCGGCACAGTGCACCTCACCCGCGACGCCGGAGCCTCGGTCGCGGCGTCCATGCGGGGCGGCAGGGTCTTCGTCGGCGGAGACGCGGGGGCCAGGGCCGGAATCTCAATGAAAGGCGGCGACTTGGTCATCGCTGGGAGCGCCGGATTCCTTGCCGGGTTCATGATGCAAAAGGGCCGCATGACCATCTGCGGCGACGTGGGTGAAGGCGTGGGTGACTCCATGTATGAGGGCGCCATCTACGTCGGGGGAGAGATCGGCTCCCTGGGCAACGACGCCAAGGTGGACGAAGTCGGCGAGGAGGAACTCATCCGGCTCTGGGAAGTCCTGGAAAGCCACGGCGTCCAGGCAAGGCCCCGGTTCCGCAAGGTGGTGTCGGAGAAGAAGCTCTATCACTTCGACAAGCTGGAACGGTTAGAGAAGCGGGTAGTGTAGCGCGAGGAAGCAACGCGCTAGCCCGCAGGCAACCAGGGGCAAAGGGCGGGGAAACATCACATGGTTACAGGCGCAAGCCAGATATTCCCTCCATGGGTCATGGAGGACATCCACGAAAAGGCCCAGCTTGGGCGCTATCGCATTCGCGGGTTCAGCACCTTCCAGAAGGTCACGCACTTCGACGACCTCACGTTCCTATCGACCGGCCTGACCCGTTTCCCTCTCGAGGGTTATAGGGAGTCGTGCAACACCCGCACCGTCATCGGAGCGAGGCACGCCAGCGAACCCCTCGTCCTTGAGACGCCCATCTACATCACCGGCATGAGCTACGGGGCCCTGTCCAAAAACGCCAAATGGGCGCTGGGCAAGGGCGCCGCCATGGTTGGCAGCGCCAGTTGCACGGGCGACGGCGGCATGCTCCAAGAGGAGCGCGACGCCTCGGACAAGCTGATTTACCAGGTCTTGCCCAGCCGGTACGGCTTCAATCCTCACCACTTGGCGCAGGCCCAGGCCGTGGAGATCGTCGTGGGCCAGGGGGCCAAGCCCGGCACCGGTGGGATGCTCATGGGCGTCAAGGTCCTGGACCACATTGCCGAAATGCGCGACCTGCCCGCCGGCATCGACCAGCGCAGCCCCACGCGCCACCCCGACTTCCTGGGCCCTGACGACTTGATCATCAAGATCGAGCAACTCCGCGAGGCCACGGATGGACGGGTCCCCATCAGCATAAAACTCGGCGCCTGCCGCGTCTCCGACGACGTCAAGCTGGCAGCCAAGGCCGGCGCCGACGCCATTGTCATCGACAGCATGGTGGCCGGCACCGGCGCCTCGGCGGAGATCCTGTTGGACCACAGCGGCATCCCCACCGTCCCGGCCATCGTCATGGCCCGGGAAGCGCTGCGAGAGCTCGGCCTTGACGGAACGGTGAGCCTGATTGCTTCGGGCGGCATTCGGAACGGCGCCGACGCCGCCAAGGCCCTGGCCCTGGGCGCCGATGCGGTCGCCATCGGGACGGCGGCCCTGATTGCGTTGAACTGCAATAAAGAAATCCCGGAATCGGACTTCCAGGCGGAGATGGGCTTGCCTGCCGGTCTCTGTCACCACTGTCACACGGGCAAGTGCCCCGTGGGCATTGCCACGCAGGACCCCGAGCTGGTCAAGCGCCTCGACCCGGACGAAGGCGCGGAGCGGGTCGCCAATTTCCTGAGCTCGATGACGATGGAGATGGCGCTTCTCACCCGGTCCCTCGGCAAGGGGGATGTCCGTAGCCTAGAGCCCGAAGATCTGGCCGCCCTCACCATCGAAGCATCGGCCATGGCGAGGGTCCCGCTGGTGGGCACAAACAAGGTGTTCGGAGAATAGCGTAACCGGGCGCGTCTGATCCGACGTGGCCCGGGAGAGCAAGCGCAAAAGCGGGAAACCGCCGGCGGGCGGAGCAAAGCGTTGGCGGCGTAAAATCACTCCCCGCCGCGCTTCGCCCATGCCGAGGAAAACGGAGGTGTCGGGAATGGCATCGCGAGAAGACGTCCGCAGCCGGATGCAGCAGGATGGCATTCAGTTCATCCTCACCCAGTTCGTCGATATCCACGGCGCCGCCAAGACCAAGATGGTCCCCGCCTCCAACTTAGACCACGCAATTGACACCGGCGCCGGATTCGCCGGCGGCGGGGTCTGGGGCCTGGGCCAGGGTCCACACTCCCACGACATGCTGGCGCGCATCGACCTCGACACCTACACGCCCATGCCCTGGAAGGAGGGCGTGGCCCGGTTCGCCAGCGATTTGTACGTCGACGACGAGCCTCACCCCTACTGCGCCCGCGTGAACCTGGAGCGAGTCCTCGGCCGCGCCAGGAGTGACGGCTACGTCTTCAACGTCGGCATCGAGCCTGAGCATTTCCTGGTCACGCGCGCCGACGACGGCGCCATCTCCGTCTGGAACCCCAGCGGCCTCGACACCCTGGACAAACCCTGCTACGACTTCAAGGGGCTGTCGGCGGTCATGGACTACCTGCAAGACATGATGCTTTGCCTGAACCGCTTGGGCTGGGAGGCCTACCAGTCGGACCACGAGGACGCCAACGGCCAGTATGAGATCAACTTCGCCTACGCGGACGCCCTGACAACCGCAGACAGGCACACCTTCTTCAAGATGATGACCAGTCAGATCGCCCAGAAGTACGGGGCCATCGCCACGCATATGCCCAAGCCTTTCACCAACCAGACGGGAAGCGGCGCGCATATTCACTTCCACGTAGCCGACGCACACGGGGGGGCAAATCTCTTCCTTGACGAGTCGGACGCCCGGGGGCTGGGCCTGTCCAAAATGGCGTACCACTTCATCGGCGGGGTGCTGGCTCACGCGCCGGCCCTCTGCGCCGTCACCTCGCCAACGGTTAACTGCTATAAGCGGCTCCAAACGGGCGAGTCGCTGACGGGGTCGCGGTCCGGATTCCTGTGGACCCCCGCCTTCATCTCCTACGGCGACAACAACCGCACGCAGATGATCCGCACGGCCGGTCCCGGCCACCTGGAGGACCGGACGATCTCGGCAGGCTGCAACCCCTACCTTGCCTTCGCGGCATACCTATCGGCAGGGATGGACGGCGTGCGCCGGGAGCTGTCGCCGGGCGAGCCGAACGTCGCCAACATGTACGCTTTGGGAATGGCGGAGATCGAACGCAGGGGCGTGCGGGTGCTGCCCCAGAGCCTGGCTGAAAGCCTGGCCGAACTGCGCAAGGACGACGTGATCCAAGAGTCCCTGGGCCCCATCTACGACGAGTTCATAAAGCTCAAGGAGGCGGAGTGGAAGGAGTACCACAGGCAGGTAAGCCAGTGGGAAATCGACCGCTACCTGACGCTGTTCTAACGAGCCGACGCCGGCAGTATCCAACGCGTCTCCCCACAACAACGCTCCCGTGCGGAGTGGGTGGAGCGAATCGAGACCGGCAACCTGAGAAACGATCCTGAGCAAGCTCGCCAAGGGCCTTCAAGGGAGCAAGACGACCGGATGGCAATCCTCCTCACATGCCCCAACTGCGGGCAGCGGGACATCCTGGAGTTCCGCTTCGGCGGCGAGGTCCTGGACCCGCCGGCCAAGGACGCGCCGGCGGAGGACTGGCTGCGCCATTCACACATGCGGACGAACGCCGAGGGGGAGCAGCGCGAGTGGTGGAACCACAGATTCGGCTGCCGCAAGTGGTTCCTGGCCCTGCGCAACCGTACAACCAACGAGGCCAGCGAGACTTACTGGCCGGAAGGCATCCAGGCATAACACCGGCCACAGAACGGGAATCGCGAAGGCGCGGCCCGAAGGACGCATCACTTGGTAGCTGACCGTCGGCAACCTTCCAGCCATCCCCCGGGCGCCGCCGGGAAGGTTGCCTTTACCTATGACGGCAAGAAGGTGGAAGCCTGCGAGGGCGACACCGTCGCTTCTGCGCTTTACGCATCCGGCGTCCGAATCTTCAGCCGCAGCTTCAAGTACCATCGTCCCCGGGGCTTGCTCTGCCTCACCGGCGACTGCCCCAACTGCCTCATGAACGTGGACGGCGTCCCCAACGTCCGCATCTGCACGATGCCGGCGGCCTCCGGCCTCCGGGTCAAGCGCCAGAACGCCTGGCCCTCCGCTCGCTTTGACGTTTTCTCTGTGCTGGACAGGCTGGACCGCCTGATGCCGGTGGGGTTTTACTACAAAACGCTGATTCACCCGCTCCTCTGGCGCCTGGCGGAGCCGGTGGTGCGCCGGATTGCCGGGCTGGGCAAGGTGGACCTGGAGCTTGAATCCGACGCCCGCTACGAGCACGAAAACCGGCGCGCTGATCTGGTGGTCGTGGGCGCAGGCCCGGCAGGGGCCTCCGCGGCCCTGGAAGCGGCGCGAGGCGGCGTGGAAGTAACCTTGATCGACAAGGCGGAGGGCGTCGGGGGGCGCTTGCGGGGCCAGCGCGTCGCGCATCCCCAAGCGCTGGAGTACTCGGGCTTGGCGGGCCGCGAGATTGCCGAACGGCTGGCGGATGCGGTGGCCCGCGAGCCCAACATCGAAGCGCTGATGGGGGCCGCGGCCATCGCCTTCTACGAGGGCAACCTCTTGGCGGTGCGCCAGGGCGAACGCTTCATCAAGCTCCGCGCGAAGCGGGTGATCGTGGCGACAGGGGCTACGGAAAGCCCGTCCGTCTTCCACAACAACGACCTTCCCGGGGTCATGCTCAGCACTGCCGTACAGCGACTGCTGCACGTCCACGGAGCCGCGCCGGGGAAACGCGCCCTCGTCGTAACCTCGAACGACCATGGATACGTCGTGGCCAATGACCTGCTCGATGCCGGAGTGCAGGTGGCGGAGGTAGCCGACGCCAGGCCGTCGGCGCCGGCGGACTCGGCCCATGCGACAGCGCTCCTACAGCGCGGCGTGCCCATCACGCCTGGCGCGACGATTCTCCGGGCCGAGGGCGTCAACCACGTGCGCGGCGCAGTCCTGGCCTGCCTGGATGAACAGGGCGATCCAACCGGCCGGCGACGCCGCGTCACATGCGACCTCATCACCCTGGCCACCGGCTTCGAGCCGGCGGTCTCTCTGCTGGCGCAGAGGGGGGTTGGCGCCGCCTTCGACCCTTCCTTGGGCGAAGTTGTGGCGTCGGATCACCCACCCCACGTCTACGCCGCCGGTGACGTCACAGGCATCTTCGACCTCGAAGCGACGCTGCTTCAGGGGCGCTTGGCCGGTAGACGGTCCGCCGCCAGCCTCGGGCGTCAGGAGGACTCCCAGGAAACGGCCGGCCTCGAGGCTCGGCTGACGGAGGTGGTCGGGCGTTATAAGCAGAGCGTATCGGTCCGGGACGAGCCCGCACGCGGGCCCGGACGGAAGCGATTCGTCTGCATCTGCGAGGACGTGACCGAAAAGGACCTGGCCTACGCCATCGACGAGGGCTTCAGAGACGTTCAAACGCTCAAGCGCTACAGCACCGCCACCATGGGCCCGTGCCAGGGCAGGATGTGCTCCCGCTCCTTCAGCCGGATCACGGCGCAACTTACCGGAATGAGCGCGGAAGAGACGGGATCCACCACAGCCCGCCCACCCCTCGCGGCCACACCGCTGGGGCTGCTCGCCGGGCCGGGCCACATGCCCGTGAAAGCCAGCCCCCTGGAGCGCCGCCAACGGGTCATGGGCGCCGCGATGATGAACTTGGGCCAGTGGCGAAGGCCCTTCAGCTACACCTCCCCAATGGAAGAAGCCAAGGCCGTCCACGAGCGGGTCGGCGTCATCGACCTGAGTTCGTTGGGCAAGCTGGAGGTCGTCGGGGAAGACGCCCCTTCATTCCTGGACAGGGTGTACACCCACGCCTTCTCCACCCTTGGCGTCGGGCGGATACGGTACGGGGTCATGTGCTCCAACAGCGGCGTTATCGTGGATGACGGCACGGTGACGCGGCTGGCCCCGGACCGCTATTTCATCACGACAACCACGGGCAATGTCGACGCTATCGAGGAGTGGCTCAAGCTGTGGCTGGCGGGCACGGGCCAGTGCGTTCACATCGCCAATATCACCTCGGCCCTTGCCGCCGTCAACGTAGCGGGTCCGAGGGCGCGAGACACCCTTGCCAAGCTCACCGGCGTCGATCTGTCCCCCAACGCCTTTCGCTACATGCGCTCCTTCGATGGCGAGGTCGCCGGGGTTCCATCGCGGTTGATGAAACTTGGCTTTGTTGGAGAGTCGGGCTGGGAAATCCACTTCCCCGCGGAGTACGCGGAGCACGTCTGGGACGCCGTCATGGAGGCAGGCGCTGAGTTCGGCATCGCCCCCTTCGGCATGGAGGCCCAGCGCATCCTCCGCCTGGAGAAGAAGCACGTCATCGTTGGCCAGGACACCGACGCCATGTCCAACCCCTTGGAAGCGGACATGGAATGGGTCGTCCGGTTCGACAAGCCGGACTTCATCGGCAAGCAGGCGTTGGAGGGAATCCGCAACCGCGGCTACCGCAACCGGCTGGTGGGCTTTGTGATGAACGATGCGACCGTGCCGCCGGAGGGCAACCCGGTGGTCGCCGACGGCAAACCCGTCGGGCGGGTGACAAGCTCGCGGCTCAGTCCCACCCTGAACGTCGGTTATGGCCTCATGTGGGCGCCCGTGGAGCTGGCCGAAGAAGGCGTTGAAGTCCACATCCAGATCAACGACCAGCCAACGCCCGCCCGCGTCACCCTTCAGCCCTTCTACGACCCCGATGGGCTGCGGTTGCGGGAGTAGCTGTGACGCAATGGCATCCGGCAAAGCTGACGGCGCTGCATCACCAACACATCGAGCTGGGGGCAACGCTGCTGGACGAAGCAGGCTGGAAACGGCCAGCCTTCTACGCCCCGTTGGAGCAGGAGCTGCAGCGCGTCGAGGGCATTGGCGGTTTCTGCGACGCGAGCCCCAACGGCAAGCTGCTCCTTCAAGGAACCGCCCTCGACGCCGCGCTGGGGCCGGTCCCCGTGGGCCACTGCTCTTACACCAACCTGTCCGCGGGCATGCAGGCGCTGCGCTGCCGCCTCAGCGACGAGGAAGCCCTGGTCCTAACGGCCCCCGGAGACGAAGGCCCGGCAGCCGCCGGCCTCGCAGCGCGGCTGGACGGGTGCGCCCACCTCCTGGACGCCACCTCCGGCTACGCAGGCTTTCAGATTCTGGGTCCCCGCGCCGGACAGGCGCTGTCCAGGCTGACAGACCTCGACCGGCGCCGGCTTCCCGACCTGTCCTGCGTTCAGGGTAGGCTGGCCGAGATCCACGCCATCCTGGCGCGGCGGGACGTGGGCGGGCAGACCTCCTACGAGATCTATATCGAGCGGTGCTACGCCGTATACCTCTGGGAAACGCTCCTTGAGACCGGACATCCGCTGGATGTGATGCCGGTCGGCGTTGAAGCCATCCGCCGCCTGCGTTCCGGGGGCGCCTGATGCTGGGCCTCTTCCGCAAGGAGAAGATGTGGGAGCGTCACCCCCTGAAAGGCCGCTATGACGTCGTCATCATCGGGGCGGGCGTGCATGGACTGGCCACCGCCTACTACCTGGCGAAGCGCGGGGTGCGGGACATCGCCGTTCTCGACCGGAGCTACATGGGCGGCGGCGGCAGCGCCCGGTCGACGGCTATTCTCAGGGCCAACTACATCACGCCGGAGGGAATCGCCTTCTTCCGCGAGAGCCTCAAAATGTATGAGGGTCTCTCTCGGGAGCTGGGCTTCAACCTGCTCTTTACCCAGATGGGCCGCCTGGACCTGGGCCACTCCGACGCAACGGTGATCGGTCTGCGGCAGCGGGCTGAGTTCAACCGACTGCTGGGGGTCAACAGCAGGATGGTGGGCCCCTCGGAAATCAAGGCGCTGATCCCGGAGATGGACCTTCGCGAGGGCAAGAACCTGCCGGTCATGGCGGCTCTGCACCACCCTCCCGGCGGCGTCATCCGCCACGACGCGGTGGTCTGGGCCTACGCCCGAGGCGCCAGCCGACGCGGTGTGGAGATTCACCCCTTCACCAACGTCGCGGCCATTCACCGCCAGAACGGACGGGTCATCGGGGTGGAAACGAGCAGAGGCCAGGTCAAGGCCGACGTGGTGGTCAATGCCACAGCAGGCTGGTGCTCCACCGTTGCCGCCATGGCCGAGGTGCGGCTACCCATCACGACGCATCCTCTACAGGCCTTCGTCACAGAGCCGCTGAAGCCCTTCCTGCACAGGACCATCTCGTCCGCCAACCTGCACTTCTACGCTTACCAAACGGACCGCGGCGAAGTGGTCATCGGCGGGGGCGTGGACCCCTACCCCAGCTACAGCCAGCGCTCAACCCTGGGCCAGCACGAGGAGCTGGCAGCCCACACGCTCATGCTGTTCCCGTTCCTCAAGGAGGTCAACGTCCTTCGCCAATGGACCGGCCTCTGCGACATGACGCCCGACTACGCGCCCATCCTCGACGAGGCGCCCGGTGTTTCGGGGTTCGTGCTGACGGTGGGCTGGGGAACGTGGGGGTTCAAGGCCGCGCCCATTGCCGGCGCCTGCATCGCGGAGATGATCGACACCGGCAGAACGCCGGAGCTGATCCGGCCCTTCTCCATGAAACGCTTCCTGGACAATCGCTTGGTCAACGAGCGGGCGTCGGCGCCCTCCGCGGCGGTTCACTAGCAGCCGGGAGGCCCTTTCGGGGTACCGGTGGCACGGCGGGGAGTTGGCGCAGGTTCACCAAACTGGACAGAATCAAGAACCTTCACGTTGCGGTTCGCACCGGACCTGAAGGAGGATGCAACATGACCGGCAACGAGACTGAGCTAGCTAGCCAGGGGCGACGCCTCGCAGGAGCCGTCCTCCACATCTACGGATGCGGGGGAGGGGCGAAGCAGTTCGTCAGCAGCACCAGCGCCCCCAGCGAACTGTCGCGGATGCTATCGATTAGATTGACTAATCAGGCATGAGTCAAATAGACTCTTCTCATGTCTAAACGCCTACAAGTCCTCCTGGATGAGGAAGAGTACAAAGAGATTCAGGGTGTCGCCCGCAGGCAGCGGGTGACCCTCGCGGAGTGGGTCCGGCAGGCGCTGCGTCAGGCAAGAAGCGACCACCCTGGGACCGTAGAGGCCAAGCTGCGCGTTATCGCCCATGCGTCTCGGCACAAGTTTCCAACTGCTGACATAGAGGTCATGCTCCGGGAGATCGAAACGGGGCAAAGGCTCCCGTGATCTTCATCGACTCCACCGTGCCCATGTACTTAGTGGGAGCCGCACACCCGAACAAGGACAGGGCGATAACCGCGTTGACGCAGTTGGTGGGAGATGGGGAGCGATTCATCACCGACGTGGAGGTCTACCAGGAGATACTCCACCGGTACACGGCGATACATCGGCTCGACGCCATTGATGCCGCCTTCGAGAGCTTGGACGGAATAGCCGACGACATTCTGACCTTCGGCATGTCAGAGATACGCTCCGCGAGAGCGTTGCTGGGCACTGTGGATGGTCTATCGGCGCGAGATGCCCTGCACGTGGCGGTGATGCAGAAGGCTGGGGCTAGCCGTATATTGAGCTTCGACGGCGGCTTCGACGCCTGCCCCGGAATCGAACGCTTACAGTGACTAATGTGTTCTCACCATCATCATTAGATAGAGGAGTGCCGGACAGCATGGCCTTCGCTCCGACATCCTCATCACCGGGCCAGACCGCTCGCCCGCCGTCCTTCCGGCTAAGGCCGGCAATGCAGCCCGCCAGCGTGAACAGGCCCTAGAGCGTCCCCACGCAAGTCTGCGACGGGGCAGGCCGCGGCAACGCGTCGTCCTTCTGAACGGTGGGCCGGCGTGGAAGCGCGCTCGTGCGGCTCTAAGACCCGCCCCTGCCGATAGCCCGCGGCACACGCCAGCGCTGGGATAGCGTCCGCAGGCTGCCGGGCTCTCTGGAGGCCTGCAGAAAGGCGAGCGCCTCTCCTATGACCGAGCGTTGCTGGGCGGCGTTGCCCGGCTCGCCCAGCGTAAGGCCGATGGGGAAGTGGACGTAGACGGCGCGGGGCAACCGCATGATCTCAGCAACTTCCCTGAACGTCATCACCGCCACCGTGGGCAGGCCTTCCTCTTCGAGAATTCTGGCCACCACTCCCACGGAGCGGTTGCACCACGTTCAGGCGGGGGTCAGGAACACGGCGTCAACGCCCTCCTCCCGCATAGTGCGGGCAGCTTCATGCGGCCACTCCTCCAGGAATCTGACGTCCGGAATGGAGCCGTTGAAGCTGTAATTGGTCTCCGCCAGGCTGCCGATGACCCCCTCATGCTCAAGCTCTTCGAACCGGCGGAGGGGAAGCATGCAGTTCATGTCACTCAGGGGGCCGCTGGTGTCGTAGCCGCGGTGGGCGACTCGGATGGCCTCCTGCTGCGTCCCCCGGGGGATCTCCCTATAGGTGGAGTCGTTGGTCAGGACAAAGGGCTCCTGGCCATTGAGGTACAGCCCCCCGGAGGTCATCAGGGCAATCTTGGCCCGGTCCAGCGGCGCCGTGAACGGGGTCCACGGGACCACGAGATCCGGGAACTCAGCCGACGCGGCCAGGCGAGCCAGAGTCCAGTCCTCCCACGCTTCAAGGTGGGCTGTCAGGTCGTCCCATCGGTCCGCGTGCTTCGCCTCGGTGGCCTTGACGAGCAGGTCCGTGAAGAACTGGGCAAGCTCTTCCTCGCTGGCCACGCGCCCCAGGAAGGTGAAGCGGGACAGTGGAGTCCTGGCCCTGCCGGACTCGAACAGGCCGGCGAGGAGTTGGCGCAGGTCTACTTCCATCGAAATCTCATCGAAACCTCGCAGCCTCCGTCGCAACCGGAATCGCAACCACCTAGGAGCCGCTCCCCGAGCCGCCGCCCAGCGTCAGCGACAGATCTCCCTTCTGCACAACGACGTGGGTGAAACCGCGCTTCTTCACCAACTCGTCCAGCAGCATGACCAGCGGTTGGCGAGCGCTGAGGAAGTCCTCGGGCCGGCTGGCCATGCCCACCAGGTCAACGTAGTCGTCGCCGGCGTAGACCCGCATGAGAAGCTCTTCGTCGGAAATGTTGTCCCCGTACTTGTGCCGGAGCTCCCTCAGCGAGGGCTCAGGCTGCTCCCACCGGACCCACTCGCGCGCCCTGCCCCGGTCGAGGATCTTGGCGCGCACCTGCTGGTCCATATCGGTCACAGGCTCCCGGCCCCAGAGGCCGATGGCGTACTGTATGACCTCGTCGCTGACCTGTTTGTACCGCTCGCCAACGATGACGTTGATGGCCGCCTGGCTGCCCACGAACTGGGATAGCGGGGTAACCATGATGGGAAACCCAAACTCGGCCCGCACCCTGACCGCCTCCTCCAGGGTCTCCTGAAGCCTGTCTTCCATGCCCACCAGCCTCAACTGGTAGGCCAGGTTGGAGATCATGCCGCCGGGAACCTGGTGGTGGTAGATAGACTGGTCGAAGAGGCGCGGCGCCCCAATCGGCATGTCGTGATCATGAGCGATGGATGTCAGGTTCTCCATGGCGGGCCCCAGAGGTTCCTCGTCGATGGCCGCGTCGAAACCCAGCGCCCTCAGGTTCTGGGCAACGTTGAAAACCGACGGCTGGCCGGTGCCATTGGCCAGCGGCGGCAGCGAGGTGTGGATGTAGCGCACGCCACCCTTGGCTACTTCCAGGACGTTCAGCGGAGCGAGGCCGTTGTTGCAGTGGGCGTGGAACTCGATCTCGACATCCCCCGCCGACTCCTGGAAGATGGGCAGAAGCTCTCGCGTCCGCTCCGGGGTGAGAAGCCCGCCCACGTCCTTGAAGCAAATGCGGTATGGCCTGAGGTCTGCGGCCTGTTTGACGCGCTCTCGGTAGTAGTCGTTGGTGTGCTTGGCTGATTCAGAGTAGATCACATTCATGACCACTTTGACGCCGCACTTGTTGATGTCCTCGTGCTCGGTGGCGAAGTTGGGGAAGTCGTTCCAGGGGTCGGAGGTCCTGGTGACGGTGAGGCCGTAAGCGACGCACATGTCCATGAGCAGCTTCCCGGCGGAGAAGGGCACCTTGCCCAGCGCGCCTCGAATGCCGCCGTGGACGCGCAGCTCCGTCTTGGGGTTCAGCTTCATGCCAAGCTTCAGCCACTCGAAGGAGTCCTCGCCAAGGTGGTGCGCCATCTTCTTGATCTGCCCGGAGGGGGCGTAGAACTCTATGGCGTCAAAGCCGGCGGCGTCCAGGTGCGGCAGCGCCGAGAGCATCATGCCGGTCTTCATGTTCAGAGCCCAGAGGCTCTGGCTGCCGTCTCGAATGGTTGTGTCGATAAACTTGATCTCGTCGCCCATCTACTCCACCGCTCCTGTGAGGGGTCTGCTCCTGCCCGCCGAGCCATGCTTTAGGGCGGCGCTCAGGAGTGAATGTCACCTTATCACGCCTGTCAGGGGGTCACAACGCAACAGGAGGGCGGCGGATTCACCACTTTGGGATGAAAGAAGCGCCTCGTTGGAGCCGGGATCTGCTCTGCCCCTACCCCCGAGTACATGGCAGGCTAGGAAGCATCCGGACGCGCCAAGGTGAAGAACGCCGCCGTCGCCGTTCCCCAAACAGGGTGCAGGGGGCACAGCCCCCGCCCGGGGTACAGCGTGTCCCCCTGTACCCCAAACGTTGGAGGGTGGGCAGGTGGGACAACGGCGTCCGCCAAGCCAGACCCTTCGCTGATGGAGGGCGCAGGCCAAGACAAAACCATCCCTCCCCCTCGGCGGGCGGACGCCGGAGTCCGGGGCCACTGCCACCCCCCATTGCAAAATACGAACAGTTGTGCTATAATACCCCCATGAAGTCGGCCACCGGCCCCCTTCTCTTTCTCGGAGCCTGCCGCATACATTGAGCACTGGGGGCTAACCACAGAGAACCCCCCTGTGGCAGGAGCGCTGAGGGAACAACCCGAGGGGCAAGACCCTCCGAGGAAGGCGGGACCGGAGCGAATGCCGTTGTAGGGCACAAGCCCTTGGGAGCCGCTAAAGGCTCCCCGCGGTTTCGCTAAGGCTCGCGACGGCTCTGTCTCAGATCTGTCCCGGCTTCGTCACGGCTCCCTTCGAGGGCCGGAGGCAAGCGTCACGAATTGTCACTAACCGTCTCCGAGTCGTCACAGTTGTCACATCGAGGTGCTATGGACTACCGCTCTCGTTCCCGCCGCCGATGCTATTGGTGCGCCCGCCGGCTTCCGCCTGCTCTACGCCTGGACGCCCTCTACTGTTCCGGGCGCTGCCGGATGGCCGCCCACCGAGCGGCCCGTGAACTGCGTGACGCCTACAGAGAGGAGAGCGGTGGACCTCCGGGGCGTGACGGATATCCGGACGGTGAAGCGGCTCCGGTCTTGGCCTCGCCGGGCTCGCATCGGATGGACCAGTTGGCCTCAGCGAGCCTCGCTACCCCGCTCGATGCCTCCTCGTGATTCCTGGGGGTGCAGGAGGGCGGGGGCGGCGGGACCGCCTCCGCCCTCCTGCGTGGCCTTCTGCAACTGCCTATCCTTTCACGACGCCGGCTAGGGTCCGGTGTTGCGCGCCCTCTTCCTGAGGTAAAGGGCAATGAGAGCGGCAGGGATCCACAGCGGACTCGACACGGCGACGGCGGCCAGAACCCAGACCAGGAGCTGTCCTACGGTCGTGAGCACCAGGACAGCCACCCTGGGAACCTCGTCTATATGGAGGGATTGGACCCACGGCGTGCCCTTTTCGACCCTGACAAAGAACTGAGAGGTCTGCTCAACCTCGCCGGCGTCGCTCCTTGCCGTCACCCGTAGCTCAACCCGGTAGGGCTGCGGGCGGTGGTTGGCGTAGACATGGGTCGCCTCAGCCCTGGTCTCTCCCGGCGGCGCTGCGAATTCCTCCGACTCCGACCCGTCGCCGAAGTCCCAGCGGTACGTGAAATCCGTCAGCCCCTGCGGTCTGGTGAACGACCCTGCGAACGCCAACTCCTCCCCTTCCACGACCCCCACGTCTTCACCGGCGAACACCTCGATGGCGGGGATGTCCAACACTGTGACCACCATCGCGTCCTTGCCCTCTCCGGCCCCGGCCCGCCCCTCGCCCCGAATGGCGACGGTCACAATGTAGGGCGACTGCTCTGTGTCGGCGAACCTGCGGCTGATGGTGTCGGTGAGACGGCCCTGGCCATCCAGCTGTTCGATGGTCCGGGTCCCCGTGACCGGCGAAGAGCCATCGCCGAAATCCCACGAGAAGGAGAACCTGTCGATGCCCGCGGGCGGGCGAAAACTGGCCCGGAAGCGATGGGGCTCGCCAAGCTTTATCGCGACGTCCTCGCCTGCGTCCACCTGGATGTCCATGAAAGACAACTTGAGTTGAACGTTGACCAAAGAAAACGCCGACGTTTCAGCCAGGAAGTTGAGGCGGCCCTGCTGGATCTCGATCTGCTCCTGGATACCGGTCAGCTCGTTCTGGACCTTCAGGGCATCGTTAATGTTCACCGCCCGTTCCAAGAGACGCGTCAGCGCGTCCCTGGTCCTTTCGAGGTTCCTGATGCGGGATTCGGTGTCCACGTAGTCCGCCGTGACGTCCTGGCTGCTGGACGTTTCCGCCTCCACCTCCACGGCGAGTCTGCGGAGCCGGGGCAGAACGTCGTCCAAGAGCGCGGCCGGCACGCGGATGGAAATGCTGCCCGAGGAAGCCGTCGCCTGCTGCGATGACACGACCCAGCCTCCCGCCTCCCGCGCCACCGCGGTAACCGCCTCCACGCCGGCGGCAACGTTGTCCACCACCGCGGTCATGTCCACGGTCCTGATGATGACGCGGCTGGCCGCGGCTGACGACTGCTCCTGTGGCTGCAACAAGGGACCGCCCGGCCCTTGGGACGAGGCTTCCTCGGATTGATCTGCCGGAGGGGGCGCCGGCGTGGGAGCGTTGAACTGAGGAGCAGCAGTCGGCGCCAGTAAGGCGGCCTCACCCCTTGGCCCTTGGGAAGAGAGTTGAGCATTTTCTTCGAATGCCGGTTCACCGGGACCACCACACGCAGAAAGGAAGAGGGCCGCCAAAACAAGGGCGATCAGAACGGTGGTTGAGGACCGGATAATGCTCATGTGCTCCTCTGGCGTTCCAAGGATGGCGCTCCAAGCGCAAGCCGCCCGAGTGCTTCTTGAATATACAAGACGTCCGGCGGTGGCGATTTGTTCCACATCGCGGCCTTTCGGCCCCTATGCGGCGGTATCGGCCAGCCCTAGGGGAAGAGCGGGCGGCGCTTCAACACCCGGCGTTGCGTCGGCGGCCTCCGCCGAGGCAGTTGCCCGCCACTTAGGAGAAGGCCCGCTGAGGGGCAAGCGGACCCGGGCGCTAGTCGATGACCTTGCGCTTGCTGTTGATGTAGTCCGTGACCACGTACTGGCCCAGCCGGTCGGCGGAGGCCAGGAAGGCGCGGCCCTTGTTCAGCTTGGTCACCGTACCAACGAAGCGAGCGGCGCCGGGGTCGCGGCCCATCATGAATGTATTGAACGTGATGCCATCCTTCGTGCACCGGACAACCTCTCGAAGCGTCTGCTCCATGCCGCCTCGCGGGTTGTCCCAATCGTCGTCCAGCCAGTAGCTATAGGTCGTTGGCTCGCCGTCGGTGATGACGATGATCTGCCTGGTCTCCGCCTTATCCCGGCCCAGGATCTGCCGGGCCTGTCGGAAGGCCTCCTGGAAATTGGTTCCTCCGCCGAACTCGACCCAATAGGAGTCGAGCAACATGTCCGGCTTGAGCTTGAGAACGAAGTAGGAGAAAGCAACGACCGTGAGGGTGTCCTTGGGGAATTGGGACCGGATCAGTGTATCCAACGCCAAAGCCAGGCGGCGGCCGGCCTGGAAGTACCCTCCCATGAGCATCGAGTAGCTCATGTCCAGCATGAGCACGGTGGCGCAGCGGGTCACCGCCGTCGTTTGGGAGATCTCGAAGTCTTCCGGGGTGACCTTGACGGGCGTTCCGGGCCCCTGCCGCATAACAGCGTTGGTGATGGTCTTCTGCACGTCCAGCGTGAATGGATCGCCGAACTCCCAGCGCTTGAACTGCTCGCCAGCGTCGACGCCTGGCCCGGTTTGAGGAAGGTCATGGGAACCCGACACGCCCTTGCGGAGCTTGCTGAAAATGTCCTGAAGAGCCTTCTGCCCAATCCGGCGCATAGCCTGAGGGGTGAGCTCCCAGTTCTTGCCCTTGCGTTGGATGATCCCCGACTCTTCCAACATTTTCGTGATCTGCTGCAACTGGTCCGCCATCTCGCCGGCTTCCCGGCCCAGCAGGCGCTCGATTTCGCTGGAATCGATCTGAGAGGCGTCGTTGGAGCGAGCCGCCTCGATGAGCTCCTGCTCCAACGATTCCATGGAGTTCATATCCCCCATAAGGCGCATGGCTTCTTGGAGGGTGATGGGCTCATCGCCGCTGAAGTTGAAGTCGTCGCCGCTGGTGCTTCCCGGGTCCAGACGCTCCAGGTTGGCGGCTAGCTGCGCCAGGTCCCACTGCAACCTGGTGTCCTGGAGCAGCGACTGCATCATGCCCTCCAGCTCCTGGCGCATCTCCGGCGTCATGGACTTCATGAGGGCGTCCATCTGAGCGATCTGGCGCTCCAGGTATTCGAGGAGCTGGTCCAAGTCTTCAATGCCTGGAGGAAAGAAGTGTCCCCACTTCTGCATGAACCCGTCGAAGTCGGGCCGCTCACCCCGCAGCCGCTGCTGGATCATGAGGTTGAGGTCCTGCACCATCTGCTGGATCTCTTTCAAGGCCTCCGGCGTCATGGATTGCAGGCTCTGCTGCATTCCTTGGAAGTAGCTCTGCATAAGCTGCTGCTGAAGCAACTGCAGCAGATCTTCGAACTCCTGCCTCGCCGCCGGGTCCATGAAGTCGTATTCGCGCAAGTCCCGGATGCGGCCGCCGACGTCGGTCGGCAACTCGTTCATCCGCTCCAGCCGGCGCTGGGCTATGCGACGGCGCATTTCTTCGAACTCGCCCCCCGACCCAGCATCGCCCTGCCGGCCCTGGGACGGCGCTGGGTCGCCGCTCCGTTCACTTTCCGGCGGGGCGGAGTCGCTGCCCTCTGAGGGCTGGTCTCCCAGGATGTCATTCAGGGCGCTGCGTTCCGTATCGACGACGCGGTCCAAGCGCTCCTTGATGTCGTCCATCATGCCGCCCAGGTTGTATCGGTCCAGATTCTCCTCGCGCCTCTTTCGAAGGCGCTCCAGTAGATCTTGCAGGCCCTCCATGCGGCGGCCGCTGGCAAAATCGGCGCCCCGCTGCATCAGGCGCTTCAGTACGCCCCGAAGGTCGCCGGTCTCCAGCATTTCCTGGGCCACGTGGTCCATCAGGTCGTCCTGGGTGAAACCGATGTCCTGCGTGCCGTCCCAGCGGCTGTAGCGCATTCGGACCATGGTGGTATCCTGTGCTGCGAAAGCTCAGACGTCGCCCGTTATCAGGCGTCTCCAGTTGCCGCCGGGCTGGTCTCCGCCGGAATGACGGGGGCCAGGCGATTGCATACCCACACCCCTACCCCACCAGATCAAGCGTGTTGGCTGCGAAGTAGTCCCCAACCCCGTGGGCCTGCGGAATGACCCTCTGGTCCACCGCATGCTGAATCACCGTCTCCAGTATCTGCCGGTTGGGGGCTATGCCGTAGGGCGTTGGGTCGTGGCCCACCACCTCGTTGATGGCGAGTTGGCCCTTGTCCGCATCGGAGAGGTCCCGGCCCGAAGCCAGCCGATCGAGATACGGCTTCTTGGCGGCTACGAAGGCGTCGAACAGAGCGGTGGCCACTGAGGGGGTGGCCTCAAGCACTTCGTCCTTAACGACGATGGTGTGGTTGATGGGGTAGAGCCCGGTCTTGCGGAAGGACTCGAAGGCGGCGTTGCGGGCGTCCGCTATGAGCGGCTTCACGTCCTCAGAGTCCACGGATACCCCTATGGCAGCCGCGATCTCCCCAGACTGGAGCATCTCTTCCAGGGTCTGTCCTTCTGAAATGGGGACAACGTTGGCGGGGTATTCGTACTCGGCAACGTGCTCGTCGCCCGACAGCATCCAGGTGACCTTGCTGACGTCGAGCCCGTACTCGCTTTGCAGGATTCCGCGAATCCACAGGCCGGTGGTCACCGTGTAGCCTCGGTTGACGCCCACTTTCTTGCCTTCCAGGTCCTTGGGGCTGCTGACGTCCGCCTTGGTGTTGTAGACAATGGCGCCGTGGTGGAAGGCCCGCACCGGGAACACCGGAATGGCCGTGAAGGGCTTCCCGTAAGCCCTGGCGCACAGGTAGGTGGTGATGGCCATCTCGGCTACGTCGAATTCGAGACCCCGAACCATACGGCGGAACGCCGCGATAATGGGTGACACCTCCACGAATTCCAGGTCTACGCCCTGGGGTCTGACCGAGCCGTCCAAGAGGGCCGCCGTGTGACCGTAACCGCCAAGCGCGATGTTCAACGCCGCCATGCTTCGCTCCTTGGGGAGTGACTTCTCAATCGGTGGGCCAAGTTTACGCCATGAGAGAAGAAGCGTCGAGGCGCGTGCCCAGACCCCTGAGCCGCGAGACCGGTTTCGGCCTTCTCCTGCGCGGCGCCTGACCGGCCGGCCCTCAGGGAAAGAATCGCCAGTCTGATGGCCACCGCTTCCGTCCAGATGAATATGAGGCCCGCGAAGGCGCGCTCCAGCGCTCCCTGCCACGCCCTGAAGTAATCGATGAACATGATGGACACGGCCAGAATGACAAGCGGGGCGACCACCAGGGATAGCGTCTTATATCCCCTCCATCGGGGATCTCTGCCGAACTCCCTTGCCAGCAGCAGGGGGCCAAACGTGGCCCCGCCCATAACGATGATCGTGAATATCTGGTGGAGCAATGCGGAGTTGGCCACGATCTCCGAGGTTGGATCGTTCGAGAACACTCCGGGGCGCCCATCATGCCCACTCCCCCAGGCTTATGCATACCGGGCCGGCCCGGCGCCAGCCTCTGGGCGCAATGGCCAGGAGGAGCGCGGCGCCGAAGAGGATTGTGAGGATGCCCGGGACGATGAATCCGCCCACGTTCATGAGAGACGCGTAAGTCGTGCCGCCTCTGCCGAGGTCGCTGACCAACTGACTCGTTGGGTCGTGGTCAGGGCGGAAGAAGTTGGCGACGCCCATGGACGAAACGAAGAGCAGAGGACCGCCGATGCCGCATGAAGCGAGTATTGCCACCATCCGGCAACGGCCAGCGAGTATCCGAAGTGAGCAGCCCATGACGGCTTCCCAGCGTTCCCCAAACTCAGCTCGACGCGCTACGCCGACGCTACACTCTTCACCCTGCGACGCTCGCGAGGCGGGGCCTCTGGCTTTGCCTTCACCAGGTCCTGAAGGTACGCCGCCGTCGCCGACCCCGCCACCTTGGCCACCTGCTCAGGGGCGCCCCGAGCGATGACCCGGCCCCCGCTGTCGCCGGCGCCAGGTCCGAGGTCGATGATCCAGTCCGCATTCTTTATCAGATCCAGATGGTGTTCGATGAGCACCACCGTGTTGCCGGCGTCCACCAGCCGGTGGAGCACGCCGAGCAGGGCCGCGGAGTCCGAGAAGGAGAGTCCCGTGGTCGGCTCATCCAGAATATACAAGGTCTTGCCGGTGGCCCGCCGGGACAACTCTGTGGACAGCTTGACCCGTTGGGCCTCGCCGCCGCTCAGCGTGGTCGCCGGTTGGCCCAAGCGAATGTACCCCAAGCCGACGTCCCGCATGGTCTCCAGTTTGGTCCTGATCTTGGGGAACGCCTCGAAGAACTCCAGCGCCTCCTCCACGGTCATGTTGAGGATTTCGGAGATATTCTTGCCCTTGAAGGTGATCTCCAGGGCCTCGCGATTGTAGCGCCGTCCGTGGCACACTTCGCAAGGCACCTCCACGTTCGGCAGGAATTGCATCTCGATCTGGACGTGGCCTCCGCCTCCACAGGCCTCGCACCGGCCGCCCTTGACGTTGAACGAGAAGCGGCCGGGCTTGTAGCCCCGCATTCTGGCTTCAGGGGCCGTGGCGAACAACTCTCGGATCGGGGTGAAGGCCCCAACGTACGTGGCCGGGTTGGACCGAGGCGTCCGCCCGATGGGCGATTGGTCGATGTTGACCACCTTGTCGATGTTGTCCATGCCATCTATGCGGTCGCAGGCGCCGGGTCGCTCTCTGGCGCGGTTGATCACTTGGGCCAACTTCTTGTACAGCACTTCGTACACCAGAGTGCTCTTGCCGCTGCCGGACACGCCGGTGACGCAGACGAGACGCCCCAGAGGGAATGGCGCATCAATGCCCTTGAGGTTGTTCTCGCGGGCGCCGCGGACGGTAATCCACTGGCCGTTTCCCTTGCGACGCTTTTCAGGGATCGGAATGCGCGTCCTCCCGGACAGATAGGCGCCGGTAACCGAGCTGGGAGCTTCCGCTATCTCCTCCACGGTTCCCTGGGCAACGACGACTCCGCCATGCTCACCCGCGCCTGGCCCAAGGTCGATGATATGGTCGGCGGCCCTCATGATTGCTTCATCGTGCTCCACGATGAGCACCGTGTTGCCCAGGTCGCGCAGCCGCTTCAGCGTCTCGATGAGGCGGTAGTTGTCGACGGGGTGCAGGCCAATAGACGGCTCGTCGCAAACGTAGAGCACTCCCATGAGCCCGGAGCCGATCTGGGTCGCAAGGCGGATGCGCTGGGCCTCCCCGCCGCTCAGGGTGGACGCTTGGCGGCTCAGGGACAGGTAGTCCAGGCCGATGTCCGCCAGAAAGCGCAGCCTGCCCAGAATCTCTTTGAGGATCTGGCGGGCGATGGTCTGCTGGCGGTCCGTCAACAGCGGGTGCGCCCCGTTGTCCGAGGGACCCTCGCCCTGGAGTCTGATGACCCACTCCACGGCCCGGTCGATGGACTGCTCGGTGACCTGGATAATGCTCTTGCCGTCCAAGAGAACCGCTAGGGACTCCGGCTTCAGCCGCTTGCCATGGCAGGATGGGCAGGGCCGGGCGGACATGTACCGCTCAAGCTCGCCCCTGGTGTAGTCGGACTCAGTCTCGCGGTGCCGCCGCTCCAAGTTTGCCACGACGCCTTCGTACTTGGTCTCCCAACTGAACTCGCGGCCAAGGTGCGTGCGATGCCGTATGCGCAGCGCCTGGCCGCCGTTGCCGTACAGGACCAGCTTCTGCTGTTCAGGCGACAGATCGCGCCACTTCGTGCGGGTGGAAAAGTCGTACTGGCGGGCCAGCGACTCCAAGATGCTGCTGTACCAGCCAGTGGAAGCCCCCGAGCGCGACCACGCCGTGACCGCTCCCTCCGCGATTGAGAGCTCCTTGTCGACGACCACCAGGTCCGGGTCAACTTCCAGCTTGACGCCGAGGCCCGTGCAGGCCTGGCAGGCGCCGTGAGGGCTGTTGAAGCTGAATGTCCGGGGTTCAATCTCCGGAAAGCTGATGCCGCAGTGCATGCAAGCGAAATGCTCGCTGAACAGGTGCTCGTCGCCACTGTCGAAATCCACGATGAGGACAACGCCCGCGCCGAGCTTGAGGGCTGTCTCGACTGAGTCCGCGACCCGGCTCTGCTCCGCGCTGCCGCCGATCACCAGCCTATCAACAACCACTTCAACCGAGTGGCGGTACTTCTTGTCCAGCTCAGGAAGCTCGGCCAGATCGTAAACCTGACCGTCGACGCGGACGCGGACGTAACCTCCCTTGCGGGCGTCTTCGAACAGGTCCTTGAACTCGCCCTTGCGGTCCTGGACCAGCGGCCCAAGGACCATGATGCGGGCGTCCTGAGGCATGCCCATGACGGCGTCCACAATCTGCTGGAGCGTTTGCCGCTGGACAGGCCGGCCGCAGCTGTGGCAGTGAGGCTGGCCAACGCGGGCAAAGAGGAGGCGGAGGTAGTCGTAGACCTCGGTGACAGTCCCAACCGTGGAGCGGGGGTTATGGGAGACGCCCTTCTGGTCAATCGAAATCGCTGGAGATAGGCCGTCGATGTAGTCAACGTCCGGCTTCTCCATGAGACCCAGGAACTGCCGAGCGTAGGCAGACAGCGACTCTACGTACCGCCGCTGGCCTTCGGCATAGATGGTGTCGAATGCAAGGGAACTTTTGCCGGAACCTGAAACGCCGGTGATGACCACCAACTCGCCCCTCGGGATGACCACGTCAACGTTCTTGAGGTTGTGCTCGCGGGCCCCCTTGACGACGATGTTCTCCAGAGGCATAGACGCTCCATCTCCAAGATAGCTTCCCCAATTGTAGCGCAACGCTCGTCTACGGGGGCAGGGGCCGAAGGCGGTTTGTAAGGTCTCCAACGGCGGGACCGCCTGGGCGGGAGAGCCTCGGCTCCGTCAAGGCGCCCAGCAGAGCCGGGCGTGAAGGCTCTGCGGGCGCATCGCCTCAGCGGCTACGCGCCGGCCTCCGCCTTCAGCCGCCGCTGATGAGCCTGTATCACGAGGATGCTGGTTAGCGTCAGGATGGGGTGAGCTCCCAGGTCGACCATTGGCTTGACCTGGAGCGTCTTGATCGCCTCGACGTGCTCCGGCGACAGGCCATCCCGCTCGCTGATGACGGCGTCCATGTCCTCGAAGAACCGCTCCCGCAGCGGCGCGCTGCCCCGCAGGTCCACCAGCAGCTTCTGCATGGCGTAGGTATCGGATGGCGGGTACTTATAGAACTCGTAGCCCTGGCCCTTGAACTGGAAGCCGCCGAACTTGGGCCTCGTTGTTCGTTCCGCCGCGGGCGCCGCTCGTCCGGGGAGAAACCGCATGACGGCGTGTCCGTGATGCGACGTGGGCTGGTAGGACAGCAACTCTCCCGGCTGCGGCCCGATGGCGCCGAACATCACCATCCAGGTCAGCATCTCTGTGTTTCCAACTTCGTCCAGGTCCGGTCCCGTCAGCGTCATTAGATCGTCCAGCGCCCCGTGCTCCATCTCCTGAATAGCCCAACGATCGAATTCGTACTCGGGATCGTAGTACTTCGAGGTGCCGGGGTAATGGGACATTCCTCCGCTGGCAACGATCGCCACGTTCTCCGGGCGTTCCTCAATGACCTTAGCTATGGCCCTGCCCAGGTCCACGCAGCGCTGGGGAGTGGGCAGCGGCGGTAGGTAAACGTTGACCATCAGGGGCACGACCGGTATGGCCCTGCCCTGGTGGATGTATTCAAGGGGGGTTGAAAACGCGTGGCCCAGGAGGGCGTTTTCGGAGAACGTCAGGTCAAAGCCGGCGCCAATAAGCCCTTCCAGCATGGCCTTGGCCAGCGGCTGGTGGTTGGGGACATCGTGGCTGGTGTGGGCGAAGGCGGCCCTTGTCCTTTCCCCGGTTACCAGGGCAAAGGTGGGCACCGCGTCCAGGAAATACGTCTCCAGGTGGTCGATGCCAATGAGCAGCAGCGCATCGGGCTTGGTATCGTCGAGGACCTTACCAAGTTGGCCCATAGCATCAATGCCCGCCTGAAGCTGGTCATGGTCCTCTTCCGGCGGCCTAGTGACAAGCTGAGGTGCGTGAACAGTGGCCATGGCGGCGACGATACTACCCATTGAAGCCCTCCTTAGTCAGTGTGGAAAACGCAGAGCAGGCTCGCCCCGTCCGGGGAGAGCGGTTACCACTCCTCGTGATGATCGAACATGGCCCCCACGGAGAGGCCGCTGTGGATGCGCGAGATGGCCTCTCCAAGAAGAGACGCCACGGAGAGGACGGTGACCTTGTGGTCCCGCTTCACCGCGGGAACGGGGATGGTGTCGGTGACGACAACCTCGTTGATGTGGCTCCCGATGAGGCGCTTCCCTGCTTCTTTGGACAGCACAGCGTGAGTGCAGGTTGCAAACACCTCCTTGGCCCCGGCCTCCCGCAATGCATTTGCGGCAGACACCAACGAGCCGCCGGTGTCGATCTCATCATCGAACGTAATGCACGTCTTGCCATTCACGTCCCCGATGATGTTGAGGCTCTCGGCCCTCTCCAGGTTTCCGATGCGCCGCTTCTCCACGATGGCCAAGGGAAGGTCCAGGCGCTCGGCGAGGTCGCGAGCGCGTTTCGAGATGCCGATATCCACCGCTACGACCACGGCGTCGGCGAGTTCCTTCTGCTTGAAGTGCCGGATGAGAATGGGGAGGGCCGTCAACTCGTCCACCGGCGTGTTGAAGAACCCCTGGATCTGGCCGGCGTGAAGATCGACGGTGAGGACCCTGTCCGCGCCCGCCGTGGTGATCAGGTCGGCCACCAGCCTGCCCGTAATGGGGACGCGGGGCTGGTCCTTCTTGTCCGTGCGTCCGTAGGCATAGTAGGGGATGACCGCCGTAATGCGCCCCGCCGACGCCCGCTTGGCGGCGTCGATCATAATGAGGAGCTCCATGAGGTTGTCGTTGACCGGGTAGCAAATCGACTGCACCAGGAACACGTCCCTCTGGCGGACGTTCTCCAAGATGCGCACGAATGTATTGTCGTTGCTGAACTTGAAGGCCTCCAGCTTGCTCAGGGGAATGCGCAGGTATTCGCAGATATCCCGCGCAAGCTGCGGATGGGCGTTCCCGGTGAAGACCTTCAGCTCCTCGAAAGGCGGCATACTTCTTACCTCGGACCCGGTGGGTGCTGAGCGACGGCAGAATTGTAGCACAGGGCCGGCCACGCGCCGCGGATGGCGCCAGCGAGTCTGACCTCTCGTTCCTTGACGCTCCCTAGGCCCTTTGCTATGCTCGCCGAGAGCGGGGGCGGTTAGCTCAGTTGGCAAGAGCGTTGCGTTGACATCGCAGAGGTCAGAGGTTCAAGTCCTCTACCGCCCACCACTTCCACAGCAGCCCCAACCCGTCCGGCGCAGGGAGGAGACATGGTCACCACCACCGAATCCGCGGTCAAGCGCTTCATCGCACAGTTGCGGGACCTCCACGAACAGGAGCCGGACGTCGACAGGCGGTGGGACAGGATGATCCCCGTGATGCGCGAGCTTCTCGCCGACCCCGGCCTGCGCGAAAGCTCGAAGGAGTGGCCGGACACCCCCTACACCAACCGGGCCGAGAACCTGCTCTTCTACGAGGACCCGGACTATGGCTTCGTCCTCAACGGGTTCATCAAGACCAACAACACCGCGCCGACGGCGAAGCCTCTCATCCACGACCACGCCCAGAACTGGACTCTCTACGGTGTGGTTGACGGAACCGACGCCATTGAGCGTTACGAGCGGCTGGACGACGGGTCGAAGCCCGATTACGCCGAGGTCGAGCTCACGGGCAGGTTCGAAGTGGGCCCCGGGGACGTCGATCTGGTGCGGCCCTGGCTCATCCACGCAGAGGTGGGGGAAACGGAGCGCACCACGGCCCTGATCCTTCGCAGCGAACGCCCCGGAAGCTTTCTTCAGGGCCGCTACAACCCCGCCACGAACGAGTACTGGCAGGGCTACGGTCCCCGCATGACGCCCCACAAGCTCTTCGGCCTCGACGAGGCGCCCGCGTCCTAGCGCCTCCGGTTCAAGAAAATACAGGGGCCACCGCTGACGGCGGTGGCCCCTGTTTCGCGCCCAAGCCGGGTTGCCGTCGCTTGGCGCCGTCGCGCTATGCCGCGGGCAGGGCCGGCGACGCGTGGATGTGAGCTTTGACGCGCTCAGCAAGGCGGCGAACCGGACTATGCAGCGCGCAGCAGACTCCGCGCCTCGTCGCGCAACCCTGCGACCTTATTCGCCAGGCTCTCGACCCGACGGAGCACCTCGTCGAACGTCCCGGACAGGTCGAGCGCGGCGACCTGAAGCCGCTTGCCAGAATCCCTGACCTCATGGACCACCGGCTCCTCCTCGCCCTTCGCGTAGACCAGCAGCCCGCCCGGCAGAGCAAGCGCGGTAGCGTAGGCGAGTAACTGGTACAAGTCGGCGTTGGGCACGCGCTCGTCCCTGATGCGCTTGTATTTTGCGTCGCCCACAAAGAGGAAGTCCCTGCCATCCCGCCACACGAGGTCTGGCCTGAGATGCACGAGACCACCCTTATCGAGTGAGGGGATGGTGTACTCCCCAAACGTGTGGGAGGAGACTCCCAGCGCTTCCCGCAGCGCCACCGTCAGGAACTCCTGGAAGACTTTGTTCATGTCCATCAGGAACCCGGATGCGCGCACCTCGCCCCGGCTGGACTCGAACGCGCTGTGTCGCAGGATGAGTCGTGACAGCCCCACGACGCCCCGGTAGTGCTCGTTCAGTCGGTCGAAGGTGACCTCTGGCACAGCGCTTGGCGAGAACTCAACGGGTGCGACGTTGTCGAGCATCCCTGCAACTCGTCCGAGTCCGCGGCGCGCTTCCGGCGACCGAAGCCGCATCCCGCCCAGCCGCGCCGTCGCCGCCTTCACCAACCGGTTCACCAAGATGTCGTCCGTGAACTCGTCGTAGCGCACCTCGATCGGCACGGGGGCGCCGAACCGGCGCCGTAGCTGCTCGTCGAACCTGATACGCCCGCGCACGGCGGGCAGCGCCTCCTCCTCGGTGCGGTAGCCGTGGAGCAGCCCGCGAGAGAATGCCCTGCGTGCAGCAGCCGCCAACGCCCGCGCTAGGACATCCGGCAGCGCCTCCTCTTCTTTGAAGTCGAACAGCCGCAGTTCCTGAGGCTTGTACACGCCCATGGCGTAGCACGCTAGCGAGAGTAGCTGCGGAATGCCGATCTTGGGCTGTATGAGCACCGACAGGTCGCCAATTTCCACCGCCCCGACGGTGGAGCCGGGCTTTAGGACATATTCACTGTCCTCTCCAATAGCGGGTACGACGGAGAGATCAAGGGTTCTCGCCTCACGCAGCAGTGTTACCAACTCAGCGTTGGAGAGCGGCCGCGGCTTGCTCGGAGCGTACTCACACAGGTTAATCTCACGCATCGCTCCCCCTACGTCCTAATTCCCCTCGTTGCCGGCGCCCTCGCTGCTCTGCTCCTCCTGCGGGCCGCCGCGATTTGCTGCCCTACGCAGGGTATCGAGGTCGAAATCACCGATGCCCTCGCGCTCTGCGAAAAGACGCTCTTCAATGTATGGGAGAACGCTGTGCTTCCAGATGCGATAGACGCCAGCCTCGTCGAGGCCAGGCTTCATGAAGTAGCTCGGCCCAATGGCGGCGTGCCGGTCGTTGCTCAGCTTCTCGTTCGCGCGTTCGACGATGTCGGCCACCCATTCCATGTCGGGCGCCTCCTCCTTGAGCCATCGGCGGCGCACGCCTTTCACTGGCTCCTCATCCGGGTGGAACTCCACGAAGTAGAACCGGCGGCGCAGCGCTAGGTCAACCAGCGCAATGGAACGGTCGGCGGTGTTCATCGTCCCAATGATGTACAGGTTTTCAGGCAGCGAGAACGGTTCGTCCGAGTACTGGAGAGTCATCTGCCTTCCGCGGTATTCCAGCAGGAAGTAGAGCTCCCCGAACACCTTGGCGATGTTGCCCCGGTTGATCTCGTCAATGACCAGGAAGTGGTCCGCGTCCGGCTCATCCCGCGCCCGCTCCGCCGCCCGCAGCAGCGGCCCATCCCTTAGCTCGAATCCGGCCTGCCCGTCTTGCAGTGTAGGGCGGAAGCCCTGCACGAAGTCCTCGTAGGCATAGGACGGGTGAAGTTGCACAAGCGTGACCCGACCCTCCGACCCCGCAAGCCACAACGCAAGTTCCTGTGCAACGTAGGTCTTCCCCGTGCCCGGCGGCCCCTGGAAGATGACCTGCTTCTTGTCCTTGAGCAAAGCGTCAATCTCTACGAGAAACTCGACGGGGAGAAACACTTTGTCGGCCAACGCCTCAATCTTGTCCGGCGGCCAAGGGCCGGGGTCGGGGTCGGGTGGCTCATCCTTGATCCCCCAAACCACTGACTGCGCGTCAAGGCGGTCGCGCAAGGGCAGTCCACGCCCCCGCGCTTCCTCAATGAACCGGTCCAGGAGCCCAAGGGCGTGCTCATACAGTGCCGCCTCATTTGCGCCCCGCTCCGGTGCGCCGTACCCGGTGCGCTCGTAAACCTTGTCAAACACCGTGACCATGAATGGCGGGTACTGGTGCACATCCAACCCCATGAGTAGGGCCGATATAAAGCTCATACGGGTCCCGGTGCCGCTTACATCCATACGGTGTCCTTCTCTGCTCATCCCTGACGCTGGGAGCAAATCACTAAAGGCGCGGATCCTGTCGGCATAGGGCCGGTTGTCCCGTGTCCAGATCGCTTGCAGCGCCTTCAGCACGTCGTCCGGACGCTCATTGAGCCAGGTGAGAAATCTGTTTCTCGTAAAATTATTGACAGTGTTGTAGTTGAGTCCGCTCTTTACCAAACTGCCCCAGTCGCCGGGGCCGCCAAGCACCGCTTCTCTCGCCTCTGCCAGCTTGCGACCCATCTCAAGCTTGTAGTCAAGCTCGTCGCTTTTCAGCCTTGCGCTGTCTTCCGGCCTTTCACTGTCAACGTACTCCTTGGCCCGCCTAACGAACTCATCCCAACGGCCGCTTGTACCTGTCACCACGACGCCTCCTCTATCAGTTGGTGAATCTCCGGCGGGCTGCCTTCTCGTTGCCGCTGCAACTTCTCAAGGAAGCTGTCTTTCGACTCGCCCGGGTTGTCCAGGGAATCTCTGAACAAGCCCCCACCCCTGGCGAAGCCTCTGTTCCCCCACCTGTACTCGGGAGTAGGCCAGGAAGGGGTATCCTATCCCACCCCCACCCCCGGCGGAAGCCTCTGTCCCTGCCTCTGAGTACGGGGGAAGGCTAGGAAGCGTCTGAATGCGCCAAGGTGAAAAACGCCGCCGCCGCCCTCCCCCAAGCAGGGTGCAGGGGGCGCCAGCCCCCGCCGGGGGTACAGCGAGTCCCCCTGTTTCCAAAAACGTTGGAGGGTGGTGCGGGCGGGATAGCGGCGTAGGCTAAGCCAGACCCTCCGCTGTAGGAGGGCGTAGGCCACAACAAGCCCACCCATCTCCAATCCCTGCCCCCTGCCTCGGGGGAAGCCTCTGCCCCACCCCCCTTGCAAAATACGAACAGGTGTGCTATGGTATCCCATGAAGTGGGCCCCCGGCCCGCTTCTCTTCCTTAGGAGCCTGCCGCATACATAGTGCACTGGAGGCTAACCATAGAGAATCCCCCTGTGGCAGGGGCGCTGAGGGAACAACCCAAGGGGCAAGACCCTCCGAGGAAGGCTGGGACCGGAGCCAATGCCGTTATAAGGCACAGGCTCTTTGGAGCCATCCCGCTCCGTTACGGTTCCGTTACGGTTCCGTTACGGTTCCGTTACGGAACCATTACAGATCCTTTACAGTTCCTTTACAGCTTCATTACGGCTCGTTACGCCCTATTACGCCCTTGTTACGGCTCCGTGCCTACACCCACCGAAATCCGGCTGATTAGCGTAACGGAAATACAATCAAAGGCCATCCCTGCCCTGTGCATGGCGTTGCGCAGCCGGGCGGACCGATTCTGCTAGAATCTCCCTCGATTCACTCGGGCGCCGCCGTTACAGTGTCCATGTGTTCAACATCTGAGGCGCGGCCGGTCGCGGATTCGCGAGATTCCGATGCAACATCAGGAGGGGGAGACTCATGGCCAATCAGGTCAAGGGAGTGGTAGCTGGATCAGCAGGAGCTCCGGTCACGCTCGAGGACATCCTCGTGCCCGACCCAGGCCCCGGCGAGGCCCTCGTGCGGGTGCAGGCCTGCGGCGTGTGCCACACGGATCTTCACTACCGGGAAGGAGCAATCTCGGGCGAGTTTCCGTTCCTGCTGGGACACGAGGCAGCCGGGGTGGTAGAGGCCATCGGAGAGGGTGTGGCTAACATCGTGCCTGGGGACTTCGTCATCATCGCCTGGCGCGCTCCCTGCGGCGCCTGCCGCTCTTGTCTCCGCGGCCGTCCCTGGTACTGCTTCAACAGCATGAACGCGGCGCAGAAGATGACGCTCGCCGACGGCAGCCCGCTCTCGCCGGCTCTGGGGATCGGCGCTTTCACTGAGCTGACGCTGGTCCATGCGGGTCAGGCGGTGAAGGTGGACCCGGCGGCGTCAGCGGCGGCGGCCGGGCTCATCGGGTGCGGGGTGATGGCCGGGCTGGGCGCTGCGGTCAACACCGGCGGCGTGACCCGGGGCGACTCGGTCGCGGTCTTTGGGTGCGGTGGCGTTGGCGACGCAGCCATCGCGGGGTCGCGGCTGGCGGGCGCACACACCATCATCGCCGTCGACATCGACGACAGGAAGCTGGAATGGGCGAAGGGATTCGGGGCCACGGATACGATCAACGCCACGCAGACGGACCCTGTGGAGGCCATACGCGCGCTCACAGGCGGCAATGGAGTCAACGTGGCCATCGAGGCGGTGGGCAACCCGGTCACCTATAGGCAGGCGTTCCTCTCGCGAGACCTCGCCGGAACGGTGGTGCTCGTGGGCGTTCCCAGTCCCGACATGAAGATTGAGCTTCCGATGCTGGAGGTGTTCGGCAGGGGCGGCTCGCTCAAGTCGTCGTGGTACGGAGACTGCCTGCCCACCCGGGACTTCCCAATGTTCATCGACCTGCACCTGCAGGGCCGTCTGAACCTGGAAGGATTCGTGTCCGAGACCATTGGGCTGGGGGACGTGGAGGAGGCGTTTCATAAGATGGAGCGCGGGGAGGTCCTGCGTTCGGTCGTCATGCTGTAGCCCTCCCAGCGACGGCGCTCACGCCTGCGGGACCACGGTAGGCGCCGGAACATGACCTCTCAGACCCCGGCCCGACGACGAACAGACCCACGGCATCAGGCCGCTGCGCCTATCTCGTTTGACACCCCCTAGGGCGTTTGCTAGGCTGAAATCAGGTGGGCCAGCCACGCCTGTGGGGATATAGCTCAACTGGGAGAGCGCGGCGTTCGCAACGCCGAGGTTGGGGGTTCGAGCCCCCCTATCTCCACCACTTCCGGCCCATCTGTGCTGTATTCATGACAGACGCCTGAGCCGAGGCGCCCCGCCCCTACGGCGGCGCCAACGGGGCCGCGCCAGCCTCCCGCCAGTGAACAACGCCATGGAGCTAAACCTAGTGAAAAGGGGCATCCAATGAAGACTCAGACCATCGGGCTCGGCGCTCTGGTCGGTGGCTTGCTCACTGTACCTATGGTTGCGGTGATGTACCTGGCGGACAAGTGGCTCGACCTCTCATTCGCGCCGTATGACATCTTCGACTGGATTGCCCGAATTCTGCCTGGGCCGGTCGTAACGTTCGGCATCGACCTGATGATTGATAGCCTGCAAATGCTGGGCCTCAACGTCGCGGACACTGCGAAGACCGCCGAACATATCCAGGCGGTGCTAGCGTTCGGCATCGCCGGAATCGTGGCAACCATCATCTTCTACGTTATTGTTGAACGCTGGCCTGCCGGTAGCGGACCCCGGTTGGGCCTCCTGGTGGGCGCCGCCTTGGGCCTGCCGATCGGGATCATCTCGGCAGGCATGGCCCAGTCCTCGACCTCCATGTCGTTCATCTTCCTGTGGGTCATCGGTGTTTTCTGTGTCTGGGGCGTCGCTACGGTCGTCACGGCCCGCAGACTGCTGCCTCAGTCCTCCTTTACGACTACCGCCTCGTCGGCGCAGGAGGGGACGCGGTCCGTGGGAGTCGTCGGCAGGCGGCAGTTTCTCATCCAAATGGGTGTGGCTACGGCTACCGTCACGGTTGTTGGCGCCGGCTTGGGGCGCGTCCTCGAAATGAACGAGCGCAACCGCTTGGAAGCCGATTTGGAGGCGATGAAGGCCAACATGCCCACGACCCCGACGGTTGTCGAGCTGCCCAACGAAAACGACCCTCTCAAACCGGCTCTCGGGACGCGGCCCGAGTATACCGCCGTCAGAGATCACTACAAGGTCTTCATCCGTTCGGAGCCAACAGTGATCGATGGCGCCACGTGGACCCTGCCGATCACTGGCCTCGTGAGTAACCCGATGGATTTGACCTTGGACGACCTCCGGACCAGGTACGAGGCTCGCAATGAGTTCGTCACCCTGAGTTGCATCTCCAATCGGGTGGCCGGCTCACTGATAGGCACCACCTACTGGACCGGCGCCAGTCTACAGGACATTCTTAGCGACGTTCGACCCCGGAGCGACGCGCGCTACCTGTTGATAACCAGTGGCGACGGCTTTTACGAGACAGTTGATCTTGATTTGATCAACTCCGACGAGCGGATCATGCTCGCATACAACTGGGACGGCAAACCGATACCGTTCGATCATGGGTTTCCGCTGCGGATTTGGCTTCCCGATCGCTTCGGCATGAAACAGCCCAAGTGGATCACCGGAATCGAGGTCATAGACGAATATAGGTCGGGCTACTGGGTCGAACGCGGTTGGTCCAAGGAGGCGCTCGTCAAGGCCACGTCTGTGGTGGATACGGTGGCGGTGGACTCGCTGATCGAAGACGGTGACCGGAAGCTGGTCCCCATTGGTGGGATCGCCTACGCCGGCGCCCGTGGCATCTCCAAGGTGGAGGTGCGTTTGGACAACGAACCCGAATGGCGCGAGGCGGAATTACGCACCCCGCTGTCGGATGTTGCCTGGGTGATCTGGCGCTACGATTGGCCGTTCGAAGAAGGGCGTCATGATTTCCATGTCCGCTGCGTGGAGGCGGACGGAACTCCGCAGATCGAGGAAGACGGCCCGCCAAGACCGGATGGCGCATCCGGAATCCACTCTAGGTCAGCAAATATGGAGTCGGCTTAACGACCAGGTCAGCCCCACCGCTCAACCTGTCAATCGCCACGGCCATTGGGCCGCCTTGGGCAACCGGTAAATGGACTCGGGTTTTCGACTCGGAGCGGTGAGCTTCGGACGCAGGGAAGCGCTTGGTGCTGTGCGGGATCGAAATCCGGGGCGCAGCTGAGAGAGTGGGCCACCCCGGCTACCTGCTGCGGCTGTCGGAACTAGACTTGATAGGGCGCCATCATCGCGTGGTGGACCACAGGATCAAGGCGGCGCGCTTCCCGCCGCCAAGAACCTCGGCGCGTTCGACCTCCTGGCTATCCCCTCCCCCAACAGGCCTTTGGTGATTGCATTGAACGGCCTCTTACAGCCCGTAAGCCTCCAGGAACCGCAGCCATATCTCGCTCAACGTCGGGAACGATGGCGTCGCGTGCCAGAGCCGGTCTAGCGTTACCTCGCCCACGATGGCGATCGTGGCCGCGTGGGTCAGCTCACCCACCCCCGGCCCCACGAACGTCGCCCCTACCAACACCCGACGATCCTCGTCCACGACGAACTTCACGCCGCCCTTAAAGCCCTCGCCCAGCAGCGGCGCGGCCGCGATCCCCCAACCCATCTCCACGACGCGAACGTTCAAGCCTCTGCTGCGGGCCGCCCGCTCCGTCAGCCCCACGCTCCCCACCTGCGGGTCTGTGAACACGACGGCGGGAACGGCGTTATTGTCCGCCCAGGCCGACGCCTCCTTGCCGAGGATGTGGTCTCCCGCTTGGCGCGCCTGATACTTGCCCTGATGCGTAAGCAGCGCCCGGCCGTTCACGTCGCCCACCGCGTACAGCCAGCCTCCGTCGACGCCCTCGACCTGCAGGTGGTCATTGACCGAGACGAACCGCCCCGCTGACGCGCCGAGGGAATCGAGGCCCACGCCATCCACGACGCCAGTCCTTCCCGTCGCCACGACCACTTGCTCCGCCGCCAGATCCTCGCCGTTGTCCATCGTTACCTTCACGCCGCCTTCCGTCCGCTCCACCGATGCCACCACGCAGCCGAGGCGGAACACGATCCCCTGCCCTTCGAGCGACGAGATCACCGCTTCCATCGCGAACGGCTCAATTGTGGCCGAATCCTGGGGCTGCCGCCGCTCGAGCACCGTCACGCTCGCCGTCCCCAGCGACTTCCAGGCCTGCGCCATCTCCAAGCCCACGACCCCCCCGCCGATGATGATCAGGCTCTCCGGCGCGCTCTGCGCCGAGGTGACCTCGCGGCTCGTCCAGGGCTCAGCCTCCGCGAGCCCTGCAATCGGCGGAACGAACGCCCGCGAGCCCGTCGCCAGCACCACCGCCTTCCGCGCCTCAATCTCGAGCTCCCCACCGTCAGCCTGGTCAACGACCACCCTCCTAGGGCCGTTCAGCCGGCCCTTCCCTCGGATGAGGGTCGCTCCAACCGAATCGACCCATGCCGCTTGGTGCTTGTCGTCCCATCCGCTGGTGAAAGCGTCGCGGCCGCGCAGCGCGCGGGGAACGTCCACCGTCCCGGTCACTGCGCCGCGCGCCGCCGGAACGCGGCGCGCCGCGGCAAGCGCCTCGGCGGGCCTCAGCAGCGCCTTGCTCGGCATACAGGCCCAATACGTACACTCCCCACCCACCAACTCCGACTCCACGATCACGGTGCTGAGACCGGCGGGCGCCGTTCGTCCCGCCACATTCTCGCCCGCCGCCCCACCGCCGATGATGACTACGTCATAGGTCTCGGTCATATTGGTTCCCCGTATCCCTTCATGATTAGGCTCGCGGCGCGTGATGGCCTCGCCGTGCATGAGAGTCCATCAGCCTGGTGGAAGGCTAGCCTCCCCCACAATCGACCGCTAAGCGCCCACGGCAAGTGTAATGCACTCAAAGGCTTGGTCAATCTGGCGACAGTGCCAGCAAGCAACGCCGGCCTCGTGTCCCATGAAACGTGCGCCTACGCCGCTCAGGACTAGGTCGTGGCGCCGGGCGGCACATCGTTTGCAGGACTGCGCCCTGCGCGGGCCCACTACGCCGGCGCAGGAGGGCGGGCATTCTGTGCAAGCCACATCCTCTCTGGGCAGAATGGGTGCGGGGAACGACCGGACTCCGCTGGTCATTGGTGGCGGAGTTGACTGGCGGGTTGCGTCAGGTAAGATGGTTCATGCGAGGCCACAGTCACAGAGCCACCGCGCGCACATTCCAGAAATGTTGAACCCCAGAGGCCGAACGCGCTTTGAACAGGCGCCAAATCCTCTATAGAATGCCAAGAGGGGCGCGCCAACCCCCTCGACCCCCGTTTCGTATCTGTGCCCCTGTAGCTCAGGCGGATAGAGCAGCGGTTTCCTAAACCGCTTGCCCCGGTTCGAGTCCGGGCAGGGGTACCATTTCCCCTAATACTAGGCGCTTCGGCCGTTGTGGTTAACCCATCGCCAGCCGGGATCGGCACTGTGTACTTGATCCCGACCTGTCGTCTGTCGAACTCAATCCTCCTAATGAAGGCGACGGGGCCGTCCTGGCGATAGCCGGCGTCAAAGTGTTGGCTCGCAGGCGGCGGCGGTGGTTTCCCCCTGAGGAACGGGCGTAGGCGCTGAAGAAGCAGCGGAGCAGGAGGGCCAAGAGGAACACGAGTGTGCTCCACCTGTTGCAGCACCTTCTACAGTGCGGCGAGTGCGGCCGCAACTTCCATGTAGGATGCGCCCGGAGCACGACCAATGTTCGCAACGGCAAGAAGCACCGCTGCGGTCTTCCCGCTCCCAACCGATGCTCCACGTGCAACGGGATGCAGAGCATGCGCCGGCGGGGCCGGTTATCCGTCCCGCCGCTTCGGAGTTCCCGTTTGTGCGTAAAGGCGTGACTGCCAGTGAAGGAGCGGCGCCAGCGGCACGGCTAATCCGGCACACTCGGGCGTCACAGTTGCCACGCCTCCGGCACGGTCCGCGACGCCTTTGTCCACTTTCCAGCCGGCCCCCGAAGCGAGCTGTCCCGTAGCCGTCGCGTAGCCGGGACGTAGGCGTCGCGTAGCCGGACCTTGCGTCATACAAGGAGTGGGCCGCCAGGCCACTGCTTGACCCTCTGCTCTCCCGCCTTCCATATGCCCTATACCCTGCAACTCGCGGCAACCCTGCTCAACGAAGGTGTGGGCCGGCGGCTCACTGGGCTCACTGATTGATTACACTCTAGCACAAATGTCCTTATTTTGCAAGAGGGGGGGGTGGCGTCGGGGGGCTGGCCCTGGGGAACCCTCCTAGGTAGCATTGACGATGCCATTCAGCGGGCGGAGAGTTCGAGTCCCTCCCGGCCCACCAAACTTGACGGTAGACAGAACAGAGCCGTTCAGGACCATCTCCTCGACGTCTCTCCCAGGTATGGGGCTGTCGTCGGGCATCGGAATCGTGTAGCGAACCACGGCATTGTCCGGCATGACGACGATCTCCTTCACGAAGCTCTCGATGAAGGCCCTGCGCTCCGTCAGTTCGCTCTCGTTCAGGAACTCGCTCATGTCCAGGGCGTAGGCCGTGATGGTTTCCGCATCGTCCAAAACCTCCCTGCGCTGGGAGAGCATCGCCCTCGCCTCCTCCGCCGTGGCCTCCAGTTTCTCCTGCCGCTCCCGGTGCTCTCTGATGCGGGGCTTGAAGTCGTCAATGTCCAGGTCGGTGGTCTCCGCCAGGTCGCAAAGCCGTCCCAACCTGCGCTTCACGTCCACCAGCTCCGCCTCGATGGTTTCCAGCTTCTGCCTCTGCTCCTTTGCCACCCCGTCCATCTCCTCGTCCACCAGCTTCACCAACGTCCGGATGTTGGACTCGGTGAGCACGTTCTCTCGAATCTTCCCCACCACCTTCTCCTCGAATCGCCGGGCGTTGAGCCTGGGGGCGTCGCAGGCCCCGCTGCCCCGCTTGAGGAGGGACTGGCAGACGTAGTAGGCGAACTTGCCGCTCTTGGCGTCCTGGCCGGAGAGGGCGCGGTTGCACGCCTTACACCGGACCAACCCACTGAGGAGATAGGTGCTCCCCACTCTTCGTGGGTGGTTCCGCTTGGGAGCGCGGGAGCGCAGCTTCCGGTTCACCCTGCGGAACCGGGCCTTGGATATGATGGCGGGGAAGGCCTTCTCCACCCGCACCGGGTCCGCCTTGTCCTTGGCGTCGACGCCCCAGACCAGGGTTCCGGTATACGCCTCGTTTCGGAGGATGATGTGGACGCCGTTCTTGGACCAGAGCCTGCCGGTGGGGTTGGCGATACCCTCGTCGTTGAGGGTCCGGGTGATGTCCAGGATTCCCCTGCCGGACTCCGCCATGCCGAAGATGCGCTCGACCACGGGCGCGGTGGCCGGATCGGGTTCGAGGCTGGGCCGCTTCTTGGCTCCGTCCTGCACCATGAGCTTACGGTAGCCGTAGGGAACCCTGCTGGCGACCCAGAAGCCGCGGGAGGCGGCTTCCCTCATGCCCCGGACAACTTCTTGGGCAAGATTTTCGCTGTAGAATTCGTCCACGCTCTCGATGATGGCCTCCATGAGCTTGCCGGTGGGGGAATCGTCGGCGTGCTCGGTGATGGAGACCACGCGGATGCCCCGCCTGCGGAGCATCGACTTGAAGGCGACGGCGTGCTCCCGCTTCCTGGTGAAGCGGCTGAACTTCCAGACCAAGATTTCCTTGAAGGGAGCCTCCGGCTTGGCGGCCTCGTCCAGCATCTTCTGGAACTGGGGCCGGTCGGCGATGCGTCCGCTCTCGGCCTCGTCCACGTACTCGCGGGCGACGTGGTAGCCGTTCTTCTCGGCGTAGTCCCTGAGCGCCCTAAGCTGCGCCGCCACGGACAGGTCCACGTCCTGGCGGTCGCTGGACACCCTGGCGTAGAGGGCAACGGGCGTGTAGTCATTCGTCTGATTCATGGGTGCGTCCTCCTCTCGGTTCACTGCCGTTCGTTCTGGCGTGAGCGCCTCCGCTCCATACGTTCCTTGATGCGCCACTCCCGCTCCTCCATGTACAGGCGGATGGCCTCCCGGAGCAGCTCGCTCACGGTGCGGTCCTCCTCCTTCACCACCTGCCGCAGATGTTCGGCCATCTCCGGGGGGAGGGAGAAGGTGATGGTCTCGGTGTTCCTCGATAGTTTGGGGGACATGATTGCTCTTTCCACTGACTATTATAGCACTGAGTCTTACTATACGCCACTGGACAACCGATCTTCAACCACTGACCAGGGGCCGTGCCGCGCCCCCTCTATTCGCTGAAGATGTTGACGCGTCAACCCGTCGAGAGCGTCGAACATGTCGAGAAGGGGGTGGGCGGCGATATCTCCGAGCGGCTCCGCGATCCCGCCGGTTCTGCAACAAATTGGCATTTTGGGGCCTGTTGGGGGCTGACACCGTAGGTGGAGGAATGCCCTTTTGTCCCCTACAGGAAGTCCTGAGGACGGCTCCCGTGACAGGATGGCAACAGGTGGCGAGGAGTTCGGTGTCCGTTTGCCGGACTCCGTGGCAGGGCGGCTGTAGCGGGAAACCGTAGCTGACGAGTCATAGGGATGGGCTGCGTCTGCCCTGTCAACGATGAAGCCTGACCTATCAGTTCTGCAACGAGTTGCAATCGGGAGGGCGGAAGGGGTTTGGGTGACGTGTCGCGTCGAGAAGATGGTCCCAGCAGCCATGCTGGGACACCCCCTACAGGAAGTATCGGGAACGGCGGGAGTGGACATGTTGTCATTTTGCAACTGGGTACAACTCAGACAGGGGCCTTCTGTCCAGGGAGTGCGACGGCGGGAGAATCCACGAGCCGCCCAGGATGCCACGCTCGGCAATGGTCTCTGCGTTGGATGTGATGATGGGTATCTCCTGCATCCCGTCGGCGACGTCGAGGAAGGCGGTCTCGCTGCCGGGGGACTCGAAGACGAAGAGCACCCGGGGCAAGCGACCCTCGTGGTCCCGCTCAGCCCAGCCGCTCAGGAAGTACCGGCGGTAGGACTTCAGGCGGGAGCGGGCACGCTTTGGCGTCGTGGCCCTTCGCTCGAACTCCAGCAGGTAAGGACGCCACCGGCCCCGGTACTCCAACGTGAAGGAAGCGTCGGGGTGGATGACGTAGGTGGTCCAGTCATAGCGGTAGCCGATGCTGGATCGGGAAGTGGGCAGCAGATCGAACATGTCATAGTCCTGGGAGCGGGCGACCTCGGCGGACAGGGCGGAGGCGAAGTCGGTGACGCCGGCGTGGTGCCGAAGCTGCGTGGCCATGGCGCGCAGGGCCGTCCCTGCGTAGGCCGAGGGGTTCGAGTAGGCAGGTTCAGGGCTCCAGCGGTCGAGGGTCAGCCCGACGGCGGCCCGGTCCCTGCGGGCCAAGTACGTCAGCCCCTCGTCGGTGAGCATGTGCAGGGATGCATCTTCCCGCACCAGGCCGTGTCCACGGAGGGAACGAAGCACCTGGTTGACCCGGCGCAGGGTGACGCCGCCCATCAGCCCTGCCAGCTGCTCACGGGTGCATAGAGGCCAGGCGGACAGCAGGTCGAGAATGTCTTTCTCGGCACGGGTCAGCTGCACCGAGAGGGCATCCCTGAGTTGCTCGGTGGGCTCCGGCATGGTCGCCTGCACGCCGGAGGGATACAGGGCGTCGGGATTTGCCTTCGGCCTGTCCCGAAGGAAGGAGTGGGACGATTCCAGCAGGCGATCCATCCAGGCCAGGATGCCCGACAGGGAAGCGTCGGCGTCGATGCGCACAGGCGGGTCGTGGTCCAGGCCGCTCCCGCACTGCTGCCAGACGGCGCCCGTGTGGTCTCCTGCCAGAAGCTCCCCTTCCGTGGCCACGAAGGTCCTGCGGTGCTCCGACGGGTCGCCCAGGGAGCGAATGGCCCTGCGGGTGGACTGGTCCGCGTGGGTCAGGACGAGGGTGACGAAGGGCCGGTCGCTGCTGCGCATCCGCTCGACGCTCCTGAGGCGGTAGCGCAGGTTGGACGTGGGCAGCGCCGGTCCCTGGCGGATGATGCCGATGGAGCGGCCCCCGGACAGGGTGAGCAGCATGTCGTAGGGACCCTGGCGGTAGTGGTCCGCGCGCACCGGCCTCCGGTGCGGGTCGGCGTCGGCGATCATGTCGGCGACGCGGTACAGCACGGCCACGGCGTCCAGGCGCTCGGCCAGCAGCCGGAACCACTGCTTCGACACCGGATACTCGCTGAGGAAGCGCTCCGTGCCGTGCTCGATTCTCCCTCCGGCGACGATGCCCTGCCCCGTGGGGAAGTAGCGGCGCTTGGGGTGCGGCCCTAGGCTGCCGAGGTGGTGTGGCACGGAGTCCACGAGCCCCCGCTCGGTCAGCTTCTTCAACCGGTCTCGGAGCGTGGAGGCGGGAACGCGGCCGAAGCGGGACAGCTCGTCCACGGTGGCCAAGGGTGTGGCGCAGAGCAGCAGGAGCGCCTCCTCGAGGCCCTCTCGCAGGGAATGTGGCAGGGCGGCCGACTCGGCGACCGTGACGCCACCATGCAGCCGCCTTGCTCGTGCTGCGCGTATCAACCTCTCCTTGGCGTCGTCCAGTGCCCGTGCGCTGCCTCCCACGCGCTCCAACACCGCACCGGGTATGGCGCGCCCCTTGTGGCCCCGATTGAGGAAGCGCCAGAGGGTGTGGCGGGACACACCGAAGGCCTCGGCCGCCTTGGGCCTCCCATGCAGCACGGCGTAGGTGCGCACGTAGGCACGGACCGCCCTCTCCAGGTCCGGCCCGGCCTGTGCTGCGCAGTTCAGTTTTCGTGCTTGTGGGTTCGTGACAACCAATCGGCAGCTCCGCTCGGCAAAAAATGTCCCACCATCCCATTCTGAACGGTAAATTGCTCGCATGTAATGCCTTGCAAGCCATTGTGTAGAACGCAGTTTTGTGGTACGGGCAGGCGGAAAGCCTACCGGCTGACATTTAGCCGGGCTTCTTCGTAGTGGTAGAGCGCCAGGACGATCTTTAGCTGGTCAGCACTGACCGTCGATTTATCCATGGTACGTGAGGGAAGCTGTGGGCAGGCTCATTTCACAGGGACGGACATTCGGCGGGTCGTTAGTGGTGATACACCCGTGGACAGAAAATACCTCGGGAGTGCTAGTTGCACCTAGTCCTGGGCGTAGCTGCAATCAAGGGGACTAGAGCAAGCCTGCCACATCGGAGCGAGCAATCTGGTTCCGGGGTTCCTTCCACGGTCATGAAGCGCCGTCAGGTAGAAATGGGGAAATTGGTACATGAGCGCCGAAGGGCTTCAGCAACTGTGACTCATTGCGCTGGTACGGGAGCTGGTGCGTGGGACGGGGAACGGGGACGATTGGGTATAGACCCCAGGTCAGTGGACTCGTGCATAAAGACGTGAAGGTTATCTTGGCGGCATCGGGAGGCGTTGGCGCACAGGGCTGTGTAAGGTGTATCGTGCCGGGAATCCAATGAGAGGTTAGGCAGATTGATATCCCCCATGAGTCATGCGGGTTCCAGCTGCTCCTTCAAAACGGTGGCTCAGATGACTGAAGCGAGTCGCCCAATTCGGCTTCTGGTGAGTTCAGAAATTCTCTCAGATGCTTCAATTTCTCTAGAAGTTCGTCGAAGGTAATGATCTCGATATCCTTGGAATTCCCTCGAAACATCTCAAAGGACCTTCGCCGATCTTCGTCAGATGGAACAGTTCCAACAATAAGACAACAGTGAAGGGAGTACGACTCTATATCGTATACTCGGCTATTCACTTTGATTTGCGCAATCTCTTGTTCAAGGCGATGCTTCTGGTCGAGTGTCTGGTTCATGGCACCGACCAATTCACCCGATGGTGCATATACGCCGTCACTAACCTTCCTTTGATTGAGAAGCTTCGTTTGAGGCTTCTTGATCTCTACAATAGCCACATTGTTCGTCATGCTGTTTTTGACCAAGAAATCAGCGATTTTCTCTCCCGTACCAAATATCGTTCGTCCTCCAACGGCCGCCTGGTCATGCACCTTTATCACAGGGTAACCAAATGCCAGAGTTAGAATGAAAGGATTTTCGTTAAGGAATACCTGCCACATACCCTCAGGGAGCTTTTTGACAATCATTGACTCATAACTCTCGATCAGATTGTCAAGCGTGACAAGCTCGATGTCTCTTTTTAGACTCGCAAGCCTATCTGACTTAGTCCTTGCAATCGTCTCGGTGTTCTGTGCCACGAGAGTGAGTAACGCGTCCTGTTCATCCTCGGACAGCGGCGCTTTGTCCCCCAAGGCTAAGTTTGTGATTCGTCGCCGCAGCGGATTCCGACCTGACGGGATGGATATGCTAGGTAGACCAAGTTTCGACGCGAAGAAATTGTATGTTGTCCCATTCCTTACAGATCGTGCGGCTACTTGGCTTATGCTCATGGTTCTGTTGATAGATTTGCGCACTTCGTCAAAGTCTCTAGTAGAAATGTGAAAGGTAGTGCCTTCCTCCGCAGGAACGATTAGGTCGTCTTCAGAAATCAGTATCTCTGTGCAGTTGGTTAATCGTTCTACTGCATCGACTATGCAGCGATAGGTTGACGTTAGGCCAAGCCCGTAGTCATAGTCCTTGACGAAGCACGATGGCAGATCTTCCAGTAACATCATGACTTCATCCTGTGTTGAGGGCGTGGTCTCCAGACGGACCAAGCTTTCGTTCGCAATGGTGATTCGCTCTACTTGATTGTATTTGGCCCTCAGCAGGTCTCGACTACTCACCCTAGTCTTGATAGGGTGCATGGTGAGCAGGTGGTTCGGAATGTCAACTTGAATCAACTTAACCCTTTCAGGCAGTATTACATCAGGTTGAAGTTCCTTCTCATACATGTACTTCCATAGGTCGAGGCGCTCTTGTGACAGGGTGTAGAATACTTCAACGTAATCCTTGGATTGGGATTCAACAATCAAATGGCCGGGTGCATCTCCGTCGGCTACCAAGTCGTAGAATCGAGGCATACTGGCCTATCCTTACTCCGATGGATAATCATGTCTAGCATTTCGCTGGCACCACCACCTGATAGCAAACCACTCCCAAGTCGTCCTCGGACATCGGCTCAGGCGCTTGTGGAGCTTCCACAGGACGCAGGCCGAACCGTTCAATAACTTCGATGATTCGGCGGGCACAGTCCGCCACGCTCATTCCGCCGACTTCGTACTCCCGACGCAGCTCCGATAACTTACGACGCACGAGATTGTTCCTTCCGACCGAGAGTGCTTGATCTCCCTCGTCGTACTCGTCACCGGCGGGAGCATCTGGCGACCGCAGCACATCCAGCGCCCAACGCTGACTGGCGGGGAGCGCGGCGAACCTCGCTTCAGGGTCGAGCAACGCGTTGTGCGCTGAGCAGATGTCAGCGGTGGCCACTGTAAACAGGTGCTCCAAATCAAGCCCATCAGGAAAGGGGCACCCAGGCTGCTCATGCGGGTCTATCAGCCGGAGCATCGGCAGGTCTTCCCTGGACAGGACTTCTCCAGATTGGGACACCATGCGCCAGTAGCGCTCATCTCTACGGGTTCGGCAGGCGAAGAATACCGCAGGCTCCGCCAGTGTCGGCGAACGCTGCACGAAAGCTGCGCCGATTCCCCAGGGCAAGCCCTGAAGCCTGCTCACTTCACCTTCCTCCGCTGCGCGTCTGAGGTGAGACCGGAAGAGTTCACCCGCGAACGCCGAACCACTCTCCCCGCCGCTCTCCTGTTCGTCCAGCAGGGTAGCGTCCCCACCGGAGAGACGTTCCACGAACGTGCTCAGGTCAGCGTACACCTGGGATTCCGTCTCCACGTCGGCCAGCACCGGCGTTTCCATGCCCACCGAGGCGTTCGCCGCCATGATCTTTGCCTGGAGCTTGGCCTCCAACTTTAGCAGCCGGTCTAGGTCGCCCTGCTTGGGAAGCAAGGTATAGAGATAGGCCGTGTCGTGGGGGCTGCGCAGACGGATGATGCGGCCGTTGCGCTGCACGACCCGCTGAGGATTCCAAGGCATATCGAAGGAGAGCACCGCTTGGGCCTGTTGCAAGTTCTGACCCTCGGAGAGGATATCGGTGCTAATAATCACGTCCACCTCTCCGCCGTCTGGCCGAAAGCCCGGCTCGTCTGTCACCGACTCTGGACAGAATCGCTCTAGCTCTCTAGTGCGGGCGTCGGCGCTGGTTTCCGAGCCAATGGCCACCGTCCACTTGCGGTCTCCCAGTACGTCCGGTTGGCTCTCGATTCGCTCCTTCAGATAGGCCGCCGTGTCCTGGAATGCCGTAAAGACGGCGACTTTCTGCGACGGCGTTGTGGCCATCACTTCTCGGAGCGTATCTAGCTTGGGATCAGGGCTGCCCTTCAAGCTCTCCAACCGTGCAGACATCGTTGACAGGGTATCCCGGTCTTTCTCCAAGTCGGTCAAGAACTGGTCGTTGAAACTATCGGCGGCAATCCCACCTTCCGAGCCAGCCCATGCTTCGTCAATCAGGTCGGCACTAAGGAACGTGTCGTCTTCTCCTGTATTGCCAACCAGGTCTCTAATGACTTCCGGTGGGGGAGCCGCTCCCAGATCCGCGATGACCCGGAGCATCACGTTGTTCCCATCCCTCATCCTGTTCACAGTTTGCAGGGCCGCATACCAGGACGACTCGAATCGTTTCAGCAGTTGCGACTGCATGAGTCCAGCTAGCGCTTCTTCCGATGCAGACTCCCCTTCCTTGTCCAACCTATAGGCCGATGGGCGGTACCGCGCCATCGTCAGCCTGTCGATCCCGTCGTAGATGGATTGCACGATTCCAGGGTGCGCTCTGTCCAAGTCGTAGCGGCGTTCGTGCAGCTCCGGCTCTGGAAACTTGACCGGCGTTCCGTCGATGAACCGCTCGTTCCGATAACGTTCCTTGATGAATGCCCGGTCCCGGCGCACCGTCAGGGCGTCGATCAACGGGAAGAGCTTCGCCTCCGACAGATTCTCTGACTTGGAGGCTCCTGCCTCGGCAAAGAACTTCCGCAGGCTGGGCACCCTCAGAGGCTCCCCGGTGAAGGCGCTGTCGTGCCGACCGAATAGCAGGAAGAGGTTGTGCAGATCCCACAGGGAGTTGTTGACCGGGGTGGCGGTTAGAAGCAACAGTTTCTTCGGCGTCCCCCCCATGAGCCGGTCCAGCGCCGCGTACCAGGTGTTGTCCACGTTGCGGTACGCGTGGGCTTCGTCGATGATGACAAACCGGTACACGTCCTTGTTCACCGGCAGGACCCGTCGCTCACCGTTAGGGGACAGTTGCCGGTCCTGGGCCAACTGCTGGTAGGACACCACGGTTCCTGGCAGGTTCGCCTCGCTGAGGCGCTGCTGCCAGAGGCGGTCGCGAAGCTGCGCCGGGGAGATGACCAACACATGCTGTCCGAGGTCCCGGGTGTATTCCCTGATGAATTGGACGCCGATCTCGGTCTTACCCATACCCACGCCGTCGGCATAGAGCACACCGCCGTAGCGGTCCAGAATCCGCTTCGCCCGCGCCAACCCGTCCCGCTGGAAAGCGGTGAGGGCGTGCAAGTCAGAGAGAGACACATCGTCGTCCAACTCACCCTCGTAGAGTTCGAGCAGCGCACGCAGGAACACGGTCTGGGGGTCACTCTCCAAAGGCGGTGGCCGCAATAGCTCCAGCAGTTCCTCGCGGAAGTCCTGAGCGTCGTTCCAGAGGCGTTGATGCCAACCCAATGCCATGCCAACGACGTTGGGCTGGTAATGCACCATGCCTAACTCAAGATTGGCGGTGAGTCCGCCTTGCGTTAGGTTAGCCGAGGACACCAACGCCGCGCCCGCCCCTATCGGAGACCCGGCGTCGTTTAGCTCGCCGATAACGTAGGCTTTGCCGTGCAAGAAGCGCCGGATGTACCGACGCACCGCAACGCTGTCGGACTCGAAGAAGCGGGTCACCCGCTCAAGGACGGCTCGCCGGGCGGCAGGAAACGCCGAGAAGTCCCGCTCACGGCGCAGCGCCGACACCGATTGCTCGAAACGGTCAGCAACAGTTTCCCCTGTTGGGCCGGCCAACGCCTCCGGGGCCGCGCCTATCAACAGGCGGGTGGGCTGTTCCCGCTCCGCTGCTATCTGGGCCAGTGCGTCCAGCCCTTCCAAGCCAACATAGCCTGTGGCTACGTTCATCGGCCCACCGTAGTGCTCTGCCAGCCACCCCAACGCCTGCTGGTGGTTGCCGTAGTCAACATTGTCCACCAGTTCGAAGGGGCCGTATGTGTTGAGGAGATAGCTAGACAAAGCGGAGTACCGTCCCATTCGGGTATGTGCCGGAGCGCTTGCGTGTGCCGCTCTTGACCTCAATCTTGCCACTAGCCTCCATCGGCTTCAGGGTCTTGACTTTGAGATGGCTGGAATGGAAGTCTGTCGCATCGGATTTCACAAAGTCTTCCACAGCCTCTATCTTCTGCCATCCTTGCTTGCTGAACTTCTCCACAAGGGCTTCCTGTAACGGGGTGAAATCCAGGAAACCTGGGCCGAGGGTAAGCTGACCTAACTTGCCGCCCCTAAACTTGAAGTCACCGAATGGAGCGACCTTCCAGATCGCCTGCTTCATCTTGTCGCACCCATCCAAGCTCTTGGTTCCAAAGAAGATTGCATAGACAAGCTGACTGCCTTCGTAAAGCTCAAAGTGAAGGACGTACTCCGCACCGTTTGCCTTCAGTTGGTCTCTGTATAGGCCGTAGAAGAAGTCCTTCCTCTCTTTCCCCTCTGGGATATCTATACCTTGACGCCAATCCAGGCATCCGAATAACTCGTCTAAGTGCCTCTCAAAGTTGAGATGTTCCCTGAATCTATTGATGTAGCTGTACATGAAAGAGATGTACACTTCCGATTTCGGGTTCTCCAGGATTCTTCCAATGACGCTCATGGGTGTCTCCGAAACGCCGAAAGGGTCAATCATCACAAATGCCGGGGCCAAGAGGGTGCGCTGCTCGTTGAGGCTGTTTAGAGCATCTGTCAGCGTCGCGTTGAAGGCATCATTGATCACGGTATAGTCGCAATTGGAAGGCAACTGACTATCCAGACCACTAAGTACCTGTTCCAAGTGGGTGCTACGCCCCACATCCTTCTCGATAAAGAGGTACTTGACTTGACTCTGCATTTGGTTCTTGGCACGGTGTTCGACCAATGCTCTCAATGCAATGACCGGAGACCCCGGCTCACCGCCTGAGTATTCTCCCGGACCCGCGAAAGCGTCAATGAACAGGACCCGGCCGTTCCACTTGGTCATGATTGGCAGCCAGGCCCCCATATACTGGCCAAGGACCTTATGCTTTCCCAATGTATGGGCCTCTAGGGGCCACATGGTAGTGTCAGGAGACATGCGGGCGTCCTTTCACTGTCTCCGGGTACTCGCGCCATTGGCGACCATCCAGAGTTGCCTCTTCTCCCGAACGCTTGCCACGGCGACCGCCCAGTTGCTTCAGGAAGAAGGCCACGCCTGCCGCAAAGGATTGGTCCCGCAGATCCCGCGCCCATTCCATGTCCATCGGTCTGGCGGCGGGGCCGCTCTCTCCTCCGGCAATGACCCAATGCAACGCGCCAGAGTCAAGCCACTGACGAAGATCAACGGCCCCTAGCAGCGGCTCGACCGAGACAAAGCGTACCGCCGCCGGCAGCCGCGCCAGCACTGTGATGCGCGGGGCATACTTCTGGCTCTCAACCGACGTCCCGATCCACACGCCATCCGGCCACTCGCCATTGTAGCGGGCCTGGTTGCTTTCCCACCACCCGACAGCTCGCCCCGGGCGCTTTGTGAGGATTTGGAAGACGTGCCCTCGGTGCTCCGCCGCCGCGCGCATTACGTCGAAAATGTCGTTGATGAACTCGTAGGGCACGCGGGGATGGAATACGTCCGACATGCTGTTAACGAAAACTCTGCGGGGTCTTCCCCAAGTCAGTGGAGCGTCTAGCCGCTCCGGCAGCAGCCGTACCTCTCGTGGGTCTCCCTCATAACCGGGCACCCCCATTGCCGTCAGCCGCGGGTATAGCGCGAACATATAGCAGTGGTCACAGCCGGGCGACACGCGGGTGCAGCCCGTCACCGGATTCCAAGTCTCATCAGTCCACTCTATCGTCGATGCCATCGCGACACACCTCTCAATAGTCTACGGTGCAGCACCGTAGACCGAAACAGGCTCATGTCACACCGCCTTTGCCTACAGGCCCTCGAACTTCTCCAGCACTTGCCGCCTGTAGGCAGGGCTGACCGCATTCTCGGTGAAGTCGGTGAACATGAAGCGGAGCTCGTCTATGGTCAGGCGGTAGGCGCGAGCAACCAGTGCGTCTACCTCTGCCCGCATGTCGTTGTGCTGGCCGTCGGTCAGCGGCCCCCACTCCACCCCGGCCTCCACCGCGAACTCGGCGAACCGATCATCCAGGCAGGACAGCCGGGCCGCCAACCTGCCGATGCGCTGCCAAGGGGTATCGTTCAGTGGTGGGAAGGTGAGCATGTTGAGTATGAAGTAGTTCAGATTCGTCTCAACATATCTGCGAGCCATCCAGTCAAAGGGCAGGCTATTCATGGCCCCCAAAACATTGGCCTGAGCCAAAGCACTCCACTCCGCGAATATCAAGTACGGGGCTTTGTTCGTCAACGGCACACGGGGTGGGATTAGGCAAGCAAGCACCGTCCGAGAGTTGGTCCGGTTAGTCACGTCCCGAAACGCTATGCGACAGTGGTTCATCGGATGCGTGTCTGGATCGGCAAGGAAGTCCGTAGGGAACATTCGTTTGAAGACGGGAGACCGCACTCGCTTGTTCTGCGCGAATGTAAGAACGTCATTCCACACAGCGTATCCGGCGGGTTCATTGCCATGTGGTGCGTACTGATTGAAGGAGCGGCCCTTCCATACGGGGACGCCTTGAGTGTGTGAGAAAAGGGCGCGCTGCTGCGTCTCATGCAATTCCGTATAGGGAGCTAGATGAGACGCAGCAGCGCGCCCTTTTCTGTTTTTTTGGTTTTCGGGGTTCTGCAAGCTATCGAACTGCACACCTCGCCGGAGTTTGGCGAGCACGTCGGCGTGCACTTGGCTTGGCATCAGGGGCACTACACAGGCGCTTCCCAGGGAGGACGTCGGGATGGTAATCCCATCTCCTTGAGCGGACGCCTGAAACTCGTCAAGGTTTGCTGACGGACCGGTGACTTGAAAGGCGGCCTGACCAGTTGGAGTGCGGCGTTGGCCAGTCAACAGCGCTATCGTGTATTGTGGATGAATAGTGAACGCCCAACTTCGGTTATTCAGCAGAAGGTCGAGACGCCGCACGCTGTTACGGGTAAAGAGCCATTGCCTGAAGCGCCTGGCCCCTTCCGCAAGAAACGCACTTCTGGGCAGCACCACGCCCAGCCGCCCATCTTGCCTGACGAGGTGGCTGTATCGCTCGGAAAAGAGCTGGTAAAGGTCCCTGTCGCCCATGCTCCAAAGGTGGTACTCCCCGCTCTTCCAGAAGAACTGCCGCAGTGTCGCCATTTGTTCCTGCTGTACCTCAAGCTCCCCCCGCCAGCCAGGATTCTCCAAATCAAGCTCGGCAATACGCCTTCTTCTATCAGCCAGATTCGACCATCCCCGTAGTCCCGGCTCGCGCAGAGCGTAGAAAGCGAGTTCCTCTACGGTTATCTCGTTCCACGGAGGGTTCCCAACTACCACGTCGAAGCCGGGGCGCTCACGGTGGAAGACGTTCGGGAACTCCAACGGCCAGTGAAAAAAGCGGTAGCGTCGCGCAATGTCTTGGGCTTCCTCCAAGGCTTTGTCTACGTTTTCTGGCAGTCCTTGCTTACGCTCAACGATAGCCTGCCCATGCAGTTCCAGCATGTGCCGAGAGCCAACTCGCTCTTGGCGTTTCCCGCCGTCCTTTGCGATGAAGGTGTTCTCGACCGTTAGCCCCAGAGGGTCCGCGGCCCACAGCTCGAAGGCGGTCCGCAATCCTGCGGTGGCGTCGTGCAATTCGGCGCTCAGCTCCTCGGAGCGCTTCACCTCGTCGGGGGTGCGGTCCGGGTTCTCGGCCAGCTTGCGTTGGAGATCGGCTGCACGGGTCATGGCCTCGGTCACAGCCTGCCCGGTGAACAACGGGCTGTCGCTGGCGCCGACGACGGACGGGTCGGCCACGCCGATGAGGGCGTCGCCGCACTTGAGGTTGCTGCCCAGGTAGGAGAGGGCCAGGCCGGGTACGAAGGACGCCAGCCACAGGGTGACGTTGGCGACCTCCACCGCCATAGGGGAAAGGTCTACGCCGTAGATGCAGCGTTTGAGGATGAGCCTCCGCAGCAGGTCGCCATCCTCCGGTTGTTGGGCAATCGGCCCGCTGTCCTGGCTCAACTCGCTGAGCAGCTGGGCAATGCCGGGCAGGCCGCCGACCTCGGCGAGGAAGATTTCGATACGGTCGGCCATCATATCCAGGGCCGCGGTCAGGAAGTGGGCGCTGCCCATCGCAGGGTCCATCACCGAGAAGTCGAACATCCGCAGGGCTGCCTCGCTGGGGTCCCGCTCCGCCAGCTTCCTGATCCCGTCCAGATGGTCGTTTAGGGCAGGCAGCAGCGAATGGTTGAGCAGGTGATCCACGAACTCATGCCGCGTATAGAACACGCCACCGGCCTTCCGCCCGCCCGTCTCGGCTTGGTAGTAGAGCTGCGCCCTCGTTACCTCCGGCTGCTCGCCGGCGCGGACGGGGCGGAACACATCCTGCCTGGAATCGTAGGCCAGGTCTTCGAGGGCGCGAGTTAGCCTCATGGTGAGCAGTGCTTCGTATATGGCCCCCAGGTGGCCGATCTGCAGTCCGGCATAGTCCAACCCTGGAGTGTCGGGTTTGTCCGTCTCGTAGGCGATGGCCGCGAGTGCAGGAGCGAGATAGACATCGGCGATTTCGGCCCGTTCCAGCAATGCGCTGCCAGGGAAGCCATCGGCAGCAAAGAGGCTGCCGTTGTAGGCCGGTACTCCGGCCGATCGGTCTCCGGTGCGCACCATTCGCACCAGTGTCCGAAGTCGGTCCCACCGCTGGGTGGCCCTCCGGCTAAGCGACGACATCTCCAGCCGGGAGTCCTCTGCAAGCTGACGTGCGCTGTGGGGCCGATAGGCCGCCGAGCCGATGGGCAGGTAGCCACGGGCTTCGGTGTGCAGCAGGAACATGAACCTGAACACCAAGGTCAGCGCAGCCTCCTCTATCTGCCGGAGTTGCTCCCGGTGGCGTATATCCGCGCCCTGCGATTCAAGAAACTCGCCGAGCCCCCGTGCGATATTAGGCAGCGCGTCCTTGATGAGCCGTTCCTCAAGGCCCTTCCGCAGTTCCTCGCCGAAGTCCTTCGCCTCACCGACCCAATCGGTCAGCCAGCCGTTCTCTTTCAGCGATTCGGGCGCGAGCAGGCCGAGGTAGAGGCGGTCCTTCCGCTCCAACTCGCCAAGGTCTATCTCCATATGCTGACCGGTGGCAGGCCCCACTGGAGGATGCCGCTGGAACAGCCGATAGCGACCCTCTGCTGTCAGTACGCCCCAATGCGCCCCATGCTGCGCGCAGTCGGACAGCACCATGCCTTCGGGCAATTCTCCGTTGTCCGTGAGACGGCTGAACTGGGAGGCGTCCCGGTGAGGATGCACCACAGCAACCGGCGCGTCGCCGTGCCGCAACAGGTAGCCGCGCTGGGGAAGCTGCTCCACCTGGTAGCCCATGCCTTGGAACAGTGAGCGCCATCCAATGCTGCCGGTAGGTGCGATACCTTCAACGGCGCCGGACAATCGCTGCTCGTTGATGGGCCGACGCAGGCGCTCCCGCATGAAATGAGGCGTGAGGAGATCCTTGACCCGCAGCCCGGGAACCACGGCCTCCTCAAGACGACCGAACTCCCTGGCCAGGAACGACGCCGCTTCACGGGCCGCCAGACTGCGGCTCGTCTCCAACAGGTGGAGGACTTGACTGAGTGGCAACTCCCGAACGGGCCGGGCATCCTGCGGCCCGGCTACCCGCAGTTTGTTTACGTCGCCCGACGGGGCCAGCAAGACAACCGGATAGGCTTGACGGCCTTTCCGTGCTTCCCACAGCCTCCGTAGTTCCACATCGCTCGCTGCATCATCGAACCACAGAAGATGGTAGGCAGGCGTCTCCCAGACCGTTGCGGACTGCCCAGCCTGCGACGTCCAGTCGCGCCCAAGGCCGAATGTGGCTTCGAGGCGTACGGATGTCTGACTGGCTGTAGGTGATGTCATCGACCCTCTCTTGATTGTTAGCTCAGGAGCACAGCGCCTTTGACATTATCCAAGTTTCGCTGTAGATTTGCAAGTAGTTGCTTTCTCGCCCAGATGTAACCCTGGGATATGTACAATGACTGCTAGCACAAAGCCCAAGCAATCTCTGGTCGGCATCGAGTTGGTCCGGCTGCTTGCCTATGAGGGAAACCGCATCTTCACGACGGAGCGGGCCAGGGAGCTGGCGCCCCGCGTCGGTCTGAAGGACACCTACCTCTCCGAGGCGCTGTACCACCTCCGTAAGAATAACTGGATCGTGTCGCTACGGCGAGGACTCTACGCGCTCTCTCCCACCGTGCCGGGGGTTGCGGCCGCCCATGAATTCGAGGTCGCTACAGCTCTCGTAGAACCCGCCATGATCTCCCATTGGTCGGCCCTGCACTATTACGGGTTGACGGAGCAGATACCCAGGGACGTGTTTGTTCTCACGACGACGGATGCCTGGGTTCCCCGTCCGAGGAAGGACGAGAGAGAGAGGGCCGGGGGCGGCTTCGTCGTCGGGGATACAATGTACCGGTTCATCCAGGTCAAGCCAGACCGCTTCTTCGGCGGTGAGAGAGTGTGGGTCGGCGAAGCCCGCGTGTCCATCACGGACCTGGAGCGCACGTTGCTGGACTGCCTCTCCATGCCACAGCACTGTGGGGGATTCGGGGAGGCGCTCTACGCCTTCCAAGTCGCAATGCCTCGACTGAACATGGAACGCATCACAGACTACGCCATCAGGCTGGGCGTGACCACAGCCAAGCGCTTGGGGTGGGCGCTCGAAGCCCAAGGGGTTCCCCCTTTCGAGTTGGAGGAGCTAGCGGCGTTGCCGATCAAGGGCTACCGCAAGCTTGATCCTACTGGGCCTCGCAAGGGGCCTTGCAACGGCCGTTGGATGGTGCAGGAAAACCTGCCAAGGATGGTTGGGGCATGAAACCACTCCGCACGCGCCTACAGGAAGCACGCCGACGCCTCGGCATCCCCTGGGAGGCACTTGAACGCGACTACCTACTGTCTTGGATACTGGCTGGCATTAGCCGGACGCCCGTGCTCCGCGACACACTGGTCTTCAAGGGAGGCACAGCTCTCCGAAAGTGCTATTTCGGTGACTACCGCTTCTCCGAGGACCTGGACTTCTCAACGCTGAAAGGGATTCCGACTGGCAACGAGATAGAGGAGTTGATAAGGGAGGTGTGCGGAACCGCCGTGCGACTACTGGACGAATACGCTCCTGTGGAGATCACTTGTGAGCGTTACACGGAGAGGGAACCCCATCCAGGCGGTCAGGAGGCGTTCGCCATCCGAGCGAGGTTTCCGTGGCATAGCCGCCTACAGACCCGCGTCATGGTAGAGGTCACGATGGATGAGAGAGTCCTCCTGCTTGCCGAGCAGCGGCAGGTCATCCACGAGTACGGCGAGCCGCTCGACGCGGAAGTGAAAGTGTATTCCCTTGAAGAGATCGTTGCCGAAAAGCTGCGAGCGCTTCTGCAACAGGCGGAAATGTTCGAGAGGAGAGGGTGGAGCCGCTCACGCGCCCGCGACTACTACGACCTCTGGCGAGTGCTCGGGACTTACGGAGACCAGATGGACCTAGTTAGCTTCGACTCGCTGCTGCGTGAGAAGTGCGCCGTCCGGGGTGTCTCCTTCGCAGGACCTGACGAATTCTTCCACGACCGTATGCTTGCTTTCGTCGAAGAGACTTGGGAGCAGTCGCTCGGCCCGCTGGTGCCGGACTTGCCTATATTCGAGACTGTGATCAGCGAGCTGCGGCCTCAGGTGGCGCAGCTGGTTCATCCAGGCGGCGCATAGCATGACTTGAGGGAGGGGCAGACTCACAGGGCCATCCACAATTCAAAGATGGTTCTGTCTACCGTCAACTTAGGCCCACCAGACTTGACGAAATCAAGAACTTTCACCATTACCTTCAATCTGGCACTGTAAGCAGCCATAGGGCCGGCCCGGTGGCGAAACCCGCCTGGAAGCGGGCGGCCAGTTACTCCCTTAGCGGATGGAGTTCCGCAGAAGCCCCCGCTGACACATCGGGGGCTTCTGGTTTGTGGAGGCCGGCCGGAATGCGGGAAGGCAGCTTGTGCCAGCAGCAGGGCGCGGGACGGCCACGGTCATGCCATCTCCGGTTCCTGCCCCCTAGCCCCCGGCATCCGGTAGCCCACCCTCGGCTCAGTAGGGACGTAGGCGGGGTTGCCGGCGGCGTCGCCCAGCTTGCGGCGGAGCCTCTTCACTACTTCGCGGACCAGCCAGGGTTCGCCGGTCCTTTCCGGACCCCAGACCCGTTGCAACAGCTGGTCGTGGGTCAACACCCGGCCGGCGTGGACCGAAAGCTCGAAGAGCAACTCGTACTCGGTGGGCGTCAGCCGCACCGGACGCCCCGCCACCGTCACCCGGTGTCCGGGGTAGTCGATGGTCAGGTCTCCCAGCGAGCAGGGTTCGGACGGCTCGGCCGGATGCGGCGCGGCCCGCCTGCGCAGCGCCGCCCTGATCCTCGCCGCAAGCTCCGTCGGCGAGAAGGGCTTGACCACGTAATCGACCGCCCCCATATACCGTCCGGGAGCAAGATTGTACAAGGATTCAGATAGATAGAGAGGCGATACTTATACCTTTCATATGGAACGAGGTTTATAATGGTTGGGGTTCTTTGGCCAATAAAGTTTGGAGATAGTCGCTTGGCGTTCGTCCGGTCGATAGATGCGCTGGCGAAGCCGGGCCTATGACTATTGAAAGGAGCGACAAAGTGATGAATAACCTCGTCCCCGGACGCTCTGCATGGATGTTGCTTGCGGGATTCGCCGCCCTTGCGCTGATTCTTGTCGCCCTGCTCGCCGCCTGTGGCGGGGATGCAGTGCCTGGAGAAGATGCTGCCACCGCTGCGCCTGCCACGGAGGCGACCGAGAGAGTCCGTGCGCCTGCACCGGGCTCGCCTGCAACGGACAGGGAAAGAGAATGACCCGTACACGCACGACAAGATACGTGACCCTGTTGAGCGTTGTCCTTGCGCTGGCCCTTACGGCGGCGCTCGCGGCCTGCGGCTCTGACGAGCCGTCCGGCGTGACAGGCCCCGACCGGACCGCGTCCACCCCAACGGAGACGCCGGCCTCCCCCGCACCGACGCCTTCCACCACAGGGTCAGGGGCCGCGCCCACCGCCACCGTTGCGCCGCGACCTACGGCTACGACAGCGCCGCCCGCGGCCTCCGGATCCGTCGAAACGGACCGGGAAGCGCTGGTTGCCCTCTACAACGCAACGAACGGTGAGAACTGGCCTCTCAACGAAAAATGGCTGAGCGACGCGCCCATCGGCGAATGGCAAGGTGTCACCACCAACGACGACGGGCGCGTTGCAGGGCTGGAACTCTTCCGCAAAGGCTTGAGCGGGGAGATACCGGCGGAGCTTGGCAGCCTCTCCAACCTGACATATCTGGGCCTCGGCAACAACGGCTTGAGTGGGGAGATACCGCCGGAGCTGGGCAGCCTCTCCAACCTGGTAGTGCTGAACCTCTGGGACAACGAGTTGAGCGGGGAGATACCGGCGGAACTGGGCAGCCTCTCCAACCTGGGGATACTGTACCTCAGCGGCAACGCCTTGAGCGGGGAGATACCGGCGGAGTTGGGCAGCCTCTCCAACCTGAGAGAGCTGTGGCTCAGCGGCAATGGCTTGAGCGGGGAGATACCGGCGGAGCTGGGCAGCCTCTCCAACCTGACAAATCTGGAACTCTACAACAACGCCTTGAGCGGGGAGATACCGGCGGAGCTGGGCAGCCTCTCCAACCTGGGGATACTGTACCTCAGCGGCAACGCCTTGAGCGGGGAGATACCGGCGGAGTTGGGCAGCCTCTCCTACCTGAAAAGGCTGGAACTCCGCAACAACGAGTTGAGCGGGTGCGTGCCAAGCAGCCTGGAAGACCAGTTGGACTTTAACTACTCTGACCTTGGCGACCTGCCCTTCTGCTGAAGCCACGCGCCCTCAGCCGGGGACGGACGGCATATTGTCCAGAAGGCGCTCCCAGCGCGTGTTGGCTATGGCGCATGGCGCTGCCGAGCAACAGGGTATCAGCCTTTCCCTTCGTCGGCCTCCCGGTCGACGGCGGTTTGACCGCTCTTGGCCTAGGAGAACGGCGTCCGCTGCCTTGCCACACACCGGCACTGCCATGTGACGGATGCACAGCGTGCCCCTCCTTTGCTACGCTCGACACATGGCCCTGTCCGACCAACAGCTATTTGACTCCCTCAGCCGGACGCCGTTCGTCGACTCGGCGGAGTTGGCACGCGTCCTCGGCGAGCCTCACGCGACCGTCCACCGAGCACTGTCCGACCTGCTGACTGACGGCAACGCCGGGCGGGTCAGCCACGGCACCGCCCACCTGCCTTCTAGCCAGAGATACTTCCTGACGGCCAACGGCATCAGAGAGGCCGCCGGGTTCCTCGGCTTCGCGACGCCCTCGGACTTCGTGCGGGCCTACCCGGTGTCCAGGGAGTGGCTGACGCTGCTCATCCGCAGGATGGACGCAGTGCCCACCGCCTACCGTCTTGCCACTTCACTCTCCCCAGGCATCGACGGACTCCGATCCTGCGTGGAGTTCCACGCAGGGGCCGCTTCGACGCCATCATCACCCTCCACGACGGCCGCAGCTTCGGCGTGGTGCGCCATGGCCTGGCCCTGCGGCGCCGGTCTCTCTACGACTGGCTGAGGGCCATAGCCGACCTACCCCCGGTCCTCTGCCCGGGGACCGCCCCAACTGCACTCTGTCCCCGGACCCCCGAGGCCCGGTCCTAGGACCTGTGCCGTGCTGACGGCCACTGCACGGCCTGCACGGGCAATGCGTCACGCCCTTCAGGGGGCCGGAGATGCCTCTAACCGCCCCTTCCGACGCACGTCATGCACCCCCGCCCGCTTCAATCGCATTTTTCTGGGTCTAATGTCATTGGGACGGCGCTCCAACCGGCCCGCCGATGTCATTCTCCACGTTTGGCGATGTCATTGCAGTCCGGAACACCGTGATTCGACAAAGTGTTTCCTGATTACCTCCTGTAGGAGGGCGATTTACCCCTGTTTCAGCTTGCCCACGACCCAACTTGCGACTTTCCGACGAAACTCAAACTCCTGTACACCCCCAGTACTGCGCGGAAGGGGCCGAAAAACTGAGAGTCTATAGCCCCCCGCATCCCTGCGCAGAGCCACGGGGGAACGGCCTGTAACAACCCGCATTCGTGCGCAGAGCTATGAGGGGTCTTATTTCCAGTTTGATTTGTTCACACTCTCCTGCAAAGGCTGCGATTCGATGAGCCGCGGCAGACCGCAGAGCGGTGAACAAGTTGGCGCTGAGACCATCGACGGATCGCCGGGGGACGGCAAAGCGGGGATCGCCGTCCTACTCCACCGAGCAGCGGGAGACGCTGCATGGGCGGGGGACATACATGCACCCCCTCATGGGAGGTTCCGAACGGCCATCCCGCCGTTCACACTGGAGGGAGGACGCCGAAACACGACGGCTCCGACGACCGCACGTTTGGCGTCGGGAGCCACGACTGGGAGCGGAATGAGAAGGGCCAACGGACGGAAGCCATCGAGAGACCAACGGGCGACGGCGTACACCGCCGAGCAGCAGGAGACGCTGCGGCGCGGTCTGCGCATCTTCGCCCGGATGATCGCCCGCGCCCACCTTCGGCGTCATGCTTCCCAGTCCGCAGCTGCGCCCAGGCCGTCGGCGGAGGACGAAGGACTGACCGAGTGACCGCCCCGGATTCCTGGCTTCGGTTCACGTGGAGACTGATTCCACCCTCAGGCTCACTGGCTCCTGCAACTCCCCGAAAAGCTCTCCCCTACCACAAAACCGCGTTCTACACAATGGCTTGCAAGGCATTACCTTCGACGAATTTGCCCTTCACAATGAGAAGTTGGACTATTGCGGAACGGAGCGGTCGATTGACCATTTCAGAGCCAGAGACGCTGACGCTCGGCAAGAGCGCATCGCTCGCCCCCGACCTTGATGACGCCATTCGCGAATACCTGCGGACCTACGTTTTGTGGCGAGGCATCCGGCAAGCGACGGAGACCTTCGGCGTTTCGCGCCACACCCTCTGGAGGTTCCTCGAGCAGGGCCACACGGGCCGCGCCCTGCCCCGCGCCGTCATGGGCGCCGTGGGCGACAGCGTCGAGGTGCTGGAAGCGGCAACATGGGCCATCGCGGCCGTCGGCCGTGTGCTTGCCAGCAGGCCACCTGCGAAACCCTTCCGGTCCCCCTATCCCCTGTCCCGGGGATTGGAGGACACGCTGCTCCTGCTGTGCGCCACGCCCATGGCCACAGTGGATGAGCTGTCCCGGTTCGGCAGAATCCCCGCCTCCACCCTCCGCGACCGGCTGAAGAAGCTGGCGAAGATGGGTATGGCGGACTCCGTGTCCCACAGCCTGGGTGTTCTGGGGCCTCACCCCCACCTGCGGTACTTCCCGACGCAGAAGGGCATAGACGCTGGGGCAATGGTTGAATATGGAACGGAGACCTTCCTGCGGGAGTACCCTGTCTCCAGGCAGTGGTACCGGCTCCTGGCCGACCGGCTGGACGCCGTGGCCACCCTCTATCGAGCCGCCGCCTTGGTCGCCGACGCCGACTCCCAGGGAAAGCCGGTGAGGGTGGACCACTACCGCCAGGGTCCCTACGACATGCTGATCACCCTGTCCGGGGGCCGCTCGGTGGGCCTGCTGCGCCAGGGGCCGACGCTGCCCTCGGCCAACCTGCGCTACCGGCTGAGGACCCTGGAGAACCTGCCCCACGGCCAACGCCCCATGGCGACGTTGGCGCTGGCCCACTCCGACCAGGCCAACCGCCGGGCCGTCCGCACCCTGGGCGACCCCACGCACCACCGCAGGACGTTCGTCGCCACCGAGGGGGAGCTGCTGGCCGGAGACCACAGGGGCGTGGTCTGGCAGCAGTGCGGGAACGGCACGGAGCTCGACCTCCCGGTGCAGGTGGCTCCCGGCGTGTCCCTGAAAGCTATCATCGACTGGACCGACCGGGTGGCGGAGGGTTACGCCAATGTTCGCAAGCAGCACAACCCAGGCGCAGAGAGAAAGCCGACGCCCGACCCGGAGACCCTCTATCCGGACCACATGCGGGCCGCCATGCCGGAGCCGTCGGAGCTGCTCAGGTCCTCCCTTGCCGTCCAGCTCACCCGCGCTGAGAAGGACGCCCTGGACCTGCTTGCGGCGTGGCCCCTGTGCACCACCGACCAACTGGCCGGGCTGATGGGCGGCGTCACCCGCCACCGGGTCAACCAGGTCCTCAGCTCCCTGGCTGGCCACTCCCTGGTGCGCACAGACGTACAGCGTCACGTGCTTACCGACGAGGGGTTGAGATGCCTGGCCCGCCGGGACCGGGCCGCCGTGGGGCCGGTGGTAGGCCGCTGGAGCGCCAGAAAGCGGCGACGCCGCAACGCCAACGCCCCGGTCTACTCCGGCACCGCCCTGCGGGCCATCGCCTCCCAGATGGAACACCACGACGCCATCACCGGCTTCGCCGCCGCTCTGAGCGCCGAGAGCGCCCGTTCACCTAACTACGAGGTGCTGGACCTGATGCCCACGTCCCGTTCCGCCGTCGGTTATCGCTGGGACTGGACCAACTACGTCGTGCATCCCGACGCCTCATTCCAGCTGTGGCACCGTGGTCAGTGGCGCTTCTATCTCCTGGAGTTCGAGCGCCGGGCGACTACGCCCAGGCGGGTGCGGACCCGCCTGGGGAACTACCGCCGTTACTTCAACAGCGGCTGGCCCAACCGGGACCACGGAGGGCTGCCGCCCCTGGTACTGTTCGTGTTCCCGACTCTCGATGCCGAGGAGGGCTTCCTGCACGGTGTCTCCGGTTCCCACCGCCCCATCCTGTTCACGTCCAACCTCCAGACCCTGGATGAGCGTGGGGTATTGGGAGACTCATGGCAACTGCCGCCGCCTCACCCTGCCGGACGGAGGCCCCTGGCGCCACTGGCCCTGGTTGCAAAATGACAAATCTCCGTCCCCGGGACTTCCTGTAGGGGGCGTGTCCACAAAGCTAAGTCACCCGTTACCAACGCTGTCAGGCCCCAAAAGCCGAAAACGATTGCAACTTGTTGCAGAGACCATGACTCCACCACACTGAAAACGCAGGCCCCGGACTCACCGCCGCCAGTCCCGTGAGGTGTTTGACGTGTCAGGGTTGACGCATGGTGACGTGATGATGAGACGCAACAAACGAGGGAAAGGAGGAAGAGTATGAGACAGCTGACGAAGGCCGAGGCCTGCCGGGAGATGGCGGTGTCCCTGTCCACTTTGGACCGTCGGATCGCCTCGGGGGATATCCAGGTCAGACGGGAGCAGCGCGGAAGTCGGCACCGGATATACGTGATGCTGGACGACGACCTGCCGGAGAACGGCGCAAATGCCAGATCGCAGGGTACGCCGCTGGACGTGGCCCAGGAGCGGATTCGCGCCTTGGACGAGCAGGTGGCGCTCCTCCAGGGCCAGCTTGCACTGGAGCAGGAGCGGAACGCCGGGTTGGAGGAAGTCCATCGGAAGGAGCGTGTCAAGCGCGACAGGATGAGGCGAGCGGCCTTCATCCTCGGCTTGGTCGCTGCCGGGCTGTTCGGGTTGTTGGTCGCCAGCGTACTGGTCACATAGGACCACGTAGGACTTGGTAGGTACTGTGCTACGGCTAGAATGCGGCGCCACTCCACCTTGTCTACGTCTAGGAACTCACTTCGGGATGCTCATTGATGAGGTCAAAATCAGACATAGAGTGGACGATGTGACTTCTATCTAAGAGATCGACAAGGCGAGGATTAAGCCCCACTCGTCTCAGTCTTCTCAAGAAACCATTGTAATCCCACAGAGTGACTGAATCGTCGGCAGACTCAAAACCCCTCAAATCCGCCAAAGAGATGAACAAGCCTGCGACTCGTTCTATATGGCCTTCATAACCGAGAGCCTTGGACAGAGCTGGCAATCGAGTGCGCAGGTATTCGACCTTGTGGCCGAGCCTGGCAATTTGATCCTGAAGTTCCCGGTCCAGAACGTCACCGCCCTTGACTTCGATGACTAAGCACTCTCCGTCCTTCACTCCCAGCGCATCGTACTCATAATTGCCCAACGAAGCTCGCTTTAGCGAGACCTTGACGTTGCTGTATCCATTAGCTTGCAACCAATACGAGGCCAGGAGCTCCGAAAGTCCTGCGCGCAGTTTGGAGTTGACATCAACCGCTCTTTGGCTCAGTTTCCGCATCGCTTGAAAAGCGGGGAGCTCACAATGCGACAACAGGTCCCGGTCAGAAACCCCGTCGATCCTTTCGACAATGTGTAGTTTGTCCTTGAATCGGATCAACAGCCCCTCAACTTCTCTTATTGCACGCCCGACATCGCTATCGATCACATGTCCTTCGTGGAACATCTTGTAGAACAAGTACCACTTGGAGTGATTTGCGATAAACGTTTCCCTCCGGGATCTGACCGCGATGGATACCCAATCACGACCGTCAGACTCAACAGAGTGTGTAACAAGGAGCATTTCCACCGGAGTATCGGGATAGGTGGCAACTGCGCCGGCAACGAGAATCTCCAGGTCCATAAAGTCGGTAAAGCTTCCGGGCGTGAACAGACGCACTGTGTCTGGACCCAGGATTGCCGCCAATCTGTCTTTGGCAGGGATACTTTCCATGTCTACGGGGTAATTTGCCGACAAGTACTCCAGCAGCCCATGCTTGGAGAACTCAGCGAACTCCGCCAATCCGTACTCCATACTAGGCCAGCTTCCTCCGGGATGTATCGGATTGACAAAATGCTGAAGTTCCTCAAACCACTTGGAATCAACTAAGGGTTCGGTGTCCGAACTGGCGTGTGAGGGCAAGGAAACCCCCTCCATCCTGATAACTGAGTCAAATCCGAAGTAGAGGCCATCCCACCACCTCTCTGGAATGGGTCTACCGAAGGGCCAGGAGGAAACGCCATCCAGGTGCGTCTGCGCCTCTAGAGTGGACTCATCGCTCAGAGGACGAAACTCCTCCTCTCCGCCCCAGACCAATTGAAATGCTGCTGGTATGAAATGACTCGGCAGCCACGTATAGTCCACCACCCGCTCCGCTATCAACACAGGGAGCAATGAATCGCCATCGGCCATCCTGCTTCCGTCACTTAGCGAGACGACCTTACATCTTCCAAGAGCAGCACGGAGGATGGACCCAAATTCGCCACACCTCTTGATAGCTGTGGTGGTTTCTCCCAAGCCCCGATCTGAGCTCCGCAACGTACCGAAGAGGCCATCGAATCCTGAGCACAAAAGGGCCAGATCGGACTCCAGATCGGTGACAGCAGATAGAACATACACTCCACTTCCGGGAGAACCATAGCTCAGCCAGTGGCTGATCCTATCGTCGTACTCCAGACCTAGTGAGTCTGCATTCCGAATCACGAAATCCAGCAAGCTGTTCAAAGTTGTTGCCACGGCCAGACGGTATCCACGAAGGAAGTTCCCCTTGTCTCGAGGGTCCAGGGACTCGGCTGCGGTCTCCAAACGAACCAGAGACTCAGTACGACACAGGGACTCAAGCGCAGTTAAGTCCAAGAGGAAATGCAAGCGCGAGCCACGGTTCGACGGTTCATGCGTAGACAGATCCAAACGAGCCCTCCATCTATGACATCATACCAAAAGGACAGGAACTCGGAATCACAAGACGCCGAACATTCACCAGATTCTGACAGTTGCCCCTGTGGATGGTAGGAGACAGTTGACAGGAGCCCAGCCCATGTCGCACTATCTTGGTAAGACTCGATAACAAGAGGTGAACATGCCGCGAACGACCAAGACCATCACCTTCTCCTTGCCGCCGGAGATGGCTGATCGGGTGGACGATGTGATGAAGCAGCAGGGACGGTCCAGGAGCGAGTTCCTTCGAGAGGCGGTGCTCCGCTACATCGAGGAGTGCGAGTGGAGACAGCTGCTCCAGTACGGAGAGGAGAGGGCGAGGGAGAAGGGCATCGGCCCCGAGGACGTGGCCGGTCTGGTGGAAGAGTACCGGGCCGAGGTCAGTTCCTCCCGTAGATGAGAGTCGTCCTAGATACCAACGTCATAGTCTCCGGTCTCAACTTCCCAGGCAACGAGCGCCTCGTCCTTGAGCTTGCCCTCAGGGGACGGTTCGAGTTGTGCCTGTCCCTCTTCATTCTTGAGGAAGTTGCCGGGGTGCTTGGCCGCAAGTTCGATTGGACCGAGGAACGCTCGTCCCAGGCTCTTAGGGCGCTGGAAGATGCCGCGACCGTCATTGAACCTACTAGGCTGCCGGACGTGATCGAGGGCGGCCACGCGGACAACCGCATCCTGGAATGCGCTGTGGAAGCTTCCGCCGACTACCTGGTGACCGGTGATCGGCGGCACCTATTGCCCCTTGAGGCGCATCAGGGTGCAAGAATCGTGAACGCTCCCCGCTTCCTGTCGTTCTTGGGAGAAGGATGACTCCAGACTGTATCTGGCCGGCTTCGTTCGTTGATGATTTTGGCAAGGAGGTGTTCTGATGTCGCGAATGTCATCAAATCGCACCCCACATGGCGAAGCGGTAGCAATCATCGAGCAACTCGTGACAAAGAATCTGGGAGGAAACCTGGATGCCACGGCAGCATGCAACCAGTGCAGCGAAGAGCTTACGGTAAACCTCGTAGCGGGAGCTTCCAGCGTCAGTCGAGAGAAGCTCGTGGGAACGGTGCGCCCCGACATCAGCCTGCTCGATGAGAATGGCGAGCCTGTGAGGTTCATAGAAGTCGTGGACAGCCATGCTCCTGAGGGGACCGTCCATGAGCAGGCCCTGCAAAACGGCACTGAGGTAGTGGAAATCCATCTAAGGGCCGAAAGGGAGTTCACAGGAAGAAGAAGGAACAAAGCCTTGGACGCATCCCTGACGGTCAAGGCGAGATTACAGGAACTCGCTGCTGGACGGATCGTTCTGGACGCCCACAACCTCCTTTGTCGCAGACCCAAGTGCAGGGAGTGTGGCGCACCGCTGCCACTGAGAACAGTAACGGTCAGCACGAAGGACTGCTGGAAGTGCGGCCAGAACGTGAACGTCGCTACGGGAGACAAAGACGGTGAGAGCCTTGAGCAAGACTACTTCACCACGGAGGAGATCGAATTCGCTCGGGAGAACGGGGTAACTCTGGAGCGCAGATTCAGCTCCACCGTTGGAGGAAAGTATCTGGCCAACGTCTGCACCCGGTGCGATCAAATCCAAGGGAACTGGTTCTTGTACATGGACCCGTTTCACGACAGGTTCAATCTACACAAGGCGGAGCGGCAGGTATACGGACCCTGCGACCGGTGCGCCACACGCTACTGCATGACACATGGGGAGTACATGGACTATAGGGGCGGCAGCCAGTGCCCGTCCTGCGTGGAAGAAGCAGAAAGAGTCATGTGCCCGAACAACCCTGACAGAGAATGCTTCTACCCTCAAAGGTGCGAAGAGGGCGGGTGCTATTTCCTGAACCGGGAACAACAGAGACGAGAGCAGCTAGAGCAGGCGGAACAGCAGCAACGGATAGAGCAGGAACGTCGCGAGCAGCAGCAACGGGAACGGCAAGAGCAGCGCGAACAAGAGCAGCGCCAATGGGCAGAGCTTCAGGAATGGTTCGACCAACGTCGAGGGCCGAGTTGACATGATTGACATGGACGGTCTTATGGGGAGCCTGGCGGACTCGCGGAAGGTGTTTCATTCGGAAGCAGACTTCCAGCACGCCCTGGCATGGCATATTCACCAGGCCATGCCGGAAAGCCAGGTCAGGTTAGAGGTCGATGTCATGCAGGTAGAGCACCAGAGGAGGTTCCTGGACATCTGGCTTCCGTTGGAAGGGATCGCCATCGAATTGAAGTACAAGACTCGGGGATTGGAACTGGAGCAAGACGACGAGCCCTTTGTCCTCCGCAACCAAAGCGCACAAGACCAAGGGCGGTATGACTTTCTCCTCGACATTCAGAGACTTGAGCTTATGCGCTCTAATCTGGAGCAATGCAAGGCTGCATATGCTGTGTTGCTGACCAACGACTCTTCATACTGGAAGGTTCCCACGCACAGAGACACGGTGGACGCTGCCTTTCGTGTACACGAGGGGCGGGCGGTTTCGGGAGCATTGGCGTGGGCGGCCCGGGCGAGTTCGGGAACGGTCGGGGGCCGAGAATCGCCGATACAGATACGGGACTCTTATCATCTTCGCTGGCGGGAGTATTCCAACTTCCCTGGGAAGTCATACGGCAGCTTCCGGTATCTTGCGGTTTCGGTGGAGCGATCGAGGGCAGCGGCCGACAGCCGTTCCTTGACAATGGCCTCTTGGGTGAGTCATGATACTGAGTAAGACTCGGTAATTGCAGACAATGGAGGACGGCATGAAGAAGAAGCACCTACAGCCGCTTGCACCGGCGGCGCTCTACGCCAGGGTGTCCAGCGACCGGCAGGACGTGGACCTGTCCGTGTCCGCCCAGCTGAGGGCGCTCAAGGAGTACGCGAAGGCCAACGGCTACTCCGTGGCCCGCGAATACGTGGACGAGGCCGAGAGCGGCCGCGTCGCCGACAGGCCCCAGTTCAGGGAGATGATCGAGGAGGGCAGCAAGCCGAAAGCCCCCTTCGAGGTCATCTTGGTATGGAAATTCAGCCGCTTCACCAGGAAGCGCGAGCACGCCGTGGCCTTCAAGTCCCAGCTGCGGCGCAAGGGCATCCGCGTGGTGTCCATCACCGAGCAGGCCGAGGACAACGCCACCGGCAGGCTGCTTGAGGGAATCATCGAGAGCGTGGACGAATATTACAGCGAGAATCTTGCCCAGGAGGTCGTCCGGGGCATGAGGGAGGCCGCTTCGAGAGGCTTCTTCCTCGGCTCGAAGGCCCCCTTCGGCTACAGGCGGGTGAAGGTCAGCGACGGGGCGAAGGAGCGCCCCATCCTTGAGGTTGACCCCGCCACCGCCCCGGTGGTGAGGGAGCTATTCGAGAAGTCCCTGCGGGGCAGCGGCCTCAAGGAGCTATGCAAGGAGCTGAACGAGAGGGGCGTCACCAACCGGGGAAAGCGGTGGAACAAGGGCGGACTCCACTACGTTCTGAGAAACGAAGCCTACACCGGCGCCGCCGTATGGGGAAAGATCAGCAAGGGAGAGAAGGCCCAGGACCCTGTAAGGGTGGAAGGAGCGTGGCCTGCGCTGATTTCGAGGGAGCTGTTCGACAACGTGCAGCAAGCGATGAGTGACCGCGCCCCGAAGGTGCAGAGGCCCGCCAGGGTGGGCAGCCAGTACCTTCTGAGCGGCCTCTTGCGCTGCGGGGTGTGCGGTAAGCCCTACTCGGCCCAGGGAGCCAAGAGCGGGCAGTTCGCCTACTACATCTGCGGCACCCTGTTCAGGGAGGGAGCGGGGACGTGCAGCGCCCGCTACCTGAACGCACCGAAGCTGGAGACCTTCGTGGTGGAGAAGATCAGGGAGCGCATCCTCACCGAGGAGACCATTGTGGCGCTGGTGCAGCTGGTGGCCGAGGAGATCGACGCGATGGCCGGGGAGCTTTCCGGCAGGCTGGAGGTCGTCGAGGCCGAGCTATCCGACGTGAGGAAGCGGCTTGAGAAGCTCTACGAGGCCATCGAGACCAGCGAGCTGACCCTGGAGGTCCTGTCGCCCCGCATCATGTCTCTGAGGCACCGAGAGGAGCAGCTGGAGGCTGCGAGAGAGGACGCCGAGACCCAGCTTGAACAGAGGAGAGTGGAGCTGCCCGACACCGAGGAGATAGCGCGGTACGTTGCGGACTTCCGAAACTTCCTGAAGGACGGGACGATCCCGGAGCGCAAGGCGCTCATCCGCAACTTCGTGGAGGGCATCGAGGTGGAGGGAGACGAGGCGACGCTGACGTACACGGTCCCCATGCCGAGCGACGGTGTGATGTCGGAATCGGCCTCGGTTCTTGATTTCGTCAAGTCCAGCCCACCTGTCGAGATTCGAACCAGGTGATCACACCGTCCGGCGCAGGCTCGCTAGCCCTGCGCGCTGCAATAGTCAGGAACCGCGCCCCCCGGCGGAACCTCCCATCCCTGCCCCAAGCAGGGTGCAGGGGGCGCAGCCCCCGTCGGCGGTACAGGGGGAGTTCCCCTGTTTCTAAAAACGTTGGAGGGTGGAGCGGGCGGGATAGCGGCGCTGGCCAAGCCAAACTTTCCGCTGAAGGAGGGCGTAGGCCAAAACAAGACCCTCCCCTCCAACCTGACACCGCCCCATTGCAAAATAAGAACAGTTGTGCTATAGTACCCCCATGAAGTCGGCCACCGGCCCCCTTCTCTTTCTCGGAGCCTGCCGCATACATGAGCACTGGGGGCTAACCATGGAGAGTCCCCCTGTGGCAGGAGCGCTGAGGGAACAACCCAAGGGGCAAGACCCTCCGAGGAAGGTTGGGACCGGAGCGAATGCCGTTGTAGGGCACAAGCCCTTGGGAGCCGCTAAAGGCTCCCCGCGGTTTCGCTAAGGCTCGCGACGGCTCTGTCTCAGATCTGTCCCGGCTCCGTCACGGCTCCCTTCGGGGCGCCGCTGGTAAACGTCGCGAAGCGCCGACAACCGTCCCACAGTCGTGACATCTGTCCCCCGGAGGTTTATGCAGCACCGCTCCCGCTCCCGCCGCTTTGCCGTGGGCGCACCTACCGGCTTCCGCCTGCTCTACGCCTGGACGCCCTCTCCTGTTCCAGGCGCTGCCGGAAGCCCGCCCACCGCGCAGAACACGCACAGCGCGACGCCTACAGGCAGGAGCGCGTGGGCTTCCGGGACGGGACGGCTATCCGGACGGTGAAGCGGCCCCACTGGAGTCGCCGCCCGGCTGGCGCCGGAGCCAATGCCGTTGTCAGGCACAGGCTCCTCGGAGCCTGCCGCATGCATATTGCACTGGAGGCTAAACACAGAGAATCCCCCTGTGGCAGGCGCGCTGAGGGAACAACCCAAGGGGCAAGACCGTCCGAGGAAGATTGGGACCGGAGCGAATGCCGTTGTAAGGCACAGGCTCTTTGGAGCTATCCCGCTCCGCGACGCTTCCGCGACGAGTACGCGACCGATACGCGACGCCTCCGCGACGGGTACGCGACCGATACGCGACGCTTCCGCGACGGCTGCGCGACACAACCGCGACGCCTTCGTGCCTGCAAACCCCGAAATCCGGCTGGCCAGTGTAGCAACAAACAATCAAAGGTCTAACCTGCCCCCGGCAAATCCTCCCATCCCTTCCCTCGACTACGGGCGGAGGTTAGGATGGGAGTCTCCCGCTTGGCCTTGGACCCAATGTCCCTGGGAAAGAGAGCTGGCGGGGAGCGGAACAGCGGGAAGGAGCCTTGGACAACGCCATTACGCTGAGCTTCGGCGACCGGTCGCCGATACGCCGGGGCGGCGCCGCTGCCGATGCGCTTCGGGAGACGGTTGAGTTGGCCCGCCTGGCTGAGGAGGCGGGGTACGCCCGCTACTGGGTCGCCGAGCACCACAACACGCCTGCCTTCGCGGGGGACAGAGAGGTGGAACAGTAAGAGAAGGAACCCGGCCTGCGGGCGGCAGGCCGGATTGGGAGGACGCCGACGGAAGAGGACCCTAAGCCTACTACAACGGCTCTTCGAGCTCAATGAGCATCAGGTAGCCTTGCTGCGGGTCCGCGATCGCGGCGAACGTGCCAACCGTCGGGATGGTCATGGGCGGCATATGGACCCTGCCGCCAAGCGCTTTCACCTGTTCGAGCGCGGGCTCGATGCTCTCAACCACGAAGTACACCGCCCAGTTCGGCGGGACCTCGCCCCACTCGGGCTTGATCGCGAGCATGCCGCCGGTGGCCTTGCCCCCGCTCTGGAACTCATTGTACTCGCCGTTCGGCATTTGGTGGACCTTGCGCGTCCAGCCGAAGAGGCCCCCGTAGAAGGCGGCCGCCGCGTCCGTATCGTGCGTGTAGAGCTCGCACCACGTGAACGCGCCGGGCTCGCTCATAATCTCCGCGCCGATGCTCTCCTTCGGCTGCCACGCGGACAACACGGCGCCGCCCGGGTCCCGGATGACGGTCATGCGGCCGGCGTTAAACACGTCCATGGGCGCGTACACCACGGTCCCGCCAAGCTCCTCCGTCCTAGCGGCGACGGCATCCGCGTCCTCAACGGTCACGAAGCCGCCCCAGTGGGTGACCATGCCCTGCTCCGCCATGTCAGGCGTCATCTCGAACACGGCGGCAGCGGCCTTCCCGTTCTTCTTGAGCATCGTGTAGGCGCTTTCGTCGTCCACCGGGATGTCGACGGGCTCCCACCCGAACAGCGCCGTATAGAACGCCTTCGCCCCGTCGCTGTCGGTGGTGAGAAGGTCCACCCAACTAAACATCCCCTGCTCGTGCTTCGTGATTTCAGGCATCACTCGCTCCTTTCGTGTTGTCAGTGATGATTGCGCGCCGGCGCCGGGCGCCGCAAGCGGCAGTGCCCTTCCCTACGAGTCGGGAGCCTCGCAGAGACCTTTTTGCGGCCCGGACGCGCTACGCGGTCACAGGGCCCCTCACCTGTCAACCAGTTCTGTGGGAACGACAACGAGGCAGGCGCGCCCCCCGGCATTCTCTAGGCGTAATCGTCGGCCGAGTCCAGTGGCTCGAAGCCGATCGCGTCCTTCGAGTAGCTGAGATCCATGATGCCCCACGAGCTATGGGACACGATGTTGACCGCCGCGTACTTCTCAGCCGGCGGATTGTCTATGCCGCAAGCAAGGCCGCGAGCAGCGTCCCGCTGGCTGGTCCACAAGGACATTGACGCTCCCTTCGACATCCGCTCGCTGGTCATGGGGCGGTCTTCAGGCCACACGCGCCCGAACCTCACGCACACCGATGAAATGCCGTGAAGGTCAGCGTAATAGCGGGCAATGGTCTCGTTCCAGACCTTGCAGCAGGCGTAGAGCATATTGGGCCGGTAGGGTATGTCGGTGGTCAGCAGGGGCCACGTCTCGGGCACGTCCTCGTACCGGCTTTCAATGATTGCCTTATAGGGCTCTTCCCAGAGGTGGTTCATCACCACCGTGCCGCTGCTGGCGTTGACGATGTGCTTGACGCCCGCGCGTCTCGCCGCCTCGTAGACGTTGTATGTGCCGCCGATGTTGACGCGCCACAGGTCGTCAAGGGTCGCCTCATCGTCCGGCAGGATGTAGGCCAGATGAACAACAGCGTCAATACCCTCAAAGGCGGGCTGAATGGCATCCAAGTCGCCAATATCAGCGACGCGAGACGGAACGCCCTGGACCTCCCGCACGTCCAGAGCCGACAACTCGTATTTGTCGGCCATGTGCCTGCCAAAAGCTGAACCGATCATGCCAGCCATGCCTGTTACTAGAACCTTCTTCATGGGCTGTAGCCTCCTGCTTTCTATCTGCGCTTCGCGAGAGATCGCCGGCCGGCGTCAGGCCAGCTTGTAGAACCGCTTAGCGTTCCCGCTGAGCACGGCCCCTCGTTCCTGCGGCGACATTTCCTCGCTTTCGAGTATGTCCTGCAGCTCGCTCTTGCACGTTTCGTTGTTCACCTCGTGGGGGAAGTCGGAGGAGTACATGAACGGCTCTTGGCCAACCACCTTGACGGCGTGAGCGAGCTCCCGCTCGCCGCCCTCGCAGCCAATGAAGAGCTTGCCCTCGTTGACATACCGGAGCATGGCTTCGCTCACCCGCTCATTCGTAAGATCGACGAACTCGCCGCGCAGGTTGTACTGAGCGTGGCTATCGTAGGAACGCTCGAACCGCTCGAGGCAGGTGAGAAACCATGAGACGCCGCCTTCGAGGAATCCGATCCTGGCGTTGGGGTATTTGTCGAACATGCCGTTGAACAGAATTGAGGCCAGGGAGATCATCAGGGCAAACGGGTGGCCCAGTGCATGGACGGGGGCGTATGGCGTCAGATAGTCCATGCCGATGCTCATGTGGACGCCGCCGTGGACCGCCAAGCTGCATCCCAATCGGTCGGCCTCGGCGAATACGGGCCAGTATTCCCGGCAGCCCAGAGGGGCCTTGAGGCCGACGCCGGGCAGCATCGCCCCTGGCATTCCCAGCTCCGTCACCACTCTACGAAGCTCCTCTACAGCGGCTCCGGGCTCCTGCATGGGTAGCAACGCTATGCCTACGAATCGATCGTTCCAGCGCGAATAGGTGTCGGCGAGCCAGTCGTTGTACCCCCGCGTCACGTCAATGGCCCAGTCGATATTGACGATCTTGCCGGAGCGCAGCCCCTCGCTGGGGTACAGCACCGTCTTCTCGATTCCCACGTCCTCTAGGAAGTCCAGCCAGCCCTCCGGGCCCACGTTGGCAAAGGCGCCGGGCGGCATGGTCTGCAGGTTGGTCGAGTGAAGGTGGTCGACCGGCGGGAACAACGGGAACTTCCGAATTCGGCCCTCTGCTTGATAGGGTTCGGGCATACGGCTCAGGATGGCCGGAATGTCTTCAACGATATGCCCATCAGCGTCGATGACAAGCTCTCCATTGGCGGATGTCATGGTGCAACCTCCGGGATGCTGAGTGCTGGCCCCATCCTACTCCAAAAGCCCCCATTCAGGGAGCAACCGCGGTCCCCGCTTTCCAAAAGCGGCGCTGAGGCGTATCTTGCACGCACATCATTGCAGTGCGCCCGGAACGTCAATGCGATGACGCCCCGGGGGCGCCAAGGGAGGTCCTCATGGGTTGGGTGGATTCCGACGCTCACGTGGTGGAGACTCCTCAAACTTGGGAGTACCTGGACGCTTCCGAGGCGAAGTACCGGCCCATGCCGGTCCAGTCGGCGGACGGACTGTTGCACTGGTTCATCGACGGTAAGATTCGAGGGCTCTTCAGGTCGGTCATGACGGCCCAACAGTTCTCGGATCTGTCTCGCCGCTTCGACCGGCGCATCGACACGCCTCGCGAGTCCTACGAGATGGAGAACATTGAGGCAAGGCTACGGCACATGGATGAGCTGGGTATCGACATCCAAGTGCTCTACCCGACGGTCTTCCTGGAGCAATGTGCCGACCGTCCTGACGTTGATATCGCCGTCTGTGGGTCGTACAACCGGTGGCTGGCCGACATCTGGAAGCAGTCGGGCGGGCGCCTGCGGTGGATGGCGGTGCTCCCCCTGCTCAGTATGCCGGACGCGTTGGACCAACTGAAGTTCTGCAAGGACAATGGCGCCTGCGGCGTCTTCGTGCGTCCAGTGGAGGGGAACCGCATCTTCCACGACCCCTACTTCTACTCCTTGTATGAAGAGGCCTCTCGCCTGGACCTATGCATAGGCGTTCATCAGGCCAACGCCAACCCGGGGATGGTGGATATGCTCTCCGGCCACGAACGATCCGGCGAGCGGTTCATGCAGTACCGGATTTTCACGGTGGGCGCCTTCTTTGTGTGGATAAGAACCGGCCTGCCCGCCGTCTTCCCGAACCTACGTCTGGGGTTCATCGAAACGGCGGCATCCTGGATACCCTGGGCCGTGATGGAGCTGCGGGGCCGGATGGACACCGTGGAAACGCGGCTGCCCGACAACCCCCTGGAGGCGTACAACATGTACGTCACCTGCCAGAACGGAGACGACATCCCCTATCTTCTGAGCCACGCGGGAGAGAACCGTCTGGTTATTGGGACCGATTATGGACACGTGGACTCGTCTACGGACATCGAGGGACTGCGGACTCTGGAGACCAGCGGACGCATCAGCCCCGAAGCCGCACGGAAGATCCTCGACGACAACGGCAGAGCCTTCTACGGCCTGGGCGCCGCGGCTGGGCAGCGGTAGTTCCCAGGAACATGCGACCCGCCGGGGACGGGCGCCGTTCTCTGCGTGCGTTCTCATGCAGACCAGCAGGGCGCCATTGACGAAGGACCAATGACAGAAATCAGCTTTATCGACACGACGATGCGGGACGGCCACCTGAGCCTGTGGGCGCTCAACATGCGCACGGGCATGATGCTGTCCGTCTTTCCTCACCTGGATGAGGCCGGCTTCGACTCGCTGGAGTTCTTCAACCCCGGCGTCCAGATCAAGAAGTTGGGAAAGGAGTTGGGAGAGGACGCCTTCGAATGGCTGAAGCGCGGCGCGGCGCTCAAGAACAAGACAGACCTCCGGCTGCACGGGGGTATCCGCGGCGGCCTTTCCCTGATCCCCCTGTCCGTTCGCCTGTTGCTGGTGAAGATGATCGTTGCTCACGGGGTGACGACGAACCGCTCCTCGAACCCCTGGAACGACTTCCCCGAGCACGCCCCTGAAGTGAAGGACCTGGTGGATGCCGGAATGCGCACGGTCATCAACGTCATCTACTCCATCTCGCCCAAGCACACCGACGACTATTACCGCGAGCGCATCAGGCTGGCCGCCGACCTCAAGCCCTATCGCATCTGCTTCAAGGACGTGGGCGGCCTGCTGACTCCGGAGCGCACCAGGGAGATGGTCCCCATCTTCAAGGAGAACGCCGAGGACATCGAGTTGGAGTTCCACGCCCACTCCAACAATGGCCTTGCTCCGCTCAACGCTCTGGAGGCGGCCAAGGGCGGCATCCGGTATATACACACCGCGGTCCCGCCCCTGGCCAACGGGACCTCTCAACCCTCGATCTTCAACGTGGCGGGCAACCTGCGGGCGCTGGGCTTCTCCACGGCCATCGACGAGACGCCCCTCCCGGCGGTGATGGAGAAGCTGCACGACATCGCTCATCGGGAGCACCTGCCCATCGGGAAGCCGCGGCTGTTCGACCAAACGGTGTACGGCCACCAGATCCCCGGCGGCATGATGTCTAACCTGGCCTACCAGTTGAAGCTGGTGGGCATGGAGCACCGGCTGCAGGAGGTGTTGGAGGAGGCGGTGAGAGTCAGGGCCGAGTTCGGGTATCCCATCATGGTCACGCCGTTGGCGCAGTTCGTGGGGAGCCAGGCGGGCCTCAACGTCATCACCGGCGAGAGGTACAAACAGGTCAGCGACGAGGTCATACAGTATGCCCTCGGCCTCTGGGGAAGAGAGCCGGTCACGCACATGGACCAGGAGGTCCGCGCCAAGATCCTCGACCGCCCTCGCGGACGCGAGCTGATGCGGTGGACGCCGCCGCAGCCGTCCCTCAAAGAGGTGCGGGCCCAATACGGCGAGAACACCTCGGACGAGGAGCTGGTCCTCCGTTCCTTTGGCGGCGACGAGGCAGCCGGGGCGTTGGGAAAGGCCAGCGCGCCGGAGGACTTCCTGAGCGCGCGTCAACCCCTCGTCACGCTGGTGGAGGAGTTAGCCAAGCGGAGGGCCTTCAAGCGCGTCGTCGTGGAAAAGGGAGATGTGTCGGTGACGCTTCGCGGAAGCGCGGAACGATAGCCGCGCTCCACAGGGTGGACCAATGGGGCAGGTCAAATCAGCCAGGCAGGGAGGCGCGTTATGGCGGAAGCAATGGCAGAAGGGAATGAGGGCCGGGTCGTGGTGGTGGGCGCCGGGGGGTGCGGCATGGTCGCCGCGCTTGCCGCGGCTGAGAGCGGCGCTCAGGTTGTCCTGTTGGAGAAGACGGACGTGCCCGGCGGCAACACAGCTCTCACCACTTCCCTTGTGGTCGCCGGCTCCCGTTTCCAGCGAAAGGTGGGAGTAGAGGACGACCCGGCGACCTTCGCTGGGGAAATTAATCGGAGGAACGGCGGCCAGGCCAACCCGGCCCTCGTGGAGCTGATGGCCAATGAGGGCGCCCCGACGCTGGAGTGGCTGGCCGACACTACGGGTATGGAATTCACGGTCTCTGAGGGCGCCTCGGGGCACTCTCAACGGAGAGCCCACGGCTGCGGTGGAGGCTGGGCCTTTGTTAGAGGATTGCTTGCGACGGTCAGCGCGCATAGGAACATCGAGATTCGGTGGTTGACGCCGGCGCGCTCCCTGGTGATGGACTCGGCAGGCGCGGTTACCGGCGTGCAGACCGATGGCGGCGTCGTCAATGCGGGCAAGGTCATCCTCGCCACCGGCGGCTTCGGCGCCAACCGGGACATGGTGGCCCACTACATACCAAAGGCCGACGGCATCCCCTACCGCGGGCACACCGGGGTCGAAGGAGACGGCGCCCGCATGGGCCTGGAGGCCGGCGGCGTGGTCGCCAACATGGACGCGTTCCTCCCCTACCCAACGTACTTCCGTCCGCTCCAGCTACCGATGCCGCAGCCCCTGATACACAGCGGGGCCATCCTCGTTGCCGAGGACGGACGCCGGTTCGCTGACGAGACCCGCTATCCCAGCGGGCCAGGGGCCAGAATGTTGGACATGCCCGGCAGGTGCGCCTATGAGGTCTTCGACCAGCGCATACTGCGAGAAGTGGCGTCTGAAGTTCCCCCGGCCATTGCGCGGCAGGCCTTCGAGACCGGCGCAAGTTCGGATGAGCTGGCGGAAAAGCTGGGCGTCGACCCTCAGGGCCTCACCCGGTCCATCGAGGCGTACAACGACGACGCCGCCGGAGGCCCCGACGAGTTTGGCCGGGCGCCGGGAGCGCAGCTGACGCCGCCCTTCTATGGCGCCCAGGTCTGGGTTGCCCTGTACAACACCCAGGGCGGCCTGAAGGTCAACGAGGACGGCCAGGCGCTCACCGCTGACGGCGCCCCAATTCCCAACCTCTACGCTGGGGGAGACGCCTCGGAGGGCATCTCGGGGCCGGACGCCACTGGCTATCTGCCGGGCAACGGAACGCTGACAGCCATCGTTCTGGGCAAGAGGGCCGGCGAGCACGCCGCGCGCTCGCTGGAGGGCCGCGGCTGAGCACGCCGTCCCTGGGATCGTCTCAGCATGGCCGACGCCCTGGGCAGGTTGGCCGCGATGCACACGCTGCAATCGTCCTGAAACGGAGCCTCGGAACGGTTGACATATGGCCTGTTCCCTGTCAACTCGGACTGAGGCTGGACCTCTGAGGCAGTGGGTCTCTACTACTCGCCAGAGCCTGCCGACATCCAAAACATCACGGGGGAGGTAGAGCCAATGCAGCAACACGATGTCCACGAGTGCCACGACCACGAACACCACGGGGATGAGCCTGGCCACGTCCACGACTCGCATGAGTGCGACACGCACGAGCACCACGCCCACTAGGGGTTAAGGCTCAGAATCAATCGAGGCGAGGCCTCGCTGGTCACTGGGACCGCGAGGCCTCGTTGTTTCTTTAGCCTGAAGCCCAAAGGGCTTCTTAGAAAGGTAGTGGCAAGCGCTTCTTCTTACCCCGGGTCCGCGCTTGGGTTAGAGGGTGGTCGACGTGATGGTCTTCGGTGCAACCCACCAGCGACTGCTCCAACTGTATGGTGGCGTGACCGATGCCGAAGTCGCGCATGGCAATGTCCCGCAACCGGCGGAGCAGCGCGTCCAAATCGCCGTTGTACGTGGGATCGGCCAGCACGTGGGCAGTGATCGCCTCATACCCTGAGGAGATGGTCCAGACATGCACATCGTGGACCAACGTCACGCCCTCCTGTTCCTCCAGTTCACTGCAAAGTCGGTATACGTCTATGTGCTCGGGCGCTCCCTCCAGTAGCACGTTGACCACCGTGAACATCAGCTTCCGGCTGCTGAACACAATAAGCAACGCGATGAAAACGCTCAAGATCGGGTCGGCGAGGTGCCATCCAAAGGCCAGGATGAGTATTGCGGAGATGACCACTCCGACGGATCCCAGCAGGTCGGCTATCACGTGCTGAAAGGCGCCCTCGACATTCATGCTGTGCTGCGAAGACCGGTGAAGTATCCAGGCGGCGGCGAGGTTTACCAGAAGTCCCCCGAAACCGACGAAGAGCACCGGCCATCCATCTACGTGAGTGTCTTCCGTGAAGATTCTGTGATACGCCTCGAAGACTATCCAGCCTGCGATCAGCCATAGCCCGACGGCGTTGGCCAGAGCGGCCAGCACCTCGGTGCGTTGATACCCGAACGTACGCGCGGCGGACGCGGCCTTCTCCGCAATCCACATTGCGACGAGGGCCATGACGATTGCGGCGGCGTCGGTGAGCATGTGCCCCGCGTCGGCTATGAGGGCCAGGTTGCCCGACAGGATGCCGCCCACCACCTCCGCCACCATGTAGGTTGAAATCAGCGCTAGGGCGAGGATCAGGCGGCGGCGGCTGGTCCCCCGTAAGTCGTGGGAGTGGTCGTGTTCGGCATCGCCATGGCCAGCGTGGTCATAGCCGGCGTGGTCGTCGTGGGCTTCTTCGTGGTCATGGCCGGCGTGGTCATCATGGGCCCCTTCATGGCCGTGGCCCTCGTGGTCATGCACGGCGTGAGCGTCGTGGGCCTCTTCGCGACCGTGGCTAGCGTGGTCATGGCCGGCGTGGGCGTCATTGGGCTTCTTCATAGCCGTGGCCGGCGTGGTCATGGCCGGCGTGAGCGTCGTGGTCTTCTTCGCGGCCGTGGCTCTCGCCTCCCGTGGTTCCTTGCCCTGGTCTCGAATCCATGTGTACGGTCTCCTTTCCCGGACGCGCCACTCCCGAAGTCCGGTGAGACAACCTCGGCAACGAGATCCGCCGACGCTTTGCGCCATCTGGCGCTCGATTTGTAGAACTTGGCCGGGCGACGGCTTGAGGGCTAGCGCGGACGGGGCCCCGTCAACCGGCTAGGCTATGGGTGCGGGGGCACCCCCTGAGAAGAGACCCAGCACAGAAAAGAGGATGAGGTTTATGATCAACACCGGAAGTAAGGCGATGAGGACCACGAAGAACGCCCGGAGAGTCGAGGTGTAGTCCAAGCTTTGCCGGATGGCAATCACCATGGCTGCCAATTGCCAGATGAATACCACGAGACCGATGATCCCCCCAACTACCGGTATGAAGATGAGCACTGCCAGAATCCCCGGTGTTTGGGCGAACCCCGTGGTCCGCGCCAGTTGTCCCCAGTCTGCTTCGGTTTGCCTCGTCCTCAGTATGGTAGTTCCGACCATCCAGGCTATCAGCGCCCACACGGCCCAACTCACGACGCCTCGGACGACACCGAGAAGGACTCCATCGACCACGCTGGTATCTTCGCTCAGCACACCGCCAACTCCGCTGACGACAGCGACGAGAACCACCACGAGCATCGCTTGCACGGTGGCGCTGCGGTCGTGCTCCACGTCCTCGAAGGTATCGACATTCAAACGGGCGGCGCCAAGCATTCTGTTTAGCATTGGATCGACTCACTCTCCTTGGATTCTCGGGCCTGAAACGGCCGGGAATGACGTAATCCCGCAGCTCGGACATGATACCACACGAAACAATGGCTGCGACGACTGGTTAGCTCCATACCATCGATGTGCCAGCCTGGACCTCAAGACGAAGGCTTTTGCTTTTGTCGAACTGGGGGCTGATAGTGTGTCCGTAGTCTCGAGGAGGTGAGTTGTGAGCCGTTTAAACATGGTGTCCAACTCTAATTGGCCGTCAGTGGCGGCTCTACTGCTGGGCGCTCTGACGGTGATGTTTGGCCTCCAGCTCATGCGGACGCTCTTCGTCGGGATGGCTGTCTACCTGACTCAAGTCCAGGACATAAGCCCGATTTTGGTGGGCGTCATGGGTCTGGCCGTGTTCCTGAGCGGATTTCTGGAGCCCGTCGTGCGCCGAGCCCTGGGATCCAGGAATGCCTTACCGGTTGTCGTGGGCGGTCTGACGCTGGCCTGGCTGGCCGAGAAGGTCATTTCATCTCTTCCCGTGGACCTGGGCCTGTCTATCGTCGGCACAGTGCTGTTCCTGTGGTCCCTGCCGCTCCTTTTTCGATCAGCGCGAACGGCAGGGGGACATGGCGGCGCAGCTCAGGCCGTGATCGCCTTCCTGCTGGGCCTCTCCGCCGATACTGCCGTCAAGGGCGTCTTCGGCACAATCGACCTCTCGTGGGTGCAAGGGGTTGCGGGGTACATCGTCGTATCCAGCCTGATGGTCACCCAAGGGTTCCTTCTGTGGCTACGCTCATCGGATAGGAGCCAAGCGCAGGAACAAGGGCCCGCTGCCTCCTCCTTGCCCTATTTGGCCTTTGGCCCGGCGCTGGCATTGCAGTTCTTGCTGTTCCAGAACGTTGCCCAACAGACGGCCCTCATCGGCTGGCCACAACCTGCGGTGTACGCATGGATTCTTGCATCCAATCTCGTTGGAGTTGCGGTCGCCGTCGAGCTGACGAGACGGGAGAGACCCCTACCCTGGCCAATACTGGCGCTGCTCGGGGGGATGCTGGTCGCGATGGTGGCGGTTGACCAGTCGGGCTTCGCGGCGGCTCTCATAGTGCTCGCTGGTCAAGTCGTAATTTCCGTCACCTTGGTGACCGTCATCAAGGCGGCGCGCGAAACCACCGCCAAGCATTCGAATGGTGGTGTTTCGACTTGGATGGGCGTAGGCATGGTGGCTCTGCTGTTTTTGCTCTTCATCTACTACGCAAGCTACGATACCGCCGTCTTGGCGCCAAGGGAGGCCGTACGTCCCCTAGCTGCACTGTTGATTGCTATGGCTGCGCTTTGGGCCGGCCTAGTGCGCCACACCGTTCGAGCGCCGGTAACCCGGGCTGCCAGCATCCCCGCGCTACTCCTGCTGATCCTTCCTCTGGTCTACCTGGCGACATGGAAGGATGTGGAGCCGACTCCGGGCGCCGGATTCCCTATTCGGGTCATGTCCTACAACCTCCACCAGGGATTCGATGTCCACGGACGCCACGGAATGGAGAACCTAGCCAAGGTCATAGAAGCCGAAGACCCGGATATCATCGCGTTGCAAGAGGTATCGAGAGGCTGGGTTGTCAACGGCTCCGTCGATATGCTGGTATGGCTCTCACAGCGTCTCGAAATGGACTACGTGTGGGGTCCAGCCGCCGATTCGGCGTGGGGCAACGCGATCCTCAGCCGGTTCCCCATCACCAGGTTCCAGAACCACGAGATGCCCAACAATCGTCTAATCCGCCTCGACCGGGCGTACCTGACCGCGGAGGTCGACCTGGGCGACGGAGAAGCGCTCGATGTGGTGGCTACCCACTTCCACTCCGGCGACGACGACTCGGCGATTAGGGTCCCGCAAGCGCTGGCGGTGCTGGGGGCTGTCGACAGCGACCGGACAACAGTCTTGATAGGAGACCTCAACGCCTACCCCGATCACCCGGAGATGCTCTTGATCGCTGGCGCTGGCCTCAACGATGCCCTCGTCGCTTCTGGAGCAACTGGACGCGGCTTTACCTATCCCGCAGACGATCCCTGGCAACGCATCGACTACGTGTGGGCCAGTCCTGACTTGAAAGCCCGAGACTTCTCTACCCCCTACAGCCTGGCCTCAGATCACCTCGCTGTGGCGGTGGCGCTCTACCGGTGACGAAGTGCAACGTTGCGTCGAATGGCCCCGGGCATACGCTAAAGCCCTTCCCGAGGCGAGAGGAGTGAGCACGCGGCGCGGGGTCGACGTACTCGGGGGAGCTAGCGCGGATGCGGCAGCCGCAGTGAATGTGGCATCAAGGTCCCCACGCTGGGTTGCTGATGACCCAACTTGGACCTGAGCGTGAAGGCTCTCGATTTTGTTGGGTTTGATGGGGCGTCCTGTACTTGTCCTTCCTGTGTCTGTGAGCACACTCAGTATGGCAATTGAGCGAAATGCTCCACTGTTCTGCGGTGCTTCGGCTCGTGGAGGACTGATACGATTTGGCCGATCCCTCAAGTCTCTAAGCACTGGTATACAATTTGCTAGGAGTACAACCTGCTACAGGCGCACCTTCCATGAGGAAGTCCGACCTAGTCCATTCCCTTATTCCAACTGGATCAGGTCTTAGGGGAAGGTCAACTTATGGTACATTGTCAGAAGTAGATCAAAGGAGCGCCCCGGATGAATGTGATTTGGATAGTTGCTGATACCTTCCGCAGAGACCACGTGGGCGCATATGGCAATCCGACGATTCGAACACCTTCCCTCGACGCGCTGGCAGCCAGGTCGGTCAGGTTCGACGGCCACTACGCTGCTGGATTCCCAACTATGCCCACGCGAGCAGACCACCTTACAGGGCGCTGGACGATGTCCTTTATGGGGTGGGAGCCTCTCCCTGCGGGCGTGACTACTCTGGCGGAGATGCTGGCCAATCATGGCCTTCACACGGCGGCGTCGGTGGATACCCCCTACTATCTAAGGGACGGAATGAACTATGACCGGGGGTTTCAATCTTTTTTCATGACCAGGGGCCAGGACACTCTCTGGTCCCTGATCCCTCAGCCGGGCTATCATCATGAATCCCAAGACGTTCGAGCGGCATGGCGATACGAATCGGACCGGAATGCCCCTCGAACTTTCATGACTGCCATGCAGTGGATGGAACATCACTACAAAGAGGATTTCTTCCTCTACATCGACACCTGGGATCCTCATGAGCCCTGGGATGCTCCATCCTACTACACAGAACTCTACTGGCCAGACTACGACGGCGAGGTGGTGCTTCCGCTGTACGGAAATTGGCATGACGCTCCAGGTTTCGACGAAAAGAAGCTTCAGAAGGGTCACGCTACTTATTGCGGTGAGATCACCATGGTCGACACTTGGTTGGGTTTCTTGCTGAAGTCCGTCGAGAACATGGGCCTTATGGACAAGACTGCGATTGTTTTCACTACAGACCATGGTTTTTACTTTGGGGAACATGGAGGCCTCTTCGGCAAGATGATCTCAGGCAAGTCCCCGGATGGAACGCTTAGGCCCTATGGACATCCGGGATCAACGTGGACGCGTTCTCCTCTTTTCGAGGAGCTGGTCCACCTACCACTTCTGGTTCACGCGCCTAGAATATCTCCAGGGGTATACCAAGGCTTGAGCTCCGCGGTCGATGTCATGCCGACTGTACTTGATCTGATGGAGATGGAGATTCCGGCCTTCGTTCAAGGCAGATCTCTTGTGTCCAGGATGCAAGATACTTCCCTCGCAGGGCGAGAGTACGTCGTCAGCAGCATTCCCTTCGCCAACCCTGGTGATCCGGTTCATTCTGTGGACAACCTGCTTCGTCCCCTCTCAGATCATCCGATCACCACCGTCACTTCGGGAGAATGGAGTTTGCTTTACAGCCCTCAAGATAGTCTATCGGAGCTCTACAATCTGAATTCTGATCCGAATCAGTTGAAGAACGTGATAGGAACGCACACAGACGATGCCAGAGAAATCCATCAGCTCTTGGTTAACTTCATGCATGAAACCAAAGTGCCGGACCGTCTACTAAGACCTCGATTGGAACTGCGTACTTAGTTCTTTTCAAGATGGATCTCTAGCAGGCTGCGGAAACAGGGGGTCGTGGCGGTGGGAGGGCTGCTGACAGCACCGCGATGTTGCCGGGCGACGCGTTGTCAGCCAGTCTGACAACCTGTGGAGAGGCCCGCTCTTGGGGCCTGCGGTGTGGTGCGGCTTGGCGACCCCCGGATATGCGGTCTGTGGCGCTGGCGTCTCAGCAGTCATCAGCCCGCCCATCCGGCCAGGCTGTAGCCGACGAGGGCCATCTCCATCCACAGCCGGGTCTGATCAACCCCTCAGGAGCGGAGCCCCCGCCCAACTCCCACCGTGTTCAGCCAGCCGAATACCTCCTCAACCCGCTTGCCCCCTCGGGCTCACGTCGTAGCCCGCATGCCGCCGGCCCGTCCTCCCATCCACCGCCGAACGCCGCTGTTTCATGGCCACGCGAGGCGTAACGCCGAGAATGCAGCAGGTGGGCATGAACCCCCGCGTGTCGCAGCCCTTGTCCCGGCGGTCGTGACACGCCGCGCCGTTGGCACACGCTCCAGCATCGCCAGAGCCGCCTCCTGTTCGGCCGTCCCCGTCGTCTCTCCAAGCACCACGTCCACTACCAGCCCGTTGCGGTTCTCCGTAAGCGCGTGGCCCGCGGAGTGCAACCTCGCCGCCTGCCCGTTGCCCTTACGCGCCAGCATTGCCTCGAGATCGGTCGTGGACGCGTGGGGCACATTCGACCGCCTTCGCCCCGGAAGTCCTTCCATGCGTTGCCCCCGTCCTCGTCCCGTGGCCGGACACTCTTGAGGGACGCCAATGCCTCCAGCAGCGCGCCACCCACGCTGCAATGTCCCTCGGCTATGAGATTCTGGCGCCGCGCTTCACTGACGACAGCCTGGAAGAACAGGCTCGTCACCTCGTGCTCCAGCAGCCGCGCCCGGTTCTTGGCGAACGTCGACTAGCCGACGGACCCGCCTTGGATGTTCCGGTCGAGGGATCACCAGAAGAGCATGTCGTAGCCCAGTCGCTCGCAGAACTGGTGCTCTGAGCGTATCGAGTAGCAGCCGATCGCAAGGTCGCCTTCACCACGTGTTCGGGTAGGACCGACGGCCTGCCCCCCTTGGCATCTGTGCGAGTGAAGTTGGGTGAGCGCTCCCGGAGCACCCGATCGGCCAGCCGGCTGATGCGTCGGATTAGCTGGTCCTGCCGGACCAGCTAGTCTGGGGTAAGGGCGATGAGGCTCTCGGTCTGCTGATCCGTCGCGCCGCGCACGGCTGCCTCCCAGAGGTATTGCAGCAGCATACCCTCGCTACTCCCCAATGTACGTCATAGGATTCAGCCTCAGGCGTATTGCATCATCCTGCTAGGTCGGACTGCGTTCACCGGCCTCAGTTCCACCAAACCACCGACTTACACTTACCGTCTGACCTCACCACAGGTGGTGCAGTTTTATGGGCTTTTTCAACAAGCCCTACCACAGGCGTGACAAGATGACAGCGGTAGACTCATAGAATGGGCTCCAACGGACCTTTGCAGAAAGTTGGGCAATGTCATCATCGTAGTTGTGCTGAGTACTCTGGCAATCCTAGCGGTTACTATTGCACTGTACCCTGCAGCGTCAATACTCTATACGTGGGAGATGCTGGACCCGATCGTGGCTTATGCCTATTATTCCGGCGCCCCCACTTGAGATTGCCGTGGTTTTTGTGCCAACGGAGGCACTGGTTAGAATAATGAGGTACCCCTATCGGAATATCGTGGTCGCCATAATCGGCATGGGTGCGGTTCTCGTTCATGCGCACCGAGATAGGGTGGGAGTAATTTTGATTTGGAGGCATGACTTGGAAGCCGCATTTCTAGGATCCCACCCCACCCAACTCATCCAAGATGCCCAGCAACTCGTCGGCGGCGTATATCTTGGCAAGGTAGTTACGCATTATCTGAATGGCGCCCTGATGCGCGACCTCGCCCCCGAACGTCGTCGCGCAACCGTCCTCAATAACAATCGGATAGTAGCCGGCATCGAAGGCGCCGAAAACAGTTCCGAGCACGCACCCGTCGGTGATGACGCCAGTGACCACCGCGTATTCGATGCCGACGTTCCGTAGCACCGAGTCGAGGATGGAACTGGCAAAAGCGTTGGTCCCCTTCTTGGCCACGATGAGGTCTCCTTTCTGGGGCCTGACCTCGTCATAGATCTCATTTTCCTTCTTGCCTCTGACCCCGTTCCACTGCCGAAGGGCGCCCTGGAAGTGAGGCACTATGTCGGAGAAGTCCGCCAACTCGGCGCCGGTGACGGTATAGATCACCTTCATCTTGCGCTCGCGGAACGCCTCGGCCATTTTGTTAATGGCGGGGAACACGGTTTCCTGTAAGCGATTGGTATAGTAGGATGGGTCGTACCCCATCTCCTTCGCGGACAGCGACATGCCATAGAGCCGCTCACCATCGTCATACCCCATGCTGAGAGTCATGTCGACAATGATCAGGGCTGTGTTGCTCCTGTCCAGGGCATGACGCGCCACTGGCTTAGCGTAGAACGGTGCTGCAATCTGTTGGGACATAGCGGTGCTCCTTTGATCCACTTGCGAAGATTAGGTCATCCCGACATCAGACTAGGACTTGGTGGAAGCGTCCACTGAGGAACCCCTCTGCGTGATTCGACGGAAGGCATCCATGACGCCTTGCACGATGCCGTTCGGGGCGAACATGACGACCCCCACGTAGATGATGCCCAGAATGAGCAGCCAGTGAGCAGTGTAGCTGCTGATGATGTTCCGCAGAAGCACCACCGCCGCAGCTCCAAAAGCGGGCCCAAGTAGAGTGCCGGAACCTCCCAGAACCACCATTAGGAACACCTCTGCGGAGAGCACTACGCTTACCTCGGTGGTGCTTACGAAGCCATTGTAGTAGACAAACAAGACGCCCGCTACTCCTGCGAAGAAGCCCGCAGCAACGAACGCGGCGAACTTATAAAGCCATACGTTGTAGCCCAACGAACGCATGCGGCCTTCATTCTCGCGGATGCCCTGCAGCGCAAGCCCAAATGGGGACTTCACGACAACCTGCATGGCGAAGGCCGCCAACACAAAGACGACCATGGCGAAATAGAGATAGTTGCCAGCGTCCCACAAATTCCAGGAAACGAAGCCTAGATCCGGGCGAGTCACCCCAGGCAGGCCGTCGTCGCCTCCGGTCACTTCTCGCCATTTGAAGGCGATGGCCCACAGCACCTGAGCTAGCGCCAGCGTAATCATGAGGAAATAAGCCCCCTTGGCGCGAAGAGCGAACAGGGCGAATGGAACGGCTATGAGCGCGGCGATGAGAATGCCAAAGGGCGCCGCTAGCCAGAAGTTGTCTGTCACCTTTAGCATAATGTTGGCCGTGGCATAGCCAGCCGCCCCAAAGAAGGCAGCATGTCCCAGGGAAGGAAGGCCTGTGTAGCCGAGCAAGAGGTTCAGGCTCATGGCAAAGATGCCGAAGATCAGCACCTCTATAAGTAGGCCGGTGTGGTAATTGTTCAGCAACTGGGAGGCAATGAGCATCGACACCAAGCCCACCGCCAGCACCGTCCAAGGAAGCGATAGCTCGCGCCCCCTGACCGTCATGTCGCCCGTCCAAAGAGACCGTTGGGCCGCACTGCCAGGATGACGACCATCGGGAGAAAAATACTGACGAGAGCAAAGTCGGGCATATAGGACTTCGCGAAGTTGTCAATCAAGCCCACAAGGAGGCTCCCTACGAAGGCGCCTCGGATACTCCCCAGCCCGCCAACAATGACCACGACGAAGGCCAGCAGAAGCACGTTGAAGTCAGCGCCGGGCTGAGGGCCCACGATGGGACCGCCGATCACACCGCTAAGGCCCGCTAGGCCGGCGCCCAATGCGAAGGTTATGGTGAACACCAAGGGGATATTAATGCCCAGCCCCTGGGTCATCTGGTCATCGTCCACGCCGGCTCTTACGACAGCGCCAACCCTTGTCTTCTCGATGATGTACCAGAGCGCCGCTCCGATGGCGAGTCCGACGCCAATGAGAAACAACCGGTACTTGGGAAACGTGATCCCCGCCAGTGTGAGCGGGCCGGAGAGAAGCGATGGTTCCGGGACAGATTTCGGCTGGCCCCCCCAAATAGTCAGAGCGACGTCGCTGAAGATGAACAGGAAGCCGAAGGTCAGGAGCACTTGCGCCATTTCCTGACGATAGATGCGTCGCAGGAACACCCGCTCCGTAACAGCGCCGATCACGACCAGCAGAGCGCCCGCGGCGAGAGCAGCGAGAAGAAAATTGCCGACCTGGTGAATGACCGAAAGGCCCACATAGGCCCCCACAAGGTAGAAGGATCCATGCGCCAGGTTAATGACGCGCATCAGCCCGAAAAGCAGGGAGAGGCCCGCGGAAAGGATGAAGAGCAGCATCCCGAAAGAGATGCCGTTCAATGTCAATACGAGAATAGTTTCCATTCGCTGCCCGTGCAGGTGCAGGTTTCACAACGCCGGGAGACGGTGGCAGAGCAGCCACCGTCTCCCTCTGGGTGATATGTTTGTTGTGATCCTCTCGTCTGCTTAGAGACTCGGTCTAGTTGTAGGTAACCGCAGGCGTGATGGTTACGCCCGCGCTCTGCTCGTACGTATAGGCTACCCGAAACAACAGGCTCTCGGCCCAATGTTTCCCGACCAATTGAAGCGCGATTGGCAGGTTGCCTTCTCCCACGCCACATGGAAGGGTGATGGCAGGGTGCCCCGTCAGATCCAAGGGAGACGTGTTCTGAACATTGATGCCCGCCCGTTCCGCCCAGTCGCCGACACTGATGTTTGACCCCAATAGCTTCATAGGCTTCATAGGCGTTGTAGGCGTAATCAGCACGTCGACCTGGCTCAGCGCTGCGTCCACCTGGTCAGTCAGCATGCGTCGCAGGTTCTGGCCTTTGGCGAAGTAGGAGTTGAAGTACTGCTTGTTGAGGTATTTGGACACGATCATAATGAGCTTGACCTGAGGCGGGAAGTGGTCGCCCCCAAGCCGCCTAGACTTACCGAAGGCCTCGGCAAACGTGGGCATGGCCAAGCCCTTGTGGAAGTATCCCTGCTGTTCCGACTCCACCATCGCGGTGTAGGACTGGCCTCCCACCGCCATCCAGATAGGCCATCCGTCCTTCCATAGCGGAACGGAAACCTCTTGTGCCGTCGCGCCCATGTCCACCAAGTGCCGTACTGCTGCCCGAGTGGCCTGGCTGACTTCTTCCTCAGACTCATCCCACTCAAAGCTCTCCTTCAGCACCCCAATCCTCAGCCCATCCACGTCGAGACGCAGCGCCTGACTATACTCCTCGACGTTGATGGGCCCTCGAACCCACTGAGGATCCCGGGAGTCCTCGCCAGCGATGACCTCGAGCCCCACAGCCACCTCTGAAACCGTTCGCGCTGTGGGACAGATGAAGTCCAGGCTGTGGTCGATGTAGAAAATGCCGAAGGATGGCACCAGGCCATGGGTTGCTTTGATGGCGCATACTCCTGCCCAGGCGGCGGGAATTCGCCCGCTGCCAGCCTGGTCCACTCCTAGCGTCAGGTCGGCGGCTCCAGCCATGACGCAAGCCCCGGATGCTGATGAAGAGCCTCCGGCCGAATACTCCGGGTTGCACGGGTTGCGGGGTGCTCCGAAGGCGCTGGTGTCGCCGACGCCGGCGGAGGACATGTCGTCTTGATTGAGCTTGCCAATGATGGTGGCGCCTGCGTCCAACAGACGCTCTGTCACCACGGTGTCGAAGTCGGGCACAATGCCCACCATCGCCCGGGAAGCAGCAGTCATGGGCACACCGGCGAGGGCGATGTTATCTTTCAGGGCCACTTGCTTTCCCGCCAGCTTTCCCGACGGCGCCCCCTTAACCTCGCAGCGCGTTATGAACAAGTTCAGGGGATCCTCTTCCAGGGTGGGCCTATAGCCGGGGGTGCGCGGGTACTTCACCTCAATCCGGGGCTGGGGTAGTTCATCAACTCTGTCCATGAATCCCATCATCACGGCCGACATGGCCGTCAACGAGGAAGCTTCCTCGTCGCTCAGGTGGAAGTACATCGACTCCGCGATGGCCCGTACCTCTTCCTGGGTGGGAGGCCTCACGAAGCCCCGTACCTTGCGCCGTTCCATGGTGCTCCTGTCCTGGCTGGTGTGCTGCCTGCTATTCCAAACTCGCCATGACCGCCTTCGCATGGTGATCGAACTGCTGGAGGAGGTCGAGAATCTTGGTCTCGTAGGTGTAGGCTGCTTGGAACACTATGCCCTCGTGCCACTGTTTGCCGATGAACATGGCGCTGATGGGCATGTTGTCTGAGCCCCCAACTCCGCAGGGCATGACGAGCGATGGGTGGCCGGTGATGTCCGTAGCGGAGGTGTTGTGGGTGACTGGCGCCACCGTAGCCGTGCCGGCAACGACGGGAACTTCCCCTGCTATCCATTCGCTTGGCGTCAACGGACGCGGAAACAGCTTGGTCGGCTTGACGATGACGCCTGGAACAACCAGAACGTCCACCTCTTCCAGAGCCGTATCGACCTGGTGGGTCAACATCTTCCTCAGATTCTGGGCCTTGGCGTAGTGAACGTTGTTCCGATAGCGACGGAGATACATCCCCACGAGTTGGACCGCCTTGAGCAGAGGTGGTTGCTCGTCAGCCCAGATGCGGCGCTTGTCCCCAAAGGCCTTGGCGAAGGCCGGGGTGGCATTGCCATTGTGGAAGAACCCTTGACCGTTGGACTCCAGCATCAGCGATATCGACGGGAAGAAGATGTTTTGCCATATGGCCCAGTTGTCCCGCCACAGTGGCACTGAGACTTCCTTGACCTTCGCCCCCGCTGTCTCCAACTGCTTCACAGCCGCCATGACGGCCTCGTCTACGTCCGGCTCCGACTGGTCCCACCCGAACCCTTCCTTGAGAACCCCAATCGTCATGCCGGATACGTCAGCGACCAGGTGCTTGGTGTACTCGTCTGTGATCACGGGCCCCCGCACCCACTGGGGGTCCCTCGGGTCCGTGCCCCCTATGACTTCCAGCACCTGAGCTACCTCCCCTACCGTCCGTGCCGCCGGGCAGATGAAGTCCAGCGTGTGGTCCAGATAGTAGAGCCCGAAGCTCGGCACCAGGCCGTGCGTAGCTTTGATGGCGCACGTTCCCGTCCAAGCGGCTGGAATCCTCCCGCTGCCCGCCTGGTCCACTCCTAGAGCAATGTCCGCGTATCCGGCCCGTACGGAGGCTCCTTGGCCCGAGGACGAGCCCCCAGGGGAATAGTCCGGGTTGAGCGGGTTCCGCACCTGCCCCCAGGTGCTGGTGTCTGAAGTGCCAAAGAAGGAATAGTCGTCCTGGTTGAACTTGCCAACGATGGTCGCCCCAGCATCCAGCAGCCGTTCAACGACGATTGCGTCGAAGTCCGGCATGATGTCGGCTAGAGCCCAGTTCCCGTTGCTGAAGGGGACCCCAGCCAGGGCAATGTTGTCCTTAATCGCCACCCTCTTACCCGCCAGCTTGCCGGACGGAGCTCCCTTCACCTCGACCTTGGTCACGAAGATATTGAGGGGGTCTTCTTCCGGCGTAGGCCGGTAGCCAGGCGTGCGGGGATACTTCACCTCGAACTGGGGCTGTGGCAACTCGTCTATGCGGTCGGACAGCGCCAAGGCGCCGGCCATAATCTCCTGGTACTCCCTGGCTTCTTGGTCCGTGAGGTTAAGATAGCACCAGGCAGCTAACTCCTTGACCTGCTCCAAGGTAGGCGGTCGAACGAATCCCCGGATGCGATGGCGTTCCATGGTCCCCCCCTGAACGAACCGTCCAATTCGCCCCCGGAGCCTTGTGCCCTCGATGTGCCGTGGCTCCTGGCCAGCAATGAACTCCTGCCCCGCGAGCAGCAGCCCTCTATGAGACGCTGGCCATTACCCCCTGCGCCGCCTGTTCGATCTGCCGGTACAGGTCCGAAATCATGGACTCGTAGGTGTAGCCCACTCGGAACAGCGTGCCCTCGTCCCAATGCCTTCCCATGAACATGATGCTGATGGGCAAGTTCTTGTCGCCGAGGCCGCAGGGCATGACGAGGGCCGGATGGCCGGTGATGTCCGTAGGGACGGTGTTGTTCACGCAAGGAACGCTAACTTGCTCCCCGGTTATAGGAATGTCTCCCATGAGCCATTCCTTGGTGGTCAGGGGATTTTCAAAGAGCCTGGAGGGCTTGGCAATAGTGGTGGGAACCACTAGGACGTGGGCCTCGTCCAGACAGGCGTTGATTTGCTGTCTTAGCGTGTCCCGTAGGTTCTGGGCCTTGGCGTAGTGAACGTTGTTATAGTACTTGCGTAGGTACAACCCCATAAGCTGGCTCAGCTTGACGAGAGGCGGCTGGTCGTCAGCCCAGATGCGGCGCTTGTCCCCAAAGGCCTTGGCGAAGGCCGGGGTGGCATTGCCATTGTGGAAGAACCCTTGACCGTTGGACTCCAGCATCAGCGATATCGACGGGAAGAAGATGTTTTGCCATATGGCCCAGTTGTCCCGCCACAGTGGCACTGAGACTTCCTTGACCTTCGCCCCCGCTGTCTCCAACTGCTTCACAGCCGCCATGACGGCCTCGTCTACGTCCGGCTCCGACTGGTCCCACCCGAACCCTTCCTTGAGAACCCCAATCGTCATGCCGGATACGTCAGCGACCAGGTGCTTGGTGTACTCGTCTGTGATCACGGGCCCCCGCACCCACTGGGGGTCCCTCGGGTCCGTGCCCCCTATGACTTCCAGCGCCTGAGCTACCTCCCCTACCGTCCGTGCCGCCGGGCAGATGAAGTCCAGCGTGTGGTCCAGATAGTAGAGCCCGAAGCTCGGCACCAGGCCGTGCGTAGCTTTGATGGCGCACGTTCCCGTCCAAGCGGCTGGAATCCTCCCGCTGCCCGCCTGGTCCACTCCTAGAGCAATGTCCGCGTATCCGGCCCGTACGGAGGCTCCTTGGCCCGAGGACGAGCCCCCAGGGGAATAGTCCGGGTTGAGCGGGTTCCGCACCTGCCCCCAGGTGCTGGTGTCTGAAGTGCCAAAGTAGGAATAGTCGTCCTGGTTGACCTTGCCAACGATAGTCGCTCCGGCATCCAGCAGCCGTTCAACGACAATTGCGTCGAAGTCCGGCATGATGTCGGCCAAGGCCCAGTTTCCATTGCTGAAGGGGACCCCAGCCAGGGCAATGTTGTCCTTGATCGCCACCCTCTTACCCGCCAGCTTACCGGACGGAGCTCCCTTCACCTCGACCTTGGTCACGAAGATATTGAGGGGGTCCTCTTCCGGCGTAGGTCGGTAGCCGGGCGTGCGGGGATACTTCACCTCGAACTGGGGCTGTGGCAACTCGTCTATGCGGTCGGACAGCGCCAAGGCGTCGGCCATAATCTCTTGGTACTCCTTGGCTTCTTCATCGGTGAAGTTCAAGAAGCACCAAGAGGCCAGTTCCTTGACTTGGTCCGGGGTAGGAGGCCGCACAAACCCGCGTATCTTCCGTCGTTCCATGGTCCCCCCTCTGAACGAACCGTCCAATTCGCCCCCGGAGTCCAAGACCCGCGCCGCCCGGCCACGTGAACTCCGTGCCCCGCGAGCGGCAGTCCTCTATGAGACGCTGGCCACTACTCCCAGGGCCGTCTGCTCAAGCTGCGCGTACAAATCCGGGATCATGGACTCGTAGGCATGGGCCACCCGGAATAGGGTGCTCTCGTCCCAGTGCTTGCCGATAAACATGATGCTAATGGGCAGATTGTCCTGTGCGAGTCCGCAGGGCATGACCAGGCAAGGGTGGCCGGTCATGTCTGTGGGTGCAGTGTTGTAGACCCATGGATAGGCGGCGACAGCCTCTACCCATTGCTTATTCGTCAATCGCTCCTCCCACAGCTTCGAGGGCAAGCAGATGGTGGTTGGGACGACCAAAACATCCGCTTGTTCCAGCGCCGAGTCTACCTGCTGGGTCAGGACCTTCCTGAGGTTCTGGGCTTTGGCGTAGTGCACGTTGTTGTAGTACTTGCGCAGGTACAGGCCCAGAAGCTGGGTTAGTTTGATCAGGGGCGGTTGCTCGTCGGCCCAGACCCGCCGCTTGTCCCCGAAGGCCTTGGCGAAGGCCGGGGTGGCGTAGCCATTGTGGAAGAACCCTTGACCGTTGGACTCCATCATGACAGAGATCGAGGGGAAGAAGAGATTTTGCCAAATGGCCCAGCCGTCCAGCCACAGAGGCGTCGACGCGTCTACAAGCCTGGCGCCCGCCGACTCCAGCTTGCCGACCGCGGTCATCACGGCATCATCGACGACGGCCTCGGACTGCCTTTGAGCGAACCCCTCCTTCACGAGTCCGATGGTGATGCCGGAGATGTCGCCACCCAAACTCTTGGTGTATTCGGATGTTTGAATGGACCCGCGCACCCACTGAGGGTCGCGAGGATCCGTGCCCGCCAGGACCTCAAGCGCCTCGGCGACCTCCCCAACTGTACGGGCCGCTGGACAGATGAAGTCCAGTGTGTGATCCAGATAGAAGAGGCCGTAAGACGGCACCAGCCCATGAGTGGCCTTGATGCTGCACACGCCCGCCCAAGCCGCTGGGATACGCCCACTGCCCGCCTGGTCAACGCCCAGAGCTATGTCTGCAATGCCGGCCCGCACCACAGCTCCTTGCGCCGAGGAGGACCCTCCAGCCGAATAGTCCGGGTTCATAGGGTTACGCACCTGACCGAAGGTGCTGGTGTCTGAGGTGCCGAAATAAGAGTGGTCGTCCTGGTTCAATTTGCCAATGAGCGTGCCCCCGGCATCCAGGAGTCGCTCCACAACGATGGCATCGAAGTCGGGCATCATGTCGGCCAGCGCCCAGTTGGCGTTGCTGAAGGGGACACCGGCCACGGCGATATTGTCCTTGACGGCGAACTTCTTCCCCGCCAACTTGCCGGTGGACGCGCCCTTGATCTCAACCTTGGTGATGAAGAGGTTGAGGGGGTCCTCCTCCGTCGTGGGCCGTCTGCCCGGCGTGCGGGGATATTTCACATCGAAATGCGGCAGCGGCAGCTCATCCACGCGGTCGGACAGCGCCAGTGCGCCAGCCATGATCTCCTGATACTCCCCCGCTTCTTCATCCGTGAGGTTGAGATAGCACCAAGCGGCCAGTTCCTTGACTTGCTCCAAGGTAGGCGGTCGAACGAATCCCCGGATGCGATGGCGTTCCATGATCCCCCCTTATCTACGAGGCGCTCAGCGACGCTGGCGCCTCGTAGCTCGACCGTAAGCTGTTCAAGCGTTGACTGACTAGCCGACAGGCCCTTCGCTGTCGAACACTCCAATAGAGGGGCCCGGGTTCACCCGAAGCCCGCCGCCGACTCTTTCAACGGTCATGCGGAACATCTCAACCTCTGCCAGGCCGTTCTTCTCGAACCTGAATCGGCCCCGAGGGCTATCGAAATCGACGTTCTGCAGGGCCTCAATGAACTTGGCCCGGTCCTCTACGTCACCGTCGACGGCCTTGATGGCCTCGCCGATGGCCTTGGCCGAGAGGTATCCGTCGACGCTCCAAGGCGTGGGGCTGACGCCGAATCTCGCAGTGTAGTCCCGAACAAAGTTAACGTTGGCCGGGTAGTCGCTATGCGGCGTGTAGTGGGTGAAGGTTATCGTGCCTTCAGCGGCGTCGCCTGCGGCGGCAGCCAAGTTGTCGTCCAGCACTCCGGCGATGACGAGCTTGACGTCTGGAGTCAGCCCGAAGTCGTGCGCCTGCTTCATGATGTTGATGGCCCCGCCGGCAAAGACGAAGGCCACGATCGCGTCTACGTCTCCGGGCTGCAGCCTGGCCAGGTAGGGCCCAAAGTCGGCGATGTCCAGGGGTATGAATGCCTCGGATACGACCTCGCCGCCAAGGTTCCTAAATGCCTTGAGGAACTCTCCGGAAATGTAGTGACCGGCCGAGTAGTCGTAGGCCAGCCAGGCAATCTTCCGGACGCCCAGGTCATAGATTGGGGGAGCGTAGAATGCCGGTACAATTTCCGCTTCGAAGTCGACGCGAAAGATGTTGGCGGCTCGGTCTGGATCACCGCTCTCCTTCAGGCTACCAGGAATAGGGTATATCTGCGGTATGCCAGAGGCAATTGCATAGTCCCTGACCGCAAAGCCCACGGAACTGAACACTGGCCCTATCACGGCATGGACCTCGTCGTTGTCTACGAGCTTCCGCATCTTGGGTAGGCCGGTCTCAGGATTGGCAGCCGAATCCTCGTTGATGAGCTGGATGGTCCGTCCCTCTATCTCTCCACCCACCTCGTCCTCGAAATACAACAAAGCGCCGTTGAGCTGCTCTATCCCAATCACTGCGCCAGCCCCGGTTGTAGGCAACAGCGTGCCAACCTTGATCGGGCCTTCCTCGCCGCCGCCGCATGCCGCCCCCATGATGACCAGCGACGCCAACGCGACCAGACCAAAGAACACCTTCTTCATAGCTCCTCCTTCAAATGCAGCCGACAACGCATTTCGCAACTTCATATGGAGCCGGGACCGGGCCAGCGCTACCTGCGCCAAGTTCACATCGCGCTGCCTTCCCACGCCAACCGCTGGCGAAGCCTGACGATATGAACATTCTCGTTTCCACTACGGCCCTAGCGCTTGCTATCCTGCCGCATAGAGCCCCACCGGCACCGAATTACATCGCTACTGAGACCCGATTGTACATGGAGGTGCTTCCCTGTCAAGTCCTTAGTGTTCGCCGACACACCGGCAGCTCAAGTTGTGGATTGTCGGTGCGCTCCCGTTGCTCTGTCCGCATCCTCAAAGGCGTCCAGTTCTTTAGTGTGGTTGGAGTGCCGCCGCCGCAGCGGCCCCCTACGGCAGCGGCCTACGCAGTCGCCTGGCTACCGCGGTTCGACTACTACGGCGGCGACCTGACAGTGTTGGAGGGGTCGAAGAGCTGTTGGGCTTGGACATCGCTGCCGGTATGAACCTAAAGAAGGGGAACACCACCCTCGCGGACAACGAGCTTGTGCAGCCAACGCTCGTCAAGAAACCCCACGGAGACGATGTGCGCGAGAGTGAATTCTAGGAGGGGCAGCGCCGTGCCTCCCGCCCACGCGCGTGACTCCACCGGCGGTAGCGGTGTCGGTGGCGATAACCTCAGAGAAGTGGTCCTTGAGAACCGCCCGCGATCGTGCCCAGACGCCGCAGTCGGCGCGCGGCGCCGATCTAGCGACCTTCGCGTTGCCCCCCACGTCGCCGCCCCGGTCAGGACGCGTCCGCCCACGGATTGTATGAACCGACGTGCCAGAGCTGGCCCTCTGGGTCGCGCACGGAGAAGAGGCTGCCACCGTAATGCTGAGCCGTCAGCTCCATCGTGATATTGGCCCCTGCCGCCCTAACGCGCTCGTAGCTGCCCTCAATATCGCTCACGACAAGGTAGGGACTCTGCGTCAGCGTCCCCTCGGGAGAGGGCGCCACTACGACGTCGTCCGGAGAGTCGTCCGTGAACGAGCCAACCATGATCATGCCGTTGCCCAGCGCGAGTTGAGCATGCGCCACCTCGCCTTCCGCGTCGCCGGGTACGACAAGCCGCCGCTCGAACCCTAGGACGTTGCAGAGCCAGTCGATGGCGGCGTACGCGTCGCGGTATCGCATGCCGGGGATGATGCTTGCCTTCAAGTCCGACTGTTCCATGGAGCCTCCCCGTGGGTAGTGTGCGCCTCGTTGGCGTTGCCCAGGCTCATCGCGTCAGAGCCAAAGCCGATGATACCGAAGTCTGGTAAACGTCCCTAGACTATCAGTCTATCTCTATCCAAAGATACTGAGCAGACCAAATGAAGACACTGGGCGAAGGCAACCCCACCCCCCCAGCCTAACCTGGTCTCCTTCTGCAGCCAACGCTTCTTGCCCGCCCCCCACCCCTCTGCTACACTTTTGTACTTGAGGTGGATGCTCCTATGACTTCCCCGAAGCGTGTTTTTTCCGGCGCGCGCCCTTCCGGGCGGCAGCATCTGGGCAACTACATGGGGGCCATTCGCAACTATGTAGCCCTCCAGGACGAGTTCGACGAGTGCCTCTACTGCGCCGTCGACGTCCACGCCCTCACGACGATGACCTCCAGCCGGGAGACCGGCGAGATCCAGCAGAACATCCGTGAGATGGCGCTGGACTGGCTGGCCGCCGGCCTCGACCCCGAACGCAGCATCATCTTCGTGCAATCGCATGTGCCGGAGGTGATGACCCTTCATACCCTGCTCAGCATGGTGACGCCCTTGGGCTGGCTCATGCGGGTGCCCACCTTCAAGGAGAAGGTGCGGCAGATGGACGCCACCGACGAGAGCGTGCCCTATGGCCTCGTGGGGTATCCGGTGCTCATGACCGCCGACATCATCCTCTACAAAGCCAAAGTCGTGCCGGTGGGCGAGGACCAACTTCCCCACCTGGAGCTTTCCAGGGAGATTGTGCGGAGGTTCAACAACCTCTTCGGCCCCGTGTTCCCCGAGCCGCAGGCCCGCCTCACCGAGTCACCCATGGTCCTGGGCACGGATGGCCAGGCGAAGATGTCCAAGACCATGAACAACCACATCGAGCTGGCCTCCTCCGAGGAGGAGACCAGCGCCAAGGTCAAGACCATGGTCACCGATCCCCAGCGAGCGCGCCGCACCGACCCCGGACGCCCCTGGGTGTGCAACGTGTACAACCTCCATCACTGGTTCAATCCCGACAAGCTGGACGAGGTGTACCGCGAGTGCACCGCGGCCGGCATCGGCTGCGTGGACGACAAGAAGCTGCTCGCCGATGGCATCAACCACTACCTCGCCGAGTTTCGCGAGCGCCGCAGGGAGTTCGCGGCCCGGGACGGCTACGTGGAAGAGGTGCTTCGGGATGGAGCAGCCCGCGCCGGCGCCATCGCCAAGGAGACGATCCGCGAGGTCGAGGAGAGCATGGGCCTGCGGTTGAAGGCGAGCTAGGACAAGACATGGCTTACGATGAGTCGCTCGCCAGCAGGGTGCGTGCGCTTCTTCAAGACCTGCCAAACGTCGGCGAGCGAAAGATGTTCGGGGGCTTGGCCTTCATGGTCCAGGGCAATATGTGCTGCGGTGTCCGTAACGACGAGCTGATGGTCCGCGTTGGGGCCGACGCCTACAGCGAGGCGCTATCCCAGCCTCACGCGCGCCCCATGGACTTCACCGGCAGGCCCATGGTGGGCTTCCTCTACGTCGGAAGCCCTGGACTGGCATCGGAGCAGAGCCTGGCGGCCTGGATCCAACGGAGCCTCGACTTTATCCTGACGCTGCCGTCGAAGTAGGCTGCTGCTTCCTCGTCGTTGCTCCCCCCGGACCACTGGCCCGCAATGACGAAGGGGCACTCGCCGAAAGCCCCTTCATTAGGTCAACATCCACGCCGCAAAGGCAAAAGGTAGGCAGTCGTGGCAATGGAAAGTCTCGTGGGCGCCAGCGGCCGCGCCGCCAAAGAGGTTGTTCAAGACGCGGCCAGGGCCGCTGGGCGCACCCTCGTGGAGCGGTTCGCCACCAGCCACAGCATCGAGTACAAGGGCCGGAATAATATCGTCACGGAGACCGATCTACTGGCCGAGCAGCAGATCCTCTCCGCCCTGCGTCAGGAGTTCCCCAATTTCGGCGTTCTGGCCGAGGAGTCCGGGCGCACAGACTCCGATTCTCCCTACACCTGGATCATCGATCCCCTGGACGGCACCCGCAACTACGCCTCGGCCATACCCCACTTCGGCGTCATCATCGCCTTGGCTGAACACGGGCGCGTCATTCTCGGCGCCACCTACGACCCCATGCGCGGCGAGCTGTTCGTTGCTGAAGAGGGCAAGGGGGCAACGCTCAACGGCAGCCCCATCGCAGCCTCCACAGAGGAGAGCCTAGAGCGTTGCATCATTGGTGGAGACTTGGGGTACCGCGACGACCTGGGCGGCTACGCCCTGGACATGTCCCGCAGCCTGTGGCCTGAAGTTCAGGGAATTCGAATCATGGGTTCAGCCGCCCTCGGGTTGGCGTGGGCCGCCGCGGGCCGCTACGACCTCTACTTCCACCAGAGCCTCTACCCCTGGGACATCGCCTCGGGGCTGATCCTGGCCCAGGAGTCCGGCGCCGTCATCCGGGACATTCAGGGCAATCCCGCCACGCTGGACTCCGACCGCGCCGTCGCATCCAGCCCGCGCCTGGCCGCCGAGTTTTTGCGGCGGGTCTCCGGCTCAACCTGGATGTTGGGCTGACCACTGCCGCAAGCCGCGGCCTAGAGCCCCAACGTGCTCGGGGCGAAGATCTCCTCGATGTCCACTCGTCTCGACGTGAGGCCCTGCTCATAGACGTACTGGGTCAGCGTCTCCAGAAGGGGCCGGTTAGCTTGGACGCCATACGGCATCGGGTCGGCGGCAACCGCTGAGCGCCGGTCGCTGGGGAGGGCGCCAGTCTGAAAGTAGGGCTCCAACAACTCTCGTCCTCTGGCGACCACGTTGTCCTTGGCCGCCCGAAAAGTGCGGAACAGGTTCAGGGCAACCCACGGATGTTTTTCCAGTATCGACCGCCGCACTACGACGCAGTGGTTGATGGGGTGGAGACCGGTCTTCTGGTAGTAGCGCTCGGACTCGCTGGCGGCGTCGGGAAACAGGTAGCGTATGTCGGGACGGGCCATGAGGTCGATGCGGCTGCGGTCCACCGAGGCTGGGTTCGCGTGATAGAAGACCGCCGCGTCCAACTCGCCCTGGGCCATCATTATGCCGATGTTGCTTTCCTGGGGAATGCGGTTCAGTGTGACCCCTTCCGGCGGCTGGAAGCCCGTTGCGCCCCCGTGGCTGGTCTGCTCTGTCCGCTCCATCCACCATTCCATGTCCTCCGGCGCCACCCCGAACTCGTGCAACAGAGCGCCCCTGGCCCACACGGCGGCGGTCATCTGATACTCCATAACCCCCATCCGCTTGCCCTTCAGGTCCTCCGGCCGCTCGATGCCGGCGTCGGTGCGGATGATGGCCCACGTGTGGAAGAAGTGGTGGCTGTGGAAGACGGGCAGCCCCACCCAGGTGTCGTCCCCGCGGGCAATCGAGATGAGGAACGACGACATGGACATCTCGGAAACGTCGAACCGGGCTTCGTGGAGCTGATACCAGAAGATCCGGGACGACTGAAGCGGGGTTGGATCGAGCTCCATGCCGTCGGGCTGTACGCCGCCAACAAGGACCGGGTCGAGGTACGGATTTCTGTCGGAGCTGAAGCTGAGCTGAAGCTTCTTCACCAAGGCTGCCTCCGGCGCATCTTTCGCAACGTCGATACGTGGATGCCAGTTTACCCGCTCCGGCCGTCCGTGGCATCCTGTGCATGGTGATGGAATGTTGCGGCGGTTGCCGGCATTTGACGTCATCCCGGAGGTTCTATGAAATTTGGCGTGTTGGTAACGCCCGGCGCCCATGCCCAAGCCCTGGTGAGGAAGGCCGAGGCCCTGGGCTTCGACTCAGCTTTCTTCGTCGACTCGCCGGTCATCTTCGGCGACCCCTTTGTGTCCATGGCCACCGCCGCCGTACAGACCGAGCGCATCGCCTTGGCCGTCGGGGTCACCAACCCTCTCACCCGCCCCGCCCCGGTCGCCGCCGCCAGCATTGCTGCGCTGAACGCGCTGGCGCCTGGCAGGATCATCCTGGGCATCGGCGTCGGCGATTCTGCAACTCAGGCAATGGGGCAGCGCCGCGCCACCCTGGCCGAGCTGGAGGCCTTCGTACAGCAGGTGCGTTCGCTCCTGCGGGGCGAGGAGGCTGAGGTGAAGCTGACAACCGGGTCTGCGCTGGTGCGGTTCCTCAACAGAAGCAGGCCCTGGGTCAACCTCGAGGACCCCGTACCCGTTTACGTGGCGTCTTCAGCGCCGAAGGGGCTTCACCAGGCAGGACGCATCGCCGATGCGGTGATTCTCGGCGGTGTCACCGATCCCAGTCTCCTGGAGGCGTGCCGCTCCCACCTGGACGCGGGAGCCAGCGAGTCAGGCAGGCAAGCGGGTAGCCTAGAGATCGTGGTCACGCCCTCCGTCTACGTCACCGCGGAGGAACCCACCTTCGACCACCTGCGAGACGCCCTGGGGCCCAAGAGCCTGGCCCCGGCCCGTAACTTCAGCCGCATCGCCGCCCGCTCCGCATCGGTGACGCCTCATCTTCGGGAGCAAACGGCCGCCATCAGCGATGCCTACAGGACCCGGGACGACTATCAGGGTGACCCGGGAAGAAGGCACCTCGACACCTACCAGGGTTATCTAACGGAGCTCAAAGACTGGCAGCGCGCCCTCATCACCGAAGAGGTGCTGCAAGCCACGAGCATCGCGGGGACGGTGGCGCAGTGCCTGCGGAAGATCCAGATGCTCCGGGAGCGCGGCGTGGGCCACGTCGTGCTGTCGCCGCTGCCGCAACTGCTGGAAGCAACGATGGAGGTCTACGGACGGGAGATTCTGCCAGCGTTCAGGGATTGATGCGCCCAGCCAGCGCCTTTCGTCCATGCGCCGGCGGCCTCTGAGGTCCACAGAGCAGGCAGGCCCCACGCTGTTTCCCATAAACGCGACCTCTACCTAACAGGCGTCGGCGCAAACGGCTCCATTCCCACCGATGATATCTCGCATCAACCTAGCGTTGTGCGGCGAAGTCTCTTCCCTCTTGGCGGGGGAAGGTTGGGATGGGGGTTATTAAATGAGTAGTGCGGGAAACTCGGCGTAGGAGTTTCCCGCACTGGTCTCATAAACGGAACAGGGCCGTCGCCCGACTGTACGGCCTAACGGGACGGCACGGCTTCCCGGCTGTATAGCCTCCGGGCGTTGCTGCCGAGGACCGCCGACTTTTCCTCGTGGGTCAGTTCCTCGTTCTCCAGCACCTCGTTGATCTCCCCCATGATGCTGTCCAGAGTAACCTCGTGGGGGTAGTCGCTGGAGAAGACGAATCCTCCGGCGCCCATGTTCTTGATAGCCCACGTCAACGTCGGCTCGTCGCCTTCCACGCCGATGTAGAGCCGCTCCTCAGCAATCTGCCGCTTGATGTAGTCGTCAATGTCCTCCCCGTCGCGCAGCGCAATGTAATCGCCGCGGGGGTTCATGGGCGAAAGGGTGTGGTAGGAGCCCGCGCAGCGCTCGGCCGCCATCAGGAACCAGCCGACGCCGGCCTCAAGGAAGCCGAACCGAGCGTTGGGGAAATGGTCGAAGACGCCGTGCAGCAGCATGCTCACGAAGCTGACGGTGATGGAGAACGGGTGACCCATGGCATGGACGCCTGCCGGAATGCTCAGGTGGTCGAACCCGTAGCCAATGTGAGACCCACCGTGGGCGGCCAGCGAGCACCCAAGGCGATCGGCTTCTGCGTAGACCGGCCAGTACTCCCGCGAACCCAGGTCGGACCTGAGGCCGGTGGTGGGCAGCATGCCGCCGGCCATACCCAGCTCCGTAACAAGGCGCCGCAGTTCTTCCACCGCGGCCTCGGGGTCTTGCATGGGAATCAAGCCGACGCCCTGAATACGCGAGTCCTTCTGATAGGTATCGGCGAGCCAGTCGTTGTAGGCCCGGGTGACCCCTATGGCGTAGTCGGGGTCCGGTATGCGCCCCACGGCTAGGGCGGATGTGGGGTACAACACCGTTCCTGTGATGCCCGATGTATCCAGGAACTTCACCCACCCATCGGGGCCGGGATTAATGAAGGTGCCGGGTGGCAGCGTGGCCAGGCCGTGGCGGAGGTGGTCGAGCGCGGGGAAGAGCCCCAGGGTCTTCACCAATACGGAATTGCTCCAGTTCTGAGGCAGATGCTTGCTGATCGCGGCCATATCCTCAAAGACGTGGCCGTCACCGTCGAAGACGCTGATGCCGTTGGTAGCCATTGATGCCTCCCGTTGGGTTCTGGGTCAACTAGTGGTTTCCGTGTAGCACAGGGCCGGAAGGGTTGTCAATGCTCCGAGCCCCAAAGTCCCCTGAGGTTGTCCGTCCCTACGTCGCCGACAGCGCCTCGATCTTCCCTTCAGCAATCTCCTGCAGCCGCTCCTCGGTCACCGGGAATCCGAACTGCTCATTGCGCATGCGCAGGCGCTGCATGCAGATTTCGGTCACCATCTCGCGCACCCTGGCCCATTCCTCTGGGCTCTGCGCCGCCGACTCCAAGCCCTGCGCCCCGGAATCTTGGTGGTCCACCTCGTCCTCGTACACCTGGCCGCAGGCATAGGCTATCCGGTCCGAGATGGGATCGCCCTTGGCGTTCATGCCTTCCCGGAAGATGGCGGCAGCCCCACCCTCCGTGAAATGAGACGCCAGCACGCCGAGTCCCCTTGCCTCGTCGCGAAAGCTGGCCCGCACTTGCGCCAGCTTCAGGTCCTCCGGGAACTGTTGCTGCTTCAACGCTTCGGGGTCCGGCATGAAGCCGGATAGCTCTTCCAACAGGTCGGCAAAGGCAACGTAATGCTTGATCTCTTCATAGAGGATCTCGGCGCTGCGAAGGAAGGCGTGACGGTCGACGGCCTTTTCCAAGCCCTGGTACCCGTCCACCGTTTCATCGACAAGCCCTAGGATGATGCCCTTACCGGAAGCGGACAAACCCGAGCCGTATAGCTCCTTGAAGCACTGCAACCGTAACCAGCGGATGTGCTCTTCCCTGGTGCGCGGTTCGCTGAAGAAGGCGCGGGCTATCTCCGCCTCGCCGGCCCAGAAGCGGGCTGCGTAGCGGCTGATCTCCTCCAATGCCTCTCGCGTTTGTTGTTCAGTCATCATCATTTGCCTCCCAATACGGTCTCCAATGAGCGCTCCATGCTACCATACGGCCCCGCCCTCCGGCAGCTACCAGGCGCGGGCCTCCAGATACTCGCGCGCCCCATCCCAAACCGTCTCCTCTGCGGGGAGCGCAACATCCACAGCGCGGACGTTGGCCCCGGCGACGCCCTCGGGCTCGGCCGGCTCCTGCCCCTCCTGGAGGCTTATCGCCGTCTGTATCAACCTGCGGCGCACGTTGATAATGGCGGTATCGGAGCTGACGAGACGCTCTCGGCTCCGATCCATCCGCGGGCCGCCTCCCTGGTTCTCCTGGACGGCGAAGTCCTGGGCGGGGATGGACTTGATGCCCGTGAAAGAGTGGGCGCGTTGGAGCGCCCGGTCCATGAGATAGTCGTTGTCCATATTCTCTTTGGGCGTGAATGTGCCTGGAATCAACTCGGGAAAGAAGACCCCGCCGTCGCGATATTGATAGATCTCGCGCTCCGACAACGGCCTCGTGGGATGCCATACCACGCGGATGAACATGCTGTGCTCGTCATCCATGGGGACGCGAAGCTGGATCAGCGGAGGAGCTCCGGGCTTGGCGGCGATCATGGTGAAGCTGGGCATGAGCCACTGGTTGACGCGCCAAAAGGCCTCTCCATTGCCGCCCTGGCGGCGCGCTCCCAGCATTATGCCGTAGTCGGTGGGTTTCAGGTCCCATTGGGGCATCTTGTCAACGAACATCTGGGACTGCAACCTCGCCTGAAGCTCCCCGGCCCCGTAGCCGCCAACAACGTTGCTGTGGAGGAACCCCACGTGGCTTGAGTCCATATCGCCTTCCATGAGCTGCAGGTAGTTGGCCCGCAGCAACATCTTGCTGGCGTAGCGCTGGTCCGGTGGCAGGTTCAGCCACTCCATACCCGGCAGGCCGGGTTGCAGCTCCTTGGGGCCCATGTACACCCACACAAGCCCGCCGGCCTCGTCGCCGGGATAGGCGGCGAAGGTCTTGACCTTCTCTCGGAAGGTCTCGCCTTCCGGAGCGTTGGGAATATCCAGGCAGTTGCCTTCCACGTCGTACTTCCAGCCGTGGTAGACGCAACGCAAGCCGCCTTCCTCATTGCGGCCCCAGAAGAGGTCAACCTGCCGATGAGGACAACGGCGGTCAAGGAAGCCGATGCGGCCCCCGGTGTCCTTGAAGGCCACGAGCCGCTCTCCCAGGACATCGACGCGCACCGGCGGGCAGTCGGGCGCCGGTAGTTCGTCGGCGAGAAGGACGGGTAGCCAGAACCGGCGGAACAGGCCGCCCATAGGCGTGCCAGGCCCGGTCCTGGTGATGAGGTCGTTTTCCTCAATTGTCAGCATGGCTTTCCTCTGAAGCACCTAGTGAGTCGCCCAATGCCGCTGGAGCGCCCGGCCACAGGCTACCGCTGCCAGTGATGTAGCCTATCTTCGTTGGACAACCGGTCTGCATCACCGCCGCATCTCCAGTCGCAGCAGCTCGGTGCCCTCCACGTCCAAGGTCATATCGTCGCGCAGCGCGACGCCGTAGGCTCTTCGCGCCATCTCAACCGAGATGTAGCCTCTGACGGCGTCCCTCGCCACCCGCTCAGGGGGGCGGTCCAGGGGATTCCCAAGGCCGCCGCCGCCGGGGCTCTTGATGATGACGCGGTCGCCTCTGGCGACCGGCACGCCGACCTCCTTGCCCATCGGCGGCGTCACCACGTTCCCCGACAACCGGAACTCGATGGACGAGACGCCCCCAGGCTCGCCGCCCAGGGCACCGCATGCCCCCTGCTTCTGGGAGTCCAGCATCACCGTAGCCCTGGTGTCGTCCCCCACGAACTCCATGTCGATCTCCGTGCCGGGGCCGCCTGAATGAGCGCCCGGGCCGCCGGTATCCTGGCGGATCCCGTAGTGCAGGTACCTCACCGGGTAGCGTTGCTCCATCACCTCGAGCGACGGCATACGGGCGGCGCCAACGCTGATGGCCCCATTGATGAGGCCGTCCGAGACCTGGCTGCCGCCATAGCCTCCCCCCTCCAGGACCACGAGCCCGGCCGTAAACTTTCCCGTCGAGGGATGCTTACCCGCCGTCAGCACGGCGGGCAGCGTCGTGAAGGGCTGGCCCACAGCCCGGTCGGGCCCTGCTTGCCCTAGGGCAAGCAGGGCGGCGGCGGCAACGCTGAGGGACGCCTCCAGGTAGAAGCCCTGCCCAGCGCCGGGCGGAGCGCTGACAACGGTGTTCTCGGGCAGCACAAAGCTCAAGGGGCGGAAGCAGCCTGCGTTCAGGGGCACGTCGGGGTACATGTGTTTCAGGGCGATGAAGCAGGCCGCCATCGTTGTGGGCGGCGAGGCGTTGAAAGGGCCTCGGCAGGCTGCCGAGGTGCCGGTGAAGTCGAAGGTCAGGGAGTCGCCCGCAACCACAATCTCCAGGGCGACCTCCATTGTTCGGTCCTCTATCCCATCGTTGTCCATCAGAGCGTTGGCGGCGTACCGTCCATCTGGCATCTCATCAATGTACGACCGCATCTGGCGCTCAGAGCGTTCAGCCAGCTCCTCGATGGCATCCCTGAAAGTGTCGAACCCGTAGCGGTCGATGAGCTCCAGGATGCGCGTCTCGCCGGCTTGCAGGCACCCGAACATGGTGAAGAAGTCGCCGCGGTTCTCCATCGGCAGCCGCGTGTTGGAGACGATGATGTCGAGGGCCGCCTCATTGAGCCGGCCTTTCTCGTAGATCTTCACCGGCGGCACGATGATGCCTTCCTGGTAGATCTCCGTGGCCCGCGGGTTATAGCTCGCGGCAACCGACCCGCCCACGTCCAGCCAGTGGGCCACGTTGCCCAGCAGGCAGGCCAGAGAGCCGTCGTGGAAGACCGGCTTGAGGAGCTTGATGTCGTTGAGGTGGGTGCCGGTCGCGTGGGGGTCGTTGATCAGGAAGACGTCGCCCGGGAACATGCCGTCGGCCTTGGCCTTGGCCAACACAGCCCTGGCGGCGTACTGCATGGTCACGGCGAAATTGGGAAGCCCACTGACCCCCATGGCAACGATGTCCCCGGTTTCGGCGTGGTATACGCCGCTGGCGCGGTCGTGAGCCTCGGAGATGATGGGTGAGAAAGCGCCCTGGACCAAGAGCATGTCCATCTCGTCGGTCAGGCGCTCCAGCTTGCCTCGCGTGACGGCCAACGTTATGGGGTCCATCAGCCCACCTCGAGAATCAGGTTCCCCGCTTCGTCCACGGTCGCTGTCGAGCCGGGCTCCACCAGCGTGGTGGAGTCGTCCTGCTCCACCACCGCCGGACCCTCGAACCGGAAGCCGAGGGGCAATGCCGCCCGCGAGTACGTCGGACACTCCACCTCGACACCGCCAACATACACCCTGCGTAGCTGGAACGGAACCGTATTTTCGCCGGCATCCGGCGATCGAGCGGCGCCCACCCGGTGCACCGAGGGCTTCTCGCGCACGCCCACCACCGCCGTTCGAAGATTGAGCAGGCTCACTGGGTAGTCCAGCAGGTAGCCATACGTCCCCTGGTACACCCGCTCAAAGGCCTCTATGAGTTCCTCGCGGGAGGGCGTTGGCGAGGGCAATGGCGCGCGGACAGTATGGATCTGGCCCTCATAGCCCATACTCGCTTCATGGGTGGCCCTAACCTCTTCCACTCTGACCCTTTCCGAGGCCAGCAACGCCTCGCCTTCCTTTCGCTGGCGTTCCAGGACGGCGGCGATCTCGGCCATGTCCATCCCTTCCACCAGGCCGCTGACCGTCTGCACGAAGTCATGGCGCACGTCGGCCATGACGCAGCCCAAGGCTGACGTGACGCCGGGATAGTAGGGCGCCAGCACTATGGGGATGCCCAGCTCCCGCGCCAGCGCCGTCGCGTGCAGCGGCCCGGCCCCGCCAAAGGCCACAAGCACAAAGTCCCTGGGGTCGTAGCCCCTTTCCACAGAGATAACCCTGATAGCCGAGGCCATGTTGCTGTTCACCACTTCCACAATGGCGTTCGCGGCTTCATGGACAGACATGCCAAGAGGCTCCCCTACCCTCTCTTGCACGGCCTTTGCGGCAAGCTCCGCGTCCAACCTGATGCCCGCCTCTCCGCCGATGGGGTGACCCGCGTTGATGCGGCCCAAGACCAGATTTGCGTCGGTGACTGTGGGTTCCAGGCCGCCGGCGCCGTAGCAGGCAGGCCCGGGACTGGCGCCGGCGCTTTGGGGTCCCACTCGGAGAAGCCCCGCCCTGTCTATCCAGGCAATGCTTCCCCCTCCGGCGCCCACCGACGTGATGTCGATGCTGGGAATCCGCATGGGCACGGCGTATTCGATCTTGCGCTCCTCAATGTAGGAGGCTTCGCCGTTGGAGATAAGGGAAACGTCGAAGCTGGTGCCGCCCATGTCGCAGCAGATCGCGTTCGGAAAACCGGCAGCCCCAGCTATGGCGGCCCCCGCCACAACACCCCCGGCCGGACCTGAAAAGAGCGTCTGCACCGGCCTGGCCGCGGCGTTATCGGCGGACATGACGCCGCCGTTGCACTGGAGGACCATCACGCTCCCCCGGTGCCCTTGCTCTCTCATCTTGCTCTGCAGAGCGCCAAGGTAGCGGGCCATCACCGGATGGATGTACCCGTTGAGAACGGCGGTGCTCGTCCGCTCGAACTCCCGAATCTCCGGCAGCACTTCGGACGACAGCACCACGTGAAGGTCGGGCCTTTCGCGGGCAATGATCTCGCCGGCCCGCCGCTCATTCATCGGGTTGGCGTAGGAATGCAAGAACGACACGACCACGACCTCAGCCGAGCCGACGTCCACCTGACTCAAAAATTCAATGACGCCCGCTTCAGAAACCGGCTCGAGCACATTGCCCTCGTAGTCGGTCCGTTCGTCGACCTCGAAGCGGCGTTCTCGGGGAATGAGGGGCTCGAAGAACCCAGTCAGCCCGTAGATGCCGGGACGGTCCCTCCGCCTCAGCTCCAGGATGTCCCTGAATCCCCTTGTCGCCAGCAAAGCGCAGTCTGCGCCCCTGCGCTCCAGGGCAGCGTTCAGGCCAACGGTCGAACCGTGAAAGACGTCGCCAAGGTCTGCAACGGCCTCCCCCGAGGCACTCAGGGCCGCCATGAACCCCTCGGATTGGTCGTGGGGAGTAGACGGAACCTTCAAAGCAAGTAGGCGCCCGCTCTCCTCGTCCACGAGGACCAGGTCGGTGAAGGTGCCGCCAACGTCAATACCTACGATCTTGGCCATTGGCTCTGCCTGCGCGGTGAGTACGTGGAAAGGCCGGGCATAGTATACCCCGCCAGGAACGACGAGGCCCCGCCTTTGAACAAGCGGGGCCTCGTTTCTCCGTCAATGCTGGGGGTCCGGCTATAGGCCGTAGAACCTCGTGGGGTTGTCGTCCCGAATCTTCCGGGCGGCGTCCGCGCTTATCGTCCCGTCGTCGCCCATCCTATGAATGAGGTTGAGGGTCTCGATCTCGGCGGATTGGTCGGCGTGTGAGTAGTCGGTGCCGGCCATCAGGTTGTCTTCGCCAATCTGGCCGATGAGATACGGCAGGTCCTCCACCGTCTGACAGGCGACGTAGAAGTCGCAGTCCTTCAGCAGGTCCGACTTCAGGTCGGAGTTGAAGGACCACTTGGTCCTGACCTCACGGGCCTTCAACTCCGCCATCAGGTACGGGACCCAAGACGACATCGCTTCGATGAAACCGAACCGGAGGCCGGGAAACTTGTCCGGGACGTCCGCCATCACCAACGACAGGAATGCGTCCAGAACGGGCAGCGTGAAGTGGTAGAGGCTCAGGCCGCGCATGTCCGCGTCTGTCAGGTTGGGATTGCTGGTCCCGACGTGCAGGCAGACGGGCAGGCCGAGCTCTCGGGCCTCCTGGTAGAAGGGGAAGAAGAAGGCGTCGCCGGCGGCGCGGTCGCCGCACTCGATGCCCTTCTTGAGAACGCCGCATGCGCCGTTCTCCTTGACGAAGCGCATCTCCTCGAAGGTCTCGCGCCATTCCGCCATCGGCAGCAGGGCAACCCACCGCAGGCGGTTGTCGCTTTCCCTCCACTTCCTGGCCATCCACCGGTTGTAGCTTTTCCGGAGAGCGCCCTCCACCTCGGGTTTTTCGCTCAAGGCCATGAGGAAGGAGGTCGGATAGAGCACCTGAACGTCGATTCCCAACTCGTCCATGTGGGCCAAGCGCGCCCGCACGTCCAGTAGCTCCCGGGTCTCCACCGTGGAAGCCGTCCTGACGTCGTCGCGATAGCGGCGCACTCGGAACTTCCCGTCCACGAACCAGTAGCGGTTGTACCCCCACGGCAGGATGGCGGGGGATTCACCAAACTCCTGGGTCACTGTGATAGGCTTGTACTTGACGAAGTCATCATCCATGTACTCCCACGTCTCATCCGTTTCATCCACGTGAGCGTCTGCGTCCACCACCGGCATGGCGTCTACTCCTGGAGCAAAGTGGCCCCCAAGGGCTGCGCGCAGCATAGGCGCGGCCCCCTACAGCGTCAAGACAGAGTCAAGAGGCGCCCCTACGTATCGGGCCGCCACCGGTTGAAACAGCTTCGGACAAGCGGTATAGCGCGTGCTACGATAGCCCACAGCTTCGATTCGAAAGGAGTCGCGGAGATGCCGCTGGAAGGCTTGCTTGCATTGGTGGAACGGCTCAGAGAGCGCATTGACGTGCACGGTGCCACTCTCCGGGGGAACGAGGCGCTGACCCGCTCCGCGCTGATAGACCCCCTGCTACGAGAGCTGGGGTGGGACACGTCAGACCCACACATGGTGATGCCGGAGCACAAATTAGGCAATGGACGGGCGGATTACGCCCTTCTCAGCAACGGCAGCCCCATGGTTATCCTGGAGGCCAAGAGTTTGGAGTCGCCTCTGCAAAACGCGGTAGAACAGGGAGTCCACTACTGCCTGATGCAGGGAACCAGCTACTTCTCGGTGACTGACGGGAGACGATGGGAGGTTTACGAAACCCACAAACCCGTGCCCGTCGAGGAGAAGCGGGTAGCCTTTTTCGATCTGAAGGGGCCATCGGCGGCCGAGGTATGCCTGCAGGCATTGTCGCTGTGGAGGCCCAGCGTGATTTCAGGCCGCGTCCGCCCGGGGGAAGCTCCTGTCGTTGGGTTGCTGAATGACACGCCGAGTACAACAGGGTCTCGGCCCATCGTAGACTCTGTTGTTCAGCCGCCGCTCGATGATGAACCGGGATGGAAGCCACTATCAACATTGGAACCAAATCCAGCGCAACCTCCTTCCGAGATTTTGTTTCCTGATAATGCACGCACTAGCATCGGAAGTTGGGTAGACGTTACGAGAGCAACGGTACGTTGGCTGATAGAGAACAACTTCCTGACTGCAGCCCATTGCCCCATCCAGTACGGAAGAAATACATTAGTATTGACTGCCAGCCCCGCTCTTCCAAATGGGCAACCTGCGAAGCGCTTCGAGAATATAAACTCGCTGTACCTGAACAGAAACTTCAATTCCCGCAACCAGGTTCTAAACTCACGGCTCATCATTGAGCGCTCGAGCCAGGACCCGGCGCAGTTCAAGGTGCGCTTCCCCTGACCCTCCCCCACCCTCCAAGTTGACAATCGGGAAAGCGACCTGCTATACCTCCGTTGACCCGCGCCGCTCCAAGCGGGCGCGCATGTCCACGGAGGGAGGCAACATATGGCCTGGGGCCTACAGGGAAAGGTGGCCTTCGTAACCGGCGGAGGCAGCGGCATCGGGAGGGCTGTGGCCAGGGCCTTGGGCCAGGAAGGCATCGCCGTCGCAGTCGTTGATATGCGGCTTCCCAACGCCGAGGGCGTGGCCGCAGAGATCGAGGACGGGGGCGGCAAAGCGCTGGCCCTGGAGTTGAACGTCACCGACTCGGACCGGGTCGGCAGCGCCGTGGCCAGGGCAGAGGCGGGGCTGGGGCCTATTGACTATCTGGCCAATGTTGCGGGCTACGCCAAGTTCGTCCCCTTCCTGGAGATCACCGACGACGCTTGGCGCGACCTCGTTTCCGTGCATATGAACGGCGCCTTCTTCTGCAGCCGGGCCCTGCTGCCGGGGATGATCAGCCGGGGGTTCGGCGGCATCGTCACCGTTTCTTCCCTCCACGCCCAGCTCGGACAGCCACGGGCTGTCCACTACTCGGCGGCAAAGGCTGGCCTGATGGGCTTCACCAGGGGCTTGGCGAAAGAAGTGGCCGGCAACGGCATCCGGGTAAACGCTGTGGCGCCCGGCCCCATCGACACGCCGGGATGGCGCTCCGGTATGGCAACCGACACAGATGTTGAAGCGGTCATGGACCGGCGCTCCGAAGTCATTCCAATGGGCCGCCTGGGCGCACCCGAGGAAATCGCCGACGTTTTCATGTACCTGTTCAGCCCCGCCAGCAGCTACGTTACCGGGCAGATCATCAGCACAAACGGCGGCGAGGTGATGTACTAGGGACCCTCCGAATAAGCCGCCCGTGACGCGCCCCAAGCGCATGGCCCGTACCCGGAGGAAGCTTCTTGTCCCTGCCCCTGTACTCGGGGGAAAGCTAGGAAGCGTCTTGTCCCTCCCCACCGCACTCGGGGAAAGGTCAGAAAGCCTCCCGGACGCGCCAAGCTGAGCAACGGCGCCCCTCCCTCCCCCATGCAGCGTGCAGGGCGCGCAGCCCCCGCCGGGGTACAGCGAGTCCCCCTGTTCTGAGAAACGTCGGAGGGTGGCGCCGGCGGGGAACAATCCATCACACCTCGGCCTAACGGCAGTCGGGGCTATGACCGTGCTTGACTGGGCTGTGACCGTGCTAGATCGCGCTTCGCAACGGTCCCACCCCCTCTCCCAAGCCCCCCGGTGGCGCCTCTGTCCCTGCCCTCGTACTCGGGGGCAGGTTAGGAAGGGGGTGCTATCCCTCCCCCTAGGACTAGGAAGCATCCCAACGCGCCAAGTGGGAAAACGCCGACGCCGCCCTCCCCCAAGCAGGGTGCAGGGGGCGCAGCCCCCGCCGGGGGAACAGGGGGAGTCCCCCTGTTCCTAAAAACGTTGGAGGGTGGAGCGGGCGGGATAGCGGCGCAGGCCAATACAGACCCTTCGCTGATGGAGGGCGCAGGCCAAGACAAAACCATCCCCCCAGGTTATGCCCCACCCCCATTGCAAAATACGAACGGGTGTGCTATAATACCCCCATGAAGTGGGCCCCCGGCCCGCTTCTCTTCCTAGGAGCCTGCCGCATACATGAGCACTGGGGGCTAACCACAGAGAATCCCCCTGTGGCAGGAGCGCTGAGGGAACAACCCAAGGGGCAAGACCCTCCGAGGAAGCGTGGGACCGGAGCCAATGCCGTTGTAAGGCACAGGCTCCTCGGAGCCATCCAACTCCGTAACGGCTCGTAACGATTAGTAACGGCTCCGTAACGACTCGTAACAGCTTTGTAACGACTCGTAACGCCCTTGTAACGGCTTGTAACGCCTTTGTAACGGCTCCACGCCTACGGAGCGCCGGGGGAGAAGAAAACGCGTAACACATACAATCAAAGAACGAGCCTGAAGCCGGGGAACCCTCTCATCCCTGCCCCTGCCCCTCCGCCTCCACGCTGGACGCGCGCCGGACGCGCGGGCGCTCAACAGATGCGGAGTGTGGAAACCCGTCCGAACGAAGGAGAGGAGCAGAGCCTAGCGCTGGACCCGCCCGCTGGTGACCGTCAACCGGGCCAGCGCTGCCATGATCACGACGACGCCAAAGAGCAAAACGAGGTAGGTGACCGCGATGTTCTGCTGCCCGGTGCTGTAGTTCAGGAACACAACGTTGGCAATCATGCGGGTCCCCGCAGTCGCCAGGAACAAGGGAATGGCAAAGTCTCTGACCGCGTGAGCAAAGACCCAAATCCACCCATTACTGAAGGCTGGGATCATCAGCTTGAGATTGACGTGATAGAACGTCTTCATTGGCCCCGCCCCGCTGGTGTACGCCGCTTCGTCCAAACTCTTGTCTATCTGGAGCTGCGCCGAGTGCATGAGCCTCGTGCCCAGGGCGAGATACCGGGTGGTGAAGGCGATGATGAGAATCCACAAGGTGCCGTAGATGGGAATGGGCGAGCGGATATAGAGAAGCAGGATCGATAGGGCCACAACCGGGGTGGGAATCGCCAGAGGCAGGAACGTAACGGCATTCAAGGCCCTGGTGAGATTGGATGGACGGCGCACGGTTAGCCAGGCAACGATGGCGGCCAACACCATGGTGGTCGTGGATGATACGGCGGCCACTATCGCGGTGTTCTTGACCATGCGGGTCAGCCCGCCGCCGCCGAACAGCTCCCTGTAGTTGTCCAAGCTCAGTCGCTGTAGCGACTGCATCGACGGCACCGAGGGGAAGGCGCTTAGGCTATTCCAGAACACGATGGACGTCGGCAGAACAACGGCAACTATCAGGTATGCCGCTACGATCGCCCAGCATAGATAGGTCCAGTTGCCCAGGCGCACCGTGCGCGGGCGGAAACCCTTCCCCGTCACCACTGCGTATTTGTGTTGTTGTCTCACCGCCCACAGGTAGATGGCAATGAGAATCGCCCCCAGAATCAGCGCTATGACCGCAAAGGTGGCGGCCAGGCCATAGACCGGCAAACCAAGTTCAGGGTCGGTTGTCTGTTCGTATATATGGACGCTGAGAACATTGACCCCAGCGGTGGGTCCAAGGATGAGCGGGACCTCGAAGACTTCCGTAAGCACGAGGGTGTAGTAGACGGCCACCGTCAACACGCCGGGTCTCAGGAGAGGCAGCGTGATGCGGCGGAAGACCCCTAAGGGACTGGCGCCCGACGTCAGAGCGGCGTCTTCCAGGGAGGCATCCATGTTGCGGAACAGTCCCAGGAGGAGCAGCCACATGGTTGGGACGACCGCCATGGCGGTGACGATGACGAGACCCCAGAAGCTGTAGATGTTCAGGGGCCCCCGGGTAGCCACGAGGTTGAAGATGTCCCTCGCGTAGACATTCAACGCGCCATTGTTGGGGCCCAAAAGCTGGATCCAGCCAATGGCTATCATGAAGGCCGGCATGACCAGCGGGATGAACATGAGGGTGTAGAACACCCCCCTGCCCCTCATATCCGTCCGGTCCACGAGCCAAGCAAAGAACAGGGCTAGGGGTAGGGACACCACCATGGTGGCCACAGCGTAGGCCACCGTGTCCCACAGAATGGCGTAGGTCTTGGTGTCCAGGAAGACTCTGGGGTAGTGTTCGAGCGTCCACAAGCCGCTGGCGTCTAGAGGCAGTGTGTCTGCGGGGCGGAAAGTGGCCAGCAGCATTCCCAACAGCGGAATGACGGACAGACCCACAACGATGACAACCACGATCAACGGCAGCAACTGGCCGTTTTCCAGCAGGTTGAAGCGCTTGAGTCCCTGAGGTTTTGTCGAGGTTGCCAAGGCCTTTCCAGTTCCTTTCTACACCGGGCGCCAGTCTAAACCGGACGCTCCGGATACAAGGAAGGGCCAGGGGCGGCCTGCCCCTGGCCCTTCCCAACCAACGCTCTCTAGCTCTTGTAGATGTCGGCGATCGTTCCGCGGAATGCCCGCTCGGCGGTGGCGTTCTCAATGGTGCCGCCGTCAACCATCTTCGTCGGGTCGAGACCGGCCGCCTCCAGCTTGGCACCGAGGGTGCCCCGTGCGTCGGAAGGCATGACGCGAGACCAGCCTTCACCGTCTCCGATGGGTCCTCCGACGCCTTCCATGGCTATGTAGGCGGTCAGGAGCACGGACAGGTTCGGGTGGCTGGCGCCCTTGGGCAGGTTCAGGTTGTCGTGGTAGATCACCAACCCGTCGGAAGGGATGTTCCATTCCACTGGCGCGCCCGTGGCGATGGCCCTGTCCGCAAAGGCGTGGTTGATGACCGTAACCCAGACCTCGCCGCTCGCCACCATACCGGCCAGCGCGGGGGAGCCGGACCCAAAGATCGGGTTGTTGGCCTTGAGCCTCGTGGCGTAGTCGATGGCTTTCTCGTGGCTCCACACCGCCTGGAGGTAGGAAGGCATGAAGCCAATGCCGTGGGTGCCCACGCGGCCGTTGTACTTGGGGTCCGTCAGCTCCTCTATCGACGTGGGCGCGTCCGCGGGGTCAACAAATTCCGTGTTGTACGCAACGATGTTCATCCGGGAGAGGTAGATCAGGGCGCCGTTCTGCAGGGCCGGGTACGGCTGCAGGTCGACCATTTCCCCGATCAGCGGCCACTTCTCAGAGAAGAGGCCCTTCCAGTCCACGTCGTCGCGTCCGCAGCCCTTGTCGAAGACCGGGCTGGCCGTGCCGGCGCTGTTGTACCAGAGGATGGGCAGGTTCTTTATGCCCGCCTCACACTCGGCGATGTAGACCGTGGGGACCTCCTGGAAGGTCTTGGGGTCATCCTCCAACCGCATATCGATGTCGAACTCGTTGCGGAAGTCGACCTCCAGCCGGCGCAGGGTGGATTCCTTGTACCCGCCGCCCCTGATCACCACTGTCTTTTCATCTTCCACTTCAGCCTTCGCCGCCGCCACTAGGTCGGCAAACGCCTGGCCTCCCTCTGGAGTCGGCGCTGGCGGAGCGTCGGTGGGAGGCGCCATGGTCTCGCCTGGCGCCATGCTGGTAGCCGTGGGCGCCGGCGCGTCGGTGGGCTGCGGTGTCGACGTAGGATCGGCCCCACAGGCGGCCAGTGCGAAGACCGCCGCTATGACCCCCAGCAAAACTAGAAACGAGACCTTTCCATTGACGAACCTTCTATGCATCTCTCCTCCTCGATGATGGGTGATACAGGACTCCGGGGACGCTACAGCGCGTAGGCCCGCCGAGGGTTGTCGTTGAGTATCTTCTCCGCACTGGACTTGTCCATCGCCCCGCTCTCTCTCAGTGTGCGCAGCGCCTCAATCTCGGAGGACGTGTCGGCGTGGCCGTAGTCCGTTCCGATCATGATGTTCTCGTCTCCCACGCAATTGAGGATCCAGTCGAAATCGTCCGTTGTCTGGCAGGCAACGTACATGCGGTAGTCCTTCATCACTTCCTGCGTGATGAGCTGCTTGCCGGCCTTGGCCAGCCTCAGACCGGCGTCGTTGAGGGCATAGGGAAGCCACTGCGCGCTCACCTCCACAAATACCCACCGCAGGTCCGGGAACTTCTCCGGCGTGCCCTTCATCACCAAGTCGTGGAAGGCGCCAACGACGGCCAGCTTGAAGGCCGAAAAGCCGGAGTCCCGCATGAACAGGTCGGCGTAGTCCATATTCGCCACGCCTGAGTGGACGCAGATCGGCATGTCCAGTTTGCTTGCCTCCTCATACAGCGGAAACAGGTACGGGTCGGACAGTCGGTGGCTCCACTCGAGGCCCCGGGTGAACACGCCGCAGGCGCCGTGCTCCTTGGCAAAGTGCAGCTCCTCCAGGGCCCAGTCCATGTTCATCAGTGGAACCATGCAGGCCCACCGCATTCTGTCGGGGGCCTGCTTCCAAATGTCTGCAAGCCAACGGTTGTAGCTCCGATACAGGGCGCGCTCTATCTCCGGATGGCGCGTTACCGCCCGCAGGAACAGCGTGGGGTAGAGCACGTGGACATCCACGCCCAACTCGTCCATGTGGGCCACGCGCTTCTTGACGTCAGACAATTCCCGGGCCCCGTCCGGAGTATCCAGGCCAATGTTGGCGCCCTTGGCGAAAACCCGCCCGTCGATGAACCAGTACTCCGGGGCCGGGGTCTTGCCGTGGCGCGAAACCAGGACAGCGGGCTTGAAGCCCTGCTCGTCCTCGTTGACAAATTCCCAGGTGCGCTCCGTCTCCACGACATGAGCGTCGGCGTCTATGACTGCCATCGCCACCTCCCTGCTCAATCGGGCTACGATCCAGGTTTACCCTGCGGTCACCAGCCGAGGCATACGCATGGGCTGGTACTCCTGCGGCGCCTCGGTAACGAAGAGTTGCGGCTCAATACCGTACAGCCGGGCGGCATTGGCGCCGAGCATTTTCTCTTGGACCGCCTGGGGCACGCCCGCCTTGGTCATGTTGGCAATGGCCTCCCAGGCATCCGACCCGTCCAGGTGCGGCATGTCCGACGACCAGAGGCCGATGTTCTCGTACAGGTCCCACATGCGGAACACGGGAATCTCGTCCGTCTCGAAAGCGATGTGGCACTGCCGGTAGAAGACCTCTGTCGGGTCGCCAATCTTGAGAGCGCCTTCCCCTTCCTGCGTGTACTTGTAGAGATCCAGGTAGGTCTCGGCCTTCTCGAGCACCAAGGGAAGCCACGTGGCGTTGGACTCCAGCACCGCCGCCTTCAGGCTGGGGAATTTCTCCAGCCAACCGGTCATTAGCACGACGCCCGTCCAGGCCATCGCCTCAGCCATAAAGCTATATGCAGAGCTGACTGCCTGTTGCGACCCCATGATCGCTGCAATGTTCGCCATGAACTGACCCGGCGTGTACACCAGCACGTCCTCGTCGCCGAACATCCTGCCGCGGCCTCCCATCTGGATGGCCAGGTCCCGGTTCAGCGCCTCGCCCCTGGCCGGGAAGGTATGCATGCTGAGGACAATGCCCAAGTCCTCGAACTCCCGCCACAGGGGATCGAATTCAGGGAAGGTCGGGTACTTGTTGTTGGCGATGATAGGTCTGACCATCGCCGCCTTGAAACCCAGCTTGGCGGTCCGGCGGAGCTCCCTGATGGCGTAGTCCACGTTCTGTATGGGCAAAACGGCGCAGGGGAACAGGCGGCGGGTGTCAACGGAGCAGTAGTCGTAGACCCAATTGTTGTAGGCGCGGCAGCAGATATCCGCGGCATCTGGGTTCTCGATCAAAGGGGAGTAGACGAAGGTGGACGGGAAGATCATGACCTGATCAATCCCTGCGGCATCCATATCCACCAGCCTGGCATGGGGGTCCCGAGCGCACGCCTTGCGGCCTATTTTCTCGTCCCATTCGGCGGTGCCGGGGCGCACAGAGCCCATCTCCTCCTTGGTCAGGCCGGGATGCCACATCTCGGCGGCGTAGTTGAACTTGTTGGGGTCGCCAAAGGTCACTGTCCCATTGCGAACGGTAACGAGGCGGTCGGCGTCCCGGTAGAAGTGGGTCTTGGCGAACTGGCGCTCCGATTCCGGTATGTACTCGTCCCATACCGCAGGCGGCTCGTAGATGTGGCTATCGCAATCGAAGACTGGAAAGCTCTTCTTCTTACCCTCTGCCGAGTATGCCATCCGTTCCTCGCCTGAACCTTAGAATTCTCTGAACAGCCGCCCGAAGCCACTGATGGAGTCGGAGACGCCGGCGCGGCGCAGGGCTTCCCAGATCGCCGCCTGGAGTGAGGTCACGACGTTGACCCCGCATTCCCTCTCGAGGATGTCGATTTGGTCGGCAATGGGTCGGTGGGGCCCACCGAAATAGATGGTGTCGGCTTCGGGGTGCTCCTTGACGAGTTCCCTTGCCGTCTGCGCCGACATCTCCGAATCGAGTCCACCCAATTCCACCAGGGTCTCAGCCGGAATCGACTTCTCCCCAACAACCTTGACGCCGGCCATGCGTTCCAACAGGGCATCGGCGGAACTCGCGGTGGCAGGCTTCGTTTTCTGCCAGGGTATGGGAGGGTGTGGCGGGACCGACGCCACATTCCGAGCACCGAGCTTTTTCATCGCATTGGCGGAGGCGGTCATCGTCGTGGTAACCGGGACCCCGAATTCCTTCTCCAACGCCGCTATGCGGTCCTCCAACGTGGCCAACCCCTCCGCGATGAGGATGGGGCCGCCACCCCAGACCACGATGTCCGCGCCCATTCGGGCCATGACCTTCCCAGCGAGAATACCGCGTTCCGCGCTGGCCTCAACCTCTTCCTCGGTCATGTCCACCAAGTCCAGGCTGACCATCATGATGGTCACGCCCTTGGGCGCGATCTGATAGAACTCATAGGGGATGACCTCCTGACACATCAGGGGGCCGGCGTAACCTATGCGAGCGCGATGCCCGTACATGCTGGCCTCTCATCATCCCCGGCGGCGCTATCAACGCGGCGACAACCAGATTGGGGCAACCTAGCATCAGGCCTAGACTATGTCAAGCCACAACGACCGCTCTGTAGCCTCTGGCGAAGGAATCCGAATGGCTGGCTTTCGATGGCGACGAAAAAGCCCGCAGCAATCGGAAAATCAGAGCGTAGTTCTAATCTCGCTCGCGGTTTCCGCCAGCAGCCGGGCCTTCGCGCGGGCCAGCTCTCTACCGATGGTCATCAGGCCGCAGTCCGGGGCAAGCAGCAGCCGGTCCGGCTCAACGTAGCGCAACGCAACTCGCGCCCGTTCAGCCACCACGGACGCGGGTTCCTGGTTGTCGCTGGGGTCTACGCATCCGTACATGACCATGCGGCCCTTCACGGCGGCAAGGACAGCGGGGTCGAAGCCGCTCCGTGCGAACTCAACGGAGAACCCCCCGATAGATGTCTCCATCAGCATGTCCAGCAGCTCCGGATACTCATAGGTGTGCTGCCGGGCAGTTACTCCTGGGTAGCCGTAGCACAGATGCACGAAGGTGGGAATGGTCACGCCTTCTAGGCAGCGCTCCAGCGCACGGGCGCCGTACTGGGCCACCTTTTCGTGGTGTCGGGTCATAGCTGGCTCGTCTATCTGCACCGCATCACAACCGGCCTCCTGCAGAGCGAGGATCTCCGCATTGAGGGCGGCGGCCACATCCATGGCCAGGGCTTCTTCGTCACCACCGTAGGCATCGTCGTGGGTTGTATCCACGACGGTCATTGGACCGGGCACGTCAATTTTCACAGGTTTGGAGGCGTGGGCCTTGGCGAACCGCAGGTCCTCAACCACCGCCTGCGAGCGGCGGGAGACCTTGCCAATCACGCAGGGCACGTCTATGAAGACATCGGCGCGCCGCCTGATGGCCTTGGGCTTCAGGTTGACAAGGTCGAACCCATCCCAAGCGGCCAAGACGTGGTTGATGAAGCCGGTTCGGCGCTGCTCCCCATCGCTCACGAGGTCGAGGCCTGCCTCTTCCTGCTCCCGAATGGAGACCAACGTGGCATCGTCCTGGGCTTCATGCAGGACCTCGCCTTCCAGCTTGAATCTCGCCCAGGCCCGCTCAGTGTCGGCCAGCCAGACGGGCCGGGGAAAGCTGCCCACGGTAGTGGCGGCAACAAGGGGTAGCTGCACGAGAACCTCCTTCTATGGAACATGCGTCGGGTGCTTGGAACGGGGAGCGCCGCGGGCGAGCCTGAGACGCGACGCTCCGCTTCCCCCTTCATGTTGCACGCGCTTCAGCGCCTTAAAAGGGCATGCGAGCCTGGAATCACCGCCTACAGATCGTAGAACGCCTTCGAGTTGTCGATGAGTATCTTGTCGACGATTTCTGCGGAGACGTCTTCCCGTCCGCGGAGGGTGGCCACCATCTGCGCCTCCGCCGACGGGTCCGTGTGCCCGTAGTCGGAGCCGATGTACAGGTGGTCTTCATGGATGTAGTTCAGAAGGTAGGAGATATCCTCGTCGGCCTCACAGGCGATGTAGAGATTGTATTCCCTGAACAGGTCTGGGGTGTATTCGTGGGCCCGCTCAACGAGGAGCCGCTTCAGGGCATGCAGAATGTAGGGCGCCCACGATGAAGCGGCCTCGATGAAGCCCCAGCGCAGGCCGGGGAACTTCTCCGGAATGCGGTTGGCCACAATGTCGCGGAACGCCATCAGCGGAAGCATGCGCACCTGGGGCAGTGTGCTGCTGATGGTGACGTTGACGACCTTGGTAAAGGCCGGACAGCCGGCGCCCGTGTGGATGCAGACCGGAAGGTTGAGCTTGCTCATCTCCTCGTACAGCGGGAAAAAGTGCGGGTCAGCCAGCGAGTATTCGTCCTCAATGCCGCGCAGGAAGATGCCGGCCGCCCCGCTCTGCTTAGCGAAATGGGCTTCTTCCAGCGCCGCATCCATGTCGTGCAGGGGGAGAATCGCCACATACCGAATGCGGCCGCCACTCTGGGCGCAGGCGTTGGCCATCCATTGGTTGTAGGCATGGAAGAGGGCCTTCTCCAACACGGCGTCCTTCGTATTGAAGACAAGGAACAGCGTTGGATAGACAATCTGGGTCGCTATGTTCAGGCTGTCCATATCCCTGAGACGCTCAGCGATGTCAGTCATCTCCCGGCACGGAATGCTGATGTCGGTGCGCATCTGCTGGCGTTCCTGGGTGGACGGCGTGGCGATGAAGAAGCCGCCCTTGCCGCCCGGCCTTGGGAAGATGTTGCCGTCGATGAGCCACATTGCATTGGTGGTCCCGTAGGACGTGTTGGTGGGTGTCGTGATGACCACGGGGCGTCTCGGTTGAAGCGCCTCGTCCATCAGGTCCCACATGCCCGCCGACTCAATAACGTGCGTGTCCGCGTCGATAACGCCTGCCATCACTCGCCTCCTCTTGAAGCAGCGATCCCCCGGAAACCGGAAAAGGTGGCCTGATTCTACTGCAACGCCCCGGCGCGCGCCAGAAACCTGCAACCGTTCCGGGATTGTCGCTCCCTGTGCTAATCTGATTGCTCACCATGCGTGATGTCGCGGAGGATCTTTGAACGTAGGCGTTATCGGCCTGGGACATGTGGGCCTACCCACGGCTCTGGGATTCGCCGAGTCCGGCTGGAACGTGGCGGGGGCTGACCGGGACAGCTCCAAGGTAGCGCAGATCGCCAGGGGCGAAGCCCCCTTCTTCGAGGCTGGTGTTCAGGAGACCCTGCGACGCCACTTGGATTCGGGTAGGTTCGAGATCACCGGTAGCATCTCCGGTGTCATTGAGTCGTCCGATGTTCTGTTTGTGTGCGTGGGCACTCCCCAGCGAGACGACGGGTCAGCGGACCTTTCCCAGCTCGAGGGCGTGGCTGTCACCATCGCTCAACACCTTAATGGCTACAAGCTCGTTGTCGAGAAGAGCACCACCCCGGTCCGCACGGCGGAGCGGCTGAAACGCACCATCTCCCGCTACACCAACGGCAACACCAGCTTCGAAGTCGCAGTCAACCCCGAGTTCCTCCAGGAAGGGACCGCCCTCCTTGATTTCCTGAACCCGGACCGCGTCGTGCTGGGCGTCGAGACGGAGCGGGGTAAGGACCTGTTGCTGGAGCTGTACCACCCCCTGATTGCGCGGTGTGCCCCCAATGACCCCAGCGCAGAGGACCGGCTCATCATCACGGACCTGAACACAGCCGAGCTCATCAAGCACGCCTCCAACGCCTTTCTGGCCACCAAGATCTCGTTCATCAACATGATCGGCGACCTCTGCGAAGCGACTGGCGCCGACGTCAAGGAGGTTGCCAAAGGTCTGGGTCTGGACCCGCGGATTGGCCCCAAATTCCTCAACGCGGGAGTCGGATTCGGCGGCTACTGCCTCCCAAAAGACCTCCGCGCATTTATCCGCATCGGTCAAACGAATGGGGTGGACGTTCGCTTGCTCGAGGCCGTTGAGGACATCAACAGTCAGCGTATAGAGCGCCTGATGCACAAGGTCCACGAGGCGCTCTGGGTGCTCCGGGGCAAAACGGTGGCAATTTGGGGACTCGCCTTCAAGCCAAACACGGACGACGTGCGAGAGGCCCCAAGCCTCAAGGTTGTGGCCCGGTTGCTGGATGAAGGGGCCCATCTCCGCCTGCATGACCCCTCGGCCCTCCCCGCTTTCCGGGAGGTGTTCCCGGAAGAGGCCGGACGGCTGGAGTACTGCCCCTCTCCCTATGACGCCGCTGCAGGCGCCGACGCCATCGTCCTCCTCACGGAATGGGACGACTACCGCTCGGTGGAGCTGTCGCAGGTATTCGACGTCATGAAGGCGCCGCTCATCATCGATGGCCGCAACGCGCTGGCGCCCGAGGCCGTTCGGGCGCTCGGATTCGAGTACCACAGCATGGGAAGGCGATGAGCCGCGTCCGCAGGGCGCTCGTTACGGGTGGGGCGGGGTTCCTAGGTTCCCATCTGTGTGAAAGGCTGATAAACGATGGTTTCGAGGTCTTGTGCCTGGACAGCCTGCTGACGGGCAACGCGCAGAACGTAGCCCCTCTCCAGGCCAACGGTTGCTTCTCCTTCCAGCAGACCGACATCACGAATCCACTGGCGGAAGACGGCCCGCTGGACATCATCTTCCACCTCGCCTCTGTAGCAAGCCCTGCCCGCTACACAGCCCACCCCATCGAGACGCTCAGGGTTGGGTCTCTGGGCGCCGACAACGTGCTGGAGTTGAGCCTGCAAAAGGGATCGACGGTAGTCTTTGCCTCCACTTCCGAGGTCTACGGAGACCCCGAGGTCCACCCCCAACCGGAGAGCTATTGGGGCCGCGTCAATCCTGTAGGCCCTCGCAGCATGTACGACGAAGCGAAGCGCTATTCGGAAGCCCTGGCGGCGGCCTTTCACCGCCACCTCGGCGTGGACGTCCGCCTCGCCCGCATATTCAACACCTACGGCCCCCGCATGAGCTTGAACGACGGCCGCGTGTTGCCCAACTTTATGGTCCAGGCGTTTACGGGTGAGCCTCTCACCGTATACGGCGACGGTTCTCAGACCCGCTCCCATTGCTACGTCGACGACCTGATTGAAGGGCTTGTGCGGCTGGCTCTAAGCAACCCGGTCAGCGACGAAGGGCCCTTCGTCGTAAACCTCGGCAACCCCGATGAAGCGACTGTCCTTCAGCTTGCCCAAGAGGTCATCGAGGTCACGGAAAGCAGCAGCAAGGTCGCCTTCCAGCCCCTACCGCAGGATGACCCCAAGGTGCGACGACCCGACATCACGCGGGCGAGAGAGACGCTGGGTTGGACGCCCACCGTGACTCGCCGCGAAGGGCTGCAAAGAGTTGTCCCCTACTTCAAAGAGGCCCTGAGCCTGAGGCCATAGCGTCGCAGGAAACCGATGGGATGAGAGACGGCCACCGAAGAGGCGGGAAACGGAGGGGGGCGAGAGTGCAGGCCGGGCAGTCAGTTGAGACGAAAGCTACCGAGGGAGCAATCGGCCAACCGCTTTCCCGCGTCGAATCGGTCGGCGGGAAATGCGTAGGTGATTTCGGACAATAGGCGGTCCTTGGCTGGCGCTACACCCCGAGATACGCCTCGCGAACGAGCTCGTTCTCCGTCAACTCCTCAGCCGTGCCTTCCACAACCAACCGCCCCTGTTGAAGGACGTACCCCTTCTGCACCACGGAGAGGGCCATGTGGGCGTTCTGCTCCACCAAGAGGATGCTCACCCCCTCCTCATTGAGCTGCTTGATGGCGCGTCCAATCTCCTCCACCATGAGTGGCGCCAAACCAAGGGATGGCTCGTCCATCATGATGAGACTGGCCTGGGACATGAGGCTCCTGCTGATGGCCAGCATCTGCTGCTCGCCCCCGCTCATCGTCCCAGCCTTCTGATCCATTCGCTCCTTCAGCCTGGGAAAGTGGCTGAATACCCTCTCCAGCGTCTGACTGAAAGCCTTGCGCCCCCTGCGGACGTAGGCCCCCATCTGGAGATTCTCCATGACGGTTAGCTTAGCAAAGATCTGCCGAGCCTCAGGAACCAGAGAGATGCCTCTCTCCACCACCTGGTTAGCCGGCAATCGGTCGATGCGCTGGCCCTGGAACCAAATCGTTCCGTGCGCCGGCTTATTGAGTCCAGCAATGGTCCTGAGGGTCGTGGTTTTGCCAGCGCCGTTGGCCCCGATGAGGGCTGCCATGCCACCGGGCGCCAAGTTGATGCCCAGATTGCTGACGGCCTCCAGAAAGCCATAGCGCACAACCAGGTCTCGGACATCCAGAAGCGGCTCAGCCAACAGGTCCTCCTGTTGCCTCGGTGCCCAGGTAGGCCTCCAGAACGGCGGGATCCCGGCGCACCTCTTGAGGCGTGCCTTCAGCGATCTTTCGCCCAAAGTTCACCACCGTTACAGCATCGGCCAACTCCATCAGCGCCCGCATATTATGCTCCACGAGCACCACAGCCTTGCCCTCGTCTCGAATGCGGCGAAGCAAGGTTAGGATCGCCTGCGCCTCTTCCCAGATCATGCCGGCAAGCGGTTCGTCGAGCAGCAGCACCTCTGGATTGGCGGCCAACACAACGGCGAGGGCCAGGGCTTGTTTCTGGCCCAGGGGAAGAATGTCTGCAGGCATGTTGACTGCTCGCGAAAGCCCCACGTATTCGATGATCTCCAGGGCTCTTTCTAATTCTTCCCGGGGCAGGGTGTGGGTAGCGCCAGACATTGCCAGCGTCAGGATCTCCACCGGAAGCATCCGAGACGTCAGATAACAGCCCACGATCACGTTTTCCAAGACCGACATGCCGTTGAACAGGGCAATGCGCTGAAAGCTGCGGACGATGCCCCTGCCGGCGATGGCGTGGGGGGCAAGCTTAGTAATGTCCTCCCCCTTGAACACGATCCTGCCGCTCGTCACCGGCAGGAAACCGCTGAGGAGGTTCAACGCGGTGGTCTTGCCAGACCCGTTGGGACCTATGAGGCCGTGGATCGTCCCGGGCTCTATCCCCATGTCCAGGTTGGAGACGGCTGCGAGCCCTCCGAAGTGCTTGCTGACCCTTTGCAGCTCCAGTTGCCAGGTCATACGCGATGCGCCTTGGAACGCCTCAGCAGCAGGTCTCGGGCCTTGGAAAGCCTGGCGGGCAACGTGACTAGGCCTCCCGGAATGAAGATAACCACGACCATGATGGAGATCGAGAAGGACAACATCTCGTACTGGGACAGGCCCCGGAAGGGCTCCGACAGCAGAACGAGGAACGTCGCTCCGACCACAGGCCCAATGAACCTCGCCTGGCCTCCGATAAGAACGTACATGAAGATGACGACGGAATTGAGGATGCCGAAGCCCGCTTCAGGGCTGATGAAGGTAACGGTATGGGCGTAATAGGAGCCGGCGATGCCTCCGAAGAAGGAGCTGAAGACGAAGGCCATGACCATATGCTTGTAGGTGTTGATGCCCACCGCCTTGGCCAGGTCTTCGTTGCGGCCTATGGCTTTCCAGGTAATCCCGAGACGCGACCGCTCCACGGCGTACATGATGGCCAGGCAGATGGCGACGAGACAGACGCCAAAAAGGAACTGGGCCTCCACCGACTTCAGGGATAGGGTTGCCAGTTGGGGGGGCGGGATGCTGAAAATGCCGGAAGACCCCTGGGTGAGCGGCCTGGCCAAGGAGATGGTGTTTCGCACCGCCTCCACGAGGATCATGGAGGCCATGGCATAGTAGACGCCCCGGCTTCGAGCGAAGGCCAGTCCCAGAAGCAGCCCAGCCAACGCGCCCATCAGCCCTGCGGCGATGATGGCCGTAAGGAAGGGCGCCCCTAGCTTCATCACCAAGAGGGCGCTGGTGTAGGCCCCTATGGCAGCGAAGGCGGACTGAGCTATATTGAGCTGCCCCGTCATCATGCAGAACCTCAGGCCGGAGGCAGCGATGATGCCGAAGAAAATGGTCATGAACAGAGAAAGCCAGAAAGTCGGCGCAAAGAAACTGAAGACCACCAGCCCCGCTATCACGGCGGCGGGTAAGCCTAGCACCCGGGCTGTTCCGTTGAACGTCCTTTCCATGAAGGCCTGCCTAGAAGCGCCCCATGAGTCCTCTGGGTCGGACCAGCAGCACGAGAATCACGAGGAAGTAGCCGAGAAGTTCTGCTTCAACACCGCCGATGGCAACCGTGACGATGCCATCCATGAGCCCGATGAGAATGGCGGCTATGACCGTTCCAGTGACGCTCCCAAGCCCGCCGACCGCGACAATGACGAATGCCTTCAGGAGAGGTGTGAGTCCCATGACGGGCGTGGCGCCCACCAGCGGGCCGATCAGGCCGCCGGCCAGCCCCGCCAATCCGAAGCCCAAGGCGAACACAAGGGCGTGAATCCGGTGGACGTTGACGCCCTGGAGGGCTGCTGCTTCCTGATTCTCCTCCGTAGCCCGCAGAACGAGGCCAACCCTCGTTCTATACATGAGGTAGTAAACACCCCCGGTGAGGCCAGCTACGATGGGGATGAGGATCAGCCGATAGGAGGAGATGCGGGCACCAAAAATCTCGGAAACGCCTGAAATGGGTGTGGGCAGGTACCGCTCCCCCAAGCCGAACCCAAGCCCCCCCCCTGCCTCCATGGCCCACATGAGCGCTATGAAGATGAGCACCGTGGCCTGGAAGGAGTGTTCCGTGGGCCGGAAGAGGCCGCGTTCAACCAGCAAGCCCAGGATGGCCGTGGCCGCCGCCGCGATGGCAAGGCTGGGCCAGAATGGTATGCCCGCACTGGTTACTAGGTAGTAGGTGGAGAAGGCTCCCACCATGTATACGGCGCCGTGGGCGAAGTTCAGAATCTGCATGACCCCAAACATGAGGGTCAGGCCCAACGCCATCAGCAAATAGAGGGATACCGTCGAGAGGCTGATGACGAGACCCTGAAAGACCGCGTCAAAGGTCATGAAGACCGCTCCCCACACCCAAGCGAGGGCAGCGCAGGCGGGGCCTGCGCTGCCCTCCTCGCGTTACAGCTGTGACCGATGTCCGGCCTACGGCTTGGCAAAGCCCAAGAAGTTAAGCTCGCCGTCGCTATAGACGCTCACAGGCACGCCGTGAGCCAGGTAGCCGTTGAACTCGCCGATCTGCTCGCCCCACCCGGAGACGTCGCCCCAAATCGTGCTGGTGATTGTCTTGGTCTTCAGCGCCTCGGCAACTGCCGCAGGGTCGTCGGTCCCCGCCTGCCGAATGCCGTCTATGATCGTTTCCATCGTGTGCGACATGTCGGCGGCAATCCAAGAGAAGTCACCCCCGTATTTGGCCAGGTAACGCGCCTTGAAATCCACCAGCGGTTGCCCCCACGCAGACTCCAGTGGGTTGGAGAGGATCACGTTCTTGATGCCTGGCGCCGCGGCGTCGATATTGTCCAACTCCAGAGGAGCGGTGTGAATGTAGACCCCGTCGTACCCAAGATCCTGGCCGGCCTTCATTGTGCGGTAGCCGCTGCCGGGATCTGTGTTGAGGATGATGACGTCCGGTTCTGCGGCCAGGACGCGCTGCATGATCGGGGTGACGTCCGCTGTACCCTCTGGGAAGTACTCTGTGGCCACGACTTCGAGGCCATAGTTGGGGGCGGCGGCGGTGGAGACCGAATTCGCGTACCGGTACGCGCCGGAGTCCGGGCCTATCATGGCCAACTGTGATATGTCCGGGAATACGTTCTTCGCCTGCTGGAAGAAGATGTCGGCGTAGCTCTCCGGCGGGTACACAACCCGGAACTGCATCGGGTAGTCATTGCTGATGTGACCCCAGCCCCAGCGAAGCAGCGTGGCGCCTTGCTCATCAACGTAGTCCTTTACGGCGTTGTACGTGTTCTCGTGGAGGATGAAGGCGTGCTTGGCGCCGTCTTGCTCAATGACTCTCCGCATGAGCGTCAGCGCATTAGCCGGGTCAAGCTTGGAGTCGTATGAGACGATTTTGAACGTATAGTTGGTGTTGCCGGTGGTGACGCCGCCCTTGGCGTTGATGTCCTCGACGGCCAGCTCGCCTCCCCGGAGAACGCCTACGCCCCAGTCCGCAGCGGGGCCGGAGAGCGGCAGCACCATGCCCAACACGACCTCTTTCTGTTCGACAGGTGGCTCGGTTGGCGCTTGAGTGGGTGCAGGCGTGCTGGTGGGCTGCGGCGTCTGACCGGGCGCTGTAGTCGCCGTCGGCGGGACTGGCGTGTCGGTCGGTGGCACGGGCGTAGGGTCACTGCCACAGGCGGCCGCAATTAGGAGGATTGCCCCCAAGATTGCTAGATACTTCTTCATAGCTCACCCATCCTTTGCCCCGCCTCCGGGGCCTGCTAGATTGGGCCGCAACGGGCCACTTTCCATCGCGGAACGCGTTGGCACCCCTTCATCCGCCTCGAGCGCCGAAGAGCCTAGCTCAAGGATGGCTCGCCGAAATCGCGCACGAAGGGCGCGCCCTTTGTGCACATTTCTACATCCAGCATCGTAGCGCACCCTGGACAATAGAACTCCCGCAGAATGTAAGGGTCCACGCCGGAGTGGCGTGGGCCGGCCCTGTTCGGGGACCCCTCAAAGACCAACGCGTGGTCCTTGTAGTTCTCCGTGTCCGGGCAGAACGCGTGCTGGCACTTGATGCATTGAATCAAGCGCTCCCCAGAAACCTGTTCTATCTCCAGATACTCGCTAATGCGCTGTGCCATTGCTGGCTCCTTGCTTAAGAGCTTCCCCCCTTGGGGGCCTGAAGCCTGGTCTCGCGGATCTTCCGCCGCGCCAGGTCGGTGCCTTCTACATCCAATTCCAGCGATTGCTCGTCCACAACGACCCCGTACACATCGCGGGCAGCCAGCGTAGAGACGTTGCCGGCGGCCACGTCCGCCCGCACCAACTCCGGGTTCCGGTCCAGTGGATCCCCGTAGCCGCCACCCCCATGGGTGCGGAACACCATAATATCCGATGCTCCGACCGTAGTAACGCCTATGGCCGCCAAGTTATCCATCTCGCCGTCCAGGTCATCCACGCTCTGCGGCACCCGGCCGCTTTCCATCTCCTCGTCCACGTTGGCGCCGCGCTTGACCTTCAAGGCGAAGTTGGCCGCCGGATAGCCGCCAAACAACCCCGTAACCAGGGGCGCCTTCGCGCCTCGGCCCAAGTGGGGCGCCACCATGCTCCCCGTGGGGCAATCATGGAGCACCGCCCCATACTCCAGAGCGGTGCCTCCACGCCACTTGCCCGGGCCGCCGCTATCCTGTGCTTCCCGCGAATAGAGGAAGAGCAGGGGCAAGTCGAACTCGTTGGTCTCGACGTTGGGGACCATGATTTCCGGGATGTACATGACCCCGCTCGTATCACCGCCGTCCATGTAGCTTCGAGCCCCGGAGCCGGTGCCGCAGGCCTGCATGAGGGGCTGGACCCGGAAGTCCCCGTACTGGTTGACCGCGGCGATGACAAAGGAACCGCAGGCCGATCCCCACATGGCGGAGAGGTCTTCCTGAAAGGAGCCGGAGGCGATAAACATCTTCGACACCAGGTCCTGGACTCCGCACATGACGGAGTCTGCAGCAGCGACGGTGCCCAATGACGTAGGGGCGGGAGGGCGGGGGCGGAGCAACGTTCCCTCCGGGGCATGAACCGTGATGGCGTTGATCACTCCCTGGCACCACGGAATGTCGTAGGCAACCAATGGCGCGACGGAGCCGAAGACCCCTGCCGCGGCCCCCGTAACACCGCTGTTGATGAAGCTGGGGGCCTGCTCGCTAGTGCCTGCAAGGTCGAATGCGAGGGTGTCCGCCTCCTTCGTCATCTTGATGTGTACCTCGTAGGGCTCACCTCCGCGGCCGTCCTCGTCATAGTAAACCCGGGTGCTCCACACGCCGTCCGGTAGCTCCAAGAGGCGGGCTCGCATCCGGGTCTCGGCGGACTCGATGACCTCCACCGTAAGGGCGTTATACGTGTCCAAGCCGTAGGTCTCAATGAGCTCAGGCAACCGCTGGGCGGCGACTCGAGAGCAGGCCACCTGCCCCCGAATGTCCAAGCCCACCATGCCGGGGTCCCGGACCATGTTGAGGAGCATGTTCCAGATGTCCTGGCGTCGCTCGCCCCGCTCGATGAGCTTGACGCCGGGCAGTCGCAGGCCCTCTTGCCAGCAGTCCTCCGCTCTCGGAGACATCCCGCCTGGGTCAATGCCGCCGATGTCGACCAAATGGGTCATGCTGCCGGCCCAGCCAACCAGCTCGCCCTTGTAGTGGACGGGCGCCACGACGTAGAGGTCAGGGGCGTGGACGGAGCAGATATAGGGGTCGTTGATCAGGAAGACATCGCCCTCGTAGATGCCAGGGCTCTCCTGATACTTCTCAAGAATATACTCAATGGCGTAAGGCAGAGTGACGGCGTGGAAGAGCACGCCGCAACTGATCATCAGAAGGGCGCCGTCAGCCCTGAGTAGGGCGGTGGCGTAGTCCTTGGCGTCGATGGTAACGGGCGATCCAGTTACCCGAGCCAGAGTCATCCCCATCTCGCTGGTGATCTGCCAGAGCTTGTGCTCCAGGATTTCCAGGGTTACGGGATCGAGCTTGCCGTTGGCTGGAGTGGTCATCACGCCTCCTTCGGCGAGACTATCATGTTCAGGTATTCATCGACGGCGCCCTTCTGGTCTCCATCGATGACGATGGTCGTGATCGGCGTTTCGATGATGGCCGGTCCCGGCACAACGTTGCCCGGCTCCAGCTTCTCGAAGTCGAACACGTCCAAGCTGACGGACCGCCGGTGAAGGATGACATCGCGGCGCTCTTTCACCGCCACCGATGGGTCGGCGGAGCCCATGGCCCTTTTGGTCAGGGAAGGCTTGGCGATGCGCCCGCGCGCCTCAACGCTGAAGGAGATCACCTGAATGCCCGACTCTCGGAAGGACGAGCCGACGCCGTAGGCGCGCTCGTAGTAGACCTCAAAGTCGTCGTAGAGCTTTTCTAGATCATTCTCACCCAGGGTTCCGCCCTGGCACGGGACTCGCACCTCGTGGACCTGGCGCAGGTGACGCATGTCCACGTATCGAACCAACTCAATGTCGCCTTCCCTGAAGCCATCCTTCCGCAGGTCTTCAATAGCCCGCGCCTCAAGCTCCGCGAGGACGCCGTTGAAGGCTGCCGGGTCGACGGGAACCTTCATGGGCGATCCCAGGTGATAGGTGCGGACCATGTCAGAAGCCAGTGCCCCCATTGCGGAATGCACGGATGCGGAGGCTGGCACGATGATGGCCTGGGCCTCGCGGCCGTAGTCGTAGGCGTGGACAGGGCCTGCGCCACCGTAGGCGAAAAGGACGCAGAGCCTGGGGTCATAGCCCTTGCCCACCGTGGTGCTGCGAATGAGGTCAGCCATATGAGCGTTGACGATATCGTGTATTCCCGCGGCCGCCTCCATCACGTCCATGCCAAGGGGGTCGGCCACGTGGGTCTTTATCGCCTGATAGGCCTTGTCTCGCTCCAGCTTCTTCCTTCCACCCAGGAAGTAGTCCGGGTTGAGGTAGCCCAAGACCACGTTGGCGTCCGTAACCGTGGGCAACGCGCCGCCAGCGCCGTAGCAGGCGGGCCCCGGGTCGGCGCCCGCCGACTGGGGACCAACGCGCAAACGGTTGATGACGGGCTCGATCCAGGCGATGCTGCCGGCCCCAGCGCCGATGGAGTCCACGGCCACCATGGGAATCATCAGGCTGTACTGAGCAACGATGGACTCAATAGCCGGCTCGGCGACGCCGCCGTAGATCAGGCCTACGTCGAAACTGGTGCCACCCATGTCCGTCGTGATGACGTTCTCATAACCCAGCAGGCCCGCTAGATACTGGGACCCGATGACGCCAGCCACGGGGCCGGAGTGGATCATGCTCACCGGCTGGCGCGCCGCCTGTTCGGCGCTGAGCACCCCGCCACCGGCCTGCATGACCAGCGGGGGCTGCTTGAAACCGGCGCTTCGCAGGCCGCTCTCCAAATTGCTGAGGTAGCGGGATATCATCGGTCCGAGGTAGGTGTTGATCGCGGTCGTGGCCGTGCGCTCGTACTCTCCCTGAAGGGGAACGAGGTCGCTGGAGATGGTGACGTAGAGGTCGGGGTAGAGGTCTTGGATGATCTGCTTTATCTCGCGCTCATGGGCGGGATTGCGATGCGACCAAAGCAAGCAGACCGCTATCGCCTCCACGCCTTCGGCGGCGAGGGATTTCACCGCCGCCACCGCTCCCTCATGGTCGAGTTTCACCACCTCCGAGCCTTTGTAATCCACCCGCTCGTGGACGCCGCGGATCAGCGACTTGGGAACCAGGGGGGGCGGCTTGGCGCTTTTGACCTGCCTCTTGAGCACTGCCTCGCCCAGGCCGGCGTACTTCCCCATAATCCGCATGACAATGATCGTGTCTTCAAACCCTACGGTGGTGATCAGGCCCGTCTTTGCGCCCGAGCGAGTGATCATCGCGTTCGTGGCGGTGGTGGCACCGTGAGAGAAGAGGACGCTCTGGCTGAGCAGGTCATGGAGTTCCATGCCCATGGACTCGGCGGTCACATTGATCGACTCCAGGATGCCCTGAGAGTAGTCAGCGGGCGTGGACGGGGCCTTGCCCACAACCGTGGCGCCCGTCTCGTCCATCACAACGCAGTCCGTGAACGTGCCACCCGTGTCGATTCCGATGTAATACGACACAATCCTCCTTCCCCGGCGCCCCCAGATGGAGCGCTATGAAGTGAACAAGACGAATGCCCAATGCTGAAGGCGCGCCTCCCGTTTGCAGGAGGCGCGACAGCCACAGAGTATGCATACGCTTGCGGTTCTTGTCAAGGCGAGATTCGTCTTGGCGTCGGGGTCGGCGGCGAGAGAACGGCCATGATGGTAAATCGTCGCCAAGAGACCGCGCCAGAGCGTATCTCGAAGCAATGTTGAGGCAATGTTAAAACGTTAAGAAGAGGCCCTGGGCGTCCTCAGCCGTTCCTCTTTGATGGACTTCCGTAGAGCGCTGGTCGCCGCCTCGTCCACATTCAGCGTGACTGGTTCCAGCACTACACCGTAGACATCGCGGGCGGTCTCCTGTGACACATTGCTGTCGGCAACGTCTGCTCGCACCCTCTCGGGGTCCCGGTCCAGGGGATCGCCGTAACCTCCGCCTCCGTGGGTGATATGCACGAGCATATCGCCTTCATTGACCATGGTGACGCCGACGGCTCGGAGCTTCTCCTCTTCTCCGCCCGCCAGCTCGTCCAGCCCCTGAGGAGTCCTGCCTCCCTGCATGAGGTCAAGGACATTGGTACCCCGCCTGATGGCCATGTACCAGTTCGCCGCTGGGTAGCCCCCTGAAATGCCGTGGGTCACCGGCGTGTTGGCCCCCCGCCCCAGGTGAGGCACCACCATGTTGTGCAGCGGCGCGTCGTGGAGCACCACGGCATACTCCACGGCGTTGCCTCCTCGCCACTTGCCGTGGCCGCCCGTGTCCGGGGCTTCTCGCATATAGAGGAATAGGACCGGCAGGTCGTATTCGTTCGTCTCGGTGTTGGGCATCATGTACTCGGGAATGTAGAGGTTCCCCGCGGTGTTGACTCCGTCTGCGTAGGACCGGGCGCCGGCGCCGGCACCGCCGGCCTGCATGATGGGCTGGACGCGGAAATCCCCAAACTGATTGACGGCGGCGAAGACATAACATCCGCCGCAGACGCCCCACATGGCGGTCAGGTCCTGATCGAAGCCGGGCGAGGCCATCAGCATCCTGGCAGCCAGCACCGTGGTGCCACCCATCACCGCATCCGCGGCCCCAATAGTTCCCAGCGAAGTGGGCGCCGGCGGTACCGGATTGATGAGAGTTCCTTCGGGAGCGATGACGTCGATGACGTCGATGATGCCCTGCGACCAGGGAATGTCGTAGCCAATCATCACAGCCAGGGCGCCAAAGATTGCCGCCTTGGCCCCGCGGACGCCGCAGTTGATGAAGCTGGGCGCCTGCTCGCTGGCGCCGGTGAGATCGAATGTAATGGTGTCGTCTTTCTTCGTCAGTTTCATCGGAATCTCGTAGATTCTGTCCGTCCGTCCGTCCTCGTCATAGTAAATACGAGTGGACCAGGAGCCGTCCGACAACTCCCGAAGCCGCGCCCGCATGCGAGCCTCAGCGGAGGTAATGATCTCCTCGCTGAGGGCGTTGTAGGTTTCCATCCCGTGCTCTTCGATCATCTCCAAGAGACGCTGGGCTGCCACCTGCCCACAGGCGACCATGCCGCGGATGTCCAAAAAGACCATGCCGGGATCCCGCACCATGTTGCGGATCATCTCCCACAGGTCCTGGCGGATGACGCCCCGGTCCACCAGCTTGACTCCGGGCAGCCTTAGGCCTTCCTGCCAACAGTCTTCCGCCCTGGGGGAAATGCTGCCCGGGTCCACGCCCCCGATGTCCACAAGGTGGGTCATGGCGCCGGACCAGGCCACCAGCTCCCCCTTGTAGAAGATAGGGGAAACCACGTACATGTCCGGAGCGTGCACGGAGCAGATGAAGGGGTCATTCATGAGGAAGGCGTCGCCTTCGTGGATGCCCGGGTTGTCCGTGTAGTTCTCCATGATGTACTGGATGGCGTAGGGGAGGGTCACCGCGTGGAGGAGCACGCCAGCGCTGCTCATCAGCAGCTTGCTGTCTGCCCGGCACACCGCCGTGATGAAGTCTCGAGCGTCCGTGGTGATGGGCGATCCTGTGACGCGCGAGAGGGTCAGCCCCATCTCGTTGGTGATCTGCCAGAGCTTATGCTCCAGCACCTCAAGGGTGACGGGGTCCAGCTTCGTTACGGGTTGCGTCATAGCGCTCCTCCTGTAAAGCCCTCGGTCGCATGATCGAATCGCTTCTTCTCACCTTCGCGGGGCCCGCGTTTCACTCGCCTCACCGGCTTCTCTGCCCATTCGGCCTCCTGTGACGGTGACGGCGGGGGGCCACAGGTCCACCTCAGTCGCCAAGGATTCACCTCTGGGAGATCTTAGCTCCCTGCCGGCGCCGCCTTCAGCCTGTCCTCTCGGATCTTCCTGCGGAGCGCCTCAGTCTGCAGGTCGTCGACCCCGTGGGTGTCCGGGTCGATTGCGACGCCATAGATGTCTCGAGCGGCGCCCAGCGAGACGTGAAGCTCCTCCACGTCTCGCTGGACGAGGGCGGGGTCCCGGTCCAGCGGGTCGCCGTACCCTCCCCCGCCGTGCGTGGCGAAGAACACCACGTCCCCATCGTTGACGAAGGTAACGCCCAGGGAAGTCAGGCGCTCAATCTCGCCCTCCACTTCCTCGGGGTGCATGGGGATTGCGCCCCCCCGCAGCATGTCGTTGACGTTGGTTCCCTGCTTGACGGCCATGAAGTAGTTAGCCGCTGGATAGCCGCCGAACAGGCCGGAGGTCAGTGGCGTCCTTGATCCCCGTCCCAAACGAGGTGCAACGGCCTGCTTGAAGGGGGCGTCGTGGAGGGTAAGGGCGTATTCCACAGAGTCTCCGCCCCTCCACTTGCCCGCGCCGCCGGTGTCCATGCCCTCCCGGAAGTAGAGGAACATGATGGGTAGGTCGAACTCGTTGGTCTCAGCGTTGGGAATGACGTAAGCCGGAACGTAGAGCAGGCCGGCGCTATGCACCCCGTCGTTGTTGAAGCGGGCGCCGGCGCCGGCGCCGCCCGCCTGCATGAGGGGCTGGACTCGGAAGTCGCCGAACTGATTGACCGCAGCGACGACAAAGGTGCCGCAGCCAGGGCCCCATGTCGCAGAGAGGTCTCCTTCGAAGCCCGGCGAGGCCATGAGCATCTTCGCCACAACCTCTTGGGTGGCGCACATCACCGCTTCCGAGGCGGCGATGGTGCCGAGTGACGTGGGCGCAGGGGGCCGCGGGTTTACGATGCTGCCCTCTGGAGCGACAACGTCTATGCAGTCGATAATGCCCTGGGTCCACGGAATGTCGTAAGCGATGAGCGTGGCCAGGGCACCGAACACGCCTGCCTTGGCGCCCCGTATCCCGCAGTTGATGAAGCTGGGCGCCTGCTCGCTTGCGCCGGTCAGGTCGAAGGTGATGGTGTCATCCTTCTTGGTCATCTTGAGGGGAATTTGGTAAATCCGGTCCGTCTTGCCGTCCTCGTCGTAATACATGCGGGTGGACCATGTCCCGTCCGCCAGCTCTCGGAGCCGGGCGCGCATCCGCGCCTCGGAGGAGACGATGATCTCCTCACCGAGCGCCTTATAAACCTCAAGGCCGCTGTCGTCGATCATCTCTGCGAGGCGTTGGGCTGCAACGCGGCCGCAGGCGATCATGCCCCGGATATCCAGGAACACCATGCCAGGGTCCCGTACCATGTTGCGGATCATCTCCCACAGGTCTTGCCGTATTTCGCCTCGCTCTACTAGCTTGAGGCCGGGGAGGCGTAGACCCTCCTGCCAGCAGTCCTCCGCCCGCGGAGACATGCCGCCCGGGTCGATCCCGCCGATGTCCACTAGGTGGGTCATCGCCCCCGACCACGCGATCAGTTCGCCGTTGTAGTGGATGGGCGCCACGATGTACAGGTCCGGCGCATGCACCGAGCAAATGTAGGGGTCGTTCATGAGAAACGCATCCCCCTCGAAGATGCCCGGATTGTTGCTGTACGTTTCAGTGATGTACTGGATTGCGTAGGGCAGAGTCACCGAATGCAACAGGACACCGGCGCTCCCCATGAGCAACTTGCTGTCGGCGCGGCACAGGGCAGTGATGTAGTCCTTCGCGTCCGTGGTAATAGGGGATCCTGTGACCCGCGTGAGGGTCAGGCCCATCTCGTCCGTGATTTGCCAGAGCTTATGCTCCAAGACCTCAAGAGTAACGGGGTCCAACTTGGCGCCGGGTTGCGTCATCACGCCTCCTTCGAGCGGATGATGATGTTGAGAAACTCGTCAAGAGAAGCACGCTGGCTGACGTCGATGATCACAGTCGTGATGGGTGTCTCGACGACGGCTGGCCCGTCAACGACGTTGCCCGCGTGGAGCCGCTCGTAGTCGTAGACGTTGACGTCGAAGCGCTCGAGGTTCAAGACAATGTCCCGCTGTCCCTTGATCGCTCCCAGTGAGTCTGCTGAACCCATCGGTTCCCGGGCCAAGGTGGGCTTGACGATACGGCCCCTCCCCTCCACCGTGAAGGAGATGAGCTCAACGCCCGCCTCCCGGAACGCAGAGCCCTTGCCGTACAGCCGCTCGTAGTTCTCCTCGAAGTCTTCATTGAGGCGCTCGAGGTCTTCTTCGTTGAGGTCGCCACTCTTGCAGGGAACCCTGACCTCGTGTATCTGGCGCATGTGCCGCATATCCACGTAACGGGTGAGCGTGACGTCATCGTCCTTGAAGCCATCCCGCCGCAGGTCTTCAATGGCCCGCGATTCCAGCCCCGAAAAGACGCCGTTGAACCGGTCTGGCTCCACCGGCGCCTTCATTGGCGAGCCGAGCTGGTACGTCCGAACGATGTCCGACGCCAGCGCGCCCATGGCCGAGTGCACGGGTGCCGCCGACGGCACGATGATAGCCTGGGCCTCTTTGCCGTAGGCGTGGGCGTGGACAGGCCCAGCGCCGCCGTAGGCGAATAAGACGCAACGACGGGGGTCATAGCCCTTGCCCACGGTGACGCTCCGTATCAGATCCGACATGTGGGAGTTGACGATACGGTGGATGCCCGCCGCCGCCTCAATGACATCCATACCCAGCGGGTCAGCGACCTTCGTCTTGATGGCTTCGTACGCCTTCTCCCTGTTCAGCCTACGGCGCCCGCCCAAGAAGTTGTCGGGGTTCAGGTAGCCCAACACCAAGTCTGCGTCGGTGACGGTGGGCTCTGTGCCGCCGGCGTCGTAGCAGACCGGGCCGGGCTCGGCCCCCGCAGACTGGGGGCCTATCCGCAGACGGTTGACAGATGGCTCGATCCAGGCGATGCTCCCGCCTCCCGCACCGATGGACTCCACGGCAACCATGGGGATGAGCAAGTGGTATTGGGCCACTATCGACTCAACCGCAGGTTCCGCCACGCCACCATAAATGAGGCCAACATCGAAGCTCGTGCCGCCCATATCCGTGGTGATGACGCTCTCATAGCCTAGGAGGTTGGCCAGATACTGAGATCCGATGACTCCAGCCACCGGCCCGCTGTGGATCATGCTGACCGGCTGCTTTGCCGCCTGCTCAATGCCTAGGCAGCCGCCGTGAGCCTGGGCCACCAGCGGGGGGTTGGGATAGCCGGCATCGGCCATGCGCCCTCCCAGCCGCTCCAAGTAGTTGGAGATGAGGGGGCCTAGGAAGGAGTTGATGGCGGACGTGGCGGTCCGTTCATACTCCCCGAGGAGCGGACAGAGGTCGCTGGATATGGTGACGTAGATGTGTGGGTACATCTCGTTGATGATGTCCCGCACGCGCTGCTCGTTGGAAGGGTTGCGCGGCGACCAGAGGAAGGCCACTGCAATGGCCTCCACACCTGCGTCCACCAGGGACTTGGCCGCCTCCCGGACGGCGTCGTCACTCATGGGGACCACGACCTCGCCCTTGTAGTCCACACGCTCGTGGATGCCTCGGATGAGCGCCTTGGGCACGATGGGCTCGGGCTTCTCCCGCTGAATCTGGCGCTTGATGGCGGCTTCTCCGAGACCGGCGTACTTACCCATGATCCGCATGATGAGAATCGTGTCCTCGAACCCTGCGGTGGTGATCAAGCCGGTCTTGGCCCCGCGCCTCGTGACTACTGCATTGGTCGCCGTCGTCGCAGCGTGGGAAAAGAGGATCGAGTCCTTGAGGATTTCCTCTAGGCCCATGCCCATGGACTCGGCGGTGACTCGAACAGAATCCAGGATGCCAAGTGAAAAGTCGCCAGGAGTAGAGGGCGACTTGCCGGCGACGACCTTCCCCGTCTCATCCATAATGACGCAGTCCGTGAAGGTGCCCCCTGTGTCGATGCCAATGAGGTAAGACACTATTCCTCCTAACCATCCCAGGCGAGAATCCTGAGGAGCGAATGACTCGCTCCTCAGCGCGCCAGTCTTTTAGCATATGCGGCGCCATCCGTCAACCGACGGCGAGGTTCCCTAGCGCATATGGGCACGGTCCGATTCGATACTGCGTAATCAGAATTACAGTGGCATCATGGTTGCGCCTTTCGTAAAAGTCCTACCTACGCCCCCGGGTCGCTCGGGCGGTGGCGATATTCAAAAGCGCGGCGATCCCAGCGCCGGGGATGCGCCGCCCTTTGAATCGCATGCGTAGATTCGATACGATAGGCATCACAGGTTCCGCTTTACAGAAGGACTCGGCGGTTGGCAACCACGAGAGCGAGCTCAAAGGGTACACTTCGAGAGAAATCGCCGGCGCCCTACCTTCCTCCGCCGGAACCGCGGACCATGGGCAAGCGGTGCTCGCCAGATGATGTTCGGGTAGCATTACACCAATCAGGATGAGTCGCTGTGGTCGATTTCGACAACTACGATCTTGACCCGGGCATCCACGACGAGATGTTCTGGCCGGACGGCACTCCCCGCGAGCATTGCCAGCAGCTCTACGAGACCCTGGCCCGCCTCTCCACGGAGGACCTCGCCAGCATTCAGGAGCGGGTCACACGCTCCTTCTCCAACGAGGGGGTCACCTTTACGGTCTACGGGGACGACGAAGCCGATGAGCGCATCATCCCCATCGACTGCCTGCCTCGGGTCATGTCGGGCGCTGATTGGCGGCAGATTGAGGCGGGGCTTACCCAACGCCTCGAGGCCCTGAACCGCTTCTTGGAGGATGTCTACGGCAAGTCCAGCAGCATAGATCTCTACGGAGCGCCCAGCATTGTCCGTGACGGCGTGATCCCCGTCGACATCGTGCGCGGTTGCCCTCAGTACAGGACCGAAATGCGCGGCTTCTCCGCGCCCCACGGAACATGGGTCGCCATCTGCGGCACCGACCTGGTCCGCACCAACGATGGCTTCCGGGTGCTCGAGGACAATCTGCGCGTCCCCTCGGGCGTGTCCTACATGCTGGCAAACCGGACGGTGGCCAAGGCAAGCCTGCCTCGTCTGTATCGAAGCTGCCGGGTGCTGGAGATTGAGCATTACGGACGCGTGCTTCTCGAGACGCTGCGCGAGCTCGCGCCGGGCGCCAGCTCGGACCCTTCCATCGCGCTCCTCACTCCGGGAGTTTACAACTCCGCCTTCTACGAGCACGTGTTCCTGGCGCATGAGATCGGCGCCGAGCTCGTCGAGGGGCGCGACCTGCTGGTCAACGACGGGATCGTATACATGCGCACCACCACAGGCCTGCGGCGCGTCGACGTGATCTACCGCCGCGTGGACGACGACTTCATCGACCCGCTTGTCTTCCGCCCGGACTCCCTGCTGGGCGTACCCGGGCTGATCCACGCCTACAAGCTCGGGAACGTAGCCCTCGTGAACGCGCCAGGCACCGGCGTCGCCGACGACAAGAGCGTCTATGCTTACGTGCCGGACATGATCCGATATTACCTGAACGAGGAACCCATCCTGGACAACGTCGAGACCCACCTCTGCCGGCGGCCGGAGGACCTGGAGTACACCCTCGACAACCTTCAGGACCTTGTGGTCAAACGCGTGGGCGGCTCCGGTGGGTTCGGGATGCTCATTGGCCCCCACTCGTCGCCCGAGGAGCGCGAGGAGTACGCCAAGCAGGTGCGCGCCGACCCGGCCGACTTCATCTCGCAGCCCGTACTCGCTCTCTCCCGCTCGCCCTGTTGGATTGAGGGCCGCTTCGAGCCGCGTCACGTGGACCTTCGTCCCTTCGCGCTTCACGGCCGTCAGACCCGCATTGTCCCCGGAGCATTCTGCCGCTCGCCCTGCGCCGGGGCAGCCTTGTGGTGAACTCCAGCCAGGGCGGGGGCGGCAAGGACTTCTGGGTGCTGGAGGACTAGGCCTAATGCTGCAAGCAGAGCTCCGATCATCTCGCATCAATGGAAATAGGGGTCTGAGGACGTTCGCCAAGTTACTCTCGCATCGCCGTCCCGCCACAATCCTGGCGGTAACGGGAATCGTGACCCTAGGCTTCATGATTGCCCGGCCGGCCCTCGCCCACGCGGCGGGGATTGACGACGAGACCCAATTCGTCTTCAACACCTTCATGTTCCTCGTCTGGGGCGCCCTGGTGATGTGGATGTGCGCTGGGTTCACCATGCTCGAGTCCGGAGCAGTGCGCACCAAGAACGCCTCCATGATCTGCCTGAAGAACATCGGCCTCTACTCCATCGCCGGTCTTGCCTACTTCTTCATCGGCTACAACCTCATGTACACCGACGTTGGGAGCGTGATTGGCTCGTTCCATATCTTCTACGGACCCTCGACCGAAGAAGTCGCCTTGGTGGGTGGACAGGGGGAGGCGGTGGCCACCGTGGTCAAGGGCGGCTACGCCACCATGTCAGACTGGTTCTTCCAGATGGTCTTCGTGGCCACCGCCGCCTCGATAGTGTCCGGCGCCATAGCCGAACGGGTGAGGTTGTGGCTGTTCTTCCTCTTCACCCTGGTCCTGACCACGCTCATCTACCCAATCGTAGGCGCCTGGACCTGGGGCGGCGGGTGGCTAGCGGCGCTGGGGTTCCAGGACTTCGCCGGCTCGACCATCGTGCACGGCACCGGAGGCTGGGCGGCGCTGGCGGGCGTGATGGTGGTGGGGCCACGGCTCGGCAAGTTCCGGCGCAACGGCAGTGTCAGGCCAACGCCGCCATCCAACGTCCTAGTCGTAACCCTGGGCGTCTTCATCCTCTGGTTCGGCTGGTTCGGCTTCAACGGCGGCTCACAGTTGGCGTTGGGAAGCGCCGCCGACGCCGTGGCGATGAGCCACGTGCTGGTCAACACCAACCTCGCTGCGGCAGCCGGCGTCATGGCCGCCCTGCTCATCTCGCGTCCCCTCCTGGGGCGCCTGGATCTCTTCGCCGGCCTGAACGGCGCCATCGCCGGCCTCGTCTCGATCACCGCTGGCCCCGACATTGTCGATCACTACTGGGCGGTCATCATTGGCGCCATCGGGGGCATCCTCTGCACCGCGGGGATCAAGCTCTTGGAGAAGGTCAAGCTGGACGACGTCGTCGGCGCCATTCCCGCTCACCTGTTCGCCGGCATCTGGGGGACCCTGGCAGTCTGTATCGCAGCGGGAGGCCAATTCCACATCCAACTACTCGGCGTGGTGGCAGTTGGAGCGTTCGTGTTCGGCGTATCCTGGATACTGTGGCGAGTGATGGACATGACAATGCATCTGCGGGTGTCGCCCCAGGTCGAACGCCTGGGCCAGGACACCGGGGAACTGGGTCTCGAAGCCTACCCCGAGTTCGTGCTCATGCCGGAAGAAGACGACGAGGGAGACTGAGCTGAATGCTGGCTCGAAGCGCACAGGGTCTGTACTGGATGGGGCGCTACCTGGAGCGGGCGCAGCACCTCTGCCGCCTGCTGCAGTTGCAGACGGAAGCCCTCGTGGACCGCCCCATCCGAGAGATCTATTTCGGCTGGAGGCGCATCTACTCCAGCATGAACCGCGAGCCTCCCGGCGGCAGCCTCGAACTCGGCAGCGACGACGACTATACCCTGGCCGACTCCTTCGCCCTCACCTTCGAACGCTCGAATCCCAACTCCATGTGGAGTTGCTTCACCAGCGGCCGCGAGAACGCCCGCCAGATGCGCCACTGCATCAGCGCCGAGATGTGGTCCTACCTGAATCAGGCCTACCTGCGCATTCAGAGGCTGAGCATACAGGACATCTGGAGAACCGCACCCGAGAGCTTCTACTCCGAAACGGAGACCGCCATCAACACGTTCTATGGCGTTGCCGGGGCCGGTATGTACCGCGACGACGGCTGGCGCTTCATGCAGCTTGGACGCCTCATAGAACGCGCCCAGTTCTCCACCTCAATCCTCCTTGCCCAGATCCTCGCCCAGATCGGCGGCATGGTGACCACGGAGGACTCCGATGACGACTGGACCACCCTGCTCCGCGCCTACCGCGCTCTGGAGGTGTACAATCGTAGGTGCGGCGTCGAAGTGTATCCGGAAAGGGCCCTAGACTTGCTCGTCACCGATCCCCTGCTTCCCAACTCGCTCTGCCGCTCGCGGGACGTGGCGGTGGCCGAACTTGCCGCTCTCAGCCCTGGCCCCGACGCGGACGCCACCGCTGCAACCCGCAGGCTGGCGCACCCTCTGAGCGCCCTGATCCATTACGAATGGCCGGACAGGAGGGACCATCAGGCCTTCCTCTTGCAGGTGAGAAACTATTCCAGGGATCTGCACAATCTGGTGACGGCCACCTATTTCGACTATCACCCTAAAGACTTCCCGCCGCGCTGACGCCAGGGTAGGCCCAACTGCGTTACGCCATCGAGCACGTCTCCCGATACGTCTACGCGTCGCCGGTGCGGCACAGCGTAATGTCGCTCTGCCTGAAGCCGGGCGGCCACTTCAGCCAGCAACTCCTCAACTTTGAGGTATCGACGGACCCCGGCGCCTCCCTGAACGGCGAATTGGACAGCTTCGGCAACGCGAAGCACATCCTCAACCTCCATCGCGAGCACGAGTCGTTGGAGATCACCGCTCGGTCCACTGTCGAAACGGCCCCCGTCGCCCCGCTCCCCCACTCCATCGGCCCAGGCGCCTGGGAGGAAATCCGCTCGTGGACCGAATCCTTCGACCACTGGGACTTCACGCACCCGACTGCGTTGACCCGGCCATCGCCCGCCCTCGCCGCCTTCGTGGACCGCTCGGACATCGGGCGGGAAGGGGACCCGATGGAGTCGCTGCTGCGGCTCTCGGACGCGCTCCACCAAAGCTTCGACTATGTCCCCGGCAGCACGTCGGCGGTCTCCCCCATCGACCATGTGCTGGAGTCCGGCCAAGGGGTCTGCCAGGACTACGCCCACGTCATGATCGCCATTGCGCGCTCCTGGGGCGTGCCGGTCCGCTACGTCTCGGGCTACGTCTACGTCGGAAAGGGCGGCCAGCAGGAGCCGGGAACGGCCTCCCACGCATGGGCCGAATGCCAATTGCCAGGCCTCGGCTGGGTCGGCTTCGATCCCACCAACCGAAGCTTGGCCGACGGGCGATACGTGGGCATCGCGGTGGGTCGCGACTACCAGGACGTCGCCCTAACCCGCGGCGTCCTCATCGGCGAAGGCGAGTCCTCCCTCGAAGTGACCGTGCGGATGCGCCCCGTCTAAGGCAAGCCGAACAGTATGCTGGCGCCCGTCCGGAACCGTATGAAACAGTAGATTGCCTCGCGCATTGCCCACCCCTCTTTTGATTGGCGCGGGATAGGGTAACGGGCTACTCGTCTGGGATATTTGCCATGTTTGCAGCATGGCAACCGGACCGCTATTGGGCCAACGATTGCGACTTGACGCAATCGGAGCCAGGGTAGCCTGAGCAACGCGGCTAGCCGTGTTGCTCCAAGACCAGCCGGGACCTCAACGAGAAAGTCCTTGATTCCGCGTAGCGTGGCGGGTTACAGCGTTTGCTGACTCCCTAATGGAGCCCGTTGGGTTCACCACTTGGTGGACTCTTCCGCGTATACATGGTCGGGTAATGTGTAGCGGATTCCTTCCTCGTCGACCAACGAGGTGCTGAGCAAGGACGTGAATCTGTTGAAGTTACTGTTTTGACGACGGCTAGGCAACAGCTTATCCAGGAAGCGGCCATAACGTTGTTGCGTCCTGAACCACCAGACCACTCCGAAGGAGGAGAGTCGCGGATACATCAGCGACTGGGCAGCCTCTGTTCCAATAAGATTGCGGGAAATGCTGTACACGTACCTAGCCAAGTGGCGGCGGCCTTCCGGGTCGGTCCTCCCGGCAATCAACGGAGCGGAGTTGACCAAAGAGTGTGCCATGACTATCGATTCGATGGGGGAATTTGGCTCGCACATGAGGCCGATCTCATACAGTCTCAGTGCTTCATCGGCATTGCGGAAAAGGATGGTTTCAGGAATGCCTATCAAACGCCCTGTATAGCGCCAAGCAGCCATGAAGCTCGCGTACTCTTCGTCATTGTAAGCAGCGCCCAAGGTTTTCATGTGTTTCAGCAGCCTTGCTGAAAAAGCTGAAACGGCGTAACTCAAATGCGCACCGCTAATCGGAATACCCCAAGCTTCGGTATCCCATTCTTCTGAATTGTTCAGGAGATGCCGCATCTGTGCGTGAACTATCCTAATACGGACCGAAAGTTTCCATCCGTCTCCATTCCTGTACAGGCCGCCGGGAAAGAATATCTCCACCATGTGACGGTTATTTTGCCCCAAACGCCTGACGCCCTGGTCGCGCACCCGCCCGCTGATGAAGAAGGACTTTGCTATATTCGTCGTAAATCCTTCTATCAGAACACCTGCGACGAATGCCGCCAGGATCACCTGCGAGTTCCTGTGAAACATGCGGACACCCGGAGCGAACGCTGCATAATCAAGCCATTCCGGCGGAGTCTCCGCTTCTTTGAAGAATTTTTGCAGCGAGTCTGGCGCGTCCCGCAGGGCCTCTTCACCTTCCTCATTCATAGCTGCTTGGATGAGTCTCCGTGACTCTTCTGAACTAAGCTCCGCGAGATCTGCCGCCATCGCCTCAGCTAATGGGTCTCCGATTTGTGTGTGCGCGATGTACTTGGCCGCGATCTCAGGGGCGATCGCGCGGGCCTTTTCGTAACCCTTCTCGTAGTCAGACGGTATCTTCATCGCCTTGCCCCTCAACTCCACAACCCCACGCTCAGTGATCCGAGTTTTCTTTCGGCTCCACTCGAAGGTCAGGAAGCCAATTCAGCCATGATGGCAGGTACCAGTTGCGTTTGCCCAGCACCTCCATGCTGGCCGGGACCAGTACCGACCGCACCAGCGTTGCGTCCAGAAGCACGGCTACCGCCAGCCCGAACCCGACCTGCTGGTTGATGATGGTCTTGCCCATAGCGAAAGAGCCGAACACGGCGACCATGATGAGAGCGGCGCCGGTGATCAAGCCTGCGGTGAACCGCAGGCCATAGGCCACCGCCTCTGCGTTATTCCCGGTCTGGTCGTACCGCTCGCGGATGCGGCTTAGGAGGAAGACGTGGTAGTCCATGGACAGCCCGCAGAGGATGGCGAAAAGGAAGAGGGGAATCCAGACGTCGATGACCTCCGCGTGCTGGAAACCGAGCAGGTCCGTGCCCACTCCCTTCTGGAATACCAGGACCATCAGCCCGTAGGCCGTGCCCACGGAGAGCAGGTTCATGAAGACTGCTTTGATCGGTATGACTATGGACCGGAAGACGAGCATGAGCACCAGGAAGCTGAAACCGAGCACGAAGACGAAGACGATGGGTGTGAACCGTTGGACAATGGAGAATACGTCGGTAGCTTCTGCGGTCACGCCGCCGCCGAAGACCTCTGCATCGACCCCGTTGAATGCGGCGGGGACGTACTGGTCGCGGATGGTCTCAACGACGCCGACGGCGTCCTGGCTGCGGGGCTCTCCGGGGATGCCGACCGTCAGCCGGGCCAGGTCTCTGGAGTCGTTGACTTCGGGGACGGGATCGACCAGCAGGCCTGGGTGTGCCGCGAGAGAGGCCTGGAGCTTTCCTATGGCCTGCTGCACCGGGGGACTATCGATACCGCCGTCAATCACGATATCGGTGGGGTTGACGAGGCCGAAGGAGAACTTCTCCTCCATGACGAAGAATGCTTCCCTGGTCTGAGTGCCTTCGGGGAAGACATCAACGCCGTTTATGCCGGTCTCTATCTGAAAATAGAAGACGGTGGCTGCGACCATGGGTGCGCCGACGACGTGATGCTGATGACCGGGTGACGGGTGACGACGCGGGTGATGAACTCCCAAAACACCGTCCCGGAGGACTCGGCAGGTCTGGTCCTTGCCTTGCCGAAGAAGGGGATGGGCAGGCGGTTGATTCTCGGGCCGAGGAGCGCAAGGTTGGCCGGCAGAAGCGTGAGGGTGGCCGCCAACGCGACCAGCACGACCAGAATCGCGCCAAGGGCGAGGGACTGGAAGAAGGAGAAGGGGACGATGAGGAGGCCGCAGAGGGCGATGACAACGGTGAGGCCGCTGAAGAGGACCGTGCGGCCCGCTGCCGCCCCGGCGCGCCCGATAGCCTCGTGCTTGTCCACGCCGCGGGCCAGCTCCTCCCGGTAGCGGGATATGATAACGAGGGAATAGTCTATCCCCACGGCCAACCCGATCATGATGATCATGAGCGTGACGAAGAAGATCAGATCGAAGACCTGACCGACAAGCGCCGTAATGCCCATTGCGACGACGATGGCGGCAAGGGATAGCCCTATCGGCATCAGGGCGGCTGCGACGGTGCCGAAGAGAACCACGAGGATGATGAGGGCGACGGGGAGGCCGGTGCGTTCTCCCCGCCTCAGGTCATTTTCCGCCAGCTCGTTGTTGTCGTGGGCGGTGCTGGCGTCCCCTACCAAGAGCACGCGGAAGCCGTCTTTCCCGTTCGCGTCCTCGACGACGTGGAGGACGTCGGGGACGTTTTCCACGGCCTCTTCTAAGGAACCGGTCATCTCCAGCGGCATAATGAGCGTCCCGCGGTCGGCGGAGACGAAAATCGGGTTGTTGGTCTGATAGTAGCCGTCTCTTGGGGTTACGATACCTGCGCCGAGGGAGGCGACGTCGGCGTACACCGCATTGACCTTTTCCCGGAACCCTTCGTCGTCCACGGTGCGGGACTCGGACTGGACGATGACTATTTCGATGATGGGTTTGGGGCCGCGGAGGCGGTCTTCCAGAAGACTGTCGGCGCGTTAGGACTCGGCGCTGCTGCTCAGCCGAAACTCCGTGGTCGTGGCCTTGTCGAGTATGTCCGTGAGCGGCTTAGGGCCGGGGGCCATTTCGCCGTCTACAGCGAGCCCGCCCGCAATCAACCCCACCACCGCCCAAATTGCAATGATCAGCAACGGCCTTCGAGCGCTGAAGCGGGCCAGAAACTCAGTCATGCGGGAAGCCCCTCCCTATACCAAGACGAATGTCCCTCAAACGTATCCTCGCCAAAGCATCCCTAACCTGCATCTGAGCGCGAGGCTCTTGATTTCGTTCAGCTTGGTGGGCCATGCGCTACGCCGAATGCTAAGCGATGCCCATGTCTTGGCGCAGCTTTATGATGGAAACGCTCTCGAGCTTCGTGGGAAAAAGGGAATGCGCCAAGGCCCACCTGCTCCGGGAGATATAGGAAACGCCTGAACAAGCCGTCAGAGCGATCATTCTTCCTATCCGACTATCTCTCTGTCTTCCCCGGTTGGCGCTAAGGGACAGAGTTCACCCTATGCCCGCAGTAGGCACTTGTCAACATGTTCCACGTTTGCCGGGCTCAGCGTCGTTCACTTGCCTAGGGAGCCTCTGAACAAGCTCCCAGCCCTTCCTACTTGCAAACCTACTTGCAAAATCAGCACGGATGTGCTATGGTGCCCCCAGGAAGTGGGCCCCCGGCCCGCTTCTCTTCCTTGGAGCCTGTCGCATACATTTGGACTGGGGCTAACCACAGAGAATCCCCCTGTGGCAGGGGCGCTGAGGGAACACCCCAAGGGGCAAGACCCTCCAAGGAAGGATTGGACCGGAGCCAATGCCGTTGTAAGGCACAGGCTCTTTGGAGCCATCCCACTCCGTAACGGCTCGTAAGATTAGTAACGGCTCCGTAACGACTAGTAACCGCTCCGTAACAGCTTTGTAACGGTCTGTAACGGCCCTGTAATGGCTTGTAATGGCTTGTAATGCCTTTGTAATGGCTCCGTGCCTGCAAACCCCGAAATCCGGCTGATTGGCGTTACAAGCATACAATCAAAGGGGGCGCCTTCCCCTCGGGATAACCCTCCCATCCCTGCCTCCGCATCTGGGGGAAGGTTAGGCAGGGCGGCTGACGCGCCAGGTGAGAAAACGACGCCCCTCTGTCCCGCAAGCAGGGTGCAGGGGGCGCAGCCCCCGCCGGGGGTACAGGGGGAGTCCCCCTGTTCCTAAAAACGTTGGAGGGTGGGCCGGTGGGATAGCGGCACTGGCTAAGCCGGACCCTTCGCTGAAGGACGGCGCAGGCCGCAACAAGACCATCCGCCCAGGTTATGCTCCACCCCCCTTGCAAAATACGAACAAGTGTGCTATAATACCCCATGAAGTAGGCAGCCGGCCCGCTTCTCCTTCTCGGAGCCTGCCGCATACATATTGCACTGGAGGCTAACCACAGAGAATCCCCCTGTGGCAGGCGCGCTGAGGGAACAACCCAAGGGGCAAGACCCTCCGAGGAAGGCTGGGACCGGAGCCAATGCCGTTATAAGGCACAGGCTCTTTGGAGCCATCCCGCTCCATTACGGTTCCGTTACGGTTCGTTACGGAGCCATTACAGTTCCTTTACAGATCCTTTACAGCTTCATTACGGCTCGTTACGCCCTATTACGCCTTTGTTACGGCTCCGTGCCTACACCCACCAAAATCCGGCTGATTAGCGTAACAATGCCCCGTTCACCTCACACAGGCGGGAGAGTCCCCCACGGAGGCGGGGACGCAGCGGCGCTACGACTACAGACTCGACTACGGGAAAGGGGACTGGCCGGTGGACGGATCCCCGCCGCCGTCTTCCCTATCCGGCCATGCCGCGCTCCACGGACTTGTGCAGACTATCCCTAGGCGAAGGGTCTCGATCTTGAGGGGAATTGGTAGCGCATACGGGGTTCGAACCCGTGATCTCCGCCTTGAGAGGGCGGTGTCCTTGGCCACTAGACGAATGCGCCACGCCATGGCTGGGGATCCTGGGCTCGAACCAGGGCTTGCAGATCCAGAGTCTGCCGTCCTACCACTAGACGAATCCCCAACGCTGTCTTCAATTGTAGCAAGAGGCAGCGCCGCCCGGCAAGGACGACGCCCCTACGCCTCCGATCCCTCGTTTGCGTCGCCGGGGTCATCAAGCTCAGCATTCCAGGCCGATTCCTCAGGCTGGCGCCTCGGGGGTCTGGCGCTGCACCTTCGGGCCACCGTCATGAAACCCGTATGGGCCACCATCCGGTGGTCGGGCCGCACACTCCTTCTGTCCACGTGCCAGGGACGCTGCAGGACCTCAAATGTCCGCAGCTGATCGAACCGGGGTTCATCCAACAGGGCCTCGCCCAGCCGATGGATCTGAATCGTCGTGGGCAAATAGCACAGCAGGATTCCTCCAGGCAGCAGTGCGTCAGCCGCTGAGCAGACCAGCTCCCAAGGCTCCGGCAGGTCCAAGATGACGCGGTCGAGACCGGTCTCCTCGATGCCCTCGTAGGCGTCCTTCAAACGCACTACGTGCTGCGGCGTGTTGGGCATGACCGCCCGGATGCTGCGCAGCGCCCGGTTGACCACGTCCTGCCGCGCCTCATACGAGATCAACCGGCCCTTCTCTCCGATGGCCCGGAGCAGAGTGAGGGTGAGGGCCCCGGACCCCATGCCGGCTTCCAGGACCCGGGCCCCGGGGAAGATGTCCGCCTCCTGAAGAATGGGCCCGAGATCCTTTGGGTAGATGATCTGCGTGACCCGCGGCAGGTCAACGATGTACTCAGCAAGGGTTGGGCGAAGGGCCAGGAACAGGCGGCCGTTGCCTGAGGCAACCCACACGCCCTCCGGCTGGCCAAGGATATCGTCGTGGGGGACCGATCCCCGGTGCGTGTGGAGCGAGCGGCCCGCTGCCAGCGTGACAACGTAGCGCTTCCCCTTGTCGTCAGTGAGCACCGCAAGCTCCCCATCCTCAAAGGGCGCCCCGGTGCGCGAGCGTTCCGGTTGGTCAGTTACAGCCATAGCGCCTCATTGTACGGGCGCCGAGAGCCGCCGCCAAGCCGCCCGCCCTCGGCGCCATCAGCAGGCTGCGCCATGGTTCATTGACGCCTCCGCCCAACGTGCCTACAATCGCGCCAGCCCACAACGTGGGCAACCCTTCATCCTCAACTTAACCAGAGAGGAACGGCCATGGGTCAGTTGGACGGCAAGCGAGCTATCGTAACGGGTGGAGCGTCGGGTTTCGGCCGGGTCATTTCCCAGGCCCTAGGCCAGGAAGGAGCGTCCGTGGCAGTCTGGGACATCCGTCAGGAGGGAGCAGAGAGCACAGCGGCTTCGATAACGGCGGCAGGCTGCGCCGCCGCCGCGGTCGCCGTGGACGTGTCCGACGCCGACTCCGTGCAAATGGCCGTGGCCAAGTCCGTGGAAGCCCTGGGCGGCGTGGACATCATGGTCAACTGCGCCGGCGTTATGTACCGAACTCCAATCGTCGACATGCCTGTGGACGAGTGGAAGCAGGTCATCGACATCAACCTGACCGGCATCTTCCTCTGCAATCAAGCTGTTGCCCGTCAGATGATCGCGCAGGGTGGCGGCGGCAAGATCGTCAACTTTGCCTCGGGCCGCGGCGTCACCGGGTCCGTGAACAGCGCCCACTACGCCGCATCCAAAGGCGGCGTCCTCGCCTTCACACTGACCATGGGCATGGAGGTCGCTCCTCACGGCATCAACGTCAACGCCATCTGCCCAGGCGCCACCGACACCCCAATGATGCGCGGCGGCCTCACGGAAGAACAGCTTCAGGCCCGCATGGGCGCAGACGTTCCCTACAACAAGCGCATCGGACAGCCCGAGGACATCATCGGGCCGATCCTGTTCCTAGTGTCCGACGGTAGCAGGGAGATGTACGGGCAAACGTTGTTCGTGAAGTCGCCGTAGCCGGAGGAACGTATGGGCATGCTCGACGGAAAGAAGGGTATCGTTACCGGCGGGGGCTCGGGCCTCGGCCGCGCCAATTCCCTGGGGCTTGCCGCGCAGGGCGCGGAGATCGCCGTAGCTGACCTGAACCTCGAAACCGCTCAGAAGACCGTCAGCGACATAGAGGCCGCGGGCGGCAGGGGCATTGCCATCCAGGCCGACGTCTCCCAAGGAAGCGATGTCCAATCGCTGGTCGACAAGGCCGTCCAGGCCATGGGCCGCCTCGACCTGCTGGTGAACTGCGCCGGCATACTTCCCAAGACGCCCCTCGTGGATATGTCGGAGGAGGAGTGGCGGCGGGTCATGGACATCAATATGACCAGCATGTTCTTCACGTGCAGGGCCGCCGCCCGGCAGATGATCGCCCAGGGCGGCGGCGGCAAGATGGTTAACTTCGCCTCCGGGCGCGGCGTCAGCGGCATGGAGAACGCTTCCCACTACTCCGCGTCCAAGGGGGGAATCATCGCCTTCACGGCGGCCATTGGGATGGAGCTTGGGCATCATGGGATCAACGTCAACGCCGTTTGTCCCGGCGCCGCTGATACCCCCATGATGCGGTCCGCCACCGACGAGGCGAGCGTTCAGTTCCTCGCCAACGCGCCATACAACCGCCACCTCATCAAACCGGAGGATGTCGTGGGTTCCGTCCTCTTCCTCCTGACAGACCTCAGCAGGGAGTACTACGGCCAGACCTTGTTCATCAAGGCAACCTAGCGGTCCCAGCCGCCAGAGCCCCTCGCCTCGATTCTGAGACCCATCCAAGGTTCAGGCGTCCAGCCTCGCGGCGCTACCCGCGCCCGGCGATGGGCCGCGGCGCCCATCGTTTCGCAGTACCCTAGAGAGATGGGAATGGTCCACGGTCTGCTGAAGAGAAGCATGCGCGTTGCCGGATGGCCTCATCTTTTGGCCCCACTGGCAGTCTTACTGGTCCTCCTCGGCATATCAGGTTGCCGCGAGCGGGCCGGTGAGGCCACGGCGTCAATATTCCAGATCGACGCGCCGGAAGGCCACTTCACCAGCGTCGCTTGGATGTTGGACGACACGATCATCGCAGCCTTCGAGCCAGCCGCTCTCCTCAATGAGGCCATGTTCGGGCTGGACCTTTGGCGTTTCAGCCCAAGCGGCGCGGGATTCCAGCGCCTGGACCTGCCCGACCCTGATTTCACCTACTGCCTCTCGGTCAGGTTTCACCGGCCGTCAACCCTATCAGACGGCCGCTTCTCCTTCCTCCGGGAGTGCGAGCAGGACCGCGGTTTCGTCAGCGAGCTGCTTGTCGGCTCTCTGGAGACCGGCGCCGTGGCCCCGTTGTTCCCCGCCATCCCGGATACCCTGAAGCTCACAGGGTACTCCGCGGCGCCCGATGGCTCCAAAGCCCTGACCAGCCTCCAGTCCGGGATCGACGATGACCTGACGCTGGTAACCGGCGACGGCGCCAAACGGGTCTTCGCATCCTTCGATCGAGCTAACAATCCCGCTTGGTCTCCCAACGGCGACGCGTTTGTCTTCTTCGGCAACGAGGATATCTATCGCGACCCCGACCCAAGGTGGGCGGCCCTGCCCTATCACTTCTGGCTGGTGGAAAGCGCCTGTCGGCCCGCCAATCCCACGTGCTCGACAGAGCCGGTCCTGCTCCTCGAGCATTTCTTTCCGGGGGGCAGGCCTCAGTGGTCGCCCGACGGAAAATTGGTCGCCTTCAGCGGCGTCAATTGGGTCGAGGAGGAGGGCCTCTTCCTTCGCGACATGGAAAGCGGCGAACTCGTTCGCTTGGCGTCCGGACGCTACCGGGACCTCGCCTGGGCCCCGGATGGACAGAGGCTCGTCGTCATTCGAGACAAGCCAAACATCGAGAACCACCGGTACGAGGCGCGCAGCGTCCTGGAAGTCTTCCACTTGACCGGCGCCCCGGGGCCAACCGCTACACCCCCACTCGGGACCGAGTCCCAGGACCCGCTGCCGTCCATGTCCATCGCCGACGTGCATGCCGAGAACACTTCGCCTGTGATGGTCGGCGGGAGCATTGTGGCCGGTTCCGCCATCGACATGACCTTTACAGTCCGCAATGACGGCCCCGGCGACTACCCGGCTGGCTCGGCAGACGGTATTCCTCTGGCCGTGATTTGGACCGCCAACAACTCGTACCCTTTAAACGTCATTCTGCCTGCCACCACCATCAGAGCGGGCGAAGAGGTCACAGTTTCCGACAGGGCCTACCTTCCCCCCGAGTCTCCGCTCCGCGTCGACGCATGGCTTAAACCCTTATTCCCGACTCCACTGGGGAGCGGCGACCCTGCAACCCTGGTCTCGCGGGACTTCACCACCCTGCAGTCCGCCGATATCGCACTGGGTGAGGCCGCCCTGCTCTTCAATCCCACCACCAACGAGTGGACGTTGCTGGTCCAGGCGCTTAACGTGGGCAACAAGGAGTCTGTAGCCGGCGTCGATATCGAGGTCCCCGTCCGAGACGTCGAGCTCGAGCTAACGCTGCACTTCCAGGGAAACACCAGCGGCCCGCTGGCGCCTGGGGCCTGCGAGTGGGCCTTCATTCAAGGGGGGCAACTGCAAGCAGGGGCGCCCAGCCCGGACCGGGCAAGCGGGTTCCTTCTAAGCATGCGGAACCCCGACGGCGTGGAGGGAACGCTGCCAATGGATCCGAACCGATGGAATAACGTGGTCGCCGCAGTCACCCCGCCGATGACCACCACAGCCCCACCTGCGGAAGTGGCCCGCCAAATCGACGCTAACTGCGGCGGCCTGCCTTAGGGAACCTCAGAACGAGCCGCCGGCACCACCATCTTCTCTATCTGATTATGCCGCAAACCACGGACTCATTCAGGCTATCCTTGGTATGTCTGTCGCGGCCCTGCCACCCCCTACTCCACCTAAGGCGCCGTCTCCTTCGCCTTTTCCAACCACTCGGCGATGTAGCCGCGTAGTTGGCTGTTGTAGCGGGCAGTAATGTCGAGGTTGGTGTCCATTCCAATGTGAGTCATGAACTCCTGGGGCGCCTGGATGCACTGGTTCCGCTCCGGGTCCCGAAAGACGTTCATGGGTTCGCCGCCGTCCTCCACGATACTTGCTTGGTCCTGGAGCATCTTTCGGAACATGATGATGCCCACGTCAGACTCGCCAAGCTTTTCCAGAGTGCGGTCCATAATGGGTCCCTGGGCGACCCAGGCGTTCTGGTCCTGGTCAAGGATTGTCTCCGCCCGCAGCTTGCCGTCCTCGCCGTACAGAGGCCAATAGTTCACCGGTATCTCTCGCGGGTCTTGCTCCGGCATGTCCAACCAGGGCGGCATGATATAGACCGTGTACTCCAGGTGCATCGTGTGCGTGTCGTCAATGGGCGTGCGGTACTGAAGAAAGTACCTTCCGGGGTTGCCCTGGTGCAGGATGTTGGGGAAGAGGATGGGGTGGCCTATCTTCCAGAAGTCGCTGTCCTCGTCGTAGTCACCCCAAGTGCGGCGCTTGATGATGCCGTACTCGAAGGGGTCGAAACCGATCTTCTTGTGCCTGCCCTTGGCCACAACGTCGTAGGCCGCAGCGGCTTCGGCCTTGTCTCCCTTCACCTCGGCAATGTAGGCGCCGTAGTACCCGTGCATCCACTCTAAATGCAACGGGTCCAGGGAGTTCTCCTGACACTGAAGCCAGTTGCAGGGCAGCTCCGTAACGAACATCTCACGGAGCACGTTGTGCTCCAGGGTCAAAAACTCCCAGCGGGGAAGCAAAGGCGCAGGCGCAGGCCCCAGGTAGGCGAAAAGAAGGCCGCCGAGCTCTTGAACGGGGTAGCCCGGCAGCTTGATCTTGTCCTTGAACCGGGCTTCGGGGCGCACAGTCTCCTCGAAGGGTTGCTCTATGCACTGGCCCGTCTCGTTGTAGAGCCAGCCGTGGTACATGCAGCGGAGGCCGCGCTCCTCGGGAATCCCATAGGCGAGGTTCACCCGGCGGTGGGCGCAATACCGGCCAACAAGCCCATAGCCGCCAGACCGGTCCTTATAAAGCACTAGGTCTTCACCCAGTAGGCGCACCTCGCGCGTTGGGTTGCCTTCCATTTCCGACACCGCGGCGATGGGGTGCCAGTAGCGGCGCATCAGTTCGCCCATGGGGGTTCCAGGGCCGACGCGGGTCAAAAGGTCGTTCTGTTCTTGAGTTAGCATGAGCCTCCTCCTCCTTCACCTGAACGTAGTCCCCTAGCCAACCTGCTCCACCTTCGCCAAGAGGTCCATGATCAGGTCCGTGGTGACGCTTGGCGGCCGAGCGCCGTTTGCCAGGTTGGCGGTCAATGGAATATAGCCCCTGCCCTCTTGCGGGATAGCCAGGGCATCGTTCGCCGCGGGATCGCGGATTACCGCCATCGGATCGCCGCCGTCTTCAACGATTGCCATCTGCTCCTGAAGCAGCTTCCGGAACAGGATAACACCCACGTCGGACTCGCCGAGGCGCTCCTGGGAGCGGTCCATCAGCGCCCCCTGCGCCACCCAGACCATCATGTCCTGGGAAAGGACGTCCTCGAACCTCAGTCGCCCCTGCTCGTTGTAGGGCGATACGTACTGGTACGGCACCACGTCCTGCTTTGGCGCCTCCACTTCCGGCGGCAGCGCATAGCAGATGTAGTCCAGGTGCCAGGTATTCTCGTCGTCGATGGGAACGCGGTACTGCAAGAAATAGCGGCCCTGCCCAGCGTAGTTGTGGAGGATGTTGGGGAAGAGCACGGGATGACCGACCCTCCAGGGCTCGTCGTCCTCCGTGGTCTTGCCCCAAACCCGCCGCTTGACGATCCCGTGCTCGAACACGTCGAACCCGATTTTCTTGTGCCCGGCGCCCGTCCTGAACGAGGCCAGAGGGCCCCCGTGCCGTTCAGCAACGTACGAGCCGTAGTACCCATGAAGCCATTCCAGGTGCACGGGATCAAGGGAGTTCTCCTGGCACTGTAGCCAGTTGCAAGGCAGCTCAGTCACGAACATCTCCCGGAGAACGTTGCCCTCCATCACCAGGTACTCCCAGCGCGGCAGAAGGGGCGTCGGCTCGGGGCCCAGGTAGGCGAAGAGGATGCCGCCCATCTCCTGCACGGGATAGCCGGGAAGCTTGATCTTGTCCTTGAACCGCGCCTCCGGCCGGACGGTCTCCTCGAATGGCTGCTCAGCGCATCTGCCGGTCTCGTCGTAGAGCCAACCGTGGTACATACAGCGGAGGCCCCGCTCCTCGGGGATACCGTAGGCCAGGTTCACCCGCCTATGAGCGCAATACCTGCCAACTAGGCCATAGGTTCCACTCCTGTCCCTGTACAGCACAAGGTCCTCGCCCAGAAGCCGGACCTCCTTGGTGGGGTTGTTCCCCAACTCGGCGGCGGGCGCCACGGGCTGCCAGTAACGGCGCATCAGTTCGCCCATCGGCGTCCCCGGACCGACGCGGGTCAGAAGGTCGTTCTGCTCCTGGGTCAACATGACATTTCACCCCTGGATGGGTCTTAGGTTCAGAGGCGCTCGGTGCGCGGCAATTCGACATTACGCCCCAGCCAAAAGGGTGTCAACACGCCCCTGAGAGGGCTAGCGATCCCTCTTAGCGCAACCCGATGTTGGCCAGCCCGGCTTGGACCGGCGCGCGAGCCAGCCGACGGCAGGCCATGTCCCGCAATACCGGGAGCGTCCTTTGCTCGGCAACAGGGAACAACACGCTTGACCCCCGCGATTGTTGCGCCTAGCATGTGGACTTCCCGGCCGTATCCCGCATGACCGGCGGCGACCAGCCAATCGTGGGCTGCCTGGGAAGCCCCGGCGGAGGAGGGGCGTCCAGCCCGAACTGCGAAGCTGGCGGCGGAGGCATTCATGGAGTCAGGACAGAAGAGCGCGACAGCAGGTCAGGCCACCGCGGAAAAGATACTGGCCAACCTGCAACAGGTGCTCCTCGGGAAGGAACCGGAACTCCGACTCGCCCTGACCGCGCTGGCCTGCCAGGGACATCTTTTGATTGAAGACGTGCCCGGCGTCGGCAAGACCATGCTGGCCAAGGCCATTGCCAAATCCATTGGCTGCACCTTCTCCAGAGTTCAATTCACCCCCGACCTTCTTCCCTCCGACATCACGGGCGTGTCGGTGTTCAACCAGAAGAACCAGGAGTTCGAGTTCCGGCCCGGCCCGGTCATGGCCCAGATTGTGCTGGCCGACGAAATCAATCGCGCCCCGCCCAAGAGCCAGGCGGCACTGTTGGAGTGCATGGCCGAGGGGCAGATAACCGTCGACGGCGTCGCATACCGTATGCCCTATCCCTTCCTGGTCATGGCCACGCAGAACCCCATCGAATACGAGGGTACTTACCCCCTTCCCGAAACCGAGCTGGACCGCTTCCTACTCCGACTGAACCTGGGCTATCCCGCCCCGGCAGACGAGATCAGGATGCTCCAGGGTCAGCAGTTTGCCCACCCCATCGACTCGCTTGAGCAGGTCGCCGCGCAGGAAGAGCTGGTGGTCCTCCAGCACGCAGTCCGCGAGATTCACGTCAGCGACCTGGTGGATGAATACATTGTGGCCATAGCCGACGCGACGCGGCATCACCCGCAACTCTATCTTGGGGCCTCGCCCCGGGGATCACTCGGCGTGTTCCGTTTGGCGCAAGCCCGGGCGCTGCTGGACGGCCGCGACTACGCCCTGCCCGACGACGTCAAGGCCAGCGTTGAGCCCGCTCTGGCCCACCGCATGGTCCTGGACCCGGCGGCCCAGAGCCGCGGCGCAACCATGCCGGGCGTCGTGGCCGACATCCTAGAGACCGTGGCCGTTCCCGGCGCCATCCCCAGCTAGCCGGCATCGCAAAGAGGCGCAGTGAAAGGTCACACCTTCTGGGCCTTCCTTTTCGTTTCCTTGCCGCTGGCCCTTGTCACCGGCTCCCCCGTCCTGTACCGCGTTTTCTTTGCGTTGCTGCTCCTCGCCGGTCTCAGCTATCTGCTAACGCGCCTCGCCGCACGACAGGTCCAGGCGTCGGTAAGGCTTCAGACGCCCGACCCTCAAGCCGGCAAGAGCTTGGAGGAACACTTCACCCTCAGGAATCGCAATTGGTGGCCCAAACCCCTCCTCGAGGTCTTACACGCCACCAAGCCCGACGACAGCGCCGGCTGGGTCATGAGCCTCCGCCCGCTGGGAGTAGCCAACTGGGTTAGCGTCAAGGTGGCGTCCTCGCGAGGCATCTATCAGTACGGCGTCCTCGAGGTCGTCAGCCGAGACCCGCTTGGAATCTTCACTCGCCGCACGCAGGCAGGGTCTCCCCAAACGACCCTGATCCACCCCGCCACGGTCGATCTGCCCCAGTTCCAATTCAGCTCGGGCCGCGCCTGGGGCCGCGGCGATCTCTCGCGGCGCAGCGACCTTCCAAGCCCGGCGGTCGGGGGGGTGCGCGAATACGCGCCCGGAGACGCCCTCAGCCGCGTCCACTGGCGCACCACCGCGCGGGTGAACAAGTTCATGGTCAAGGAGTTGGAGCACGAAGCATCCATCCTCGGTGAGGAGTTGTGGGTGGTCCTCGACCTATGGGACAGCGTGCAAGCAGGCAGCGGTCAGGAGAGCACGGTTGAGTACGGAGTCACCATTGCCGCTTCCGTAGCCAAACGGTACCTCCACGCAGGATGGCGGGTGGGCCTCATGGCGTGGGGCGACCGCCAGCGCGTGATCGATGCAAGGGCTCGGGCCGACCAGCTCGGCAGGATTCTCGATACTCTGGCAGTCATCCAGCCGGGACCCGAGGGCCCCGTCTCCAGAGCCGTCGTAGCCGCCGCCGACTACGCTCACCAACGGGCAGGCATGATTGTGGTGACCTCCGGAGGACCCGACGCCCTCCGGGCCACTACTGCCTCACTCCAGTCGCGGGGAATCGCCATGACGCCCATACTGCTGGACGCCGAGAGCTTCAGGGACGGCATTTCCGCCGCGCCCACCCCCGGCGACTCCGCGGCCGCGCCCTTCATCGTCCGCCGCGGAGACGACATCGCCCTGCAGCTTTCAGCGCGGCAGGGAACCCATGCATCGGAGGGACGGCGCCCCTTCGTTGAGGCGCAGGCCTGACCATGCATGCCCTCAGGACCCATCCCGCTCGGCTGACCTCCATTCTGCTCCTCATGCTGCTCCTTTCGGTCGCCTGGGTCGTTCAGCGGGCCGACTGGGTGTACGGCCTCGCCGCCATGCCTCTCGTCACCGCACTGGGCTTGGGCGCGTGGCTCCTGCTGGCAAGGGCCAGGTGGAGAGGGTGGAAGGCCCACGCGGCCGGACTGGCCCTCGGCGCCTTCATCGCGTGGCTCGCCTCCCTGGGCGTGTCCGATGAGAACATCGTCAGCGATTTCTCCCACTGGGCGACAGCCGTGGCCAACGGCCAAGAGCATGGCGGCGAGCTTCCATTCGCCGTATTCTTCACCGCCACCTTCTGGCTGCTCGGTTTTGAGGGGGCCTGGCTAACCCTCAACCGGCGTCAGCCCTGGCCGGTGATCGGCGTTGGCGGCCTTGTGTTGGTTGTCTCGCTGAACTTTCTCCCGGACTCCTACAGATTCCATATCGTGCCGTTCATCGTCGCCGCCCTCCTGCTTCCGCTACAACTAAACGCCTTCGGCCGCCTCCAAGACTGGTCCAAGCGCCTCCTCCGCCACAGCGACGGCGTCGTGGCGTTGCACTATGGCCTGGCGCTCGGGATCGGGGCCATCGCCGGCACACTGGTCTGGGTCTTCCCGCAAGTGCAGGTAGCTCCCCTCAAGCCGGTGGCTCGGTTGGTTCAAGGGCCCACCGAGCGGATAGAGCGGGAGTTCCATAGGGTCTTCGCAGGACTGCCGTCGCGATATCGCCCGCCTGCTCTCCTTTGGAGAGACACTACGAGCTTCGCCGGCGCTCAGAACCGGCCTAACACCCTGCTGTTCACCGTTTCGGGCAGCACGCCGCAATACTGGCGAGCCCGTATCTTCGACCAATACACGGGCAGCGGCTGGCGGAGCACGCTCAACAGCTTCGCTCCCTGGGCCTCGAAGGACTCTTTGGAGGACCTCCGAAGCCGGTCCAGCGTCGCCCACACGTTCAGGGTGAGGGCCGCAACCGATACCCTGTTCTTCGGGGGAGAGCCGTTGCAGTTCACCCTGCCCTCCCAAGCGCTTGTCCGCCCGGTGGCACCAATGGATGTCCACCAGATACGCCTAGCGGACGAGATGCTGAGCTACTTCAACACTAGGGTCAACCTCAAGTACTCCACGCTTTCCTCCGTCGCCACCGCCGGCCAGGCAGCCCTGGAGCGGGCCGGGACCGACTATCCCCAATGGGTGCGGGCCCATTACTTGGCCCTGCCCATCTCGGCCCCGCAGCGCGTCACCGACCTAGCGCGCGACGTGACAGCAGGCGCCCCCAACCCATTGAGAGCCGCCACCGCCGTGCGGGATTTTCTGCTCCGTTATCCCTACAACCTGAGCATCAGCGCGCCGCCGCCGGGGTGGGACGGGGTGGACTATTTCCTCTTTGAGCAGCAGCAGGGCTATTGCGACTACTACGCTTCCTCCATGGTGGTGATGCTGCGCTCCGTGGGCGTGCCCGCCCGCTACGTCGTCGGCTATTCCCCCGGCGCTTGGAACTCGGCGGACAATGCGTACGAGGTCCGGGAATTGAACTACCACGCATGGACCGAGGTCTATTTCCCCAGCTACGGCTGGATCCCATTTGAGCCAACGCCGTCCGACGCCATCGAGTTCCAGGGGTCCTTCGCCCTCTACTCTTCGGGCCAGGAGACCGTCGCGATAGGGGACGAGGCGCTCACCGAGGAGACCGACCTATCGGCGCTGGCAGAGATGTTCGACGAGCCGCCCGCATCGAGCGGCGCGCCTATTGGCGCCATCCTCATCCGGGTGGCCGCGAGCCTGGCGGTCATCCTGGGCCTGTCGCTCATCGCGTGGTGGTACTGGTGGTGGGGCCGGCTGGGGCGGCTCCGGCCTTCCCGCGCCAACTACCTGAAGATGTGGCGTCTTGCGTCGCTGCTCGGTATGGGGCCGGACCCCTCGGATACGCCCCTGGAGTTCGGGCGGCGCCTGGCCAGCCTCCTTCCCTCCCACGCCGACGAGGTGATGAAGGTTACCGTGGCCTATGTTCTCTTCGCCTATGGCAGCGAGCGGGCGGCGCGCCTGTCCGATATAGATGATTCCAACCAGGGGTGGCGAGGTCTGCGGTGGGTGCTGCTCCGGCGTTTCTTGCAGGGCTGGATGGGACTACGCACGCCCAAGCGCGCCACCGATGCCGCCTAGCAGTGCTTCCCAGGGACGTTCTTATAGGCGCGCGGTGAGAGAACCCTCCTGCCCCGTAGGGGACTATCCCGCCTGTGTGAGGTTGGCGAGGTTTTGTAACGTTACTCAGCCGGATTTCGGGGTTTGCAGGCACGGAGCCATTACAAAGGCATTACAGGCCGTTACAAAGCCATTACGAGTCGCTACGGAGTCATTACGGAGTCGTTACGGACCGTTGCCTAGCCGTTACGAATCATTAGTCATTATGGAGCGGGATGGCTCCAAAGAGCTTGTGCCTTACAACGGCATTCGCTCCGGTCCCAGCCTTCCTCGGAGGGTCTTGCCCCTAGGGTTGTTCCCTCAGCGCCCCTGCCACAGGGGGATTCTCTGTGGTTAGCCCCCAGTACATACGTTATGCGGCAGGCTCCAAGGAAGAGAAGCGGGCCTGGGGTCCACTTCATGGGGGTACCATAGCACAATAGTTCGTATTATGCAAGAGGGGGTTGGGGGCGGAGGGGAGGGTTGTCTTGTATAGCCAGCGCCTCCTTCAGCGGAGGGTCTGGCTTGGCCTGCGCCGCTATCCCGCCCGCTCCGCCCTCCAACGTTTTCCAGTACAGGGGGACTCCCCCTGTACCCCCGGCGGGGGCTGCGCCCCCTGCACCCTGCTAGGGAACGGAGGCGGCGTCTTTTTTGCCTTGGCGCGTTTGGAGCCGCTTGCCAACCTGCCTCCGGAAGTGGAGAGAGGGACAGAAGGCTTATGCTGACGGAGGCGGTTGTCCCACCGGGCCCACCCTCTAAGGTTTTTGGGTACAGGGGGGCTCCCCCTTGTACCCCCGGTGGGGGCTGCGCCCCCTGCACCCCGCTTGGGAAACGGCGGCGTCGGCGTTTTCCCACCTGGCGCGTTGGGATGCTTCCTAGCCGTAGGGGGCGGGATAGCACCCCCTTCCTAACCTTCCCCCGAGTACGAGGGCAGGGACAGAGCCGCCCACAAGGGCGGGGGTGGGGATGGGGGATTTGCGGGGGCTGGGAGAGGGGTTCCTAGCTTGTCAACAACGTCTCCGGGCACTACGCCCAGCCTGTTAGGCCAGCGCGAAGCGCGCCACGGCTTCCTCGTCCAACTCCAGCCCCAGCCCCGGCCTCTCAGGGGCAATCATCTCCCCGTCCTCTATGGCCGGCCTCTCTTTGAACAGCGGCAAAGACCAGGGCATGTAGTCGGTCATGGCCCCGTTGGGCGTGGCCGCCATCAGTTGAATGTTCGTCTCAGGCATAAGGTGACTGCCCACTGGAACGTCGAAGATCTCGGCCAGCGCGGCGGCCTTGCGCCACTGCGTAACCCCCCCAACCCGCATCAGGTCGATCATCAGGATGTCCACGGCGTTGGCGCGCAGGAGTGTCAGCAGGGATTCGAGGCCGTGGCAGTATTGCCCAGCCATCACGGGAGTATCCAAGGCGCGCGCCACCTCAGCCAGCCTGTCGGCGTTGCGGTGGTGAACGGGGTCCTCAATCCAGGATAGCTGGTACTGCTCGAAGAGGCGCCCCGCTCGTATGGCCTGCGCAGGCGCCCACCCCTGGTTGATGTCCACCATGATCTCGATGTCCTCCCCCACCACCTCCCTCACGGCGCGCAGGCGGTCGGCCTCGGCCTGAGGATGCCTCTGGCCGCCCAAGCGCATCTTTATGGCGCGGAAGCCCTCCTCCACCAGGTCGGATGCGTCCTGCTGAAGCTCTTCCAACCCTGCGCCGCGGCGCAGCCGGTGGCCGGCGCACACGGGCGACCGGGACCTGAAACCTCCCAGCAGCTTCCACAAGGGCTGTCCCGCCGCCTTCCCCGCCACGTCCCAAAGAGCAAGGTCGATCGCCATGCACGCCAGGCTGGCAGCCCCGTAGGGCCCGATCCAGGCGATTGCCCTGTGCATGGCGGCATTCACTGCTTCCTGCATGAGGGGGTCCATGCCGACAACGACGGCGCCAAGCTCCTCGATGGCGCTCCTGATGGGCGCTATGGACCTGGGGTAGAGGCTGAGGACGTAGCCCAAGCCCTCAATGCCGTCGTCTGTGTACAGGCGCACCAGGATATGGGGAATGTGGGTGAGGCTGCGGCCGCCCTGCATGTGCATGGGAACATCCAGGGGCACGTCCACCGTCTGAACCTCGAGGCGGGCGATCTTCATCGTTTCACCTGCCGATTTTGATGGGGTCCTCAGCGGCATTATGTCGCCGCGGGCGCCGGATTACCAGCAACGCCCGGCATAGGGTCAGCGGAACGTCGAGCGCACCCTCCAGCGCTCAGCGGGGCCCTAGGACGGGCAGCGCACTGGAAACGGGAGGCTGGGGATGCGGTCCCGGCCCCGAGCTGCCGGGGCTTCGTCAGAGCTGAACTCACCGGCTCCAGTGAAGCCTGCGGATCACCACAAACGTCCTCGTCGACTCTACGGCTGTGATGGCGTGCACCCGCTCCATGATGAGCGTGTCGAGCGCCTCTTGGTCCTTCACTTCGACCTTCGCCACGATGTCGGACTCCCCGTAGACCGTGCTGGCTTCCAGAACCGCCTCCAGGGACTTCAGTTCGTCCATGACCTCCGCCACGTTCTTGACCGGCACCTTCATAAGTATGTACGCCAGCATTGCTGTATTCCTATCCCAGCCTTGACCGGGGTGGTCCCTCCGAAAGCTCTCCTCTCCAAGCAGCACCTGGGGAATCCCCAAGATGCCAGTCTCCGCCATGAGGGGCGCCAGAAGGTGATAGGCCTCCTCGGCGTTTGGAGTCTGGGCCTTGACCAGCACGTCGATGTCGGCGCCGTGAACGGCGGAGGCCTCCAGTATCTGAGGGTAGTCCCTCAGCCGCTCCACCAAAACGGGCAGGCCCCGCGTTGAAATGCGAGCGCCCACGTAGGTGACGACCCTGTGCGTAGTGGTGGCCAGATTATAGGCCGCCTTGAGAGCGTAGCCCCGCTGGTGGTAGCGCCACACCTCGCGGATCATCGCCACGTCTTCTTCGTTGTAGTCCCGCCGGGCTATCCGTTGCTTCTGGACCTGTACCGGCCGGATATAGCCCCTAGCCTCCAGGTAGTAGATGAACCGGCGGGTCAGACCGGGAACCTGCGCCAGCACCTGCTTCAGCTCCATGGCGGCGCATCATGCAAGGCGCGCAGCAGTGCTCGCGTAGGGTCCATCGGACGGGCCATCCCGCCTCGATCCCCAGCCCCGCCCCTCATCGCGGGGAAGAGAACCGGCGGTTCCCTTCCCCAACCGCGAGAGGTGGAAGACCGGCTTGTCCTCCACAACCGCTCGCGGGGTATCCAGGGCCATGGCGCGGGCCTCGTCCTCACCCACCAAACGAGCCGCCCGCTCCACACCCCCCACAAGGCCGGGGGACCTTGGACCCTCCGGCCGATGCGCATCCGAGGCGATGATCTGGACCAGCCGCCGCTCCACCAGGCTCTCCGCCACCCGCTTGGTCTGCGGGCCAAAGGCGCCCAGCAGGCTGCCGGCGGTGACTTGAGCCAGCACCCCGTTCTCCACCATCCGGTGGAGGATGCCGGGGTCTCTGGCTATGTTCATCTGACGCTCAGGGTGAGCGATGATGGGCGCGAGGCCCTGGAGTTGCATCTGGCGCAGGACGCTCTCCGCGTACATGGGCATTTCGTGGAAGTCCAACTCCACAAGGATGTAGCGCCCTCCGTTGATGGTCAGGGCAGAGCCATCCTTCGCCCGCTCCGCCAAGTCAGCTTCAAGATGGTTTTCCATGCCCGCCACCAGCTTCAACGCCACCCCTTCCGAGTCGAGCAAACGCTGAAGCTCAACCACCATGCGGTTGACGGCCCGCGCCTCCATCTCCTCGAGGATGTCTTTGCGATGGGGGGTCATCACCATCGTGGAAGCGCCGCCGGCGAGAGCCAGACGCGCCATGTCCAACGAGTCGCTGAGCGTTTTTGCCCCATCGTCCACCGCAGGAAGGACATGGCTATGGATGTCGAACATACCCAGCCCGCGGCACCCTAGCGCCGCATCCCGACGCGGCGAAAGGCCTCGGCGTAGATAACGCCGACAGCCTCGCCCACAGTGCGGGCGCGCTGTTCGATGAACTCGCTGACATCCCGATGACCCACCTGGCTCACGTGCTGCTTGAGGGCGTCAACCTTCGCCTCGATACTGTCCGTGATGTCCATGTAGGAGTCGGGCTCATCGGCGCCCCACAGGTACACCGTCAGCACCTTGTGCGGAGGCAGATTGAACTCGGACAGCATCTCGGGGAAGTGGAGACGGTCTCTGGCGAAGGGGAACACCGCATCCATGGCCGCCTGGCCCGAGACGCGGTGGTCGCGGTGGGCATGGGTCTTGCGGTAGGGATCGAAGCAGAACACCACGTCGGGCGCATGCCGGCGAATCTCCCGCACCAGCTCGCCGCGGAACTGCCTGTCATCTTCAAGCTCTCCGTCCGGGTGGCGGAGGAAGACAACTTCTTTTACACCCAGCGCCCTTGCTGCGTTCAGCTGCTCCTCTTCCCGGATCGGCGCCAACCGCGCCGGCGTCATCTCCTCGTCGCCCGATCCCTTGTCTCCGTTGGTGCACAGAACGAAAACCACTTCACAGCCCGCCGAGGCCCACTTTGCGACGGCGCCGCCGCAGGAAATCTCACCGTCGTCGGGGTGGGGTATAACCACCATCGCCTTTGAAGGCACTTCGTCAATCAGTGTTGGCTCAGGCATTCTTTGGAAAGATCCTCCTAGAATAAAAACGGGATGAAAACGCGCCCCGTTTCCCGTGCCCAAAACGCGTTGCCCACCACGTATCAGTGTGCTACAGTGCCCCTACCTCGTCAAGCAACCGGCAGGTGCGGCATCGGCGTCACCATCAGGACGTTCCGCTGGAGCGACCTCTCATCTCTGGCAAGCCTCCAGTCAGCCATTGGGGGCGGCGACGCTCCCATTTCCCCCGAAGACCTGCGGTTGTGGCTTCAGATTCCAACGGTCCTTCCCGAAGAGAATTGCTTCCTTGCCGCCGAGGACGACGCCCTTCTCGGGCACCTGCTTCTCTACCCTGAAATTCCGATAGACAACCTCGCCTTCAACGTGGGCGTCCTTCCCAAGCACCGGCGCCGAGGGATCGGCCGCGCGCTTATGGAGAAGGCCTTCGAGCGAGGCCGGGAACTGGGCGTCTCCACCATTCAGGGGTCTGTGAAGGAATCCGCTGCGCCGGAACAGCGGTTCCTGGAGGCCTTGGGGTTCAACTTCGTGCGCCGCTATCAGCGCATGCGGCGCGGTCCGCAGCCCTGCCCCGCGCCCTCGTTAGCACCCGGCGTTGAGTTGGGCCACCTGGAAGACGGGGACCACGAGACGCTGTCACGGGTGCAGAATGCCTCGTTCGCCAGCCATTTCGGCTTCTCTCCCAACGCCCCGGACGACATTGAGCACAGGCTCCATTTGCCTGGGACCAGCCCCGAGGATGTTGTGGTGGCCAGAAAGGACGGCCAGGTAGTGGCGTACTGCTGGACGATGATGGCAGGCGGCAAGGACGGCCCCAGTGGGGAGATCTGGATGACCGGCGTTCTTCCGGAGTATCAGGGTCTGGGCTTGGGACGCGCCGTGGTGCGGGCCGGCCTACGGCACATGCTGGAACAGCAGGTCCGCCATATCGAACTCGAGGTGGACGAGGCCAATGCCAGCGCCCGGCGACTCTACCTCACCGAGGGATTCCAGGATCTGCACGCCATCGTGTGGGGCCAGCGGAGGCTCACCGGCTAGGTATCGCCAGCTGCCTAGCTCTTCCCACGGCGGCCGCCAACGGAGGGGCCGCCAACGGAGGGGCCGCCAGCAACGCGTACTTCTCCTCGAGGCGTTCCGCCAGCTTGTCCCACCCCAGACTCAGCGCCTTCTGACGCCCGGCCCGGCCCAGGGAATCCCTCAGAGCAGGGTGCCCGAGAAGGACCTCCAGCCGGTCGGCAAAGGCATCGGGGGAGCGCCAGGGAATCAGGTAACCGGTCTCTCCATCCCGCACGAACGTGGGCAAGCCCCCCACCCTGGAAGCAACCACCGGCGTGCCGCACGCCAGGGCCTCCAGGGCCACCAGTCCGAAGCTTTCGTAGTACGAAGGCAACACCAGGGCCTCTGCGGCGTTGTAGAACACCGGCAGGCGGTCTTGCTTGACAGACCCCACGAACCACGCCACGTCGGCGAGCCCCATCTCCTGGGCCCGCTGCTTGAGACGCCCAACCTCCGGCTCGCCGTCCTTCCCCCCGACCATCACCAGCCTGAGGCCGCGGCGATCCTCGATGGCGGCCGCGGCTTGCAGCAGCAGGTCCAGTCCCTTGATGGGCTCCACCCGCCCCACGTAGAGAACGACCTTCTTACCCTCCAGCCCCAGCTCCCTCTTGCAGGCTTCCCGGTCCATGGGCCTGAACAACTGTGTGTCCACGCCTGCCGGCAGGACATCGGCGCAACCCTGGGCAGCGCCGTAGAGCCGGGTCATAGCGTCTCGCTCGTGGTCGCTGTAGGCAAGAATGAGGTCTGCCGCACCCATGACCTTCCGCTCCACCCCTGCCCTCATTTCGGGCTCCCACCCGCCAACGTAGGCCTGCTGCTTCACCGTTGCCAGCGTGTGGAAGTTGGCCACGTGGGGAGCATTCCATTGGTTGGCCAGGAACATGCCGGCCCGCCCCGACAGCCAGTAGTGACTGTGCACAATCTGATACTCGAGACCTTCAGAGCTGGCAAAGCGCGCCGCGTTCCGGGTGAACTGCGGCAGATACCAGTACAGGCTCTCCTTCTCTTCGAAGTAGGGGCCCGCCCTAACGTGAATGACGCGGGAATTTGGCCCCAATTCCACGATCTGAGGGTCCTCTGGGTCGTGGCAACGCGTATACACGTCAACGGCCAGACCCCGCTTGCCCAACTCGATGGCGGTCTGCAAAAGGAATACATTCATACCGCCGGTCTCGCGCTCGCCAAGGCGGGCGACCGGGCATCCGTGCATACTAATGAAGGCAACGCGTCGCAGCGGCCTTCGGGCGCCGTCTTCCATGGTCAGCCCCTCCGGGCCGTCAACGTGTAGATGCGCACATCCTCTGCGCCAAGGTCATACTTGTAGCGTTCGTCGCCTCTCAGCAGGTCATAGTACGTCATGCCGGATTCGATGGCATCCCGCAGGCAGAGCACCTTGAGAAGCAGTCCCACGGACAGGTGGTCGTAGGCCCTGTCGAAGCCGCTGTTGTACAGGAAGCGAGCCCCCATGTAGTCCATGCACAGAGTAGCGGCGACGCGCGCGCCGTCAAGCTCCAGAAAGAACAGGCGGAGGACGCCGGCGTCCAGAAGCTCGCGGGCCATGTCCCGAAAGAACTGCTCCCGCTCGGCCGTCATGAACTCCGCCTTGTCGTCCCGGCTCTGCCGCATCAGTCCCAGAAGGCAGTCCATCGCCTCCGGCAGGTCCTCCGCCGCGCTGACGGCGTAGCACCGCAGTGTCCCGGCGCCCTCCAGACGGCGGAGCTTCCTGCGAAGCTCGTGCCGGTCCTTCTTCTTCAGGCCAGATAGGTAGTCCTCCCATGACTCCGGCAGGCGAATCCCAGGCGCCACGTCTTCGAGTTCGACCGAGGGGTCGAGGCCGTGGGCGCGCAGCGCGGCCGGAAGCTCTTCCAACGCATTCGACCCCTCAGGAAGGGACTCCAGACGAACTGTGTCCCAGCCGGAATCCTGCATCAGGTAGTCCACAAGGGCCGCGTAAACGTCTGAGGCGCCCTCATCAGGCACGATGAAGTCGTGGTAGTCCACAAGATCGGTGCCCCCCAGGAAGGTAAGGGCCCCGTCCCTGCGCGCCAGAGGCGCGATCCCCCGGAGGCCGGTGGAATTGCGGGCGCTGAGAAGGAGCAATCCCGTATCTTGTCCCATCCAACGCCACCAGAGACGTTGCCATAGGGGAGTCAGAAACACCTTGTTGGAGTCGGAGCGGGCCAGGAGTTCCGTCCAGCCGGATTCCAGCGCGTCAAAGCTCTCTGGCGCCACGGTGTAGGTCAAGCCTGCCTCCCCATCAGCAGGGAGAGAAACTCGGAGCGGGTCATGGCCTGACTGCGGAAGGCGCCCCTCGTGGCTGAGGTGCTGACGCGGGCGCCCGGCTTGTTGACTCCTCTCATGGCCATGCACATATGCTCGGCCTCGATGACGACGCCCACGCCCCACGGGTCCAGGCTGTCCATGATGGCGTCGGCGTACTGCGTCGTCAGCCGCTCTTGCAACTGCGGACGACGCGCCAGTATCTCCAAAGCCCGGACGAGCTTGCTCAGCCCCACCACCCTCCCGCGAGGGAGATACCCAATGTACGCATGGCCGTAGAACGGCAGCAGGTGATGCTCGCACATCGAAAAGAACTGGATGTCCTTCACGATGACCATCTCATCGTGGCCCTCCTCGAAGCCCGTGACCAGGACTTCCGAGGGGTCTTGAAGAAGGCCGGCGAACAGCTCTTTGTACATCTCGGCAACGCGAGCGGGGGTGTCGACGATGCCGTCGCGTCCGGTGTCCTCGCCAAGCGCTTCGAGGATTTCTTGCACGGCATCCCTGATGCGCTCGGACTGTATGCCGGGTATCTGGATGGTCATTGGCTAAACCCTTGCGCTGTGGACATCCATTGGCCCCCCTGGCGCCTCGACCGCCTGCAGGTCAGCGGGGACCTCTGCGGCAGGCAAGCCCAATACGCCGTCTCCGGCGTCCGCAACCGGCCGTCCCCACAGGGGACGTGACCCGGTTCCAACGTCTCCATTCCTAGTCTTCCAGGTGCTCCACACGCACCAAATTGCCTATTTCCCACACTACATCCAGGCGCTTTACTTCGTCCAGCGCACGCTGCATTGCCTCTTCCCTGGAGGGGTGCGTCGTAAGCACCAACTCCGCTGTGCCCTGCTTCGGGTCGGCCTCTTTCTGGATTACGGAGGCGAGGCTGATGTTCCCATCGCCCAGGACCCGGCTGATCTTGGCTAGAACGCCTGCCGCGTCCGTCGCCGTAATCCGCAGGTAATAGCGGGTCTCCAGCTCGCTCATCGGCTTCACCGGCAGGCCCCTGTTGACCATAACGGGCACCGGAAAGCCGCCCCCGTCCGCAAGCCCCCGGGCGATCTCCAGCACGTCCCCGGCCACGGCGCTGGCCGTGGGTTGCGGCCCCGCTCCACGCCCGTAGAACTGGACCGGGCCGGTGAGATCGCCCTCCACCTCCACCGCGTTGAAAACACCGTCCACCTTGGCCAGCATGACATCCTTGGGAATGAACGTTGGGTGCACCCTGGCCTGTACTCCGTCGAACTCCTGCCTGGCAATGGCCAGAAGCTTTATGGCGTAGCCCAACTCATCCGCATACCGGAAGTCCCTGGCCTTCAGCCTGGAAACGCCTTCTCGGTAGACGTCTGCGGCGCGGACGCGCGTGTGAAAGGCCAGCGAGGCTAGAATGGCCAGCTTAAAGGCTGCGTCCGTCCCATCCACGTCAGCGGTGGGATCCGGCTCCGCGTAGCCGCGGGCCTGCGCCTCTTCCAGCGCTTCCCGGAAGTCCGCCCCTTCCTGGGCCATGCGCGTCAGGATGTAGTTGGTGGTCCCGTTGATGATGGCGTGCACCGCGGAGATCTCGTTGGCCTGCAGGTCCCTGCGCAGAGGTCCTATGATGGGTATCCCTCCGCCCACGCTGGCCTCGAAGCGCAACTGCACTCCCATGTCGGCAGCCAGGCTCAACAGCTCCGGCCCAACCTTGGCCATCACCTCTTTGTTGGCGGTAACAACGTGCTTGCCGGCTCTCAGCGCCGATTCCAAGTGCTCCGCGGCCGGATGCTCGCCACCCATGACCTCCACGACGATATCGACTTCCCTGTCCTCCAGGATCGAAGCGGCATCGGTCGTCAAGAGATCGGCCGGCGCGCCAGCCGCCCGCGGCTTGGAAGGGTCGCGAACCAGAATCCGGCGCAGGGCGACAGGGGCGCCTACCCGATCCGAGAACGGTCCGGCCGGGTCCAGCAGGGTCTGGGCGACCGCCGACCCGACCACCCCAAGGCCCAGGAGCCCAATGTTTACTTGCGATTTCTTTGGCATTTTAGCAGAGCGCCACAGCGCAACAACGGAATGCTTCAGCCCAGGGCCCACCTTATCGGAAACAGCATCGCGACGGCCATTGGGGCGCCGAAGCGGGGAGTCCACCTACAGCACCCGCTCCAGCAACCACTCGTACTGCCACGAACAGTCGGGGTCGGCGTTGACGAAGGGCGCCTCAAAGCACCGCTCCACGCCAATGGCCTCCCGCTGTTCTTGGAACCATTCCACAAAGTGCTGTTGCCGCAACACATCGAGAAACGCCTCATCCACGGGGCGGGCGGGGTCGCGCTCATCGACAAAGTAGATGGATGTTCCCCCAAACGACTCCGACATCTCACCCGGCTGCAACTCGAATACAATGTCGCCAACGCCGGTCAGCACTCCCCTCGGTATCCACCCAAGCTCTCCGGGTTCGTTCTCTTCCACCTCGACGGCGGCCGCCGTCGAGGTGGCGTCGTCGCTAATCACCGCCGTTGACGTCGCATCCAACGATGGGCCTATGAGGTCTAGCTCGCTGACGGGAGTGTTGTACTCCTTCGACAGGGAAACGAAGTCCTCTCCGGCCTCGAGCCGGGCCAGCACCAACGACATCTCCTCCTCGGTCGCTGTGGCGATGAACCAGACGTGGATCTGTTCCTGAACGTCAGGGACCTCCTGACCGACTATCTCTTGGAGCTTCTCCACGTAGAGAATGTCCTCGGCGCGTAGTCGTAGATCTTCTTCGTCGAGTTCCACCGTATCCAGGTAGTCGCGGAACGCCTGCCGATAGTCCGATTCCAACAATGGAGGGGCATCGGGAGCAGGGGCGCCCAGGATGAAGTCGCGAATGGCGGCGTCAACCTCCTCCTCAGTCAACTCGACTCCAAGCTCGGACCCCTTCTGTCGCACAACCTGACCCGCCTCCAACTGCTCGAGAACGATGAAGGGGATGCTTTGGATATCCGAAGCCGCAGCAGCGCCGCCAAGGATGGCGACGCGGGCCTCGGATTTGGAGAGTTTCAAGAGGTAGCCAAGGTCGAACTCGGCGTCGCCGACCCTGCTAACGACTGAGTGGGCGCTGGCGATGTTGTCGCGATAGTACCCGTAGACAGGAAGCGCCACCGCCACGATGATCGCGGCGGCCACCACGATGACAAGCAACCGTTGCCGGCTGTCATCCATACCCCACCGGCTTGGTTGTCGCGGTCGGTCGGGAGGGTTGTCTCGGGGCGGTCGCTGTTGTCGCATACGTTCGGATAACGGCGGAGGGGCCATCCCTAGCAGGCATCCCTAATGGAAGAACTGAGTGCGCCCCTCCAAAAAGCCCCGCCTCCGGAGCACCGGCGCTCCTAGCGCTCCGCCGTGCGGATGTGGTCGGCAGTGAAGGGCAGGAGGGCCAGGTGGCGGGCTCGCTTCACGGCGTCGGAAAGCTGGCGCTGGTGCCGGGCGCAGGTGCCCGACTTACGCCGCGAGTCTATCCGCGACCACTCGGAGAGATACCGCCGCAAGCGGTTCGCGTCTTTGTAGTCTATCTGCGCAATCTTGTCGACGCAGAAGTTGCAAACCTTGCGTCGGGCAAAGTATCTGGGGCGTCCTTCTCGGCGCCGTCGCTCTACCATAGCCTAAATTCACCTCTTTCCCTTTGAACAACTAGAACGGGAGGTCGTCCTGGTCTATCGGAGACTTTTCATCGTACTTCACCGGCGGTTGCTCCCCGCCGCCATAATCGGGGCCCGGCGCCCGGTCCAAGAAAAGGACCTGGTTCGCCACGATCTCATTGCGGTATCGCGTCTGCCCGTCCTGGCCTTCCCAGGAGTGGCTCTTCAGCCGCCCCTCAACGTAAGCTCGCCGGCCTTTGGACAGGAACTGGTTGCAATGCTCGGCCAACTGGTTCCATGCCACCACCGTGAACCACTCGGTCTCCTGCTTGCGCTCTCCGTCGGACGTGGTGTAGGAGCGGCTGGTCGCAATACGGAAGGAGGTTACTGGGTTGCCTCCGGCGGTGTAGCGCATCTCGGGGTCGGTCCCCACGTTGCCAATCACCATCAGCTTGTTCAGTCCCACCATGACCCGCTCCTTTCCCCTACTGTTCCACCGCGGCCGCCTTCTTCTTGACCTCTCGTTTCACCAGAAGGTGTCTCAGCAGGTCGTCCTGAAGCTTGAACATCGCCTCCATCTCGGCGGCCCACTTGCCGTCCATTTCCAGATGGGTCAGGATGAACACGCCCTCGCGAAACCCCTGGATGGAGTAGGCCAGACGCCGCAAGCCCCAGCGTTCGTCCTTGGAGATTGAGCCCCCGTTATCGGTAACGAATTTCTGGGCGCGTTCCACCAATGCGTTGACGGCGTCGTCATCCGCCGATGGCTTGGCCACCATGATAAGTTCGTAATCGCGTACCGGCACTGGTCACCGCCCGGACACAAAATAACCCGCCGCCCTTCAGAGCGGCGCGCTCATTCTATCATGTTCGCCTTCAGATAGCCACCGAACCGCTCTCACCAATCGAGGCCGGGCACAGGGAAGCCGCTGGTGAACTGCTGGACCTCCTCCCCCACCTCCCGCTCGACCGCCTCGTCACCCAGGTTGGCGAGCACCCTCACGATGCAGCGCGCCACCCGGCGCATGTCGTCCTCCCCGAAGCCCCTGCTGGTCACCGCAGGGGCGCCCAGGCGCAGGCCGCTGGCGACCCTAGGGGGCTTGGGGTCGAAGGGAATGGCGTTCCTGTTCACGGTGATGTGCACCCGTTCCAAGGCCTCCTCAGCATCCCTGCCGGTGACGTTTAGCGGAGTCAGGTCCACCAGCAGCATGTGGTTGTCAGTGCCGCCGGAGACAATGCGCAGCCCGCCCTCAGCCAGCCCAGCGCCCAAAGCCCGCGCATTGTCGACGACGCTCCGTCCGTACTCAGCAAAGCTGGGTAGAAGCGCCTCCCCGAAGGCCACAGCCTTCCCGGCAATGACGTGCATGAGAGGCCCCCCCTGCGTATGGGGAAACACCTTCCGGTCCACATCGCGGGCCAGAGCCTCGCCGCACATGATCATCGCGCCCCGGGGACCCCGGAGCGTCTTGTGCGTCGTCGTCGTCGTCACGTCGGCAAAGGGAATGGACGAAGGGTGAGCGCCCGCGGCGACGAGCCCCGCTAGGTGCGCAATGTCCGCCATGAGCAGCGCTCCAACCTCGTCGGCGATCTCGCGAAAGCGTGGGAAGTCGATGGTGCGCGGGTAGGCCGTGTACCCACAGACAATGAGCTTGGGCCGGTGCTCGCGCGCCAGCCGGGCAACCTCGTCGTAGTCAATCGTCTCCGTCTCCTCTGAAACCCCGTAGGACGCGAAGTTGTAGAGGGCGCCGGAGAAATTCACCTGACTCCCGTGGGTCAGATGCCCCCCCATGTCCAGCTTCATGCCCATGACCGTGTCGCCGGGTTGCAGTAGCGCGAAATAGGCGGCCATATTGGCCTGTGCGCCGCTATGGGACTGGACGTTGGCGTGCGCCGCGCCGAACAGTTCCTTGGCCCGGTCGAGGGCCAGTTGCTCCACGACGTCCACGTACTCACAGCCGCCGTAGTAGCGGCGTCCCGGGTAGCCCTCGGCGTACTTGTTGGTGAGGTGTGTCCCAGTGGCCTCCAGCACGGCCCGGCTGGCGTAATTTTCCGATGCGATCAACACCACGTTGCGCCGCTGCCGCTCGGCCTCCCTCTGGATTGCCTCAGCGACCACTGGGTCCTGCTGGGCCAGTACGCTCATGCATGTCCTCCTGATGTTCCAGCCTATCCGCTACTCCAACTCGACCAGCACGTCCCCAGCTCCAACGCTATCCCCCGCCTCAACCTTCACTTCCCTGATGACTCCGGCGATGGATGACCTGATGCTCTGCTCCATCTTCATCGTCTCCAGGACGCACACCTCGTTGCCGGCCCCCACGATCTCGCCTTCCTGGACCGATATTCGAACGATCCGTCCCGGCATTGGCGCTGTTATCGCCGTCTCTGTTGCCTTGGCAGTGATGCCCGTCGTGCGCCGGGTGGCTCTTCGGGGCCCCTGGCGGCGCCCCGATCCCTCCAGTCCGTCAAGCTCCACCTGAATGGGCTCGCCGTCGACGAGCACCTCCACCGGCGATGCGGACAGGTCGCCGACTTCCACGGTGTAGAGCCGATCCCTCACCATCACCTTAAATACACTCACCGGCGGCTCCATTGCTGTCGGCTCATCATCAATTGACGGCGTCCCTCGCGCCTCCAGGCGCTCTCTCCCCGTGACGGACTCTGCGCCGCGGCGCGGCGCAGGAGTTCCAGGGCCAGGGAAACCGCCACAGCGGCAGCCGCCTCCTTGCCGTTTCCGTTGCGGCTCTGACGCTCGGCTAGGACCGCGTCAATGACACCTGTAGTATAGCTTCCCCCCCGGAATTCCGGGTGCGCCAGGATGTCCAAGACCAACGGTATGTTGCACCGCAGCCCTCGAAGCCTGTAGCCCGCCAGCGCCTGTTCCAAGCGAGCCACCGCCTCCTCGCGGTCTTCTCCCCATACAATGATCTTCGCCAGCATCGGGTCATAGAAGGGAGACACCTCATAGCCCACGGATATCCCGCTGTCGACGCGGACGTTGGGGCCCTCCGGCTCAGCCATCTCACTAATGACGCCGGTGGTCGGGAAGAGCGTGTCCGGATCCTCGGAATAAACGCGGGCCTCAAAGGCATGACCCTTGCTGCGAATGTCGTCCTGCGCGACAGGAAGAGGCTCGCCACTGGCCACGCGTAGCTGAAGCTCCACGAGGTCCAGGCCGGTGACCATCTCCGTCACGGGATGCTCCACCTGGAGACGGGTGTTGACCTCAAGGAAGTAGAACCGGCCCGCATCGTCCACAAGGAACTCGACCGTGCCGGCGTTGGTGTAGCCAATGTGCCTGGCCAGCGACGTGGCTGCATCCGTCATACGCATTCGCAGATCCGCCGTCATCCGCGGGGACGGCGTTTCCTCGATCACCTTTTGATGGCGTCGCTGCGTTGAACAATCGCGCTCGTTCAGGTGAATCACCTGGCCCTGGGAGTCCCCCAGCACCTGAATCTCAACGTGGGCGGCCTTTTCAACGTAGCGCTCCAGATAGACCTTGGAGCTGCCGAAGGCGCTCTCGGCCAGAGAGCGAGCCCCTTTGAGCACCTCCGCCAACTCCTTCCCCGACTGCGCCACCCGCATGCCGATGCCCCCGCCGCCCGCCGCGGCCTTGACGATGACCGGAAAGCCGATGCCCTCGGCCAGCGACAGAGCCTCGTCATCGGAGACCTCGTCCTGGCTTCCGGGAAGGAGGGGCAGGCCCACTTCAATGGCGGCGGCGCGCGCTTCCACCTTGTCCCCCATGCGCTTGATGACCCCTGGAGACGGGCCCACGAAGGTTATGCCCGCTTCACCGCACGCACGAGCGAAGTGGGCGTTCTCGGACAGGAAGCCGTACCCAGGGTGCAGGGCATCCGCCCCGGACTCTCTCGCCACCCGAAGGATGGCATCGGCGTTCAGGTAGCTCTCCCTGGCGGGGGCAGGCCCCACGCAGTAGGCCTCGTCCGCCAGAGCCGCGTGGGGCGCCTGGGCGTCGGCCTCCGAGTAGACGGCGACCGTTGAAACGCCGAGCCTCCGGCACGTCCGGATGACCCGGCAGGCTATCTCCCCTCGGTTCGCGATGAGAACCTTGCTGAACATTCCTCTGGCCCTCGCGAGGCGGGTCTGGCTAGCTCCGAGGCGCGCTTGGCTGCTTGGCCGCAGCCCCGGTACCCTCGCGCAATTGCTTCAGCCGGTACAGGAAGCGGGGGGAATGAAGCTCCCGCTCGAGGATGAAGGTTACATATCCTCGGAGCACCCGCTCCAGATGGTCCATGACTTCGCCGGTGAGGGTCAGTCGCGCCACCCGGTCCGGGCTCTCCCGAAGGAAGTAGCGAAGCACCTTGAGCACCTGCACAGGAAGGGGGAACACCCGGCCCTGAACATTGTAGCAACTGGGGCAGAGAACACCACCCAGGTCTGGGCTGAATGCGTGGGCGTCCGGGGCAATCTCGCCCTCGCAGGATACGCAGTGCTGCAACTCCGGTAGAAACCCCGATATATCCGTCAGCCTGAACTCGAAGTAGCGAACGAGAAGCTGCGCGGATGGCCACTGCTCAAACCACTCCAGGGTCCTGCGAAGCTGGTGATATTGGGACCCCGCCAGTTGCTCGTCGGCGACCAAGGCATCGGAAAGCTCCGCGCAGTACAGCGCAGACGAGACCAGGTCCAGGTCCTCCCGAAGAGGGCGGTGGCTGTCGATGGACTGGGCGCCGGTCACGATATCCAGGCCCTTGCCGGTGGTCAGGCTCAGGGAAACCCTGGTCAGGGGCTCAACGTGCCCTCCCAGTCTGCTCTTGGAACGGCGGGCGCCTCTTGCCACAGCTCGCAGCTTGCCCATGTTCGGCGTAAGGAGGGTGAGGATGCTGTCGGCCTCGCCCCAGGAGCGCTGACGCAGGACGATGGCCTCAGTCTTGTAGAATCGGGGGCTGGTCATGCCCCTAGAACTCCTGTCGGCCTTCCAACGCCCTCGCAAGCGTCACGTCGTCGGCGAACTCCAAGTCGCCGCCCGAAGGCAGTCCCCGCGCCAGACGCGTCACCCGGAGCGCCAACGGCCGGACCAGGCGGTGCAGATACATCGCCGTGGCCTCCCCCTCCATATTGGGGTTGGTCGCCAGGATGACTTCCTCCACGTCTTCTCCCTGCAACCGCCGAAGAAGTTCGTTGATCCGCAGATGCTCCGGGCCCACACCGTTGATGGGAGAGATGGCGCCATGAAGCACGTGATAAAGCCCCTGGTAGGCGCGGGAGCGCTCCAGGGCCAGAATGTCCAGCGGTTCCTCCACGACGCACAGCCGGGTGCGCTCACGGCGCTGGTCCAGGCAGAGCGCGCACGGGTCCTGCTCCGTAATGTTCTGGCAGACGGAGCAGAGGACAATCCGCTCCTTGACGGCAACGATGGCTTCAGCCAGAGACTGGGCATCCTCAGAAGGCGTGCGCACAAGGAAATAGGCCAGGCGTTGGGCGTTCTTGGGGCCTATGCCTGGCAGCTTGTGGAACTCCTCTATCAAACGGGCCACGGGTCCCGCGGTGGGCAGGTAGTCACTGGTCATAGCGCAGACCCCGCGCCCTACATCAACCCGGGAATGTTCAGCCCGCCTGTGACGGAGGCCATCCGTTCCTGGGCCAAGGTCTGGGCCTTGTCCATTGCCTCGTTGACGGCGGCTTGGACCAAGTCTTGCAGCATCTCGACGTCGGACGGGTCAACGGCGTCAGGCGCAATCTCCACCGACTGGACCTTGAGCTTGCCCGTGGCCACCACCTTGACCACCCCACCTCCGGCGCTTCCTTCAACGGTGGCCTGTTCCAACTCCTCCTGCACTTTGCTCAGGCGCTGCTGCATCTGCTGGGCCTGCTTCAACAGGTTCTTGTTCATCCCCTTCATCATGGCGCCTGCTCCTCCTGGAACTCGAAGGTCTCGTCTTCCTGCCCCTCGGCTGTCTCCGATTTCGACTCATGCACGATGCGACCGCCCTTGGCCAGGGCCATCCTTAACAAGTGGCCGCCTTGGGCCGGCCCCTCAACATCGCCGCCCGCGCTCTCCAGCCGAACCTCTAACTGCCTGCCCAGCACTGCCTCCATGCCCTCGCCCATCGCCTTGCGGCCCTCGGGTGTCTGCAACTCCTCTTCCAGCCGCTCCATGTTGGAGCGGCTGCTAAATCGAAGCACCAGAACCCCGTCATCCAGTTGGTGCGACCGGCTGTCACGCATTAGGCCGCCCAGGGAAAAGCGCCGCCCCTTCTTCCGCTGGAGGGTGCTGATGAGCTGAGGCCACCGCGCTTCAAGGGTCTGGGCGTCCATGAAGCCGTGGGAGGGCGCTGCCGGCGTCTGATCCTCACCCAGAGGGGCGGCTTCAGTGGGAGGGTCCTGAGCAGCGGCGGCCGGAGCTGGCCCCGGTTGAGGCCCCTCCCCCGGCGCTGATGCCTGTCCGGGGATTGAGTCTGCAATCGCCGGCCCATTCCCCCGCGCTTCCGGAGAAGAAGAAGCGGCCGCCGCAGGAGCGACTGCCGCCCTCGCGGTAACCGGAGGCGCAGCAGCCTGCCGAGGAGGCCGGGCGCCCTCAGCAGATGCGGCGCGCGTTGGGGACTGCGCCTTCAAAGACGTTTCCACCAGCGCCAACTCCAACGGCAACGGCGAGGACAGGCCGGCCCTAACGTCTGCCAGGCTGAACAGCTTCACCGCCCTCACCAGCGTTTCGACATCCGGCCCTGCCGCCGCCGTCTTCAGCCGCTCTAATGCATCGGCGTTGTAGTCCAGGCTACCCTCGGCCCCAGAGCGGACGAGCAGGGCGCCTCGCAGGTATTCAACCACCTGCTTATGGAACTGCCGCAGGTCGGCGCCGTTGATGGAGGCCGCGTGAATGACCCCCAGTCCCTCGGGAAGGTCTCCGCTGAGTACGCACTCCACGACCCGCAACGCCGCCTCTTCATCCCCCAGTCCCAGCAGGTCCTGCACGTGGGCGGCGCCGAACTCGCTCCCATAGGAGACGATCATCTGGTCCAGAAGGTTCACGGCGTCCCGCAGGCTCCCGGAGGCAGCTTTGGCGATGGCCCACAGAGCCTCATCGGAGGCGGCCACGCCCTCGGCGTCACAGATGGACCGGAGCCTCTCCACGGTTGCGATAGGCGCTATCCGCCTGAAGTCGAACCGCTGGCAGCGGGACGCTACCGTTGCCGGCACTCGGTGAGGCTCGGTTGTGGCCAGCACAAAGATGGCGTGGGCGGGCGGCTCTTCCAGCGTCTTGAGCAGGGCATTGAAGGCCGCGTCGGTCAGCATATGCACTTCGTCCACGATGTAGACCTTGAAACGGGCCTGGGACGGAGCATAGTAGATCTTCTCTCGGAGGTTGCGGATGTCGTCGATGCCGCGGTTGCTGGCGGCGTCGATCTCCACAAGGTCCATTGCCACTCCATCCGCAATGGACGCGCACAGGGCGCAGACATTGCACGGCTGGCCCTCCTGCGGGCTCAGACAGTTGACGGCCTTGGCGAGGATTCTGGCGGTGCTGGTCTTGCCGGTGCCCCTGGGGCCACAGAACAGATAGGCGTGGGCCACCCTGCCCTGGGCCACGGCCCGCTGAAGGGTGCGGACCACCGGCTCCTGGCCCACCACGTCATCCAGACCCTGGGGACGCCACTTCCTGTAGAGGACTTGACTGCTCAACGGCGCTCTCCTGCAAAGAGCCCGGCCACCACCGCGTCTTGCTTCTGGAACATGACTTTTTCCTCGGCCGGCTCCGCATGATCGTACCCCAAGAGGTGGAGAACGCCGTGAGCCAACAACAGCGCCGCTTCTTCCTTGACGCGCCCGCCATGAGCAGCCGCTTGGCGCTTGGCCTGCGGGTAGGAGATGACAACCTCGCCGAGGTTGAGGGGTTGGTGCGGCGGTTCTATGAAGCCTTCTCCCGGGGTCTCGCCACCCACCGCTCCATCCGAGGGAGCCGGGAAGGTCTGGAAAGCGAACGCAAGCACGTCGGTCGCTTCGTCCAGACCCCGGTAGTCCTTGTTGAGTTGCCGCACCGTTTCGTCGTCAGCGATGACCACGCCAACCTCCACTGGGTCTTGGAGACCCTCCTTGTCCAGGGTGTGCTCCACCACAGACCGGAGCCAGCGACGGGAGAAACGACGGCGAAACTCAGGCAGGAGATGAACAGAAATATCGCCACGGGACATGGGCAAGGCCCTCGCTGCGATGATAGCACAGGGCGTATGGCCCTTCAACGAACGGTGGGCGGCATCCTGGAAGATGTCGAGGTCTTGCCCCAGCCTGCCCCACCACCCCTGCGCAGCCGCCGAAGACGCCGACCGCTTCACCCTAAAGGCTGGCCACGGCCTGCTGCTGCACCTTGAACAGGCGGCTCGTCCCTTTGTCGGCCAGGTCAATCAGCGCATCCAACGCCTGGCGCGAGAACGGCAACCCCTCGGCTGTGCCCTGGACCTCCACCAACGTCCCTTCGTCGGTCATTACGACGTTGAAGTCAACCTCGGCATCGAAGTCTTCCTGATAGCACAGGTCCAGGAGATGCTGGCCCTTGACCACGCCGGCGCTGATGGCGGCGACCGCCGACCTGAGCGGTATCTTCTCCACCATCGAGGCGCGCTGGAGCGCAACCATGGCCTGATACAGCGCCACGTAGGCCCCGGTGATAGCCGCCGTGCGCGTACCGCCGTCAGCCTGAAGGACGTCACAGTCCACCGTTATCGTGACCTCGCCCAGCGCCCTCAGGTCCACCGCCGCTCTCAGCGACCGGCCAATCAGGCGCTGAATCTCCTGGGTGCGTCCGCCCACCCTGCCCTGATTCACCTCCCTGGACGTCCGGGTGAGCGTGGAGCGGGGCAACATGCTGTATTCAGCGGTCACCCACCCCTGTCCCATCCCGCGCAGAAAGCCGGGCACTCGGTCCTCCACGCTGGCGGCGCAGGCAACCTTAGTCTTGCCCATCTCAATCAGCGCGGAGCCTTCGGCAAAGGAGAAATAACCGGGCGTTATTGTCGTGGGCCTGGGCTCGTCATTGGCCCGTCCGTCTATGCGAGGCAATGGCGTCTCCTGGGGAAGTTCCCCTCGGGGAAGTTCCTATTGAAGGGCGTCGACGATGGCCCGCCCCATCTGCGACGTCGTTACCGGCTTCACACCGTCATTGGAGATGTCGGCGGTGCGATAGCCTTCCTCCACCACCGCCCCCACGGCCCGCTCCACCGCGTCGGCCTCCCTGTGCAGGTTGAACGAGTACCTGAGCATCAGAGCGATGCTCAGGATCGCGGCAATGGGATTGGCTTTCCCTGTCCCAGCGATGTCCGGCGCGGAGCCGTGAACGGGCTCATACAGCCCAAGAGTGCGGCGGCGCCGGCGTCCCTCCGTCGAAGGAATCCGGGCCAAGCTCGCCGACGATAGGAGCCCCAGAGACCCAGCGAGGACGGCAGCCTCATCGCTCAGGATGTCCCCGAACATGTTCTCGGACACCAGCACGTCGAACCGGCTGGGCCGCAGCATGAGCTGCATGGCGCAGTTGTCCACGTACAGGTGGTCCAGCGCAACGTCCGGGTACTCTTCAGCCAGCTCGTTGGCAATCTGCCGCCACAGCCGCGACGACTCCAAGACGTTGGCCTTGTCTACTGAAGTCAGCCGCTTGCGCCGGCTTCGCGCCAGCTCAAATCCCACCCGTATGATCCGCTCGATCTCCCGCTCGGTGTAGGACAGGGTGTCGACGCCGCGACGGCCTCTGTTGGTCTCCCACCGCCTCTTCGGCTTGCCGAAGTAGATGCCGCCTGTCAGTTCCCGCACCACCATCAGGTCGACCCCTTTGAGAACCTCTGGCTTCAGCGTGCCGGAGTCGGCAAGGGCGGGGATCACCTTGACAGGTCGCAGGTTGGCAAAGAGCCCAAGGCCCTTCCGAAGCGCCAGTAGACCGTCTTCAGGCCGGTGCTTGGCCGAAGGGTTGTCCCACTGGGGACCGCCAACGGCCCCCAGGAGTACGGCCGAGCTTCCCTTACAGAGGTTGAGGGTGGTCTCAGGGAGCGGCGTCCCATGCTTGTCTATGGCGATGCCGCCGATATCTGCGTGGTTGAATTTGAGCGAGTGGCGGAACCGCTCGGCAACGACCTCTAGGACGCGTGTGCCTTCACTGACCACCTCCGGCCCGATCCCATCTCCGGGCAGGACAGTAACGACCATGTCCATGAAGGCCTCCTCGTACGATACAAGCTAGGACCCACACAAGGCCCTGCAACACGGCGCTGCGGGGGCTGTATGCATCACCCGCGCAAGGCGCACCCAGGCAAAACAAGTGCGAAGGGAAGCAAGACGGAGGACGAACAGGAGAGTCCGACCGGCCCCGTCCCTCGAAGAGCCTCCCTTGGGTCTCCAGGAACGCTCCTAGTTAGGGCTGGGAACTTTGCTGTTGGAGGCGGAGCCTAGTATATTCCACGACTCCGCCTGCATCAATGATATCGAGCATGAATTGGTCCAGGGGCTTGGCCTGGAAAACCTGCTCCTTCGTGAGGTTGGTGATGGTCCCCTCCGCCAGATCTACCTGTAACCGGTCGCCGGCTTCGGTGGCGTCCACCGCCTCCGGGCACTCCAGCGCGGGGATGCCGCGGTTGATGGAGTTGCGGAAGAAAATACGGGCAAACGACTTCGCCACGATGCAGGAGATCCCCGCGCCTTTCAACGCTATCGGCGCGTGCTCCCGGGACGAGCCGCACCCGAAGTTGGTCTCAGCCACAATGACGTCGCCCGGCTGCACCCGGTTAACGAAATCCGGATCGTTCGAGCCCTCCATGGCATGCGCCGCCAGGAAATCCTCGTCGGTGCTGATCAAATAGCGGGCCGGGATAATCTGATCGGTGTCAATGTTCACACCGTATTTGTGGACCGTTCCTTGAAACACGCTGACGCCCATGACTACACGCTCCCTGCGGCGACCGGATCGTTAGCTAGCACTTCTCCAGGATGGGCCACCCTCCCCAGGACGGCGCTGGCCGCCGCCACCGACGGGTTGACCAGGTACGTCTCCGATTTCACGTGACCCATACGCCCGGGGAAGTTGCGGTTGCTGGTGGAAACGCACTTCTCCCCCTCGTCGAGGACGCCCATATAGCCGCCCAGGCACGGCCCGCACGTCGCTGCGCCAACCGTGGCGCCGGCCTCCATAAACACGTCGATGAGCCCCTCATGGAGCGCCTGCCGGTAGACCTCCTGCGTGGCCGGAATGATGATGCAGCGCACGTGGTCCGCAACTCGGTTCCCCTTCATCACGGCCGCGGCTTCCTGCAGGTCCTCCAGGCGGGCATTCGTGCACGAGCCGATGAACACCTGGTCTATCTTGACCTTCTCGTCAGCGACCTCGGCCACCGGGACCACGTTATCTGGGCTGAAGGGCTTGGCTACCAACGGGCCCATCTCCGAGATATCCCATTCGAACGTTTCCACATACTCGGCGTCCGCATCCGAGTCATAGACCTTCCAGGGCCGCTTGGCGCGAGGTTTCATGTAGTCGAGCGTGACATCGTCAACGGGAATCACGCCGCACTTGCCTCCGGCCTCTGCCACCATATTGGTGATGGTGAACCTGGCGTCCATGGAGAACTCTTTGAGGGCCTCGCCTTCGAACTGCATGCACATATAGGTGGCGTGATCCGTGCCAAGCTGACCGATGGTGTACAGAATGAGGTCCTTGGACCGCACCCACTGGCCCGGCTTCCCGTGGTAGATGAGACGGATGGTGGGAGGGACCCGGAACCACAGTTCCCCGGTTGCCATCGCAATGGCCGCATCGGTGCTCCCGAATCCACAGGCCAGGGCCCCCAGAGCGCCGACGGTGGTGGTGTGCGAGTCGGCCCCCACCTCGATGTCGCCGGCCACGACTTGACCTTCCTGCGGAAGGAGGATGTGCTCGATGCCGCCTTTCCCGGCTTCATAGAAGACGCAGCCCTGCTCGGCCGCAAATTCACGCGCCGTGCGGGCCTGGGCTGCAGAGGCAATGTCCTTGGCGGGAACGTAATGCGACATCACCATCATCACTCGAGAGGGGTCGAAGACCTTCTTCACGCCCAACTTGCGAAACTCGTTGATGGCGATGGGCGCCGTAATGTCGTTGCACATGACCACGTCGACCTTGGCGTTCACCAAGTCGCCGGGGCTCACCGCTTTGCGGCCACTGTGGTCCGCAAGAATCTTCTCCACCATCGTCATGGCCATGGCTGTGACTCCTTCTCTTGGACAGGTAGGACGTCTACGTTAGTTAGAAGGAAACCCCTGCGAAAGCGGTTGGAGCATCCACAGAGGTTCCTGCCTCTGAAACCCTTTGCGGGACGGTCTTAGGGTGTTGCCACAGGCGCGGCGGGCTGGCCCCCACCCGTGGCAATGAGCTTGTTCAGGGCGTTCATATAGGCCTTCGCGCTGGCCTGCAGGGTATCCGTGTCGGAGCCCCTGCCCACCGACACCACCCCGTTGCTCTCTATCTTGACCATAACCTCGGCGACCGCGTCCATCCCACCCGATACGGCTTGAACCTGGTAGTCCAAGAGCTGGCTGGGCACGTTCACAACCCTGTTTATCACGTTGTACACAGCATCCACGGGGCCGTTGCCCGTTGCGGCCTCGCTGATGGAGTTGCCGTCGGGGTCCACTATGCGGACCGTCGCCGTTGGTATGTCGGAGCTGCTGGAAATGAACTGGATGTGCTCCAGCTTGTATGGCTCCGACTCCTTGAGCGCCCTGTGTTCCTCGCGCATCAGCAGGTCCAAGTCCCGGTCGGTGACCTCGCGCTTCTTGTCGGCCAATGTCTTGAAGCGCTCGAAGACCTGGTCCAACTGTTCCTTGCTCAGTTCGTATCCCAACTCCTCCAGCCTGGAGCGCAAGCCGGCGCGCCCGCTCAACTTGCCCAGCACCAGCATGTTGCGGGGCAGGCCAACAGCTTGCGGGTCCATGATCTCGTAGGTGGTCCGCTCCTTGATCACGCCGTCCTGGTGAATGCCGGAGGCGTGCCGGAAGGCGTTGGCCCCCACGATGGCCTTGTTGGGCTGGACAGCGAAGCCGGTGATGTCGCTGACCATCCGGCTGCTCCGATAGATCTGGTTGGTGTCTATGTTGGTGGATACGCCCATGAAGTCCCGGCGCGTCTCCAGCGCCATGATGACCTCTTCCAGGGCGGCGTTGCCCGCCCGCTCGCCGATGCCGTTGATACAGCCTTCCACCTGGCGGGCGCCGTTCTTCACGGCGGCGAGGCTGTTGGCCACCGCCATGCCCAGGTCGTTATGACAATGAACGCTGATCCTGACCTTGTCTGCGCCGCGGACCTGCTCTCGTATGCCGGCGATGAGCTTGCCGAACTCCTCGGGGATGGTGTAGCCAACCGTGTCGGGAATGTTGATGGTGGTTGCGCCGGCCTCGATCACCGCCGTCAGCATAGCGAAGAGGTAGTCAGGCTCCGTTCGAGTGGCGTCCATCGGGGAGAACTCGACGTCCTCGGTATAGCCCTTGGCCCGCCGCACGTTCTCCACCGCCTGGTTCATAACCTCTTCTTTGCCCCGGCGAAGCTGGTGCATGATGTGAATGTCGGAGCTGGAGAGGAACACGTGAATGCGGGGATGCCGAGCGTCCTTGATGGCCTCCCAAGCGCGGTCGATCGCGTTGGGACTGGCGTGGGCAAGGGCGCAGATGATCGGCTTGCGCACTTCCCGGGCGATCGTCTGCACGGCCTCGAAATCCCCGGGAGAGCTGGCTGGAAAGCCCGCCTCGATGATGTCCATGCCCATGCGCTCGAGCTGGCGGGCGATCCCCAGCTTCTCCTCGCCCGTCATGCTGGCGCCTGCGGCCTGCTCGCCATCGCGCAGGGTGGTATCCAGAAAGATGACTCGGTCTTCGTCCATGTTGGTTGCTCCTTTAGTCGTGAGTGGTCTCAGGGCCGCGCGCGGCCTTCTTGTCCGATACGCTCAGGACCAAAGGACAACGCAGTCCGCCTGACCCACCCCTGCCAGGAGCCGGCCGTAGCGGCGAACTGCGTAAGTAACCTCTTCACGTAGCATTGGAAACCCGCCTTCCAACTGGTGCTCGACCTTGCTGTGATTGTAGTGAGGGCGCGCGCCGGATGCAATGTGCGGCGCATCTCATTCTAACGCCGGCAGCCGTTTTTCGTAAAGCTGGCGTTCGTGGAGCCGCGTCAGGGCTTAGGGATGCTCTGAACAAGCCGGGAGGGCCGCCTTCAGCGGCCCTCCCGTTCCTGCCCCCGACTGGTAGGTTAGGAAGGGTACGGACGCGCCAGGTGAGCAAACGCCGACGCCTCCCTCCCCCAAGCAGAGTGCAGAGGGCGCAGCCCCCGCTGGGGGTACAGCGTGTCCCCCTGTTCTCAAAAACGTCGGAGGGCGGCGCCGGCGGGGAACAATCCGTCACACCTCGGCCTAACGGCTGTCGGGGCTATGGCCGCGCTGTGGCCGCGCTGGATCGCGCTTCGCAACGGTCCCATCCCCTTCCCCTGGCTAGGAAGCATCCCAACGCGCCAAGTGGGAAAACGCCGACGCTGCCCTCCCCCAAGCAGGGTGCAGGGGGCTGCGCCCCCGCCGGGGGTACAAGGGGAGTCCCCCTGTTTCCAAAAACGTTGGAGGCTGGGCAGGTGGGACAACGGCGCAGGCCAAGCCAGACCCTCCGCTGAAGGAGGGCGCAGGCCAAAACAAGACCCTCCCCTCCAACCTGACACCGCCCCATTGCAAAATGCGAACGAGTGTGCTATAGTGTCTCCATGAAGTCGGCCGCCGGCCCGCTTCTCTTTCTCGGAGCCTGCCGCATAACGTATGTACTGGGGGCTAACCACAGAGAATCCCCCTGTGGCAGGAGCGCTGAGGGAACAACCCAAGGGGCAAAGACCCTCCGAGGAAGCGTGCCGGAGTGAATGCCGTTGTAAGGCACAGACTCTTTGGAGCCATCCAACTCCGTAACGGCTCATAAGATTAGTAACGGCTCCGCAACGACTAGTAACAGCTCCGTAACCGCTGTGTAACGGCCCGTAATGGCTTTGTAATAGCTGGTAATGCCTTTGTAATGGCTCCACGCCTACGGAGCGCCGGGGGAGAAGAAAACGCAGTAACACATACAATCAAAGAAAGCCTCCTCCGTCCCCAAGCAGGGTGCAGGGGGCGCAGCCCCCGCCGGGGGTACAGGGGGAGTCCCCCTGTTTCTAAAAACGTTGGAGGGTGGGCCGGTGGGACAACGGCGCACGCTAAGCCAGACCCTCCGCCGAAGGGGGCGCAGGCCAAGACAAAACCATCCGTCCCCATCGGCGGGCGGACGCCGGAGTCCGGGGCCCCCGCCACACCCCCCATTGCAAAATACGAACGCGTGTGCTATAGTACCCCATGAAGTGGGCAGCCGGCCCGCTTCTCCTTCTCGGAGCCTGCCGCATACATTGAGCACTGGGGGCTAACCACAGAGAATCCCCCTGTGGCAGGAGCGCTGAGGGAACAACCCAAGGGGCAAGACCCTCCGAGGAAGGTTGGGACCGGAGCCAATGCCGTTATAAGGCACAGGCTCTTTGAAGCCATCCCGCTCCATTACGGTTCCGTTACGGTTCGTTACGGAGCCATTACGGTTCCTTTACAGTTCCCTTACGGTTCCTTTACGGCTTGTTACGCCCTATTACGCCTCTGTTACGGCTCCACGACTACGGGGGCCGGGGGAGAAGAAAAAACAGTAACGCATACATTCAAAGAACGAGGTTGAGGCCGGGGGCAGCTCCTCTCTTCCTGCCCGGGTGCTCCGGGGGAAGGTTAGGGAGAGCGTCCCCCCCCGGGGTGCGCTTGAATCGCAGTGCGCCTCTGACAGCTCGTTCAGAGGTTCCCTAGGCGGTCTTGACTTGCCCCGCCTGCTCCAGGCCAAGCTCTTCAATCGAGACCTCGCGCATCTTGAACTTCTGAATCTTGCCCGTCACCGTCATGGGGAACTGGCCGGCGAAGCGGATATAGCGAGGGATCTTGTACGTGGCTATCTTGCCGCGGCAAAAGGCCCTGATCTCGTCCTCGGAGACGGTCTCCCCGTCCTTGAGCTTGACCCAGGCGCACACCTCTTCGCCGTATTTCGCGTCCGGCACGCCAATGACCTGCGCGTCGGCAACCTGGGGATGGATGTACAGAAACTCCTCGATCTCCCGCGGATAGATGTTCTCACCGCCCCTGATAATCATGTCCTTGATTCGGCCCACGATGTTGACGTAGCCGTCCTCGCGCATGACCGCAAGATCGCCCGTGTGCATCCACCGGCCGGCATCAATGGATTCCCGGGTAGCCTCCGGATTGTTCCAGTAGTACGGCATCACCAAGTAGCCCCGGCTGCACAGCTCGCCTGCAACGCCCCGCGGCACAGTCCGGCCCGTCTCGGGATCAACGACCTTGGCCTCCACGTGGGGGTGAATGGACCCAACCGTCGAGACTCTTCGGTCCAGGTCGTCGTCGGTGTTGGACTGGAAGGACACGGGAGAGGTCTCGGTCATACCGTAGCAAATGGTCACCTCGGTCATGTGCATGCGGTCTATGACCCGGCGCATCACCTCCACCGGACACGGCGAACCGGCCATGATGCCGGTCCGCAACGTGTTCAAGTCGTAGTGGTCGAAGTCTGCATAGTCCAACATGGCGATGAACATCGTAGGAACACCGTAAAGGGCCGTGCAGCCCTCCTCCCGGACCGCCTCCAGACACGCCAGCGGATCAAAGGCCTCGCTGGGGATGACGACCGTAGCGCCGTGGCTCATGAAGCAGAGATTGCCTAGCACCATGCCAAAGCAGTGATAGAAGGGCACCGGAACGCACAGCCGGTCCTTGTCGCTCAGCCGCAGCCGCTGCGCAACGAAGTAGCCGTTGTTCAGGATGTTGTGGTGAGTCAGCGATGCGCCCTTGGGGAAGCCCGTCGTACCGGAGGTGTACTGGATGTTGATGGGATCGTCGAACTGAAGTATTGCCTCGCGGGCTCTTAGGTCTTCCTCCGAGGCTTCGACGGAGCGTTCCATCAGCGCGTTCCATACGCCCATGCCCGGAGGAGCGTCCGAGGCAATGATGTACACCTGCTTCAGGGAAGGCGCCTCGCTCCATACTTCCTGCAGCATGTCCACGTAGCTCGTCTGGCGAAACCCCGCCGCGGCGATGATGACTGACACGCCGGACTGGTTGAGGACATAGCTCAGCTCGTGGGTCCGGTAGGCCGGGTTGATGTTGACCAGGATCGCCCCAATCTTGGCCGTGGCGTACTGCACAACGATCCACTCGACGTTGTTGGGACTCCAGATGCCCACTCGGTCGCCCTTCTCCACCTCTGCCGCCAGCAGCGCCCTGGCCAAACGCTCAACCTCAGCGTGAAGCTGCCGGTAGGTGTAGCGCACGCCCTGATGCCTGGAGACCACCGCTTCATTGTCCGGGTACGCGGCAACGATCCGGACGAAGTACGACCCAATAGTCTCGCCCAGGAGAGGAACGTCGGACGTCCCGTGAATGTAGGAAAGCTGCTGCACAGGCCATCTCCCCGCATAGTGGCATAGACTTACGAAACCCAGTGCTAGGCAGGCCACCGCCTTCCGGTGACATAGCGGAACGCCGAGATCGCCGCCGTTGCCCCGTCGCCGGCGGACGCCGCAAGTTGGGCCGCCGACTGCTGCCGGATGTCCCCCGCGGCGAATACGCCGGGAACCGGCGTCCGCATGCTCAGATCGACCTCCACGTGCCCGGCGCCGTCCAGGGGCAGCGCGTCGCCGAGGAAGGAAGTGTTGGGGTCCAGTCCCACGAAGATGAAGAGCCCCTGCAGGTCCACCCTCGTTGTCTCTCCGCTGATCGCGTCCCGCACCGACGCGCCTTCCACTCCCTTCTCGCCGAGGATCTCCAGCACTTCGGTGTTGAACCGCACCTCGATTTCGGGATGCTCCAACACCCGGTCCTGGAGGGTCTGTTGGCCCGTCAAGTCGCCGCCTCGGCAGAGAATGGTCACGCGAGAGGCAAACTCCGTCAGCGTGAGCGCTTCATCCAGCGCAGAGTCCCCGGCCCCAACGACGGCCACCTCCTGGCCTGAGAAAAAGGGTCCGTCGCAGGTGGCGCAATAGGAGACCCCCCTGCCGTGCAACTCCTCCTCATTGGGCAGGCCAAGCTTCCGCAACGATGACCCCCCAGCCACGATGACGGCCTTCGCGGTCATCGTCCCCTCGTCTGTGTTCATCACCCTGAAGGGTTCATCAAGACGCAGGGATTCCACGTTGGCCATGATGAACTCGGCGCCGGCATCCAACGCCTGCTCCTGCAACATGGGGCCAAAATCGAATCCCGCAATGCCCTCCGGCTGCCCTGGGAAGTTCTCGATCCTTTCGGCGTTGACGATCTGCCCGCCGGACATCATGCGCTCGAGGACCACGGTCTTCATGCCATGCCGTGCGGCAGTGATGGCGGCCGTGAGACCGGCTGTCCCTCCGCCGATGATAGCGATGTCATAGATCATGCTGGGCCCCTGCATCCATCTCATTAGTCTTGAGGATCGCGTTTCCGACGCCCGTAGACCCCTGTCCAAGGCAAGCGGCCTGTGCCGTTCCCTGTAACCGGTTCACGAAAGGGGCAGAGGAGGCTGCCACCATCTCCCGGTGTCGTTTACGTGGATGGAGTCCACCCACTTTACCCACTCAAACCCGCGTTTGCCGGGCGCCGCCAACCGCACCGGGAAGCCATGTCCATGGGAGATTGGTTCACCGCCGACATGGGTGGCCAACAGGTATTCGTCGGCCTCTTTCAGTGAGAACCTTCGCTGGTAACCTGTCGTGGAGCACACGGTGACGCTGCCGGCGCCGGACTCCACTCCGGCGGCTTGCAAGACCTCCCTCAAGGGCATTCCCTCCCATTCCTGAGTGGAATGCCAACCCCCGGTGCAGTCCAGGGTGGCGGTAACTTTTTCACGGCTGCGCGTCAGGTCTGCCAAGGTAAAGTGCAGTTCCCGGCTGACCAGTCCCGAAACATTCAGACGCCAATTCTCCTCGCTGACTGGCGCCGGATCGTCGTTCAACCAGGATGTGGTTGGAAAGGAGTTGCCGTCAAAGCTTCTCCGTTCGTATGAGCCGGTAAAGCGCCTGTCCTTCCCCGGAAGCTCAAAAGCGCCGGCTGTAAGCTCGCTTACGCGCCATAGAGCGAGACCGGCCAAACCGAGCCCGGCGAGTCTCAAAAAGGACCTTCGTTCGACCCAGAAACGGGTGCGCAGGGTCCAGGAGTGCGTAAGGGTATGCCATGCCACGATGGGAGCAAGGAATAGCGACAGGTAGATGTGCCAACTGACCCCGCTGAATCCGAGGCGCGCGAAATAACCGGCGTAGCTCCAAGCTATCCCCAGCGCAAGAGCGGCCAGAAGCAGCAGGAGCATCGCGATGGAGGCAAGATACAGCGCAGGTTTTCGCTTCCAACGGCGCCTGTTGGTCAGCGGTATGAGGATATTACGGCCCTTCCAAAGGAGCAGCGCAACCAGAGCAAACCCTGCGATTCGGTGTACGTCGAGGGCGATTGCCCAACTAGGAGAGCCCCCTATGAGGCCGAAAAAGCCGCTCAACAGCGAAACGCCGCCTAAGATAAGGATGAAAACGTTGGCCCAAGGGTGCGCCACTTCGCTGTCCTAGAGGAACCGGCCTTGTTGCTCGCGTCTTCAATTGGCGTTGGGTTAGGGTAAGCAGTCCCTAGTCCTTCAGGCGGTAGAAGACCTCCGAGTTCGTGTGCCGGATCCCCGCCTTCGCCAGGTCGTCAATACCCTCCTGCTCCAGCACTTCTTCCAACTCGTGCTTGCACATCTCGTTGTTCACTTCGTGCGGAAAGTCCGACGAGAAGAACAGGAACTTCGGCCCCGCCTCCCGCACCGCCGCCGGTATGAAAGGCTCGTTTCCCTCACACCCCACGTAGATCCGGTCCTCCTCGATGTGCCGCTTGATGTAGTCGCTCACCCGCTCACCCGCCCTCAACTGGATCAGTTCCTCACGCGGGTCCTGGTGAATGTGCGTCTCATACGACCTGTCAAACCGCTCCAGACACAGCATGAACCATGAGATGCCTCCCTCCAGAAACCCCCACTTGACGTTGGGGTACTTCTCCAGCAGCCCGTTGAACACCACCCCCGCAAACCCGATCATCTGCCCGAAGGGGTGCCCCAGGGCGTGCACCGGAGCATAGACGTTCATGTGGTCGAAGCCGAAGTTCTCGTGGGAGCCGCCGTGCACGGCCATGGCGCACTTCAGGCGGTCGGCCTCTTCGTAGACCGGCCAGTAGTCCTTGGCCCCGATGTGGTCCTTGAACCCGTTGGAGGGCAGCATGGCGCCCACCATGCCCAGCTCCTCGACGCACCTGCGGAGCTCCTTGATGGCCTCTCCCGGCTCCTGCATGGGAATGAGCCCCACGGCTTTGAAGCGGGAGTCCCGCTTCAGGTAGGTGTCGTACAGCCAGTTGTTGTACGACTGGGCTAGGGCAACGGCCCAGTCCCGGTTGACCACCTTGCCGTAGGCAAGCCCATGGCTGGGATAGAGCACGGCGGAGTCGATGCCGACGTCGTCGGCGAAGTCAATCCACCCATCGACGCCGACGGGGGCAAACGACCCCTCCGGCACCTCGACGGGATTCGCCGAGTGGAAATGGTCTATGGGCGGATAGAGCTGGTTCAGCAACGTGGCGCTGCCCGAGAAGAGCCGTTGCTTGAACTTCTCCGGCATGTACTGGGCAATGGCTTCTATGTCTTCATTCAGGTGGCCGTCACCGTCGACGATTGTTTCCAAGTCTATTTCTTTGAGCACCATCTTCCTTACCTCCCATGCTGGTTCTCCGTAGGGCGCGTCAATACTACCACGTCAGGCCGGCGCGGCGCAGCAACATCGGCAGACTAGGGGAAGGGTCGGAGGATTTCGTTTTGGCTTGTGCCCTCCTTCAGCGGATGGTCCGGCTTGGCCTGCGCCGATATCCCGCTCGCTCCGCCCTCCGACATTTTCCAGACCAGGGGGACTCCCCCTTTACCCCCCGGCGGGGGCTGCGCCCCCTGCACCCCGCTGGGCGGGACGGAGCGGGCCCGCCTTTCCCTCTTGCATAATACGAACTTTTGTGCTGTATTATCGCCATGAAGCGAACCGGCTGCCCGCTTTCATTTTTGGGGGCCGATGGGGCTCGGCGGCGGCGCGCTTGGGGGGACCGGCTGGGAATCATTGCGAAGCGCGATATCGCGGGGTCATCGCGGGGTCATCGCGCCGACACGAGCGCGAAATAGCCGGGACATAGGCGTGACAGCCGGGGTGTGATGGACCATCTCTTGGGATCCCGCCTCTTTTGCCGATTGCGCCCCCGCTGGCTGCCGCCCGCGCGGCGGCTGGAGGAACAGGGGAACCCCCATCCTTGTATCTTTGGGTATCTTTGGCAGAGACGGCGGGGCAGACCGTTTCATCCTGGGTTGAACAAGACCGTAGGTTAGCGTGGTCGCCCCGCCGTCTCCCATCATAGAGCCCGAACAGTTGCCTGGGCCACCGAGCCCGTATCAGCAAGGACGGGCCAAAGGAGGACTGATGGCGAGTGAGGCTCCGGTGTTCGTAGGCATTGATGTGTCGAAGGCATGGGTGGATGTGGCGCGGTGCGCCCGACGGGGGAGGCGTGGCGGGTGGACCAGGACCAGGAGGGGGGAGAGGCGCTGGTGCTCCGGCTCCAAGCCATGAGCCCCCAGTGCATCGTCATGGAAGCCACCGGGGGCTATGAGGCGCCCATCGTTGCCGCACTCGGGGCGGCCGGCCTCCCTGTCGCCGTCGTCAACCCCCGCCAGGTCCGTGACTTCGCCCGCTCCCAAGGGAAGCTCGCCAAGACTGACCGCCTGGACGCCGCGGTTATCGCCCACTTCGGGCAGGCCAGCGGGGTCACCGGGCAGGCTCTGCGCTCCCCGGAAGCCCGTGCACTCGAGGGACTCGTCGCCCGGCGGCGGCAAATCATCCAGATGCGGACCGCGGAGCAGCAGCGGCGCCAACGCGCCTTGCCCGTGGTCCGAGAGGGGATCGAGGAAGTGATCGCCCTCCTCAACCGCCAGGTGAAGGAGATCGACGATGAGCTCGGGCGACGCCTGCGGGAGAGTCCGCTGTGGCGCGAGCGGGAGGACCTGCTGCGCAGTGTGCCTGGGATCGGGCCTGCGACCGTGTTCAGCCTGCTGGCCGAACTGCCGGAACTGGGGTCGCTCGACCGCCGAGAGGCCGCTGCGGTGGTGGGGGTCGCGCCGCTCAACCGGGACAGTGGCAAGCACCGGGGCTCGCGCCGATGCTGGGGCGGGCGGGGGCACGTGCGCGCCGCCCTGTACATGGCCGCCCTGGTGGGCGTGCGCTACAACCCCACGCTGAAGGAGTTCTACGAGCGGCTTCTGCGGGCGGGCAAGCCGAAGAAGGTGGCGCTCACGGCCTGCATGCGCAAGCTGCTGACCATCCTCAACGCCATGCTCAAACATCACACCGCCTGGAACCCGCAAACCGCTTGACTTTCAAGACAGTTGCTAACCTTCCCCCGAGTACGAGACCTTTGCGTAATCCCCATTGATGCGCCGTTTGGTTGGAATGAGGGTTCTGGCGGGGATTGGGGGGCCTGATGGCGGCCTGCGGCCTGGCTCTCCTCCCCGGTCTCCCTGACTTCTCAGGGCTTCCCGGGCGCTTCCACCCCCTGCGGGCACACGCCGCCCCCGGCGGTCAGGCGGCATCCAGCAGGAGACGGTCAGCCCGCCGCAGGTTGTATGCCGCACACTTGAAGAACAGCTCCGTGGCGTTCCGCGCTAGCCCCATGTACCGCACCCGCCGGTAGCCGTAGGTCCGCTTCAGCGTCCCAAACACCTTCTCCACCGCCGACCGCTGCTGTGCTATCAGTGCGTTCCGCCGCTGCTCCCACGGCGGCAGCACCGGATGATGCTTGTCCGCCCGCCGCATGATCCGGTCCTTGATGCCCAGGGACTTGAGCCAGGCACTCCGCTGCTTCGACCCGTAGGCCTTGTCCGCATACACCGCCGCCTCATCTCCCCTCACCAACGCCTCCGCCACTTCCGTATCGTTCACGTTGGCCGGCGTCAGCACCGCCTCCCGGATCAGCCCTGACCCTGCATCCACCCCCACGTGCGCCTTGTAGCCGAACTGCGACACCCCCCGCTGGCGCGTGAACCGCGCATCGGGGTCGGTCTCGCTCGGCGCTCCCGGCCGCCTCCCTCGCAGCGAAGGACGCTTCGCCTGCGCCTCCACGATGGTCGCATCGAGGAGCGTCCCCTTCTTCACGAAGAGGTTGCGCTGCGCCAATTGCCGGTCCATCTCCTTGAACAGTCGCAGGGCCAAACCCCGCTCCGTCACTTCCCTGCGGAAGCGGCTGATCGTCGAGTGGTCGGGGACGGCGTCCTCCAGGCCAAGCCCCACGAACCGCTTGAACGAGACCCGGTCCCACAGCGCTTCCTCGATCGCTTCGTCGGAAGCGTCATACCACTGCTGGAGCACCATGACCTTGACCATCACCACCGGCGGATAGCTCGGACGGCCTGACGGGGCGGCATAGATGCCCTTGACCACGTTGGCCAACTTCTTCCAGTCCAGCATCGCCTCGAGCCGCTCCAACTTCCCGTTCCGTCCGACTCGGTCCGGGAGAAGCACCTCAATGAACGACTGTCCACGTATCGTCCGGTGCATGGCTTCCCCTCCTTGGCGTTGGCTCTCCGTGCTGATTGTGCCTGACCAGAAAGAGGTTATGCAAAGGTCTCGAGTACGAGGGAAGGGACAGAGGCTGCCGCCGAGATCGCGAGCAGGTTGCACTCTTGCGATTGCAACGCATGCAATGCAATCGTGGTATAATTTCGCGACAATGTGTGCGGAGGCTCAATTATGGCCAGCATCACGGTGCGCAACCTCGATGACGGACTGAAGCGGCGGCTGCGCATCCGGGCGGCGGAGAACGGCCGCTCGATGGAGGAGGAAGCCCGGGGGATTCTGAGAATGGCGCTCGACGAAGAGGCTGCCCCAGCCAAGAACCTCGGAACGGCTCTCCACGAACTGTTCAAGCCCTTCGGCGGGGTGGAGCTGGAGATTCCGCCAAGGGACCCGATGCGCGAAGTCCCACGGTTTCATTGAGCTCCCGGCAATGTTCATTCTGGACACCAGCGTCGTCTCAGAGCTCATGCGGGACAGTCCGCACTCGGAGGTCCGCGCATGGCTGGACGCCCAGCCCACAAGCACCCTGTTCGTTGCCGCTATCACCGAGGCGGAGATCCTAACGGGCATAGCGACCCTGCCCGGCGGGGAGCGCCGGCGCGGACTGGCCGCGGCGGCCGAACGCGCCTTTGGCGTGCTGTTTGCTGAACGCATCCTGCCTTTCGACAGCGCCGCAGCCCAAGCGTACGCTGTCATAGCGTCCGGTCGCCGCGCCGCCGGCCATCCCATCAGCCACGCCGACTGCCAGGTTGCGGCGATAGCCCGCTCCCTGGGGGCGTCGGTCGCAACGAGAAACGCAAGCGACTTCGAGGGGTGCGGGATCGACGTGATCAATCCATCGGAAGAGGGATGAACGCTGGCATCAATGACGAACGGTCGACCCTGGATGCCCGCAGCTTTGGCGAAGTGATTGAGTAGTAGCTTGACAACCGCCTCCGCTAAAGACCGCAGCCACGAAAGCATCATCAACGACGCGTTGGCCGCCGTGGCCAGCCTGCGAACGCTGCTGGCCAGCGACCAGTCCATTCACGGGTCCAAGAAGCCGGAACTGCCAACCTGAGATCCCGTGATGGCGGGGGCGTGACGTAGTTGAAGGGTAGAAAATCCAATCCGAGCGATACACGCATACGGAAAATCAGATCGAGGTACAACCCGTGAGCATGTATCAGGTAGCGCTATCCTTTGCTGGCGAACAACGTGGGTACGTCGAAGACGTAGCACGAGCGCTTCGATTTCGTGGGATCGCTGTGTTCTACGATCGATTTGAGAAAGTTGCGCTGTGGGGAGAGCACCTCCCAGAGGAGTTGCAAGCGGTATACGAACACAAGTCTGGCTTGGTGGTCATTTTTATATCGAAGGCATATGTCGAAAAGTCTTGGCCCGAGCATGAGCGGCGAGCCGCCTTGAGCCGAGCGATTCAGGAATCAAGAGAACACATCTTACCAGTCCGCTTTGATGACACGCCGGTTCCTGGTTTGCCGGGCGGTGTCGACTATGTCCAAGCCAAAGACCACTCACCTGCCGAGCTCGCCGCGATAATTGCCCGAAAGCTGGGTGTCCAGCCTTTCGAGGGCAAGGCTTCCGAGGTGCCAGCCCCTCGAATGACCTCTCTTGTCGGCGAGGTTGTATTCGACTACAGCCACCATAACGGTCGCTTCCTCATCGGTTGCGACACGCTGGAATTCGAAACGCGGTGGAGTTCGGCAAGCGATAGCAGCATCCATGTATATAACGATCGTCCCTCGATCAACGGCATCGCGCTCGGCTCTCCTGAATGGACAGCCATCCCCCAGGTAGTCAATGCCGGGCTGTTAGACTACACATCCCGCGCTCGAACTCCCCATGTCGGACAGATCGTGTTGTTCCGCAATATCCACGGCTTCTATGCCGCCGTGCATTTGTTGGAGATCAAGAACGATCGCCGGGGTGACGACAGCGATGAGCTGCGGTTCCGATACGTCATCCAGCCCGATGGCTCGGACAACTTCACTACGTTGAGCACCGTCGAGTGAAACAGATGTATCGTGACATACGTTGCCCGAGTACAGAACTACCGCCTCGCTTTCATCGCACAATGCGCTCATTCTCTGGCTTCTGAGAGCCATGCGAATACCTCAAACGACACCTCGAGACGATCCAAGCGCGCTATGGGCGTTGCAGATGGAGTTACTGTCAATGGCCGAGTCTGTCCTTGGACCACGGGATGCATCGAAGAAGATATGGCAGCCGCAGTTCGCTAATGACGGTCCACGTATACGTAATACACCCAACCTGGATGGCGCCTTCGCCGAGTTGAGCCGCGCTGGCGAGTGCTATTGGCCTACGATCGTCTACGAAATGGCTCACGAGACCGTCCACTTACTCAACCCTATCCCCGGTGATACCAATAATCTCGAAGAGGGAGTCGCCGTCGAGTTTTCGCTAAAGGCTCAACAGTCGTACGATATTGTTATCCAAAAACCATCAATGGAGTCCTATCTCCATGTTCTACAGCTTGTCAGTATGCTTCCGGAAGGCTCGCTGGAAGCTGCGAAACGAGTGCGTGACCGTGTTGGCGCCCTCAGTGACGTCACAGCGCAACAGCTAGGAGAACTGTTTCCGAATGTCGCCGGAGTTATATTGAACAAGTTGACCGAGAGATTCATCAGAAACGCAGGTCGAGAAGGGTTGACCTGCCGCATGGGCACAATTCCCATCGTCTGAACGGAAGCCAAGGGCAACTCGGCAGATATAGCGCACGAGTCATGACCCACACGAACGTTCTAGGGCAAGGTACACCGCGGTCTCATGCGGTAGCAGTCCAGGCAATATGGAGTCGCCCCGGCGTCAACCGCCTCCGCCACCATAAGCCCCCTCCCGTCCCCGCCCCTATACTCGTCGGTCGCAACGAGAGACGCAAGCGACTTCGAAGGGTGCGGGATCGACGTGATCAATCCCTGGGTAGACGGATAAACACTGGCATCAATAGCGAACGGTCGACCCTAGATGCCCGCAGCTTTGGCGAAGTGATTGGGTAGAAGCATGACAACCGCCTCCCGCTAAAGACCGCAGCCACGAAAGGGTCACCCCCATCGCCCTACGGCTCGACCGCCACCACCTCCACATCCTCGATCCCACCGTCCGCCGTGAACCGCCAGACGCCGATGTGCCCGCGGCGCAGGTCGCCGTTGGCGTCCCAGTCGAGCGTGGACGCGGCGCCTTCGTAGTCGATCTCCTCGCCCGCGCGGAGCAGGCGCAGCGCTTCGGCGACGCCTGAAGGCCTAGCCTGGACCGTCTGGCCCGGCGGGCCCGCGATGGCGCGGAGTTGATCGCGGACGGCGGCGCCGTCGACGCTCCCTGCTGCCTCGGCCGCCAGCATGAGCGCCATCGCCGCGTCGTACGCCTCCTTGACGTAGGGGGTCTGCGGCAGAACACCGTGCAGCGCGACGAACGACGCATCCCACGCGGCGCCGGCCTCGTTGCCGGGGGCCGGCGCGCCCGCCGTGCCATACATGCCGCCGAGCCGCTCGGCCCCTATCGCCTCAATCAGGCTCAGCCTCTTCGCGGCGTCGGCGAAGACGAACCGGTCGTAGACGCCTGCGTCGAGCGCCTCGCGGACGATGCTCTGTGCAGCCGCGGCGAAATCGACGACGACGAGCGCCTCGGCGCCAGCAATCGCGCTCTCTCGCACCAACGGCAGGTACGACGTCTCGCCGGACTCGACGGCGACGCCGACGATGGTCCCGGTCCAAGCGGACTCGAACGCGGCGGCGAGCCCCTGCCCGTAGGGGTCGTCCCGGTAGAGGAGACCGACGTTCGTGAACCCGCGCTCCCGGGCGACGCGCGCGAGGACCGGGCCCTGGGCGCTGTCGGCGACCGTCGTGCGGAAGAAGAAGTCGTCGTCCGCCGCGTCAGACAGCTGCGGCGACGTCGCTGACGGACTGATCATCGGGACAGACGCGGGGCCGGTCAGCTCCTCGGCGATGCGCAGGGAAGCGGCGCTCGAGTTCGGCCCAACGATGGCGTGCACTCCCTCGTCCTCCAGCAACCGCCGCGCCGACTCGATGCCGACGCTGACGTCGCGGGGCGAATCGCCGGTCGCGCTCTCCACCGGCTGACCGAACACGCCGCCCGCCTCGTTGACGTGCGCAATGGCCAGCTCGAATCCCCACTGTCGTTCTGCGGAGCTGACCGGAGATCCCGTGTAGTCGAGCAACAGGCCAAGCTTCAGCGGGGGCTGATCGGGCGCGGAGTCGCAGGCCAACGCGCTCAACGCGACGAGCGCCGCCAGTCCGAGCGCCCAGAGCCGCCAGTATGGAGTCGAGCGTCTGTTCATCGTTTTGCCGTCCCTCCCCGCCGTACGTCTCCCGGCGCCCCGGTCAGCGGCGCATTGTAACGCGGTCGGCGCGGCACCGCACCGCCTGTAGGCGGGGTTGGGGCGACACTAGGGATGCTCTGAACAAGCCGGCGCGGGCCGTTGGGGGTTGACTCAGTCTGGCGCGGCGCACTTCCCATTCAACCTATGTTCAACCTAGCTTCTCTATCCCTACGGGATTGACGGGTCGCTGGATATGGCGGCCAAAGCGTGGTCGAAGGTCTTGATCTCCCGGACACCCCTCCGCCGGCAACTGGCTAGGTGGCAGAGGTCCCGGGCTTGCAGGCTGGGATACCGCTCGCGGAGTTGCCGAGCCAGGGCCACGTCGGCCTCTTCCAGCGGCCAAACCTCAACTGCGGCGCTCGCCATCAACTCCAGCGTCGCATCGAAGGTTTGCAGCCTTCCGGTGGGCAGGTATACATGGGCCAGTTCCTGCATCACCTCTGCTGAAGTACAAAGGGGCGCGCCGCTCCGGTTGGCATCGACGAAGAAGCGCTGGGCAGCAGTCCGGAGTGGATGAGGGCGTCCTACCGCGTACATGAAGACGTTCGCGTCGACGAATATCACGTTGCGGCCACCCCTCGTCCGCGTGACTCGCTCATGACGCGCAAGTGCTCACTCCAGTCCGGCTCCGTCTCTGGACCTTCCAGCGCGGCGCATGACCTGAAGAATTCCTCCACGTCTTTTGGGGACTCGAACAGCTTGACGCTCCGGCGCGTTTCGAGGCGCTCATGGGCGGCTGCTCGCAGCCAGGCGCTGAGGGACATACCCTCTCGGTGTGCTTGGTGAACAAAGCGGTCTCGGTCCTCATCAGGCATGACCAACTGCACTCTGGCCACGTCGCCCTCCAGTCAAGGTTAGGGTGGATGTGTAATATCGTTACACATCCACTTGTCCAAAGGCAAGTGGATTGCTTGTTCTCAAGGCATGAGCGGTGACCGAAGGTAGACGGCGCGACCAAGGTGTTCCAGCAGACCACCCGGCTCCGAGGCCGCGCGCCTGCTAACTACGGCGCCAACCTGAACCTCGATACGAGGTTCTTGACCTTGTGTGGCTTGGTGGGAAAGCGGGTCCCGACGCGCCAGGTGAGCAAACGCCGACGCCCCCGTTCCCCAAGCGGGGTGCAGGGGGCGCCGCCCCTGCCGGGGGCTACTCAGTCCCTGCCCCTGTACTCGGGGGAAGGTTAGGAAGCGTCTGGACGCGCCAAGCGGAGCGGGCGGGATAGCGGCGCAGGCCAAGCCAGACCCTCCGCTGTAGGAGGGCGCTGGCCACCACAAGACCCTCCGTCCAGGAGGCGCCCCCCACTTGCAAAATCCGAACGATTGTGCTATAGTATCCCCATGAAGTCGGCCACCGGCCCGCTTCTCTTCCTAGGAGCCTGCCGCATACATGAGCACTGGGGGCTAACCACAGAGAATCCCCCTGTGGCAGGGGCGCTGAGGGAACAACCCAAGGGGCAAGACCCTCCGAGGAAGGCTGGGACCGGAGCGAATGCCGTTGTATGGCACAGGCTCTTTGGAGCCATCCCGCTCCATAATGACTCGTAACGGCTAGCTAACGGTTCGTAACCGCTCCGTAGCGACTCCGTAGCGACTCGTAATAGCTTTGTAACGGCCTGTACTGCCTTTGTAATGGCTCCGTGCCTGAAAACCCCGAAATCCGGCAGAGAAATATTACACATACAATCAAAGGCGGCGGGGCGCCCGTCCCCAAGGGCCCTAGCCCAAGAACTGCCGGCGGTGGCCGGCCCACTCCACCACGTCCCTTGCGCGGGACAGGTCGAAGCTTTGCTCCACCCACTTGAAGATGAAGTCCGTGAAGCCGCGGTGCTCCTGGTCGTAGTCTGCGCCGAACTGCCTCAGGGCCGACACCGTCTCGGCGCCCAGGAGCCGCTCCACGCACTCCTCGTTGGCGTAGCGCAGCGCATCGCTCAGGTCGTCGAAAACATGGGGCGCAACCTCGCGCAGGAAGCTCAGATCGTCCTTGGAGAGGGCGTCCAGTCCCAGGAGCTCCGGCGGGACGCCCAGTGAATACATGGAGGCGGCGAAGGTGATGGCGCGGGGCAGCACGACCCCCTTCTGGCCGTCGCCCGCCTCCCTGGAGTAGCCGAATAGTCCAATGTGCAGCCTGCGGTCGCGCCTCTGAGGGACCGAACCGGCGACGGCGTTCACCCAGTCCGCCACCTTCGCCACCTGCTCGTGGTAGCGCTTCTTGGCCCTGTGGAAGAGTTCGAGGGCGCGCGCCTCGTCGATCGGCGTGGGCGCCTGGCGGCGGTGGGCCGCGATCTCCTGGACTGCTGCCACCACCTCGTCGTAGGGGTAGTCGTACTTGAAAGAGGACTGGACCGTGAAGGTCTGGACGCTGGGGTGCTCCCTCAGGAAGCGGCCAACCCTGCCCGGACGGAAGTTGCCCCTGAAGGGCGCCCCGCCCACTCCCACAATGGGATAGACGGGGATGCCCAGGCGAGTCTCCAGGCTGTGCAGCCGCTGAAGGGCCACCTTGGTCAGCAGAACAGCGCCAACCAGCCCATAGTTCAGGGCCGGGTCGCTCCGGGCCAGGAAGACGCGCATCCGGGGCGCTTCCCGTCCCAGACCCTGCAGATAGGTCTCCACGAGGGTGTCGGCCTGCAGGAGACGGGGCTCATCCTCAAGGAGCGGGATAACGTTGACGGCTTCAGGGTAGTACTCGCCCAGCCAGTCCCGCACCTTGCCGCCCCCGGGCAAATCGTGGTCCTGCTTCCCGGCAACCACCTCCCGGTAGTAGGCGTCGACGCGCAGCAGCTCGTCCGCCGAGGTCGTGAAGGGGAGGATCACCTCCCATATGGGCGGCGTGGACGTGTCATGGAATCCGGCGGCGATGTCGTAGCTGGTGACGATGGTGTGCAGGGCCTCTTCCAGCTTCTTGCGCATCTCCCGCTCGGCGGAGGGATTGGGGATACGCAGCGTGAGAAACACGTCGCTGCCAAGGACGTGGTTGCGGAAGTACTCCGGGTCTCGCATCAGCAACTTCATGATGACATCGACGTCTGCGGCCTTCCCTTCGTAGTCCCACATCTGCTCGTCGCACAGCAGCTTGGACCAAGCCCAACTCGCCTCAGTGATCTCGCCCTCTCCCTTGAGAACGCCGTTCTCGGAGAACGGCGCGGGGAAGGCATTGTCGGGATGCTGCGTGCTCATGGCGCGCGGAACGGACATGGCGGGGCCTCCGGGGGATTACTCATCCATTGTCGGGGGACGGCGGTGACGAATCAAGCTGGTGGGAACGGAATCGCAGGGCGCGGAAAGGGCCGCCCCCGGACGTGGGGGGCGGCCCTTTCCGCCTTGCGGGCAAGCCTGGCCGCGCAAGACTGGCGTTTAAGCCAACCGGTCAGGCCACGGCCGCAGCCCGCCGGGCGTCCACCTTTGCCAGGAAGGCGAGGACCTCCCTGTTGAAGATCTCCGTCTGGTCAAGGTTGGCGAAGTGCCCTGCATTGGGCACCACCACCAGCTCCGAGCCCTCGACCTGGCTGTGGACGAACTTGACGTCCTCCAGGGCCGGGTCCTCGTCCCCGACGATGCAGAGCGTCGGCGCCTTGATCTCGGACAGGCGGTCGTCGAAGGCCGGCGCCTGGTCGAGGGCCTCGAGGGTCAGGGTGTAGCCGTGGGGCGTCAGCGCCTTGAACATCTCCACGATGCCCTCAACCGCCTCCGGGCCCCTGGCGGCCCGCCCGGCGAAGCTGCCCACCTCCTCGATGGAGTACTGGGCCACCGCCTCCATGCCCTCGGTGAAGGCCAACTCCCGCACCCGGGACGTCATCGTCCTGACCTCTTCCCCGGCGGCGTGGCCCGCCGCCGAACCGGAGTCGATGACCATCAGGCCCGCCACCCGGTCCTGGTGCAGCAGCGTGAATCGCGTGGTGATGCCTCCGCCCATGGACAGCCCGCCGACGTAGGCCTTCTCGATGCCCAGGTGGTCCAGCAGGCCCAGCAGGTCCTCGGCTGACGTGTCCAGCCCGTAGGCCGTTGGGTCCTGCGGAGCGTCCGATTTGCCGTGTCCCCGCGGCTCGAAGCGGATGAACCGGTAGTTCTTGGAAAACGCCTCGACCTGCGAGTTCCACATGGTGGCGTTGCCTCCCCGGCAGTAGCAGAGCACGACCGGGAAACCCTCGCCGTCGCTTTCGTAGTTGATGCCGACGCCGTTGATGGTTGCCTTAGGCATGGAAGCCTCCTCTGGGCGGTTGTTGAGCTTGTCTCAAGAGACGGGTGCATTTTCTTCCTTTGGGCGAACGCCCGCAACCGCTGGGCCTGCAAGCATCGAAGGGCCCAGGCTAGGGCTTGTTGACACTAGCGGGTTGGATTACCCCGGCCATGGCCGGAAGGACGGTGGCCTTGGCCGGCCTGCTAAGGGTGGGAAGGGAGGGAGCCTTTGGTGGCGGGAACCGTGGGTTCCCTGAGCCTTCCCTGGACGGACGGTCTTGGTTTGGCCTGCGCCCTCCTTCAGCGGAGAGTCTGACTTGGCCTGCGCCTCTATCCCGCCCGCTCCGCCCTCCGACGTTTTCCAGTACAGGGGGACACGCTGTACCCCCGGCGGGGGCTGCCCCCCTGACCCTGCTTGGGGGACGGAGGCGGCGTCGCTTTCTCACCTTGGCGCGTATAGACGCTTCCTGGCCGGCCTGCGAGTACGGGGGCAGGGACAGAGCTATCCCCGGCACCCCGCTTGGCGGGACGAAAGGGGAGTCCCGCGGGAACCTGCCTCGGCGGCCCCAAACGTGGCAAATCCCTGGGGCCGCGAGTATCATACGAGCAGCTTTTTCCAGGGGGATTTGCAATGACGACACTCGTAACCGGTATTGGCCTTGTGGGAACCTCCTTCGCCCAACACGCTCTCAAACGGGGTGAACGCCTGGTGTTCTTCGATGTCAATCCCAACCGCGACTTCCTGCGCGCCAAGCTCGGCGACGCCGACGTTGGCATCATTCAGGGCGACATTCGCGACCTGCCGGCCCTGATCCACGCCATGCAGGACAACAGCGTGGACACCGTGCTGCATACGGTCGGCCTCATCGGCGGCAAGGTGGCCAGCCCCATCTACACGGGGCTCCAGATCAACATCCAGGGGACCATCAACGTGGCCGAGGCCGTGCGGCTGACCGGCGTCAAACGGCTGGTGCACATGAGCACCTTCGGCGTCTACGACCGGCGCCAGGAGGGGAAGGTCCACTTCGACGAGGACTTCCCCCGCGCCAGCGACAACGCCTACGGCGCCTCGAAGGTCGCCAAGGAGATGGTCCTGGAAGCCTACCAGGGCATCTACGGCTTCGAGCTGGTGATGATCCGGCCGGCCAACGTCTTTGGATTCGGCCACTTCGCCGGCGGCTCCTCCGGCGGCGAGAAGGTGCAGAACCTCGTGGCGGCCGGGGTCCGCGGCGAGACCGCCAAGATCCCCAACAGCCAGACCATGGCCTTTGAGTACGTCTACTGCAAGGACACAGGGCTGGCGTTGGACCGGGCGGCCACGGTGCCGGTCCCCCCCAAGATCGCCTTCAACATCGGCAACGGCGATGTCCTCAGCTTCGATGAACTGGTGGGCGCCGTGCAGAAGGTGCTGCCCAACCTGAACGTGGAAATCCTTCCGGGAGACCCGCCCAGCTTCAACGCCGCCGTGCCCATGGACATTTCCCTGGCCAGGCAGTACCTGGAATGGGAGCCCACGTACAGCATGGAAGCGGCGTTCCAGGACTATGCAGAGGACCTCAAGGCCGCCGGCATCGTTTAACGCCAGCCGCCTAACGACAGCCGCCGCCGCAATCACCAGTCTCCGCACGACAACCAGGGAGGTTAGCCATGCCGCCGGGCATCGAAGAGACGAAACGAGAAACAGCAATCGCCAACCGCGTCTTGGCCGAGTTGGGGTTGGCGACGGGGGCGTTGGCCGCCCTCGGCCACGCCAGCATGCGGGTCCCCAACGACCCCGACAAGTTCGTGGTCAAGGGCCGCGGCTACAAGATCGACGCGCTCAGCCGTATGCGCCCCGAGGACATGGTGGTCTGCGACCTCGATGGCAATAAGGTCGACGGCCCGCCAGACATCGGCCAGTGCTTTGAGGTCAAGATTCACTCCACCATCTACAAGAGCCACCCCGAGGTCAACGGCGCGGTCCACGTCCACCCCCGGTACACCGTCATGCTCAGCGTGCAGCAGGCCCGCATTGTGCCCATGTGCGCCGAGGGCGTGCTGATGGTGCGCAACCCCCTGCCCTTGTACGACCGGATGCGCATGATCTCCACGGAGGAGGAGGGGATGGAGCTTGCCAATATCATGGGAGAAAGCAGCGGCATCCTGCTGCGGGGCCACGGCGCCGTGACGGTGGGGTCGTCGGTGGACCAGGCCGTGATGAACATGCTGGGCTTGGAGGAGCAGGCCAAGATGAACTGGTACGCCCGCTGCGCCTTCGGCCCCGACTACCAGGGCATCCCGGAAGCGATGGTCGACGACACGATCGACTTCCTGACCAACCCAACGTGGATGGACCTGCCGCACCTAAAGGGCAACCTGACCACGAACCAGGTGAACGGCGTCTGGAACCACTACTCGGAACTGGTGTCCAGGGACCTGTAGCGGCGAGGGCGAGGCGGGAACCTTGGGTTCCCTGCGCCCTCCTTCAACGGGGGATTGCTTCGGCTTGCGCCGCTGTACCGCCCGCTCCGCTTGGCGCGTCCGGAGGCTTCCCTTCCCTCTCCCTAGTGCGGGGCAGGGAAGGGGGCTCTTGGTGGCGGACGCCGTTGTCCCACCTGCCCACCCTCCAGCGTTTTTGGGTACAGGGGGACACGCTGTACCCCCGGCGGGGGCTGCGCCCCCTGCACCCTGCTTGGGGAACGGCGGAGGCGGCGTTTCCTTACCTGGCGCGTCGGGACGCTTCCTAGCCTGCGCGCGAGTGCGGGGGGTCGGACAGAGGCTTCCTCACTATTGACAACCCGATCCGGCGTCTCCGCGTGAACAGGCCCTAGACAATACCGAGCAATCCGTCCTGGGCGCACAGAGGCTTGAGCGCCGCTCGTTGACCTCGGTAGAGGACAGGTGGTGGAATGGTGTGGTCAAGACAACGGGTTGGAGTCAGACATGCGCGAGATTCAAGCTACGGAAGCCAAGACGCGCTTGGCCGAACTCCTTCGGGCGGTCGAGCATGGAGAGACCATTGCCATAACCCGACATGGCAAGCCGGTTGCGCATCTGATCCCTGCTCGCGCGCAGGGCCGCGCCAACCGCGAGAGGGCGGTAGAGCGCTTCCGGCAGCACCGAGCCAGGTGGGAACGCGTGGCTTTCTCCACAGAGGAGATCCTCGCGGCGCGCCATGAGGGCCACCGCCTATGAGCGGACTGGTTGTCGATGCATCGGTCGTTGTAGCGCGGCTCTTTGACGATGAGGAGGAGCCACTCGGTCAGGCTGCCGTGGCCGAGGGGGTGTCGCTATCAGCTACTTGATTGCGCACACCGTATGTCGCTGCGGAGTTGTCGCCTCGGACGCAGGGAACGAGGTCGGCTGTTCTCTGCGGCATGGCAAGTAGCGCAACGCAGGGTCCGTTGCGATGGGGAAGGACGATTCCTAACCTTCCTTCGACTACGGGGGAGGGACAGAGGGGGGCCTTTGGTGGCGGGCGCCGTTGTCCCACCTAGCCCACCCTCCAACGTTTTTGACTACAGGGGGACACGCTGTACCCCCGGCGGGGGCTGCGCCCCCTGCACCCCGCGCGGGGAACGGAGGCGGCGGCGTTTGCTCGCCTGGCGCGTCGGGACCCGCTTCCTAACCAGGGGAAGGGAAAGGAACCCCTTCCTAACCTTCCCCCGAGCACCCGGGCAGGAAGAGAGGCGCCCCCGCTACCACCAACGCATGCTTTCGGCGAGGTCCTTCGTCTGCTCCTCCGGGAGCGGCTTGCGGAAGATGAAGAGGTGCTCGTGCATGATGAGGAGGAAGTTCTTGGTGCGCGATAGGTTCGCCCACAACCCCTCCGTCTGCGTGTTCCACTGCGCCTTGATGATGTCCTCCTTCAGGACGAACCCCGCCTCCAAGAACGCCTGCATCACCCGGAACGCAATGGTCACATAGTGCTTGTTGCGGCGGGTGTCGCCCATGAGGATGGCGCAGTAGCGGCCCGGCTTCAGCACCCGGTGCGCTTCCTCCGCCACACGCCGCATCTGCTCCGCGTACTCGGCGATGTTTCTGACGTTGGAGAGGTCGTTGGGGTTCCGCTCATCCGCCCCCTTGGTGTAGCGGATGATGTTGGCATAGGGCGGGTGCGTCGCCACCAGGCCCACGCCGGCATCCGGCAAGGCGTCGAGGTTCCGGGCGTCTCCCTGGTAGAGGCGGATGCTCGGTTCACCGGCGCCCCCGCCATTCACGGAAGGGGCGAGGGCGCCGGAGCTTGACTGCCCCTCCTGGTCTTGCCGGAACGTCTCGGGGTCCACACCCCGCGCCGCTTGCCGGTACGCCGCCTGTTTCTCCGCCAGCGACATCTTGCCCTGGGCCGGCGCCTGCTCCAGCGAGAAGTTGAGCGCGTCCATGGCCAGCATCAGGGCGTCCCTGTTCACGTCCACGCCGACGGCGTCCCGCCCCGTCAGCTTGCACTCGACCATCGTCGTGCCGCCGCCGACCATCTGGTCCAGCACGAGGTCGCCGGGCTCGGAGTAGCGGAGGATGATGTTGCGGGCTATCTGCGGGGCCCAGTTGCCGCGGTAGCCGGAGCGGTGGGTGGCCCACTTGCCCCGCTTGGGAAACGACCAGAGGGTGGTGGTCTCCAGCTTGAAGTCCTCCGGCTGGAGCACCTTGGGGCGCTGGTAGCCCTTGAGGCGGATCTCTGATCGCCCAACTGAGACCGTTCGATGTTGGGCAAGGAAGTCGGTGTACTCATCGTGGGTGACTCCCCGCATAGACCAGACCGCCGAAGCGATCCGATCCTAGCCGAGAATCTCAAAACGTCAAGATCAAATGATCTATTCGGGGCGCCTACCTCAAGACACGATACGCTCCACGCCCCCTGAACTCAACGAGCCTGTGGTCCCGGAGAATCTGCAATTGTTGTCGAATCTTATCTTGGATATGCCGGTTCTCAGGATGGAGCGCCGCCAGCCGGCCCTCGAAGGCGCGGTAGAAGTCTTGCAGCGAAAAGTCGTCTGAGCCCGTCGAGCGCTGTAGGTCTCTCACGCAGGTCAGGACATCGGCGCCCCAGCCGCCCTGAGCGCTCACCGCGTCGCCGAGGAACGCGACCCGGTCCCAGGCGCCGCGCACTTGCTCCACCGGCAGCGCCTTCCCCTGAGCGACCACGGAAATGCGGGCGTCCATTGGCAGCGCGCCAAGCAGAATGTTGGACCCCACCCAGCCAGACCGATGGGCGCTGGGGTGGAGAGGCGGCCGCTGCTGAATCACCGCCGGAGTGAAGAAGTAGCCGGGCACCGCGAACAGGTCGGTGACAACCCACTCCGGTTCCGCATAGGAGAGAAACAGGTAGTGGGGAGCGCGCCCGCCCTGCACGGCATCCATCTTGGCCCGAAAGGCGGAGTTGGTCACGCTCCGGCCAAAGCGGCCCTTCTTGCACTTCAATTGGAACCTAGCGTCACACCTGCCGCAGCGGTAGTCCTCCACCCTCGTACTTGAGACCTTTGAGCAACTCTGGGTGTAGCCTTCGATTGGTCCGCCAGCACGGAAAAGAAGTTCACGGAACCGCATCCAGGGCGGTTCAGGCCACCCACTGCGCGTCCCGGTGTGGCGGCTCCCCCGGGACTGCTCCTACACAGTGGTTCAGGCAGCGCAATCAGCCAACTTGGTCATCCTCCGCAAGTTGTAGGCCATCAGCTTGAACCACATCTCCACGGCGTTGCGTCCCAAACCCCGGTAGCGGACACGGCTATAGCCGTAGCTGCGCTTGAGGGTGCCGAAGACCTTCTCCACCAACGCCCGCCGCGGACGTATCAACGCGTTGCGTCGCTTCTGCCAATGCGGTAACTCCGGTTGATGCTTGTGGGAACGGTGCATGATCCGATCGTTGATCCCATGAGACGTGAGCCACCGACGCCGCCTGTTGGACTCATAGGCGCGGTCACCGTACACCGCCACCTCGTCACCGCTCACCAGCGCATCGGCCACCTCGCTCTCATAGACCTTGGCCGGCGTCAGCATCCCCTTGCGCACCAGCCCCGTCCCTGCATCCACACCCAGATGCACCTTGTAGCCGAAGTGCGCCCGACTCCCACGGTGGCGCGTCCAGTCAGCATCGGGGTCGGTAGCACTCTTGGCGCCACGTCCCGCAGCGAGGGGTGGACGACGCACTTGGGCCTCTACCAGCGTGGCGTCCATCAACGTCCCCTCCTTCAATACCAGTCCGCGCTTGTCCAGTTGGACTTCCAGCTCCTTGAAAAGCTCCTCACTCAGCCCATGCTTGACCAGCTCGGTCCGAAAGCGGCTGATCGTCGAGTAGTCAGGGGTCTCGTCCTGAAGCCCAAGCCCCACAAAGCGACGGAACGATATGCGGTCTCCGAGTGCCTCTTCCATCTGCGGGTCAGACAGGTTGTACCACTGCTCCAGCAGCAGTACCTTGACCATCATCAACGGAGGATAACTGGGTCTCCCTTCATCGGCCGAGTAGACTCCCCCCACCAGAAAGGCGAATCGTTCCCAGTCCACCTCCTCGCCGATTCGCTCCAGACGCTCGTTTCTTCCAAGCGACTGCGGCAACAGCGATTCTGCTAGTGACGTCTGACCCATCTGACGATGCATCTGTACTCTCCGGACTTCCTCGGATGGCTACATTCTCGCCCCACCTGCCTTGGTTACGCAAAGGTCTCCGTACTTGGGGGAAGGGGATTCAAGCTTTCTGCTGGGCAGGCAGGGCAAAAGAGGTTGGCTTCACCCCAACGCTCGGTGATCACCCTCGCCTTCTGCGAGAGGCTCTTGTAGCGGAGGCCCAAGGTTGGGTTCAGGGAAAGGTCCATCTCCTAACTCACCGCAGGGGTTGGCTGGGGGAGGGTGGAGGGGCGCTCACTCGTTGAGCGCCCCTAAGTGCATCGAACGTTGCGGAAGGCAGGCGGTGACGGGGCCTGCCGGCTAGCCTTCTTCGAGCCAGCCCTTCTCTACGAGGACCTGAAGCGCGAGGCGTATCTGGCGCTCCGAGAACTGCCGCTTATGCAAGCCCCACGCATACGTGCCGGCAATGACCTGTTCCTCTTTCGCCAACGGATGCTCGGCGGCAACCCAATGCACCGTTGCCAGCAGTTCGAGGCCGAAGGACGACTCGAACCCCTCAACGAGCTGGGACACTCTGTCAAAGCGCGACCGGGTTTGTGGATGGTCTTCAAGGAAGGCGCGCGCCTCCTCGATGGCGCCCGGGACGAGTTCGAGTTGCTTGTCCGGCGCGTCGCCTCCCTCGGCATATCCCGATATCAAATGTCCCTCGATTGATTTCAGGACGTGCCGCAGGTTCTCGGCGTATGGGCCATAGGGCGCCTTCTCGTACCTTAGCCTTAACGGCTCGCCAGCCTCCTGCATGAAGTACATGAGCTTATGGACTTCCAGGAGCGTGACGAACGGATCGAGCAGGCCACTCAAGTAGCGGTCCATCAGGCTGAGCAGCGCCGCGCGTCCTCGAGTCATCTTTGGGGCCTCGGTGGAGCGATTGGGTCGATCGTCCGCCGGCCCACCACCGGGCTCGAATAGCGTGACCGTCAGGTTATCCAGTTCTTTTAGGGCCGCTTCGACGCGTGGGCGCACGTCCGTCCAGTTCAATCCGCCAAGGTTAGAGCCAAGCGGCGGAATGGCAATCGACCTGATGTTGCGCTCCCTGATCTCTTGGGCAAGTGCATCGAGCCCGGCCTCGATGTCTTCCATGCGACTTTTGCCGCGCCAGTGGCGCTTGGTCGGGAAGTTGATAATGTAGCGTGGGTTCATCGTCTTGCCCAACTCGTAGACGAACATCCGACCCGGCCTGACCTCATCCCGTTTGCACGCTTCTGCGTAGGCCTTGAAGTTCTTGGGGAACAGATTCTTAAACTGGAGCGCGATCCCGCGGCCCATTACGCCCACGCAGTTGACGCTGTTGACTAGGGCCTCAACGTCCTCTTGAAAAATGTCGCCGGTCTTATGCTCGATCATGCCGCCTCCTTTGGTCAGTAGTACCAACCCGGCTTGATCTCTACACTCGGGCGATGGCTGGACGCCTGCACCGTCCCCAACACTCTTTGGCCAATTTTACGAGAGTGCACTCCAATGCGAGAAATCAATGTCCACGGGAAAGAACGCTCTACCAGGAATTCAGCCTGTTTCCTCTCTCGACACTCTCTCCAATCGCTAGCCTGTATCGCTTGCCAGTCGAGCTTGTTCAACTGACCAAGGTCTGAGTAATTCTGGAAGTAGGAGGCCCCGGCATTGGACAATGTGAAGAACCAACGACGCTTACTGGCGTCCGCCCAAGCCACTGCCCGACGCAAGTCCACCTCCAAGTGGATGATTGGCTCTTGGCCACCTCGATACTCCAGCTTAGAAGGGTTGGCTCTCCAGATCACATAGAGCATGACAGAGCGCGGACAGAAGTAGAAGGGCACACACTCCCCGACGTGCAGGTCCGGATGGCCGTTAAGTGCATTGGCAAGCCGGCGTTGCTTGATGTCGCCAATGCCGATAGTCGTTCCCGTCCCTGACCGCTGCGCCATCTCGGCGTCGCACCAGAGGTACCCATCCCTGATGATATGGCTCAGTCGGTCTACATAGACGATGTGGTATAGCTTCGGCTCCGTTGGCACCAGCACGATTATGCCTCAGCGTGAGACGACACAGCCATGTCGTCGGAGTCCTCATTCCGCCATCTCGCTACGTCGATTGACTCTCAGGCTCCATCCGGCACTGCATCGCTGCTTCGCGCACGTCTAAGCCAGTAACCACGTCGGCGATCAATCGCGTGCGGTACTCCTGAAGGAGCCCTCTGGTCCTGTGATAACACATTCGGCCCATTGGCGTGAATACGCGCCTAGCCGGCGGCGGCTTTGATTCCTTCGGCCTCTATCACACGGGCTTCCCGCTCGACGTCGTCGATGATGGGGAGGATGGCGGTGATGTCCATCTCTTCGGCGACCTCCGGGAAGCCAGCGTGGGACACCATCTCCGGGAGCTTGGCCCGCGCCTGGGCAAGCATCCAACCCAGCCCATCCTCTATCAGCAGAGGGTCGAGGTTGTACTCGGCGACGTCTTCCTCGGGGTTGTAGTGGTAGTGGGGGCGCTTGCGGAAGACGTCGAAGCGCAGAAGCTGGGCCTCCTTCTCGCCCCCCGTGGACAGCACCTTGATGGTGACGCCGCCGTCCTCTCCCACCTGCCGCGGCTCGACCGTAAACTTCAGGTTGCTCGCTTCAATCTCCATAACAGCCCTCCCTTGTGGCCTTGGTGAGCTCCGTCTCTCTATCCAGCCGACCTATCCAGCCGCCGCTCCGCCGAGGTTCTTCGCCAGGAAGTCGAGCGCGATGGGCCACGACGCTGCCGCCGCGTGCTCCCTGTAGGTGTTCTCGTTCGTGTGGTCCATGTAGGCATGGCCCGCCCCCGGATACGAGTGGAACTCGTGGGGCTTGCCGTGCTGCGTGAGGCGCTCGTCCATGTCCCTCATGTCCTGCGGCGACGGATTGCCGTCGTCCTCCCCCAAGAACCCCAGCAGCGGACAGCCCACGTCCGACAGCAGGTCGAACGGGGAGCGACCACCCTCGCCCCAGACGGCCTTGGTGTTGCCGCCATAGAAGCCGGCGCCCGCCCTGAAGGCAGGGTTGACCGCGGCCATCAGGTAGACGACCCGCCCGCCCATACAGAACCCGATGATGCCGATCTGGTCGTTGGCATTGGCGTTCGCATTGAGGAAGTCCACCGCGGCGTTCACGTCGGCGATGACCTCGTTGTCACGCAGCTTCTGCCGCCGCTCCGACCCGCTCTCGCCGCTGTTGGGGTCCTGGCGGTGGTAGAGGTTGGGGGCCACCGCCACGTAGCCCTCGCCCGCCAGACGCTCGGCGGTCTCCCGGATGAACTGGTCGACACCCGTGGCGTGCTGAATGACGACGATGGCCGGGAATGGCCCGGCCCCCTCCGGCGCAGCGACGAACGTCTCCATCGTCTGTCCGTCAACGCTCAGGTTTTCCCACTGTCCAGCCATCCTTCCTCCTGTGCTCGAGAAGATTCGAAGTCGCCAGGCCGCCGGGCAGCTTCCGGACCCGACCCCGCGGGACCTCGATTACCTGGCGGCCGCCACCTTGCTCAGATGCGCCTCGAAGAAGCTCAGCGTGATGGGCCAGGACGCGGTCGCCGCGTCCTCGCTGTAGGCCTGGGGGTTCATGTAGTTCATGTAGGCGTGCCCGGCGCCTGCGTAGGAATGAAACTCGTGGGGCCTGCCGTTGTTGGACAACTGCTCGTCCAGGTCCTTCATGTCCTGGGGCGACGGGTTCTGGTCGTCCTCGCCGAAGAAGCCGAGGATGGGACAGACGGCCCCGGCCAGACGCTCCAGGGGCGTTGGGCCGGGTTCGGGGCCCCAGACGTTCTTGGTGGCCGCTCCGTAGAAGGACACGGCCGCGGTCAGCGCCTCGTTGACGCCGGCCATCATGTAGACCACGCGCCCGCCCATGCAGAACCCAATGATGCCGATGTTGTCGTTTGCGCTGGGGCTGGCCTTCAGGAAATCGATGGCCGCGTTGACGTCGGCGATGACCTCCGGGTCCTTCAGCTGGCCCACCTTTTCCATGTTGGTGGCGCCGGCGTCCGGGTCCTGCCGGTGGAAGAGATCCGGGGCGATGGCGAAATAGCCCTCAGCCGCCAGCTTGCCCGACATCTCCTGGATGAACTGGTCGACGCCGCCTGCGTGCTGGATAACCACGACCGCCGGGAACGGCCCGTCGCCGTCCGGGGCGGCGGTGAAAGCCTGCACAGCCTGCCCGTCCACGCTCAACGCTTCCCATGCTTCAGTCATTCGTCCCCCTCTGTTGTTGGTGATTGCTGCCGTTCTCTTTAATACATGGCCGCGGGCGCCTAACTGGCCGCAGGCGCCTTGGCCAGACACCGTTCAAAGAACTCCATCGCGACGGGCCATGACGCCTTGGCGGCGTCCTCTCGATAAGCCTGCGGGTTCGTGTAGTTCATGTAGGCGTGGGCCGCGTTCGGGTAGGAGTGGAACTCGTGGGGCTTGGCGTGTCTGGCGAGTTCCGCCGAAAGCTCCCGCATCTGCTCCGGGTTGGGGTCCTTGTCGTCCTCTCCGAAGAAGCCGAGGATTGGGCAGTAGGCGTCGGCCAGACGCTCGAAGGGAGTCGGGAGGGGGTCTGTTCCCCAGTTTTCCTTGGTCCTGGAGCCGTAGAACGAGATCACCGCCTTCAGGCCGCTGTTGACGCCGGCCATCATGTAGGCGATGCGCCCGCCCATGCAGAACCCCACGAGGCCAATGCCATCCGTACACAGGGGGCTGGCCTTCAGGTAATCCACCGCGGCATTGGTGTCCGCAATCACGCCAACGTCGGTCAGGTTGACCAGCCGCGCCAGCAACTTCTCCGGCGTCGATTCCCCCTCAACGGGGTCCAGCCGGTGGTAGAGGTCCGGGGCGATGGCGACGTAGCCCTCGCCGGCCAGGCGGACTGCCGTCTCCTGAATGAACTGGTCGATGCCCCCCAGGTGTTGCGAAATCACAACGCCTGGGAACGGCCCCGGGCCGTCCGGCGAGGCCACATATGCCTGCGTCGTAGTGCCGTCGCCGACCTGAAGAGTCTCCCAATTCGCCGCCATGCCCGCCTCCTGAGTGTGAAGTCCATTCGCCTAATTCTGAAGTCCAATGGAAAGCGGCGCCATTGTAGCACGGGGGCTGCTGGGGCGCCGTGCGCCTCACCTTGACAGGCCAAACTCCTCGTGATTACATTCCACGTAACCTACAAGCTGCGCGCAATTCCAGCGCGCGCTGCGGATCACGCATCCCCGACACCATTTCGAGCGCCGGGAGAGTCGAGGAGGGAGCAATGCTGAGTGTCCAAGAAAACGAGCGGCTGACGCACGTCGGGCCCGGGACGCCTACGGGGGAGCTGTTCCGCCGCTACTGGCATCCCGTCGCCCCAAAGCTGGAGTTGGACGAAAACCCCACCAAGGAAATACGCATCCTGAGCGAGGACCTCGTCCTCTACAAGGACCGCAGCGGCCAGTACGGCCTCATCGAACGCTTCTGCGCCCACCGGAGGGTCAACTTGGCCTACGGCATCCCCGAGGAGAATGGGCTCCGGTGCATGTACCACGGCTGGATGTACGACGAGACCGGCCAGTGCGTCGAGCAGCCCTTCGAGGAGACCGGCCGGCCGGAGGCCCGCTTCAAGGACAAGATCAAGCTGAAGGGCTATCCCGTTCAGGAGTTCGGCGGCCTCCTCTGGGCCTACATGGGGCCCCTGCCCGCCCCTGAGCTTCCGAAATGGGAGCCGATGATGTGGGAGTACGCAGCCCGGGACATCGCCATTGCCCAGTTGCCGTGCAACTGGCTCCAGTGCCAGGAAAACTCGCTCGACCCCATCCACCTCGAGTGGCTCCACGCAAGGTACGGGGAGTACGAGCGATGGCGCAGGGGCCGGCAGGACAACCAGTGGGCCATCCCGTCCTCCAAAGTGATGAAGCACCTCAAAATTGGGTTCGACATCTTCGACCACGGCATCGTGAAGCGGCGCGTGCTCGAGGGCAGGACCGAAGAATCCGACGACTGGAAGATCGGCCACCCCATCCTCTTCCCCAACATTTTGTTCGTGGGCGATGAGATGATGGGCGCTCTCCAGTTCCGCGTCCCCGTCGACGAGCACAACACCTTCCACGTCAGCTACTTCACCTGGAAGGCGGCGCCCGGCTTCCAGACGCCCAAGCAGACCCGCGTGCCCTACCGCTACACGCCCCTCTTCGAGCCGAACGGCCGGTTCGTCATCGACTACACGTTCAACCAGGACTACATGGTCTGGATGTCCCAGGGCGTGCTCAGCGACCGGAACCTGGAGAAACTGGGCGACTCGGACAAGGGCATCATCATGTACCGCAAGCTGCTCAGGGAGCAGATCGACATCGTTGACGACGGGGGAGACCCGATGAACGTCTTCCGGGACCCCGCTCAGGCCGAATACATTGAGCTGCCCCTGGAGCAGGTCAAGTTCAGCGACGGCACGCTCTTTGCCGAGTACAAACCCCCGGAAGCCGGGGACACCGACGCCGAGGATGAGATCCGCCACGTCCTGAACACCTGGAACCTATACCAGGAGCAGGAAGCCACGGCAGGCGTTAGGTAAAGCAATCGAAAGGGAAGCGCCCCGGCCCATTGCGGCCCGGGCGCTTCCCTTTTCTCTCGCGCATTGCCCCGTTGCGGGCTCCGCTCCACCCGGCGGTTTGCACCTAGGTTTACAAAGATGCGCGGCCCCCTTATGATTGATGGCTAGACTTGTAGGCCATTGTGTCCTGCGCCTGCGCCCGGCAGCGCAAGCAGACCGATAGCCTGGAATTCCAAGGGTTCCTGAGAAACTGACCCAAGTGAGGAGGTAGGTGTGTTTCGCAAGAGTGTAATCCTAAGCTTGATGGCAATCGTCCTGGCTGTCGCTGCGGCTTGTGGTTCAGACCCCACGAGCGCACCGAGGGCCACAGACACGCCTGTTCCGCCCGTGGCAACGGCCCTACCGACAAATACGCCGCAGCCTACGGCGACGCTAAGGCCCGGCGAGACTCCCCAGCCCACCGCGACGTCCATCCCGGCCACCCGCACTCCCGTGCCGCGGCCCACGGCAGTGCCAACAACCGCGAAGCCCTACTTCGAGGGCAAGACGATGATTTTCATCGCCAGCTTCTCGCCAGGCGGCGGCCACGACTTCACTACCCGGCTGCTGGCCAAGTACATGCCCCAGTACCTGCCTGGGAACCCCCAGGCCATCGTGCGGACGATCACCGGCGCGGGTGGCATCATCTCCGCCAACCAGGTATACAACAATACCAAGCCCGACGGCCTCACGGTCCTGGACATGACGGGACTCCTACTGACCAACCAGATCGTCGGCTCCCCCGGCGTCCAGTTCGACCTGAACGATTTCCCGTACCTGGGCGTGGTCAACGGCGGCCCGATGTCCTGTCAGGTCTGGCACGAAAGCGGCGTGACCAGCATGCAAGAGATCATCGACTCGCCGACGCCGATTGTGTTTGGCTCCAGTGTTCCTACGGCTTGGGCCGTCAACGTCCTGAAGGACTTCGTCGGCGGCAACATCAAGGTTGTAGCCGGTTACTCCGGCAGCACCGCCCAAGCGGCAGTCGCCCTTGAGCAAGGGGAGATCGATGGATGGTGCACGCTGTTCCAGGCATGGACCGGCGCCAGGCCGCAGTGGGTTGAGGACAACCTGATCATCCCGGTGCTTCAGATCACCGATGACCCCGCCGGAGACCCGCTCCTGGCCGAGGTCGGCGTGCCCAACCTCCTGGACTTCCAGGACCGGATGACCGATGAGCAGTTCCGGATCGCCGTGGCGGCCAACGCCCCGAACGTGGTCCAGCTGCTCTTCCCGACCGTTCCGGGCACGCCCGACAACATCGTGGCCATGCTTCGAGAGGCGTTCTGGAATGCCGTGACCAACCCCGACTTCGTCGCTGACTCAGTGAGGACCGGGCGCCCCGTGAACCCGATCCCGGGCGACGATGTGCAGGCCAAGATAGCGCAGCTCTTGGATGTCACTCCAGAGCTGGTCGAGGGGTTGAAGCAGCTGGTTGGCTAGGCCCCGCTAGCTACAACGACGGGAACGTGAAACAGCAGCGCTGCCGCCTTGAAGGGCGGCAGCGCTGCTGTTTGTGTTCCCGCCCTGCTCAGCCTAGAATGGCCCAGGCGTCAATGGCAGGGGAGGTAGCGCTCTGGCCAAGGAAGGGCCGCAAGAACCCAGCGACGAGCTGGCCGGTCCACCCAACCGGCCCCCCGGCCCGTCCCCAAGCAGCCCCCCCTCTCCGCCGATAGCGTCATCCGGTTTCCGGCGCCTGATTACGGCCCTGGAAGTCCCTTCCTTTCGTCTGCTCTGGCTTGGCTCCCTCTTCTCCATCGCCGCCATGCAGATGAACATGCTCGCCCGCCCCTGGCTCGCCTTCAACATATCGGATTCGGGGGCGGCGGTGGGCTTGGTCGCCCTGTCCCAGGGGCTGCCCATGCTGATCATATCCCCCCTCGGCGGCGTGGCCGCCGACCGCCTGGACAAACGCCTCCTCATTGTCACGTCCCAACTGATGCTAGGGCTGCTCGCCCTAGTCACCTTCCTGCTAGTACTGTTCGACGTGACCGAGGTGTGGCATCTGGTGGCAATTGGCATCGTTCACGGGATCACCGTCCCCTTCAACATGCCCGCCCGTCAGGCCGCAATCCCCGAACTGGTGGGCCGCGAGCGCATGGCCAACGCCATTGCCCTGCACTCCACCGGACGCAACATGAACAGGGTCGCCGCCCCGGCCCTGGCCGGTGTGCTCCTCAGCTGGGACCCCTTCATTGCCTTCGCCGCCATCACCATCTTCCACGTCGCCGCGGGCATTACCATCACCGGCCTGCCCTCCGGCCTGAAAGCGACATCGAAGAGCCTCGGGGCCTCCGCCGAACTGCTGACGGGGTTCCGCTACATCAGGAGCAATCCGGCCCTCATGACGCTCCTGCTCATGGCCCTGATTCCCATCCTTTTCGGGCTGCCCTTCCAGTACTTCCTTCCGGTGTTCCAGGCCGAGGTCCTCTTCGTGGACCCCTCGCGGCTTGGGCTGCTATACACGGCCCTGGGCGTCGGAGCGCTGTCTGGGTCGTTCATCCTTGCCTACATCGCAGATACACCCCACAAGGGGTTGCTCCAGTTAATCGCCGGCATTGCCTTCGGCGTGACGCTCTTCTTCTTTGCCCTGTCATCGTCCTACTGGGTGTCTTTCCTCCTGTTGCTGGGAGTCGGGCTGTCCAGCCAGGCCTACCTCACCCTCAACCAAACGCTTCTCATGTTGAACACCGATAGGGCGCTGTACGGAAGGGTGATGAGCGTGTACATGATGACGCGGTCCGCCATGACGATCTCGACGCTCCCCATGGGCTTCTTCGTGGACTGGGGAGGGCCTCAGGCGACGATAGCAGGGGCGGGAGTCATCCTGGCCATCTCTCTCGCAGTGATCGGAGCGCTTCGCCCGGACCAATGGCGCGCCGCCCCTGTAACAAGCGCCCCTTAGGGAGGGCGCCCAGGGCCATGACGCGCAACGAGATCCCGCACCTCGGGCAGCGCGCGGATACGAAGGCAGTCGACAGCGGGGTTCCGGTCGTTCCGGTCTATCAGGACGGGCGTCATGCCGACGGCCCGCGACCCTTCCACGTCCGAGGAAACCTGATCTCCGACGTAGATGACCTCTTGCGCTGCAACTCCGGCCCGCTCCAGAGCCGCCAGGAATATGGGGGCGTGCGGCTTCTCAGCGCCAACGTCTCCGGACGTCACGGCGACATCCACCGCCCCCTCCAGGCCCATCGAGCGCAGCAGGCTGACACTGTCCATGTTCATGTTGGAAATGACGCCGGTGAGCAGACCCTGGGAGCGCAGTTCCGCCAGGGTCGGCAGCGCGTCGCAGTAGAGCACCATCTCGTAGGGGAGTTGCCGCACGCGACGCCAGATAGCGGCGGCCAACTCCAGGGAAACCTCCAGCCCGGCACCCTGAAGTATGATCTGCTCGTACCGGCTGAAGAACGCCTCCCGCTCACCGTCCGACATCTCGCGAAGTGGGTGGACGCCGTTCTGCTCGGCCATGAAGGCGTCCGCCGCAACGTACCCCCTGGCGACGCCCTTTGCGGCCGCTTCCAGGCCGAACTCCCTGCACGCCGCGGCCTGCACCTCCTCCACCGACGGATCGAAGGTGGCCAGCGTCCCATACAGATCGAAAAAGACGGCCCTGATCATCGCTGCTGCACTCCCTGCGGCGTTATGATAGCATTTCGCCACCTCTCTCCCGAACCTGCCCCCGAACGCGGCCGCATATGGGTATGGCAGCCATCCTACAGCGCCTCGGCGCCCTGACCATTGACCTACTTTTCCCTCCTCGCTGCTTCGGTTGCGGCAAGGAGAACACCTTCCTCTGCGAGCCCTGCCTCGCGGCGTTGCCCCGCCTGGCACCACCCTATTGCCAACTCTGCGCACAGCCGCTCCAGGGCCAAATCTGCGGCCGGTGCCGGACGCGTCCCCTGACCATAGACGGCATCCGTGCCCCCTTCCTCATGCAGGACTCGATTCGGGACGGCGTACACCGGCTCAAGTACAACAACCTCCGGTCACTGGCGCCAACCCTTGGCGGTCTGCTGGCCGACTTCGTTGAAAGGCAAAACCTCGCCGCCGACGCGGTAGTCCCCGTCCCCCTCCACCGCCGCCGGATGGCCGAGCGCGGCTACAATCAGGCCGCGCTGTTGGCAAGGGAGCTGGCAAAGGCCTCCAACCTCAGCTGCCTGGAAGCCGTGAAGCGGGTGCAATCTGCGCCGCCCCAGGCCCGCGCTCTATCGTCAGATCAGCGCCGTCTGAACGTCCACAACGCCTTTGCCGCGCCCTCGGCGCCGGTCCAAGGGCTCAGGCTCCTGCTCGTGGACGACGTTTGCACCACCGGAGCGACGCTGGCGGCAGCGGCCAGGGCGCTGACCGCGGCAGGCGCCGCCAGCGTCTGGGGCATCGCGCTAGCAAGGGAGCCGTAGGCGCCGGCCACCCCGGCAAGGTCGTCCCGGCGCAGCCACTACGAACGTTGGCTCGTGTTGTAAAGCCCTACCCCCTATGCTACGATTTTCAGCATCCTTGGGGGGTACGCCGGTCTAATGCCGCCGTCGCGAATATCCGATACCTTCGCTCGCTTGCGAGAACGCGGCGAGAACGCGCTCATCGTGTACCTCACGGTCGGCTTCCCAGACCCCGAGGCCACGCTAGAGCTGGCGCCCGCCCTGGCTGAAGGGGGCGCAGACATCATCGAGTTGGGCGTGCCCTTCAGCGACCCCCTCGCCGATGGCGTCACCATTCAAAAAGCCTCGTTTCATGCGCTGAACAAGGGCGTGACGCTGGCAATGTGCATCGACACCGTGGCGAAGCTGCGCGGCGCCGGACTGGAAACGCCTCTTATCCTCATGGGCTATTACAACCCCTATTGGGTCTACGGACTCGATCGCTTCGCCGCCGACGCAGCGTCTGCAGGGGTGGACGGCCTCATTGCCGCCGACGTACCCACCGAGGAGTCGGGTCCGTTGTCCGCTGAGTGCCAGAAGCAGGGTCTGGACCTCATCCCCCTTCTGGCCCCAACCAGCCCCGATCACCGCATCGAAGCCGCCTGCCGAGATGCCAGCGGCTTTGTCTACTGCGTGAGCCTCACAGGCGTCACCGGAGCAAGACAGCAGATTTCCGCGGGGGCGGAGTCCCTTGTGGCCCGCGTCCGCTCCTACACTTCCCTGCCCGTCGCCGTGGGCTTCGGCATCTCCACTCGAGAGCACGTGGCAAGGGTGGCGGCCTACGCCGACGGCGCGGTCGTTGGAAGCGCGCTGCTCAACGTTGTTGAAAGCGCCCCGCCGGGCCAGGCCGCACAGCGCGCCCGATCCTTCGTCCAAGAGCTGTCGGGACGGAATGCTGTGGAGGCCGCGAGATGACGCTGAAGTGCCGCGGCGTCCGCGGCGCAACCACAGCCGACGCCAACACGAAGGAAGCCGTCGTCGAAGCCACCCAGGAGTTGTTGACGGCTATCGCTGAGGCCAACGACATCGACGTTGATGACGTGGCGGCGGCCTGGTTCACCACCACCGCCGACCTCACCGCCGAGTTCCCGGCGGTCGCCGCCCGCCTGATGGGGTGGGAATACGTGGCCTTCCTCTGCGGCCACGAGATGAACGTCCCCGACGCCACCGGACGCGTCATACGGGTGCTGATGCTCGTCAATACGGAGAAGGGGCCGCAGGACCTGAGGCACATCTACCTGAAGGGCGCCCGACACCTGCGTAAACGAGGAATTGAAGACAAGGCCGAAGAGCAGGCCGGCTCATAGACGGGAAGGCCAGCGCCTCCGGCCGCACAAATCGAGAGAAGTCCTGGGGAGGTTGAAACCATGTTCGTATCCATGGAGCGGGGCAGCACACCCCTTCAAATAGAGGCCGTCAAACAGCATATTCGAGAGCGGGGCCTGGAGGCTCACGTCAGCGCCGGCGTCGAACGCACGGTGATAGGCGTCGTGGGCCAGACCTATCCCGGCCTCCGAGACGAGTTGGAAATGCTGGCCGGAGTCGCCGACGTGACTCCCATTTCCCGCCCGTACAAGCTGGCCAGCCGCGAGTTCAAGCCGTTGGACACTGTCGTTGACGTGAACGGCGTGAAGATTGGCGGCGACAACGTAACGGTCATGGCGGGACCTTGCTCCGTCGAGTCAGAGGGGCAGATGGTCGAGACCGCAAGGGCCGTCAAGGCGTCGGGGGCCAGCATCCTCAGAGGCGGCGCCTTCAAGCCCCGCACGTCCCCCTACACGTTCCGGGGTCACGGGGAAGACGGGCTGAAGATGCTAGCCACAGCGCGAGAGGAGACCGGACTGCCCATCATCACGGAAGTCTTGGACACCAGGGACATGGAGCTCGTCGCCCGGTACACCGACATTCTCCAACTTGGGGCGCGGAACATGCAGAACTTCGTGCTGCTGGAAGAGGCCGGGCGCACCGGGAAGCCAATCCTCCTCAAGCGGGGGTTCTCGGCTTCCTACGAGGACCTGCTGCTCGCCGCCGAGTACGTCCTCAACACCGGCAACACCCAACTCATCCTCTGCGAGCGGGGTATCCGCACCTTCGAGACCTACACCAGAAACACCCTGGACCTGGCCGCCGTGCCTGTGATCAAGAAACTCAGCCACCTGCCCATCATCATCGACCCCAGCCACGGCACGGGCAAGTGGTATCTGGTAGCCCCCCTTGCCACCGCAGCAATCGCCTGCGGCGCCCACGGACTGATCATCGAGGTGCATCCCAACCCCGACAAGGCCTGGTCCGACGGCGCCCAGTCGCTCACGCCGGAAAACTTCCACAACCTCATGGGAGACGTGACCAAGGTGTCCCAGGCGCTCGGGCGGAGCCCGGTCGGCGCCTGACCCGGCGGCTCACCCACGCATGCATGGACGGGACGGCCAGCGACCGGCGGCGAGCCAAGCCATGGGTTGGCGAGAGCAGCCTGGCCAGGCATAGCTAGCGGTATGCTCTGCCCCGGCGGTTGGCGGCGGCTGACGCCGCTATCCCGCTCGCTCCTCCGGCCCTATTGCGGGTTGCCCTGCTCCAGCCAGGAGATGTATTCGGCGACAGCGGTCTCCCACGTGTAGCGCGGCCCATAACCAAGCTCGGTTCGCGCCCGCGAGATGTCGGCGTAGGCATTCGGCCTGAAACCGGGTCCCTCGCCGGGCTGCAGCTCGGCTTCGAAGGAAGGCTTGACCTTCTTCACCGCTGCAACGAATTCGGCGTTGGACGTAGCCCTTCCCGACCCCAGGTTGTAGATACGGTGCTCCAACTTCTCCGCCTGCTGAATGAGCACGATGCCCCTAGCGATGTCCTTCACGTACGCCAGGTCACCCGCTGCGTCCGCTAACGGGACGCCCCCGAACGCCGGCGAGTAATCGGGCGCGGCGCCGCGGGCGGCGGCGTGGCATAGCCTGCTGGGCAGGTTGCGCATGGATGCATACATGGGCCCGTACACGGCGGGCAGCCGCATTTGCACCAGCTCGATGCCGGCCACTCTGGCGTAGTTCAGCGACAGAATCTCCCACGCCTTCTTGAAGGCAAACGGCGGAATGGGCGTGTCCACCGTTGCCAGATCATCTTCCCGGAACGGCCCGTTGGCCACTATGCCCCCTATGCTGGACAGGCTAAGGCGCCGGACGCCTGACTCCCGGGCCGCGTCCAGCAACACGGAGAGCTTGTCCATGTTGGCCCGCAGGTCGGCGCCGGGGTCCTGGTAGGCCTGCCCGTGAATGGCCAGGTGGACAATGCTGTCCACGTTGTGCTTCTTGGCAACCGCCAGAAGGGCCCCGGGCACGCCGATGTCCACCTGCTCGAAGACGAGGCCTCGGTCAACGTGAGGCGCCAGGAAACTTGGAATCCGCCACGTCCGATGGTAGGTCGCCACCACCTCATCGCCCGCATTCAGGAACGCCTCGATGGCGTTCAGCCCTATGAACCCCATGCCCCCGGTCATAAGAACGGTCATACTGATCCTCGCCCCGGCAGTGATTGTCTAGCGCCGCGCCGTAGCATGGCTCCCTGGGTAGCTACGGTGGGCCGGCCCGATGATACAATACCCCGGCAGGTTCGTGGAGAGGACGCCATCATGATCGAGCAGGACGTTACATTCACCTCGGCTGGTCTGGAGCTGGCCGGCGCGCTGGCCCACCCAGACGCCAGCGGCCCCTTCCCCGGAGTGCTCCTCATTGCCGGCCCCGGCCCCATCGACCGGAACGAGAACCACATGCAACTCCCGATCAACGCCTTCCCCCACTTCGCCGAGCGCCTGGCCGAGCGCGGCGTAGCCACGTTGCGGTATGACAAACGCGGCGTGGGGGCAAGCAAGGGCGCCTACCTCAGCGCCGGCCTCCATGACAACGCAACCGACGCCCAACGGGCCCTCGCCTTCCTGAGAGGCCACCCGCTCATAAAAGGGAAGCCGGTGTTCGTCCTGGGCCGCAGCGCGGGCGCCCTGGTCGCAACGATGCTGGCGGGCAAGGGCGTCAGCATGGCTGGCGCAATCTTGATGGCAGGCGCCGCTTGCACCGGCGAGGAGACGCTGAAGTGGCAGGTGCAGCAGGTAGCTCGGGGTATGAAAGGGCCCAACAAGTGGATCATCAAGCTCTTCCGAATCGACGTCGTGAAATCGCAGCAGAAGCGGCTGGACAAGCTCAAGCAGTCCAAGGAGGATTCGTACCGGGTGCAGCTCGTGGCCAACGTCAACGCGAGGTGGACGAGGGAGTACATCGCCTACAACCCCGCCGTCGACCTGCCCAAAATACGCGTACCCACGCTAGCCATAACCGGCACCAAGGACATCCAGGCGAACCCTGCGGACTTGGAGCGCATGGCCGATCTGGTGAAATCCAAGTTCGAGTATCATGCAGTCCCGGACGTGACCCACGTGCTGCGCCCCGACCCCGATGACCCGCCGTCGCTGGCCAGCTACAAGGACCAGGTCAAGGCCCCGCCGGACCCCCGCGTCCTAGACCTGGTCACAGACTGGGTGGGCAGACAGGTGAAGGCAGCGGAGGGCGCAGGTGGTTAAGCATGGCCCAGCCACCGTTGAGTCTGGCGGACGGGCCTCCGCTTCCACAACGCAGGAATCAAAGCCAGGGATCCTTCCCTGGAGCGTTGGTTACAGGCGCGAGGCGGGAGCATCCTCCCGTCCCTTTCCTCGGGTACGGGGGAAGGTTAGCAACTGTCTTGAAAGTCAAGCGGTTTGCGGGTTCCAGGCGGTGTGATGTTTGAGCATGGCGTTGAGGATGGTCAGCAGCTTGCGCATGCAGGCCGTGAGCGCCACCTTCTTCGGCTTGCCCGCCCGCAGAAGCCGCTCGTAGAACTCCTTCAGCGTGGGGTTGTAGCGCACGCCCACCAGGGCGGCCATGTACAGGGCGGCGCGCACGTGCCCCCGCCCGCCCCAGCATCGGCGCGAGCCCCGGTGCTTGCCACTGTCCCGGTTGAGCGGCGCGACCCCCACCACCGCAGCGGCCTCTCGGCGGTCGAGCGACCCCAGTTCCGGCAGTTCGGCCAGCAGGCTGAACACGGTCGCAGGCCCGATCCCAGGCACACTGCGCAGCAGGTCCTCCCGCTCGCGCCACAGCGGACTCTCCCGCAGGCGTCGCCCGAGCTCATCGTCGATCTCCTTCACCTGGCGGTTGAGGAGGGCGATCACTTCCTCGATCCCCTCTCGGACCACGGGCAAGGCGCGTTGGCGCCGCTGCTGCTCCGCGGTCCGCATCTGGATGATTTGCCGCCGCCGGGCGACGAGTCCCTCAAGTGCACGGGCTTCCGGGGAGCGCAGAGCCTGCCCGGTGACCCCGCTGGCCTGCCCGAAGTGGGCGATAACCGCGGCGTCCAGGCGGTCAGTCTTGGCGAGCTTCCCTTGGGAGCGGGCGAAGTCACGGACCTGGCGGGGGTTGACGACGGCGACAGGGAGGCCGGCCGCCCCGAGTGCGGCAACGATGGGCGCCTCATAGCCCCCGGTGGCTTCCATGACGATGCACTGGGGGCTCATGGCTTGGAGCCGGAGCACCAGCGCCTCTCCCCCCTCCTGGTCCTGGTCCACCCGCCACGCCTCCCCCGTCGGGCGCACCGCCACATCCACCCATGCCTTCGACACATCAATGCCTACGAACACCGGAGCCTCACTCGCCATCAGTCCTCCTTTGGCCCGTCCTTGCTGATACGGGCTCGGTGGCCCAGGCAACTGTTCGGGCTCTATGATGGGAGACGGCGGGGCGACCACGCTAACCTACGGTCTTGTTCAACCCAGGATGAAACGGTCTGCCCCGCCGTCTCTGCCAAAGATACCCAAAGATACAAGGATGGGGGTCATGTCCAATCAACCAGCCCACGAGCGTACGCTCCGGCCGCAGCTACGGCTTGGGAACTACAACTAGAGGAGCCATCATGCCCATTTACTACGAGGACGAGACTATCCGCATCCATAAGACAAGCTGTGGGCCTTACGACAACAACGCCTACCTCATCGTCGACCCCTCCACGGAGGAGGGCATTGTGATCGACGCGCCGGCGGAGTCTGAGAAGCTCTTGGCTGAGGTCGGCGACGTCAACGTCACCGCCCTTGTCATCTCGCATACGCACCAGGACCACATCCTGGGATTCGACGTGATGCTGGACGCCCTGAAAGCACCGGTGGGCTGTCACCATGAGGACGCCGCCCGCCTACCACGCCCCGCCGACTTCGACCTGGAGGACGGCAGCACTATTGCCATTGGCAAACTGGAGGCCCGGTTCATCTTCACGCCGGGCCACACCCCCGGCGGCGCCTGCACCCTAGTGGGACGTCACCTCTTCCCCGGCGACGTCCTGTTCCCAGGCGGCCCCGGCAGGACCACGAGCCCAGAGAACTTCCAACGGCTCCTCGCCAACATCAGAGAGCGTCTCTACGTCCTTCCCGACGACATAGAGGTCTATCCGGGCCACGGCGCGAACACATCGCTGAAGCAGTCCAAGGAAGAGTACGCCGCCTTCTCCGCTCGCTCTCACCCTGCGGACCTCTGCGGCGACGTGCAGTGGCTGGGTGGTTAGCGCTCCAAACGCCCCCTGCCTCAATCTGCGCCCCTTAGGGATACCTGAATACGTCCGGGGGCTACGGCATAGCCAGATAGGGAAGATGGTGGCGCGGGCGGCTTGTTCAGAGGTTCCCTAGGAATCCCTCGATCTGCCCCCCGGAGCAGGCCATGACCGCTTCGAGGAAACCCTTCATACGCTTCGGGGCGGTCGTAGACGCACCACAGCTACACGGAAGGGGCGTTGGAAAGCAGCACCAGGGGATTCTGCTCGAAAAGGAATTGGACCTGAACCCTGTCGAAAAGAGCTTACAACCCACATCGCTTCAAGCAATGGGGGACAGCACTGAGCAGGGCCGCGCCTGACTTCGAGACAGCGCTACGCCCCGCCGGGCGGGGCGTCCAGGTCCTCCAGCCACATCCGCACCTTGGGGTGTCCCTGCAACAGCGGCGCCAGCTTGTCGCTGATCTCCTGCCGCTCAGGCGACTTCTCCCAAGCTTCCCACGCACCGATGCTCGTCCACGTGCTGACCATCAGAAAGTTCGCCGGGTTGTGGGCGTCGATCATCGTGACGCCTGAAACGAACCCTGGACGCCGCGTGGAGCGCGACCGCAATTCCCGAAGCACTTCCTTCACGTCATGCTGCTCCCCAGGGACAACCGTCCGCTCCACAGTTATTCTCACCGCCATAGCCGAACTCCCCTAACCCGCCTTGGCTTCTTCCAACTCCTTCTCCGCGCTGACGAGCTGCACCTCTTCCATCAGCGCCTCCAGCATGTCCTTCTCCTCCACCACCCGGGACTTCTTCCCCTTCCGGAAGATGATGGCCCGACCCACCCCCGCAGCTATCCCAACGTCCGCATCCTTGGCCTCGCCTGGGCCGTTTACCTCGCAGCCCATCACCGCCACCTTCACCGGCGCGCTCGACTCCTTCAACAACTCGTCCACCGTGTTGGCCAGCTTGCGGATGTCCACGTCCGCCCGCCCGCAGGACGGGCAGGCCACCATCACCGTCCCCTTCTCTCGCAGATTCAAAGACTTCAGAATGTCATAGCCGGCGTGAACCTCTTCCTTGGACTCGTCGCTCAACGACACCCGTATCGTGTCCCCGATGCCCTCGTACAAGAGGACACCCAAACCCACCGCGCTCCTGATCGAGCCCGACCTTGCCGTCCCCGACTCCGTTATCCCCAAGTGCAGCGGATACGGCACAAGCTCCGCCATGCGCCGGTACGTCTCCACCGTCGTCGGCACGTCGAACGCCTTCAGCGATATCTTTATCAGGTCGAAGTCCAACGACTCCAGAATGCCGATCTCCCACAACCCCGTGGCCACCATGTGGTCCACCACCGAAATCTGACCCTCGGCAAGCTCCTCGCCAGCCTTGGCCAGCGTGTTCACGCCATCCTGGTGACGCGACGCCCCAGACTTCATGCCGATGGCGTTGACCGGCGGCAGGCTGCCGAAATTCACCCCGATGCGAATGGGAATCCCGCGCTCCTTGGCGGCCCGCACGACTTCTTTCACCCGCTCGGGATCGCGGATGTTGCCTGGGTTGAGCCGCAGGCAGTCCACGCTCTTGACCGCTTCCAGGGCCAACTGGTAGTGGAAGTGGATGTCGGCGACCAGCGGGATGCTGATCTGCTTCTTGATCTCGGCCAGGGCCAGGGCCGCCTCCATGTCCGGCACGGCGCAGCGGATGATCTCACAACCCGCTTCCTCCAACTCCCGTATCTGGCGCACCGTGGCCTGCGCGTCCCGCGTGTCCGTCTTGGTCATCGACTGGACCGACACCGGCGCGTCGCCCCCGACCTTCACCTCGCCCACCCAGATGGGCTTGGACAGACGTCGTTTGCGTTCAATCATGGCGCATCCTCGGCAGGCCGCCTGGAAGAGCTAGGGCAGCAGACTCCGCCCCTGAATCAGCCGCGCTATGTCGTAGTAGCTGATCACCACGACCATAGACAACAATAGCATGAAGCCAACAAGGTGAACAAACCCCTCCCGCTGGGCCGATATCCGCTTCCCTCGGCGCACCCACTCCAGGATCACGAACATGAGCCTGCCCCCATCCAGCATTGGAATCGGCAAAATGTTGATGATGGCCAGATTGATGCTCAGGAACGCGGCGAAGTTGAGAAACGCCAGCGCCCCAAGGCTCGCCGCCTGCCCACTCAACTGAGCAATGCCGATGGGTCCCGCTAGCTGCGGCGACGCCGAACCCACGATCCAACGGCTGATCTCGTTCTTCGTAAGAATCAGCGTCTGCCATATTTGACTGACCGCTTTGGGCACGGCCCTCCATGGAGGCGCCGACACCACTTTGTCCGGCGCGTTGTTCAGCGTTGCCGCACTGATAGCGCCGGGCAAACCAGAAGCAGCCCCCGGCGCGACCGCCTCCCGGAACTCCCCCTGGCGCCACAGCAGAATGGGCACGTCCCCCGCTCCTTCTTCCGCCAGTCGCTCAGAGGCCACCGGTATCGCATCCTTGTCGAACACCAGGAAGTCCCCCACTTGAAGCACGACGTCCCCCGGACGCAGACCAACGTCCCACGCCGGCGAGCCCTCGGGCACGGCGTCGACCAGTATCCGGCCAGTCGTCACTGAGACCCCTGTGGGGCCTTCGTCCCTGGGATGGTCGAACCGGGGCGTAACCGACATCTGCTGCAACGCCCCGTCCCGCTCCACCATCCAGGTCATCTGGTTGCCCAGGTTTGCGTGGATGCGGAGGGCCACGTCGCTGTGGGTGTCCACCTCGTCCCCGTTCACCTCAACGACGCGATCGCCGGGCAATAGGCCGGTGCCCGCCGCCGGGCTTCCAGGGGCCACCTCGGTGATCAGCACGTTCCCGGTCGGTTCGTTCTGCGGCAGCATGAAGATGGCGGCAAAGATGACCACGGGCAGCAGGACATTCATGGCGGAGCCCGCCACGAGGATCACTGCTCGCTTCCAAGGCGCCAGCCGCGCCAGGCTCCGCGGCTCGGTCGGATCCTCCTCGCCAAGGAGCCGGACGAACCCGCCCAAGGGCAGCAGATTCACGGAGTAGAGGGTCTCGCCTCGCCGAAAGCCGAACAGACGCGGAGGGTAACCGAAGCCGAACTCGAGGACCTTGACCTTGAACAGCCGGGCGGTGAGATAGTGGCCTAGCTCATGGACGAGGACCAGAAGCCCCAGAACGCCAACGAAGGCTAGGGCGGTTTGAAGAAAGTCGAGGGTAAAGGCCATGGAGTGCGAGCCTGCTCACCTTGATTGGGACGCCGTCAGGCGCGGCGCCCCCACGCTTTGATGGGGTTCAAACCCCGGCGAGGCGCAACGCCGCGTCCCTCGCCCACGCGTCGGCGATGAACACGTCCTCCAGGTCCGGCACAGCAACGGCGTCATGCTCATCAAGAACCCGGCGCAGCAACACCGGCATATCCAGGAACCCAATGCGCCGGTCGAGGAATAGCCTCACTGCAACCTCGTCGGCTGCGCTGAGCACCGCGGGGTAGGTGCTGCCCCGGTGGCCGGCCTCGAGCGCCAGGAAGAAGCAGGGATACCTGCCTTCGTCCAGCGGCTTGAAGGTCAACGCTCCGGCCTTCAACGGGTCGAATCGCGCCAGACCGGCGTTGGCTCGGTGCTCCCCGTGGAACAGGGCGTACTGAATGGGAAGGCGCATGTCGGGGGGGCCCAATTGCGCCTTCACCGACCCATCGTCGAACTCCATCATCGAATGGATGATACTCTCCGGATGCACCACGACCTCAATGCGCTCCCACGGCACGTCAAACAGCCAGCGCGCCTCAATGACTTCGAAGCCCTTGTTCATCAGCGTCGCGCAGTCCACGGTGATCTTCCGGCCCATCGACCACGTGGGATGGCGCAGCGCTTGCTCCGGCGTTACGAACGCCAGGTCAGCGAGGTCGTGGTCCCGCAATGCCCCCCCGGAAGCCGTGATAAGCAGGCGGGATACCCGGCCGGTCTCGCCCCTCTGACACTGCCAGAGAGCGCTGGGTTCGCTGTCCACGGGCAGGATGTCGACCCCCGCCTCCCCGGCCCGCCGCATGAGAATCTCCCCCGCGGAAACGACGGCCTCCTTGTTGGCCAGAGCAACGGTCTTGCCCGCATCGATGGCCGCCATGATGGGCCTGAGACCGGCCCCACCCACCGACGCCGCCATCACCAACTCCACGTCGGGATGCGCGGCAACGTCCTCAGGGGACACCAGCCGGCAGGACTCGGGAAGCAGCGCCGCCGCCTCTCGGTCGGGCGCCAGGCAGGATACGCATTCAGGATTGAACTCCCTTGCCTGCTCGGCCAGCAGCGCCAGGTTGTGGCCCGCCGCAAGACCCACCACGTTGAACTCACCCGGGAAGGCGCGCACCACATCCAACGTCTGGCAACCTATAGAGCCGGTCGAGCCGAGGATCGAGATGTTCTTCAAGTCCGCTTCCCCAGGAGGGCGGTCCGCGCAACACTTCTTACCAGTACCCCAAGGCTACATAATAAACAGCCACCAGGGTAAAGACAACGGAATCCAGCCTGTCCAGAAGCCCCCCGTGCCCGGGGATCAGAACGCCGGCGTCCTTCACGTCGGCGGAGCGCTTCAGCATGGATTCCGCCAAATCCCCCATCTGCGCCAGGGCGCCCAGCAGCACCCCAACCACCCCCGCCGACCACAGGGGCAGTGGAAGGTCCATCAGGGCCGCGATCAGATACGCCGCGCCGATTGCCCCCACCATGCCGCCAGCGGCCCCCTCCCACGTCTTGCCCTTGCTGATCGCCGGCGCCAGAAGCTGCCTGCCCATCAGCTTTCCCACGGTGTAGGCAAAAATGTCCGAAGCGAAGGCAACGCTCAGCGCCAGCGACACCCATGCCAGGCCGTCTTCGGCCTCCCTCATCATCACGGCCAAGGCTAGGGGAATGCCGACGTAGGCAATTCCGCCCAGCGTGAAGGCATAGTCGCGGAGGGGGCTCTTTGGGCTCCGCCTGACCAGCAGGGTGCCAATGGACGCAAGAAACGCTCCGGCAATGGTTGCCGCCAAGACTCCAGCGCCGAAATACGCGGCAACGACGAGCCCCGGGGGAAAGGCAATAACCACGATGAAGGGGGTGGCTGCCGCTGCAGACCGGCTCAGCCGGTGAAACTCCCACGCCGCCGCCAGCGCCAGCGCCGCCACAGCGCCAAGAAAGAGCAAACCGCCAGCCCACACAACGAGCGCGAGCGCGGGAAGAGCAACGAGGCCGGTGAGCAGACGGAGAACGACGTTTCGATGAAGCAACGGACGGCAGGCCGAGCCCGGCTACTCTTCCGGGTTCAGGGCGCCGAATCGCCGGCGCCGTTGGCTGTAGGCTTCCAGGGCTCGCCCAACCTCAACGACGTCAAAGTCAGGCCAGAGCGTCGCCGTGGTGTAGTACTCAGCATAGGCAGCCTGCCATAGCATGAAATTGCTGAGCCGCATTTCCCCGGCGGTGCGGATAACCAGGTCCGGATCGGGAAGTTCGCTGGTGTACAGATACCGGTCGACCAGGTCCTCATTCACCGCTTCCGGGTCCGTCCTGTCGCGTATCAACTGCCGTATGGCGTCCACCAACTCTCTTCTCCCGCCATAATCGAAGGCAACGCCAAGGACAATCCCCGTGTTCTGGGAGGTCAGCTCCATCGAACTGCGTATCGCTCCCTGAAGCTCGGGAGGGAGGCGGTCCAGCCTCCCCAGATGGCGCAGGCGCACATTCCTCTTGTGCAGCGCTTCCGTTTCACGAAGAATGACCTCCTGAAGGAGGCCCATCAGACCCTCCACCTCATGTTGGGGACGGCGCCAGTTCTCGGTGGAAAAGGTGTAGAGCGTCAGACACTCAACGCCGGCTTCGGCAAAAGCCTCCACCACCCTCCGAATATTCTCCGTTCCGGCACGGTGCCCTCCCAGTCGAGGCAGCCCGTGCTGCATGGCCCATCGGCCGTTGCCGTCCATGATGACTGCCACGTGCCGGGGGACGGCCCCGTTTTCCTCGGCCACCGTGGTGGAGCCGGCTAGGGCGGAAAGGGAGAACTGGTCTCTCACCACGCTTCGCTAGACCTCCATGACGGCGGCTTCCCTGGCGCTGCCAAGCCCTTCCATCTCGGCGATGGAGCTGTCGGTTATCTTCTGAATCCGTTCCTGCGCCCGCCGGGATTCGTCCTGCGACATCTCCTTGCTCTTTTCCTGGCCCCGAATCTTTTCAACCTCGTCCCTGCGGATGTTCCGGGCGGCGATGCGCCCCTGCTCCACCTTCTGCTTGACGAGCTTCACCATCTCCCGCCGCCGCTCCTCCGTCAGGGGCGGTATGGGTATCCTCAGCGTGTCACCATCCACGGAGGGATTCAGCCCCAACTCCGAGGTTTGAATCGTTTTCACCACGGTGTTCAACACCTGCCGGTCCCACGGCTGCACCAGGATCATACGGGCCTCCGGCGCCGAGATGTTGGCCAGTTGATTGAGCGGCATCTGGGTCCCGTGGTAGTCCACCGCTATATTGGCCACCAGCGAAGGATGCGCCCTGCCCGTCCGCACAGACAAAAGATCCCCGCGCAGCGACTCGACGGCTTTCTTCATACGGCTTTCGGTCTTGGAAAAAGCGTCGCTGACCATGATGTCATCCTCCGGGGGCTCAGCCTCAACGCGCCGCCGGGCCGGCTAGGTGGATACCCTCTCGCCCTCTCCCTCCACCATCGTTCCCACCGGCTCCCCCAACAGCACCCGGTGAAGGTTGCCGGGCTGGAACAGATTGAACACTCTGATCGGCAATTGATTCTCCATGCAAAGCGTGAGGGCGGTGCTGTCCATCACAGACAGTCTCCGGTTCAACGCCTCAATGTACCCCAGCCTATCGAACCGGCGGGCGCTGGCGTCCAGGTTGGGGTCCGCGTCGTACACGCCGTCCACGTTGTTCTTTGTCATAAGCAGGACCTCCGCCCCCACCTCAATGGCCCTGAGCGCAGCGGCCGTGTCGGTCGTCATGTAGGGGTTCCCCGTCCCGGCGGCGAATATCACCACCCGCCCCTTCTCGAGATGCCGAATTGCCCTGCGGCGAATGTACGGTTCCGCAACCGCCTCCACGACGATGGCGCTCTGGGTTCGCACCGTCACTCCCCTGCGTTCCAACGCGTCCTGGAGAGCAAGCGCGTTGACGATGGTCATCAACATGCCGGCGTAATCGGCGGTGGCCCTATCTATGCCCTGGTCGGCCATGGTGGCGCCCCGCCACAGATTTCCCGCGCCCACCACCACCGCCATTTCAACACCCATCGCCAAGGCGTCAAGAATCTCGTTGGACACCTGGGACAGGGCTACGGGGTTGATCGTGTTGTCCGGCCCCCCGAGCGCCTCTCCGCTGAGCTTGAGCAGCGTCCTTCGATAGACCCCCTGGGCCATCAATCCCCCTCGTTCTCACCCAGGGCAAAGCGAGAGAATCTCCTCACGCGCACGTTCTCTCCCACCTTGGCCACCAACTCATTCACCAGATCCTGGACCGTCTTGCTGGGATCCTTGATGAACGGCTGCCTCAGAAGGCACACCTCGTCAGCGTTGGCCTCGTCATCCGGCGGTATCTCGTCGACGTCCACGTATCTCGGGGCCATCGCCGCCACCTGCATCGCCACGTCGTGAGCCAACCCCTGGAAGTCCGGCGTGCGCCCCACGAAGTCCGTCTCGCAGTTCAGTTCCACCAGCGCCCCGATGCGGCTCCCGCCGTGGATGTAGGAATGAATGACCCCCTCGCCGGTATCCCTCGAGGCCTTCTTGGCTGCGGTGGCCAGCCCCTTCTCTCTCAGTATCTCCGCCGCCTTCTCCAAGTCGCCGCCGGCATCGGCCAGCGCCCTCTTGCAGTCCATGATTCCCGCGCTTGTCCGATCGCGCAGGACCTTGATCGAGTCAACTGAAACCACAGGGTCTCCTCCTACTCTGATTCGCTATCGTCCTCGAATCTGCCGACCGGCCCCTCGTCCTCCACCGCCGCCAGCTCCATCGCCATCGCCTCCCGCCGCCTGAGACCGTCCACTGCGGCGTCTGCGATGCGGCCCGTGATCAGACGGATGGATCGGATGGCGTCGTCGTTGCCCGGCACGGGATAGTCAACCAGATCGGGATTGGCGTCGGTGTCTGCGAGAGCCAGCACCGGGATGCCCATGCGCCGGGCCTCCATGACTGCGATATCCTCCTTGCTGACATCCACGAGGAACAGCGCCCCCGGCAGGCGGGTCATCTCCTTGATGCCGCCAAAAAGGCGGTTCATCTTGCTGATCCGCTCCTCCAGCTTCAGGCCTTCCTTCTTCGTAAGGCGCTGGAACTCGCCCCGCGCCTGCTGCTCCTCAAGGTTCACGAGGTGGTCGATGCGAGCCTGAATCGTCGTGAAATTCGTCAGCGTGCCGCCTAGCCAGCGATGCGTCACGTAGAATTGGCCCGCCCGCTGCGCGGCTGCTGTCACCGCCTCCTGCGCCTGCTTCTTGGTGCCCACCATGAGAATCTTCTCCCCATGGGCCACCAGATCTGAAACCCACTCCTGCGCCTTCCGCAGCAACGTCAGCGTCTGCTGAAGGTCGATGATGTGAATGCCGTTGCGCTGTGCAAAGACGAACCGCTTCATTCGGGGGTTCCAGCGCCGCGGCTGGTGTCCGAAGTGGACCCCTGCCTCCAGCAGCGACTTCATCGTCAGCGGTTCGGAAGTGGCCTCCGGTTGCTCAATAACTTGCTGTTGCATAGACCTGTTCACCTGGTCTGTAACCCCGGCTTGGCGGGGGGATAGGGACTCCTAGAAATCCCAGCACAGTATAGCATACGCAGGCGTGCCCAACAAAGACCGCAGCTTTGGCGAGGGACGTTGGCAGGGGCAGCCGAAACGGGCCGGAAGGAGCACGGCAAGGCCGTCAGGCCGGACCTGCGCGCAAAGAGGCGGCTACGGCCGCGGCTCCACGAAATGAGCGTGCATCCGCGACCTTGCCCACACCGCGAATCCCGCCACCGCAATCAACACCAGCGTCGGCACGTCGTGGTACACGAACGTCGAGAACAGAGCCGTCCCCGTCACCACAATGCCCCCCGCAAACGCCGGGTTCCTCGTCCACGCGATGGCCAGGACTCCCAGCGGCGCCACAAGCATGAATCCGGCCGGGTTCATGCCCAACGCCAGCCCCATGAACTTGGCCAGTCCTATGCCGCCTCTCAGCCCCCGGTACAGCGAGAAGAAGGTTCCGGCCAGAATGCCCACAATGGCAACCACCCGCGCTTCAGGTTGCGGCAGCGCTCCCGCCACAAGCATCACCGTCGCCGCAGTCATGGCGTCGAAAACATACACGGCAACGGCCTGGGCCTTCCCCACGCTGCGGGCCACATTCCCCGCGCCGGGATTGCGCGTGTCCACGGCCCAGATGTCGACGCCGTAACGCCTAGAAATGATGTCGCCCCATAGGACCGACCCCGCCAGATAGGCACCCAGCGCAAGCACCGCCAGAACCATCACATCAACCATCAGCCACTGCCCCCCTCAAGCCGGATCTCAGGGCCATTCCAGCCTGCGCTCGACGAAACGGAGCGGGGACAGGGAAGACGAAGCTACCCTTCCGCAAGCCCCGGCGACGCCATCATACACGAATCGCAGGATCTCCATCGCCCCGCCAATGAAGCTCCCGCCCCGCCCCACGCGCCGCCTGCCCTGGCTCCGCGCCGACCCATCTCCACATTGTTCTCGATTCGTCCATGTTTTCTTGTGGTATGCTGGATTCGTAGTCTGGGGTAGCTTGGAGGTGGGCCAATGCGTTGGGCGTCTGCGGTAGCTCAGGATGAGCAAATCGACTCCGCTCTGGATGCCTGCGCATCCAGCCTCATGGTGGACCTCGAAGGCCAAACACCCGACCTCGTGCTCGCTTTCGTCTCCCCTCACTTCGCCCCTTCCTACGACAGACTTCCATCCATCGTGCGAGAACTCCTGGGCGACGCTACGATCCTGGGTTGCAGCGGACGCGGCGTCATTGGCGGCCGCCGGGAGCTGGAGGACCAGCCCGCCATCTCCCTCAGCGCCGCCGTCCTGCCCGGCGTGGAGATACGACCCTTCCACCTCAAGTCTGACACCCTCCCCGACCCCGACGCCCCTCCCCAAGCCTGGGAAGAAATTGCAGGCGTCACCGCAGACCAGGAGCCGCACTTTCTCCTCCTCGCCGACCCCTACTCCTTCCCCACCGATTCCCTCATCGCCGGCCTCGACTACGCCTTCCCCTCCGCAGCCAAGATAGGCGGCCTCGTCAGCGGCGGTTTCCACCCAAGCAGCCACGCACTGTTCCTCGATAGCCGGTTCTACCGCACCGGGGCAGCCGGCGTCGCTTTCGTTGGCAACCTCGTCATAGACACGGTCGTCGCCCAGGGCTGCCGCCCCGTGGGCAGGCCATTGATCGTCACCAAGGCGCACGGCAACCTCCTCCACGAACTCGACGGGCGCGACCCCCTCGAAGTCCTGCGGGAATTGCTGTCTTCCCTCGCCCCCGACGACCAGAAACTGGCCCGCCATTCGCTGTTCGTCGGCATGGTCACAGATCCCCTCGGGGAGAACTGGGCCACCGGCGACTTCCTCATCCGCAACCTCATGGGCATAGACCCCGAAACCGGAGCGCTTGCCGTGGGCGAGCATCTCAGGGAGGGCCAAACGGTGCAGTTCCACCTGCGCGATGCCCGGACCTCCGCAGAAGACCTCAACGACCAGCTCAGCCGCTACGCCGGGTTCCGAGAGGACAACGCGGCTTCAGGGGCGGTGATGTTCTCCTGCAACGGCCGCGGCGCCGGTCTCTACGGTGAGCCGGACCACGACTCCAACGCCTTCTATTCCAACGTCGGCCCCGTCCCCTTGGCGGGGTTCTTCTGCAACGGCGAGATTGGCCCCGTCGGCGGAGCCACCTACCTGCACGGCTATACGAGTTCCTTCGGCATCTTCCGCCCCAAGCACCCTGCAGAACTACCCCCGGAGCAAGTGGAAAAGGAGCAACGCCAATGACCCGCATCTTGGACAAAGCCGATCTAGCATCCCTCAAGCGCCGGAGCTGGCAGGTCACCGACGGCCCGCAGCGCGCCCCCCATCGCGCCATGTTTCACGCGATGGGCCTGACCGGCGACGACCTTCAGCGGCCCATGGTCGGCATCGCCAACACCTTCAACGACGTGACACCCTGCAACCTCAGCCTCCAGCGTCTCACGCGCAAGGTCAAGGAAGGCGTGCGCATGGGCGGCGGCACGCCCTTCGAATTCGGCGCCATCGCCGTCAGCGACGCCATTGCCATGGGCCACCAGGGCATGAAGGCATCCCTCATAAGCCGCGAAATCATCGCCGACTCCATCGAACTGATGACCCGGGCCGAGTGCTTCGACGGAATCATCACTCTAGCCGGCTGCGACAAGAGCCTTCCCGGCTCCATGATGGCCATGGCCAGGCTCAACGTCCCTTCAATCTTCATCTACGGCGGAACCATCCTCCCCGGCGACTTTCACCTCCGTCCCGTGACCATTCAGGACGTCTTTGAAGCCGTGGGCGCCCACTCCACTGGCCGCATTGACGACGACGACCTCAAGCTCATCGAATCGCGGGCCTGCCCCGGCGAGGGGTCCTGCGGCGGTCTCTTCACCGCCAACACCATGTCGTCCGTGGCCGAGGCAATGGGCATCTGCCTGCCTGGAACCGCCTCCATCCCCGCGGTCGACTCCCGGAAGGACGCCACCGCCATACAGTCGGGCGCCGCGTTGATCAACCTCATGCAGGAGCAGATCCTCCCCAGCGACATCATGACCCGCAAGGCCTTCGAGAACGCCATAACCGTTGTGATGGCTATGGGAGGCTCCACCAACGCCGTGCTGCACCTTCTGGCCATCGCCTTCGAAGCCGGCGTGGAGCTCTCCATTGACGACTTCGACCGCATCAGCAGCCAGACCCCGCACATCGCCGACATGAAACCCGTGGGCCGCTATGTCATGGCCGACCTCGACCGCATCGGCGGCGTGGGGTTCGTGATGAAACGGCTCCTCGATGCCGGTATGCTCCACGGCGACGCCCTCACCGTCTCCGGCAAGACCCTCGCAGAGAACCTCGCCGGCCTCCGCGAGGTCGCCAACCAGGACATTCTCCGGCCCCTCGACGACCCCCTGAAGCCCACCGGCGGCATCGTCATTCTCCGCGGCAACCTCGCCCCCGAGGGTTCCGTACTCAAGATCCCCGCCAGCAACCGCAAGCTCCATGAAGGCCCTGCCCGCGTGTTCGACAGCGAGGAGGAAACGTTCGCGGCCGTCATGAAGCGCCAGGTCAAGGCCGGCGACGTCGTGGTCATCCGCTACGAGGGTCCCAAGGGCGGGCCCGGCATGAGAGAGATGTTGGCCGTCACGGCGGCCCTCGTTGGGCAGGGCCTCGGGGACAGCGTGGCGCTCATCACAGACGGACGGTTCTCCGGCGCCACCCACGGCATGACCCTCGGCCACATAGCGCCCGAAGCCGCCGACGGCGGCCCGATCGCCGCCGTCCAGGAGGGCGACGTCATCACCATCAACGTTGAACGGCGCGAGCTGAACGTCAACCTCACCGAAGAGGACATGCGCCGCCGGATGGAGAACTGGATGCCCCCAACGCCGCCCTCCGGCGCCCTCGGCAAATACGCCCGCCTGGCGACTTCAGCGTCCGAGGGGGCGGTAACCAAGGCTTAGGGGCGGGCGCGTGGATGGGTCATGACCCCCTAGCAAGGGCGCTCAGCGGTTCCACCGTTACCATCTCGGGAAGAGTGGCCAGGGTAAAAACTCGCCCGTCCGTTGCCTCCACAACCGGTCCCAAAGCGTCACCGGTGCGCTTCCATCCCAATCCCGCTAGGACGGCAAATACGGGTACCCCACCCAATCGCGCCCCTTCAGCACGCAAGCTCCTGAAGCGCGATGCCTTATCGCGCGCGGTTCCCCCATCGTTGGCCGCCTTGCATTCGAGTATGGCTCGCAGGGCACCCCCAGGCTCGAAGACAACGAAGTCAGGCGCCGGGCGCACCGTCAAGCCAAACCTCTTCCCGACCTGCTCTTGGTTTGGTCCTCCAGTCCTCAGATACTGTATCTCGTGGTCATTGAACAGCTTCTCTACAGCCGACTCCAGTACGTCCCCCCGCCGCTGCGACGTCGCATCGAGGAGTTGCCTGAACGCACCACCGTAATGCCGCTGATGTAGTAGCACCTCGTACGGAACTCCATCTCTGGCAGCGGCCCTCACGCTCTTCCAGCCCTCTTTGGTGTCAGGCTTATCCAACTTGCGCCGAACGCCTTCAGCCGGAGCAGCAAAAGCCTCTCCAGACATGACTCGGTCGACGACCTTCGCACACGACCGAGCATCCTCTGGCTTGACGGGCCTACCTGCCTCCATGCTCTTGATCCGGCTTCCGCTGATTGACTTGCTATCACCCACCATCCCGGCAAGAGAGGCAAACTCCTGAGCCGTGAAGCCCGTGATTGTTCGGAACACCCTCACTGTCTCGGGATACCGCTCCATTAGGTCTGCTAGAGTGTCCACATCCACTTGTTCAAAGAACTCAGTGCCCTTGACTACAAGGTTGTAGGCGATGACAAACGCGTCCAGTTCGCACTCCTCCCTCCAATGGACATGGAGGAAGTCCGGGCTCAGGTGTGGCACGTAGACCCGCCCGGCCACTGCTGCGTAAATGCGAGCTTGCACGGCAATTCCAAAGTCTTGCGGGATGCGCCGGATCAGAGAAACCCGCTCATCCCAGGCCCACGCCTGGTCGATGGTCTCGACAGCTTCCGTCTCGTCGGGCATGTCGTTCAGCGACCAGCCTTAACGCGCTCAGGTAGCACGCTGGCGTATTGACGATCGGTTTCCGCCGCTATCCACTGCCGTCCAAGACGTTCAGCCGCTACAGCGGTCGTGCCCGTACCAGCGAACGGATCCAACACAAGCTGTCCAGGCTGGGATAGGAGCTTGATAAAGAACTCAGGTAGCTCAATCGGAAACCGCGCCGGATGCAGGGTCGGATTCGGCCCAAACTCCGGCTCAAGATAGAGCAGGTTCGATGGCCTCACAAAGTCCGGTCCTGCCTGAACTCGCTTCCGTCCCTGCCCGGACGGCTCATTCACCCTAAGATAGTTGTGGGCCAATTTCTTCCTTCTCTCCCTGTCCTTGACGTCCCACCGCGCTGGCGCTAGACAATGCTCAGGGAAGAATTGCCAATTGGGTGTCTTGGCGAATTGGAAGCAGTACTCCACGGCGTCCTTCAAGAAACGATTGAACTTTCCAGGCGGCGGCGAGGGCTTCCCCCACACAAAATCCTCACTGAATAAGAATCCTTGTTCGCGAATCCAGAAGACCAACTCGTATTGCAGTGTTCCTCTTTCACTGCCGTGCCGTTTGGACCGATAGTTCAAGACAAAGCTACCGTGCGGTTTCAACACCCGAAGGATCTCGCTAGTCACGTCAAGGAAGAATCCCTGGTACCATCGCCGATCGTACTGCTCCCCATTCCCGTATCGGGGCTGCCGATCATACGGAGGAGAGGTCACGACAAGGTCGATGTGGTTATCGGGCAGCATCTGGAGGATTTCCAAGCAATCCCCTATGTAGATATCGCCGAGATTCGTGCTGAAGAACGGGCTTCGTTCAGCCTCATCGGTCGGTGACACAAGCAATTCGGCCCTCTGTCTGGAGCGTGATTCAATAACCGCCATCCCATCTCCTAACAGGCCGCTTTGACGGGGATGCACACAGCCGGCCGATGCGTAAGATGGCAAGCGCTGCCCTCAGCCGTATGGGCGCTGGACACTCTCCGTTGCCAGCGATTCTAGCGAGTCATCCCGTTGCGCACAACGGCTTACCGGGGCAAGCAGCCTGCTCACAACGCCCTGCCTGACCCCGGACTCTTAGCTCTCGGGGGCGGTAGGCTTCCCAAAGGTCGCAGCAGGGGCGCCCCGGTCTGGGTGGCGGGGACACGTCCTTCGGTTGACCGTCGCCTGGTTGAGCAGAGCATGCCGGTCGGCGAAGGCGCGGCGCGGGCCAGCACCGTCAAGGGATGCTCTGAACAAGCCGCCAGAGACGCGCCGCGCATCCCTCCCGCCCCGTACTCGGGGGCAGGTTAGGATGCGTCCCTACGCGCCAGGTGAGAAAACGCCGCCGCCGTCTCCCAAAGGAGGGTGCAGGGAACCCTCGGTTCCCGCCGGGGGTACAGGGGGAGTCCCCCTGTACCCCCGAACGTTGGAGGGCGGAGCGGGCGGGATAGCGACGCAGGCCAAACCAGACCCTCCGCTGAAGGAGGGTGCAGGCCACAACAAAACCACCTGTCCAGGTTATGCCACCACCCTCTTGCAAAATACGAACGGGTGTGCTATAATATCCCCATGAAGTGGGCAGCCGGCCCGCTTCTCCTCCTCGGAGCCTGCCGCATACATAGTGCACTGGGGGCTAACCATAGAGAATCCCCCTGTAGCAGGGGCGCTGAGGGAACAACCCAAGGGGCAAGACCCTCCGAGGAAGGTTGGGACCGGAGCCAATGCCGTTGTAAGGCACAGGCTCCCTGGAGCCATCCCGCTCCATTACGGTTCCATTACGATTCATTGCGGTTCCATTACGGTTCCTTTACGGCTTGTTACGCCCTATTACGCCTCTGTTACGGCTCCACGACTACAGGGTGCCGGAGGAGAAGAAAAAACAATCAAAGAACGAGGTTGAGGCCGGGGGCAGCTCCTCTCTTCCTGCCCGGGTGCTCGGGGGAAGGCTAGGAAGGGGGGTTCCCCTGTCATGCGCTCGAATCGCAGTGAGTCCCGCGCAGCTTGTTCAGGGATTTCCAAGGCGACAGCGATCAGGAACCCAATCCAAAAACGGTCGGCCTCACCACGACTCCGCTATACCAACAGGCCAGAAATCCGCTTGCTGGATGCCCATGATATCCCTATCCTGGGCGTCTGCAACGTCCCTTGCAACCCATACGGGAGGCGACCATGCTGACCACACTGGCTGAAAAGGTCGATCCCAGTCACGCCGCTCTCCTGGTCATCGACATGCAGAACGACTTCTGCCATGACGAGGGCGCCCTGGGAAAGCACGGCTACGACGTGAAGCGCGTCCAGGACATCATCCCTCGGCTGCGCCGCCTCATCGCCGAGGCTCGTAGCGTGGGTATGCCGGTCATATTCGCCAGGGCCGTCCACAACCAGTGGACCGACTCAGATGTCCGCAGGGAGCGCCACCTGAACAAGTACCGCTCCAACTGTCAGGAAGGGACCTGGGGCGCCGAGTGGTGCGGCGTGGCCCCCGAGCCCGGCGACCAGGTCATCACCAAGCACCGGTACAGCGCCTTCATCAACACCAACCTCGACCTTATCCTGCGGGCCAGCGGCATCAGGACGATCATCGCCACCGGCACGTCCACCGACGCCTGTGTGGAGTCCACAGCCAGGGACGGCTTCATGCTGGACTACTACGTTGTCTTTGTGGACGATTGCAGCGGGGCCGTCACCCAGGAAGCCCACGATGGCGCCCTGCGGGCCATCCAGACCCACTTTGGCATCGTGACGCAGTCTGAGGACGTGATCAACGCGCTGCCGCGGGAAAAAGCGCCGACCGGCACCGCGGCTACCCGTTTGCCCTGACGCGGACCTCAGCGACCGGCGCCGCCGCCGAGCGTTCCCTCTCCCTACTTCGCTTCCGGGGGCCCCCCCACGTCGCGCAGGAAACGCTCCACCTCGGAAGAGAGCTGGGGAAGCTCTTCTTCGTTCCCCCCAACCGCGGCCGTCTCCGTCTCGCTGTCGTACACCGACTCGAGCTTCGTGATGGCTTCCTTCAGGCGGGGGTCGCGCTGCGCCCATTCGTCCAGACGCCGGTACTGACGCTCGCCCCTGGCCTTGACTGAGTCCAGGTCCAGATCGAGGCTGTACAGGTCATTGAGAAGGGTAATCAGGGTGTGCTGCCCCATCGCATCTTCTTCGAGCTGTGCGTAGCTCGGAAGCTGTATCAGCACCACCAGCGCCGGGATCCCCAACCTCGCAGCCTCTTCATGCACCAGCGTCATCACGCTGGTGGGTCCTTCGTAGGCACTGGAATGAACGCCCATGCTCTCCAGGTAGGTCTGCAGATCCTCGTCCGTGGACGAGCCGCTAGCCCGCAGGGGCCGGGTGTGCGGCGCCGGCCCGTACATGGCGCCAATCATGGAGAACCGCTGCACGTCCAATGCTTCCATCACCTGGCCGATGGACTCAACCAGATCCTCGCCCTGCGAGTGTGGCTCCAAGGCGTGCATCAACACCATGTCCTGGCCGTCCTCCCGTCTGACGGAGCGCAGGACGCTATTGGGAAGCTCCACTCTCCTGCCCCCCTGGGGCCGGTATATCGTGGGGCGATACCGCGTCATGTCGTAGAAGGCGCTCGGACGGCGCAACTGTCCCAGGTCCTGCGAGCCGAGGCGCTTCTCCAGATACCCCAGAGTCAGCGTCCCCACCGAGCCCACGTCGACCCATGGCCGGAGGCCCAACAGCAAGTGGGGTTTCTCCAAGCTGGGTAGCGGCTCTACAAGGTCGAAGGCGCCTACTTGCATCCCATCCTCCCACAGAGTTGACCGCCCTACGGGAACCTCTGTCCCTCTCCGCCGCGGCTGCCCTCTGAGTGAGCCTCATGCTAGGCGCGCCATCCCAAGGTGTCAAGGCGAATGAGCTCCGGGCAAGCTATACTAACAGCCAGGCGTCTCCCCCAATCCTCCTATCGGAGATGGGCTGTGGCTCACCCAACAAACGACGGTCCCCAACGGCCTCCCTCAACAAGGCCGGCCGTATCCGTCCTCGTTCTGCCCTCCTACCGTGCTGCGGTGGAGCCAGGCCTCGTTGACGACCTCGCCGGCCTTGGTTACCCGGCCGAGGTCATACGCGTTGAGGCCAACGTCCAAGACAGTAGGTCCACCGTCGACCCGCCCTTCTCCTCCGCCTCCTTCCGGCGCTGCCGGCTGCCAGCCCCAACAACGCCCTTCCTTGCGATGCTCTTCGGCCTCTGCTACTGCCAGGCCGACCTCGTCATTCTCGCCAGCGGCGGCATCCGGTTGGCCGCAGAAGAAGTTGCTCTGCTGCTGCGCCGCCAGAAGGAAACATCCGCCGAAGTCGTTGTTGCCGCCAGGTTCGGCGCCGGCTCCCGCAGCAACCACCCGTGGCGGTACCGGCTGCTCACTGCCATCGTGCGCGAATACCTCCGGCTCCTCACCGGCAGTCCACTCAGGGACCCCCGGTCCGGCCTCAAGCTCTTTCAACGGGACTCCCTCGCCGCCTTCATCAGGGACGTTCACCGCTCCGGCATTCCCTTCGACCCCCACGACCTCACGCTCCTCGCATCCCGCGGCCGCCAGACCATCGTGGAGGCGCCGCTTGAAGCCCGGTTCGGCGACGCTCCATTCGGCATTTCGATGGCCCTCGCCCGCCATGTCATCGTAACCCCACTCAGGCGCCGCACCGCCCTCTTCCGGCGACAATCCCGGACCTCCTCGTCCTGAATCCAGACACTGATCGTCCGCACGGCGGCCATGCTTCTCCCCGATTCCTGGTATGCTAAGGACGCGCAGCACAGGCCCGTTCTCGCAGCTTGTACGACGGCCCTCCTCACAATGAACGCTCCCCATCGCCAACGACTCGCCCTTCTCGGAGCCGCTGTAGGTTGATGGACTTTGACGTCGTAATTGCTGGCGCCGGGCCGTCCGGCTCCGCAGTGGCCCGGGCCACTGCCCAGTCCGGCCTGAAGGTCCTCTTCGTCGAGGAGCATCGGCAGGTGGGCAGCCCCCTCCAATGCTCCGGCTTCGTTACCCCCAGAACGCTCGACATCGCCAACGTCGCTATCGACGGCCTAGTCAAGAACCACGTCAAGGGCGCCGTCGTTCACGCCCCGGGGTCAAAACCCCTAAAGCTCGGCGGCGACCGCGTCCGCGCCCTGGCCTTGGACCGCGTTGCCTTGGACCGCCGCCTGGCTCAGGACGCCGTGGACGCTGGCGCCACCCTGCTCCACGAAACAAGGCTGGTGGACATACAGCGGGCCAACGGGCGTCTGCAACTGGGGCTCTGGCGGGGACCAAAACGGAAGAACCTCTCCATCAGCACCCCCCTGCTCATCGGCGCCGACGGCTGGTATTCCACCGTGGCGCGTTGGATGGGTTCCCCGCCCAGCCAGGCCATCCGCTGCGCAAGCGTGGATGGCTATCTGCCCGGCCTGGCGCAGGATCTGGCCCACGTGGTCGTTGGCGAGGGTGTGGCGCCCGGCTGGTTCGGCTGGGCCATCCCGCTTGGCGGCGGACGCGTCCGCATCGGCGTCGGCTGCGACCCAACAGCCCAGCGCTCCAGGCCGGCAGACCTCCTGCCGGGTCTCTTCAAGGCTCTGGATCTCGACTTCGAGACCTTTGAGGTCGAAAACCGGGTGGGCGGCTTCATCCCCATCCACCGCAACGGCCACGAATCCAACGGCCATCCCCATCCGCCCCACGCCGATAACGTCATGTTGGTGGGCGACGCCGCCCGCCAGGCCAAGCCCACATCCGGTGGGGGCATCTACCCCGGCTTGGTCGCCGCGATGCACGCCTCCGCAGCGGCCGTGGACGCACACGAACGCGGCGACTTCTCGGCGGGTAGACTCAGCGCCTACGCAGACGCATGGCGGCGCGAGCTCGGGGCAGAGTTCGACCGTGAAGCGGACATGCGCCGTCTGTTCCTTCGCCTCGGCGACTCCGACCTGAAAAGGGCCGTATCGCTGCTGCGCTTTCCCGGCGCCCAGCGGCTCATCCGACGTTACGGAGACATCGACTTTCAGTCGCCGCTGTTCTTCAAGTTCGGCAGGCTGCTGCCCGTCTTCCTGGGTCTCGTGCCAGCGGGACTCACGGTCCTCGGCCCTTGGGGTGTCCTTCGCGACCGGGTCAACGGCACCGCCCGCGCCCCCCACCGCCCGCCCATTGAGCGTACCGGCCGGGGAACGGGCAATGGCTCAGGAAGCCTCGAAGCGGGGGTACGAGCCAAAGACCTTGCAGAGCGACACTCTGGCTTGCAGCGCTGAGAGAGCCTCCCTCACGCCGGCGTCCAGCTTGTGTCCCTCTAGGTCTATGAGAAAAATGTACCTTCCCAGGCCGTCCTTGGTTGGCCGCGACTCGATCTTGGCGAGGTTGATGTTCCGGTCGGCGAACAGCTTCAGGACGGCGTAGAGCTGACCCGGAATGTCCTGGTCGAAAGAGAAGCACAGCGACGTCTTGTCGCGTCCTGTCGGCGGGTGATCCTCACGAGCCAGCACCACGAAGCGGGTCTCATTGTTCGGCCTGTCCTGTATTCCCTCTTCCGCGATCACCACGCCGTAGATCTCCGCAGCGCGCCGCGTGGCGATCGCCGCCACTGGGACCGGCCAAGCCGCCCCCTTTACATGCTCCACCGCCATCGCCTCCTGCATGTACTCCACAGCCGCTGCCGTGCTGAGCGCGGGCAGAACATCCGCCTTTGGAAACCGCTGCTTGATGTAGTCGCGGCACTGCCCCAGGGCCTGGGGGTGCGATATCACGACCCCAATCTGATCCAGGTCCGTCCCCGGCGCGACCAGGAGGCAGTGCTCCACAGCTAGGTTCAACTCGCGCCGGATGCGGAGGCGCGACTCTTGAATCAGTAGGTCGAGCGTATCGTTGACGGCGCCTTCGAGGCTGTTCTCAATGGGGGCCACGCCCTCGTCCGAGTCCCCCACAGCCACAGCGTTCCCCACGGCGGCAATCGAGGCGAGGGGCGTCAGGACGGCGCCGGCGTCGTATCGACGGGCTGCCTCTTCGGTGTACGTGCCGGCCGGTCCCAGATAGGCGATGGTGCGCGCCACGGGTTAATGCACCTGCGTCAGTGTTTTGAGGAGCGTCTCCTCCTCATCCTGGGTGGTCACACAGACCACCTCGTCCTCCGCCTTGAGCACCAGCTCATCGTTGGGAGGATGGACAGCCCCTTCGTGGCTGATGACGAGCGTTACATGGGAGTTCGCGGGCAACAGCACTTCCCGCAGGGGCCTGTCCAGCACCATCCCATCCGCAGGCACCCGGATAACCACCACCTCCCTGTGCGACGTCTCCAGGTTCAGCAAGTGCACCAGTGAATGCGTCGGGATCTCTTCCTCGATGTTCTTCAGGATGATCTCGGTGCTGCTCACCGGCTTGTCCACCCCCAACTGCTTGAACAGCGGCTGATTGCTGGGGTTGTTGACGAGCGCCACCGTGCGTTGGACGTTGAAGACGTGCTTCGCCACCTGGCAGATCACCAGGTTATCGGAGTCGCTGGCGGTGGTGGCAACCATCAGATCGGCGCGTTCCGCCCCGGCCTCCCTCAGCACCCCCACCTCGCTGCCATCCCCGATCAGCGCCATGCTGCCCACCTCTTCGGTGAAGCGGGAAATCCGGCTAGGATTGTTCTCGATAACGAGGACCTCGTGCCCCACCGCGGCCAACGCCTTCGAAAGGTGATAGCCCACGCGCCCGCACCCGACCACCAGAATGTACAAACCCCGCTCCTAACGGTGCACGGCGTCGAGGATATTGTTGGTCAGATAGGTAATGGGACTCACCGCCTCGATCCCCAGCGCCTGGTACATTTGTTGCCTGGCGGGGTCGTTCATGCGGCACACCACCCGATTCACATGGAATAGCGTCCTTGCCATCTGGGCCGCCATCGCGTTCTGCGTGTCGTGCGAGGACACGGCGATGAAAGCGTCCGCTTCCGTTATCCCCGCCTGCCGAAGGTCATCCTGGCTCGTGCCGTCCCCCTGGAAGGCAATGCTCTCCCTGTACTCCGGCGAGATGCGTAGGAAGCTCTCCGGATTCAGATCCATGATCCGGACATCGTGCCCTTCCCGCATGAGCAGCGTGGCCACCGAGGACCCCACTCTGCCACACCCCATCACAAGAATACGCACCTTGGCCCCCTACCAGCTCGTCGCGCCGGCCATGGCCGGCGCCGGCTCTCTCAGCACGATCACCTTGCAGGGAGCATTGCGCAGCACGTAGGGTACGGCATTCCGCATATCCGAAACGCCATGTTGGTGCTTGAAGGGCATGGCAATAACGATTGTGTCCGCGCCCGTCTGTATCGCCTCTTCAACCACGGCTGGCCCGGCGTTCCGCACCTGAACCAGGTCGCCCACCACGTTGGACTTGCACTGCTTCGCTCGCTGCTCCAAGGAGCGCAGCACGTCCTCCCCCTTGTTGATGTCCTCCACCGAGAGCTCGCAGTCCACAGGGCGGGACCGAGGCACCTCGATGACGTACAGAACGTGGACCTTGCCCTTGCACAACCGCGCGAGGTTGCTGGCAACCTCAATCGCCTCCGCCTCGCTGGGGTGACCGCTCACTGGCACAAGAACGTTTCGCGCATCCATGGAAGACCGGGGGCTCCTCGTAGGTTTTCACAATCCGGGCGATGCCCAATTATGGGGCTTCCGTCAAGACCAGACAAGATGATGCCCGCTGCTATCTCGCCTCGGCCCCAACGTCCGGAATGGGCTCCAGGAGTCTTTCCAACAACTCCGTGCGCCCCCCCACCACGATGGAGTCCCCCTCCAACAGGGTCTCATCCTCGTCGGGGTTCAGAACCAGATCCTTACCTCTCCGTATCGCCATCACCACCAGTCCGTACTTATCCCTGGCGCGGCCCGAGCGCACTTCCTTCAGCGTACAACCCACCAGCTTCGGAGGCACCCGCAGTTTCGTGATGCTGAAGTCCGGGGCCACGCTCATGTAATCGTCGAGGTATTCCCTGAGGCGGTACGGCAGCGACACCAGATGCACCAACTCCTCCCCCGCCTCTCCCTCGATCTGCACTACCTTATCCGCCCCAAGACGAGAGAGAGCGCTGGAGTGCACCCTGTCCTGCGCACGGGCGATGATAAACGGCCGCAGCTCTTCATCCACTGCCTGCGGCCCCTGACGCCGCAGCCTCCGCTGACGTTCTTCGTCCCGCAGGCTGTTGAGCAGCACCGTCACCAGCAGGCTTGACTGCACGTCCGAACCGATGGCCACTACCGCCACATCGTAGTCGAGGATTCCCACCTCGCGCAGGAATCGCTCGTCGTTTGCGTCGCCCTGCACCGGGTAGGTCACGTCCCCGGTGACCTCCCTGACCTTCCCGGAGTCCTTGTCCAGCGCCAGCACGTCGTGGCCCGCCCTGTACAGCGCCCGCGCCATGGTCGACCCGAACCTGCCCAGCCCTAAGACCGCGACTTGTTTGGCCATCACTGCCTCCTACTCAACCAATCTTAACCCGCTCTTCACCATAACGATAGGTCGCATGCTGTTCTTGCTGGGCCAACGCCAGCGCCAGGGTCAGCGGCCCAAGCCTCCCCAAATACATGGCGACGGTGATGATGATCTTCCCAACCGGCGACAACTCCGGCGTAATGCCCCGGCTCAGCCCCACCGTTCCATATGCCGACACCGTCTCGAAAAAGGCGGGGAAGAAGGCGGTGTCCTCCGTGACCGTGAGCAGTATTGCCGTGAAGAACACGACTACCGCCGCCACCATCACCACGACCAACGCCCTGTATACCTGGACCGCCGGCAGGCTCCGACCGAAGGCCACCGGCTGCGGGCGCCCCCGGATCGACGCCAGCACCGCGATCACCAACACCGCAAACGTGTTCACTTTGATACCGCCCGCCGTCGACGCCGACGCCCCGCCAATGAACATGAGCCCCGTCATAAAGAAGCCGGTCTCCAGCTCCATTTCCCCGAAGCTCACCGTGGCGAAGCCCGCCGTCCTCGACACCGCCGCGAAGAAGAACGAATTCATCAGCTTGTCGCCCACGGACAGGCCACCGAACGTGTCGCCGTTGGAGAATTCCATGAGGAAAATCAGCGGCGTCCCAATGAGCAAGAGGAAGGCCGTGCCCACCAACACGATTTTCGTGTCGAGCAAGTAGCGCTTGAACCGATGCCGCAGCGTCGCCACGTCGCGGATGATGGTGTAGCTTATCGCTCCGAGCAGCGCCATCAGCAGCGTCACCGTCAGGAAGCCCGGGTGCGTCTGGAACCGCGTTATGCTCGGCAGAGCCCCGTCAGGATGCGGGAAGATGTCGAACCCGGCGTTATTGAAGGCCGAAATCGCGTGGAACACCGCGTACCCCAGCGCCTCCAGCGGCGCCCCCGTCAGGCCCCCGGCGCCGCTCCAAAACACCCCCCACAGCACAAGGAACCCCAGCACCTGAATGGCAACGGCCACTATGGCAATGGTGATGGCCAGCCGCACCACGCCACCAGGCCTCGGCGTCCCCATCGACTCCTGAATCAGGAGCCGGTTCGCCAGCGTGATGCGCCGCCCTATCAGGATGAACAGCAGCGTGGCGCTGGTCATAATACCCAGGCCGCCGAGAAAGATCAGCGCCGCTATCACGGTCTGACCGTAGGCCGTCCAATACCCGCCCGTGTCCACCACCACCAGTCCGGTGACGCAGACCGCGGAGGTGGCGGTCACCAGGGCAGTCAGGAACGGCGTGTACCTCGCCTGCTCGGTGGCCCAGGGCAGCATGAGCAGCGCTGTTCCGCCCGCGATGAGCAGAAAGAACAGGATCGCGACGGTCCAATAGGAAGCGCGGGGCTTTCTCGGCCCCCGCGGCGACAGAAGCCGGAGGTGGATAGGACGTAGCTCTTCACGCCGGGGCCGGTGTACGACCCTTTCTCCGGCAGGAAGATGCCAGCGCGTTCGCATATCTGCCGCCCGCTAGGCCCCCGTCATAGGGGCGCTCCGTCCGGGTCCGCAAGCTGGGGCAAACGCAAGAGAACGCGGAGTGTGGCTGCGAGAAGTCAGCGAAGGAGGAGTTGACGGCCTTATAGACGTCGTGGCGCGCCTCGGATGTTGGCCGATATCACAAGACGAAACGATGGGGATTCTAGTAGCCCACGGCCCGCCTGTCAATCTGACAGGGCCGTTATCCGAGGCCCGGGGTCATTGCCCCGGCAGCGGTTTGACCCCCCTGCGGGGCGGCCTTAGAATGCCCCCCCATGATCGTCGACGCCCATGCCCACGTCCTCCCCCCCTGGCTGCGCGATGAGCGCCCCCGCCACTTGCAACGCGACGCCACCTTCGGCGCCCTCTTTGCCTCGCCCAAGGCCCGCTTTGCCACTGCCGAGGAGCTGCTGGAGTCCATGGACCAGGCCGGCGTCGACGCCTCTGTTGCCGTCGGCTTCGGCTGGACGGACCCCACCCTCGCTCGCAGCGTCAATGACTACGCCATCGACGCCGCAACCTGCCACCCTCAGCGCCTCTTGGCCTTCTGTTCCGTCAATCCCGCATGGGGGCCGGACGCAGTCGTCGAGGTCCAGCGATGCGCCCGGGCCGGCGCTGCGGGTATAGGCGAGTTGCACCCGGACAGCCAGGCCTTCGACCTCTCTGACAAGGAGCTCATGTCGCCCCTCATGGAGGCAGCGGCAATGCACCAGCTTCCCGTGCTCATCCACGCCTCAGAGCCGGTCGGCCACTCCTACCCCGGAAAGGGGGCCGGCGATAACGCAGCGGGGCCGCGCGCTCTTTGGGGCCTCATCCGCAACTTCCCAGACAATGTCATCATCCTCGCACACTGGGGCGGCGGCCTCCCTTTCTACGCCCTTATGCCGGAGGTCGGCGACAGCCTCAGCAACGTTTACGTCGACACCGCCGCGTCCCCATTTCTGTACCGGCCCTCCGTCTACCCTACGGTGGTCAGCCTCTTGGGCCCCGATCGAGTGCTATGGGCCTCGGACTTCCCGCTTATCGGGCAGCAGCGCAGCCTGGGGGAGTTGAACGGACAGCCAATCAGCGATGAGGACCGCCGGCTTCTCGCCGGCGGCAATGCCGCCAGGCTCCTGCATATCGGATAGGCGGGCCAGTTGCTCACTTGACAGGGTCACCGCGTTCTGGCGTATCGTCGCATCACCGAACGCGGCCGCCGACAGCGCCGACAGCCGCCCTCACTGAGGATCACACCCGCTCATGCTCTCCCGATCAGGACGCACCCCCACATTCGCCCCGCTCGTCCTCGTGGGCGCCATCGCCCTGTTCACCGCACTGCTGGTCATCCTGATGACCGGTCCCCTGCTGGTCGACATGGCGGAGGAGTTCGGCGTTCCGGTGGCCATCGCCGGTCAACTCAACGCCCCCACTCCCTTCGTGTGGCTGTTCGCCGCCACCCTGGCCGGAACACTCTCCGACAAATACGGGCGCAAGCCCATCCTCCTAGTGGGCATAGGCGGCGCCGCCCTCGGACTCCTGGGAACGGGTCTATCCTGGGGCTTCGCGTCTGCCATGGCTTTCCGGGGCCTCACCGGCGTCATCGGCGTCACTCCGCCCACGTTCGGGGCCATCATGGGCGACTACATACCCGTGGAGCGCCGGGGCAGGGCCATCGGGCTGATGAGCACCGGCATGGGTTTCGCCGGCGTTATCGGCGTCGCCGCGATGGCGCTGGTGGGAGACGCCTTCGGGTGGCGTTGGAGTTTCTACCTTGCCGCTATCCTGACCGTGGCAATCTGGGGGATGGTGGCCGTGATGCTACCGGGTGGCAAGCCCTCGACCGTCGCTGCCGGCTCCATCATCAGCCGCTTCATCCCACTGTTCAAGCTCAGCTTCGTCTGGGACCTCAGCATCGCCAACTTCTGCAACCGTTTCGCCTTCTTCGCCTTCAACACCTACTTCGCCGCCTACCTCATCGAGCAATACGGCCTTTCGACTTCACAGACCGCCCTGCCCATAGCCACCGCCGGCATCGGCGTCATCGTGGCCTCGGCAGCGGGCGGGTACCTCGCCGACACCAAGTATCGGATCTGGGTCATGCCCGCCGGAACGGCCATCGGAGGCATATTAGCGTTCATCCTCTTCGGCGTCGGCCCTCACCTGGCCGTAACCGTAGCCCTAGGCCTACTGCTCACCACTGTGACCTCGGCGCCCTTCACAGCTTTCATCACATTCCTCTCCATCATAGGCGGCCATCGACGGCGCGGGACCGCCCAGAGCATCCCCGCCCTTAGCAATCAGACTGGAACCACCCTGGGCCCGGTTCTCGGAGGCCTCGCGCTTGCGATAGGAGGCTATAGCGCAGTGGGTCTGATCTGCGCCCTAGCCGCCGGCATCGCCCTGCTCGTTGGCGCAGTCCGGTTCCGGGAGCGGCGGCTACAGGAAGCGGCGGACACCATCGCCCGCCTGGACGCATAGGGCCGTGGATTGCGAGGTGGCTAGATGGGAAACGAGATCGAGTTGACGGCTAGTTCAGAGGTTCCCTAGGGCAAACGGAGTAGCTCCCTCAGCGCATCCTCGTTGTCCACAGGCCCGACCACCGCAAGGTTCAGGGCGCTCTCCACCAGGACATCGTTCGCCACCCGATGGATGTCGTCCACGGCAACGGCGTCCACCCGCTCCAACACCTCGTCCGGAGTCAGAATCCGGTCCATCAGAAGTTCCTGCGATCCAATGAAGCTGGCCACTCTGCGGCTGTCCTCAAGGCCCAGCAGCATCCGCCCCTTCGCCACTTCTTTGGCCTTGGCCAGCTCCTCCGGGGACGCCCCGCTCTTCGCCTTGGCCAACTCCTCCATGATCGACTTCATCGCCTGCTCCAGCTTGGATGGGTCCACTCCCGCCGAGACGATGAAGGCCCCCGTATCTTGCAGGTGTTGCACTCCTGAAGCGATGTCGTAGGACAGCCCTTGCTCCTCTCGCAGGGCCACGAACAGACGGCTGCTCATGCCCTCGCCCAGGATGATGCTCAGGAGGTCAAGGGCGTAGCGGTCAGGATGGTGAGCCGAGTATGCCTCCAGGCCCAGCGATAGGTGCGCCTGCTCCAACTGGCGATGCTCCAAAGCCACCCGCGGTTCCTTCCGGCCATTCTCTACCGGGAACCAGGGTGAGTGTGCAGCTCCTCGCCACGAGCCCAGAAGCCCGTTGACCAGCTCGACCACCTCGTCGTGCGCGACCCCTCCCGCCACCGACGCCACGACGTTCGCGGGGACGTACTGGCGGCCCAGGTAGTCCAGCATCATGTCTCTCGTGATGCCCTCCACCGACTCCTTTGTGCCTCCCACGTCGCGCCCCATCGGCTGGTCCGGCCAGATGAGCTCATCCAGGATCACCCCAACCCGGTCAGTGGGAAAGTCGTTGGTCATCGCCAACTCCTCCACCACCACGTCGCGCTCCTTCTCAAGGTCGTCGGACCTGAACAGCGACTCCCGCACCATGTCGACGAGCAAGTCCACCGCCGCCGGGAAGTGCTGCTGCGGCGTCTTGCACCAGTAGACCGTCATCTCCCTGTCGGTGCTGGCGTTGAGCACCCCGCCCACGCCCTCGATCGCTTCGCTGACCTGCTGCGGCAGGGGTCTGCGCGTCGTGCCCTTGAAGAGCATGTGCTCCAGGAAATGCGATATGCCCATCTCCTCCACCCGTTCGTAGCGCGACCCCGCGCCCACCAACAGCAGCACCGACACCGCCTTGGTGTGCGGCATGGAGGACGTGACGATCCTGAGTCCGTTGTCCAACACAGTCCGTTCGAACATCTAACCAGCCTAACCCGTGAGATTGCGGCGGCGCGTGACCGCCAGCGCGTCCTCCAAAGCGTATTCCCTCGCCGAGGGCCGGTCAATCAAGCGCGCCCCGATCACATCAGGCATCCCCATGACGCTCCTAGAGGCAAAAAGCGCCATCCCCCCAACCACGCTCAGCGGGCAGCCGCAATTGACGGCCTAATGCCAGCCTTCCTAGAATGCGCCTACCTGGAGCGGAACGCCCCGAGGAGAGCCAAGCCATGCTGAGCGTAGCTGAGAACGAGTTGCTGACCATGACCGGACCGGGGACACCCATGGGCAGCCTAATGCGCCAGTATTGGATACCCGCCGCGCGGTCCGATGAGCTGCCGGAGCCGGACTGCCCCCCTGTGCGCATCCGCCTTCTCAGCGAGAACCTCTTAGCCTTCCGCGCCACTTCCGGCCGCGTCGGCCTCATACAGAACCACTGCCCCCATCGCGGGGCGTCGCTCTTCTATGGGCGCAACGAGGAAGACGGCCTGCGTTGCGTCTACCACGGTTGGAAATACGACGTCACCGGCCAGTGCGTGGACATGCCCTCGGAGCCCGAGGAGAGCAACTTCAAAGCCAAGGTCAAAGCCATCGCCTACCCCTGCGCCGAGCGCGGAGGCGTCGTCTGGACCTACATGGGGCCTCGGCAGGCTCCCCCACCCCTCCCCGACCTCGAATCGAACATGGTCGCCGCCAACGTCGTCACGCAACAGATCGAGTGCAACTGGGTCCAGGCCATGGAGAACAACATGGACACCAGCCACGGCAACTTCCTCCACCTCGGCTCCATTGACCTTGAGAATGGGCCAGCGTTGGCCGACGCGTTCCTCAATGACCAGGCCTTCAAGCACCTGCTCTCCAAGGCCCCGTTGAAGTTCCTGCTGTTCGACACCGAGTCCGGCGCCAGCTACGCGGCGCAGCGGCCCGCGGAAGACGACACCTACTACTACCGGATCATGAACTTCCATTTCCCCTTCTATACGCAGAGCCCCACCAACAATCTCAAAACCTCGTGCGACTACACCGCAGAGGTCCCCATTGACGACACCCACACGATGCAATGGATCATGACCTCGCCGAATCCACGCAAGCCCTCCGGCGGCCACGGCAAGACCCTCCCCAACACCACAGACTGGCTGGGCCGCTTCCGCCCGGCCGTCGCCTCCGCCAACGACATGGAGATCGATCGCCGCGCCCAGAGATACGACAAGACTCTGGACGGCTACACCGGCATACAGGGCATCGAGAACCAGGACAGGGGCATCACCGAGAGCCAGGGCACAATCCAGGACCGCAGCGCCGAGCACCTGGGCGCCACCGACGCCATGATCATCAAGGTGCGCCGCCTTCTCCTCGGCGCGGCAAGGGCATTGGAGGAGCAGGGCGCCGCGCCGCCGGGAGTCGACGACCCGGAGGCCTACAGGCACCGGTCAGGCACGATAGTGCTGCCCCGCGACGTCGACGTGTGGGAAGCAACCAGGGAGCTGCGCGAGGCCTTCAAGGGCGTCGCGGCGCAAGCAAGCGAGCAAAGAAGCAACGCTCCAGGGAGCTGTTTGAGCCCGCCCACTACCCGGCAAGAAACTCCGCCGCAAGCCGATTGAACTCGGCGGGATGCATCCCCGGCAGGTAGTGGCCCCCGTCCTCCACCACCGCCAGCCTGGACCCGGCGATGCCGCCATGCAGCTTCCGCGCCATGTCCATGTTCGTGACCACGTCCTGTCCACCCCAAACGATGAGGGTCGGCGCCTTGATGCGGGACAGCCGCCGGGACACCTCGTAGCGGTCCCGGTTTTCGTTGTCGGCGAAGTGCCCCAGGACTCTCTGATACGCGTCCACCGCGCCGGGAAGCCGGGCAATGCGGACCTCTTCTTCAGTCAGCCGCTCCAGATCCTCAGCCGAAACGTTCATGGTCCGCTCCAGCCTCCGCCTGATGTCCGCCGCAGATGGAATCTCAGCGTGCTCGGCTCGAATGGGCTGACTCAGACCCCCGCTGCCGGTCAACACCAGCCTGTTCACCCGCTGGGGGCTCTCGTACGCCAGCAGCATGGCGATCCACCCTCCCAGCGCATGGCCCACAACGTGGGTGCGCTCGAATCCCAGCGCGTCCTGGAACTCCCTGACAAAGTCCACCAGGTAGGCGAAGGAGTATGCCTGATCCAGGCGATCCCCGAAGCCCCAGCCCACGTAGTCCGGCGCCAGCACGTGGAACCGCTTGGCCAAAGCCTCGATATTCAGGAGCCAGCAATGAGCGCCCTTGGTCAGCCCGAACATATGCAGCAACACAACGGGCGCCCCGGACCCACCCTCGAGATAGCGCGTTCCGCCATGGCTCATCTCCACAAAGCGCTCGTTGATCCCCTCTCTTCCCAGCCACATTGGCGCGGCCTCCTCGACAGCCCGTCTCATGCATACCCCCGCTCCTCCTCCCGCCCCGAACAGACCAGCGGGCGTCCCTCGCGGGCAGGGAGCGTACCGGCCCCTACGCGACCCGTCAACGACGCGCTTCGCCACCTGGATACTCAGCCTCTCCCCTGCTAGAATCTGCGGCAGTCGGTAGTCAGAAACCCGCTCCTCATGGCCATCAACAAAGTCGTCCCCACCTTCGCTGATGCCATCGCCGGCCTCTCCGACGGCGCAGTCGTCATGCTCGGCGGGTTTGGAGGGCCCGGCGGAATGCCCACCGGCCTCATCGCCGAACTGCGGAACAAGGGGACCAGGGATCTCACCATCATCAGCAATACGGCGGGCCTGCCCGGCTTCGGCGCGCCTCCAGACGCCGACTACCAGAGCCACGCCATCCTCTTCGAGAACCGCCAGGTGCGGAAGGTCGTCGCCTCCTTTCCGGTCCCCCGGAGCGGCAGCACCCCCTTCTACGAGCAGTACCGGGCCGGCGAGGTGGAACTGGACCTTGTCCCACAGGGCACTCTCGCGGAGCGCATCCGGTCGGGAGGCGCAGGCATCCCCGCCTTCTACACGCCAACCGGCGTCGGCGCTCTGGTGGCGCAGGGCAAGGAGACGCGGGTATTCGATGGTCGCGAGCACCTCTTGGAGCACGCCCTCACCGCAGACTTCGCCCTCCTCCGCGCCCACAAAGCCGACCCCCTGGGCAACGCGGTCTATCGCGGCGCTTCCAGGAACTTCAACGCAGTGATGGCAACCGCCGCACGGGTCACCGTCCTAGAGGTCGACCAACTGGTGGAGCTTGGAGACCTTGACCCGGAGGCCGTCGTTACGCCGGGCATCTACGTCCAACGCGTCGTGCAGCGCCCACCGGGCCTGATCTAGCCGGCCCGCCGCAAAACCCTATCCAGAGAGGCAGCAATGGCCAAGAATCTTCGGTGCCGGGAAATCGGATTCAAGTGTCCCTTTGACGCCGAAGCCCTTACGTCCCACGAGGCTGTCCAGCGCATGGACAGGCATGTTGTGGAGGTCCACCACGTCCACGCCTCCGCCGTGAGGAAGTTCGGGTGGTACGCGGCGGTGCGGAACAAGGACCAGGCCAAAAAGATCCAACTGGCGAAATAGGCCTGCCCTAGGGAACCTCTGAACAACCCAAGGCAAGCTGGGCTGAGTTGCTTGGCGGGGTTCTTCAGAGATTGTAGCTCGCCAGTGGGTGCTGCGATAGGGATTGGTGGGGCCGCACGACGGCGCGCTCAATGATCCACTCGGCGACGCGGGTGTCGTTCGCCGCAAGCGCTGCTTTCATCACCTCGATGGCTTTGTCTGCGAGGCTGAGGAGAGCGCCTTCAGCCTGTCGCCGGCGCCAGCCGGGCGACGCCAAGATCGGGGCCGCTTCACCGTTTGGATAGCCGTCCCGCCCCGGAACCCCACCGCGCTCCTGCCTGTAGGCGTCGCGCGCTTCGCGTTCTGCGCGGTAGGCGGCCTCCGGCAGCGCCCGGAACAGGAGAGGGCGTCCAGGCGTGGAGCAGGCGGAAGCCGGTAGGGGCGCCAACGGCAAAAGCGGCGGAAGCGAGAGCGGTAGTCCATAGCACTCCAGGGGACAGATGTCACGACTGTGGGACAGTTGGCGACGCTTCGCGACGTTTACCAGCGGCGCCTCGAAGGGAGGCGTGACGGAGCCGGGACAGATCTGAGACGGAGCCGTCGCGAGCGATAGCGAAACCGAGACGAGCCTTAGCGGCTCCAAGAGCCTGTGCCTTACAACAGCATTCGCTCCGGTCCCACGCTTCCTTGGAGGGTCTTGCCCCTTGGGTTGTTCCCTCAGCGCCCCTGCCACAGGGGGATTCTTTATGGCTAGCCCACAGTGCTAGATGTATGCGGCAGGCTCCGAGAAAGAGAAGCGGGCTGTCGGCTGACTTCATGGGGCTATTATAGCACAATTGTTCGTATTTTGCAATGGGGGGGTGGCAGGGGCCTCGGACTCCGGCGTCCGCCCGCCGATGGGGACGGATGGTTTTGTCTTGGCCAGACCCTCCTTCAGCGGAGGGTCTGGCTTGGCGGACGCCGTTGTCCCACCTGCCCACCCTCCAACGTTTGGGGTACAGGGGGACTCGCTGCACCCCCGGCGGGGGCTGCGCCCCCTGCACCCTGCTTGGGGGGGACGGCGGCGGCGGCGTTTGCTCACCTGGCGCGTTGGGCCCCACTTTCTAACCTTCTTCCGAGTACGGAGGGAGGTACAAGCAGCGCTTGCTAGCCTTCCCGCGGGTGTGGGGAAGGGACGGAGGGGTGGGGGATTCGCCGGGGGTGGGACTTCAACCGGCCCCAACAGCCCATGTGCGTGGCGCTATTGAGCAGAGAGGCGTTTCCGTAAGCTATCGTTCGCGATGCCATTGAGCGGGTGAGCATCTCCGTAAGCTCTTGTTCGCGCGCCATTGATCGGGCATCTCCGTAAGCTCTTGTTCGCAGCGCCATTGAGCGGGCATCTCCGTGAGCTGTGGTTCGCAGCGCCATTGAGCGGGCAGGCATCTCCGTAAACTCTTGTCCAATGACCTCATCCAAATTCCAGCGGCCCGGGCTAGCCTGTAAAGAGAATCCCTAGGGTTGCCCGAGCCCCGGCAGGGCATCCTCCATTCCTTCCAACAGCTCTGAGAGGACCTGGTACCGGTTGAACGGCGGTATCACGTACGCCCCGGCGACATGCGGCGCCGTCGCCCTCAGCACCTCGCGAGCGATTTCAAGCCCAACTTCGCCCTCATCCTCTCCGGCCCTGCGCAGACGCTCCCGCACCGCCTCCGACGCCGCGATGCCCGGCACCTCGTTGTGGAGGAACTCCGCGTGGCGCAGGCTGCGCAGCGGCAGGACTCCCAACAACACGGGCTTGGGGAATCCTCCGAGCCGACGCCGCCAGCGCTCCACGGTCTCCGGGTCGTAGATGGGCTGGGTCAGCAGAAAATCCGCCCCGGCCTCCACTTTGCGCTCCAAGAGACGCAGCTCCCGGTCCATGTCCAGCGCCGCCAGGTCCAGAGCCGCCCCCGTAATGAACGACGTGGGCCGTTCCAAGGACTGCCCCAAGGCTCCTTCCCCCCTGTTGAAGCCTTCGATAAGCCGCATCAGCCCCGATGGCGTTACGTCCGAGAGAACGCCGGCCTCCGGGTAATCTCCCAGGGAGGGCGGATCGCCCCGGACAATGAAGAGGTTGCGAACGCCCAGCCCGTGCGCTCCCAGCAGCTCGGAGTGCAGCGCCAGCAGGTTCCGGTGCCGCGTCGCCAGGTGCATGATGGTCTCCAGCCCCAGCCGGCCCTGCACGAGGGCGCTCGTAGCCAGGGCGCTCATCCGGCCCCGCGCCCTGGGGTTGTCGGCGATGTTGACGGCGTCCAGCAGCCCTGTGCCCTGGAGAGGGCGCAGGCGCTCCAGAATCTGGCTGATGTCGAATCCCTTGGGCGGGATTACCTCCATCGTCACCACGAATTTCCGGCCCAGCTTCTTGGCGAGGCCGGTAGGCTCCAAGTCAGGAACGGCCGTCGCCGCGGCGCGACGCTCCGTTTCAGCCGCAGGGGCCGCCTGCGCCGGTCTGCGCGGCGCCGTCTTTACCGGCGCCGCCACCGCTTCCCGCAGCGCCGCCGTGTGTTCGGGCGTCGTGCCGCAGCACCCGCCGATGATGCTAACCCCAAGCTCCACCATGCGGCGCGCATGCCCCGCCATGTACTCCGGCGACGCCATATAGACGTGCCGCCCTTCCACGTCGTGGGGGAACCCAGCGTTCGGCTGCGCCGCCATCAGGCCGCCGGTCGCCTCGGCCATCTGCTCGATCGTCGCCACCATCGACTGCGAGCCCACGCTGCAATTGGCCCCAACCACGTCCACGCCGATCTCGCGCAGGCGGCGCGCCGCCTCGGTGGGCGCGTCCCCGTAGAGGCTGTTGCCCTCCTCAGTGAACGTCATCTGGGCGACGATTGGCAGGTCGCAGGCCTCCTGGGCCGCCCTCACCGCCTCCTCTAGCTCCCCCAATGAGGAGAACGTCTCGAAGACGATCATGTCGATGCCGCCCTCAAGGAGTGCGTCGACCTGCTCCCGGAACGTCCTGCCGGCCTGCGCCCTCGTCAGCGGACCAAGGGGCGCCAGCGGCTTGCCGGCCGGTCCAATCGCCCCGGCGATCCAGGCGGGCACCCCCGTCAAGCGACGCGCCTCTCGCGCCAGCTCGACGCCCCGGCGGTTGATTTCCCCAACCTGCTCCGCCAACCCGTGAGGCTCAAGGCGAAGGCGGTTGGCCCCGAACGTGTTGGTCTCCAGGATCTCCGCCCCGGCCTGGAGGTAGTCCAAGTGCACCTGAAGCACCAGATCAGGCGCCAGCAGGTTCAACTCGTCCAGACACTGCTCGAACTTCTGCCGGCCGCGGGCATACAGCTCCGTGCCCATCGCCCCGTCGGCCAGAATCGGCCCGCGGGACAGCCGTTGAAGGAATGCCTCTCTTTTCGTTGACACTTGCGTCATCAAATCCACCGTTCAGCAATACTTGCGTCCAGCAATACTTGCGTAATCCGCGAAACGCCTGTCGGCAATTGTAGCAGAAGGCTCTTGGGTGGCCCCGCAGCCCGTGGTACGATTCGCTTATCGAGGCCTCTCGACCCTCCAGAAGACCACCCGGCATTAGACCGGCATCCCCGGCCCAGCCCCATCCCCCGAGCCGTAAGCCCTCCAGGACTCCCATGCCCAACCTCCTCATCAACGAGACCAGCCCCTACCTCCTCCAGCACGCCCACAACCCCGTCGAGTGGCACGCCTGGGGAGAGGACGCGCTAGCCAAGGCGCGGGACGAAGACAAGCCCATCCTCGTCTCCATCGGCTACTCCGCCTGCCACTGGTGCCACGTCATGGAGCGCGAGTCCTTCGAGAACGAGGACATCGCCCGCCTGATGAACGACGCTTTCGTCAACATCAAGGTCGACCGCGAGGAGCGCCCGGACCTCGACAGCATCTACATGGGGGCCGTCCAGGCCATGACCGGCCGGGGCGGCTGGCCCCTCAATGTCTTCCTCACTCCCGACGGCAAGCCTTTCTTTGGCGGGACCTACTTCCCGCCGGACGACCGCCACGGCATCGCCGGCTGGCCCAAGGTGTTGCAGGCCGTCGCCAGGGCTTACCAAGCCGACAGGTCGAAGGTGGAGGAAATGGCCCAGCAGTTGACCGAGCGCCTGCGCCATGCGGGTGCCGCTCAGGCCGGCCTCGAGCCTCTCACCACCGAGATCCTCAACCAGGCCTTCGCCCAGCTCCGCTCCCAGTTCGACTGGCAGCTTGGCGGTCTCGCCGGCGCTCCCAAGTTCCCCCAGCCCATGTCCTGGGAGTTCGCCCTCCGCCACCACCACCGGACCGGCGACCCCGATGCGCTGCGCATGGTCGAGCTCACCCTCCATCGCATGGCCCTCGGCGGCATCTACGACCATCTCGGCGGCGGGTTCGCCCGCTACTCCACCGACCAGTTCTGGCTGACCCCCCACTTCGAAAAGATGCTCTACGACAACGCCCTCCTCGCCTCCCTGTACCTCCATGCCCACCAGGCAACCGGCAATCCCCTCTACAAGCGCATCGTCGAGGAGACCCTTGACTACCTCCTGCGCGACATGACCGCCCCGGAGGGCGGCTTCTTCTCCGCCCAGGACGCCGACAGCGAGGGCGTGGAAGGCAAGTTCTACGTCTGGACCCCCCAGGAGATTGCCGAAATCCTCGGCCCCGGCGACGCTCCTCTCTTCAACGCCTACTACGGCGTCACCCAGGCCGGCAACTTCGAGGGCAGCAATATCCTCAACGTTCCCCGCGAGGCCGGGACGGTCGCCGCCGAACTCGGGATATCACGCGAAGCGCTCGAAGCGGCAGTCCAGCGCGGCCGGGCGGTCCTCCTAGATGCCCGCTACGAGCGGATCCCGCCCGCCCTTGACGACAAGGTCCTCACCGAGTGGAACGGCCTCGCACTGAGGGCGATGGCTGAGGCCGCCGTCGCTCTGGAACGGCCCGATTACCGGCAGGCCGCCGAGCGCAACGCCGCCTTCCTCCTAGCCACTCTCCGGCAGGACGGACGGCTCCTCCGCTCGCACCGGGCGGGGCGCTCCCAGTTGAAGGGCTACCTCGCAGACTACGCCGCCCTCATAGACGGCCTGATGGCGCTGCATACCGCCACGTTCGAGTTGCGCTGGATGAACGAGGCCCGCTCCCTCGCCGACGAGATGATCCGCCTGTTCTGGGACAGCGGTCAGAGCGTTTTCTTCGACACCGGGACCGACCACGATCCCCTCCCCGTCCGACCACGCGACATCTTCGACAACGCGCTCCCCTCCGGGAACGCCCTGGCCGCAGACGTCCTGCTCCGGCTCGCCGCCCTGACCGGAGAAACGGACTACGCCAAGCCGGCAGTGGCCTCCCTCCGCGGCGTGCGGGAGTACCTGTCCAGGGCCCCCGCCGGTTTCGGTCATTGGCTGGGAGCGTTGGACTTCTACCTCTCCACCCCCAAGGAGGTCGTCATCGCCGCCGCCGAAGGCGCCCCTGGCACCGCCGACCTCCTGCGCGCCCTCCACGGGCGCTACCTGCCCAACAAGGTCGTCATGGGACTGGACACGGACGCCTCTCAGGACGGGGCGTGGCCCCTGCTGCAAGGCCGCTCCCTCATCGATGGCAAAGCCACCGCCTACGTCTGTCAGCATTTCGCCTGCCAACTCCCGGTCACCGACCCCACCGCCCTCGAGGCGCAGCTTTGGCCGTAGCAAGGGCCGCGGCGGAGGATTAAGTGTAGTTCCCATGGAGCGTGATCGTTCCCCTGCATGGTCACCTCAGCCGGCGACATGCGCGCATGTCGAGAAATCTCAGTAGGGAGATAACGATGCCTGACCTAATCGAGATCCTGGACAAATTCAACAGGAAGGAAAGGTTCTTTCTCATCGGCCAAGCTCTGGGTAACGAGGATTTTCCGTTATCCAAGAGTTTCCGCAAGGCTCTCGGTGCTGAAATTGAAATCGAAATACCCCGCGGTGCTTTCGTAGCAATGGACTATCACCTGGATTGGATAGCTGCAAGCCTGTGGGCCTACCGGAACCCTGAGTTTGTAGGCAAACCCTTTCCCAATCCAGACCTCAATTCAGATCGAGTAGTTACAGGAACTCAGCAGGATACTGATCTATTCATTGCGTTCAAATCAGGGGAGAGTTATCACCTTGTCCTCGTGGAGGCGAAGGGATACGATTCTTGGAACAACAAACAGATGCATGAGAAGGCGGAACGATTGGGAGGAATCTTTGGAAAGGACGGGAAGGAATATCACCCCGAAGTGACGCCGCATTTCTGCCTGATGTCATCAACGCCACCGGAGAAATTGGATCCCACCACTTGGCCCGAATGGATGTTCAAAAAAGATGAAAGCGACCCCTATTATTGGCTGAAGTTGAACTTAGAGCATCCTCGGCTGGAGGTCACGCGTTGCGATTCTAACGGGAAGTCTTTGAAGGGAGGAGAATACTTTTGCATAAAGTAGGTCCCACAACCCTCAGAGCGAGGATGATCCCGGGTCAGCGATGGTCTTACGCATGTCTCTCCTGAAATGTTAAGGTGAGCTCGCCGCCCTCGAAGCTCAGCTTTGGCCATAGTAAGGGCCGACCGTTTGGTGTACGGTGAGACCTACACCCCAGCCTCGAATCAAAGCCAGCGCCGCCAGACCACCCCAAGAAGCACTGGGAGCACCAATGGCCGTTTCCCATAGAGTGCGCCGCTCCATGGAAGAGTCCTCCTGGATACGACGCATGTTCGAGCAGGGCGCCGCTCTGAAGCAACGCTTCGGCGACCGCAACGTCTTCGACCTCTCCCTCGGCAATCCCGTCATGGAGCCCCCCCCGGAGTTCCACCAGGCCCTCCAACGCCTCCTCTCCAACCCTCCCAGCGGCAGCCACCGCTATATGCCCAACGCGGGCTACGACGAGACTCGCGCCGCTGTCGCCGACGCCCTCGCCGACGAAACCGGCCTCCCCTTCACCTCCAACGAGATCGTCATGACCGTTGGCGCCGGCGGCGCCATCAACGTCGTCCTGCACACCATTCTCGACCCAGGCGACGAGGTCATTCTCCTCGCCCCCTATTTCGCCGAATACACCTTCTACGCCGACAACCACGGCGGCGCGCCCATCATCGTCCCCACCGATGGGGATTTCCTGCCCGACGTCAGCGCCGTCGAAGCCGCCATCGGCCCCAAAACGAGGGCCATCTTCATCAACTCGCCCAACAACCCCACCGGCGTCCTCTACCCCGCCGAACGCATCGAGGCCTTGGGCGAACTCCTCGAACGCAAGAGCCGGGCGCTCGGCCGCGAAATCTTCCTCATCAGCGACGAGCCCTATCGCAAGATCATCTTCGACGGCCTCTCGTACCCTCACGTCTTCCCCTTCTACCGGCAGACTATCGTGGCCACTTCCCACTCCAAGGACCTCGCCCTGCCGGGGGAACGCATCGGTTACATCGCCGTCAACCCCGCCTACGAGGAACGCGAGGAGCTCGTAGCCGGTTGCACCTTCTCCACCCGCATCCTTGGCTTCGTCAATGCCCCGGCCCTCATGCAGCGCGTTGTCGCTCACCTTCAGCAGACCACCGTCGACGTTCTGGATTACCAACGCAAGCGGGACATGCTGTACAACGCCCTCACAGGCCTGGGCTATCAGGTCCCGCGCCCCCAGGGCGCCTTCTACATGTTCCCCCGCTCCCCCGTCGCCGACGAATTGGTCTTCATCAACGAGCTGTTGCAGTACAATGTCTTGGTCGTGCCTGGGCGGGGCTTCGGCGCCCCCGGCTCCTTCCGCCTCTCCTACTGCGTCGAGGACTGGGTGCTGGAAGGCGCCCTGGAGGGATTCACAAAGGCGGCGCGGGCGGGGGCCTGACCCCAGAGCATGAAAGCTCCCCCGTCGCCAGAACTGCTGCCCCGCGACGGGAGCGTCAATCTGAAGACAGCCCACGTTGGGAGTCTCCAATGACAACAACATCGGTTGACATCATCACCCAGGAAATCATCCGCGCCCGGCTGGACGGCATAGTGCGGGAGATGCAAGCCGCCGTGCTCCGCACCGGGTACTCCACCATCATCCGCGAGTCCCACGACTTCAGCGCCGGCATCGTGGACCGGGAAGGGAACGTCGTGGGGCAGTACTCGCCGCTGCCGCCACATCTCGGCGCCTACCCCGAGTGCGTCATCGGCCTTCTTCGCCTCTATAGCTACGACGAGATGGAGGACGGTGACTGCTTCCTCATCAACCACCCCTACTACTGCGGCTGCCCGCATCCCAACGACATGGTCGTCGTGATGCCCATCTTCTACGACGACGATATCGTCGCCTTCTGTTGCAGCATGGGCCACAAGAGCGACATCGGCGGCCAGTCCCCGGGGAGCAGGAACGTCCTCGCCCGGGACATCTTCGGCGAAGGGCTTCAGATCATGCCGGTGAAGTTCCAGAGCCGCCGCCAGCCGGTCAAGGAAACGATCCAGTTCATCAACGCCAACAGCCGCACGCCGGCCCTGGTCCTCGGAGACCTCGGCGCCCAGGCCGGCGCACTATGGAGCATCGGCGCCACCCGCCTGAAGAGCCTTATGGACGGGTACGGCAAGGACGTCGTCCTCACCGCCTTCGAGCAGATAGGCCTCCGAACGGAAGCCCGCGTACGGGAAGAGATCGCTTCCTGGCCCGACGGCGTCTACGAGGCCGAAACCTACGTGGACGACATCGCCTCCCCCAACAACCCGATCCGCCTCCACGTAGCGGTCATCAAGGAGGGTGACGGTCTTGTCGTCGACTTTTCCGGTTCCGGGGACCAGAGCGCAGGCCCCATCAACATCCGCCCCCCCTTCATCCGGGGCATGACCTACTACGGCGTCATTTCCATGATCGACCCTGGGATCCCCAACAACCACGGGCTCGCTCGGGCGGTGGAGTGCAACTTCCGGGAGGGAAGCATCGTCAACCCCTCCTATCCCACCCCCATCGGCTTCTACTCCATGACGCTGTCCCTAGTGGAGGACGTCATCTTCGCCGCCCTCGCCAAGGCGTCCGGCAGGCCCTCCCTTGCCCACAACGCCCCCGGCGGTATGCTCGTCCTAGGCGACGTCAGCGGCGTCGGCCGCAAATATGTCCAGTACGAACTCTTGCAGTCCGGCAACGGCGCCTACGACGGCGGCGACGGCTGGACAGGAACGGCCCACTCCTGGGGCGGCGGCGCCAAGTTCACCAGCGTGGAAATCCTCGAATCCGAGTTCGATGTGGAACTGCAACAGTTCCGCCTGACCCCCGACAGCGGAGGGACCGGCAAGTTTCGCGGCGGGCTCGCCTTCATTCGGGACTACCTCGTCGGCGCCGAGAGCAGGTTCGCCGGCGGCGGCGACCGCATCGCCACCCCGCCCGAGGGCATGGACGGCGGCGGCAGCGGCTCGGCCGGGTACGTATCGGTCATCTCGAAAGATGGCCAGGAGAAGCGGAATATCGGCTTGGTGTCGAACCTGCCGGTGGGGCCGGGTGAGGTCCTCCGGGTTGCCACCGGCAGCGCCGGCGGCGTCGGCAACCCCCGGGACCGAGACCCAGAGCGGGTTATCCTCGACCTTCAGAACGGGTATATCACCGAGCAGGCGGCCAGGGAAGTCTACGGCCTCCCGGACGATCTCATCCGGCAGGCGAAGGGTTCCAACTGACAGCCCGGCCCCCCTCCAGGAGACTCGCTAGCGCTGGCGCCCCGTGACACAGCCCCTGCAAGGAGTCCGCATCACGGACCTAACCCAGGTGCTGGCAGGGCCATTCGCCACTCGCCAACTCGCCGACCTGGGCGCCGAGGTCATCAAGATCGAGCAGCCCGGCGCCGGCGACCCCACCCGGTCATGGGGGCCGTACTTCCTCAATGGCCACAGCGCCTACTTCCTGGGAATCAACCGGAACAAAAAGAGCGTCACCCTGAACCTGCGCCACCCCAAGGGCCAGGAAGTCCTTCACAAGCTGGTGGCAACGTCCGACGCCGTCGTGGACAACTACCGCCCCGCCACGGCCAGGCGTCTTGGCATCACCCACGAGGCTCTGCGGGCGTTCAACCCTCGCATCATCACCTGCTCCCTCTCCGGCTTCGGCGACGCGCCCGGCTACGAAAACAAGCCCGCCTTCGACTCCATCGTCCAAGCCATGGGCGGCGCCATGAGCGTCACGGGAGAGCCGGGCGGCGCGCCGGCGGTTATGGGGTTCCCACTGGGGGACCTGGGCGGGGGGTTGGCGCTGAGCCAGGCCGTGCTGGCCGCCCTGTACGCCCGCTCCCAGACCGGCCAGGCCCAGCGGGCCGAATTGAGCATGCTGGACATGCAGGTGCAGTTCCAGGCCCACCTGGGTCAGTTTCACCTCGTTTCAGGCGAGGAGCCGGGCCCCATCGGCAACAGCCATCCCCACAACGCGCCGGTGCGCGCCTTCCTGTGCCGCGACGGGCGCTATATCCAAGTCCACTGTCCAACCGATCCATCATACCGAGCCCTGGCGACGGCCCTGGCCGAGGAGCTTGGCGGCGAGTTCACGTCCCTAGCCAGCGATCCCCGGTTCTCATCCCCGGCGGAACGCAGCAAGCACAAGGGCCCGCTCTACGACCTGCTGGAGCGGGCGTTCATCGAAAGAGACTCGTCAGAGTGGCTGCCGGCGCTGGACGCCAAGGGCGCTCCCTCGGCCCGCGTCAACACGCTCGGCGAGGCCATTGCCGAGCCGTCCGTCCAAGCGCGAAACATGGTGGTGGAAGCCGTTCATCCGGAGGCGGGAACGTATCGCTCTGCGGGCAACCCGCTCAAGTTCGAGGGGGCGTCGGACCGGTTCGACCCGGCGCCGCTGCTGGGGCAACACACACAAGAAGTCCTGGGCGCGCTCGGCTACACCCAGGACTCCATCGACGCTCTGCGGACTGAAGGCGCGGTCTAGGGCTGCGCCTGCTTCTCTTGCGCGGCCTCCGTCTTCGCCTCTGCAACCTGCTCGTCCTGCTGGTCAGTGTTCTGACCCTTCTTGAACTCGCGGATACCCTTGCCCAGGTAGCCGCCGATCTCAGGCAGGCGCCCGACGCCGAAGATGATCATGATGATCGCCAGGATGATGAGCAGCTCCCAAATACCGAATCCTTTTGCGAAGGGCATGCCTCACCTCCTACCTTTCCCCAGTTTCTCCCAGCATCCCCGATGCTAGCACGGTTGACGAGCGCGAACAAGGGCGGCTTCGCAGTAGCCCTGGCTCACGACTCCACCGTGACTGCGGCCAGCAACTCGTCAAGGATCTCGGTAAGACGATCCTCGCTCATAGGGCCGATGTACTTGCGCAGCAGTTGCCCGTCCGGCCCCACGAAGAACTTCTCCGGTATTCCGGCCACCCCGTAGTCAATAGCAACCTCCCCCCTGGGGTCTAGGCCCGCGGGGAACGGTATGCCGTAGCGGTCAACGTGGGCCTGGGCGTCCTCGGGCCGGTCCCATATATCCACCCCCACAAACTCGACGCCGCGGTCGCGGTAGCGGGGATAGACCCTGACGAGGTCCGGCGCCTCCTGACGGCACGGCGGACACCAGGACGCCCAGAAGTCCAGCATGACCAGCTTGCCGCGCAGGTCCGCCAGCCGCAGCGTGGAGCCGTCGACCAGCGTCATGGTGAAGTCCGGCGCCGCCTTCTCCGCCACGGTAATCTGTCCGAACTGGCTGTTGACCGTGGCGGTGGCGGGCTGCCCTCCGCTGCGCGCCGACGAGATCGCCAGGATGATGAATAGCGCCACCACCGGGGCCGCGGCCAAGAGAAGGACAACGCGCTTGCTGCTCAACGGCGCTCTTCCTCTCCGGACGGATCCTTCGTCGCTCCCGAATCCCCTGAGGCGGCATCCTCCCTGCGTCCGTCCTCGGGAGCGGTCTCGCGCAGGCTGGCCAGGAGGGCCTCTCTGCGGCGGCGGTAGTGGTTCGCCGCAATCTCTCCCTCCTCGAAACGCTGATCGAGCGCGGCAATGGCCCGGAGGATGGAGGCCCGATCCCTCGGGATCTCGCCATCCTCCCCCACCACTCCCCTCGCCTGCCTGCGCCTGCGCCAGACGATGGCAATGCCCACAAGAGCCGCTAGGGCCAAGCCCAGCACAACCGGGATTGCGACCAGCGTATTCTCCGCCCACAAATCACGGAAGCGTTGGAACAATGAAGGCGCCGGCAAGCCCTCGAACCTGACGGATGCCTTGGCGCCGCGGTCCACTGACGTCGCCTCGAAGACGTGGTAGGCGCGATCCCCGATGGTCGTCGTCCCCATGTCGGCCAGGTCCATCCCCACCACTTCCCCAACATCCTGGTTCAGCAGCACGCGGTACGTGCCCGCCCCGAAGGGGAACGACCGCTCCCAATCGTAGGACCCTCCGCCGTAGGGCAGGCGGTAGGTGAACAGCACCTGATGCCTCCCCGGCGGTATCGCCGCCACCAGAGCGAACCCCTGGCCCACCTCGATGACCTGCCCATCCAGAAGGTCGGTCCGGACATCCAGCCCCACCGCATCGGGGGGCAGGGAGAACCGGAGGAAGTTCATCGTCGTCACGTCGTTGGAGAGGTTGGGGACCAGCGTACGGGTCCCGCTGTTCTCCACCGTCACCGCCTCCATGGCCACCAACTCGTGCGTGTCGTCCAGGACTCGGGGCAGCAACAGCACGTCCTCGCCGACGCTCACGTCGCCGACGTTGGAGGTCGCGGCATAGACGAGCATCTCGACGTCGTCGACGGGTGGGCCCCCGTCCACCACGGCCCTATACAGGGCGCCATCGAAGGTTACGTCGAAAGCGTAGGCGAAGCGGGTGTCGCTGGGCACATCGGCAAAGCTGAAGCGGCCGTCCGCGGCCGTTGTGGCGGTGCGTTGCCATACCAACTCCGTTTCCAGGCCCACCCTCAGGAGCACCTCGACGCCGGCGGGAACATCGCCCCCAGGCGTTCCGTTCGTCACCGTTCCGCGGATCACGCTCTGGCCCTCTTCCTGGGCGCTCACCGGCCCCGCCAGGATGGCGGCGGCAAGTAAAGCCAGGGCCAGCGCCGCGAGCAGACGGCTCATTGGGCGTCCTCCTCAGTCAGGGGCGCGCCGCACTCAGGGCACTCGGAGGCCGGTCGCCCGACCATGAGGCTACAGTTGGGGCAGGCCGCCTGTCCGCTTGCGGGCGGCGTGAATTGCTGCCTGATGGACCGGATCTCCTCTTCCAGGGCCCATGTTCGCTCGCCTCTGGAGCGCGTGAGGCCTTCCTCGCTCCGGAGGATGGCGGCAGCCTCCAGCCTCAGCCGGTGCAGGCGAACCTCGTACTCTTGTTGCTCCATCCGGCCCACGTCGCGCTCGAGCTGGAGGGTGCGAATTTCATCGTAGACAGCCTCTCGTTGCCGCGTGGTTTCGGCCAAGTCGTCCATCTCCCGGTCCATGGGGCTCCGCCGCGCCCGCAGGAAGGGCAGAGCGAGGACAACCGCGCAGACCAGCGCCAGCGCCAATCCAAAGAGAACGCCCATCTATTCCACCGTCCCGCTTGCCGTGGAGGCTTCCCCATCGCGGGCCGGGGGGCGGCCCCTCCTTGAACGGCGCTCGGGCCACAGCGAGACGAGCGTCCCCAGAATCATGATGGGGCCCGCCACCCACACCCACCACACAAGGGGGTTCACGAAAAGCCTGAAGGACGCCGAGCCGTCCTCCAGAAGCTCGGTGGAGCTGACGTAGACGTCCTCCACAAGGCCCGATCGGATGGCCGGCCGCGTCGAGGCCATGCGGAAGCTGGGGTAGAAGTCGCGCTGCGACACCATCGTCCCGAGCGACTCGCCTCCCCGGAACAGCTCGATATGCGTGTCGAACTTCACCGACTCAGGCCGGTCCGTGACACTCGTCTCAATGTATTCGACGCGGTACTCGCCAATCGCCGCCGTCTCCCCAGGGGCCAGCACGATATCCCGCTGCGAATCGTAGAACGAAGAGCCGACGATGCCCAGGGCCAGGGCCACCACCGCCAGATGCACGATGTATCCGCCGTACCGCGGGCGGTTGGCCGCAATGAGACGCACGAAGGCTATTGGGTAGCTCTCCCCTCTGCGGTGGCGGGCCATGGCGCCCCGCACCCACTCGTGGGCGATGCCGCCGGTCACCATGCCCAGAAGGCCAACCGAGAGCAGCACCAAGGGGTTGAACGTCCGCAGCGCCAGCGCTACGGCGACAACCGCCGCGGCAGCGAGGAGGGGCGTCCTGAGCGCCCGCGCGATGCCGCCCACCTTAGCGCTGCGCCACGGCAGCAGCGGCCCAACCCCCATGAGAAAGATCAGCCCAAGCAGCAGCGGCCCGTTCACCTGGTTGTAGAAGGGCTCCGCCACCGTGACCCGCCGGCCCAGGAATATCTCCGAGATGAGCGGGTAGACGACCCCCCAAAGTGTGATGAAGGCGACGCCCAGCAACAGAAGGTTGTTGACGAGAAATGCCGCCTCCCTGGAGAGCGAGGACTCGATGGTGCGGGTCGCCTTGAGCCGCGGCATCTGCACGAAATAGACGGCGAACGAGGCCACTATCGTCAGGCCAAGAAACACCAGGAACGTCCATCCCAGCGTCGACTGCCCAAACGAGTGCACAGAAGGCACGGGGCCGCCGCGGTTGATGAACATGCCGAAGAGCGCCAGGGCGAAGGTGATGTTGATCAGCGCAATGTTCCACAGCCGGAACATGCCCCTCCGTTTCTGCACCATGATGGAGTGCACAAAGGCCGTGAGGCCCAGCCAAGGCATCAGGCCGGCGTTCTCTACGGGGTCCCAGGCCCAGTAGCCGCCCCAGCCCAGGATCGTGTACGCCCACCAGGCCCCGAGGAGCAGGCCGCTCCCCAATACGGCCCAAGCAATCAGCGCCCACACGCGGCCCGTATCCACCCACTCATCCCCGGCTCTGCCGGACACCAGCGCGCCCAGGGCGAAGGCGAACGGGATGGTCACCCCCACCAACCCGGTCATCAAGAGCGGGGGATGGATGAACATGCCCGGGTGCGTCAGCAGAGGGTTCACGCCCTGACCGTCCGGCGGCGTGAACGCGAGCTGCGTGAAGGGGTCGGCGAGAAAGACCAGCAAAATCGTGAAGAAGGCCAGAACGATGCCGATGATCGCGGTGACGTACGGAAGGCTGGAAGCAAGGGAGCGCGGCGCCCGCCATAGGGCAATGGTCCCCAGTAGGGCAAGCACTCCCGCCAAAAAGAGCAGCGAGCCTTCGTTACCGGCGTAGAAGGCCACCCAGGTGTAGATCGTGGCCATTGCCCGACTGCTGTGCTCGGCGACGTAGCGAATGGTGAAGTCGTGGGAGATGAAGGCGGCCACCAGCGCCGCAGTGGCCGCGGCAAGGCTCAGGCCAATGAGGTAGATCGCGTAGCGGGCGCTCCGGACCAACTCCGGCATCCGCAGTCGCGCTCCCAGCACGGAGCCCACGACGCTGTAGAAAGCCATCGCCATGGCAACCCGGATGGCGATGGCGCCGAACTCAGCCACCCTGCTTTCCCTCGGCGGTCAGGGCGCTGACCGTGCGTTGTGCGATTGTGGCCGGCATCGATAGCACCCCGTCAAGAATCCTTAAGGCCCGGGGCCGTCCGCAGCAATGCTCTCAGACGGCCCCGCGTTGCTGGTTGTCTGCGTCAAGGTCGGAATCCACCTGTTCCAGATACGAGGCCAACGACGCCTCAGAGGCGCCGCCGCCACCCTCCTCCTCAGGATCAGGTGTCCGGCGCATGGCTCTCAGAGCCGCCATCAAGACCACAGCGCCGACAATTAACCCCACGGGCGGAACGATCCAGACCGTCAGGTTTGCGCCGCCCTTTGAAGGCGCTGCAAGAACCGTTTCCCCGTAGCGAACCTTGAAGTGGTCGTAGATCTCGTCCCGGGTGGCCCCATCGGCCAGCATATCCCGCACGCGCTGGCGCATCTGAAGGGCGATAGGGACCTGGGATTGGTCAATGGTCTCGCTGGGGCAGACCGGGCACATGAGCGTCTGGTCAATGGCCTGGGCCCGCTCTTCCAGAGACGCCGCCTGGGACCCGCAAGCGGCGGCGATGAGGACCAGACCCAGAATGGCGGCGATCCAGCAGCGCCCGCGGGCGGCGGCGACTCGCGAGGTGACGAAACCTGCCACTCCCCCACCTCTCCCATAGGCGCGTATGTGTCGTCGTTTCGTAGCCGGAACCCCAAGGTCTCCACTGTACTTCGTGACAACTTTCACAGTCAATGAACCCGCCTAGGGATGCTCTGAACAAGCCGGCGAGGGCCGAGGAAGTAGCCCCTTCCCCCATTGCAAATTCCGAACGATTGTGCTATAGTGCCCCCATGAAGTGGACCCCCGGCCCGCCTCTCTTCCTTCGAGCCTGCCGCATACGTTTGGACAGGGGGAGTGACTCCCCCTGTGGCAGGGGCGTTGAAGGAACATCCCCCAAGCGCACAACCATCCGAGGAACAGTGAGACTAGAGCGAATGCCGTTGCGAGACAAGTCTTTGAAGCCATCCGGCTCCGCCACGGTTCATTACGATTCGGCTATGACTTCACTAGGGTTCATCACAACTCTCTTACAGCTTCATTGCGCCTTGTTATGCCTTTTGTTACGGCTCCGTGCCTGCAAACCCCGAAATCCGGCTGATACGCGTAACGACATACAATCAAAGGCCGAACCGGCGCCTCGGGGGCAGGTGAGGAAGAGTCATCCTCTGGCTCGCGCTTGAATCGCAGTGCGCCTCTGACAGCTTGTTCAGAGGTTCCCTAGAGGCTGGCCCGTCCCAGCGGCGTATACACTGCTCCCGTGGGACGAAGGTCGCTGCGCATTACCACCACTTCCTCGGCATCGAAACCACCGACGAGAGGCGCGGCCCCCCGGCGTAGCGCCGCCGCCAGCGAGGCCCTGTGTGTAGGAGGATTATTGCTTACCCTCCCCAGGGTGAGGTGCGGGGCAAAGGGACGCTGCTCCTCGGCCAACCCCATCGCTGTTGCGACCTGTTCCACGCGCCGTTGGAGGTCCAACAGCGCGTCAACCGCTCCCTCCAACCCCACCCAGACCACCCGGGCCCTTGCCGGGTTCGGGAAGGCCCCCAGATTACCCAGCGCCAGGCGGAACGGACCGCTATCACCTACCGCCGCCTGCACCGATTTCACAAGGCTGGGAATCACCGCCGCATCGACGTTTCCCAGGAACTTGAGGGTCAGATGAACATTCCCGGGGTTGACCCAGCGGACGTTGGCCTCCGTGCGCCCTTTGAGATCGGAGACCGCGTCCGCCAGTATCCTCCGGGTTGCAGGCGTAAGCTCGATGGCGATGAATGTCCGAATCAGTTCAGCCACCGCCGTTCTCCATCCGCCGCTGAGGGCAAGCCGTAGGAGCGCAGCAACGAGGCACCGCGCTCTTGGCCTCTCGCTGTCGAGCGCGGCGCTTACGTTTCCTTCGCGGCCTCGTCCCTCAACTTGCCGAGCTCAACGTACCAGCCAACCAGGTCTTCGAGCCGGTAGACGGCGTTGGCCGGGCTGGAACTGGGCGCCACGAATACCCTCGACGCTCCAATCACACGAGGTTGAAGTCCCAAGGTCGGCGTCGGCGTCCTGTCGCCATCGGCATAGCGCAGGTAGCCCCGGTAACCCGTGATTCCATTGAAGCACACGATCCGCGGCTGAAAGCGCAGCAGCTTGTCCTTCAACACCCTGGCCCAGCGCCGGAAGTCGTCCGACCCCAGGTCGCTGGTGCTGCGGGACGGCCGCTTTACCACGTCGGTAAGGCCAATTCCGAACTCCATGATGCGGTGGTCCGTATCCGCTCCCATGTCCTCACTGACCAGGCCGGCCTTCCGCACGGCGGGCCAGAACCGGTTGGTGGGCGTGGCGAAGTAGTGACCCACCTTCGCGGAGTAGGCCCCTGGGTTGATGCCCACGAACACGATGTCGAGCCCGCGCCGCAGGTAGTCCGGGAGAGTGGCGATGCCGCTATCGTCCGCGGGGTGGGCCGTCTGGTCCGTCATGCCGCTATCATAACCAACTGTTGCCGGGAAGCGCGGCGGAACAGCAGCCCTCGGCGCCAGCCGGCGCCCATTCCGGTTGTGCCAGCCATCCGCCGGTGATATACTGCCGCCCGTTTCGCTCTAGGCAATATAGGATGGGAGGAGGGTTTTTCAGTGCCAACGGAAGCATTACCAAAGTGCCAGTGGTGCGCAACAGGGGATCTGGTGCCCCTGTCGGACTTCGGCAGCCAGGGAGCGCCGATCCACTACAAGGCGTGGGTCTGCACCAACCCCGAATGTATGTTCAACGTCAAGATCCGCAACGGGGACATCTACGTGGACGAGCCCATCAACAACGGCGCCTCTTACGTGCCTCGCATGCGCTAACGCCCATGTCCCGCTGATCTCGCTGGGCCTCTTCATCCGCACTGGATGAAGAGGCCCAACCTTTGGCCCGCCGCCATAGCGACGGGCCAAAGGCTGCCGTACTCCGCCTCAGCTTGCTCAGGCATAACGGCCAACGTATACTGGAGATAACCTTCACTTCCTGGGGAAGCTGCGGCAACAGTCAAGCGCTCCACGGCGAGGCGGACGATGAGCGTCGGCAACGATTACCTCTACAGCAAAGACCTTCAGCGTCGGCAGTGGCGCCGGTTCCTTGGCGTCAGTCTCGTGGCGGTGGGCGTCCTACTCCTTGCCGGCGGCGGCAGCTATTTCCTCTACTCCCAGGTCGCCAGGTCCGGGTTGGAGGATTTGGAGTCCAACCAACCCCGCGTCAGCGTGACTCCCACCAGCAGCGGACTGGTGGTTGCCCCTGAGCCGACTCGCACCCCCAGCCCCACTGAACCCTCGGGAACCCCGGTCAGGCCCGTCGAGCCAACGGCGCCCGCGCCACAGGCAACAGCGCCCGCGCCACAGCCACAGCCAACAAGCCCTGGAACGCTCTACATCCCCACGTCGCGGTTCAGCACGCTCTACCCCGGCCAGGGAATCCATCCCAAGTACTGGGATTCTCCGTACTATGCCGAGGCCTACCAGCCCGCAGGTTGGGAGATGGTGCAGGACTTCGAGCCCGTCTTGGAGACGGACTCCCAGCCGATTGGCAGCCTAGGCCGGGCCACTCGAATCCAGATTCCGGCCATTGGGCTGGACTCGGAAATCAGCGAGCTCCGGATCATCAATCTCGGCTCCAGCGCCGCATGGGAAACACCAAACCAGGTCGTTGGGCACATCCCAACGACCCCCAACGTCGGCGAGGCAGGCCGCGGCTATTGGTTCGGCCACCTGGAAAGTCCCATTAGAGGTGAGGGGAACATCTTCGCCGATCTGCCTCTGATACCAAACCTCCTCAAGAATGGCGAGGAGGTGTATGTCATCTTCACTAGTGAGGACGGCTCGGAATACCTCTATAAAGTCTTCAACACCACCGTTGTCCACCAGGACGACTTGGGTATCGAACACTCCAGCGATCCACTGGCAAGCCTCGTGGCCTGCGTTCCCCGTTTGGTCTACGACCACCGCTTGGTCGTCACATCCGAACTCGTGGGTATACGGCAGGCGTAGCAGCCGCCGGCATCGGCCCGAAAAGCAGAGGGGCGCGCCGCATGGCGCGCCCCTCTGCTTTCATTGCGGACTTTCCTACTCCGCCACGACCACGTTCAACAGCCGGCCGGGGACGTACACCACCTTGCGCACCTCCTTGCCCTCGATGTGGCGGTGGACGTTGGAGCTCTGCTCCACCAGAGCGCGAGCGTCATCTTCAGATAAATTGGCGGGCGCCAGGATTCTGTCGCGGACCTTGCCGTTGACCTGAAGCACCAACGTCACCGCCTCGTCCCTAGCCAGGTCTTCGTCCCAGGTCGGCAGCGGTTGCTGATGCACCGAGTAGGCGCGCCCCATCCGCTCCCACAGCTCCTCCGTGATATGCGGCGCCATCGGGGCCAGCAGCAGAACAAGACGCTCAACGGCTTCCCTCCAGCTCGCGGCGTCCGACTCACCGCGGTCCCACGCCCGGGCCAGGAAGTTGGTGAACTCCATCATGGCGGCGAGCGCCGTATTGAAATGGAATCCCTCTACGTCCTGAATAACCCGCTTGACGGTCTTATGCGTCTGGCGCACCACCTCTCGGGCGCTCTCTTCCGTCCCCCCTCCCAGGGCCGCGGCGTCCCTGGTGCACAGGTCCCATAGTCGGTTGAGCCAGCGCGACATTCCCTGAATCCCCGTGGAACTCCAGCTTCCCCCACGGTCCCAGGGCCCCAGGAACATCAGGAAGATACGCACCGCGTCCGCGCCCAACGTGTGCACGTAGTCGTCGGGGTTGACGACATTGCCGCGGCTCTTACTCATCTTCTCGTTGTCCTCGCCAAGGATCGTGCCTTGGTTGAAGAGGCGGGTGAAGGGTTCGTCAAACTGAAGCACTCCCGCATCGCGCAACGCCTTGGTGAAGAACCGGGCGTACAGCAGGTGCATGACCGCGTGTTCCGCCCCGCCGGTGTACTGGTCTACGGGGCACCACAGGCGGACCAACTCCGGGTCGAACGCGGCCTGCTCGAAGTGGGGGTTGGTGTATCGCAGGAAGTACCAAGACGAGTCCACGAACGTGTCCATCGTGTCGGTTTCCCGCAGGGCAGGGCCGCCGCATTGAGGGCAGACCGCGTGGACGAATTCCTCATGACGCTTCAGGGGCGACTCTCCCGTCGGCTTGAACTCGGCGTCCTCAGGAAGAAGCACGGGCAGATCCTCCTCGGGCGTCGGCACAATGCCATCCTTCTCGCAGTAGACCACGGGGATGGGCGTGCCCCAATACCGCTGCCGCGAGATGAGCCAGTCGCGAATGCGATAGGTCACCGTGCGCTGACCGTGGCCTCGCTCATCCAGCCAGTCGGCAATGGCCTCGGCTCCCTGCCGATTGGGCAGACCGTCAGCGAAGTCTGAGTTAGCCATCGCGCCCTCGCCGGTGTAGGCTTCCTCCAGCTCGCCGCCGTCCCAGCCGGGAGGGGCAACCACGACGCGGACCGGAAGGCCCTTCTCCTTGGCAAAGGCGAAGTCCCGGGTGTCGTGGGCGGGCACGCCCATTACGGCACCGGAACCGTAGCTCATCACAACATAATCGCCGGCATAGATGGGCACGCGCTCGCCATTGACGCGGTTGGTGCAATAGGTCCCTAGGAATACGCCGGTCTTTTCCCGCTCCGTACTCTGCCGTTCGATTTCAGAGCGGCGCCGGGCTTGCTCCTGATAGGCCCGCACCTCCGCCCTGCGGTCGCCGGTTGTGAGGGCATCCACCAAGGGATGCTCCGGCGAGAGCACCATGAACGTGACCCCGAACAGCGTATCCACGCGTGTCGTGAACGTCCGGATCTCCTTCTCGGGCAGGCCGTATTCAGCGATGTCGAACGAGACGTCGGCCCCCTCGCTCCGGCCGATCCAGCTGCGCTGCATCGCGAGTATCTTCTCGGGCCAGTCGAGCTGAGAGAAGTCCAAAAGCTCGTCTGCGTACTGCGTGATGCGAAAGAACCACTGCTCCAGGTCCCGGCGAATGACCGGGGCGCCGCAGCGCTCGCAGGCTCCTTCAACCACCTGCTCGTTGGCAAGGACAGTCTGACACGAGGGGCACCAATTGACCTGGGCCAGCCTCTTGTAGGCCAGCCCCCTTTTGAACAGTTGCAGGAAAAACCATTGGTTCCACCTGTAGTATTCGGGCAGGCAGCAGATGACCTCGCGCTCCCAATCGTAGCTGGCTCCAATGGACTTGAGCTGGCGGCGCATGTTCTCGATGTTGCTCATTGTCCAGGTGAACGGGTGGACGCCCCGCTGGATGGCGGCGTTTTCCGCTGGAAGCCCGAAGGCGTCGAAGCCCATGGGGTGCATCACGTTGTAGCCCTGCATTCTGCGGAAGCGGGCGTGAGCATCGGCGGGAGACATGGCGTACCAATGGCCAATGTGCAGGTCCCCCGATGGGTACGGGTACATCGTCAGCTCGTACCACTTGGGCCGGGGGTCGTCGTCATGGACGCGGTAGAGGCCGTCGTCAGCCCAACGCTGCCGCCACTTGGGCTCGATGTCTTGGGGTTTGTAGCGCGCATCGTCCGTGCGCTGAGAGGTCATGTGCAGGAGCTCCTGGCAGGTTGGGCTCTGGGCGACCCGGGATTCAATCGTACTCAGGCGTGAGGGCGAGCGTCAACCAAGGCAGGAAAGCCCCCTGGGCTACGGCTGAAGCCAACCACGATCAAGTCTGGCCAATAACCGCGCGTTGGCGTAGGCATGTCCAGCGTTAGGCAAGTGGACGCCCGGTAGAAGGTAGCGTGCCTTTCCACCACAAGGGCCAAGTCTGCCCTTTGGGGTTCGCTCAGGCAAAGCGGAAGCAATAGTTGCACCTGTCCTTTGTGATACTGCGGGACAGCAGTCCTGTAGCTCCTTCGCACGCCTTCCTTCGCATTCTCGATAGCGCCCGTGAGCACATTTTGGAGCAGGTGGTCTCCCCACCCACTGTAAGATTCGGGGAATCGTTCCCTCGGCGTGTCTTCGATAATATGCCCGATGTTGACTCGAAATTCCTTGCGGTTATCAAATACCAAGCAGGTCGGGTCTTCGAAGTAAAGAGCTGGCGGAGGCAGTTCCGGGAACTTATTGAGCTCCCATTGGCCACGCCGGAACCATCCCTTGAAGTACCAAGGTTGTGCGTCGTCTCGCCTGTTCGCTTGGAATGAAGCATATATCGGCTCTTGATGCGGTGTAACAAGACCAGTGTCAAAGCAAGTGAATTCTCCATTCTCGGACAAGGCGATCTTATTTTCTTCGGCTACCCTTTTGTATGTGTGGCGAATATAATTATACAAAACCGGCAAGGGGTATTCACTCTCAACGTGTTGAAACGACCAATCTTCCTCTTCGGCCTCCTCCGCCAATACTCTCAACTAGTCGTTCCTTTCCGGAATCCATGCAAATTCGTATAGTTCCTCTGGCCACATTATTCCTCATTCCTCCTATTTGCCATTGATTGTCTTCGCGTCCTACAACCGCTATTGGCGCTCCACAACAATGCATGAATGAGAAGGCCGCAGATCACAAGCTGAGCCAGCGGCCTACGTCAGGGCATTCAACCCCGTTATCGCCCTGCCGATGATCAGCGTATGGATGTCGTGGGCGCCCTCGTAGGTGTCCACGGTTTCCAGGTTAAGCATGTGGCGGATTGCCCCATATTCCAGCGTAATGCCACTCCCGCCAAGGATCTCCCGGGCCGAACGGGCCGCCTTCAGCGCTGCTCGAACGTTCTCCCGCTTGGCCAGCGACACCTGCACGTGGTCCATTGTTCCCTCGTCCTTGAGGCGGGCCAGACGCCACGCCGTGAGCAGCCCCCGGGTGTGGTCCGTGAGCATGTCCACCAGCTTGTCCTGCACCAATTGCCTAGAGGCAATGGGCTTTCCAAAGGTCGTCCTAGTCTGTGCGAAGGCCAGGGCCTCCGTGTAGACCGCCTCCAGCGCCCCCAGAACCCCCCAGACGATGCCGTGTCTCGCCTGCGTCAGAATCGACAGGGGCGCAGAGAGCCCCTTGGCCTTGGGCAGCATCTGGGACTCGTGGACGGGAACGTCCTCCAGCACCAACTCGCTGGTGACGGAGGTCCGCAGGCTTGCCTTGTGCTTAATATCGTTGGCGCTGAAACCGGGCGCGTTGGTGGGAACGATAAAGCCCCTGACGTCGCCCGCGTCGTCTCGCGCCCAAATGATGGCAATGTCGGCAATACCCCCATTGGAGATCCACATCTTGGCGCCGTTGAGCGCGAAGTGGTCGCCATCGCGCCGGGCAGTCGTTTTCATCGCGCCGGGGTCGGAGCCGCCCTCGGGCTCGGTGAGGCCGAAGCACCCCACAATCTCTCCGGAAGCGAGCTGCGGCAAATACCTGGCCTGCTGCTCGTCGGAGCCGTAGGCGTAGATGGGGTACATCGCCAGCGCTCCCTGGACGCTGACTGCGCTGCGGAGGCCCGTATCAACCCGCTCCAGCTCGTACATGATGAGGCCATAGGCGACGTTGCTCACGCCGGCGGCGCCGTACTCGGTGGGAAGGTTGGCTCCCAGAAACCCCATGTCTCCGAACCGCCGCAGAAGCGGGATGGGAAACACCCCTTCCTCCCACCACTGGGCCACATGAGGTTGCGCCTCCGCTTCCAGGAAGTCTCTGGCGGCAGCCTGTATCTGGCGCTCCTCTGAAGTGAACAGCTCGGCGACTTGATACAGATCCAACATTGGGACGCCCTCCGGCAGGCTGAGATGAACTATGGCTGGCATTCGCCGCTCCCCCCCTTCGCCGGATAGAAGCATGCATCTATCACGCGCGTAGCCCGGCTCAGGCCTTGATAGTACCGGATTCCATCTTTTCTCGGCAGGTCGGGACGCGCGGCGCAGGCTCGTGCGACTGCCATCGCCGGCTACCTGTACTTTCCATGGAGTTGTTACGGACGCGAGGTGGGAGAATCCTCCCGTCCCTACCCCCGTAGCCGGAGAGGGTTAGGGTGGGGGTCCGTCCAGCCTCGATGGGACCGACAACTACCCTAGAAACCCGGACTGCCCTTGCAGGCCACCAGCCAGACCAAGGCTGCGATGCGCCCGTCGCTCTCCGTCGCGATGAACTCCTGGTAGCTGATGACCCTGAGGTCGAGGAATTGATGCAGCAACTCATTGGGGCGGAACCGCCAGTAAGAGCTTGGCCCCCCCACGTTCACAGTGGCCTCGCTGCTCAGGAGGTGGTGCTCATAGAGGAGGTAGCCTCCGTCCTTCAGAGCGTCCTTCATGCGGGGAATCAGGCCGCGGTTGATGAACCGGCAGTCGACAATGACATCGTAGGCGCCGACAGGCAGGTCCGGGTCGTCGAGATCGGCCTGCATCCAATTCACGTCGACGCCCCGCCGCTCAGCGGCCTCCCGGGCCTTCTCCAGCGCCACCTCGGAGATGTCCATGCCGTCAACAGAGAAGCCATGTTCGGCCAGGAAGAGAGCGTTGCGGCCTGCCCCACACGCCAGGTCGAGGGCCTTTCCCTTTGGCAGCCTATCAATCCAGGCTTTCAGGAGCCCCGCCGGCTCCTCCCGCACCGGGTATGAGCCGTCCGCGTATCGCTGGTCCCAATGCAATCGCTCGGATTCACTCAAAGAACACCCTCCGGCCTAGCACGACGTTGTTGCTGGAGCGAGGCAGCAGAGCCACACCCCAGCCACGGTAGCAAGTGTAGCGCCGGCGCGAATGGCCCACAAGCAACGCCATTGCGGACGACCGAAGACGTAGCTAGCGACAGCTTGCCCGCACAACCCCCACAGCAGGTATCATGGGTGGTGGACTCTAGGGGGATTCATGAAAAAGGTGCTCGTCACCGGAATGAGCGGACTCATCGGCTCGGTGGTGCGGGAGCGGTTGGGCCACCTCTACCAGCTTTCAGCGCTGAACCGCCGCGTCGTTCCCGGAGTCCCCACAACGGTCGCCGACGTCGCCAATCTGGACGCCATACTGCCTGCCTTCGATGGCGTGGACGCCGTCGTCCACCTGGCATGTCACATCGGCGACGACGACGAGTGGGACGCCATGCTGAACGCCAACATCGCCGGGACCTACAACGTCTACGAGGCGGCCCGGCTCTCTGGCGTGAACAGGGTTGTGCTGGGCGGAGCAGCCGGCGTCGTCATGTTCTATCAGAAGGAGGCGCCCTTCGGGGCCATCATCGAAGGGCGCTACGATGAAGCGCCCTTCCCACCCCCCACCATCACGCGCAACTGGCCTGTGCGTCCCTTCAACATCTACGGCTGCACCAAGGTCTGGGGCGAGGCCGTTGCCCGCTACTACGCCGACGCCCATGGGATAGCCTCCGTCGTGCTGCGTATCGGCCGCGTCCCGCATGACGACCGCCCCGCTCCCGGCAGGGACAGGGACTTCGTTACCTGGTGTAGCCACAGAGACATCGCCAGGGCGATTCAGCGGGGATTGGACGCCCCCTCACAGAGCCCTGCGTTGTCGTGGATGCCGTCTCGCGCAACAAGTGGGGCATCTGGGACTACCGCTACGCCGCGGAAGCCATCGGCTACGTTCCCCAGGACAGCGCCGACGACTACCGGTAGGGAGACGCTATGCTATACTCAGGCCGTCCATAGAGAGATGGACTCGCAACCCCCGGAGGAGGGAGGAATGGCAAACTACTTGTTGATCGAGTCGCGGGACCCCTTTGAGTACGGCGACGCGTCCTATTTCTACCAGGTGGCCCAAGACCTGGCGGGGTCCGGCAACAACGTCACGTTCTGCCTGGTGCAGAATGGGGTCATCCCCGCCCGCAAGGGCGTGGCAAACAGCCCCGTGGAGAAACTCCTCAAGGAGTCGCCCAGCGTGAAGGTCCTGGCCGACGACTTCTCCCTTCGGGAGCGGGCCATCAGCGCCGACAAACTGGCGCCCGGCGTTGCCCAGGCAACCGTGGACGACCTCGTGGAGATGCTGGCAACCCCCGACACCAAAGCCATCTGGCACTAGAAACCCCTGGCGCTGGAAACCCAAGGAGGAGCATCGTGACAACATCTGCATCGCGCACCCTGACGGTTGCCCTCATGGACGCACCCTACGAGGCCGGGACCACCACAACAGTCCTCCGGATCGTGGATGCTGCCCTGCGCAAGGGCATCAACGTCAACGTCTTCGCCTACGAGGGGGCCGTCGGCCTGACCCTACAGGGCCAAGCCGCTCACCCCAACCCCGTCAAGGGCACCAGCGCCGAAGAGCAGGACCACCCCAGCACGGCAAGGTTCATTGCAGCACTCTTCGAAAAGGGAGCGGACCAACCCAAGCTGGACTGGATCAACTGCGGCCTCTGCGTCGATGAGCGCGCCGCCATCGGCTGGATCGAGGGCCCGCGCCGCGGGGGACCCGGAGACCTCCTGAAGTGGTCCGGCGAGAGCACCAACACACTGGTCATCGGCAGCCACTAGCCGAAACGCCGCCCATTCCAACCATCAGTCCCAACCTTCAGGCCAAGCCATCAAAGGAGCGACATGGCAAAGATTCTTTCCATTGTTGAGCGCGCCTATCACGGCACGATTGAAGAGCAGGACGATACGATCCTCTGGATCAGCCACATGTTCAAAAACGCCGGAGCAGACCTCTCGGTGCTGCTCCGCAGCAATGCGGTCAACTACGCGGTCAGGGGACAGGACGCCAGCGGCCTCAGCTTCGGCGGCGTCCCGCTCGCAATCCCGCCACAGCTCGACCACGACGTCGAGGAATTGGCCAAGGCCGGGGCAACCGTGTACGCCGTGCAGGAAGACCTCAGCGACCGGGGCATAGGAAGCGACGAATTGGTCTCAGGCGTGAACTTGGTGAACCGCTCCGACCTCGCCAGCCTCTTCGACCAACACGATGCCGTCTGGCAGTGGTAGCCGCCAACCGGGCGCGGCGCCCGTAGCAAATAGGGAGAAAGGGACCGGATTGCTCCGGTCCCTTTCTTGTTGCCAACGAGCAGCCGCCCCGATATATTGGCTCAATCGAACGTAGGTTCTATTCCGGCGCCTCGTTCACGGGCGGAGGCCATGCCCCGGTTCTCCCTGTCGCCATCCAAAATAGCAACTTACCGGGAATGCCCCCGGAAGTATCGCTTCCTCTACGTAGACAAATTGGGCCCCTGGTTCCGCAAGGCGCGCCCATTCACCACCCTTGGCATCAACGTCCACGCCGCCCTCAGGGACTTCTTTGCCATCCCATTGCACCGCCGGCAGCCAGAGACGCTGGCGCCGCTGCTGGAGGCGCGCTGGGCCGGCAACCGCAAGGGCTTCAGCAGCGCCGACCAGGAAGAAGCCTACAAGACCAGGGCGCTGGAGCAACTCCAGCAGTTCGCCGGCGCCTTCGACCTGAACGCCGAACCCCTCATGCTCGAGCGAAGAGTACATCGCAGGGTAGCCGGCATCAGCCTCCGCGGCATCATCGACCGGCTGGACAAGGAGGGCAACTCGGCTCACCTGATGGACTACAAGACGGGCAAGTCCCAGAACGGTCTGGAGCCCTTCTCGCTCTACTTCTACTCCCTCATCCTCCAACGCTTCAAGGAGCTGCCGCCCGTGGAACGGCTGTCCTTCGTCTACCTCCAAGACGGGTTCACCAGGACCTGGGACTACGACCACTTCGCGGCGATGCAGGCCATGAGTTCCATCCTGGAGACGGCCTACGCTATCTCGCAGGATCACGAGTTCACCCCCGCTCCCAAACGGCTGTGCCGCATGTGCGACTTCTTGACCATCTGCCGGGAAGGCCGGGAAGCCGCCCTGGGGAAGGCGCATCGCAGGGAAACCGCGCCGTCAGCATCCAACGAGACGCCGGAGGAAACGGACCCCTTGGGGCCGGGCCGGTAGCCAGCCCGCAGGTCTCAAGCGAAACGAGTCAACAGGCGCAACAGCCGCCATCATTCCGGCGAATGGCGGAACGACGAGGGCCAGCCAATTTCGCTCACGACGCGAGGCGGCCAAACTTCCCGCTCCGCCAGCGGAGCGAGGCTTGGGAGCAGACCGGTGCCATCGGCGCGCGCGCATCAAGTCGATACAATATCCCTTCCCAATCCCGCCTCCAACTTCCCCATACTCGCAACCTGTAGTACACTGGCCGGAAGGCTCCCGCCAATCCTGCCCCAAGCACCCCGCAATGTTCCGTAAAGCCCTACGGTTTCTCGGCGACTCCAACGATAAGGTCCTCAAGGACTTCTGGTCGACCGTCGACCAGATCTATGCTCTGGAGCCTGACTTCGTACACCTCTTCAATAATGACCTGGTCGCCAAGACCCAGGAATTCAAGAAATACCTCGCCAACGACGGCGAGTTGGACGATCTCCTCCCCGAGGCCTTCGCCATCGTGCGCGAGGCCGCCCGGCGCACACTCGGCATCCGCCACTTTGACGTGCAACTCATCGGCGGCATGGTGCTTCACCAAGGCAAGATCGCCGAAATGAAAACCGGTGAAGGTAAGACCCTGGCCGCTACCCTCCCCGCTTACCTCAACGCCCTCACCGACGAGGGTGTCCATGTCGTCACCGTCAACGACTATCTCGCACGGCGTGACGCCCAATGGATGGGGGCCATCTATCACGTGTTGGGCTTGTCCGTAGGCGTGCTCCAGAATGATGGCTCGCACCTCTACGACCCCAACTCCGCGTCCGTGAATCCCACCTACAGATACCTGACCGCCGCCGACAGGCGGGAGGCCTACGCCGCAGACATCACCTACGGCACCAACAATGAGTTCGGCTTCGACTACCTTCGGGACCACATGGTCTCCGACCTGTCTCAGCGCGTTCAGCGCGACCACTCCTACGCCATCGTCGATGAGATCGATAACATCCTCATCGACGAGGCGCGCACGCCTCTCATCATCAGCGGTCAGGCCAACCAGATCGTCGATCACTACCGGTCAGTCGCCCGGATTGCCCCTCTCCTGAACGAGCCCGACGACTTCGCCATCGAAGAGAAGCACAGGGTAGCCACGCTCACCGAGACCGGCATTGCCAAGGTCGAAAAAGCCCTGAACGTCGGAAACCTCTACGATCCCGCCAACTATGAGTTGGTCCGCTTCGTGGAGAATGCCCTCAAGGCCAAGGTGTTCTACCAGAAGGACGTCCAGTACGTGGTCAACGACGGTACTGTCGTCTTGGTGGACGAGTTCACCGGACGCCTGATGCCGGGCCGCCGCCTCTCCGACGGCCTGCACCAAGCCATCGAGGCCAAGGAGGACCTCCGGGTCCAGCAAGAATCCGTCACCTACGCCACCATCACCCTGCAGAACTACTTCCGCATGTACCCCAAGCTTTCGGGCATGACCGGCACCGCCGCCACCGAAGGGGAGGAGTTTTGGAAGATCTATGGGCTGGACGTCACCTCCATCCCCACCAACAAGCCCATGGTGCGGGAGGACGATCCCGACTTCATCTACAACACGGAGAAAGGGAAATTTCGCGCCGTCGTCAATGAAATCGAGACACAACAACAGGCGGGAAGGCCGGTGCTGGTGGGAACCATTTCCATCGAAAAATCAGAGTTGCTCAGCGACATGCTGCGCAGGCGCGGCATCGCGCACGAAGTCCTCAACGCCAAGAACCACGAACGAGAGGCAACCATCATCGCCCAGGCAGGCAGGCCGGGCAGCGTGACCGTCGCCACCAACATGGCTGGCAGAGGCACCGACATCGTCCTCGGAGGCAACCCTCAGGGCCTGAACATGGCCAAGGAAGACTGGGATCGCGACCACCAAGAAGTCGTCGACCTCGGCGGCCTCTACATCATAGGCACGGAACGCCACGAGGCGCGGCGAATCGACAACCAGCTCCGGGGCCGCTCCGGACGTCAAGGAGACCCCGGTAAAACCCGCTTCTTCATCTCCCTCGAGGATGAACTCGTCCGGCGGTTCGGCGGCGACCGCATTCGCGGCTTCATGGAATGGGCCGGCATGGACGAGGACACCCCCCTGGAGAACCGTTTCATCTCCAAGGCCGTCGAAAATGCCCAGGTCCGCGTCGAGGCCCACCACTTCGACACCCGCAAGCACCTCGTGGAATACGACGACGTCATCAACCGGCAGCGGGAGGTCATCTACGATGAGCGGATGAAGGTGCTCTCCGGCGCCGACCTCAAGGCCAATATCCAGGAGATGGTCCACAACGTCCTCGACGAGATCCTGGCCACCTACCTTCCCAAAGAGCGGGGGGATTGGAACGTCACCGCCATGCTGGCCGACCTCGGAACCATCTTCGCCCTTCCGCCGGATCTGGCCGAGGACAATATCGCCAACATGACGCGGGAAGACCTCAGCGAAGGCCTGCACCAGTACGCCGACGACTGCTATGAGCAACGCGAGGCGGAAATGGGCGACAGTGTGGTCCGCATGCTGGAGCGGCTCGTGATGCTCCGCGTTATCGACTCCCTCTGGGTCCAGCACCTGACGGCGATGGAAAACCTCCGGCACGGCATAGGGCTGCACGCCGCAGGCCAGCGAGACCCGCTGGTCATGTACAAGAAGCAGAGTCGCGACTATTTTGACGAGTTGCTCGGCCGCATCCAGCACGACATCACCCACACAATCTACCGGGTGGCACTGACCACGCAGGTCAACGGCCAGCGCCAGCATGCGCCGGACGCCCGCCCGCTCGCCGCAGCGGCAGCCGCCTCCCTCAGCCGCGAGACCGCCGTCACCGCCGTTGGCGCCCAGCACCGCGCCCGCGCGGAGCAGCCCGCCGCCAGGAAGGTGGGCCGCAACGATCCCTGCACATGTGGGTCAGGCAAAAAGTACAAGAAGTGCCACGGACGGACTGCCTGACCGCCAGCCCTGCAGCCTTCCAGGGCCCCCAACAGCCCTGGAGCAGCCAAACCCCATCGTCTGAGGTGTTCCACCCATGCTCAAGGGCGGACTCATCGGCTTCGTTGTCAGCCTCGTGTGCCTGTCGATACCCGTGCTCCACTTCGTCCTTGGCCCAATAGGCCCCTTCATTGGCGGGTTCTTCGGAGGGTCGGCAACCAAGGCCGGCGCCGGGACAGCCCTGGGAATCGGGTTCGTCATGGGCCTCTTCCTCATTGCTCCGCTGGTGGTCGTAGTTGTGCTCAGGAACCAGATCGCCGACGCCATGCCTGGCCCCATCAGTCCGCTGTTGCTCATCATTGTCGCCGCGGTGTTCCCCATCTACACCATGTCTCTGGGAACCCTGGGCGCCGCCATCGGCGGCGCCATGGCCCAGCGATCGCGGTGAGCGCATAACCCCGCCGCCAACGCCCCCAAGACCGCGCCGCTAATGGCCCCTTCTTACCGTCCTGTCTGCCTCACATGTATCTGAACGAACGCAAGGTGCTTGCCCCCAGTGGCCTCCCGCGCTGGCGCGACGCAGTCCACCCTCCCGCCTTGGCGGAGCCACTCCCGCCACGCGACGGTAACAACGTCCCTGCGCCGGCCCCCAACGCACTAGTGCGCTCGGCTTGGGTCTGATACATTGAGGCTAGCGCTCAGCAGGCAGCAACGCGAACGCCAATGGCCATCGACAACGCGGCAACGGCAACGATCAGCAACGGGACCGAGGAGGCAGTCGCCCAATTCCGGGGCGCTCTGGCCGAAGGCCGTCAGTGGTGCGCAGCCCTCCTCGATGCCATTTCTGTTTGGACTGCCCCTGAGGAAATGTTTCAGGGCCGTCACTTCAAATACCTTCTCGACGGAGAAGCGCTCGACTGGCTCCTTTTGGCCGAGCGGCTATGCCTCGGAGCGCCCGAACACATCACCGGCGAGGAGCTCGAGCAGTTGCTCTTCACCGGCCGCTTGCCGGACGCCTTGGCGGGAGCAGAGTTCAAATCTATCGTGGGGGCGGCCAAATATACGGCCTGCCTCAACTTCTGGTACGGCGTCGTCGTTGAGGAAGCTCTACAGGAAGCGGTGGAGGAAGAGCTTCACAAGGCCCGCAGGTCAAGGGGGCGTCCAGACCACCGGGAGGTCTCAGACGACGCCTTCGTCTTCATCTACGGCGCCAGCGAGTCGAGCCTACTGGAACGTTTCAGGACGGAGCGCGACTATCCGCAGGGAGACAGCATCGCTCTGACCGAGAAGAAGGAATTCACCTACTGGCTGTTTAAGTACCGAGTCCGCGCGCAGGTGCCCGCACGCATCGCCTCCGACACCCGGAAGGGACTGGAGCACCTGCACGCCAACTTCGGCGTGATCCCCTGGGACTCCTAGCCCCTCCGCCCCGTCATGCGCTCTTAGCCTGCTCCCACAGATTCAGCTTTTCCTCCAGCGACAGGCTCGCGAACGAACGCCCCGCATCCTGGGCCGCCCTCTCCATTAAGATGAAGCGGTTGTAGAACTTCCGGTTCGCCCCCCGCAGCGCGCTCTCCGCGTGTACGCCCGCCTGCCGCGCCGCGCTCACCAAGGCGAACAACACATCCCCCCACTCCTCCTCCCGCTCCTCCGGCGTGGACGCAAGACGGATTTCCCCAACCTCTTCAACCACCTTGTCCAAGGCCGCCTCGGCACTGGGCCACTCGAACCCAGTCCGAGCAGCGCGGTCCTGGATGGACTGGCTATAGGCCAGGGCCGGCAGGCCCTGCGGCGCCCTGTCCAGAGAGGATGCTCCACCCCGCTCGCTGCGTTTGATTGCGTCCCAGCGCTCTTCAACCTCCTGAGCCGTCTCCACCTTCACGTCGCCGAACACGTGAGGGTGGCGCTTGACCAGCTTTTCGTTGATGCCCTTCAGCACGTCCTCCATTGTGAACTGGCCGGCCTCCTCGGCCATATGCGCGTGGAAGGCGATCTGGACAAGAATGTCGCCCAGCTCTTCGCACAGGGCCTTCGGGTCTCCTCCGTCGATGGCCTCCAGCACCTCATAGGTCTCCTCGAGCAGGTTCCGCTTGATGGAGAAGTGCGTCTGCTCCCGGTCCCAGGGACACCCGCCGGGGGCGCGGAGGCACCGCACCAGGGACCGAAGACCTTCCCAGCTCTGCATCTCTGCGTCCTCGATGTTCACGGGTCGCTCCTGTGGAAGAGTGGTGGTATGGGTGGTAGGCTAAATGGAGCCGAAAACAGGGCCGATGATAGTGCTCGAAGAAAGGACATCCAAAAGCGTCTATGGCGAGATGGGGAGGTTGCCCCTATGGCGCCGTCTCCTGCCCACCCTTCTTTGGGGGGTGGCCACCGTACTATTCCTGGCTTCGGTCCCAGTCTTCCTGATCTCCACCAACGCGCGCTGGGCCATCAATGAACCCAGGCTTTACAACTGGGGATTCTCCTGGTTCGACATCCCGGAAAGGACGGGCATCTCTCAGCAACAATTGGAGCGAGGCGGCCAGCAGATACGCGACTATTTCAACAACGGAGAGGAGTTCCTGGACTTTCGCGTTGTGCTCGACGGCAGCGAGGTCAGCCTCTACAAGGACCGGGAGATCCTGCACATGCGGGACGTCAAGAGGCTTATCCAAGGGGTGTACACGCTACAACTGGCTTCCCTGGCGTACCTCCTCGCCTTCACCGTTGCGGCCCTGTTCATCCAGCGCAGGGAAGGACTGGCCCGGCTTTCCCGGCTCGTAACGTGGGGAGCGTTCCTCACCGTGGCCTTCACAGCGGGGGTGGGCCTCGCGTCGGCGGTGGCGTGGCGGCAAGTCTTCCTGCTCTTCCATTTGGTCAGCTTCGATAACTTGCTATGGATCCTGGATCCCCGGACCGATTATCTCGTTCAGATGTTCCCCGCCGGCTTTTTCCTGACCGCCACCCTCCTCATTGCCGGCGTCACGCTAGCGGAATGCGCGGCGCTGGCGCTTCTGCCCAGGTGGATGCGTAGAAAGTGGGCCGCCGCGCCCTGAGCGCACTTCCCAAGGACGTTGCTACAGACGCGAGACGGGGAACGCGCAACAACCTCTAGTACGGGGAACGACACCTGAGCGCGGCGCTCCCGGCCTCGCGTTCCGCCCGCCTACGACTCCTCAGAGTTGGGAGCTTCGCGAGCGCGGAAGAACAGCGCCGACACCTGCGGATACTCTCGCGCCAGCATGTACACCCGCCGGGCCGCCTCGTCCGGATCTGCGTCCAGAATTGAACCCACGGCTTCCTCGGGAATCGTCGCCGCGAGAGTGGTATTGCCCAGAATCAGTGTCTCATCCGATGCGAGACCCACCCGTTCCATCCAGGACTCGTCGTCGCCGGAGGAGAACTCCGGGCGGAAAATCTGCCCGTCCATGAACGAAAACACCGTCACCATTCCCCGGCAAGCAACGAACAGATCTCCAGCCTTGACAGCAACGCACAGGACCGCGGGCCGCCAGTTCTCCTGGCCGGGCCTCCACACGTGCCGGTGAGCCTCGGCCACTGCCCGCTCCATCGCCCCCGTGAGGGAAGCCCTGTCAGCGCTGCTAATGTTCTTTCTCAGCACCTCCTGAGCTCCCGCGGCCTCCTTGCCGTCCGGACGGCCACCCACGTCAACGATTCCATAGAACGAAGTGCCGGGGAAGGTCCGACCCCCGTCGAATACCGAGAGGAATGCAGACGAAGGTTCAGCGTGGCCCTGTTCCAGAGACAGAGTGAAAGACTTGATTTGGATGGGCATGGCGCGCTCCTGTAGGCTGCGAATGCATTGTAGAAAGGCCCTGGGAGAACGTCAATGCTCATCTTTTGACACTCCCCAGAGCTACTGCTATCGTTCTGCCCACTCAGCTACGAGCAAGCGGCTTCTTCACGAGGAGGGTTCGATGTTTGAGGGCGCCACATTGGTGACCATCGGCCTGCTGGTCATATGCATCCTTGCCTCGGCCTTCTTCTCGAGCTCCGAGGCAGCCTTCCTCTCTCTCCAACGAGTCAGGCTGCACCACCTCGCGGAAACCCGGGGAGCCAGCGGCCGGCGGGTGGCCCGGATGGCGGAACACCCGGAACGACTGTTGCCCACCATCCTCCTTGGCAACAATCTGGTCAACACGGGGGCCGCCGCATTGGCCACCGTCATTGCGCTGGCCTATTTCAGCGACGGCCAGGCGGCCCTCATCGCCACGCTGGGAGTAACGCTGCTCCTTCTCATTTGGGGAGAAACAACGCCCAAGCTCCTCGCCACACGCCACGCAGAGGGCTTCTCCCTAGCTTACGCGCGGCCCCTTGCCGCCTTGGAGCGAGTGTTCCTGCCCTTTGTCCTGGGCCTCCAGTTCCTGAGCAAGGTGGCGGTGAAAGCGGTGGGGGGAAACTGGGACCAGCGCGCCCTCATCACCGAGGAGGAGATCCGCTCGGCGATTTCGGTGGGACGCGAGGCCGGCGCCGTGGAGCGGCAGGAAGCGGACATGCTGACCCGCGTATTCCGCTTCGGCGACCGGCAGGTGCGGGAAATCATGACCCCCCGCACGGAGGTGGTGAGCGTCGAACAGGGCACAACCCTGCGCCAGTTCCTCGCCATCTACGCCAGCCATTCCCACACACGCTTCCCCGTTATCGAACGGCAGCTCGACAACATCACCGGCGTTCTCACCGTCAAGGACGTCATCATGGCAATGTCCAACCTGGACAGAGACCCTGACGCATCCATAACCCACCTTGCCCGCTCTGCCTACTTCGCCCCGGAGACCAAGCCGGCCGGAGACCTCCTCAGAAACCTCCAGCAAACGGGCAACGGCATCGCCATCCTGGTGGACGAGTTTGGGGGCGCCGCCGGCCTCGTCACGCTCAAACAGCTCGTGGAGGAGGTTGTGGGCTTCGTCGGCGGCGAGGAGGAGCAGCCGGAGATGGAGTTCCGGGCGCTCGACGACGCCACCTACGAGATCGACGCCGGTATGCAGGTAGACCAGGCGAACGAGCAGTTGGACCTCAACCTGCCTGAGGGCGAGTATGAGACGGTCGCAGGCTTTGTGCTCGAGGCGCTGGGCCGCATTCCCGCGGAAGGTGACGGCCTGACCCACGGCAACCTGTCGTTCACGGTCAGCGAGATGAAGGGCGTCAAGATTGAGAAGGTCATTGTCCGGAGGATGCCGGAAGATGCCGGAGACCCGGAGCAGACCGAATGAGACTGCTGCCCATCCGCCACGCCGAGACCGCACTGAATCACGACCGGCGCGTTCAAGGCCTATCCCAATCCGAGCTCACCGAGCTTGGCCGGAAACAGGCCCACGCCCTCGCGGGGGCCTTGGAGCAGGAGCCGCTGGCAGCCGTCTACTCCAGCCCGTTAACCAGAGCGCTACAGACGGCCCGGCCCGTCGCCGAGCGGCGCGGGCTCGCCGTTCAGGCCGTCGCCGCTCTCCAAGAGGCGGATGCCGGAGATCTCGAGGGCCTTCCGGCTTCGGACCTGCGCCGCCTTCACCCGGATTTCATGGCCCGCTGGGGCGCCGACGCCACCACCGCCATGCCGGGCGGAGAGTCCTTGCAGCAGGTACAGGACCGAGCCTGGCCCTTTCTGGCGGCGTTGCCCAAACGCCACGAAGGCGAGGCGGTCCTGGTGGTGACGCACAATTTTGTCATCCAAGTAGCCCTAGCGAAGATGCTCGGCATGGCGACCCTTGACGCTATGAACCTGCGCATCGGTCTCGCCGCCGTCAACGAGGTCGAGTGGCGCCAGGACCGCTGGCATCTGGTGCGCCTCAACGAGGCTTGCCATCTTCACTCCCTCCCCGTCGCGCCCTGACCATGCCAACGGGAACAAGATCAGCGGTCCGCCGCGTCCAGCGATTGCTCCGGCAGGCGATGGCATCCTCGGGCTTGGACTTCAGCGGAGGCCCCTTGCTCGTGGCTGTGTCGGGCGGGGCGGACTCCCTCTCGCTGCTGCACGCGCTGGCCCACACCGCGCCCGCTCTGGGCATCAGGTCCCTTCACGCGGCCCATTTGGACCACGGGCTCCGGGGCGAGAGCGGACAGCAGGACTCGGCATTCGTGCAAGCACAGGCCAGGGCCTGGGGACTGGCGGTGACCGCAGAGCGGGCGGACGTCGCCGCGTATCGCACGGGCCGGAAGGGCATGTCGCTGGAGATGGCCGCCCGCGAGCTGCGCCATCGGTTCCTTGCCGACCTGGTCCAGCGCCTTGGCGCCGCCGCCGTTGTTCTGGGCCACACTGCCGACGACCAGGCCGAGACGGTGCTCCTGCACCTGTTGCGCGGCGCGGGCATCGCGGGGCTTCAGGGTATGCGCCCGGTGTCCCCCTCCCCCGCGCCGGGCGCGGGCCCCACCCTGCTCGTGCGGCCATTCCTCGGAGTCTGGCGATCCGAGACCCAGGCGTATTGCCTGGAAGCAGGCCTGGAACCCCGCATCGACGCATCCAATGACTCCATGCGGTTCACCCGCAACCGCCTGAGGCGCCAGACCATCCCCGCCCTCGAAGCGCTGAATCCCTCCGTCCGCAGGACATTGGTGCGTCTGGCCCGCACAGCGGGCAGAGATGCCGATTTCATGGAGGCCGCCGTAGCGGAGCAATGGCCGCAGATCGTCAGCTCAGGGGGGGGCGGGCTGCGGTTGAGGGCGGAGGCCCTAAAGGCCCTTCACCCTGCGCTCCAGGTGCGGCTCCTCCTCCAAGCCTGCCGGGACACTGTCGGGATCGTCGGCCAGGGGCGCGCAGAAGCGGCGTTGCGCCTCCTTCACGAGCCTCCGGGCAAGAGCATGCAACTCTCGGCGGATTGGCTGCTCTCCACCGGCCACCGCCACCTCACCTTGGCAAAGCCGGAGGACGCCCCGTCGGCCCCCTACACCACCTTGGAGGGCCTTCACCGCCTCAACATCCCTGGCGACACCGGCCTACCGGGCTGGCGCGTCTCCACTGCCCTAGCGCCGATTGAGGACGCTCCACGAGTGGACGGCCCCTGGCATGTGCAGTTAGACGCCGGCGCCGCAGGCGTTGAGCTATCGGTCCGGTCGTGGCTGCCGGGAGACCGCATGCAGCCATCGGGCATGCGGGGCGCCAAGAAGCTCCAGGACATCTTCACTGACGCCAAGGCGCCGAAGGCATGGCGCGCCGGTATTCCCGTTGTCGTCTCGCCCAAGGGAATCGTCTGGGTGGTTGGCCTACGAGTGGCAGAGTGGGCGCGGCCCGCGGCAGAGACCCGCCGCGTGCTCGACATGAAGTTCGAACCCGGCGGCAACGGCCCTTACGAAGATGCGCCATGAGCGGGCTGAAACCGTCTTTCGACCCCTTCCCTTTGCGTTGACCGCCCCCGTAGCGGGGCGTATACTGCCTTGGCGAACACCCCAAGGGGAGATTGTGCAGGAAGTTACCGGCCCGGCCTCCACAATGGACATGGTGTCGGCCCTCCCAGATGATCACGCACACGACAAGTGCGGTGTCGTCGGTATCTTTTCACCCAATCACGACGCCGCCCGCCTCGCCTTCTTCGGCATCTTCGCCCTCCAGCACCGCGGCCAGGAAAGCGCCGGCATTGCTTCCGGCGACGGCGAGCAGCTCCGGCTCCACACGGGCATGGGTCTGGTTACCCAGGCGTTCCACGAGGAACATTTAGAGCGCCTCGTCGGCCACATTGCCATCGGCCACACCCGCTACTCAACCACCGGCTCCAATCACCACGCCAACGCACAGCCGATCAGCGTTACCGGCCCCCATGGCGAGATGGTCGTCGCTCACAACGGTAATCTCGTAAACACCCTGGACCTCCACCAACGCCTGAAGGAGTGGGGCTGCCAATTCCAGGGAAGCACCGACACCGAGGTCATCGCTCAGATGCTGGCCAACGCCCCCGGCCAGACCTGGGAGGAGCGCGTCAGCTATTGCATGCGCAACCTCCAGGGCGCCTACTCCCTGACCGTCGCCACCAAGGACACGCTGCTCGGCATCCACGATCCCCTGGCGGTGCGCCCACTGTGTCTGGGAAAGCTGGACAACGGAGGCTGGGTTCTGGCGTCCGAAAGTTGCGCCTTGGACCACATCGGCGCCACCTACCTCCGGGAACTGGAGCCCGGCGAGACCATCATCATCGACTCCAACGGCCTCCGCAGCTTCATCTGGGGCGGCGAACGCCACAAGGCCCAGTGCATCTTTGAGTTCATCTACTTCGCCCGGCCCGACACCATCCTGGACAACCGCCTCGTTTACCTGGCCCGCCAGGCCATGGGAGTCCAGCTCGTCCGGGAGCACCCCGTCGAGGCCGATGTCGTAATCGGCATACCGGACTCGGCGACGGCCGCCGCCGTTGGCTACTCCCAGGAGTCCGGCATCCCCTACAGCGAGGGCCTGGTCAAGAACCGCTACGTGGGCCGGACCTTCATTGAACCCACGCAGCACTTCCGCAACCTTGGCGTGCGCATGAAGTTCAACCCCCTGCCTGAAGTCATTTCGGGCAAGCGGATCGTCGTCGTCGATGACTCCATCGTCCGCGGCACAACCACCCCTCACGTGGTCGCACTGCTCCGCAGGGCCGGCGCCGTCGAAGTCCACCTCCGGGTGTGCGCCCCACCAATCCGCCATCCCTGCCATTTCGGCGTCGACATGGCCACCAGACAGGAGCTCGTGGCCAACGGCCGCACCGTGACCGAGATCGGCCAACTGGTCAAGGCAGACTCTCTGGGCTATCTCAGCATCGACGGCCTGCTCAAGGCGGTCAACGGCGACCCCAAGGAATTCTGCACCGCCTGCTTTACGGGGAACTACCCCATACCCGTGCAGCTTGAAATGGACAAGCTTGCCCTGGAACGATCCTAGTCTCTTCCCGCTGCGTCCGTTACCCCATCCCCAGAGGAACCCCCCGTGAAAGCCCTCCTGAGCGTCTACGACAAGACCGGCATCGTTGACCTTGCCAAACACCTTCACCACCTCAAATACGAGCTGATCAGCACCGGGGGCACCTACGACGCCATCGCCAACGCCGGCATCCCCGTTCAGCAGGTCTCCGACGTCACTGGCTTCCCGGAGATGATGGACGGCAGGGTCAAGACCCTGCATCCCCGGGTCCACGCCGGCATCCTGGCCCGGCGCGACATGACCGGGCATATGGCGGAGCTTGCGGCCCAAAACATCGATCCGCTCGACGTCGTAGTTGTCAACCTGTACCCCTTCGTCCAGACCGTGAGCAGGCCCGGCGTCACCCTTCAAGAGGCCATCGAGAACATCGACATCGGCGGACCCACGCTGCTGCGAGCGGCCGCCAAAAACTACCTGTCCGTCGTGGTGCTGACCGACCCCACCGACTACGACAAAGTCGCCGAAAAGCTCGCCCTGGAGGTCCTGGGCCTAAACAAGCTCTCCATGAAGGAGCGCAAGGAACTGGCGGCCAAGGCCTTTAGGCGCGTCGCCGCCTACGACGCCGCCGTCTCCCGATATCTGACCGACGGCGAAGAGTTCCCCCAGGAATTGCCGGTGGGCCTCGCCAAAATCTCCGACCTGCGGTACGGCGAAAACCCTCACCAGCAAGGCGCCTTCTACTCCATCGGCCTGGAATGGGGCGGCATCGCCGGAGCAAAGCAACTCCATGGCAAGGAGCTCTCCTTCAACAACATCCTCGACGCCGACGCCGCCTGGAACGCCGTCGCCGGCTTCGAGGACCCGGCCGTCTCCGTCATAAAGCACACCAATCCCTGCGGCTTGGCGGTCCACGAAGACCAGGTTGAAGCGTACACCCGGGCTTACGCCGGGGACCCGGTTTCCGCCTTCGGAGGCATCGTTGGCTTCAACAGGCCGGTGACGCGCCAGACCGCCCAAGCCATGAGCTCGGTCTTCTATGAGGTCGTGGTCGCTCCCGCCTACGATGACGACGCCCTGGAAGTCCTGCAGGCTAAGAAGAACATCCGCCTCCTCGAGGTCCCGCCCCTCGTCAGCATTGGGAGGTCCCTGGACGTTCGCCGCGTTTCCGGCGGCCTGTTGGTGCAGGACCCCGACAGCGTCACCGAGGACCCGGCGTCCTGGACTGTCGCCAGTGAACGCCCTCCAACGGAAGAGGAGCTTGCCGATCTTGCCTTTGCCTGGAGGGCGTGCAAGCACATCAAGTCCAACGCCATTGTCCTGGCGAAGGACCGCGGACTGCTGGGAATGGGCGCAGGCCAGCCAAACCGGGTTGTCAGTGTCAGGCTGGCGCTTCAGGCGGCAGCCGAGCGCGCGGGCGGGTCGGTGCTGGCCTCGGACGCTTTCTTTCCTTTCCCGGACGGCATCGAAACCGCCGCGGAAGGTGGCGTAACCGCCGTCGTCCAGCCCGGCGGCTCCATCAGAGACGAGGAGGTCATTGCCGCCGCCAACCGGCTCAACCTGGCCATGGTATTCACCGGCGTCCGACACTTCCGGCACTGAACCAGCGGAGAATGATCCAACTCCGCGCGCTGGACCATGCCCCAAGCGAGAACCTGCCCTTCTCGAACCGGCGCAGATGCAACCCTGCACTCATCCCGTCGCAACTGAAAGACCGCATCCACTACAACGGACGAGCCTGAAGCGCACACCAGCGTCCCCTATGGCCACCCTCGACATCATCATCCCGGTTTACAACGAAGCGCACACCATCGAGACGTGCGTCGCGTCTCTGCGGGCGTTCGTCTCCGAGCACTTGCCGCACTGCGAGACCCGCATCGTGGCCGCCAACAACGGCTCGACCGACGACACCCTCGCGGCGGCCCAAGCCCTGGCTCAGAAGCACGATAACGTCGGCTACGTACACCTCGACCTCAAGGGGCGCGGCCGGTCCCTCAAAAAGGCATGGTCCGAGAGCAACGCCGACGTGGTCGCCTACATGGACGTGGACCTCTCCACAGACCTGTCCGCCCTACCGCCCCTTATCGACGCCATTACGTCCGAGGGTTACGATATCGCCATCGGCTCCCGGCTCTTGCCGGAGTCCAAAGTTGAGCGGTCGCTCAAGAGGGAGGTCTTGTCGAGAGGCTACAACCTCATTATCAGGGGCATGTTCCTGACGGGATTCCGCGATGCGCAGTGCGGGTTCAAGGCTGTGAGCAGGAGGGTCGTGCAGGAGTTGGCGCCGGTCGTCAAGGACGACCACTGGTTCTTCGACACCGAGCTCCTCATCATCGCCGAGAAGCGGGGGTATCGCCTCAAGGAGATTCCCGTCGTCTGGAGCGAGGACCCCGACAGCCGGGTGAAGATCGCGTCCACCGTTGCCGAAGACCTCAAGGGACTCCTCCGCCTGCGCTTGGGAGGCATCCCGCAGCCGGTCCAAACCCACCCCAAAGAAGCCTCGTCGTAGCCGGCGGCAGCCGCTTACAGCGAAAAGTCAAGGAAGAGTAATGGCACAGGACATACGAGCGTCTACGGATTTCGAACCCTCGCCGTCTGTCGTCGTTGGAGACACCGCAGACGCCTACTTCCAGCGCGCCGCAGCCGTGCTGCGAGCCGAGAACCTCAACCCCATGGTTGTCATGGAGTTCGCCGCCGCCAAGGGCGGCATCCTCTGCGGCGTTCGCGAGGTGCACTCCCTCCTGGACCGCGTCCTCCCGGACACGGAACGCGAGGTTTGGGCCCTCGAAGACGGAGGCTCGATTGCCGCCGGAGAGGTTGCGCTCCGGGTCAAAGCCAGGTACTCCACCTTCAACGTCTACGAGACCGCCATCGCTGGTACGCTGTCCCAGAACACGGCATGGGCCACGGCAGCGCGTGAGTGCGTGGACGCCGCCGAGAGCGTTCCTGTGGTTTGTCTGGCCGCAAGGTACGCCCACCCCTCCGTCGTGGGTTACCTGGAATACTCGGCGATCGTGGGCGGGTGCGCCACGTGCTCCACTGCCCACGGCGCCCGCATGGCCGGCGTCACGCCTTGGGTCAGCCTGCCCAGAGGGCTCATCCTCGTGATGGGGGACACCGACAGAGCGGCCCAGGCCTACGACAGACATGTGCCGCAGGACATCCCCCGGGTCATCCCCGTGGACACCCTTCGGGACGAGATCGAAGAGGCCTTGGGCGTGAGCCGTCTCCTGAAAGAGCGCCTCCGCGCCGTGCGCATCGACCCGCCCCAGAACCGGGGGGCCACCACCCCCGACTTGGTCAAAGAACTCCGCGCCCGCCTCGACCTCTCGGGATTCGGCTACGTCGAGATCGTCATCACCGGGGGCCTCACCCCCGAGCGCATCCGCGAGTTCGTCAAAGCCGAGGCCCCGGTCAGCACGTTCGGCGTCGGTAAGTTCATCGCCTCTTCCCCGCCGTCAGGATTCTCGGGCGATATTCATGAAGTTGACGGCAAGCCAATAGCAAAACGGGGCAGAATTCCCGGCGTCACCATGAGCAGGCGCCTCACCCGCATTCTCTAGGGAACCCCGCCCCTTGCATGATCGGCGATACCTCGCATCAACCAGGCGTTGCACCACGAAATCTCTTCCCTCTTGGAGAGGGAAGGTTAGGAAGGCGCCGCGCACAACCTCTCTGGGGACTACATCTAACGGCCCTTGCCACCAAGGGCCAGGCGTGGCATCATAGCTGTTGCCTAGCATCAAATGAACGTATCGTTTCTGGAGGGAGAAGCGTGGGCACAGAAGGGACACAGGCGCAGGGCAAGCGGATGACCAGAAGGGACTTCCTCCTCAAGGGCTCGTTGGCCGCTGCGGCGCTGGTGGCCGTCTCCACGCCCCTGAGAAACCGCTTGGGGAGCGTTGGCGCCGAACACGCGCCGCTCCCCCGCTTCCCCGGTCAGGGCTCCATGTTCCAGCCCCGCTTGGACCAGCGCGTGCGGGGCTGGCTACGCTGGCACAACCCCCTGGGCCGCTAGTCGAGCTTCCTAGGCGCGTTGTTACAGCCGCGAGGCGGGAGAATCCTCCCGTCCCTTCCCCGCAATCGGAGACCTTTGCGTAACCAAGGCAGGTGGGGCGAGAATGTAGCCATCCGAGGAAGTCCGGAGAGTACAGATGCATCGTCAGATGGGTCAGACGTCACTAGCAGAATCGCTGTTGCCGCAGTCGCTTGGAAGAAACGAGCGTCTGGAGCGAATCGGCGAGGAGGTGGACTGGGAACGATTCGCCTTTCTGGTGGGGGGAGTCTACTCGGCCGATGAAGGGAGACCCAGTTATCCTCCGTTGATGATGGTCAAGGTACTGCTGCTGGAGCAGTGGTACAACCTGTCTGACCCGCAGATGGAAGAGGCACTCGGAGACCGCATATCGTTCCGTCGCTTTGTGGGGCTTGGGCTTCAGGACGAGACCCCTGACTACTCGACGATCAGCCGCTTTCGGACCGAGCTGGTCAAGCATGGGCTGAGTGAGGAGCTTTTCAAGGAGCTGGAAGTCCAACTGGACAAGCGCGGACTGGTATTGAAGGAGGGGACGTTGATGGACGCCACGCTGGTAGAGGCCCAAGTGCGTCGTCCACCCCTCGCTGCGGGACGTGGCGCCAAGAGTGCTACCGACCCCGATGCTGACTGGACGCGCCACCGTGGGAGTCGGGCGCACTTCGGCTACAAGGTGCATCTGGGTGTGGATGCAGGGACGGGGCTGGTGCGCAAGGGGATGCTGACGCCGGCCAAGGTCTATGAGAGCGAGGTGGCCGATGCGCTGGTGAGCGGTGACGAGGTGGCGGTGTACGGTGACCGCGCCTATGAGTCCAACAGGCGGCGTCGGTGGCTCACGTCTCATGGGATCAACGATCGGATCATGCACCGTTCCCACAAGCATCAACCGGAGTTACCGCATTGGCAGAAGCGACGCAACGCGTTGATACGTCCGCGGCGGGCGTTGGTGGAGAAGGTCTTCGGCACCCTCAAGCGCAGCTACGGCTATAGCCGTGTCCGCTACCGGGGTTTGGGACGCAACGCCGTGGAGATGTGGTTCAAGCTGATGGCCTACAACTTGCGGAGGATGACCAAGTTGGCTGATTGCGCTGCCTGAACCACTGTGTAGGAGCAGTCCCGGGGGAGCCGCCACACCGGGACGCGCAGTGGGTGGCCTGAACCGCCCTGGATGCGGTTCCGTGAACTTCTTTTCCGTGCTGGCGGACCAATCGAAGGCTACACCCAGAGTTGCTCAAAGGTCTCCAGTTGGGGGAAGGTTAGGTAGGATGGAGGCCGCGCCCATCTTGATGGGAGCTACGCCTAGGTCCGCGCCCCATCCAGCAGGCCCAAACGCAGACCTGCAAAGAGGTACGCCACAACGAGACGTTGCCGCCCCTCCCACCGCCGGCCCAATTCGGCGGTCTCCTGTTCGGTGAGCGCCCGGCCACCGCAGTAGAGGCGGGACAGCGTCCGTTGAAGGGCCAAGTCGCCTGCGGGAAAGGCGTCCGCCCGGCCCAGCGCCTGCCCTAGGACCCACTCGGCCGTCCAGGGGCCAATCCCCCTCAGCCGGCACAGGCGCTCAAACACCTCCTCTCTCGGAAGCGCGGCTAGGCCCTCCAAGTCCAGCGTCCCCGACACCTCGCCTTCACAGATGCCCAGGATGTACTCCGCCTTGCGTTGGCTTAGGCGGAGATTCCTCAGGCCGTCCACCCCTGCGGCCAGCAGGGCATCGGGAGTGGGAAATCCGTAGTAAATGGAACCGTCGCGGCTAACGGGCGCGCCGTATTGTTGAATGAGGTCGGTCCTGATCAGCCGCGCCACCGGCGAAGCAATCTGCTGGCTCGTGATCGCCAGCACCAGCGCCTCCAAGACCGTCGGCGTCCTCCCCGGGCTCATACCATAGAGACTGGCCAGCGCTCTTCCCAACACGGGGTCGTCCTTTGCCGTCTCGTAGAAGCCGGCGAGGTCCTGGTCAGTGGCCAGTATCCGCTGCATCCACCCCCCGGCCCAGACCGCGTCATCGGACGCGGCGTCCTCGCCCCACGCCTCCACGGCAAGACGCGGCTGTTCCACCGTGCCCAGGGAGCGCGTCGAGACCAGCAGCGCCCTCCCATCTCTGTACAGGACGCGGCGAAAGACCCCATCCTCGTAGGTATCCAGGGCTACCCGCCCGCCCGTGTGCGCCGCCAGCGCCTGGCAGGTCAGGTCGAAGCTGAAGGGACTGTTTGGCGTCAGTTCGATTTCGTGGGACGTCATTGTTACGGCCTACCGCAGAGTCCCCCAACGATACCCCATGCAACGCGCGTTAGGAACCCTGGCGGCGCGTCTGCGGCCGCTTGTAGGGGGCGTCCAAAAGGCCCAACATCGCGCCATTTCAGGCTTGTCTCACAGCCCCTCGCGGGCGTAGCCTGAGCACTATATGGACAGGTCAACGGTGCGCCGCAGCCTTGAGGCCAGAGAGGATTCGCTCTCCCCGTTCGCAGCGAAGTCCCGGGACACCCGCGGCCGCCAGCGGCCTGAAGACGAGTCTCCCCTGCGGACCGCCTTCCAGCGCGACCGCGACCGCATTGTTCACTCCCACGGCTTCCGCCGGCTCAAGCACAAGACCCAGGTGTTCGTGGCCCCACTAGGCGACCACTTCGTCACACGCCTCACCCACACAGTCGAGGTCGCCCAGATCGGGAGGACCATCGCCAGGGCGCTGAACCTGAACGAGGACCTTGTGGAAGCCATGTGCCTGGGACACGACCTGGGCCACACACCCTTCGGCCACGCAGGCGAGCAAACGCTGGACGAGATCGTGCCGGGCGGCTTTACCCACAGCGCTCAAAGCCTTCGCTTGGCCGACCACCTGGAGAAGAACGGCATGGGCCTGAACCTCACATGGGAGGTCCGTCAGGGCATATTGCACCACTCGAAGCCCAGGGGCGATTTCCTGGCCCAAGAACTGGACGAGAACCTCACCTTGGAAGCTCAGGTATGCCGCATCGCCGATGCCGTCGCCTACCTGAACCATGACATCGGAGACGCCACGCGGGCCGGTGTGCTGCGAGAGGACGACCTGCCGTCGCGGGCTCGGGAGGTCCTCGGCCAACGCCACTCCCAGCGGGTTGACGCCATCGTCACCGACATCGTCACCGCATCGTGGGCCGCCACCGGGGACACCGGCGAGACCACCCCCCAGATCATCATGAGCGACGCGGTGAGAGATGTGGTCATAGAGCTTCGGGAGTTCCTCTTCGAGAACGTCTATCTGCCCACCGGCGCGTCCGAGGAGTCGCGCCAGGCGCGTCAGGTCGTGGAGTTCCTCTATCGTCACCTGTGCAGCCACCCGGAACAGATACCGTCAGAGTATTGGCTCCATGCCGATTCCACGGAGCGGGCTGTCGTGGACCACGTTTCGGGGATGACGGACCGCTTCGCGCTCCGCCTCGCCGACGAGCTCCACCCCGGCCTCTACGGCGACTCCCTGCGGACCCGCGTGTAGGACGCCCAATGGCCCTCGTCGACGACATCAAGAGCCGTTTGGACATCGTGGACCTGGTGTCTGAGCGCGTCGCGCTGCAAAAGAGCGGCCGCAACTTCAAGGCTCGCTGCCCCTTCCACAACGAGCGCACCCCCTCCTTTTACGTCTTCCCCGAGCGCCAGACCTGGCGTTGCTTTGGAGCATGCGCATCGGGCGGGGACGCCATCAACTTCATCCAGCGCATCGAGAACCTCGATTTCGGCGAGACGCTGACGAAGCTGGCGCAACGCACCGGCGTCGCCCTTCCTGAAGTGCGCTCCTCCCATGAGGACCGCTCCCGCGAGCAGCGCCTCCTGGAAGCCAATGAGGCCGCCGTCCGCTTCTATCGCGACACCCTGGCGTCAGACCAGGGACAACAGGCCAGGGACTACCTGCAGGGCCGCGGCATCTCCAGCGATGCCGTCGCCACTTTCGAGCTCGGCCTGGCGCCCAACAACTGGGACGCCCTCCGCCACCATCTGGCCAGCAAGGGATTCGCCGACGACACTCTGACTCAAGTGGGACTCGCAACCCACACGGATGATGGCCGGCTGCGCGACATGTTCAGAAACCGGCTCATCGTGCCCATCCGCGACGCCTCCAGTAGGCTCGTGGGGTTCGGGGGCAGGGCTCTGGGCGACGTCAACCCAAAGTATCTCAACACGCCGCAGAGTCCCCTATTCGATAAGAGCCATCTCGTGTATGCCCTGGACAAAGCCGTAGCCTCCATTCGCGATCTAGGGGAAGGCGTCATCGTCGAAGGCTACATGGACGTCATCGCAGCGCACCAACGGGGCTTCAAAAACGTTGTCGCTAGCATGGGCACAGCCCTCACCGAGCACCAGGTGGCGCTGCTGAGCAAGCACACCCATAGGTTCGTTCTGGCGCTGGACCCCGACGCCGCCGGTCAGGAAGCCACGCTTCGCTCGTTGGAAACGTCCTGGCGTCTCCTGGAGCGCCATGTGATGCACACGTCGCGCCGGGGCGCCGGCATGATGCGGAGACCGGGTACTGAACTCCGGATCGCCGCCCTGCCGGAGGGACGAGACCCCGACGCGGTCCTCCGCGATGCGCCCGAACAGTGGCCGCTCATCATCGAGAACGCCGCGCCCGTGGTCGAGTACTTGATCTCAGCCCTCTCCACCAGGCGCGACCTCACCACCGGACAGGGCAAGGCCAGCGTTGTTGACGAGGTGTTCCCGCTCATCGCCGCAGAACGCAACCCCTACAACCAGGACCGTTACTTTCAGCATCTCGCCTCCGTCGTGGGCGTCAGCGTGGGCGCGCTCAAGGCCAGCGTCGGCGCGGCGCCCCGGCCAAGCCAGCGGCGAACGCCGCGCGCCGGGGCCGACCCAGGCCCTCTGGCGGCGTTCGCCCGGGACGCCCTCGAGGAGTACGTCCTGGCGCTGCTCGTTCAGTTCCCAGAGTTGGCTTCTCAGACCGGTGATCTGCGCAGCGACCACTTTCGGCAGCCGCAGAACAGGGAGCTCTTTACAAAGCACTTGACTAATGGTAATCTCTATATGGTGGAGTCTGCCCTTTCTCAAGAGTTGCTGGAACAGCTAGAGGTTCTGAAGGCCAGAGAGTTCCCCTTCGCCAACTTCAAGGAACGCGAAGATGCGCTGGCCCAGTGCCTTGGGCGGCTCGAAGAGAGGCGCCTCAAAGAACTGAAGGTGGAAGAGAGCATGGCCCTTGACCAAGAGTGGGCAGCCGAGCAGGACCCAAATAGTGTTCGCTTCGACGTCGAGGCCACCGAGCGGCTCCGCTCGGTCTTCCAACGAGAAGCTGGCAGTTCCTGACTTCCAAACAAGCAAAAAGCCCCCCAGAGCTTGCACTCCCTGCGCCGCTGAAGCTCCAGAGCTTCACCCCTGCCCCAAGGATAACGCCCCTGCCTTTGTACGGCGTCCCTCGCCTCGACGGTGGCGCCAAAGTCAATGAACGTCTGTCGTCCCTACCGGAACCATTGGACTGCCCAGGATCGGAGGAGAAAGCAATGACCACCGACCAGAAAGACCCCGTCGCTTCCAGCGTCGCTTCTGACGTCCCGTCTAGCGTCAATGGAGGGGAAGAGGCCGCAGCAGACCCCGCGGCGAACGACGACGATGGGGCCGAGGACTTCACCGACCCCCTCATAGCCGAAGAGACGACCGCCGCCCTCGGCGAAGAGCCCAGGGGCCAGGGCAAGGAGCCCGGTTGGACCCCGGAGCCTGAGCCCTCGGCGGAAGACGAAGGCTGGGGGGAGGACTCCGTTCTGCGCCAGGCGGGTTTGGACTTGGCCGCCGCCCTGAAAGAAGGCTCGACGGACATGATCGACGACCCCGTTCGCATGTACCTGCGGGAAATTGGACGGGTCGCCCTCCTCACCGCCCGCGATGAGCGCGTCCTCGCCCGCAAGCTGGAAGGTGGGAAATACGTTTCCGCCACTGAGCAACTGTTGGCCGGCCCCGAAGGGCGCCCCGTCAGGAGCGCCGACATAGTCCTCCACCAGCTTCGCAGCCTATGCCAGCGCGCTAACGTCATCGCCGAGTTGGGCGTGTACTTCGGGTTGGGACGCGACGTTACCCTCGGCCAGCTCATGAACGACCCCGAGCTTCGTCCCACCATCGACGGCGTCCTGGACATCAAGCTGATAACGGCCGTGTCCGAAGCCATGGACCTCCCGCCTGAGGAGGTGACGCCCGACATCGTCCAGGCCTCGTTGGACTCGAGGCTGCTGCCCCAAGAGCTCCTCCAGGTCATCGACGAAAGCGAGCGCTTGGCCTCCATCGAGGAGCTCCTGAACGATGCAGACTTCCTTCAGCGGCTGGCGGCCCGCGAGCGGGTGTTCCGCAACCACCTTCGCAAGATGAAGGACGAGGGGCAGCGAGCCCAGCTACACCTGGCCGAGGCCAACCTGCGGTTGGTGGTCAGCGTCGCCAAGAAGTACATCGGCAGGGGTATGTCCCTCCTGGACCTGATCCAGGAAGGAAACATCGGCCTTATCCGGGCCGTGGAGAAATTCGACTACCGCAAGGGCTACAAGTTCTCCACCTACGCCACGTGGTGGATCCGCCAGGCCATCACTAGGGCCATCGCCGACCAGGCCAGGACAATCCGCATCCCGGTCCACATGGTCGAGACCATCAATAAGCTCCTCCGCGAGAGCCGGAGGTTGGTCCAAGAGTACGGCCGCGAGCCCAGCAGCGAGGAAATCGCCAAGCGTATGGAGGTCCCGGCGGACAAGGTCCGAGAGATTATGAAAATCTCCCAGGAGCCGGTGTCCCTGGAGACGCCCATCGGCGAGGAAGAGGACTCCCACCTCGGCGACTTCATCGAGGACCGGGCAACCATGGCCCCTTCTGAAGCCGCATCCTTCCAGCTCCTCAAGGAGCAGGTCCAGGACGTCCTACACACCCTGAACGAGCGGGAGCGGCGCGTGCTTCAGCTACGATTTGGCCTTGAGGACGGGCGCAGCCGGACGCTGGAGGAAGTGGGCCGCGAGTTCGGCGTAACCCGTGAACGCATCCGCCAGATCGAGGCCAAGGCCCTGCGAAAACTCCGCCACCCCTCCAGGTCCAAGAAGCTCCGCGACTTCTTGGAGTAGCCTGCAATCCACGAACGCAAAGGGAGAGGCCCGCGACGATGTAGCGGGCCTCTCCCTTTGCCGCCGCCCCCCTCGCTGGACACGCCACCCGACCCTACCTAGAATTGGCGTTGCGCTTATCGCCGGCTTCGACATCACCCCGCGAGGCTAGGATGCTTGGACCACTGTTGGGCTTGCTATCCGCCGCCTCGTTCGCCCTCAACGTAACGGTCATTCGAAGGGCCGTGCTCCGCGCCTCCGCCTCGCAGGCAACCATCGTCACCGTATTCGCCGGAATCCCGATCGTCCTCATCATGGCCGCGGCCAGCGGGCAACTCTTCCGCATCGCCACGCTCCCAGCCTCATCGGTCGGGCTCATCGCCGCCGCCGGCGTCACCCAGTTCGTCATTGGACGCTACGGAAACTACAAGTGCATCCAGTGCCTGGGAGCAAATGCCTCGGCGCCCCTCCGGTCCCTCTCCGCCGTCTTCTCGGTCATCCTGGCAATCCTGATACTGAAAGAGCAAGTGACGGCCTTCATGGGCCTGGCGATGGCCCTGCTCATCGTCGCTCCGCTCCTCACGCTGCAAACAGGGGAACGCAACAAGCGCTCATCTCCCCAGCCCCCCGGTGAGGCGGCGGCCCCCCTCCCCCCCTCCGGTGGAAGCGCCGGCAAAGCTCCGGCGCGCGGAGAGCCCGTCTTCGTCCGGAAACAGGCCGAGGGATACTTCTGGGGACTGGTGATGGGGCTGGGCTACGGGACCACCGTCATCTTGGTCCGCGCCGCCCTCAAAGACACCGGCATGGCCATTGCTGGAGTTCTGATCGCCTACGTCGTGGGCGCTGCGGTGCTCTTCATCATCTTTGCGGCCACCAAGCAGCTCGCAGACGCGCGGGGCGTCACCCGGGAGGCGGCGCCCTGGTACATGCTGGCCACCGTTGCCATCCTGCTGGCCCATACTTTCAGGTTCATTGGGTTCAGCGTGGCGCCCGTCACGGTCATAGCGCCGTTTCAAGAGATCAGCGCCCTCTTCGTGATGCTCTTTTCCTACCTCATCAACCGCCGCGCCGAGGTCTTTGGCTCCCGCGTGTTCCTGGCCGTCATCGTTGCCATTGCAGGCGCGGCGTTGCTGACGAGCCAGGCTTAGCCAGGCCAGCCGGACTCCGCGCGCGCCCCCGCCCTGGAATAGACCCCGCGGTACGACTCCGGCAACAGGTCGGCGATTCGCTGCATGATCATGTCCCCAAGGGCATCGACCTGGGCCTTTTGCAGCTTCCCCTCCATCACCGGCAGGCTGAAGAGTGAGCCAATGGTCACATTGATGTCCCCCGATGGGAAGAAGATGCGATGCACTCCTCCAAGGTGTGCCGTGCCGGTGATGGCCACAGGCAAAATTGGCGCCTGCGACATCTGATGAAGCTGCACAATCCCAGCAACCGGCTTCTGCAGCCCCTCGCGTTGTCGGGTTCCCTCGGGGAAAATAGCCAGGGCCCCGCCCCGCTCCAGAACCCCCAGCGCCCATCGGAAGCCCTTGATGTCCCTCCCGTCCCTGTTGATCGGAAAGGCGCCATACCCGTCCAGGATGTACCGCACCAGGGGCGTGCGAAAAACAGACCGCTTCGCCAGGAAGCGAAGCCGTCGAGGCACGGTAATGCTGAGAAGCGCCGGATCTATGTAGCTCAGGTGGTTCGCCACCACGAGAAGGCCGCCGCGCGGCGGGACCCCTTCCCTGCCCTCCGCGCTGTAGTTCGCCAGCGCGCGCAGGCCGGTATGCATGATGAAATTGCCGACCGGGTAGACCCAGCCGTTAGGAATCTTCATCGTCCGCCATCTCCAAGATCCGCTCCACCACTTGTTCGACGGTCATATCGTCAGTGTCGATTACCACGGCATCTGAAGCGGCGCGCAACGGCGACGTCTCCCTCTCCGTGTCGATACGGTCCCTGCGCTCCAGGTCCCTCCTGACCTCTTCCTGAGACAACTCCTCGCCCCGCTGGGTCATCTCCCTGTGGCGCCTCGCCGACCTCCCTTCTACGGAGGCAGTGAGGAAGACCTTCAGCCGCGCGTCGGGCAGCACCTTTGAGCCTATATCCCGGCCAACGACGATTGTGGGCGCCTCAAGCGCCGCCTCCCGTTGCAGGGCAACCATGGTGGCTCTGACGCCGGGAACCTTGGCAACCTGAAACACCGCCCGGTCCACTTCCGGGGTCCTCAGCCAGTCCGTCGCGTCCTCGCCGTCAACGAGCACTCGCTCTCCCGAAGGGCCGCTCAGACGTATGTCCAACCGCTTTGCCAGATCATCCAGAGCGGCCTCGCTCTCAAGGTCAATCGCCCTGGCCAACGCCGCCAAGGTGACCACGCGGTACATGATGCCCGTGTCCAGGAAGCGCCAGCCCAGCCTCTGCGCAAGACTCTTGCCCACCACAGTCTTGCCCGAGGCTACGGGGCCGTCAATGGCGATATTCTGAAGTCGCACGCTATGCCGCCCACGCAGGGAGAAGTCCATCCCAGCCAGTATAGCGGCCGCCCCCTGAGCCCAACAGACGCCGGATGCTTATCTTTGGCACCGCCGCTGGCTCCAACGGCGCTGAGCCCAGCGTAGGAACCAGGCCGCCATGGGCAGTTCCTGCTGAAGGACTCGCATCGTGTTCTCGTCCCTCCAATGGGGCGCCACCCTGTCAAGGCGGAAGCCGCGCCAGGCCCGGTAGAAGAAGAAATACGTCCACGGCCCTGCTCGATTGAACACCTGGTCGGTGGCTACGTGCAGACCGAAGGCGGCGGTCAGGGCGGCCAGCCACCAGGGAAATCCGGCCCAGGCGCCATAGGCAATCAGCGCAGCCACCCATTCCCAGGCGTGAAGCGGGTACATGGCGGTGGGAGGCCGCCGCAGCACCAGGGACGACCACAGGTCGGGCGCGTGGTCGGCGTCAATCAGGACGCCGGCGGCGACGGCGACCGGAATCGCCAGAGGCTCGCCGGAGACAGCCCAAACAACGCCACCGACCCCGGCGGAAAGCGCGAAGTGTCTGCTGGGTTTCATGTAGGTCAAATCCTAGTTGGCGGGCTCTCCAGCCACAAGCGCGGCAACGCCCCCACCGACTATAATGGCCGCGGCATGGTCATCTCACTGAACTTCGTCGTCCGAGCGGGCATCCTCTTCCTCTTGCCGATGCCCCTCATCATCACCACGCAGAGCTTGTTCCCCTACATATCCGGTAAGGAGCTGTACGCCTGGCTTCTCATCGAGATTCTGACCGCCCTCTGGCTCTTCCTTGTATGGTGCGATCCGAAATACCGCCCCCCCAGATCGCTCATCCTGATTGCCCTGTTCCTCAGCTTGCTCGCGAGCCTGTTCGCCGCCGTGGCCGGCGTCAGCTTCACCCGGAGCCTTTGGTCCACCTACGCCCGCATGGGTGGAGTTATAGACCTAGCCCATTGGACGGCATACGTGATCGTCCTTGCGTCCATGCTGCGGTCCATGCGCGACTGGCGCCTGGTCCTCAATGCAGCGTTGGTCATCAACGCCCTGATGGCCGTCGTAGGCGTCATTCAGTTCTACGGCGGCCCTCTGCCCCAGTACATGGCAACTTCCGGCGTCCGCATCGGCGGTACGCTCGGCAACCCCACCTTCCTCGGGGCCTACCTACTCGTCAACATCTTCATAGCCCTGGCCCTCCTTGGCGACTCCTTCTCCTGGGCCCGGCCGGACCGGACCGACGGCGCGAGAGAGACGGCGCAGGGTCGCCGGCCCCGGAGTCAACAGCAACGCCGGTCCGCACGGGAGCAACGCCGGCGGAGCTCGTATTCTTTCTGGGCGGACCCCCCAGCCCAGACCGTTCGCATGCTGCATGACCTGGTCATGGGCCGTGGCCTCTGGCCCATCCGGATTTGGTGGATCGCCGTCATAGGAATCAGCATATGGGCGCTGGCCCTCACCGGCACCCGAGGCGCATTCTTCGGGCTTGTCGCAGGGCTACTGACGGCCGGCCTCGCCTATATCGCGTGGGGGCAACACACCCGCCTTAGACAAGCCTCGGCCGTGCTCCTCGCCCTGATGGTCATTGGCGCCGCTCTTGTCGGAGTACTGCGGGATAGCAGCCTCGCCACCCGGGTGGCCCCGTCGATCCCCATCGCCGGGAGGTTCGCCAGCGAGACCCTGGAAACCGGCAGCAGCTTCAAGTCGCGCGTCGAGTCGATTTCCGCCGGCTTCAGCGCCTTCGCCGAGAAACCCCTCCTGGGTTGGGGTCCGGAAAACTATACCGTCGCCTTCGACCTTCATACTAGTTCGGCCTACTACGAGCACGCCTCGGCCTACCTCGACAAGGCGCACAACAAGATCCTGGAAGAGCTCGTTACCAAGGGCGCTCTGGGCCTGCTCGCCTACCTTGCCTTTTGGGGCGCGCTGATGTGGGTCCTCCTCCTCAAAATACGGGGGCGGTCGCGGGAGAGTTTCTTCTTCATCGCCATTCTGGCGGGCCTGGTGGGCTACTTCGTTCAAAACCTGTTCCTTTTCGACAACCCAGCGCCTCTGCTCATGTTCATGACCCTGGCCGGCCTTGCCGCGGCGGTGGAGGGCCACATGCTCACCGCGCGCGAGAAGCCTCGTTTGCCCCTCCTGGGCTGGTGGCGGGGCCCGGATGAAGCGGCAACGCCGGAGGCCGCCGCGGGGAGACGCTCCCCCCTTGCCGGACGGCTGGCGCGGCTACGGAACAACCCCTCATGGATGCAGGCCACAACCATCGGCATCGCCTTGGTCCTCGCCGGCCTGACGAGCTTCCTTATCGTGCGGGCGGTGTACCAGCCCTGGAAGGCTTCCACCTCGTTCACGCCAGTCCTCACCACGGCCAGTTTGGAAGCCCTCCCCTGGCCCAAGCGCGCGGAGAAGGCCCAATTGGCCTTCTCCATCTTTCCGCAACTGGCCAACAAGGGAAGAATGTTCTTCTCCAATACGGTGAGCGGACAGAACTGGGCTACGGTGCGAGAGGAGGACAGGGAATTCGTCGTTGCCATTGCAGAAGAGGAGCTCTATCGCGGGCTCGAACAAGAGCCCAAAAACCTGCGACTGAATCTGAGCCTTGCCCAACTCTACATGGCGGCCGGCAGCATCGATCCAGCCTTCCTGGACCAAGCGCAGGAACAGTTGGATATCGCCTTGGCGCTAGCTCCGCACCGCACCCAGGTGCTCGCCGCGCGGGAAAAGTTGGCGGCCCTCAAAGCAGAACCGGACGAACCCTAGCTACTCGACCGTCACTGACTTGGCCAGGTTCCGGGGCTGGTCGACGTCGCAGCCGCGCAGCACGGCAATGTGATAGGCGAAGAGTTGCAGGGGCACAGTCGCCAACACGGGACCAAGGTGGGCCGGCGCGCTGGGCACCCACATCACGTGGTCCACCTCGCCCGCCGCATCGTCATCGCCGTCCGTGATAACCCCTATCACCTTTCCTCCCCGGACCCTGACCTCCGAGATGTTGGCCGCCATCTTCTCGCGGAGGCCGTCCTCCAGGGCCAGGGCCACCACCGGCAGGTGCTGGTCCACCAATGCGATGGGCCCGTGCTTCATTTCCGCGGCGGGGTAGCCCTCCGCGTGGATGTAGCTGATCTCCTTGAGCTTCAGAGCGCCCTCCAGGGCAACGGGGTAGTACATCCCGCGGCCCATGTACAGGAAGTTGGAGGCCTCGAACCACTGCGCGGCAACGGCCTGGTACTGTGGCGCCCTGGCCACCGTCTCCCCCACCAGTTGGGGAAGATGGGCCAGTCCATTGACCGCTTCCTCCAGTTTCGCAGGGGACAGGTAGCCCCGCTTCCAGCCCAAATACGTCGCCAGCAGGTAGAGGCACACCAACGAGCTCAGGAAGGTCTTCGTTGCCGCCACGCCGATCTCAACGCCGGCGCGCATCAGCATGGCCCCGTCGGCGAGCCGGACGGCCTGGCTCCCCTCCACGTTGCAGATGGTGATCTGACGGGCCGACTTGCGCTGGGCCTCTTCCATTGCGGCAAGCGTATCCGCGGTCTCCCCCGACTGTCCCACCGATACAACCAGGGTGTGCTCGTCAACGAGGGGGTCCTTGTAACGAAACTCCGCGGCGTTGTCCACCTCGCTGGGTATGCCCGCCAGAGACTCCATCATCCGCCTGCCGATTTGCGCCGCCAGCCAGCTTGTTCCCATGCCCACAAGGACGACTCGCTGCAAGTCTCGGATCTCAGGATCGGTGTAGGGGATTTCGGGGAGGTCTATGGCCGGGGGATCGAAGGAGACCCGGCCCCTCAGGGCGTTCATCACAACTTCCGGTTGCTCGGCGATCTCCTTGAGCATGAAGTGCTTGAAGCCGCCCTTGACCGCCGCCGCGGCGTCCTGGGATACCCTGTGCCGCACCTTGGCCACCGGCCGGCCTTCCAGGTCCGTGAATGCGGCCGCCCCGCCGTTGAGGGTGGCCATCTCGCGGCTTTCCAAGAAGGACACCTGCTGCGTGTGGGGGAGCAGCGCCGGCAGGTCGCTGGCGACGTAGGTCTCATTCGAGCCGTAGCCCACTGTAAGGCCCCCCGCGTTCCCCAGGCGGAACGCTGCTATCTCGCCGCGCCTCGATGCGGCAATGGCCACCACGGCGTGCGCCCCCTCCAGTTGCAGCGCAGCGAGGCGGAGGGCCTCCGACAGAGGCGCGTCTCCGGTGAGGCCCTCCTCCACCAGATGAGCGATGATTTCGCTGTCCGTCTGTGAGCGTATGGTGTGCCCGGCCTCCTGAAGCCTGCGCTTCAGGCTCAGATAGTTTTCCACGATGCCGTTGTGCGCCACCGCCGCGTTGCCGGTGCAGTCCGTGTGGGGATGAGAGTTCGCCTCGTTGACCACGCCGTGAGTCGCCCACCTCGTGTGTCCAATGCCAACCGCGCCCTCCGGTTCCTGTCCCCGAATGGCCTCCGCCAAAACGCTCAGCTTCCCCGGACTGCGCCGGATGTCAATGCCGCCATCGGCCCCCACGACGGCCAGGCCTGCACTGTCATAGCCCCGGTACTCCAGAGCTCGCAGTCCGTCCATGAGAATGGGCGCAGCCCGGCGGGGGCCACAATACCCAATGATCCCGCACATCGGCGGTGCTCCTCCGAGTATCCGATTTCGCCAAGCCTAGTTCCGCCTGCAATCATAGCCAGTGGCGTCGCATCGCCACAAGCTCAAGCGACTGCGTCTCCCCTCCCGCTCATCCCTGCCCCCGAGTACGGGGGCGGCTCTCTTCCTGCCCCTGTACTCGGGGGCAGGTTAGGAAGGGGGTACGGACGCGCCAGGTAAGCAAACGCCGCCGCCCCCGTCCCACAAGCGGAGCGCTGCGGCCGTCGGGGGTGGAGGCGGCCTAGGGGCCGCCTCCAGCGGTGTTCTCTGTTACTAACCTTCTATCTTCCGTCCACGCTTCCGCCCACGCCAGGACCCGCTTGTCTGAGCCGTCCGCGGCAAGGGTGTAGAGCACGACATGGGGCGACGACGGGCTGGGAAAGTTGTCACGGAAGGCGATTCGCGACCGGTCCGGCGACCACCCTACCATTGGATTAGCGCCAAGGTCGGCAATCCGGGCAATCGTGCGGACGCCTGACCCGTCTACCTTGATGGCGTGTATGCCTTGCACGATAATGTCCTCTTGGGGAATGTATCGCGATCCCACATGCCAGATCTCAGAACTATCGAGAGACCAGGATAGTTGAGCCGTGTAGCCCAGCCGCTCCGACATCGGCACTTGTTGCAGGTCGGAGCCATCCGGGCGCGCCGTATAGATCCAGATCCCATAGGGTGATTTCCGGGTTACTTCGAAAGCGATACGAGACCCGTCGAGCGACCACGCCGGCCGGGCGGTCGTCACGTCTATTTTTCGCAGGTCGGACCCGTCGGCTGCGACGGTGTAGAGCACCCTCGCTCTCTCGTCGTCCCACAGGTCCCCGTCGTAGGTCAGAAACGCTATGCGCCGGCCGTCAGGCGACCACAGCGGGGGGTCCATGGTGGTTCGGAGCGAAGACGGGGTGACGATTTGCACGTCGGAGCCGTCAGCGGCCATCGTGCAGATCTCGGGAAAGCTATCGTACGAGCTGTCCTCGTCGATCACGCGATATGATACGAAGGCGATGCGAGTCCCGTCGGGAGACCAGACCGGGTTCGTATCCCATGCCTTATGGTCTGTGCGTCTCCGGTAGTCGGACCCATCCAGGGCGGACGTCACAATCTCGAAGTTCCGCGTCCCGCCAAACAAGCGGCCAAACACCATGCCGCCTGATTCGTGCCTGAACGTGGCAAACGCGACTCGGGAGCCGTCGGGAGAGATACTGGGCGAAACGTCAGCGTACCACGCATCGTCAGGGGGCGGGTCGGAGATTAACTGGAGGCGCGATCCGTCGGACTTGACCACGTAGATGTGCTCTCCATAGTTGAAGGCTATCCGAGCGCCATCGGGCGACCACACCGGCTGTCTCTGTGCATTGGCCTCTGCTGACAGTGACTCCCTAGGAGAGTCGCCACAGTCAAACGCCACGAGCAGCGGGAGCAGCAGCAGCGGTAGTAGTTGAACGAGCGTACTTTGTTTCATAATGGGGCAGCGTCTACGGGCCTGTCGTCTTCTGATACAGAGCAGTGATGGCCAGCACATCGAAGGGATGCGGTGAACAATCCGCATAGGGTCCATCGTTGTAGTCCATAACGGCGCCTCCCATCGCGTCACTCAGGTGGGAGATGAGGCGACCCTCATCGACATCATAGTCCAACCCCCTATGAAGGGGAACCAACGTGGAAGTTTCCTGGGCGCCCATTGAAAAAGACAGCGTCCAGACGCGCCAACGCAAGCTCGCGACCGTCCCCCAGCAGGGTGCAGGGGGCGCAGCCCCCGCCGGGGGTACAGCGTGTCCCCCTGTTTCTAAAAACGTTGGAGGGCGGAGCGGGCGGGATAACGGCGCAGGCCAAGCCAGACCCTCCGCTGAAGAAGGAAACCTTGCGATTGCAACGCATGCAACGCAATCGCAGTATAATCTCGCGACAATGCCACGGAGGCGCAATCATGGCTAGCATCACGGTGCGCAACCTCGCGACCGCCCCCAAGCGGAGCGCCGGGGGCGCAGCCCCCGCCCGGCACAGCGCGTCCCCCGCAATGCTGAGCGAAAGCCTTGCGCGTCTCTCAAAGGAGGGTGCAGGGAACCCCGATATTCCGCCGGGAGGTGCAGGGGGAGTCCCCCTGTACCCCAAACGTTGGAGGGTGGGCCGGTGGGACAACGGCGCACGCCAAGCCAGACCCTCCCCTGATCGAGGGCGCACGCCAAGACAAAACCATCCGTCCCCATCGGCGGGCGGACGCCGGAGTCCGGGGCCCCTGCCACCCCCCCATTGCAAAATACGAACGGGTGTGCTATAATACCCCCATGAAGTCGGCCACCGGCCCGCTTCTCTTTCTCGGAGCCTGCCGCATACCGTAGGTACTGGGGGCTCACCATGGAGAGTCCCTCTGTGGCAGGGGCGCTGAGGGAACACCCCAAGGGGCAAGACCCTCCGAGGAAGCCTGGGGCCGGAGCGAATGCCGTTGTAGGGCCACAAGCCCTTGGGAGCCGCTAAAGGCTCCCCGCGGTTTCGCTAAGGCTCGTGACGGCTCGTGACGGCTCCCTTCGAGGGCTGGAGGCAAGCGTCACGAAATGTCACTAACCGTCTCCGAGTCGTCACAGTTGTCACATCGAGGTGCTATGGACTACCGCCCGCGCGCGCGCCGCGATTGCTCTTGGCGCCCCTACCGGCTCCCGCCTGCTCTGCGGGCAGACGCCCTCTACTGTTCCGGGCGCTGCCGGATGGCCGCCCACCGAGCGGCCCATGAACTGCGTGACGCCTACAGAGAGGAGCGCGGTGGACTTCCGGGGCGTGACGGATATCCGGACGGTGAAGCGGCCCCGGTCTTGGCCTCGCCGGGCTCGCGCCGGCGACAGGCTGAAGGCGCTCTCCTCAGCCTCGCAGACAAAGCCGTCGAGGCGGAGCTGGCCCCGGGGCGGGTGAGGGGGAGCCTCTCTTCCTTCCCTCGTACTCGGGCGGAGGCTAGGATAGGGATCGCGCAACAACCTCTCCGGGACCTACAGTCGGCAAAGGGTTATCTCGGAAGCGGACCCTTCGAAGAACCATGGCCAACATCTTCCTCGCACTCGCAGGCCTCGGCGCTCTGGGGCTCTCCCTAGCGGCCGCGACGACAGACCGGTTCCCAGGCGACTTGGCAGCCGCTCTCTGGGTGCAGCGTTTCGCCGCGCCCCTAGTGGACCACATTGCCGAGACGCTGGCGGAAGCGGGAAGGACCGTCCCCAGTCTCTTCATCCTCCTAGCCATCTCCCTGGGCCTGGCCCTGCGGCGCCTCCGCCGGGAGGGACTGTGGCTGCTTTTGACCGTCACAGCCGTGTATCTCACGGCGCTGGCTATCAAGGCTCTGGTCGCCAGGCCGCGCCCCGCTCACGCCGACCTGCGCATCCTCTTCGACGAAACGACCCTGAGCTTCCCCAGCGGGCACGCCCTCTATGAGGTGGCCCTATGCGGTGGGCTCCTCTACCTCGCATCCGTCCACATGAGGCCGTCGTTGCAGAAGCGACTGCTTCAGGCCCTTCTCGTATCGTTGCCGGTGGCGATGGGGGTGTCCCGCGTCTACCTTGGCGTGCACTGGCCCAGCGACATCCTGGGGTCGTTTGTTATTGGCGGCTTCCTGGTGGGGCTCTCAGCCCTCATGTTTCTGCCCCGCGGAAGAACGTTCGACGCCCGGCGCATCCGCGGCAAGCCCAAACGAAGAACGGGCTGAGTTTCAGGTCAATCTGATGCCTCCGCCTCAATCCGTGTGCTATACTCGGGCCAGGCAGGTGGCAGTGTGAATTGGCTAGACATCGTCATCATAGTCGTGGTCGCCACTGTCGCCTTTTCCGGCTGGCGCGTGGGCAGCATTAAGGCAGTGGCGACGCTCGTAGGGATGGTGGCGGGTGTCTACCTCGCCAGCGTGTTCCACTCCCAGGCCGGCGACGCCGTCGGAACGGTCGTCGAGAACGAAACCCTGGCTGCATTGCTGGGGTACGCAATCGTCTTTGTCATCGTCATGGGGGCCGCGTTCGCCGCGGGCGCCGTCATTCGGAAGATGCTGTCCATGGCGCTGCTGGGATGGGCCGACAGGCTGGCGGGCGCCACCGCTGGATTGGTCATCGCGGTGGGCATTCTGATGGCGCTCCTCATCCCCGTGCGGAACTCCGCCACCCTGGGCTTGGGCGACACTATCAAGAACTCCAGCCTGGCTTCAGCCATCACCGCCGCCGCTCCGCAGCTTGAAGCAATCCTGCCTGGGGGCTTCGACGATTTGACCGATTTCCTGTCCGAGCAGTTGCCAATGAGGTCCTAGTGGTCCAGCCGGGAGGGCCGGCGTGATCAACCTGCCAGTGTTGGTGCTGAACCAGAACTACGAGCCGCTGAACGTGTGCGACGTTCGGCGGGCCGTGGTGCTCATGGACAAAGGGAAGGCCGAGATCCTCGAAAACGGCCGCGGCGACCTGCGCACGTTTCGCATGACCTACCCTGTTCCCACCGTCATCCGCCTGTTCTACATGGTCAAACGCCCATTGCCCCGGGCCCGTTTATCCCGGCGCGAGGTCTTCCTCCGGGACCGGAACACGTGCCAGTACTGCGGCGCCGCCGCCAAAGACCTCACCCTGGACCATGTGATTCCCCGCCACCGCGGCGGACAGCACACCTGGGAGAACGTCGTCAGCGCCTGCAACCGATGCAACAACCGCAAGGCAGCCCGGACCCCCCACGAGGCCGGCATGGCCCTGTCTCGCGAACCCCGTCCCCCCAAGCCCAACCCCTACCACATCTTCCGCCACCGCTCGCTCCTGGACGAGTGGAGGCCGTTCATTCCCTGGGCCTGACCCAGCCATGCCAGCCGCGTCCCTCGTCGTTGCCGGCGCCGGCGCGCCGGCGCCCAACAACCCGGCGCTGCGGGGAAGATGGGCGCAGTACAATGGCGCCACAAGGCCAAATAGGCCCGCTAACACGCGCCGAATGGAGGACTCATGCTTCCTAAGGTAGTCCTGGGCCGCACGGGCTTGGAGGTCACCCGGCTGAGCTACGGGGCCATGGAGCTCCGGGGCGTTGCCGGTGAAACGGCAAGCCCCCGGGGGACCGTGGGGCGCCTTCCCAATGAGGAGCACGCTGGTGTGGTCCTCAACGCCGCCCTTGACGCCGGAATCAATTTCGTGGACACGGCGCCCCGGTACGGGCGCAGCGAGGAGTTCATCGGCCGCTTCATCAGCCAACGCCGCTCCGAGTACTTCCTCGCCACCAAAATGGGCAACCCGCAGCACAAAGAGGAAGACAGGTCGGCGTGGGAGCGGAACAACCTTCAGCGCTCCGTCGAAGAGAGCCTGGCGCGGCTGAAGACGGATTACGTGGACATCCTCCAACTCCACAACCCCACCCCTGACGACCAAGCCCGCTACGACTGCATCGGCACACTCCAGGCAGTCCAGGCCCAGGGGAAGGCCCGCTTCATCGGCATTTCCACCACCCTGCCTGAGATTGAAGAGTTTCTGGCCACCGGCGTCTTTGATACCTTCCAGATACCCTACTCCGCTCTCTCGCCCGAGCATGAGGCCGTCATATCCAGGGTCGCCCAGGCAGAGGCAGGCACTATCATCCGCGGCGGCGTCGGCGAGGGCATCCCCACCGGAGGTCAGTCCACCCGTCAGCGGTACGCTCAACTCAAGGCCCGCTGGGACCAGTTGCGGCTGGACGCCCTCGGCGTCGCCATAGACCCGGCGGAACTCACCCTGCGCTACACGCTCAGCCACCCGGACATCCATACCGTCATAGTCGGAACACAGAACCCGGAACACCTAACAGCCAACCTCGGCGCCGCCGGGCGCGGGCCGCTCGATGCAGAGGCGGCGGAGAAAGTGCGGCAGCAGGTCCAGGCACTGGCTTGACGGCCGCCCGGGGCCGATTCGTAGACGCGGAGGGCCCTTGTCTCATCCCTCGCAGGAAGCCGTTGCATCTCTCAGCGGGAGCGTCCTTCATCGCCAGGCCATCCTCGATCTCCTGGCTGGCGAGCCGCCGCTTCTCGAAGACTATCCGGACCTGCAGAGGCAGCTCCAGCCTCAGGGCTTCGACCTAACGGTGAGGGGGGTGTCGGTCTTCAGAGGGCCCGGACAGCTAGGCGCCGCCGGCCAAGAACGGGTGCTTCCCCCAACCCACCCTCTCCCCGCCGACCCCTTTGGCTACTTCGATCTAACTCCGGGCTCCTACCTGGCAACGCTCAACGAGGTCGTGAATCTGCCCCTGGATATCATGGCCCTAGGCCGTCCCAGATCGACCCTGCTGCGGAGCGGCGTGGACGTGGGAACCGCCGTTTGGGACGCCGGCTACCGAGGACGTTCGCAGTGTCTGCTCACCGTGAACAACCCCTCGGGTTTCAGGTTGGGCAAGAACGCAAGTATCCTGCAACTCATCTTCTTCCGGCTGGCGGGGACAGCGGACCAGGGGTACAGCGGGGCGTATCAGGGAGAAAACCTGTAGGCGTCTACCGGAGCCACCCTACGACCCTGTCCCATAGCTGATGGGCCACCTCGTACTTGGTCATCAGCGGCAGCTCCTCCACGAGCCCGTCCCGGTCCAGAAGCGTCACCCGGTTGGTGTCAACGCCGAAGCCGCTCTCGGGGTCGGTGATGTCGTTGGCCGCAATGAGGTGAAGTCCCTTCGCCCGCAGCTTCTCCCTGGCGTGGTCCACCAGCGACTGGCTTTCGGCGGCAAAACCCACGCTCACCAGCCCCGGCCTCGCCGCTGCGGCCAGAATGTCTGGAGTCGCCTCGAGTTCCACCCTCAAGGCCGCTGACGTCTTCTTCAATTTATGCTGAGCAGGCGCCGCCGGACGGTAATCAGCAACCGCGGCCGCCATCACGAGAGCGGCGGCATCGGCTGCGTGATGGAGCACGGCGTCGTACATCTCCAGCGCCGCGCCAACGTGGACCGTTTCCACCATTGCAGGGTCGTCGAGAGCCGTGGGAGCGGCCACCAGGACCACCTTCGCCCCCCTGTCCCTCGCGGCCTCCGCGACCGCGTAGCCCATCTTCCCCGACGAGCGGTTGGCGACCACACGCACCGGATCAATGGGCTCCTGCGTGCCTCCCGCGCTGACGACCACCTTCCGCCCCGAGAGATCGCCGGCGCGGCCGAGCAGGCCCGTTATGTATCCCATCAACGCCGCCGGCTCGACAAGCCGCCCCACGCCCGTCAGACCAGAAGCCATGCGCCCCTCCACCGGCCCAACAATCGTAAAGCCCCGCTCGATAAGCAGGGCCACGTTGTCTTTGGTGGCTGGACTCTGCCACATGTGGCCGTCCATGGCGGGCGCCGCGAGCACCGGAGCCCGGGACGCAAGCACCGTCATGGACAGCGGGTCATCGGCAAGACCTTGGGCGAACTTGGCGAGCGTATTGGCCGTTGCCGGCGCCACCACGATGACATCAGCCCCTTCGGCGAGGCCCACGTGCTGTAGGCTCAACTCGGCGTCGGGGTCGAAGGCGTCGGTCACCACCGGCCGGTGCGTTATGCTTCGAAATGTCAGCGGCGTCACGAACCGCGTCGCCGACTCCGTCATGGCCACGTCGACGAGGGCGCCGCCTTGCGCTAGGCGCGACGCTAGGTCCACCGCCTTGTAACAGGCGATGCTCCCGCTCACTCCCAGAACGACGCGCTTCCCTTCGAGTGCTCTCATCGGCTCTGCAAGCCTACTCCCGGTTCAACTCGTAGACGCGCTGCAATCCTATCAGGGTTAGGTCGGGGTTGACGTGGTCGAAGACCGTTGTGTCCTGGGCGATGAGCGCCGCCTGGCCGCCCGTAGCCACAACGCAGGCATTGGCGCCCAGCTCCTCCTTGAACCGGGCGACCATGCCCTCCACCAGGCTCACGTACCCGTAGAAGAGCCCGGCCTGCAGGCTGGCGATGGTGTTCGTGCCCACAACCCGCTTGGGCCGGACCAGCTCCACCCGGCGGAGTTGAGAGGTGCTCTGCACCAAAGACTCGGCGGCGACAACGATCCCAGGAGCGATGGCTCCGCCCAGGTACTCTCCCTGCCTGGAGACGGCGTCGAACACCGTGGCGGTGCCAAAGTCCACCACGATCGTTGGGCCGCCGTAGAGCTGAAACGCCGCCGCCGCATCCACAACCCGGTCGGCGCCCACGTCGCGAGGGTTATCGTAGAGAACGCGGACGCCGGTCTTGGCGCCCGTGCCTACCACGAGAGGCTCGACGCCGAAGAGAGAACGGCACACCTCTTCAAAGACCGGCGTCAACGTGGGCACGACGCTGCACATCGCGCACCCTTCAATCTCCACCATCGAAACGCCCTTCAGCGGCAGAAGGCCGCGCAACTCCAGGCTGTACTGGTCCGCAAGCCGCCGGGCGTCGGTCGCCAAACGCCACGCCGCTTTGAGGTCGTCCCCCTCGAAGGCCCCGATCGCAACGTTGGTGTTCCCAATGTCAATGGCAAGAAGCATGGCGCGATTATAGCAGCCATGGGAAATCGGCAACCGCAGGGAAGCAACGGGCTCCTCGCCTGCCTCAGTCCCACGGCGCCGCCACGGAGCCGCGATAGGTTGCCGTGAAGCAACCGGCGCCTTCTCACTTCACCGCAGGTGATTGGCCGGCGCGCTCTCCTTCTTGAGTATGCTAACCTTAGCGGGGCGCCGACTGAGAAGCCAAGGTATCCCTCGGTTCGCTCAGGCCTCCGGCCGAAAGTGCGCCCGCCGTCACGAGCGGCGCATCGGGCGGGAGTAGCTCAGTGGCAGAGCATCTGCCTTCCAAGCAGATTGTCGTGGGTTCGATTCCCATCTCCCGCTCCAGCATCGTGAGCCAACAAGGGGCCACGCCATGACGTGGCCCCTTGGCCTTCGTGCCCGCATTGGGGGCCGCTGCCTCCTGAAAGGGACTAGCCCAGGCTTCAGGGCACGACCACCCTGCCCTCTTCGTCAAGGTCAATACCCAGGGCATTCGGCTTGCGCGGCATGCCGGGCAGGGTCGGGATGGCGCCGGCCAGCGGCGCCAGGAACCCGGCCCCCGCCGAGATCCTCATCTCGACGATCGGGAAGGTGTGCCCCCTCGGACGGCCTAGCAGCGTCGGATCGGCGGAGAGTGAACGGTGGGTCTTGGCCATGCAGATTGGCATCAGTCCGACCCCCTGCTCAACAAACCGCCGGGTCTGCCGGGAAGCTTCGGGCGCCCACTGGACCTCGGCGGCCCCGTAGAACTTCCTGGCCAGCTTCTCGATCTTCTCCTCCGGCGAGTCCTCCAAGTCGTAGGCGTAGTTGAGCGTCGCTGGCCCCTGCGCGGCCTCCACCACCGCCTGCGCCAGCTCCACCGTCCCCTCACCCCCCTTGGCAAATCCGTGGGACTCCACGACCGCGTGTGCTCCGGCGGCCAGAGCGGCCCGCTCGACCGCTTCGACCTCCCGGCGGGTGTCCTGCGGGAAGCGATTTACGGCAACGACGGCCTTCAGTCCCGTACTCGTAACCAGTTCAATAACGTGCTCCATATTGGGTAAGCCGCGCTCCAACGCCGCGGCGGCAGCGGAGGCGCCATCCTTGGCCCCATCGCCCCCGTGATATTTCAGCGCGCGCACGGTCACCACGACCACCGCCACCGATGGCGGGTGACCCCCCATGCGGGTCTTGATGTGGACGAACTTCTCGAATCCCAAGTCAGCCCCGAAACCGGCCTCGGTCACGACGATGTCTCCGCAGCCGGCGGCTAGGAGGTCCCCCAGAATGGAGCTATTGCCATGAGCAATGTTCCCAAAGGGGCCTGTATGGATGATGGCAAGGTTTCCCTCCAGGGTCTGGACCAAGTTCGGCTTCACGGCGTCCCGCAGCAACGCCATCATCGCCCCGACCGCGCCAACGTCGGCGGCCGTCACGGGCGTCCGGTCCCGTCTGGCCCCAACGACGATGCGGCCCAATCTCTTTCGTAGGTCATCGTAACCGGTGGTCAAGGCAAGGATGGCCATGATCTCCGACGCCGCATCGATGTCAAAGCCGGTCTCGCGCATGGGGCCGTTGGCCCTTCCCCCCAACCCGGAAACGATGCGCCGCAGGCTTCTCTCCTCTGCGTTGGTCACCCTCTTCCAGGCAATCAACGAAGGGTCAAGGTCTGGAACCGTCCCGTGGAAGGCGGCCGCGTCGGTCATTGCGGCCAGCAGGTTGTGAGCCGAGGCTATAGCATGGGCGTCGCCCGTGAAGTGGAGGTTGATGTCGGCCTCCGGCTCCACCCGGGCCATGCCGCCCCCCGTGCCGCCCCCCTTGATCCCAAAGAAGGGACCCATCGAAGGTTCCCGTATCGTCAGGACCGGCCTCCGCCCAATGCGCGCCAGCCCCTCAACAAGCGCAATGGCTGTGGTCGTCTTCCCCTCCCCGGGGGGCGAGGGCGTCATGGCCGTGACGATGACAAGGGGCGCGTCCGCCTTGGCCGGAGGAAATGCCTCCAGGGGAACCTTGGCCATGTAGTGCCCGTGGGGCTCCAGCGCGTCTGCCGGCAGGCCCATCTCCGCGGCAACGTCTGCAATCAATCGCATAGACAACACTCCTCCGACTTGGGGGTAAAGCCGCCGGGCCGGAAGCGCCCCGCGGCGAATCTCGCGCCGGAACTATAGCACCAGCCGCAGATGGACGGGAGAGGAACGCCGCAGGTCATCCTGCAATGTCCCGCCTCTGGAAGACGATCCCAGCCGCAAGGAATCCGGCCACCGCCACACAGCCCAGCACAAGCAGGTGCGCGGCAGGCGCGCTGCCAGTCTCCACCACCCCGTGCGGATCGTAGTAGTGGAAGACGGAGAAGGGGCCCAGCGACCGCGCCGGGCTCCACAATGTTGCAAGGTAATCCACGAAAAAGAACACCACGGTCAGCCCTGTCGCGATGGAAATGACGCGGCCGCCCTCGCTGGAGAGGGCCGATAAGAGAAATGAATAGCCGCCCACCGCCAGGGCCAGCATGAAGGCGTTCACTAAGGCCAGAGCCAGGGCGCCAAAGCTAACTCCGTCGAGACCGTTGCCAAGGACGCCAATCCATGTCCCCAGGAACGATAGGCTCACAATCACTGCCAACATGAGCACCAGAGCGCCAGCCTTGGCTAAGACGATGTGATATCGCTGGAGTGGCCGGGCGAGCAACAGGAACATGGCGCCCCGCTCGATCTCCCGGGCCAGGGCTGCAGAAGACGCGGCGATCACCGCTCCAATAATTATCGCCATGAAGACCGCGTCCCTGTACCCGATTGCAATGTATCCGGTGGCCGTGGCGGAGAGACCGCCGTCGGCCTTGATGAGCGCGCGGAACGCCGCTGGAAGCGCCTCCATGAGGTCTCCGATGACGCTGCCGAAGGCTGCGTAGGTGGTGGGCAGCAGCACCGCGAAGGCCAACGCCCCCAGCCCGATCATGGCCATCCCGTTCCGTTGCCCCTTGAGCGTCTGCCAAAGGATCTGGCTCACGGCGTGCTCCGGCCCTCGCGGTAGTAGTCCATGAAAATGTCTTCCAAATGCGCCTGCTCGAAGACCATGTCCTCCAGGTCATACGCGGCCAGGGCTCTGAGCACGGGGTTGATGTCGCCCAGAATGGCCAGGCGCCACGAATGATCCCCCCGGCTCAGCACCTCAACCCCCTCCATCTCCAGGCCGTCCGGGGGCTGGCCCCGGAACACAACATCCATCTTCCTCACCTTATGTCGCCGGAGCTCCCGCACCTCTTCCACCGCAACCAGGGCGCCCTCCCGAATGATCCCAACCCGTTCGCAGGTCTGCTCCACCTCCGACAGAACGTGAGAAGAAAAGAAGATGGTGCACCCCCTGGCCTGGGCCTCCCTGAGCATCACGAAAAAGGTCTGCTGCGTGATTGGATCGAGTCCCTGCGTCGGTTCATCCATGATGAGCAGGCCGGGGTCGTGCTGCATGGCCTGGATGATGGCCAGCTTGCGCCGCATCCCGTGGGAGTACCCCTTGATCCTGCGCTGCCGGTCGCTGCGGCTCATCTCCAGCCGATCGCACAATTCCTGCCGCCGGGTGGACGGCCGGGAGTGCAACCGGCCCATATAGTCCAGCAGAGCGTCGCCGGTCATGCCCTCGTACAGAGAGGAGGCGTCCGGAAGGAATCCGACCCTGGCCTTGACCTCCTTCGGCTTCAACCACGGATCAGCGCCGAAAACGCGGACGGCCCCCTGAGTGGGCTTCAGGAATCCCATCAATACACGGATGGCCGTCGTCTTACCTGCGCCGTTGGGTCCCAGGAAGCCGAATATCTCGCCTGAGTGCACCAGCAGGTTCAGATCCCGAAGGGCCTGGATATTCCCGTAGCGCTTGCTCACTTCCTCGATCTGGATCACCGGGGCCGTTTCACTCAACCCGCATCCCTCTCCCGCCGCTCTAGGCTGCGAGACCGGCCCCCCTGCAAGGCGCGGCCCCGGTCCGCAATGGCCGTCGCGGCCTCTCCCGTGTGGCGCCAACCGGGATTTGCGCTTCTATCCTTCGCCACCGGAGGCGGCGCCAACGGCAGGGTCGAAAGCAGGGCCGCCAAAAGCAGGATTGATTGTAGCGCTTGCGGCGGAGCGAGGCGAGGATGTGGCGCCGCGCGTCGGGGGCTATGGTATACTGCACCTGTATGCGCCAACCGAGGGCGACAGTCCCGGCGCGCAATTTTTTCTTTGCCATCTGGGAGCGGTGTGCCTGCATACGCGATCATAGGCGGTCAGTGGGGCGACGAGGGCAAGGGGAAGATCGTCGACTTCCTCACCAGCGACGCTAAGGCTGTCGTGCGCTTCTCCGGCGGCAACAACGCCGGCCACACCGTCATGACCGACGAGGGTGAGTTCAAGTTCCACCTGGTGCCCTCCGGTATTGTGTGGCCTCACCCCATATGCGTTATCGGCAACGGCGTCGTCGTCGATCCCGACGGCCTCCTATCCGAGATCGCCGGACTTCAGAAACACAACATCGACGTCAGCCGGCTCGTCATCAGCGACCGCGCCCACGTCATCATGCCCTACCATGTGGCCCTGGACGGCTTGGAGGAAAAGGCCCGTGGAAAAGACGCTCTTGGCACCACGGGCCGAGGCATAGGACCGGCCTACATGGACAAGGTCGCCCGTTGGGGCATCCGCATGGGAGAGATCAAGGACATCAACGGCCTCAAGCCCCGACTCGACGCCCTCGTGGCGCAGAAGAACGCCCATATCCAACTCTACGGCGGGGACCCCTTCGATCCCTCTGATCTCTACGAGCGATGCCAACGTTGGTCGGAGCAACTCGGCGGCTACATTCAACCCACCGAGATTTTGATCGAGGACATGCTGGCCAGGGGCGACGCCATCCTGTTGGAGGGTGCCCAAGGCGCCCTCTTGGACCTCGACCACGGCACCTATCCCTACGTCACGTCGTCGTCCCCGACGGTGGGCGGCGCCATAACCGGCTCCGGGGTTCATCCACGCCACCTGAAAGGCATCATGGGAGTCTTCAAGGCCTACACCACGCGGGTGGGCGCCGGCCCCATGCCTTCGGAGTTAGACGACGAGGTCGGCGACACCATCCGCGAGCGGGCCTGGGAATATGGCACTACCACCGGCCGGCCCCGGCGCTGCGGCTGGTTCGATGCCGTGGCCGCCCGCTACAGCGCCACGGTCAACGGTTTCACTTCCGCCGTGCTGACCCGCCTCGACGTTCTGGACGGCATCAGCCCGCCCAAGGTATGCGTCGCCTACAAGTACAACGGGGAGATCATCAACCGGTTCCCCAGCAGCGCATCCATCCTGGAGCACTGCGAGCCGGTGCTCGAAGAGTTCGAGGGTTGGGACAACCCCACGGCCAGCCTTCAGAATATGCGGGACCTTCCCCGCCAGGCCAAGACCTACGTGCGGCGGCTGGAAGACCTCATCGGCTGCCCCATCAGCATCATCTCCACCGGCCCAAAGCGCGAGGAAACGGTGCTGGTCCACCCGGTGCTCTAAGACGTCAAAGCTTGGGCGTCCCTACCAAACGGCGTTGGCTGCGAGAGGGCGTCCCCACAATTGCCAAAAAGGCAGCCTCAGCAATCGTCTTCAGTCTTGATTGAGTAGCGTCCCGCGGGGCACTGGGTCGCGCCGCCGCCGCTCACCCGCCACTCGCCTGCCCGGCGCCCACTGGCAGGTCCACAGCGTAATTGCTCAACAGGTCCCGCAGAAAGGCCTGCGTTCCGGCCTCGGCCTCGATCAGCGGCAGCCTTGGCATCCCAACGCGAAATCCCACCTCGTTCAGGCACCATTTCACCGGTATCGGGTTTGCCACAATGAAGAGACCCTTGTTCAGCCGCAGTAGGCGCCGGTGCTCCGCAGCCGCCTCCGCCAGCCGGCCCTCGAGCACGCCCTCAAGCACGCCCCGAATCTGCCGGCCCACCAGGTGCGACGCCACGCTCACCGCCCCGTAGCCCCCCAGCGCCATGATCCCGAAGTTGTCGCTGTCATTGCCGCTCCACACCAGGAAACCGGGCCGGGCCTCCTCCAGGATCTGAGCCGCCTGCTCGAAGTCGCCCCCGGCCTCCTTGATCCCGATGATGTTGTCGATCTCGCTGAGGCGGGCCACCGTCTTCACGTCCATGTTCAGCGAGGTGCGGCTGGGCACGTTGTAGAGAATGACCGGCAGGCTCGTCGCCTCGGCGATGGCTCGGAAATGGCGATAGAGGCCCTCCATCGGCGGCTTGTTGTAGTAGGGGACCACGGCCATGACCGCGTCCACACCCTGCCGCTCGGCCTCCCTCGTTAGCTCCACGCTCTCGGCGGTGTTGTAGCTACCGACCCCCGCCACGATACAGGCTCTGTCCCCCAGGTAGCCCTTCACCTCAGAGAAGAGTTGGAGCTTCTCTTCCTTCGAAAGCGTTGGAGACTCCCCCGTGGTGCCCGCCAGCACCACGCCGTCGCTGCCCGAGTCCACCAATGCCTGCGCCAGGCGCTTGGCCTGCTCAACGTCGACTCTGCCCGCTTCGTCGAACGGGGTGACCATTGCGGTGAGTAGCCGGCCCACGGTAACCATTTCCCTACCTCCAGCCGCCTTCCTGCCTTCCTCCCGCTTCCCTTCCTCCCGCCTCGCCTGCTGCCCCAGCTCCATCCCTCCAAGCTCGCGAGGAAGCATGACCTTGGCGTATCCCTTGGCCTGCCCCGCCCCGCCACGGTGCCACTGCCGGATCACGGCGCCAATCACCTTCAGTATGGTCCGAAACACGGAGGACATTCTTGCGCCTGTGGGCCCCTGTGCTACGAGCGCCTGCTGGACAAGAAAAGGTCCTGTTTGACCAGTTCCTCAGCGATCTGGATGGCATTCAGCGCCGCGCCCTTCCGCAGGTTGTCTGACACTATCCACATAGCGAGGCCCCTGGGATGGGAGCCGTCGCGTCGAATTCGGCCAACGAAAACCTCATCCCGACCCGCGCCCATCGTGGGCATCGGATACCCATGGCCGCCAAGGTCGTCCAAGACCTCAACGCCCGGGAAGGACTGGAGCAGTTCCCGCGCTTCCCCCGGACTCATCGGCTCGGTGAACTCAACGTGCACCGCCTCGCTGTGGCAGACCGAGACCGGAACCCGCACACATGTCGCCGAGATTGCTATCTCCGGGGCGTGCATGATCTTGCGCGTCTCCTCCACCATTTTCCACTCTTCGCTCGTGTAACCGTCCTCGCGCGGGCTCCCAATCTCCGGCAGCGCGTTGTCGGCAATCTGGTGGGGAAATACTTCGGACGAGGCCGGCTCTCCACTCAGGAGGCCGCGCCACTGCTGCTGCATTTCCGTGATTGCCCCGCCCCCGGCGCCCGAAACCGACTGATAGGTGTCGGCAACGATTCTCTTGATCGGGTTCACGCGGTGCAGCGGGTACAGGGCCATGACCATCTGCGTCGTGGAGCAGTTGGGTATCGCCACGATACCCCTGTGCTCCCGTAGGTCGTCCTTGTTTATCTCAGGCACCACCAGCGGCGTCTGCGGGTCCATGCGGAACACGGCTGAGTCATCGATGACAACGGCGCCCGCCGCGGCTATCACCGGCCCCAGTTCCCGGCTCACCGCCGTCGTCGCCGATACGAAGGCAATGTCGATGTCCTCGAAAGACTCCGGGGTCGTCTCCTGCACCTCAACGTCCACGCCGCGCACCTTCAGGCGCCTGCCGGCGGAGCGGCTGGAAGCCAAAAGCTTGATGTCGTCGAAGGGAAAGCTCCGCTCCTCGACGATGTTGAGAAACACGGCGCCCACCGCTCCGGTGGCGCCAACGACTGCTATCCTCGGCTCGCTCAATGTCGGCTCCTTGACGCTCGTTCATGCCGCCGCCCAGCGCGGCGGCTCATCCATTCTACTAGCGGCGCCGGAACGAGGCCAGCGCCGGGGACCCAGGCCATCGGGCAGTCGGTTCCTACAGCCCCAGCACCTTGTCCAGCCCCACCACCAGGCCCCTATGCTCCACCACGTGCCGGATGCCCCGTAGCACACCTGGCATGAAGCAGTCGCGGTTGATGGAGTCGTGGCGCAGGGAAAGGGTCTGTCCGGCGGCGCCCAACAGGAGTTCGTGATGGGCCAGCCGGCCCGGCATCCGAGTCGCATGAATCGAAACGCCGTGCTCCTCCCCGCCGCGGGTTCCCGGCGTCGGTTCCTTGGACGGCATCTGCCGGATGAAGCGCTTTCCGCCCCCCTGCGCCGCCGCCTCCGCAATGGCGCGCGCCGTGCCCGAGGGAGCGTCCACCTTCTCCTCGTGATGCGCCTCCAGGACCTCCGCGTAGTCGAAGAAGCGGCCAGCGATGCGCGCCAGGTGGATCAGGACGACCGCCCCAAGGGCAAAGTTCGGCGCAATCAGCGCTCCGATGCCGCCCTCCTCAGCGAGGCGTCCGGCTTCCTCCAAGTCCTCGTCCCGCCACCCCGTGCTGCCGGAGACGATATGCACGCCGGCGGCGGCGCAGGCTTTGAAGGCGATCGGCGCCGCTTCCCAGTTCGTGAAATCCACGACCACCTGCGGCCGCGCCCGCTCGAAAAGCTCCTCGGCGGTCGTGGCGAGCGGAATGTCGCCGGAACCGTCCGCCAACGACAGACTCCCGGTCCTCGCCGCTGCGTCGATGCCCCCCACAGGGCGCATGTCCTCGGCATCGCACAGGGTCGCAAGCACCTGTCTCCCCATCTTGCCAAGGGCGCCGTGCACCGCAACGTCGATCATCATTGCCCTCCCGCTTCCAACCTTCCCAGGGCCATCCTGAGACCTCAAACTGTACCCCATGCCGCCGTTCGCTGGAAGCGGGCCAACCGAAAAGGCAAACCGGCGGGAAGCGCCCGCCAATGACGCCGGAACGAGTGCTTGCGGAACGGACGCGGGGGAAAGTCTAGGCGCCGTCCGGGACATACGCTATCTTCCCGACCACCTCGTTGTTCTCCATGATCCGCTGGCCCTCGGCAACGTCCCTTAGCGGCAGGATCGAGTGGACGACCGGCTCAATTTGGCCTGACTCCACGAACCTCAGAGCATCCAGCAGCTCGGCCTTGCTCCCCATGTGCGACCCCAGGAAGTTCAGTTGCTTGTTCCAGAGGAAACGCACGTCGGTAACAGCCTCGAACCCGGACGTGGCCCCGCAGGTGACCAGCGAGCCGCCATACTTCAGGCTGCGGACGCTCGTTGGGAACGTCGCCTCGCCAACGTGCTCAAAGACAATGTCCACGCCCCGGCGCTCCGTGATCCCGCCCACCTCCCTGGCGACGTCCTGACTCTTGCGGTTGATGGCATAGGCGGCGCCCAGATCGATGGCCCGGCCCGCCTTCTCATCGCTGCTCACCACGGCAATGGGCAGCGCGTTGAACAGGCGGCACACCTGAATCGCAAGCGTTCCCAACCCGCCGACGCCGCCCCAGATGAGCACGTGGTCGCCGGCCTTCACGCGCGCCCTGCTCACCAGCATCCGCCAGACCGTCATCAGCACCAGCGCCACCGAACCCGCCTGTTCCCACGACAGATTCGCCGGCTTGGGGACAACGTTGACCGCGGGAATCCGCACGTACTCGGAGTGGCCGCCCTCCAAAGGGCCGGTCTGGAAACCCCAGATGCGGAAATCGCGGCAGAAGAACTCCTGGCCGTTGGTGCACGCAGCGCAGGAGCGGCAGCTCAGCGAAGGGTGGGCGATGACCTCGTCGCCGGGCTTAACGTTGCCGACCTCGCTCCCCACCTCTTCCACGACCCCCGCCGCGTCGCTTCCGGAAACGTGGGGAAGGATGATCTTCAGGCCCGGCAGGCCCCGCCGGGCCCAAATGTCGTTGTAATTGGCCCCCGCGGCCTTCACTTTCACGAGGACGTCGTTGGGCCCAGGCTTGGGAACCTCGATATCCCGGTAGCTGAGGACATCGGTCTCGCCATGCTCGTCAAACACGACAGCTTTCATTATGCATACCTCTAAGACGTGGGTATCCCCCGAACATTTCGATGGGAGGTCTCATTATATGCCACGGCAGTCCAGACCTTCCTACTAGCCGGGGGGCTGTCCATCATCGTAGGAGTGGGCGCCCTCGCTCAACTGGTTATTATCGAGGTCCAGATATTCCAGGTTCGCAATGTTCGGGACGTTGTGGGCGTGGCCCGGTCAGCAGAGGACGACCCGAGCGTGGCCGACGGGGCATGGAGCCGCCGTAGGCCAGAGGCAGGGCCGGATGAATCAGCCCAAGGACGCAAATCCGCAGGGGAATCAGCCATGTTGTCATTACGAATAACCCCTGATCGTCCATTCACCGTAGAAGTTAGAGCGCAGAGTCGCAAGCCAGCGCGCCGCCATTCGCCGCCCGGAACGTGCGGCATTGCGAAATCGGTGGCGCGAACGTATCATCGCTCCTGTGGCGCGCAATTCACGGTGTTTACATGACGCAAACGAGTGAAACGGAGGCAATCATGGATTCCAAAGTAGTGCAAGGCGCAGCGGCGGCTCTACTGGCTGCCTTGACGCTGGCGGCTCTCGCATGGGGAATCAAGATTTTCGTCGAGGCAGTCGCACAGGTGAACTCCATGCTCGTCAGCGCCGGCGTCAGCACGTTCTCCGGACGCCTGGTGGTGTTCATCCTGTCGGCGATCATTGTGACCGCGCTGGCAGGCGGCGGGTACTTCCTGTTCAACAAGTGGCTACAGCGCGAACAGGACTCTTCCAGCGGCTAGGTGTAGTTCCCATAGGGCCTATCCGCGCCTGCGCCACGCGCAGATGGCTCCATCCCCATCGGCGATACCTCGCTTCAACCTGGCGTTGTACGACGAAACCCCTTCCTCCGGCTGCGGGGGAAAGGTGAGGATGGGGGTTCTCTTCAAGCCCTGCCCCCGATTGCGGGGGCAGGGCTACGCGGTGGGCGGGTGCCAGCGGTTCCAGCAATCCGTCACACGCCGGGCGTGACAGTTGTAAAGCCTCTATAACGCTTCGTTACACTTCCCAGCCGGACCCGAAGCGTACCGTAACAGAGCCGTAGCGGAGTCGTATCCCGGCCCCAGGAACGCCCCAACAACCCCTGGAGCAACTACGCCTAACCGGCCTGCAGTTGCTCCAACTCCGCAAGGATGTCCGCCGGATCCGGCCGAACGCCCTGATAAGTGTACGTCTGCCTGACCGCGCCTTCCGGGTCAATGATGAACACGGAGCGTTGGGCCATGCCCCGCTCCTCGTTCAGCACGCCGTACTTGGCCAGAACCTCGCCATGCGGGAAGAAGTCCGACATCAACGGGTACGATACGCCCCCCAACGCCTGGGCCCAAGCCCGAAGCGAGGGGGCTGGGTCAGCGCTAAGGCCCAGAACCTGGGCCCCCTTCTCCTCGAACCTGCCATTCATGTGGTGGAACGAGGAGACCTGGCTTGTTCAACCAGATGTGAACGCCGCCGGATACACCGACACGATAACCCACTTCTGCCCCTTGAACTGACTCAGGGCTACCCGGTCGCCATTGTGGGCGGGAAGCTCGAAGTCCGGGGCCTGCTGGCCAACGTCAACCATCTGAGCGCCTCCTTGACTCTGTATGGAGATCCATCCCAACGCTCCCGTCAAACGCCCCCGCCGCGGCAGGGGCGCGACGCCGCCAGTGTACTCGTGGCCAATGCTGTCGGCAAGGCACAGTGCCCCCGTCACCACGATGATACCTCTGAGGTTGGACCAGCCCGCAGCCGCGCCACAGAAGATACTCCACCGCCCCCTTCACCTACCCCTGCCTCGCGTCCAGAGTAGGATGCAGGCGGCTGCGTCCCCGCCGGTTTGTGGAGGGGCGCCCGCAACACTGTTCGAGGGTGGGCAGGGTGGGATACCGGCATCCGCCCCTTCCCCTCACTGTCCCGTTGTAGTCCAATAGCTCTACGCGACTTGCAACCCTCAGCCCGCGAGGGCTGCAACCCGAGATTCGGGAAGAAGACCCCAAAAAATCAGACGCGTTATCCCCCAGGCAGGAAACCCCATCCGGGCCTCACCCTGGAAGACAGGCTAACCATGCCCAACAACCCCATCACCATCGCCGCCCTCATTGCCCGGTCCCTCAAGGAACGCGGCGTCGACCGCGTCTTTGGCCTGTGCGGGGGCCACATCCAGCCCATCTGGGACGCCGCCGCCAGGCTCGGCATCCGCATCATCGACGTCAGGGACGAGCGGGCCGCCGTCCACATGGCTCAGGCCCACAGCGACCTCGCGGGCAAGATCGGCGTGGCCTTGGTAACCGCCGGTCCCGGCCTCACCAATGCAGTCACCGGCATCGCCAACGCCCACGTGGCGCGCACGCCGGTCCTGGTCATTTCCGGGACGCCGCCCAGGCCGCAAAGCTCGAAGGGCGCCCTTCAAGAGCTGCCCCAGTCCGACATCGTCCGGCCTATTACCCGGTCCGCCCGCGCCGTTCGCCTCGCCAACGAAGTTCTTCCAGCGCTCGACGAGGCGATGGGAGCTGCGGATGGGCGGGGTTCGGACCCTGGGCCCGCCTACCTCGACTTCCCCACTGACCTCTTGCGAGAGGCAATAGGCCCCGCACAGGTTGATGAACTGCGCTTCCAGGCCATCCCGTCTGTTGAGCAGGCGCCCGATCCCAGCGCAATCGAGCGGGCCACCGACCTCCTCTGGTCGGCGAAACGGCCCGTCGTCATCTCTGGCCGGGGCGCACGCGGCGCCGGCCGCGAACTGTCGTCTCTACTGGAGGCGCTGGGCGCCCTCTACCTCGATACGTCAGAGAGCCGAGGGGTGCTCCCGGACGACCATCCTGCGGCCGTACCCGCCATGCGGGGGTCGGCGATGCAAGACGCCGACGTGGTTCTCACCATCGGGCGGAAGCTGGACTTCCAACTCGGCTACGGGTCGCCGGCGGTGTTTCCCAACGCCCGCCTGATCCGCCTCGGCCTCTACGCCAGTGAGGTGGAGGGCAACCGGGAAGCGGACGTTGGACTACGGGGGTCCACGGGAAAGGCTTTGGAGGCGCTCCTGGCCGCTGGAGGCCGCCGAATCCCCGCCGCCGATGCATCCTGGGTGGAAAAGCTGAAGTCGGAGAACCGCAGGCGGCGGGAGGGGCTGCGGCAGACCATGCGCAACGCCGAGCCCGGCAGCGACGGGCTGATGCACCCATTGCGGCTTATGGGCGCCGTCCAGGACGCTCTGGCGCCGGACGCCATCATCGTCGCTGACGGCGGGGATACGCTGTCCTTCGCTCGGATCGCTCTGTCAGGAGCGATGTACCTGGACCCTGGAGCGCTGGGATGCCTGGGTGTTGGCGTTCCATTCGGCATCGCCGCCTCGTTGGCCTACCCGGACCGGCAGGTCGCAGTGGTCAGCGGCGACGGCGCCTTCGGTTTCAACGCCATTGAACTGGACACCTGCATGCGCCACGGGGCGCGGCCGGTGTTCATCGTCGCCAACAACGCTGGCTGGAACATCGAGCGGTACGACCAAATCGTCACCTACGACGGCAATGTGGTGGGCGCCGAACTGCCCGCCAACGACTATGCCCAGTTGGCCCGCGCCTTTGGCATGCCCGCTGAGCGGGTTGACGACCCGTCCCACCTGCCCGCCGCCCTCCGGCGCGCCTTTGACCACGCCCCCGCCCTCGTGGACGTAATGGTCACCAGAGACGCCCCCTCGCCCGACGCTCGCTCCGGCCTGGCGTGGGTTCCAGACACCCAGCCACTTGCCACCTGGAACCAGGCTGAGAAGAGATTGGCGGGGGAATAGGTAACGGAGGGGAGCTTGTCTAACGCTTTCCCGGCGCGCCCCTAGGGGATCTCTGAACAAGCCCCCAGCCCTCGGCGGCGCCCCCAGCCCTGCCCCCGACTACGGGGGCAGGTTAGGAAGGGGAGCCTGTCTCAAAAGTAGCCGGCGCCCCTAGTGAGGAGCGGGCGCTAGTGGATAGACTGTCCTCAACGCGTGCTGGTTGGAGGGGCCTATGACGTGGCGACCGATGGACCGAGAGCAAGCTTGGCTCTTGCCCCCCTCTCTAGACGATCTGCTCCCCGACGATCACCCTGTGCGCTTTGTTGCGAGCTTCGTCGACGGACTGACGAAGGAGGAATGGGCCGGATTCGGCGTCAATATGGAGGGCGAGGCGCTGGGCGCCCCCGCCTATCACCCCCGCTCGCTGCTGAGCATTTGGCTGTATGGGTTCATGACGGGAGTACGCTCGTCGCGCAAGCTGGAAGCGAGCTGCCGGGACCAGATTCCCTTCCTCTGGCTGACCGGCTGGCAGCGCCCGGACCACAACACCCTCTGGCGATTCTACAAGGCCCATCGCGTCAAGCTCCGGGGACTGCTGCGGCTAACGGTGCGAGCCGCCGTCCGCCTCGACCTGATCGACTGGGCGGTACAGGCCGTGGATGGCACGAAGGTGCAGGCCAACGCGTCGCCGTCGCGGACCTACGACGCCCAGGAGCTGGAGCGGCTCTTGGAGCGCACGGCCCAGGCCATCGCCGACTTGGAAGCGCAGAACGAGCGCAGGGACGACTTGGCCCCGCCGCGCCTGCCGCCCGAACTGCGCAAAGCCGAGCAGCGGCGCAAGCGCGTGTTGGCCGCGAGACGGGAGATGGAGGAAGAGGGGCCCCGCCACGCCAACCTGACCGACCCGGAGGCGCGGCTCATGCGCAGCCGCGGCGCCTACGTCACCGGGTACAACGCCCAAGCCATGGCCGTCCCAGTGAGCCATGGCGACGGCGCCGGCGGCGGGCTGTTGATCACCGCTGCGGAGGTGACCCAGGACCAAGCGGACAACGCGCAACTGCTGCCCCTCATCGCCGCTGCGGCCGAGTCCGCCGAACGGACTCCGGCGCTTACCTTGGCCGACGCCGGGTACTTCTCCGGGGCCAACCTAGCGGCGTGCGCGTTACACGATACACCGGTGGCCATGCCCGAACCCCGTTCCCACACCGCCCATCCCTACCATTACCGCCACTTCACCTACGACCCCGCCGCCGACCGCTACCAGTGCCCCGAGGGCCGCTACCTCACCTTCCGCCGCAGCAAAACAAAGACGGGTCATGCACCCGTCCGCCTCTACCAGGCCAGCGGGGCCACATGCCGCGCCTGTCCCGCCTTCGGCCTCTGCACGACGATCAAGAAAGGTCGCCGGATCGAGGTATCGCTCCACGATGCTGCGCTCCAGTCCCACCGCCACTGGATGGAGACGCCGGAGACCCGGGCCGCCTACCGCCTGCGCAAACAGCTCGTGGAGCCGGTGTTCGGCATCGTGAAGGAGCAACAGGGGGCGCGCCGCTTCCTGTTGCGCGGGATCGAGGCCGTCCGCAGCGAGTGGTCGCTGCTGGCGGTGGCGTTCAACCTTCGCACCCTGCAGAAGGCCTGGAGGCGGTCCTTCTTCGGCCTCACCCGTCGTGGCCGGGCACTCAGCCGGGCCCTCAGCCTGTGGCCCTCACCCTCGGATACCCTGCTCGCCTGTCCAACCCACACACCAGTCCTGCACAGACCCGCGCACATCGAGACCTTCGCTCTCTTGTGAGACAGGCTCAGCGTCCCTTCCCTCCCCCCTCTTAGCGTTCGCATGGTGTATATTTTCCCCATGCCCAACACTCTGTACTTCGGCGACAACCTGGACATCCTGCGCGAGTACGTGCCGGACGAGAGCGTTGACCTGATCTACCTCGACCCGCCGTTCAACTCCAACGCCACGTACAACGTGCTGTTCAAGGAGGCGAGCGGCGAGGGCTCCGCCGCCCAGATACACGCCTTCGACGATACCTGGCACTGGGACATCGAGTCCGAGCGCGCCTACCGCGAAGTGGTGCAGAACGGACCGAAGAAACTCGGCGACCTGCTGGGGGCGATGCGCTCGTTCCTTGGCCAAAACGACATGATGGCCTACCTGACGATGATGGCCCCTCGCATGGTGGAGCTGCACCGCGTCCTCAAGCCTACCGGCAGCATCTACCTCCACTGCGACCCCACCGCCAGCCACTACCTCAAACTACTCATGGACGCCGTGTTTGGGACGGCTAATTTCAGGAACGAGATTACTTGGAAAAGAACTTCAACCGTCAAGGGGAACTTCGGACAAGGAACCAGGTTTTGGCCGCGGGCTTCCGATAGTTTGTTATTTTACACCAAGACCGATAACTATATGTTCGACCAGCAATTCACATCTTACTCTCAGGAATACTTGGATAAATTTTATCATCATGTCGAACCAGAGACAGGGCGGAGATACGGCCTTGTGAGCATGACTGGGCCAGGCGGAGCTGCAAAAGGCAATCCGCAGTATGAAGTTATGGGAGTGACCAGATACTGGCGATACTCGAAGGAACGGATGCAAGAGTTAATTGACCAAGGGTTAGTAGTACAACCAAAACCTGGTGCGGTTCCACGCCACAAGTATTATCTCGATGAAGGACTTGGTGTGCCAATCCAATCGGTTTGGGATGACATTGGAAACCTTCAGGCATCTGCCCGTGAACGTCTCGGCTATCCCACGCAGAAACCTGAGGCACTGCTGGAGCGCGTCATCCTGGCGGGCAGCAACGAGGACGACGTGGTGCTCGACCCGTTCTGCGGCTGCGGAACGGCGGTGGCGGTCGCGGAGCGTCTGGGGCGGCGGTGGGTTGGCATCGACGTCACGCACCTTGCCATCTCCCTGATGAAGAGCAGGCTGCGCGACACGTTCGGAACGCAGCTCTCCGAGTACGACGTGGTCGGCGTGCCGCAGGACCTCGAAAGCGCGCGGGCGCTCGCTACAGAGAGCGAACACGACGGTCGCTACCAGTTCGAGTACTGGGCGCTGGGGCTGGTCGCCGCGCGCCCCGGCAACAATCGGCGCAGGGGCGCGGACGCGGGCGTTGACGGCTACATCAACTTCTTCGACGACGAGTCCGGCAAGGCGAAGACAGTGCTGGTGCAGGTTAAGAGCGGCCACGTGCAGCGGAACATCATCGCGACGCTGAAGGGGGACATGGAGCGCGAGCAGGCGGAGATGGGGCTGCTCGTGACGCTGGAGCCGCCGACCGGCCCGATGGTGCAGGAGGCCGCCGCCGCCGGTTTCTACGTGCCGGAGCACTTCCCGGACCGGCAGTTTCCGCGCGTGCAAATCGCGACCATCGAAGACTTGTTGAGCGGCAACGGGCCGGACGTGCCGCGCCTGGGCCTCGCGGACGCGCCTACCTTCCGCCGCGCCCCACGCCGCCGCCGCTCGGAGGGGCGGTCCCAGCGGATGCTGTAGGGGATGAGATTCCCGCTTTCGCGCCAGCAGACGGACTGCCGGGCGGCGCCGGCGGGAAACAAGCCATCACACCTCGGCATAACGGCTGTCGCGGCTATGACCGCGCTGTGCCCGCGCTTGACTGGGCTACGCCCGCGCTATGACCGGTGTTGGTCGCGCTATATCGCGCTTCGCAACGATCCCTTCCTCCTCTCCCAAGCGGGGTGCAGGGGGCGCAGCCCCCGCCGGGGGTACAGGGGGAGTCCCCCTGTCTCCAAAAACGTTGGAGGGTGGGCAGGTGGGACAACGGCGCAGGCCAAACCGAACCCTCCGTTGAAGGACAGCGCTGGCCACAACAAGACCATCCGTCCAGCAGACGCATCTTGTCCCTACCCCCGTACCCGGCGGAAGGTGAGAAAGCTGCCCCCTCCATCTCCCAAGCGGGGTGCAGGGGGCACAGCCCCCGCCGGGGGTACAGGGGGAGTCCCCCTGTACCCAAAAACGTTGGAGGGTGGGCAGGTGGGACAACGGCGCAGGCCAAACCAGACCCTCCGTTGAATGAGGGCGCAGGCCAAACCAGACCCTCCGTTGAATGAGGGCGCAGGCCACAACGAGACCCTCCGCTGAAGAAGGGCGCAGGCCAAACCGAACCCTCCGTTGAAGGAGGGCGCAGGCCACAACAAGACCATCCGTCCAGGAAAAACCCCGCCAACCCCCCATTGCAAAATGCGAACGATTGTGCTAGAGTATCCCCATAAACCCTGCCGCATGCATGTGGACTGGGGGAATCCATAGAGAAACCCCCTGGGCAGGAGGGTCTGGGCACCTGCCCCAGGCCCGCATCCACCCGAGGAAGGTTGGGACCCGAGCGCATGCCGTTGTAGGGCACAGGCTCCTTGGAGCCATCCGGCTCAGCGACGGATCCGCGACGGATGCGCGACGGCTCAGCGACGGCTGCACGACGGCTAAGCGACGCATCCACGACGGCTAACGACGGCTAACGACGGGTAAACGACGGCTCCACGCCTACGGGAGAAGAAAAAGCAGGCGCACAAACAATCAAAGAGTCACAAACAATCAAAGAACGAGGTTGAGGCTCGAGGAAACCTTCTAGCCCTGCCCCCACCCCCGCAGGAAGGCTGGGGAGCGTTCCCACCGCCGTCTTCCCTATCCGGCCATGCTGCGCCCGCGGACTTGTGCAGACTATCCCTACGCCACCGCCGCCGCCACCGCGTCCCCGACTTCCACCGTCGTTGCCTTTCCGCCAAGGTCCGGCGTGAGAATTTCGCCCTGGGAGAGGACGGCTTTCACCGCGCCGTTCAGTGTGGAGGCGGCAGCGGATTCGCCCAGGTGGTCCAGCATCATGGCGGCGGAGAGTAGCGTCGCCAGGGGGTTGGCGACGCCCTTCCCGGCGATGTCGGGGGCGCTGCCGTGAATGGGCTCGAATACCGACGGGTTCCGGCGCGTGGGATCGATGTTGGCGCTGGCCGCCAGGCCAATGCTGCCCGTGATCGCCGCCGCCAGATCCGTCAGAATGTCGGCGAAGAGGTTGGAGGCAACCACAACGTCGAACGTCTCCGGCCGCCGCACGAAGTCCATTGCGGCGGCGTCGACGAGCAGCGACTGTGTTTCTACGTCCGGGTAGCCGGCGGCGACGTCCCTGAAGACCCTGTCCCACAGGGTCATGCTGTATCGCTGGGCGTTGGACTTGGTGACCGAGGTTACCTTCTTCCTGTCCCGGCGCTGGGCCAGCTCGAAGGCGTACCGCACCACCCGCTCGATGCCGCGGCGGGTGAATACCCCGGTTTGGATGGCCACCTCGTCGTCCATGCCGTGGTACTGGAAGCCGCCCACGTCGGCATACTCGCCCTCCGTATTCTCGCGCACCACCGCCATGTCGATGTCGCCGGCCTCCATGTTCCGCAGGGGCGAGGTGACGCCGGGGTAGAGGACGTTGGGACGCAGGTTGACGAATAGGTCGAAGCGGCGCCGCAGGGGCAGAATGAGGCCGCTTATGGAGACGGACTCCTCTACGCCCGGATCGCCCACAGCTCCGAAGAGGACCGCGTCGAAGGCCCGGAGCGTGTCCGTCCCATCGGGGGGCATCATCTCACCGCGTTGGAGGTAGTGGCCGCAGCTCCAAGGGAACTCCTCGAACTGGAAGCTCGCGTCGTGCTTGGCCTCCAGCGCCCTCATGCCCTTGATGGCCTCGGCGACGACCTCCGGGCCGATACCGTCTCCCGGCAACACGGCGATGCGATGACTTCCCATAGCGGCCTCTTGGCTGGAATTGCGCCAAGTGTAGCAGACCGCCGCCCGGCCTGAGCGGTCTGCTACACTTGGCGCACCTTGCCCCAAGGAGCAGGCCATGGCGCGCATACCGCTGTTCACCACCAAGGAAGGCCTCCCGCCCGAGGCGCATCACATCTTCGACGCTATCGCGCAGAGCCGCGGTTGGATCGCGGGACCCTTTGCCCTGATGCTCAACAGCCCGCACGTCGCCGGGCGCGTCGCTCATCTGGGCGCTTATCTCCGCTTCGAATCCGTCCTGTCGTTGGAGGAACGGGAGTTGGCGACGCTAACGGCGGCTCGGGAGATCGACTGCAACTACGAGTGGTCCCTCCACGTTGACCTGGCGCGGCAGGCCGGCGTACGCGAGGAAGCCATCGAGGTCATCGGCTCTCGGGGAAGCATTGACCTGCTCACTGACCACGAGGCGCTGATCGTGCGGTACGGAAGGGAACTGATACCCAGCCATCATGTGTCCGCTGAGACCTTCGAAGCAGCCCGCCGGGCGTTCGGCGACCAGGGCGTGCTGGACCTCACCGTGACGATGGGCTACTACACCATGCTGGCCTTCGCCCTCAACGCCTTTGAGGTCGAGCCCGCCCCGGAAACGCCGCGGCTGCCCTAGGAGTCCACCTCCGGCTTCGCGAAAGCTGCGAGCGCCTTCGGTGTCATTGCGGGGGCGTCGGCAGGCCCGCCAGGGAGCGCGCCCGGCGCATGGTCTCCACCAAGTCGGCGTAGGTCAGCCTGCCCGTATTGGTGTTTCGAGGGCTGGGGTGGAAGCAACACAAGACCGGAGGAAGACCGTCCCCCAGATCGTAGACTTCGCCATGCTTGAAGGGCAGCCTCAGGCGCTTCTGGGCGGCCTGCGAGGCGTAGCGCAAGAACGCCTCGAAACCCACCCTCCCCAGGGCCACCGCCAGCCGGACCCGCGGGAGGAGCCCGAGCTCCCGGGCCAGAAAGGGCATGCAATTCGACAATTCATTGCCGTTTGGCCGGTCTTGAGGCGGTGCGCACCTCAGCGCGGCGGTGACGTAGAGGTCTTTCAGCGCCAGCCCGTCGGCCACGTGGTCTGAGGTCGGCTGAGAGGCAAACCCCGTCTCGTAGAGCGCCGCCCAAAGAAACCGCCCGGAAGCGTCCCCGGTGAAGACCCGGCCGGTCCGGTTCGCGCCATGAGCGCCTGGAGCAAGCCCGATAACGAGTACGCGGGCGTCGGGGTCGCCGAATCCTGGAACGCCCCGCGCCCAGTACGTCCAATCCCTGAAGGACGCCCGCTTCTTGACGGCAACGGCCTCTCTGTGCTCAACAAGCCGTGGACAGAGACGGCAAGCGGCTATCTCTTCAGCCAGCGTTGCTAGGGAGCGAGCGGACATGACCGGCCTGAAGCGCTCAGGGCAACGCGTGAAGCGGCGAATCCTTCCGAAGCCTGCTCGTAGCTGTTGGGAGCTATGGGAATCGCAAACCGGCCCAGTGTCTGGGCCGGAAGGGAGTTCGTTGCAGGCAGGGCCGTGAACCAGCCCTGCCTGGGCCATTGAAACAGCCCCCAAAGTGGCCTCTTCCAGAGGCCACTTTGGGGGAGCTTAAAGTTATCTGTCCCTGCGCTCATAGCCGCCGGGGCCGGAGCGCCGCGGCGGTCCTCTCCGATCGTCGTAGGGAGGCCTGCCGCGGTCTCTGTCGTAGCCGCGGTCGTTGGGGGGCGGCCCGTCGCCGTCGCCATCGCCTCTGCTGGCGACCTGCTCGCGCAGAGCTGCCAGCTTCTCGGTCAGCCCGTCCTGCACAACGACCTCTGAGCGCAGCAGCGCCCGTCGGGAGAGGTTGACCCGGCCCATAGCGTCGACCTCGATGACCTTGACCATGAGCTCGTCGCCCACTTCCATTGCATCCTCCACGCTCGGTACGTGGAAGTCGGCAATCTCGCTGATGCGGACGAGGCCCTCGCGGCCTGGCAGGACTTCCACAAATGCCCCGAAGGACATGATCCGCTGGACCTTGCCGCTGTAGATCTGCCCGACTTCGAGCTCGCGGGTCATACCCTGGATCGCCTCCAGCGCCCGCTGAGCGCCATCCTCGTTGATGGCCCCGATGGTCACCGTCCCGTCATTTGCGACGTCGATATCTGTGCCCGTCGATTCGCTCAGGCCTCTGATTGTCTTGCCGCCGGGGCCGATCAGGGCGCCGATCTTCTCCACCGGGATCTTGATGCGGTACATACGAGGTGCGTAAGCGCTGAGCTGCGCCCTGGGCTCGGGAATGACTTCCTTCACCTTGTCCAAGATGAATAGCCGGGCCTCCAGCGCTTGGTCCAAGGTCTCGTCAACGATTTGCAGGCTGATGCCCTTGAGCTTGATGTCCATCTGAATGGCCGTGATCCCCACACCGGTCCCGGCCACCTTGAAGTCCATCTCGCCCAGATGGTCTTCGATACCCTGAATGTCGGTGAGGACGCCGTAATTCCCCTCCCCATCCACCACCAATCCCATGGCTATGCCGGTGACCGGCGCCTTTATGGGCACGCCGGCGCCCATCAGGGCCAGCGTGCTTGCGCAGGTGCTGGCCATGGACGTGGAGCCGTTGGAGCTGACAACCTCAGAGACCAGCCGAATGGTGTAGGGAAATTCTTCTTCGTCGGGTATGACCGGCCCCAGGGCCCGCTCCGCCAGTGCGCCGTGCCCGACCTCTCTGCGCCCGGTGAACATACGCCCAACCTCACCCACCGAGAAGGGCGGGAAGTTGTAGTGATGGATGTACCGCTTGGTCTCCTCCGGGTTGATGCTGTCCAGGCGCTGCTTCATGCTCAGGGAGCCCAGCGTGGCAATGGTCACAACCTGGGTCTGGCCTCTCTTGAACATCCCCGATCCATGGACCCTGGGAATGATGTCCATCTCGATTGAGATAGGGCGAACGTCTCGCCTGTTGCGCCCGTCAGGCCGGACGTTTTCCGCAATGACCTTGCGGGCTATACGCTTCTTGGTGAACTGGTCGAAGGCGTTGCCGACGGCAGCGGGATTGTGGTCCTCTCCGAAGTGTTGCCGGACCTCCTCCGTGAGCGCGTCCAGCGCTTCGTTCTGCTCCGCCTTCTCCTGATTCGTGAAGATGGCGGAGTCCAAGCGGTCCCCAACAACCCTTGCAACCTCTTCGATCATTTCCGGGGTGGGAGTTGTGGAGGACGCGAAGGTCATTGTAGGTTTGCCCACCGCGTCAACCATCTCGTGCTGCATGCGCACGATTTCTTGGTTGACCTCGTGGCCCCGGCGGATGGCCTCCTTGGCCAAGCCCTCCGGAATCTCGGTGGCCCCCGCCTCCAGCATCATGATGGCGTCGGCTGTGCTGACGACGACCAAGTCCAGGGCGCTGCGCGCTCGCTGGGCAAACGTCGGGTTGATCACAAAGTCGCCGTCGATGTGCCCCACGCGAGTGGCCCCGATGGGACCCTCGAAGGGCATCTCTGAGATCGAAAGGGCCGCCGAAGCGCCAATGATGCCGAGGATGTCGGGGTCGTTTTCCTGGTCCGCAGAGAAGACCGTAATGACCACCTGGACCTCATGGTGAAAGCTCTTCGGAAACAGCGGGCGGACGGGCCTGTCCGTCAGACGGGCTGACAGGATAGCCTCTTCAGGCGGCCTGCCCTCCCGGCGGAAGAAACTTCCCGGGATCCGGCCGGCAGCGTACAGGCGCTGCTCGAACTCAACGGTCAGCGGGAGAAAGTCGATGCCCTCGCGGGGGCGCTTGGACGCGCAGGCGGTAACCAGCGCCATGGTGTCGCCGTAGCGGACGGTAACGGCACCGTTGGCCTGACCCGCCAGCCGGCCCACCTCCAGCGCGAGATCGCGTCCGGCGATGTTCCTCGTGAATTGTTGTACAGCAACAGCCATAGCAGTGTGCTCCTTTTCCGCACACCCCTTACAAAGCGATAGCACCCTGTGGGCAGGGTGCTATCTGCGCAGACCGAGTCGCTGAATAAGGGAGGTGTACCGAGTGACGTCTTGATTGGCGAGGTATCTGAGGAGCCTCCGGCGCTGCCCCACGAGCTTCAGCAGTCCTCTGCGACTGCTGTGGTCGTGCTTGTGAGTCCGGAGGTGATCGGTAAGCTCGTTGATGCGCCGAGTGATCAGCGCTACCTGTACTTCCGTTGATCCCGTGTCAGTCTGATGGGCCTGATAGTCTTGGACGACAGCCGTTCTTTGATCCTTGTCCAAACCTCCCCCCTCGCGTATCTCGCTTCGCTCTTTGTTCTTTCAGCCGAGTATAGCACAGGCCGCGGAGGGTGCCAAGGTTGAGCCGCCCCTGGACGCCTTCCGGTTGGAGGGAACCCCCTTCTCACGAAGCAAGTAGCTATAGACAGCCCCCCCAGGGGGGTCTATCCTTGGCGCGCCATCTAGGGCGAAACGGGATGGCTCGCCCCCTGTCCCTCCAAGACGATCTCCCCTGGCGCCGCCTGCCGATGATGCCGGGCGCCGGAGGAAGCGATGGGAGCCGGGCGCAGCATCGGCCGAGCCATTCTTCAGTTCACAGTGCCATGACGAATACCGCGGCAGAAACGAAGGGAAGGCCCATCAGCCGCCCCAAGAGTGACTGGTTGCCCCCCGCTTCAGGAGTGCTCCCGGATAGCCACCTGCGAGAGGCTGTCCGCCAGGGATGGGTTGACGCCCCCGATGGCCGCGTTCTCCAGAACGTACAGCCTGCCAGCATCGACCTCAGGCTGGGCGCCGTCGCCTATAGGCTCCGCAGCAGCTTCCTCCCGCGCAACAGGACTGTGGACAGAGCGCTGCGCGACTACCAACTCGGCCCTGCGATTCCGCTGGTCGGCGGCGCCGTGCTGGAGAAGGACCGTCCGTACCTCATCCCGCTCATAGAGCGCCTGCGGCTCCCGCCCGAAGTCATGGCAAGAGCCAACCCGAAGAGCTCCACCGGACGGCTGGACATCTTCACGCGCATTGTCGTGGACAACGGCTCGGGATTTGACGAGATCCCTGCTGGGTATACTGGCCCGCTGTATCTCGAGGTGGTTTCCCGATCGTTTACGATTCAGGTCGCCGAGCAGCTTTCCCTGAATCAGATCAGGCTTGTCCATGGAAAGAGCGCCGGTGTATCCGACGAAGACCTCAAGCGCCAACACGCACGGTCGCCCCTGCTGTACACGTACGAGATTGGCGGCAGGAACCCTCGTCCTCTGGAAGCCCTGCCGGTATCGGATGGCCTGTTCCTAACCATCGACCTGTCCGGTGACGCGGAGAAAATCGTGGGCTACCGGGCGAAGAAGAACAGCCAGCTCCTGGATCTTTCCCAAATTGCACACTACCAAACACAGGAGTTCTGGGACCCGGTGGCCTCCGACGGCGCCAATCGCCTCATCCTGGAGCCGGAGGAGTTCTATCTGCTGGTGTCCTCGGAAGGCGTTGCGGTCCCGCCAACGTGGGCTGGCGAGATGATGGCCTTCGACCCAACGAGCGGCGAGCTCAGGACGCATTACGCCGGTTTCTTTGATCCCGGGTTTGGGTTCGCGCCGGCGGATGGCGTCTTGGGAAGCAGGGCGGTGCTGGAGGTCCGCGCGCATGACGTGCCCTTCGCGTTGGAGCACAAACAGAAGATCGCCCGGCTGAGGTTCGAGAACCTGGTGAAGCAGCCTGACAAGCTGTACGGGTTCGATATTGGATCGTCCTATCAGAACCAGCGTCTGCGGGTAAGCAAACACTTCAGAGAATCGGCGCCCAAGCCCTCCCGTCAGGGGTCGTCCTTGCAAGACCCCCTGCTCTAGGGAATCCCTGAACAAGCCGGCCCCCTGTATACCGTCGCCTCACTGGATTACAGTGTAGACATGGCGGGAACCGGAACGAAGCTAACGGCAGCCGTTGAAGAATACCTCGCCGACCTGCGCTGCATACGGGCGTCCGGCGGCGCAACCGGCGAGCTTTCCTACTACCCGCCGCTGTCCAACCTGTTGAACGCGGTTGGCGGCGCCCTGCGGCCCAAGGTCTTCTGCATCAGCGAGCTGGCGCACCAAGGCGCGGGCCACCCCGACTTCGGCCTGTACGCCGCCAAGCAGGTCCAGAAGGGCAAGCCGCAGGAGGGACAGCTTCCCGAGTGCGGCGTGGTGGAAGTGAAGTCCGCCGGAGACGACGCCTGGCTCACCGCCGACAGCGAGCAGGTCAGCAAATACTGGAATAAGTACCGGCTCGTGTTGGTCACCAACACCCGCGACTTCGTGCTGCTTGGCGAAGACGCAGCGGGCAAGCCGGTGAAGCTGGAAACGTTCCGGCTGGCGGAGTCCGCCGCCGCTTTCGAGTCCAAGCTGCAAACGCCCCGCCCCTTTGCAAACGAAGTTGGCGCCGGTCTGGGAGAATACCTCTGCCGCGCCCTCTCCCATCGGGCGACCCTCGTTGAGCCAAAGGACCTGGCGTGGCTGCTGGCCTCCTACGCCCGCGACGGCCTGGCCCGCGTGGAGGCGGCCGGCGACGCGCCATCGCTCCATGCCGTTCGCTCCGCCCTTGAGGAGGCGCTGGGTGTGCGCTTCGAAGGAGAGCGCGGCGCGGCCTTCTTCCGCTCTACCCTGGTACAGACGCTCTTCTACGGCATCTTCTCCGCTTGGGTATTGTGGGCGCGCCAGACGCCGCCCCCGACTGGCCGGTTCAACTGGCATGAGGCGGTCTGGCACCTGCGCGCGCCGGTCCTGCAAGCGTTGTTCCAGCAGGTATCGGCCCCCAGCCGGTTGCAGCCGCTGGGACTGGTTGAGGTGCTGGACTGGACGGCGGCGGCGCTGGACCGCGTGGACCGCTCCGCCTTCTTCGACCGCTTCAGCGAGGGCGAGGCCGTCCCCTACTTCTACGAGCCGTTCCTGGAGGCGTTCGATCCCGACCTGCGCAAGCAGCTTGGCGTCTGGTACACGCCTCCCGAGGTGGTGCGCTACATGGTGGCCCGCGTGGACCGGGCACTCAAGGACGACCTTGGCATCGCCGACGGGCTGGCGGCAGAGAACGTCTACGTCCTCGACCCCTGCTGCGGCACGGGGGCCTACCTCGCCGAGGTGCTGCGCCGCATCGCCGCCAACCTGGAGGGCCGGGGCCTCGGCGCCCTGACCGGAGCGCGGGTGAAGCAGGCCGCCACCAAGCGCGTCTTCGGCTTCGAGATCATGCCCGCGCCCTTCGTGGTGGCCCACCTGCAGGTCGGCCTCACCATGCAGGCGTTGGACGCCCCGTTGTCCGATGACGAGACGGAGCGCGCCGGGGTGTACCTCACCAACGCCCTCACCGGCTGGGAGCCAAGCGTGCAGAAGCCGCTACCCTTCCCGGAGCTGGAGGAGGAGCGCGACCGCGCCGAGCGGGTCAAGCAGGAGGCCCCGGTCCTCGTGATCTTGGGCAATCCGCCCTACAACCGATACCCGGGTGTGGGTATGAGCGAGGAACGGGAACTAACTCTAGCTTACCGTGCCACAAAACAGGTAAAGCTGTACGAAAAGAAGGCGCTGAACGATCTCTACGTACGGTTCTTCCGGATGGCCGAGCGGCGCATCACAGAGAAAACGGGACGAGGAGTAATTTGCTTCATCTCCAACTACTCGTGGCTTGACGGATTAGCATTCGCTGGCATGAGGGAGCACTATCTGGAGGCGTTCGACGTCATCCGCATCGACAACCTGCATGGCGACCGTATTATCTCAGAGTACGCCCCGGACGGGCGGACCAGCGAGACCGTCTTTGCTCTCCGAGGACAGTCGCCGGGAATCAAGGTCGGCACGGCGATCACTCTGCTGTCAAAGTCCGCCTCGTCCGATGCAACGGCGGATAAGCGCATCCGTTACCGCGACTTCCACCAGGCAAGGGCCGACGAGAGGCGTCAGGCATTACTGAACAGTCTCGAATCTCCCACAATCGATTCAGGCTACTCAATATTGGATCCAGACCTTCAGCTTGGCCTGCCATTGAAGCCATTGACGGTGGGCGACGGTTGGCAGCACTGGCCAGCGTTGCCGGATCTGTTCTTGACCTTCTTCTCTGGGGCGAACACCAATCGAGACCCGTTTCTCGTTGATATTGATCTCGACCGGCTTCAGCGTCGCCTAACTGATTACTTCAACAGAGCCTTGAGTCACGACGAGATTGCCCGGCGTTATCCCTTGATTATGAAGCCTCTGGGGTATTTTGATGCGATTGCAACTCGTGAGACATTAGTTCACCGTGGCGGTCCCACACAAACAGGCTTCATCCGCTTCACGTACCGTCCTTTTGATACCCGCTGGCTCTACTGGGAGGCAGATACGAAGCTTCTGAATGACAAACGTGCTGATTACTTGTCTCATGTATTCGACGATAACATGTGGTTATCTGCTGCCAGGCATTTGAGGAAGGGTGTGGGGGAACCGCAGGCCTGTTTCGCACGGCACTTATCTTCGCTTCATCTGATCGAGCGCGGGGCAACAATGTTCCCCGCCTGGCTCCGTGACGACGGCCTAGAGGGCGGGCCAGAGCGTCGCCGTCCCAACCTTTCGGAAGTGGCCCAACGCTACCTCGACGAACTTGGGCTGGGTGTGGAGGACCTGTTCCACCACGTCCTCGCGGTGCTGCACGACCCCGCCTATCGCGAGGCCAACGCGGGTGCGCTGCGGATGGGGTGGCCTCGCATCCCGCTGCCGGGCTGGCCGGACGGCAAAGCCCCCGGGGCGTCGGACGAGCTGGCGGCATCGGCGGCGCGCGGGCGCGAGTTGGCCGCTCTGCTGGACACGGAGACGCCTGTACCCGGCGTCACCACCGGCGCGCTGCGCCCGGAGGTCGCCGCCATTGCCGTGCCCGCCACCGTCGATAGCGGCAACATGGCCGGGGACGACTTCGCGCTGATGGCGGGCTGGGGCCACTTCGGGCAGGGCGAAGCCGTCATGCCGGGCCAGGGCCGCGTCGTCGAGCGCCCCTACACCGCCGCCGAGCGGGCCGCGCTCGGCGACGCGACGCTCGACGTGTACCTGAACGACCGCGCCTACTGGCGCAACGTCCCCGCCGCCGTCTGGAACTACAAGCTCGGCGGCTACCAGGCCCTCAAGAAGTGGCTCTCGTACCGGGAGCGCAAGGTCCTGGACCGCCCGCTGTCGCCGGAGGAAGTCCAACACTTCACGGACACCGCGCGGCGCATCGCTGCCATACTGGGGATGCTCTGAACAAGCCGGCGCGGGCCTCCAACGGCTCGCCTGTCGAGGGTTATCGCCAGGATGCGCCATCGGTTAACATGGGATGCACAGAGCGCACAGGGAGACCTCCACCTATGGGAACATTCAGTTGGCCGCTGCGGATTTCCAGCATGGACGGTCAGCAGGCCCAGGAGATAGAAGCGACGGTGGATACGGGCGCCGCCTATACGACGCTGCCAACTCGTCTGCTGCGTGAACTGGGAGTGGCGCCGATGGGCAAGCGCAGGTTTCTCTGCTGGCCGATGGACGGCGGATCGAGATGGACTACGGGGAAGCCCGTGCAACCATCGACGGCGAGAGTGTGACGACGCTAGTGGTCTTTGGAGAAGACCATGCCCCAGCCCTGCTGGGCGCCTATACCCTTGAAGGTCTGGCCTTGGCGGTGGACCCGGTGGAGCAGCGATTGATTCCAACCCACCTCATCATGTACTAGATGTACTAGCCCGACGCGCCCGGTGAGCAAACGCCGCCCCCTCCGTTCCCCAAGCGGGGTGCAGGGGTCGGCTCTGTCCCTGCCCCTGTACTCGGGGGAAGGTTAGGAAGGGGGTCCAGGCGCCAAGGCAAGCAAACGCCGTCCCCTCCCCCAAGCAGGGTGCAGGGGGCTGCGCCCCCGCCGGGGGTACAGGGGGAGTCCCCCTGTTTCTAAAAACGTTGGAGGGTGGGCCAGGTGGGACAACGGCCTCCGCCACCATAAGCCCCCCCTCTCCTTCCCCTCAGTCCCTCGCCACACCCCCTTGCAAAATCAGAATAATTGTGCTATAGTACCCCCATGAAGTGGGCCCCCGGCCCGCTTCTCTTCCTTGGAGCCTGCCGCATACATTTTGCACAGGGGGAATCCATAGAGCATCTCCCTGTGGCGGCGCATCTGGGGAAACGTCCCCCAGCCCCACGACCGTCCGAGGAAGGGTGAGACCAGTGGCCAATGCCGTTTCCAGACAAGCCCTTTGCAGCCGCGCGGCTCCGCCGCGGTTCACGACGATTCAGCGACAACTGCCCTACGGTCCATCACAGCTCGCTGACGGCTCCGTGACGGCTTGTGACGCCTTTGTGACGGCCTCCGTGCCTGAAAACCCCGAAATCCGGCTGCTACGCGCCACACATACAATCAAAGGCCGGGCTGTCGCCTCGAGGGAAGGTGAGGAAGCGTCCTATCCCCGCCCCCGCAACGACCTCTCTTATCTGACTATGCAAAGCTCCACGAACTTACGCAGACCATCCCTAGTGTCAGGGCGCTGTCCACAGGCGCCGCCGCAAGCGATGGCGCGCCGGGCCGCCCGGCCTTCGTCCGCAACGGCCGCCGGCGCCAATCGGCTCTACACTGCCCCGGCATCCCTCAGGGCCGCTAGCTCCTCATCCGATAGGCCCAACAGGCCGCCGTAGATTTCCTGATTGTGCTGGCCTGGCGTCGGCGCGGAGCCTATGACGTTCTGGCTACGGCTCATCTTGATCAGCTTGCCGGACACGTGGATGACGCCTGCTATGGGGTCCGGCGTCTCCACCAGGCACTCCCGCTCTTGGAGATGCGGATCGCGGGCGGCGGCGGGAATGTCGTTGATGGGCGCAGACGGAATGCCGGCGCCGGTCAGCGTCTCAACCGCCTCAGCCACCGTGCGGCTCGACAGCCACTCTCGCACGCCCCCAAGGAGGATTTCCTTGTTCTCCACTCTGCCGTTGCGGTCGGCGAAGCGGGGGTCTTGCAGCCACTCCTCCCTTCCGATGACGCTACACAACCGGCGGAATATCTCGTTGGCGCCGGCGATGACGAACACCCAACCGTCCTTGCAGGGGAATGCGTCGCTGGGGGGCATGTTCCCCACCTGGTTGCCGATCTTGGGCTGGACCTGGCCCGTTCCCAGAAAGGCCGCCAGCGGGATTTCGTTGCCGCTGAAGCCGGAGTCGGCCAGGCACACGTCAATGGCCTGCCCCTCTCCTGAAAGCTCCCGTTCCCGCAGCGCCGCCAACGCGCCGATGGCCGCGTGAAGCGAGGTGATGCGATCGACCAGGGGGAAGAACGTCCTCAACGGCGGCGTGTCCGGCCAACCGTTGAGGTACATCTGGCCGCTGACCGCCTGGCCCACGGGGTCGAAGCCCGGCCAATCAACGTAGGGGCCGTACTGGCCGAAGGCGGAGACGTTGACCATGATGATTCGCGGGTTCAGTTCCCTCAGGGCGTCGTACCCGAAGCCCATCGCCTGAATGACGCCGGGCCGGAAGTTCTGAATGAAGATGTCCGAGACACTCACCAGCCCCCTGAGCAAATCCTTGGCCTGGTCGTCGCGGAGGTTGAGCGTGATGGACTTCTTGCCGGAGTTGTACTGCACCCAGTAGGCGCTCTGGCCGCGCACGAAAGGTGGGTTCTGCCGCCCCTCCTCGCCTCCCGGTTTCTCCACCTTGATGACCTCGGCGCCCAGCCGCTGCAGGACCAACCCACAGCGGGGGCCTGCCTGATAACGGCCCAAATCAAGGACTCGCACACCCTCCAACGCTGCCGTTGGCGCTGCCATGGAGCGACCCCCTCTGCTGTTTAGTCGTTACGCTGAAAGAAGGGCTTGAAGGCTTCACTCACTGGGGCCGTTGGGCGCAGGTCGGTCTGAATGGCCTCGGCCTCCCTGCGAAACATCTGCTCCCAAGTCAGCCCCACGTACTGTTGGATAAGGCGCTTGCTGCCCTGTACGCTGCGGGCATTGTTCCGCCCTATGGTCTGCCCCATTTCCACCGCCTCAGCGACAACGCGTTCGGCGGGGACAAGCCGGTTCAGCAAACCGATGCGCTCGGCCTCCGCCGCTTCCACGACGCGCGCTGTGGTGATCAACTCCATCGCGCGAGGCATCCCCACGATGTGCGGCAACGTCCAGGTGGAGTTCACCTGTCCGTATTGCGCCGCCAGGAACCGGAACCGGGAGCGCTCGCAACCCACCCGCATGTCCACCGTCGAGGCTAGCAGTGCTCCGCCCCCGTAGGCCAAGCCGTTGATGGCGCCGATGGTCGGCTTCAGGCAAGTGGCGACGTGCCAGAATATCTCCCAGCGCCTCACGCGCAGCCGTATAACCTCGTCGGGATCGGTGTCAGCCATCTCGTGGATATCGGCGCCGGCGGAGAAGGCCTTCTCGCCAGCCCCGGTAAGAACGATCGCCGCGATGTCGTTGTCCCGCTCGGCGTCGGTTATGGCCTGGTCAATCTCCAGCGCCATCTGCATGGACTGCGCGTTGAGCTTTGCCGGTCTGTTCAGCGTGATGACTGCGACCGCTTCCTCGCGGCGCGTCAGGATGGTCTCGAAGGGCATGCATGCCTCCTTGTAGCGAACGGGCGCGATTGTATCCGGGGGGGAGGGGAGGCACAAGCAGCCAATCAAAGGCCAAGAACACCCGCTGCTATCAGCGGGCGCCGGGGCGGGCCGGCGGAGTCAGCCGAAACCCTATGGACGAACCTCTTCGCGCAGGAACCTGACGTAGGAGATCCCGAAGCAGACGCCGGCGAGACCCAACATCGCCACGAGATGGGGCCAGATGAGGAGGAGGCTCTGGCTCAGCGGCAACGGCGTCAGGGATTGCAGTCCCTGCAATTGCTGCGTGACCACGGGGCCAAGGCTGCGGGTCGTGGGAGTCAGGAGTGTGGCGGTGGCTTCCTCAAAGAGCGTCACTGGCGAGAACCGGAGCACGATGTCCTGAATGCGGATGTGCCGTAGAGCGTCGGCCTGCTCGGCGGTGTCCGGAACAATTAGGTCGGCGACGCCTCCCGCAAGCATCAGCATGATGAAGCCGAAGAACAGCCAGAGGGCCAGGGACGTGAGGGCGGAGCTTACGGCCCTTCCTAGCCAGACAGAGGTGAGCATGGCTAGCACCAGCCAAAAGCTCATGTAGACGACCGACGCAACGCCGAACAGCACTATCCTCAGCAGCGCCTCAATGCTGGGAGCGAACCCCAAGATGATCATTCCCAGGCCGATGACAACCAACACAATGCTGGCCTGGATGATCGCGATGGTGGCCACCCCAGCCAGGAACTTGCCGTTGAAGAGCGCGTCTCGATAGATCGGCTGCGACAGGGTCCGGGCAAGGGTGCCCTGGCTCCGCTCGCTGTTGATGGAATCGAACCCCAGGGTGATGCCGATCAGTGGCCCGAAGAAGCTCAGGAAGAAGAGGAAGGGCGGCAGGAAACCGCTGCCGGCGGTGAACATCTGCAAGAAGATGAGCTCTGACGGCAGGTCGCCGGAGACGCCGCGCAGAGACCTCGCGGCAACGAATCCGGCCCACATGCCAGCCAGGATAATGATCCCCGCCAGGACGACGAAGCGCCGTCGCCCGAAATGGTCTGCCAGTTCTTTCAGAAAGACGGTGCCCATGCTAACGACCGGCCTTAACGGCCTCTTCCGCCTGATGGAAGTATCGCAGGTAGATCTCCTCGAGCGTGCGGTCCACCGCTCTCAGGGAAAGCAGGGGGAGCCCCTTGGACACCACGGCCTGGGCCACCTGCGCCCGCACGTCCTCGTCGCAGTCCAGGACAAGGACATCGCCTTCTCCACCCACACCATTTACGCCCGCCAGCCCGCCAAGCGCGTCCCTGAGATCCGCCGTCACTCCCTCAGCCTGGACCTCGATCCTGATGCCTCCCATGTCCTCGGCCTGGCTCAGCTCCCCCATGGTGCCCTGGGCAACCATGCGGCCGCGAAACATGATGCTAATGCGGTCACAGATAAGCTGGACCTGGTGCAGCAGGTGCGAAGACAGAAAGATGGTGATGCCCTGCTCGCGGCTCATGCGGACGATCATATCCAGGAGTTCCTGGATGCCCTCCGGGTCCAGGCCAAGCGTCGGGTCGTCAAGAAAGGCCACCTTGGGCTGCTTGACCAAGATGTCTGCGACACCGAGCCGCTGCCTCATACCCCGAGAGTACTGACTCACGGGCCGGCCGGCATCCTCTGCCAGGCCGACCTGCTCCAACAGGTCGGCGATGTGTCGGTCCGCTTCCGCCCTGCGCATGTTGTTCAGAGAGGCGGTGTAGCGAAGGTTTTCCCAAGCAGTCAAGTCCGGGAAGAAGCCGACGTTCTCCGGCAGGTAGCTCACCTGTCGTTTCACCTTCAGGGGCTCGCGGAGAGGGTCGAATCCGCACACTCGCGCCGTTCCCCCCGTTGGCTCCGTGAGACCCAGCAGCATGAGAATCGTCGTAGTTTTGCCGGAGCCGTTGGGTCCCAGGAAGCCGTAGACCTCGCCTTCCTGGACGTTCAACTCCATGTCTTCGACCGCGGTGAGCCGGCCATAACGCTTGGTAAGGCCGTGTGTCTCGACGATGGTGGCCATTGCTTAGCGCCGCCCCAGCTTCAGGAACAACCCAATCAGACCCAGCGCCACCACAGCAACGATGGCCAGCCCAATCCATCCCCAGAAGGAAGAGCCGGTCACGGTAACCCTGAGGTCCATGACGTCGGTCGTTTCCGGCGAGTTGGCGAAGATGGTCACCGAGTAGTCCCCGGGCAGCGCATCCTTTGCCGGCGTAATATTCGCCTTCACCTCTTTGAACAGGCCTGCCTCGATCCCAGCGACGACCGCCTCGTCGAAACTCACGTCCCACCCAATTGGCGCCTGCCCAATCAGGGTTATCTGAGCCAAGGGTATGGAACCGGTGTTGAAGACCACAACCGGCACGGCGCTCGCGTTTCCTGCAGAGGCCTCGGCGTTGAGCCGTCCGCTCGAGGTGCCCAGCCTCACCTCACTGCTGCCGGTGAGAATGACCCCAAAGTTAGCGGTCACGGCCGTAGCGCCGGCGGTGGCATTGAATAGGACGGGGTACTGACCCGGATCAGCGTTGCCGGGAGGAGTCACCAGAACGTCCAAGCCCTGGCTCCCGCCTGCGATGACGCTGATGGACGTGAAGAACTTGTCCTCGAAGGACGGTTTGAAGGCCATCGTCCAACCCTCGGGAACGTTACCGCCCAAGTCGACGGTCACATCCTCGGAAGACCTGTTTCGCAGGGTTACGGCGAACTCGAACGCCGCGTCCGCCGGGCCTTGAAGAAGCGGGAACCGGGTCTCAACCTCCAAGTCTTCACCGACCTCTTCTGCGGAGCGGACCGTGTAGACGATCGGTATGGTCTGCTCAAACCTGCCATCCGGCGTCCTAGCCCGAAGGGTGAACCGATAGTCTCCGGGCTCAGCTTCCTCGGGTATCCGGTTGGCTAGGCGCAACAGCGTGGGCAACTCCCCGGTTGGGTCGGGCGGTATGGTGGCCCTGTTCACGGCGAAGGTCCCAATACGCCCTCGAATCTCCGGCGACCAAGGGTCGCCCGGAGACTCCGGGATATCCAGCAAGAGGTCCAGCGGAGCGTCGGTGTTGTTGACCAACGTAAGGTCAATGCGGACGTCTTCCCCCGGATTATGGGTGACTTCCGTAAAGTTGGCCGTGAAGGTGAAAGCCTCCTGAGCAGTGGCAGTCGCACTTGTCACGGCCACGGCCAGTAGGCCGAGGGTAGCGAGGATTGCCATTCGAGGGAAGAGCCTGCGCAACATTTCTACATCGCCTCTGAATTAGGGTTGGTGTGACTCCTTCAGCGAAGCCCCGCACAAACGTAGAAGTATAGGCGCTATGCGCATCGAAGTCCACCAACAGTTATACGTTTGCGCGGCGGACTTTGGATGACTGTTTGGTCCGCGGCCCATCCTCCCAGGCCCTGCGCCCCTCTGCTACCCCCCCAGTTTCCCCGCGACCGGCATCCCTATGGCCGTCAATGCGGCCGGGAACGGCAGGGAGGGCAGCGAAGACGCCGCCCCCACACCTCCTCTATTCGACAATCAGGTCGAAGGTGGCCTCCCCGCGCGTCTTGCGCGTCATGGGGATCACCACCGCCACGACCTCGCCGTAACGCTCCCGCAGGGCGGCGAGGTCCAGCCGACCGCGGTTCCGGTCGTCGAGCGGCAAGGCTTGCACTCCCACGTTCCGTTGTTCTTCGTCCCATGCCACCACCTGGACCGAATAACGCTGCTCAAGGGGACCCAGCACCCGGAAGAAGCCGTCCGCCTCCCAGCCACCCTCGCCGGAGGAGGCCTCATAGTCGTAGCCAAGCTCTGGGATACGGACGTTGGACACACACAGGCCATCGGCGGTCGTCGCCTCGTCGGTGACGTACTCCAACCGCACTAGCACCTCCCCACCGGCGAACCGGCTCAGGTCCACGGAGTCCCACACCCATTCTCTAGTGGCCCCTGTGTACCCAGGGCCGAGGGCATTGCCCACAGGGTTAGCCGGGGAACCCAACGCCCCAACGAGGATTTCCCATGTCAAGCCTCCATCCGAGGACGCGGTCACGTAGGCATAGTCCCAGGACATCTCAATGTCGTACCACAACCGCAGTTCCAGGGTCGCTTCCGACGCGCCGGCCAGGTTGAAGGAGCGGGTCAGAGACGTATGGATGGAGTCTCCGGAGTTGGACCACCAACACCCCTGCTCATGTGGCGCGATTTCCACTGTCTCCGCGCCCTCAAAAACGAGCAGATCGCCTTCGAGCTTGACGTAGGAAACGCCATATTGCGGGACGGTGAAGGTGAGCGCCCGCTGCTCCCGTCCCAGCGTGACGATGGCGGGCGGAGGCAGATCGATGTCCGGGTAGGAATACGGCCCGAATTCCAGGTCCAGCAGGGTCGCCACAGACCAGTCCTGGAACACCTGGTCAAACGAGACGCCCGCTGTAGCGTCTTCGAGGTACGCCTCCACGCCGGCGATCCCATCGGCCTGCTCCTCCAACAATCCTCTGGCGGTCACTTCTCCGCCATGGTGGGCAACGAGGTAGGAGAGAAACAGGCCTGCGGCCCCATAGTTGGGCGCAGGGCTCTTCGGACTCCGAGCCCAATGCACCACGGAGGATTCCGGGGCGCGCAGATAGGATTCAGCGAAGAGCATGGAGCGCCCCGTTAGGCCCCTGGCGACCTCGGCCATGCCCTCGTTGACCCACGTCTCCTCACTTCGGTCGGCTCGGCGGTGAATGGCGTGTTGCAGCTCGTGGGCCACCGTGCCGTAGTAATAGTCCGACCCCGGCCGCAGGGCCGCGTCCAAGTACAGAATCTTCCGTTCGTTACTGTCCGGGTGAACCTCCGTTGAGAAATCGTCCTTGGAGCTGAAGTACCCCGCCGCCCCCTCGATTGGTGTGTGGAGCAGCACGATTCTCTGGCCAGGGGAGGGATCCGCCTCCCACTCTGTACCCAGCGCCCCTGTGACTACTGCGTACACTTCATCTTCAAATCGGGCTGCTATGGACTCCAATTCGCTCGCTTTCTCACCCTGGCCGACGTCGAAGTACCAGTAGGCGTGCGGGCTGACGTACATGAGTTCGGCTTGCACGGTGTATGGGACTTCTTTATTCAGGTCCAGCACGGAGAAGGCATCAACGCGGCCAGCCTCAAGCACCTCGTTGCCGGGGTCCGGCGCCAGCAGTGGGGCGCCGGGAGCAATGTCGCGGAAGCGTTGCACCAGGTCCACCAGGTTCGCGTCGGGCGGCTCGGGGATCTCAGCGACGTTGTGTAACCGCAGCGTGGGCGCCGGCGTGGGCGTCGGGGTTGCCATTGGCGTGGTGGGCGCCACAGGAGTCAGCCCTACACGAGTGGGCCGCGGAAGGGTCGGCGCCGGACTGGGGCTGGGAGTGGCTGAAGGAGGGGCCGACGTAGCGGTCGCCGTGGCCGTCGGCGGTGGAAGAATCTCCACGGACGTGGTCCCGGATGGGGACGCACAGGCAGCCGCGGCCATGGCCAAACCCGCCAGCGCGCCAACAGCCGCCAATGTCGCTAACGAGCGCGCGCTGAATTGACCCATCTCCTTATCAGCCATCTCTTCGATGCTACGGACTACCGTAGCGGAGGGCAAGACGGGGCCTCGCTGGTTGCCCTCGTTCTCGTTGACAAGGGCCACCCCTTCTGGCACATTGAAAAGTACAAGATTGCAAAGGCTGCGAACGGGAAGAGTAGGCCCGAAGCGAGGTCACAGAGAGCCGGGGTAGGTGAGAGCCCGGCGCCGGCGCACAGGCTGAATGGGCCCGGGAGCCGCAGGGCGAAAGGTTTCTGGTCATCCCGTCCTCCCCAATTCGGAGGTGCGCGGGTGGGAGCGGAGTAGCCCGAGACGGTGGCCTCGTTATCGGCCGGCGGTTCCATCGCTCTAGGGGATGGAACCGCACTGAGAAGTCCCCTGTCGGGGACGAAGAAGGGTGGCGCCGCGGAAGACCTCCGCCCCTTGCAGGGTGGGGGTCTTTGCTTTCCTCCGGCGGGGGCGTTATGAGGATAGCAGGGCAGCGGCGCCGGGGAACTGCGAGGCGCGAGATTCATCGAAGATAGCCCATCATGTACACGCCAACCTTCGACCAAGTGAAGCAACTGGCCGGCCAGGGCAACCTCGTGCCGGTTTACACGGAGCTGAACGCAGACCTGGAAACGCCGGTTTCGGCGTACCTCAAGGTCGCCCGGCCTCCCTACTCCTTTCTCCTGGAGAGCGTGGAGGGGGGCGAAAGGCTGGCTCGTTACAGCTTCATCGGCACAGAACCCCTGCAGGTCATCAAGACGGGTCCTGGTCAGCCCGGCGGCGCTGTCGATCCGCTGACTCGCATCGAGGAAGCGCTGGGAAGCTACACCCTGGCGCCGGTGTCCGGCCTGCCCAGGTTCACGGGAGGCGCGGTTGGTTACCTGGCTTACGAAGTCGTCCGCTACTTTGAGCAGCTGCCGTCACCGGAAATCGATACGATCGGCCTGCCGGAGTCTTTGTTCATGATCGCCGGCGAGCTGTTGGTCTTCGACCACTTGAAGCACAAGATCCAGGTGGTGAGCCACGCCTTCCTCGACGGCAACGTCGAACAGGCCTACGCTGAAGCCACCGCACGCATCGACGCGTTGGTTGAGCGCCTCCGCCAGCCTCTTCAGGCGCCTCCGCAAACCCTGCCCATCAACAATGGACCGCATCAGGGCGCGCCCTTCAGTTCCAACAGAACGGAGGGTGAGTACGAGGCAGTGGTGGAACGCATCAAGCAGTACATCGTGGCCGGCGACTGCATTCAGGTGGTGCCGTCGCAGCGGTTGGCCCGTAAGACTACGGCCCACCCCTTCGACATCTACCGGGCGCTGAGAGGCATTAACCCGTCGCCCTACATGTACTATCTGGCGCTGGACGACTTCCACATCGTGGGCACGTCCCCGGAGCTGTTGGTCCGAGTCGAGGACGGAGAGGTCGTGACCCACCCCATCGCCGGAACGCGGCCAAGGGGGGCCACTCCAGAGGAGGAAGCCGCCTTGGAGCAAGATCTGCGCAGCGACGAAAAGGAGCAGGCCGAGCACATCATGCTCGTGGACCTGGGTCGCAACGACATCGGCCGGGTCAGCCAGCCTGGGACGGTGCGGGTGCCGCAGCTCATGGACGTGGAGCGCTACTCCCACGTGCTGCACCTGGTGTCCCACGTTACAGGGCGATTGAAGCCGGAGATGTCTTGCTACGACGCCCTGCGCGCCTGCTTCCCAGCGGGCACCGTGAGCGGCGCTCCCAAGATCCGGGCGATGGAGATCATCGCCGAATTGGAACCGAGCAAGCGCAGCTTGTACGCGGGCGCTGTGGGGTATTTCAGCTTCTCGGGCAACATGGACACCGCCATCGCCATCCGCACCGCGGTGGTCAAAGACGGCATGGCCTACGTCCAAGCGGGCGGCGGCGTCGTCTACGACAGCGTGCCGAAGATGGAGTACCAGGAAACGCTCCATAAGGCCAGCGCCATGCTCCGAGCGATTGACGAGGCGGAGGCGAGGGGAGGATAGGCCGCAGCCAGGGTTGAATACCGCCGGAGGCCGAGGGTCGCGGGGGCGCCCTCTTTCGCAAAAGCGTTTGAGGGCGGGCGGGATGACGGCGTCAGCCCCCGGCAACGGGAAGAAGAAGAACATGATCCTGCTCATCGACAACTACGACAGCTTCACCTACAACCTCTACCAATACCTCTGCGAGTTGGGGGCGGACGTACGCGTCGTCCGCAACGACCAGACCACTCTGGAAGAGATCGCGGGTCTGGCTCCGGAGCGCATCGTCATTTCGCCGGGGCCTGGCGCGCCGGAGAAGGCCGGGATTTCAAACGACGTTGTGCGCCACTTTGGGCCTCGATTGCCGCTGCTGGGCGTCTGCCTGGGGCACCAGTGCGTCGGCCAGGCGTTCGGGGGCTCGGTGGGCGGCGCGGGGGAGATCATGCATGGCAAGACCTCTCTCATCCACCACGACGGCAAGGGTGTGTTCAAGGGTCTACAAAACCCCTTCGAGGCCATCCGCTATCACTCCTTGGCCGTCTTCAGGGAGGACCTGCCGCCGGAACTGGAGGTCACCGCTTGGACGGACAACGGCTTGATCATGGGACTGCGCCACCGGGAGTATCCTGTTGAGGCGGTCCAGTTCCACCCCGAATCAATCAAGACCATGTCGGGGCACGATTTACTGAGGAACTGGCTGGAGATGCAATGATTCGCGACGCCATCATTAAAGTCGCCGGGGGCAGCTCATTGGCCACCGCGGAGGCCGCTGCCGTGATGCAGGAAATCATGACCGGCGAGGCCACCGAAGCCCAGATCGGAGCCTTCCTCGCGGCGTTGAGCATCAAGGGCGAGACGCCGGACGAGATTACCGGCATGGCCCAAGTTATGCGAGACCACGCCCTGCGCGTCGACATCGGCGTTCCCGCCGTGGACACCTGCGGCACCGGCGGCGACGGCTCCAATACCTTCAACATCTCTACCGCCGCCGCCTTCGTGGTCGCTGCGGCGGGAGTGCCCGTCGCCAAGCACGGCAACCGGGCGCTGTCGGGCGGCTGCGGCTCCGCCGACATCCTGGAGGCTCTGGGAGTCAACGTGACCCTCGGGCCAGAGGGCGTGGCCCACTGTATTCAAGAGATCGGCATCGGGTTTATGTTCGCTCCGGCGTACCACCCCGCCATGAAGCACGCCGCCGGGCCTCGCCGGGAGATCGGTATCCGCACCGTGTTCAACTTCCTGGGGCCGCTCACAAATCCGGCGCGGGTTTCCGCTCAGGTCATCGGCCTAGCCCGAGGCGACCTGGGAGAGGCCGTCGCCGAGGCGTTGGGACATCTGGGCTTGAAGCATGCCCTCGTGGTCCACGGGGCCAACGGCCTTGATGAACTGACGACGGCATCGGACACAACAGTCTGGGAGCTCAAGCACGGCGCCGTGACGAGCTATCAGGTCGCGCCCGAGGCGTTGGGGTTGAGCCGATGCAGGCTAGAGGACCTTCAGGGCGGTGCCCTGGAAGCCAACCGGGAGCTGTTCGAACTGGCCCTGAGCGGCGAGCACAGCCCCGCCGCTGACGCCGTCCTTCTCACCGCTGCCGCTGCCCTCGTCGCCGCGGACGTGGCGCCCGGTCTACCAGAAGGGCTGCAACGAGCTGCGCAAGCGGTGGATTCCGGTGCCGCGTCCGCCAAGGTGCGCGAGCTGGCGGCCCTGAGCCACCGATTGGGCTAGGTGAGCCCCATGACTGAAACTATCCTCGACCGTATTCTCCAGGCCAAGCGAAAGGAGTTGGTCCGCCTCAAGGCGGCGACGCCCCTGGCCGAATTGCAGGCCCGCGCCGCAGCAATGCCGCCCACACTGAACATCTCCGGCGCTCTTCTGGGCGACGGCGTCCGGCTCATTGCCGAGGTGAAGAAGGCGTCGCCATCGAAGGGGGCCTTCGTGGACTCCTACGACCCCGCATCCCTGGCCTGCACCTACGCCGAGAACGGGGCCGCCGCTATTTCCGTCCTCACAGAGGTTGACCACTTCCAGGGAAACCTCGGCCATTTGACGGCCGTGAAGGAAGCAACGGCCCACTGGCGGCCTCCGGTCCTACGCAAGGATTTCCTATTCGATCCCTACCAGATCTACGAAGCGAGGGCCGCTGGGGCCGACGCCATCTTGCTCATTGTGGCGGCCCTGGACCCGGCCCAACTGGAGGAAATGCTGCAATTGGCCCAAAGCCTCTGGCTCCAGTGCCTGGTGGAGGTCCACTACGCCTCGGAGGTGGCGGTGGCGGTGGAGGCCGGCGCCGAGATAATCGGCATCAACAACCGGGACCTGCGCACCTTCAAAACCGATCTTGCTCTGACCGAAACGCTTTGCCCCCTCATCCCCCGCGACAAGATCGCGGTGAGTGAGAGCGGCATCACAGCGCCGGAACACGTGGCGCGGGTGTGGAAGGCGGGCGCCAGCGCCATCCTGGTGGGCGAGGCGCTCATGACGGCGCCGGATGTTGGCGGCAAGATTCGAGAGTTGTTGACTCCGATGGCGGAAGCCACGTAGAACCCCGCCAAGAGAAGCGTTGGCGGAAAGCGCCGCAAGGACGAGACGCCAATGACCAAGATCAAAATCTGCGGCCTTCGCGACGCCGGGCGCGCCCTTGTTGCGGCCAACGCCGGTGCCGACTACCTGGGCTTTGTCTTCGTACCGGGTGTGCGGCGTTGGTTGGCCATGGAGGACGCCCAGCGCATCGTTGCCGAATACAGGAAGGCCCATGGGCCAGAAGCACCGCGCTTGGTGGGACTCTTCTCAGACCAGCCAATTGAGGAGGTCAACGAGACCCTGGAAGCCGTGGGCCTGGACATGGCCCAACTCTGCGGCGGCGAGTCGTTGGACTATGTCGCGCGCGTGGTACGGCCCGTCATCAAGGTCATCCACATAGACAGCGACGCGCCTCCCGATGAAGAGGTTGGCAACGTCGCCAGCCAGCTTGGCGCGCTCAAAGAAGCTGGCGTCATGGCAACCCTTGACCGAAAGTCATCAGTGCAGCCTGGCGGCCTTGGAGTGGCCTTCGACTGGGCCATCGCCGAGAAGCTGGCGGCGAAGCACGACTTCTTGCTGGCGGGAGGGCTTACGCCAGGCAACGTGAGGGAAGCCATTGCCACCGTCCATCCATGGGGTGTCGACGCTTCCAGCGGCGTTGAGACCGATGGCGTGAAGGACACAGCCAAAATCGAAGCCTTCATCGCAGCGGCTCAAGCTGGGGGTTCGTGATACAATGAACTGGCTATTATGGACATTGTTCCTGGCTTACGCTAGGTCGTCCAAGACGCGCCGGTTCCGCAGTCGCGGGTGCTCCAAGTGGAGCAGCGCGTCGCCAACGAACGCCTGGACAGGCTCTCAGAAGAAAATAGCCGGCGTTTCGAGAAGGTTGGCGAGCGTTTCCCCCTCCTTCAAGACAACATGAACCGACGCTTCGAGGCAGTGAACCAGCAGACGTTGACGATCTCCAAGACGCTCGCGAGCTTTGATGGGAAAATGGACGTCCTGCTTGATCACGGGCTGGATGTCACGGATATGAGCCGTCTACCAGGTCGCGTTGGGGCGCTGGAAAGGCAGGTAGCCGAGATGGTGCACCGTCAATAGACTAATGCTGGAAACCAAATCAACCCCACTTCCCGACGCCACCGGCCACTTTGGCCCCTACGGAGGCCGTTTCGTTCCGGAGACCCTAATGACGGCGCTCCATGACTTGGAGCAGGCTCACACCTGGGCCATACAGGACAAGGGCTTCCAGGATGAACTCAACGCTCTCTTAGGCAGCTACGTTGGCCGGCCCACTCCCCTCTACTTCGCGCAGGGGTTGAGCAGGGAGTGCGGCGGCGCGCGCATTTTCCTGAAACGGGAGGACCTAGCACACACCGGCGCTCACAAGATCAACAATGCGGTGGGGCAAGCCCTGCTGGCCCGTCACATGGGCAAGCGCCGCATCATCGCTGAGACCGGCGCCGGGCAGCACGGCGTGGCCACGGCGACCGTCTGCGCGCTGATGGGTATGCAGTGCGTGGTCTACATGGGGGAGGAGGACATCCGCCGCCAGGCCATGAACGTCTTCCGCATGCGCCTGCTAGGCGCCGAGGTCTACCCCGTGGCGTCGGGCAGTCGAACGCTGAAAGACGCCATCAACGAGGCCATCCGCGACTGGGTTACGAATGTGGAGACCACGTTCTACCTCATTGGCAGCGCCGTGGGCCCCCATCCCTACCCGGCCATCGTGCGCGACTTCCAGTCAGTGATTGGAAGAGAGGCAAGAGCCCAGGCGCTGGCGTTGGAGGGGCGGCTCCCGGACTACGCCGTGGCCTGCGTTGGAGGTGGCAGCAACGCCATTGGCCTTTTCCATCCCTTCCTAGAGGACGCGGAAGTGAAACTAGTAGGCGTCGAGGCCGGTGGCGAAGGGATCGACACCGGCCATCATGCGGCCACCCTTGTCGCGGGGAAGGTGGGCGTCCTTCACGGCAGCAAGTCGTACCTTCTCCAGGATGAGGGCGGACAGATTACAGAGACCCACAGCGTTTCGGCAGGCTTGGACTACCCTGGCGTCGGACCGGAGCACTCCTACCTCAAAGACATGGGCAGGGCCACCTACGTCAGCGTCACGGACACCGAAGCTCTGGAAGGATTTCAACTGCTGTCCCGCACTGAAGGCATCCTACCAGCGCTGGAACCATCCCACGCCGTCGCTCACGTCAGGAAGTTGGCAGCCACGCTTCCCGAGGAAGCCTTTGTCATCATGGGCCTTTCGGGACGGGGTGACAAAGACATTCACGTCGTAGCAGAGGCCCTGAATATCCCGGTTGCGTAGCCGCGAGGCCCCCCGGCTGAGACCATGGCGCTTGTGAAATGGCATCCTATCCAGGTATATTCTCTCTAGCAATCTTTCCATTCGCCGCGTCCATTAATCGTGGACGGTGAATCTAGCGGGCAGGCATGACGCTTCGAACTGCTGCTGGCTCTGTGGGGAAGACCGTCAAGGCCGACATCCCCCTGCGCCTGCTGGGTATCTTCTTCCTGTTTACCTGGGTCGTCGTTGGGAGCGCCCGAATCGTCAACCAGTTCCTGGGGAACAACTGTCCTCACCTGGCCGCCGCTATCTCCTTCTACGGGCTATTTTCGCTCTTTCCCATGATGCTGGCCGTCATAACGATCCTCGGCTACATCGCCGGGCCGGAGTCGGCGAACTCGCAGGTCGCCAGTCAAATCGGGCAATTGGTTCCGATATCGTCGAGCCTGGTGACTCAGACAATTCAGGGCGTTATTGACGCCAAGCACATTACTGGGATCGTCGCCATCGTCGGCTTGCTCTGGGCAGCCAACGCCGTCTTTGGCGCTATCAGGAAGGGCGTAAACACCGCATGGGGTGTGCGCGCCCCCCGACCCTTCTTCCATGAGCGCTTCATCGACTTCTCGCTGACCGTCGGGGCAGGCATTCTGATCTTCGTTTCCATCTCTTCTACGGTCGCCCTCACCTTTTTCAGGGATTTCAGCGGGAACGTGGCCCCCCAACTAGGGCTGTCGAGCGACATCACCTGGAATATAGTTGCTGGAATCATTCCCTTCATGGTGTCCTTCCTCACCTTCACTCTCCTCTACTGGCTCCTGCCCAACACCCACGTGTCCCTCCGGCACGTCATTCCAGGCGCCCTCGCAGGCGCCATCGCCTTCGAGGCAGTCAAGACCCTCTTTGTCACCTACGTCCGGAACTACGCCGACTACGACGTGCTGTACGGCCCCGTCGGCGCAGTCCTCGCCCTCATGACGTGGCTGTACGTTTCGGCGATGATCCTACTGTTTTGTGCAGCCGTCTCCTCCAACTACTCCGCCTTCATAGAAAAGCGCTCAGCCCGGCGGCGCTGGCGCCGGGTCTTGGAAGAGACGCGATCTCACACCGTCGCGGCACCCACTTCCGTCAGCGACAACTGAACAAGCGGCTAGAGACGGTCCAGCAGTTTCCGGCGCTCCCTTCCCACCGTTGGCGCAACTCTGTTCCTCTTGAAGCCTTCCGCGCCGCGGCTCTTCCAACGAGCGCCCCCAGGCAGGGGCAGTCGCGGACGGCGTTCCGGTTGTAGCCACGGGTTGAGTGGGGATGGTGCAATGAGAACTTCTTCGGAAGGCCGCCGGACGACGTGATCACACAGACGGCCAGTGAGGGGCGCCGAAGAATACCGCGGCCCTGCGGCGAGGCGCCCACAGGAACGCCACCGGCGCCGCGGTAGGGATTGCCGCGGAGTGGACCGCCGGTGCAAGTCGGTCCCCAAGGCTGGCGGAGAGGCCCCGGCGGTTACTCTACCTGCTTCACCGCCAGCACGACCTGCTCTCCCTCGAGCTGGTGTTCCTCTATGAAGGCCCCCTCCTGGGGGTCCCGTTCCGCCAGTTCCACCGAGAGGGTCTCCTGACGAATGTAGTCCCTGAACCTGGACACCGCTCTCCGCACAGCTTCCCCCGCGGTGTAGGTCGTCACGATGCGGTCCGCTATGGCAAAGCCCGCCGCACGCCGCATATTCTGAATCCTGTGGACCAGCTCCCTGACGAGACCTTCTTCCGCCAGTTCTTGAGAAATGTTCGTGTCCACCGCCACGACGTAGCCAGCCTCCGCTGTCGCGGCGTGAGCACCGTCCTTGGTGGCTTCGATCCTGATCTCGTCGGGCTGGATCGTCATACCGTCAATTTCGACAACTTCTCCCGCCGACAGCTTGGCATAGAGTTGCGCTGGGTCCATGGCGGCTAGCGCCTGAATGGCCCCAGGCATGTCGGCGCCGAGCCGCGGGCCCAGCTTGGCGTGCTCGGGCCGCAGCGTGACGAAGCGGATGGCTTCCCGTTCGTCGACCACCTGAAGCTCCTTCACGTTCAACTCTTCCAGAAGCTGCGGTGCGAAGCGGCCCAAGGCCTGCGCCTCCTCCGGGCGTCGGGGCTTGACTAGAACGCGCTGCAGCGGCTGGCGAACCTTGATGCCGGCCCGGCTGCGGGCGGCGTGACCCAGGCTGGTGACCCTGCGGACCAAGGCGACGTCCCTCGATAGATCCTCATCGACGAGGCTGTTTTCGACTTGGGGCCAGGCAGCCAGATGCACGCTCTCAGGGGCCGCTGAGTTTGACGCCTTCACAAGGTTTTGGTACAGCGACTCGGCCAGGAACGGCGTGAGGGGGGCGAGGAGAGTGCTCACGGTCACCAGGCACGTGTACAGGGTGACGTAGGCGCTCTGCTTGTCCTCATCATTCTCACTCTTCCAGAACCGCCGCCTGCTCCGGCGGACGTACCAGTTCGACAGTAACTCCACAAACTCTTCGAGGCGGCGGGCTGCATCCGTTGGATTATAGACATCCATCGCTTCGGTGGTGTCGCGCACCAGCAGGTTGAGTTCGGAGAGCAGCCATCGGTCCAGTTCCGCCTTGGGGTTCACGCCGCCAGCGGCGGTTGGGTTGAATCCGTCCAAGTTCGCATAGGTGACGAAGAAGCTGTAGACGTTCCAAAGGGGCAAGAAGAAGCGGCGGACGGCCTCCTCTACCAGATCCTTGGAAAAGCGGCGAGAGTTCCCCGGAGGCGCGGACGCGAAGAGATACCAGCGCAGGGCGTCGGCGCCCTGCACGTCGATGACCTCCCACGGCTCCACGACGTTGCCCTTGGACTTGCTCATCTTGTCGCCGTACTGGTCGAGGATGAGGCCCAAGCAAATGACGTTGCGGTAGGCCGGACCGTCCTTGAGGAGAGTCGACAGTGCGTGGAGACTGTAGAACCATCCCCTGGTCTGGTCGACAGCTTCGCAGATGTAGTCGGCGGGGAAGTAGAGCCGAGAGTCGACCTCGTCCTGGTGCTCGTAGGGGTAGTGCCACTGCGCGAAGGGCATAGCCCCCGAGTCGAACCAGCAGTCCAGTACCTCCGGCGCCCGCCTCATCTCGCCCCGGCAGTCAGCGCACCGGAGGACCACTTCATCAACGTAGGGCCGGTGGAGGTCCTCCGGCTGCCCCAACGCGCGGATCTGATACTGGGTGTAGGAATCGGGGGTCATGCGGTCCTTCATCTCGGCGGCGCTTCCCATGCATTCCAGTTTCCCACATTGGTCACACCGCCAGATGGGTAGCGGGGTGCCCCAGTAGCGCTCTCGCGAGACGGCCCAGTCCACGTTATTGCGCAACCAGTCGCCGAAACGGCCGGTTTTGATGTGCTCAGGGAACCAATTGACCTCCTCGTTCCCCGAAAGCAGGCGGTCCTTCACAGCGGTGGTCCGGATATACCAGGAAGGCTTGGCGTAGTAGAGCAGGGGCGCGTCACATCGCCAACAGAAGGGATATGTGTGAGTGTAGACGCCTTGTTTGTAGAGCAGCCCTCTTTTCTCCAGGTCCCGGATGATCAGGGGGTCTGCGTCCTTCACGAACTTCCCTGCAAAGGGATACCGCCCCTGGATGATTCCCATCTGGTCAACGTGCTGAATGAAGTGGGCGCCGGTAGCCTTGCCCATGCTGTAGTCGTCCTCGCCGAAGGCCGGAGCGCTGTGGACGATGCCCGAGCCGTCTTCCAGCGTGACGAAGCCGGCGGCGACGACGCTATAGGTGAACGGCTTCGATGGCGGCAATGGCGCGTCCTGAAGCTGCTCCACCGCCCCACCCTCCTGATCGGCGCTCTGAAACTGCTGGACGCTGGCGCCGTAGGTAAAGGGATTGAACAACGGCTCGTAGCGTACCCCGGCCAGCGCGGATCCCGGGAAGGTGGCGACAACCTCGCTACCCTCATCGAGCAGCGCCCCGGCGAGGGCCGCTGCCAGGATGATCCGCCGGCCGTCGGGCATGAGCGCCATGACATACTCGGCGTCTGGGGCAACCGCCAGGGCTGTGTTGCCTGGCAGCGTCCAGGGCGTGGTGGTCCAGGCCATCAGGTACGTCTCGCCGTTCGTGGGAACGACATCGCGGACGACCTGTCCTTGGGCCTCCCGCGTGTCCATGACCCGGAAGAGGACGTGGATGGAGGGGTCTACCGTATCGTCCTTGTAGCCCAATGAGACCTCGTGAGAGCTGAGGGTCGTGACGCAGCGGGGGCAGTGTGGTGTCACCTTGTGCCCCTCGTACAGCAAACCCTTGTCCCAAAGCTGCTTGAGAATCCACCACCCGGTCTCTATGTAGTTGTTGTCATAGGTGATGTAGGCGTCCTCCATGTCGACCCAGAATCCCACGCGCTCGGTGAGGCGCTCCCACTCCTTGACGTAGCGAAAGACGCTATCCCGGCAACGGCGATTGAACTCGGCGATGGACGCTTCAGGGTCGCCCGGCACAATGTTCTCAATCTCCCGCTTGGTGGAGATTCCCAGCTCCTTCTCCACCTCCAGCTCTACGGGCAATCCATGGGTGTCCCAACCGCCCTTGCGGAAGGGCCTGTAGCCGCGCATGGTCTTGTAGCGGGGAATAACGTCCTTATAAACCCTGGAGAGCACGTGATGAATGCCGGGAAGCCCGTTGGCGGTGGGGGGACCCTCGTACAGAACGAAAAGAGGCGCGCCTTCGCGCGCCTCCGTCTTCCGAAAGACGTCAGCTTTCCGCCAGAAATCGAGGATCTCCTCCTCAAGCTGCGGGAGATTGACCCTACTGGACACCGGCTGGAACATCGAACTGCCTCTTGAAGAAAAGGATGGCCTGCATCGCCGATAGCGACGCTTTCATTCTACAGGAAAGCGCCGTCAGATTGGGAAGGCGCACGCCTCTGCGGAGAGCCGCCGCTTGCGCAAGCAACGGACGGTATGGACAATAGCCGGAAATTCGGCTGAGGTGGACCTGTGCTTACCTTGGAGCGGTCGTATGTCGACCAGATGATCGCCCACGCCCGCGAGGAGAACCCGAACGAATGTTGCGGCATCATCGCCGGCGACGACGGGCGGGCGGTCAACTTTTACCGGATCACCAACGCCGCAAAGAGCCCCTTCCGGTACAGGATGGACCCCCAGGAGTTCTTCCGGGCGTACCGCGACGTGGAAGACCGGGGCTGGCGCATCCTCGTTCTCTATCACTCCCACACCCACACCGAGGCTCGCCCGTCGGACACCGACATCCGCCTGGCCACCGGGCCGGATGGCCGATCCCTCTGGCCTGATACGTTCTACGTGCTGGTGTCCCTGGCCGACGAAAACGATCCTTCCGTGCGCGCGTTCACCATCGAGGACGCCGTGGTGCAAGAGTACGAGCTTCGCGTCATCTAGCCGCGCCTTGCGTGATGGAGCAATCATGGCCACAGACCCCCTGGACGACCTCAGATACAAGATCGCTCAGTCCTGCCGCATCCTCGCCTCGCTTGGCATCCTGAAGGGCATTCACGGCCACGTCAGCCACCGCGTCCCAGGCGCCGGCGAGATGCTCATCCGCTGCCGGGGAGACGTCGAATACGGAGTCAACTACACGACTCCCGGCCAGATCCGCCGCCTGACTTTCGACGGCGATGGCGCCGATCTGGGCGGCGCCTACGAGGCGCCTTTGGAGCTGCCCATCCACGGCGAGATTCTAAGGGCCCGGCCCGAGGTCAACTGTGTGATTCACGGCCACCCGCCGGCCACGCTTCTATGCGGTATCGCCGGAATAGAGTTGCGCCCCATCTTCGGCTCCTACGACCCACAGGCGCTGAGCATCGCGGTGGAGGGCGTTCCGATCTATCCCAGGTCGGTGTTGATCAGCCGGCCGGAGCTGGCCAGCGGGGTCATCGCCGCCATGGGGCCTCGCGATGTTTGTCTCATGAAGGGGCACGGCGTCACAGTGGCCGGGACATCGGTGGAGGACGCAACGATCCGGGCGATCAAGCTGGAGTCGCTGGCGAAAGTGCATTGGGAACTGGCCAAGGCAGGCAAGACGGCGCAGGACATCCCCTGGCAGGACGTTGAGGAATTCGCGAGGCGGCCCCGGGGCATGGGCATGCCAAGGGCTACAGAGTGGCTGTGGAAGTACTACGTCAGAGCCCTTGAGGAAGGGGGCCAGCTCCCCAACGACTTCGACCTAGACATGCGGCATGTCTAGGGAACCTCTGAACAACTCGCCGCAGCCCTCCAAACCCCCTCCCGCAGACGGGAGGGCCGCGCGTAGCGCGGGGGAGGAGACTGGGCTGCTGAGCGCAGCCCTCTACGGGCAATAGCCGTCCACGGTATCCGGCAGGCTCACCAGTAAGCCGTCGCGGTTCAAACTGGCTGGGAGCGCCTTCTGGACGATATGCCGTCCGTCCCCGGCTGAGGGCGCGTGGCTTCAGCAGAAGGACAGGTCGCCAAGGGAAAAGGAATCAAAGCCCAACTGGTCTTCCAGGCTGCTTGGCACACACCCGCTCAACTCGTTGCCGCCGAGGTACAGCGCTGACAGATTGGAGAGGCTGCCCAACTCCGCCGGTATCTCCCCGCTCAACTCGTTGCCGTCGAGGTACAGCTCTGTCAGGTTGGAGAGGCTGCCCAACTCCGCCGGTATCTCCCCGCTCAACTCGTTGACGTTGAGGGCCAGATATCTCAGGTTGGAGAGGCTACCCAACTCCGCCGGTATCTCCCCGCTCAACTCGTTGCTGCCGAGGTACAGCTCTCTCAGGTTGGTGAGGCTGCCCAACTCCGCCGGTATCTCCCCGCTCAACTCGTTGCTGCCGAGGTACAGCTCTCTCAGGTTGGTGAGGCTGCCCAACTCCGCCGGTATCTCCCCGCTCAACTCGTTGCTGCCGAGGTACAGCTCTCTCAGGTTGGTGAGGCTGCCCAACTCCGCCGGTATCTCCCCGCTCAAGCCGTTGTTGCTGAGGTCCAGCGATTCCAGGGTGGAGAGGCTGCCCAGCTCCGCCGGTATCTCCCCGCTCAACTCGTTGGAGTTGAGGGACAGCGTTCTCAGGTTGGAGAGGTTGCCCAGCTCCGCCGGTATCTCCCCGCTCAAGTCGTTGACGTCGAGGTCCAAAAATTGCAGGTTGGAGAGGCTGCCCAGCTCCGCCGGTATCTCCCCGCTCAAGCCGTGGCCGATTAGTTTCAGATCCGTAACGCGCCCGGCGTCGTTGGTGGTGACGCCCTCCCATTCACCGAGGGGCGTTTCGCTCAGCCAGTTGGCGCTTCCATTCCAGTTCTCACCGTCCGTTGCGTTGTAGAAGGCAACCAGGGCTTCCCGGTCCGTTTCGGCGGAGCCGGAGGACGCGGTCACGCCGGACGGCTCATCAGAGCCGCAGGCCGCGAGCGCCGCCGTAAGGGCCAGCGCAAGGACAACGCTCAACAGGGTCGCGTATCTTGCCGTGCGTGTACGGGTCATTTTCTTTCCCTCCCGTTTTTACTGGCCCCATAGCCAACACGCGCTGGGAGCGCCTTCTGGACGATATGCCGTCCGTCCCCGGCTGAGGGCGCGTGGCTTCAGCAGAAGGGCAGGCCGCCAAGGTTAGAGTAGCCAAAGCCCAACAACGAGGCGGCCAAGCTGCTTGGCACGCACCCGCTCAAGCCGCTGCGGGCGAGGTACAGACCTCTCAGGTTGGAGAGGCTGCCCAACCACGCCGGTATATCCCCGCTCAAGGCGTTGTAGCGGAGGACCAGTAGCTCCAGGTTGGAGAGGCTGCCCAGCTCCGCCGGTATCTCCCCGCTCAAGTCGTTTTCGTGGAGGTACAGCCCTCTCAGGTTGGAGAGGCTGCCCAGCTCCGCCGGTATCTCCCCGCTCAAGTCGTTATCGCTGAGGTTCAGCAATGTCAGGTTGGAGAGGCTGCCCAGCTCCGGCGGTATCTCACCGATTAACCCGTTGTAGTTGAGTTCCAGCTCTGTAACGCGCCCGTCGTCGTTGGTGGTGACGTACTCCCATTCACCGAGGGGCGCGTCGCTCAGCCAGTTATCACTGAACGTCCAGTTCTCACCGTCCGTTGCGTTGTAGAGGGCAACCAGCGCTTCCCGGTCCGTTTCGGCGGAGCCGGAGGCCGCGGGCGGCGCTGTGGTAGCCGCAGGTACAGGCGTATCGGTGGCAGTGGGCGCGTCCCCTGACCCTGGCGTGGTAGGCGTCTGTGCGGGGGAGACCGGCGTCTCCGTTGGGGTGGACGCGGGCCGGTCGGGGCCTGTCACGCCGGACGGCTCATCAGAGCCGCAGGCCGCGAGCGCCGCCGTAAGGGCCAGCGCAAGGACAACGCTCAACAGGGTCGCGTATTTTGCCGTGCGTGTACGGGTCATCATCGTGACCTCCTAACTCCGTTTAGCGCAGACCTCTACGAGCAATAACCGTCCACGGAATCCGGCAGGTGTACCCATAAGCCGTGGCGTTTCAAACTGGATGGAGCGCATCCGTTGCGGCGGCGCCGCCTTCCAATCGCATCGCGGTGATGCGGACCTCGACCCCGCTACCGCCGACGCTTTGGGCCTGCGCGGCCATCGTCGGCGACGATGTGAACTCTATCACATCCACGGGGCTTATCCAGACCTTCCCTAAGGAATCTCTGAACAGTCCCCACCCTCCGCGCCTCACGCTCAACCCCCGTACTCGGGGGCGGCTCTGTACCTGCCCGGGTGCTCGGTGGAAGGTTGGGATGGGGGTCCCTTCCCTTCCTCCAAGAAGCCTCCCCCCTCTAAGCGTTCGCATGGTGTATATTTTTCCCATGCCCACCTACCCGCACATCGAACGCTACCATGCCGACAAGCAGCGGTTCATTGACTTCGGCGGTTCCGACAACGAGCTAAGCATCCGGCGCGCCTTTGCCGTCTGCCTGGACTCCTACTGCCGCGACCACCGCGAGAAGCTGGCCTTGGTTGACGAGCTCGACGCCCAGCATCGCAACCGCCCCGACGGCACGGTCAAGGACACCCTCCGCATGTCCCGCGGCTACTGGGAGGCCAAGGATTCCCACGACGACCTCGATACCGAAATTCAGCGCAAGCTCAACCGCGGCTATCCCAGCGACAACATCGTCTTTGAGGACTCCCTTACCGCCGTCCTGATTCAGAACGGCGGCGTGGCCATGCGGGTCGACATGTCCCGCCCCGGCGAACTGCACCGGCTCATTCGCTCGTTCCTGGACTACGAGCTACCCAAAATCGAGGAGTTTCGCCAGGCCCAGCAGCAGTTCAAGGCCGACCTCCCCACCGTAATCGACAATCTGCGGGAGGCCGTGGAGTTGGCTGAGGCTGAAAACCCGGACTACCAGGCTGCCGCCGCCGCCTTCCTGGCCCTCTGCCGGCAGACCATCAGCCCTGCCGTGGCCCACGGCGACGTGCGCGAAATGCTGTTGCAGCACATCCTCACCCAGGACATATTCCTGCGCGTGTTCGGCGAGGCTCAGTTCCACCGGGAGAACAACATCGCCCGCCAGCTCGACGCCCTTGAGCAGACCTTCTTCACCGGCGACCTCCGCCGCCAGGCCATCGACCGCCTCCGCGCCTACTACGGCGCCATCGGCCGCGCCGCCGACGAGATCGCCGACTATGCCGAAAAGCAGCAGTTCCTCAAGGCTATCTACGAGGACTTTTACAAGGCCTACAACCCCGCCGCCGCCGACCGCCTGGGCGTGGTCTACACCCCCAACGAGGTGGTGGACTTCATCATCCGGGGCGCCGACCACCTGCTCCAGAAGCACTTCGGACGGAGCTTGGCTGACGACAACGTCCAGATCCTCGACCCCGCCACCGGCACGGGGACATTCATCACTAGCCTGGTCAACCACCTGCCCGAGGAGCGCCTGGAGCACAAGTACCTGAACGAAATCCACGCCAACGAGGTGGCGATACTTCCCTACTACATCGCCAACCTGAACATCGAATATAGCTATAGAGAGCGGACGGGCCGCTACCGCCAGTTTCCCAACCTCTGCTTCGTGGACACGCTGGACAACATGGAGTGGCAGGGGGCCACGGGTGACGCCGTGGTGCGGCAGGGGGCCTTCGAATTGGGCGCCATGTCCGAAGAGAATTGGCTACGCGTCCAGGCGCAAAACGAGAAGACCATCAGCGTCATCATCGGCAACCCGCCTTACAACGCCAACCAACAGAACGAGAACGACAACAACAGGAACCGCACGTACCCGGAGATTGATCGGCGCATAGGCGACACCTATGTCTTGCAGAGTGGGGCGCAACCCGAAGATCTCCGGGACTATGCACAACGTCTTTGGAATCCAGACCGGCGTAGCCATAGGTTTCTTCGTGCGGGACAAAGACAGGCTTGGCAAGTGCAGCATTCGCTATGCTCGCCGTGAAGATGTTGAGTTCGCCAGGGATAAGCTGGCCTACCTGCGCAGGGCCGAACTGGATGAGATTGCCTTCGAGGACATTACGCCTGACAAGAGTGGGAATTGGCTCAACCAGTCCACCAGCGACTTTGCCAAACTGATGCCCTTGGCAAATAGAGAGACCAAGTTAACCAAGCTCATCTCCCAAGAGCAAGCGGTCTTTAGACTCTACTCACTGGGTGTCGTCACTAATCGCGACGATTGGACGTACGATTTTGACGCTGATCAACTTGCCCAGAAAGTGCGTGCTTTCATAATCGAGTACGAGGAAAACCGGTCAGTACACGGCGGCACAACGTTCAACGCCGATACTCTTGGTACTAATATCAAATGGACGCGTGATCTAAAACGGCAATTGCGGAAAAACATACCCAACGCTTTCGGCGAGGCTAGTATTCGCAAGACTCTATATAGACCGTTCACCAACAAGTTTCTGTATTACAACCAGAACTTGAATGAAATGCAGTATCAAATGCCAAGTATATTTCCACACGATACCACGGATAACAATGTAGCTATCTGTTTCCTAGGCCCCGGTGCTCGCAGGTCATTCGCGGTGCTGGCTACGGATAAAGTGCCTTCTTTAGCCTTGTTTATCGACGGTACACAATGTCTGCCTCTATACCGCTACACATCTAATGGCAGGCGCTCTAGGAACATCACCAACTGGAGCATCAGCCGCATCAACGAGCACTACCGCAAGGAGTGGGGCAAGGACTTCGAAGCAATCTACCCAGCCGGCATCACAGATGAGCACATCTTCGCCTACACCTACGCCATCCTGCATAACCCGGCGTACCGCGAGGAGTACGCCGTCGACCTGTTGCGGGAGTTTCCCCGCCTGCCCCTCTACCCCAACTTCAGCCAATGGGCCAGGATGGGCTAGGAGCTGCTTGACCTGCACGTCGGATTCGAGTCCGCCGAACCCTACCCCCTCCAGTGAATCGACCAGAGCGCCGACGCAAAGCGCGTGTTCCTGCGGCCCGATAAGGAGCGCGGCAGCATCGCCCTGGACGACAAGACCACCCTGACCGGAGTCCCGCCGGACGCCTGGCGCTACCGCCTGGGCAGCCGCTCCGCCCTGGAGTGGGTGCTGGACCAATACAAGGAGCGCAAGCCGAAGGACCCAACCATAGCCGAGAAGTTCAACACCTACCGCTTCGCCGACCACAAGGAGCGGGTCATCGACCTGCTTCAACGGGTCTGCGCCGTCAGCCTCCGGACAATGAACATCGTGGACCAAATGGCCCACCTCAACAACGAAAGCTAGCTCCCGTCCCTCTTCCCCTCGTTAGGAAGCCCCATCCCTCCCCCAGCGGGGCGCAGCCCCCGCCAGGGATACAGCGACTTCCCTCGCAATGCTGAGCGAAAGCCTTGCCTGTCTCTCAAAGGAGGGTGCAGGGAACCTTGGTTCCCGCCGGGGGTGTGCGTGTCCCCCACAACACAAACGTCGGAGGGTGGAGCGGGCGGGATAGCAGCCCAGGCCAAACCAGACCTCCCCTGAACCAGGGCGCAGGCCGCAACAAGACCATCCGTCCAGCAGACGCATCTTGTCCCCTACCTTGGCGCCCGGCGGAAGGCGAGAAAACGCTGCCCCCATGTCTCCCCCAAGCAGGGTGCAGGGGCGCAGCCCCCGCCGGGGGTACAGGGGGAGTCCCCCTGTACCCAAAAACGTTGGAGGGTGGGCCGGTGGGACAACGGCGCAGGCCAAGCCAGACCCTTCGCTGAAGGACGACGCAGGCCGCAACAAGACCCTCCGTCCAGGAAGCGCCGCCCCCTACTTGCAAAATGCGAACGATTGTGCTAGAGTATCCCCATAAACCCTGCCGCATACATGTGGACTGGGGGAATCCATAGAGAGACCCCCTGGGCAGGAGGGTCTGGGCACGTGCCCCAGGCCCGCATCCACCCGAGGATGGCTGGGACCGGAGCGCATGCCGTTGTATGGCACAGGCTCCTTGGAGCCATCCGGCTCAGCGACGGATGCGCGACGGCTAAGCGACGGGTAAGCGACGGCTAAGCGACGGCTAACGACGGGTAACGACGGATAAACGACGGCTCCACGCCTGAATCCCCGAAATTCGGCTGAAAAACTTAACAACATACAATCAAAGACTGTCCCCGTACCTGTACCCGGGGGCAGGCTGGGAAGCGTCCCGATGCGCCAACGCAAGCTCGCGACCGACGCCGCGCGGGGTGCAGGGGGCGCAGCCCCCGCCGGGGGTACAGCGAGTCCCCCGCAATGCTGAGCGAAAGCCTCACCTGTCTCTCAAAGGAGGGTGCAGGGAACCCAATGCTCCGCCGGGAGGTGCAGGGGGAGTCCCCCTGTACCCAAAAACGTTGGAGGGTGGGCAGGTGGGACAACCGCGCAGGCCAAGCCAGACCCCCCGCTGAAGGAAGGCGCAGGCCACAACAAAACCCTCGTCCAGGGCATGCCCCCACCCCATTGCAAAATACGAACTATTGTGCTATAGTAACTCCATGAAGTGGGCAGCCGGCCCGCTTCTCTTTCTCGGAGCCTGCCGCATACATAGTGCACTGGAGGCTAACTACAGAGAATCCCCCTGCGGCAGGGGCGTTGAGGGAACAACCCAAGGGGCAAGACCCTCCGAGGAAGGCTGGCACCGGAGCCAGTGCCGTTATAAGGCACAGGCGGTTTGGAGCCATCCCGCTCCATGACGGTTCCGTTACGGTTCGTTACGGAAGCATTACGGTTCCTTTACAGTTCCTTTACGGTTTGTTACGCCCTATTACGCCTCTGTTACGGCCCCACGCCTACGGGAGAAGAAAAAGCAGGCGCACAAACAATCAAAGAGTCACAAACAATCAAAGAATGAGGTTGAGGCCAGGCGCAGCTCCTCTTCCTGCCCGGGTGCTCGGGGGAAGGCTAGGAAGCATCTGGAAGTCTCCCGGTCCGGCTCCCAAGCAGGGTGCAGGGAGTTCGATGTTCCGCCGGGAGGTGCAGCGTGTCCCCCTGTTTCTAAAAACGTTGGAGGGTGGGCAGGTGGGACAACGGCCTCCGCCACCATAGGCCCCCTCCCGCCCCCAGGGGCAGCTCTCCGTCCGGTCGCGCGGTCCGCGGGCGCTACCCGCGAGCGTAGAGGCTATTCCTTGCCACCTTGCCTGGTAGCGCCCCGGTGTGGCGTCCGCCCTCGATGAGGACTTCGCCGTTCACGATGGTGTAGTCCACGCCCTGGGCCATGCGACGCAGCCTGGCGGCGCCTCCGGGGAGGTCTTCCACCGACTCCTCCGGACCCGGCGCTATGGTGTCTGGGTCGAAGACCACCAGGTCGGCGGCGAGTCCGGGACGGATCAACCCCCGGTCGTGCATGCCGAACATGCTGGCGGAATCGAAGGTGATCCGCCGGACGGCCTTCTCCAGCGACATGATCTGCTTCTCCCTGACCCAGTGCCCCAGGAAGAAGGTGCTGAAGCCGTCGTTGGCCTCGAAGACGAGGTGGGCGCCGGCATCCGAGAGCCCGACGACCGTGTATGGGCTGTTCAGCAGCTTCGCCATCGACGCCTCGTCGCCGCCGAGCTGGATCGCCTCGAACTCGGTGCCGAGGTCCTCCTCCAGCGCCAAGTCGAGGAATGCGTCTAGAATGCCCTTGCCCTGCTCCTGTGCAACCTGCGCCACGCTCTTCCCAATCAGGCCCTGGTTCTTCTCCAAGACGGTGTCGTGGACGAAGATCAGGTCCCAACGCCGTGAAAAGATGTCGTAGGTCACGCCGATTCCCTCCACTGCCTGGGCAGCCAGCTCCTTCCTGACCTCCGGGTCCCGGAACGCCTGCGCCTTCCCTTCGAGGGAGCCGGTCATGATGGGGGACCAGCTCGGCATCCGGTCGAAGATCTGGGCGTTTCGCAGCGTGAACTTATTGATGGACGGCCGCGGGTTGACCATGGGGTAGACCCGGATGCCCTGCTTGACCCTGTCCTCGGCAAAGGCCAAGTGGTCCTTCCACTGCTCGGGGGCCCCGGCGCGCCAGGCGATCTGCAGGTAGAGCACCGGCCGGCCGCTGGCCTGAGCCATGCGGCTCATCAGCCCTTCCTTCAACTCGAATGGAGCTGACGCTCCCGACTCGATGACCCCGGTTCCAACCTCACCGAGCACTGAGGAAAGCTCCACAAGCTCTTCGTGGGGCGCAACGCAGGCGGGCAGGAGCTTGCCTCGGATATCGAAGTGGCCCGGGTTGCGGTTGAAGGACAGGCCCAACGCTCCGGCGGCCATGCCGCCTCTGATGATGTCCTTCATTGCCTCCAATTCATCCGGGGTTGCCTCGCTCCTGTCCTGAGAGTCCTCGCCCATCACCCATCGCCGCACTGCAGAGTGCCCAATGAGGACTCCCGCGTTGACGCCCAGCCCCTGGTCGATGGCGTCCAGGTACTCTGCGATGGTCGTCCACGACCATCGCGTGCCTTGCTCCAACGCGTCCATCGGGATGGCCTCCACGCGAGCGAGCATCCCGGCCAGAACGGAGTGGTCCTCAGGTTTGGCGGGCGCCAGCGCAAGAGAACAATTCCCGAAGACAACCGTCGTGATGCCATGATGAGGAGCGAAGGTGCATAGAGGGTCCCAGGTAACCTGCGCATCGTAGTGACAATGATTGTCGATGAAACCCGGAGCGACAGCCCGGCCTTCGGCATCGATGGTCCTGTGGGCCCGCCCCCCAATCTTCCCCGCCTCGGCGATCCTGCCGTCCTTGACGGCGACGTCGCCGTGGAAGGCCGGCATTCCCGAACCGTCGATGATTCGAGCGTTGCGAATGAGCAGATCGTATGCCATCGGTCTTACCCCCGCCCTCCAATGAGTTGTCGTCTCCCTATCGCCGACGCGTTGACGGCGGTCTCGTGCGCCTCTACAATTCGGCGAGCTGTTGCGCTGTCGCTGAATTTCGCGTTCATGTGCAAGAAATTCAGGCGCGGTTTCGGCCGCTACCTTCTAGGTTCGCAGTGTAAATCGAAGCCGCGGCCGCTGCAACTTCGTCCGCCGGGGTCTTCCTGTCGGCGATAGTGGCCGCAGGGCATCAATCCCCTGTGGAGGGCTGGGGTCCCTTATCGAAAGAAGGAGGCTTGCCGTGGTGCTGTCAGCCATAGACGCAGATGGACATGTTTTCGAGAAGCAGCCGGAAATAGCCCGCCACCTCGAAACACCCTGGAACAGGAGGACGGGCGGCATTCTTCCGGGGGCCGCCCCCTGGGACGTGGACCTGTTCGCCACCCTGGCGTCGCGGCAGATGCGCAAGGGCGACGCCCAGCGGCAGGCGGAGATATGGCTGCGGGTCATGCAGAAGAACCATATCGAGACCGCGGTGCTGTTCCCCACCGGGGCAGCGGGCGTGGCCAAGATACCCGAGCCCGGCTATGCCCTGGCCGTGGCGCGGGCAGTCAACGACCATCTGGCCAAGGATATTGGCGCGGTGGACTCCAGGCTCCGCCCCGTGGGAGTCCTGCCGCTCCAGGACCCACAGGCCTCGGTGGAGGAGATGCGCAGGGCCTACACAGAGCTTGGGCTTGTATCGTTCGAACTGCCTGCGACGGGGCTTCCGCTGCCCCTCGGCGACCGCTTCTACGATCCCCTCTATGCCGAGGCGGAACGCCTGGGCATACCCCTCTGCATCCACGGCAGCCGCGATACGCAGACCGTGGGAGGCGAGGGCTTCAAGACCTTCGCCGAGTTGCATTGCTACGCCTTCACCGCCTCCGGCCTCTTGCAGTTCACGAGCGTGCTCTTCAACGCCGTGCCGCTGCGATTCCCAAAGCTCAAGATTGCTTTTCTCGAGTTCGGAGCGACGTGGCTCCCCTACTACCTGGATCGCATGGACGAGCACTGGGAGCTACGGGGCGCGGTGGAGACACCTTGGCTAACCATGAAGCCAAGCGAAGAGTTTAGAGCAGGCCAGGTCTACGTCAGCTTGGAGGCGGAGGAATCGCTTCTCGCAGAGTGCGTGCGGCAGTTGGGCAACGATCGGTTCCTCTTCGCCTCCGACTTCCCCCACTGGGACGCGGGGTTCCCCATGAACCTTCGGGGCCTGCGGAAGCACTCCGGCCTTTCCGAGGAAACAAAGCAGAAGATCCTCTGCGAGAACGCCAAGACGTTCTTCGGTTTGTAATCTGCTAGCTCCGCCTGGGCCGGTGTCTGTCGGCGCTATCCAGCCAGATGGTCACCGGGCCGTCGTTGACGAGAGCCACTTGCATATATTCCTGGAAGCGGCCCGTCGCAACGGCGAGGCCGGTGGCGCCGAACAGTTCGATTGCGCGCTGGAACAGTGCATCGGCATCGGTGGGTGCGGCGGCGCTGGAGAAGCTGGGTCGGCGTCCCCGCCGGGTGTCGGCGTAGAGGGTAAACTGGCTGATAAGTAGAAGCTCGGCCCGCAAGTCCAGGGCCGAGCTTTCAAACTTGCCTGCGCCGTTGTTGAAGATGCGCAGATTGGTGATCTTGTCCACCAGGTGGCGAACATCGTTTTCGTCGTCATTCTGGCCAACGGCTAGGAACACCACTAGGCCAGCCCCAATGCTTCCAACCTCCTCGCCGCCCACCGAAACCCTGGCTTGGCTGACCCGCTGAACGAGGGCCCGCACCCCTCAGTCCTCGCTGGACGACGACTTGGAGGAGCTGCTCCCCACCTTGGACTCCGTCTTTGACTCTTCCTTGCTCTCGCTTTTCGTCTCGCTTTTCGTCTCGCTCTTACTCTCGCTCTTGGGCGACCCGTTCCCGCTTTCTTGTTTGTAGCCGTTCTCCTTCTGCTTGTAGTCGGTCGTGTAGAAGCCGCTGCCCTTGTAGATGACGGCCGGCATGCTAAAGACCCGCGGCGCTTGGCCGCTGCAGATGAGACACGTCGCTATCGGCTCGGCGTCGAAGCCCTGCTTGAGGTCGAAGGTATAGCTACAGGCCTGGCATCGATATTCATAGATAGGCACCTTGGTCCACCTCCTCCAAACGACGAAACTAGCAGTCGGGCATTGAGAGTGCCAACGGCTATGGTAGCACGGCTAAAGGGGAGTCAACAACGGCCAGGCGCCGGGTGGCGCTGGTAGCCCGGGTGGCGGCTGTCAGCTCGCATCCGCTGAGAAGCCGTAAAATGCGCGGGGGTTATGCCAGACGATCTTCTCGTAGGTCTCCGGCGTGATCACTTCCTCGTCCAGCGCCTTCCCCAGCGCGCTCATGACGGAAGCGCCGCTGGTGTGCCCGAACTCCGTGCCCGCCATGAGGCGGTCTGAGCCCACCCGTTTGACCATATAGCCAATGTCGTCATGCCCAGCCAACGAGACCCACAGGCGCCGGTTCTCCAGTGCGTTGGAGTTCTTTTCAGGGTTGTCGGCGCGCAGGCGTCTGGACCACTCTCCAAGCGGGTATATGATGCCCTGGGCGCCGGCGCCGAGGAAACCGGTCCTCAGGTTCGGGTACTGGTGGGGGATGTCGGAAGTCAGGAAGGTCTGGAACGCCGCCATAAGGCTGACCTTGTATTGCCAGAAGGTAGCCCCGGGGTTGTCTTGCCCCAGCAGCTCAGTCATGGCCGGATTGGCGTTGCCGGCGTGAATGCAGATGGGCAGATCGAGCCGGGCGGCCTCCTCGTAGATGGGGAAGAAGTACACTTCCTCGAGGAGCAGGTCACCGTGGATTGGCGGCAACAGGACGCCACAGGCTCCGTTCTCCTTCCCGAAGCGAATCTGGGCCACGGCATCGGGTATGCTCGTGATGGAAACGGGAGAAACCCAGCGCAACCGGTCACCGCCGGCCTTGCAGATCCGAGAGGCCCACTCGGCGTAGGCCCATACAATGGGCGCCTCCACGTGAGGCCGATTGGCCACCTGTTCCATGAAGATCGTAGGGTACAGCACCTGAACGGAGATGCCGTGGGCGTCCATCCAGGATAGGCGAGCCTGGGGATCGTTTACGTCTGGAATACCCGGAAGGCTGGAGGGCATCCGCTTGCCGCGCACGTGCCCGGCGATGAACCAGCGCTCGCTGTGGGGGTCGTTGTAGGGATCGGCGATGGCCGGGACAATGGCGTTGTCCAATTGCCCTCCCAGGTCGGCGGGAAAGAGCGCCTGATCCGCCTTCGACTGTCTTGTGGAGGACTGGTCGTAGTGCTCCCAGGTTTCCGCCGACTCCACGAGGTGAGCGTCTGCGTCGATTGTCTGGACCGCGCTCTGAGGCATGGCCATGCTGCGTCTCCCTAAAGAGCGTAAAGCGCTCTGGCGTTGTGGTCTGTGATCTTGCGGTACTGCTCAGGCGTGATGGTCTCGCCGTCCCGCAGTCTCAGGAAGGCGTCCAGTTCAGCCTGGGTATCGTTGTGGCCGTAGTCGGTGCCCATCACGAAGCAGTCCTCCCCTACTTCCTTGAGGAGGTAGGGAATATCGTCGTTGGACTGAAGAGCCACCCACATGTTCCGCTCGACGAGCGGGTTGTCCGGCCTGGGTTTGCCCTGCTCTTCGAGGCGGCTGTACCACTCCCGCAGGACGTAGGGCAGCCAGGCGGCCGTGGCCTCCACGAAGGCGAACCGCAATGATGGGAATCGCTCATGGAGGTCGCTCATGAGGATGGCATGGACCGCGCCGGACATGCAGGCCTTGATGGACCAGAAGTTGCGGACGATGTTGCCCTGTTGCAGGATGTTGCCCAGCCAGCCGGCGCCGTTGCCGATATGCATGCCAATGGTCATATCGAGCCGCTGCGCCTCTTCGTATATGGGGTGGAAGTAGGGGTCGGTAGGCAGGCGATTCACCTCAATGGGGCGGAAGAAGATGGCCGGGGCGCCGTGTTCCCTGGAGAACCGCATCTGGTCCAGCGCGTCAGGGATGCTCAGCATGGAGAGCGGGGCGGCGTACTTCAAGCGCCCGCCGCTACGATCGCAGATATCGGCGGCCCAACGGTTGTAGGCCCAGCAGATGGCTACTTCCGTAGCCGGACGTTCCGCGACCTGCATGAGGAATATCGTTGGGTAGACGACCTGGTAGTCGACGCCGTACTCCGCCATTTGCCGGAGCCTCGTATCGAGGTCGGCGCCCTGCTTGGCTTCTTCCGACGCCAACGTTGTACGGTCGACGGTCTGGTCGAAGGCCTGTTGCTCCTTCAATTCCAGGGCGGGAACCTTGTTGCCGCGAACCTGTCCGTCAATGTACCAGGCCTGCTTCTTGGGGTCTCCAAAGGGGTTCAGGACTACAGGCCGCAGCTTCCTGTCGTTGCCCTCCATATACTCCCACGTGCGCATCGACTCCACGAAATGAGTGTCGGCGTCAATTGTAGGCATAGCGCCTCCTTGGACGGGCGGGGAGCCCGCACACTGCTCGCTGTATCAGCAGCAAAGTCTCTTGCTGCGGAAAGGTACCGCCTGCGCATCCACCTTGTCCAGCCTTCCAGCCCGCCGGCAGGGACGCCGGTGGCCGCGATTGCCGGCCAGGGCGGCAGCGGCGCCGCCCGCATCCTCGTCCGCCAATCACACTGGATTGATTCTCCCCAGGAAGACCTCGGTGAGTATGCCGGTGTCCCGGACGGACTGGGGAGTGCCGTCGTGGGCAACGCGGCCCTTGTCTAGGACGTAGGCTCGGTCCACGATGTCCAAAGCGCCCTTGATGTTGTGCTCAACGAGGATGATGGTGGCGTCAAGCCTCTGGCTGATCTCGGAGATTTTCTGAAACACCTCTTTGACCACTATGGGGGCGAGGCCCAGGGTGGGTTCGTCGAGGAGGAGCGCCTCCGGGTCAGCCATGAGCCCGCGGCCCAGAGCCAACATCTGCTGCTGTCCCCCGGACATCTGACTGGCGAGGTCCCGCCGTTTCTGATGCAGGATGGGGAAGAGCTCCATGACCGAATCCAGGCGGCGCTCCTTTTCCGCCCTATCGTTCAGGTAGAGGCAACCCATCTCGAGATTCTCTTGGATGGTGAGGTGGGTGAACACGCGCCTGCCCTGCGGGACGAAGGCGATGCCCTCCTTCACTATCTCGTGGGTGGCCGCTGTCAGAGGCTCTTGGCGCCAGCAGATGGTCCCGGCAGCCACATGGGCCAGTCCCATGATGGCCTTGAGGACTGTGGATTTCCCGGCGCCGTTGGGGCCCATCACAGCTGCAACCTCGCCCTTTTGGACGCCGAGGGACACCTGGTCCAGGGCTATGACGGCCCCGTAATGCACGGATACATCGGTCAAGTTCAGAAGCATCGGTTCTCACCCTGCCGCTCCCCTGATCGGGGAGCGGGAACATACCTTGGCCAGCCGCTCAGGCAGGCTTTGATTGTGTGTGGCAACAATGTGGTTTGGGTTATAGCTGGGATTTGATTGTTTGCAGCATGACAGATTGCGTTTGATTGTTTGTGGCGACAATGTGGTCTGGTTCTCAGTCGCCAAGGTAGGCTTCGATGACGTCCGGTCGGCTCAGAACTTCTTCCACGTCTCCGGCGGCGAGGAGGGTTCCGCTATCCAGGACGAATAGGTGGTCCGGCAGCTCTCTGACGATATCCATGTTGTGGGAGATGAAGATGATGGCGCGGCCCTCGTCCCGCATGTGCCTCACTATGCCTTTGACCCGCTCCATCATCTGGGGAAAGAGGCCCGCGAATGGCTCGTCGAACAGGTAGGTGTTGACGTTCAAGGCCATGGCGCGGCCGATCTCCAGCAACTTGCGCTGGCCATAGGAGAGATCCATGGCGAGGGAGCCCCGCTTGTCCCACATACCCACACTCTCCAGGATACTCTGGGCCTTCTCACGATAGCTGGGCTTCGATCGCTCAAGTAGGGCGGGGAGGAGCCGGCGCTTGGTCAAGACGACCATGATGTTGTCCCAGACACTGATCTGATCGAAGAGTCTGACCTCTTGAAAGGTGCGGGTGAGGCCATGCCTGGGGTTCTCGTGGGCCCTGACGACCTTGAGGCCAACGCCGTCGATGACGACCAAGCCTCCGTCGAGGGGGAGTATGCCGCTGAGCAGGTTCACGAGGGTTGATTTTCCCGAGCCGTTGGGTCCGACAATGCTGGTAATGCCCCTTTGGCTTATGGCCATGGAAAGCTGGTCCACAGCCTTGACCGCGCCGAAGTGCTTGGAGATTTCGCGCGTCTCCAGGGCAATGGGCTCGCCGGGGCGCTCTCCGGGCGCGCTCACAGCCTGTACCTCCCAACCAGGCCCTGCGGCCTGAAGAGCATGAGCAGCACGAGGAGAATGCCCAGTACGATCTGCCGGGCTTGGCCGATGAACTCGGTGGGCAGGAATGGCAAGAATCGCATTCCCTCTTCGAGCAGCACGAAGGCCATCGCCCCGAGGAGGGAACCCCAGATGGTGGCCAGCCCGCCGAGGATCACTATGGACACGAGGAGGACCGATTCCAGCAGGATGAATGAGTTGGGGTCGATGAAGCTGGTCCAACTGCTGAAGAGGCCGCCGGCGAGGCCCGCCATCATGGCCGATATGACCCATATGGCAAGTTTGTAATGGGTAGTCTGGTATCCAAACACCTCGATAGCCCGCTCGTCTTCGCGTATTGCCGTAAGCACGCGTCCGAATGAGGACGTCACGATGAGCCAGGCTATCAGCATCACGATGGCAAGGAAGGCGAGCGCAAGAAGAAGGAATGCCGATTCGCTATCGACCACCCACCCCGCTATTTCAGGCCTGGGTATGTCGTGAATACCAAATGCCCCGCGGGTAAGGCTCCGCAGGTTCAGGAAGACGTTGTAGGCGATGATGCCGAATCCAACGGAGGCGAGGACAAAGATATCATCCCTGAATCGGTTGAAGACAACGCCCACGAGGATGGCCGCCAGGCCGGCCGCAATCATGCTGACCGGCAACGCAGCGAAGAAGGACCAGCCGAAGGTGGGAATGGCCCCTGTACGCAACTCATCGTATTCGGCGCCCGAGGTGAGAATCGCCATGGCGTAGGCGCCGACACCGAAGAAGCCGATGTGTCCCACTGACAGCAGCCCGGTGAACCCGACGACTAGGTTCAAGCTGATCGCCAGTATCGCCCAGATGGCGAAGACGGCGCCCACGGTGATGGCGAATCCGACGCCCTGCCACAGCATGAACGCCACTGCCCAAGTAATCACGAACAGGTTGGCCCACAGCTCCACGTTGCCCCCGGCGGACCGCAAGATGTCCCGGGGATGGCGCGGCAGTGTCGCGATAGCTGTATGGACCTGCGCAGTCATGGGCATGGGTCTACTTCCTGGGCAGCAGGCCCTTGGGCCAAAACGATAGGAAGAGGATCAGAAGGATGAAGGATATGGCGTCCCTCCATTCGCCGGCCAGGTCCCATATGCCAAACTGCTCGACGAGGCCCAGCGTAAACCCGCCAACGATGGCGCCGTAGAGGTTTCCCAAGCCGCCGACAACGGAAGCAATCCACCCTTTCAACAAGAGCAGTAGGCCCATCCTGGGCTGGATGGCGGTATCGTGGCCGCTAAATATACCGCCCAGAGCAGCGAAGGCGGCGCCTATGAAGAAGACGACGGCGATGATGACGGTGGTGTTCATCCCCACCACCTTCGCCACCTCTTCGTCGTCTCCGATGGCGCGCACCGCCTTCCCGAACGCCGTCCTCTTGAGGAGGTATAGCAGGCCCGCGAAGCCAATGAGCGCGGCGCCGATGGCGAAGACGTTGAACCCCTTGATACTGGCGCCGCCGATGTTCCAGGGATCGCTGCCAAAGGCCGCGGGGAGGGGGTGGGGCGCGCTCTGAAAGATGATGGTGATGAAGGCCGTCGCCGCCAGCAGGATGCCAAGGGACGCGACCAGCATGATCAACGGAGAATTGGCTCGCTCGCGCATGTGGGCGTAAAGGCCCCGGTACAGGGCCAAGGCAACAGCGCCCGCCAAAAGGCATGACACTCCCCAGCCCAGGTAGAGCCCGGATCCGGGCGAGTTGGCCACAAGGAGGCCACAGTATGCTCCCACGGAGCCGGCGGGAATCGCGGCGAGGGCAAGGAAAAGGCCGATGCCGGCCCCGGCCGATATGCGCCGATAGCCTTGATGGAGCACCCGCGCCGCAGCGACGGCAACCAGCACGCCTATCGCAGGACTGAGCATGACGTGGAGCTCGTCCGGATAGGCCAGGACAAACCCCGTGTAGATTCCGGCGCCCGCAGCCAGGAGGCCCCCGACCACGAGCAGAATTTTCGCATTGAAGCGGCGTCGGAACTTGGAAAAGAGGCCGACGTGGAGAGCCCAGGCGACGACTCCGGCAACCACCACGGCAAAGAGAATGTTGACGTAGAGGTTGTTCGTGTCGTGAAGGCCAAGGGCGGACGGCTGGGCTCTCAAGTAGAAAACCCCGTACGCGCCAATGGCGGCGGCCCCTCCGTAAAACAGATCGAAGAACCAGACGGTGCTGTAGACGAGGGTGAACCCCAGCGCCAGCAGTGCATAGACGGCGCCCACGGACAGGCCGTTGAAGGCAAATTGCAGGGCCTGGTCACCGGACTGGCTGATTTTCCAGGCGACGTAACCGGCAGCAGCCAGGCTCAATGCGGCCGCCAAGAGTCTGCGATGGTCACCCAGGTAGGTTGTCAAATGACCCCTCGCCGGAACTCAGCAGACAGGGAATCATCGGCGCATGGAACGCGGCCAAGGACGCTCAACCCACACGCTGCGGAACGCTCGCTGTGTTGTCCATCATGCCGTGGGGTTGGCCTGGATACCTCTAGCCAACCCCACGGCGCCCACGGGTGGCGCTGAAGCCGGTTCTATGCGGTTGGGGCGGGGCCTAGGACTTTGAAGCCCTGGTTATCGTCGGTCCTCTCGGCCAATGGCAGGATCTCCACGACCACGTTGGAGGGACCGATAACCTCGCCGTTTTCGTCGAAGCCGTAGCTGTCACCGATGGCGCCGCTCCAGTTGATCTCGTAGAGACAGTCCTTGAATCCGTCCGCGTCCTGGTCGTCGCCGGTCCTGCTGAGGCACTCGGCGGTGATGTTAACGGTGTCGTAAGCGGAGCCCAGGAACCAGGCGAGGGTGACGTAGCCGTAGCGAGCCCTGAACCTGTTTAGGAAGTCCCGGCCAACGGCGGTGTCAAGGTCGGGGTTGGGGATGACGGCCTTGAGGCCAGTGGCGGCATCGCCGGCAATCTCCAAAGCGGTTGTCCCTGCCGCCACGACTTCTGAGTAGATTGGGCCATCGTAGCCCAACTCCCGGGCCTGCTTGAGGATGGTCCCGCCGGTGAACTCCGATTGAGCGGCGACGTGGAGTCCATCCGGGTTGGCGCCGAGGAGCTTCGTCAACTGGCTCCTGAAGTCGGTGACGTCTGAGGAGTACCGCTCCTCGCCCACAACCTGGCCGCCTAGTTTTTCGAACTGCTGGACGGTGGTCCGCCTGACCCCCTCGGCGTAGTCGGTCGACTCGTTAATGGTGGCCAACTTGCGGATGCCGTCGGCCCAGAGCAGGTTGCCGGAATCGACGCCCAGGTTGTTGTCGTTTATCGCGGTCCGGAAGATGTAGTCGCCGGCGAAGGCGATGTCGGGGTTGGTTGCCGACGCGGAGAGTAGGATGACGCCGTCCTCCTCAGCCAGGGGCGCCGCTCCGAGCATGGCGCCGCTGCAGGAGGTTCCAAGGATGATCTTCACCCCATCCACGCCGGTGAGCTTGTTGTAGGCGGTAATGGCGTCCTGCGCGCCGCATTTCGAGTCTTCGACGATGATCTCCAGTATACGCCCGTCGACACCGCCTGCGGCGTTGATTTCGTCCACGGCCATCTGCTTGGCCTGAACCATCACGGTGCCGTAGGTCTCGCCCGGGCCTGTGACCGATTCCATGACGCCAATCCGAAAGGGAGCTGCGGGTGGAGGGGTATTCGTAGCCGCAGGCGTGCTGGTGGGGTCTGAGCCGCAGGCGGCTGTAACGAGAGCCAGAATCACCAACGAGGCAAACGAGGCCATCCATATCTTCGAAAAGACCTTCATGTCACCCCTCCTTCCCGAAGGACAGAGTCCGAGTGAAATACCGACGTCTCCAGCACTAATCGCCACCACCGAGGCGCCTGTCGAACCGGTGGCTTGGGGCGGCCGCAGAACGCTTCAACTACCGCTCTGTGGTTGGCCCTGCCGCTGCCAGCGGCCACTGCAATTATACCCCATGCGTCTATAGCCCACGCGTCACCCAAGTAATGCAACCGACCGTAGGCAGTCTGCCCCGCCGAATCATACCCCCCGCAGCCAGTTCGCACTGTGGCGTTCTGTCCCCCTCGCTCCGCTTCCCATGGGAACCGGAGCAAGGGTCGGATGGCATACCCATTGCATGCCAACGCCAGGGTGGTTGGGTTCTCATCCCGGTGGGCGCAATAGGGCCAGACGCAACCCGTTCCGAGAGGCCCAGCCGGAGGTCGGCATCCCCAAAAAGGCAATTGACAGGAAGGGGCCGATGGCGCAGCATCGCGGCAAGAACGGGTAACAAGAGGCCCGTATGCGGCAGACAACCAGGACGGTCAAGTCCTCCCTGCCCCCTGAGACGGCGGACCGGGTGGACAAGGTTATGAAACCGCTGGGGTAGGCTGGGAGCGAATTCCTGCGGGCGGTGTTGGTCCGTCACCTTGAAAAGTGTGCGCGGCGGCAAGGCGAGCGGGGATTGAGGACTACTGCATTGCGGGGACCGGCGACGGGTTGCTATGCACTCTCCGGTAGGTGACTATGGGCGGCTCGCCGCGTTGCATGCGCTGGGCCTGATGCTGTTCGTGGTTGGGTTGGCGTTGGGTCAACGGTTCCCGGATTTCGATCAGTCGACCTCCCTGTTGCTGCACCGCTCCATAGTCACGCACGGCCCATGGGTTCCGGTCATGCTGGCGATTGCAGCAACGCAGAATCGGTCGATCCCGTTGCGCTGGCTGGCGATGGGTGTGAGCCTCGGGCTTGCTGTTCACCTTGCCTTCGACCTGTTCCCGCGAGGCTGGTCGGGGTATGCGCTGATAAGCGCTCCCTTCCACGGCTGGACGACGCCGGCCTTTTCCCAGGCGTGGATTGCCCTCAGCGCGTTCGTGTGCGCATTCGTGGCGGCGAAACTGGCGCGGGGCCGGCTGGAGGAGACGCTGGTGGCGTTGGGGATGATCGGGGTGTTCATCAATGCGGTTCCCCACGAGGAGGCGCTTTGGCGCCCGGCTGGGGCGGCTATAGTGGGCGGAGTCGCGGCGATGATGCTGGCGCGGCTGACCCGCTCGCTGTGGACCAGGGACTGATCGGCTGGCGTCACGCGGGGGCAGACTCGATGATAGCCGGCGCCAACTTTGAATTGGTCATTGGTCCCTACGCGACACCCAGGCGGCATGCGCCTGTAAGGGATTTTGCCGCACAAGGCCAGGTTGACGCGCGGTGTCGCCGGTAAGCATGGAGCCATTGGCGCGTGATGCGGGTAATGTAAAGGTCTAAGCCGGGAGGGAGGCTCCCCAACCTGCCGGCGTCGCGAGCTGGTCAGAATCAGGGCTTGCAGCCTATCGCCTCGCCAAAGGCCAATCCCCCGACGGCGCCAGCGTGGTTTATCCACTCGTCGAGGCCCTGCCGCCATTCGTCGAACTGCTGGTGGGTCGCCAACCCGTACTTCGTGGCCGCCGCTATGATTTCGGGCTTATAGAACCAGTCCATGATGAAGGCGTGAAGGAAAGCGACATCTTCGGAGGAGCTGAAGAAGTCGAAGGAAGCGGTCGCCTGAACGTCGGAGAATCCGGCATCCAGGAACGCGCGCTTCAGCTCTCTGCCCATCTGGGGATGGCCGCCATTGGCTGTCATAAGGTTTGCAAACGTGTTCCAGGCGGGCGCCGTAGCCTCTGCGCCCGGGTCCAGAAACGAAGATGCGACGATAAACTCGCGGCTGGAGATGATGCCGCCGGGTTTCAATACCCGTTTCACCTCGGCCAGCGCCGCCTCGGTATCCGGGACGTGCATGAGAACGGCATGGCAGTGGGCAACGTCGAAGTAGGCGTCTTCGAAGGGGAGAGCGGTCGCGTCGCCGACATGGAACGTCGCATTGTCGTGTCCGCCTGCCTCGGCGGCGGCCCGGGCCAGGCCGATCTGCGACTCCTCCACGTCGATACCGTGGAACTCCCCGGGACTTACTGCACTGGCCAAGCTGACCGAGATGGTTCCCGGTCCGCAACCGAAATCCAGAACGCGCAGGCCGGGCTTGAGACGGGGTATCAGGTGTGCGGCATGAGTCTCCGCGCTGCGCCGGTTGAGCAGCCGCCTGAACTCTTCGCTATAGCCCATCGTGTAGCTGGATTCAGTCATTGGTCGCATCTCCCTTTCCGCATCACGCGTCCATGATCTTCACGGCCACATTGTATCCCACTCGCCGAGAGCGGCATCAGGGACCTGCGCCAAGTCGCCAGCTTTGTTGCGCTGGCGCCAATACCTATGTTCCAGCCGCCTGCCCTGAGTTTCACTAGGGAATCTCTGAACATGCCCTACCCCCATTGCAAAATGCGAACGGATGTGCTATAGTATCCCCATGAAGTGGGCCGACAGCCCGCTTCTCCTTCTCGGAGCCTGCCGCATACATATTGCACTGGAGGCTAACCACAGAGAATCCCCCTGTGGCAGGGGCGCTGAGGGAACAACCCAAGGGGCAAGACCCTCCGAGGAAGGCTGGGACCGGAGCGAATGCCGTTGTAAGGCACAGGCTCTTTGGAGCCATCCCGCTCCATAATGACTAATGATTCGTAACGGCTAGGCAACGGTCCGTAACGACTCCGTAATGACTCCGTAGCGACTCGTAATGGCTTTGTAACGGCCTGTAATGCCTTTGTAATGGCTCCGTGCCTGCAAACCCCGAAATCCGGCTGAGTAACGTTACAAAACCTCGCCAACCTCACACAGGCGGGAAAGTCCCCTACGGGGGCAGGGACGTGACGAGTCCTCGACTACAGGAAATGGAAATAGCCGGCGGCGGATGCGATCGCGATCGGCTGGGGCGGCGCCCTTTGCTAAATATCCAGCAGCGCGAGGGTGTCTGCAAGCGCGTTCTCGCGGGGCGCTTTTTGTGCTTCTTGCCCTGAGCGCGGCTTCAACTCGACCTCGTCGGCTTTGATGGTGCGGGGGCTGATGACGACCCGCACCGGCAGGCCCAGCAGGTCGGCGTCGTTGAACTTGACTCCGGCGGTCTCCGGCCGGTCGTCGAAGAGGACCTCAAGGCCGGCATCCTGAAGCTCGCTGTAGAGAGCTTCGGCGTGGGGCGCCACCTCGGGGCTGCCTGCGTTCAGGGCGATGAGATGCACCTGGTAGGGAGCGATGGGCGACGGCCAGATCATGCCGGCGTCGTCGTGGTTCTGCTCAATGGCGGCGGCCATGAGGCGGCCCACGCCAATGCCGTAGCAGCCCATGACGAGGGGCCTCTGCTGCCCTTCCTGGTCGAGAAAGTAGGCGCCGAGGGTCTCGGAGAAGAAGGTTCCCAGCTTGAAGATGTGGCCGACTTCGATGCCCCGCGTGGATTCCAGGACGCCGCTGCAGGTGGGGCACCCCTGGCCGGCCGCCGCCAGGGCTATGTCGGCAACGACGTCAGGCTGGAAGTCGCGGCCGGGGTTGGCGTTGCGCAGGTGGTAATCCTCGCGGTTGGCCCCGACGACGAAGTTGCCGCCCTCGTAGATCGACTGGTCGGCGATGGTCCTGATGCCCTGGAGCCCGACTGCGGAGGCGGACCCCGCCACGAGCCCGGCCCTTTTGACCTCTTCGTCGGTGGCGATGTGGAGGTCGCCGCTGTGGAGGAGGTTGCGCAGCTTGACCTCGTTGACGTCGAGGTCGCCGCGCACCGTTACGAAGACCATCTGGCCGTCTGACGCGTAGAAGACGGCCTTGAGCGTCCTGTGGGCGGGGAGGGCCAGGAAATCCGCGAGGTCCTGGATCGTGCGGATGCCGGGCGTATGCACCTCTTCGAGCGGCAGGGGGTCCTCCCCTGGCATCTCGGCCCGGCGGGAGGCCGCTCGCTCCACGTTGGCGGCGTAGTCCCCGTTGGCGCAGAAGAGGATCAAATCCTCGCCGCTTTCGGTGGGAAGGATGAACTCGTGGGAGTCCTTGCCGCCAATGGCGCCGCTGTCTGCCTCGACGGTCATGAAGGGCAGTCCGCAGCGGCGGTAGATGTTCTGGTACGCCGTCAGCATCCGGCGATAGGTGACGTCAAGGGCCTCCTCGTCGGCGTCGAAAGAGTAGGCGTCCTTCATGTCGAACTCGCGAACGCGGATCAGGCCGGCGCGGGGGCGGGGCTCGTCGCGGAACTTGGTCTGTATCTGGAAGACGTTCATGGGCAGGTCCCGATAGCTCTGGACGGTGAGCCGCGCCAGCAGGGTCACGACCTCTTCATGGGTTGGGGCGATGACCATGTCGCGCTCCCGCCGGTCCTTGAGGCGCATGAGGTTGGGACCGAAGTCGGTGGCGCGGTTGGTCTGGTCCCACAACTCGAGGGGCTGGAGGGAGGGCATCTTCAGCTCTTGGGCCCCGGCGGCGTCCATCTCCTCGCGGATGATCTGCTCGATCTTGTGGATGGTGCGGAGGGCAATGGGCAGGTAGGCGTAGACGCCGGCGGCCACCTGGTGGATCAGCCCGCCCTTGAGGAACAGGCGATAGGACGGTGTTTCCGCCTCGGCGGGGTCCTGGCGGAGGGTCTTTCCAAACATGCGGGTCATGCGCATAGGGGTGGCTCCGGAAGCGCGTGCATGGTCTTCGGCGCAATGTCAGGCGGCCGGCGCAGTTTCTTGGCGCCCTGATAAGGGAAGCGGCCGGCGCCGCCAGTGGGTCCGCACGCTGGATGGTTCCGGGAAGCCGGTCTCACAGGACCCCCTCGCGGCGGCAGGCTGTAAGGGCATCTTCCATCCCCGCCAGGGTGTCGTCTATGTCGCTTTCAGTGTGGGCGGCTGACAGGATGAGGTTGGTGCTCATGGTGTCGACGCCGGCATTGATCCAGGCGCGGCGGAAGGGTTCGATGACCGGGGCTCGGCTGCCCATGCGGGTTTGGTCCATGGACCGGTTGCAGATGACGCGGTCGCAGTCGCAGGCGGCGCCGATCTGGTAGTGCACCAGGGATGCTAGTCCGTGGGCGCAGCCGGGCAGTTCCATCTCCTGGAGCAGCAAGTTGATACCGTCGCGGAGGCGCTGGGCCATGCGGTCCGCGATGGCGTTGACCGGGGTGGTGGCCACCAGCTCCAGGGCTTTGCAGCCGGCCGCCGCCGACAGCGGATTGGCGTTGAACGTGCCCGGATGGGAAACGCGGCTGGCGTTGTCCCACGCCGGGTCGCCCGTGGACTGGATCATATCCAGGACATCGGCGCGGCCCCCCACTGCGCCTGCCGGCAACCCGCCGCCCAGGATTTTGGCCATCGTCGAGAGGTCCGGCTGGATGCCGTACCGCACCTGGGCGCCGCCGGGCGACGTGCGGAACCCGGTGACCACCTCGTCGATGATGAGCAACGCGTTATAGCGGCGGGTGACCTCGCGGAGGTCCCGGAGGAACTCCGGTTGGGTGGGGAACATGCCCATGTGAGCGCCCGTCGGCTCGATGATGGCGGCTGCGATATCGTCGTTGTCGGCGAGTGTGCGCTCCACGAGAGCAATGTCGTTGTGCGGGATGACGACCACCGTCGAGCGCGTTTCGCCTGGGATGCCCCCTGTTCCCCGGCCGGCGCCCACGGCGGCGTAATCGTGCCAGCCGTGGAAGTGCTCCTCGAACTTGAGGATCTTTGGCCTGCCGGTGAAGGCGCGCGCCAGCCGCATGGCCATCATGGTGGCCTCGGTGCCGGAGCTGTGGAAGCGCACCTTCTCCACGGAGGGCATGAGGCGCTTGACCCACTGGGCCCAACGGATCTCCAACTCGTGGGAGAAGCCGTAGTGCGTGCCCTTCTCCATCTGTTCCTGCACGACCCTCACGATGTCCGGGTGGGAGTGGCCCAAGAGCAAGGCGCCATGACCGGTCCGATAGTCGATGTACTCATTGCCGTCGACATCCCACTTGCGCGCGCCGGAGGCGTGGGTGATGAAGAGGGGGAAGGGGTCCATACGGCGGGCGTCGTGGGTGACGCCGTCGGGGAAGAGGTCGCTGGCCTCGGAGGCCAGCTCTGCAGACTTGGGGTGCAGCCGGAGGTAGCGGTCGCCGATAGTCTCCACGACGGCCATTGTAAGGCTGGGGGGCTGAGGAAGGGAAGGTGGGGATGAAGCGCGGCCTCCGGCGCCGGGGCCAGGGGCGCTACAGCAGCGTCTGCAGGTCTTTAGACATCTCCTCGACGGAGGCGAAGCCCTCGTATTTGAAGACCACCCTGCCGCTGCGGTCGAGGATGAAGACCCAGGACTCGTTGAGGTAGTCGTCAAGGCTGCTGAGACCCCAGGCGTCCACCAAGTCAGAGTAGCGGCCCCGGGACAGGTCGCCCTGGATCTCCTCGGGGTTGTCGTAGACCTCTACGTGGATGAAGACGCCGGCGTTCTTGAACTGCTCCTTGAGGTCACTGACGGCCTCTGCCTGCGGGCCGCAGGTGGGCGTGGTGCAATAGGCCGGTGAGGAGATGGCAACGACGGCGGGCCTGCCGGAGCGGGTCACCTCGTCCAGGCTGAACTGATAGAGGTCGAGGTCGGGAGAGGACCAGGTCGTCAGGGCCGAGGGCTCGGTGTCGCGCACGGTCTTGGTTGCAATGACGGAGGGCGTGGACCCTAGGGCCGGCGTTGTAGCCGTTTGGCGGACCTCTAGGGACAGCGACGCGCTTCTGGCGCGGCCTTGGCCGTCCTCGAATTCGATGGCCAATTGCCAATCGCCCGGTTCGTTGAAGGCGAGGTTGGTTACGTAGGACCCTCGCGTGCCGAATGGCCAGAGATAGAAGGGCGCGACGACCGTTTCGCCCACGATTTCCGTCCCGCTGGAGTGGAGGGAGGGGGTCACCCTGGCCTCCGGGGCGGTTATGAGCTCCGAGGAGCTGATAAGAAGAAACGACACCCGGTTCTCGCCCACGGCGAGGTCGACGGTGGCGGGGATAGCCTCGACGGGGGGCGGGATTGGAGTGGGAGGGGCGCCGCCACAGGCGGCAACAAGCGCAGGGATGGCCAGGAGCGCGGGGATGAGGGCGGCGAAGCGCAAACTCGGATGCTTCAAGGGGCTGCCCCCGCTATGCGATATTGCCGTACGATCCGAACGTGAACGCAAAGACGCTGAACCGTTCCGAGTCTGAGCTGAGCTTCAGCTCGTGGCCTTCGTATGTGTCCTTGAGTATGAGGCGGTACACGCGCGGCTCGTCCACGCGGATGTAGGTCCCGCCCATGCCGTCGACCATGATGTCGTCTCCGCGGGCCTCAGCAGGGATGGGCAATCCGTCGAGTTCAACGTAGACATCGAAAGGGTCGCCGCCCGTGTGGTCGATGACCACGTTGGCGCTGGTGCCGAAGAACTGCAGGGCCACATAGTCCTCCAGACTCGTGGTCATGCGGGCGTGCCTGATACTCTCGGGCCCCTTGACCCACTCCCCGTGAAGCACCATGAAGTGGTTCAGGCGCTGCCCGTGATCGACGAATTCTGCGGGCTGGTCCAGCTGGAGGGCGTAGTACTCCTCGTTGAAAATGTAGGGGAACTCCGAGTAGTGGTTCCGGATGGCGCCGGCGTAGAGTTCCCGCGTCTGCCCTTGTTCTGGGTTTAGGTTGCCGAAGGCTTCGGGGATCGGCAGGGGCTCGGGATCAGAGCCGGGGACAATCGCGGAGACGTCAACGCCTCCGGCCTCCAACAGCTCGCGAATCTTCGCTTCGGTCTCGTCGTAGGCGCCCTCGCCGATGTGGGTGTAGCGGATAACGCCGTTCTGATCGATGAGAAACTTGGACGGCCACGCCCTGTTGTTGAAGGCCCTCCACGTGCCGAAATCGTTGTCCTGGGCCATCCGCCAGCCGAGGCCGTGCTTCTCGACGGCGGCAACAACGTTGTCCCTGACCTTCTCGAACTCGAACTCCGGGGTATGGACGCCGACGATCTCCAGCCCGAGGTCGTCGTGCTTGGCGTGCCAGTCCTTGAGATAGGGAAGGGTCCGGAGGCAGTTGATGCAGGTGTAGGTCCAGAAGTCGACGAGGACCACCTGCCCGCGAAGGTCGCTTATGGCGAAGGGTTCCGTGTTGACCCAGCCCGAGACGTTGGTCAGTTCGGGGACGAGGCTCCCAATCGCGCCGGGTTCCGCGCTGGCGTCGACGGGGAAGGCGGTGGCCGTGGGCCCGGGGGTAGCCGTAGGCTCGGGCGTCGGGGTGGGTTCGGAGCCGCCACAGGCCGCCAGCGCGAGCAGGGCGGCGGCAAGAACGCCAAGGACAACTAGGGCTGGTCTGATTTGTTTCATTTGGTATCCCTCGGCGCCCGCCTAGTGATGGCGGCGCAGGTTGGCGGGTGAACTGAGAAGAATGGGTATAACTACTATACGCATTCGCTCGGCGCGTGGCTCACGGCCAGCCGGCCCGGCCCTATGGACTGTAGCCGTTCTTCTCATCCCAGGCGTTGAGCATGGCGATGCATTCATCATGCAGCACGCCGATGGCGAACTCGTGGGCGGGGTCTGCGTCCCAGGCCGCCAGGGACAGGAGCCGCTCTACGGCGTATTCGCCCCAATGCCGGTCTTTGCCAGAATGGCGCCCGCCAACGATCACTCCCGCCACGTTGTTGATGACGATGGCCCCGCAGCACATGGGGCAGGGTTCCAGGGTAGTGTAGAGGGTGCACTCCGCCAGCTTCGCCTTGCCCACAACCTGGGCGGCCTGCTGCATCGCCAGCGTTTCGGCGTGGCCCAGCGGGTTCTGGGACGAGCCGGGCCGTCCGCCGCTCCGGGCCACGATCCGCCCCTCGTGGACGATGATGGACCCGATGGCGCGGTTGCCCTCGGCGCCGGACTGGGCGGCGTCCTCTAGGGCCGTTGCCATGAAGTGCTCGTGATTCTCGGCGATGGCGGCATCCCCCTTGGTTGAGCGCGCCATCACTCTATCAGATTCCGGCGCTCTCGCTGTAGTTCCCTTAGAGATAGTCCGAACGAGCTGTGAGCGACGCACTGCGATTCGAGCCCATGCCAAAGGAAGAAGTCGCTTGATGAGGGAGGCGTTGCTGCGGAGACGGGGACTCTCCCGCTTTTGTGTCAAAGGCATCATTGCCAGTGGCGGAGCGGGGCCGGTTATCCGTCCCGCCGCTGCGGAGGCCCGTTTGTGCGTAAAGACGTGACTGCCAATGGAGGAGCGGCGCCGGCGGCGTAGCTAATCCGGCACACCCGAGCGTCACAGTTGCCACGCCTCCGGCACGGTTCGCGACGCCTTTGTCCACTTCCCAGCCGGCCCCCGAAGCGAGGCGTCCCGTAGCCGTCGCGCAGCCGTCGCGCAGCCGCGACCTTGCGTCGTACAAGGAATGGCCGCCAGACCACTGCTTGACCATCCGCTTTTCCGCCTGCCATATACCCTATACGCTGCAACTCGCGGCACCCCGGCACAAAGAAGGTGTGGGCCGGCGGCCCACTGCTTGATGACGCTCTAGCACAAATATCCTTATTTTGCAATAGGAAGGAGCGGGTTCTCCCGCCCCCAGCCTACGACGCGTCCTAGGGAGGCGCATCTCGCAGATTCCCTGACGGTTGACGCCGGGGGCAGCGGGTGGAAGAATGCGTTCCCTACTCGCCATAGGGGGCCGGGAAACGCCGGGCGGCGGCATAGCGGCCTTCCGGCGCAAGGTTAGCGGAGCAAGACACAATGTCCTTTATCGACCATGACAGCTTGGAAGTCTCGGAGTTGAACTCGGGCGTTACACAAATTGAACTTGTGGGGCTTGAGCGGGAGGGGGAGAACCTGACAGCCCGCATCGCCACGATCCAGCCAGGCTTCTCCGTGCCGCTGCATATTCACCCCACGCACCAGGAGCTGATCTTCATCCTGGAGGGGGAGTTGGAGGGCACGCTGGAGGACCACGGCGTCGAAACCCTGCGGCCCGGCCAGAGCGTGCTGGCGCCCACCCGAAAGGTGCACGGCCTTACCAACAAGAGCGTAAGCCCCGCCAGGGTTCTGGCAATCTTCCCCACCAATTACGTAACGCGAGAGCTGGTATAGGCGCTGGTCCAGCCTGAGCCGGCGTTTCGACTCGCGCCTGCCTCCGTTCCCCAAGCAGGGGTGCAAGGGCGCAGCCCCCACCGGGGGAACAGGGGGAATCGCCCTGTTCTTGAAAACGTTGGAGGGCGGAGCGAGCGGGATGGCGGCGCTGGCCAGGCCAGACCCTTCGCTGATGGAGGGCGCAGGCCAAGACAAAACCATCCCTCCCCATCGGCGGGCGGACGCCGGAGTCCGGGGCCCCCGCCAACCCCCCATTGCAAAACACGAACAGTTGTGCTATAGTACCCCCATGAAGTGGGCAGCCGGCCCGCTTCTCCTTCTCGGAGCCTGCCGCATACATTTAGCACTGTGGGCTAACTATAGAGAATCCCCCTGTGGCAGGGGCGCTGAGGGAACAACCCAAGGGGCAAGACCCTCCGAGGAAGGCTGGGACCGGAGCCAATGCCGCTATAAGGCACAGGCTCTTTGGAGCCATCCCGCTCCATTACGGTTCCGTTACGGTTCGTTACGAAGCCATTACAGATCCTTTACAGATCCCTTACAGCTTCATTACGGCTCGTTACGCCCTATTACGCCCTGGTTACGGCTCCGTGCCTACACCCACCAAAATCCGGCTGATTAGCGTAACGGACAATCACAGAGGCGCCGCAACTGCAACGCCCGGCGCCTGCGGCGCCCAGGCGGGAGAGTCCCCTACGGAGGCGGGGACGCGGCGGCGCCACGACTACAGGCTCGACTACGGGAAAGGGGACTCGGCGGTGATGACGGACCTTATCTCGGAAACGCCAATTCCACGCGTTCGCCGAGCTGCTGAAGCTGCCGCACGAGGTTGGGGTGGAGGGGGATGCCGGCGGCGCTCCGCTGAGCGTACGCGATGGCTTCCGGCTCGCCGGGCATGAGAATCTCGTCGACGCCCGGGGCCTTTCTGGTGGCCTTCACCTGATCAATGAACTCATCCACCTGGGCCTTGTACTCATCCAGCTCGGCGAAGACGGAGATGTCCATGGCCAGCAGCGCGCTGCCGACGCCCCGCGGCGTCCGCATCTCAGTGGGCAGCGCCTCTCCTCCGGCCAGGGCTGGGGCTATGATGGGGCTGCCGCCCACGAGGCCGGCGATGGCTTCGATCATGATGGCGAGCCCCGATCCCTTGTGCATGCCCAGGGGAAGCAGGACGCCTTCGATGACCGCTTCGGGGTCGGTGGTGGGGTTGCCGTTCTTGTCCAGCGCCCACCCTTCGGGGATGGGTTCGCCGCGGCTGGCGGCGTTCCGCACTTTGCCGTAGGCGACGACGCTCGTGGCGACGTCCAGGCAGAGAGGCGGGCGCCTGCCGCCGGGCGCCGCGAAGGAGAAGGGGCTGTTCCCGATGGCCCGGGCCGATCCGCCGAAGGGGGCCACGTTCGGCCCGGTTGCCGTAAGGACCATGCCGACCATATCGTTGCGGGCGGCCATGAGAGCGTAGTAGTAGAGGGCGCCCTGGTGCGCCGTGTTTCTCAGGTGGGCCCACCCGACGCCAACCTGGCGGGCCTTGTCCATGGCGCGCTCCATGGCCCAGACGCTTCTGGGATGGCCGATGCTGAGGTCGCACTCCACGAGCAGGGTGGCGGGGGTCTCGCGCACAACCCGCACATTGGGGCGGGGATTGACCTGGCCGCGCTCGATCATGCCGACGTAGATGGGCAGCCGGAGCACACCGTGCGAGTCGACGCCCCTGAGGTTGGAGTCGACCAGCACTTCGGCGACCACCGCGGCGTCGCTGGGGTCCATTCCCTTCCGCTCCAGGACTCCGGCGGCCCACAGCCGAAGGAGTTCAGGGGCGAACTGCAACGCTTGCGTCTCTGTCACGGGGCCTCCTCGCGCCATGGGAGCGGGCATCAGCGCCCGCTTCCGCAATGGTGGGCGTCTTGGGCTGGCCTGGGGCGCCGCGGCGCTGGCTGGCGCATGTTTCGTAAGAAACGACGCCAGGGCCGACGTCGAGAGCCGCAGGATTCAAGAGGGGGCTGCGGCCAGCGCCAGCCCGAACAGGTTGTCCGCGTCGGTGCACCAGTAGGCCAAGCACATCCCGGCCTCCTCCAGAAGCTCCTCCGCGGCGTCCCTCGTGAACTTGTGCGAGTTCTCCGTGTGGATGGTCTCGTCAGGGTTGATCACCACCCGGAGGTCGAGGTCTTTGATGAACACGCTCTGAGGAGACTTGGGCGCGAGGTGCATCTCCATGCGGGCTTTGTCGTGGTTGTAATGGGCGCGATGCTGGAACTCGCCGGGGTTGAAATCAGCGTGGAGTGCGCCGTTGATGACGTGAAGGACGTTGCGGTTGAACTCGGCGCTCACGCCGGCGGCATCGTTGTAGGCGGCCTCCAACGTGGTGACGTCCTTCACGAGGTCTACGCCCAGCAGCAGCCGGTCGCCGGGGCCGAGGAGCTTCCCAATGTCCACGAGCAGGCGCCCGCGCTCGTCGGGGTCAAGGTTGCCGATGGTGCTCCCGAGGAAGAGCACCAGCCGCCGACCCTTTGCGGTTGGAACCTGGGGAAGATGCCGCTCGAAATCGCCGATGACGCCGTGGACCTCGAGCGACGGGTACTCCTCCAACAGGGCGCCGGCCGCCGATTCGACGATGGCGGGGCTGACGTCGAAGGGGATGTAGCGGACGAGGCTGCCGTTGTGGCTGGCGGCGTCGAGGAGGAGGCGGGTCTTGGAAGACGACCCGGAGCCCAACTCGACCATCTCGTAGGGACGGACGAGATCGATCAGCTCTGAGGCTTTGGCAGAGAGTAGGGAGCGCTCGGTACGGGTGACGTAGTACTCGGGGAGCTCCGTAATTTGCTCGAAGAGCTGGGAGCCTCGCTCGTCATAGAAGTACTTGGGGAGGAGGAATTTGGGAGTGGAGGTAAGGCCCCTGCGGACGTCTCCGGCGATCTTATCGTGGAGATCCCGCTCGCTTGCGTGCACGTCCAGTCGAAAGCGCTTCATGATGTCTCTCCACGGCGCGTCAGAAAGCAAGGAGCGTCAGAAAACAACGCTACCCAGTGTAGCGGCTTGGAGGCGGCAAGACAAATCAAGGGGTTGGCCCAAATCCACCACCCAACCGGCGTTGCGGCTCTGGGTGAGCGCTTTTGCACTGCCAGCGATTGGCAGTGGCTGACGCTGCTATCCCACCCTCTCCGCCCTCCGACGTTTCCAGAACAGGGGGACTCCCCCTATACCCCCGGCGGGGGCTGCGTTAGCGTAGTCCCCAGATGAGGTCGGCCGCGTCCCCTACCCTAACCTTCCCCGACTACGGGGGCAGGGACGCGAAATGTGCAGCTAGGGGGCGCCCCAGCCGCCGCCGCCCGGCGTCTGCATGGAAATGACATCGCCTGCTTCCACCTGGATGGTCAGCTTTGGCGGCAGGAGGACTTCTTCCACGCCTCCCTTCAGCAGTATGGTCTCGCCTGGCTGGCCCGGCGCCCCGCCGCTGAGGCCGTAGGGTCTCGAGCGCCGGCGCTCCGACATGACGGTGATGGTGGCCGGCGCAAGGAACAGGACTTCCCGAATGATGCCGTCGCCGCCGCGGCGCAGGCCGCTTCCTCCCGAGCCTCGGCGGACTGCGTAGCGGACGAGCCGCAGTGGGAACTGGTGCTCGATAGCTTCTATGGGGGTGTTCCGGGTGTTGGTCATGTGGGACTGGACCGCAGACTCGCCGGCGGTTTCGGGCCCCGCCCCGGCGCCGCCGCCAATGGTCTCGTAATAGACGTAGGGCCTGCCGGTGACGTGGTGATGTCCGCCAACGATCATATTGTTCATCGTGCCCTGGCTTGCCGCCGGTATCAGTGCGGGCACGGCCTGCGCCAGAGCCCCTAGCAACACGTCGACAATGCGCTGGGACGTTTCGACGTTTCCGCCAGCGACGCCGGCGGGGGGTTCCGGATTGACCAAGGACCGCTCCGGGGCGACGACGCTCACGGGGCGCATGCACCCCTGGTTGATGGGGGCGTCGTCCCCCGTCAGGCAGCGCACGATGTAGAGGACAGCGGACTCGGTGATGGCGCGGGGTGCGTTGATGCAGCCGGGCCGCTGGGGGGACGTCCCGGTGAAGTCGGCGGTGAGCGCGTCGCCTTCGATGGTGACCGTCACCTGGATGGGAACGGGTTCGTCCTCAATGCCGTCGTCATCCATGAAGTCGCGGAAGGTATAGGCGCCGTCGGGGATTTGGGCGAGGCGGGCGCGCGTCAACCGCTCGGAGTAGTCCAAGAGGGCGGACATGTGCCGCCAAGTGAGGTCCAAACCGTACCTATCCACGATGGCCATGAGGCGGCGCTCACCGGTGCGGCAGGCCGCGATCTGGGCATCAAGGTCGCCGCGGCGCTCTTCGGGTGTCCGGGAGTTGCGGCACAGGAGTTCCACGACCTCCTCGTTGATGACGCCCTCCCGAGCCAGCTTCAGCGGTGGGATGATGAGCCCTTCCTGGTACAGCTCTGTGGAGAGGGGCAGGGAGCCCGGCGTCATACCTCCTACGTCGGCATGGTGTCCCCGGTTCGCCACAAAGCCGGCCAGCGTCGCAGCGTCGCCGGTGAAGACGGGGGCGATAAGGGTGATGTCGGGCAGATGGGTGCCGCCGAGGTAGGGGTCGTTGAGGATGACGATATCGCCGGGGTTGAAGGTGAAGCGGCCGAGGGCGGCCTGTACGGAGGCGGGCATGGCGCCAAGGTGCACGGGGATGTGAGCGGCCTGGGCCACCATCTCGCCCTGGGGGTTGAACAGGGCGCAGGAGAAGTCGAGCCGCTCCTTCATGTTGGGCGAGAAGCTGGTGCGGGCCAGGGCCACGCCCATCTCATCAGCTACGGAGACGAGAAGGTTGCGGAAGATCTGTAGCGAGATGGCGTCAACGGTCATGGACAATCCTCCTGGAGGGTGAGGAGGAAGTTGCCCCAGGAATCGAGCACAACGTTCCATCCGGGCGGCACGACCGTTGTGGCGTCCATTTGCTCCACGACTGCCGGGCCGGAGAAACGGTTGCCGGGCCGGAGCCGTTCCCGGTCATAGATGGCGGCGGAGACGGGTTCGCCTCGAAAGACGACGTCGCGCCGCCCGGTGGCGGCTGCGGAGGCGTCGGGGCCGCCATCCGGGGAGGTGGACATGGGAGGGCGGTCGACGAGGCCAGCCATCTTGAGGCGGGCGTTGACGACCTCCACCGGCTTTCGGGGGTCGCTGTGGCCGTAGCGTTGCCGGTGTGCGTCGTGGAATGCAGTCACCACCGAATCCAGGGCAGCGCCGGCGGCGTAGGCAACCGTCAGCTCATAGGACTGGCCGGCGTAGCGGAGGTCCAGGAACCGCTGGGCCTGAACCCGAGCGCCGTCGAAGCCTTCCGCCGCCATCTCGAAGCGGCCCTGCTCCTCCATTGGGCGGAACGCTTCTTCCAGGGCGTCGGCGTCCAGGGAGCTTTGCCCCAGCACGGTGTGGGAGTAGTCCTTGACCACGTCGGCGATGGCGACACCAAGGGCCGAGAGGACGCCCGGCGCGGCGGGGGCCAGCACGCGGGGGATTCTGAGCTCCTCCGCCAGCTCGCAGGCGTGCATGGGGCCTGCGCCGCCAAAGGGAACGAGGGTGAAGTCCCGGGGATCGAAGCCCCGTTCCATGGAAATGGCCCGGATGGCCCGCTCCATGTTGGAGTTGACGACGCGCACGATGCCTTCCCCCGCCTCAATGGTCCCGATGCCGAGCTGCTGCGCCAGTTCGCCCACGTACTTCCGAGAGCGTTCGGCATCCAAGACCATGCGGCCGCCGAGCAGTCCGCGGCGGCCGAGGCGTCCCAAAACGAGGTTGGCGTCGGTTACGGCAACGCTGGTCCCACTGCCGTAGCAGGCGGGGCCGGGGTCGGCGCCAACGGACTGGGGCCCCACGACCAGGGCGCCGCCTTCATCCACGCGGGCCACGGACCCGCCGCCTGCGCCGACGGTGTGGATGTCCGTCATGGGAATGCTGATGGGGACGCCGCCCATCTCGTAGTTGGTGGTCTCCTGAATGTATCCAGGGCAGAGCGCCACGTCGGTGGACGTGCCTCCCATGTCCAGGGTAATGATGTGCGAGTGTCCGGCCACCGATGCAACGAAGCTTGCGCCGACAACACCGCCGGCGGGGCCGCTGAGGGCGGTGCGAACGGGCTGGGCGGCGGCCACGCGGGACGAGATGCTGCCACCCGAAGACTGCATGACCCGGAACTCCCGGCCGAGCGATTCCCGCAGGTGGCCCAGGTACCGGGACATCAGCGGGCCTATGTAGGCGTTAGCCACCACGGTGCTGGTGCGCTCGTATTCCCGGTACTCAGAGAGGATCTCGCTAGAGAGGGAGAGATAAGGTGGGTCCGGCAGGCCGGCGAGGGCATGACGCAGTGTTGTTTCGTGGTCAGGGTTGAGGAAGGCGAACAGGAGGCTGATTGCCACGGCCTCCGCTCCCGATGCAGCGACCGCTTCCGCCAAGGCCGTCGCATCATCCGGGGCGAGCGGGCGGAGCACTGCGCCGGTGTGGTCCACCCTCTCGTCGGCGCCGAAACGGTGGTCCGGGGCGACGAGAGGCGGTGGGCGGTGGTGGTTGAGGTCGTAGAGGCCGTGACGCGCCTGCCGCCCGATCTCAATGACGTCCTCGAAGCCTTTCGTGGTGATGAGGGCCGTGCGGGCGCCGCGGCGCTCCAGGATGGCGTTGGTGGCAACGGTGGACCCGTGAACGATGACGACGCCGGCCCCGACTCCCAGCTCCTCAACGCCCTGGAGGACTGCCTCTGCGGCGGCGCGAGGCGTGCTGGGGACCTTGAACGTCGTGATGCGCCCGCCGGTCAGCAGGACGAAGTCGGTAAACGTCCCGCCCACGTCGATGCCCAAGACCGCCTGTGGCATGGGTGTCCCAAAGGAGTTAGTCTCGCCAACCGGAGGCACTGTAGCGAGGCCTGCGGGGCGGGTCAAGCGGGCTTGGCGCCAACGTGGATGGCGACTGTGCCCAGGCCGCGGAGTCGGTAGCTAACGTCTGTGAGGCCGGCATCGCGCATGAGGCCGGCCAGGGTCTCAGCGCGAGGGAATTCTTCCACCGAGGTGGGGAGGTAAGCGTAGGCTTCGCTGTCACCCGCCAGCAGGGCGCCGAGCCGGGGGGTAACGCGCCTGAAGTAAGCGCGGAAAAGGGCGCGGAAGGCCCTGGGCCCGCGGACTGGCGTGATCTCCAGCAATGCGACGCGGCCGGTGGGCTTGACCACCCGGCACATCTCGGCCAGGGAGCCCGGCAGGTCGCTGACGTTGCGCAGGGCGAAGCCCGACGTGATGACGTCGAACGCATCGTTGGAGAAGGGAAGGGCCTGAGCGTCGCCGTGAACCCAGGAGATCCGTCCGCTCAGGCCGCGGCGCTCGGCCTTCTCGCCGGCGAGGGCCAGCATCTCGGTGACGACGTCCAACCCCACGACGCTGGTTATTGCAGGGGAGCGGGCGAGGTCAAGGGCGAAGTCGCCGGTCCCCGTGGCCACGTCGAGGGCACAACCGCTGGGGCGGGCCAGTTTCACAGCATCCCGGCGCCATCGGTGGTGGGCGCCCGCGGTCATGACCGTGTTCAGCAAGTCGTAGCGGCGGGCGATACGGGCGAACATGCGGGCAACGTAGCGGTCGCGGTCTGCGCCTCTAAGCTGAGCCAAGGCCGGTCACCACGCCAGCGCCGCGCTCAGCGCAACTCGGTGTTGACATCCAGCAGCAGGCAGGGCTCGCCCCACTGGCTGGTGTTTTCCACGTCGAAGGGATGAAGAGCTTCGGCGGCCTTCAGGCGGATGCCTTGATCCCCGCCGAAGATGAGCAGCGCCTGGCCGTCGCCGGAATCGTCCACGTAGGCTGCGTGGGCGGGGACCTGCCCTTGTTCCGACCAGCCGACGACGTCGCAAAGGCCTTCCGAGCCGTCTGGCAGTTGGGTGACGACCTGCACCACGGGCCTTGGGCCCCGCTGGGACTGGAATATGCGAGTGATCTCCCAGGAGCAGTTGAGACCTGCAAAAACCTCGACCTCGATGAACTCCGGCATAGGCCTCCGGCGTGGGCTGAAGTGACGGTTCGCTTGCTGTTCGCTCGTGGGCTGACCGTTCGATGGTAGCACGGAGGCCGACGCTGGGCTACCGAGGAGCGGGGCCGGTCTGGTAGAATGATGTGTGCGCTCCATTGCGGCGCGCCCGTCGGCGGGCCACCGTAGCTCAGTGGTAGAGCAGCGGTTTCGTAAACCGCAGGCCGAGGGTTCGAATCCCCCCGGTGGCTCCATATATCGGATACAGCCGAGGCCCTTGGAAACAACCGGGGGCCTCGCTTCTTGCGGCGGATTCGGTCGCAGTAGACGTCGTTGGGGATTGACTTTCCTCCCGGCTCACCATGCTAAGCGCCAGCAACATCAGCAAAGGCTACGGAGACAGGGTCCTGTTCAGGGGGCTGACCCTCAACATTGCGCCCGGCGACCGCATCGCGCTCATTGGCCCCAACGGTTCCGGTAAGACCACGCTACTGGACATCCTGGCCGGCGCGGCCTCTCCGGATACCGGCAGCGTATCCAGGCATCGCGGTTCGACGATTGGATATCTCAGGCAGGAGGTTAGCCAGGGTTCCGGCAACACCCTGCTGCAGGAAGTTGTTGATGCATCTCCAGAGGTGACCGCCCTCAGTAACAGGATCGCCGCCACCCGGGAGTTCCTTGCGCTGGAGAGCGATCCCGATGGACAGGGCGAGGCCTTGCGGCAACTCAGCCAATTGGACATGGCCCTGGAGGCGGCTGGCGGAGGCTACAGAGAGCACGAGGCCAAGGCGATCCTGTCAGGGCTGGGCTTTAAGCAAACCGACTTCTCGCGGCCGCTGGACGAGTTCAGCGGTGGGTGGCTCATGCGGGCTGCCCTAGCCAAATTGCTTTTCGGGAAGCCGGAAGCGTTGCTGTTGGACGAGCCAACCAACCACTTAGACCTCGCTGCGAACCTGTGGTTCGAGAGGTATCTGAAATCCTTCCGCGGAGCCGTGGTCGTGACATCTCACGACCGCGCTTTCCTTAATCAGGTGGCAACCATGGTGCTCGCCATTGAGCCGGACGAGGTGATTCTCCTCAGGGGCGGCTACGACGACTATCTCGCGGCCCGGGAGCGTTCCCTCGAGGTCAGGCAGGCCACTGCGGCAAGGCAGCAACGGGAGGTCCAGAGGCAGGAGCGTTTCATTGAACGCTTCCGATACAAGGCCACGAAGGCCGCTCAGGTGCAGAGCCGCGTGAAGCAACTCGAGAAGGTGAAGCGGGTTGAGCTGCCCAGGGCGACCAAGAGGGTGCACTATGCGTTCCCGGCGCCGGCCCGCAGTGGCGCGGAGGCGATCCGTCTCATCAACGTCGGCAAGTCCTATGGCGACCATGCCGTCTACCGCGGGCTCAACCTGACGCTGGCCCGCGGCGACAAGGCCGCCCTGGTGGGACCGAATGGCGCCGGCAAGACCACCCTGCTGAAGATACTTGCCGGGGTTCTCCCCTTTGAGGAGGGTGAGCGAAAGACTGGCCACAACGTCGTCACCGGCTACTACGCGCAGCATGTGCTCGATCTGCTCAACCCTGCCAACACGCTCATCGAGGAGCTTCAGCAGGCTGCTCCCGAGCAGTCGGACCAGAGCCTACGGAGCATCCTGGGTGAATTCCTGTTCAGCGGCGACGATGTCCGCAAGCCCATATCCGTGCTGTCTGGCGGAGAAAAGGCGCGCGTGGCCCTGGCCAAGATACTGGCGCAGCGATGCAACCTGCTGCTCATGGATGAGCCGACGAACCACCTGGACATAGCATCCAGAGAGATTCTCGCCGATGCCCTTGGCGATTATCCCGGCGCCATCTGCTTCATAACCCACGACCGCACGCTGATACGGCAGGTGGCCAACAGCATCATTGAGATCGACAACGGCCGGCCTGTGGTATTCCCAGGCGGCTACGACGCCTATATTTATCGGAAGCCAATAGAAACCGCCCAGGCCAATGGCGCTGGGGACCCCGCCAGGAAAGGCGCCGGGAAAGTCAGAACCGCCGACGATCAGCTCCGACGCGCGCTGAACCGGGAGGCTCGCAAGCTGGCAGCGAGGACTGGTGAAATAGATGCGGCGCTGGTGGACCGCGAGGCGCAGATTGCGGAGCTGGAGGCGTTCCTTTCGAACCCGGTCAATTTTGAGGACATGACGCAGGTGGCGCTCACCGGCGAGCGCCACCGGGTTCTGGGCACGGAGACTCAGGCGCTCTGGGAGGAGTGGGAGAGGGTGGCGTTGGCAGCAGAGAGGGTTGGCAACCAACTCGGCGAACTGGATGCGCCATAGTTCCCTCCGGCGTTGAGCCGCGCGCGGTTTCGCCTCCTTTCCGATGCGCCCTTGCTGCTTGGGCAGCGGCGCTCGCGGGGAGCGGGGGTCCCGTTTGGAACGGGAGCCGCGGTCATCCCATACAATGACAATGCAGGCGATTCTCTTTGCTGAGGTTGCCCTATGCCTGGCGCTACCGGGCCCGTCCAACGCCGATCAATCGAGGGAGCCCTTCTGGAGGGTCCCGAGCCTCGCACGGGCGGTCTGAAGCAGGCGGCCCGCACCGTCGTCGACATGATACGCGGGTTCCGAGCGCTCCATTTCGTGAGCCCCTGTGTGACGATTTTCGGTTCCGCCCGCTTCCCCGAGACGCATCCCTACTACGACCTGGCGCGCCGGGTGGGGGCGGAAGTGGCCCAGGCCGGCTTCACCGTGATGACCGGGGGAGGGCCGGGGATCATGGAGGCGGCCAACAGGGGGGCGAAGGAGGCTGGGGGATCAACGGTAGGATGCACGATCCAGCTTCCTGAGGAGGGAGCGCCCAACGCCTATCTCGATACCTCTGTGGGGTTCCACTACTTTTTCGTGCGCAAGGTGATGCTGGTCAAGTACTCAGTGGCCTTCATTGCGCTGCCGGGCGGTTTTGGCACTCTGGACGAGGTGTTTGAAGCTGCCACGCTGATCCAGACAGGCAAGATCAGAGACTTTCCCATTGTGCTGATGGGGTCGGCCTTCTGGCGCCCGCTGCTGGACTTCATGCGGGACACGCTGGTCCGTCAGGGGACCATCGACGAGAAGGACGTTGACGGGCTCATCGTCACCGATTCGCCGGCTGAGGCGGCTGGGCTCATCAGGGACACCGCCATCAACAAATTTGGTGTTCGGTACGCGCATCGCCCCAAGCGCCGGCGCATTCTGTTCGAGTAAGGCCCGTTGCGCCGTGCGGCGGGGGTGGGTGTCAGGCGCCGCGGAGGTCTGGTATTCTCCGCGGGAAGTTTCGCGAGCCGCGGGCCAGCAGCTCGAGTCCAAACAGGAGAAACTATGGCAAACGAATTGACGGGGAAGGTCGTTATCGTCACGGGGGCGGGCAGCCCCATTGGCATGGGCCGGGCCATGAGCCTCTCTCTGGCGCGAGCCGGCGCCAAGGTGGCCATGATGGACATTGACGCCGCGAACCTGGAGGACAGCGCGAGTTTCGTTCGCAGCAACGTCGCCGGGGCCGAACTTGCCACGATTGTCGCTGATGTGACGAGCCCTGAGGATGCGGAGCGGGTGGTCGCCACGACCATCAGCGAGTTGGGGGGACTTCACGTTCTGATCAACAACGCTGGGACCAACCAGTTCAACGTTGGGGAAAGCCCCACGACCTTCGAACCTTTCTGGACGGTCTCGCCCGGTGGATGGGCCAGGGTTGTTGCCGTCAATTTTAGCGGCCCCTTCCTCATGGCGCGCGCGGCGATGCCGCATCTGCTGGAGCAGAAGTGGGGGCGCATCATTGGCGTGACGACGAGCTTGGACACGATGATCAGGGTTTCCATGTGCCCTTATGGCCCATCCAAGGCGGGCCATGAAGCGCTGGTGGCCACGATGGCCAAGGACATGGAGGGGACGGGCGTAACAGCCAACGTGCTGGTGCCGGGCGGGCCGGTGAACACCAACCTGCTGCCCCCAGACACCCAGTTCGACCGGCAGAAGCTGATTCAGCCGGACATCATGATGATTCCCGTGATATGGCTAGCGTCGGAGGGGTCGGACGGAATCAACGGGCTGCGTTTCGTGGCCTACGACTGGGACGAGAGTCTGCCCCTGGCTGAGCGCATCGAGAAGGCCGGCGCTCCGGCGGCATGGCCGCAGCTCAAGTCCAAGGCCGTCTATCCCGCCTAGATGTAGTTCTCATAGAGGTTTTTGCGCTACCCCCATCCTCCCTTCCCCGTTAGTTGGGGGAAGGGAGGAGAGGATGCTGCCGCCTCCGCGCCCGTAACTCAACGCCCTTGGGAAGCACACCTAGCGCAGCGGAGAGCGTGAGCCCCGAGTTGGCGGGGCAGGTTATGGCGGCTCATCGTGGGGCGGCGGGGCGGCGACGGGGAATGGGGGGCCTTCTTGTCTTGGGCTTTGGCTGCGGAGGCGGCGCAGCGGGTCCCGGATCGGGGAGGTCCTTGAAGAGCAGGCGCACCTCATCGGTGGTTAGTTCCTCCATCTCTCCCGCCGGCAGGCGTCCCAGCATGAGGGAATGGATGCGCACGCGGTGCAGCTCTTTCACCTCCCGCCCAACGGACTTGAGCATTCGGCGCACGTGGTGGTTGCGCCCCTCGCGGATGACGAGGCTATACCGGAGGCCCCCCGCGGCTGAAAGAGGTTTGACCCTGGCCGACGTCAGGTGCTCGCCGCCGATGTCCACGCCACGCTGCAAGGCCTGCTTTTGCCCGTCCGTCAGGGTCTCAGCCAGCGTCACCAGATACTCCTTCTCCACCTCGAATCGAGGATGGCTTAAGCGATAGGCCAGGTCGCCGTCGTTGGTGAGGAGCACCAGCCCGGTGGATTGGGCGTCCAGACGGCCGACGGGAAACAGGCGCAGGCGGGCGTACTGCCGCGGCACGAGGTCGGTGACGATGCGTCTGCCATGCTCGTCTGATGTCGTGGAGATGATTCTCCTTGGCTTGTTGAGCTTCAAGTACACCTTCTGATCCAATCCCCGCACCGCCTTGCCGTCCACCTTCACGACGTCGAAAGGCTCGACGGGCGCGGTAGTGTCGTGGGCCAGGCGGCCGTTGACCCGGACCTTGCCGTCGACGATGAGTTTGAAGCAATGGCGCCGCGATCCGACGCCGGTGGTGGTGAGGTAGCGAAGTAGCGGTTGCATGGATGCTGGGTCTCGGCTCTTGGTGAGGGGCTTGTGGAGATTATACGCCTGAATGCCGGCGCCCACGTCCGCGCCGGTCTGTTGACACCCTGGAATGCGGGCGGATATAGTTCAGTCGTCATGCTGGGGGGCATAGACGGAATGCAGGGTATTCGCAACATCCTGTGTCCAAGTTGGCGTATTTCGCCGGGCCGAGGCGGCTCAGAGCGATAGCCGGCAAGGATGGCCAGCAAAGGAAGTCCTGGACACCCCAATGTTCCAGGCAAGCAAAGAACGAGAACCGCAGGAGGAGGACACCATGGCAACGAACGGGGCTCCAGCAATTGTCGATGCGGACGGACACATCATCGAGTCACTGGAGGACATGTTTGAGTTTCTTGATCCCGCGATCCAGGATACGCTGAGCGGGGTCGGGGTCGTGGGACAGGCGATGCGCCTGAGCAAGACCAGCCTCTTTGGCACGTTGGACGGCCTGCACTTCACCAACGTCAGCGGCGGCGCAGCCAGTGCTGCGGCCCCGAGGGAACGGGTGAACGCCAGCGAGCACCGCACGGGCTCGGCGGAGGACTGGATCTCTCTCTTGGACAAGTCAAAGATGGAACGGACGGTGCTCTACACCACCGAAGGTCTCCAAGTGGGAAAGCTGCGCAACAACGACTATGTCGTGAGCATGTGCCGCTCCTTCAACGACTACATGGCCAACTGCTACCGGGCCAAGGACTCGAGGATTCACCCCATGGGCATACTGCCCATGCAGGACCCTTCCCGGGCGGTCCTGGAGCTGAGGCGCGTCGTGAAAGAGCTGGACCTGCCGGGCGCAATGATTCCGTCTACCGGCTTGGACCTGCACCTTGGCCACGAATACTACTGGCCGGTGTACAAGGAAGCGTCGGACCTGGGCTGCGTCATCGCCATCCACGGCGGCTCCAACGTGGGCATCGGCATCGACTCCTTCACCGGGCTTACGCCGTCGAACATCGTGCACCACCCGGTGCCGCTGTTCTACGCCTTCGTATCATTCGTGTACGACAGGGTGTTCGAGCAGTTCCCCGACATGCGGGTCGCCTTCCTCGAAGGCGGATGCGCCTGGTTGGCCCTAGCCCTCGACCGGATACAGCGGGCGGCTGAGTTTACGGGCGCGCCGCCCCGGCCGGCGGAGGAGTACCTGAGCACTGGGAAGGTGTTGGTGGGCTGCGAGGGCGTCGACCCCACGCTGCCATACCTGGCCGGAAGGGTGGGCATCGACTGTTTCGCCTACTCGTCTGACTACCCACACGAGGTGGACTTCCAGGCGGCCATGGAGGAGATCGACGAGACGCTGGAGAACGACACCCTCTCTCCTTCGCACATCGAGGCAGTTCTCGGCAGCAACGCCCGGAAGTTCTACGGCCTGTAGGCAACAACCTTCGGAGGAACAATGTCAGTCCTTTTGATCGGCGGGGGCCTGGTTGGCTCCCAGGTGGCGAATATCCTGGTGGGGGAAGGCGAAGACCTGACCATCTTGGACTACTCGCCGCAACCGGAGTCGCTGGCGGACAACGTAGACGTTGATAAGCTACGGGTGATCCAGGGCGACATCCTGAACCCCTTGGACATCACGAGGGCGTTGAAAGAAAGCGGCGCAGACCGCATCGTCCATACCGCCGCCTATCCGATGTTGACCATCGGCGCCCAGGAGAACCCCTACGGCGCCGTTCAGATCAACATCATGGGCACGGTGAACGTGCTGGAGGCGGCGAGGATCCACGGCGTCCAGCGAGTGGTGGCGGTGAGTTCCGGGGTGCTGGCGATGTTCTGGGCGGGCGGGGAGGACAACGGCGACACCGGCTGCGAGGAGGCCTTCCCGCGCCCCACGAGCTTCTACGCCACGACTAAGCAGGCGGTGGAAAGCTTGGCCCACAACTATGCCGACTTCTGCGGTGTGGACGTGCGACTGGTCCGCTACGCGGCCATCGCCGGCCCATGGCGCGGCCGCGGCGGCGGTGGGCCCAGCAACCTGTTCCGGGACATGGTCGAGAACGCCATTAGGACCGGCGAGACATCGGTGCCGTCGCAGAGCGTGGAGTGGGTTTACTCCAAGGACGCAGCACAGGGAACCGTTCTTGCCCTGAAGGCGGACAACCCCAAGGGCAGGGTCTTCAACGTGGGGACCGGGACGGTCACGACTGCGGAAGACATGGCGGACGCGATCAAGGCGGCCCTGCCGGAGACCAAGGTCAGTGTGTCGGGGGAGCAGCCCTCAGGCGGCTTCGCCGCGGTTGCGCTCAATATGGGCCGGTCCAAGGCGGAGATTGGCTACGAGCCCCGTTTCGACATGACGGGCTCCATCAGGGACTATGCACAGTGGTACAGCAGCCGAAAGCCCTAGGATGCCAGGGATGACGGAGTTCGTAGGGGCGTTCAATCGAACGCCCCTACGGCGTTATGGAGGCCAAGAGGTAGGGGAAAGGAGGCGCCACAATGGAAGGAGTGAGAGTTGTTGATGGCGACGGCCATATCTTCGAAAACGACGCGGAGCTTTTCGAGTTCTTGGATGACCCGTATAGGGGCAACAGGATCGTGCTTGCCTTCCCGTTCTTTCCTACGCTGGACGGCTATCACCGCGGCGCGCTAACGGCCCGGCGCGGGCTGTACGTCGGCGACTTTTCGGTCACGGCGAAGACATGGCTGGACTTCTTGGATCAGGTGAATGTGGAGTCCACAGTCCTCTATCCGTCCGCAGGCCTGAGCTATGGCCTCATTCAAGATCCCGTGTGGGCGGTGGCCGTGGCCAAGGCCTACAACAACTGGCTCAGCGAGCGTTTCCAGAAGGAGAGCGACCGCCTAAGGGGCGTGGCCCTCATTCCGCTCCAGAACGTGCCGGAGGCCGTCAAAGAGCTGCGGAGGGCCGTCACCGAACTAGGCATGATAGGGGCGGTGCTGCCCGCTAACGGCGGAGACCTGGGAGTCCGCAAGCCCCTGGGCGACCCGGAGTTCTGGCCCATCTTCGAAGAGGCGGAGCGCTTGGACTGCGCCCTTGCCGTCCACGGCGCGCCGTCTCAGGGTATCGGCCTCGATTTTTTCAACCGGTTTGCCTGTTCCATGGCCCTCGAGCACCCCTTCTCGCTGATGGTCCAACTGACCAGCATGATCTTTGAAGGCGTCTTCGAGCGCTTTCCAGCGCTGCGGGTCGGTTATCTGGAAGCGGGGACGGGCTGGGTCCCCTACATGATGGATAGGCTGGACCGTCAGTACGAAGTCTCGGGGCTGGAGAAGGGTGGCCACACAGAGTTCTCCGATTGGATGAAGAAGACGCCCAGCGACTACTTCAAAGGCGGCAAATTGTTCTTTTCATGCGAGGGTGGCGAAGAAGGCCTGCGCTATGCCGTCGAGCGGCTGGGGGATGACGTACTTATCTTCGCCTCCGACTTTCCTCACGAGAACGATGCGCCGCGCTGCAAGCATGAGATCGACGAGATGCTGGAGCGCCCTGACCTGTCGGAGGAGGCCAAGCAGAAGATACTGGTGGACAACACGGTCAGGTTCTACGGCCGCTAGGGTCTGGGCCGTCCAGTCTCCCCAGCAATTCCCTAACCTTTGTTTCTATCTGGTCCCGAATCTGGCGGGCCTTCTCGATCGGCTGCCCGGATGGATCTTCGAGGCCCCAGTCGTCGGCGGGGATGAATTGGGCGGGGCACGCCTCGTCGATGGCGCATCCCATCGTGAAGGCGAGGTCGGCTCTATCGACCATCTCCTGGGTGATTACCTTGGGGGTGGCGCCGGAGATGTCGATGCCTATCTCCCGCATGACTTCGGTGGCGATCGGATTCACCCGGTCGGCCAATAGGGAGCCTGCGGATTCGGCAACGGCGCGGCCATCCGCCAGGTGGTTGAATAAGGCTTCGGCCATCTGGCTCCGTCCGGCGTTGTGCACACAAACGAAGAGGACTCGCTTCATAGCTCCTGACTCCCCGACTGGCAATGAGAGGACTGTGGAGCTTGCCCCTCATCCCCCTGCCGGATGCCGCGCCCGTTATGACGGCGGGGTATGACGATTCGGCTCGGCGGCGGTGGTTGAGTGTTGGCCTCCGCGCAGCCAACGATAGAACACCGCCCCGCCGCTGGCGCCCATGAGCGGTCCGGCCCAGCAGAGCCAGTGGCCGTTCCACGTCCAAGCAACGAGGGCCGGTCCGAGCGAGCGGGCCGGATTCATGGAGGCTCCGGATATTGGCCCGCCGACGATGGCCTCAAGCCCCACGGTTGCCCCTATGGCCAGGGCTGCCGCTTGTCCCACCGCCCTTACATCGGTGGCGACGGCCATGATGACGAGCATGAGGAAGAAGGTCAATATGATTTCCATGCCGAGGGCCTGTCCGGCGCTGCCGGCGGGAACGGTTGCCCCCATGTCGGCGATGCGGCCGAGCAGCGCCCAGAGCGTCAGGCTTGCCGTCGCGGCGCCGGCGAGCTGGGCGCTCCAGTAGAGCGGTACGTCCTTCCAGGGGAAGTGGCGGGAGAGGGCGAAGGCCAACGTTACGGCAGGATTGATGTGTGCGCCGGAGATGTGGCCCACGGCGTAGATCATCACCGCCACGATGAGCCCGAAGGCCATCGAGACACCGAGGTGGGAAAGCCGGCCATCAAAGAGTTCGTTGACCATGATGGCGCCGGTGCCGACGAACACCAGGCCAAAGGTCCCCACGGCCTCGGCGGCGCGCAACGCCTCAAATAGCCGGGATGGCGTTGATGGGCAGGTCTTGCTCGACTTGAAGGGTTGTGTTCACGGAGTTCGGAGCTTCGCGGAAGGGGCTGCCTAGTATTTGGAGACGTTGATCTCCATGAGCCTACCCGTGACCAGGAAGATCACCCGCTCGGCGATGTTGGTGGCCCGGTCGGCGACGCGTTCGAGGTCGTGGGCAATCCATAGCAGGTAGGTGGCCCTCTGAATGGTCTTGGGGTCCTGGATCATGAACACGAGCAACTCCCGGTAGACCTGGTCATACAGGGCGTCGATCTCGTCGTCGTCGTTGCAGATTTGGAGAGCGAGGTCCACGTCCCTGTTCACGAGGGCGTCGAGGCTGCGGCGGAGCATGGCCGTGGCCATATCAGCCATGCGAGGGATGTCTATGAGGGGCTTGATAGTGGGTTGGTCGCCCATCATGAGGCTGATCTTGGCGATGCCTTCGCCATAATCTCCCATGCGCTCGAGCTCGACCGCAATGTGGAGCACGGCGATGAGGATTCTGAGGTCGCCGGCCAGGGGCTGCTGCGTGGCGATGATCTCGACGCAGCGCTCCTCCAACTCGAAGCGCTTTCGGTCGATGATGTCGTCCTCGTCAACGATCTGCTGCGACAGCGCGAGGTCGCGGCGTTTGAGGGCGTCCACGGCCCTAACGACGGCCTGCTCCACCATGCTGCCCAACTCCAGAAGTTCATCCTGGAGGCTGGCCAAGGCGTTGTCGAACTCTGTCCTAACCATGGGGTCCTCCTAGCTAAAGCGGCCGGTAATGTAGGCCTCGGTGCGTTCTTCCTTGGGGTTGGTGAATATCTGGGACGTGGGGCCATACTCGACGAGGTATCCGCTACGGCTTTCCGAAACCATGAGGAAGGCCGTGAAGTCGGAGACCCGAGCGGCCTGCTGCATGTTGTGCGTAACGATGATGATGGTCACCTCCGGCGCCAGCTCGCGTATGAGGTCTTCGATGGCCAGGGTGGCGATGGGGTCGAGGGCGGAGGCGGGCTCGTCCATCAGAACGATCTCCGGCTCGACGGCCAGTGCCCGGGCTATGCAGAGGCGCTGCTGTTGGCCGCCGGAGAGTTGGAAGGCGCTGTGGCCCAGGCGGTCCTTGACCTCGTCCCATAGGGCAGCCCGGCGCAGGGACCGCTCTACGGCCTCATCGACATTGCCGAGGTAACCGTTGACCTTCAATCCGAAGGCTACGTTCTGATAGATGGACTTGGGAAAGGGGTTGGGTTTCTGGAACACCATGCCGATGCGAGACCTGATTTCGGTGGGGTCTACGGAGGGGTCGTAGAGGTTGGCCCCTCCGAACATGATCCGCCCACCCACTCTAGCTCCGGGGATCAGCTCGTTCATGCGGTTGAAGCAACGGAGCAAGGTGCTCTTGCCACACCCCGAAGGCCCGATGAGAGCGGTCACCTGATTCTTCTCCACTTCCAGGTTGATGTCTGTCAAGGCTTGGAAGCTCCCATACCAAACGTTGACGTTGCGGGCGCTGATGGCGTTTTCTGACACGCTTTACTCCTCCGACTTGGTCTGGAAGCGGTTGCGCACGTAGATTGCCACCGCATTCATGGACAGGAGAATGATGAGTAGCACGATGATGCCGGCGGCGGCGAGGCTCCGGAAGTCGTCAGAGAACCGGGTAGTCCAGTTGAAGATCTGGATGGGAAGGACGGTGAACCGGTCCAATGGGCTGCTGGGTACGAAGGTGAGATAGACCAGGGCGCTGATGGCGATGACCGGGGCTGCCTCACCGATGGCCCGGGACATGGCCAGGATCACACCGGTGAGTATGCCGGGCATGGATGAGGGAAGCACGACGCCGCGCACGACCTGCCAGGGCGTGGCGCCGAGCGCGTAGGCAGCCTGGCGGTAGGTGTCGGGGACGGCTCGGATGGCTTCGCGAGAGGCCAGGATGACGATGGGAAGAACGAGCAAGGCTAGTGTCATTGAGCCGGCGAGCAGGCTGCGGCCCAGACTCATCCAGGACACGAAGAGGGCGATGCCCAGAAGTCCGTAGACGATGGATGGAACCCCCGCCAGGTTGGAGATGTTGATTTCGATGAAGCGGGTGAACCAGTTCTTGGGGGCAAACTCCTCTAGATAGATGGCGGCGCCCACGCCGACGGGAACCGTCAAGCTGGCCGTCAGCACCATGAGATAGACGGTGCCGGCCATGGCTGCGAGGACCCCTGCTTCCCCTTCGTGCCGGGAGGGATAGCTGGTGAGGAAGTGCCAGTTGAACCACGGCACGCCCTCTATGAGGACCTGCGCTATGAGGATGACGAGGCCAGTAATTCCTACGAGCACGGCGCCCAGGAACAGGACGTAGAAGGCAATGCCGGTTGCCTTGCGCAACCTCAGCCTCGGGTTGAATAGGGTTGTTTGCCGTTCCATCTCAGGCTCCTGACGCGTCCTGCGTCCGGCTTGTCTCGCGTTGACGGCGCGACGGGCTAATAGTGCTCACGCCACCTCCGCACCACGAAGTGGCCCAGCAGGTTCATGGCGAAGGTCATCATGAAGAGGAGCGTCCCTACGGCAAAGATGGTGCGGAACTCCAGAGACCCGTGGACGGCCTCCCCAAGGGACGCCTGGACGATATAGGCGGTCATGGTCTGGATGCTCTCCAGGGGATTAAAGGTCATTTTGGGTGTGGCCCCGGCGGCAATGGTGACCAACATGGTCTCGCCGATGGCGCGGGAGATAGCGAGGATGAATGCGGCGACGATGCCCGACAGCGCCGCGGGAACGACCACCCGCAGCGATACCTGGATGCGCGTCGCTCCCAGAGCGTAGGCGCCCTCCCGCAGGGAGCGGGGGACGGCCAGCATGGCGTCCTCGCTGAGGGAAGAGACCATTGGCACGATCATCAAGCCGAGCACGAGCCCGGCGCTGAGGGCGTTGAACACAATGAGGTAGTGGTTGAAGACGCTTTCGATGACGGTCTGGATGATCGGGGCAACGAAGGTGAGCGCGAAGTACCCGTAGACGACCGTGGGAACGCCAGCCAGGATTTCCAGGATGGGCTTGATGGTCCGACGCACCCGGTCCGGGGCGTACTCGGCCAGGAAGATGGCAGTGAAGAGGCCGACCGGCAGCGCCACGGCGGCGGCCACGACCGTCACAAGCAGTGTGCCCATGACCAAGGGCAGCACCCCGAAGGACTGGTACTGGTCCGGCGCCCGAGGGGCCCAGTTGGAGCCGACAAGGAAGTCCCAGAAGTAGACGCCGAGGTCTGCCGCGTCTATGAAGAAGCCGACGGCCTCGGTGAGAAGCGTGAAGAGGATGCCGACGGTGGTGAGGATGGAGACAAGGGCGCAGAGGAAGAAGATCCTCCTGATGAGGGTCTCCTGAAGGGCGGCGCTCCGCCTGCCGCGACGCCGGAAGCCTGGCGCGCCGGGAACCGCGGGAGTCGACGATGCGCCTGCTTGCACTAACTGCACTCCTGATTATTGTCAGCCGGCGCGAAGGCCGGCCCGCCCAAACGCTTCGGTGATGGCCTCAGAGTTGGACCCATCCACATCAATGGCGGCGCCCATGCATACCGCGACCCAGGGGTTCAGGCGAGGCTCGTTCGATGGCAACTTGCCGATGGCTCTCCTGCCCAATGCTGAGGACAGTCTAAAAGGCCATCTGCAATGGAAATGTTACCGGAGTGTTAGGGAGCGGTTAACGATCTATTAAGGAGGTTTCGCGTTCACCCGCGTCTGCTCCCCCACAGCCAAGGGCGGCGGTATCGCCGCCCTTGGCTGGTCCCGGGGTGTTTAGTTCGCTGGTTGGCTTACTGGAGCTTGGCTTTGTTTCCGGCGTACACGCTGGCTGATTCCGGCACATAGCCGACCTCGGCGGAGAGGGTGGCGCCAACCTCCATGTAGAACTCGACGAAGGCCCTGACCTCCGGCCGCTTGAGAGATTCGGTGTTCACGTAGATGAACAGCGGGCGGGACAGGGGAGTGTACTGGCCAGCCTCAATAGTCTCGGGGGTGGGGACGACGCAGCCATCGCCGCTGTCCACGCCTACAACCTTCAGCCTGTTGGTGTTCTCCAGGTAGTAGGCGTAGCCGAAGTAACCCAGGGAGTTACGGTCGCCGGAGATGCCCTGAACCAGGACGTTGTCATCAGCGGAGGCGGTGTAGTCCGGGCGGCTCAGCTGGGCCTTGCCCATGATCTCCTCGGTGAAGAAGTCGAAGGTGCCGGAGTCGGTGTCCGGGCCGTAGAGCCGGATGGGCTGGTCGGGCCAGTCGGAGCGGACCTGGTTCCAGGTGTTGACGCTGGAGCCAGGCTCCCAGATCATCTTGAGCTCGCCGGTGGTCAAGCAGGACGCGAAGTCGTTGTCGGGGTTGACGATGACGGAGAGGCCGTCGGTGCCGACCTTGAGTTCCAGGAATTCGATGCCGTTGGCTGCGGCTGCTTCGGCCTCCGCGTCCTCGATGGGGCGGGAGGCGTTGGAGATGTCGGTTTCGCCGACGGTGAAGCGCTTGAAGCCGCCGCCGGTGCCGGAGACGCCGACGTTGACGCGAACGTCGGGGCTGACCTTGCCGAACTCCTCGGCGACGGCCTCAGAGATGGGGAAGACAGTGCTGGAGCCGTCGATCTCAATGGTGCCGGTCAGTCCCGGAACCGAGGCGGTGGGATCCGAACTGCATGCAGCCGCGATGACGATCAGGGCGGTCGCCGTTGCCCCCCAGAGGGCAGAGTTCTTCAAGATCCTACCCATACCTATGCTCATCTTCGTTCCTCCTTCATTTGGGGTCTTGGTTGTCGGAGGCTGGGGGGGCGCCCAGCCTAGAGATAGGGGTTGTCCAGGAAAGCGTCGTGTTCGGCGAGGGCATCCCCGCACTAGGGGCATCGGCGGTAATACGCGCCCGCGTAGACATAGGGGCCTGAAAGGAAGGTGACCTCCCTAGTCGTTTCCAACTTCCCCCCGCAGTATCGACAGGTCGCCGTCATTCCAGCCCAGGGGAAGAGAGTCTGAAGCGTCCGCCTGGCCGCTCGTTTCCAGCGGTTCTCCTTGAGCGGTCGCTCCGGAGACTGGGGAGACGCCTTGCCGGTTCCAGTAGTCATCGCTCTCGTCCTCGTTAAGAGGTTCTGAGGTGCCGAGGAGCCGGTCCTCGCTCAAACCGGCCAAGTGACTGAGCACGGCCTCAGCGGTAGCCCGGTTGCCGGCAAAGGCGATGTTGCGGGTGTCGCACGCCCTGAGCAGCGCCGCGGCGTCCGGCAGCCACTGGCCGTTTGGGTTGCCCAAATGGATGACTGCGTCCGCCAGGCCATCCACCACCAGGGAAGCGACCTGGAGCTCTCCGCCCATGCCGGGAGCGTGCAACAGATTGATGGAAAACCCACTCTTCAAGGCCGTCTCGATGCTGTCGCCGCGGGCCGCGACCAAGCTGCATTCCAAGAGGAATTCGGTGTACTCCCGCATGAGAGCCAGGAGGTCTTCCTTCATCTCGTCATGGGCGACGAGGGCTATCGTAGGGGTGGGCCTTTGGGTCAGGGGCGGTTGGTTGGAATAGTTCATGAGGGCCATCTCTTTGCTGCCCTCAGGGTAGCGTCCAGAAGTGAACCATCCGTTACGGGATCATTAGCGGACTGTTAAGAGGAGGTTAGGAGAATGCTAAGAGGAGAGTCTGGCGGCTACGCGGGAAGGGGCGGCTCGCCGTTGCGGCGAGCCGCCCCTTCCCTGCTTGCCCAAGATTGGGGTTACTCTTCGGTCTCGGCGTACTGGTCCTTGAGCTTCTGGATGACGTTGGGGTCGGCGAGCGTGGTTGTATCGCCGACGGCGCGGCCTTCGGCGATGTCGCGGAGCAGGCGCCGCATGATCTTTCCGCTGCGGGTCTTGGGCAGTTCCGCCGTGAAGAAGATTTCGTCGGGGCGGGCAATGGCGCCAATCTTCTGGGTTACGTGCTGTTTCAGCTCAGCGGCGAGGGCGTCGGTTGGATCGATCTCCTTCTTGACTGTGACGAAGGCGGCTACGGCCTGACCCTTGATGTCGTGGGTCTTGCCGATGGCGGCGGCCTCGGCGACGGAGTGGTGGTCGACGAGGGCGCTTTCGACTTCCATGGTGCTGATTCGATGGGCCGCGACGTTGATAACGTCATCGACTCGCCCAAGGAGCCAGAAGTATCCTTCTTCGTCTGTGCGGGCGCCGTCGCCCGTGAAGTATACGTTGGGGAAGCGGCTCCAGTACTGTTCCCTGTAGCGGTCGGGGTCGCCGTAGATGGTGCGGAGCATGGACGGCCAGGGCCGCGTGAGCACCAAGAGGCCGCCCTCGCCCCTGGCTACGGGGTTACCCTTCTCATCGACGATTTCGGCAGAGATGCCGGGGAACGGCCGGGTGGCGGAGCCGGGCTTCAACGTCGTAACGCCGGGAAGGGGAGTGATGAGGATGGACCCCGTCTCCGTCTGCCACCAGGTATCGACGACGGGGCATCTGCCACCGCCGATGTGCTCCCAATACCACATCCACGCCTCCGGGTTGATGGGCTCCCCAACAGTGCCCAGCAGGCGGAGCGAGGTCAGGTCGTGCTTCTGGGGATGCTCCTCGCCCTGGCGCATGAAGGCGCGGATAGCGGTGGGCGCGGTGTAGCAGATGGTGCAGCGGTACTTTTCGATGATGGCCCAGAAGCGGTCCCAGTCGGGGTAGTCGGGGGTACCCTCGTACATGACAGAGGTTGCGCCGTTGCTCAGAGGGCCATAGACCATATAGCTGTGGCCGGTGACCCAGCCGATGTCGGCAGTGCACCAGTACACGTCCTCTTCCTTGAGGTCGAACACGAACTTCGCGGTGGTGTAGGCGCCGGTGAGGTAGCCGCCCGTCGTATGAACGACGCCCTTGGGCTTGCCGGTGGTGCCGCTGGTGTACAGGAGGAACAGCATGTCCTCGCTGTCCATCTGCTCAGGCTCGCAGGTGAGCGGCTGGTCCTTGATAACGTCGTGATACCAATGGTCGCGGCCTTCCGTCATAAGCTCGTCGGCTGTGCCGGTCCTGCGGACGGATATCACTGTCTCGACGCTCGGCGTTTCGGCGACGGCTTGGTCGACGGTTGGCTTCAGGGGGAAGGCGCTGCCGCGCCGGTAGCCGCCGTCCGCGGTGATGACGGCCTTGGCGGTGCAGTCGCTGATGCGGTCGCGCAGGGCCTCGGCGCTGAAGCCGCCGAAGACGACGCTGTGCGGGGCCCCGATGCGGGCGCAGGCCAGGAGGGCGATAGGCAGTTCGGGCACCATGGGCATATAGATGGCGACTCGGTCTCCCTTCCCGATGCCGAGGCTTTTCAGGCCGTTGGCGAACTGGCAGACCTCCCTATGCAGGTCGCCGTAGGTGTAGACCTTCCAGTCGCCGGGCTCGCCTTCCCACACGATTGCCGCCTTGTTGCGGCGCTTCTCCAAATGCCTGTCCAGGCAGTTGTAGGAGACGTTGAGCTTGCCGCCGATGAACCACTTGGCGAAGGGGGGCTGCCAGTCGAGGACTTGGTCCCAGGGCCGGAACCAACTCAACTCTCCCGCCATTCTGGCCCAGAAGGCCTCCGGGTCGGCATCGGCCTCGTCGTAGAGGGAAGCGTCATTGATGGTGGCCCGCGCTTGAAAGTCCTTGGGGGGCGCCAAGCGGCGGGACTCTTGAAGGAGAGCGTCGATCTTGTCCCCGGCTTCGACCATGGTTGCCTCCAAGCGGCAATGTGCACGCGCCTAAAGAGATGGTGTGCTGTATAGGCGCTATCGTAGGCAGGGCTTGCCTGCGAAAGCGGTTGCAGAGTAACCAATTTCCGGTGCCTTCGCAACGGCGGCCAGACACTGGGAGCCGCTGCGAGTGAGCCTTGGGCGGAGCACATCCGAGGCGATGCGTTGCGACTCGTTCTGGTGTAACCTTGCCGTGGCGTGTTCAGAGCAGCGCCGATGCAGGCGTCACACCAGGGAGGCACAGCGATGCTAGAAGGAACAACAGTTATCATCACCGGTGGCGCGATGGGCATAGGCCGGTACATGTCGCATACCTTTGCTGAGGCGGGGGCCAACTTGGTCATCGCTGACATTGCGTCGACCGAGGAGGTCGCCGCTGAGGTGGCTGAGCGGGGAGCGCAGGTGCTGACGCTGGAGGTGGATGTCCAGGACGAGGCCCAGGTCCAGGACATGGTCGCCAGGGCGGTAGACCGCTTTGGGAGCGTGGACGTTATGGTGCCGAACGCCGCTATCGTGCCGCATTTCCGGTGGGGCGTTCCGCTGTGGCCGCGATTGAAAGAGATGGAGACGAGCTTCTGGGACAAGGTGATCAACACGACGTTCCGGGGCACGGTGATCTGCACGAAGGCGGTGCTGCCGCAGATGGAGGCGCAGGGTGGCGGCCACGTGGTGACGCTGTACGGGGGCGGGGCCGTGACCGATCCCGGGGCGGGCTATGTAGTGTCCAAGGAGGCCATCCGGACGTTCACGCGCTTCATTGCGGAGGAGGAACGGCCCTACAACGTGTGCCTGGTGTGCGTGAATCCGGGCGCGGCCATCGCCACGGAGAATGCGCCGGAGGAGGCGAAGCAGCGGATGCCGGGGCCGGATTTCGTGGGGAACCGGTTTGTGCTGGCGGCTCAGGTGGGCATGGAGATGAGTGGGAAGCTGTTCACGATGAGCAACGGCCTGCTCATGGAGGAGCTGCCGCGACTGTACCAGTAAGGGAAACTGAAGGGACGCTTGCGGTCCCACCCGGCGGCTAGACGCGACTCGAATCGGAAAGGCGCCGGGCTAGATCCCCATCACGTGATAGCCGGAGTCCACGGGGATTATGGCGCCCGTCACGCCGGTGGAGAGGTTGCTGGAGAGGTAAAGGGCCGTGGTGGCCACCTCCTCGTGGGTGATGTTGCGGCGCAGGGGTGAGCGCTCTTGGTGCGCCCGCTTCATTTCCATGAAGCGGGGTATCCCTCTGGCCGCCAGCGTGTCCAGCGGCCCTGCCGAGATGGCGTTGACCCGGATGTTCAGAGGGCCCAGCTCCGAGGCGAGGTGCCGGACCTCGTTTTCCAAGGCGGCTTTGGCAGTCCCCATGACGTTGTAGCCTGGAAACACCCGCTCTGAGGCCTGGAAGGTCATGGCGATGATGCTGCCCCCTCCAGCCTTCTCCAACAATGGGACGGCGTACTTGGTGATGGGTATCAGGGAGTAGGCGCTGACCTCGAGGGCCAGATTGAATCCCTCCCTCGACGTGTTGAGGAAGGCGCCCCCCAACTCCTCCCGCTGGGCGAAAGCGAGGCTGTGCACCACGACGGAAAGCTCGCCGAAATCCTGCTCGATCTTGTCGAAGACCTGAGCCACAGCTTCATCTGAGCCGACGTCGCACTCGAAGGTCTTGGCGCCCTCCAGCCCACCGGCCAGCTTCTCTACACCGTCCCTGAACCGCTCGTTCTGGTAGGTGACGGCCATGGCCATGCCGGCTTGGCCCAGAATCCGGGCGATGCTCCAAGCGATGCTCCGGTGATTGCTGACGCCGAAAACGACGCCGTATTTCCCCGACAGGTCTATGGGATACATACGCCTCCAGCTACGACTATTCCCTGTTTATTCCTTCTTGTGACGCCCAGCGCCGGGGTGGGGCAAGCCCTGCCGCCGGCGACGCTTCCCCTGCTGTTGCGGGGGCGGGCGCAGTCTACGGCCATCGCCACGCAGAGAGTCTCAGTAAGAAGTCCGGCAAGGCCACGTTGTCGACGATGAAGTCCAGGCTGATTCCCAGCGCGATGGCACCTATGAATGATACACCGATGCCAAGGAGCACTCGCGGCTCGAAGGTTTCGTAGTCGCGGTTGATGATCCAGGCGAAGATGACCCGGAAGATCAGCGAGAGCCGCATGATGGGGGAGACCACGGTTATAGGCGCCATGCTGAGGGCCATGTAGCGAAACATCTGCGATAGAAAAACGGCTACTCCCGCCCTGAGGAACCATGGCGACACGGTGCGGTCCATGCTGCGGACGTGCGCCCACTTCCCCGGCAGCAGCAGGACCAACCCGACCACCACCGCGGCAGCAGCGTAGGAGATCAAGCCGCCCAGTAGACTCAGATTAGTGTCCCTCAGCCCGTACCGCACGAAGATGGGGCTCAGGGTGTAGCCAAACGAGGAGAGGATGGCGAAGGTGTAGCCTTCCCTCAGGTTCGCAACGAAGACCGGCTTTTGAGCGGGTGCAGCGTCGTCGTCGCCCGCTGCGACGGCCCCGCCGGAGGGGGCCTGGCGCGGCTCGACGTTCTTTTTCGTTCTCCGCCGGATCATCAACGCCGGGCCCGCCAGGATGAGGCCGATGCCGATGAGCTTGAGGGGAGTGAGGAAATCATCCAGCAGGACGATCGCCAGGGTCAGGGTCAGCAGAAGGTTGACCTGAAGGATGGGCGCGGCCCGGTTGGCGCCCATAGCCTTGCTTGCGCGGTAGTTGCAGTAGCGGCCCAGGACGAAGTGGGCGACGCCTCCTGCGGCGAGGGAAAGGGCCTTCAGGGCGGAAAGGTCGGAGAGGTTGAAAAGCTGCCCGGATAGGACGGCGCCGATGAAGAAGAGGGGGACGCCGATGGGCACGGTGACGGCCATCGCCTGGAGCACTGACCCGGTCAGGACGCCGCGGCGCACGCTGGCGTTGTTGAACCCGAACCAAGCGGACCCCACCAGGGCCAGGAAAGCTCCTAGCATCTACTCATCATCCTTCCCAAACGACGGCTGGCGGAGGGCTTTGTCCGGCGCCTGCAGGTGAGTGTAACACAGACCCTAGACCACCTCGCTGGCCACCTCAACGCCGTTGAGCGCTAGGTGGTAGAGGCCGATGTCCTGGAAGAAATCGGCGGGGTGTGCGAACGCGCCACTCTCCCGGGCCTTCGCCACCGGCAGGTCGTAGGTGTCCACGGCATTTGCAGGCACGATCACGCGGAAGCCCTCGATACCCCGGGCGTTGGCTCGCGTCCGCAGGTGCATGGCGAGCAGGTAGACGCACAAGTCCGTGCAGTCCCCGAGGATGATGGCTGTTCGGAGCTGGGGATTGCCGTCAAGCCACGGCCCGAAGGTTGTGTTGGATGCTGGGTCAAGGGAGTTCTTTTCCACGGTGACGAACTGGTCGTAGAACGGTAGGTCGCGGATCTCTCGCACCGCCTGAGACTCGTCGGCGCCCCTGACGCAGTGGGGCGGGAAGGCTTCGAATTCTGGCGCGTCTTCCTGGTGGGTGTCCTGCAGCAGGACGAAATCACGGATGCCGTGGGCGTAGGCCCGCTGCAAAAGGCCAACCACCGGCTCGATGAGCGCGCCGATCCTCGGGCTGTACAGGTTGCCCGAGACGCAGAAGCCCACGACCATGTCGGTGGAAAAGACAGCAGCGGCGGCGGGGTCTGAGACCTCGTTTGTCAGGGAGAAGGGCCGCAGCGATTGCCGCCAGAGGTCCAGGTATTCAAGGAACCGGCTCGTTTCCTGGTCTAGCCGGGTTGAAGTGGTCATCGGTCACCTCGGAGCGTGCGGCAGTGAGCAGTTGGCATTTCAAGGGTATCCGAATCAGCGGCGGTCGCCAATGGCTGTTCCACAGCGGTCTCCACTGCCGTCGGGGTCCAATGCCCCCGGGCCAAGGCCTTTACAAGAAGGGCTGCCGCCGACTGGTTGGCGCCACAGCAGGGTGAGAGTCACACAGCGCAGCGGCAGCCGGGCCGACGCGAGAGACGGCGAGAAGGGTTTCGGCGGCAATCGCGGTTGGGTGACCGCCGCCATGAAGCCGGTCTGAACGGATGTCCGCCAGGCGTTGTTGACCGGGGAGCCAGCCGTCCTCGCGTCTCCTCCGGGAGAGGGACGGCGTCCAAGCCTCGCGCTTGCCCGGGAGTACGAGGCGCGCGACAACCAGAGGCAGGAGACCGGCCAGCCCTTGGAGGCGCTGCCCGGCGGTCCCGGCGGCGTTCGATGCCGTTGGCGCGGCGCCAATCGGCCCTGGGCCCTACCCGCCCAGGAAGAACTGAGACGCAGAGCGGCTAGAAGGTGACGGCCTGAGGGGCCGCTACCACGGTATGGGCCGGGGCGCCGTGCCCTCGCTCCCAGCCCGAGTCCGGGAGCGAGTTCCGGAATGACCGCCATTGACCGCAGTTCTTGCACCGACCCGTACTCTCAGGCCCGTTGGGCGGCTCAATCATCCAGTGATGGGCACATCCCTGGTCACCGTCATCCATCATCCCCGATATCATCACGGAACCTTCCATCGTAATCCCCCCCTGAGGTGATCCCGCGGGGCTCCCAAAGATGGGGCAAGCCCCTAATGGCTACCCGCGTTGGTCGATGGGTACATAGGCTACGTCCATCGGCCCTGTGTATTGGGTGAGCGGCCGGATGAGTATATTGTTGTCAAACTGCTCCAAGACTTGGACAGTCCATCCCGGGACTCGCCCGATGGCGAAGATGGTGATGAACAGATCGTCAGGGACTGCAAGCAGGGTGTAGATGGCGCCGGACCAGAAGTCGACATTCTGGAAGATGCCGCGGCTCTCGTAGGGCTTCATGGCCTTGGCGACGGCGCTGAGAATGCGGAACCAGGTGGGCTCGCCCTTGGCCTCGCCCAAGCGGAGACATTCATCGCGCATGTGCCGGGCCCGCGGGTCTTCTGCCCGATAGACCCGGTGGCCGAACCCCATGATGCGGCCGCCCTTGGCAATCACGTCGGCGACGTAGCTCTCGGCGCGGCTTTCGTCGCCGATTTCCAGGGTCATCTCTCGAACCTTCTCAGCGGCGCCACCGTGGAGCGGCCCCTTCAGGACTCCCACACCGGTTGTAACGGCGGCGTGGAGGTCGGCGACGGTGGAGGCGGTAACGCGCGCGCCGAAGGCTGAAGCGTTGCTGCCGTGCTCGGCGTGAAGGATGAAGTCCTTGTCCAGCGTTCGAGCCTCTTCAGCGGTGGGCTCCTGACCGAACAGCATGTACAGGAAGTTGCCGGCGTGGCCCAGCGAGTCGCTGGGGGCCACGGGCGCCTGGCCGCTGCGGATGCGATGGTGGACTGCAACGATAGTGGCTGCTTGGGCGGTCAGCCGGACCCCTTTGCGCAGCGTGGCGTCCAGGGAGTTGTCTTCGACCTCGGGATCCAAGGCCGCCAGGGCGGACACGGCTGTCCGCAGGACGTCCATGGGGTGGGCGTTCTGTGTGAGACGAATGACTTCAATGACTTCGGTGGGCAGGGGGCGGGCTTGCTTGAGGAGGGAATCGAACTCGGTCAGTTCGCTACGGGAGGGAAGCTTGCCGTGGAGCAGGAGGTAGGAGGTCTCTTCGAACGTGGACTTCTCGGCGAGGTCGTGGATGCTGTATCCACGATAGAGAAGCTTGCCAATGGCGCCATCAATGAAGCTGGCCTGGCTCGTATCGAAATAAACGTCCTTGAGGCCGCGCTTGATGTCCACTTCGCCGAGTTCGACCATTGTCCCCCCAGATAACGGTCTAACGCTCTAACGGTCCGGAAGGCGCGCGCGCCTATCCGAAACAAACCAAAGCACACGAAACTGGGAACATTACGGAAAAGCCCTAGCGGGCTCTCCCCCCCTTAACGTTCCGTACCGTTATACACCGGCCCGGCCAGAGTGTCAAGGCAGCCGCCCAGCCGCGGCCAACCCCTCTGAGCACTCCAGCAAGGTGGGGTTCCCGGAGAGGTTGTTGCGCAGCACTAACGGATTGCTCCAGTCTTTCCTGCTCAGCGCGGCAATGCGAGCCCGTCCAACTTGCAAGTGCCCAACGCGATCCTAATATGTCGCCGAGCAGAGCTGCGCTCGGCGGGAGTTGCCACTTCGGTTTGGGAATGGGCACGCGGCCTACACCCTCATGAACCGGTGATCCAAGCCTGGTGTGCTCGAATGGCCATGTGTTCTATATGAAGGGGCCGGGGAGGCGGCAGCGGATGCATGGTATCCTCCAACGGGCTCGGCCTCCCGGCAGAACAGTGCTTCGTTTCCCTGGTCAGGCTGACCCCTGCGACAGCGGCTCGACATGCGGTCCTGTTGGCCCCTGCTGGCATGGATCAGCACGGGGTTGACGTGCTGCCGGCAGCCTGAGAGAATTGAAAGGCTCAGAAACTCAGCCTAGGTAGCGCGAAGGCGCTATTGGTACTCAGTATCAATGAATGCGGTGCTGACATCGCGGCCGGACATCATGGCCGTCCTTGAAGACAGGGGCTACCGCTCCACGGCTCCGAGGCGCGCGATCGTCCGGATACTGGAAGGAAAGCAGGAGGGCTTCACGGCCGAGGAGATCAGCAATGAGCTGCCGGGGGTGGGAAGGGCAACCATCTTCCGAACACTCAAGCTCCTCTTGGAGACCGGGGTCATATGCAGGCTGAACCTCCTGGACGGCGCCCCCAAGTACAGCCTATCCCGTACCGAGCACCACCACCACACGGTCTGTACTAGGTGTGGGAACGTCGGCGAATTTCGCGCCGCAACGGTTGAGCGCCTTATGCGGGTGATAGGCGACGACATCCCCGGCGAGATCGTCGGCCACCGAATCGAGCTCTACGTCATTTGCGACCGATGCCTCGAGGGCGAGGCTAGCTAGGAAACCCCAAATGGTCCCATCCGATGAGCGAACCTTGCCAATATTGATACTCACTATCAATACCAGGCTGCCTTCCCGCAGGCGCCCACGGGCCGCAAACCGGATATCCACCGCAAGGAAAAACTCGGAGGAGACCGCGACATGCTGATGCTGAGGACCGACAAGCGGGTACCGGGCATTTTGATAGCGACTATCCTGGCGCTCGCGCTGCTCTTTGCCGCAGCCGCGTGCTCGAATACTACGGGCAGCGAGGCGCCCCGGACGGGGGCCCCAGGCTCCGGGACCAGTCTGGCATCCTCTCCCGCGGCCCAGGAGATGTCCGAAACCTCCGCGCTGAGCGTCGTTACGACTACGAACATCATGGCAGACTGGGTTGAGAACATCGGTGGCGACAACGTGGATGTCTTCAGCCTCGTGCTGGTGGGTGCCGATCCCCACACATTCCAGCCTGGCGCCAAGGACGTGGCCAGAATCGCCGACGCCGACCTGGTGCTGAGCGTCGGACTGGGGTTGGAGGGATCGTGGCTCAAAGACCTCCTGGAAAACGCCGCGCGAGACCCATCGTCCATCGTCGAGATGGGCGAAGTTGTCGATCCCATAGAGTTCGCCGAAGGCCATGCTGACAAGGTTGCTGTGCTGGAAGAGATCAGCCGCGTCGCACACGAGGTGGAAGAGGGCGAGATCGACCCGGAGGAGGGCCTGGAGGAACTCAAAGAGCTGCTGGCAGGCGGCGAAGACGAAGCAGAGGGGGACCACGAGGGTGCGGACGAACTACCCGACATGGTGCTCGACATAATCGGCAAGGTCGAAGACGGACAGCTGGAGGCCGGCGACGCGATAGAGGCCATCGAGACTCTTACATCCGAAGGCGCGGATGAGCACACCGGTCACGGCCATGGCCTCGAAGACCCCCACTTCTGGTTCGACCCGCTCCGCGTGAAGCTCGTCGTCAACGACATAGCCGCGCGGCTCTCGGCGCTCGATCCTGATCGCGGCGATACATACAGGGCCAACGCCTCCGCGTACAACGCCCGGCTCGACGACTTGCACGCCTGGACGGAGGAACAGGTCCGGACCGTGCCGGAGAACCGCAGGCTGCTCGTGACTTCCCACGACAGCTTCGGGTACTTTGCGAACCTGTACGGATTCGAGGTCGTGGGGGTCGTCCTGTCGGTCACCACGGACGTGGAGCCGTCGGCCGGGGATCTGGCGGACCTGGTGAATGAGGTCAAGGAGTACGGCGTCCCGGCGGTGTTCGGCGAGACGACGGTGGGCGAGCGCTTGGCCAGCGCTGTGGCGGCTGAATCGGGCGCGGCGCTAGTCCGGCTGTACTCAGGCTCCCTGGGTCCCGCGGGCAGCGGCGCGGAGACGTACATCGAGATGGTGCGGACGAACGTCGGGCGCATAGTCGAAGCCTTGCGGTGACGGCGCCATGCCGTCGGGAATCTAGTAGTATCGGGCGCGGGTAGTCCCCATACCCGGATGACTTGGAGACCGGTGATGGCCAAGATAACTTCCGAGCCGGGCATAGCCGTCGAGGACGTAACCGTCGAACGCGGCGGACACGTGGCGCTGACCGGCATCACCTTCGAGGTCGGCCCGGGCACTCTGATGGGAGTCCTGGGTCCGAACGGCGCCGGCAAGAGCACGCTGTTCGACGCCATTGCGGGCCTGCTGCCCGTCGCACATGGCACACTGACCCTGCGCGGCGCGGAGGGCAAGGGAGCGCTGGCGTACGTGCCCCAGCGCGACAACATCAACTGGCGCTTCCCCGCCACCGTTCACGACGTGGTGATGATGGGTCGCGTCAGCAATATCGGATGGTTCCGCAGCCCCGGCAAGCTGGACAGGAAGATGGTCCAGGACTGCTTGGAGCGGGTCAACCTGTGGGAGCAGCGCTCGGCCATGGTAACCCAGTTGTCGGGAGGCCAGCGCCAGAGGGTCTTCATCGCCCGCGCGCTCGCCCAGGAGGCCCGGATACTCCTGATGGACGAGGCCTTCAGCGGCGTCGACGTTGCAGCCCAGGAGGGCATCGTGGAGGTCCTGCAGTCGCTGCGGGACGAGGGGAGGGTCGTGATCATCTCCACCCACGATCTGACGAACATCGCCGAGCGCTTCGACCGGATTCTCTGCATCAACCATCACATGTGCGCGTACGGCCCTCCGGATGAGGCGTTCACTCCCGCGGTGCTGGAGGAGTTGTACGGCTCCCACGGGCTCGAATTTGCTCACCATCACGTTGACCCCCACTCCCACGAAGACGGGGACTTGCAGTGATAGACAGCATCGCGGGGGCGTTGGTGGATCCGTTCCAGCACAGCTTCATGAAGCGGGCGCTGATCGTATCTGTGCTCGTCGGCGTGATGTGCCCGGTGATCGGGGCCTACGTGGTCGCGCGCGGCCGCGCGTTCATGGGGGACGCCCTTGCGCATTCGGTGCTGCCGGGAATGGGCGTCGGCTTGCTGGCAACAGGCAGCGCGCTGATCGCCGCCGTGCCGGCCGGAGTCGGGATCGCCCTGTTGATGGGTTTCATCACCCGCCGCACGGGCGCCAGCGAAGACACGTCGATAGGAATCGTCTTTGCGGGGATGTTCGCGCTTGGCCTCGTGATGCTTTCGAGCCCCTTGTATATCGACGCCTTCCTCCGGATTCGAGGCAGACAGGCGCCCAATATCGAGGACCTTCTCATAGGGGAAATACTGGGCGTCAATACCGGAGAGGTATACCTTTCGCTGGGGCTGGCGGCGCTGGTGATAGCCGGGCTATACGTCTTCCACCGACGCCTCGTGTACACCACCTTCGACCCGGTGGGCGCACAGGTGGTCGGAATCAGGACGCGCTTGGTGGAGTACGTGCTGCTCGCCCTCCTCGCCCTCGTCGTCGTCATAAGCATCCAGGCCGCCGGCATCGTCCTGGTCATGGCGATGCTCATCACGCCCGCAGCGACGGGATTCCTGCTCGCGAGGCGATTCGTGGGGGTCATGTTCATCGGCGCCCTGATCGGCGTAGCATCGGCGGTGGTCGGCATGTACCTCTCCTTCCACGCCAACATGCCCACGGGCCCGGTGATGGCCCTGGTGGCTACCGCGGTATTCGGCGTGACGGCGGCAGTGAAGAAGAAGCGATAGCGCACCGCCCCTGACTCGCTTGCGGGCCGGCGTAGACATAGGCGGCGCTTCCATCAAGACGGGGCAGCGCCGGGTCGAGGTTCCTCAACCCTTTCGAGCGGACCATCCATGATCCCCGTCTGTGGTCCCCGACTCCCCCTCAGGTCCGCCGCCCTCGCCGGTTGGCACTGTGCGCCGGAGCGTTGGCCGCGGTCCTGTTCCACCCGGCTTACGCCTGGAGCGACGATAGGGCGACGCGCTGACCCACACCCAGGGCGGCGCCGACCCAGTCCTTCGACGCACACGCGGCTAAGGGCACACTGCGGGTCAAGGCGCCTGGGCTACGCGACCAAGAGCAGCTACCCCGCGACCGTGCGCGTAGCGGGCGGGCGGGGGCCACCATGGCGATGACGGTCGCGGCGGCCAAGGTTGGGAGGATTTGCCGGGGGCAGGTTAGACCTTTGATTGTATGTTGTCCTTTGATTGTTTGTTGTTAAGTTTTTCAGCCGATTTCGGGGGTTTCAGGCACGGAGCCGTCGTTTAGCCGTCGTTTACCCGTCGCTTAGCCGTCGTTTACCCGTCGCTTAGCCGTCGCGTAACCGTCGCGCATCCGTCGCGGATCGGGATGGCTCCAAGGAGCTTGCCTTACAACGGCGTTCGCTCCGGTCCCAGCCTTCCTCGGAGGGTCTTGCCCCTTGGGGTGTTCCCTCAGCGCCCCTGCCACAGGGGGATGCTCTGTGGTTAGCCCCCAGTCCATCCGTTATGCGGCAGGCTCCAAGGAAGAGAAGCGGGCCTGGGGCCCACCTCATGGGGGTACTCTAGCACAATCGTTCTTATTTTGCAAGAGGGTGTGGGGCTTCCTGCCCAGCCTACCCCTGAGTATGGGGCTGGGGAGGGGGCTTATGGTGGCGGAGGCCGCTCTCCCGCCTGCTCCCCCTCCAACGTTTTTGGAAACAGGGGGACTCGCTGTACCCCCGACGAGGGCTGCGCCCCTGCACCCTGCTTGGAGGATGGCGGCAGCGAGCGGGGACGGTCGCAGTTCCTCATTGGCGCAGCGCGCCGGACTAGCGAGCTTGCGCCGGACGATGTGATTGCCTGGTTCGAGTCGCGATAGGTGGGGCTTGTAGGGGCGCTCACACATGAGCGGCCCTACAAGCCCCTAGTATTACAACGACGGTTGGGATGATAAAATGACGGGGTAGTTGGGGAAGGCTTGGGCAAGTGAGGCAGGGAAGTGGATGCTGCGGTGGCTGGAACAGACGCAGGATAGTAACGAACGGGCCAGGTGCTCCCATGCCAAGCGCCGCGCCGCACTTCGTGCCTCCCCGCACATCCCTCCTTGAACCGTCGTTGTAATACTAGCTGCTTGGCAATCCTTCGATACCCCTCAACGGCGGCATATAGTTTCAAAACAGTGTCAAAATGCTCTGTAGGGATGCTTCTAGGGCGGCCCGGCACCCGAGTTGTTGTCATCTAGATATTCCTCTATGATTTCCCACAATAGACGTTCTTGCCTTGTGCACTATCGGCTGGCAATGGTCGCGACACCTTGGCGTTTGGGAGCATCGCCTCTAAATCGCATGGCGGATCAACAGCCGAGCAGCATATGCCGGACGATCGTCGAGTGGCAGCGACCACTCTGGATGGTGGATTTGGATGCATGATATTTACCCGTCCAACCGCTCCGACGGCAATTGGTACGTTTTAGCCGCAGGATTGCCCTCACCGACGAAACCGCTAGTGCTCGCACCCGGCCTGTCCGTCCGTCCCTTAAGTTCCGAACTCACGGTCTTCGACTTAGCTGCGGCAGGGGGCGTAGGCTTCCGTGAATGGGCGACCCTAGAACCCTTTGTAACAGAGTGTACCTGCGAGATAGAGTCGGCTGAGGACTCCGATACGTCACCTGGTTACGACACCCTAAATCGCGCATGGTTGGCCTCAGCCCTATTGGTTCTTCGTGGGTTTAGCCAGCATGTGTGTTTGGCGTGTAGCTCGTATTCCTGGTCAACCATCGCTGGGCACCAAGCACGAACCTCCGATGTATTCCGGCAACAACTCATTCGTGAAGGCGTCGAGGCCGCCGTGTATCGGTCTGAACGGCACCTGCCGCCTTTCCACGGAAACCTCTTGGACTACCACCTTCAGACTCTCGCTGTAGGCGGGTCTAGACAAGACCCGGTGAATGAAGCGGATGCGGAGTGGTGCCAAACTCATTTCGCGACTTTCAACACCCTGGCAGCAGAGAGCGACCGATTCAGGTTTGCTCTGGAAGGAGCAATGGATTGGAGATATGCCATCGACCTTCGGTCGGCAATCGCCAGAATCTGGAGCGCGATTGAGGCGCTATTTGGATTAAACACCGAGTTAGGCTATAGAATGTCGCTGCTTGCGGCTAGCTTACTTGAGCCTCGTGGGGAAGCCCGAAAAACTCGGTTCGCTTCGGTTCGCCGTTTGTACGGGGTAAGAAGCAAAGCGGTCCATGGCGAACATATTCTGGAAGACAATCTGAAAAGGGCTACGAGGGAATCATTTTCTCTTCTCCAAGAATTAATTCTTCTCACCATCGAGAAGGGGCACGTCCTTGGAAGCGATGATTTCGATGCTGCCGTCTTTTGCTAGACAGTCGGCACCCGAAAAGTACGCTCACGGAATCGGGCTTACAATGCAGTCCCCTCGGAGGTGGTGAGGGTCAGCAGTTTCACCTGAGCACCGGCTTATAGGCTTTTATCGCGCCCTCCCAGTATTACAACGACGGTTGGGATGATAGAATGACGGGGTAGTTGGGGAAGGCTTGGGCAAGTGAGGCAGGGAAGTGGATGCTGCGGTTTTCGAGCAGGTGTACGGGGCCTTTTACACCAGTGGATCAAAGTCAGATCGAAGCGCTAATGGACCTCGATTACTCAGAGCAGAGCAGGGTCAAACTGATGACCTATCACCAAACGAAGAGCCGAGAGGCTGATACGGCCATCCATGTGTACCGCCGACAGGACTTCTTCGGGAGAGAGGGAGAACCCTTCGAGGAGGCCTCTAGGCTGTTGAATATCGCCATTACCCGCGCACGAAAGCGACTCGTGCTGCTCTTGCCACATGACCCTCACCCTCTGGTGGAGCCATTCAACGCCCTCAGAAGAGTTCAGGAGTCAGTTCTTTCCAGCGCCTAGACAGAGTCTGAGGTGGCGACGGCGAAACTGGGCCCAGCGTAAATCACTCAAATGATGAAGAGCGATTTTGGAGCGACTGGGACGGGTCAATTCTGCTTTGCAGATCGATACTTTGGAGAAGGAACGTAGTAGACTCACAGAACCAGCCACATCTCGAAGACGGTTCTGTCTATCGTCAAGTTTGGTGGACCTAGACGAACGCGAGAATGCTAGCCGGGTTGCCCACGGTTATCGCGTGAACCAGCTCTTCTGAAAACCCCTTGCGCCGCATCTTCGGGACGATGTTCTCGAGGATGTGGCCGTAGCCGTGTCCCCCATATTTGGCCAGCCGGTGCTTCGTGCAGATGTCCTGCCCTATGACGATCTTGTCGGAATAGCCGGCGTCGGCGATGCGCTTGATGAAACCCATCCTCTGGGCGTCGCTGGGCATGTCGATCTCGGCAAGGGGATAGTACGACCCCTCGTTGCCGAAGAGGTCCCACTCAAGGTAGGGGAATTATATCGAATTTTAGCCAGATTGCCCAGATGCGCCCGAAAAAACGCTTGACAACCATGGGCGCAGAGTGTAAAATGATCCCATAAAGCACAGGGGGAACGCATGAGTGCATATGGATACATGGAGACAGGGCAGGGCGAGCCGGAGAGCGCAGGGACTCGGGGCATGGTCCAGGTCAGCATCTCCACCCCTTGGGGTCAGAAGAACCGGAAGCATTTCGACCACGCAGTAGCGGTTATCCGGGGCCTGGGCGGGTACTGGACGGGGCGAGTGTGGGAGATGGGAGCAGAGGACGCTGAGGTGCTGAAACAGCGAGTCCGCAGCGCCGTAACGGTAACAGTCAGCTAGTCGCAAAAAAGGAGGAGGGAGACCATGAGCAACTACTACGCAGCGATAGGGAGTGTACGGGGATGGTGTGGACACCGTCACCAGACCGAGGCAACAGCTGAGCGGTGCGCCGACAAGGACCAGAGGGACGTGAAGCACGGACACGGCGGACACGCCTACAGCGATATGCGTGTCTACGAGGTCGAGGAAGGATACCACCCCAACGGTATCTACAATCGACAGCTGAGCGTCTCGCGCGATAGATAAGCAGAGAGGGTAATCGGAGACAGCGAATGACACAGACAGGGCCGGGCAAATCCTACCGTCAAGGCATCAACCTCTTGGAGATCGTCAAGCGTTTCGACTCCGAGGAAAAGGCCGAGGTGTGGTTCGTAGCGCAACGTTGGCCGCACGGCGTGGCTTGCCCGGACTGCGGCTCGGTCAATGTCGCTACGGTTGCCAGCCGCAAGCCCCAGCCCTTCCGTTGCCGCGATTGCCGCAAGTGCTTCTCGGTCAAGTCAGGGACCGTCCTGCATAGCAGCAACATCCCGCTCAACAAGTGGGCCATCGCCTTCTACCTCTACATGACAAACCTCAAGGGCGTCTCCAGCATGAAGTTGCACCGCGACCTGGGCATCACGCAGAAATCGGCATGGCACATGGCGCACCGCATCCGCGAGACTCTAGCGGCCACTGGCGGCAAGTTCGCCGGGCCGGTCGAAGTGGACGAAACGTACATCGGCGGCAAGGAAGCCAACAAGCACGAGTCGAAGAAGCTCCACGCAGGACGCGGGCCAGTCGGCAAGACGGCTGTAGTCGGCATGAAGGACCGCGATACCGGCCAGATCGCCAGCCAGGTAGTAGAGTCCACGGACGCGCCTACGCTACAGGGATTCGTCCGCCGTCACACCGAGCGCGATGCTACGGTCTACACCGACGATGCACAGGCTTACGTCGGCCTACCCAGGCCCCACGAAGCGGTCAAACACAGCGTCTCGGAGTATGTGCGAGGGATGGCCCACACGAACGGCATGGAGTCGCATTGGGCGGCTCTCAAGCGGGGCTACGACGGGGTATATCACCACATGTCGGCCAAGCACCTGCCTCGGTACGTCGTCGAATTCGAGGGCCGCCACAATCGGAGGCCCCTGGACACCGCCGACCAAATGGCAAACATGGTCAAGGGCGCGGACGGCAAGCAGCTCCGATATTCCGACCTGATAGGCCCCAAGCCCACAATCCAGCCTGCGATGTTCTAGGAGGGCAACCAATGCCACGCCGGAAGAAAGAGCGGGGGCGCCCGATGCGGACGGGCTACCCGCCGCGCATGGAAGGGACGGCAGAGGAACTTGCCCAGGCTATGCTATCCCTACCCGCCGACCATCAGTGGGAATATGAGAAGGGCAGCAATCCCAGCCGCATGATCTATCGGTGCGCGGACTGCAACCGCGAGGTCTACTACCCTGAGACGCTGTACCGAGACGGACGCTGCGAAAGCTGCCACGAGGCCGCCACCGCGTAGGTGGAATCAAACGAGTTGGCTAAGATTGTATATAATTCCCCAAGGTAGCAGCCGGACTCGGCAATGCTCAGCAGCGCGTCGAACTCAAACACGGTACGGTCCAGATGCCCCATGATCACCCGGGACAGGTCCGCGCCGCCGTTCGCCAGCACCTCCAGGATCTCGGCCGGCGCGTCCGGGTTCCGGCCGGGATGGATCAATATCGCCGCGCCCGTCTCTTGCTGGGCGATCGCCCCCGCGGTCAGGGACTTGCGCTCGTTGGGGGCCAGCGGCCAGGTGCAGCCGATCTCCCCGATGATGCCTGCCTTGATGCCGGCGCCGTCGACGCCTACAACAACGTCGTCGATGATCCCCCGCGCAAGGTCATCCTCAGTGCGCTCATTCATGTCCACGGGATGGACCGCCGCCACATAGTGGCCCGCGCCCATGACGATGTGGACGCCCGAACCACGCGATATTTCGGCCAGCGCATCCGGGTTGCGTCCGATGCCCATCGAGGTGGCGTCCACCATCGCGCCGCCGCCGACTTCGCTGAACTTCCTGACCTCACTTGTGATGGTGTCCAGGTCCATCAGCGTCAGGTTGGAGCGGTTGCTGTAGTAGTTGCGCCGTATCCATCCGAGGTTCTCCAGGCCTATGCATGCATCCGCCATATCGTCGCGCGGCGAGTCCTGGGCGGGGCGATACATGAACGAGAAGTCGATGTAGAGGTGCTCGTGGGTCGTGGTGGCGCCGAGATCCGACGGAGGCACAAGGCCCAGCACGGTCTGGACGAGACCCCGCAATTCGCTCGATGGCATGGCCCCACTCCTTGTTGTATGCTGGCCCGAAAGTGTAGCACTGCTGAGTTAGCGGCGCACAACTGCAACACGCCCATGTCAATTTCCAGAGATGCACTGGGTTGAATCCCTGGCAATTGCCGGCTCCGGAGTGGCGCCCCGTGGCCAGATCAAAGGGGAGGTCCCTCGAATGAGATTCGCGGCCTTCACGACGGTGGCAGCTTCCGCTGGGGAGGCCGTCAACGCCGAGCAGATGATCGACAACCTCAGGCAGCAGACCATCCTGGCCGAGGAGCTTGGCTTCGAGGCCATTTGGCTCGGAGAGCACCACTTCGGGCCCTACAGGGTCGGCGACCTGCCGAACCCGATCCTGCTCGGCGCGGACCTCGCGGCGCGGACGTCGAGGATTCGGATCGGACAGATGGCGAACATCGCTCCGCACTGGCACCCGATCCGGCTGGCGGAGGACCTGGCGATCCTGGACAACATGACCGGCGGTCGCGTGGAGGTCGGCTTCGGCAGGGGAATCTGGCCGTATGAGGGCCCGCAGTTTCACCCCAACGCGGACCCTCGCAAGGACGCTGCGAACAGGGAACTGTTCAGGGAGACGGTGGAGATAGTGCGGGACATATGGACTAATGAGTACTTTTCGCACCAAGGGGAGAACTACACGTTCCCTGCCGACGGCACCGTCTTCTCCCATCCATTGTATCCGTCGAACCCCGCCTGGCAGGAAGGGGACCGTGTCACAAAGCTTCGGGTGACCCCGAAACCCCTTCAGCAGCCGCACCCGCCGCTGTGGATGACCGTCTCCACAGACCGCTCGGTATCGACTGCGGCTGAACTCGGGCTGAAGGCGTGCTACTGGCAGCCGCCCGCCCTCAGGATCAAGCAGCGCATGGAAGTCTACGCGCAGGTCAGGACGGAGCGGGAGGGTCGACCATTCGCTCTGGGAGAAGACCAGGCAGTCATGCGCTCCACGTATGTCGCCTCCTCGATGGAGGAGGCTCGCCGGGATGCGGAAGCGGGCATCATGTTCGCATTCATCTTCAACGACCCCTTTCGGGGCAGGCAGGTATTCACCAACCCAGACGAGGTCCTGGACGACAACGTAGAGCTGGACTGGGACTTTCTGGAGCCGCGCAACCTGCTTGTCGGCTCCCCGGAGAACGTGGTGGAGAAGATCCAAGAGTTGCAGGAGGTCTGCCACCTGGAATACCTGCTGGTTGAGTTCACTCACATGGGCATCCCGTTGCAGAAGACCCTCAAGAACCTGGAGACTTTTGCGACAAAGGTGATGCCGCGCTTTGCCGGTAACAGCTAGCGAACGGGGAGGGGGCTGACGCGCGAGACGAAGCGCATGGACTTGGGGCGCGTTGGTGGGCCTAAGTTGACGGTAGGCAGAACCATCTTTGAACTGTGGCTGGGACTGTAACCTCCCCAATCATGATTCCCTCGTAAAAACCCGTTTTGAGGAAGTCCCAGCGATTTAGCGCATCTGAGCGCTACCGTATGTTGGGGTAGTAAACGGAACAGAGACTGTATATTGTACCCAAGCGTGGGTACGCTTGTTCTAATTCGACCTGCACAGACTTTTTACGAGAGAATCAATCATGGGAACGGGAGGCCCAGAGGGGTCGGGCAATGGGGCATTGGACCCGCATACCCCGAGATTCTCGCTTCGTCTACCATCATGACCGCCTCAGTTGACATAGCTCACCCCGATCCTTGGGTGGAGGACAACGGCGTTACAAAATCGTCGCGCATCCTGTACGCCGCCGATGACCCCGCGTCGACAAGGTGATCCAAGATAGCTAGGACCGCCTTGCGTAGGTTCGGTTCAGTCCTTAACCCGAATCCACCGAAGGAGGGCGTCGGGTCAGTGTCCTGAAGCGGCAAGAGGGTGCTCCTGTGAATCTGGGATAATGGTTTTGAAACAGCAAAGCCGACCCCAGAACAAGGAGCACCCAATAGATGCTAGCACGCAACCATCCCGACCGCATCCGTATCGCCTTCGACGACCACCGCCTGGTGGCCAATGCTGGGCTGCTCCTCCCGGTGACCCTAGCCCAGCACCTGGGCCTGCGTGAAGTCGTCGACAGCCACGTCGACCTGGGAGACGCGCCGGGACGGGCGAACCCAGGAGACAAGCTGCTGACCCTGGTGGCCTCGGCGCTGGCTGGGGGCGACTTCATTGACGACGCCGACGTGTTGCGTACCGGCGGGACAGCTGGCGCCATCGGCTGCGTAGTCAAGGCGCCATCCACCCTGGGAACTTTCCTGCGCAGCTTCCGGTGGGGCCACGTCCGCCAGTTGGATCGGGTGAGCCGGGAGTTGCTGTCCCGGGCTTGGGCCGCTGGTGCGGGACCCGGCGAAGGGCCGTTGACCATCGACTTGGACTCCACCATGTGCGAGACCTACGGACTGGCCAAGGAGGGGGCGCGTCACCATGGTTACACTGGCCAGCGGGGCTATCACCCGCTGCTGACCATCGCCGCCGGCACCGGCGACGTGCTGATGTCTCGGCTGCGCGAGGGCCGGGCCAACACCGTTCGGGGCGCCGCCCACTTCCTGCGGGAGACCGTGGGTCGGGTGCGCCATGCTGGGGCTACAGGACAACTCACGGTGCGGGCCGACAGCGGCTTCTATGCCCACGCCCTGGTCGTCGTCTGCCGCGAGATGGATGTCCGCTTCTCCATCACCATCCGCCAACACGCCCGCCTCAGGGAGTTGATTGAGGCGATTCCCGAGGAGGACTGGACGCCCGTCCCCTACTGGATGGACGGCGGCGCCGACGTGGCCGAGACCACCTACACTCCCTTCCAGGGTGAGCCCGAAGCCGCCCCAGCGCGGCTCATCGTCCGGCGGGTGAAGCCCACGCCCGGTTCCCAACTGGCCCTCTTCGCCAGCTACAGCTATCACGGCTTCATCACCGACCGGGACGGGGAAACCCTGGAACTGGAGGCCGACCATCGCCGCCACGCCGAGATTGAGAATGCTATCCGAGACCTCAAGCACGGCGTCGGCCTCAACCATCTCCCCTCGGGCCGCTTCCCCGCCAACGGCGCATGGCTGGCCGTCTAGGTGCTGGCCCATAACCTGGCCCGCTGGACCGCGCGCATCGGTCTGGACGAGGGGGTGGTGACCACCAAGACCCTCCGGCGGCGCTTCTTCTCCCTGGCCGGACGGCTCACCCGCTCGGCCCGCCGCCTCACTTTGCATCTGCCACAGGGCTGGCCTTGGGAAACCCAGTTCACTCGCGCGCTGGCTCGATTGCGAGCCCTGCCATTGCCTGCCTGACGACGGCGCCGACGGCGCCTGACACGTCCACCAGACTACCCAACCGACCCACAGAGTCGCACCGGCCCGGTCCGCGATTGTCTTCCCCTGCATGCTGTCCCGCCGACTCCGCCCCAGCGCCGCTGCCCAGGACCGCCATCGGCGCCCCCAACGACAACCAAAGGCCGCCACCGGCCCCATTTATCGGAATCGAGCGCGGACCGTCGCGTCCCACGGCCCTCACCCCTTGTTCCAACCCCAAGGCCGCTCCGCATCGGTGGATTCGGGCTTAAGAGTAGCGGCTGACCGTAGACATATCGCTTGAGCGGGGATTCCAGACAAAACATGGTGTTCCCATCGCTGAGTAACTCGTTTGGATCGCCCGTCCCAATTTGGTTGGCTACAACCATGAAGGCTTCTGGCAACGCTCCTTCCCCGATCCTATAGAGGTAGCTGGCATATGCCGACAGAACCGGTGTGGCAACTGGGAGACGCGTCGTGAATCCGTCAACCTTGATTCCCTCGTAAAAACCCGTTTTGAGGAAGTTCCAGCGTGTTAGCACACTTGAGCGCTACCGTATGTTGGGCTAGTATACGGAACAGAGACTGTATATGGTACCCAGGCGTGGGTACGGTTGTTCTAATTCGGCCTGCACAGACTTTTTACTAGAGAATCAACCTTGTGTTCATGTCCGTCCAAACGATGCCAACGGCGAGTGCCTTGGAATGAAGGCACCCTGAATAGCAACTTGTCTACCAAGTCCACCCCAATTGAGTAATCGGAGCCAATACCGGACAGCCATCAAGCGTCAAGAACCCGGTCTGCGAAGGCACACCAGACATGCCAGAAGCTGCTCTTATCGGACGAAGAACGATCTTCCTGGGAAATGAGTAGCTCGACGAAAGTCGCCACCTCCCTGGGATGGTCCTCCACGGCATCTAAGAATGGCCCGCAGCAAGGCACGGCTGCATCCGGGAGTAGCGCCAGTGCCACCCCCGCCAATCTCGTCATTACGGCATGCTCGAAAGTGAAGTCCCTCCCACTGTCCCATTCTCCATGCTCGGTCACCCAAGAGGCGACTACCGCCTGGGCAGCCCCTGCCGTCTTTAGGGACTGGCAAGTGGATGAAGTTAGGGATGGTCTGAATACGCCCGTGGACTACAGCTCCACACATAGGGAATTAAGCCGTGCTGATGGGTTATTCAGAGTATCCTTAGCTTCCAGACACACCCGACTGCGTACAAACCTTCCAGCGGTCATTCTGGGCTCGCTTGTGGGCATAGTTGTTGTAGGCCAAGCATATCTTGCGTGCGGTCAGGCAAGTATGTTACATTTCTGACATTCTACCACAGAGGGTTGTCCCGGTGCCAAGCCTCCCATCTCAGATAATGAGCCATGCCGACGAGTCGCCGGAGGGTACGCTATTGTGCCCAAGCGCCCTACTGCACCTGGGCAGCAGAGCGGCTGTCGACCAGGCGTTGTCCCGGCTTGCCCGCAAGGGAGAACTCGTGCGGGTCTACCAGGGCGTCTACGTTCGGCCCATCCAGACCCGCTTTGGTGTTCGCCCGCCCGCAGTCGATAAGGTGCTCTCATCGCTGTCCGCCCTCTGGGGCGAGACGATTGTACCCTGTGGCGGGATGGCGGCGAACACCCTTGGACTCACCACTCAGGTTCCTGTACGGTCGGTTTATCTCACTTCCGGTGCCAACCGCAAGTTGAGGCTCGGTGGGATAACGGTGGAACTACGACATGCCCCTCGTTGGCAATTGACGGCACCGCACCGACCGGCGGGCGAGGCAGTTCGTGCATTGGCCTGGCTAGGTCCCGAAGCGGTGGAGGACAATCTGCGAGCGCTTGAATGCAGGCTCTCTGCCGAAGACATACGAGAGCTGGCCGCGTCGCGGGCGGTCATGCCAGCTTGGATGGCGGAACCCGTGAGCGCGATGGTATCCGATAACATAAGCCAGACAACGTGAGCGCACATGACTGACGACAGGAATATATCCGTAGCCGACGTCCAGACTCTGGCGACGCGAGACGGCGTAGCCGCTTTCTTCGCTGCGCTTGGCTATCGAACGGACAGCCGCCAGCCCCAGAGCGTGTCGGCGATGGGGATCACCACCGGGTCGCTGTCACGTCAGATCAAGCACATCGAACGCATCGCAGTGCATGACGACGGGGCGGAGCCGCTGGACTCTTATCTCATAGAGCTCACGTCCGTCACCATTGCGGCGACGCAGGGACTGGCCCGCGCACTGCGGAACCGCGCCGGGAACTACCTGCTGGTCCTGACGGACGACTACGAGAGGCTGGACTTCGTGCTGCTTCAGCGCTCCCTACCAGGAACGCCGGCGTCGCCCATGGCGGCGCGTCAAGTGTCGGTACGGCCACGCATCCTCACGGTCAACCGTAGGAATCCCTCCCAGGTTCAGCTTCGGGTCCTGCGCCGCTTCACCTACACCGAGTCGGACGCCGACGCCCAGTACGACAAGCTCCTCTCCGCATACACCGTGGCCGAGTGGTCTGAGCCGCTGTTCAACAACCGTGCCCTGTTCTCCGATTACTACCTGAACGAGCGGCTGCCTGAGCTCGCCGAGTGGCGGGAGCGGCCGGAGGACGCGTACCACCGCTTGCGCGACCTTGTCCCCCGCCTTCGAGAACAGGCCAACACGGATGACCGCGGCGCGACCGACCAACCGCTCGTGGAGTCGGCTTTCGAGGCGCTGGGGTTCAACGCCGTGAAGGCAACGGGTGGAGACGCCCCCGACTACCGCTTGTACGGCCCGGACAACCCACAAAAGCCGGTCGCCGTGTGCCTAGCCTACACTTGGAACCGGTACTTGGACGGTAGGGACGAGGCCCGCGACGCCGAAACGCCAGACGAGAACCCCGGTGCCCGCGTGGTCACTGTCCTCGAGTCGGGCGAAGCGCCGTGGGCCGTCGTGACCAACGGCAAGCTGTGGCGTCTCTACTCGGCGAGAACGCACTCCAGGTCCACCAATTACTACGAGATCGACTTGGACGAAACCTTGGCCATGGCCGACCCCAACGAGGCATTCCGGTACTTCTGGCTCTTCTTCCGCCAGAACGCCTTCGTCACCAGAGAAATCCAGCGAGATGGTCAGGTCAGGGATCTGAGCTTCCTGGATAGGCTGTTGGACGAGAGCGAAAGCTACGCCAATGGCCTCGGCGAGCGCCTGAAGGAGCGGGTGTTCGAGCAGGTGTTTCCTCACTTCGCCGCTGGCTTCATCGAGCACCTCAAGGGACAGGTTGGACTGGCAGGCCCTCACCAGGCCTCACTATTGCCCGTCTCGGAGCAACTTGTCCTGAAGCGAGAGCCGGACGAAGCGTTTCGCCGCCAAGTCTTCAACGGCACTTTGACCCTGCTCTACAGGCTGCTGTTCCTCCTCTACGCGGAGTCGCGCGATCTGCTACCAGTGAAGGAGGTACGTGGGTACTGGGAGCGGAGTCTCACCAAGCTAAAGACAGACATATCGGAAAAGGCAGGTCCTATAGGAGATGCTGTACCGGACCAGCTGCGCAAGGCTTACCGGGCTTCGGCAGATGCTACAGAGCTGTACGACCGCCTGCTAGACCTGTTCTCGGTCATCGACCTCGGAAGCCGCGACTTAAACGTGCCCCTCTACAACGGCGGACTGTTCATCACGAAATCAGACTCAGCCAAACACACCCAAGAGGCTGAAACCGCCCGCTTCCTAGCCTCGCACAAGATACCTGATCGCTACCTGGCGCTGGGGCTGGATCTGCTGGCCCGGGACCTGGACGATAAGCGCCAAGACCTGGTGTTCATTGACTACAAGTCCCTGGGCGTCCGCCAGTTGGGGTCAATCTACGAAGGGCTGCTGGAGTTCAAGGTGCGCATCGCCCAAGAGAAGATGGCTGTGGTCAAGGGAAAGAAGACCGAGGAAGTCATCCCTTATCAAGAGGCGGCCAAGTCCAATAAGAGCGTGCTAACCATTGGGCGAGGGCGCAACGCCCAAGAGCGGGTGTACCAACCCGGCGATGTGTACCTGGAGAATGACCGCCGCGAGCGCAAGGCCTCTGGCTCCTATTACACCCCCGACCACATCGTGAAATACATCGTCGAGAACACGGTAGGCCCCGTGCTGGCGGAGAAGTTCGACCAACTTCGCCCCAAGTTCCGGGAGGCACAGCAGGTGTATCGACAGGCCCTCACGAGGGCTGCGAGCTTCAGGAAGCAGGGGGTGCGGCCCGACGACCCGGCCAAGGTCGCCAATACATACGCGGGTCTGGTTGACGAGCTATTTGACGTGAAGGTGCTCGACCCGGCTATGGGTTCTGGCCACTTCCTTGTGGAGGCCGTGGACTTCATCTGCGACCGCATCCTTGGGGAGCGAGAGGGCTTCCTTAGAGCCTTCCCATGGAATCCGGTGACCAAGTTTCTCCATGACACCCGCGAGGCCATTATCGCCGAGATGGAGAGGCAAGGGGTGGCGGTCGACATCGGCCGCCTTACGGACATCAACCTGCTGAAGCGGCACGTGCTCAAGCGGTGTGCCTATGGCGTCGACCTGAACCCGATGGCGGTGGAGCTGTCCAAGGTGTCCCTGTGGCTGGACTGCTTCACCATAGGGGCGCCGCTGTCCTTCTTGGATCACCACCTCAAGTGTGGCAACTCCCTCATCGGGACGACTGTGCAGGAGATAGAGTCAGAGCTTGCCAAACAGACTAAGGGACACGCCGATACTCTGTTCGGCGGCCCTTTCCAGGGCCTGCTCACAGCCACGAAGTCAATAGAGCAACTACGGCGCATCCCCGACGCCACGGTGGAGGAGGCGGAGCGTAGCCATAGCCTCTACGCTGACTTTGAAAGCGCTCAGGCTCCCTACAAGACGGCTCTGGACATCTGGGTAAGCCAGCACTTCGGCAACGAGCGGGCCAAGGAGTTCCTGACCCTAGCAGGCGACGACCTTGTGAAGCAGATAGGCTCAGGCGGGAAAGAACTGCATGCGGCCGATCAGATGGCACTCACACAAGGGAGCAGCATCGGTGCCGACAAGCGTTTCTTCCACTGGGACCTGGAGTTCCCCGAAGCATTCGTCGACCTTGAACGCGGGACGTGGAGGCGGAAAGAAGATCAGGGCTTTGACGCCGTGGTGGGTAATCCGCCGTATGTTTCAGCGTATTCGCATCATTCCCAAAAGCACGCCATAAGTGAAGAAACCTACTTCGTTAACGCATTCAATAATCGACTGGGCGGACGAGTGAACACATACCTAGTGTTCCTAGTCTCAACAACGCAGTATCTCCGCCACCATGGATTCTGGGCCATGGTTATCCCCGACACAATCATACACAACGAATCCTATGCGCTAACCCGGCGGTATCTTGTAAGCCAATTTCATGTGTGCGAAGTGTTGAAGTGTACTTACCCTGTATTTGAAGGCTCTACCGTCGGTTCGGCTGTACCTGTAATTCAACGCTCCAATCCCAGTACTATTCGCATGGTAGAAGCACATGAGGCCAGTGAGGTGGAGCAAAGACAATTCTCGGTCGATTCGACTCTTGACCATAATGATGTTTTAGTATCCCCTTCAGTGCGGTTCCCATTTGTAGGAAATGAAGGAATCAACTTCCTAAGGCAAATGGAGACAAGTACGGTATCACTCGGCGACTTATGTGATGTAAGGGATGGAGTTAACCCGGGACCTCGATCGTTTCGCGATGTCATCTTGGACCCACGCGGCCCTTCGAAGCCAACATGGCGCCACCTGCTAGAGGGGAGGAATGTCCAGCGGTACTCGATTTCTGCTCCCACTCGAATCATAGACTATAATCCTGACCTACTTACCACTAATCTGAAGAAGAGAGGTGCGTCGCTTAGAGAAGCATGGATATTTGAATCGAACAAAATCGTTAGCCGACAGACGGCAGATCAACTTATAGCTGCCCTTGACTATTCTGATTCGGTGGGGTTGAACTCTGTTCACTTTACGCGACTGAAGGAAGGCTCTGGATATTCACTCTGGTTTATTCTTGCATGCTTGAACAGCCGCATCATGAATGACTACTACCAAATGCGATACCAAGAAACTCGTTCGACGTTCCCTCAAGTGCACATTTCCACATTGCGGAAACTCCCCATCCCCCAAATACCTGCTGTTCCTGTTGATGAGGATCTAGAGGCGACGATCTTGCGAGCTAGCGGGCAAGTGCTTACATCCAACTCTGGGGCGGATCCGAGACAGCTTATAGATGTCCCTAATCTCCACCTGGCCGCCAAACGTAGGGCGCTACACGACCTGATTTCAATGCTTGCAAAACACCGGAGTCGCGAATTGGACTCCAACAACCAATGTGTTGAGGAAGCAATTGAAATATTGCTTCATGACCTCTATGGGTTGGAGGAAACATCATGATAGGCAAGGTTGGATATAAGTCTTGGTCAAGGGGTAATCAACTGGGGTTAAGAGTCTATTCAAATACAATCCGAGGGCTCCGAAACCAGATGCGTTTTCCATCCCAAGATAGTGCATTTCAAAGCCTCGATCAGTGGATGCGTGAGTTAGAGAGTGGGAACAAACCTACAAGGTACTCTCGGCCAGCAACAGTCATGACGCCAGACAAACAGATTCAACAATGCACGTTGACGATAGCTACGCTTCCTCCGGTGAGTCCTCAAGGCTACGTGACGGCCCCTATAGGGTCGTCCTTTGCGAACCTTGTTGCCAAAGAGCTAAACCAAGACATTGAGGCTGATTTCCAATCAGCCCCGAATGCAGAAACCATAATATTGCGGCCTCCACCATCAGATACAGAAATTAGAAAGCAACGCCGATGGGCAGCGGGAGCCCTGCGTAGGTTATCGAAACCAACCAGACCAAACTTGGTGGAACAGGGCATGTATTTTGAACATCTGGAGTATGAGAGGCGTAGAGCTGAGCTAACTGGTGGTCTGGTAATCGACTGGCGTGCTCCTTTTATCGATAGTAATTTGGCAAGATTAAGAGAACAAGACATCTCCTGTGATATTGATGTGTGGGACTCTACCGGCACACCTCAGCTTTGTATTGAAGTCAAATCACTGTCAGGATCACCATACGGTACATTCGTGTTGACACGAAGGGAATTCGAGTCTCGAAGGAAGTGCCGAGAACTTGGAATTCAGTACGAGATAGTGGTGTACGGATTCGCGAATTCTGGGATGGACCACAGCGGAGCGGGTGCCGAGGTCAGAAGGGTGGTCGGAGGAGACGATACGCTTAACAGCGAACCCAATAGCTATGCTTGCTGGTGAAAGGTCTTTGTCAATCCCTTACGTCATAGACAACCAGAGCCACCGCATGGCCGACGTACTCGGCGAGATTCTGGCGGGGCACAGCGGCAAGGCGCTGGACATCGCCAGCGCCTACTTCAACGTGCGAGGGTTCACCCTGCTGCAAGAGGGCCTGCAAGGGCTGGGCAGCTTCCGCCTGCTGCTAGGCGACGAGCCGCGGGACGGCGAGTCCATCGGGCTACGGCCTCGGGCCGCCTTGCGCCTGGTTCAGGAGCTGAACGCCGCTCCCTTCGACGAAACGACTTTCCGGGCAGTGGAGGACTTGATCGCCTTCCTGCGCCGCGATGTGGTGGGCGTCCGCGTCTACCAGCAGGGGTTCCTCCACGCCAAGAGCTACATCTTCTACGGTGATCTGCCTGTGGGCGGCGCTGACCGCTTCCAGCCAATCGCTGCCATCGTCGGCTCCAGCAACTTCACCGGCGCAGGCCTCACCACCAACCGGGAGCTCAACCTCTCCCACAAAACGGTCCTCACTGAGGAGGAGATGGCCCGGATAGGCCCGCCCCCTGTAGATGGACGGGAGGAGATGGAGCTTCGTCGCGAGCTGATGAGCGGCATAGGCACCCAGGCCATCACCGAGCTCGATCACTGGTACCGGGAGCGGTGGGAGGAGTCGCAGGACTTCAAGGAAGAGATCATCGAGCTTCTGGACGCGTCCAAGTTCGGCCAGATGGAGTACACCCCCTACCAGGTGTACATGAAGGCCCTCTTCGAGTACTTCAAGGACGACCTGGCGGCTTCCGAAACCGCACCCGGCAAGTCGGCCGTGGAGCTGTCCGAGTTCCAGGAGGACGCTGTAAAGAAGGCCCGCCGGGTTCTGGCCCGCTACGACGGCGTTCTGATTGGAGACTCGGTGGGACTGGGCAAGACCTGGATCGGGAAGAAGCTCCTAGAGGACTACGCCTATCACCTGCGGCAGAAGGCGCTGGTCATTTGCCCAGCCTCCCTTCGCCAGATGTGGACCGATGAGCTTCGGGGTGCCACCATCGCCGGAGCCATCCTCTCACAGGAGGAGCTGGGTCAGGTGGGGTTTGACCAGGTGTCAGTCGGCGACGCCGACGTCATCTTGATTGACGAGTCCCACAACTTCCGGAACCGCACCACCCAACGCTACGAGAACCTGGAGCGCATCATCAGCGCCAACGGGCACAGAGGGCGGGACGGCAGCCGCAAGAAGCTCATTCTGCTGACGGCGACGCCCATCAACAACAATATCTTCGACCTCTACAACCAACTGACGCTTATAACCGGGGGCGACCGCAGCTACTTCTCGGGCGCGGGCATCGGCGACCTGTACCGCTTCTTCCTGAACGCCCGCCGCAACGTCGCGGACCACGAGACGGGCGTCGCGCTCTTCAACCTGCTGGAGGAGGTGGTGATCCGGCGCACCAGAGCCTTCGTCCGCAAGACCTACCCTGAAGCGATGATCCGGGGTGAACTCATCAAGTGGCCGGAGCGGAAGCTCAAGACGGTGCGGTACGACTTGGAATCCACCTATGCGGGAATCTACGACAAGGTTGTGGAGGCCGTTGAATGTCTGCATCTGGCCCCCTATCAGCTCGAGACGTACAAGAAGGCCGGTGTCGAACGGGACGAGTTCGAGCAGGGCCGGGAGGAAGCGCTGGCGGGCATCTTCAGGAGCCGCTACCTGAAGCGCTTCGAGTCCAGCGTGGACGCCTTCCGCATCAGCGTGCGGCGCGCCTTGGAGTTCACCAAGACCTTCGAGAGCTACGTGCTGGACGGCAGGCTCCTAGACAGCACCTCCTTCCAGAAGGCCATGCGGTACCTCGCCCGCGAGGACGAGGACGACGATGGCGCCCCAGCGAGCCGCGCCGACGAGATGGACGCCAGCGATGAGGCGAGAGAGGTGCTAGAGAACCTTGAACCGTTGGATACGAGCCAGTATGACCTGAGAAGGCTGCACGACGCCCTCCAGCACGACGTGGACTCCCTGACCGAGCTATGGCGGTTGGTCAACGGCATTACCTCCGGCCAGGACGCCAAGCTTCAGACCCTGAAGCAACTACTGTCAAAGGACCTGAAAGGGCAGAAGGCCATCGTGTTCACCTACTACCGTGACACGGCCCGCTACCTCTACCGAGAGCTGGGCGGCGACAGCGGCGCAGACTTCCGCAAGGACGCGGGTGAGCCGACGATTCGTCGCATGGACGGCGGCGCTTCGCCATCTGATCGTTCTCGGCTCATACAGGCCTTTGCCCCTCAGTCCAATAACCGGCCCGACCTGGTTGACTCCGATGCAGAGGTGGACATCCTCATCTCAACGGACGTCCTGTCCGAAGGCCAAAACCTCCAAGACTGCGGTGTCTTGGTCAACTACGACCTGCACTGGAACCCCACCCGAATGGTCCAGAGAGCAGGGCGCATCGACCGCATCGGGTCGAAGCACTCCCTGTTGTGGGTGCACAACATGTTCCCGGAAGCGGGGCTGGAGCGGCTCCTCGGCTTGGTAGAGAGCCTGAACCGCAAGATCACTGATATCGACCGCACCGGGTTCCTCGACGCGTCGGTCCTAGGTGAGACGGTTCACCCTAGGAACTTCAACACCATGCGCCGCATCATGTACGAGGACGGCACGGTGATAGAGGAGCAGGAGCAGTTCACCGAGCTAGCCAGCAACGAGTTCTTGCTCCAGCAACTGCGAAGCCTGCTGGACACAGGGGCGCGTGAGATGCTTGAGGAGCTGCCGGACGGCATCCACTCCGGCTTGGCGCGAGACGGCGAGAAGGGAATGTTCTTCTACTACACCGCGCCCGGACCGAGAGGCGAGGGCCGCCGGCACTTTTGGCGCTACTACGATATCGGCAGAGGCCGCGTGCTCGACAACAGGTTCCTCGTCGCAAATCTCATCGCCTGCTCGCCGGACACGCCGCGCGTGGAGGGCGACTGCGATGTCTTCGCCATCCAAGACAGGGTGATTGACGACATCCTCGGCTCTGTCCGTGAGCAGCAGGCGGTGGAGGCAGCCCCGCGCATCCTGGACCCGCTGCAACAGACGGTCATTACTCTGCTGCGGGGGTACCTGAACAGCCCGGCCGCCCAGCGTGCCAAGGTCAGGGAGGCGATGCAGCACCTACGTTCCCCGATGACCCACGTCGCCATCCGCGACCTGCGCCGGGCCTACGAACAGTTTCAGCGAGACCAGAACATCGCACCTGTCATTGGCCACGTAGTTTCCATGGATGCCGTTGAGCCCGACGAAGGATCTCCCAGCCCAGACGCCCACACACACCTCACGCGGGACGACCTGCACCTGGTCTGCTTCGATTACATCTGGAGTTGATGAGGGGAGTCAATCGGCCCGCTGCGGGAACCTTGTCCTGAACAACCGCTGCACGATGGACACATTCTAACCCAGTGGAAGTCGCCCGCAGTCGGATTGCAACTATAGAACAAAGACACGAGCTTCAGTCCGCGCCGTCTACAGCATAGCTTTGGCTTGCTCGTCTCTAGCCTCTAGTCCCCGCTGTCGAGTTGTAGCCTAGCCAACTCCAACAACCCCTTGGCACTACCACAAAACCACCTCGAATACAAGGGCCTGCAAGGCCTTACCTTCGACGAATGTCCCGTTCAAAATGAGATGTTGGGCCATTGCCGAATGGAGCAGTTGATTGGTTGTCGCGGAGACACAAAGGCGAACGTTGAACGCCACGACACAGGCCGGACCGGGTCTCCAGAGGGCGATCCGGGACTACGTGCGCGCCTACGAACGGCGGCATGGACGGGGGAAGGCAGCCGAGGACCTCGGCGTGTCCCGCCACACCCTGTGGCGGTTCCTCGAACGGGGCCGCATGGGACGCGCCGTGCCCTCCGCCGTCCTGAGCTCCGTCGGCGGGAGCGTTCGAGCGATTGAGGCGGCCACGTTCGAGATCATCGTCGACCTGGAGGGACTGCGGCCCGACCCCGCCCTGCGTTCCCTGCGCCAGGGGCTTGAGGAGGTGCTCCTGCTGCTGTGCGCCACGCCCCTGGCCACCGTGGAGGAGCTTTCCCGCTTCGGGCGCATCCCGGCCTCCACGCTCCGCGACCGGTTGAAGAAGCTGACTGAGCGGGGCTTGGTGGATTCCGTGCCGCACCACCTGAGCGTCCTGGGTTCTCGCCCACAGCACCGGTATTTCCCGACGGAGAAGGGCGTCACCGCGGCAGGCGCAGCCACGAAGGGCCGAGCGCACATGCTGCAATCCTACCCGGTGTCGAAGCAGTGGTTCCGGCTGCTGGCCGAGCGTCTGGACGCCGTGGCCGTGCTCCACCGAGTCGCCGCCATGGTCTCCGACGCCGACTCGCACGACGACCCCGTGCGCGTGGACCACTATCGCAACGGTCCCTACGACATGCTGCTCACCCTGTCTGGGGGCCGCTCCATCGGCCTGATTCGCCAGGGACCAGCGCTGCCCACGTCCAGGCTCCGCTACCGCCTCAGGAGCATCGAGAGGCTGGACAGCAGCGACAGCCCCTTCGTCACCCTGGTGCTGACCCACGCAGACCAGGCCACCCGCCGGGCCATACGCTCCCTGGGCGACCCGTCGGAGCACCGCAGGACCTTCGTTACGACGGAGGGGGAGCTTCTGGCCGGAGACCACACGGGAGTCGTCTGGCAGCAGTGCGGGAGCGGCGTGGGCGAGGCCGTGCGCATCGACGCCGACGCATCGCTCGCAGATATCCTGGCCTTGGCGGAGCGTCTGCTGGACACGTCCTACTCCTTCCTCCGAGACAGACCCAAGCCAAATCGCAGCACCCTCTATCCCTCCGGCGTGCAGGCCGCCATGCCGGAGCCCACTGAGCAGCTCACACCGGCCCTCTCGGTGCAGCTGACCCGCGCCGAGAAGGACGCCCTCGACCTGCTGGCGGCCTGGCCCCTGTGCACCCGTGAGCAGCTCGCAGGACTGATGGGAGGCGTCACCCAGCGCCGGGTCAACCAGGTGCTCCGTTCCCTTGCTCAGCACGGCCTCGTGCGGACGGACGAGCCCCTGCACATGCTCACCGACGAGGGACTGACGTACCTGGCCCGCAGGGACCGGGCCGCCGTGGGGCTGACCCTCGACCGGTGGAGCGCCGAGTCTCTCTACCTGAACGCCGACATCTACGCGGGGACCGCGGTGCGCGCCCTCGCCTCCCAGCTCCGGCACCACGCCGGCGTCATCGACTTCGCCGCCACCCTGTCAACCGAGGTCGCCCGCTCCCCGGACCATGACCTGTTCGACCTGCTACCCACGTCCCGCTCCAGCATCGGCTACCGCTACGACTGGACCACCTACGTCATCCATCCCGACGCCTCCTTCACCCTGGAGTACGAAGGCCGGTGGCGTCCGTACCTGCTGGAGTTCGAGCGCCGGGCCACGACGCCGAAGCGTGCCCGCTCCCGCCTGAAGTCCTACCAGCGGTACTTCCTGAGCGGCTGGGCTGAGCGGGACCACGAGGGGCGTCTGCCACGGGTGCTCTTCGTCTTCGAATCGCCGAACAACGAGAACGCCTTCCTCGACGTCGCCGACACGGTGAAGAGAGTCCCCATCATCACGTCCAACACAGAGACCCTTGCCGACCAGGGCATCCTGGGCGACGCATGGATTCTTCCGCCCCCGCACTCCCTCGACAGGAGGCCGCTGTCCGTGATGTATCAGGGAGGACAATGACCACTAGGCCGTTTCGACCACTTCCTGTAGGGGGTGTCCCAGCATGGCTGCTGGGACTATTGTCCGCCCACTTGCAACCGCACTTGCATCTTACGCCCTCCCGATTACAAAGTGGTGCAGATTTGATGCGTCAGGGGTTTCCCCATCCACAGCACATTACTCTCACCTCTCAGCTTTGGCTCGTAGCTATATCCGCCTCACTAACGACCTTCACGACCAGGCCCATGACGGCCACTGGAGGATGTTCCACTACCCGCCCAGACCCGTTTCGGCTACTTCCGGTAGGGGGACAAAAGGGCATTCCTACACCTACGGTGTCAGCCCCCAACAGGTCGAAACGTGACAATTGTTGCAGCTCCCGGCGGCGGTTGAAGATCGGTCGCCCAGTGGCATATAGTAAGACTCAGTGCTATAATAGTCAGTGGAAAGAGCAATCATGTCCCCCAAACTATCGAGGAACACTGAGACCATCACCTTCTCGCTCCCGCCAGAGATGGCGCAGCATCTGCGGCAGGTGGTCAAGGAAGAGGACCGCACCGTGAGCGAACTGCTTCGAGAGGCCATCCGCCTCTACATGGAGGAGCGGGAGTGGCGCAGACGGGAGCGGCTGGACCGGCTGCGCTCCCGCCCGAACGAACAGGAAGACACAGGGAGGAGAGAATGATGAATGACCGACTCGATCTGATACCGGCGGCCCTGTATGCCAGGGTGTCCAGCGACCGCCAGGATGTGGACCTGTCCGTGGCCGCACAGCTGCGGGCGCTCAGGGACTACGCCGAAAAGAACGGCTACCATGTCGCCCGCGAGTACGTGGACGAGGCCGAGAGCGGGCGCATCGCCGATAGGCCCCAGTTCCAAAAGATGCTGGACGAGGCCGCCAAGCCCGAGGCCCCCTTCAAGGAAATCTTGGTCTGGAAGTTCAGCCGCTTCACCAGGAAGCGGGAGCACGCCGTCGCCTTCAAGGCCATGCTCCGGCGGCGGGGCGTCCGGGTCGTCTCCATCACCGAACACGCCGACGACTCCCCCACCGGCAAGCTCATGGAGGCCATCATCGAGAGCGTGGACGAGTTCTACAGCGAGAATCTGGCGCAGGAAGTTGTGCGAGGTATGCGGGAGGCTGCCTCTCGCGGCTTCTGGGTCGCCAGCAGGGTGCCCTACGGCTACCGCAAGCTCATGGTGCAGGACGGGGCCAAGAAGCGGCCCTCCCTAGAACCAGACGCGGCGACCTCCGCCGTCGTGGAGCGCATCTTCGGCATGGCCGAGGCGGGCAGGGGAATCCTGGCCATCACCCGCACCCTCAACGACGAGGGCATCGCCAATCCCACCGGCAGGCTCTGGTCCAAGAACGGCGTCCACATCATTCTGAAGAACGAGGTGTACACGGGAACCCTGGTCTGGGGCGTCGACGCCAAAGACAAGGCGGACCCGGTGCGAGTGGAGAAGGCGTTCCCCGCCATCGTCTCCAAGGCCCAGTTCCGCCGGGTGAACCGGAAACTGCGCTCCCGCGCTCCCAAGCGGAGCCACCCCCGTAGGGTGGGGAGCACCTACCTCCTCAGCGGGCTGGTCAGGTGCAAGGCGTGCAACCGAGCGCTCTCCGGCCAGGACGCCAAGAGCGGGAAGTTCGCCTACTACGTCTGCCAGTCCCTCCTCAAGCGGGGCAGTGGCGCCTGCGATTCCCCCAGGCTCAACGCCCGCCGCTTCGAGGAGCAGGTGGTGGGCAAGATTCGGGAGAACGTGCTCACCGAGTCCAACATCCGGGCGTTGGTGAAGCTGGTGGACGAAGAGATGGACGGGATTGCAAAGGAGCAACGGCAGAAGCTGGAGACCATCGAGGCGGAGCTGGTGGACGTGAAGCGCAGGCTGGGACGGCTCTACGACCTGGCGGAGACCACCGACCTGGACATCAACGACTTCAAGCCCAGGATACGCGAGCACAGGGAACGGCAGGAGAGGCTTGAAGCCACGGCGGAGGAGGCGAGGGCAATCCTCTCCCAGCGCAGAGAGGTCCTAGACGACGAGGAGACCATCACAGCCTACGCCCTGGACATGAGCATGTTCCTCAACGAGAGCGAGCTGACGGAGCGCAGGGCCTTCATCGAGAGCTTCGTGAAGGAGATCGTTGTCATGCCCGACAATGCCGTGGTGCGCTACACCATCCCCATGCCCGACGACAGCCCCATACCCGGGAGAGACGCCGAGGAGATGGCGCTGAACGGCTCGGTTCTGTCTACCGTCAAGTTTGGTGGGCCGCCTGGGATTCGAACCCAGAACCTGCGGATTAAAAGTCCGTTGCTCTGCCGAGTTGAGCTAGCGGCCCCGGCTCCATTGTACGAGACGCGCCCCAGGGGAGAAACCGCGACGGAGCGCCTACCGGCCCTGGAAGCGCGGCGCCCGCTTCTCGACGAACGCCTTCGGACCCTCCTTGGAGTCCTCGGTCGCCCTGGCGATAGTCATCCCCATCTGCGAGTAGTCGAGGGCCGCGTTGAGGTCCATGTTCAGCATGTTGTAGGCCATGCGCTTGGCCATCTCGGTGGCGACCCGGGGACCGTTGGCCAACGCTCGGGCAAACTCCAGCGTCTCGCTCATCAGGGCGTCCGCCGGAACGACGCGGGTCAGGTAGCCTATGCGCAGCGCCTCCTCGGCATCGATGATGCGGGCCGTCCACATCAGCTCCAGCGCACGCGCCACGCCGATGATCCGCGGCAGGAAGTAGCAGCCGGCATCCCCAGGCACAATCCCCATGAGACTATACGACATACGGAACCTGGCCTGGTCCGATGCAAATCGCAGGTCGGCCATGGAGGCCATGTCCATGCCGGCGCCCGCCGCCGCTCCGTTGACCGCAGCAATGTAGGGCTTGTCCAGCGTGGCCAGCACCCGAGGAATGCGGTGCACCGAGTCCCGCAGGCGGTTCCGGGTGGCAATGATGGAATCGCTGTGCTCTACGGAGAGCATATCGCCCTCGGCGAGCGCTTTCGTATCGGCGCCGGCGCAGAAGGCCCTCCCCGCGCCGGTAACCACCACGGCCCCGACGCCGGGGGCGTCCCGGGCATCCTCCAAAGCCAACCGCCAGCCGTCGATCATGCCCGGCGAAAAGGCGTTGAGCCTGTCCGGCCTGTTCAACGTAATGACGGCCACGCCGTCGTCCTTGGCATACAGCAAGTCCTGGTAATCGGGCACTTGGAAGCCTCCTAGCGGGCCGCCGGGATCGCTCAGGGCGGCGGCAGCCTCGCCAATGTAGCACACGCCTTGTCCATACGGAACGCCGCGCCCGTGGTATATGGTATACTGATCGATAGCCACTCAGGCTTAGAGGTCTGTCTTGGGCGACAGCAGCGTCGTAGAGTTTCTCAGGGATTTGTCGATCATCATCGCCGTGGGCGTGGGCAGCGTATCGTTGCTCATTCTCACGGTGGCGGCGCTAGCGCTCTACAAGAAGCTGAGTCGCACCCTGAACGCGCTTCAGGGGACAGCCCAGAATGTGCAGGAAGGCAGCAGGGCTCTCCTCGATAACGTCATCAAGCCGGTTACGGGGAACGCCGCTGCTTCCCACGGGGCAGGGAGGGCCGCAGGCTTCCTGTTCGGGTTCATAAGGAAACGAGGCTCAAAGGGGAACGCAAAGTAAGGAGATGGCAACAATGGCAAACGAAGAAGGCGGCGGTTTCGTCACAGGTTTCCTATTCGGGGGAGTGGTTGGAGTTTTGGTCGGCGTCCTGATGGCGCCGCGCGCCGGACAAGACACCCGGGCGGAGTTGCTCGAGCGGACCCAACATCTCCGCGAGCAGGCGGAGGTCATGGCCGAGCAGGCTAGGCATAAGGTCGAGGGGCTGGCGTCCGAAGCGATAACCCGCACTCAGCACATCAGGGAGCAAGGGAAGGTCGTCGCCAGCCGGGCTCGGGGCCAGGCGCACATTGTCGGGGAGCAAGCAGTGGCGTTGGCCGATCAGGCTCGTCACCGGGCGGAGGATCTGGCCGCTGAGGCCCGGCGCCGAGTGGGGCGGGAGCACACGGGCGAAGAGGCCGCAACCGAAGAGGCCGTCCCGCCAGAGGCCAGCGCCCCTGTGGCCAGCTCGCAGGAGTCCACCAACGGCGCAAAGCAAGGGTAGATCCCGGCGAGCGTCGTTGACTCTGTAGAACACGCTGGTCAAGACCCAGGACTCCTTCGCTATCGACCGCCGGAGATGGCTTCCGGTTGCCGCCGTTGCGGCACCGGACTCCTCTTCGATGGATCGCGGCCGTCCCACATCGCCCGCTGCTAATCACCGCGCCCGGCGAGGGCGGCGCGGCCGCCCTCGCCATGCCGCGGCCAGCAACGCGAGCAGGCGCCCACGCCTTGACCACGGAGCGCCCCGGAGCCTACCGTTCCCATCGTAGGGGAATCCGGCTTGGGCGCGCTTGAGCCGGTCCCATCCCTGGGGGAAGCGACGAGCCCATGGACTTTCATTTCACGCCCGAGCAAGAGCGCTTCCGAGAGGAGCTGCGCTCGTTCATCCTGAGCGAGACGCCGCGGGAGATTCGAGAGGATCCCACGCTCGGCGAAAACATGGCCGACCGCGAATTCTCCCGCAAGCTGGGCCAGAAGGGATGGATCGGCCTGGCTTGGCCGCCGGAGTACGGTGGCGCCGGGATGGGGCCCATCGACCGCCTGGTCTACAACGAGGAGATCATCCTCAATAAAGCGCCCGTCGACTATCACCTCATCGCCGAGCGACAGATGGGCCCTTCCATCATCGCCTTCGGGTCTGAGGAGCAGAAGGCGTTCTTCCTGCCAAGGATCGCAGCGGGCGAGATGGGCATCTCCATCGGCTACTCGGAGCCTGAGACCGGTTCCGATCTGGCCGGTCTCCAGACCCGCGCCGTTGCCGATGGCGACGACTATGTCATCAACGGGGTCAAGATTTGGAACAACTCCAACGTGATGGACTACACTTGGCTGGCTGCCCGCACGGACCTCGACGCTCCCAAGCACAAGGGTATCAGCGCCTTCCTCGTGGACCTGAAAACGCCGGGCATCACGATCAACCCCATTGACGACATCCTGGGCGACCCCGAGATGTGCGAGGTCATCTTCGACAACGTGCGCGTGCCCAAGACCGCAATGGTTGGAGAGCCGGGCCAGGGCTGGTATATCGTAGCGGCCAACCTGGACTTCGAGCGCTCCGGCATTGAGCGGATAGGCCGCAACCACCTTTTGCTGACGGACACCATTCAGTTCTGCAAGGAGACGGCCCACAACGGCCGGCCACTCTTTGAGGATCCCCTGGTGCGCAGCAGGCTCATGCAACGCCTCACGGAGTTCGAGGCGGGTCGGCTGATGTGCTACGAGATCGCTTGGTTGCAGAGCCAGGGGGCGCCCAGCACCCGGGAGGCGGCCATCAGCAAGGTCTTCGGCACGGAAGCGAGTCAACGCATCGCCAAGACCTGTATGGACGTCCTGGGCATGTACGGCCAGCTCCGCCCCGACTCCCGTTGGGCCAGACTCCGCGGCCGCTGCCAGCAGGCCTTCCTCTTCGGCATCTCACTGACCATCGCTGGGGGCACCTCCGAGGTCCAGCGGAACATCATTGCCCAGCGGGGGCTCGGCCTGCCGCGAGCTTAGGTCCCCGGCGCCGCGTTCCCTTCTTACTCACCTGCTTCAGGGTCAGTCCAGCAAAGGCCTGAATCCGGGAAGCCTCCCCGCTCCACTCGATTTCTCCCCCTCCCTCCTCCGCGACGGCCCAATGCAACCCCGGACACCAGCGTTCCGTCCAGGGCGGAGCGCGCTTCGAGCCCGTCCTGCTCGGGACGGGAGGGTGGAGACGCGGTTGAAAGGGCGAACGCACCAGGAAAATAATGCCAACGAACCAGTTGCTTAGTATTGACAAAATTATTTCTTCGTGTCACCATCGACCCGGCTCGCGTCATACCAAACTAGGAGTTCCTCCATGTCAGCGCATCACTCTCTCGCACGATTCCTTGGATACCTGGATCCTCGCACGTCATCCGACGGGAGCAAGCGCCGGAGGGTATCCGTCGCGTTGGCGGCCGCGGCGCTGCCTGTCCTGCTCTTGGCGGCGGCCTGCGGAGGCGATCCCACGGCAACCACCCCAGCCGTCCAGCCCACCGCGACTCCAGCGTCGCCGGGCTCGCTGGTGGTCTACTCCGGCCGCAGCGAAACCCTTGTCGACCCCATCATCCAGCAGTTTGCCGCGGCCACGGGCATAGACGTAAAGGTGAATTACGCCGGAACTTCCGCGTTGGCCATCACGCTCCTGGAGGAGGGTCGCAACTCTCCAGCAGACGTATTCTTTGCTCAGGACCCCGGTGGTCTGGGCGCTGTGGAGGACCTGCTGGCCCCCTTGCCGCAGATCATCCTTGACCAGGTCCCAAGCTGGGCTCGCTCAACAGACGGCTCATGGGTCGGCCTCTCAGGCCGCGCCCGGACGCTGGTCTACTCCACAGAGACTCTGACGGAGGACGATCTGCCCGACTCTCTGGAAGGGTTGACGGACCCAGAATGGCGGGGACGCATCGGCTGGGCGCCCACCAATGGATCCTTCCAGACCATGGTGACCGGCATGCGAGTGCTCTGGGGCGAGGAGAAGACCAAGCAATGGCTTGAGGATATGAAGGCGAATAACCCCCTGGTCTACCCCAAGAACACCCCACAGGTTGCCGCTGCAGCCGCGGGCGAAATAGAGGTGGGCTTGGTCAACCATTACTACCTGCACCGCTTTCTTGCCGAGGAAGGCGACAACTTCCCCGCCAGGAACTATCATCCTCGCGGCGGCGGCCCTGGGGCGCTGGTAATGGTGGCCGGCGCCGGAACGCTTTCCACCGCGGACAACAAGGACAACGCTGAACGGTTCATTCAGTTCATGCTGTCACCGGTGGCGCAGCAGTATTTCGCCAGTCAGACGTTTGAGTATCCGCTGATTGAAGGAGTCAACGTCCACCATCTGCTGAAGCCGCTGGAGGACATCGCTGCTCCAGCCGTGAGCATGCGAGACCTCGCTGACCTGGACGGCACGCAGGACCTGCTTCGGGATACCGGCGTACTCCAGTAAGGACGAACGGTGAGAGTTGCCGAGCTAGCTCAAGCGCCGAGTGTGCGCCCGGGCGGCCCGGGGGGGCGTTCCCCTAGGCCGCCCGCCGTGCTTTGGGCGCCCGCCGCCATCGTGGGTTTGGCCGTGCTGCTCCCACTGGCGTACCTGGCCTGGCGGACACTCGGCGCGGGCGCGGAGGCGGCGGACCTCCTGTTTCGTTACCGGATCCTCACCGTGATCCTTCGCTCCCTCCTGCTGGTCTCCACGGTTACTGTGGTGGCGACGCTGTTGGCCCTACCTCTGGCCTGGCTCACCGTCCGCTCCGATCTGCCGCTGCGACGGTTCTGGACGGTGGTTACAGTGGCGCCCCTGGTAATCCCCAGCTACGTGGGCGCCCTGATGTTTGTCGTGGCGCTGGGGCCCAAGGGCATGCTCCAGGACTATCTGGCGCCGCTGGGCGTCAACCGGCTGCCCGACCTGTACGGATACCCCGGCGCACTGATCACGCTGTCGCTTCTCAGCTTCCCCTACGTGCTGCTGACCATACGAGCGGCGCTGTGGAGGCTTGACCCCGCGTTGGAGGAATCCTCGCGAAGCCTCGGCCGCGGACCCTGGGAAACCTTTTTCCGCGTCACCCTGCCGCAACTCCGTCCGGCGATCGCCGCCGGAGGATTGCTCGTGGCCCTCTATACGCTGAGCGACTTCGGAGCGGTGTCGCTGTTGCGGTATGAGACCTTCACGTGGTCCATCTACATCCAGTACGAATCGGCCTTCAACCGGACTCTTGCGGCATCCCTGTCGCTCGTCCTCGTGGCTGTGGCGGTGGGAGTGCTCTACGTGGAGGGCGTCAGCAAAGGGAGATGGCGGTATTACCGAAGCTCGGCAGGCGCCGCCCGCGACCCTTCAATCGTGCGGCTGCGCCGCTGGCGATGGCCCGCCCTCGGATTCTTCACTGTGGTGGCGGCGCTATCCCTGGCGCTGCCGATGTCCGTCCTGGGGTACTGGGCCGCACGCGGCATCGCCGCGGGCGAGCCCCTCAACCTGCTCTGGACCGCCACCGCCAACTCCATGTACGCGTCGGGCTTGGCAGCCGGGGCGACGGTGGCCGCGGGCCTGCCGGTCGCCCTGCTCGCCGTACGCTACCCCGGGCGCCTCGCCGCCCTCTTGGAGCGCGTCACGTACATCGGATTTGCCCTGCCGGGCATCGCCATAGCCCTTTCGCTAGTGTTCTTTGGCGCCAACTTCGCCCTACCCCTATACCAGACCACCGCTCTGTTGATCTTCGCCTACGTTGTGCTGTTTCTGCCCGCGGCCGTCGGCGCGGCGCGGACGTCGCTGATGCAGGTCAGCCCTCAGCTTGAGGAAGCGGCTCGCAGCCTGGGGCGAAAACCCTGGCAGGCCTTCGCCACCATCACGCTCCCCCTGATCCTTCCCGGCATTCTGGCCGGGGCCGGTATGGTATTCTTGCTGACTATGAAAGAGTTGCCGGCGACGCTTATCCTCGGCCCCATCGGCTTCAAGACCCTGTCCACCTCCATATGGTCGGCGGCCTCGGAAGCCTTCTTCGCCCGGGCAGCCATCCCCGCCCTGCTTCTCATCGTGATGTCTTCCCTTTCCGTCGCTCTCATCCTGGGACGGGAGAAGCGGACGGCATGAGCGAACCGGTCATCCGCTGCACCAATCTCACGAAGCGGTTCCGGGACGTCTATGCCGTGGACCACCTCGACCTGGAGCTGGAGCAGGGGCAGATTCTGGCCCTGCTGGGGTCCAGCGGCTGCGGAAAGACCACCACCTTGCGGCTTATCGCCGGCTTCGAGGCCCCCGATGGCGGTACGGTGGAGATAGGGGGGCGCCTTGTGGCCGGGCCGGGCCGGCACATCCCGCCGGAACAGCGACGCGTGGGCATGGTGTTCCAAGAGTACGCTCTCTTCCCCCACATGACCGTGAAAAAGAACGTGGCCTATGGCTTGCCGCGGGCCCCGGAGAGCGCCGCCAAGGTTGAGGCCGCCCTGGAGTTGGTGGGCCTGACCGGGCTGGAGCACCGCTCCCCACACGAGCTGTCCGGCGGCCAGCAGCAACGGGTGGCCCTAGCGCGAGCGCTGGCGCCCGGCCCACAGATCATCCTCTTGGACGAGCCTTTCTCCAACCTCGACCTCAGGTTGCGCGGCCGGATGCGCGTGGAGGTGCGGCGTATCCTGCGGCAGGCCGGCGTCACAGCCATTTTCGTAACCCACGACATTCGGGAAGCCGGGAACATCGGCGACTTCATCGCACTGATCCATCAGGGACGGGTCGAGCAACTGGGCGCCCCCAACGACCTCTATCACAAGCCTCAGACCCGCTTTGTGGCAGACTTCATGGGCCCCGTGACCTTCCTGGAAGCCCAGATCGAAAGGGAGCGAATCGTTACGGAGATCGGCGTAATCCAGCAGCGCGTTGATGCGCCGCCGGAGGGCGTTCAGGTTATGCTCCGCCCCGACGACGTACACCTGCACGCCTCCCCGACCGGCAAGGGCGAGATTGCCTTCCAGGAGCTGCGGGGCGGCTTCTTCCACTACCGGGTCCGCATGGACTCCGGAACGCTCGTGGAGAGCCAGATTCTCCATACCCACGATTTTGAAGTGGGGACCCGCGTGGACGTATCAATCGAGCCCGGCCACCGCTTGATGTGCTTCAAGGACGGCGCGGCCATAGACCTCGAATGGTCTGAGCCGGCGGGCCAGGCGTCCAACGTCCATGACCCGCATCATTCCTCCTCAATTGACCCCGGCACCTAGCACATCCCCGCGGCCGCCCACTCCTACCCTGCCCACCTGTCCGGGGAAAACGGCGCGAGGTCGGCGACGTCCGTTTCTCCCCGTATGAGGAGGTCGGCCATGATGCGGCCGGTAACGGCGCTGAGAATGATCCCCTGCCGCTGATGCCCTGTGGCCACGTAGAGGCCCTCCCAGCCGGGCGCCGGCCCAAGAATCGGCAAGTTGTCGTCTGAGAGGGGGCGCAGGCAGGCGGTATGCTCCGTCATCCGCGCCGATTCCAGCGACGGCATGAAGCGCAGGGCTTCCTCCAAAATGGTTGTCCTCGCCTCGCCGGTGGGCTGGGTGTCGAAGCCCACCAACTCCTCAGTCGTTCCGGCGATGACGTAACCGGCCGGCTTGGGCAGGATGTAGTTCGTGCCCTGGAAGACCGCCGCCTCGGGCAACGGCGCCTCGCCGAGCTCCAGCTTCACGAGTTGGCCCTTCAGCGGCTGCACGGGAATGGGGTGGCCGGTCCATGCTTCCGCCTGCCGAGTCCAGGGACCCATCGCCAGCAGGACCCGGTCCGCGCTGATGCTGGGGCCGTCCGCCAAACGCACCCCGGTGACGCGGCTGCCGCTGGATTCGAGGCCCGCCGCCCTTGCGTAGCGGATGCTGCATCCCATCCGCTCGATGGCAGACGTGAAGGCGAGTACGAGGCGGTAGGGCTCCGCCTGGCGTTCGTTGGGATAGAACAGGCCCCCATGGGCTTCGGGAGTCAACCGTCCGTCCAGCCGCCGGACGTCTTCAGGGGTGACCCACCGCACTTCGGGGTCCAGCCTCTGCAGCCACTCGAGCTTCTGAAGCAGCGCCTGGGTCTCTTCCTCCGCAAACGCGGGCTCCAGGATGGGAATCACTGAGTAGTGATAGTCAACGCCAGACTCTGACGGAAGACACAACGCCAACTCGCGATGCATCGCGGCGCTGGCCATGCCCAGGCTCGCGAGCGCGTCGGGCCCATGGGCCTCGATGAGCGGGGTGACGAGACCGGCGGCGGCACCCGACGCCCCGTAGCCGACGGCCTCCTGCTCCACGATGAGTGCGACCACTCCCTCTTTGGCCAGGTGATACGCGGTCGACAGGGAGACGATACCCCCGCCAACGAGGACGACGTCAGGCTGCTGAGCCAAGCGTTACTCCGCGAGCGCCTCGAACGGAAATTCCGGCGCTCATGGTAGCACGACGCCGCTAAGCCCCCCAGCGGGCGGGAGAGAAGCGGGCAGTCTCAACGAGATCGGTGTGGCCCCTGACGACAAGGTCGGTCAGGATTCGGCCGGTCGCCACGCTTTGCAGGATGCCCTTGCGCCCGTGCCCGGCGCCGATGAATAAGCCTTCCCATCCAGGCGCCGCCCCCACGACCGGCGCGTGGTCGGCGGCCAGCGGACGCAGGCAAGCGGTGTGCTCCGTAATGACGGCGTCTTCCAGGGCGGGCAAGAACCGCAGGGCGTCGCCGAGAATGGCCTCCCTCGCCTCCGCGGTGGGCTGGGTGTCGAAGCCCACCAGCTCTTCAGTCGTTCCGGCCAGGATGTAGCCTGCGGGCTTGGGCAGCAGATAGTGCTTGCCCCAGAACACAGCCGCCGCAGGCGGAGGCCCCTGGAGGAGTTGCAGGCGCATGAGCTGGCCCTTCAGTGGCTCGATGGGGATGCGCAGGCCGGTCCACGCCTCTGCCTCGCGAGTCCACGGTCCCATCGCAAGGACGGTGGCGTCGGCTTCCAGGGTCGAGCCATCGGCAAGCCGGACGCCGGTGGCCCGGCCCGCGCTGGACTGGACGCCGGTAACATTGGCGTAGCGGACCGCGCCGCCCATGCGCTCGACGGCGGCGGTCAGGGCCAGCACAAACCGGTAGGGCTCCACCTGAGCCTCGACGCGGGAGTGCAACGCGCCCTGGGCCTCCGGCGCCAGGCCCTCGTCGATCTGTAGCAGGCCGTTCTGGTCTGCCCAGGCGACATCGAGGCCAAGAGCCTGTTGGCAACGCACGGCCTCCCGTAGCTCGCCCTCCTCATCGTCGTTGAAGGCCGGGCGCAGGACGGGAATGTCGGAGAAGTGGTAGTCGATGCCGGATTCGGCGGGAAGCGACTGGGCCAGCTCGCGATGCAGCCGCAAGCTGACGAGGCCCAACTCGGTTGTCGGACCTTCCCCCCGGAGGTCGGCGAGGGGACTCAACAGGCCGGCGGCTGCCCCTGATGCGCCGTAGCCGATCGCCTCCCGCTCCACAATGAGCGGCCTGAGGCCCTCCTTGGCCAGGAAGTAGGCGGTGGCGCAGGAGATGACGCCGCCGCCCACGAGGATGACGTCGGGACGGGGCATCAGACTCACCCCTCCTCCACCCGCTCCAAGGGGGCGAAGCTGGCCAGCAGCCGTTTGATGCCGGCGTCCGTGCGGAAGGCCACCGTTACCTCATAATCGTCGTTGGTGGCAATGCAGTTGATGACGACCCCCTCTCCGAACTTGTTGTGACGCACCTTCTCGCCCACCTTGAACGGCGACGGCCCGGCCTCAGCCGCGGGCGCGTCGGGGGCAGCGGTCCTGGCCCCAGGCCAGTAGGACGGCTGGCGCGCCGGCGTCACGGTCTGGCGCACTCCCATCGGCGTCGACGTGATGTGGTCCGGGATATCGGCTAGAAAGCGGGACGGGGCGGTCGGCATACTGGACCCTCCGAAGCCGCGGCGGAAGGCCCGCACCATGTACAGCCTCTCCTGAGCGCGGGTCATGCCCACGTAGGTCAGCCGCCGCTCCTCCTCGATTGCGTCCGGGTCGTCCATGGAGCGCGAGTGCGGCAGGACGCCTTCCTCCATCCCGGTCATAAACACCACGGGGAACTCGAGGCCCTTGGCCTGATGCAGGGTGATCAAGGTCAGCGCATCTCGCTCCGCCTCGTCCATCCTATCCACGTCCGCCACCAGGGCAACGTTCTCCAAGAAGGCGAAGAGTCCCTCCCCTGGGTCCCAATCCTGGTACTGCAAAGCGACGCCGCGCAGCTCTTTGACGTTCTCCCACCGCTCCTCGCCCCGGTCGGGGTCGCTGCGGAGATGTTGCTTGTAGTTGATGCGCTCGAGCAGGTCGTCCAGCAGCGTCACGATGTCGACGCGCTGCGCTTCTTCAATCAGGCTGGTGATGAGCGCGGTGAAGCCTGCGATAGCGCCGGCGGGCCTCGACGCCAGCGGCGGCGCTTCCCCTCCATCGCCGCGGGCTGAGACGACGGCCTGCATCGCCTCCCACAGCGAGCGATTGCGCTGGCGCGCCCAGTGCGTGAGGTCTTCCAGGCTCCGCTGGCCGATGCCCCTGGCCGGCGCGTTGACGATGCGGGCGAGACTGATGTCGTCATGGGGGTTGTTGACCACCCGGAGATAGGTGATGACATCCTTGACCTCGCGGCGCTGGTAGAAGCGGACGCCGCCCACCAGCCGGTAGGGAACCCCAAAGCGGAGGCAGGTCTCCTCAAAGGCGCGGGACTGGGAGTTGACCCGGTACATCACCGCAACGCCGTTCAGCGGCAGGTCATTGTCTTTGCGTAGGCGGTCCACCTCCTGGAGCACGTACAGCGCCTCTTCCTCCGGGTTGTACGCCTCCGCCACGACGATCGATTCGCCCTGGTCCCGCTGGGTGAACAGGCCCTTGTCCAGCCGCTGCCGGTTGGACGAGATGACGTTGTGCGCTCCCTCCAGGATGGTCTTGGTGGACCGGTAGTTCTCCTCCAATGTCACGAGCCGGGCCTCCGGGTAGTCGCGCTGGAAGGACAGGATGTTGCGGAGGTCGGCGTTGCGCCAGGAATAGATGGACTGGTCGGGGTCGCCGACCACGGCGATGTTGCGATGTTTCTGGGCCAATAGCCGGGCTATGGAGTACTGGACGATGTTGGTGTCCTGGAACTCGTCGATAAGCAGGTGCAGGTAGCGTCCCTGGTAGTGCTCGGCGGCATCGGGAAAGCCCTCCAGCAGTTGATGGGTCTTCATCAGCAGATCGTCGAAATCCACGGCCTGAGCGGAGATCAGGGTGGACTCGTAGCGGCGGTAGACCCTGGCGACGATCTCTTCGTAGTACGCGTCGACGGCGGCGGCGAACTGCTCGGCGTCCTGCATTTGGCTCTTGGCGCGGGAGATGGCGGAGAGGATGCCCCTGGGCGGGTAACGGCCCGAGTCCAGGTCCAAGCTCTGGATGGACTGCTTCACGACGGTCATCTGGTCTTCGTCGTCGTAGATGTGGAAGTTGCGGTCCAGCCCAAGATGCATGCCGTCGCGGCGCAAGATGGCGGCGCACTGGGAGTGGAACGTGCCGAGGGAAAGCTCGGTGGCTCGCGGGCCCAACAGCCTGTCGAGCCGCTCCCGCATCTCCTTGGCCGCCTTGTTGGTGAGCGTCAGGGCCATGATGCGGCGGGGGTTGACGCCCACTTCCCTGACCAGGTAGGCGATGCGGTAGGTGATGACCCGCGTCTTGCCGGACCCGGGCCCGGCGAGGATCAGCAGCGGCCCCTCGATGTGCTGGGCGGCTTCCCGCTGCTGGGGATTGAGGCTGGAGAGGAGGTCCCGGGCTGGAGAGGTGGCCACGGAAGCATTATATCAGGGCGGCCGGGGGCCTATGCTCTCGCCGGGGACGCACGCCCGCACCCGGGGGCAGGCTCTGTCCCTTCCCTCGTACTTGAGGAAGGTTAGGAAACGTCCCCTCTGCAATGCAGCAAGGTCAGGATGCGCTCCCCCTCCGTTCCCCCAAGCAGGGTGCAGGGGGCTGCGCCCCCGCCGGGGGTACAGCGTGTCCCCCTGTTTCCAAAAACCTTGGAGGGCGGGTCAGGTGGAACAACCGCCTCCGCCACCACAAGCCCCCTCCCTCCCTCCGTCCGCGGCTCGCCGCCGTCGAATCGCGAGCAGGTTATGCCCTTGCGATTGCAACGCTTGCAATGCAATCGTGGTATAATTTCGCGACAATGTGTGCGGAGGCTCAATTATGGCCAGCATCACGGTGCGCAATCTCGATGAGGGGCTGAAGCGGCGGCTGCGCATCCGGGCGGCGGAGAACGGCCGCTCGATGGAGGAGGAAGCCCGGGGGATTCTGAGAACGGCGCTCTATCACCAGCAACCAGAGCAGGAGAACCTGGCGAGCGCCATTCGCGCCAGATTCGCGCCTTTCGGCGGGGTGGAGCTGGAGATTCCGCCAAGGGACCCGATGCGTGAAATCCCGCGGTTCGACTGAGCTCCCGGCAATGTTCATTCTGGACACCAACGTCGTCTCGGAGCTCATGCGGGACAGTCCCGACGCCAACGTTGTGGACTGGGTTAGCGGGCAGGCGGCTCTCAACTTGTACCTCTCCACTGTCAGTGAAGCCGAACTGCGGTACGGCGTCGAGATACTGCCGACAGGAGCACGGCGAGACAGACTGCTCGACGAGGTGGAGGGGACGCTCAGGGAGGACTTTGCCGGGCGCGTCCTTCCTTTCGACAGCGCCGCAGCCCAAGCGTACGCCGTGATAGCCGCCGCCCGCCGCGCCGCCGGCCATCCCATCAGCCACGCCGACTGCCAGATTGCAGCGATAGCCCGCTCCCTGGGGGCGTCGGTCGCAACGAGAGACGCAAGCGACTTCGAAGGGTGCGGTATCGACGTGATCAATCCGTGGGGAGAGGGCTAGGCCCAATTCTGAGAGAACTAGGTCAACTTACGCGGTGGAGTGAACCGGCCCCCTACGCGCCGTCACCTCACTGGACTACAGTATAGACATGGCAGGAACCGGAACGAAGCTAACGGCAGCCGTCGAGGACTACCTTGACGACCTGCGCCGCATACGAGCGTCCGGCGGCGCAACCGGCGAGCTTTCCTACTACCCGCCGCTGTCCAACCTGTTGAACGCGGTTGGCGGCGCCCTGCGGCCCAAGGTCTTCTGCATCAGCGAGCTGGCGCACCAAGGCGCGGGCCACCCCGACTTCGGCCTGTACGCCGCCAAGCAGGTCCAGAAGGGCAAGCCGCAGGAGGGACAGCTTCCCGAGTGCGGCGTGGTGGAAGTGAAGTCCGCCGGAGACGACGCCTGGCTCACCGCCGACAGCGAGCAGGTCAGCAAATACTGGAATAAGTACCGGCTCGTGTTGGTCACCAACACCCGCGACTTCGTGCTGCTTGGCGAAGACGCAGCGGGCAGGCCGGTGAAGCGGGAGACGTTCCGGCTGGCGGAGTCCGCCGCCGCTTTCGAGTCCAAGCTGCAGAAGCCCCGCTCCTTTGCGAACGAAGTCGGCGCCGGTCTGGGCGAATATCTCTGCCGCGCCCTCTCCCACCGCGCGACCCTCGTTGAGCCAAAGGACCTGGCGTGGCTGCTGGCCTCCTACGCCCGCGACGGCCTGGCCCGCGTGGAGGCGGCCGGCGACGCGCCATCGCTCCATGCCGTTCGCTCCGCCCTTGAGGAGGCGCTGGGTGTGCGCTTCGAAGGAGAGCGCGGCGCGGCCTTCTTCCGCTCTACCCTGGTACAGACGCTCTTCTACGGCATCTTCTCCGCTTGGGTATTGTGGGCGCGCCAGACGCCGCCCCCGACTGGCCGGTTCAACTGGCATGAGGCGGTCTGGCACCTGCGCGCGCCGGTCCTGCAAGCGTTGTTCCAGCAGGTATCGGCCCCCAGCCGGTTGCAGCCGCTGGGACTGGTTGAGGTGCTGGACTGGACGGCGGCGGCGCTGGACCGCGTGGACCGCTCCGCCTTCTTCGACCGCTTCAGCGAGGGCGAGGCCGTCCCCTACTTCTACGAGCCGTTCCTGGAGGCGTTCGATCCCGACCTGCGCAAGCAGCTTGGCGTCTGGTACACGCCTCCCGAGGTGGTGCGCTACATGGTCGCCCGCGTGGACAGGGCGTTGAAGGGCGACCTTGGCATCGCCGACGGGCTGGCGGCAGAGAACGTCTACGTCCTCGACCCCTGCTGCGGCACGGGGGCCTACCTCGCGGAGGTGCTGCGCCGCATTGCCGCCAACTTGAAGGGCCGGGGCTCCGGCGCGCTGACCGGCGCGCGGGTGAAGCAGGCGGCCACCAAGCGCGTCTTCGGCTTCGAGATCATGCCCGCGCCCTTCGTGGTGGCCCACCTGCAGGTCGGGCTCACCATGCAGGCGTTGGACGCGCCGCTGTCGGAGGACGGGACGGAGCGCGCGGGGGTCTTCCTGACCAATGCCCTCACCGGCTGGGAACCCAAGGTGCAGAAGCCGCTGCCGTTCCCGGAGCTGGAGGAGGAGCGCGACCGCGCCGACCGGGTGAAACAAGCAACGCCGGTGCTGGTTATCCTGGGCAATCCGCCCTACAACGGCTTCGCGGGGATGGCGCCAGCCGATGACGAGGAGCGGGAGCTGTCGGAGGCGTACCGGAAGATCAAGCAGGTGCGACCGCCGGAAGGGCAGGGATTGAACGACCTGTACGTCCGCTTCTTCCGCATGGCGGAACGGCGCATCACCGAGAAGACGGGCCAAGGTGTGGTCTGCTTCATCTCCAACTACTCGTGGCTCGACGGCCTGTCCTTCACCGGAATGCGGGAGCGCTACTTGGAGGCGTTCGATGCGATACGCATCGACTGTCTCAACGGCGACAAGTACAAGACCGGCAAGACGACGCCTTACGGGGCGCCCGACCCCAGCATCTTCTCGACGCCGGGGGATCCGGTAGGGATTCAGGTAGGGACGGCCATCACAACGCTGGTGCGCAAGACCGACCACGCGCCGACAAAGGCGGTCGGCTTCCGTCATCTCTGGGGGAAAGCCAAGCGCGAGGAACTGACGGCGACGGCTCAAGCTGAGCCAAATGCGGTCTACGATAGCTTCGAGCCGAACCTGTCGCTAGGTCTCCCCTTTGCACAAACGACAGCCAGCGAGGGTTGGTCAAATTGGCCAGCATTGCCGGAGTTGTTTGTAGCCTACTTCCCCGGTGTCGTCACTAACCGTGATGCGTTTCTGGTTGACATTGACCTCGCCCGGCTCAAGGGTAGGATCGCTCACTACTTCGACCCACAATTGAGCCATGAGGAGATCGCTAGGCGGTATCCGGTTGCGATGAAGACAACTTCCTCGGTAGCGCTCAGCGCCCGCGAAGTTCGCGATGCGCGGCTCACCCGTGGCGGTCCAGAAGCAGCCGCATTCATTCCATACGCATTCAGGCCGTTTGATAACCGATGGCTCTATTGGGAAGCGGACTCAGGTCTTCTGGCTCGGCCCAGCCCCGACTATCAACCGAATGTGCTTGAGGGGAATCTGTGGCTGGTTTCGCAACAGAAGCCACGCCGGGAATGGTCACCTCCGCAAGTGATTTCAGGAATGGGTTGCTACGATCTGATGGATCGGAATGTTTCCTGCTTCCCCGCCTGGCTCCGTGACGACGGTTTGGGGGGCGGGCCGAATCGCCGCCGTCCCAACCTGTCGGATGCCGCGCAACACTACCTTGAACGCTTAGGCGCGAGTGTGTGGGACCTGTTCCACCACGCCTTGGCCGTGCTGCACGATCCCGCCTACCGCGAGGCCAACGCTGGGGCGCTGCGGATGGGGTGGCCACGCATCCCCCTTCCAGGCTGGCCGGATGGCGACGCCCCCGGAGCGGCGGAGGCACTGGCGGAGTCGGCTGCCCGCGGGCGCGAGCTCGCCGCTCTGCTGGACACGGAGACGCCCGTACCCGGCGTCACCACCGGCGCGCTGCGCTCGGAGGTCGCCGCCATCGCCGTGCCCGCCACCGTCGATAGTAGCAACATGGCTGGCGACGACTTCGCGCTGACGGCGGGCTGGGGACACTTCGGGCAGGGCGAAGCCGTCATGCCGGGCCAGGGCCGCGTCGTCGAGCGCCCCTACACCGCAGATGAGCGAGCAGCGCTGGGCGATGCGGCAGCCACCCTCGGCGACGCGACGCTCGATGTGTACTTGAACGACCGCGCCTACTGGCGCAACGTCCCCGCCGCCGTCTGGACCTACAAGCTCGGCGGCTACCAGGTCCTCAAGAAGTGGCTCTCGTACCGGGAGCGCAAGGTCCTGGGCCGCCCGCTGTCGCCGGAGGAAGTGCAGCACTTCACGGACACGGCGCGGCGGATTGGGGGGATTCTGGGGATGCTCTGAACACAAGCCGGCGCGGGCCGTTGGAGGTTGGATGCGGTCATTGGACGGGGGCTTACGGAGACGTTCAGCCGCTCATTGGCGCCGCGACAGAGGTAACCCTCTGTCCCTTCCCCTGTACTCGTTAGCAACCTAGGAATCGTTCCCCTCTGCATTGCAGCAAGTCAGGATGCGCTTCCCCTCCGTTCCCCCAAGCAGGGTGCAGGGGGCGCAGCCCCCGCTGGGGGTACAGCGAGTCCCCCTGTTTCTAAAAACGTTGGAGGGTGGTGCGGGTGGGACAGCGGCGCAGGCCAAACCAGACCCTTCGCTCATGGAGGGCGCACGCCAAGACAAAACCATCCGTCCCCATCGGCGGGCGGACGCCGGAGTCCGGGCCCCTGCCAACCCCCCCATTGCAAAATACGAACGGGTGTGCTATAGTACCCCCATGAAGTCGGCCACCGGCCCCCTTCTCTTTCTCGGAGCCTGCCGCATACATGAGCACTGGGGGCTAACCACAGAGCATCCCCCCTGTGGCAGGAGCGCTGAGGGAACAACCCAAGGGGCAAGACCCTCCGAGGAAGGCTGGGGCCGGAGCGAATGCCGTTGTAGGGCATAGGCTCTTGGGAGCCGCTTTTAGGCTCCCCGCGGTTTCGCCGCGGCTCGCGCCGGCTCCGTCTCAGATCTGTCCCGGCTCCGTCACGGCTCCCTTCGAGAGCCGGCTGGTAAACGTCGCGAAGTGTCGCCAACTGTCCCACAGTCGTGACATCTGTCCCCTGGAGTGCTATGGATTACCGCTCTCGCTCTCGCCGCCTACCGCGCAAACCACGAACGGCGCGACGCCTACAGGCAGGAGAGCGGTGGGTTCCGGGGCGGGACGGCTATCCGGACGGTGAAGCGGCCCCGGTCTTGGCCTCGCAGGGCTCGCATCGGCGGCAGGCTGAAGGCGCTCTCCTCAGCCTCGCAGACAAGGCCATCGAGGCGGAGCTGGCGCCGGGGCGGGTGAGGGGGAACCTCTCTTCCTTCCCTCCTACTCGGGGGGAGGCTAGGAAGCGTGGGACCAGATCGAATCCCGTTTCGAGACAAGCTCTTTGGAGGTGTAAGGCTCCGCCACAGTTCATGACGATTCGCTACGACATCACGACGGTTCTTCACAACTCTCTTATGACTTCGTTGCGCCTCTGTGGCGCCTCCGTGCCTGCACCCCCGGAAATCCGGCTGACAATCTTAACAACATACAATCAAAGGTCGAACCCGCCCCCCAATTACGAGGGCAGTGACGAGACTTCCGTCCTAGACCCGCATGACCCGCATGAGGTTGGTGTGTCCCGGCGTTCCCGTGGGGACGCCCGTGACCAGCACCGCCAGGTCCCTGGGACGGGAGAACCCGGTCTGGAGGGCTGCCTTTTGCCCCTCGCTGAAGATGTCCACGAGCCGCCGCAAATGAGGACTCCGTACGGCGGTAACCCCCCAATTGAGGGACAGCCTCCGTAGGGTTCGCTCGTTGGACGTGAGAGCGAGAATCGGGGTGCGCGGCTTGCACTTCGAGACCCGCACCGCCGTTGTGCCGAACTCCGTGAAGGCCAGGATCACGGCCGCATCCAGCCTGGCCGCCGTCCGCGCCGCACTGTAGGCTATGGCCTCGTCGGTGGCGGCGCCCAATCGAGCAGCGGCGCTTTGGAGCACGGCCTCATACGCAAATCCCTTCTCCGCCTCGCACGCCACCTCCGCCATCATCTCCACGGCCCGGATGGGGTATCGCCCCACGGAGGTCTCCGCCGACAACATGACCGCGTCCGTTCCCTGGATGATGGCCATGGCGACGTCGGTGACTTCCGCTCGGGTGGGAACAGGAACCTTGATCATGGACTCCATCATCTGGGTGGCGGTAATCACGGGCTTACCCATCTCGTTGCAAACCCGGATGATCTCCATCTGGGCCATCGGCACCTGGGCCAGTGGGATGTCCACTCCCAGGTCGCCGCGGGCCACCATGACCGCATCGGCGGCTGGAATCAGGTCTTCCAGATGGTCCAGCGCCACTTGGCGCTCGATCTTGACGACGATGCCCGGCTGCGCTCCCAGCGCTTCCAGGGTCGAGCGGGCTTGCTGGATGTCCAGCAGCGAGCGCACGCACGACAGTCCCACGAAATCCACGTCGTGCTCGGCTACGAAGCGGAGCGCCTCCTCCGTATCCGGGGTCAGATAGGGCATGGAAGGCGCCTTGCCCGGCGTGGCGACCCCCTTGCCGGAGCGCAGAAGGCCGTTGTTCACGACCCGGCAGGCGACTGCGTCGCCCTCCACACCGGTCACCTCCATCTCGACGAGGCCGTCGTCGATGAGGACGCGGTCGCCGGGGCCTACGTCGGTGTGAAGGCCCGTAGGCTCTATGGAGGCTGCGGCGGCGTCACCCACCATGGGCGCGGCTAACAACTGAAATGGCTGGCCGCGCTTGAGCCGAACGCCTCCTCCCTTCATGGCGCCGATTCGGTACTTGGGACCCGGCACGTCGGCCAGGATGCCCACGGGGATGCGCAACTTGGCTTCCTGCGCCCGCACCCGCGAGACGATTTCGGCTTGAGACTCCGGGCTGCCGTGGGCGAGATTGAGCCGGGCGAGGCTCATTCCCGCCCGCAGCAGGGCTCGAATGCGGGTGTCGCTGCTGGTGGCGGGACCCAGCGTGCAAATGATCTTGGTTCGGGGCCGCCTGGCCAACTGTGGCGGTATGCGATATGACATTGGCCTCCTCCTGATGCCGCGCGATTATCGCACATTGACGGACTGGCGCAGGGGTCTAGAATGAGCTATCAAGCGCCGGTTGACGGAGGGAATCCCATGCAACTGCTCATCGGGACCGACGAGGGTGTCTTTACTATGGCCGAAGGCACAGGAGCGGCGCTGAGGGAAGAGGGGCCGGAGTCGGTGGCGCACCTGTCGGCGGGCCCGGATGCGGCGTATGCCGTCACCGCGGAAGGCGCGCTGTGGCGGCGGTCCGGCGGCGAGTGGCGAGTGGCCAACGAACATCCCGTCAACGAAGCGGTCTGGTCCCTGGCCGCGGACCCCCTCGTCGCCGGTCTGGTGTACCTGGGCGTCCATACCGCCATCCTGCATCGCAGCGCGGACGGCGGTATGACGTGGAAGGCATGCGAGAGCATCAAGCAGATCCCCAGCTACGAGCGCTGGACGTTCCCGGGACCTCCGCACATTCCCCACGTCCGTTCCATCGCCCCCGACCCCTTCGTTGAGGGCGGCGTCTATATCGGCGTCGAAGAGGGCGGCATCTACCACAGCGCGGATGAGGGGGAGACGTGGGAGAGTCTGAACGAGGGCCTGTACTGGGACGTCCACACGGTGCATCCGACAGGCGAGCGGGGTCTCCTTTACGCCACGACCGGCAACGGCTTTTATCGCACCGACGATGGGGGCCAACACTGGCGCCATCAGATGGCCGGAATGGACGGCACCTACACGTCGCCGTGCGTTGCTGATCCCGCGCGGCGGGACGTCATCTACACCGCTGCAGCCGACGGCCCGCCGCCCTACTGGCGCCGGAACGACCGCGGCGCGCTGGCCGCCATGTACCGCAGCACCGACGGCGGCTTTCATTGGGAGCGTCTGGCCGGGGGACTGCCCGGCGCCTTCCACGCCATGGTGCGGAACATCGTCTTGACCGGCGACGGCCGTCTCTACGCGGACGCCGGCCAGGAGGTCTACGCCAGCAACGATTCAGGCGAGTCCTGGTTCTTGGCGGCCGGAGACCTGCCGAACGTGCGCTCGCTGAGCGTTCTGTAGACCAATCATCGCTATCCGCCGAGATCAGCCATCGCTCCGATGAGCTCTCCACGACCGTAGACCGGCGCCGCTCCCCGAGCGAACGCCAACCTGCTGGGGTACACCAGGCGGCAGGCGTGTGCTATACTTCCCGCTGGCTGTTTTACGAACGAAATCCTACGGGTGGAAGGGAACATGGCGGTCCTCTACGTCGCTTCTGACCGGCCTGGCGCAGGGAAGACGGCCCTATGCGCGGCTCTGGCTGCACAACTGCGAGGCGAGGGCCACACCGTATCCCTGCTGAAGCCTCTACGCGTCCAAGAGGAAGAGGCCGGCGATGGTCCCGACCGGGACGTGGCCGCCTTCCGGCAGGCCCTGGGTAACGGAGCGGACATCGCAGAGCCGCAGACCCTCAGCGCCGAGCAACTGGCGGAAGGGCTCCCGGATGACATCGCCGGCTTGGCGCCGCCATCCGGCGACGCGGCCATTGTCGAGGGCATCAGCGTCAGCGATGGGCTCGGCGCGGCGTCGGCGGCCCTGGCTGACGCGCTTGACGCCCGCGTCGCTCTGGTTGTCGGCTATACCCCCGGCCTCACCGCCGACGCGGTTAAGGCGTCGGCGGATGTCTTCGGAGATCGCCTGGTTGGCGTCGTCGTGAACGGCGTTACCCAATACAAGCAACGCGACGCAGAGAACAGCCTGAAGCCGGCGTTGGAACAGGCCGGCCTGGCGGTTCTTGGGCTGATCCCCGACGACCGCACCCTTCTGGGCAGCACGGTGCGGGAGGTTGCCGACCACCTGGGAGGGACATTCCTGGCGTGGGAGGACCATAGCAACCGCCTGGTCGAAGATTTCATGATCGGCGGCCTCGTGATGGATTGGGGCGTCTCCTACTTCAACCGCCTCCCGAACAAGGGCGTCATCGTGCGATCAGGGCGGCCCGACATCGCGATGGCGGCGCTGCGGACGGATATGGCGTGCCTCATTCTCACCGGCGGCGCGGAGCCGATCCAATACGTCCGGCACGAAGCGCAGGAGTCCGAGGCGCCGACCATTCTGGTGGAGCAGGACACGCAGGCCACTGCCGCGGCCCTGGAGTCCCTCATGGCCTCCGCCACCTTCAATCATCCCCGCAAGCTGCAACGATTCCTGGACCTGCTGGCTGCCGTTGACTTGGGACCCGTGCGCGCCGGCCTTGGTCTTTCCTCCTAGCACTTCCCTCCTGCGCCGGTCGGGCACAAACGCCGGGGTACATCGCGAGCGCGGTTTGCATAGGCCTCGTGGTTCTGGTAGACTCCCCGATTGTGACTCTGATGCAAAGGGGGGCGGGTGATTGAATGCAGTAGGCACTCATTTATTGCTGGAGTTCCAGGCGTGTAACGCCGAAATCTTGAACGACCTGGATGGCTTGAGAAACGCGCTCATCTCCGCAGCCGAGGAGGTGGGCGCAACTGTGATTGGAGACACCTTCCACCAGTTCAGTCCGCATGGCGTTACCGGTGTGGTCGCCATCGCTGAATCGCATCTCTGTATTCATACGTGGCCTGAATATGGATACGCCGCCGTTGACATCTTCACCTGTGGCGATACGCTAAACCCCCACCTGGCCATCGGGCGCATTGCTCAGCACCTGGAGAGCGCAGACCATCAGGTCACCGAGATTCGCCGCGGGCCCCGCCCCCACGTCGCCGCGGCCGCCACCCTCGCTCAGGCGTAGGGTCGGCAATGGCGGCTCCTCCGAACAAGTGGTTCTGGGAGTTCTTCACCCCCGACATGCTCCAAGGCATTGCCCTCGAGGGCATCGCGTACTCCGGCGCCACTCCCTACCAGAAGGTCGAGATCATCGACACCAACCTCTACGGCCGGTGTCTCGTCCTGGACGGCAAGCTGCAATCGGCTGAGGCCGACGAGTTCATTTACCACGAGGCCCTCGTCCACCCGGTGCTCCTTTCCCACCCCAATCCCCGCCGCGTCCTCGTGGCCGGGGGAGGCGAAGGGGCCACGCTGCGGGAGGTCCTGGCCCATAAGACCGTGGAGCGCGCTGTCATGGCCGACTTGGACGAGGAGGTCGTGCGGGTCTGCCAGCAACACCTTCCGAACCATCACCGCGGCGCCTTCGATGACCCGCGGGTGGAACTGCGGATCGTTGACGCGCGCGACCCCATCGTGCGCGGCGCCGAGACTTTCGACGTCATCGTGCTGGACCTTCCCGACCCCATCGAGGAAGGCCCGGCGTACCTGCTCTATACGCAGAAGTTCTACGAATCCGTCTTGGAGCGCCTTGCCCCTGACGGCGTGGCGGTGGTGCAGGCTGGAAGCGCCCTGCCGATGCTTTTGGACGAGGCGTTCGCGCCAATCTTCCACACGCTGTCCACGGTGTTCCCGGTCGTGCGGGCCTACCGGGCGGAGGTGGCCTCCTTCGGCGGGCTGTGGGGATACGTCTTTGCCTCGCGCGGTCCGGACGCCGCCACCCTCAGCGCTGCCGAGATCGACCGCCGGATTGCTCAACGCGTGCAGGGGCCTCTCCGCTTCTACGACGGCATCACCCACGAGGGCTTGTTCCGGCTTCCCAAGTACGCTCGCGAAGCCCTGGCCTCCGAGGCCCGCTTGATCACCGAGGAAGCCCCGCTGTTCGTGTTCTGACCCCGCTGTCTCCTGGCGCGGGACGTTCGTTGGGAGGGCTATGGGCAAGCGACTGGTCTTCATGGGCGCCGGGGCCGTGGGCAGCTATGTTGGCGGCCTCATGGCTGAATCGGGCGGGGACGTTACACTCATTGACCCCTGGCCCGACCACATCAACGCCATCAGGGCCAACGGCCTGAGCATCGGCGGGACGCAGGGAGAACATCACGCCCGGCCAAAGGCCCTCCATCTCCACGAGGTCCAAAGCCTGCTCCATGCGCAGGCCGACGTCGTCATCCTCAGCACCAAGTCCTACGATACGGAGTGGGCAACGACGCTCATGCGGGACTACCTCGCTCCGGACGGCTACGTTGTTTCCCTGCAAAACGGCATCAACGAGGAGCGCATCGCCTCCATCGTGGGTTGGGGAAGGACGGTGGGCTGCGTCGTTAGCGGCATAGGCGTCATGCTCATGGAGGCGGGCCGAGTGGTGCGGACCCAGAGCCCAGGCGGTCCGGGGGCCGTCGTATTCAAAGTGGGCGAGCCCCACGGCCGGGAGACCGCTCGCGTCCATGCAATGGTGGATGCGTTCAGCCAAGTGGACAGCGCCAAGCCCACGACGAACCTCTGGGGAGAGCGTTGGAGCAAGCTGGTCGTCAACTCCATGGGCAACCCCGTTTCGGCTGTAAGCGGACTGAACGGCCGGGAGACAGCCACTCATCCGACCGCCCGACGCATCATCGCACGGCTGGCGGGGGAGGGCGTGGCCGTTGGCGAGGCGCTGGGCTACGCCATCGAGCCCATCCGCGGGTTGGACGCCGACCGGTGGAAGGCGGGGTTGGGCGGCGAGGGGCTGGAGGACCTGGAGTTGGCCATCGCAAAGGCCGCCGAGCGCTGGACCGGCGACGAAGCGCTGACCTCCACTCACCAGGACGTCGTCAAAGGCCGCCGCACTGAGGTCGACTACATGAACGGTCTCATCGCCGACAAGGGCCGCGATGTGGGCGTCCCCACCCCGGCCCACGATGCCATCGTCACCGTCATGAAGGAAATCGAGCGCGGCGCAACGGCGCCGGCGCCGGAAAATCTGGCAAGGCTAAGCTAGCCGCTAGCCGCCTGCGAATTACCAACCTCGCCCGGAGGCGTCATGGAACCCCTTTCAGGCAAAGCAGCCCTGGTCACCGGCGGAAGCAGGGGCATTGGCAGGGCCATCGTTGAGGAGTTGGCCGCCAACGGCGCAGACGTGGCCATCAACTACGTCCGCAGCGCCAGCGAGGCACAGGAGCTAGCGGAGAACGTCCAGGCGCGGGGCCATCGAGCCATTGCGCTTCAGGCTAACGTCGGCGTGGAAGAGGAAGCCCGCGGCATGGTGGAGCGGGCGGCGGCGGAGTTGGGGAGGCTGGACTTTCTGGTAAACAATGCGGGCATCAGCCACGACCACGCCATCCAGAACATGACGGGGGAGGAGTGGCGGGCCGTCGTTGACGTCAACGTGAACGGGGTCTTCTACTGCACCAGCGCCGCGATCCCGCACATGATCGAGGCCGGCGGCGGCAAGATCATCAACATCGCCTCCGTCCTGGGAGCGTTGTGGAACATCGGTCAAGTCAACTACGCCACGACCAAGGCCGCCATCGTCGGCTTTACCCATACGGCGGCCATGGAACTGAGCCGGTATAATATCAGTATGAACGCCGTCTGCCCCGGCTTCATCGAGACCGACATGATGGCCGGGATCACCGAGCGCAAGCGCGAGCAGTTCCTGTCCCGCATACCCATGGGGCGCTTCGGCGAGGCCCGCGAGGTCGCTTCCCTGGTGCGCTATCTGATTGCCGAGCAGCATTGGAGCACAGGACAGGCGTTCAGCGTCAACGGCGGTCAATACGTCACCATCTAGCTGTTAAGATAGTTCGAGCGGGTCTGGGGGAACGCTGTAACCTGCCCCTAGCATCGGAAAGGGAGCCAACACATGAACGACGTCGTCATTGTCAGCGGAGTCCGCACACCCATCGGCGCCTTTGGCGGAGTCTTCAGCGACTATCCCGCCACTAGCTTGGCGGCCGTTGCCATCAGGGAAGCCGTCGAGCGGGCGCGCATCGACCCTGGGGATGTCGACGAGGTGCTGATGGGAAACGTGGTTGGCGCGGGGCAGGGGCTCAACCCGGCCCGCACGTCCACGATTCACGCCGGTCTCCCCGTGACGGCGCCGGCAATGACGGTCAACAAGGCCTGCGCCTCGGGTCTCAAGACTGTTGCCCTGGCCTCCCAAGCGGTGCGCCTCGGCGACGCCGCCGTTGTGGTGGCCGGCGGCATGGAGAACATGTCGATGGCGCCGTACCTGCTTCCCAGGGCGCGAACGGGCTACCGGCTAGGCCACGGCGAGATACAGGACGCCCTTTTCCAGGATGGCCTCGTGTGCTCCCTTGAGCACTGCCACATGGGCGTTACAGCGGAGAACGTGGCGAGCCGGTGGGAGATAAGCCGCGAGGATGCAGACGAGTTCGCCTATGGCAGCCAGATGAAGGCGGCCCGCGCTCAACGGTATGGCGCCTTCAACCAGGAAATCACTCCGGTGACGGCGCCCCAGCGCCGCGGCGACCCGCTGGTCGTGGACAAGGACGAGCACGTCCGCCCGGACACGACGGTTGAGCGGTTGGGGCGCTTGAAGCCAGCCTTCGTAGAAGAGAACGGTACCGTCACGCCGGGCAACTCCTCGGGCATCAACGACGGGGCAGCCGCCGTTGTGGTCATGTCCGATGCCGAGGCGCAGAACCGGGGGCTGTCTCCGCTTGCCGTGATCAGAGGCTATGCCTCGGTGGGCGTGGACCCGGCCATCATGGGCATCGGGCCCGTGAACGCCGTGAAGAAGGTCCTCGATAGGACGGGCCTCCGGCTGGAGGACATGGACCTCATCGAGCTGAACGAGGCCTTTGCAGCGCAGGCTCTGGCCGTGGGCCGCGAGCTGGGCTGGGACTGGGACAGGGTCAACGTCAATGGCGGCGCGGTCGCCCTGGGACACCCGGTTGGATGCAGCGGCGCCCGGATTCTCGTTACCCTGCTTCACGAAATGCAGCGCCGGGGTTCTCACTATGGCCTAGCCACCCTATGCATGGGCGGGGGCATGGGCCTTGCCATGGTGGTGGAGAACCCCGCTGCGTAGCGCACGCAGCGGCTGACCGGCATTTTTCCCACTCGTCTCTGTTGGTTCGCTTCTTGGGAGGTGTGTGCTGTCCAACAGCAACATGATCGCGGTCGAGGACCTGACGAAGGTCTATCCGGGAGGCGTCCGCGCCGTCGCCAACATCGCCTTCGCGGTGTCTGAAGGCGAGTTCTTTGGCTTCTTGGGACCCAACGGCGCAGGGAAGAGCACCACCATCAAGATACTCTCCACCCTGCTCAAGAAGACCTCCGGCCGGGTACAGGTTGCCGGCTACAACATCGACGATGACGCCACGGAGGTGCGCCGCAAGATCGGCGTGGCCATGCAGGACGTGGGGCTCGACGACCTAGCCAAGGGATGGGATTTCCTGGTCACGCAGGGGGTGCTCCACGGCCAGTCGCGCCGGGAGGCGCGGCGGCGGGCCGAAGAGCTGCTGGAGCTGGTTGAACTAACCTTTGCGGCCAGTCGGAAGGTAGGCACTTACTCGGGCGGGATGCGCCGGCGCATCGACCTCATATCGGCCCTCATGCACAGTCCCGCCCTGTTGTTCCTGGATGAGCCCACCACGGGGCTCGACCCCCAGAGCCGTTTAGCGATATGGGACCACTTGCAGAGCCTCAACGAACAAGGCATCACCATTTTCCTGACGACCCAGCTCATGGAGGAGGCCGACCGGCTGTGCGGACGCCTGGCCATCATCGACCAGGGTCAACTGGTGGCTGAGGGGTCCCCCGATTCTCTGAAGGTTGCGTTGGGGGGAGATGTCGTCACGGTGGGTCTTCAGTCCACCAGCGATGAGGAGTGCGCCGAACAGGTGGCCAGAGCGCTGGCCCTCGTTGGAGACCGCAGCTACGTCTCGGCCGCCAGCGCCACATCCGACGGCCTGAGCGTCACGGCTCCAGACGGCGGCGCAGCAGCCCCCGATCTACTTCAACTCCTCAGCGCGAACGGTATCGCCGTTTCAAACCTAGCCGTGGCAAGCCCCACGCTCGACGACGTTTTCCTCAGGCACACGGGCCGCAAGATCCGGTCTGAGGACTCAAGTGGGGAAGAGATGGCGGCGGCGATGCGCCCCTGGATGGGGCTGTCCAAGAGGTAGTCCATGGCGGTTGTTAGGCAGACATACTACATCTACCTGCGGAACCTGCGCGTCTGGGTGACCCAGCCTGCAGCGCTCATTCCGCCATTCTTCATATCCGCGTTCCTCTTCATTGTCTTCGGGTCCTCTTTCGGAGGGGTGACCAATCTGGCGGGGTTTCCGACGAGCGACTACACGGCCTTCCTGACCGGCATGATCCTGGTCCAAGCCATGGTGTTCAGCGGAGGGGACGCGGGCTTCTCCATGCTCACCGACATGCTGTCGGGCTACTTCGACAAGCTGCTGGTGGCGCCCATCAACCGCTTCTCGATTCTGCTGGGAAGCCTCCTGGTGTCGGGGACGCGGGCGCTGGCCCAGGCCGTCATCATCGTGCTGCTGGCCCTGGCCCTGGGTGTCTCTTTCAAGGGCGGCGCCTTGGGAATCGCGGCAGTGATCGTCATCACCACGGTGTTCGGCATCGCCTGGGGTTGCCTGGGGCTGATCATCGCCCTGCGCACCCGGAGCGTCCAGGCCACGCAGTCGTCGTTTGTCCTATTCTTCCCCTTCATTTTCTTGACAACGGCCTTCATGCCCAAGGAGTTTCTGCCCACCTGGTTCCAGATAGCGACCACAATCAACCCGGTCACCTACGTCCTGGAAGCGGTGCGCGCCATCATCATCGACGGATGGGTCTGGAGCACGATAGGCCTAGGGGTGGGGCTGCTGGCCGGGTTGACCGCCTTCATGTTGGGACTGACCACCTGGCTGTACAGCCGCACAACGGCATAGCGGCCGGGCGAACCCGGCCACTGGGCATCGCCCCAGCGGGTCGGCCCTATTCCGGCTCGCTTTCCTCCGCCGGCGCAGCGGCGGCCCCATTCTTCCCATGCTCTGCAGCCAGTCCTCCCTGGGCCCGGATGGCGTCTGCTATCTCATTACGCATGCTCAGGCGTTCGCGAAGGAACTGCTTGGCCTGCTCCCGCCCCTGGCCGAGCCGCGTCTCGCCGTAGGAATAGAAGGCCCCCGACTTCTTGACCAGCCCCGCGTTCACTCCAAGGTCCAGGACATCGGCCTCGAAGCTGATGCCGCTGTTGAACATGATGTCGAACTCGGCGGTGCGGAAGGGTGGCGCAACCTTGTTCTTGACGATCTTGGCCCGCACCCTGTTCCCCGTCACCTCGGTTCCCTGCTTGATGGAGTCCACCCGCCTCAGGTCGATGCGCACCGAGCTGTAGAACTTGAGCGCTCGTCCGCCGGGCGTGACTTCGGGGTTGCCGAAGAACACGCCAACCTTTTCTCGAAGCTGGTTGATGAAGACCACGGACGAGTTGGACCGGCTGATCACCGCAGTGAGCTTCCGCAGGGCCTGGGACATCAGGCGAGCCTGCAGGCCAACGTGCGTGTCTCCCATATCGCCCTCCAGCTCAGCCTTGGGGGCCAGGGCGGCCACGCTGTCGAGGATGACGACATCCACGCCGCCGCTTCGCACCAGATACTCTGTTATCTGAAGCGCCTGCTCTGCGGAATCGGGTTGCGACACGTAGAGGTCGTCGACCTTGACCCCGCAGCGGGCGGCGTATGTCGGGTCGAGGGCGTGTTCCGTGTCCACGTAGGCGGCCGCGCCGCCCGCTTCCTGGGCTTGGGCGATGATATGCAACGCCAGCGTGGACTTGCCTGCGGACTCGGCGCCGAAGATCTCGGTCACCCTGCCCCGCGGCACACCCCCGATGCCCAGGGCCAGGTCTATGGCCAACGACCCCGTGGGGATGGCGCCTACCGCCATGCGGTTCCGGAAGGCGTCCCCGAGTTTCATGATGGACCCCTTGCCGAACTCTCGCTCCACGTGGGCGATTGCCGCTTCCAGGGCTTGCTGTCGGTCCGTCGTCATAGCCTCTCTCTCCTGTCGAATAAGCACATTCGTTCCAATTCTTTGTGGATGGTACCACATCGGGGCCCAATGTCAACCGTCGCGCGGATACTCGCCGCCAATTGACACCCCCCAGACGCCCCCTTACGATTAGCCGTGCCCAGACTAGCCCGCGTTCAGGGAGGAGGGATCGTGAGTTTCCCAGCTAGGAACGTCTTCCCAAGCTCCACAGAAGTGGCCCCCTCGGGGCACATCAAGATTGGCGGCGTTGACTTGGCAGACCTGGCTGCGGAGTTCGGCACTCCCCTCTACCTCTATGACGAAGCCTCGCTGCGCGGCCAGTGCCGGGAATATATCGAAGAGTTCCGCTCCCGCTACCCTGACGTCAAGGTCGCCTACGCCTCCAAGGCGTTCCTCAATTTGGCCCTAGTCCGTATCTTCGCCGAAGAGGGGTTGGGTCTGGACGTGGTCTCCGGAGGAGAGTTGGCCATGGCGGTGAAGGGAGGGATGCCGCCTGAACGCATCTATTTCCACGGCAACAACAAGAGCCCCCAGGAGTTGGCCTACGCCATGGAGCAGGGCTGCGGGGTTGTCGTCGTGGACAACTTCTACGAAATGGAGACGCTGGACGAGATCGCCGGCGGCCGGGGCGTGCGCCAGGACATACTGCTGCGAATCTCGCCGGGGGTGGACCCGCACACGCACCACCACACCACCACCGGCACCCTCGACAGCAAGTTTGGCTTCCCTCTCGAAACGGGCCAGGCGGCAGAAGCGCTCGGCAAGGCCCTGGGATCGGGCCACCTCAATCTGTTGGGCCTCCACTTCCATCTCGGCTCTCCCATCTTCGAGACCGAGCCCTATGCCGAGGCCATCAAGCGAGCCCTGGAGTTCGCCGCCGGCCAACGGGCCGCCGGCCTGGACCTGCAGGAGCTCAACGTGGGCGGCGGTTTTGCCATCCGCCACACCCGCGACGACGAGCCTCCGACAGTGGCCCGCTATGCGGACGTCATCGTTTCCACCCTCAACGCAGAGTGCCAACGCTTGGGGCTAACGCCGCCCCTCCTGACCATCGAGCCGGGGCGGAGCGTCGTGGGGCGGGCCGGGGTGGCCCTGTACAGCGTCGGCGCCACAAAAGACATCCCGGGCGTTCGCAAGTACGTTTCCGTGGATGGCGGCATGGGCGACAACATCCGGCCGGCCCTGTATGGCGCCCATTACGAAGCCGTCGCCGCAACGCGGGCCAACGATCCCCCCACGGAGAGCATTACGCTGGCGGGGAAGTTCTGCGAGTCGGGCGACGTGCTCGTTCGGGATTTCCCTCTCCCGGCGCTGCGCGCCGGGGATCTGATCGCCATTCCGGCCGCCGGCGGCTATGCGCCGTCAATGGCCTCCAATTACAACCTGGCCCCCAGGCCGGCCATTGTCATGGTGAACGACGGGCAGGCGCGCTTGATACGCCGGAGGGAAAGCTACGACGATCTGATGTCTCTTGACGTGGCCTAGCCCACCATGTGGCAAGTCATAGGCCATGACCGCACGGTGGCTCAACTCAGCCAAGGTCTGTCCACTGGCCACCTCTCCCATGCCTACCTGATCAGCGGACCCACACACATCGGCAAGGCGACCCTTGCCCTAGATTTCGCCAGCGCCCTCAATTGCACCGGCGCCCACGCGCCCTGCGGTGCCTGCTCATCGTGCAGACGGATACCACGGGGCCTCCATCCGGACGTTCACCTTCTCGGAGAGGACATCCTGACGGGCAGCCTCGACACCGGGCGCACCGAGATCGGGATCGAAGAGATTCGCGAGCTCCGCCGCCAGTGCGCCCTGAAGCCGTTCGAGGGTAAGCGCCGGGTCTTCATCATCAACGGCGCGGAGCTGCTCAGCCGCGAAGCCGCCAACGCGTTGCTGAAAACCCTGGAGGAGCCTCCCAGCGACACTATACTCATCCTCATCACCTCCGATGCCGCTCTGACGCCGGACACCATCCGCTCCCGTTGTCAGACGTTGGCCCTGCAACCCCTGCCTCCCGCGAAGGTCACCGAAGCCGTGCTCAAGCGAACGTCTTTGGACGAATCACAGGCGGCCCTCGTAGCGGGTCTGTCCCAGGGCCGCCTCGGCTGGGCGCTGCGGGCCGCTTCAGACGCTACTGTTCTCAGTCAGCGCGACGCCGATCTGGATCGGGTGATTCAGCTTCTGGAGGCCCCTCTAGACCAGCGATTTGCCTACGCCGAGGGGCTGGCGCAGCAGTTCGCCAAGCGGCGCAGCGCGGCGCGCCAGGAACTGGCTCTCCTCGAAGAATGGCTGGAAGACCTTCTCCGAGTGGCGCTGGGACGCCCTGACCTAGCGGTCAACCAACCTCGGCTGGACAGCCTCTTCTTGCAAGCATCGCTGGCCCCGGCAGGGGCGATCGTGGATGCCCTGCGGCTGTTACAGGACATCGGCTCGCGCTTGGAGGCGAATGTCAACGCCCGGTTGGCCCTCGAGGTGCTTATGCTGGAACTGCCCCGGCTGCAACAGCCCGCCGCGGCGGCTGGCCCGGTCTAGGCGTTGCGCACCATGAGCACGGTTGGCCTGGACGGTTTCGCTCTCGATAGGACGCTCGCGCCCGGCCGATATGGATCGGGCGCGGGACGTTTCAAACTTTTGGCCCTATACACGGGGGTGTCGTGAGTAACACAGTCGGCATTCGATTCAGCCGGTCCGGAGACCTTGCCTACTTCGACGACGCCGAGCTGGACCCGCAGCCTGGACAGTGGGTCGTGGCCGACAGCGGCGACGGCCCGGCGGTGGGCTGGGTGGCGGCGGCCCCCGCCCAGATCATCCATTCCAGCTTCCCGGCGCCGCTTCCTCCAATCCTGCGGATGGCCACCGCCGATGACCTCGAGGGTAGCCCCTCGAGGCCCGGTCAGGGGGCCGCGCTCTTCGACGTGCAAGTGGAGACCCGGGACGCCTAGCGCCGCCCCCACGCGGCCCACCATGCCAATGGCCACTTCCTTCGATCCCGCCAACCCACCGGACGCCTCTTGGGGCAACGCCGGGCAGGATGCCTACCGGGCTTCCGGCGTCGACACCCGCGGGGCCGAGCAGTCCCTCCACAGTATGCTTTCGCTGCTGCGCTCGACCTGGCGCTCACGCCCTCCCGTTCTAGATTTCGGTCACTTCGCCAATGCTGTTGACGTGGGCCCTCTGTGCATTGCCATTACGACGGACGGCGTGGGGACCAAGACCATCATCGCTCAACTTACGGGCCGGTACGACACCATCGGCATCGACTGCGTCGCCATGAACGTGAACGACATCATATGCCTGGGCGCCGAGCCCTGGTCGCTGGTGGACTACATCGCCGTCCAGCGGGTCGAGCCCGGGGTGCTGGAGGATGTCTCCCGCGGCCTGGCCGAGGGCGCTCGCCAGGCCAACGTGAATATCATCGGGGGAGAGTTGGCCCAGCTTCCTGAACTGCTGCAGGGAGAAGGCGCCGCGGGCCTCGACCTGGCCGCCACGTGCGTGGGAGTCCTCGACCGCCAGTCCATCATCACAGGCGAAAACCTGCGTCCAGGCGACGTTATCATCGGGCTGCACAGCTCCGGCATCCACAGCAACGGCCTGACGTTGGCTCGCCGGGCCTTCGGGCTAACCTCCGAGACGAGCCTGGACGACAGGAGGCGCCTCCTGTCCAGCATGAACGCGGACCTGGGGAGGCCTCTGGGGGAGGAGCTGTTGGAACCCACCACGATCTACGCGCAGCCTGTCTTGGCCATGCTGCGGGAGGGGCTGCGGGTCTCCGGCCTAGCCCATATCACGGGCGACGGCTTCCTGAACCTGCCGCGGCTATCCGCCGACGTGGGGTACCTCTTGGACGCGCTTCCGGAACCCCATCCGATCTTCCGCCTCATCCAAGAGCGGGCCTCCATCCCCGACGAGGAGATGTACGAGGTCTTCAACATGGGCATTGGATTCTGCGCGATGCTCCCCGCAGAGGACGTTCCCCGCGCCCTGCAGATCGCTCACGCCGCAGGGGTCGCCTCCTCCGTCATAGGGCGCGTCGCGGAGGACGCCAGCCGGACCGTCACGCTCGCTCAGCCCGGCCTTCTAGGGCGCAGGGGAGCGGGGTTCGTCAAAGCCTAGCCCGCGCCCCCCGCCCGGTCTCCAGCGAACATTCCTCTTGCAACGTTCGGGCTGTTCCCCAGCCATGACGCAGACCGCGGGATGGATGGCGGCAGGGAGGCGCCGTTCTTCATGTCCTCGACGCCCCTTTGCCTGACGCCGCTTTCCTTGACGCCCGCGCCTCGGCGTTCCTACAATGGCCCAAGCTAGCAGGTCTGTCCGCATCTACGAGTCAACCGTGCCCGAGCGCCTGGTATCCAACGCTCCTCGCCAGGATGAAGCCCCCCTCGACCTGAGTCTGCGCCCCCAGAAGCTCGCCGATTACATTGGCCAGGACCAGGTCAAGGCCAACCTCAAGATCGCCATTGACGCCGCCAGGCTGCGCGGCGAGCCACTAGACCACGTCCTCCTGTACGGCCCTCCCGGCCTCGGCAAGACGACGCTGGCCCATATCCTGGCCACGGAAATGGGGTCCGCTATCAAGATCACGTCGGGCCCCGCCATTGAGCGGGCCGGCGATCTGGCGGCCATCCTCACCAACATCTCCCAGCATGGCGTTCTCTTCATCGACGAGGTGCATCGCCTGCCAAGGATCGTGGAAGAGACGCTGTATCCCGCGCTCGAGGACTTCGCCCTGGATATCGTCATGGGCAAAGGCCCCGGCTCCCGGTCCCTTCGGCTACGGCTGCCTCCATTCACGGTCATCGGGGCCACCACCCGCTACGCGGCCCTAAGCGCCCCGCTCCGAGAGCGTTTCGGCATCGTCCACCGTCTGGATTTCTATAACCAAGCTGCCCTGGAAGCCATCGTCGTGAGGGCGTCCGCGATTCTTCGCGTACCCATTGATGCCGCGGGAGTCACCGCCCTTGCCCAGCGCTCCCGCGGCACACCGCGGGTGGCCAATCGCCTGCTGAAGCGCGTGCGTGATTTTGCCCAGGTGCTGGGCGACGGGTCTGTCAACGGGGGCCTGGTGTCGGAGGCCATGGCCCAGCTTGGGGTCGACCCTCTGGGGCTGGATTCCATGGACCACCTGGTGTTGAAAACCATCGTGGAGAAGTTCAGCGGCGGGCCCGTTGGCCTCGACACCATTGCCGCCTCCACCAGCGAGGAGGCCGATACGATCATGGATGTCTACGAGCCCTATTTGCTCCAGCTAGGCTTCCTGGAGCGCACGCCCCGGGGCCGTATCGCCACACCGCTGGCCTATGAGCACCTCGGTCTCCCCAGGCCTTCCAGGGGGCCTGCGCCTCAGCCCACCCTGTGGGATGCTCCACCGGATGGCTGAACGGCGGGGCATCGCGCGGCCCCTGACGAACGCGGCCTTCCCGTTGACTGTCGGGCTTCTCACGCTCCTGGCGGCGTGTTCCTCGCCACCCTCCTCCCCTAGCGCTGCGGCGACAGTCGCAATTCCGCCGGCCCCAACGACAGAGGCCTCGGAAAGCACTCCGTCACCCACCGCTACGAAACCGCCGGTTGCAACCTCTACGCCTACGCCTACCCCAACGGCAGCGATGACCCCGACTCCGCAGCCAAAGCCGACGGAGACCGCCTTGCCGCTGGGACCGATCGCCGTCCTCAACGGTGTCGTCCTCAGGTTGGAACTGGCGATCTCTCCATCGGAAAAGGCGCTGGGCCTTGGAGTCCGGGAAAGCCTACCGAAAGACACCGGAATGCTCTTTGTCTACGGGGCGGAGGGCGGCCTGACCTTCTGGATGAAGGGCGTGGAGTTTCCCATCGACATCCTCTGGTTATCCAGGGAAGGGACCATCGTTGACATCAGCAGGGATGCCGCGCCCGAGCCCGGCGTTTCCGATGGACAGCTCGCCCTCTACACGCCGCGGAGTCCGGCCCAATACGTTTTGGAAATCAACGCCGGGCTCTCCGAGCGGTTTGGCTTCCAACCCGGCGACCGCTTCGAGTTCCACGGCCTCCCTCCGAACATTCAGGTTGGCAACGGTGCTTAGCCGGTAGGCCCGCCGGAGCGCAAAGGCCCCCATGGGGATGGCGCCTGCAACGTCTCTGTCCGGGCCTTTCTATCGTTCGAATCGGCTGCGCCCAGTGCGGCATTGCGCTCTCCGGCGCCCAGTGCTCCGCCACGAGAGGGCGAGTCCTTGCTATACTGGCGAGAACACGCGGAGGCGCGCCCGCTTCATGGCCAGCTCTCAAGTCTTGTTGCTCGTAGACGAATCAAGCGATTTGATGTCATTGACGGAGCCCTTCGAGAGGGCTGGCCTTGTCGTCGACTGCCGACACGACGTTGAGGAGCTGGCCTCTATCCCGGTCGAGCAGTTCCCCGACGTGCTTGTGCTGGAGTGGCAGCTCGTCTCGCCCCACGACTCCTCCCGCGCCCTGACCCACTACAGGGCCCTGAAGACGGGGGTCCTTGCCGTCCTCACCCCGCTTGACCTTGCAACCTACGACTTCACGCAGGGGGCCGACGATTTCGTCCTGGCGCCCGCCTCAGCCACGGAGTTGCTCGTGCGCCTCCGGCAGCTCCTGTGGAAGACCCGCGGCGTTGACAATCAGCAGGCGCTCCGCCGCGGAGACCTGATCATTGATAGGGACCGCTATGAGGTAACCCTGGGGGGCAGGCGGGTCTTCCTGACCTTCAAGGAGTACCAGTTGCTGGAGCTTCTGGCCAGCAATCCCGGTCGCGTCTACACAAGGGACAGGCTGTTGAGCCAGGTGTGGGGATACGACTACTTCGGAGGCACGCGTACGGTGGACGTCCACATCCGCCGCCTGCGCTCCAAGATCGAGGACGCAGGCCACACGTTCATTGAGACGGTGCGCAACGTTGGCTACCGCTTCCGGCCGGAGGTTTGAACGGCCTGCGCGCCGCCCACGGGCGAGCATACGAACGAGGGGCCGGCAAGCCGGCCCTGTCTACCACCAGATCTTACCCTGGACCTCGCCCTCCAGTTCCTCATAGGAGCGGCTCCAGAGGCCTGTGCTGAGGTATTTCCATCCGCCGTCGGCCAGCAGGCACACAACGTTTCCTTCGTCCATCCGTTGCGCTATGCGCCTACCGCAGGCGATGACGGCGCCGGAGGAGATGCCTGAGAAAATGCCTTCCTGAAGCAGCAACTCCTTCGTCCAGCGAAAGGCTTCTTCGCTTTCGACCATGATGCGGGCGTCGAGCCTGGCGAGGTCGAGGATGGGTGGAATGAAGCCTTCTTCCAGGCTGCGCAGCCCCTGGATGAGGTCTTCCGGGGGCGGGGCAACGGCCACGATTTTGATGTCCGGGTTGTATTCCTTCAACCTACGTCCGACACCCATGAGCGTACCGCCAGTGCCGAGACCCGCCACGAACGCCGTGACTTCGGGCAGATCCTCGATGATCTCTTTGCCCGTGGTCTCGTAGTGGGCTCTGGGGTTGGCCTCGTTGCCGTACTGGTACAGCATGAAGAAGCCGGGTTCTTCCTGCGCCATCCTCTGCGCAACCAGGATGGACCCGTTGGTTCCTTGCTCCGGGTCGCTGAAGACGATCTCCGCCCCGTACGCTTGGAGGAGCTGAATCCGTTCCGCGCTGACGTTTTCCGGCATGACGACGGTGACGTTGTAGCCGCACGCGCGGCCCATCATGGCAAGTCCGATGCCGGTGTTGCCGCTGGTGGGTTCCAGCAACGTCATTCCCGGTTTGAGCAGGCCCTTGGCCTCGGCGTCCTGCACCATGAACTTGGCGATGCGGTCCTTCACGCTGCCGGTGGGGTTGGCCCCCTCTAGCTTGGCGAACATGCGCACTTCCGGCTTGGGGCTGATCTTCTTCAGCTCCACCAGAGGCGTGTTGCCGATGGCGTCCACGATGTCGGTCTTGTACATGGTTGTGCGCGTACCGCCAACCCTCCTAGGTTGCCGCTGCTACGGGAACGCCGCAGAACTGCTCATAGTCGATCAGCTCTGTGACAGTGGGGGAGTCGCCGCAGAGGGGGCAGGCGGGATTGCGCCGGATCTTGACCGTCCGAATATCCATGGAAAGGCCATCGATCAGCATGAGCCGGCCCGTCAGGTTCTCGCCTATGGACATGAGGTGCTTGAGGGCTTCAACGGCCTGGATGCTACCCACGATGCCGCACATGGCCCCCAGGACGCCCGCCTCGGCGCAACTGGGCACCTCACCGGGAGGAGGGGGGGTGGGGAACAGGCATCGGTAGCAGCCCTGGCCGGGAATGTAGGTGGTGGCCTGGCCGTCGAACATGAGGATGCTGCCGTCCACCAGTGGCTTTCCGGCCAGGTAGGCGGCGTCGTTGACGAGGTAGCGAGTGGGGAAGTTGTCGGCCCCGTTGATGACCAAGTCATATTGGGCAATCAAGCCAAGGGCGTTGGCCGCCGTGATGGGCTCTTCATGGCCGATGAAGTTCAGCTCCGGGTTGTAGGCCAGGAGGGTGTCTCTGGCGGACTGTAGCTTGGGGCGGCCTTCGTCGTTGTTGTGATGCAGAACCTGGCGATGCAGGTTGGTCAGGTCCACCACGTCGAAGTCCACCATGCCTATGGCGCCGACGCCCGCCACGGTAAGGTAGAGTGCTATCGGCGAGCCGAGGCCGCCTGCCCCGACAATGAGCACCCTGGAGTTGAGCAGCTTCCGCTGCCCGGCGCTGCCCACTTGAGGCATGATGATGTGTCGGCTGTACCGCCTCACCTGGGTTGGGGTAAGGGTCTGTACCTCGTTCATCGAATCCTCCTTCTTGTCGGACCGCCTTGGCGCGCCTCTTCAGACGCAAAACACCCCGCCAACTCAGCGGGGTGGCGGAAGCGTTCGTCCAGAAGCGCCAATGAGCGGATCCTCCTGCGCTGCCCAGACCGCAGGACGGTCTGTTGGACGCCGCTGCTGACTCTCTGGCGCTGCCGGGCCATTGGGTCGGCGATAGTAGAGGTAGCGTTCAGGAAGCTCTGCGCGCCGTCACTCAGCCTTCCTCTCTCCGCTTTCCACGCACGGCTACCTCCGCTGATTCAGTGTAGCAAGCGCGTTGCAAACCTTCAATTGCAGATGATACCATCTAAACCTGCGGCAGAAACAAACCAGACAGGCAGCGGGCCTCCCGGCAGGAGGCTCTTTTTGTGAGGAGATTTTCCATGGCAGACACTCTTCAGTTCGACGCTCAGCATCGCGAGGCGCGGGGCCGCCATCTGCGCCGCCTGCGTCGCCAGGGAGTCACTCCCATCCACATCTACGGGCGGGGCGTCGCCTCCATTGCAGCGCAGGTGGACACTCCCGTTCTGCGCCGGGTCGTCATCGCGGCCGGCCACAACAGCCCTGTGACCGTTTCCGTTGACGGCGCCCAACACTTCACCTTCATCCGCGAGATTCAAAAAGATCCCGTAACCGGAGACATGCTGCACGTCGACTTTCTGCAGGTTGACGCATTGCTGCGGATGCAGTCGCGGGTCCCTCTCCGGCTCGAGGGGGAAGCCACGGCGATACGGCTCCATAGGGGCGAGGTCAGCTTCGTCCTGCGGGACATCACCGTCGAGTGCCTTCCCGCGGATGTCCCACACGAGTTCGTCGTAGACGTATCGAGCTTGGCAGAGATCGGCGCAGCCGTTCACGTATCGGAGATCACGGCGCCGTCAGGGGTCACCATCCTCACCGATCCTGAAGAGGTCGTCGCGAGGATCAGCGCCCCAACGGTGCGCTCTGCCGAAGAGGGGCCCCCGGAGGCGGGCGTGGCCGAGGGGCTAGCGGCATCAGCAGAAGGCGCAGAGCCAGCAGCGGACGAGGAGTAGCCCAGTCGCTCTCTACGAAGGCAGCCGACAGCCGGCTAGGTCAGGGTGTCCCTGCAGGAACTCGCGCAAAGCCGTTGGTCGGCGTCCCTCCAACTGGACCTCATCGAGGACGAGGAGCCCATCCCCCGTTGCCACGGCAACTTCCCCCCCTCCATACTCCACAACTGCGCCGGAGGGCGCTTCGCTTCGGGTCTCGACGGGTCTGGCGGCCAGCACCTTGAGTTGCTTTCCCCGCCACGTTGTGTAGGCGCCAGGCCAGGGCTCGTAGGCCCTCACCATGCGCCAAAGGCGGGTTGCCGCGGCGCTCCAATCCAGAATCCCGTCTTCTTTCGTCGCTTTCCGCGTGGTGGTCGCCAGCGCATCGTCTTGGCGCGTGGCAGGGGCCTTGCCGCTCTCCCATAGGGGAAGCGTCTCGACGAGCAGTTGCGCTCCCAGAGCAAACAGGCGCCGCGTGAGGATGGAGGCCGTATCGTCGTCACTCACCTCCACCCGGCGCTGCGCGAGGATGGGGCCGGTATCCATGCCTTCGTCCAGCAGCATGAGCGTGACGCCCGTTACATCGTCTCCTTCAAGGATGGCAGACGCGACAGGCGATGGCCCACGGCACCGCGGCAGCAGCGAGGGATGCACGTTCAGGCACCCCAACGGCGTTGTCTCGAGTATCCCTCTGGGCAACAGGGCGCCGTACGCGGCCACCACGACGACGACAGGGGAAAGCGCCGCTAGCTCGGCCTGCGTCTCGGCGCGCCGGAGGGATGCGGGTTGGAAGACAGGCAGCCCGCATTCGATGGCAAACCGCTTCATTGGCGGCGGCATGATGCGCCGGCCGCGGCCCGCCTCCCTATCCGGCCCACAGTAGACGCCAACCACCTCGTGCCCTGCGCCCAGGAGGCTCTCCAGGCACGGAATAGCAAAGTCAGGGGTACCCATGAACACGATCCTCATCGTCCCTCCGCTCCCTCCCAAGGGCCCCTGCCGGCCCCGAATCTGGGACCCCTGAAAGTCGCTGAAAACTGGCTCCAAACGGTCTTGTCCGCGACCCGCGCGCCGCGATACGGTATCGCCTCACACCCTTTTGCGCAGCCTCTCATCAGTGGCCTCCGGGACCGGGGCTTCGATTGCCACCGAGATGCTACGCGGCGCTGGCGCCGGCTGCAACCATCTCTCAGCGATTCATTCGTTCGATCGGGCTTGACCCGCGGTTGTCTGTGTGGTCGGGCCCGCCAAATACTAGGAAGGGTTACGCATTGAGCCAACAGGCTGCTAGCCATATCTGGCACTCCACCTTGGTCGCTCTGCACGACAAGGTTCTTCGCCCGAGCTATGACACGTGGCTTCGCGACACCACGGGCCTGTTCGTCGACGAGTCTACGCTCTACGTCGGGGCACCCAACGCCTTCGCCGTCGAATGGCTGGAGAAGCGCATCTATTCCGTCATCGAAGAGACGGTCGAGACCGTCGCCGACAAGCCCTTGGAGGTCCGCTTCCAGGTGGCCCAGCGCGAACAACCCGATCCCTCCGCGGCGGCGGGTGCCGAGGTTCAGCTTGGCGCCGGGGGGGCGCTCCTCACCGCCCACGACGGCATCGGGCTGAATCCCAGGCTCAACTTCGAGAGCTTCGTCGTTGGCAAGTCCAATGAGCTTGCCCAAGCCGCCGCTCGAGCGGTCGCTCGGGGCCCCGGCAGCACGTTCAACCCGTTGATGATCTACTCCAGCGTAGGCTTGGGCAAGACTCATCTTGTCCACGCCATTGGCCACGTTGCCAACGCCAGCGGGTTGAACGTCCTCTACGGCACCGCTGAACGCTTCACCAACGAGTTCATTCAATCAATCCAGCGCGGCCAGACGGAGGACTTTCGCCAGAAGTACCGGCAGGTAGACGTCCTGCTCATTGACGACATCCAGTTTATCGCCGGCAAAGGGCAGTCTCAGGAGGCCTTCTTCCACACGTTCAACGAGTTGCACACCGCCAACCGGCAGATCGTCGTCACCAGTGACCGCCCGCCCAAGGCCCTCACCTTGATCGAGGATCGGCTCCGCTCCCGCTTCGAGGGGGGCCTGCTGGTGGACATCAAGCCGCCAGCGCTCGAGACCCGGATGGCCATCCTCCACTCCAAGCTGGAGGAACTGGGGACGTACATTCCCGCAGATGTCTTGGAGTTCATCGCCCGTAGGGTTTACAAGAACGTGCGGGAACTTGAGGGCAGCCTCAACCGGGTTCTGGCCTACGCGGGACTACTGAATCTTCCTGTCACCGCCGAAATGGCTGCCCAGGTCCTAGCCGACATTCTGCTGGAGACCCGCCGCCACGCGGTAGCTCCAGAACAGGTCATATCAACCGTCGCATCGTTTTACGACATCGACCTGCAGACGCTGACGGGCCGGCGCAGAGACAAGCACACCGCCCGCGCTCGACAGGTCGCTATGTACCTACTAAAGGAAGAGGCGCAGCGCTCACTCTCCGAGATCGGCCGCCTCCTGGGGGGCAAGGATCACACGACGGTTATCCACGGATGCTCCAAGATAGCCCAGGAGATGGAAAGCAACAGCCAGCTGCGGGCCGACGTTTTAGCCCTTCAGGAGCGCCTGCACCTTCAATAATCCACTGCCTGAATCCACTGCCTGCCAACCTGTGTTCTGTGGATAACCCTATAATCTCTGTGGATTACACTATCCCGCCGGTGGATAACTCTTGTCGTCTCCCCTCCTCTGCTCCCTTCCGCTCCGGTGATCCACCACTTGTCCCTTACGCGCCGCAGATTTCCCCCAACCTATTCAAAGCTGCTCAGATATCTTATCCCCACTACCAACATGCTTAAGACAATTGTTAACTTAATCATCCCCTAGAGAAAGGAAAACTAGGTGATGGATCCTCACAGAACTCGTATTCTCCTCCTCTGGTGTGTCTATGCTTGATCGAGTCGCGATCCATATTTCCGGAGGAGCCGGGGGAAACGGCTGTATCAGCTTCCGGCGGGAGAAGTTTGCTCCCCGGGGGGGGCCGGATGGGGGGAATGGTGGCGATGGGGGATCCGTCCATGTGGTTGCCAGTGGAGGTGTGACGGCGCTGGAGTGGTTCAGGAGAAGGAGGCATATCAAAGCGGAGCGCGGTGGGCATGGGCGTGGGAAGAACCAGAGCGGCGCGCGTGGTGGCGATGTTTACCTGGATGTCCCTGTCGGCACGTTGGTGCGGGATTCGGAGGGAAACCAAATTGGCGATTTAGTGGAAGAGGGACAGGGGTTGCTCCTAGCGGCTGGTGGGGGGGGCGGACGGGGCAACAAGGCGTTTGCTACCCCGACGAACAGAATCCCGCTGCTTGGAGAGGAGGGAGAGGCTGGGGAGAAGATTGAAGCGATCTTTGAGGTGAAGCTGATTGCCGACCTGGGCATTGTAGGAAAGCCAAACGCTGGGAAGTCTACGCTCCTAGGGCAGATATCGAGGGCGCGGCCGGAAGTGGCGGCCTACCCCTTCACGACGAAGGAGCCTGTGGCCGGGGTGGTGGTGGTTGGGTATGATGCCTTCGTAGCTGTGGAGATCCCGGGGCTAATGGAAGGAGCACATGGAGGGGTGGGCCTTGGCCACGAGTTCCTACGGCACATTGAGCGAACTCAGCTTCTCCTGCACATGGTGGACGGGGCAGAAGACGACCCCGTGGGGGACCTGCACTTGGTGCGGCGGGAAATGAAGGAGTTCGACGCACCGCTGGCTAACAAACCCTATGTGATAGCGGTGAATAAGGCCGATATGCCCGAGGTGCAAGATAGGCGAACGCAGCTTCGCAAGGCGATGGAGGCTGCATCCGGGCAGCAAGTGACATTTATCTCAGCGGCGACAGGAGAGGGCGTGGATTCCCTGGTGAAGATGCTGTACGGACGCTTGGCGGAGTTGCGGCAGAAGGGGGAGGTGGCACCGGTGCTGGCCACGACCTCGGCGATGCCCCGGAAGGTGGAGAGAGTGAGCATCACGCGGCGCGAAGACGCCTTCGTCGTGGTGGCGCCGGAGGCGGAGCGGCTGCTGTCGCTGCCCAACTTCGACGATTGGAGGGCCAGGCTGCAGTTGCATGGCGAACTCGCACACCTTGGCGTGCTGGAGGCGCTGGAGGGTGCCGGCGTCCGGATCGGCGACATGGTTATCCTGGGTGAGTATGCGTTCGAGTGGGAGTAGCATGCGGCTGGGTATCCTTGGCGGCACCTTCGATCCCATCCATATCGGCCATCTGATCATGGCCGAGGAAGCCAGGGTCTGCCTTGGGCTGGAGCGCATCCTCTGCATGCCCACGGGGCAACCCTGGATGCGCCAGGGCACGCACGTCAGCCCTGCAGCGCATCGGGCCGAGATGGTTCGCAGGGCGGCTCGAACGAACCCCTTCTTGGAGCTGTCGCTGATGGAGGTTGACCGCGCCGGCGACACGTACACGGTCGATACGTTGAGGGATCTCCATGCGGAGGGCGCCAGCTTGGACGCGGTCTTCATCCTGGGACTAGATAGCCTCACGCAGTTTCATCGCTGGAAGGAACCGCAGGCTATCCTGAAGCTGTGCACCGTGGCGGTGCAGCCGCGGCCGGGCTACCCCGAGTACGCGCTCGCGGAGGCCGAGGCGAGGGTTCCGGGTCTCAGCGCCTCACTGGTTTGGCTTCAAGCCCCCCCGGTTGGCGTCAGCAGCACCGACATCCGGAGGAGGGTAGCGCGGGGCCTGTCAATCCGGTATCTGGTCCTGCCGGAGGTTGAGGAGTACATCCACGAGGAAGGTCTGTACAGAATGGAGACAGAATGAGCGATGAGACCTTGCGCGCGGAGATACTTGCACTGGCGGAGGAAGTAGGCGCGCTGTCCTATGGCGACTTCACGCTGGCTTCCGGGAAGAAGAGCAGCTACTACTTCGACGGCAGACTTCTGTCGCTCCATCCGCTCGGGGCGCATCTGCTGGCTAGGGCTATGACACCGACAATTGTCGCGGCGGGGGCCGAGGGCGTGGGTGGTCCGGCAACCGGCGGCATACCGCTCGTTGCTGCAATCACTCTCTGGAGCCAGATCGAGGGGTCGCCGCTTTCAGGGTTCTTCGCGAGGGCAGAGGCCAAGGACCACGGCCGGCGGAAGAATGTGGAGGGCGTGCTCCGCCCGGGGCGCCCAGTGGCCGTGGTGGACGATGTCTGCACGACAGCGGGGTCGCTGTTCAGAGCCATCCAAGAGGCGGAGGCGCTGGGGTGCGCCGTGGTCAAGGTCATGGGCGTCCTAGACCGCATGGAAGGCGGCTCCGAGGAGCTTCGCAGGAGGGGCTACGACTTCGAGGCGCTGCTTCAGGCAACGCCCGACGGCAGGGTGAGCGTCGCCTGACGGCGGCCGAAACCCGGACTAGACATCCAGATTCTTAACGTCCCGGGCGTGGGCCAAGATGAAGTGCTTGCGCTCCGCCACATCCTCCCCCATTAGGTCTTGGAAGACGCGCTGTGCAGCCGGGATGTCTTCCAAATCGACCCTGAGGAGACTGCGGGTCTCCGGGTTCATGGTGGTCTCCCAGAGCTGGTCGGGATTCATCTCGCCAAGACCCTTGTACCGCTGAATGCCGAGGCCCCGGACTTCGACCCGGTCAATGGCGTCTAGAAGCTCGTCAAGAGACTCGACCGCGGCGAGCTCCCTGTCCCTGCGGGAGAGCACTAACTCAGCGCCCAGAAGGTCGCTGACGGCGGAGTAGGAGGTGCGCAGGCGCTGAAAGGGGGCGAACTCCAGGAGGTCCTTGGTCATCCGCATACGCTCCGCGCCGGCGCCGCGGAGATCCACGGAAAAGTCGGTGAGGAGATCGGCGGGCATGAGAGCGGCCTGGTGGGCGCCGGCATCCCTGAGCCGCCCGCACAACTCTTCGACGGACTCCTCCTTGGTGAAGTCGACTCGCCCGAGGCGCGGGATGCCGGCGAGGACGACGAGTAGGGATTCCGGGTGTCCCCGGTCGCGGAGCTGGGCCAACGCCTCGGTGTAGGTTCGGGCGGCGGAGATTTTGTCCTGGAGCTGGTTGCCGGTGAACTTCTTGTCGGTCTTGGCGTTGAGGAGGGATGCGTCCTTGAGGGCAAGTTGGCGCATGATCGCGGCCCTGTCGGACTCTGAGTAGGCCCAATTGGAGTCGCGGCCAGCGGTGATCTTATACAGCGGCGGTTGGGCGACGAACAGGTTCCCGTTGAGCATGAGGGGGCGCATATGCTCGAAGAAGAAGGTGAGGAGCAGTGTGCGGATGTGGGCGCCGTCGACGTCAGCGTCCGTCATGATGATGACCTTGTGATAGCGGAGCTTGTCCAGAGCGAAGCCGATGTCGTTACCGTTGCCGTTGGTCCCGTCGTCGCTGTTCAGCTCTGCGCCCCTCCGATGGTAGCCCGCCCCCACGGCGGTGATGAGCGAGCGGATCTCCTCGTGGGCGAGCATCTTGTCTTCCGCCGCCTTCTCCACGTTGAGAATCTTCCCGCGCAGAGGCAGGATGGCCTGGAACCGCCGGTCGCGCCCCATCTTGGCCGACCCGCCCGCCGACTCACCCTCAACCAGGTAGAGCTCGCTGAACTCGGGGTTGCGCTCGGAGCAGTCGGCCAGCTTGCCCGGCAGCGAGCCGCCGTCCATGGCGTTCTTGCGAATGACCAGATCCCGGGCCTTGCGGGCGGCCTCCCGCGCTCTGGCGGAAGTTAGGCATTTCTCCACGATGCGACGAGCGTCTTGGGGGTGCTCGTCCATATAGACCTGCAGCGCGTCGCAGAAGACCGTCTCCACCGCCTGGCGCACCTCTGCGTTCCCCAGCTTGCCCTTGGTCTGGCCCTCGAACTGAGGGTCGGTGAGCTTCACCGATATGGCGGCAACGATGCCCTCCCGCACGTCCTCTCCGGTGAGGTTCGCCGCGTCGTCCTTGAGGAGCTTCTCCTTGCGGGCATAGTCGTTGATGCCCCGCGTGAGCGCGGCGCGGAAGCCGGTCAGGTGGGTCCCGCCGTCGGCTGTGTTGATGCAGTTGGCAAAGGAGTAGATGGACTCGTTGAAGCTGGAGTTATATTGCACGGCCACTTCGACGAGGGAGTCCCCGGAGGGCTGGAGGACATAGATGGGCGTCTTGTTCAGGACATCCCGCCCGCGGTTGACGTGCTTCACGAGGCTGGCGATGCCACCTTCGAAGTAGAACGTGCGGCGGTCGTTATGCATACGGCTAACGACGCTGATCTCCAGGCCCTTGTTGAGGTAGGCAACCTCCCGGAAGCGCTGGCAAATGGTGGCGAAGTCGTAGTCGATCTCGGTGAAGATGGTATCGTCCGGCATGAAGGAGATGATCGTGCCGGTCGCAGTGTCCTCCGTGGGCCCCAGGTCCTCAAGGTCAATCGAGGGAATGCCCTGGGCGAACTCCTGGCGGTACAGATGCCCATTCCTGAAGACCTTGACCTCCAGCCAGGAGGAGAGGGCGTTGACGACAGAGGCGCCGACGCCGTGAAGGCCCCCCGAGACTTTGTAGCCGCCTCCACCGAACTTGCCGCCTGCGTGGAGGATGGTCATTACGGTCTCCACGGCGGGGCGCTTGGTGGAGGGGTGGAGGTCAACAGGAATGCCGCGTCCGTTGTCCTGGACCTCCACCCGGCCGTCGGCGTGGAGCAGGATCTCGACGCGGTCGCAGGACCCGGCCATAGCCTCGTCGACGGCGTTGTCCACGATCTCGTAAACGAGGTGGTGGAGGCCCCGCTGGTCGGTGGAGCCGATGTACATTCCGGGCCTGCGACGGACCGCCTCCAAGCCTTCGAGAACCTGGATATCCCTGGCCGAGTAGTCTTGGACTCTTTCCGTCGCGGGCTTGGTTTCAACCATAGTGGGATATCCTTCAGAAGAGTGGCGCTGCCGGCCTGCTGCAATGTCGCACGGAGCGGAGGAGGGGGACAACCGGGGAATGGCAGAGCTTCATAGCGACAGAATCATCCGCCGAGGGTCAGGGTCAGCAATCGAATGCCGGGCGCTCTGCACATAGTAAGTATACCAGACTGGAGAGCTAGGCACAAACCGAGGGCGAATAGGCAGGCAGCCGAAGGAGTATTGACACGGCTGGAGCGCCGACCTACAATCTGTCTTGGCACTCGAAGGGGTTGAGTGCTAAGACCAATTGGGGGGACCCAAGAGAAGAAGGAGGCGAAACGTGGCGAGAAAGTTTGAACCGCTTGGCGACCGGGTGGTGGTCAAGCCCACGGAGAGGGAGGAGACGACAAAGAGCGGCTTGGTGCTGCCTGACACCGCGAGGGAGAGGCCCCAAGAGGGCGCGGTCGTCGCCATAGGCCCAGGCGACTTCTTGGAGGACGGCAGGCGCAAGCCGATGGATGTCCAGGTCGGCGACGTGGTGGTGTACTCCAAATTCGCTGGCACCGAGATGAAGGAGGATGAAGACGACCTGCTCATCCTTCGCCAGTCGGACATTCTGGCCAAGGTATCCGGCTAAGGCCGGGCAGACAACACCAACAAAGGCAAAGACATCCCTCAGGAGGAAAACGCTAGATGGCTAAGCAAATCGCTTACGGAGAAGAAGCGCGCAAGTCGCTTCGCACGGGCATCGACAAGCTTGCCGAGACCGTGAAGGTTACGCTGGGACCCACGGGCCGCAACGTGGTGCTGGACAAGAAGTTCGGCGCGCCCCAGGTCTGCAGCGACGGCGTCACCATCGCCAAAGAGATCGAGTTGGAAGACCACTTCGAGAACATGGGCGCGCAGATCCTCAAGGAGGCCGCCAGCAAGACCAACGACGTGGCCGGAGACGGCACCACCACGTCCATCGTCCTGGCCCAGGCCATGATTCACGAGGGCTTCCGCAACGTCGCCGCGGGCGCCAACCCGATGATCATCAAGCTCGGTATGGAAAGAGCCGTCAACGCCATGAAGGACGAGCTCAGGAGCCTGTCCACCCCGGTGGAAGGCCGGGCGCAGATTGCCCAGGTCGCGGCCCTCTCAGCCCACGAGCGGGCGATTGGCGACCTGATCGCAGAGGTCATGGAGAAGGTCGGCAAGGACGGCGTCATCACGGTGGAAGAGTCCAAGGGGCTCGCCTACGAGGTCGAGTACGTTGAGGGGATGCAGTTCGACCGCGGGTTCATCAGCCCCTACTTCGTCACCGACAGCGAGCGTATGGAAGCTTCCCTGGACGACCCCTACATTCTGATCACCGACAAGAAGATCTCTGCCGTCAACGACATTCTGCCGGCCTTGGAGAAGATTCTCTCGGTCACCAAGAACGTTGTGGTCGTTGCCGAGGACGTTGAGGGCGAGGCCCTGGCAACCCTGGTGGTCAACAAGCTCCGCGGTACGCTGAGCTGCCTGGCCGTCAAAGCCCCTGGCTTCGGCGACCGGCGCAAGGCCATGCTCCAGGACATCGCCATCCTGACCGGCGCAACGGTTATCAGCGAGGACGTTGGCCGCAAGCTGGACTCGGTGACGGTGGAGGACTTGGGCCGGGCGCGCTCGGTGAAGGCCAACAAGGACGAGACAACCCTCATCGAAGGCCACGGCGCTGAAGCGGAGATCCAGAACCGCATCAAGCAGATCAAGTCCCAGATCGAGGACACGACTTCAGAGTTCGACAAGGAAAAGCTGCAAGAGCGCCTGGCCAAGCTGGCTGGCGGCGTGGCCGTTATCAAGGTGGGAGCGGCTACCGAGGTCGAATTGAAGGAGAAGAAGGCCCGGGTTGAGGACGCTCTGTCGGCCACGCGAGCGGCCGTTGAAGAGGGCATCGTTCCCGGTGGCGGCGTCGGCCTGATTCGCGCGCTGCCGTCCCTGAATGGCCTGAACCTTGAGGGCGACCAGCATCTTGGGGTGCAGATCGTGCGGAAGGTGGTTGAAGAGCCCGTGAGGGTCATCGCCCACAACGCCGGCCTGGAAGGTGCGGTTATCTTGGAAGCCATCAAGAAGGGCACCGGCGACTACGGCTATGACGCCGAGAACCAGGTGTATGGCAGCATGATGGAGCGCGGCATCATCGACCCGGCGAAGGTCACCCGCGCGGCGCTGGAGAATGCGGCCAGCATCGCGACGATGGTGTTGACCACGGAGTCGCTGGTATCCGACATTCCGGAGAAGGGCCCGGCGGCCCCCCCGATGCCTCCGATGGACTACTAGCCCGAGGATAGGGAAAGAGACGCCCCCGGCTCTTGGCCGGGGGCGTCTCTTTTTGCCGTCCTCGGCTGCGCCGCTTAGCGGCGCACAGGCCCCAGGGGCGTGGACGGTCAGGGATCTGGCGCCGGCCCAGAGCCAACGAGGGCTCAGGCGTTGGGCAGGCGGACCTGCGAGCGGGTGAGAATGCGGTGCACGGTGCGGGGGCTGACTCCGGACTGCTCTGCGGCCTGCGCCACGTTCGAGCACCGCCAGTAGGTCTCCAAAACCCTGTTGTCCCGCTGCCGGCGAAGCTCTTCCTGATACGACACAGGGTCGTCGTACTTGCACTGAGGCAGCGGGCAGTCCAAACACCGGGGCGACACCGAACAGCCGTCGTCGCGATAGGGAACGCGCTCCGGCAAAGGGTCTTCGCTCAGGGCTTTAGGCTTGCTCGTCGTGACCATGACTCGACACCCCCCAAGGACCAGATGAACACGAACTATTGTTCGATTGAGGGGAGTGTAGAACGAACGTTCGGCACTTGTCAAGGGGTGGACTTGCTGAGGAAAAGGCGCGCCCCGAGCCAGCGCCGGCGGATGTGGCGGCCAAGGCCTTTCACCAAGGGCTCGGTGGGTTCGCCGGCCTCTCGATACTTCCGCTCGGGAGCGCCGACCGGCTAGCCCAACCGCAGTGAAGGCACAACGTCTAGGTCCAGCCCGCTGTGCTCCCGGTAGTAGGCGCAAGCGGCAATCATGGCTCCATTGTCGGTGCACAGGGACGTCGGCGGGATGATGACAGGCACGGGCGAGGCTTCCTGCATCTGGCGGCGCAACGGGCCGTTGGCGGCGACGCCGCCGCCCAGCAGGATGCCCTGCACCCCATACTGACGCGCCAAGGCCACGGTCTTGCCCACAAGCACGTCCACCAGCGACGCCTGAAAGGCCGCCGCCACCTCGGCGACCTCCTGTGGGTCCGGTTCGACTCCTTCCTGCGGGGGGTACAGCCCCTTGGCCTGGGCCATGTGGAGCACTGCCGTCTTGAGGCCGCTGAAGCTGAAGTCGTTGGCGCCTTTGAGCCATGCCCGCGGCAGCTTTTCCTTTCCCGCGGCCCCTTCGGCGGCCCGCTGCACCAGAGGCCCGCCGGGGAACCCCATGCCCAGGATCCGCGCCACCTTGTCGAAGGCCTCGCCGGCGGCGTCGTCCCGCGTGCGGCCCAGTAGGCGATGCCGACCGTGCCCTTCCATGAGGACAAGGTCGGTGTGGCCTCCCGACGCGATCAGGCACATGAAGGGGAACCCCGGCGTCTCCGAAGGATCGAACCCGAGGAGCCAGCCCGCGTAGAGATGGGCCTCTAGGTGGTTCACGCCGATGAGCGGCAGGCCGCTGCCCAGCGACTGTCCCTTGGCGAAGTTGACGCCCACAAGCAATGAGCCCGCCAGCCCCGGCCCATGGGTGACGGCAATGGCATCCACGTCGTTGAGCGTTGCTCCGGCTTCAGCGAGGGCGCGCTGGGTGATGGGGAGGAGGCTAAGGAGGTGCTGACGCGACGCCACCTCCGGCACGATGCCACCGTACCGGGCGTGGATCTCCACCTGCGAGGCAACGACGTTGGACAGGACGTTGCGGCCATCGGCGACCACGCCTACAGCAGTATCGTCGCAGGAGGTTTCGATGCCTAGGATAAGCATGACCGCACTATAGCTTGCCCTGGGGCCGGAGGCCAAGGCGGGCTTGCTCACCGCCGTATTGACGGCTTACCGTGGCACCAGCAACAGACGGTATTGGGAGCAAGGACTTGACCGCAAGCAGAGAGGACGCGAGCCCGTACCCGCCAAACTTCTTCAGCCGCGAGGATGAGCGCGACGACGAGCTGTTCTACATTCAGCCCCGGCTGGTCGTGCACATCGACGAGCCCGCCATCGCTGCTATCGGGCGGTATCTCCGACGGGTGCTGCCGGAGAACGGCGCGCTGCTGGACCTCATGAGCAGTTGGCGCTCCCATCTCCCGGACGACTTCCCAAAGGCAAAGGTGGTCGGGGTGGGTCTCAACGCCATTGAGATGAGCCAGAATCCCCAGTTAGACGAGTGGGTCGTGCATAACGTGAACGCCAACCCGGCGCTCCCGTTTGAAGACGCCGCCTTCGACGCCGCGCTGGTCACGGTATCAGTGCAATATATGACGCGGCCCGTAGAGATATTCGGGGAGGTCCGGCGGGTGCTCCGTCCGGACGGGGCATTCCACGTCAGCTATTCTAACCGGATGTTCCCCACGAAGGCCGTTCTGGCCTGGCGCGCCCTCGACGACGAGCGGCGCGCCCAACTCATCGCCTCATACTTCGAGCGCTCGGGAGGGTGGACGGCGCCCACATTCGAGGACATCAGCCCGGCCGCGGGCGTTCCCTCGGACCCGATGTGCGTGGTCTCGGCGAGGCGCCAGTAGTTGGGGCCGGGCTGGAGCGCCGGGCGGCCGCCGCTACCGCGGCGACCACACTCCTAGCGTTCCATCCGCCACCACCCGCGGCTCCTCCTCTCCGGTGGCGTCGAGAAGGATGATGGCCGAAGAAAGTCCGCGTGGCATGTCGATGGTCCGGCCGGCCACTACCACGTACCGGCTGTCAGGCGACCACGGGCCGTGGGAGTAGGCGAACTGGTCGAAGAAGAGGAGCAGGCCCGTGTTGTCCGGAGCATGCCGCATCGAGGCTAGGAGCCTGTGTTCATCGGCAGGAAGGTCATAGACCCACCATTCGAGCGCTCGGACGATGGGGTTCTCAACGACATAGGCCAGGCGCGCGCTGTTGGGGGACCAAAAGAAGGCGAATACCGGATCGTCCTTGATGTCCCGGCTCTCCAGTGTTTCGACATCCACCAATGACAGGCGCGCCGATCCCTCCAACCCGGACGGGAGGGTGTTCAGCGCGATGAGCCGGCCGTCGGGAGACCACAGGAAGGCGTGCCGGCCGGTGATGGGCGCAATGACCTGCCTGCCATCGCCGTCGGCGTCGGCCAGCGCCAGCGCCCCGCCCTCGAGATCGTCGTCGGCGTAGATGTAGCGTTCGCCGTCGGGGTCCCAGGCCGGGGCGCGGTAGCTGCCGCTGACATGAGGAAGGTCCGTCACGCGGTCTTCGGCGGAAAGGTCCACGAACTTGTGACGCTCTTTGTGGTGGACGATGGCCCGTTGACCGTCGGGGGACCACGAGTAGTACAGGGGAGCGCGGAACAGGTCTTCTTGAACGAGGCCGCTACCGTCCGCCTTCACCGTATGGAGCGTGACCTCGCTGTCCACGCCGGCGAGGAAGCTGAGGTTATCGTTGGAGGCCCACAGCGTGTAATGGGGAATGATGGGCGTGTAGGCGATGGGGCCGGTGTCCTCAACGGGGTTCGTGAAGACCTCCTTCACGGACCGCTCCTGGAGGTCGGTGACGAAGAGCCGCATCTCGAACTGGAGTTCGCCGCGGTCGCGGAAGGAAGAGAAGGCGAGCTTGGTGGCGTCGGGAGACCAGGTGGGCCAACTGTAAAACACGCCGGTTTCCTGGGAAGGAGGGGCCGGGAGCAGGGAAACGACCAACCCGGAAGTCTCGGGCGAGACCCTGCGACGGTCCGAGCCATCGCGGGCGATGGTGTAGATGTGGCCGTCCAAGCCCGAGTAGGCGATGCGGTCGACCGGCGGGACCGGCGTCGGAGTTGGAATCGGCGTCAGAGTCGGCGGCTCGCTGGAGCAAGCGAGGGCAAGAGCAAGGCTCAGGGGCGCCAGGAGCGACGCTATGAGCGCCGGCAGCCAGCGCCGCGATCGGTAGGTGTTCCGGGGGCGCCCTGGCGAAGCGGAGCGGTCAACGGCTATGGCAGGCCTCGCGTCCTGGCAACAAGCGGACTCGCTGCAACGAGAGCATCGTAGACCGGGCCGCCAGCCAGCGCCAGTGCGCAAGGAGAACGCCCGGCTTGGCGGAACGCTCTAAATCCCAACATCCAGGCTGATATCCAACCCCTTGGGCGAGTGCGTCAAAGCGCCCGAGGAGATGATGTCCACACCGCTCTCAGCGACCGCCCGGACGTTGCCCAGAGTGATGCCTCCGGATGCCTCCGTTTGAGCGCGGCCCTTGCAGAACTCCACGCCCCGCCGCATCTGCTCCGGGGTCATATTGTCGAACAGGATGACGTCGGCGCCGCCGTCTAAGGCTGCTTGAACCTGCTCTAGGGTGTCGGCTTCCACTTCAACAGTGATCGTGTGCGGGGCGCGTGCCTTGGCCTGCCGCACCACGTCGGCCACCGACATGCCCTCTTGGGCAAGGGAAGCGATGTGGTTGTCCTTGATGAGGATGCCGTCTCCCAGGCTCTTGCGGTGATTGTTGCCCCCGCCCACCCGGACCGAGTAGGTCTGAAGGCCGCGAAGGCCGGGAAGGGTCTTACGGGTGTGCACGATGCTCACGTCGAAGCCCTGCACCGCGTCCACGAATTTCGCCGTCTCCGTGGCGATGCCGCTCATGTGCTGTAGGAAGTTGAGCGCCACCCGCTCCGCCATAAGGATGCCGGCCATAGGCCCGGCTATGTCGGCGATAGCATCCCCCGGGGAGAGGCGGTCGCCGTCGCGCTTGTGGGCGGTCCAGGTAATGGAGGGGTCCACCCGGCTAAACACGGCCAGGGCAACATCGAGGCCGGCCAGAACGCCGGCGCCCTTGGATACGAGGGCGCCAGCCGCGATGACGGAGGGTGAGACGAGGGTCTCGGTGGTGGGGTCGCCGAGGGCCAGGTCTTCCTCCAATGCGCGGTCGATGATGGCGTCAACTTCGGATTGAAGCAGGAACATCGGGTTGGCTCCTCCGCGAAACGTCATTGGGGGTTGCCGGCCTGAAGCCACTTGGCGTAGTCGGCGACCCCGCGGTCGATATCGTATTCCGGCGCGTAGCCGCCGTCGTCGCGAGCGCGAGTGTTGTCCATGACGACGCCCGTCTTGCCGGCAGGGCTCAGGCCCTTCTGGAGCGTAGCGTCGAAGCCGGGGACGGCCTTCTTGACCGCCTCCAGTATCTGACGGTTGCTGAAGCCGCTACCGCCGCCAAGGTTATAGATGCGGTGGTTCAGCTTGTCTGCGGCGGCGAGTTGCGCCACGCCCTTCGCGAGGTCTTTGACGTAGCACCAGTCCGCTTCGTCATCCTCAAAGGGGACGCCAGCCGCGAAGTCGGGCTCTGCGCCCCTGACGGCGGCGTGGGTGAGGCGGCTGGGCAGATTGAACATGCTGTAGTACAGCGGCCCGTAGATGCTTCCGATGCGCAGCGAGGCGACGTTCAGGCCCGTGCGGTCGCTATAGTGCAGGGCCAGGGTCTCCATGGCCTTCTTGAAGGCTTCCACTTGAGTCCGGGACTCGATGGGGAGGTGGTCGGACTCGCGGTAGGGGCCCTGTGTGAGGCCTGTGTACACGGACACTGAGCTGGCCAGAAGCAGGCGAGGCGTCTCGTTGACTCGGGAGGCTTCCAGGAGGTTAAGCAGGCCAACCGTGTAAACCTGCATGTCGCCGCGGGGCGTGGCCCCGCGCACCGGCGGCGCCACCAAGCTGACGATGGCGTCCACCTTATGACGCCGGACGACCTCCTGCACCTCGTAGGTGTTGGTGACGTCCATGCTGTCGATAGCGACCCGCTTACCGATCTCGTCCTTCAGGAACTCGGGTTCGCGGCGGGCGCGGTGCTGGGTCAGCACGATGTCGTGGCCCATGTCGAGGAGGTTCCGGGCAGTGTGTAGTCCGATGAAACCCATACCGCCGACAATCAGGATCATGAGCGGCTCCTTCGGAAGCGGGCTATGCGGGCCGCGCACGACGCATGATACTGCGGAGCCGAGTTGGCGTGAAGGGATGACGCGGCGACTCGCGGCAATCCGGGGCGGCGCGAGGAGAATCCTGCCCCGCCCAGGCGGGGGCGGGAACGGGACAGAGGGTTTTGTTTTGGCCTGCGCCGCTATGCCGCCCGCTCCGCCCTCCGACGTTTTTGGGTACAGGGGGACTCGCTGTACCCCCGGCGGGGGCTGCGCCCCCTGCACCCCGCTTGGGGGAGGGCGGAGCGGCGTTGTTTCGCCTGGGCGCGTTTCAGACGCTTCCTAGCCTCCCCCCGAGTACGAGACCTTTGCGTAATCCCCATTGATGCGCCGTTTGGTTGGAATGAGGGTTCTGGCGGGGATTGGGGGGCCTGATGGCGGCCTGCGACCTGGCTCTCCTCCCCGGTCTCCCTGACTTCTCAGGGCTTCCCGGGCGCTTCCACCCCCTGCGGGCACACGCCGCCCCCGGCGGTCAGGCGGCATCCAGCAGGAGACGGTCAGCCCGCCGCAGGTTGTATGCCGCACACTTGAAGAACAGCTCCGTGGCGTTCCGCGCTAGCCCCATGTACCGCACCCGCCGGTAGCCGTAGGTCCGCTTCAGCGTCCCAAACACCTTCTCCACCGCCGACCGCTGCTGTGCTATCAGTGCGTTCCGCCGCTGCTCCCACGGCGGCAGCACCGGATGATGCTTGTCCGCCCGCCGCATGATCCGGTCCTTGATGCCCAGGGACTTGAGCCAGGCACTCCGCTGCTTCGACCCGTAGGCCTTGTCCGCATACACCGCCGCCTCATCTCCCCTCACCAACGCCTCCGCCACTTCCGTATCGTTCACGTTGGCCGGCGTCAGCACCGCCTCCCGGATCAGCCCTGACCCTGCATCCACCCCCACGTGCGCCTTGTAGCCGAACTGCGACACCCCCCGCTGGCGCGTGAACCGCGCATCGGGGTCGGTCTCGCTCGGCGCTCCCGGCCGCCTCCCTCGCAGCGAAGGACGCTTCGCCTGCGCCTCCACGATGGTCGCATCGAGGAGCGTCCCCTTCTTCACGAAGAGGTTGCGCTGCGCCAATTGCCGGTCCATCTCCTTGAACAGTCGCGGGGCCAAACCCCGCTCCGTCACTTCCCTGCGGAAGCGGCTGATCGTCGAGTGGTCGGGGACGGCGTCCTCCAGGCCAAGCCCCACGAACCGCTTGAACGAGACCCGGTCCCACAGCGCTTCCTCGATCGCTTCGTCGGAAGCGTCATACCACTGCTGGAGCACCATGACCTTGACCATCACCACCGGCGGATAGCTCGGACGGCCTGACGGGGCGGCATAGATGCCCTTGACCACGTTGGCCAACTTCTTCCAGTCCAGCATCGCCTCGAGCCGCTCCAACTTCCCGTTCCGTCCGACTCGGTCCGGGAGAAGCACCTCAATGAACGACTGTCCACGTATCGTCCGGTGCATGGCTTCCCCTCCTTGGCGTTGGCTCTCCGTGCTGATTGTGCCTGACCAGAAAGAGGTTATGCAAAGGTCTCGAGTACGAGGGAAGGAAGAGAGGTTCCCCCTCACCCGTCCCGGCGTCAGCCTCGGTATCACGCTCTTCCTCAAGTCGGGCTGCGACGATAGCGATCTTACGCTCGAGCTCGGCTCTTGCTTCAATATCCGTCATCCCCGCTGACTTCTCTCCGGGGGCGCCGGGTTTGGGGGGCCGACGACAGTGCGCTCGACGATCCACTCGGCGACGCTGATGTCGTTCGCCGCAAGCGCTGCTTTCATCACCTCGATGGCTTTGTCTGCGAGGCTGAGGAGAGCGCCTTCAGCCTGTCGCCGATGCGAGCCGGGCGAGGCCAAGACCGGGGCCGCTTCACCGTCCGGATAGCCGTCCCGCCCCGGAAGCCCACCGCTCTCCTCTCTGTAGGCGTCGCGCCGTTCGTGTTCTGCGCGGTGGGCGGCCTTCCGGCAGCGCCCGGAACAGGAGAGGGCGTCCAGGCGTAGAGCAGGCGGAAGCCGGTAGGGGCGCCAAAGGCAAAAGCGGCGGGAGCGAGAGCGGTAATCCATAGCACTCCAGGGGACAGATGTCACGACTGTGGGACAGTTGGCGACACTTCGCGACGTTTACCAGCGGCGCCCCGAAGGGAGCCGTGACGAAGCCGGGACAGATCTGAGACAGAGCCGTCGCGAGCCTTAGCGAAACCGCGGGGAGCCTTTAGCGGCTCCCAAGGGCTTGTGCCCTACAACGGCATTCGCTCCGGTCCAATCCTTCCTCGGAGGGTCTTGCCCCTTGGGTTGTTCCCTCAGCGCCCCTGCCACAGGGGGATTCTCTGTGGTTAGCCCCCAGTGCTCATGTATGCGGCAGGCTCCGAGAAAGAGAAGGGGGCCGGTGGCCGACTTCATGGGGTATTATAGCACACGTGTTCGTATTTTGCAATGGGGGGGTTGGCAGGGGCCCCGGACTGCGGCGTCCGCCCGCCGATGGGGACGGATGGTTTTGTCTTGGCCTGCGCCCTCGATCAGCGAAGAGTCTGGCTTGGCGTGCGCCGTTGTCCCACCGGCCCACCCTCCGACGTTTGGGGTACAGGGGGACTCCCCCTGTACCCCCGGCGGGGGCTGCGCCCCCTGCACCCTGCTGGGGGACGGGGGCGGCGGCATTTGCGCGTCGGGGCGCCCGGACCCCCAGCCTAACCTGCCCCCGAGTACAGGGGCAGGGACAGAGCAGCCCCCGCACCCCGCTGGGCGGCGGTCGCGAGCTTGCGTTAGCGCGTCGGGGCGCCTCCTAACCTTCCCCTGGTACGGGGCGAGCGGGAGAGGAGGCTTTCCCTGGGTGTGGGGGAGGGGTGTAGGCTGGAGGCTTTTTCGGAGCATCCCTTAGGGGTCTCCTTGACGCTCCAAGCGCAGCCTCTATAATGGCTTGTGCCTAGCGGAGAGTCGTGAACGGGGCGCGAACGGGGGAGGTAGCCTTATGGCGGCCACGGAAGTCTTCGACTGCGATGGGCATCTGATCGAGTCCATCCCGGAACTAGCTGAGTACATGGAGCCCGCCATTCAGCGGGTGGCCACGGCCCCCCAGCGCCAGCGTATGGGCGTGTTCCCCAGTCTGGACGCCATCCATTATCCCAACGTTCCCGAGCTCGAGGGCGCGAACCCCAAGGAGTTGGTGCGGGCCAGCAATCAGCGGCCCGGCTCCGGGGAGGATATCGCCGCCTTCATCGAGAAGACGGGCATCGGGGCGACGGTGCTCTTTCCGTCAGAGGGTCTTTCCGTGGGCTTCATTCAGGTGAGCGATTACGCCGTCCGGCTGTGCCGCGCCTACAACGACTATGTTGCCGACCGCTACCGGCGCGTGGACCCGGGGCTGCACCCCGTCGCGCTGATCCCGATGCAGGACCCGCCCGCGGCCGCCGAAGAGCTGCGCAGGGCGGTGCGGGATCTGGACCTGCCAGGGGCGATGCTGCCGGCGACCGGCCTTCCCCTCCACCTTGGCCACGAGTTCTACTGGCCCGTCTACGAAGCTGCTTCCGAGTTGGGATGCTTCTTGGGCGTTCACGGCGGCTCCAACTGGGGTCTGGGCATCAGCACGTACAAAAGCAACGCCGCTTCTCATGTTCTGCACCACCCGGTGCCGCTGATGTACGCCATCGTGTCCTTCATTTACGACGGCTTGCTGGACCGGCTGCCCGACCTGAGGGTCGCCTTCCTGGAGGGCGGCTGCTCTTGGACCGTCCTTCTCCTCGACAGAATGGCCCGCGACGCGGAGTACAGGCTGGGCGGCACGACGAAGCGGGGGCTCCGAGACTACCTCACCGGTGGCCAGGTGCTCATTGGCTGCGAGGGCGACGACGAGAGCCTCCCGTATCTGGCCAAGCGGCTCGGCGTGGAACCGTTCGCCTACTCTTCAGACTATCCCCACGAGGTGGACCTCCCCGCCGCTCAGCAGATGATCCGCAACACCCAAGAGCATGAGGAATTGACACAGGCCGAGAAGGAAGCGGTGCTTGCCGGTAACGCCAAGGCGTTCTTCCGGCTGTAGCAACCGACGCCCGCCCGCCCAGCGGCGCTTTCCAAGCTCAGGAGAAACGGTATTGAAGCACGCCTCAAAGCCGCCCACTTCTCCATGGTGAGGGGCGGAGGAGCGAGGCCAGGAGGGGGACATGCCGGTTATCGACTCAGACGCCCACGTGGTGGAGACCGAACGCACCTGGGAGTTCATCCCAGAAGAAGGACAGGCCCACAGGCCCGTGCATCTTGTCGCCAAGGACAAGCAGGCCCATGGCAAGGAGTACTGGTTGGTGGGCGACCGGGTGTACGCCAACAACATCAACATTGGCGAGGACACACCCGACGCCGCTCGGGAGGCCAGCGACATCAAAGCACGGTTGTCTCACATGGATGAGCTGGGAGTGGACGTCCACATCCTCTACCCTACGCTGTTTCTGACTCCGCTGACCACGAAGCCGGACGTTGACGTGGCCCTATGTCAGGGTTACAACCGGTGGATGGCCTCGGTGTGGGAACAGGCGCCGGACAGGCTGCGCTGGCCCGTCGTCCTGCCGCTGCTGGACATGAACAAGGCGATAGAGGAGTTGCACTACGGTGTGGAGCACGGGGGATGCGGCGTGTTCATCAGGGGCGTGGAGGCCCAGCACCGGCTGTCCGACCCGCACCTATTCCCGCTGTATGAAGAGGCGAGCAAGCTGAACGTCCCCATCTGCGTCCACTCGGCTACGGGCAACTTCACGGCCTTCGACCTGTTCACCATCGACTCGGGGTTCAGGGCCTTCAAGCTCGCCGTGGTGGGCGCCGTCCACGACCTGCTCATGAAGGACATTCCGGCCAGGTTCCCCGACCTGCGGTGGGTCGTCACGGAGGTCAGCGCCCAGTGGATTCCCTATGCCCTGAATGACCTTGACCTGCGCCTGAAGAAGTTGAACAGGCCGGGGGTCACCAGGGACATTCTGAGGGACAACCGGATGTACGTCGCCTGCCAGACGACCGACGACTTCGACCGGATCTTCGACTACGTGGATGAGGAGCACATCCTTTTGGGAACCGACTATGGGCACAACGATACGGCTACCGAGCTTCACGGACTGCGCCGGCTGAGGGAGAGCGGCGCCGTGGATGCCGCCGCCGTCGACAAGATACTTTGGGACAATCCCAAGATAGCGTACGCACTGTAAGGAGAGTTCCCCGTGGTCATCGCAGCATCGGTCCAACTGGACCCCGTCAAGTATGAAATGTTTCTGCACCGCCTCTGGGCCATCGGCGAGGAGGGCCGCACATCGCTCCAAAGGGTGACGGCGTCGCCCATCGTGTCGCAGGGCGGCGAGTGCATGAGCTCCTTCTACGACCCCACGGGTGAGATGATCCTTGCCTGTTCGGGCCACCTGCGCTTCGCCGCGGCCACGTCCGACGCCATCAAGATGCTCATCGAGTGGTATGCCGCCAGTCCCGGCTTTCACGACGGGGACCAGCTCTTCTTCAACGACCCCTACATCGCTGGAGCTCACACCTACGACATGATGATCGTGAAGCCGATGTTCTGGGAGGGAAGCCTGATTGGCTGGCTGGCCTCAAGCATCCACACCGCGGACACGGGCGGTGTGATGCGGGGCCTGGCCACGGAGATCTACCACGAGGGCATACGCATCCAGGGGCTGAAGGTGGTGGAGAAGGGCGAGTTCAGAGAGGACGTGTTCCGCTGCCTCACGGAGCAGTGCCGGGACCCCGGCTACGTTGGGCTGGACATGAAGTCCATGATCGCCTCCAACAATGTCTGCGCCAAGCGCTACCTGGAGCTTGTGGGAAAGTTCGGGCTGGACTTCATTCAGAACGCCGGACGGAAGATCATCGAGGACTCCGACAGGCTGGCCAGAGCCAAACTCCGCGAGCTGCCCGACGGCACATGGACGTCCAGGGTCTACGGCACGGCCTGGGACCGCGTGGGAGGCGGGGTGCGGCCCTACACTGCCGTCTGCGCCATGACCAAGAACGACGACGAGCTCTACTTCGACTTCACCGGCTCGAGCCCCCAGATGAACGACACCACCAACTCGACGCTGGCGGGCACCGAGGCGCAGCTTGCGGTTGCCCTGACAGACTTCCTCTTCTGGGACGTGCCTTGGAGCGACGGCAAGTTCCACCCGGTGCACACATACGTGCCGGAGGGGAGCATCCTGAATTGCCGGTTCCCGGCAGCGTGCGGCGCGGCCCCCGGCGTGGGCGTGAGCGCCAAGATCGCGGCCAGCGAGTGCATCGCCAAGATGCTGTACGCGGGCGGGCTTCAGGAGGACATCAACGCGCCGTGGCAGGGCATTTGGTACTCCGGAGGGCCGGGCTTCTTCTACGGGGGCCATAACCGGGAGGGCCTCGTTACGGCCCAGGGCCTCTACGACGGACACGGCGCCGGCCTGGGCGCCACGCCGGAACGGGACGGGGTCCACTGCGGCGGCAACATGAACATCCCCTCCGGCGGCACCAGCGACGTGGAGCGGATTGAGATGCAGTACCCGTTCATCTACTTCACCCGCAACCTGCATAGAGACGGCGGCGCGCCGGGCAAGTTTGTGGGTGGCGCCGGGAGCAGCCGCATCTACATGGTGTACGAGTCGAAGGACAGCACGGTCAACTACAATCCCTACGGCTGCATTCCTGAGGGCGCGGGCCTGTTCGGAGGTTATCCCACCGGCCTCGGCGGGATCCGGGGCGTCTACCACACCGAGGGCGCTTCGATCATGGAGCGCATCAAGAAGGAGCAGTACCCCCTGTGGCCGGAAGTGCTGGAATCGGAGGGGTGGGGCAAGGTTGCCCACCCCGAGAAGGTCGAGGGGCGGGCGCCGCTGCCGGAGTACTGCATCGTGGCCGACTTCGTTGCGGGCGGAAGCGGCTACGGCGACCCGTTGGACCGGGAAACGTGGAGGGTTGGCAATGACCTGCGGGACCGACTGGTCTCGCCGGAGATGGCTCGGCAGATTTTCGGTGTTGAGGTGGATCCTGAAAGCGGCGTTGTGGACGAGGAAGGAACCCGACGGCTGCGGAACGACATTCGCGGCGAGCGGGTCCGGTCAGGGCGGGCCTACAGTGGGTCAACCTCGGTCTTCGCGGAGGGGTCGTTGAGCTCGGCCAACTTCCAGACGCTCCTTCGCTTCCACGATGCGTTGGAGGTTGCTGAGGCCGGCGGCGTCAAAGCCATCCGTTGCGTCAACTGCGCCCACCTGTTCTGCGAACCCGACGACAACTACAAGCGCTACGCCATACGCCACGTCCAGGAGCTCGAGGAGCTAGTGGGCCGCAGGGTCCCTTCGGGGGAGCCGTACATCGGCGTGTTCCACCAATACTTCTGCCCAGGCTGTGCGGCGCTGCTCCAGACCGACGTGTACTGCGCCGCGGCCGGCGAGGACGACGCGCCGTTGCAGGACTACTGGCTGACGCCGCAGAGGGGCTAGCCGGAAACGGGACGGTCTCCATCGCGAGAAAGCAACGGGCACAAGGGTAGCAACCGGGCGCGCCCAGAACGAGCGCGCCATCATCTGTGAGGCGAGGAGGAGTCGAATGGGCGGTGCGCTCGAGGGCGTGAAGGTGGTGGAGTTCTCCCGGTACGTGACCGGTCCATATGCGTCCATGCTCCTTGCGGACATGGGGGCCGAGGTTATCAAGGTTGAGACGCGGCCGGGGGGCGACCCCTTCCGGGGGTGGGGGGGCCAGGGCTATACGCCCACCTTCTCCAGCCTGAACCGCCGCAAGAAGAGCGTGGCGGTCAGTATCCGCGAGAAGGCGGGCCAGGAGATTCTTGCCAGGCTCGTTGAGTCTGCCGACGTGTTCATCGAGAACTTCCGGCCCGGCGTGATGGACAAGATGGGCATCGGTTACGAGGCCGTGAAGGAGAAGAACCCCGGCCTCATCTATTGCTCGATCTCCGGCTTCGGGCAGACCGGCCCCTATAAGGACTGGCCCGGCTACGACACCATCGGGCAGGCCATGAGCGGCCTGCTCAGTCTGCTCACCGACCCCGAGGACCCCAAGCCTATGGGCTACTCGTTGTCGGACCACCTCACTGGGTTCTTCGCCTGCTACGGAGTGCTTGCGGCCCTGTACGCCAGGGAGAAGTCCGGCAGGGGACAGATGGTGGAAACGTCGCTGTTGCAGGCCACGACGTCGTTCATCCAGGAGATGGCGGCCAGCCACCTGGCCAGCGGAGAGGTCCCCCGGCGTGACACCCGCGTCCACAACGCGCAGGTCTACGCCTTCATGGCAGGGGACGGCAAACCCTTTGTCATTCACCTCTCGTCGCCGCCGAAGTTCTGGCAGGGCCTGACGCAGGCGGTGGGCATGCCGGAGCTCCAGGATGACGAGCGGTTCAAGGAGCGGCCCGGCCGCCAAAAGGGCTACGACGTTCTCCACGGAATCCTGGCGGAGGTCTTTGCCAAGGATGACCGCGATGTTTGGATACAGAAGCTGCGGGACCAGGATGTCCCCTGTTCCCCCATGTACAACCTGAAAGAGGTCTTCGAGGACCCACAGGTGCGGCACTTGGGCATGCCCATCGAGGTGGAGCACCCGACGCAGGGGAAGGCAAGGCTGGCCGGCAGTCCGGTGAATCTCAGCGAGACGCCCGCAACCTTCGACCTGGGCGCGCCGGTCCTCGGCGAGCACACGGATGAAGTGTTGAGCGGCCTTGGATACGCGAAAGCAGAAATCGACGAGATGCGGCGGCAGGAGGTGCTGGAGCCATGAGCAGCCTGAAGGGTAAGTACGCCATCATAGGCGCCGGCAACAGCCCGCTTGGGAAGGTTCCGGGCGTGGGCTCGCTTGGACTCTTTGCCCTGGCGGCCAAGGCGGCCATCGAGGACGCGGGCATCAAGAAAGAGGAGATCGACGGGCTGATGACCCGCGGCCCCGACGAGATCTATTGCCACCACCAGCGCATCGGGCAGATGCTGGGCATCAACGCCACCTTCAGCACCTCCACCGACAACGGCGGCGCAAGCCAGCCCCTCGGCGTGGCGCTGGCCTGCATGGCCATCGAAGCGGGCTTGTGCAACACCGTGCTAGTCGGCTATTCCAGGGATTCGTGGTCGCGGACTCGCCGCAGCGAGGAGGCCAAGATGCGGGTGGCCACCATGCACGAGTCGCAGGCGCGCCAGGAGTTCTCCCCCGAATTCGGCGTTTATGGGGCGGTCATCAACTACGCCTTCGCCGCACGGCGGCATATGGAACTGTACGGCACGACAAAAGAGCAGTACGGGGCGGTGGCGGTGAGCTTCCGCAAGCACGCGATGAAGAATCCAGACGCCATGATGCGGGACCCGATGTCCATCGAGGACTACCTGAACGCTCGCATGATCGTTGACCCGCTGGGCCTGTACGACTGCAGCCTGGTCAGCGACGGCGCCGGCGCTGTCGTTGTGACCTCCGCGGAGCGGGCCAGGGATTTGGGCAAGCCGGCGGCCTATGTGCTGGGCTTCGGCGTGGGGAACAACCTGCGCGGCTGGCATCACGGCGACAACATGGTCCACACGGGCGCAAAGCAGGCCGGCGAGGCCGCCTACCGCATGGCCGGGGTTGGCCCGCAGGACATCGACGTGGCCCAGATATACGACTGCTTCACGGCCATGGTCGTGTTGCAGCTTGAGGACTATGGCTTCTGCAAGAAAGGCGAGGGCGGCCCCTTCGCCGCGTCCGGCGCTTTGGATCTGGACGGCGCGCTGCCCACCAACACCTCCGGCGGCCAGCTTTCCGAGGCTCACGTGGAGGGCATCCTTCAGGTTGTGGAGGGCGTCAGACAGATCCGCCACGACTACGGCCCCGACCGGCAGGTGAAGGACGCGGAGCTATGCCTGGTCAGCGGCCACGGCGGCAACACGGTCTGTCAGACGGCGCTCATCCTGGGGCGGGAACCGGGCTAGCGCCAAGGGGCAGCGGGCGCCGCGACGGCGCGGGCTGCCTTCTCCGGCTGGCGTCCGGCATGAGATTGGGCCCATACGCTAGCTGCATCGCGAGCCTCGTCCGCGCTATTCGGGGTGATCCCTCAGCCATGCCGCGTAGTCGGAAAGACCGCGCTCGATGTCATATTCCGGCTCGAAGCCAACGTCCTCTTTCATGCGGCGCATGTCCATAGCCACGTTGGTGCGGCCGGTGGGGCTGAGGCCGGGTTGCAGCTTCAGGTCGAGGTCCGGCTTTAGCTTCCTGGCCGCGGCAATCAGCTCTTTGTTTGGGACAGAGGCTCCGCCGCCGATGTTGTAGATACGGTGCGGGAGCTTGTCGGGCATCATCAGCGCCTGGACGGCGCGGGCGCAGTCCTTGACGTGGCACCAGTCGTACTCGTCGTCCTGGAAATCGTTGAAGTCGTATTGCTCGCCGCGGGCGGCGAAATGGGACAGGCGGCCCGGAAGGTTGAACATGCTGTAGTAGAGCGGGCCGTAGATGAAGCTCATGCGGAGAGTGATTACGTCCAGGCCGGTCCGGTCGGCGTAGTGGAGGCCAAGGGTCTCGGTGGCCTTTTTGAACGCCTCCACCTGGGTCTTGGACTCAATGGGCAGCGAGTCGTCCTCATGGAAGGGGCCCGAGGGAAGGCTCCCATATACCAGCGTGGAGCTGGCGAGGCCCACGCGCTTCACGCCGAAGACGCGGCCGGCTTCCAGAAGGTTGAGCAACCCCACGGTATAGATGCGAACGTCGTTGGTTGGGGTGCTGCCGCGCACGGGGGGCGCCACCAAATTGACGATGCCGTCGATGCGGTGCTTCTGCATTGCCTCGAAAAGGTCGTAGGCGCTGGTGATATCCACCGTCTCCACGAAGAGCCGCTTGCCGAGCTCGTCCTTGAGGAAATCGGGTTCTCGATGGGCGCGATGCTGGGTCATAACCACGCTCTCGCCGGCATCGAGGAAGAGCTTGGCTGTGTGCAGCCCGATGAAGCCCATGCCGCCGGTGATCAGAATCATTGAAGCCTCCCCACTGTGAAGGTTGCGCCGCCGGACATCCCGCCGCCCATGCCAGGCGCACCGGCGATGATACGCCCGATGCCCGCCGGAGGCCAAGGCTCTTTGGCTCTGCAGCGCGTTCGGTAGCCGAGTACGGCTCAGGGGCTGAGGTTGCCGCCCTGCGCGACGTGCGGAGCGTCAGTTGCGTTGCCGGTTGGGTCTGCGGCGGTGGCGGAGTTAGCGGCGTAGTTCAGGGAACTGTTGCGGCGACCTTGCCGCGTAGCGACCAAGGGGTTGCGTGATGGACGGTGGCCTCCACGACTTGGCCCAAGAGGTTGCCGGGGTCGTCCAGGTAGACGAGCTTGTCGGTGCGGGTGCGGGCGGTCCACTGTCCGCGCTGGTGGCCGTCGACGAGGACGTCATAGGCATTTCCCACGTAGGCTTGGTTGAGCTCGGCCTGAATACCGGCCTGGAGGTTGTCGATGAGGGTCATGCGGCGGTGCTTCTCCGCCGGAGTCACGTCGTCCGGCAGGCGCCGGAGGGCCAGGGTGTTGGGCCGGGGCGAATACATGGCCGTATGGACCTTGTCGAAGCGCAGGTCGCGCACCATGTCGTAGGTGTGTTGGAACTGGGCCTCGCTCTCGCCGGGAAAGCCAACGATGAGGTCGGTCACAATGGCCACATTCGGCACGGTGCACCGGATCCTGTGGACCAAGTCCCGGTACTGGGCGTTGGTGTAACCCCGGCGCATGTGCTCGAGGATAGTGTCGTCGCCGGCCTGAAAGGGCACATTGAAGTTCTCGCAGACCTTCGGGAGGTCGGCGACTGCTTGGATGATGCGGCCGGTCATGTCGCTGGGATGGGACGTGAGGAAGCGGATGCGCTGGATGCCGTCCACGTCGTGCACGGCTCCCAATAGGGCCGCTAGGTCGGGCTGGCCCGGCAGGTCGTAGCCGTAGGCGTCCACGGTCTGCCCCAGGAGCGTGACCTCGCGGACCCCGCGTTGCGCCAGCAGGGACACCTCGCGCACGACGTCGGCCACAGGCTTGCTGACCTGGCGGCCGCGACGGTAGGGAATGATGCAGAAGGAGCAGAACTTGTCGCAACCCTGGATGATGGGGACGAAGGCGGTTACCCGCGCCCCGGGGGGCGCGAGCGGGCCTATGCAGCCTTCGATATCCACGTTCAGACGCTCCCCCAGGAGCTCCAGAAGAGGGGCGTAATTCTGGGGCTGCATGAACACGTCCACGTAGGGGAAGCGGGCTCGCAGGGCGTCTTGCTCCCTGCCGGGACCGACCATGCAACCCATAAGAGCAACGACCCGCTCGGGGTTGTCCCGTTTCAGCGGCTTGAGCGTCCCCAGCATGGCGGTGACCTTGTCCTCGGCGTTCTGCCTGACGACGCAGGAGTTGACGACCAGGAGGTCAGCCGCAGCGGGGCTGTCCGTGGGCGACAGGCCGAGCTGGGTCAGAGCGCCTTCAAGGCGCTCTGAGTCGGCCTTGTTCATCTGGCAGCCGATGGTCCAGGAGTAGTAGCGTTCCATAGGTTTGACTGCTGGGATGGGAAGCAGATGAGGGATGATTTGGTATGGCGGAGGGAATGGGATTCGAACCCATGAGGGAGCTCATCACCCCCAACCCGCTTAGCAGGCGGGCGCACTAGGCCTCTATGCGATCCCTCCGCGAGCTTCAACTATAGCAAGCCGGGACAACCGGATACAAGGAGACGGGCAGCCGTCGGCCCCGGCGAGCCCTGGGGCGGACGGTCAAGCGCCGTGACTGTGGCGCCCCGCCGCGGCGGGGTGGTGATCCTCGTCGTCAGCGTAGCAGGCGTCAATGCCGACCCACACCTCACCGTCCTCGAAGACTTCCTTCTTCCAAATGGGAACGGTCTCCTTGATGCGGTCCACGGTGTACTGGGCGGCGGCGAAGGCCTCCCTGCGGTGAGAGGACCCCACAGCCACCACGAGGCTGATCTCTCCGATGTTCAGATGGCCGAAACGATGGGCTATGGACACCGAGCGAACGCCGAAGCGCTCGGCTGCTTCATGGGCGATTCGTTCAAGCTCCCTCTGGGCCATGTCTTCGTAGGCCTCGTATTCAAGGGAGACGACGCGGCGGCCGCCTGTGTGGTCTCGGGTGGTCCCAAGAAAGGTCACGACTCCGCCATTTGCCGGTGCAAGGACGGTTGCGGTGACGGCGTCGGGGTCGACGGGCTGCCTGGTGACCTGGATCATGAGGAACCTCCGCTGACCGGGGGGATCAGGGCGACTTCATCGTTGTCTGCGAGGGGTAGGTCCGGGTTGGCGTACTCCGCGTTGACGGCGACCACGATCCGCTCCGGTTGGGGGAGACGGGGGAACTGGTCGTGTAGCCGGACGCGAAGGTCATGGACCGTAGAGCCGGGCGCTAGGTCGATGTCCAAGCTGTCGCGTCCGGCGAACTCCCGGAACGCTGCGAAGAAACGCACCCTAACCTGCATGGATGAACCTCATAACGCGGCCATTATAGCTGGGGCGGGTTGAGGGGCGGAAGGCTGCCGGGCCGGGTTGCCATGCGCGACGTGTTCCTGCCCATGCCGGCCAATGAGGTTCAGGCGTCCTCTGCCAGGCGGAACCCCATGAACTGCCATCGGGCATGGGGTGGGAAGAAGTTGCGATAGGTGGACCGGATGTGGGACTGGGGTGTGGCGCAGGAGCCTCCCCGCAGGACCATCTGGTTGACCATGAACTTGCCGTTGTACTCGCCGAGGGCGCCGGATCCGGGTTGAAACCCCGGGTATGGCGAGTAAGGGCTCTGTGTCCACTCCCATACGTCCCCGTACATCTGCTGAAGGCCGCCGTTGCCCGCTGCAGGAAGCGGGTGATAGAGGCCAGTTTCCATGAAGGCGCCCTGCAGCGGTTCGGCGGCGCTCGCGTGCTCCCATTCCTGCTCTGTTGGCAAGCGCTTGCCCGCCCAATGGGCGAAGGCGGCGGCTTCGTAGTAGCTGACGTGGGACACAGGAGCGTGTTCGTCCACCGGCTGCATTCCGGACATCGTCTGCATCCACCAGGCACCGTCCAGCTTCTCCCAATAGAGAGGCGCCGTCCAACCTTCGGTCGTCGCTGTGGTCCATCCATCGGAGAGCCAGAGCGTGGGCGTTTCGTACGCGCCCGCCTCCATGAACTCCATGAACTCACCATTAGTGACAGGCCGTGATGCCATTCGGAACGGGCGCAGAAGGGCCTCGTGGCGCGGCCATTCGTTGTCAAAGGCAAACCCCACGCCGTCGTGGCCGATGGTGTGGACGCCCCCCTCGAATTCCAGCCAGCGGACCGGCGGGGTGGCGGTCCCCCTGGGGACCTCCCGCTGGTGATAGGCGGGCCTGAGGGGATTCAGCGCCAGGTTGTACTTGATGTCGGTGAGAATCAGCTCTTGGTGCTGTTGCTCGTGGTTGAGGCCCAGCGCGAGGGCCGGCGTCAGGGCTGCCAGCTGCGGTTCGTCCGAGACTTCCAGAAGCGAGATCATGCCCTGGTCCACGTGGGCTCGATAGTCGTAGACCTCGGCGACCGTGGGTCTGGAGATCAGTCCCCTGTGGGGGCGATAGTATTGGGGACCCACGGCGTTGTAGTAGGAATTGAACAGGAACTCGTACTTAGGGTGAGGACTGTCGTAGCTGGGGAGATGCGGTTTGAGGAGGAACGTCTCGAAGAACCAGGAAACGTGGGCTATGTGCCAGCGGGTGGGGCTGACGTCCGCCATTGCCTGAAGGATGTAGTCCTCAATGGCGAGAGGAGCGCAAAGGCGCTCCGTGGCCTTGCGCACATCCTGGTACTGCTGGAGCAGTGTGGCCGCGCTGCGGGACGGCTCGCCGACATACGACGCGCTCACGTTCAGTCCTCCATCATCCAGCACCCATCAGCGCCAGTGTTACTGGATGATAGCAACGGGCTTGCGGCCTCGTCAATTTGGCGTCGGAATTTCACGCAGGGCGAAAATTTCTCGAAACGGAGTTGCGGCCAGCGCCCGAGCCCTGCCACGGCGCTCGCTGGTCTCGTTAGGCGCACATCCGTTTGACATAAGGGCGGCGCGAGCACTACAATGCTAACGTCCGTATCCCTTTGCGCACTGGAACGAAAAGCATGTTGAGAATTCGCCTGCGGCGGGTCGGCAAGAAGAAGCAACCCTCCTACCGCATCGTGGTGGCCGCCTCTACCGCCCCGCGTGATGGGGCATTCGTCGACCAGGTTGGGCATTACAACCCGCTCACCGATCCGCCGAGCGTGGTTCTGAACGAGGAAAAAGCGCTGAAGTGGCTCCGGCAAGGCGCCCAGCCCTCCGAGCCGGTGCGGCGAATCCTCGAGAAGGCTGCGTTGATGGAGAAGGTTGCGGAGTCATGAAGGAGTTGGTGGAGTACATCGCCCGCTCCATCGCCACGCAGCCCGACGAGGTTAACGTCACTGTAGTCGAAGAAGACGATAGGATCATCATTCGCCTGGAAGTCGCCGCCGAGGACAAGGGGAAGGTCATCGGCCGCCAGGGCCGGGTGGCCCAGTCCATACGGGTCCTGCTGCGAGTCGCCGCCGTGAAGGAAGGAACCCGGGCCGTCCTCGAGATCGTCTAGCCTCGTCCACACCACTTCCCTTTGCTGTTGACCCCACCGAACGGAGACGCTGAGCCCCATGCCTCGGAAGAGGATGAGCTCATTGTTATTGGGCGCGTGAAGGACGCCTGGGGCCTTGACGGCGCCCTCCGAGTGCGAGCCACCCCGGGCGACCCCGACCGTATTACTCCCGGCGCCAACCACTTTCTGGACGGCGCGTCCGTCAGAGTCGGCGACGTGCGTTGGAGCGGGCGCGACGCCATCATCACCCTGGACGGAGTGGGAACCCGGGACGAAGCGGAGAACCTGCGGGGCGGGGAGTTGCAGGCGCTGGCCTCGTCGCTGCCGGCTTTGGAGGAGGGGGAGTATTACCACCACCAACTGCTGGACATGGCCGTCTGGTCTTCGGAGGGGGAGCATCTCGGCGCCGTCACGGACATCCTGGTCACCGGAAGTAATGACGTACTGGTTGTGCAGCAACGCGGCCAGCCGGGGGAGATCCTGATTCCGGCGGTGAAGCAGGTCGTCCTTGACGTAGACCTAGCGGAGAAGAAGATGACGGTGGAGCTGTGGGAGGGGATGCGATAGCTTTGATGGGGCCCCTGTCCAGTGCTACAATCCGGGCGTAGATTTGCTGAAGGGAACGTCATGTCCGGCCACTCTAAATGGTCTCAGATCAAGCACCAAAAGGGCGTCGTTGACGCCCGGCGAGGGCAACTCTTCACCAAGCTGGCGCGGGAAATCACCGTGGCTGCGAGGGAGGGAGGAGCCGACCCGGCGATGAACTTCCGCCTGCGGTTGGCCGTGCAGAAGGCGCGGGACGCCAACATGCCTCTAGAGAACGTGGACCGGGCGATCAAACGGGCCACCGGTTTGGGCGACGGCGGGCAACTCGAAGAGATTTTTTACGAGGGCTACGGACCTGGCGGAGCGGCCATCATGCTCCAGGCCTTGACGGACAATCGCAATCGGACGGCCTCTGAGGTTCGCAACGTCTTCAACCGCGGCGGGGGGAACCTTGGGGAGAACGGATGCGTGGCCTGGATGTTCAGCGCCAAGGGCGTGATCTCGGTGGAGGCGGAGACCGAGGAACAGGCGGAGGAGATAGCCCTGGCAGCCATCGACGCCGGCGCAGACGATTTCACGCAAGAGGGAGCCGACCTGGAGATATACTCCGCCCCGTCCGCCTTCGAGGGGTTGAGGCTCGCTCTGGAAGGGAAGGGAGTCAACATTACCCTGGCCGAGATATCGATGGCGCCAAGCGCGTCTGTCGCAGTGGAAGCCAAGACGGCCGAGCAGAACCTGCGCCTCATCGACAAGTTGGAAGAGTTGGACGACGTGCAGAGGGTGTTCACCAACGCCGACTTCCCTCGAGAGTTGCTGGAAGCCTTCCAGTCCTGACCTAGCCGCAGTTTGCCGCACATCCCACGCCACCGGAGAGGCCCTGATGCGCGTGCTCGGAATCGACCCCGGCACCATGAGGATGGGCTACGCTCTGCTCCTCGACGCCCCCGTGGCCGTTGAGGAGTACGGAACATTTTCCCAACCCCGCTCGCTGGCATTGGCTCAGCGCCTGTATCGCATGCACCAGGACTTGAAGGCCGCTGTGGAACGCCTGTCGCCCGATGAGATGGCGCTGGAGGAGCCCTTCATTTCGATGGACAAGGACCGACGCACGGGCATAGCCGTGGGGCAGGCGCAGGCGGTGGCCCTTCTAGTGGCGGCCGCGGCGGACATCCCCGTGCGCACCTACCCGCCCGCCACGGTGAAGCAGGCCGTCACGGGTTACGGGGCGGGAGACAAGGCCCAGGTGCAAGAGATGGTCCGCCTCCAGCTTGGACTGGACAGCGTTCCACAGCCGGACGACGCCTCTGACGCGGTGGCCGTTGCCCTGTGCCATCTGCGGACGCAGGAGACGGAACGGCTGCTGTCGTCGCGAGAAGTACGGTGATAGCGTCGGTGCGAGGCGTGCTGGAGAGCCGGGATGCGTCGGCGCTGGTTGTCAACGTTGGGGCGGTGAGTCTTCGCGTCAGCGTGCCGGCAACAACCCTCGAACGCGTGGGGGCCGTGGGCGGGGCTGTACACCTCCACACCTACCTGCACGTGCGCGAGGACGAGCTGACGTTGTACGGCTTTCACACGGACGACGCCCGGCGCATGTTCGAGCACCTGATTGCGATTTCCGGCGTGGGGCCGAAGCTTGCCCTGGCCGTGCTGTCGGCGCTGCACCCCGAGACGCTGGCTTCGGTGGTGGCGGCGCGGGACGCGGCGGCGTTGACCCGGGTGCCCGGGGTTGGTAGAAAGACGGCGGAGCGCCTCGTGCTGGAGCTCAAGGAGAGGCTGGAGCGCGAGTGGGGCGCGGGGATTCCGGCTTACGAGAGCGCCGGGCCTCAGGCGGAGGACGTTGTCGCTGCGCTGATGGCGCTGGGCTACTCGGCAATGGAGGCGCGGCGGGCGGCGGCGCAGACCGGCGCGGGCGAGTTGCCCCTCGAGGACAGGGTGCGCCGAGCCCTGCAGACGCTGGCAGGGTAGCGTGGCCCTTGACCCCGCCGGACAATCGTACCTACACTGCGGCTATCGGAAGGGCGCCGCGAGGAGGGGAAGCATGAGAGTCCTGTTGCCTAGCGTGGAGTTCAAGACGGAGCGCAATGGCCTTGCGGCCAGGCCCGCCACCCTCAACGACAAGGTGGTTGGCTTTCTGGACGGCTGGGGCTGCCGGAATGAAGACGGCAGCATCGGCATGTACCCGCTCATGGAGGAGATCAGGCAACTGCTAGAGCAGCGGTTCGAGCTGGGGGGTCACGTCTGGTTCCACAAGCCCAACATTTCCAAGGTGGCGCCTCCTGAGCAGATGGAGGCCCTTATGGCTCAAGCCGACGTGGTGGTGAACGGGGAGTGCGCTTGAGGGTCCTGCACCTCGGCGTCCGTGCGGGACGCCGTAGAGCTGGAGAAGCGGGGCAAGCCCACCGTGACGATCTCCCATGACAAGTTCGAGCGCGCTTCTCACGTGCACGCCAGGAGCCTGGGGATGCCCGACCTCTACTTTCTCGTGGAGCCTGCGCCGAAGAGCGGCAATGTGTCCACCGAGGTGAAGGAGATCGCCCGCGAGAACATCGACATGGTCGTTCGCTCCCTGACCGCAGGGGGGCCTGCTCAGTAGCTGCCCATGACGGACCAACACTTCGTTTCCCCCGCCCGCGACTTCAACGACTTCTGGGAGTGGCACCAGTTGGCTCTCAGAGAGGGCTGGACCGACGGCTTGCCCGTTTGTCCTCCTACGGAGGAACGCGTGGGCGCCGTCATTGACCACCTGGGGCGCGACCCCCAGGACGTCATTGGCGTGATTGATCCTCAGAAGGGCGTAGCCACCGTTGAGCAGGTGGCGATCAACTGCGTGATGGCCGGATGCGAGCCCGCCATGGTCCCCGTGGTGATCGCCGGCATAGAGGCCATGCTGGCTCCGGAGTTCAACCTTCATGGCGTGCAGTGCACAACAAACCCCTGCGCGCCATTGGCCATCGTGAACGGGCCGATTGCCCAGGAACTGGGATTCAATGGCAGGGAGGGTTGCTTCGGGGGCGGCTCGCGGGCCAACGTTGCCGTGGGCCGGGCCGTGCGCCTGGTCCTTTGGAACATCGGCGGGGGGATTCCCGGAGAGACCGACATGGCGACCATTGGCGGGTCCGCAAAGCTTGCCTTCTGCGTCGCTGAGAATGAAGACGACAGCCCCTGGACGCTTCTCCACGAGGAGCGGGCGGGCATGGGGCGGGACGAGAACGCCGTGACCGTCTTCGCCTGCCAGTCTCCTGACCCGATGTTCGTTCCCGGCGATTCGGACCGGATACTCAGGATACTGGAGCACTCGCTGCCCACGCCTGGGGTGAACATGTTCCACACCGGCGGCCAGTATCTGCTGGCCATCAGCGCCAAGGTTGCGCAGGAGTTGGACCGCGGAGGCTACTCCAAGGAGGCGCTCAAGGAGTGGCTCTGGTTCAATGCCCGCTACAACGTGGGCTGGATGAAGCGCAGCGGCGTCCTAGTGGAAGGCGAGGCGCACCAGTACTATTGGGGTCACGGCATGGAAGACGCCCCCAACCTGAATCACCTCCCGGATTCGGCCATGGTCCCCATGGTGGGTGGCCCGGAGGACATCCATATCCTGGTGGCCGGAGGCGACTCGCAGTGGTGGATCGGGTTCTGCGCCGGGTGGGGCGCCTACGGCGGCTACGCGGTGACGAAGCCCATCGTGGTCCCCGGCCGCGGCTAGCCTGGTCCGCAACCGCCTGAGCTTGGACTGCTAGCGGCCCCTTTCCCGTCGTTTCAGCGCGCCGCGCAGGCGTGAGTAGGCCATGGCCGCGCATCGCTTTGATTCGACATTTCGCGCCCGCGGGAGTCTGTGATAGGAGCCTTCTTCGCGTTCCTGACGTCGGTGAGCTTTGGCGCCAACATGGTCGTCATACGCCGCGGCGTCCTACGGGGAACGGCCTCTCATGCGCTGTACATCACGGTCATCGGGGGGACTCCCCTGTTCGTTTTGGGGGCGCTTGTTTCAGGGCAACTCAGCGACTTTCTCAAGCTCGAGCCGCTGGCCTACGCGTACCTGGCCAGCGCCGGTATCATCCACTTCATTCTGGGCCGCTATGCGCACTATGCGATGGTGCGGGCCATTGGCAACAACGCCGCCACACCGCTGCGGTCGTTCATCCCGCTGTACGCGGTCCTCATGGCGATCTTCATCCTCGGCGAGAACGTTGGCCTGCTGCGCGGCCTGGGCATAGGGCTGCTGATCATTTCGCCGGTGGTGATGATTCAGAGCGTGGGCCTGCCCCTACCCCGCGCCAGGAAGCCGCGCGGCGCAGGCGTTCAGGAGATAAGGCCTCCCGAGGGAGAAGCGCAGGCAACAGGCCAGGCGTCCGGCTTCACGATCCGCTGGAGAGCGGGCCTGTTCTGGAGTGTCGCCTCTGCCGTTGGGTATGGGACGAGCCCGCTGCTGATCAGGGCAGCTCTGGCGGACACGGACCACGGCGTGCTTGGCGGGCTCATTGCCTACATGTCGGCGGCAGGGGTCCTCTTGGTGAGCCTGGCCCTTCCGAAGAGGGCCGCAGCGTTGGCGTCGGCACCCCGGAGCGCGCTGCCGTGGTTCGGTATGGGGACGGTCTTCGTATTCTTTGCCCAGATGTTTCGCTTCGTGGCCTACACCACCGCCGGGGTTACCGTGGTCATGCCCATTCTCCAAACCAGCAACGTGTGGGTGGTGGTCTTCTCATGGTTCGTGAACCGACATACGGAACTGTTCGGGCCGCGGGTGTTCCTGGCGATCATCCTGTGCACGTTGGGCGCCATCGCCGTAGCATGGCCTCAATGAGCTGACGGTTTGATGGCTGGACTTTGCCGGCGGCGCGTCTCTAGAATGGCCTGACGCATCCTGCCGCCCGCTGCCCCATCCGCCCCTCTCTGTCGACACAAAGGAACTCACCATGCTGGGAGTCCTGTTCGGAGTCCTATCGGCGGCCAGCTTCTCGCTGAACATGATTGCCGTCCGCCGGGGTGTCCTCTTGGCCTCGGCCACTCAGGGGATGTACATCACGGTGATCGGCGGCGTGCCGCTCTTTGCCATTTCCGCTTTGGTAACCGGGCAGATCTTCGATATCAGCCGCGTCACTGGAATGGCCTGGTTGTACCTGCCCGCCGCAGGAATCGTGCACTTCAACATAGGGCGCTACGGGAACTACCAGACCGTTCGATACATAGGGGCCAATGCTTCCACGCCCTTCCGCTCGCTGACCCCGCTCTTTGCCGTTTCCATGTCGATCCTCTTCCTCGACGACAGCGTCACGCTGCTCAAGGGATTCGGTATCGCCCTTGTGATTCTGGCCCCGCTGATCATGATCCAGTGGAAGAGGAGAGCGCCGGAGCCGGCGCCCGCGGAAGCGGGGGCCGTTGCCACCCAGGGCGCCCCGCAGTCGGCCGCCACGGTGACCTACAACTGGCGGAAGGGCATTCTCTGGGCGTTCATCGCGTCGCTGGCCTACGGGACCAGCCCTCTGCTGGTGAAGGCAGGCCTTCAGGAGTCCGGCCTCAGCCTCTTGGGAGGGACCATTTCCTACATAGCCGCCGCGATGGTGCTCATACTTGCCTTGGGCCTGCCTGGACGCCTTGCCTTCGTGATGGGCATGCCCCGAGGCGCCATCAAGTACTTCATCTATGGGGGGCTGGCGGTCTTCTTTGCCCAGATGTTCAGGTACGTTGGGCTGGCCATCGCCCCGGTTTCCGTGATGACGCCCCTACAGCAAACGGGGTCCGTGTGGACAGTCGTCTTCTCCTTCATCTTCAACCGCAACACCGAACTGTTCGGCCCGCGGATCTACGCGGCGATTCTCTTTTCGGCGCTGGGAGCACTGGCTTTGATCTGGCCGCAGTAGGGGAGCAAGGCCAGGAGAGACCCAAGCAACGGGATAGCTATGGAGACGCAGAAACTGGAAGCCGACACCGCCCACGTGGAGCCGCAGGGTCTCCGAGTCATGGACCCAAGGGACTTTCCGCAGCTCGTCAACATCGAACGAGAGGTGTTCCCCACCCAGTGGCCGCCCACGCCCTTCCGTCAGGAGCTGCGCAATCGGCTGGCCCGGTATTTCGTTTCCTGGCATCCGGGGACCCTCTACGAGGCGCCGGCGGAACCGCCCCCGCCGCCCCCGCCGCCGAATATCCTGCTGAAGTGGTCGCGCCTGATTTGGGACCGGTTCACCGCGGCGCCCCCGGGGCCGCCAGAGCCGGCGGACCTGGTCAGCGGCTATGTCGGGGTGTGGCTCCTTGCAGGCGAGGCCCATATCACCAGCATTGCCGTGGCGGAACGGTACAAGGGGCGCGGGCTTGGCGAGCTTCTGGTGCTCGGCGCGTTGGAGTTGGCGATTGCCCAGAACTGCGCGGACTGCACACTGGAGGTGCGGGTGTCCAACACCGTGGCTCAGAACCTCTACGTCAAATGGGGATTCGAGATCAAGGGCGTGCGGAAGGGCTATTATCTGGACAATCACGAAGACGCCTACATCATGACCACGCCGTCGCTTTCCACCGACGCCTACATGGAACTCTTCAATCAGCGGCGGGCAGCCTTTGAAGACAGGTACGGCGCAGTTCCACGGGACGTGGGGTAAGCGCGCCTTCGGGCGCCGCCGCTGCGGGCCAGCCGCCCCCGGCTACCCCACAGCGCGACCGGCTGATGCCCGATGGTATACTGGCGCACCACCCCGGTGAGCGCCCGCAGGAGGCACGCGGTGAGCCATCGTTGGCCCAGGGTCGAGTACAAAGAGGAAGGCATGCGGGACGGCATCCAGATCGAGGATGCCGCCATCTCCGTGGACGACAAGGTGCGTCTCCTCGAGGCCCTCAGCGACGCGGGCCTCAAGCACATCGTGGTGGGCTCCTTCGTGCGGCCGGAATACACGCCTCAAATGGACCACATCGAGGAGATTCTGGAGCGGTTTCAACCGCGGCCGGGAGTGAAGTACACAGCGCTCCTCGTCAACGAAAGGGCCGTCGAACGGGCGCGGCAATTCGCGCCACCCCTTACCATCGAAGAACGGGAGCCGATGCTGGCGGCCCACCTCTGCGACGTCTTCCCCCGCCGCAACTACAACCGAAGCCGGCAGCAGGAGCTTGACGGCTGGCCCAGGACGGTGGCTCGCGCAAAGGAGCGGGGGGCTAGCGCAGGGGGTATCGGAGTCCACGCGGCGTGGGGCTCGAACTTCACCGGCGAGCACACCCTCGCCGAAACGATGGAGACACTGGAGCGAGGCCATGCCCTGTGGGATGAGGCGGAAATCCCCGTCGTTTCGGTGTACGTGGGCGACCCTATGAGCTGGAATACGCCGCATCGGGTGGAGGAATACCTGGCCGCGATCAAGGACCGCTGGCCGGACATTCACCAGTTCCACGTGCATCTGCACAATGCGCGGGGCATGGCCGTCGTTTCGTCATATGCGGCGCTGCGGACGCTGGCGCCCGACGATACGGTCTTCCTCGAGGGTAGCTTTGGGGGTATCGGCGGATGCCCTTACTGCGGCAACGGACGAGCCACCGGCATGGCTCCCACTGAGGACCTGATGCACATGCTTGAGGCGATGGGGTTGGACTCCGGCGTGGACCTCGACAGGCTGGTGGAGTGCGTGTGGATGCTGGAAGAGGTGCTGGGCCGCCAGACCATGGGGCACGTGTCCAAGGCAGGCCCGCGGCCCACAACCCCGGACCGCTGGTACGACCCTAATATGCCCTTCGTGGAGACGTTTCGGGAAGCCGGGCACTTCCGGCTGGGGCCGGAGGTCTACGCGGGCCAGCGAAGGCCGTGGAAGGAAGCCATCCGCAGCCCTCAGAGGCCGGACGCGGAGTAGGCCGCGGCCTCCCAAGGGCTGCATGGTTCCTGCAGGGAAGGCTTAGATCCGCCCTACCGTCGGCTCCAGGGTTGGAACGAAGTCGGTGGGCTGCTCCGTTACGCACAGCACCGGCTCGATCCCGTAGGCCCGGCGGGCGTTTTCGCCCATGAGCTTTGCCTGAGTCTCTTCGGGCACCTGCCACTTTTGCATGAGCTCGATGGCTTCCCAGGCGTCGGCGCCGTCCAGGTGGGGGTAATCCGATGACCAGATCCCCACGTTCTCGAAGATGTCAGACATGCGGAACACGGGCTCTTCGTCGCTCTCGAAGGCGATGAAGCATTGGTTGTAGAAGGTCTCCACGGGGTCGGGAATGTCCACGCTGCGCATGAAGCCGAACTTGAGGTATGTCTCAGCCTTCTCCAGCACGACGGGGAGCCAGCCGGCGTTAGACTCCAGAATCGCCGCCTTCATGCGCGGGAACTTGGCCAGCCAGCCCGTCATCAGCGCGATGGTCAACCAAGTCTCGGCTTCAACGATGAACCCGATGTTCGACGTGGCGCTGACGGGCACGCCCATGGCGTCGATGACGTTCTGCACCATTTGGCCGGGCGAGTATGCGTTGATCTCGTGCCACGGGCCGGCGGTGGCCGTCTGATCCCGGTCTGGCAGCATCCTCCGCGCCATGTCCTCATTGAGAGGCTCGCTGGATGGGAAGGTGTGCATACCCAGGACGAGACCCAGGTCTTCCAGCTCGCGCCAGAGCGGATCGAACTCCGGGAACGTGGGGTAACGACCGCTCCACAGCACGGGCCGGACGGCCACCGTCTTGAAGCCCTTCTTGGCGATTCTCCGGAGTTCGGCGATTGCGCTGTCGACGTCCTGGAGGGCCAGAAGGCCGCAGGGGAAGATTCGGTTGGGGTCGGCCTGGGCGTAGTCGTAGGCCCAGTCGTTGTAGGCCGTGGTGATGAGCGACGCGGCCTGTGGGTCGCGCACCAAGGGTAGGTAGACCATGTGGCTGGGGAAGATCATGACCTGGTCAATCCCCATCATGTCCATGTCCTTGAGGCGGGCGTGGGGGTTCCAGGTGGCCGCCACCTGGCCGCCCTTCTCGTCGTACTCCTGGGTGCCGGGAACGAGGGAGCCAATGCGTTCGCGGTTCTCGGCGCTGCTGCGGCCGGGCACCCACGACGAGGTGGAGCTGATGGCCATGGTGGTGCTGTAGGGGTACGCCCTGCCGTTGAGGACCTTGATGTGCTCCACCAGCGGATTGTAGAAGTGGCTCTTGACGAACGCCCGCTTGTCCTTCGGGACGTACTCGTCCCAGATGGCCCCGGGCTCCACGACGTGGCTGTCGCAGTCGAAAACGGGAAAGCTCTTCCTGCGTGTTTCCATAGCGTTCATGCCTCCTCTTGTGGTGGGGGCCGGCTAGATCCTGCCGACCGTCGGCTCGAGCATGGGAACGTAGTTGGACGGCGGCTCGGTGACCTTCATTACCGGGTCTATGCCGTAGAGCCGCCGGGCGTTGCCGCCCAGCAGCTTGGCCTGAGTGTCTTCGGGCACCTGCCATTTGTTCATCAGCGCAATGGACTCCCAGACGTCGGCGCCGTCCAGATGCGGGTAGTCCGAAGACCAGAGGCCGACGTTCTCATAGATGTCGGGCATCCGGTATACGGGCTCCTCATCGCTCTCGAAGGCGATGGAGCACTGGTTGTAGAAGGCTTCCACGGGGTCGGGAATGTCCACGCTGCGGATGAAGCCGAACTTGAGATAGGTTTCGGCCTTCTCCAGCACGACGGGAAGCCAACCGGCGTTCGACTCCAGGATGGCGGTTTTCAGGCGCGGGAACTTGGACAGCCAGCCGGTCATCAGAACGATGGTCAGCCAAGTCTGCGCTTCGAGGATGAAGCCGATGTTCTGGCTGGCGACGACGGGAACTCGCATGCAGTCCACAACGTTTTGCACCATTTGGCCGGGGGAGTAGGAAGTAATTTCGTGCCAGGTGCCGGCGGTGGCCTCCGCTTCGAGGTCGGGGCGCATCCTGCGCGCCATGTCCTCGTTGAGGGGCTCGTAGGACGGGAACGTGTGCATGCCCAAAACGATGCCGTGTTCCTCCAGCTCGCGCCAGAGGGAGTCGAATTCGGGGAGGGTTGGGTAGCGCCCGCTCCATAGGACGGGGCGCACAGCGACGACGCGGAAGCCTCGCTGGGCAAGCCGCCGGACCTCGGCAATGGCGCCGTCAACGTCCTGAAGGGCGACAAGGCCGCAGGGGAAGATGCGGGTGGGGTCGGCCTGAGCGTAGTCGTAGGCCCAGTCGTTGTAGGCCGTAGTGATGAGCGTCGCTGCTTGAGGGTCCCGCAGGAGGGGCATGTAGACCATGTGGCTGGGGAAGATCATGACCTGGTCAATCCCCATCATGTCCATGTCGTTGAGGCGGGCGCGGGGGTTCCAGGTGGCCGCCACCTTGCCGCCCTTTTCGTCGTATTCCGGCGTTCCCGGGGTGAGTGAGCCGATGATCCTGCGGTTCTCCTCGGTGGAGCGGCCCGGCACCCAGGACGACGTGGCGCTGATGGCGCCGGCGGAGCTGTAGGGATAGGTCTTACCGTTCAGGACCTTGATGTGCTCCACCAGGGGGTTGTAGAAGTGGCTCTTAACGTATTCGCGCTTGCCCTTGGGGACGTACTCGTTCCAGATTTCGGCCGGCTCCACGACGTGGCTGTCGCAGTCGAAAACGGGGAAGTTCTTTCGACGAGTTTCCATGGTGGTTGGACTCCTCCTTGAATGGGTGGCCGGTTAGATCCGTCCGACCGTCGGCTCGAGGGTGGGAACGAAGTTGGCCGGGGGCTCGGTGACCTTCATCACCGGGTCTATGCCGTAGAGCCGCCGGGCGTTCTCGCCCATGAGCTTTGCCTGAGTCTCTTCGGGCACCTGCCATTTCTGCATCAGCTCGATGGCTTCCCAGGCGTCGGCGCCGTCGAGGTGGGGGTAGTCCGAAGACCAGAGGCCAACGTTCTCGTAGATATCGGGCATTCGGAAGACGGGTTCCTCGTCGCTTTCGAAGGCGATGTAGCACTGGTTGTAGAAGGTCTCCACGGGGTCGGGAATGTCCACGTTGCGCAGGAAGCCGAACTTGAGGTAGGTCTCGGCTTTCTCCAACACGACGGGCAGCCAGGTTGCGTTGGATTCCAGGATGGCCGCCTTCATGCGGGGGAACTTGTTCAGCCAGCCCGTCATCAGGACGATGGTGAGCCAGGTCTCGGCCTCAACCATGAATCCTATGTTGGAGGTGGCGGACACCGGCACGCCCATGGAGTCCACGACATTCTGGACCATCTGGCCGGGCGAGTAGCTGGTGATCTCCTTCCAGAGGCCGCCTTCGGGGTCTTCAAGGTCCGGTCGCATGCGCCGTGCGATTTCGACGTTCATCGGCTCGCTGGAGGGGAAGGTGTGCATGCCGAGGACCATGTTCGACTCCTCCAGCTCGCGCCAGATGGGATCGAACTCAGGGAAGGTGGGGTAGCGGCCGCTCCACAGCACCGGGCGCACCGCCACGACCTTGAATCCCTTCTTGGCCAGCCGCCGCACCTCGGCGACGGCGCTGTCGATGTCTTGGAGCGCAAGAAGGCCGCAGGGGAAGATACGGGTGGGGTCGCCCTGAGCGTAGTCGTAGGCCCAATCGTTGTAGGCGCTGACCAGAAGCGACGAGGCCATGGGGTCGCGCACCAGCGGCAGGTACACCATGTGGCTGGGGAAGATCATCACCTGGTCGATCCCCATCGCGTCCATGTCGTTGAGGCGGGCGTGGGGGTCCCACGTGGCGGCCACCATGCCCACTTTCTCGTCGTATTCGGGGGTTCCGGGCATGTAGTGCCCTATGCGTTTGCGGTTCTCCTCGCTGGAGCGGCCGGGCACCCAGGAAGACGTTGAGGTGATGGAGCTGTACTTGTTGTAGGGGTACGCCTTGCCGTTGAGGACCTTGATGTCCTCAATGAGGGGGTTGTAGAAGTGGCTCTTGACGTACTCGCGTTTGCCCTTGGGGACGTATTCGTCCCAGATGGCCCTTGGCTCGACGATGTGGCTGTCGCAATCGAAGACAGGAAAGCTCTTCCGGCGATTCTCCATAGCGTCTCCCCCCCTTTTGACCTCTGTCGGCAATCTACTACGGCCAGCGGGCGCACTGGCTCACATTCCCTCAGGATAGGCGCCCTGGCGCGCATTATAAACCACTTGTCAGGACAACTGTGTGCTTGGTGGATTCTCAGCGTTTCTACAGGCGGATATGAAGGGATTCGCCCCTATTCGAACCTGCCCCCGATTTCGGGGGCGGGTTCGACCTTTGATTGTATGTTGTTAAGATTGTCAGCTGGATTTCCGGGGGTGCAGGCACGGAGGCGTCGCGGTTGTGTCGCGCAGCCGTCGCGGAAGCGTCGCGGAGCGGGATAGCTCCAAAGAGGTCGTCTCGAAACGGCATTGGCTCTGGTCCCAGCCTTCCTCGGAGGGTCTTGCCCCTTGGGTTGTTCCCTCAGCGCCCCTGCCACAGGGGGATTCTCTATGGTTAGCCCCCAGTGCTAATGTATGCGACAGGCTCCAAGGAAGAGAAGCGGGCCGGTGGCCGACTTCATGGGGGCGCTATAGCACAATTGTTCGTATTTGGCAATGGGGGGTGGCAGGGGCCCCGGACTCCGGCGTCCGCCCGCCGATGGGGACAGATGGTCTTGTCTTGGCCTGCGCCGCTATCCCGCCCGCACCGCCCTCCGACGTTTTCCAGAACAGGGGGACACGCTGTACCCCCGGCGGGGGCTGCGCCCCCTGCACCCTGCTTGGGGGACGGAGGGGGAGCGCATGCTGACCTTGCTGCAATGCAGAGGGAAACGCTTCCTAGGCTGTTACCGAGTGCGGGGGCGGGAGCAGGGATAGAGGGTTGCCCGTGTCGCGGCACCATCGAGCGGCTGAACATCTCCGTAAACCTCCGCCCAATGACCGCATCCAACTTCCGACGGCCCGCGCCGGCTTGTTCAGAGCATCCCTAGCTGATGACGCCGCTTCGTTGGAGCCGGGCCAGCAGTTCGCGGCGCAGGGCGGCCAGGCGGCGCAGCAGCAGCAGCAGGCCGTTGCGCCAGTCCTGTCCAAGCTTTTTGACGTCGACCCGCACCTGCTGGTGTCCAACCTGGCCCGATGGCCCGATGGCTCGCTGGATGGCCGCCCGGTCCACGCCCTGCCAGTTTCCGAGTTTGACCACGATATGACTGCCTGCCCGGTCCACGCCGGCGACTTGGGCATCGACTGCCGCGAGGCGCAGCCGGGCGATGTAGATGAGGTTCCGGACGGATTCCGGCGGAGGCCCGAAGCGGTCCTGAAGCTCTTCCTCCAGAGAGTCCACGCCGGGTTGGTTTCGGGCAGACACGGCTCGCTGGTAGAGCGAAAGACGGGTGGGTAGGTCGGAGACGTAGGCTTCTGGGATGTGCGCTTGCAGGGGGAGGCCGATCTTCACAGCGGGCAGAGGCTCTTGGGGCGAGCCATTGCCGCTCTGCATCCGTTTGGCTTCGTCGACGGCTTCCGCCAGCAGCTTGCTGTATAGATCGAACCCGACTGCCTTGATGTAGCCCGACTGTTCCGGCCCCAGAATGTTGCCGGCCCCCCGGATTTCGAGGTCCTTCATGGCGATGCGGAAGCCGGCGCCCAACTCGGTGGCAGTGAGGATGGTTTTCAGGCGCTTCTCTGCGGTCTCCGTGATGCGCTGGCCCTTGGGAATCAGCAGATAGGAGTAGGCCCGCTGGCCGCTGCGTCCGATGCGGCCGCGCAACTGGTAAAGCTGGGCCAGCCCGAAACGGTCGGCGCGGTTGACGAGCATGGTGTTGACGTTTGGGATGTCGAGGCCGGCTTCGATGATCGTGGTGCAGACCAGAACGTCTATGCCGCCCCCGGAGAAGGCGGCCATCACATCGGCCAGGCCCCCCTCATCCATGCGGCCGTGGGCCACCGCCGCGCTGGCTTCGGGGACCAGCCGGCGCACCTGTTCGGCGATGGCGTGGATATTGTTGATGCGATTGTGCACGAAGTAGACTTGGCCTCCGCGGTCCAGTTCTCGGAGGATGGCCTCTCTGATGAGGTCCTCCGAGAACTCGGAGACGTAGGTCTTGATGGGGAGGCGCTCCTCCGGGGGCGTCTCCATCGTGGACATGTCGCGCACGCCCGCAAGGGCCATGTGGAGCGTTCGCGGGATGGGGGTGGCGGTGAGCGTGAGCACATCCACCTCCTTGCGCATCTGCTTCAGGCGCTCCTTGTGGGTCACGCCGAATCGCTGTTCTTCATCGACGATGACCAACCCCAGCTTCTTGAAAGAAACGTCCTTTTGCAGCAAGCGGTGGGTGCCGATGAGGATATCCACGTTGCCCTCGCTGGCGGCTTCCACCACCGCCTTCTGCTCGGCGTCGCTGCGGAACCGGCTGAGCACCTCCACTGTGACAGGATAGGGACTCAGCCGTTCGCTGAAGGTGGCGTAGTGCTGCTGGGCGAGGATCGTCGTGGGCGTAAGGATGCCGACCTGATGGCCGTCAACGACCGCTTTGAAGGCGGCCCGCAGCGCCACCTCCGTCTTTCCGTAACCCACGTCGCCGCACACGAGGCGGTCCATGGGTTGGGGCCTCTCCATGTCCTCCTTTACCTCATCGATCGTCCGCATCTGGTCGGGGGTTTCCGTGAAGGGGAAGGCGTCCTCCACTTCACGTTGCCACACGGTGTCCTGGGCGAAGGGGACGCCGTTGGCCGTCTGGCGGGCTGCATAGAGTTGGAGGAGCTCTTCGGCCATCTCCTGAGCGGATTCTTTGACCCTGGCCTTGGCCCGGGCCCACTCCTGGGTTCCCAGACGAGTCAGCGTGGGGGTCTCTTCTCCGGGGCCGACGTAGGGGCTGACCCGGTCGAGTTGCTCCGTGGGCACGTAGAGCTTATCGCCCTCGGCGTATTCGAGGATCAGGTATTCGAGTTCGCCCTCCTCGGCGGAAATCTTCTGCGAGCCGGCGAAGCGGCCGACGCCATGCTCGATGTGAACGACATACCCGCCCGGCTCCAGCTCAGACAGGAACACCTCCCGCCGCACCGGGGCCCGGCGCATGGGGCGCGACCGGCGGGCTGTCCCGAACAGCTCGACATCCGTCAGGACCACAACGTCTCCTGCGTCGGTGGACAGACGGAAGCCCTCGCGCAGCGCCTCGCGCACGAGGGTCAGGGTGCCCTCTCGAGGTGTTTCCGGTAGGTCTTCCTGGGATGCGACTGCATAGCCGGCGTCCTTCAGCACACTGCTCAGCCTGGCTGCGTGCGTGGAGGCGAGCACCAGCCGGGTCTTCCCACTCGCGAGGCGCGGCACATCGCCGAGGAACTGGTCCATGCGCCCGAAGTAGTCAGGGACGGGTGAGAGGAAGCCGTCATCGGAATCGCTGGCGCTCCAGGGGTTCAGGGCCAGCGTCTTGGGCTGCCGCGTCAGGGCGTCGTTGAGCGCGTCCCAGGTGATGTGGGACGACGCCCAGCCCAAGGGCAACTCTCCCCGCGCCTGCTTCGACTCCCGCAACGCCAGGGCGCGGCGGTCCTGCTCCATGGCGTCTGCCTCCACGGAGGAGGGCTGCTCGATGACGAGGACTGCTCCGGCAGGCGCGTAGTCCATCAGGGCGCCGGTGCAGAAGAAGCCGGCGTAGAAGAGGGGTTCGTCCACCGTTTGGCCGGCGGCCAACAACGCCAGCTCCTCCCTGAGCCGGTCCCCCGTGGCCTGGGTGCACGATGAGAGGTCCAGCCGGTTCCACATGTCCTCCAGCGATGCGCCCGCGTTCAGCGAAGGCAAAACCTCGACGGCCGGAATCACCCGCACCTCTTCAACATGGTCGACAGACCTCTGGGAGCCCGGGTCGAAGTGGCGCAGGCTATCGATCTCCGGTCCGAACAGCTCCATGCGCACGGGCAACGGGTCGTTGGGAGGCCAGATGTCCAGGATACCGCCCCGGTGGCTCACGACCCCCGGCACCTCAACGGCTCGCTCGGTCCTGTAGCCCAGCGTTTCCCAACGGCGGAGCAGGTCCATCAGCTCCACGCGATCCCCTCTGCGGAGGATATGGGACGCCGCGGCGAATGCGCCGGCATCCAGGGTCATCTGGGTTGCCGCCGGCACCGACGCTACGATTATGGGAGGGTCGTCCGGGTTGGGAGGCTGGAGCAGGGCGTCCAGGGCGCGGAGTCGCTGGTGAATGGTGGCGTCGTCGGGGGCTAGGCGTTCGTAGGGAAGGGCCTCAGCCTCGGGGAAGTAGAGGAGGGAGGGTCGTTCGCCGCACCAGGACAGGAGCTCGTCGTAGAGGCGGCGGGCGGAGTCCGGCCGGGACGCCAGGAGCACCATCGGCTGCCCAAACCGCTTGCTCAGCGATCCAATCAACAGGGGCTGGAACGACGTGGGGCAGGAGAACTCGAGGGCGCACGACTTCCCTCCCAGCGCATCGGCCAGGCGGGTGAAGGCTTTGACCTCGTTGAGTAGAGGGAAGAGGCCGGTGAGTCCCATAGTCCAGTTCCGCCCGCAAGGGCAGACGCCAAAAGGGTCTGGGACATGAAGCCCCAGACCACAGGATACATGGTAACGGGCTGGCGACGGCGCGGCAAGGCGGTCGTCCGAGGGGCGCGGCGCCGTTCGACACCCCTACCCGCCTATGCCATAATCACACCGCGAGGACGGAATGGCCGCACAAGACGACATACTGAGCAGTCTGAAGAGAACCGGGCACCGGGTAACGCCGCAGCGCCTGATGATCCTTGCGGTCATCGATGAGGAGGGGGGCCACGTGGGCCCCGACCGCGTCTTCGAGCGAGTGAAGGAGCAGTACCCCTACATCGACATCGCCACGGTGTACCGCACGCTGCACCTGCTCAAGAAGCTCCACCTCATCAACGAGATAGACCAGGGCGTTGCTTCCCGCTACGAGATCAACGAGCCCGGCACCCGCCACCATCACATGGTCTGCGAGGAGTGCGGCAACGCGTTCGACCTGCCGCCGCAGTATCTTGACTCGCTGAGGCAGCAACTGCTCGCGGAGGTCGGCTTCGAGCCCCATACAGAGCACTTCACCATCAGCGGACTCTGCTCCGAGTGCCGAGCTGGGGATAAGCACGGCGCTACGCACACCGCCGGGCGCGGGGAGTCCCATGTTGGATAGAGTCCTTATCACGCTGGACGGCTCCAAGCACGCAGAGGAAATCCTGCACTACGTAGCCTTCTTCACCGGCGCGGACGGCTCGAAGGAGGTGACCCTGCTGCGGGTCTGCGACGGCCCCGATGACGCGCCGGGGGCGGAGGCCTATCTCCGGCTGACCATGGCGGTTGTCCAGCAGGCCCTGGAGTCCGGGGCCTCGCCGGCCACTGTAAGGGCGGCTGCCGTGTCCAGGGATGGCAGGGGCATCACCGAGGTGATACTGGGCTATGCAACCTCCCAGGGGATGGATGTCATCATGGCGGCGACCCACGGCTGGACTGGCTGGGATTGGTGGGCTGTCGGCGATGTTGCCGACTCGATGCTGAGGGGCGCCACAATCCCGATCCTGCTGTTGCGACCCGCCTTCGGACGGAACCCCAGGCGCCCCCAACGGCTGGAAAGGCTGTTGACCCCCCTGGACGGCTCGCCACTGGCGGAGGCGGCGCTGCCCTACGCGCAGCACCTTGGCCGGGCTACCCGGGCCGAGGTTATCCTCTTCCATTCAAGGTCAACGCATGAACCCGACAGTCCGGAGCTAACCGCCTACCTCGAGAGTATGGCTGCTGACCTTGTCGGCAAGGGAATGAACGCCACTCCGGTGTTGCGGCGGGGAAGTCCTCCCGGACTGGAGATCGTCCTGGAACTGGAGGAACGGGAGATCAACCTCGTGGTGATGTCCTCCCACGGCGAGACCGGGGCCACGGAGGGGGCTTTCGGAGGCGTGGCCTCTGCGGTCCTGCACGGCTCTCATGCGCCGGTACTGATCGTTCCCTGCCGGTAACGCGGCCTGCGAAGCCGTCTTTGGCCGTCTTCCCAATGTGTGGGCGCGCCCCGACTACCCCCTGACCACCCGGTAGATGTGCGTCTGCGGGTTGCCGGGGTTGGCCAGTTCAAGCTGTCCGCCCGCCACCATGTCGTCGAACTTGTCGATGCCGTCCGCGCGTCCATCCGCGTCCGTGTAGTAGAGCCTCTCCTGCTCCCCCACGATGACGTATTGGACGTTGTAACGGTCCAACACCTCCTGAGCTAGCCTCACATCAGGGGTCTCGTAGAAGCGCTGCACGTCTGTCATTCTGTGGGCGATGGAAGCCTGATAGCCCCACCGCTGCTGCCGCTGGTGCCAGTCCCAGCCCAGCACCGTTGGCAGGCCGGTGTAGATGGACATGCGCGACCCCCAGCGGTAGAGGGGGGCGCGGCCCTCCATGATCACCGGAGATCCCGTCACGTTTTCCTGAAGCCAGTGGATGGCGTCCTTGTCCCAGTCGAGCTCGATGGGGCCGTTTTGGTCGGAATACACCTGGTGGTCCATGTAGGCTGTCCCGTTGGCAGCCATGAAGCTGGTGTCGAAGCGGTTGCTCAGGCGGGCGCGGGTTCCCAGGAGTGTGTACGTGGACGCTGAGAGTATGAGCAGCGCCAGCATTACGACCCAGGCCACTCTGCCGGCGCTGGCCCAGTCGCGGCGCAGGCCGCGTAGAGGAAGCCCCATCCGGGCCAGGGCGAAGGCTGATGCCAGAGCGAGGAGGACCCAGGCCTGAAGGTAGAACTTGAACACCGTGTTCATCCGGTCGATGTCTCCCTCCACCCGGAGGAAGTCGACCATGATGCCCAGGGCCAGTCCGCCCGCCAGCAGGACGAGGACGAACAGATGCTCAGAGGAGTCGGGCGACGGCCGAAGCAGATGGCGCAGGCCCAGGACGACGACGACGCCCAGAAACCCCAACAACATGGCCACCGTGGCGTAGCCGGTGGCAACCAGGGCCCCAAGGATGAGCGCCGCAACCAGGGCGAACAGGGCCACTACGGCGCGGCGGCTCCCTTTTGGGACAGCCAGTGTCCGCAGCCCGCGGGGTTCACCCCCGGCGGCGCGGGGCAGAAACCGGCGCAGCGTCTCGTGGATGAGAAACGCGGCAATGATGAATACGAACAGGCCGTGGATGCCGAGGTACTGCCACAGGAGCGTCTTCCACTCGCTGCGGTCCACCCAGGAGAAGAACGTCTCATAGCTGGCCAGGAAGGGGTACATCAAGAGATACCCACCCGCCAGAACGAGGATGCTTAGGGCGGCGCCCCGCCATGCCAGTCCCCAGGAGAGCCGCCCCCGTCCCGCGTGAAGCCCCACGAAGATCAGCGCCCCGCCGGCGGCGAGAAACGTGGGGTAATCCCAGGTGTTGACGGCCCTGAGGACGCCGATGGCCAGGGCCATGAGGCCCAGCACCAGCGCATGGCCCTTCCAACTCCGTCCTTTCCGCATGCCCAGCGCGAACGACAACCCTAGGCCCAGAGCCAACAGGTCGAAGGGGAGGGCCATCAAATGGGCGTGGAGGTCGGCGAAGAGGAAGGTGAAGAAAGGGAACTCTGTGATCTCGTGGCCGGCTGAGGCTACGCCCGCGGGCTCCGGCATCAGCCGGGATGACCGCCAGAAATCGAACGCGGGGAAGGCGCCGCCTCTGACGATGCTGACCCAGGCGCCTTGGACAAGCTGCACAGCGCCGTCCAGGTTGCCGAGGACGGCGACGAAGAGGGCGGCCAGCCCCCCGGCTGCCAGCGGCGGCCAGGAAAAGACTCCGCCGCGGCTGCGGATGCTTGCGGCCAGGTTGTAGACGAGCGAAAAAGCCAGCGTTGTGGTCAGCGCGAAGAAGAGCGGGATGGCGAGGTTGTAGGCGACCTCGGGAAGGATGCCCGTTGCCTTGATGATGGTGGCGACCATGAACTGGCCGAAGTAGTAGTAGTTCAGGTACCCGCCGGCGAACCAGGGGTCGAAGGGGGGCATGTAGGACGAGCGCACGACGGCGTTGAGGTAGGCGAAGTCCATGGGTTTCTCGCCGCCGAGCCATGGATGCCACAGGTCGGGATTCGCGAGACGGATGGCATAGAAGGCGAGAAACGCGGCAAGGAACAGCCCCTGGCCTATGAGGAAGAGCCGACCCTTCTCCCGGAGATCGGCGGCGATGCGATGCCCGCGGCTACGCAGCAATAAGAGCGACGCGCCGGCCACGACAAGGATAGCTAGGAAAACGGACAGCGGGGAGAAGGCCAGCCAGTGAAGGCTGGCCAGCACCCAGGCGATGTAGGCTACGAGCAAGAGCCCCAGAGGAAGCGCGAGCAGGAAGCCGCGGTCGGGAAGGGGCCGGAAGACGGTCATCGCCAGGGGAATGGCTACAAGCCAGACCACCTGAACGAAGAGCAGCCAGAACAGCAGCGGGACGCTGTTCACGATGCTAACCCGGTCGAAGAGGCTGCTCCAAGCGCCGCCGGCCTGTTGCGCCCTAGCCACCGCCGGCGTCATCATCAGCCCCTCCTCGGGGCCCTCGGCGGTGATGGAGGGGGAATCCAGCAACACCTCGTAGTATTGGCGGTCGAAGTTGCTGGTCTTTTGGAACACCAGCACCTTGGGGTGGTCGTAGACGGTGAAGCTCTCGTCGGCAAAGCCCAGATTCAGGCTGATGGGCTGGGGCCTGTACGTTTGCAGCGGCAGGGGCGTGGGCAGGTCCGGCCGGTTGAAGGTGTCGTCCACGAGGGCCACGCCCGGAAGTCTGGGATACGACGTCTCGAAGTGCGCCAGGTCGAATCCCAGACGGCCCGAGAACAGCAGGGTGTAGTAGTTGCGGGTCAATGGGTAGCGGTCGGGCAGGCGGGAGATGGTCCCGTAGAGGCGGTTGCTGAAGAACACAATGTAGTCGGCGTCGGCCAGAGCGCTGGCCATGGTTTCCAGTTTCGCCGGTCCATCGTGGTCGTAGAGGGGCAACTCCCTAGTGTCCACGAAAGGCATGCCTCTGATGCCTTCCTCCCAGTGCTCTTTGAGTACGACCGCGCCTCTCTCCGCGTTCGCCTGGAACCATTCGGCGGTCCGGTTGGCGGTATGGTCGTCGTTGTAGATCTGGAGATACGCCAGCGCATACAGCCCCGTCGCGGCAACAACGCAGGCCATACCCACCGCGGCGGCCTTCGCCAGTTGGGGCCGGCGCCGGTCCAGAACCTCCCGCAGCGAGAAGAAAAGGCGCGATACCATCAGCAGCAGGAAGGGTGTGATGGGCAGGAGATAACGCAGGAACTTGACGTCGAAGGAGCCGTTGATGAGGAAGTAGGGCAGCACCCAGGCCAGGATGAGGATGTCGACGGGCAGACGCCGCGCCGCGGCGACGGCGAGCGTGACGGGCAGGGCAACCCATGCCAGCAGGCCCAGCGGCAGGCCGAGGCCCCAAACGGCCAATTGACGGACGTGGTACAGGTAGGCTGGAGTGTCGATGTACTGGCGGGTGTAGGGGAGGTCTATCTCGCGGCGCACCATCTGGCTCTGCTCGAAAATGTCGCCGAAATAGGTGGTCCAGTCGAGGAGGGCATAGGGCGTTGTCAGGAAGAAGGCGGCCACCACCGCCACACCGGCAGCCGCGAGACGCGCGGCCATGGGGCCGGGCGCGCCGGTCAGCAGGTTCCGCCAGGCATAGCGACCGCCGCCCTGGTGGACCAGGGCCATCACGTGCGCTAGCGCTAGGGGCAGCAGCAGTGGGCTGGCGCTGGCCTTCGACGCCAGCGCCAGCCCAAGGAATGCCCCCGCGCAGAGCGAGTGCCGCCAGCCTCCTCCGCTGGCCACCCTGACCATGAAGTAGACCGAGGCCACGACGAAAAAGGTGAGGAACGTGTCCACGGTGTAGAAGTGGCTGAGTTGGATGTGCAGGACGGCCAACGACGTCAGCAACCCCGCCAGCAGACCCACCCTGCGCCCGAAGAAGCGGGCTCCCAGCAGATAGATGAACAGCACCGCGCCCACGTCGGCGAGAGCGGACAGGACGCGGCCCACCAGTCGCAGCTCGAAGATGCCCCAGTCGGAGAAGGGTGAAGGCCCTATCGTCAGCGCCTTCACCATGTACATGGGAAGGCTGCCGTAGGGGAACCATCCAGGATTCAGGGGGCTTTCTTCGGCGTCCAGGAGCGAGTCAAGTTCGGAGAGAGGAGGAAACTCGAGTTCGCCAACCTGTATGAGGATGGCCCTCTCGTCCGGGTGGTACAGCGCCCCCTGGTCCCAGTCGATGCCGTAGAGCCGCACGCCCAGCGCCAGGAAGAGGATGAGCATTGGCATGGCCACCCAAACGAGCTTGCGAAGCCGCCCTTGGAGTGGGGCCGGGGTTGAGGCGGGGGGCAAATGTGGCTCGGGGGATTGCATGCAGGGTTGCCGTGGGCAGGTCTCTCAAAGGAGTGCGATAGGCCGCCCACCGTTCGGCGCAGGCCTCTGTCATTGTACAACGCCCTATCGCGCCGGCGGCGCGGGTCTTTGCCGGGGCGAGGGCTGGGTTGTACGATGGATGGGTCTTCCTCACCAAACCCACATTCCCCGACCATCGTCAGGAGTCAGCATGGAGTTACGCATTCAGGGGCGAAACGTCAGCATCACCCCCCAGCTCGAAGGCTATGTGGAGAAGAGACTGAAAAAACTGGAGCGCCACCTTCCCAGGGTGACCGACGTGGGCGTGGAGGTCCGCTGGCAGGAAACGCGCTCCGCGTCCGACAGGGCCTCGGTGGAGGTGACGGTGAACGTGGATGGCGCAATCCTGCGGGGCGAACAGCGAGGCGCCACCATTGAGGCGGCCACAGACCAGGTGGCGGACGTCCTGGACCGCAAGCTACAGCGCTACAAGGGACGCTCCTGTCGGAGCGAGCAGGCCAAGAAGGCAGGTCACGCCCCCAGCATCGCAGAGGCCGAGGCGGCCGCTGCTCACGAGGCGCTGGAGGCGGAGGCCGAGGAGTCGGTGGGTGTGGTGCGGGTCAAGCAGTTCGCCATGAAACCCATCACTGTTGAAGAGGCCATCGAGCAGATGGAGGCGCTGGGGCACAGCTTCTTCATGTTCCTCGATGGGGACGCGCAAAGCCACAGAGTCGTGTACCGCCGACAGGACGGCGGCTACGGCGTGATCCAGCCCCGCAGCTAGCGGTATTTCTCGTAGGGGTTGGCGCCGGTTCTGCAATTGCAGCTAAATCCTCCGTCGGGATCGCCAAGGCGATGTTGACGTTGTTGCTGCCGTCGCTTGTCACCCCATCAAGAATGAGTTGCAACACCTCCCGGCGCTTCTTTCCCAACCCCCGCCTACCCGAGCCTGAATAGCTGCCCAATTTGTCCCGGCTTGCAGAGTGGGATACACTGCGGCAGGCTGCGAAGGTAGGCCGCAAACCTTCATTACGCCCAAATCCAGGAGGAAACTGAATGGCGGACGCCCCCTTGTTCCCCGTAACGGTCGTTGGAAGTTGGCCCCGCTCCACCGAGCTGGTTCGGGCCCTGCGTCGCAAGGAAGCCGGCGAAATCACCCTGGATGATTTCAACTCCGTGGCCGACGGCGAAGTGTTGGCCTGCATCCGGGCGCAGGAAGAGGCCGGGGTGAACATCATAAGCGACGGGGAGCAGCGCCGGGACAACTTCTACTCCTTCGCCGTGGACAAGCTGACCGGAATGCGGTTGATGAAGGTCTCGGAGCTGCTGGACTACTCCCGGGACCGAGCCCGGATGGAAGAAATGCTGCGGGCCCTCGACGTGCCATCCTTTGCCATCAAGAGCCCCATCGTGGTTGACCGCCTTGGGAAACGGCAGGGCCTGGCCCTTGATGAATTGGCCTTCATGCGAGAACACACGGATCGGCAAATTAAGATTCCTCTGCCCGGCCCCTATATGCTGACCCGCTCCAGCTGGTTCGAAGGTCTCTCCGACCGGGTGTACCCTGATCCCGAAGACCTGGCCGCCGATGTGGTGGCCATCCTCCGGGAAGAGATAATCGCCCTACGGGACCAGGGCTGCGATTTCGTTCAGTTGGACGAGCCCATCCTCAGCCAGGTGGTGTTTGGCGAGGAAAACACCGAGACCTTCATGTGCGCCGCTCTGCCCAACCGCCGGGATCCGACCGACGAACTGGAGTTCGCGGTGCGCCTGATGAACCAGACCACGGAGGGAATCACCGGAATCAAGACCGGGGTCCACATCTGCCGCGGCAACTGGAGCCGGCGGGAAGACGTGCTGCTCACCGGCAACTACGGGCCGATGCTGCCCTACCTTACCCAAATGAACATTGACCAACTGGTGCTGGAATGCGCCACGCCCAGGGCTGGAGAGATGGAGGTCTTCAAGGAATACGGCAACGAGCAGGAAATCGGCTTCGGAGTGGTGAATCCCCGGACCGACGACATCGAACCGCCGGAGCAGATTGTCGCCAGAGTCAAGGAGCTTCTGCAATACTTCGACCCGGACAAAATCTACCTCAACCCCGACTGCGGCTTTGGCACCTTCGCCGAAAGAAACGTCAACACCCACGAGATCGCCTTCAAGAAAATGCAGGTAATCGCCCGAGCCGCCGAACAGCTCAGGGCGGAATATCAGTAGCGCCAGATTTCACGGTTTTCGCCGCATAGAACCAATTGGCACTAAGGAGTTGGAAATGGCAGAAGAAAGAGACCTTAACGGACTGCCTCGGGAGAAACTGGTCGAAGTCTTGGATTCCTTTCGGGACCCGGAGGTTTTCAATGCGGTAACTGGGCCTTGGAAGTCGCGGGTGGTCTGGCAGGACGGGATGCGGGCGCGGGCCTACATGCGGAACCATCAGGTTGACATGGACGAGCCCGGCGACCTGACCGCCACTGACGTCGCCGCCAGCGCCCACGAGCAGCTGCTGTCGGCCATTGGCAGCTGCATGACCGTGGGCTTCGTGGTCAACGCCACCAAGCAGGGAGTCCGCATCCATGACCTAGAGGTGGCCGTCGAAGGGTATTTCGACAACATCCGCAAATGGGCCGGGGTTGAGGACGAGGGAAACCCGGGTTACGGCAGGATTTCGGCCAAGTGCTTCGTGCGCGCCGACGCCGACGAGGAAACCCTGCGGGAAATCTGGCGTTTGGCGGTGGAGGGTTCCCCGGTCACCCAGTCGGTAGCCAACCCAACCGCGGTCGAGACCGACTTTGAAATGGTCGGTTGATGGCCACCTTCGTTTCCGCGGATTGGGTCTCTGATCATATCGGACGGCCGGGACACTTGATAATTGACCCCCGGTCGGCCATGCGTTACATGATGGGTCACTTGAGAGGGGCGGTCAGCGTTCCTTTCAAGAAGCTGCAGGGCCCGGACGGACGTCTAGGCCAGCCGGATCAGCTTGCCGCCGCCTTTGGCGAAGCAGGGCTGGGCGACGGCATAACCCCGGTGCTTTACGACCATCAGGATGGCCGCAATGCCGCCATGGTAGCTTGGGTCTTGGAATACCTGGGCCGCGGCGACGTTCACATCATGGACCTGCTCTACGACGCCTGGAAGGACCAGGGCCGGGAGGTCCTCTACCGGCCCGTCCCAACCGAGGCAAAACTCTTTTCGCCGCGCCTCAACCCGTCGGTGCGAGCTACTATGAACGACGTGGCCAATCCCGGCGGTACGAGACTCTTGGATACCCGCTCCCCGGAGGAGTTTCGCGGCCAAACGGAAATGGACCATTGCCCCGGGCACATTCCCGGCGCCGTGAATCTTCCCCACTCAGAAATGGCCGGCGCCGATGGGAAACTGCTCATTGAGCCGGATCTGCTGCGCCAGCGGCTGGCAGCCGCCGGCATCACGCCCCGCGATCCGGTGGTGGCCTACTGCCGCAGCGGAGTCCGGGCCTCACTAGCGTACCTGTCTATGCAGGAGGCCGGGTACACCGTCCGCCTCTATGACGGCTCCTACGCAGAATGGATGGACAGCGGTCATCCTGTGGAAAGCTAACTTCCCCAATCTGACCCCTTTCCTCCTCAGGGAACCGGAGAAATTCCCGGACCCGGCACCCACCCAGACCCAGGTGCTAGTCCTTCCCCCGCTGCAGTATCGGCTGTCTCGTCATGCCCCAGAGGGGCGTACCGTTCGGTAACGTCGACTCCGCCGTCACCCGGAAGCCGAATCGCTTGTAGTAGCCGAGGTTGTCCGGCGCTGACGTGTCGAGGAATGCGGGCAGCGCGTCGTCATCTATACGTGGAAGCATGTGGTTGATGAGGGCGCTCCCCAAGCCGGTGCGCTGCGTCGAAGGATCGACGCCGATGCCGTTCAGGCGCCAGCGCGGGCCAGGCCACTTCAGCGCGGCGAGCAGGGGGCCCAGGGCCTGCCGCCGCCGCCAGGCCGGGATGCCGAGCCGGATGGGCGCAGCCCAGAGGCCGGACCGCAACTGTATCAGAGCGCTGTGCTTGCGATGTTCCGGTGACCCCCAGATAGTAACGCCCAGCACTGCATTGCCGGACCCACCATGGGCGACGTACACGGCTCCGCCGGAGTGGAGGCAGGCGCGGATGGTTGCCCCCCAGACCCAGGGCAGCCTCGTGTGCCGCTGAGCGTCGTTCGGCAGGAGGAACGTGTAGCGGGGAGCATTCGCGAAGGCGTTAGCCATGACGCGCGCGGCGGAAGGGATCTGGTCCGGGCGTATCGGGGAGATGAGGGGCTCAGACATGGCACATACCGGTCTTCCTCAACGCCGAGTCATGAATACGCTAGCGTTGGTGGGCCAAAGGAGACTGTACTGCAAACTCTGTTGCGCGTCCCCCATCCTAACCTTCCTGCCCCGAGTACGAGACCTTTGCGTAATCCCCATTGATGCGCCGTTTGGTTGGAATGAGGGTTCTGGCGGGGATTGGGGGGCCTGATGGCGGCCTGCGGCCTGGCTCTCCTCCCCGGTCTCCCTGACTTCTCAGGGCTTCCCGGGCGCTTCCATCCCCGGCGGGCACACGCCGCCCCCGGCGGTCAGGCGGCATCCAGCAGAAGACGGTCCGCCCGCCGCAGGTTGTATGCCGCACACTTGAAGAACAGCTCCGTGGCGTTCCGCGCTAGCCCCATGTACCGCACCCGCCGGTAGCCGTAGGTCCGCTTCAGCGTCCCAAACACCTTCTCCACCGCCGACCGCTGCTGTGCTATCAGTGCGTTCCGCCGCTGCTCCCACGGCGGCAGCACCGGATGATGCTTGTCCGCCCGCCGCATGATCCGGTCCTTGATGCCCAGGGACTTGAGCCAGGCACTCCGCTGCTTCGACCCGTAGGCCTTGTCCGCATACACCGCCGCCTCATCTCCCCTCACCAACGCCTCCGCCACTTCCGTATCGTTCACGTTGGCCGGCGTCAGCACCGCCTCCCGGATCAGCCCTGACCCTGCATCCACCCCCACGTGCGCCTTGTAGCCGAACTGCGACACCCCCCGCTGGCGCGTGAACCGCGCATCGGGGTCGGTCTCGCTCGGCGCTCCCGGCCGCCTCCCTCGCAGCGAAGGACGCTTCGCCTGCGCCTCCACGATGGTCGCATCGAGGAGCGTCCCCTTCTTCACGAAGAGGTTGCGCTGCGCCAATTGCCGGTCCATCTCCTTGAACAGTCGCAGGGCCAAACCCCGCTCCGTCACTTCCCTGCGGAAGCGGCTGATCGTCGAGTGGTCGGGGACGGCGTCCTCCAGGCCAAGCCCCACGAACCGCTTGAACGAGACCCGGTCCCACAGCGCTTCCTCGATCGCTTCGTCGGAAGCGTCATACCACTGCTGGAGCACCATGACCTTGACCATCACCACCGGCGGATAGCTCGGACGGCCTGACGGGGCGGCATAGATGCCCTTGACCACGTTGGCCAACTTCTTCCAGTCCAGCATCGCCTCGAGCCGCTCCAACTTCCCGTTCCGTCCGACTCGGTCCGGGAGAAGCACCTCAATGAACGACTGTCCACGTATCGTTCGGTGCATGGCTTCCCCTCCTTGGCGTTGGCTCTCCGTGCTGATTGTGCCTGACCAGAAAGAGGTTATGCAAAGGTCTCGTACTCGGGGGCAGGAAGGGGAGGATGCTCACGCCGCGCGCTTGAAGCAACGTCCATGGGAAATATACCGGGGAACCTCTGAACAAGCCGCCAGCGCGACCATCTTCCCTAGCTGACTATGCCGCAGGCCACGGACTTACTCAGGGCATCCCTGGCGCACGGTTGGCAGTCTGCACGATTGACAGCCCAAGGGCGCCCAAGTAGAGTCCCTTCGTTGAACGGGGAAGAAGAACGAGGGAATTGGCGCTAGGGAAGAACCTGGGGAGAATGAGGAGGAGTATCATGCCCGGAGTTGTCGACGCCGACACGCATATCATTGAGCCGAGCGCGATTTGGGAAAGCATCGACGAGGGCATGTGGCCCCGCCGTCCCGTGCAAATCAAAGTCCCCGGAGACACCGTCTACGGCAAGTCCAACGCCTTCTGGCTGATAGACGGGAATATCTTTCCGCGGCCTGCGGGCAAGGGCGGGTTCGGGCTGCACACTCCTTCAGGGGCGGACAGAGAGATCGAGCGCAAGGACATCCACATGGGCTCGCGCGAGATGACCGACGTGGCGGTCCGTCTGCAGGACATGGACGCTCGCGGCGTGGACATCCAGGTGGTGTACCCCACCCTCTTCCTCATCTACATCACCGACGACGTTGACCTAGAGGTCTCGCTGTGCCGAGCCTACAACGACTTCATGGGCAGGGCCAGTAACGAGTCCGGCGGCCGCATCAGGTGGGTCGTGATCCCGCCCCTCCACTCCATTGACGACTCCATCCAGGAGATTCGAAAGGGCAAGGAGGACGGGGCGGTTGGCGTTTTCTTCCGGGGCATCGAGGGGGAGAGGTCCGTAGCGGACCCCTACTTCTACCCGATCTATGAAGAGGCGAACAGCTTGGACATCCCCATTACTATCCATACGGGGGCCGGTTCCAGGGCAATCTCCAGTGCGTTCGACTTCGACCTGAGCACGCCGTTTGCCCACGTGCGCATGATTCCCCTGATGGCTTTCAGGGACATCGTTGGCAACAAAATCCCTGAGAAGTTCCCAGGCCTCCGCTTTGCCTTCGTGGAGGCGGCGGCTTCCTGGGTGCCCTATATGCTGCACGTCCTGCGGCGCTTCGCCCGCGCCACCATCCAGCTTTCCGGCTCAGGGCCGGACAGGGCGGACAACGGCTGGGGGCCGCAGCTCTTCCAAGATTACAACCTCTACGTCGCCTGCGAAGCCGACGAGAACCTACCGGTGCTGCTCCAGTACACCGGCGGCGACAATATGATCATCGGGTCGGACTACGGACACCAGGACCCCTCGGAGGAAGCGCAGTTGGTAAGGACGTTCCGTGCCCGCACCGACGTGCCCGCCGAGGCCGTCGAGCGCATCCTCTGCGACAACCCTCACCGCCTGTACGGCCTGTCCTAAGTACGGCGAGGGCTATGCCGCTCCTGCGTTCGCCAGCGCCTGCTGCACGACGTCCACGCCCACCGTCTCCGTGAAGGCAGCCAGCAGGCGGTTCGTGATGGGTCCTGGGAAAGGCCCCGGAACGGGAACCCGGTCCACCATCGAGATGGGTTCGATGAAGGGGCTGGCGGCGGTCAGGAAGACCTCTTCGGCGTTGTAGAGGTCGTGGACGTCAAGGTCGTCTTCCACCACCTCAATGCCCAAGCCGCGGGCTAGGTCCATGAGCGTGGAGCGGCTGACGCCCGGCAGGATGGTGCGCCGTTTGGAGGTCAGAAGCCGTCCCTGGTCCACCATGAAGAAGTTGGCGCGCGACGCCTCGGCGATGCACCCCCGCATATCCAGCATCAGGGCGATGGCTCCCGGCTCCGCTCGCTGCGCCTCGAGGTCGGCCATGGCGTGAGCCAGCTTGTTGTGCAGCTTGGACTTCACGTCCACGCTCTGGGGGTCGTCGACGCGGATGCGGGATGTCAGCAGGTGACCCCCTTCCAGATAGTGCTTGGCCATGGACTTCCAACGAATGGGGTCGTTGTGGAGCAGGACGGTGGGCCTGGGGGTGGGGCCGTCCGGGGTGGGGGCCACAACGCCGTCACCGCGGGTGATGCGCCAGACCATGCGAAAGTCGTCAGAGGGCCCCAAGAGATGGAGGTTGCTCTTGGTTACTTCGATGCTGAGATCCATCATCTCGCTCTGCGACATCTGCGGGTCTATGCGTAGATAGCGCAGCGACCGGTACAGACGGTCGATATGTTCCTCGTATTGGTAGGGCTTGTGGGCGTAGGTGCGGGCCACATCGTAGGCGGCGTCTCCATAGAGGAAGCCGCGGTCATAGATGGAGATGGCGGCGTTGCACTCCTTGATGAACTCCCCGCTCAGGTAGGCGGTGCGCTCGGTATAGGTGGCGTCGCCCCTGGCGATGGCTGCGGCGGTTGCCTGTGTCATGAGCCTCCTCCTTGGTGCCTTCCCGCTTCACGACGCTGTGCAGCATGCCGGCGTTTCCCCGTCGCGGCATACGTCAGGTCTGCTCTCCCGTCCCTTACGGAGACTGCCACGCGGCCGCCGCCTGCCGCCAGTCCAGTGAATCGTACATTGTGGGGTCGCTCTTGCGGCGGGGCTGAACGTCGAGAAGCATACCGCAGTTGGGGCAGGAAACCTCGCGCAGGATGAACAGGTCCACCCAGCCGAAGACGTTCCACCGGCTATAGGAATCGATGGGCACTTCTCGAAGATGGCCCTGCCGCCGAAAGTCCTCCGTGGCCGGCCCCAGGCGATGATGACAGCGCTGGCAATGCCAGGCGGGCGCGCCGTTGTCGGGGAACAGGCTCACAGCATCGCCCAAGGAAAGAATCGGAGTGATGTCCGTTCCGTCCGGCGACGCGATCGCGGGCGCGTCGCCGGGGCGCCGCTCGCAGCGCAGAGCGTCCCGAAGCGACGCCGTCTCATCAGCATCGATTGTCTTGCTCTGCGGGTCGATGACGACGCCGTAAACGGCGCGGCAGGCCTCAAGGGAGCAGGCGTCGGTGAGGTAGTCGGAGAGCACGCGCTGGGGGTCGCGCTCCAGGGGGTCGCCATAGCCAGCGCCGCCGGTCTGCACGGCCACGTAGACGTCCCCGCTGCTCAGCCTGACGACCTCCCGGGACTTGATGACGCGATCGCTGCGGGATGCGAGCTGCTCGTAGGCGTAGGGATAGTTCCCGGAGGCCATCTGTTCATAGACATCTGCGCCGCGAAGGAGGAAGCTGGGCTGTGCGGGTGCCGGCAAGCCTCCATAGAGCCCGCGGGCCTCCGGATAGGCTGAACACCCGGCCAGGTTGAGGAGTTGCATGCGGCTTCTGCCGCGGTGGGGCGTGAGCGCTTGCTCTGTGCCCAGCCCGCCCCGGAACTTGCCCGGGCCGCCCGTGTCGGACGTGTGCTTGCGATAGAGGTACAGCACCGGATAGAGGCGCTCGTAGACCTCTATATTGCCCAGGGCCATCATGGGCCCTCCGGGCAAGTGAACGGAGTCGGGGCCGTCGCGGAAGCTGAGAGCGCCGCCACCACCGGCCTCGTCGATGAGGGTGATGGCGTAGGTCTCGCCTCTCCGGTTGAGGCCGGAGACCACGGGGCGCTTGGTGGAGGGGACCCAGTTTGCCTGAGCCTCGTCACGGTAGCGCTCGGTGGCTGCGAACATCTTGCTGACAGCGGTGGACACCAGGCTCTGGGCCAACGCCCCGACGGCCGTTGCCCCCTGCCCCACGCCTGCGGGGTGCAGAGCGTGCACGATGGTGGCCGGCTTGGAAAGGACATCCACGTTGCGGAAGAAGGCGGCCGGGGCCCAGGGAAGATCGTAGCAAAGCTCCGTGAGGATGGATGCGATGGCGCACCCTTCCAGCAGGCTGCGCGTGGCGTTCACCATTGCCGGGGCCTGGTTGCTAGAGTCCCGGAAGTCCAGCGTCAGGCGATCCCCCTCCTTGGTGGCCACGAGCCTGACCCGGTACAACCTGCGGTAGTCCAGGAAGCCTTCCTGCCGCCAGGTCCCGTCCGGCAGCTCCCGCAGGCGGCGGGCGAAGGCCTCCTGGGCCAGGTCAAGGATCTGTTCCTGGACCTCCATGAACGTGTCCTTGCCGTACTGCTGGATGATTTCGCGCATGCGGGTGCGGGTGCGAGTGATGGCCGCCAGACGGCCTCGCATATCCAGCCCGTTGAACGCTGGGGTGCGGCTATTGCGCACGATCGCTTCTTCGATGTCGTTTCGGACAACGCCGCGCTCAACGACCTTGACCGGCGGGATCAGGGGCGCTTCGCCGTAGATGTCCTTGGCCTGAGCGCCGTACCCGCCGGCAAGAGGGCCGCCGACGTCCATCTCGTGGAGGGATACGCCGGTCCAGGCGACGATGTCGTCCTCCCAGAAGATGGGAGCGACCATGACGGTGTCGTTCTGGTGGGTCGCGCCTGCCCACGGGTCGTTGGTGTAGAAGATGTCGCCGTCGAAGATGCCGGGGTTTTCGGCGAACCGTTCGAGGACGTACTTGACCGTGACGTCGAAGCTCAGGGACAGGGCCATGACGTAATGACCCACGGCCAGGGCCTCGCCGGAGGGCGTGATGATTGAAGAGTTGACGTCGTAGGCTTCATACACCGTCGGGGAGCCGGACGTGCGCACGGTGACCCCGATCTGCTCGTCGTTGATAGCCTGAAGCCGGTGACGAAGGACCTGCAACGTGACCGCATCGACAGCCATAGCCGCCTCCTAAAGATCGACGCGAATGGCGCCGAAGGCGTCAACTTCGCCCTGTGCGCCGTTGGGAATGACAATGGTGTCGCCCGTGCGCTCGATGATGCACGGGCCCTTGAGAACGTTGCCGTACCGCAACCTGCCGCCGTCGTAGACGTCTGCGGGAACGAAGCGGCCCAACGACGGGAAGTAGGCGTCTCGAACGCCCTCGAGCGCCGCGGTGGCGTCGGCGTTGGGTTGCCCGGCGGCCTGGCCCCTAGGCGGCGTCGCCGGCGAGGCCGCGCCGTCCACCCGGACCTTGACCACTTCCACCCCAACCTGGCTAAACCCGGAGCCCTGGCCGTAGATGTCCTCATACTGCCGTTCGAAGCGCTCCTGAAGGGCCGCGGCCTCCTCCGCCGAGACCTGCCCGCTGACGACGAGGGGCAACTCGTGGACTTGGAGACGGTATTTCATGAAGAGAGACCGCGTTATCCGCACGCGGTCTTCCGACCAGCCCTCCCTTGCGAACTGCTCCAAGACCTGCCGCTCCAGGCTGGCGATGAGGCCGTTCAATGCGTTGCGGTCATTCTGGGTGAAGGGAGCGATCGCTATGAACGAGTGCTCCAGCGTGTGGATGACGTCTCCTCGGACCATGCCCAGGGCTGAGAACACACTGGAGGCCTCGGGGACGTAGAGACTCTTGACGTGGAGGTCCTGGGCCAGGAAGGGGATGTGGATGCCGCTGGCGCCACCGTAGGCCAGCAGGGAGAACTCGCGGGGGTCGTGGCCGCTTTCGATGGTGAGCTTGCTGATCATGTCGGCCATGCGGGCGTTGACGATGGTGAAAGCGCCCACGGCCATCTCCTCCATCGTCATTCCGACCTCGCGGCCGACGCGGCTCAACGCCTGCTCCGCTTTGGACTTGTCCAGGGATATCGCGCCGCCCAGCACTTGCGCGGGATTGAGATAGCCCAAGACGAGGTCGACGTCTGTGACCGTGGCTTCCTCCCCTCCCAGGCCATAGGCGGCCGGGCCGGGCCGGGCGCCGGCGCTTTCAGGGCCGACTTTGGGAACACCCGTTGCGTCTACGGAGACGATGCTTCCGCCTCCGGCGCCGATGGACTTGATGGCGACTTTGGGGCAATAGAAGGTGTACTTGTCCACCGCCGGAACCGTCTCCAGCAGCAGCTCGCCCTTGAGCAGCAGGCTCACGTCGAAGGAGGTGCCACCCATGTCGACGCAGATGAGGTTGCCCTCGCCGTAGTTGTTGGAGAAGAGACGCCCGCCTATGGCCCCGCCGACCGGCCCCGAGTCGAGGGTCAGCAGCGGGTTCTGACAGGCATCGGGAACGCTGGTGAGGCCGCCCCGGCAGGTCATCATGAGCAGCCCGCCGGTAAGACCGTTCTCGCTGAGCCGCTCCTCGAGGCGCTGGGCGTACCGGGCCACTGCGGGGCCCAGGTAGGCGGTGAGAACCGCGCTCACCGTGCGCTCATACTCGCCGAGGACCGGGGCCACCTCGTGAGAAGAGGCGACGTAGAGGTTGGGGTAGGCCTCGGCTATGAGCCGGCGGGTGCGTTGCTCGTGCTCAGGGCGGGTGAACGACCAGAGGTAGGAGACGGCCAGGGATTCTGCGCCCTCCTGGCTGACCAGTTCCTGCGCGGCGGCGGCAACACCGGCTTCGTCCAGGGGACACAGCACCTCGCCCAGCGCGTCCACCCGTTCGGCCACGCCGCGAATGAGGGCGTGAGGCACGACGGGAGGCTCGGCCTTGAAGAGGCGGGACTGGTGGGCCACCTCTTCGGGCATAAGGCCGGCGCGCTTCTGCATGACGCGGCCTATGAAGATGGTGTCCTCGAAGCCGCTGGTGGTGATCAGGCCGGTCCGAGCGCCCTTGCGCTCGAGCAGGGCGTTGGTGCCGACGGTGCAGCCGTGAATGAATCCGGTGGTGTTCGAGAGAAGGGTCCGGAGGGGGATTCCGAGATGCTCGGACGAGGCTGCCAGCGCGTTCATGACCCCCAGCGACTGGTCTTCAGGGGTGTTGGGGCTCTTGGCCACGCTGGCGACGCGGCCGTCGGCCTCAAGGACGACACAATCGACGAATGTGCCGCCGATGTCGACGCCGATGCGATAGGGTCCATCTTCGGGCATCAAGTCCTCCGTGGCGTTGCCTGCGGCCCCAGGCGCTTGGGAGTGAGACCGTAGGTATCCTGGCCTTTCAGGCGAAAGCCGGAAGCCGGAAAGCGTTCATTCATTTCATGCGCAAGGCGAAACGCCATACGGCCTCCGAGCGGCGGCGTAGAAACACGGCACCAACCCCGGCCACGTTCACGCTTGCGCCGCAAGCGGCGGGCGAACTGGAAGCGGAGGCTAGCTGGGCTTCGCGTCGTCCGATGCAGCGCCCGCAGGGACGGCGACCTCCCGCATCGCCCTGCGCAGGTCGCGGGTTGCGTCCTCGACAATCTGGAGGGTGTCCGGGTCTATGACCACGCCATAGTCGCGATGCGCTCCCTCAACCGAGAGCAGTTCATCCAGGACATCTTCGCGCACCATCGCCGGGTCGCGCTCCAGAGGGTCGCCCCAGCCGCCGCCGCCGCCGCGGGTTGTCCGGATCCCGTCATCATCGCCTAGCCAGCGTTCAATGGACTCGCCGCCGCCAAGGTGCTCGGACTGGCCGTCGTTATAGAGGATGTCCGCCTCGTTGGGTATACCCTGAACGCCACCGCAGAGAGGCGGAGCGGGATATTTTCCTCCCCAGACCATGTAGTTGACCAGGGCCGTGTGGTCAAGAATCTTGATGACGGTGCGCGTGCCGGGGCCACCCCGCCACTTGCCGGGCCCACAGGAGTCGGTCATGAACTCGCGCTGCTCCACGCGGTGCGGATACTGAATCTCGTGCATCTCCGCCGTGGTGTAGGCCATGCCGCCCCGCATACCAGAGCCGCCGCCCCAGCCGTCCAGCCCGTACGTGCCGCCCGGTCCGGCGTGCATGGTCACGAACGGTAATGCCACGTAGCGGTCGCCGGAGCGGGGGTCTGTGCCGGAAATGACGCCGGTGACCCTGGTGTCCCAGGGGTGGCCGACCTTCTCCGGCAGGGCTTGGGATAACGCCAGAGTGACTGCCTGGGCGATCTCGGCGCCTGGGTGGAGCGTGCAGAAACCGGTGGGCGAGGCGTCGGTGGGATTGACGAGGGTGCCCTCCGGCAGGATCATCTGGACCGGCCGGAAGATGCCGTCGTTCTTGGGGATTGACTCGTCGAGAACGCTGGACAGAGCCAAGAAGGCGTAGCTCAGTGAATTACCTGCACCGCTGTTGGCGAACCCCGTTGTCTGGGGGTCTGTGCCGCTGAAGTCCATCTTCAGCTTGCCGTTGCCGATGGTGATGTCAACCTGGATCTTCAGGTCCCACTGGTAGAAGCCGTCCGAGTCCATGAATGCGACGCCGGTATAGACGCCAGCCGGCCAGGACGCCACTTCAGCAGTGAACAACCTCTCGGCGTAGTCGAGGGAGTACTCCGAGGCTTCCTTGACTGCCTCGATGCCGTACTTGGCGATGAGGCCGCGGATGCGCTTCTCCGCCACGCGGCATGAAGCGATCATGGCGCTGACGTCGCCGATGGTCCATGCCTTGAACCGGGTGTTGCGCACCACCCAGTCAAAGCGGTCCTGCTTGAGTTGCCCGCGGTCGTAGAGCTTGAAGGGAGGGTAGCGAACGCCCTCTTCGAAGATCTCGGTGGCGGCTGGGTACATGCCGCCGGGCCGTGCGCCGCCTCCCGTGCCGTCGGGCAGATGAGACCGGACAGAAACGATGAACGCCACGGCGCCATCGTGGAACACGGGCAGGGCGATGGTGGTGTCGCCTAGGTGGGAGCCGCCGGAGTAGGGGTCGTTATTGATGAACAAGTCGCCGTCGTTCACGTCTCCAGGGAACGCATCGAGGACGGCCCTCACCGAATGCTTTATCGCAGCCATGAGCACCGGCGAGCCGAGGCCCTGGGCAATGGCGCGACTCTGTGGGTCCAGGATGGCCGTGGAGAAATCGCGGCACTCGTTGGCGATGGGCGACCGGCTGGTGCGCTCCATGGAGACGGTCATCTCCAGCGCCGCTGTGTCCAGCGCGTTGCGGATAATCTCTCTGGTGATGGTGTCCATTGCCACGGTTCCACCTCCCTGGCTGCTGCAGTCCCTACGATACCATACGAAACGAGGCCCCGAAGCACTACGGCGGAGAGCGGGCGGCCCGCCCCTGTACACGCCATCTCGCATGGGCGTCAGATCTGCGCGTTGACTTCCTGCCTCCACCTAATGACGCGGCGTTCTGCAAAGAGCACGGCCCAGTTGAACACGAAGCCAATGACTCCGAAGACGACGATGATGAAGTAGACCTCCGTGGTGGCCAGCGTCTGCTGCGCCCGGGCCATCGAAAAGCCGAGACCATCCTGCGCCCCGACCAACTCTACGGCCACCAGCAAGATCAGAGAAATGGCCGCGGCGTAGCGGGCGCCCGTGAAGGCATAGGGGAGCATGGAGTAGAACACGACTTTGGTGAGGATGTCCCTCTGGCCCCGGCCGTAGACCTTCATCACCCGGATGAACAGCGGGTCCACGTTCCGCACGCCGGCGTGGGTGTTGATGTAGATGGAGAAGAAGCAGGCATACCCAATGATGGCGACCTTGGCCATCTCTCCAAAGCCGAACCAGATGATGGCGATGGGGATGAGGGCCAAGGCTGGAATGGGGCGCAACAGTTCAATGAACGAGCCGGCGGTGTCGTCCGCGGCTTTCCACCAAGCGGCGATCATGCCTATCGGGACGGCAACGACGATTGCGGCGAAGTAGCCGATCAATGCCCGCCGGATGCTCACCAACCCATGCTGCCACAGCGGGTCCTGCGTTGGAGAGTCTATGGTGAGGGCGTGCCATCCGGCAGTCAACACCGAGCTGTAGGGAACGTCGAAGTTGAAGCCTATTGGCCTGGGGACGATGTAGCTCGTGTCCTTGACCACAGCCACGATCTGCCATACGACCAGCAGTACGGCGATGGTGAAGAAGGTCCGGAATAGGCGGGAATGGTAGAGGGCGAGGACCACGCCGATTCCAGGAACAGCGCCAAAGGCGGCGCGAGTATTTGTCGGTGCGCTCATAAAAGGCTACGCTTCTTCATACATTGAGGGCTTTCACAGCCTCGTCCCGCACCAGGTTCCAGAGCTCCGTCTCCAACTCGGCGAACCGCGCCGCCGCTTCTACGCTGCGGATGCTTCTGGGTCTGGGAACGTCGATGTCAACGATGGCCTTGACCACGCCCGGACGAGCTGTGAGCACCACCACGCGGTCCGCCAAGAGGACGGCCTCATCGATGCTGTGGGTCACGAAGAGCACGGTTTTCCTGTCGCGCTCCCAGATCCGCAGCAGCTCCTCCTGAAGCAGGGAGCGGGTCTGCGCGTCCAGGGCGCCGAACGGCTCGTCCATCAGCAGCACCTCCGGGTCGATGGCCAAGGCCCTGGCCAATCCGACGCGCTGCTGCATGCCTCCCGAAAGCTGGTGGGGATAGACCCGTTCGAACCCCGTCAGGTTGAGCATGTCGATGTGCTGCTGGGCAATGCGCTCGGCCTCTCCCTTTGGTGTGCCGATGGCTTCCAGGCCCAGGGTGATGTTGCGCATCACGGAGAACCAGGGCAACAGGGCGGCCTGCTGGAACACATAGCCGATGTGCTTCTTCCTGCCGCCATCGGCCGTGCGGTGGAGCTTGACTTCCCCGCCGGCGGGGGTGAGCAGGTCGGCCAGCACGGAGAGCATGGTGGTCTTGCCGCAGCCGCTTGGCCCCAGGATGACCACGAACTCCTGTTGCTCCACGGTCAGGCTGACATCCTTCAGGGCGACGAGGTCTCCGAACTTGACGCTCAGATTCGTTATTTCGATAGCGATGGACATGCTTGCCGGTCTCCGAAAACGCTCACCGCTCAGCCTTCGGGCACCCGAAAGGCGCTCGAAGGCTGAACGGTTTCTCATAGGCGTTGCTGTGGCTGGGCAACCGCCGTTTGGGCGAGCGGCGCGTCGGCCATGGCGCCAGAGCCTACGGGTTGACGATCTCCAGGTTGCGCACGAAACGCATGTCGAACAGGTCTTCGTCCGGAAGCGGAGGCGTCGTCAGACTTCCTGCTTGGTTCAACAGGTCCTGCGTTCGCAGCAACTGTCCCGTCGGGAACCGGCCGTTGAGGCTGCCCGGGGCAAGAAGGGCCTTGTTGATGAGTTCCACGTCCGTGTTGGTATACTCGGCAATGATCTCCCTCACCCGCGGGCGGTTCTCTTCCTTCCAACCCCAGTACTGAGCGTTGATGGTGGCCGTGACGAACCGCTTCAACTCCTCGGACTTGTCGGCGATGGTCTGTTCCAGCGCCAGACCCGGGGACGCCAGCACGATGTCGTCCATGCCAAGGGCGTCCTCGAATGTCCAGACGACGTTGAGGGGCTCGCCGAACTCCTCCATGCTGGCCTCGTTACCGAGACTGAAGAAGGGCTCGATGAAGATACCAACGTCGGCGCGCCCGGTCACAAGGCCTGGATAGGCTTCCTGGAACGGCAGCCCCACGAGATCCACATCGTCGAGCAGCCCATTGCTGTCCAGGTAGGTGTGGGCCACCGTCCAAGCGAACGACCCCTCGGCGAACATGTTCACGGTCCTGCCGCGGACATCGTCCAACGATGAGATGCCGGACTCGGACGTCGGCAGGGAGGCGTACCAGTTGTTGTAGTCTTCCCTGGTGTTGTGGCCCGCCATGATCAGCTTAACCGGCTGACCCTGGGGCCTTCCCAGCATCGGCGTGGTTATGGCGCCCAGGATGGCGTCTACTTCCCCGGCCAGAAGCACTGTGTTTAGGTCGCCAAAGCCGCCCACAAAGATGAACTCGACGTCGAGACCCTCGCGGTCGTAGAAGCCTTCGGCCTGAGCCACGAAGGGGCCCCACTCCGTGCTCACGAAGGAGAGCAGGCCGTATTTCATGGACAGCCGCTCCTTGGTGGGGGTGGGCTGCGGTCCGGACGGCTCCTTGGGGGCCGGCGTGGCGGTGGGGTCGCTGCTGCAAGCCGCCACCAGGAGCACGGCAACCAATCCCAGAATCAGAGCTGCGAGCCTTTCGTGCTTCATGGATACCTCACGATGCTGTGGATTTCGACGCGGAGCGCGTTGCCAGCGAAACTGTTGGGTACACAATACCACATTCGCCAACCCTGCAACGTTGGGTGGCAGATGCGCCGGCGCTCCGCCCCTGGCGCGGGCAGAAATCGCCGCACGATGGTCTAGGAGGAGCGGAAGTTGTCAACGGCGGCACCGGTGGGAACGGCCTCCGTGTCCCCGCTGCGAAGCCGCCGGCGGCGCTCCGCCGTAGCTTCGCGGTCCACCCCCAGAGCGTCCTCATCGAGGACAACGCCGTAGTCCCGGAAGGCGCTCTCCGGCGATACGTATTCGTCCAGGACGTCCTCCAGAACGAGGCCGGGGTCTCTTTCGAGGGGATTCCCCCAACCGCCACCGCCGCCCCGTTCGGTGTTAATGCCGTCCCCGTTGCCCAGATATTGCTCTACCGGCTGTCCCGCCGGCAGGGTCCTGTCCGGTCCGTCAGCGTAGAGGAACGAAAGACTGTTGGGCGCTCCTGGACGGCCGCCACAGAGGCCGGGCGTGGGGTTGGCCCCGCCCAGGACAAGGGCGTTTCCCCTGGTGGTGTGGCCAACGGACCGCACGACGGTGCGTATGCCGCAGCCGCCTCGCCACCGGCCCGGGCCAGCGGAGTCCTGGATGAACTCCCTGGACTCCACGTGGGCCGGGTACTGAAACTCGAACATTTCAGGGGTGGTGAAGGGCATGCCGCCCCTGATGTTCGAGCCGCCGCCCCAGCCGTCGAGCCCGTGCGTACCTCCAGGCCCGCCGTGCAGGGCGATGAAGTTCATGGCCTGATACGGCTTACCGTCCCGCGGGTCTGATCCCGTCAGGGTGTAGAAGACCCGCGTATCCCAAGGAGAGCCGACTGCCTCCGGAATTATCTGGGCCAAAGCGAGGGTCACAGCCTGAGCGACCTCGGCGCCGGGGTGCAGGGTGCAGACCCCTGTGGGAGCGCCGTCGCGAGGGTTGACGACGCTGCCCTCCGGCATGATGAGGTCCACCACCCGGAAGAGGCCATCGTTCTTGGGCACGGACTCGTCGAGGGCGCTGGACAGGGCCAGGAAGATGTAGCCCAGGGTGTTCCCCAGTCCGCTGTTGGCGAAGCCTGGGGTCTCCCCGTCCGTTTCGCTGAAGTCGATGGTGAGGTGGCCGCCATCCACGGTCATACGCGCGTGGATCTTGATGTCGCGGGCGTCGTAGCCATCGGAGTCCATGTAGGCGGCGCCCTCGTAGACACCGTCGGGCCATCGCTGAACATCCGCTCTGAACAGGCGCTCGGCATAATCCATCGAGTATTCAACGGCTTCAACCACGGCCCCTGCCCCGTATCGGCCTATGAGGCTGGCGACGCGGGCTTCTCCCACCCGGCAGGCGGCGAGCATGGCGTTCGTGTCCCCGACGGTCCAGTTCTTGAACCGGCAATTCCGCAGGAGCCATTCCATACGGTCGGGCAGGGGCTGGCCGTTTGCGTGCAGCCTGAGGGGCGGATACCGCAGGCCCTCCTCCATGATGTCGGTGGCCTCGAGGTAGATCCCGCTGATGCCCGCTCCGCCACCCGTGGCGTCGGAGAGGTGGGCGCGGGCCCCGATGAGAAACAACAGTTCGCCGTCATGGAATACCGGCGTGGCCAGCGTGGTGTCGCCGAGATGGGAGCCGCCGCTATACGGGTCGTTGTTGATGAAGACGTCGCCGGGGTGAAGGTCGCCGGGGTACGCCTCAAGTATGGCCTGCACCGTGTACTTGGTGGCGGCCATGAGCGTTGGAGCGCCCAGGCCCTGAGTGACGAGTTGCCCGCGGCTGTCCAGGATCACCGTGGCGAAGTCGCGGCATTCATTCACCGTGGGGGAACGGCTGGTCCGTTCGATGGCCAGCGTCATCTCCGTGGCGATGGTCGTCAGGGCGTTGCGGATGATTTCGAGCGTTATCGCGTCTGAGCCCAAAGGAGCACCCTTCCTTGCGCCTAGCTTCCGTTCGCGCCTAGCTTCCGTTCTTGCCGTTGTGAGCCTCATACCAGGAGTTGCGGAGGACGCGCCCCGGCCGGGCGGAGGTCGGCTCTCCGTTCTCGGCAATGACCTGGCCGTTGACGATGGTGCACTGCACCCCCGTTGAGCGCTGGATCATTCGCGTGGCGCCGCCGGGATAGTCGTTGGCGTACTCGGGCTCCAGGGCGCCGATGGTGTCGGGATCGAAGAGGGTCAGGTCGGCGAACCAGCCCGGCCGGATGAGTCCCCGGTCCTTGAGTCCGAAGATGTTGGCCACCATGAAGGACAGCTTGTTGACCGCGGCCTCCAGGGTCATGAGCTTCCGCTTCCGCACCCACTCGGCGAGGAGGAAGGTGCAGTAGCCGAAGGATGCGTCGAAGGCTACGTGCGCCCCGGCATCCGACACGCCAATGAGGACGTAGGGGCTGCGAAGAATTTCGCCCACCGCCGCGTCGTCTCCGTGGCTGACGTTACGCTGGAACTGGGTCTCGAACTCCTCCTCCAGGACGAGGTCCAGGAAGGCGTCCAGCGCGTCCTTGCCCTGCTCGCGGGCCATCTCCGCCACGGTCTTGCCCTTGAGGTGTTGGTTCTTGGGCAGAACCGGGCCGATGATGTCGAAGAGATCGAACCAAGTGGGAGCGTTGGGGTCCCAGGGGATCTCATTGAAGGCATCCCGCAGCCTGTCCCGGCCCTCCGTTGTGGAGAACGCCTCGATGCGTTGCTCCACGGGCTGACGCATGAGCTCGCGCCAGGTGGGGGACTCGTCGAAGGACTGGGCGTTGCGCATGGTGAAACGCCGCACAAGGGGGTTGGCGTTGGTCAGTCCGAAGGGGCGTATCCCGGTGGCGAAGACCTCCTCCAACTTGTCCAGCTGCTCGCGCCACTGGGTGGGGGCGCTCCACCTGTGCAGGACGACCTGCCACAGGACCGGCCTGTTGGAGGCCTGGGCGATCCGGCCGTACCAGTCGATGTCCTCGATGGTGGGGTTGCCGCGGATGGCCTCGATGACGCCGGTGTTGAATTCCCCGACCGTTCCCGCCAGGGCGAAGACCTCTTCGTCCGTGGCCAGCCGGCTGGCCACGGGCCTGCCGTCCAGCCGCATGTGGCGGGGGTTCTGGTTGGTGGTGAAGCCGATTGCGCCGGAGCGAAAGGCGTCGCGCACCACGTCTTGCATGGCGGCGATCTCCTCGGGCGTGGCCTGGCGCTCGGAGGAGTCCTCGCCCATGACGTACTGGCGCACGGCGCAGTGGCCCACATGGGACGCCACGTTAACGCCCAGGTTCTTGTCCAGGTTGTCCAGGTAGTCGCCGACGCTGCCCCACTTCCAGTCCACGGCGGATTCCAGGACCTCGCGGGGAATCGCTTCCACACGGGACAGGCTGCTCACCAGGGCCGGCCGGTCCTCCGGCTTGCAGGGCATCAGGCTGAGGCCGCAGTTGCCGGTGATGACACTGGTGACTCCGTGGAAGGGGGACGACGTGGCGAGAGGGTCCCAGAGAAGTTGCGCGTCCATGTGCGTGTGGTGGTCAATGAAGCCAGGCGACAGAACTAGGCCGCCGGCGTTGATCACCCGCTTCGCCCCGTTCCGCACCCGGCCCACCTCAGCGATACGGCCGTCCTGAACGGCCACGTCGCCGGAAAAGGCGGGCAAGCCCGAGCCGTCTATCACCTTTGCGTCCTGAATCACCAGGTCGTATTCCATCACCGCCTCCTTTGCTCCCTGTCCAACAGGGGCATTCCCGTTCTGCAAGAGCACTTCACATCAGCGATTCCCTATTCTACTCTCGTTTGCCATAGGCGCGCTCCGCCCCCGCCGGCGTGAGCAAGCCGTCCTCTATGTCATCCCGCACCAGGGATGACTCGCGGAGGCCGGGATCCCCGTAGCCGCCGCCACCGCCGTACACGACGCTGAGACGCTCGCCGCCGCTCATCATAACCCGGTGGGCGACCTCGCCGACGCCCAGGAAGCGTTCCTCCGGGGCGCCCGCCTCAATGACGATGGCATTCCCCACGCCAGGCTTGCCTCCGTTGGCGCCGGACGCCGCGTTGATGCTTCCTTCGCCAAAGGCCGACAGGAGCAACCGATAGGAGGGCAGCCGGAAGACCTGCCTGAAGGCCGGTCCGCCGCGCTGCCTGCCCGCGCCGCAGGAGTCGGCGACAAACTCGCGTGACTCCACGGACAGTCCAACCTGGCTCTCCAGGATTTCGACAGAGGGAGCTTCCGCTCTGAGGAGGGCGGGCGATGGATGGCCGTCGGCGGAGAGGCTTGCGGCCTGCCAGCCCAGGATCGGATTGATGGCGTAGGCATTGCCGCGCTTTCCTTCCACGCCCCCCAGTACAACGTACGGGTCCACGGGAAAGCTTTGTTGGACCAGACCGGGCGCCGCCTTGTTAACGGCATCAGCAACTGCCTCGGCGATGCGGGGGCCCGTATACCACGTGCACAGGCTGGTGCAGGCGGGGTCGGCGGGGTTCACGATGCTGCCCTCCGGCAGGGTGCAGCGGACGCGTTGGAGGATGCCCTCGTTGAGGGCTGCGCCCTCCGGCAGCAGCGACAGTAGGGGAAGCAGCGCAAAAGATGCCGTGTTGGCCTCCGGGCTGTTGAGGGGCCCGGTTACCTTTGGACTGGCGCCGGTGAAGTCCAAGTGGACGCCCTCCGGCCCAGCTTCCAGCGTCACTGCGATTTCCACGTTCTCTGCCCTGTTGTAGTCGGAGTCCAGCCGGGCCGAACCCCGATAGCTTCCGGGAGGGATGGATTCAAGGGCCGCCCGCATGGCCCGGCCGCTTCGCTCAATGGCGAGGCTGGACGCCGCTTCGAGAAGCGCCGGGCCGCGCTGCTCGGCGAGCGCCTGAAGGCGCGCCCTGCCGTGACGGGTGGCGGCGACGATGGCCTTGATATCGCTCTCGTAGATGCGGGGTGTTCTGCTGTTGGCGGTGAGTCGCCGCAGGACATCGGGAAAGACGACGCCATCCCGAGCGACCTGAACGCCGGGAATGATGTCGCCCTCCTGATAGACCTCCCATGCTAGGGGGTAGACGCCGCTCAGCCCTGCACCCCCAACGTCGGTGAACCGGGCGCGCCCCACGGCCGCCCAGCGCGGCGCCTCTCTTTCGCACACCAACGTGGCGAAGGTTATGTCCGGAAGCGCGCCGCCCCCCTTGTAGGGGTCGTTAATCAGGACGGTGTCGCCGTCGTTGAGGCCGCCGGAAGCGAAGACGGCCAGCCCTTCAAGCGTCTGTGTTTTGAGTGGGACAAGGTGGGCGGGGTGGTGAACGTCGGCGGCAACCAGACGTCCTCCGTTCCTCAGGTCGACTAGGCCCATGGCGAAGTCCGCGAACCCTGATCGCGCCGCCGATTCCGCGCCGCGCCGGTAGACGGCCGTCATCTCGGCGGTTACGGCCCGGAGGCGGTTGACGAGTATTTGCATAGAGACGGGGTCTGCCATGCGCTAGCTTCTCCGCCCGGCCTTGTGAGACGTTTCAATGATGACGCTGCTGTAGCGGTCAACGTATGCTCTCTGGCCGGGATAGACGACGATGGTCGTGGTGGGGTACTCGGCGATGCAGGGGCCGGCCAACTCGTTGCCCGGCCGGAGCGACGGGCCGTCGTAGATCGGCAGGTCGGAAAAGCCCTGCTGGGCATCGAGACATACGGGCCGAGGTTCCTTGAGGGCCGCCGACGCATCGGGTCCGGCGAGGGGGCGCTCAGGGAGACCGGGTTTCTCGACGAGTCCCACCACGTCAACCTGGAGATTGACAACCTCCACGCCGGAGGCCAGGTCCCTGTAGGAGTAGAGCTGCTCGTGGAGGGTGTGGAAATCCTCCACCGCCTGTTCAAGGTCGGCGGCCGTAAGGCCTGAGTCCCGCGGTGTCAGGGGGACAGTGATTTCGTGGACCTCGCCGTGGTATCGGAGGTCGGCAAAGCGGTCAACGCGCACGCCCAGCAGGTTCTCCTGGGGCAGCATGGCGTGGGCGGCCGCCGCCATCTCATCGAGGAGCCGGCCCATTTCTACCGGGTCTATGCCGGCCAGAGCGCCCTGGAAGGTTCTGACCTCGGTGAACTTGAGGTCGGCCATCAGGTCGCCAAAGCCGCAAAAGACGGGGGCGATCTCCGGTACGGTCACCGTGGGGATGCCGAGGTCCTCGGCCTGAAGGCCCGCATGAATGGCGGCGGCGCCGCCGAACGCCATGAGCGAGAAGTCCCGCGGGTCGTAGCCCCGCTGCACGGAAACCACTCGGATCCCGTCCGACATGTTGGCGTTGACGATGCGGAAGATGGCATGGGCGGCTTCAGTTACGCTCATGCCTAGCGGGTCACCTACGTACTCCCTGATGGCCCGTTCCGCCAGCGAAGGGTCCACGGAGAACTCGCCGGCGGCGAAGTTGTCTGGATTCAGCAGGCCCAGGACCAAGTTGGCGTCGGTCACCGTTGGCTCGACGCCGCCCCGGCCGTAGCAGGCGGGACCGGGATTCGAGGAGGCGCTGCGCGGGCCAACCCGGAGCGCTCCCGCCTTGTCCACCCACCCAATGCTGCCCCCGCCGGCGCCGATGGAGTAGATCTCGATTCGGGGAACGGCAACGCGATACCGCTCCTCCCAGGTGTCGGTGGTCATTGTGGGCTTGGCCCGGTGAATCAGGCAGACGTCGTAGCTTGTGCCGCCCATGTCCGCGGTGATGATGTTGGGTTGGTCCATGCGCTCGGACAGGCTCAGTGCCCCGGTAACCCCCGCTGCTGGCCCGGAATGGAGGTAGTACACGGAGCGGCGGCGGGCATCTTCCACCGTGGCAACGCCGCCACTGGACTTCATGAGGTAGAGATTGCGGCGGTAGCCCATCTCCGAGAGGCGGTCCCGCAGCGCGCCGAGGTAGCGGGACAGCCTGGGGCCGATGTAGCCGTTGACAGCCGTCGTGGAGACGCGTTCGAAGTCGCGTATCTGGGCCAAGACCTCGGAGGATAGGGATATGTAACAGTCAGGGAACTCCTGTTGGATCAAGCGCTTGACCGCCTGCTCGTGGGAGTCATTGAGGAATGAAAAGAGGAAGCACACGCCTATGGACTCCACGCCCTGGTCCCTGAGGCGCCGGATGGCTTGAACGGCTTCCTCCTCGTCCAGCGGGGTGATTTCCTCTCCCAGGTAGTTGAGGCGCTCCGTAACGCCCAACCTCCGCCGCCGGGGCACGATGGGGAAGGGCGGCTCCAGCTTGACGTTGAACATGCTCTCTTTGATGCCGCGGCGGATCTCGATCTCGTCGCGGAAGCCCTTGGTCACCAGCAAGCCCAGGTTGGCGCCCACGTGTTGGATCATGGCGTTGGTTGCCACCGTCGTGCCCAGCACGATGACCTCGGTGTCCGCCAGAAAGCGTTGCAGTGGTAGCTGGAAATTGTCCGCGGCCTTTGTCAGGGCGGTGAGAACCGCCCTGCTTTCGTCTCCGGGGGTCGAGAGGGTCTTGGTGGTGTACAGATCCTGACCCTCGGCAGCCACAACCAAATCGGTGAAGGTGCCGCCGACGTCAACGCCGACTCTGAATTGCATAGGTCTGCCTTTGAACCAGGTTGATGGGGGACGAGGCGTCTCCGGGGGGCGCTACGGGTCGAAGTGGAAGATACGGGCCGTGTTCAGCGCGGCAATCTTCGCCTTCTCATCCTCCGGAACATCCTTCAGTATCTCATCCACGATCTGCCGCGAGCGGGGGAACGTGGACTCGGCGTGGGGATAATCAGACCCCCAGCACAGGTTGTCCACCCCGATGTACTCCCGCATCCTCATGCCGATGGCGTCTTCCTGGAAGCTGATGAAGCAGTTGCGGCGCCAGAAGTCGCTGGGAACGGCGCCGTCCTGGAACTGGTAGCCCTTCCTGCCGGAGGGGCGCTCCCGGTAGTAGTAGTCCATGCGCTCGATGAAGAAGGGCGCCCAGGCCACCTCGAACTCCACGGATCCTGCGCGAATCTTCGGGAACCGTTCGAACACGCCGGCGAACATCATGGCGCTCAATCCCCGGCGCATGCCGATCTCCTTGTTGACCATGGACACCGGGTCCATGTTGATGCCCACCACGTCCACCGGCGCCTTGGAGCGGGCGCATCCGGTGTGGAAGTTGATGCTCATGTCCAGGTCTTGGAACGCAGCCCACAGGGGATCGTACATCGGGTCGCCGAGGGGGACATCCAAGGGCAGCGCTGCAATCATGGCGCCCACCATGCCGAGGTTGGCGCAGCGCTGGAGCTCGGCGACGCCTTCCTGAACGTCATCTATATTGACCAGCGCTATGGCCTTGAGGCGCTTGGGATGAGCGGCGGCGAACTCCGCCACGTAGTCGTTGTAGCCGCGCATGCACGCCGTCACAAGGTCGCTGTCCGGCACGGCAAAGAGGGACAGGGCAACGGACGGGTAGAGCACTCCGCCTTCCACGCCGTCCACGTCCATGTCGGACACCTGAGCGTCGGGGTCGAGGCCGCGGAGATGAGGGCTGTCGTACTTGCCGACAAGCTCGATCTTGTTGGGGTCGTCAAAGCGGAGACCCGGCTGTACGTTGGACATGACGCCCAACCGGTGCTTGTCGTCCACGATCCACTCGTCGAACTCCTCCCCGACCTTGAGCACAGGCGCCCGGTCCTGGAACTTGGGGTCCACGCGTCCTTTCCACAGGCCAGCGGGCTCGGTGATGTGGTTGTCGGATGAAATCAGCCGATACTCGGTCACTACCCTTCCTCCTTAATGCGCCTTCCCCTTAGATCCCTGCTTTCTGAACCCAGCATTACGTTGACGGCGCCGTGTGGCGGCCATTGCGTTTTGTAAGGCATAGCGGGACGACTGTCAAGGGACGATCGCCGTATGTCGTCCTCGTATGGGGCGATGAGCTGCGATAATCGCAATGCACCCGTCGACGCCGTGGCGGAGGCAGCTAGCCCGTTTGGCCGTCTGGGCGCGAGGCCCCTGCCGCCGCCGGCTTCCGGGGTTCGGCCAAGGCCGCGACGACCTTTTCCTCGGGCAGGCCGTAGACGTCCCTGGCGGCTTCCGGGGTGACGTAGCCATCCATGATGTCCTGCGCCACCCGGTCGGGGTCGCGTTCTCTAGGATTTCCGATGCCGCCCCCGCTGCCGGTGTACATGCGAAGAATATCGCCTTCGTTGAGCGGAACGTTGGATACGAGTTGGGAAAACCTCTGGGCGTTTTCCTGGCCGGGGTTGATCATCAGGTGTCCCACATCGCCGTTGCCGCCGCCGGCCATGCCCCTGGGCTGCACTCGGTACCTTCCGCCCCCTCCCGAAAACCGGCTCTCGCTGAGGATGAGGTAGTCGCGGACGTATCCGGCCCCGCCGCGGAACTTCCCAGCGCCCCCGGAGTCCTGTACGACGCTGAAGCGCTGCAGGCGGACGGGGAACTCGGACTCCACCACCTCGACGCAGGTGACCTTGGGGCCGGAGCCCCCGTGACCGCAGCCCGTCCAGCCGTCGCCGCCGCCGTAGGCCCCGCTGCCGCCCGGCATAAGCTCATAGTGCACAATGGGGCGTCCCGTGGGTCCGTAGCTGCCCAGCGTAAACAGTCCTCCGGAGCCGTGGTTGGCGCGAGGCGGTCGGCCCGATGCGTCCGAGAGAGCGGTTATGACCATGTCTTCTATGGCGGGCAGGATGCTGGAGTAGAAACCTAGCGGCGCCGGGTAGATGGGGTCGACTACGGTTCCGGGCCGGAATTTGTAGTCGATCACCTTGGTGACGCCGTGATTGTTGGCGGGAGGGGACTCCATCATGGCAACGATGGCGTAGAGGCAACTCCCCCGGATGATGGGGGGCCGGATGTTCAGCGGGCCGCGGTTCTGCACTGCGGACTCGGAGAAATCCAGCAGGAGGTTGGAACCTTCCTTGGTAATCTTCACGCGCAGGCGCACCGGCGTATCCAGGTCCACCAAGTCGTTGTCGAGGTAGGAATCGGCCTCGTAGATGCCGTCCTTCCACTTGGAGATCTCCGCCCGCAGGTGCTGCTCGGTCTTCCGCCCGACTTCCTCGAACACCTCCAAGACCGTATCCCTGCCGTAGCGGTCCATCAGCTCGGTCAGTCTGCGGGCGCCGACGCTCCACATGGGGCCGGCCTGGGAGTTGTAGTCGCCGAGGAGGAGTTCGGGGGTGCGGGTGTTGGCCCAGATGAGATTCTCGGTCTCCTTGACGACCTTGTAGCGGCTCATGTACTTGACGGGGGGGACCTGCATGCCCTCGCCGAAGAGGTCGCGGGCATTGGCGGCGCGGCTTCCCGGCGAAAGGCCTCCGATGTCGCCCTTGTGGGTGATGCCGATGCCGAACGCCACGAGGTCGTCGTGGTGGAAGATGGGGACGATGGCGGCGCTGTCGAGGGAGTGGGCGCAGCCGGACTCGTAGGGGTGGTTGACGAAGAAGCAGTCGCCGTCCTCAATCTCGTCGTAGGAGTAGTACTTCAGCAGTCCCTGGATGCAATCGGGGTAGGAGCCCATGTGGATGGGGATGCCGGCGAACTGGGCGACCACGCGCCCCTCCCTGTCGACGAGGCCGCAGGAAAGGTCGTGGGTCTCGCGGATGAGGGTGGAGTAGCCGGTGCGGAAGGTGTCGATCTGCATCTCCCGGACGATGCCGTCAAGGCGGGAGCGGATGACTTCGAACAGGATGGGGTCGACGGGCATGAATCCTCCTCGCTGGCCTTCGCTCTAGGCGGAAGGGGAGCTTGATGCGGCCGCTTTCTTCTGAGGGCCGGCGAGGGCCTCTTGCACCTTGTCCTCGAAGAGTCCGTACACTTCCCGCGCCGCAACGGGCGTCACGTACCCATCCATGATGTCGCCCATAACCCGGTCCCGGTCCCGCTCCTTGGGGTTTCCGACGCCGCCACCGCTGCCGGTCTTCATCCGGATCACCCCCCCCTTGCCCAGAGGGATGTTGGACACGAGTTGCGAGTACCGTTGTTCGTCCTCAAGGCCGGGGTTGGTGGTGACAAGCCCCAGGGAGCCGTCGCCTCCGCCCGCCAATCCCTTCGGGGCAACGCGATAGCGGATACCGCCGCCTGAAAAGCGGCTCTCGCTGAGGAGCAGGTATTCCCGCAGATAGGCGCAGCCTCCCCGGAATGTTCCTGGGCCTGAGGAGTCGGGCACGATTCTGAACTGTTGCATCAGCACGGGGAACTCGGTCTCCACGATTTCGACGCAGGTGATTTTGGGGCCGGAGTGGCCGTGGCCGCAGCCGGTCCAACCGTCGCCGCCGCCATAGGCGCCGGTCCCGCCAGGCATCAGTTCGTAGTGGACGATGGGCCGGCCCGTGGGCCCGTAACTGCCCATCGTGAACAGGCCCCCGACGCCGTGGTTGGCGCGCGCGGGTCGTCCCGAAGCCTTGGAAAGGGCAACGATGACCATGTCCGTGACGACGGGGAGGACGCTGGAGTAGAAGCTCACCGGCGCCGGATAGATGGGGTCGAGCACGCTTCCCGGCCGGAATTTGTAATCAATGACGCGGGTGACGCCGTGGTTGTTCGGAGGAGGGTCCTCCATCATGGCGACGATCGCGTACAGGCAGGTCCCCCGAATAATGGGCGGACGGACGTTGAGGGGTCCCCGGTTCTGGTCCGCCGTTTCCGAGAAGTCCAAGAGCAGGTCAGAGCCTTTCTTGGTGATCTTGACGTGTAGCCGCACCGGCGTATCCAGGTCCACCAAGTCGTTGTCCAGGAAGGATTCAGCTTCGTAGATGCCGTCCTCCCACTTGGAGATTTCGGCCCGCAGATGCCGTTCCGTCTGCCTTCCGACCTCTTCAAAGACCTCCAGCACCGCGTCCTTGCCGTGCTTGTCCATGATCTCGGTCACGCGCCGAGCGCCAACGCTCCACATTGGGCCGGCTTGGGCGTTGTAATCGCCGAGGAGAAGTTCAGGCGTGCGGCTGTTGGCCCAGATGAGATTCTCGGTCTCCTTGATCACCTTGTGGCGGCTCATGTACTTGACCGGGGGGACCTGCATGCCCTCACCGAAGAGGTCGCGGGCGTTGGCGGCCCTGCTTCCCGGCGAAAGGCCGCCGATGTCGCCTTTGTGCGTGATGCCGATGCCGAAGGCGACGAGGTCGCCCTGATAGTGGATTGGTACAATGGCGGCGCTGTCGAGGCTGTGGGCGCAGCCGGACTCGTAGGGGTGGTTGACGAAGAAGCAGTCCCCCTCTTCGATCTCGTTCTCGGGGTAGTACCGGTAGAGTCCCTTGATGCATTCCGGATAGGAGCCGAGGTGGATGGGGATGCCGGCGAACTGAGCGACCACGCGCCCCTCTCTGTCGACGAGGCCGCAGGAAAGGTCGTGGGTCTCGCGGATGAGGGTGGAGTAGCCGGTGCGGAAGGTGTCGATCTGCATTTCCCGGACGATGCCGTCCAACCGGGAGCGAATGACCTCGAAGATGATGGGATCAACAGGCATAAGGCCTCCTGTCCGCAAGGCGTCCCTACAGCGCCATTCCGTCTTGCCCGCAGGGTACACAATGCAACCTGGGAAATCCACTTTGGCCCCGGCTCAGGCGTGGATCAGGTTGCGGGCGAGGCCGCCCCGTTGGTAGAATAGGATGCTTGCGTGGGGCTGTAGCTCATCTGGGAGAGCGCCTCAATGGCATTGAGGAGGCAGAGGGTTCGAGTCCCTCCAGCTCCACCACCCACCACTCCGCAGCCGTCCTGTACTGTCCCATATGCCCCCTGTTTTGTAGCTGTGAGACGCTGATTGGCGCCGTATCGCTCCGCATGTATCCCCCCGGTTCCCGCATCAAGTGTGGTAATATTCGTGGGAATCTATCACCACGGAGGGGGTTCCCATGGCGCTGTCAGCGACGCGGGCCAAGGCCCTCAAAGACCCTGGCCGATACTCGGATGGCGGAGGCTTGCACCTCTACATCAGCAAGGCGGGACGGAAGTCCTGGGTCCAGCGCATCACCATCGATGGACGCCGCCGCGACATCGGCCTCGGCGGATTTCCGTCTGTCAGTCTGGCGCAAGCCCGCGAGAAGGCGGCGGACAACCGGGCCGCCATTGCGGAGGGCCGCGATCCTCTGTCGGAAAAGCGCTCGCCTGCGATGCCGACATTCAGGGAAGCCGTCCGCGCCGTCCATGCGGCGAACAAACCCCGTTGGCGCAACGGCAAACACGTCGCAAGCTGGATGCAGACCCTGGAGCGTCACGCCATGCCGACGCTGGGCAACACGCCCCTGGGCCGGATAGACGGCGGCGCTGTGCTGCAGGTACTCACCCCGATATGGACGACCCGTCCCGAGACAGCCCGTCGGGTGCGTCAACGGATGAGGACCGTCTTTCGCTGGGCCATGGCGCATGGCTTCATGGACGCCAACCCGGCGGGAGAAGCCATCGACGGCGCGTTGCCCCGGATGCCGAAGGTGAAAACACACCTCAGAGCGCTGCCCTATCAGGAAGCCGGGGCGGCGCTGGAAACCGTCGAATCGTCCCAAGCCTCGGTTTCCGCCAAGCTGTGCTTCCGGTTCCTGGTGCTCACGGCGGCCCGCTCCGGCGAGGCGAGGGGCGCCGCCTGGGACGAGATCGATGTGCAGGGCCAGGAATGGCGGATATCGTCCCAGCGGATGAAAGCAGGCATGGAGCATCGCGTGCCCCTGAGCCGACAGGCGTTGGATCTCCTTCGCGAGGCATCCGCGTTGCGTGATGACACGGGTCTGGTGTTCCCGTCGCCGCTGAAGCCGGGTTCGCCGATGTCCGACATGACGCTGACGAAGGTGCTCCGGTCGGTAGGCTTGGCGGAGCGAGCGACCGGCCACGGGTTTCGCAGCAGCTTCAAGAACTGGACGCTGGAGCAAACGGATACGCCGTGGGCGGTCTCGGAGGCGGCGCTTGCCCACCTCCTGGGCAATGCGACCGAACAGGCCTACGCCAGGTCCGACCTCTTCGAGCGACGCCGCGCCCTGATGCAGCTGTGGGCGGACTACCTGACCGGCTAACCTCAGGGGAAGCCGCCACACCCAATGGGATCGGCCAAGCTAGCTCCCTGCCGTCGGCCGAGACTCCACCCAAGGTATCACCGCGGAGGACGTTATCGCCCGGCGCGGAATCAACGCAACGCTCAGGGGCAAATCGGCAACCGTGGCCGATTTGCCCGGCGAGTCAGACGCGCCGAATGTGTCCGACCTGCAGCGCGAGCTGGCGGAGGCGGAGGAGGCGATCAAGGGCGCCAAGGATGGGTGCTACGACGCCCTGAACCGGCGCCAGCGGGTGCTGCGCGCCCTAGCGAGGGCGAACAGGGGCAACTGATTCGGGTGGGTGGAGCTGCACGCCTTCACGCCACTACCCCCCAGCCCTAGCTGTGTCGCTGGGGCTGCCGCTCCTCTTTCGCTTGGCCGCTTTGGGCTTGGGCGGGTACAGCTTGCGCTGACGGCGATAGTGGCGCGCTACGGCCTCCCGGACGTTGGCGCGGCGATTGTCCGCTGCACACTCCGGCTTGCACGTCTTCACGTTGGGCCACCGCTTGATGCGCTTGGGGTCGATCTTGTTGTCGCAGATCCGACACAGGCGGTTGAGAAGGTTCGCCTTCTTCCTGGCCTCTTCCGCCCTCTCTCGCTTGCGGCGCTCCTCCCACTGGACCTTATGGTCCCACCGACAGTAGTTCCCGAAGAGGCTGTTGACGGTGTCGTTGTAGGTGCTGATGACCGCCCCTCGCTCATACGCGAGCTTCATCCAGGTCGGCATCTTCTGACCACACGCCTTGCAACGCTTGTCCATGCGCACGTACTGGTTCCAGCACCGGCCGCTGTGCACCCTCAGAGCGACCTCCATCGCTTGTCCTGGACCATCTTTGTGACACACTCGGCAGTAGAAATTGTTGGTGGCTGCTGGCATGGCGCGATGTCCTCCCTTGCCTAAGCCTATGTCGTGCCTATTTGTATCATCACCATCACCCATCCACGGCGCAACTGCCTAATACCAGTATCATCATCATCATCATACCTATTCGGCGGGGCCGGCGCACCCTTTCTACGTAGTGGTAGTACTAATACGAAAGCTGCGAGACCCCCCATTAACCCCGCATATTATATAAGAGGGAATCCAAGTTAGCAGCGAAACCATCTCTACATCGACCACGCGGGCGAGCTCCGGTATCATGGGGTGACTCCGGCTGGGCATCACGGGGTGCACCCCCACGATCTCCGGCTCTCCACCCCTGGGGTGGCCACCATGCCGAACACCGTTGAGGCTCAGAGAAAGAGGCGACTACAACGACGGCGCTGTGGCGGGTGCGGGGGACAGGCTGAGAAGATGCGGCCGTGGGGCGCCATCGAGATTCCGATCTGTGCCGGCTGTGATGCGCTCCTGCGGACCAGGGCGGATGATGGTGGCCACCAAGTCGTCGCCGTCGCTGCAGGACCTCAGCTCCTCGGTGGTGGTGGCCAGCTCGCACCGGCCGCCGTCCTCGAGGACGTCTAGGAGCACGTCGAGGCGACGGGCGACGTTGATGCCCTTGGGGAGCCCCCGACCGCGCCGGCACTGACGTCCGAGGACTTGGAGCGCCGCCGCGAGGACCCGGAGTACGACAACTGGTTGCGGCCCAGGGTCTCTGAGGCTTGAGGACGTCGCCGGCGACGTGGTAGGCCCTGAGCGGCCGCCGCAGGCCGTGGCCAAGCCCCTCCACGCCTAGCGAGCCCCCGCGGGCCCTCGACCATGCCCTTCATAGCGCCACGTGGAGCCCGTCTTTGAGGTCTGGCCATACTGAGGGTCGGGGAAGATGAAACGGGCGACCCTGGCCAGCGCCCCCGCAGTCAGAGTAGGCTCTGGCCAACCCCGCGACCGGCGCTGAGGCCCTACCCCACGTCGCCGGCCCGCGCGAACTGAGGCCCTGGACGGCCGAGCGAAGGCGCCGCCGATTACTGCCTCGGCCTCAGTTAGGTCTCCCTGCCAGCGCCGCCTTCATGGCCAGGGTGGCCTTGCCGCTGCCGTACTCCCCGATGATGAGCGGCTGGTCCCACATCGACCCTCCCCCCAACCCCCTTGTAAAGACCGGAGACATAGTTTACGGGTGTTCGGGGACATGATTTACACATCGGGGAGTCGCCTGACTTCCAGGTTCGGCCCGCGTAAGTCCACCTCTGCAATGGGGTGAGTCATGAACCAGACTCCCCATACTCCGTCTGATGCTGTTGGCCGCAGGGCGACCGGGCATCCCCGCAGCGCTCGCCCCACCTTGAACTCACGGCCCTTGAAGCTCACCCACCCTTCCGCCATCACCTTCCGGACCAGGTCTCCCTCTCCGTATTCGATCGGCGGGAGGGTCTCAGGGAAGCTCCGCGGGCTCGGCGCATAACGACTGACCGGCGTCGCTAGGTCCAGCGCCTGATGGGGACGCTCCGTGTTGTACACGCCGCGCCACCGGTCGAACGCCTCCTGGCACGACAGGAGGTCGGCGAAATGCCTGCCCTGCAGCACCTCCGCCTTCAGTGTCCGGTGGAAGCGCTCCCCCTTGCCTTGCGTTTGCGGGTGATACGGACGCCCGTGGCTCACCCGGACGCCGAGACGCATGAGCCAGACGGTCAGCGGCGTACGTGGGTGCTCTGCGTCGTTGCCCCACGGGGAGCCGTTGTCCATGAGCATCCGCTCAGGCAGGCCGTAGACGCGGAAGATAGCGCTCAGGCGTTCCTGCACCGTCTCGGTGCGCTCGTTGGCGCATGCCTGCAGGCCCAAGGCGAAGCGGGAGTGATCGTCCAGGACGGTCAAGGGGTGACACCGGCCGGCCCCGGTGGGGAAGTGGCCCTTGAAGTCCATCTGCCAAAGGTCGTTGGGCTGGGCGTGCTCGAACCGTTGCCAGTGGTGTGGGGCCCGCTCTCCTGTGGCGAGCCGGTTGTTCCGGCGCAGGATGGCCGTGATGGTGCTGGGGCTGGGCAAATAGCCGTAACCGCTGTTGTGCAAGACCCTCCGTATCGTGCGGCCTCCCCAGGTGGGGTGCTCCTCGCGTACCCTTAGGACAGCCAGCTCCAACTCGACCGGCGTCTGGTTCGGTGAGGGGTGCGGGCGGCGGGAGCGCTTGGCGAGGCCGGCTTCCCCCTCCTGCGCGTAGCGGTCGAGCAGTTGATAGGCGGTCGGGGGCGAGACCCCGTAGCGCCGGCACAGCTCCCGGACGTTTGCTCCCTCTCGCAGCGCGAGTGCGACGAACTCATGCTTCAGGGACATCGCTGAGGACTCCTTCCAGGGTATGGCGCACCTCCTGCCGACCGGTTGGCGGACACAAGGTGTAAATCATGTCCCCGAACAGGTGTATAGGATGTCCCCGGTCTATACACCCCCTGTAAGGGGATGGTTTGGCCGGCTATTTCCGATTCCCTCTTATTCCGATTCCCTCTTATCCCACATTTCCCATATCAACCCTGCATGGCGTGCCGTAATCAGCAACAGAACTACCGATGTAGCCGGATAGCAGAGCACAGTGGTTATCATGAGTGCTAGACTGGTCGTGTTCGACTACTTTAGCTCTTGATAACGTACCCACTCTGGAGGCACCCAATGGGTGAAAGCACAAACCCCCGCACCACGCTCCGTTTCGACCGCCGTATACGGTTGGAGTTCACGGCGCTACCATCACCTCGGACGCCGGGCTGCTGGCCTGCCGCGAGTTGGATGATGCACTGGGACTGACGGAGACGGCGGATGAATGTCTGCAGGAGAGTCGGGGCGGTCGTAACGTGCAGCACTGATTGGTGGGTCTTCTCAGGCAGTCGGTGTACAGTCGTCTGGCAGGCTACGAGGATACCAACGATGCTGAACGGTTGGCCGACGATCCGACGATGCGGATAGTCGTTGGAGACCGAGGCATAGACAGACCAGCGGCCAGCACCAACACCATGAGCCGGTTCGAGACCGAGGTGCTCACCCAAGACGGCAACGTGGAGGGGTTGGGCCGACTGAACGCTAAGTCGGTGGATGGAGCTATGTCCCGCACGCCGCACCGGCGGGTGATCTTGGACATGGACAGTTCGGAGAGTCCGGTACATGGAGAACAGGAGGGAGCATCGTACAACGGTCACTTTGGGAGCACGTGCTATCACCCTTTGTTCGTGTTCAACCAGTTCGGGGACTGCGAGGGGGCGATGCTCCGTGCGGGGAACGTACATAGCGCGCACAGGTGGCGTGATGTATTGGATCCGATCCTGTCCCGCTACGGGGCGACAGGAGTGCGACGGTACTTTCGCGCCGACGCCGCATTCGCTATATGAGTACCTGGAGGAGCGGCGTGTCTTCTACGCCATACGGCTGCCGAGCAACAAAGTGCTACAATACGAGATCGCTCCACTGCTGATACGACCTGTGGGGAGGCCGCCGAAGCGTCCAGTGATCCTATACGACGACTTTTGGTATCGTGCCGGGAGTTGAGACCGCGCTCGACGTGTGGTGGCCAAGGTGGAGTGGCATAGGGGAGAGCTGTTCCCTCGGGTGGGCTTCATCGTCACGAACATGACGGCTGGCCCCGAAGGAGTGGTGCGATTCTACAATGGTCGCGGGACGGCCGAGCAGTGGATCAAAGAGGGGAAGTACGCGCTGAACTGGACTCGGCTGTCGTGCCATCGGTTCGTGGCCAACCGGGTGAGACTGTCTCTGTTCGTCTTGGCGTACAACCTTGGGAACTTCCTTCGCTGATTATGCCTGCCCAAGGCGGTCAGGCACTGGTCGCTGCGGAGCGTGCAGGTCAAGCTGATCAAGATGGGAGGCCGTTTGGTGCGACACTCCCGGCGATTGATCTTTCAGTTGTCCGAGGTGTCGGTTCCTCAACAGTTGTTCCAGGGAGTGTCGGATCGCATCGGCCAGTTATCGCCGGCGCCAAGTTGAGGGAGGGCACAACCACGATCTTGCCAAGAGGAGAGCGCTCCAGGGAGTCGGCTTGTCTTCAATGCGCTTTCACCCCACTGGCAGGGGACACGAAGACGATGAAGACGGACAAGAAGCATGGTTCACGGCGAGAATCGCATCCCTTATCGGATAGATCGGAGATTGAGTGGCCTTGCAGGACCTGACTATGATGCTACCATCTCGTTTGGGCTGCCCCTTGAGCCTGAAGACTCCCAATATGGGGAATCCCGGTTTACACTCCCAGCCGACATCAATCTCGAGGGAGATGAAGAGTGCGAGTAGCGACGTTAATTTTAGGGCTCTTCGCCTCGCTTGGCGTATTCGCACAGTCTTGCGCTGTAGGGTTCACTAGCTCTATTGGAGAATCTTTTGGCGACTAGGAGATGACGGCTTCCGCAGAAAGTCTATCTGCCGGTGCGGGCAGCGGCTACCTCGCTGGCATACTTGGACTGATTGCGTCTGGAGTAGCTTTTCAGCGACCTCGTGCTGGGGCCGTCCTGTTTGGTGCCGCTGCTGCTATTGCAATTTTCTCTGGCGTAGGGTCGGCTTTCGGAGACCTAGTCGCCTGGGGTTTTCTGTTCGCTATTTGTTCTCTGCTTAGCTTCCTAAGCAAGCATCGAAGTACGCCCACACCCTGAGAGTACGTGGAAATAATGCGATATCAAATAAAAACGTCTACTGCCTTCCTGTCCCTCGCTATACTTGGCCTGATTGTGGCGGCTTGCAGCACTCCTGATCCTACAGCCGGCCCAACCTCTACGCCTACTCCCGCTCCCACGTGGACGCCTACTCCTACCCCTACTCCGGCTCCCACGTGGACGCCCACTCCTGGCCCAACCGCTACTCCCATTCCGACTGCTACTCCCACCTCTATTCCGTTGGGACGCCAGGACAATCCGATACCTCTAGGCGAACCTGCTCTTGTGGAATTCGAGAGCATCCTAAGTGACAGCAACCTATGGCGAATTACCGTCAACAGCATCAATCCGGATGCATATGAAGCTCTACGGCCCCCATACATGCGAAATGCTCTGCCTACTGGTTATCAAGCAGTTCTCGTGGATATTACCGCACTAAATGCAGGATCTACGCCCGCAAGACTCGGGGCATCTAGTTTCAAGTCGATAGGCGATGTTGGGTTGAGAGTCTATGGCGGCTATGACGCTGCGTGTGGCTTCGGCATTGAAGGACTCTTGCCTGACGCTGAGATCTTCCCCGGTGGGCAGATTACCGGTGGAGCTTGCTGGATAGTCCGCTCAGATGATGTCGCCTCGTTGAAAATGTTCGCTGAGGCAGGGGGCCGGGTTTGGTTCTCTTTGCATCGAGAGTGACGAACCGAATTGAGAACTCACAGCGTCGACGGGCAATAAGCTCTCGGAGGCCAAGCGTCTTGCAGAAGGTGCGAAAAGTTAATGCGGACTCAAGCAAAAATATCCATCGCCTTTCTTTTTGTCGCCATCATCGGCTCGATTGTGGCGGCCTGCAGCGCCCCTGAGCCTACGCCCGATCCGATCCACGCGCCTACTCCGGCTCCAACCTGGACGCCTACTCCCACTCCGACTCCGGTTCCAACCTGGACGCCTACGCCTACGCCCACTCCCGACCCTACCGCTACTCCTCTGCCTGCGCCAACTGCGACGCCTACGCCTACGCCTACTCCGACCGCTATGCCTACGCCTACGCCGACTCCAACCCCGACCGCTACGCCTACTCCTACTCCTACTCCTACTCCAACCCCGACTCCAACCCCGACCGCTACGCCTACGCCCACTCCCGACCCGAGCGGCCGCTGGCAAATTGGAACGCATGAGGACGTACTGACCGGAGGCCGCTTGCCTGCAGCCAACCTCAGCCCTGTTGGCGCTAGCGACGGTGGAACTACACTGACAGTGCGCTGTACGAGTGGGAACGAGTTGGCTGTATCCATCAATTGGGAAGAATTTGCCTTTGTAATAGGCACTTACAGCGATCCCAGAAAAGCTCCTGTCCGATATTCCCTGGACGGGACTGAACATTTAGGCTGGTGGTCAATTGTAGACTACGATAAGTCTCTGGTTCCGCCAGAAGATTTGCAAACAGTGTTAACTCAATTGTTAGACGCCACAGTCGCGGGGTTTCAAGTCTACGACTATAACGACTGGGACTCCGCGGCCAATCCAGAGGCATGGGCCAGGTTCGAGGTTTCAGGGCTGAAATGGGTGATGAGCCAGTTGCCGTGCTCAGTGTCCCCAAAGTGGGTTACTCTGTCTGCCGCCAAGGCAGCGTTGACCAGAGTTGAGGTCCACGACGCTGGGGGGTCTGGCGTGGTGGTAAAGGAAGGCGACGGTCGCTCTCAGATAATCACTGCTTGGCACGTAGTTGAATCCTACTGTACCGACGTTGGACAGTGTGTCGGCGTCAGCGTTGTACATGACGGTAAAAGGCATCATGCTCGATTGCTAAGGCACAACGCGCAAGAGGATATTGCGCTGCTAAGCATAGAGGTCGAACTACCGGTAATTCCACTGGCGACTGAAACTCCATCGCTGGAAAGCCCCGTAACAAACATCGGACTACCTGGAGGGGAATATGATTTCCAATACAACGAGGGAATCATAGTCGGCTACGATGGTTGCTCGTTCAGTGCCTGTCTGCGAACGAATGCCAAAGCATGGTCCGGCTTCAGCGGCGGGGCGCTCATTAATGAAAATGGCGAGCTAGTAGGCGTCATCAGTGAGGGTTGGAGGGGCTCATACTACTCAAACGCAGTGAGTGTGGCTGCGGTCAAGCGTTTGCTGGAATAACCGACTCCCCCCTCCAGCGCCCCCCCAGCCAGTCGCGTAGCCCCCTTTACAAAAGCAACTCCGCCCCGCCGTCCTCGCTACGTCGGAGAGGCCCGCCAGCCAGAGGCCCGGGGCCGACGATGGCAAACGACGTCCGCCACCAGCGCGATGCGGTTGGACGCCGCGGGCGCGCATCGCTCCCACACAACCCCTCCTGTCGTAGCCCTTGTCCGCGCCGATGGTCTGGGGGGAGACGCACCGGCCAACGACTTGGCCGAGCTTGGCCTGCCGCTCTGCGACGGCTGAAGCCGGGCGGCCTCTCCGTAGCGCGCGTGTAGTGCGAACGTCTGTTTGGGGTTACAATGGGGGAAAGCGCGTTGACATCAATCGGGCCACCAGCAGCAACGGGATCGGGTTCAATCTTGGGTGCGCTCTTCCTGGTTTGGTAATCAATCCAGATCGCCCCGAGATGATCTCTCAGGAGCATTCAGGCCTCGCGGCAGTGGTTCCTATCGATGCAATGCAGGAGGCTACCTCTCGCGGTATTGCGGCCAGCAACTATGTGCAGGACGCGACGCCTCAGCGTCTGAGGTCAGATACAGAGTGGGATGGGGCCCATGGCCACTGTCACCAAGGCCGCCACCGCGGGAAATCCGCCATTATATAAGAGGGAATTGGAAATAGACCGCCAAACCATTCCCTTATAGGGGGTTGGGGGGGTAGTCGATGTGAGGCCAACGGATGCCGCCACTCCTCTATGACCCGCCCGAGCTGCACGAGGACGCCGCTAGGGTAGACCCGCCCATGTCCGCATGGCCCGGCGCCATGCGGACGCCACAGGATGTGATGGCGGCGTGCGGCGACTGCTGAGACTGGTTCCGGTATGGGCCCCGCTACGAGGCGTATCTCCGGTGCTGGAATGAGTGGGCGGGCGCGCCCGCCTCGCCCGCCTCCCGTTCATACCAGGGATGGTGGTGGTGGCACCTTTGAAACCCTGCATATTATATAAGAGGGAATGGGAAATAGACCGCCAAACCATCCCCTTATAGGGGGATGGGGGTTGGTCGATGTGAGGCCAACGGATGCCGCCACTCCTCTATGACCCGCCCGAGCTGCACGAGGACGCCGCTAGGGTAGACCCGCCCATGTCCGCATGGCCCGGCGCCATGCGGACGCCACAGGATGTGTGATGGCGGCGTGCGGTACCCCCGCGACCGGTTCCGGTGTGGGCGCCGCTACGAGGCGTATCTCCGGTGCTGGAATGAGTGGGCGGGCGCGCCCGATGTGAGCGGGCGCGCCACTACCCAAAGAGCCGCCCCGGCAACCGCCAACGCTTTCCTGACCAAGGCTCTCCCTCCCTTTTACCCTCTACCGCGCTCCACTCCCCGGCCGCCATCGGATCAGCCGGCGAAGTAGATCCTGACGACCGCTATCGCCTCTTCCTTGCTCATGACGCCATTGAAGTAGTCGACGGCCGCCGCAACGGCCTCGTCCCGGTCGATGGCCTTGGACGGCACTGGAATTAGACTGGGCAACCACTTATGTCTTACGCTACTGACTATGCAGATGAGCCAGATCGAGCTAGTTAGCACGGGATCACGCCTAGCCGAAGTCGTCGATCATATATCGAGGACGCCACGAGTCGCAGTCGACATCGAGTCGAACGGGTTCTTCAGATATCACGAGCGCGTCTGCCTCGTGCAACTCGCATCAGCCGAGACCGCCTTCCTCGTCGATCCGCTGGCGATAGACGATCTCCGACCGCTTGGTGACCTTCTCGGTGACCGATCGGTGGAGAAGGTCTTCCATGCCGCCGACTACGACCTCCGTAGCCTTGACAGGGACTGGGGATTCCGGGTAAACAATTTGTTCGACACCGGTATTGCCGCCGCCTTCGTTGGCTCCGAGCATCTGGGCTTGCAGTCTGTAGTGGAGGAGCACGCGGGGGTGAAGTTGGCCAAGCTCCGGAGACTCCAGCGGTCAGACTGGACGATGCGGCCTTTAACTCCTGAAGCGCTGAAGTACGCAGCAGACGACGTTCTACACCTTCTGCAGGTCCGCGAAGCACTATCGGCACGGCTAAAGGAGCTATCGCGGTTCGCATGGGCGAAAGAGGAGTTCGCGCGTCTGGAGAACGTGCGGCATACGCCTCCCGACCGCGAGCTGGCCTTCCTTTCGATCACGGGTAGCCATGACCTGGATGGCAGGAGTTTGGCTGTCCTGCGCTCCCTGTTCCAATTTCGCGAACAAGAGGCCATCCGTCTCGATCGTCCGTTCTTCAAGGTGATATCGGATTCTGCACTGGTCAAGCTGTCGTCCGAGCCCGTGGCCGATCTCTCGGCCGTCAAAGGGCTGGGTCGGTTCGGACGTCCGCCTGCCGACAGAGGCCTGAAAGCCGCAATCGAAGAAGGGCTCAGGTCTCGCCCCGTGACTTGCCCGAAGCGGACGCGGAGTGAAAAGACATGGAGTCCCGCTGAGCGAGAGAGGGTCAGGACTCGCTTTCGGAGTCTCAAGACGTGGCGCAGCGAGTTAGGCAGAGAACTGCGATTGGACCCAAGTCTATTGTGGCCGGCTGTGAGCCTGGAGCGCCTGGCTCGGTGGCCCTGTAGCCTGCACTCCGAAGTCGTTAGTCCTAAGGTCCGGAGCTGGCAGGAGCGTGAGTTTGCCGGGGCGCTGAGGAGAGTTCTCGCAACTCTGAGTTGAGCTGTTCCAGGCCACCAAACCGGACAAATCAAGAGCCTTCACGTTGAGGTTCCGGCTGGTCCTGTAGGGAAGGGCTGACCTCCCACGCGAACTCAGGCGGCTACCCAGCCCTCCGACAGAACCTCGGCCTGCTCAAGGACGGTTATTGTCGCCTTCTCCTGCTTGTCGGGCGGGTAACCGTGCTTGCGCAGGATGCGTTTGACCAGCGCCCGTAGCTTGGCGCGGACGTTCTCCCGCAGCGTCCAGTCGATAGTGACGTTGTTCCGCACGGTGTCGACCAGCTCGCGGGCTATGGCGTGAAGGGTCTCGTCGCCCAGCACCTGCACCGCGCTGTCGTTGGTTTCCAGCGCGTCGTAGAAGGCCAACTCGTCCTCGCTCAAGCCCAGATGCTCACCGCGGGCGTTGGCCTCCCGCATGTCCTTCGCAAGCTGTATCAGCTCCTCGATGACCTGCGCCGCCTCGATCGCCCGGTTTTGGTAGCGCCGCAGCGTTTGCTCCAGCATCTCGGCGAAGGAGCGGGCCTGCACCACGTTCTTGCGGCGCCGGGTGTGCAACTCCCCCTTGAGCAGCTTCTGCAACAGCTCCACGGCGAGGTTGCGCTGAGGCATTCCCTGCACCTCGGCCAGGAACTCGTCGGAGAGCACCGAGATGTCCGGCTTGTCCAGTCCCGCGGCGGCGAAGATGTCCATCACGCCTTCGGACGCCACCGCCCGGGAGATTATCTGCCGCACGGCTAGGTCCAGATCCTCCTCGGCGCGGGCCTCTCCCGTTGCCCGCTTCGACAGCGCCGCCCTCACCGTCTGGAAGAATCCCACGTCGTCCCGAATACGAAACGTCTCCGGGTGCGGCACGGCCAGGGCGAAGGCTTGCGACAGCTCGCGGACGGCGTTCAGGCAGCGTTCCTTGCCGTCCTCTTGGGCCAGGACGTGCTCTTGAGCGGGCGGCAGAAGTCCCAACCGTTCCTGTGCACCACCCGCAGTCCACTTGGACCTATCGAATCCGTGAAACAGGGCGCAGCACACCTCGTACTTCTCCAACATCACCGCAACCGCTTCCTCTTGGTCCAAGGCGGTGCGACCGGTGCCGCCGCTCTCGGTGTACGTGGCCAGGGCTTGCTTGAGGTCCTGGGCCAGCCCCAAGTAGTCCACCACCAAGCCGCCCGGCTTGTCCTTGAAGACCCGATTGACGCGGGCGATAGCCTGCATCAGCCCGTGTCCCCGCATCGGCTTGTCCACGTACATGGTGTGCAGGCTGGGCGCGTCGAACCCCGTGAGCCACATGTCCCGCACAAGCACAATCTGGAGTGGGTCGGCGGGATCGCGGAAGCGGTTCGCCAACGCCTCCCGACGAGCCTTGTTCCTGATGTGCGGCTGCCAGTCCAGTGGATCGGAGGCTGAGCCGGTCATCACCACCTTGACGCTTCCCTGGTCGTCATCGTCGTTGCGCCAGCCGGGGCGCAGGCGCACCAACTCCCGGTAGAGGTCGATGCAGATGCGCCGGCTCATGCAAACGACCATCGCCTTGCCGTCCAGCGCCTCCAGCCGTTGCCCGAAGTGGGTCACGATGTCCTCGGCAATCTGCTTCACCCGCTTCTCCGCGCCGACGACGGCCTCCAACTGAGCCCATTTGGTCTTGAGCCTCTCCCTTCGCTCCACCTCCTCACCCTCGGTGGCCTCCTCGAACTCCGGGTCTATGTTCGGCCTCTCCTGCTCGTCCAGGGCCAGCTTGGCGAGGCGGCTCTCGTAGTAGATGGGCACCGTAGCCCCGTCCTCGACGGAACGTTGGATGTCGTAGATGCTGATGTAGTCTCCAAACACGGCCCGCGTGTTGGCGTCCTGCAGCTCGATGGGCGTTCCCGTGAAGCCGACAAACGAGGCGTTGGGCAGGGCGTCCCGCATGTGACGGGCGTAGCCGTCGATGAAGTCGTACTGGCTGCGGTGGGCTTCGTCAGCGATGACCACGATGTTCCGCCGCCCCGAGAGGGTGGGGTGGGAATCGCCCTTCTCTTCGGGGAAGAACTTCTGGATGGTTGTGAAGACTATTCCCCCGGCGTTCACCGACAACTTGCTGCGCAGGTCGGCCCGACTCTCCGCCTGGGCTGGCGGCTGGCGCAGGAGGTCCTGGCAACGGGAGAACGTGCCGAAGAGCTGGTCGTCCAGGTCGTTGCGGTCCGTGAGGACCACGACGGTCGGGTTCTCCATGGCCGGCTCGCGGACAATGACCCCGGCGTAGAACGCCATGGTCAGGCTCTTGCCTGATCCTTGGGTATGCCACACCACCCCGATGCGTCGGTCGCCAAGCTCTCCGCCGGGTTTGTGGCTCGCCTCGTACCGCCCGCCCTCCTCGGCGATTCGGACTTCGGTGCGTTGCAGCTTCGCCGCCCGCAGGGTCTCATCCACCGCAACCTTGACGGCGTGGAACTGGTGATACCCGGACATCTTCTTGACCAGAGCGCCGCTGCCGTCGTCGTCGAAGACGATGAAGTCGCGGACCAGGGCGAGGAAGCGGCCCGGCTCAAAGACGCCCTCCAGCATCACCTGCAACTCGGTCATGCGAGTGTCAGCCAGCGTCTCCCCGGTTACGGTGCGCCAGGGCTTGAACCACTCCCGACCGGAGGTCAGCGCGCCGATACGGGCCTCGGTCCCGTCGGAGACCAGGAGCGCCTCGTTCATGGAGAACAGGGTTGGCAGCTCCGCCTTGTAGGTCTGGAGTTGCTGCCAGGCCGTCCAGATGGTGGCGTCCTCGTCCACAGGGTTCTTCAGCTCGATGACGCCTAGGGGCAGCCCGTTGACGAACAGCACGACGTCCGGCCTGCGGGTATTCCTATTCTCGGTGACGGTGAACTGGTTGACGGCCAGCCAGTCGTTGTTGGCGGGGTCGTCGAAGTCGATGACCTTCACCTGCGCTCCACGGATGCGCCCCTCGCCGTCCCGGTGCTCCACTGTCACACCATCTACGAGCATCCGGTGGAAGGCGCGGTTGCGAGCTTCAAGCGTTGAACCTTCGGAGCGGGTGAGCTTGCGGAAGGCGTCGTCTAGCGCCGACGAAGGCAGGCTGGGGTTCAACTCGGCGAGGGAGTCCCGCAGCCGACGCTCCAGCACCACCTGCCCATAGTCGGAGCGCTCGGCGCCGGGCGTGTCCGGCGCAATGTCCGGGCCGTGCGCCACCTGCCAGCCGAGGCCCTCTAACCAGGCCAGGGCAGCCTGTTCGACGTCGGCTTCGGTGAGGGTGGTCATGGGGATACTCGTCGTTCGCCGCGGCGCTCATTGTGCATTACGTTTTCACGACAAGCGCTGTTGTGCATCATGACATGGCATGCTGTGATCTTCAAATCGCGTTGTCTTCGGTTGGTGGGACGCAACCTACTCGCTGCCTTCCGCCAGATGGAGGAGCCTGAGAAACACCAGGAGTACTGACCGCCTCCCTCGGGCTTCACTCAGTACTGCCAACATATGTCTGTCGCACAGGACCCTTACGATCATGTAGGGTGGAACAGTCAACCGGCCTATCCGTCAGATTCTATCCAAGAAAGGGTGGATTGACTCGAATTCAGCGTAAGCCCTCGTTAGGTGTTTTCGTCCATATCATCCCCTTGCAGTTGAATCCAGACAGCTCCTCCGGGCGAACGAATCATTCGGCTATCGCCACTAATCCAGCCAAATGTATCAATCCCATTTTCATGAATAATGCCTACTTTCAAGTCTCCTAGTTGAAGCTCTCTTAATGAGTAACATCGTCTTTGGCCAAGGCGTGTATTGCAAACTGCGTGGCCCCAAGTCACTTTTTGAGGAATGTGGTGACCATCACTGTACACCAACGGCTCCAAGTGAAAGAGGTTGACAATCGTTGATCTGGTTGTTCCCTCTATCTGCAGAGGGGCATTCTCGAGAGAACTCTCATCCTCAAAGGAAACCATGTCATGTAGCTCATTGTACCGAACAAATCTCAGGCACAATGGACAGCAGGTCATTCCTCGTCGAACGGCACTAAGGTGTTCAAGTGCCTCCTCAGATCCGAGGTCCTCTGACCCTAGTATCACGTGCAACTGCTCTGCTTGGTTCGTCGTGTACGGACTTCCCGATGTCTTTATGATTAGCCATGCAAGCACGCATTTGCATAAATAGTTGTCATTCATGTCGGCATACTCTGGCGCAAATACACCTTGTGGTGGACCTTCTTCTCGTTGTGGCTTAGCTCCCGTTCTTGGAAGTCGTAGCACGTAATGTCCATCATCGACTACTCCTTCACCACGGGCTGCAACCTCGCTGCCGTCCTTCAGAAGTCGTCGCGCATACCAATCCGGCATTGGAGGGAGTGATTCAAAACTCTCATGGCTTCTATACAACACAAAAGCGCTGTCTCCAACTCTGACTTCACTAGGCTGCAAGAATTCGTTTCTTGGTTCAAACTGTCCTATGAAGTATTGTTCAGGAAGCAAACGAATGATATACCCGTCGGCGAATCGCGATAGGTCCAAACCCGTGACTCGTTCGTAAGGGATAATCACTTGATTCGATCTGAGGACATGATTCTGATAGGCACCCTTCCTTCCGCCACGAGGAGTTGCGAAGCCTGCCTTGGAGAGTTTAGCCTTGTCCTTGTCGTCAAAGAAATCCCATGCTTCCGTAGGATAAGGGTTGTGCCCACCGGCATGACCTGCGTTACGCCGACAGCCTCCCTGCCCACATAGAGTCATCTTTGAAGCGCTACCCATAGGCTACCTCTCCGCGAATGTTACCGGTTCGGCTCATTGCAATCTCGTTGCTCCTGATACCAGCTCAGTCAACAGCAAATCTCGCTCTGCGATCAGCATACGCGAAACGATTTCGTTGGCAACGATTCTGTTGTGGAGCACGGACGCGGAGTCATGCCACGCACTAAGCATGATTGGACTAGGTACTAGTATTGGAATCTGCCGGAAGTGGCTCTTGCTAATCTCCAAAAATGTAGACCCGTTAGCATGGTTCACTATCTCGTCGTGAAAGGCCTTGCACCAATGGAGCATGAACAGGTTTGAACTCCCCTTCCTCGGCGGCATGGCAATGAACCCCTGATTGATAGCTACTGGAACTTCAGTGACCGCTAGATAGCCAATAGGTGCCCGTGAGGAAAGGAGTAGTGTACCGGGAGGAAGGAGACCCGAACCTATCTGCCGCAAACCCTCATCAGTGATCAGACGCTCAGTATTCAGCAGCACCGGCGTGGATAGAGCCGAAAGGTCCTTGGGCGTCGCCCAGCAATGAATGCCTTCTTCCCAGTACTTGGCTACCTTGGTGCTGGGTGTAGTGCCTCCAACCACGTCCACCGCCACCCCTAACGGCTTCGCCTCCCACCCCTCCGGGATGTCTCCCAACTCCGACGGCACGAGGCGGTCTGGGAAGAGGGACCAGAGGGCCGACGGGAGGTAGGGGTCGCGGCCCTCCAACTTGGCGCAGACGGGGCCGAAGTCGACAAACCAGTCCTTGAACAGCGCCCGCGCCATCGCTTCCAGCGTCTCGTTCATGCGACGGTTCAGCTCGATCTTGTCGTCCAGCGTGCCGAGGACGTAGGCGATGGCTCGCTGCTCAGGGAGGGGTGGGAGGGAGAGGCATATCTCCTTAAGAGAGGATCCCGATAGCTCAGGGAAAGTTGTACCAGAGCCACGCAACTCGAGCTCGCTGCTGTTAGCAATCAGCCAGTAGTAGAGGTACTCGGGGATGCAGCCGTCTCTCAAAATGAGACTTCGGAAGCCCTGATTGGTCGCTATCGGATTCTGTGCAATCGCTACGTATCCAATCGGAGCACGTGTTGTAAGCAGCACCGCTCCATGTGGAAGCAATTTAGCCGAGCAGATGTCAAGTCCCTTTTGAGATAGATTCCTCGCGCCGTGTGAAATGTAGCGATCGTGAGGGCCTGCAAGGTCTCTAGGGGTCAACCACGGGACGTTTCCGTCGAAGTTGTCAGGGTCTCTCGTCGATGGGGTGCTACCGCCTACGACCTCCGCAATTTCCCCCAGCATCACCTCACGCCACTCGCTAGGCGGCGTCAGCTCGGCTCGCTCCTGTACTCCAGGGCGGCGGGTGGTCGCGTCCGTCCGGTCGGTCATCTGCCTAGGCCCTCGCAGCCGAAACTTCTACAACGTCGGCGGTGACCTGCGGCTCCGGGATGGATTCGCCGTCTTCACGCATCCCTTCGATGTGGAACTCAATGGCGTTCCGGATCTCCTCCAGTAGTTCCTCGCGGGTGCTGGCGGTAGCCACGCAGCCGGGCAGGTCCGGCACATAGGCCGCGTAATTGTTGGGACTCTTTTCAATCACGATGGTGTATTTCACGACGCCGATTCCTCCTTCAGGCCGGACTGTTTCAATATGCTGTTCCACGTGCCTGGGGGCAAGTCATCCGCTGGCTTCCCAGGGACGGTCACGCGACCAGGTTTGAGTGGGTGCTTGAACTGGTGGTGGCTTCCCCTGGTTCGGATCAACCGCCATCCGTCCTCCTCTATCAATTGTATGGCCTCCCTAACCTTGGGCATATTCGGATCGTCCCGCTCCAAACCCCAACCGGGTCAGGTTGTCCTCGATGGCCGAGTCCAGCCGCTGCGCCTCGGCCTGCTGCTCCCGCCACTGGGCGGAGAGCCGGGCCATCTTCTCCTTGAAGGGTTCCCCGTCGTTCTCCTGCGGCGCCGCGCCGACATAGCGGCCGGGAGTGAGTACGTGGCCGTGCTTGCGGATGTCCTCCAACGAAGCGCTCTTGCAGAAGCCGGGAACGTCGGCGTACTCGCCCGGGCCATCCTCGCCGCGCCAGGCGTGGTACGTGTCGGCGATGCGGGCGATGTCGTCATCGGTCAATTCCCGGTGGGTGCGGTCCACCATGCGGCCCAGCCTGCGGGCGTCGATGAACAGCACCTCGCCCCGCCGGTCGCGGTGCTTGCCGCCTCTGCGGTCCCTGGCCACGAACCAAAGGCAAACGGGTATCTGCGTGGAGTAGAAGAGTTGGCCGGGCATGGCCACCATGCAGTCCACCAGGTCCGCCTCGATGAGGTTCTTCCGGATCTCGCCCTCGCCCGACTGGTTCGACGACATGGAGCCGTTAGCCAGGACGAAGCCGGCGGCGCCGCGCGGCGACAGGTGGTAGAGGAAGTGCTGCACCCAGGCGAAGTTGGCGTTGCCCGCGGGCGGGACGCCGTGCTGCCACCGCTTGTCGTCCCGCAGCCGCTCGCCGCCCCAGTCGGAGACGTTGAAGGGGGGATTGGCGAGGATGTAGTCGGCCTTCAGGTCGGGGTGGCGGTCGTCATGGAAGCTGTCGCCGTGGGCAATGTTGCCCTCTATCCCGCGAAGCGCCAGATTCATCTTGGCCAGCTTCCAAGTGGTGTGGTTGGACTCCTGGCCCCAGATGGAGATGTCGCCTCTGGCCTTCCCGCCGTTGCCATTGCCGGTGGCGTGGGCATGGATGAACTCGATCGACTGGACGAACATGCCGGAGGAGCCGCAACAGGGGTCGTAGACGCGGCCCTGGTAGGGTTCCAACATCTCCACCAAGAGCTTGACGACGCAACGCGGGGTGTAGAACTCGCCGCCCTTCTTGCCCTCGGCGCTGGCGAACTGGGAGAGGAAGTACTCATACACACGTCCCAGCACGTCTTTGGAGCGGGCTTCGGCGTCTCCAACTTGGATGTTCGTGATCAGGTCGATGAGCTGGCCGAGGCGGGTCTTGTCCAGGGCGGGCCGGGCGTAGTCCTTGGGCAGCACGTCCTTGAGCACCGGATTGTCCCGCTCGATGGCGGCCATGGCGTCGTCCACCAGCTGGCCGATGGTCGGCTGTCGAGCCTGGGCCTTGAGGTGCGGCCAGCGGGCCTCCGGCGGGACCCAGAAGATGTTCTCGCCGCGGTACTCGTCCATGTCCTCGGAGTCATACCCCTCCCCCGTCTTCGACTCCAGCCAGGCGTGCAACTCCTGAAAGGCGTCGGAGATGTACTTGAGGAAGATGAGGCCGAGGACGACGTGCTTGTACTCGGCGGCGTCCATGCTGCCCCGGAGGGCGTCGGCCATCCGCCAGAGCTCGGCCTCGTAGCCTGTCAGGGCGCCGCTGCTCGTTGCGGCGTCCGCGCCGGAGGCCGTCCGTCTCCGTGGCACAGTCGTCATGATGCCTCACCCCTTCGTTTGCTCTTGGAACGCCACCTGACTACTTCGCGTAGGGCGTTCTTGCCCCCGGTCCGTATCCGTGGGGGACCACGAAGCCGGGGACGCCGCCGTACTCGACGGAGATCACCGCGGACTCGGCGGTCTTGTCGTGGCCGAGCAGGAAGAACGAGCCAATCGCCGTCTCCGCGCCACCGCCGCACCAGCATTCGCCGGTTGGGAGCAGGCGTTTGGTTGAAGCCATTCTCATATCTCCCGCAACGAGACTATTGGAATGCCCGTGGATACTGTTCAAGGATGCGTTCCTAGGCGCTTCCGAGTCAATGCGGAAGGGGAGTTAGATGCCCCGCGTCCCTCCGTATGGCCCTGCTCAGGGGTGTTATCACCCTTCTGCTCGCCGCTCGCAGCCGCTCTGACCAGAAATCCTTCAGCGCCTGCCCCAAGAATGGCTATGATACAATGGCCAGCAGCCACTACATTCGCCGTTTCCCTTGTTCACAATGGGAAGTTGGGCAAATGCCAACCACAGCAGACGACAGATGCGGCGTACCGAAGGAAAGAGGACGCTAACTTGGCGCTCTCTGACCGACAGCTGCTCGATTCCCTCAGCCGGATGCCCTTCGCCGACTCGGCTGAGCCGGAAGGTGCCTCCGGCGAGCCGCATGCGACGATCCACCGTGGGCTGACCGGCCTGCTGGCCGACGGCATCGTCGGGCGCGTGAGCCACGGCGCCGCTCACCAAACCAGCCTCGAACTGTCGGACAGGGCCTCATTCGACAGCATCCCGTTACGGAAAGACGGGTCGCAGTCATATAATAGTCGAGCGGCACTCTTGGGAACCCCTATTCCCTTCAAGGAGTGGTAACAACTGTGGGAATACCAAGCATTTATGGCTGTATTCGTATAAGAGTATGACTTCCTCCAGCTCCACCACGCTGGGCAGAATCAAGAACCTTCGTGTTGTGGCTCACCTTGGGTCTGTGACCTTGGGTCGCTCTTGCCCCATCAGGCGAGAGTCCGCCGCGGGCTAACGGGCCAGGCTCACCGCAGCCTCCCCCTGCGGCTTGGGTAGGCCGCCCGCCGCCGCTGCCCGCGGGGGATTAGCGCGAGAACCAGCCGCTGTCCCATCCAATACCCCTGCGCCAGCGTTTTGATTGTTAAGTCTTGCCTACTCTTGAATCCGCTTATGGTACCCTTGCCAGACGACCCCAATCATCGCGTATCGAGGGAGGAAACACAGTGAACTGCCCACGTTGCGATGTCGCTCTGAACGAACAATCCCATATGGGGATTGAGGTTGACCATTGCCCCGAGTGCAGGGGCCTCTGGCTGGACTTCCATGAAATGGACCAGCTTGAGGACCATGCCATGGATGACGACGAGCGCAAAGGGATGACGGAGTACGCTCGCCGAGCGAGCGACATAGCTTGTCCCAAGTGCCACGAGGTCATGGAGACCTTTAACTACCGGGCCCACAACTTGGCCATTGACCACTGCAAGAACCAGCACGGCTATTGGCTGGACGAGGGCGAGGAGAAGAGGGTCCTGGAGCTGATGGAGCAGCGCGTCCAAGACCTGAAACGCTCCTCTTCCGCCGAGGAACAGTGGTCGAAATTCATGACGCGCGGTAAGCCCCGCTCGTTCCTATCCAAGGTCAAAGACCTGTTCAAGGGCTAATGCGGGAAGCCTCCCGCATAGCGGCGTCCGCCACCACTGACCGTCCCGCCAGTTCGACCCCACCGGGGCGCCTCATTCACGCGGTGACCCCCCTTCCACACTTTCCTCCGAGTATAGGGGCGGGGACTGCGACGCCGGCGGGGCCGGTTATCCGTGACGCCGCTGCGGAGGTCCCGTTTGTGCGTAAAGGCGTGACTGCCAGTGAAGGAGCGGCGCCAGCGGCGTAGCTAATCCGGCACACCCGGGCGTCACAGTTGCCACGCCTCCGGCACGGTCCGCGACGCCTTTGTCCACTTTCCAGCCGGCCCCCGAAGCGAGGCGTCCCGTAGCCGGGACGTAGGCGTCGCGTAGCCGGGACCTTGCGTCATGCCAGGAGTGGGCCGCCAGGCCACTGCTCGATCATCTGCTCTCCCGCCTTCCATATACCCTATAAGCTGCAACTCGCGGCAACCCTGCTCAACGAAGGTGTGGGCCGCCAGCCCACTCGTTGACCCTACTCTAGCACAAATGTCCTTATTTTGCAAGAGGGGGGTGGCGTCGGGGGGCTGGTGCTGGGGAGCCCTCCTGGACAGCATCTACGATGCTATTGAGCGGGCGCGTGGGGAACGAGATAGGTTACAATCGTTGAAAGCATCTGCCGCTGACGCACTGCTGACGGGGCGGGGGCGGGTGTCCATATGGCATTTGGGGAATTCCAGAATAAGATGTATCACATACAGATTACACCTAAGGCTTATGAACCTCCCCACAAGCGGGCAGAATGGGAGTACGATCTTCCATTTGAAGAACTTGAGCAGCGCTTTCTCGTTCCCTATCGTAACGCAAAGCCGATGGTCGTCAACGGCAGAGCGATTATGGCGGATGACATCTATCGTGTTAGAGTATACGAGAGTGAGCGAAAGATAGGGCATCTTGTCCAAAAATCAATGGACATGCTGACGGACGTCACAAAGCGATTCATCAGGGAACCTTCTGGCTATGGTGTGGACGAAAGCAACGCCGTTGTCCAGCAGGCTCACTCAACTACGTCAATGCGAGTCTTCATTAGTCACAGCAGCAATGATGTTGGCGTAGCAAAACTTCTCATTGAGCTTCTGCGAAAGGCATTGCACCTTAGAAGTGACGAGATCCGATGTACCAGCGTCGACGGGTATCGCATGCATGCAGGCTCACCAACCGACGAAACGCTTCGGGCCGAAGTTCACGATGCGGAGTTGCTAATAGGTCTCATTACACCCGATTCGATGAGGTCTGTTTATGTGATTTTCGAGCTTGGTGCGCGCTGGGGGGTAGAGAAACCTATGATTCCCCTGCTCGCATCGGGTGCAGCCCCAGAACATTTGGGAGGTCCGTTAGCTGGAATCAACTCGCTAGACGCCCGAGAAGGCGGTCAAGTTCATCAGCTTTTGGAGGAGGCCTCGAAGCATTTGAGTGTTGATCTTGATAAGCCATCAAGCTACACAGCCGCAGTTAACGAATTGGTGCAGAAGTCAGCCGAATTGGCAACCACTATCGAGCAACAATCGTCCGCCACTGAGCCATTGCAACTCTCGAAGGAAGCGCGGGAACTTCTGGTTGAAGCAACAAGGGATGAAGGGAATAAGGGTATGATTCTTATGACTGAGGCAATGGCGGGCTTGAGCATCAAGACAAACGACAAGAGTTTTGTGCAATTGGGTGATAGCAGATCAGAGGCTAAATGGAAGCAGGCTCTGGATGAACTCTATGGTCACGGTCTGGTAGAAGACGGGAACGGCACGGGAAGAGTTTTTAAGGTAACACATAGGGGATACGAATGTGCCGATGCTCTCGCCAGTCCATAGCTGTGGAATGTGGAATAGGAAAGTGTGTGTGGCCATGGCCACTCCTTCGAGCTGAACGAGTACCACCACGCTGAGCAGCCGGTCCGAGGGGTGCTGGAGCGACTAGGCTGGACGTGCGTTCCCCCGCGCGGCGCTGGCGAAGGCGGGGGAGGCGGCTGACTGTGACCGAGCGCCACAGGAAGAATGGGGTTAATGGCGGTGGGTGGGTTGCTTGCCGAGCGACGCGTTGCCGGGTGTACTGATGGCCCGGGAAGGGCCGCGTGCCGGTAGTGTAGTGGGGTCAGTGATCCTTGGGCCCATAGGCCCTGGCGAGGAGAGATCGGAGGTCGCATGGCGATTCGGCTGATTGAAGAGGGATGGGATAAGGAATTCGCTGAGGCTCTGAGCGCCGACGCCAGCGAACTTCGGATCATCTGTCCGTTTATGAAAGTGAGCGTCCTTGAGAGTCTATTGGGGTATCGGCCTGACAGCGTTAAGGTTATCACCCGGTTCAACCTCCCGGACTTCGCCGAAGGCGTCAGCGATGTCGCCGCCTTGCGGAAGCTGGTCGATGCCGATGCCAAGGTTCGCGGCGTGCGCAACCTCCACGCCAAGCTGTATCTTTTCGGCGCTAGCAGGGCGATTATCACCTCTGCCAATCTTACCAAGGCTGCCCTTAGCCGGAACTATGAGTTCGGCATGGTTGCCGAGGATGCGACGATCATCACGGACTGCCGGGCCTATTTCGATAGGCTATGGCAGCGTGCCGGTAACAACCTCCGGCGGGATCAGGTCGATGCGTGGGACGAGACGGTCACCGCACATCGTTTACGGGGCGGCCGCCTCAACCAGACCGCCGGCCTAGGCGACTTTGGCGTCGATGTTGGCTTTGCCGATCTACCACCTGCTAGAGTGCCGACCGTCGTCGCCGATGCATCGCAGGCTTTCGTAAAACTCCTCGGTAAGGCCGACAACCGAATCCCGCTGTCATCCTGCATCATTGACGAACTTGAGAGAGGGGGTTGCCACTGGGCCGCATGCTATCCTAGGGATAGGCGGCCGAGGAGTGTCAGGAACGACGATGTTATCTTCATGGGTCGACTCACCCGGAACCCTAATGACATCCGTATCTTCGGTCGCGCCATAGGAATGAAGTACGAGCTAGGAAGGGACGATGCGACAGCCGCAGATATCATACGGCGGCCCTGGAAGAAGGATTGGCCGCGATATATCCGCGTACATCAAGCCGAGTTCGTCGCGGGTACGATGGAGAACGGCATCTCGCTTAACGAACTGATGGAAGCGTTCTCGGCAGATTCATTCGCGTCTACACAACTTAATTTCGCCCGAGGTGAAGGTAACACCAATCCCCGGAGGGCATATTCACAGCAAGCCGCTGTCAAGCTTTCTGATGAAGGTCGCTCATGGCTTGACGAACGGCTTCAGGTGGCATTTGAAGCTCATGGCAAGATCACCCAAGACGCGCTCGATAAACTGGACTGGCCGGATCTGCCGACATTAACCTCGCAATTGACGTCGCCGATGACCAATGGTTCGAGACGTGGTAGTCCCGCCCCATGACGACACCCGCCGGTGATCTCCGCCACCTGGCTCCCACGCTCACTGGGCCGCTTAGCCAACAAGTCTCGCCATACGATGACCTACACATCGTCCATCTCGTCCTCATCCCCTACTCATCTATATCGGCTGAGGTGAGCATGTTGGGACCGGGTCCAGGGCGGACGAACTCCCTGAGATGGCCTTTGGGAATACGACGCGGGTCCCACTTGCCCCTTAGGGATGGCAACCCAACAAAGGAAGACTTGGTCCACCAGTGACCTAGTGAGGCTTATAGGGGCGCTCATGTGCGAGCGCCCCTATAAGCCTCATCAAACTTGACGATAGACAGAACCATCTTCGAGATGTGGTTCGTCTTAGTAGGCTCGCCAAAGTCCACCCCCGCCGAGTACACCAGATTCTTCGTCAACAACGCTATCAGCCGGTACGAGACCCAGGGACTCGACGCCACCCTCGCCTACTACAACCGGGAGGAGAGCATCGACGGCAGGCTTCGCTGGCGCGCCTTCAAGACTACCTCGTCGAACAACTGCTGGCCCACTTGGCGCCCTTGACGTCCAGCACCGCAGCCGGTTCTTCGTGAACACCTTAGGACCGAAGCTGGGCTCCATTAGTTGCATGCCCAAGAACCAGCGGACCGGCAGGCTGTAGCCCAACTCCTCCCAGAAAGCTTGCTCCTCACCGAGAACAACGCAATCAGCGGCGACGCCTTCGAGGCAGTACGGTCTGCGGCATCGGTTTCTTCGATCGCGGCGCCAACATGGCGACTGGTACAATGCGTGCGGGCAGGTCACGTTGGCTGCAAGCAGAGCTATTCAGGGCGGCCTTGGAGCAAATCAGCAACTCATAGGGGAACTCAATGGCGGACATTGTGAAGCGGACGCTGGGACGCACGGGTTACGAGGTCACAGCGTTGGCCTACGGCGCGATGGAGTTGCGGGGCGCGCCCCCCGGCCGCCCCATTGCCCCTGAGGAGGCCGGTCGCATCCTGAACGCGGTGCTGGACGGCGGCATCAACTTGATCGACACGTCCATTGACTACGGTGTGAGCGAAGAGCTCATCGGCCGGCACATCTCCCACCGACGGAACGAGTACTTTCTGGCATCCAAGTGCGGCTGCTGGGCCACCGAGGGCGATGCGCCCTCGGATGCTGTGCTAACCGGCAGGCGCTTCCCCCACGTCTTCACCCGCGAGAATATCGTCAACGGCGTGGAGCAGAGCCTGCGCCGCATGAACACGGACCACCTCGACCTCGTGCAGTTCCACGGCAGCCCGGCGGTGTCTGAGTTGGAACGGCACGGCGCCGTGGAGACGCTGCTGGACCTGCAGCGCGAGGGCAAGATCCGCTTCCTGGGCATGTCCGGCGCCCTGCCAAACCTGCCGGGCCACATCGACATGGGCGCGTTCGATGCCTTCCAGATCCCCTACTCGGCCGTTGAGCGTGAGCATGAAGACGCCATGGCGCAGGCGTGCGCGGCCGGCGCTGGAGTCATAGTGCGCGGCGGCGTCGCCAAGGGCGACCCCGACAGCGGCGGGCACGGTGGCGACCGCTGGGCGCTGTGGGGAGAGGCCAACCTGAACGAACTGCTGGATGGCATGACCCGTACGCAGTTCATGCTCCGCTACACCATCTCCAATCCCAGCATGCACACCACAATCGTGGGTACAGCGAGCATGGAGCACCTTGCGGACAACCTGCGGACGGCGGAGCGCGGCCCCCTGCCGCCAGACGTGTACGCGGAGGCGCAGCGGCGGCTGTCCACGGCTACGCAGTCGTCGTAGCACAGGTGGCGGTGGAGTCTCTTCACGACGCGCGCTCCAACCGCCCTCCCAAACTCAATGTGCTACCCCGAGTGGGAGAACTTGATTGCGTCGGGTGGTTCGAGAGCCATCCAGCTAGTCCCCAGGCGCTGCTAGCGTTTCCTGGAAGCAGCTAAACATGCGGTCGGTCATGCCTTGGGCCACGCTGCCCATCATCCGTTGGCCCACCCGCGCCACAGCCCCACCGACCTGCGCTTCCCCCTCAACGGTGACCACCGTAACGTCTCCCTGCTCCGCCAGCGTCAACCGGGCCTCTCCGTTGGCGAACCCCAGCGGGCCGCTGGCTTCCAGAGTCATTCGGTAGGAAACGGGCTCCTGTAGGTCGTGGAGCGCGACCTTGGCGGTGTACTTGCTCCGAACAGGCCCCACCCGGATGTCCAACGCGGCCCGGTAGGAGTTGGGCCCAACGAGTTCCAGGCTATCCACCCCAGGCAGGCAGCCGGTCAACACCTGGGGGTCCATGAACTTGGCCCAAACCTCCGCCGCGGGAGCGTTGAATGGATAACTTCCCGAGATTTTCATTCGCCCCCGGTCATTGCTGCTGTCGTTGCCTTGGGAGCCGCCCGCGGGATCGCGGATTCAGGGCAGGCTCCCGCCGTCCGCCATTATATCAGCCCCGCCGGCGAGTCCGTTGACGCAAAATCGGCCCAAAGCTATACTCGCCAAGCAATTCGCCCTCGACTTGCATCGTTGACCGAGTTGGACTCTCCCGCGAACAGCAGGCAATGCTGGAGGAGGTTGCAGAGTGAAAGTCCCAATAAAGCTCACCGTCAATCAAAGAGTCTTCGAGGTGGAAGCGGAGCCCCGGACGCTGCTGGTTGACCTGCTCCGCGATGAGTTGGACCTGACCGGCGTCAAGATTGGCTGCGACACCAGCCAATGCGGGGCCTGCGTTGTTCGCATGAACGGCGCGACGGTCAAGTCCTGCACCTGCCTAGCAGTCCAGGCCGACGGGGCCGACATCACCACCGTCGAGGGACTGGCCCAAGATGGAGTGCTCCACCCAGTACAGGAAGCCTTCTGGAATAACCACGGGCTCCAGTGCGGCTTCTGCACCGCCGGCATGATGATGTCGGTGATCGAGCTGCTGGAGCGCAACCCCACCCCCACGGCTCAGGAAGTCCGCGACGGGTTGGAGGGCAATATCTGCCGCTGCACCGGTTATCAAAACATCGTCAAGGCTGCTCTGGCTGCATCCCAGGCCATGGGAGGATAGCGCTATGACTACCAGAATCTTCGGTTCAGGCATCCGCCGGCGGGAAGACCCCAGGCTGATTACCGGCCAGGCTACCTATACCCATGACATCAAGCTGACAGGGATGGTCCACGCCGCCATCCTCCGCAGCCCCCACGCTCACGCCCGCATCAACAGCATCGACGCGAGCGCGGCCCGGCAGGCTCCCGGCGTCGTGGCCGTCTACACCGGCGCAGACATCGCAGGGGTCCTCAACCCAATCCCCTGCGCCTGGGCCATACCCGATTCCGACCTCAAGGCCGTTCCCTATAACGCCCTCGCTCAAGACGTGGTGCGCTATGTTGGCGACGCAGTGGCCGTGGTCGTGGCGGAGGACCGCTATCAAGCCGAGGATGCCCTGGAGCTTATCGCCGTCGATTACTCTCCTCTGCAGGCCATTGTGAACCCGGAAGCCGCCATCCAGGACGGCGCGCCCCAGCTCCACGAGGACGCTCCCAACAACCAGGCCTTCCACTGGGTGGCCGCCGGCGGCGACACCGACGCAGCATTTAGGGCCGCCGCTGTCGTGGTCTCCGACACGATCATCCAGCAGAAGCTGATTCCCAACGCCATGGAGCCCCGGTCCGCCGTGGCCAGCTATCAGTCGGCCATGGGCGAGCTGACCCTCTGGAACACGACGCAGAACCCCCACATCGCCCGTTTCGTAACCAGTCTGGTCACGGGACTTCCCGAGCATAAGATTCGAGTCATTGCTCCTGAAGTTGGCGGAGGGTTCGGCAGCAAGATTGCCGTTTACCCCTGGGAGATGCTGGCCGTTTTCTGCTCCATGAAGCTGGGCCGTCCGGTCAAGTGGACCGAGACCCGAACGGAAAACTTCGTGGCCACCACCCATGGCCGGGACCACATCGAGCATGTGGAGATGGCCGCCACGCGGGACGGGAGAATAACCGGAGTCCGCAGCCTGGTGTATGCCGGCATGGGCGCCTATCTGTCCACCGCCGGCCCCGGCATCCCAACAATCCTCCACGGGCTGATGTACTCCGGTCCCTATGACATCCCCAACATCAAGGCCGACATCTATGGCGTTTTTACCAACACGACCCCGGTCGAGGCTTACCGGGGCGCGGGCCGTCCCGAGGCCACCTTCCTACTAGAGCGGCTAGTGGAATTGCTGGCCCGGGAGCTTAACTTGGACCCGGTGGAGGTGCGCCGCCGCAACCTGATTCCCAAGTTTGACAACGGCCACGACACCGCCATCGGTCTGACCTATGACAGCGGCGATTACGAGGGCGCCCTGGACGCTGCGCTCGCAAAGGCCAACTATGACGGTCTCCGCGCCGAGCAACAGAGCGAACGGGAAAACGGCCGGTACATGGGGATCGGCGTCACCACCTACTGCGAGATCTGTGGCCTTGGCCCCTCGCAGGTGGCCGGGGCAGTCGGGTTTGGCGGCGGCTTGTGGGAGAGCGCCACCGTGCGCTTCTACGCCACCGGCAAGGTCCACGTTTTTATCGGCGCGTCACCCCACGGTCAGGGCGAGGAAACCACCTTTGCCCAAATAGTCTCCGACGAAATTGGAGTACCCGTGGAGGACGTTGAGATTATCCACGGCGATACCGGCAACACTCCCATGGGCTGGGGCACCTACGGCAGCCGCACCACCGTCGTGGGAGGCGGCGCCTTGGCGCTAAGCGTCCGCAAGATTAGGGACAAGGCCAAGACAATTGCCGCCCATCTGCTAGAGGCTGCCGAAGCCGACATGGAGTACGAAGATGGCAAGTTCTTCGTTCGTGGGTCGCCCGACCAGAGCAAGACCATACAGGACGTGGCGTTGATGGCCAACGTGGCCTGGAACATGCCCGAGGGAGTGGAGCCGGGGTTGGAGGCAACCACCTATTACGATCCGCCCAACTTCAGCTATCCCTTCGGCGCTCACATAGCTGTGGTCACCGTCGACCCGGAGGACGGCCGCATCGAATTGGTGCGTTACGTCGCCGTCGACGACTGCGGCCCTCAGATTAACCCCGTGATTGTGGAAGGGCAGATTCACGGCGGCGTCGTTCAGGGACTCGGCCAAGCCCTTTGGGAAGGCGCGATCTACGACGACAACGGCCAACTCCTCACCGGTTCCATGTTGGACTACGCTCTCCCCCGCGCGCATATGATGCCCGACATGGAACTCTCTTCCACGGTCACTCCGTCGCCTACCAATCCCCTGGGCGTCAAGGGCATTGGCGAGACCGGCACCATCGCCTCCACCGCCACCGTTTATAGCGCCGTACTTGATGCCCTGCGGCCCTTGGGTGTCACAAAGTTGGACATGCCCCTGACCCAGGAACGGGTCTGGCGGGCCATCCACGAGCAAGGGTAGGGAGGTAATCGATGTTTGCAGCAGAGTTCAACTATCACAAAGCCAGCTCTGTGGCTGAGGCCATCCAGATGCTGGAATCTGACCCCGACGCCAAGCTGCTGGCAGGTGGCCATAGCCTGATTCCCCTGATGAAATTGCGGTTGGCCCGCCCGTCAGCGGTAATCGACATCGGCGGCGTTGAGGCCCTCAAGGGCATCAGCGTCAATGACGGCGTCATCCGCATCGGCGCGCTGGCCACTCACGGGGAAATCGCCTCCTCCCACGAAGTGCGCGATGGCAATGCCCTGGCGGCGGAAGTGGCTGGGGTCATCGGCGACCCCCAGGTGCGCAACAGGGGCACTATCGGCGGCAACATTGCCCACGCTGACCCCGCCAGCGATTGGGGAACGGTCTTGACCGCCTTGGATGCAACCATCGAAGTGCAGGGGCCCGGCGGAAGCCGCAGCGTGGCCGTGAGCGATTTCTTCCAGGGGGCCTTCGCCACGGCGTTGGCGGCTAACGAGGTGGTGACTGCGGTGCGAGTCCCGGTTTTGTCCCGACACGAGCACAACGGCGGTCTTGGCCACGATGTCGCCAACACCCATGGAGACCTAGGCGAATACGCCAAGATGTCCCACCCGGCCTCCTTCTACCCCGTTGTTGGCGGCGCAGTGGTCATCTCCGTCCAGGACGGACGCTGCACGGCGGCCAAGGTAGCCGTGGGCGGTCTGACGCCTTCACCGGTCCGCTCTCCCTCGGTGGAGCAGGCCTTGGTGGGGCAGGAACTTACCGTGGCCAACATAGCTGCCGCCGTCGGCCACCTCCGCGACGACCTAGGCAGCGACATCATCGGCGACCTCTATGCCTCCGCCGAGTTCCGCAGCCGGATGGCTCCCGTGGAGGTTAGACGCGCCCTGTGCCGCGCCATTGGCCTATAGCTAGCCAGTCCGCCTTTGTCTAAAGATGGGGGCCGCCGGGAACTGCGGCGGCCCTCCCTCTGTACATTCGGTTTTGCGCTGGGCGCCGCCGGTTGTTACGATGCCTCCGTCGCTCCTCAATCCGGCTCGCGGGAGAGCCCATCTTGGCCACCACCGTCAACCTTCCCGAGACCATCGACGACGTTCAAGGCCTGCTGCGGGACCAGCTCTACATTGCCGACCGGGGGCTTGCTGTAGCCATTCTCTTGGCTTTGAAGCTCCAACGTCCCCTCTTTCTGGAGGGCGAGGCGGGAGTGGGCAAGACCGAAATCGCCCGGGCCTTGTCTTCTGGGTTGGACACCGAACTGATTCGCTTGCAATGCTACGAAGGGTTGGACATCAACCACGCTGTCTACGAGTGGAATCACGCCCGCCAGCTGCTGGAAATACGCCTGATGGAGGCTGGCGGAGCGGTCGACCGGGCTTCGGCAACCGACGACCTGTTCAGCGAACGATTCCTCATTAAGCGCCCTCTCCTCCAGGCCATCGACCCGGCGCGCGACCGTTCCCCCGTGCTGTTGATCGACGAGTTGGACCGGGCTGACGAGGAGTTCGAGGGGTTCCTCTTGGAGCTCCTAGCCGACTTTCAGATAACCATCCCTGAATTGGGCGCTTTGCAGGCCGTCCACCCTCCCGTGGTAATCATTACCTCCAACCGCACCCGGGAGATTCACGACGCTCTCAAGCGCCGCTGCCTGTACTACTGGGTGGATTACCCCGACTTCCAGAAGGAGCTTCAGATCGTCACCACCCGCCTGCCCGATGCCCCTCATCGGCTGGCCTTGCAGGTCACCAGCTTCATACAGGAGCTACGGGAGACCGAGCTATATAAGATCCCCGGCGTCTCCGAAACCATCGACTGGACATCCGCTTTGCTGGCCCTCAACCAGACGGAGCTGGACTCCCAAGTCATAGACGACACCCTGGGCATCGTGCTCAAGTACCAGGACGACATCGAGATGGTGCGGGGTGAGCCGGTGCGGGCCATGCTCGAACGCTCTCAGCTTCGCGGCCCGCGGCGGGGCGGTCGCGGTGGGGGTGGGCCGTAAAGGGTTCAAACGACATTGCCACCGGCGGCTCCAGCGGCCATATCCTCCGCAACCTGATGATGTTCGGCGAAGTCCTCCGTCGGCTCGGGCTGGGTTTTGGCTCCGGCAACATGCTGGAATTGGTGCGGGCGACCCAGCATATTCCCATGAGCCGCCGCCAGGACTTCCAGCAGGCCGCCCGCAGCCTGTTGGTGTACCGCAAATCTGACCTGCCTCTTTTCGACGAGGCATTCAGAGTCTTTTGGCGTCGGCCGGCCCACGGCGCCAGCCTCCGCGAGCTGCGGTCCATGGGTGAAGAGCGCCGTTACCGCCCGCCCCGTATCGGCCCCCCCGACGGAGCGGATGGCGGTGGCCCCCCCGGCTCCTCGGACGCACAGCCGATGGTGGCGATGAACGGCGCCAGCAGCGCCCAGGAGGTGCTGCGGGCCAAGGACTTCGCCCAATACTCCCCGGCGGAAATCGCCCAGGCCAAGCGCTTGATGTCCGAGCTTTCCTGGAGCCCGGGGTGTCGCAGCACCCGAAGATTTACCCCCGGCTCCGGTGATGGTTTGGACCTGCGGCGTTCCTTGCGCGGCAGCCTGAGATATGGCGGCGAGCTGCTCGACCTGGCTCACGTGCAGGCCAAGTCCAAACAACGCAACCTGATCCTCATTTGCGACATCAGCGGCTCAATGGAGCGGTACACCCGTATGCTGCTTCACTTCATCCATACCGTCGCCGCCGACCTGGGACGGGTGGAGGCCTTCCTCTTCGCCACCCGTCTGACCCGCATCACCCGCCACCTTCGCTATCGGAACGTGGACCAGTCGGTCACTGAGGTCTCCGGGGCCGTCCCCGATTGGGCCGGGGGCACCCGCATTGGCGAGACTCTGAAGACCTTTAACTATCAATGGGGCCGCCGCGTTCTACGGAGTAGTTCCGTAGTCCTCATTGTCTCAGATGGCTGGGATCGGGGCGAACCGGAGTTGCTTGCTAAGGAAATGCACCGCCTGCAACGCAGTTGCCATCGCCTAATCTGGCTTAATCCTCTACTTGGCGCGCCGGACTATCAACCACTAGCCCAGGGAATCCAAGCTGCTCTGCCTTACGTGGATGACTTTCTACCGGCCCACAACCTCAACAGCCTGGAAGCACTGGCCCGCTGCTTAAGCCGTTTGGGGTCCTATCGCAACCTGAGCGCCGGAGGACGCCGGATCCGAGAGAAACCTCCGGAGCCGGAAGGCGCCCCAACCCCGGGCCGCCCGATTAATCCCGGCTTGGCGCGCATGCTTCAGTTCCCTCCGGCCCGCCCCCGCTTGATTCCTTGACCTTGGAAGGATTGGCGATCGGTTCTTCTGCCTTTTGCCCAGCCCCTCGTCGATAGTCGCCCTAGGAGCACCTCGCCCACGTTGGCGAGATCCCTAACTCAGACGGCGTCTCGACACGCAAACGGTTTACAGAGACCCACAATCCTTCCAGTTTGGCGCAGCGCGGCTGGATCTCAGAAAAGTGGGACTACTCGGCCGGGTTCTTGCGGGGCCTGCCGCGGCGCCGGCCTTCCGACGCCCAGAAGTAGACGGCGCTGGCGGAACGGCGGACCTCCAGGTTCTTGCCCAGCATTTCCGCCGCCGCGGTAAGCCTGCGCCGGATCCCCTGCGTCGTCTCGCCCTCTCCGACCTCCAGCATTCCCGCTTCGCCCGGAGCTACGCTTTGGACGTACCCGACGTACTCCTGAAGCAGCGCCGCGCGCTTGCCCGTTGCGGTCTTCGCGCGTGCTTCGCCTATCGAAACAAGGCTAAACGTGGGCATTCTGTTACCTCCTAGTATGAGCGGACCCTTCGGATAACCGCCCTCTGTTGGGATGCAGCATAGCCGCATAAGTCCGATAAGTCTATCTTCCCCTTTCTCATGGCCTCGCCCTTGTTGAAGTTTCCTCGTCATGGCTTACGCTCTACGATGTTATACAGCGTCTCCCACGCCACTTTGTGGAGCGCATGTCAAACAAGCGTATGCACGAGATAAGGCTTTCTGAATCCTTCTACGGGGCTATTCCGAGACTGTTAGAATCCCCGGAAGATGTCTGCTGTCTCGCCGATGTACAGAGTGGCATGACCTTCTGCATCCCCGAGTTCGGCTAAGATCGCAGGATGGTGCAAGTCTGCGCCAACCACGTTGGCGCAGACTAGTGGGAAGGGAATCGGCGTAACGCGCTCCATGCGCCAAGTGGACGAGAACCCGGAGATTCGCGCAGGGACCATCCCTTCCGACTGACTGTGGGCATACACTGAGATGCCGGGTGGGGGTCCCAGGGCGGGAAGGCCGTCCACATGAGGAGGGGGAGGCAAGTGCGCGAGCCGCGGAACGCCGAATCTGTTCTGGTTCCCCAACTCGCTTCGGGTCTTTCAATTGCGGCGCAAGTGGCCTGCGCCTCGCCCAAGGCAACGTTTAACGCGTGTTCGCGTGCGGCGCTCATCATGGATCACGGACGCGCCAAGCACATTGCTCAGCAAGGGAAATTGGCGCAGGGGCTATTTGGAGGGATCCATGTCGCAGTATTCGCTGGTATCAGGACTCGGCAGCATCCAGTCTCAATCGCGCCCGCCTAGCGCCATGCCGTCTGCGGATGTGAAACTTACGCCCCTGGAGGGCTACGTTCCGGCTATGGTCCTTTGAAAAGACGCAAGACCTGATGGTTCTCGAGGGCATCCGTCATAGGGATTTGACTGCGTTCTCGATGGCCGACGTTGCGTCCTGATAGTCTGTTCCCGGCGAGAAGGCCAACGGCTCTCCCAAGCGGACCTCGACCCTCCCCCGATGGAAGATGGGGAATCGTGTGGGGGAGCCCAGCTTGTGGATGTATAAGCGCAGCGGGACCACGGGAATTTGCCCCTCGACGGCGACGAGGCCGACGCCGCTCATGAAGGGCCTGATGGGCCCTCCAACGGTGAGTTCGCCCTCCGGATATATCAGGACCGACCAGCCGTTGTCCATGATCTTCCCCATGTTCTCAAGGCTGGGCCTGACGGACCCCTCTTTAGCCAGTGGGAAGGCGTTTCCCAATAGGGGGTTCATGATCCACCATACCGGATTCTTCCAGAGATCGGCGGCCCCGGCCACTGCCATCCGGCGACGCCACTTGAGGGGGACAGCCTTGATGATCAACGGGTTATCCAGGCCCAAGTTGTGGTTAGACGCGAAGAGTACGGGGCCGGTGACGCCTTCTAAGTTTTCTCGGCCCACCACCTTCAGCCTATAGGGAAGGCTGACGAGCGGGAAGATGAGCGTCCGTTGGAGGAATCCGCGAAGGATGCGGCACCACCATTGCATGCCCCAACCTGGGAAGCTCATCAACGGCGGGTTCCTTGACCCTTCTTCGACGAGAGCCTCCAGGTCCCGGACCGTCGTCTCCGGGCTCAACTGGCTCTCATCTATGTAGACACCGAGCTCTGTTTCCATTGCCGACAGCAGCTCGACGCGGCCGAGGGAGTCCAAGTCGAGGTCGTCGCCGAGGGTTGCGTCGTCCCGCACCTCCTCGACGCTTCGTCTGCTCACCTCGCCGATGATGTGGAGCAGGCTCCTTGCCCCTCCTGCGGGTCTGTCGCCGGAGGGTGATGCAGCCGGACTCTCCGGCTGTATCTTCCCGAGAATAGTATCGATCACCACCCCTTTCTTTACTTTGAGGGTGTGCGTGCGGGGGAAGTCGTCGTCAGCCCAAACAGTGAAGCCTCGTATCCTCTGCTGTTCAGCCAGTTGGCCATTGGTCCAGGAAACAACCTCTAGGGCGGTGTCGGCGTTGTCCAGAATCAAGGCCGCGTGCACTTCAACCAACGAACCCCTCGTCAGCCCCACCACGGTCGCATCCGTAACGTTTGGGTGCTTTGCCAGCACCGTCTGGATGTCCTCAGGGAAGATGTTTTGGCCGCTGGGGAGTACGATCATATCCTTCTTCCTGCCCTGGACGTGCAAGAATCCCTCGTCATCGAAGAACCCCAGATCGCCCGTCAGGTACCAATCTCCATCGAAAGCTGCTGCAGTCTCCTCGGTCGCCTGCCAGTAACCCGGGGTGATGTTGTCCCCGCGCACCAGAATCTCGCCTTCGCTGCTGATTTTTACCTCTACGTTAGGCAGCGGCCGACCGGTGGAGTCGAGGCGACGTTCCCGTAAGCTGTGATTGCTGATGACGGGAGATGCCTCGGTGGTCCCATAGCCCTGTACGATCTTGACTCCAAGCGCCTCCCACTTGCGTCCCAGGTCTTGGTCTAGCACCGCCCCACCCGACACGATGAAGTCGAGCTTTCCGCCAAACTGCTTGTGGACCCGTCGGAACAGAAGGCGTCTCAGGGGGAAAGGCGTCGCCCCTGCTATCCTGAGAAGCCGGTTCCAGAGGGCTTCCTTTCCCTGCCGTTTCACCTCCCGCTCAATCCCGTTCATCAGCAACTCCAACGCCTGAGGGACGAGAAGCATGATCGTTATTCTGCGCTCGCGCATCGTCCGGGCCAGAACGGTCGGCTGGCGGCTGGTCGGATATGTGACACTGGCACCGTAGTACAACACGATGAATAGTCCACCCATCTGCTCGTACATGTGACTGAGGGGAAGGATGGACAGGAGCCGGCTCGAGGGCTTGCAGGAGATGTAGTGGGATATACCTTCTATGTTCGCTGTCAGGTTTCGGTGCGTAAGCATGACGCCCTTCGGGTCGCCCGTTGTGCCCGAGGTGAACATGATCTCGGTAAGATCGTCTGGAGAGATGTCCACGTGCTTCGGCTGGGGCAAACCCTGGATTGCGGTCTCCAACTCCTCGAAGGTGATTTCAGGGACTCCCAGGTCAACCTCGTCCTTTGGAGTGAACCGGGATGTGAACGCCATTTTCGGGTCTGTCCTGGATACCACCCTTGCAACGTAGTCTGGCGCGCTGCGAAGGTCCAAGGGGACCAATATGACCCCCGCTCTGATACACCCGAAGAAGATAAGCACCCAGTGGGGAGAGTTGGGGCCCCACAGGATTACTTGGTCCCCCTTAGTCAGGCCCCGGCGCTGGAGGAGGGTTGCGACCTGGCCCGACTCGTTCCACAGCCGTGAATAGCTCCAGCGCTGGTATCGAAATGCCGGCTTGAACAAGAGGGCGTCGCGGGACCCGTGCCTCTCGACCGCCCCCCGTAGAAAGTCCAGCACGGTCTCACCCACCGGAGCACCGGACATACGAGCATTTCTCATTGCTACCTCCTGGTCGCTGCAGGCAGCCAAGGGTTTCAGGTTCTTATGTGCAGGCGCGTGGGACAGCAGGGTTCCCGTCCGCTAAACGCCGGGCCGTCGCGTCCACTACCACGGTGGTCAGACACTGTATTGTTGAATAAGCTTTCGGGTCTTCGCTGGGATCGCTACGCATGGGAGGGAAGTGACTGAAGCATATGGTGTCGAAGTCCAGGCCCAGGAGTTTCTCCACCGACCTCATAGCCTCCTTCGGACGCTGGGTGACGCTTACGGCCGGCGGATCGAGCCTGCGGGCGAACTTGTACTGAAGCGCGTCTCCAACGATGATGGCCCCTTTGCGCGGCAGGTGGAGGGCAATGCTGCCTTCGGTGTGTCGGGAAGGTGAACCACGCGCACTTCGGTCCCGAAGGGGATAAGATCGCCGTCCTCAAACCGGTCGTCAACAGGAACGGAGCTTCCCATGTGCCTGCTGACGACGGGCTGTGTCATCTTCCCGATCAGCCCGTTCTGCAGCGGGCGCGGCGTTGTCGCCGCGCCTGCGATGATGTCGGCCTCAAGCCGATGCACGGCGATCGCGACCTCCCTTCCCGCTACCAGCCTACCCAGGCCTCCCGAATGGTCTGGGTGGGCGTGGGCAATGACGATCCTTCCTACCTGTTCGGGAGGCAGTCCCGGGGTCTCCGGTTCCTGTAGTATCGGGCCCGAGCTTCCCCAGAGCCCCGCGTCGACCAATAGCACCTTCCCGTTCTCGACTAGGGCGGTTACTCTGGCCCCAATAGCGCGGATCTTGAATACCCCACCGGTGATAGCTATAGGCCTGCCGAATATCATAAGTCTCGTTTGCACCGGCTGGACCGGGTGGGGCGCGTCATCGCGACCACCGACCGGAGGTCTCCGACGCCACGTCCCGCATCAAGGAGTACCGGGAGCGGCGGGTGATGCTGGACAGCGCCGAAACCATAGCCACCTTCGCCCAGGAGATAAGCGAACTCCTCATGACCAGCGAGTTGACCGCGACCAGGACCTTCGTCAAGGAGATTGGGATCAAGCCCGGCAACGCCGTCTCTCTACACTATCCCCACGCCGGACGATAGCACCATAGGGGAGCGGACGCCGCTGAGGTCGCCCTCAACGGACGAGTTATGCTTACCATACGTCTTGGTGGGCCTAAGTGTACTGTACTGCGAACTTTTTGGTGGGAGGTCCTGCTGTAGCAGGCCGCAGCACTTCAACCAACTCCGAGGCGCAACCGGCCTTGTGGACCTCCAGGGGTGGATTGTGCCTGAAGAGTGCTACGGTGACACCTACCGCCCCTCGTAAGATCTGGACTTTGCAGCCCTACCTGGAGGCACGGACGATGCAAGCCAGGTGATTCACTCGGAGCGAGTCTACGAGGAGTATAGAGCCCTCTACTCCGAAGATGGTTCAGTTGATGAACCTTCCATAAGGATGGAGTGGTAGAGACTCCGCAGGAGGCGTCGGATCGTCTCCTGGCAAGACCCGCGGGTATCCAAGGTGGTGTGGCGGTGCGGCAGTATCCCTCTTACCGGCTCCCACTGCCTCAACTGTCGGCGGTACGATTCCCACGGCCGTCTGACATGGAGTCACCTCTTCCGAGGCGGCTAACCAGCCGCAGCCGGGCCGAGGAAGTGTTGCCGTCTGCAGGTCTCGGATTTGCAAAGATCCCATAGACTAGATACCGCTCGGGCGATGGAGATACTTGACCGGGGAGCCGATCATCTGGAGGCGGCCAACGATGACGCCGTTGCCGTCCCGGGTGTCGGCACGATAGAAGGTGCTGGCGATTGAGGAGAACACACTGCATTGGACCAACAAGACTATTGACTTGCAGGGAGGCAGCCACATGACAACAGGGGCGGAGACGGGAGATGGAGCGATCAAGGGTGCAGCAAGGGCGGCCATTCACACGAGTGGACTGACCAAATACTACGGCAAGAAACGCGGCATTGAAGACCTTGATCTGGACGTGCAGGAAGGCGAGATCTTCGGATTCCTCGGCCCCAACGGCGCCGGGAAGTCGACGACCATTAGAACGTTGCTCGACGAAATCAGACCCACTGCCGGCACCGCGACAATCCTGGGCCTTGCTACGCACAGGGATGCTGTGGCCATACGAAGGCACATCGGTTATATCCCGGGAGACTTGGCGTTGTACCCGAACTTTACGGGCCGCGACACCTTGGAGTACTTCGCGAACATGCGTGGCGGGGTCGACTGGTCCTATGTCGGCGAGCTTGCTGAACGCCTTGATTCGGACCTGTCCAGAAAGGTGGGAGACCTATCAACGGGCAACCGGCAGAAGATTGGCGTTATTCAGGCCTTCATGAACCGGCCGGACCTGCTGATAATGGACGAACCTACCTCGGGACTCGATCCGTTGATGCAACGGGAGTTTCAAGGAATGGTAAGCGAGGTCACGGCAGAGGGGCGCACCGTCTTCCTGTCCAGCCATACGCTCTCTGAGGTCCAGCGGGTGGCTGACCGAGTCGGCATCATCCGCGACGGCTTTCTCATAACTGTCGAGTCGGTTGCGGACCTTCGGTCGAAGGCGATGCGCCAGGTGGAGTTTGTGTTGGATTCCCCAGCAGACGCCGCAGTGTTTGTAATGGTTCCGGGAGTCCGCAACGTCGTTGCCAACGACAAACACGTCGGGATGTCCTTCGGCGGGGACATGGGCGAGCTCCTGAAGGCGGCGACCGACCGCTACGGTGTTGCGGACATCAAGACCAGCGAGGCCGACCTGGAAGAGATCTTCCTTACGTACTACAAGAGCGACAAGGAGGACTAACGGTGGCGTTTGCCAACATCTTCCTCAGGACGGCACGGGACCGGTGGTTGGGGTGGGCGATCGCTGCCGCTAGCCTGACGCTGCTCCTGCTCTTCGGGATGTTCACTTACCGTTAAATCGATCTTACCGTCTACAGCGAATTGCCCGAAGCGTTTCGGTCGCTGCTTGGCATCAGTGACGATGTCGACGTAGGTGGGCTGGCCGTAGGCTATGTCTTTGGGTCGTTCGGCGCCGTTGTCGTTGCAGTAATGGGCCTCGTGATGGGCGCGGCGTCCATTGCCGGCGAGGAGAGGAACGGCACAATGGGCATTCTCCTCGTCAATCCCAAGAGCCGTACACACGTCCTGCTGTCCAAGGCTGCAGCCCTCGTGCTACTCACGGCCCTGACGGTCTTTGTCATGTGGCTTCCCGCCCATCTCATGGCTGGGTTGCTGGGCATAGAGATCGGGGGTCTGGAGGTCGAGGCTTTGGCGCTTCACCTATTCTTCAACGCCGTCTTCTACGGGATTCTGGCCCTGGCCATTGGCACCGTGACCGGCAACCGTGACACGGCGACGGGCGGGACATCCGCCGTCCTTGTGCTGTCCTTCTTTGCGGTCGGCCTGTTGCCCCTTATTGAGGGACTGGAGGACCTGCGTAGGGCCCTTCCCTGGTACTACTTCGACGGCAGCGCCCCTGTTTACAACGGTATTGCCTGGGGTCACCTGGCTGTGTTGATTTCCGGATCAGTCCTGTTTTTGATTGCGGCTGTCATTGGATTCAATCGCCGAGACCTGAAGGGCCAGTCTGCTGGCACGACCTTGCTGGACAGGGTCCGAAGCAACCCACACCTGAACAGGTTGGTCGGGCGTCTTGCCGGCTCGGCGAGGGTCTCATCCATAAGGGTCAAGACCTTGTCGGACTATCAGGTCCTTCTCCTGGTCACGTCCGCGGCGATGTTCCTGGTGATGGGTGTGATGTTGGGCCCGATGTATGCATCCCTTCCGGAAGAGACGTTGTCCTCCTTCGAGCACCTCCCGAAGGAACTAATCGCTCTCTTCGGTGGAGGTGACATGAGCACCCCGGAAGGGTGGTACACCCTTGAGACGTTCGGCTTGATGGCCCCGCTCTCGGTCATCCTGGTGACCGCTGTCATGGGTGCGGGGATCCTTGCTGGGGAGGAATCGCGCCGAACGATGGGGCTGCTGCTTGCCAACCCAATCAGCCGACACAGAATTGTGCTTGAAAAGGCCATGCCTATGGTCCTTTTCGGCATCATAGTCGGTGTTGCGACTTTCGCGGGCGTGGCTCTCGGGTCCGTGCTCGGCGACCTCGGGATGGACATCGGCAATATCGCAGCCACCGCAGCGCTCCAGGTGCTGGTGGGGTTGGCTTTCGGGACCCTTGCGCTGGCCCTCAGCGCGGGCACGGGGCGCACCGGTGTCGCGATTCTCGGCGCTGCGGGTGGGGCGCTTGTCTTCCACTTGTTGACTTCGTTAGCAAACGTCAGCGGTGGCCTTGGGGTCATTGCATGGCTGTCGCCGTTCCACTACTACTTGGGCAGCGACCCGCTCATCAACGGCATGGATTGGGGTGACGCCGCTGTGTTGGTCGCGCTGTCCATCGTGTTGGTCAGCCTGTCGGTTGTCTTGTTCCAGCGGCGAGACATCAGACAGCGGTGATAGGGCTTCCCGTCTTGCGTTATTGTCCACGCAGGCGTCTGCTCCTCACGGAGAGCGAACTGACCGAGACCAAGGCGTTCATCAGGTCGTTCGTCAAGCAGGTGGCCGTGGCGCCCGGTAGGGTGACGGGTCCACTACACGATTCCCACGCCGGAGGACAACGGCATCGGCGGCGCTGGCATCGCAGAGGTCGTCTTGAGCCGCCGAGTTATGGTTTCGGTAACACATGGTGGGCCTAAGTTGACGGTAGGCAGAACCATCTTCGAGATGCGGCTGGTTCTGTGAACTCCAAGAATCCGCTATTCCCAATTGCCCGGGTCAGTGGGGGAGGTCGGAGTGTGAATTGCTGGCGCGGACGCTGCCCGGCGTGTTCCAATCAATTCATATCAATCTCCAACTGACACCCTTCCTCATGGAGACGCTGAAGGATCTCGATGGCCCTGAGACTCTGTCTTTCAGAGGGGATCTTGACGGGAACAAACGCCGCCACATCCAGTATTCCAGCGTCATCGGGGGATAGCAGCCTCCTAGAAATGCCCCATGCCTTGACAGCACTCCAGAAATCTGATCCGGCTTGGACCACAATCGTCTGAGCCTCGATGCCGTTCAGCATTCGTTGGTCCTTGACCGCAGTTCGTTTCGCGTCCGCCCGGTCGGCCGAGCTGAGCAGTTCTACCTCCAGGGCTTCAGGCCAAACCACATTTAGCTGTGTCACTCGATTCCAGCAGGCTTGCTGTTTTGCCCACTCAGTCACATTCCGCATGTCCTCTGGCGAGTCAACGATTACTCCATGCACCGCCTCGGCACCAACAGTGAGTGCTTCCCGCAGACCAAGAGATATCCCCTGTGCCCGCCAGGTTCTGTCGAAGTTGATCGACTCTCCGCGCTGAGCCATATCGTGGGCGAGCTTGGCAATCGTGTAGGCGACGACATTTGCACGGTAGCCACCCTGGTACCAAGGCTGTTCCGTGACGATCTGCTCAACCGATCTGAACACGATCACCTTTGCAATAGCCTCCCGGTAGTACATCTCGTTGAAATCGTCAGGGCGCTTGTCCCATTCCCCTCCAATGAACGACGCGAAGTCAGCGAAATTCTTCTGTGCGCCCTTACTGACGGTATCTGGCTTCTCACGCCACACGTTCAGGAACTTGGCGAGGTCTGTCTTTGTGAACACCTGCTTCTTCGGGTATTCAAGGTCGAATCTATTCCTACCAGCCTGAGTGAGACGACCACGGGCGTCTTGGTACTGACCCCGTGCGCGTTCATAGAACCACTTCGACTCCCGAAAGCTTCCATCCATCGAAGGCGCGTACAGTCTCCTCGAAAAACCCTCCATCCTGACATGGAACGGGTGATTCGAGAAGAAGTCAGCCGCGCTCACGCGGTTCTGGCTGTTGGCGTACTCTGAGATCTTCGGGACAATCTCCAATGCCCTGTCGGGATCAACGATTGAGAGCTTCATCTGAACGAAGACTCGGTCCAGGTCGACCTCTCTGTTCCGGAGCGCCGCGTGTATGGACGCCGTGGTCTGTCCTCCGTTGACGATCTGAAAGTTGCGCATGCCAGTGAGCAGCAGCCCGTTCGGCGACTCGACGGTCTCCATGCTCTCCGCCGTGGCCGTTATGCCGTTGTTGTAGGCGAAGAACATTTCCGGATCGTTCGCAATGGTGTTTCGTATTCCCCGGTTGACGTTCCCACGCGCCTGTAGGAACACCCGAACGTTCTGCTCAAGCAGCCGGGCTCCCCAGCGGTCGTATATCCGCGCCAGTTGGCTCCCGGGAAATACCGCTAGGTAGGACTCATAATCAGCATGTTCCATGTGTGCGGGCAGCACCACCAGCGGCCCGCCGAACTCATCCAGGTTGACCATGAGGTCCTCACGCTCATGCCCGGAAATGGCATATCGATGAATTCGTCCGAGGTCCCAGACGCTGTAGGTGACGGGGACCCCATGGAGTTCACCGGCATCCCTGCCGTCTATCCGAGAGCTGAGCACTCTGTTGCTGATTAGAAACAGGCGCACCCTGGATACGGAGGACCACCGTGCCGCGATGAGGTCTGCAAGCCCGAATGCTGGGGCTGACTCCTCCAGGCTGTTGCGAAACGCCTCATCCAGTGACCGGTCGAGGAAGTTGGACAGCCGCCTGAACGTTGCATTCATGTCGGTTGCCGTCAGAGTTGCGACCCCCTGGCTCTGGTTGAAGTCGGCGATGATCAGGCTGAGGACTCCGTCGGAGGCGGCAGGATCGCCGCCATAGCCGTCAACACGAATGCCACGAGGGGCTATGTGGTGAACTCGGTCTGCGGTCTCAATCTCCCCGGCATCGGTCAGTGCCGCCGTGAAGACCTCAAAGAAAGCGTCCTCAACAAACCTCCCGTCGGCGTCGGCGAGGCCATGAATCTCCTGAAACAGATCTTCGTGGAACTCAGCAATGTCAATCGCGATGGGAGCCTCCCATCTCCACTAGGGCTTGGGCCAGAGCAGTCGCTGATGCTACAAACGGCTCACAGTCACCCAGCGAGATTGTGTATCGAACATGCGCGACACCAGAGCGCACCTCGCTCGGGGCGATGCGTGGGAATTCGCCCGTGACCAAATAGAGGCGGCTCGGCCCTTCCAGCCAGTGGAAGTTCGAGTAGTCGTCCTCCGGCCTCACACCCGCCGCCGACACCAGCGTCTCAAAGAGGCCAGCTGCACCCGGGTCAAGCAAGTAGAGATGCTCGCGCACCCGGTCCACCACACCCCTCACCGTCAGTCCATCGGTCGCATCCTCTGGAGCCTCGTCCAACTCAACCACGTACAGGAACAGGGAGTCGACACCACTCTCGTCCAACTGGTCCTCGGACGTGATTGCTACCGAGGGCGTGGCGCCTCCACGGCGGGCCTTGACCTCAATCGCCACGCGGCCGATTTCGAAGTCTTTGGGGGAGCCAAGAGGACCGCGCCAAGCTGTCACCGCGGCAGAGGCCTCCATGTGAGGCAACATGACACGCTCCAGCACGAGCAACTCCCCGATCAACCCCTTCTGCTCCTCTGGTGATAACAGGGTGCCACCACCCCCTCTGAGCAGATGGTGCCATCGCCACGTCCTCATCAGAGCAACCGAGACCGCCTCCGCTTCGGATTCAGCCCGCGCGGCCACGGAGATGATGTCTCGACAGAGCGTGTGGAAGATGTCCTGCTGGCCCGGGTCTCGCAGCTTGAGGGCAAGAATCCGAGTGTTGGCCTCGTCGGGCGGAGACAGGGTCACTTCAATATCGCGCAGCTTGGGCATAGGCGTGGACGGAGCCGACTCCGCGGCGTGACCCAGTGTGAGGAAAACCCCACGGTCCGCCCCGCGGGCCCAGAAAAAATTCCACGGCAACTTCGCGTCAACACGGCGGGCGTTGACCGCGTCGGCGAGGCTCGGAGGTTCGATTTCGCTCCAGGGGTTCTCAGTCGTCATCTCCCCTCATCTCGTCCTCATCGACGTCATCTTTGAAGTTCTCGCGGAGCCAGGTCGTATTAACCATGTACTGCACTCGTGTCTCCTCCCTCTGAGTGGCCGGGAAACTGATACCCCATGCAACCACCGGCTGAGTGAGCGAGTCGCCAGGGTCTAAGGTAGTGATGTCGATCAGATGAACCATGAGGAGGGATCTCGTCCTCATTCTTCTGTACGCCAAGTCTGGAAACTCGATGGACCTGCCCTCTGCCAACCTACCGTCCCTCTCCAAGTCCTTGCGATACTCCTCCTCTGCGATTGACCGCTGCTCATTGGTGAGCCCTGTTCTCTCGATTCCTCTGCTTGAGACCCTCTGTCGATTGCCTACCAATAGCGTCTTCGCGTCGCTCCTGCTGCCCTCAGTTCTGCGCTGGCGTAGAAACCTTCTCCCCAACGACGTATCCGCCTCGTTGGTGTCCCTAGACACGCTTGCGAAAAGGACGTCCCACTCTGAGAGCTCGTCATTTCGCCGTTCCTCGATGTATCGCCTCACCGGATCGCCATTGGTCAGCAGTGCGCCCTCATGGTTTCTGAATTCAGTCAGGAAGTTCAGGACAGGACCCACCGGAACTCTTCGAAGAAGCAGGCCGAATTCTGCATCTTCGGCGTTCTCGATTGGGAATCCGGCCTGCCCGAGAGTTTGGGCAAGCCTCCGTGCGGCCTCGCGGTTGATGCCCAGGCTCTCGTCATCCCTGCGAAGGGTGTGTGTCTCAATCAATCTGGACGCCAGGCCGATGCTCACCACCACCGAAGCTCCGGTTCCCATCTTGTTGCGTGCGGTCACGATCAGGGTATCCGGGTGACTCCTCACCTTGAGTCCAAACTCCTCAGGGGTTGCGTTGGAGGCCTCCATGCTCCTGAACTCACCCCGCAGTTCCTCAATGGATTCCGCAACGTGCTCGTACCAGCCCTGTGCCGCCTCGGGCATCCAGATTCGGCAGAGATCCTCATAGTCTGGCCTGTAGCCGAACCAACGCCCCATTTGCATCAGGGTGTCGTACATCATGGAATTACGCATGAAATAGCTGACCATCAGTCCCTCCAGCGTCAGCCCACGGGACAGGGAGAATCCGCCAACTGCGATGACGTTGAGCCCGTCTTGTCGATTGCCATTGTAGTCCAGTGTGCCTGGAGATTGACTGTTTACTTCGACTACCCTGATAGGGGAAGCAGCCGCATGCAATCTCCCCTGCACCACGGACCAGTTGAACTCGGTGTCGCTAAACTCACGCACCCAAGTCGCATGGAGGGCCTTGATCTCAACGTCCAAGAGTGCAGCGTCCGGTGGCAACGCGCCATTCACTCGGATCGATCTCTTGATGTTGTCCAACTGAGCATGGATTTCATTTCGAAGCTGGCGTTGGACGTTCATGAAGCGCGACGCGTTGACCAGCATTGAGCAATGCTGCCGTTCGTGCCCTCTGGCGAGACGGATGGCTCGGGCAAGGATGAAGGCTCTGGTGGCCTCAATCAGGGATTGGGGGATGGATGAGACCACAATCTCCTTTGGGTGCTTGATGGGAAGGCGGTCTTCGTTGTCATCGATATGCCGGATGTAGCGGTCACTGTCTTCAAGAAAGACGGCAGCGGCGCCGAAGTAGTTCGAGGGAGGGTCCAAGCTAACGATAAAGCTGCGGGGGAACAGGTCCTCACCCCGCATCTGGTCGTCTGTGTCTGGGTCGATGAAGATGTTAGCGAAGGGAGTGGCCGTGTAGCCGACATAGCAACTTCGGTCAAAAATGCGGAGCAGGTCCCGGATCTGACCGTTGATTCTCGACACCTCGCCGGCTCCGTGCCGGATGTTGATGGAGGCATTGTCCGCCTCATCGTCGATCAGCAACATCGGCTCATCTATGCTCTGGGCGCCTCCCCGGGAGCTGTGCTCCGTAAGCCACTCGATCAGGTTCTTCAGCGTGCTGCTGTTCTTCTTGATGACGAACACGGCGGGTTCGTTGAGATTCTGGAGGGGGATTCCGACACCCGTCGCCGTCATCTTGTTGAAGTCTCGGAGCGTGTTGGTGAAGGTGACAGGGCGTCTCGTCACATCGAATTGGCCAACACCCACAAACATGTCGGCCTGTTTGCTCAACAACCGCGCGCTGTCCCTGCCCACGAAACCCTCATCGATTCGCCGTTGCGTCTGGCTTCGGAGGTTGTTGTGGACGCCGGCGATGATCACGATCAGCTTGTATCCAGCGTCCGCAGCCTTGCATATGAGACCGGTATAGTTGGAGGTCTTGCCCGATTGCACATGCCCGACGACCATCCCTCGCCGGTCCCATGGCCCATCCTTCAAGGGGTCCTGCATCAGTCCCAAGACGCGGTCGGTGACCTCATCCAAGGTGGTGACCACTGAACTGGGAAATCTCTCTTGGGTCAGGTGCTGCCTGTAGCGATTCCAGTAGTACGGTTCTATCTGCGCTCTGGCGGCGTCCAGCCAAGGTAGGTGACCGCGCTCGATCAGAATAGAGCCGAGGTGCTGGGTGATGCTCACTCGCTCCTCGAATCGCTTAGCGAGCCTCTCCGCGTCCTCCTCTGTGACAACACCATCAAACATCGGCAACTGGCGGAGGTTATCGATCAGTTCACGGATACTCTCCGCAGTCGATCCCCGCTGATTAGCTAGAGACGCAGCCACCATGCTTTCAAGGTTTGATAGGGGGTCATTCATCCTCTTGCTCCTCGCCGTTCCCTACGCCGAGAATCTGACATGTTCGCTTCCAGTTTGAGCGAAACGGCTCCGCGACTCGCATGATGGTGAACACGTCGTCTCTTGTCCCCGCCATCTTGAGGAGATGATCGAACGTTGTGAGCGCCGCATAGCGTAGTGCCTCCTCCGACGTGGCGCTGCCGACCACCAAACCCGTGTCCCCACCGAGGTCAGCGAAGAGTGCGTCCATGGGCAGGGAGGCCCCGGCAACCTCGATGATTCTGAGAAGGTCGCCACGCGCCTCGGCGGGCAGTCGTGAGAGGAGATCGACAACCATCGGATGCGCATCGTTGATTCGGTAGAAGATTTGGTTCTTGTTCTGAACCCTGCTCCAGACGGGAATTCGGTTCTCTTCAATGAGCCTCCGTCCCCGTGTCGTGTACACACGCTTGGAGATTGCCCCCAGCGGCTCGATGATGCGACGCAGGCGTTCTCGAGCCGCTGGGGGCAACTGCGCCGATGCCTTCCGAACGTCGATTTTCCAAGCCGCGTCGAGCGAATTCGGAATGTCTATACGGACACGCGCGAGTTTCGTGAGTTCCGTTTGCCGCGTCAGCCCGAACCAGGTGCCATGAATGATCAACCGCCTCTCCCTGTACACGTAGAAACCCTGATTTCTGAGGTAGCCCTCAGGACCCGCATGGCGTTCCCACTCGGCGGGGGAGACCTTTCCATGGTGCGGAAGAGTGAACGGCTGCACGAGCACATCCTCATGCGCGACTCGTATCCGTTCCTGAGGACCAGCGATTGTCGCCGGATGGCTGGAGTGGAACGGATCGAAGGGCTTCAGGGGGCGGTTGTTCACACGAATATGAACCCTCCGGTGTCCCGGCTCTCCGGAGAGGAAGCGGTGAAAGACCAACTCAAGGTAGGAGCAGGCCTCATCCAGGCGACGCACGAAGTCGGTCGTTTTCCTATCTGTGTCCTCCTCCGCTCCGATGCCTAACTTCTCCCAGACGACAAGTGTTCCCCTGTCTCCGAGAAGGTCTGCCCATGGAATTGATGTGGGATCGTCGGGTATCTGCACCAGCCAACTGTCTGAACCGGCAATGTAGTCTAGATCCCATCGGGCGCTCGCCGTCGTGCCGCTGGTGCGTGTCACAACGGTGAGCGCCCGGCATTGAGAGAACGAGGCCGTCTTCAGGCCAAGGCCAAATCGACCGAGGTCGGATCGTGCCCTCTCCTCGAGGGGGTTGCGGCTTCCCAGTCGCATTGCCTCAAGAAGTTCCTCCTCGGTCATCCCCTCACCATCGTCCAGGATGCCAACCTTCAGTTCGGGCCCTTCTGTGCTTGCAAACACGTGGACCGTCTCGGCCCGTGCTGCTATGCAGTTGTCGACGAGATCGGCGAGAGCAGTGCTCAGCGAATATCCGATGTCCCGCATGCTCTCTATGAGCGAGGATGGCTTCGGGGCAATCTCAACAATGCGCATTCATCGCACTCCGGGATTGAGAGTGCCATTCGCGGTGCTCCGTCCGGTTGCACAGTGACTGCGCACAGGGCATTCCGTGCACTTAGGTGCGCGGGCGGTGCAGATCAACGCACCCAGATCCAGCAGAGCCTGGTTCCATTGGACATCCGCTCCCTTGGGTCCAGCCATTTCACGCAAAGAAAGCCTAAGCTGCCAGTTCGGTTGCTTGGGGCCTCCCAGCACCCTGCGGGCTATTCTCATCGTGTTTGTATCCATCAGTACGCTGGAACGGTCGAACGCGAAACAGAGTACGGCGGAAGCTATGTAATCTCCAACTCCTGGGATGGCGGTCAGTTCCTGCCAGTTGTCGGGGACCTGTCCGGCCAGCCGGTCTCTAACGAATTCCGCCGCAGAAACGAGATTCACAGAGCGCCAGCGGAGCCCAAGAGAGGTCAGTGCCGTTGCCAGCATCTCCGAGTTATCCAAGAAAGAATCCGGTGTTTCGCCAAGGTTGAGCAGTTCGCTCGCGACCCGGGCCACTTGCTCAGCATTCGTGCGATGGAGGCACATCTCCAATAGCAAAATCTGCCAGGGGTTCAGGTCAGAACGCCTCCATGGGAACTCGCGTCTGTTCTGTTCGAACCACCCAGCGATTGCATCTCTGAAGGATGACCCACACGTAGGATCGCGTTCAACGGTTCCATCACCAGTCTTCTCGTCATCGAGAGCACTGCGCACCGACGAAGCGATTGTCAAGGCAAGACGCGGCGGAACCGCATTGCCTATCTGTTGATATCTACTGGACGGGTGACCGGCAAACCGAAATCTATCGGGGAATGTCTGAATTCTGGCCGCCTCCCTTATGGAGAGGGTACGGTCCTCCCTTGGGTGGATGTACCAGTAGCCGTCCTTGGCGATATGGGCGGTGATGGTCCGGGACAGATTGTCGAAGGATAATCTCAGGTATTTGTCATTGAAGATGTCAGACCGGTATCTTCTCAGGTGTTCCGGTACATCAAGGTAGGTATCACCGGGTTTCAGCAGTCCGTAGATTTCCGCGTCGTCCGGCCGGACCGACCTAGTCACATGGTCGCGAATCAGCAGAGTTTCAGTGCCTCTCAACCCCCTTCGGAGCAATCTTGCAAGCATTGAGGTCGGCGGCCCCTCATAGAACTGGAACTCGTCTCGGGCATCTGCTTGGACCACCGGGAGGTCCCCGATTGCCTGCCCAACCGTGGGTCGCCTTCCTCTCGGTTGGGGCCACTCGAAAGTCCCATCTCCGGCAATCCCAATAACGAAGAGTCGCGACCGATGCTGTGGAACACGGTATCTCCAGGCTTCCAGCACCTTTACGTGCACTCTGTATCCCCGATTCCTAAGTTCATCCATCAAGGCGATCAGTAATGCTCCACCTTGGGCTTGGGCGAAGTTCGGAACGTTCTCGAAGAGCATTGCTCGCGGGTTCAACCGGTCAACGATGGAGAAGAAACTCCGCCAGAGGTCGGCTCTTTCATCATGAGCGGAGCGGCTTCCTCTTCTCACCAAATCACCGATCTTGGAGGTGCCAGCTATCGAGAAGGGCTGGCACGGGGGGCCGCCCGCAAGAAGGTCAACACTTTCGATGCCCCAATCGTCCAGTTGGCGAAGGAACTCAGCAGGGCTGGAGAGATCCCCCGTCCAGGTCAGACCCTGAATGTTCGCCGCATGTGTCTCGGTCGACGCAGCATCAGAGTCTGCAGCGGCGATCACTGAGAACCCCCCCTCCTCAAGTCCCAAGCTCAATCCTCCCGCCCCACAGAAGAGGTCGATTGCCCACGGGCGCGGTTGGCTTTCCAGCCACGCTCGAACGCCACTCTTGTCGTTCGGGTCGGGCGAACTGCCGTGAGGATTGAGGCTGATACGGGGTCCACGACGAACCGGCACCCGGTACCGCGAACTGCGTTTGGCGGCGTCCACGGAACCATTCACGGCCGTACCGATATAGCGTGAAATATTGAGGTTATCGCCGTTGACAGGACTCTCGGCCTCGGCCACTGACTTCCTGCGGGCGTAATGCGGCATTGGGCTTCGGCGAACCAGCCGGTGACCTTATTCGGCGCGTCGCCCTTCACCGCTCGCCTATCCAGCGCACATTATCAACACCAATCCCTGCCGCTCGATAGAACCTCTGGTCGGCTGTCCACAGTTCACAACCGAGGCTCTCCGCCAACGCCAAGTAGTGGGCATCGTAGACCGCGCCCTGCTTGAGCTGGTTAGCAAGTTCCAGTGCCCGGCGATGCAGATTCGGCGTTCCATGCAATGCAACTCCCAAGGACATCAGATCCTGCATGAGGTCCGCCGCAACCTCCACCGTCAAATCACCCCGCACCACCCTCCGGTGGAGTACATTGGCCACTTCGAATGGCATCAGGGAGGGTGCCGCCAGTTGTGTACCCTCGTCATCCCAAAGCCGGGTCAGCGCGGTGGCCTTGTCGGAGTTCTCCTCTTCGACCAGCCACTTGAAGGCCACGCTTGCATCCACGACGACGAACTCGCTCATGCCCACTTCTCGATTTCAGCATCTCTGATCTCACGAGCCTCGCGGATCAAGTCAGCCGAGTCTCCGGGCAACGGCCTACCGCCGAAGAGTTCCTCCCGACGCACCACGACGCGCTCAAAGGACTGGCGGTCAAAGCGCTGACTAGACAGGCCATCAGCTTCGTCCTTTGCCATCTCCCGGTCAATGGCGGTTTGGCAGTACCCGCGCATGCTCACGCCTTTGAGCGCGGCGATGACCTTCAGGCGACGTTGAAAGGCGGGGTCCAAGTCCAGCGTCAGTCTCTTCTTCTTGGCTTCCATGCCTGCCCCTTCCTAAGATGATCTAATTGACACAGAGTAGGGCAAACACAGAAAACCGTCAATGCACCATCGAGAAAATAAGCAGCAAAAGAGGCTCGCATACATGGACAAGCAGGGGCAGTTTAGCGTCCCGCGCCGACTATACTCCTCCTCCCGTTCCTGCTCAGGGCTGAGCGCCCACTCAAATATGGACAGGGCTTAGGGCTGGGGCTTGCGGCCCCGGCCCTTGGGCTTCACCGGCTCCTCGGCCATGAACTCCGCCCACGACGACAGCATCCGTTCAGGCTCCGTGGGCTCCTTGCGATGGCCCTCGGCTCTACCACAAAATCACCTCGAATACAAGGGCCTGCAAGGCCTTACCCTGGACGAATTTCCCATTCAAAATAAGATGTTGGGTTATTGCCAATGGGAGCAGACGATTGGTTGCCACAGAGCCACGAACACGACCGTCGAACGGGGCGACACAGGCCGGGCCGGACCTCAGGAGGGCGGTCCTGGGCTACGTGCGCGCCTACGCGTCGCTGCACGGACGGAGGAAGACAGCCGAGGACCTCGGCGTGTCCCGCCACACCCTGTGGCGTTTCCTCGAACGGGACCAGATGGGGCACGCCTTGCCCTCCGCCGTCCTGAGCTCCGTCGGCGAGAGCGTCCTGGCGATTGAGGAAGCCACGTTCGAAATCATCATCGACCTGGAGGGACTGAGGCCAGACCCTGCCCTGCGTCACCTGCGTCAGGGGCTTGAGGAGGCGCTTCTGCTGCTCTGCGCCACGCTCCTAGCCACCGTGGAGGAGCTTTCCCGCTTCGGGCGACTTCCAACCTCCACGCTCCGCGACCGGTTGAAGAAGCTGACCGAGCGGGGCTTGGTGGATTCCGTGCCGCACCATCTGAGCGTCCTGGGTTCTCGCCCACAGCGCCGGTATTTCCCGACGGAGAAGGGAGTCACCGCAGCAGGCGCAGCCACGAAGGGCCGAGCGCACATGCTGCAATCCTACCCGGTGTCGAAGCAGTGGTTCCGGCTGCTGGCCGAGCGGCTGGACGCGGTGGCCGTGCTCCACCGCGTCGCCGCCATGATCGCCGACGCCGACCCGCACGCCGACCCTGTGCGCGTGGACCACCATCGCAATGGTCCCTACGACATGCTCATCACCCTGTCCGGGGGTCGCACCATCGGCCTGATTCGCCAGGGACCGGCGCTGCCCACGTCCAGACTCCGCTACCGCCTCAGGAGCATCGAGCGGCTGGACAGCAGCGAGACGCCCTTCGTCACCCTCGTGCTGACCCATGCGGACCAGGCCACCCGCAGGGCCATCCGCTCCCTGGGCGACCCATCGGAGCACCGTAGGACCTTCGTTGCGACGGAGGGGGAGCTTCTTGCCGGAGACCACACGGGAGTTGTCTGGCAGCAGTGCGGGAGCGGCCTGGGCGACGACCCGCCCGTGCGCATCGACGCCGACGCATCCCTGGCGGGCATCCTGGCCCTGGCGGAGCGCCTGCTGGTCTCCTCCTACCCCTTCCTCCGGGACAACCCGGAGCCGAAGCCCGGCACCCTCTATCCCTCCGGCGTGCAGGCCGCCATGCCGGAGCCCACTGAGCAGCTCACACCGGCCCTCTCGGTGCAGCTGACCCGCGCCGAGAAGGACGCCATCGACCTGCTGGCCGCCTGGCCCCTGTGCACCCGTGAGCAACTCGCAGGACTGATGGGAGGCGTCACCCTGCGCCGGGTCAACCAGGTGCTCCGTTCCCTTGCCCAGCACGGCCTCGTGCGGACGGACGAGCCCCTGCACATGCTCACCGACGAGGGATTGACGTACCTTGCCCGCAGGGACCGGGCCGCCGTGGGGCTCACCCTCGATCACTGGAGCGCCGAGCCTCTCTACCTGAACGCCGACATCTACGCGGGGACCGCGGTGCGCGCCCTCGCCTCCCAGCTCCGGCACCACGCCGGCGTCATCGACTTCGCCGCCGGCCTGTCCGCCGAGGTCGCCCGCTCCCAGGACCACGACCTGTTCGACCTGCTTCCCACGTCCCGCTCCAGCATCGGCTATCGCTACGACTGGACCACCTACGTCATTCACCCCGACGCCTCCTTCACCCTGGAGTACAAAGGCCGGTGGCGTCCGTACCTGCTGGAGTTCGAGCGACGGGCCACGACGCCGAAGCGTGCCCGCTCCCGCCTGAAGTCCTACCAGCGGTACTTTCTGAGCGGATGGGCTGAGCGTGACCACGAGGGACGCCCGCCCCGGGTGCTCTTCGTCTTCGAGTCCCCCGGCAACGAGAACGCCTTCCTCGACGTCGCCGACTCGGTGAAGGGAGTCCCCATCATCACCTCCAACGCAGAGACCCTTGGAGAGCGTGGCATCCTGGGTGACGCTTGGATACTTCCGCCCCCGCACTCCCTCGACAGAAGGCCGCTGTCCCTGCTGCATCAGGTGCAACAATGACCGCCCCAGCCGTTCCGACCACTTCCTGTAGGGGGTGTCCCAGCATGGCTGCTGGGACCATTGTCCTCCCACCTGCAACCGCTCATGCCTCTTACGCCCTCCAGACTACAATTTGGTGCAGAGTTGACACGTCAGGGGAGGTCCTGTCCACCTCACTTCTCCGATGCACTTCAGCTTTGGCTCGTAGCGACACACGCCTCGCCCAGGACGCTGATTACCAGCCCATGAGGGTCACAGAAGCATGTACCACAACCGTCCCCAGTCCGTGCTCACGACTTCCTGTAGGGGACCAAAGGGCAATTCTCCACCTACGGTGTCAGCCCCCAACAGGTGGAAACGTGACAATTGTTGCAGCGCCCGAACCCCGCGGCGACTCTGTACCGGAGGGGTTGAATGCCGGCATCATGATAGTGTATAGTAAGACAGTATACTACAATGGAGACAAGAGGAGTGACTACCCCCAGGAGATCCAAGACCATCACCTTCTCCCTGCCCCCGGAGATGGAGGCGCAGGTGCGGCAGGTGATGAAGGAGGACGACCTCTCCGTGAGCGAGCTGCTCCGGCAGGGGATTCGCCTTTTCATGGAGGAGCGGGAGTGGCGCAGACGGGAGCGTCTGGAACGGCTGCGCTCCCGCACGACTACTGACCAGGAAGAGATAGGGAGGAGAGAACGATGAACGACCGACTCGATCTGATACCGGCGGCCCTCTACGCCAGGGTGTCCAGCGACCGGCAGGACGTGGACCTGTCCGTCGCCGCCCAGCTGCGGGCGCTCAGGGACTACGCCGACAAGAACGGCTACCATGTCGCCCGCGAGTACGTGGACGAGGCCGAGAGCGGGCGCATCGCCGACCGGCCCCAGTTCCAAAAGATGCTGGACGAGGCCGCCAAGCCCGAGGCCGCCTTCAAGGAAATCTTGGTCTGGAAGTTCAGCCGCTTCACCAGGAAGCGGGAACACGCCGTCGCCTTCAAGTCCATGCTCCGCAGGCGGGGCATCCGCGTGGTCTCCATCACCGAGCACGCCGATGACTCGCCGACCGGCAAGCTCATGGAGGCCATCATCGAGAGCGTGGACGAATTCTACAGTGAGAATTTGGCGCAGGAAGTTGTCAGGGGGATGCGTGAGTCTGCTTCTCGCGGCTTTTGGGTCGCCAGCAGGGTTCCCTACGGCTTCAGCAAGGTCATGGTGCAGGACGGGGCCAAGAAGCGCCCCACCCTCGAACCAGACCTCGCCACCGCGCCCGTGGTGGAGCGCATCTTCGGGATGGCCGAGGCAGGACGGGGAATCCTGGAAATCACCCGCACCCTCAACGACGAGGGCATAGCCAACCCCACCGGCAGGCTCTGGTCCAAGAACGGCGTCCACATCATTCTGAAGAACGAGGTGTACACGGGAGCATTGGTCTGGGGCGTCGACGCCAAGGACAAGGCAGACCCCGTGCGAGTGGAGAAGGCGTTCCCCGCCATCGTCTCCAAGGCCCAGTTCCGCCGGGTGAACCGGAAACTGCGCTCCCGCGCTCCCAAGCGGAGCCACCCCCGTAGGGTGGGGAGCACCTACCTGCTCAGCGGGCTGGTCAGGTGCAAGGCGTGCAACCGAGCGCTCTCCGGCCAGGACGCCAAGAGCGGCAAGTTCTCCTACTACGTCTGCCAGTCCCTCCTCAAGCGGGGCAGTGGCGCCTGCGACTCCCCCAGGCTCAACGCCCGCCGCTTCGAGGAGCAGGTGGTGGGCAAGATTCGGGAGAGCGTGCTCACCGAGTCCAACATCCGGACGTTGGTGAAGCTGGTGGACGAGGAGATGGACGGCGTGGCCAAGGAGCAGAGGCAGAAGCTGGAAACCATCGAGGCGGAGTTGGTGGACGTGAAGCGAAGGCTGGGACGGCTCTACGACCTGGCGGAGACCACCGACCTGGACATTGACGACTTCAAGCCCCGCATCAGAGAGCACCGGGAGCGGCAGGAGAAACTGGAGGCGACGGCGGAGGAGGCGAGGGCGATGCTCTCCCAGCGCAGAGAGGTCCTGGACGACGTGGAGACCATCACGACCTACGCCCTGGACATGAGCATGTTCCTCAACGAGAGCGAGCTGACGGAGCGCAGGGCCTTCATCGAGAGCTTCGTGAAGGAGATCGTCATCATGCCCGACAACGCCGTGGTGCGCTACACGATTCCGATGCCCGACGACAGCCCCATACCGGGGAGAGACGTCGAGGAGATGGCCCTGAACGGCTCGGTTCTGTCTACCGTCAAGTTTGGTGGAGCTGAGGGGATTCGAACCCCTGACCCCCTGCTTGCAAAGCAGGTGCTCTCCCGGCTGAGCTACAGCCCCACATGCAGTACAGGGGAAGTATAGCACGGCTCGCAGCGCCCCCATGCGAGCAGGTGCTGCCCGCATACCCGCTCTCCCATGGGCTAGGGCCATTGCCAGCCATCTCAAAGGCGTGGATTAGATCAGGTCGAAACCTTCATACTCGCGACTAGCGACTTCCTGGCACTTTTCCGAATACCTGGGCAATCCACCAGCATAGGGGAGAAATACTCTCTTCTTCCCTGGAATATTGGCTCCCACGTACCAGGAGTTACAACCGTACCTGAGCGTTCTCTGAGCCACCTCATCCACATGTACTGTCCAGTCGTTCTCAGCATCGAGATTGGCCTCTATCTCGGTGCGACCGGCATCCTGCATGAAGCTTATGCAGTCGGTTATCCAGTCGACGTGTTGCTCAATCGACCTGATCACATTGGATAGCACGGATGGACTTCCGGGACCGGTGATGGTGAACATATTCGGAAACCCTTCAGTCGCAAGGCCCAGGTACGTCCGAGGGCCGTTGACCCATTTATCCCTGAGTGTTCTGCCCGACCGCCCTCGAATGTCGATGGCCAGCAGTGGTCCAGTCAATGCGTCGAAGCCAGTCGCGAACACAATGACATCTAGAGGGAAATCCCTTTCTGAGGTCCTTATCCCATCCGCCACGCCGGACTGAATGGGAGTCGCGCATATGTCCACCAGGGCAACATTATCTCTGTTGAAGGTGGCGTAATAGTTGGTGTCTATGCAGAGCCGTTTGCAACCAATCGTGATCTCTGGCGAGAGCAGTTCTGCCGTAGCCGGATCCCGCACGATCTCCCGAATCTTCCTCTTGACATACTCAGCCGCCGTTTCGTTCGCCGCTCCATCCATCAACAGGTCTGTGTAAGCGGCGGTAAATCCGGCTCCTCCAATGTTCCACCGTTTTTCGAATTCTCTCTCCCGTTCTTCTTGCGAAACCTCAAGCGCACTCTGCGTTCCAACGCTGATGAAACCCATACCAACGCGGGATTGTTTGGCCTTGGACCAAATCTCAGGGTAACTGGACTTCATCCTTGCGATCTCCTCTGGCTCCAAGGGTCTATTGTTCGCAGGAATCGAATAATTCGCAGTTCTCTGAAAGACTGTCAGGTGGTCGACTTGCTCCGCAATCACCGGTATGGATTGCACCGCTGATGATCCGGTGCCAATGACTCCCACTCTCTTTCCGGTGAAGTCAACGCCTTCCTTAGGCCACCGACCTGTGAGATGCCATTCACCCTGAAAGGAATCCAATCCCTCAAGTTTGGGCCTGTTGACTGCGGAGAGTGCTCCCGTAGCCATGATACAATACTGGGCGTGGTAATGATCCCCTCCATCGGTTTCCACTCGCCACGTCTTCATGCGCTCGTCATATTCCGCCGAAACGACCCTGGTGTTGAACTGCATGAAGGGCCGCAGGTTGAATCTATCTACGACGTGATTCGCATAAGCCATGATCTCCGGCTGCGTTGAATACCGATGACTCCACGTCCAATCCTGCAGCAGGTCTTCCGAGAACGAATAGAGGTACTCCACGCTCTCTACATCGCACCGGGCGCCCGGATACCGGTTCCAGTACCACGTCCCGCCCACTCCCGAGCCCTCCTCTACAAGGAGAACCCGCAGCCTCAATGAAAGGAGTTTGTAGAGCATGTAGATGCCGGCGAAGCCCGCTCCAACAATCAGGGCGTCGAGGCGGTCTGACGGTTGCCCGCCGGAAGACTTCGACGCTGCGCCATTCGATGCCGGGGAAGGAATATTCGTCATCTTTCGCCTCTCCGTATATGCTCCGAGGCCATGGGCATTGTACCCACCAGCCTATGAAAGTTCCAGCGTCTCATCTGTCTGGCATGGATCTGAACGCGTACAGCGCTATGGCTCCGGCCCTCAGCGTCAGGCGTCGGCCCAGGCGCGGGCGTACAGGCTTATGGCCGCGTCTCCCGGGGCCGCCCAGCCGTCTTCAAAGCGCGAGCGATCCGAAGGCTGGCGACCAGAAAGACAACCACACAGATCGCCGACAGCACTTCGGCGGTCTCTCCTCCAACAGGCCTGAGGCCCGCCTGCTCCATCAGGCGTCGGAACGGCTCGCCAACCCCGAAAAGGAGGGTGATGAGGAGCAGCGGCGGCGTTAGGGCAACGGGAGGTAGCCATAGGTCCAGTGTTGTCACCACGCCCTGTCGATGCAGCAACACTCGCAAGCAGATTCCCACGAACCCAAGCAGGCTGACAAGGGCAAAGGCCCCGCTGGACACCACGTCAAAGCCCTGGATGTTGTGAACGGTCGTTTCGTCCTGGAAATTGACCTCGGCCAGGGACTCCGGCGTGGTCCAGCCGAACATCCGCTGCCCCCAACTAATCTCCTCCAAGACAGCGATGACAAGAACCACGGCGAATGCTCCGTAAAGCAGGGACATGCGGGGATGCCGTGAGCGCCGGACGCTTAGGCTGACACGGGCCGCCAGGAGAACGCCCACGAGGTACATGACGACCGTTGCCCATTCGCTCAGGCCGTCCTCCGCCGCAAGCCAGTTGGTCTCCCAATACGTATTCAGCACCCAGTACAGGATCCCGGTGGCCGCTGTCATCACGCCCAGGGCGAGCCAAAGGCCCTTGCCAAACCTATCGGGACGCATGGGCACAGGGGCGAAGCGGCTTGCGACCAGCCGAGCCACGGCTCTTCCAAGCCGGGGCCGTACCCGGCCCGTGCCACTGTCTTCCACAGGTTTCATGCTCGTTGGCTTTTCCAGCCAGCTCCCAATGCTGATGAGCGAGGCGGGCGCGCCGCCTGATCGTCGTCCGCCGCCATGTCGCCGCCCCCAGCCGAGCCATTGCCGCGATGGCTCGGCTGGGGGCGCTCCCATGGGTCCATGATCGCGTTGACATGTTCAAACCCACGCAGGTACACTCTACGCTGTTCGCCCCGCGTTTGCCCCCACTTCTCCAATCGGGCCGGTAGCTCAGCTGGTTAGAGCACTGCTCTGATAAAGCAGAGGCCGGTGGTTCGAGTCCACCCCGGCCCACCACCCCTGACAGAATCAAGCCCCCTTTCTCCTTGGCGCTGTAATCAGCCACCATCTCTACGCCACTTGGCGGAGCACCCTTCCCAGAGTGGGCGCGGAAGGGCTGCGCCGCAGCTTCAACCCCTGCAGCGCCTCCGGGTGTAATTCTCCAAACCGCCGGATTCCGCTCAAGGAAGGCCCTGCTTCCACCGACACCCCAATTGACGCACCCCTCCACCGTTGCTAGACTGCCCCGGCGCTCACCAAGAATGTGGTCAGCGGATGCTGCAACGGCGTCCACAAGATAAGCTTCATAGAAAGTAGTGCGCTGCCGCAATGAAGATCCATCACCTGCTCGCATATCTGCACGTCAATGAAGCCGCCAGGGCGATCGAGTTCTATACCTCGGTTTTCGGGGCAACAGAGAAGGTTCGACTGACGGATCCCAACGGGCGCATTGGGCACGCCGTGCTCGATTTCGGGGGTACGGTGCTCATGCTGGCTGAAGAGTTCCCTGAATTCGGCATCCTAGGACCGCTGACGTTGGGTGGCGCCTCGGTCACGATGCACCTGCAAGTCGACGATGCCGACGCGGTCATTCGTCGCGCGGCCGAGGCGGGTGCCGAGATCGAGAGTGAACCGGAGGACCAGTTCTACGGCGAACGGTCGGGCTGGTTGCGTGACCCTTCCGGCCATCGCTGGAACGTCGGCCATTTTCTCGACGAGGTTACGCCGGAGGAGATGCAGAGGCGTTTCACAGCGATGATGACAGGCGCGGATAGCTGACTCTACCAACTCGTCTCCAAGTCCCCGATCTCGTCCCTCCTGCCCACCAAACTGAACAAGATCACGAACCCTCGTGTTGAGGTTCGTTTTGGAGCGGCAGCCAGGCGCTGGCCTTCCCCCATCAGGCAACACCCACCACGGGAGAATGGGACAGGCCAGCTGGTTAGGGCTGCAGTAAGTCGGAGGCCCCGGCGGTAGTGGCTGGGGCCTCGCTCAGTATCTGGCTGTCCCAGGTCAGATCGGCTATCGCTCTCCTCAGACGCCCGTTCTCGATCCCCAGTCACTTCAGACGCCCGGCCTGGTGGCGACGGTCCCGCTCGGGGAGTAGGTCAGGGTGTCGCTGGTGTCCGGTCGGTGGCTGACACTGGGGGGCCGCTGTTCTCTCCCACGGACGTCTTTCCGGTCACGGAGCGGGCTGCGCGGGCGCCGTCCGTGAACACGAGACTCTAGTTCGCCGCGTCGGGCGCGAGTGTACGGAATCCATAGCTGTGTAGGGTCGTAGCCTCAGGGCGCAGAAGGAAGGTTGCGTCGCCGGGTTTGCAGGCAATTACCCTAACCGCCTCATCAATGGCGCGGCGCCAACCGGCACCGCTGTTTTCTTGGTCTCGGCAGGCCTGTTCGATGCTATCTGGCGGAGGAACTGTCGCGGCGTAGCCGGGGGGAGACCGAGGCAGCGTGGCCGGGTCCGGTAATGCTACGTGGCAGTGTCAACGCCGGCGCGAAATCGTGGTGGGAAAGATGCAGTGAGTACGCGACAGGGGGGCCGGGGTGTAAGCCCCCGACCCCCTCTCGCGCTCAACCTTGCGGGTCTATCGCTCTATCAGCGTCAGCACGCTCCGCGTACGGACTGGGACATCGCCCTAGTCAGACGTATCTGCGCACACCACGCTGACTTGAAGTCGCCAGGATGCGGCTACCGTGGTGACCTCATTGGCCTTTGCCGTCCACGAGCTCGATATCTCCCCTGTCAAGCCCTCTGGATACGAGGCCACGATGGCTACGCCTGAGGGAATCTCGGCATCGCCGGAACCCACGGACCCTAGGATTCGGGCTCCGCCACCTATCACAACCTTCCCATCGCGACATGCCACAGTCAGGCTCTTATCGGTGCTGTTCGCTGGGCTTACATCAACGATGATCTCAGCCCCGCTTATGCCGGGATCGCCTTTTTCACCTTGCGGGCCATGAGGGCCGGCTTCGCCCTTCGGGCCTGTAGTCCCTCGCTGTCCGGAAGGACCTTGAGGTCCTTCTGGACCCCTGATCCCGGGGCCTCCTCGCGGACCCTGAGGTCCTACTGGCCCTATCTGCCCTTGCGGACCCTCTGAACCCACAGGTCCTTGCACGCCCTGTTCACCCTGTGGCCCCTGCGGCCCTTGCGGTCCCGTGTCGCCCTTTTGTCCGCTATCTCCAATCGGCCCCTGTGGCCCAACCGGACCCTGTGCACCTCGCGGTCCAGTCGGCCCGCCTGGGTCTCCCTTGTCACCCTTGCTACCTTGAGGCCCCTGATCACCTTGAGGCCCCTCACCACCCTGATCACCTTGAGGCCCCTGCGGCCCCTCTGGCCCCTCAGGCCCGCCTGGGTCACCCTTGTCACCCTTGTCACCCTTGTCACCCGAAAGTCCCTGAGGCCCCTGAATACCCTGAGCCCCCTGAAGACCTTGAGGCCCCTGAGCCCCCTGAAGACCTTGAGGCCCCTGAGCCCCCTGAAGACCTTGAGGCCCCTGAGCCCCGATGGCGCCGACGTCGCCCGTGGAGCCTTGGGCCCCTGCAGGACCGGTATCGCCGGTACAGGCCATAGCCACAAGCGTGACACCTATCAAAGACAGTATGATGCCGAGTCGCAGCCGTCCAAATCCGACGGTCATCCATCACCTCCCGCGGAGCATTGTTCGTCAAGCCCGGATCTGAGTCTTATTCTAACTGTTCTGACAATGAAAAGGCAACTACTCACAGCCCGGAAATGACCTGTTAACAAGACGATCAGAAAAGGCCCTCCGGTGCCGGAAGGCCCATGCAAGACGGGCATTCGCACGGCTACGGGCGCCGGCGGAGGGCTGAGGGCTCTGGTTGCGTCCATTCAAGAGGCGGGCCGTAGCGCTGTTCGGGGGCGCCCCCCGGAATGGAGGGGGGCGGCGTGAGCGGCCTCGGCGCCCAAGGTGTAGTCGACGAGGGCCATCTCCATCCACAGGCGGCTGCAATCAACCCCTCGGTAGCGGAGCTTCCGCCCTCCCTCCATCGCCTTCACCAGCCGAACACCTCCTCGACCTGCGGCTCACCCGGTAGCCCGCATGCCGGTTCGTCCTCCCGTCCACCGCCAAGGAGGAGGTTCGCATCGTGCTGGAGGAGTTCCGCCGCGTGGGCGCCGTCAACGACCGGCGCCGCCGCGAGACGGGATCAACACTCTACGAGCTGTGGGCCAAGGAGCTTCTGGAGGCGGGCAAGGAGAGGTTTGCCCGCGACGCGGTGCGGGACGCCATCCTAAGGCTGCTTAGCTATGAGCGATGCCAACCCATTTGCCGCAAAGGGCTGGGGCGGAGCTGCAGCGGGGCGTGGAGTGAGTGCGGCAACTCGGCAGGCGGTCCCTACGGAAGCGGGCCAGTTACCATAGCGTAGCGCTCAGCGCTTTTCGACTATCGGTCCTTTGCCCACCTCGCCAGCGCTTTGCCTGGCGAGGTTATCTCCTCTACCGCGGTGTAGAAGTAGTCCCGCCAACCCTCCTCGGGTAGTCCGGTGAACAGCATCAGATTCAAGGGGTACTGTTCACTGTCGGTAGCGCGGCGGAAATCGTCTCTAAACAAAAATGTGGGCTTCTCCAGCGCAATCGCCATTCCTAATTCCACCATCACGCCCTCGTCGGGAGGAACGCCATTGACGATGGCAAATATGGCGTCCGCCGCCGCCACGTCTTCGAAATCCCTTTGGCCAACCCGATACGCCCAGCCTGTCTCCAGGATGTCCACTTGGTTGTTCCGAGCGAACGGCTCCCAAACTTCTAACCCAATCTCCTCCAGCGCCGCCACGATTGGCGGGAGAAGTATCATTTTCTGCTGGGCGGAAAACCCGTAAGGATTGGCCAGGTAGATAGTTTTCGTCACATCTGGGCATCCCCTGTAGGTTTGCATCCACCGGCCAGTCAGGACATCCTCCTGCCGCCAATAGTCAGAAGGGTATTCCATCCCGTCTCTACCGCAATGACCTTCAGATTCAGGACGCTAGGTTACACGTCTCTCCACCTCGACGCCGACCTCCTCTTTAGCGGGATCAAGGGACGCCATCCAGGCAGCGCAAGACCCAGACGCCGCCGCATTATTGCGCCTCCTCCCACTAGCGATGCCCCTAACGCCATTATGGTCGCCGCGATCCCAATACCTAACCACCCTAAACCGCCCCCGCCCCCTCCCCCTCTCTCTCTCCCTCCCCCTATCACTCCCCCTGCCACTGCTTCTTCCACGTTGGTGACGGTTACGGTTACCGTCGTAGTGTCAGAAGCGCTGGATGGGTCGGTGGCGGTTACGGTCACGGAGTAGCTGGACTTGGTTTCGTAGTCCAGCGGGTCTTTCGTCTGCAATTGGCCCGACGATGCGACGATGGCGAAGGACGCGGCATCGTCGCCGCCTAGGGAGTAGGTCAGCGGGTCATTGTCGCCGTCGGTGGCCGCGACCGGGGCGCCGATGGCCTCACTCGCCTCCGCGTCCTCCGCCACGCTGCGAGCGCCGGTCTCGCTGGCCGGGAATGCCGGCGCGCTGTTGGTTGCCGGCACTGCCCGCACCGCGTTGTTCGATGCCGCCTGCGCGGTCTTGCCAGAACCCTCTTCATCGGTGTAGGACGCCGTGACCCGCAGGAAGTTGCTTACGTCGCCCACAACCGGGGTGTAGCTAGCCGCGGTAGCTCCGCCGATAACGGTCCACGCGGTATTGTCGGCGGAACGCTCCCACCGCCAGGTGACGCCGGAAACGTCGCCGTCGGGGTCGGCCAGGGCGGCAGTTACTGGGGTATCCACCTGGGGCTGCACCGACGACAGTGTGACGGTTCCTGCTTCTTCCGCGTTGGTGACGGTTATGGTTACCCTAATAGTGTCAGAGTCGGTGGATGGGTCGGTGGCGGTTACGGTCAGCGTGTAGCTGAACTTGGTCTCGTAGTCCAGCGGGGCTTTCGTCCGCAATTGGCCCGTCGTTGTGACAACGGAGAAGGACGCGGCATCCGTTCCGTCCAGGAAGTAAATTAGCCCGTCTTGGTCGATGTCGCCGGCCGCGACCGGGTCGCCGAGGTTGGTTCCCGCCTCCACCTGTTCCGGCGTCGAACGAGTGGCCCTGTTGCCTTCGGTGAACACCGGTGCCCTGTTGGTTCCTCGTTGGGTGTTGCTTCCCGGCGCTGCCCGCACTGCTTGAGCCGACGCCGCCTGCGCGGTCTTGCCGGACCCCTCTCCATCGGTGTAGGACGCCGTGACCCGCAGGTAGTTGCTCACGTCGCCCACAACCGGGGTGTAGCTAGCCGCGGTAGCTCCGCCGATGATGGTCCACGCGGTATTGTCGGCGGAACGCTCCCACCGCCAGGCGACGCCGGTAACATTGCCGTCGGGGTCGTCCAGGGTGGCGGTTAGCTGGTTGCCCACCTGGGGCTGCGACGACGGCAGGTCTACCGTCCCTGCTTCCTCCACGTTGGTGACGACGATCGTCACGGTGATGGCCCCATCGGTGGCAGTGGATGCTCCATTGTTGGCGTTCTTGCTGTCGCTCACCGACACGGTCACGGAGTAGCTGGACTTGGTCTCGTAGTTCAGCGGGGCTCTCGTCCGCAATTGGCCCGACGATGCGACAATGGCGAAGGAGGCGGCATCCGTTCCACCCAGGGAGTAGACCAGCCTGTCTTTGTCGGTGTCGGTGGCCGCGACCGGGGTGCCGATGTCCTGGCCCGCCGCCGTGTTCTCGGCCACTGTGCGCGTTGCCGCGCTCCCGGCGGTGAACGTCGGCGCCAGGTTGATCCCCGGAGTGGAAGAGTCGCCGCGGCCTTCGATTTGGCTGCCAGTGCGGCCGTTCCCCAAAGGTGACCAGGCGCTATCGCCCTCGGCGTTTCTGGCCTGGACCTGCACCTGGTAAGCAGTGTCCGGCTCAAGTCCGCTGATGGAAAGGCTGAGAACACTGCCGGAGGTGGTCCTCCTGGTGAATGGCTCGTCGCCAACCGTTGCCCGGTATTCCACGTTGTAGCCGCTGATGGGGGCCCCGGTGCTGGCTGGCGCCGTCCAGGTCACCGTCAGGCTGGTCGCCGAAGCCGCCTCTACGGTCGGGCGCGCGGGCTGCCCCGGCGCTGTAACGTCGGTGACGTAGATCGTCACGTTGATGGTGTTATCGACGGCAGTGGATGCTCCATTGTTGGCGTCCTTGCCGTCGCTAACCGACACGGTCACGGAGTAGCTGGTCTTGGTCTCGTAGTCCAGCGTGGCTCTCGTCCGCAATTGGCCCGACGACGTGTCAATGGAGAATGTCGCGGCATCCGTTCCGCCCAGGGAATAGGTCAGCGCGTCTTGGTCGGTGTCGGTTGCCGTGACCGGGGTGCCCACGGTGGTTACCGCTGCCGCCTGTTCCAGTACCGAACGAGCAGTGCTGCTGCCTTGGGGGAACACCGGCGCCCGGTTCGAGGAAGAGCCACCGCCGCCACCGCCGCCCGACGGTGTTGGTGTTGGTGGCGGGGGTGGGGCCATGATGGTCACGGGGATAGTGTCGGTTTCGCCGGCCGGGTCTGTGGCGGTTACCGTCACGGAGTAGGTGGAGTCGCTCTGGCTCGCGTAGTCCAGGGGATCCTTCGTCTTTAACTGCCCGGTTTCCCCTACGATGGTGAATGATGCGGCGTCGGTCCCACCCAGGGTGTAGGTGAGGGTGTCGCCGTCCTGGTCCGTGGCTGCCACGGGCGCGCCAATGTTCACGCCCGGCGCTGCATCCTCTTTTACCGTGCGCCTGGTGAAGTCGCCGCTAAACTTCGGCGCATCGTTCTCGTCGGTGACATGGATGACCACCTTCTTAGTGGCGGATGAGCTGGACGCGTCGGTCGCGATTACCGTCACCGTATAGGTCTTTTTGGTCTCGTAGTCCAGGGCCGCGTCCGTCAGCAACTGGCTGGACGACGCGTCGATGTCGAAGGACCCGCCGTCGGTCCCGCCGAGAGTGTAGATCAGCGTGTCAGCGTGCCCGTCGTCTTGGTCCGTGGCCACAACCGGCGCGCCGATATTCACGCCCATCGCCGTGTTCTCGGGGATGGTGCGAGCTCCGTCCAGGGTGGACGGGAACTCCGGCGCATCGTTCACGTTGAGGACATTGATGGTCACTTCGATAGTGGCGGTTTCCGTGGACGAGTCCTTGGCGGTTACTGTCACCATATAGGTGTCGCCGGTCTCGAAGTTCAGGGCGGCCTTCGTTTGCAACTGCCCGGTTTCCGGCACTATGGCGAATGACTCCTCGTCGGTCCCGCTAAGGGAGTAGGTGAGCGTCGTATCAAAGGTGTTCGGATCCGTCGCCACGACCGGATCGCCGATGTCCTCACCCGCCGCCGTGTTCTCCGCCACCTCGCGAGTAGTCGCAGCATCAGCGAAGGTCGGCGGCTCGTTCATTTCTGGCGCCGCCCGCACGGGGTCGGGCCAGACCGCCTGCGCAGTCTTGGCGGAACCGTGTCCGTCTGTATAGGTCACCGTTACCCGCAGGTAGCTGCCCTCGTCGGCTTCAACCGGCGTGTACGTGTTTGGCGTGAATCCGCTGATGGTAGTCCAAGGGTCGGAGCCGGTTGCAGATCTCTCCCACTCCCAAATGTCGCTGGAAACGTTGCCGTCGGGGTCGCTCAGTGTGGCGGTCAGCGTCGCTTCAACCTGGGGCGGCTCCGACGACCGGGTGAGCGTCCCTGCCTCGTCCTCGTTGGTGACGGTGACGTTCACGGCCAGCGTATCTTCGTGGGTCCCGTCAGAGACCCGCACCGTCACCTGGTATGTGTTGCCCTGGTTCGGGTCCTCGAAGTCGGGAGGCGTATTGAAGCTGAGCGCGCTGCCGTCCATAGTGAAATCGTCGTAGTCCCCCGTCATCAACAAAGACCAGCTGAGCGTGCCCATCTCCGGGTCGGTGGCGGTGAAGGTGGCTACCGGCCCGTCGCCGTTCTCCGGGTAATCTACGCTGGCCTCCCCCTTTATCACCGGCGCCTCGTTCACGTCGGCGACGTTGATGGTCACCGTGATGGTGTCGTCCGTGGCGGTGTCGGCGTCGCCGGCGGCATCCCTGCTGTCGCGGACTGAGACGGCAACGGTGTACCTGGACTTGGTCTCGTGGTCCAGAGGATCCTTGGTCAGCAATTGGCCCGACGACTCGTCGATGTCAAAGGCCGCGGCGTCGTCTCCGCCCAGGGTGTAGGTCAGCACTTCATTGTTGTCGTCATCCGTGGCCGCGACCGGGGTGCCGATGTCCTCGCCCGCCGCCGTGTTCTCCGCCACCGTGCGCGCGGTCGCGGAGCCGGCGGTGAACTCCGGCGCCTCGTTCACGTCGTCAACGGTGATGGTCACATCGACGGTGGCATCCACCACCTCGTCAGGATTGCCGTGGATGTCCTTGAGGTCGCTCACCGACACGGTCACGAAGTAGCTGGTCTCGGCCTCGTAGTCCAGCGGGGCTTTCGTCCGCAATTGGCCCGACGACTCGTCGATGTCAAAGGCCGCGGCGTCGTCTCCGCCCAGGGTGTAGGTCAGCGTGTCCCTGTCGCCGTCGGTGGCCGCGACCGGAGCGCCGATGTTTTGGCCCCTCCTAGTGTTCTCTGCCACCATGCGGGTTCCGTCCTCGGCGGACGGGAACTCCGGCGTCTCGTTCACGTCGGTGACGGTGATGGTCACCGTGATCGTGGCATCCACCACGTCGTCAGGATTGCCATCGACATCCTTGCCGTCGCTCACCGACACGGTCACGGAGTATCTGGATTTGGTCTCCTTGTCCAGCGGGTCTTTCGTCTGCAATTGGCCCGTCGTTGTGTCGAAGTTAAAGGACGCGGCGTCTGTTCCGCCCAGGGTGTAGGTCAGCGTGTCATTGTCGCCGTCGGTGGCCGCGACCGGCGCGCCGATATCCTGGTCTGGCCCCGTGTTCTCGGCCACCATGCGCTCGGTCCTGGAGAACGGGAACTCCGGGACTTCTTCCACGTCGTCGACGTTGATGGTCACCGTGATCTCATCGTCCGTCGCTGTGTCGCCGGCGCCGAATTTATCCTTGCTGTCGCGGACGTACACGATCACGGAGTAGGTGGTCGTGGCCTCGAAGTCCAGCGCGGCTCTCGTCCGCAATTGGCCCGACGATGCGACGATGTCGAAGGATGCGGCGTCCTCTCCGCCCAAGGTGTAGGTCAGTCTATCGCGGCTGTCCGGGTCCGTGGCCGCGACTGGGTCGCCGATGTTCTGGCTCTGCCTGGTATTCTCGGGGACGGTGCGGGTGGTCGCCGGGCCGTCGTCAAACTCCGGCGCCTCGTTCACGTCGGCGACGGTGATGGTAACGGTGATCTCGTCGGTGAGGCCAGCCCTGTCTGTTGCGGTTACCGTCACCGTGTGCCTGGACTTGGTGTCAGAGTCCAGCGGGGCTTCCGTCTGCAATTGGCCCGTCGATGCGACGATGTCAAAGGATGTGGCGTCGTCTCCGCCCAGGGAGTAGGTCAAGCTATCGCCGACGTCCGGGTCCGTGGCCTCCACGGCGTCGCCGATGTCCTCACCCACCTCCGCATCCTCCGCCACCATGCGTCTTCCGTTCTCGGTGGACGGGAACTCCGGCGCCTCGTTCACGTTGGTGACGGTGACGGCGACGACCAGCGTATTGGTCTTGGACCCATGGACGGCCTTCACCGTTGTCCGGTAGACGTTGTTCCCGTCGGCATCCGCAGGGGCTTCGTGGTTGGGTGACGCCCTGAACGTCAGCACGCCTCCGCTGCTGATGCGGAAGAGGCCGCTGTCGTCCCCGTCTAAGAGGGACCAAGCAATCGAGGGTCCTGCAGGGTCGGTGACGGTGTACGTTGCCACCGGTCCGGCGCCGTTCTCCGGGTAGTCAACGGCGGATGGGCCTGATATTTCCTCCACGTCTTCGACGATAACCCTCACCGAAAAGGAAGTCTGGCCGGGTCTTTGCCCGTTGGGGGGGTTGCCGTCGTACGCCGTAATTGAGAACGAATACGTGTTGCCCCGTGGGGCCTCGTAGTCGGGAGGCTCGTCGAAGGTAAGCACGCCGTCATCATCTATGCTGAAAAAGTCGCCGTCGCCTCCGCCGGGGCTAACGGTGACTATCCATCCTGTGGTGGTGCCGTCGTCGTTGGAGGCGGTGTAGGTGGCCACCCGCTAGGCGCCGTTCTCGGGGTATCTAATCTCGTCGGGCCCCTCTACGGTAGGGTTCTTTCCTGAGCCGGAGGGACGGATGACCACCGTGACGGTGGCGCTTGCGTCGGATGGGTCGACGGCCTTTAGCGTCACTCTGTATTGCGCTTCGTTATTAGCGTCGCGCAAGAGCGCCTTTGTAAACAGCTCGCCGGTCGATGCCACAACGCCGAATGAGCTGGCATCGGTCCCCTCCAGCGAGTAGCGCACCTCGTCGCCGCGGTCGGGATCGGTGGCCCGCGCTGGATTGTAGATTCGGGCGCCAACCGCGGCGTTCCTTCTGGCGTGTAGGCAAAAATCCGCATCAATGTCCGCAGGGCAGTCATAACCACCGGTATTTTCCATGTCGAAAACCGGCGCTTCGTTGTCTGATGGCGCCGCCCGCACCGGTCTGCGGGATACTGCCTGCGCGCTCCTGCCGCCGCCCTCCCCGTCAGTATAGGACGCCGTGGCCCGCAGGTATTTGCCCCTGTTGGCACCATCGTCATCAACCGGGGTGTAGCTATCCGCAGTAGCTCCGTTGATGGCGGTCCAATCGGACCCGTTTGAGGAACGGTGCCAACTCCAAGTGACCCCCGTAACGCTGCCGTCGGGATTGGTGAGTGTGGCTTCCAGCTCCGTGGCAACCTGGGGCTGATTCCAGTACAGGGCAACCCTTCCCGGTTCATTTACGTTGGCAACATTGATGGTCACCGTGATGCGGTCGGTGGCGCCCGATGGGCCGGTGGCGATTACTCTTACCGTGTAAGTGTCCTGCGTCTCGTAGTCCAGCGGCGCCCCGGTCTGCAACTGGCCGGTGGATTCGACAATGATGAAGGGAGATTTGCCTGCGTTTTCCAGCGAGTAGGTCAGGGTGCCGTTATCGGGGTCAGTGGCCGTCACCGCTATGCCGATGTTCTGGTACGGCGGCGTCTTCTCGTCCACATTGCGGACGCCGGTCTCGCTGGAGGGGAACTCCGGCGCTGCGTTCACCCCTGACGGGGAGTCCGCCGGACCCGGGGCGACCGACCGGTTTATCTGGGCGTAAGCAGGGCCGTACAGAGAATAGGATGGCGAGAACGCTATGAAAATGGCGAGGGCAATGAGGGCCAAGCCTGCGCTCATCGCCACGAACACCCTGCGATTCATAGGATGCCCACCTCAATCGTTCTCGCGCCGAGCGGCGCCAAATGAATCAAGCTATTCAGCAAAAGCCGGACTCTACCCGGTTACCTTCTACCTGGGGCTGCCCTCGCCACCGGCGGCAACAACGACCTGGCCCCATTCCGCTCCCAGGCCCTGGTTGGGCGCCCGCCGCACAACTCCGGCGCGCGCCGCTCCATGACGCTTCCGCCCTAGACGTTCTTGCCTGCACGGCAATCCTGCTTTCGTCACTGGCTCAGGGTTGCGGGGATAAGGGAGATAGGAAATACATCATGGAAGACGGCGCCCGACGCGCAATGGTTGCCGTCTCACTGCTTCCTACGTTGTGATGCTCTCGCAAAAAGCCTGCGCTACCCCAGAGAGAACAACCGCGCTCATACTATAATACAGCATGTAGTGACTTGGCCGCCTATCCACCCACCATACTGTAGTATTCTACAGAATACCGCTTTCGGCTCTTTTGTCAAGGGCGCGCAGTGTTATTCGTAAGTATCCGGCAGTACACCGCGTCGTTTGCAGGACGCACGCGCTGCACTGCGCCGCGCCCTAGGAATGCTCTGAACAAACCGGCGCGGACCGTTGGAGGTTGGACGCGATCATTTGATGCGGGTTTGCGGAGACGTTCATTCGCTCGATGGTGCCGCGAGAGGGGCAACACGCTGTCCCTGCCCGGGTGCTCGGGGGAAGGTTAGGAAGGGGGTGCTATCCCTCCCCCCTCGCGGCAAGCCAGGAGGCATCCCAACGCGCCAGGTGACAAAACACTGCCTCTTCCGTCCCCCAAACAGGGTGCAGGGGGCAGCTCTGTTCCTGCCCGGGTCTCGGGGGAAGGTTAGGAAGCGTCCCTGTCCCCCCGCCGTCCCCACGCAGGGCGCAGGGGGCGTTGCTTCCGCGGGAGTATGGTGAGTCCCCCTGTTCCCAAAAGCGTTGGACGGTGGGCTAGGTGGAACGACGGTGCCTTCCTCATCTCCCCCCAAGCAGGGTGCAGGGAACCCAATGCTCCGCCGGGAGGTGCAGGGGGAGTCCCCCTGTACCCAAAAACGTTGGAGGGTGGGCAGGTGGGACAACGGCGCAGGCCAAAGCAGACCATCCGCTGAAGGAGGGCGCAGGCCACAACAAAACCCTCCGTCTAGGTGTAGTTCCCAGGGAGGTTGTTGACAGGTGGGGGGCCTCGCTGTTGCTGTTGTGTAACCAAAACCAGCAGCGACAGGAGGCCCTCATGGAACATCGTAACGCACGCTTGACCCCCGTGACTCGCGCTGAATTGGTCGAACAGGTGTTGTCCGGCTGGCCCCAGGCCGAAGTGGCCCGCTTGTTCCGCGTCTCCCGCGCGACCGTCGCCAAGTGGGTGCTGCGGTTCCGTGAAGGCGGGCCAGACGCGCTCCACGACCGCTCCAGCCGTCCCCTGCGCAGCCCCCGCCAAACCGGTCAGCTGCAGGAAGCAGCCATCTGCACTGCACGCCGCATGCTTGCCTGGGGGCCGCACCGCATCGGGTGGCGGTTGGGCATCGCCCGCTCCACCGTCTACGCCGTCCTGCGCCGCGCCGGACTCCACCGCCTCGCGTGGCTCCATCGCACCACACGGGAGATCGTTCGCTACGAGCATGCCCGCCCCGGCGCGCTGGTTCACCTCGACATCAAGAAACTCGGCCGCATCCCGCAGGGTGGCGGCAAGCGCATCCTGCCCGGCTTCGCGGAGACCCGCAGTGGTCCTCAGCGCGGCCCCCGCCTCGGTTTCGACTTCCTCCACGTGGCCGTGGATGACCACTCCCGCTATGCCTACGTCGAGGCCCTGCCGGACGAACGCGGCCCGACGGCCGCCGCCTTCCTTGTTCGAGCACTTGCCCACTTCGAGCGCTTGGGCATCGCCGCCGAGCGCATCCTGACTGACAATGGCGCCTGCTACGTGAGTCGCATCTTCACCGACACGGCGGCGGCCAGGAATATACGGGTGAAGCGCACGCGGCCTTTCCGGCCTCAGACCAACGGCAAGGCGGAGGCGTTCAACAAGATCATGCAGGCCGAGTGGGCCTACCAGCGACCGTACTCCTCCAACCGCGAGCGGCTCAACGCGTTGCCTGGGTTCCTCGCGTATTACAATCACCGGCGTCCACACGGCGGCATCGGCGGGGCTACTCCCGCGTCCCGCCTGTCAACAACGTCCCTGGGAACTACACCTAGGAAGCACCCCCCCTTGCAAAATCCGAACTATTGTGCTATGGTATCCCCGTGAAGTGGGCCGGGGGCCCGCTTCTCTTTCTCGGAGCCTGCCGCATAACGTATGTACTGGGGGCTAACCACAGAGAATCCCCCTGGGCAGGGGCGCTGAGGGAACACCCCAAGGGGCAAGACCCTCCGAGGAAGGCTGGGGCCGGAGCGACTGCCGTTGTAAGGCACAGGCTCTTTGGAGCGGGATGGCTCCAAAATGACTAATGACTCGTAACGGCTAGGCAACGGTCCGTAACGACTCCGTAGCGACTCGTAATGGCTTTGTAACGGCTCCGTGCCTGCAAACCCTGAAATCCGGCTGATTGGCGTTACAAGCATACAATCAAAGGGGGCGCCTTCCCCTCGGGATAACCCTCCCATCCCCGCCCCCAAGTACGGGGGCAGGCTAGGAACCGTCCCGTCGCGCCAGGTGAGAAAACGACGCCCCTCTGTCCCGCAAGCAGGGTGCAGGGGGCGCAGCCCCCGCCGGGGGAACAGCGTGTCCCCCTGTTCCTAAAAACGTTGGCGGGAGGAGCGGGCGGGATAGCAGCGCAGGCCAAGCCAATCCCCCCGCTGAAGGAAGGCGCCCGCCGCAACAAGACCCCCGTCTAGGAGGCGCCACCCTATTGCAAAAAACGAACACTTGTGCTATAATATCCCCATGAAGTCGGCCCCCGGCCACCTTCTCTTCCTAGGAGCCTGCCGCATACATATTGCACTGGAGGCTAAACACAGAGAATCCCCCTGTGGCAGGGGCGCTGAGGGAACACCCCAGGGGCAAGACCCTCCGAGGAAGGTTGGGACCGGAGCCAATGCCGTTGTAAGGCACAGGCTCTTTGGAGCGGGATGGCTCCAAAATGACTAATGACTCGTAACGGCTAGGCAACGGTCCGTAACGGCTCCGTAATGACTCCGTAGCGACTCGTAATGGCTTTGTAACGGCCTGTAATGCCTTTGTAATGGCTCCGTGCCTGCAAACCCCGAAATCCGGCTGAGTAACGTTACAAACAGACAATCAAAGGGGGCGCCTTCCCCTCGGGATAACCCTCCCATCCCTGCCTCCGCATCTGGGGGAAGGTTAGGCAGGGGGGCTGGCGCTCCAAGTGAGAAAACAACGCCCCCGCTGTCCCCCAGCAGGGTGCAGGGGGCGCAGCCCCCGCCGGGGGTACAGGGGGAGTCCCCCTGTTTCTAAAAATGTTGGAGGGTGGGCTAGGTGGGACAACCGCCGTCCGCCACCATAAGCCCCACCTCCCCTCCCTGCCCTGGCGCCCGCGGGAGGGCAGAGAGCCCCCCGACGCGCCGGGGAACCTGCGGGCCCCCACTTGCCCCTCGATGATTCCGAACAGCGGTTAGCCCGGCTGCATGCTCCGCTTGTGTCCATCACCGGCTTCGCCAGGGGACGTCCAGGCGCGATGACGGCGCAGCTATTTCTCGAAGAAATCCAGGTCGACGGCGAATGCGGTCGCCAGGACGAGGGACTGGAAGTCATCGTCACCCTGTCCGGTCGGGAACTCCACCAGGAAGGTGTCGGCGTCGGTGAACATCTCCCGGCCCAGCCCGCTCCACTGCTTCGTGACCTTGCCAACCTCTCGGTCGGACTGCTTGATCGTGAAGGTGTACCGCCGGAGCACAGAGCTGCTTACCTCAGCAACGATGCTCCCCTGAGCGTCCTCAATGGACATCTTCCGCTGCCACATTCCGAACTTGCGGCGTATAGCGCCGATGGGCCGCCTTTCGGCGTCGTGCACTCTCATGTGAGCGAAGAACCAGAAGAAACTGCGACTTGCCACCACGATGTCCTTGCCGTCCAAGTCGGTAATATGCAGGGTTAGGGGCCGGTGGGTCTTCAGGAGCTGCCTGCTCAAGCCCCCCGATTCTTCATAGGCGAACATCACGGTCTGACCGCTCGGCGTCAGCACCTCGTAGCGGTTTTTTGTTTCGAAGCCTGTGAAGGCCTCCAACCTCTCGACTCGCTGCTTCACGATAAGCTGGCCACCCTGCGCCAGGTCCCTTATTGACATCGAGGCCTCCTCTTCGGGTTGTCGCTATTGTAATCTACGCGGCGGGCTGCGGGGAAACCATTCATGACTGGCGCCCGCACCCGTGGCCGAGGAGCTCCACGAGGAGCTGCGGGTCGGCAACGTCATCACCGGTGAGCCTTGCTCATGGATGAGCGGGAGGTGGCGGGTTGCCCAGTGAGGGCTGGCGGGACTACTTCCCCACGTCGGTGGAGGAGATAACCTCGCCGGAGAAGGCGCTGGCGCGATGGGCCAAGCGCCCCTGGAAGCGGCGGCCTACATTTGCGCCTGTCGCGGAGACGGCCCTGCCCTCGTTCTCGGGAACCTCGCGCATAAGGCCATCGAGTTCTGGTCCACGACAGGAGAGCAGCCCGCGCTAAACCTCCAGCGTCCGCGCTGCGAGTATTCGCTCTGCGGTCTCCCGTGCTTCGTCCAGGGTCGCGGCAAAGTGGCCGGCGGGGACGCGCTGCAGAGCGTTGAGCGCCTGAAGAGTCGCCGCAGGCGAACCAGAGAGACCCATCACGATGCACTCCGTATTATCATCGGCGGCGCCATCGATCAGCTGCTCCACCACCAGGGCGGCGCTGTCGTCCAAGTAGACCGTGTTGGAGAAGTCGAGGATTACGACCTCATGGTCCCGGATGTCCACGCTGATCGTCCTGATCATCTTGTTGGAAGACGCGACGGTAAAGCTCCCCCTGAGCGCCACCAGGCCGACGCGCGCCGAGAAAGCGGCAACATCATCCGCGCCTTGCGCACCTCCCAGGAAAGTCCGGTCCAGCAACGGAACGGAGACCACGCTGTCCAGCTCCAAGCGCTCGAACTGCCGCGCGTGGGCTATCCCCGCGGCGACCAGCCCAATTGCTACGGCGGTAACTAGGTCGAGGAACACCGTGAGTCCAAAAGTGATCAGCATCACCAGGAGGTGTTCCCGCTGAACGCGGTGAACCCGCTTGATGAAACGCCAGTCTATGATGTCCCAGCCGACCTTCATCAGTATGCCAGCGAGAGCCGCATGGGGGATCGCCTCCACGTACCCCCCAAGGCCTAGGACCAGCCCCAGCAGGATCGCCGCCCGCAACACTCCTGACACCCGTGTCCGTCCGCCGGCGCGTATGTTCACTACCGTGCCCATGGTGGCTCCGGCGCCGGGCAGTCCCCCGATAATCCCCGCGGCCACGTTGCCGATGCCCTGACCCACTAGCTCCCGATTCGGGTTGTGGCGCGTGCGCGTCATTGTGTCAGCCACCAGAGAAGTGAGCAGGCTGTCTATGGAGCCGAGCAGCGCGATAATCAACGCCGGCTGCACGGATTTCACCAACAGACTGATCGAAAAGACCGGCAATTGCACGTTCGGGAGGCCCGTTGGCACGTCCCCGATCACCGGCGCGTTGCTCAGCCACAAGACCCCCAAGAGCGTCCCAGCGATCAGCGCCACCACGGGAGCAGGCAGGAACTTCTTGAGCCGAGTGGGCCAGAGAATCCCCACGGCGAGGGTGACGGCGGCGATGGCGAACGCGTTGAAGTTGATATCGCCTATCGCGCCCGGCCAGGCGCGGATCGCCCCTAGCGGCCCTCCATCCGCGACTGACGCCCCCAGGAAGGGCAGCGTCTGCAACAGTATGATGATTATCCCGACGCCGGTCATGAACCCGGATATCACCGAGTACGGCGTGTAGGCCACGAAGCGGCCGATTCGTAGCACGCCCAAGAGAATCTGCAGTAGGCCCGCCATGATGGCTATCACGAACGCCTCGGCAATGCTGTCCGCATGGGCCGCGACGACGACCGCCATTGCCACGGCCATCGGTCCAGTGGGACCGGATATCTGAGACCGCGTTCCCCCAAACACGGCCGCGAAGAATCCCACCGCGATCGCTCCGTACAGGCCGGCGACCGCCCCGAGACCTGACGCGACGCCAAAGGCCAGCGACACTGGCAACCCCACCACCGCTGCAGTGACGCCGCCAAAGACGTCACCCCGGAGAGTTAGGAGGTCGTAGCTCATGCCGGGACGCATTGACGCGATTGTGCGAACGATATGTCCCATGGCGCGCATCCTATCGCCTCGCGCAGGGTTTCGGAAGACGATTTGGCGCAATCAGCGCCGCCGCTCTCCCCCGGACTCGTCATTGCTGCGGGAATACAGCCCTGCAAATGCCGGCCCACTGGGAGCAGCCAATCTTACGCTCCCCGACCTACCAGCGGAAGCCGTTAACATGCCTTGCAGGCCCTGATGACGATGCCACTATTTCTTTCGGGCTGCCCTTTGAGCCTGAGGACTCCCAAAAGGGGAAATCTCGGCTAACAAGCTCTTCACAGGCGGGTGAATGACTCCCTCTGTATCTCCGGATAATCCCCTGGAGGTCGCGTCGGGACGCCTCCTGGTTTTGCGCCTTATCGAGGATGGAGAAGGCTTGATTGATGCTCGCCCATGCCCTCATCCCTGGGGATGGGCGCTTCCTCCTGCCTGAGCAATGCGTGGGCGGGTTCTCCCCAGCCGCCGGGCCTGCGCCAAGCCCGTCCCAGCAGCCCTTCGGGCTACGACTGCCAAACCCCGGTCGTTGAGGGCAACATGGCGGCGGCGGCGCGGGTGGCGAGGCCGAACCCTTCGCGGCAGGTCACCGGCCGTGACGCCCGTGAACCCGAGACTCTCAGAAGGTTCCCTAGGTCTTCTAGGGTGATCCGTGGCCAGTCGGCGAGGAGGGCCGGGAGGGCCGGTCTCCTTCAGCCCGGATGGGTTGACGAGTTGATGCTGTGATGCGATGATGCTGATATGCGAACTACCATAACCATAGACAACGATGTCCTGGCGGTTGCTCGAGCGCTGGCGGAGCGGAATGGAACCAGCCTGGGCAGCGCCTTGTCGGAGTTGGCGCGGCGCGGCTTCAAGAGCGCGTCCACTGCTGGGGACGGGGGGGACGGGACCGTGTTCGCCGTGGCTGCCGACGCCGAGCCCATCACCAGCGAAGATGTCTACCGGTCACTGAGCGAGTGGCCGTGACCGCATTGCTGGACGTCAACGTCCTAATAGCCCTCGCATGGCCCAACCACGTGCATCACGTCGCCGCCAGAGCATGGTTTGAGGAGCATCGGGAGGGAGGTTGGGCAACCTGCCCCTTGACGGAGGCGGGTTTCGTCCGCGTCTCATGTAACCCGGCGGCGGTGCGGCATACCGTCACCCCTCTTGACGCCATCGCAGTCTTGGAGAAACTCACGCGGTTCGGGTCTCACGCCTTTTGGCCCCTGGACAGGTCCATCGTTCAACTGCCGGAAGCAATCAGCGCCCGCATCCAGGGGTATCGTCAGATAACGGACGCCGTCTTGCTGGCCGCCGCCATGCGCCGCAACGGACAGCTAGTCACCCTGGACGCCGGTCTGGAAGGGCTGGTCGCGGAGAGGGTACGCCCCTTCCTATGCGTCATTCCGATGTGAAGCGGCAGGACTACTTGGCAACGTTCCGCCACATGCGGCAACCGATGACGCCCGTTACCAGGGGCATCAAGACGTCTATGACGGCCCAGTATTGACCATCGGGTTGATTGTTGGGGGACAGAGAGGCGAACCAGTTCCAGAAGAACAGCAAGAACACGACGACAGTGCCGTAGAATACCGTATTCGCCTCTAGGTAGCGCTTCATAGGGGCCGAATCGTCGCTATCCACCCGCCGCTTTTCTACGTAGCTTGCAGCCAGCGCGAGCACCATGCCTGCGGCCATGAACCAGTTGAGTACTTCCCACGCCGGGAACGGCTCGTCCCCGCCCGGGTGGTACAGCGGCGTGATAATGAAATGCACGGCTACCGCCACTGCCAACAGCACCAGATACGCCGCTACTGCGCGAATCAGTATGGACATGCCTTCCTCCTCGAAATGAAACGGAGTACATAGGGGAGCCGACCCTACTGCGAGGCCAACCTAGTGTAGCACCCGCCGGCCGCCCTTTCATCATAAGCGGCGCAGGGGGTCTCAATGGCGAGGAGTTTGCACGCTCGTGGGCCCCATAGCGGTCTGGGAGCCCGAGCCGTCGACACTCCCGATTTCAACGCGGCGCCCTGCAACGCACCCGGGCCGCCACGGGGTTCGGCCCGCCATAGGGCGGCCAGGGCAGTGCTGTGTCGTCGGTTTAGGCAGACGCCTTATCTCTGGAGTACCTTCGGCGCTGGTCTTTGGACAGGAGCTTCTTGCGCAGGCGGAGGCTGGCTGGCGTGACCTCTAGCAACTCGTCGGCATTGAGGAAGTCCAAGCACTCCTCGAGGCTCATGCTGACGGTGGGCGTAAGCTGGACGGCGATGTCGGATGTGGACGACCGGACGTTGGTCAACTTCTTCTCCTTGCACACGTTGACCACGAGGTCGTCCTCCCGCGAGTGCAGGCCAACGATCATTCCTTCGTAGACCGCGGTTCCCGGCTCCACGAAGGTGCTTCCCCGAATCTGGGCGTTGCTCAACCCGTAGGTCACTGCGACCCCCTGCTCTGAGGCGACCAGCGCGCCGTTTCGCGTTGCTTGAACCTCTCCTCTGAGGGGCTCGAACTCCAAGAACTGGCTGTTCATGACGCCGTTGCCGCGGGTTACCCTGAGAAAGTAGCTATTGAATCCAATAAGGCCCCGGGTGGGTATCTTGAACTCCAGGTGCACGTTGCCGTTGCTGTCGTACTGCATGTTGGACATGCGCGCCAGGCGAGGGGCAAGATTCTCGGAAAGCGGGCCTATGTACTCCTCCCGAGTGTCGATGGAAAGCAACTCGTAGGGCTCGTAGGTTACGTGGCCGCGTTGCTGCCGAAGCGCCTCAGGGTTGGACACTTGGAACTCGTAACCCTCGCGTCGCATCGTCTCGATGAGAATGGCCAGATGCAGCTCGCCGCGGCCCGAAACCATGAAAGTGTCAGGGGACCCTGTCTCCTCAACGCGAAGACTGAGGTTCGTTTGGAGCTCCCGTAGCAATCGAGCGTACAGTTGTCGCGACATACTGGAGCGACCTTCGCAGCCGGCGACCGGCGACGTGTTCACGCCGAGGGTGATGCTGACCGTGGGCTCATCAATCGTTATGGGCGGCAGCGCCTCGGGGCATGCGGCGGAGGCGATGGTGTTTCCTATGGCTACCCGATCAGTCCCCGCCAAGGCGACGATGTCCCCAACTTCCGCCCGCGTTACTTCCTTGCGGCCCAAACCTTCGAAGACGTAGAGCCTATCCACTTTGAAGGAAGACACCGCATCGTCCGCGGCAAGGCACACGACTTCTTCTCCCAGCGAAATGGCTCCTCGGGATATCCGGCCGATGGCGATCTGCCCTAGGTGGTTGTCGTAGTCAAGCGCAGCAACAAGCAGTTGAAGGGGCGCCGCCGCATCGCCTGAGGGAGTAGGAATCTGGCGGCGGATGGCCTCGAACAAGGGCGCCACGTCTTGGCCGGTGTCATCGGCCCTGGCCAGGGCATAACCCTCGCGGGCCGAAGCGTACAGGACCGGAAAGTCGAGTTGGTCCTCTTCTGTGGCCAGCTCCAAGAACAGGTCTTGGATCATGCTTTCCACCTCGCGAATGCGGGCGGTGGGTCGGTCTATCTTGTTGATGACAACCAATGGTTTGAGCCCATTGTCGAGCGCCTTCTTGAGCACGTACCGGGTCTGCGGCATGGGGCCGTCCACGGCGTCCACAACCAGCACGCACCCGTCGGCCATGTTGAGCACGCGCTCCACCTCACCGCTGAAGTCGGCGTGCCCCGGAGTGTCGATGATGTTGATCTTGACGCCCTGATAGGTGACGGCGGTGTTCTTTGCCAGAATGGTAATGCCGCGCTCCTGCTCCAGCGGGTTGCTGTCCATGATCAGCGTCCCCACCTGCTGGTTGGCGCGGAACACGTGACTCTGCTTGAGCATGGCATCGACCAGGGTCGTCTTGCCGTGGTCGACGTGCGCGATGATGGCGACGTTTCTTATGTCTGTTCGCGTGAGCGTATTCATGTGCGTTCCGTGTGTTCCGCAAAAAAGTGCTGGCCGCGTCGACCAGCACCGGTCTATTCTATCAGGTTTTGGGGCAAGCCGCGCAGACCCCCCTATCCGCCGCAAGACGGAAAGGAGACCTGCGCCGCTGGAAGCTGCGGAACGTTAGTCGCCGAAGAACTTACCGGGGATGGTTACGCCGGTGACGTGCTTGTTCTCGGCGGAGTGGGCGGGGAGAGGCAAACCGTCGGGGCCCATGCGGCCGGCGTCACGGTCCTTGTAGGGATTCTTGCCGGCGCCGACGCGAAGCAGCACCAAGTTCGTGTCCCCGCTGCTTTGGAAGTAGTAGAAGGCGCCCTTGGGCAGCATGATGCCCTCGTTCTTATTGACCACCTTCTCGTTGTGGTCCTGGTCCCAGTAGGTGGCCTGCCCCTCCAGCACGACGAAGGCGTGGTCCTCGTCCTCGTGGCAGTGCAGCGCGTTCTCGCCGCCCTGTGCATAGACCTTGACGTGCACCCACAGGTCCTCGGTCTCGGACAGTAGGTCCGTCGTGCGTCCGTCGGACAGATACGGCGTGCGAAGGGAGAAAGTATCGGCCTTGGGTATGCTCTGTGTGGTCATGCGTTCACCTCGTTGTTCGTTTGCTGCTGGTCTTAGCTTAGCGCTGGAATCTTCAGCCCGTACAACTTGACGACGGTCTCTCTAACGATCTTGGCTCGCGCCTCAGGCGAAAGGTGGCTCAGGTCCCTAGCGATCACCTCGCGCGAGTGGGGCCACGTGGAATTGGGGTGAGGGTAGTCGTTGGACCACATGCAGTTGTCCTCGCCCCAGTAGCCTAGCATGTAACCGCCGGGCGGGTCGTTGAAGAAGGTGGCAAAGACCTGCCGGTCCATGTACTCGCTGGGGAGCATTGAGAGGGTCAGAGGCATCTTCTTGCGCTGGTTGGGGCGTTGGTAGTACTTGTCCCACTGTGAAACGACGAAGGGGATCCAGCCGATCTCATTCTCCACGAGCACAATCTTGAGCTTGGGGAACCGCTCCAGCACGCCCGAGAACACAATGTAGAACAGGGTGTTCATCGCCTCGTTGAGCTTTTCGTTGACGCTGGTGCGATACACGTCCAGGCCGGTTCGGTGCAGCAAGTTGATGCTGTAGTTGAACCCCGTGAGGATGTGGATGCTGACCGGCATCTCCAGGTCCTGGGCGGCGGCCCAGAAGGGGTCGTAATGCTCTGAGGTGAAGGGCAGGTCTGGGTGTGGGCTTTGCCAGATGAGGGCGCCCTTCAGCCCTAGCTTGGCGCAGCGCTCGAGCTCTTTGACGGCGTTGTCGATGTTGTACATCGAGATCATCGGCACGCCGACGAGCCGGTCTAGGGAAACCTGGCAATACTCGGCGATCCAATCGTTGTAGACCTGGAACGTTGCTTCCTGCAGCGCGGGGTTCTCCAAGGCGAAGGTCTTCAAGCCCAAGGTGGGGTAGAGCACCTCGGCGCTTACGCCGTCGGTCACCATCTCCTTGAGACGCTCGTTGGGGTCGTGGCCGCCGGGCTTGTCCATGGATGCATCGCGTTCTTCGGGATAGTAGGGGGCGTTGTCCCTGAACTTGGTGGGAAGCCGAGAGGTCCAGAGGTCCACGGGCTCGATGATGTGGGAATCTGACGAGACGAGAATTTCGGCGGTAGCCTGCGCCGCCGCCGGGCCGGTCGCTTCCTGCGTGGTGGTCATGAGTGCGTCTCCTTCTTAGCTGGTCCCGGCTGGAAAGCGTCTTGGGCTAGGGCCATGGCCTGGGCCATGCGACGCCGGCGCTCCCCGCTCCTCTCTATGCGCTGAAAGCTGGATATGACGAGGGTTGTCCTGACAGGGTTGACGGGAGCCTTTCGGCTGTCAATCTGAGGAGGCTTGCGCCTGGAGACCTGGATGTCCTCGCTCACACTGCCCCTCCGCTCCCCCGCGGGCCCTCTACCAGCCATCCGTGGCAGGATTGTAGCCGCCACAAGAAATGACTGTCAACGAAGGTTGCCTACGGCAGGCGAAGAGCGACGCTGGGAGACGCTTCTGCTATGGGCTGTTGCAGACGGCGATGGCGAGGCAGCCCTCAAGGTGGCGGGGGTCCTCGGGGCTGGACCAGGTCAATATGCGGGCCGGTGACCGCTAGAGGCCCTGCTCCATCTGCTCCCTGGCGAGCAGTGCGTAGTAGTCCCACACCCCGGTTACCATCGGCGGCTTGCTGGGGTCCATGTGCGGCGCGAACTGCGGCAGCTCCCACAGCTTGGGCCGGTTGACCATCTCGTCGATGAGAGGATGCGGGATGGAGTGGTGGTCCGGGCCGGCTGCGCAATAGGCGTACCAATTCATCTTCGCCTGCTCTTCCAGGTTGATCATGTTGGTAACCGACTCGATGAGGCTGGCGCCCGTCGCTGCTGCTCCATGCCCGAAGAAGAGCATGACCTTGCTGTTGCCCAGTAATGCAGCCACCTCCATGCCTTCCTCGTCCGTCTGCACGGTTTTTACGTGGGGCCAAACGGGCAGCGGGTCCCGCACGAGATGGATTCCCTCCTGGCACATTGGCGTCAGGCGCTTCTGCAAGACGCTCATCGCCACCACATAGCGGGGGTGAACGTGGACCACGGAGTTTATCTCTGGGTGGGTTTTCATGATGCAGGAGTGCATCTTGACTTCGAAGCACTGGGTGGCCCCGGGAGGCCCGTCCACCAGATTGCCGTCGATGTCGCAGACGACCATCTGGTCAGGGTTGATCCGCGCCAGCGCGTCGACGGCGTAGCCCCGTCCTTTCACGACGAACTTATTTGGGTCCGAGGGAAGCCGTAGGCTGGCGTGTCCCAGGGAGGCCGTGGCGCCGGTGGCTAGGCCGGTTATGGCCAGAATTCGGTTTGCGATGGCGACTTGATATTTGACATTTTCGAGCTCAGAAGCCACGAGCGCCTCCTTGTGATTGGCGAGCAGTAGGCCTAGTCATAGTCCTCGCGCATGGGGACCTGGTGGTTGAGGTAGATCTCCTCGCGCCGCTTTTGAGACTCGAGGATGGCTAGGGTGACTTCCAGGGTTGCCATGCCCCACCGGCCGTTGTGGTACACGGGCTTGCCTTCGACAGCAGCGCCATAGAGTTCCTGTAGCTCTTCCTGCCGGTAGGGCCCCTCTTCGATGGGTTCGTCCCGCGTGCCTTCGTTGCCGTAGACGAAGACTCCGTAGGGAGAGTGCCGTATGTCTCCAGCCTCGCAGGTCACGACAACCACGCCTAGATCTGAGGGAAGCCACGGGTGGCGCTCATGGGCCTGCCGTCTGAACACGCGCTCCTCGTCGGCGCCGCCGATGCGGAGCGCGTCCTTGGCCGACTCCTCATCCCGGCTGTTGTTGGACAGGGCTCGGCGGATGGAGGCCCTCTCCTCCATGGTGTAGCGGCCGGTGCTGCTGCCCCAGGCCACCAGTTCCTGGGCCAAGAAGTAGCCGTAGCCATTGTGCGTGATGATGGAGGGCGTGCCGTCTTCGAATTCCAGATAGGCAACGTAGAACCCGGGGCAGTCGCGAGGGCCCCAGTCGCCGTAGCCGCCGCGCACGCTGCGGAGCATGCCGCCCCCCAGCAGCCGAATGGTGTCCACTTGGTGCGGCGTCTGACGGTAGACGAGACCGCCTCCTTCGTTGAGGTCGATCTCCTCACCCGTGCGGGGCCGGAGCATCCAGTCCGAGTAGGACCAGGCGTTGACGGCCTGTAGTTTGCCCAGTTCCCCCGACTTGATGATGCGCCGCATCTGCCGGATGGGGGGAGTGAAGCCGAAGGTGTGGCCGGCCACCAGTGCTACGCCGCTCTTGTCTGCCGCTTCCACCATCCGCTCCGCTTCTTGCAGCGACGTGGCCATGGGCTTCTCCACGACCACGTGCTTCCCGTGGTTCGCCGCGAGCACCGCCTGCGGCCCGTGGTACTTGTTGGGCGTGGCGATCCAGACGGCCTCGACGTCAGGGTCGGCGCAGAGCTTCTCGGCGCTGTCGTACGTCTTGGTCCAGGGGTAGCGGTTGTGGAAAGTCTCTAGGACGCGAGCGTTGACATCGGCTGCCGCCACCAACTCGACTTTGTCCATGGACTCCATGGCGGGCAAGATCTCGGCGGCCCCTACGCCGCAGCCGATGATCCCAATCTTGAGCCGTCTCTGCGGCGCCTGTTGGCTGGTCGCGCTTTCGCCTGCTGCCGTGGTCATCGTTCCTCCTGAAACACGCATGCCTCGCCGACCGCGCCAAGCGTAGCGTTCGCCTGTATGGCAGTCAAGCACAGGGGGCTGGCAGGCCTCATCCACAGCCGCGGAGGCCGGTATTGGCGAGCTAGCGCAGGGGGGGCCGGGTTACTCGTTGAAGCCGTAGAGGTCCACGGTGCGCACTCCGTCGTGGATCTTGCGGATTGTCTCTGCTTCCTTGTCTACCCTGGCCTTCGTCTTGGCAAGCACGTCTTCAACGGTGGACCGCTCAATCACCACCACGCCGTCGGCGTCAGCCAGCACCAGGTCGCCGGGGAGGACGGTGATCTCGCCGATGCGGATGGGCACGTTGTACGCTCCCACGGCTTCCTTGTCCTTCGTCGTGCCGCGTATGCAGAGCCCGCGGGACCAGATGGGGAACCCGATCTCTATAATGTCGAGGCCATCGCGAACGCAGCCGTCGATGACCATGCCTCCAAGTCCCGCTTCCTTGGCGGCGTGGGACATGATTTCGCCCCAGTAGCCGGCCTCGTAGTAGCCGCCGGTGTCGACCACCAGTACGTCCCCGGGCTGTGCGGCGTAGATGGCCCTATGCAGCCAGAGGTTGTCCTTTGGCGGCGATAGAACGGTCAACGCCGGCCCGCAGACGAAGAACTGAGGCGAAACAGGCTTGATCCCAGAGGGCAGAGCGCCCTTCTGCCCGGAGGCCTCGTGGAGGTCGGCGCTGTGAAAGGCGGATGCCGCCTCGAGAAGGGCCTCTGGTGTCCGCGTGATGCCGGTGGCGATGGCAAGTGGATTCATGGCTATTGTCCTTAGAGTGGTTTGGTCTCCTAGAGAGGTGCCGGACAGGCCCGCGACACCCCCTCAGGATGCTCCTTCCAAGGGAGAGAGGAGGAAAGGCGATGGTTTCCCCGCATGAGGGAGGGAGAGCCGATCGCCCATCCGGACATCCGCCCCAGACTCAGTGGTTAGCTGTCTTTCTTGGTCTGCAACTGGTGATAGCGGAACTGCTTCCTCGCCTCGTCGAGCCGCAAGCCGCTTTCGATGGCGGTCCGAATGTGGACCTCCGCCTCAGCGACCTCGAGGGCAATGTTGAGGACTTCATCCTCTCGTTCCCTGGGCACAACCAGGACTCCATCCCCGTCACCGACCAGGATGTCGCCGGGGTTGACGCGGACTTCGCCGAGAGAGATGGGGACGTTGTAACCGTCGGCCTGAACGCGGTCCTTGCCGGTGCGCATGGTCACCCCTCGGCTGAAGACCGGGTAATTGAGTTCAATGCTGCGGTCGTAGTCGCGGCACACGCCATGGATGACGGTCCCGCCGATGCCGCGGCGCTTGGCCTGGGTCGTCAGAATGTCGCCCCAGACCGTGGCGTCCATCCTGCCGGAGTTGTCCAACACCACAATGTCGCCGGGGTTCACGTCGTCGATGTAGTCACCGACGGAGCCCTTCACGGTGTCGCACGGGCGCATGAAAATCGTGAATGCCCGCCCAGAAAGGCGAAAGTTCCGGTTCAGCGGCTGGAGGCCCAGCGCCTGCCCGGGGATGCCCAAGCGGTCGAGGGCGTCGCTGATGGTGGACGTGCCCAGGTCTTTGAAGTCCTCAGGATTGGCCATGGCGCTACTTCTCCAGCATGGTTTCGTAGGATTTCCCCATTACGGCGCTGACCGGCTCGCCCGCGAGCACGGCCTTGGTCATCGCCGCCTCGCGAGCGGCGATCTCTTCGGCGGCCTGGATGACCTCTTCCGCACGGTCCGCAGCGAGGAAGACGACGCCGCTGCTATCCGCTAGGACGAGGTCACCGGGAGCCACGGTGATGCCACCGACTTCGATGGGCTCGTTGAAGCAATCCTCGACGACCCGGCCCCGCGCCGTCAGGGGCACGGCAGAGCGTCCGAAGACAGGGAACTCGAGGTCCCGGCTTTCGTCGATGTCCCGGCAGGCGCCGTCCACAACGACGCCGCTGATGCCCCTGGCCTTGGCCGCCGTAGACAGGATGCCGCCCCAGCCCGCTGCGTCAGCTCGCTGGCGGTGGTCCACAACGATGACGTTGCCGGGCTCGGCGGCTTCGATCGCGCCTGCCCCCAGGTGCCGCGTTGACGTCTCGTCGCCCTTGGACTTGAGCCGCACGGTAACCGCCCGGCCCGCGATGCGCTTCCGCACAGAGAGAGGCCGTAGTCCTACGACCACGCCCCTGATGCCCAGCTTGTCGAGGGCGTCAGAGACGGCGCACGTGTCCAGCTTGGCAAGACGTTCCGCTTGGGTATCGGACATGGCGCTCCTCTTGCGGGGGGCAGCCCCGCGTCTCGAATCGTCTTGGTGAGGCAAGTCTCAAACCCGCTTTGCTGGCGGCGGCGGGATGCCCCATCGCAATGAACGCCCCGGGTTGGGTGAGAGGCTACGCCCCCCGATCCCTATGACCACTGGGCGAAGCCCATGGCGCAGCCGGTCATGGCCGGAGAGCGGTAGCAGGGGACGTAGTCGATGAGACTGAACTCCAGGTCTCCCGCGGCTGCGCCGGCGGCGATCCAGTTGCGGATCTCCGAGTTCCCGGAGTTGAGCATCTTCCGGTCCAAAGCGCCGAGGGTGTCCACGTCCTTGTCCTCCAGCGCCTTCAGAACCATCCGATCGAACTCCTCCGTGATGACGAAGTGCGTGAGGCCGCCTGAGGCCATGACGGCCACCCGCGCGCCACTGTCCCAGTCGGCGATGGCCCTTCCGAGAGCCAATCCCAAGTCGTGGCAGCGTTGGGGCGTGGGCTGGTTGGGCGGGAAGTAGGTGTTGAGCAATATGGGCACTACTGGCACTACCCTGTTGCCCATGATGCGTTGCCAAACGAAGCCCCAGGCATGGCCGGCGCCGCGCCCTTCTGTTTGATACCTGTTGTGACCCACGTCGAACGCCTGATCGACCAGCGATTCGACGACGTGGCGGCCCAGGGCGGAGGCCACCGGAAAGTCGCGCTCGTCTCCATAGGCCCAGGCTGAGGCCCTAGCGTCCGGTGGGGTGTCATCCCTGACCTTCCGGCCCACGTTATGGATGGTCTCGCCCCAATAGACGGAGATGGCCGGCATATTGTCCTCTTTCAGCAACTCGTGCTGGTCGTCGCCGACCACCACCACAACATCCGGCGCCGCCTCTTCCAGCAGCGCGCCCAGCCTGGCAATGCCCTGTTGGCAGGCGTCGTAGCGAGCCTGCATCGCGTCGTCGGTGAGTTCTTTTTCGATGGACGGAGGCGCCATCTCCCGCAACTCGTCGTAGCTGTGGATCTGGCCGTCAGGTCCCCAGAGATCTCCGCGGTTGAAGTCGTTGTCTCCCCGGTAGCGCCACAGCTCGGGCGGGAGACTCAACTGAGGGCTATGCGACGTTGCCAAGCCAAGGACAATCTCCGCCATGCCTCTCCTCCTCCCTATGGCCGCCTATTGCCAGCGGGCAAAGGCCCAGCCCCCGCCGGTGCCCGCTGGCGTCCGGTACACGGGCAGGTAGTCCAACAATTCGAATTTGAGGTGCTCGGATGCGCCGGCCGCCGTGATCCAGTTGCGGATCTCCGATGCCGCGGAGTCCAAGCGGTGCCGGGGCAGGTTCATCAGGGCGTCGGCGTCGTTGTTCTTCATACCGTCCAGGGCCATCTGGTCGATCTCTTCGTCGGTGACGAAATGGCTCAGGCCGCCGGAGCCAAGGACGACGACACGCTTGTTGCTGTTCCACGCTTCCACGGCCTCTCGAATGGTGCGGCCCAGGGTGAAGCAGCGCTTCGGAGTGGGCTGGTTGGGCGGATAGCAGGTGTTCTGGAAGATGGGCAAGATGGGGAAGGGGTTGTTGTCCATCAGCCGCCGCACGACGAAGCCCCAGCCGTGGGGCATGCCCATGCTCCGTGGCTTCGTCACGCGCTCGCTCCCCACATACCCCGCCGGCCCAATGACGCCGCCTGGCTGTTCCTTCAAGTAGCGGGAATGGGCGATGTCGAAGTCGTGGTCGATGAGGTAGCTGATGAGGTGGGCACCCAACTCCTGGTCCACCGGAACCTCCATGTCCACGTCCCCGTAACCCCACAGGGCGGACCTGATCGGTTCGGGCATGCCGGGCATCTCAGGGCGGGGTATGAGGCGCATCGTAGCGCCCCAGTAGAGGCCCAGGGACGGCATCATGTCGTCGAAGAGCAGTTCGTCCTGGTCGTCGCTGACGATGATGACGGCGTCCGGTTCAGCGGCCCGTAGCGTCTCGCCGAGCTTTGCGATGGCCGCCTGGCAGCGGTCCCACTGCTCGAAGAAGACGTCTTCTCGGCACATCTTGTTGATAGTTGCCGCTACGGGCTGGCTCTGCCGGTACTGTTCGAGGTCCTCGTAGAGCAGCACCCGCGCGTCCGGAGGGGCAACAAAGCCCCCTTCCCGGTTGAACTTGTCGGTCTCCGCGTAGGGCGCCCACTGCTCCTTGGGCATACTTAACATGGGGCTATGGGATGTTCCAATCCCAAGCACGATTTCAGCCATGATTCACCCTCCTTGTTCAATCGGGGCCCAGCAGGACACTCCTCCGATTACTCCCCATTGTCTGACAAGGGAGTCCTGTTTACCACCCCACCCCGCTGCCCGGCAATGCGGAGGCCTCCAGCGCCGCGTGGACCTCGGCGGTTTACCACCCCCCTACGGGTGATCCCTAACCCTGCACAGTGGAAATGGGGGAACTTCACGGAAGTTCCCCCATTTCCACGTCAGGCGCCCGCTGGGTAGGGATGGCCGCATCGCGGCTGGGCCGCTGGACCTAGACCTTGAAGCGGGGGAACGCGTTGTACACGTTCCCGTCGAAGATGTTCTTCTTGTCCTCGTCGGTCAACCACTCGATGCTGTCGATAACCGGCTTGGTGTCGTCCTTCCAAAGACCGGTCTGGGGGTCCTGGCCGGAGCCGGAACCGGGCTTCTCTGTGCCGAACATGCAACGGCTGGTGCCGCAGACCTTGAAAAGGAGGTCCAGCGACTCCTTGGTGTACAGCACGGTGTCGAAGTAGAGCTTGTGCAGGTCGTCTTCGAAGCGGACGGCCTCGGGGCCGTAGTGCATCCACCGGGCGGCCTGCCACCGTCCCATCTGGTAGGGCACCGATCCGCCGCCGTGGGAGACGACAATCTTCAACTCAGGGAAGTCTTTGAAGACTCTGGAGTTGACCAAGCCCAATGAGGCGATGGTTCCCTCGGTGATGAAGTGGTTGCTGTAGGACTCGCGCCCGTTCTTGCAGCCGGCGGTGTGAATGTGGCCGGGAACTCCCAACTCCACCATCTTTTCATAGAGGGGATACCAGTACTCGTCGCCCATGTTGGGGGTGAAGGCCCCGTCGGCGATGGTCCCTTCCCACGGGTCGGGGTTGATCAGACAGCCGATGAACCCCATCTCCTTGACACAACGCTCGAGCTCTTCGATGGCCAACGAAAGGTCGTCTCCGGCAATGAAAGGCAGTCCAGCGACGCCGCGGAACCGGTCTGGGTGCAGACCCACCTGCTGGCCGATGACGTTGTTATTGGCCTTGGCCCACAGGTCCACGATCCTCGCGGGCTTCTCCGAGTTCATGAGCTGGAAGGGCCGGGGCGATAGGAATTGGATGTCCGTGCCGACGCTATCCATGATGGCGATGTTGCGCTTGGCGAACTCGTCCATCCGCTCATCGGGGTAGCTGGGGACCCTAGCGTCTCCGTAGCCCCGGCTAGAGAGCAGGTTGGCCTTGAACTGGTAAAGCTCGGGCGGCGCAACCGTGTGTGCGTGCATGTCTACGACTCGGCCACTGTAAGCCATACGTCCTCCTTGGGTGTTCCTTGTTGTTTCCTATTATTCGTCGGGACGAGCGGCGCTTCTCAGTCCAACACCGCTACGATTTCGCACTGGACCTGCATGCCCCGCTGCAACTCATCTGTGCGAATGGCATGACGGGCGGGTCGGTCGTTCTCGTCCGGGAACATCTTCAACCATTCGGTGTTGATGAACTGGCGGGAAGCGTTGTCCTTGACGAACACGGTCATGTGAGCGATGTCCGCGGTGCTGCCGCCTGCCTGCTCCATGATGGAGCGGATGTGCTGGAACATGAGTCCGGTCTGCGTGGCGGCGTCCTCAGGAATCTCTCCTGTAGCGGGGTCTGCCCCGATGATGCCGCTGGAGAACACCATGTTCCCCATCTTCACGGCCATGGGGATCGGGGCGTTGTGGGCCACTCTGGGGACTTCAATAACCTGACGTTTCGGCATGGACTGGCTGTGGCAACCGCCTCTGAGAAGCTACCCCTTCAAACGCAGGCCGGTTGTATCATAGGCGCCTGGGCGTGTCAAGCTGGGCGAGGTGGCCGGAGCCGATAGTCCACGGACGCTGTATTCCGAAGTACCGTGGAATGCGCCAAGGGACGCAGCAGCAAGAAACTCGCCGAGGCAGGGGAAGACGCGCTGGAGTTGGCGGCAGCCCCCGCATTGGGGATATGCTTCTGGCCGGGACTCGCTGGGAGGCATTGCTATTCCGTCTGACGACATGGAAGGCGGCGCGGAGGAGATGTACCGAGCCGGGTACACCGACGGCCTGCCCGTCGCGCCGCCGACATACGAACGCGTGGAGGCTATGCTCCGGACATCAGGCTGGGACCCCGATGAAGTTGTCGCCGTGCTGGAGCCCTCGGGTGCCGAGGCGACCGTTCAAGCCCTAGCCGTCAATGCGATTATGGCCGGTTGCCTTCCCGAGCATCTCCCTGTCGTCATTGCCGCGGTGGAGGCCATGGCCCACGAGGAATTCAATCTCCTGGGCATCCAAGCGACGACCGGCTCGCCGGCACCGGTGGCCATTGTCAACGGGCCCATGCGCCGGTGGCTGGAGATGAACAGCGGCGCCGGTGCCCTGGGGCCGGGCAACCGGGCCAACGCCACCATCGGGCGGGCGCTCAGCTTTGTGCTGCGAAACGTCGGCGGGGCCAGGCCAGGCCAGGAGGACATGGCTACACTGGGCCAGCCCGCCAAGTACGGCCTGTGCTTCCCCGAAAACGAAGAAGACAGCCCCTGGCCGCCTCTGCATTCCGGCTTGGGTTTCTCATCCGTCGAGAGCGTCGTGACTGTTGCCGCGGTCGCCGGGTACGTGGAAGTGGTGGACGTCTTTTCCAAGGGCGCCGATGGAGTGCTGGCGACGCTTGCGGGAGCCGTGGCCGGCACGTGCATGGCGGGCCAAACGGCGGAGCAGCGGACCGTGTCGCCAGTGCTGGTGCTGGCGCCCGAGCACGCTCACCAGCTCGCCGAAAGGTTTACCAAGGCGCAGGTCAAGCAAGGCGTTTGGGAGCAAGCTTCCCCAACGCTCGACCAACTTGGGCCGCAGATTCGGGAACTGGTCGTCGAGCGGCGCGTGCGGCGAGGGCGGGAAGCCGTACATGGCCCCCTGCGGCCCTGCCCGGCGCCGGAGGACATCATCGTGGTGGTTGCTGGAGGGGTTGGGCAGAAGTCTGCCTACCTGCCGGCATGGTACGGGGGCAGCAAGGCGCAGACCAGGCCCATCAGGACGTAACGACGGGGTAGAATGCGAGTGCGCAGCGCTACCCCGCATCCAGACCGAACAAGCGGTCATCGAGTATCCACAAGGAGCAGGTCGTGACAGCCGACTTTCAGGACATCCTCTACGAGAAACGAGAGGGCGTTGCCTTCATCCGCATGAATCGCCCGCATGTGCTCAACGCCTTCCGGCCGCGTACGGTCGACGAAATGCTGGCCGCATTCGAGAGCGCTTGGGGCGACGCGGAGGTTGGCGTCGTGGTGCTGACGGGCGCCAACGGCAACTTCAGCACAGGGGGGGACGTGAAGGCCCGCGGCGACGGCGGGTATATTGACGAGGGCGGCGGCGCCCGGCTGCAGATCCTGCAACTGCACCGCATCATCCGAGAGATTCCCAAGCCCGTCATCGCTATGGTGGACGGTTACGCCATCGGCGGAGGGCACGTTCTCCACGTCATCTGCGACCTGACCATCGCATCGAGCCGGGCGCAGTTTGGCCAGATAGGCCCCAAGTTCGGCAGCTTTGACGCCGGGTTCGGAACCATCTTTCTGGCCCGGGTCGTTGGGGAGAAGAAAGCGCGGGAGATATGGTACCTCTGTCGTCGCTACTCCGCCGAAGAGGCCCTGCAGATGGGTCTGGTGAACAAGGTGGTGCCGCCGGAGGAGCTGGAAGACGAGGTGATGGCCTGGTCGCAGGAGCTTCTGCAACGAGGGCCCACGGCCCTGCGCTTCCTCAAACACTCATTCAATGCGGACACCGACCACGTCTACGGCATCCAGAACCTGGCCCACGGCGCAACGTCTCTCTACTACACCACCGACGAGTCCAAGGAGGGTACGAACGCCTTTCGAGAGAAACGGGCTCCAGACTTCTCAAAGCACCGCTCTCACCCCTGGTAGGCAGCGATGCGTCAGCCTCTATCCGCGACGGCCGGCCCCTGGGAGCGCGCCCGCTGGTGCGCAGGCGTGTGGTACTGGGCAGCTAGGCCTTTCACCCTCACCGCCTCCGTGGTGCCGGTGCTGGTTGGGTCGGCGCTGGCCTTTCAGGAGGGGCGGGCCTTCATCCATCTCTTCATCCTGGCCCTGGCCGCCTCGGTCCTCGTGCAGGTGGGGACCAACCTCACCGATGAGTTCTCGGACGACGCCAGCCCTGAAGCCCGCGGCCAGAAGCTCCTGGCGCCCTATAAGGTCATTGCCCTGGGTCTGCTATCGAATCGCGCCGTAAGGTTGGGAGCGGTTGTCAGCTTTGCCGTTGCTACGGGAATCGGGCTGTACATCGTGACGGTGGCCGGTTGGCTCATCCTGGTCATCGCCGCGGCCAGCCTGTTGGTGGCCTATCTCTATGCGGGCGGTCCCAAGCCCCTGGGAACCGTCGGGTTGGGCAACCCGCTGGTCTTCGTGTTCATGGGGCCGGTCATGGTGATTGGAGCGCATTACGTCCATGTGCGCGAGGTCACGATGGATGCCTTCTGGGTGTCGCTGCCGGTGGCCTGCCTGGTGACGGCCATCCTGGTGGCCAATGACCTGCGCGACCTGGAGGAGGACCGCATCGCCGGAAAGACGACGCCGGTGACGTTGTGGGGCCGGACCTTCGGCCGGTGGCTGTGGACAACCCTTGTTGCCGGAGCGTTCGCGGCTGCTGTAGCCTTGGCGGCCATCGGCGGGCATGGCCCGTGGCCGCTTCTGACCGGCGTGGCCCTCTATCCGGCCTACCGCGCCTTTAGGGGAATCTGGGGGGAGGAGACGCGTCCCTCGCTGGCCGTAGTCTTGCGCAACTCGGCGAGGCTGCACTGGTGGTTTGGCGTACTGTTCGCCGCGGGTCTTGCGCTGGGGAGGATATAGACTAGCGCCGCTCGAAGATGGCGGCGACCCCTTGGCCGCCGCCAACGCACATCGTCTCCAGGCCATAGCGCACGTTCCGGCGCTCCATCTCGTGGAGCAGCGTCGCCAGGATACGGGCGCCGGTGGCCCCGATGGGGTGCCCCAACGAGATTCCCGACCCGTTGACATTGACGATGTCCTCGTCCGGCAGCTGCCACTCCCGCAACACCGCCAGCACCTGTGCCGCGAATGCCTCATTCAACTCAATAAGGCCGATGTCCTCGAACGACAGGCCCGTTCTCTCGAAGACGCGCTGCACGGCTGGGACCGGGCCGATGCCCATGTAAGCCGGATGCACTCCAGTTGCTGCCCATCCAACCAGGAAGGCCATGGGTTCTAGGCCGAGTTCCTCGAGTCTGTCCGCCGCGACAACCAGGCAGACAGAGGCGGCGTCGTTCTGTGCGCTGGCGTTGCCCGCGGTGACCGTGCCGCCTTCCGTGGCCGGCGCAAGCCTTCTCAGCGCCTCCAACGTGGTGTCCGCGCGGGGTCCCTCGTCCCGGTCGACGATGAGCGGCTCGCCCTTGCGTTGCGGCGCGGGCACAGGGGCGATTTCGTTTGCGAACCGACCGGCTTCGGCGGCGGCGACTGCCCGTTGGTGGCTGCGCAGGGCGTAGGCGTCCTGGTACTCGCGGGGGATCTCGTATTGCTGGGCCAGGTTCTCCGCCGTCTCGATCATGCCTGAGATGTGCCCGAAGCGCTCCTCCGGCGATACCGTGGCCCTGGCGCGGGTGAGGCGGTCGTGGAGGGTAACCGAGCCCAGCCGGCTGCCCCAGCGGGCGTTGGTGGTGTAGTGCTCCACGTTACTCATGCTCTCCACCCCTCCGGCAACGACCACGTCGGCATTGCCGGTCTGCACGAGCATCGCTGCGTTGATGATGGACTGGAGCCCAGAGGCGCAGCGCCGGTCCAACTGGTGCCCCGGCACTTCGATGGGAAGGCCTGCCTTGAGGGCGGCTAGCCGCCCGATGGAGGGGTTCTCGCCGCTGGGATAGCCGTGGCCCAGGATGACCTCATCCACGCGGGCGGGGTCGAGGCCGGTGCGTTCCATGAGAGCGCGAATGGAGAGGGCGGCCAACGCATCAGCGGGGACATCGCGCAGGGCGCCGCCGAATTTGCCGACGGGCGTTCGCAGAGGAGAGACGATGGCGGCGTCGCGCCCAGCGTTCGACTGCATGCTCTAGCCTTCGCCCAGGCCCAGCTTTCGGCGCAGGTTGTCCTCGATGCGATTGATCTCATTGTCCGAGCCGAGCATTTGGTCCAGGAACGGCTTGGAGGGATATCCAGTCTCTATTTCCGCCTGGAGCTCCTCAGCGAAGGCGCCGCTCTGAATGTCCTTCACAGCCTCGCGCATGCTGTCCGCCATGACGTCCCTATCCACGGCCATGGTCCGGGTCATGCCGCCGAAGGCGGCGGCATACCCGTGGAGGTAGACGGAGCGAAAGAAGCCGGCGTCGGCCATGGCCTGGAACGTTTTGGACATCTCCCCCGAGAGATACATTTCCAGGAGCAGGCCCTCTGGAGGCAGGCCCGCCTCTACGCCCACTTGGAAGGCCGCAAGGATGGCGGCGCCCAGCCAGGGTCCCAGGGCCTGCTCGCCGAACAGGTCGAGGTTGGCTTCCTGTTTGGCGCTGAGGTGGAGGGCGCCTCGTCTCAAAGAACCTGCCGCTTTGGCCACGGCCAGCAGTGTCGGCCAAGCGTTGCCTGTGGCGTCCTGCTCCACCGAGACGTAGCTCAGGAAGCCCTTTTCGGCCAGGAAAAGCTCGCGAATGACGTCGCCGACCATCCTGGGGGCGAACAACAGCACGTCGACGCCCGGCGGTGGTGCGATGAGGTTGTAGGCTAAGTTGTAGCCGGAGGCGAACAGCAGGGCCGACCCCGGCCGCAGATGGGGTCTGACCGAGGCCTCCATGACTTCAGGCTGGGTCTCGTCGGGCACGAGGAGGAGCGTCAGGTCAGCCTGGGCAACCGCGTCTGCTATCGGTGAGACCGGGAACCCCTCATTGCCGGCCAAGTCATGGGAGGCGTCATTCCGGCTCCCCACGATTACCCTGGCCTGTGTGGCGTCCCGAAGGTTGAGCGCCATTGACCTGCCTAGATGGCCGTACCCCACAATAGCGACGGTCTTGCCCGACAGCGCCGCGATATCTGCATCGGCCTCGCGGAAAACCGGGAGGCCGTCGTTAGACGTCATGGGCCTCCTCCCTGGCCTCGCGGTAGCTGGCTAAGAAGGGGTCGAGCATGCCGGCGAACTTGCTCAATTTCAGTGGATGCAGGCCTTTCACCTTCAACTTGCCGGTAATGAAGGCCGTGCCGAAGGAGGTGCGACCCCAGGCCGCATCATTCAGCGTCGTGCTCGACATGCCAATCGTGATGGAGGGGTTGCCGTCGACGGAAGGGGCGAAGCGGAGCGCTGGGCCCGATTGGTCGGAAACCAGGTGCACTGCCATCGCCAGATCGTCGAACTCCCACCGCACGGTTTGAAACGCCGCAGCGATGCGCTCGAGCTGGGGAGCGTCCAGCTTTTCGTTGAGCAGCTCCACGGTGCGGCGAAGGGCGTTTTGAAGCTCTTCTCCGGAGGCGGGCGGGGACTGAGTCACGAGGTGCTCCTGTTAGTTGGATCCTCGACGTCAATGAGGATAACCCGAACCGGAACCGTGCGGAAATGCCTTTTTAGGCGTTGGATCTGTTGGGCCCCTGAGGTGTTTCTTCTGAGAGTATTTCTGCGGTGCTCTGCCCTCATCCAAATTGAAGACGTAGTTGTCCGCTTTGGTGAAACATGAGATGACCTCGTATGTTGTAGGGAGGTGAGGTAACGACTGGACCTACAAGGTCTTCAGGGAGAGACCTAAGAAGCTTCATGCAATCGTCGTGAAGAAGCGCCGCGTCGGCGGTTGGATCGAAAGCGGTCGTCAGATGGCGCATGGAGAACTCGGGGCTTGCTGATTGTTAGATGGGTGGCTTGCTGCCTGCCCCGTCCCGGTAGGCCTCCAGGGCCTCTCTGGAGCTCCTGAGGATGGCCAGTCCAAGGGCATTCTTGATTCTGTCGTTCGAGGCTACCCACGGATACCGGATAAAGTCAATACCGGCGCCGGGGGCGTCGGCGACCTTGGACAGCCCCACACCCCATAGCAGGCTGGTCGCTGGGTAGAGCATCCAGCTTGGGATGGGCACAAGGCGCTTGCCCAAGATGTGCGCCACCTCCGACAGCGACACCGTTCCATCGCCTGTTAGGTTGTACACTCCTGGGACCCGTTCCGTGATGCACCTGGCCATGATGTCAGCCAAGTCATCCTCATGGATGAACTGGAGAGGCGGGTCCGATCCGGGTATGCGAGGGAAGAACGGCTTGCTGAACCATCCTTGCACGGCGCTGCCCCCGCCGGGCCCGACCACGGGGCAACCCCTGAGCAGCGTGAGCGACACCGCCGGCGTCTCATTGGCGAACCGGCGGGCCATGGAGTCCCCCTCCGCCTTATCGTGCGAGTAGGGGAACCGCGCGTTGGGCATCAGCGGGGAGTCCTCTGTGAACAGGGGGGGATTCTCCGGGTGCGCCCCGTAGGCTGCTGTGCTGCTGAACCACACAACGTGCTTGACCGAAGAGTCCGAGCAGGCTTCCACCACCCGTTGCGCTCCCCCTATGTTGACGCGCCGGGCGCGAGCCCGGCCCCAGCGGGTCGGCGCCAGGACGAAGGCTAGGTGGACAACGGTGTCGATGCCCCACCGGGAGAGGTCGTCGGCCAGCCTCTGAAGGATGTCGCTGGTGACGGCCTGAAGCTTGGGATGCTCAATGCGAGGAGGCTTCCGGTCCACGCCCACCACGAGCTCGACGTCAGGATGATCGAGGAGCCGGGGCAAGAGCAGGTTGGCGATGTAGCCGGACGAGCCGGTGACCAGAATTCGCATGGCGGAAGTTGAGACCCTCGCCTAACCGGGGCCGGTTATCCGTCCCGCCGCTGCGGAGGTCCCGTTTGTGCGTAAAGGCGTGACTGCCAGTGAAGGAGCGGCGCCAGCGGCGTAGCTAATCCGGCACACCCGGGCGTCACAGTTGCCACGCCTCCGGCACGGTTCGCGACGCCTTTGTCCACTTTCCAGCCGGCCCCCGAAGCGAGGTGTCCCGTAGCCGTCGCGTAGCCGGGACCTTGCGTCGCACAAGGAATGGGCCGCCAGGCCACTGCTTGACCATCTGCTTTTCCGCCTTCCATATGCCCTATACCCTGCAACTCGCTGCATCCCGGCTCCAAGAGAGAGTGGGCCGCTGGCCCACTGCTTGACGATACTCTAGCACAAATGTCCTTATTCTGCAAGAGGGAGGGGGCCGGCGGCGGCTTGTTCAGAGCATCCCTAGGCCGGCGCGAACTTCGCGGGATCCTGCTCGAATTGGCGCTTGCAGCCCGGAGCGCAGAAGTAGTAGGTGCTGCCCTGGTGTTCCGAGGTTCCGCCCGGGGGCTTGGCGGTGTCGACCTCCATATGGCAAATAGGGTCGATGGCAATGGTCGTTTTCTTGGAGAAGAATGGGATGCGCATAATCCTCCTGAACGGTAAGCCTTATCGGAATGAGTTTCGCCTAGCATAGCAGTAAACTCAAGCCCGGCGGCGCCCAGCGGCATTGCGCCTGCCGGCAAGATTGCTGAGTTTGCCTACGCCTGCCCCGTCAAGTAGCATGGCGCTCAGGGATGCTCTGGGAGGACAACGCTATGAGCGCTATGCAGAAGGACGTTGGTGAGCAGTTGGAGGAGTTGTACCTGGACCTCGCCAGGGAGCACCTTCAGCCCCTATGGACCCAGGAGCGGGACCTGGTCCCCTGGAGCCCCAAACCCGCGGCCGTTCCCTGGCTGTGGCGTTGGAAATCTCTTCAGGCCTTGGCGACCCGCAGCGGTGAACTCGTAACGCTGGACCGCGGCGGCGACCGGCGAGTGATCATGATGTCCAACCCCGGACTGGGAGGCAAGCCCTTCGCTACGCCGACGTTGATGGGGAACATCCAATTCCTGGGGCCGCATGAATCGGCTCCGGCCCACCGCCACTCGCCAGACGCCATTCGCTTCGTGCTTCAGGGCGAGGGGGTCTGGACGACCGTGGAAGGCGACGCCTGCGACATGCACCCCGGCGACCTGGTGCTCACCCCCAATTGGACCTGGCACGACCACAGCAACGACACCGACGACCCCATGATCTGGTTCGATGGGCTTGACGTTCCAACGGCCCTCGCGCTGGACGCAACCTTCTTCGAGCTCTACCCGTCCGACCTCCAGCCTCAGCCAACCGTGCATAACCGCTCGACCCGGACTTTCGGCGGGCGCGGCCTGTTGCCCCTGGACGCGGCCGATTCCTCCCGGAACCACTCGCCGCTGTTCATCTATCGGTGGGCTGACACCGAGGCGGCCTTGGACGCCATGCTGGAGGAGCAGGGCGGCCCCATGGTCAGCCTTCAGTTCGTCGACCCCACCAGCGGGCGTCCCGTCCTGCCGACCATCGGGTGCGAAATGCATCGGATTGTGCCCGGCGGGAGAAGCAAGCCCGTTAGGAAGGTGGGCAACTCGGTATTCGTCGTCTATCGGGGTTACGGGGCAAGCGTCATCAACGGCCAGCGCTTCGATTGGGGTCCCGGCGACTCGTTCGTGACGCCCTCTTGGGCGGTCGTCGACCACGAGGCCAAGGCCGCGGCTGACGTGTTTGCCATCACGGACCGGCCGGTGTTGGAGGCGTTGGGGCTCTACCGCGAGGAGTCGCTGGACGAGCCGCAGGAAATCGTCTCCCGGTTCGATCGTTAGCGCGCGTTCCACCTGCGCCCTGCCGGTCTGCGTCGCTCCGCCCGCAACGACAACCACCTGATCAACAGGAGGCCCCATGCTCCCCCTGGAGGGTATCACCGTCCTTGATCTGTCTCGCCTTGCCCCCGGCCCGTACTGCACGATGGTCCTGGGCGACCTGGGCGCGGACGTGCTGCGCGTAGAGCAGCCGGGAGGCGGCGCGCGGCAGCAACGGGAGCGTGAAGCCGAGGGCGGAGATGCCGAGGCCAAGGAGCGCAGGGAGGCGGCCTTCAACGCTCTGTTGCGCAACAAGCGGGCCATTGGCCTCAACCTCAAGGACGGCGCCGCCCGAGAGATCTTCTACGCTCTGGCTCGTACGGCCGACGTGGTGGTGGAGGGCTTCAGGCCCGGGGTGGTGAAGCGGCTGGGCGTTGACTACGAGACGGTGAAGGGCATCAACCCAGGCATCGTGTACTGCTCCATCAGCGGGTACGGCCAGGACGGCCCCTATCGTGACCTGGTGGGGCACGACATCAACTACATCTCATTTGCCGGCGTGCTTGGCGCCATAGGCCCCGACCCCGACCAGCCGCCAACGATCCCGCTGAACTTCTTGGCCGACTACGCCGGCGGCGGCATGCTGGCGGCAACTTCGATTCTGGCGGCGTTGCGAGTGAGGGACAAGACGGGCAAGGGACAGTACGTGGATATTTCCATGACCGACGGCACGGTCTATCTGGCGGCGCGTCTCTTCTCGGAGTACCTGGCGTCCGGACGTCCTACGGAGCGGGGCCGCTACTGGCTGAGCGGGGCTTCGCCGTACTACAACGTCTACCGGTGCAGGGACGGAAAGTACATCAGCCTCGGCTGCAACGAGCCCTGGTTTTGGGAAAACCTCTGTAAGGTCTTCGGCCGAGAGGACCTGATACCTGTGCAGTGGGACCGCCCGCGTTGGCCTGAGATGGTCCGGGAGTTCAGGGAGATCATGGCCACCCGGACGCAGGCCGAGTGGGTGGCGGAGTTTGAGAAGACGGACATTGCCTACGGCAAAGTCTACGCGCAAGATGAGGTCTTCGACGACCCGCAGCTTCAGCACCGGCAAATGGGCATTGACGCCGGAGAGGTCAACGGCGAGACGGTGCGCCAGGTTGGCATAGGCCCCAAGCTGTCGGAGACGCCGGGGGCCGTGCGGAGTCTCGGCGCGCCGGCTGGGGCCCACACGGACGCGGTCCTGAGCGGCCTTGGCTACCCGGAAGAGCGCATCGCAGAGCTGAGAGCGCAGGGAGCGGTGGGGTAAGGGAACAGCCTCGCAGCAGGCGCCCCTTACTCCTCCCACTTCTTGAGGAAGCCCATCATGGCCCGCAGGTCCTTGCCGACGGCCTCGATGGGGTGCTCCGCCTCTTCCGCGCGCATCTGTAGGAACCGCTTGCGGCCCTCGTCGTTCTCGGCGATCCATTCGCGGGCGAAGGTCCCGTCTTGGATCTCCTTGAGCACCTGCCGCATTTCGTCCTTGACCCGCTCATCCACGATGCGGGGCCCCCGGGAATAGTCGCCGTACTCGGCGGTGTCGCTGACGGAGTAGCGCATGTAGGCCAGGCCGCCCTCGTAGAAAAGGTCCACGATGAGCTTCATCTCATGGAGCACCTCGAAGTAGGCGGACTCCGGTTGGTAGCCGGCCTCCACCAGCACTTCGAAGGCGTTCTTGATGAGCGACGTCACGCCGCCGCACAGGACCGTCTGCTCGCCGAAGAGGTCTGTCTCTGTCTCCTCTTTGAAGGTGGTCGCCAGCACGCCGGCCCTAGTGCATCCCACGCCCTTCCCGTAGGCCAGAGCGATGTCCCTGGCGTTGCCCGACGCGTCTTGGTGAATGGCCAGCAGGCCGGGAACGCCGGAACCCTCGGTGAAGACCTCGCGCATGCGGTGTCCCGGCGCCTTTGGGGCAATCATGGTGACGTCCACCTCGGGCGGCGGCACGATTTGCTCGTAATGGATGTTGAACCCGTGGGCGAACATGAGCGTCTTGCCAGCCTTCATGTGAGGCTCGATGGACTGGCGATAGATGTCCCGCTGCGCCGTGTCAGGCGCCACGATCATCAGAATATCGGATGCTTCGGCAACCTCGGCGACGGTCTTGACGGTTAGTCCCGCCGCCTCCGCCTTCGGCCAACTCTTCGAGCCCTCGTACAGTCCGGCCAGAACGGAGAGGCCGGTGTCCTTCAGGTTCAGTGCGTGGGCGTGCCCCTGGCTTCCGTAGCCGATGACGCCGATGGTCTTGTCCTGGATGAGGGACAGGTCTGCATCCTGATCGTAGTAGACGGTTGCCATGCGTTGCTCTCCTTGGCGAAGTTGGTTGGCGAGGCGCTCCCACTTAGTGGCGACGCAATTATACCCCAGCCAGCGAGGGCCGGGATTGGCGCTGCACAGGCGTTCCTACAATCGTCGGCAGCCAACAGGGAGGACAGGGATCGTGTCTTTCACGCCCCCTCGTAGTCTGTGGGGGCTGTACCCTGAGCTCCATTGGAGCCGGCATGCGACTTGTCCCGCTGGGCCAGCGCGTCCTGCCCTCGCTGCATGGCCAGGCGGCCACTGCGCATGACCTCGCGGATGCCGAAGGGTTTCAGAAGCGCCATCAGGGCGTCGATCTTGGCCTCGCCGCCGGTGGCTTCCACGATGATGGCTGACGCCGCCACGTCCACGATCTTGGCCCTGAAAACGCCGACGATCTCGATGACTTCGGAACGGGACGCGGGAGTGGTCTGCACCTTGATCAGGGCCATTTCGCGGGCCACCACCTGGTCCTCCGCGAACTCGGAGATCTTCACAACGTCGATGAGTTTATAGAGCTGCTTGGTGGCCTGCTCCACCGAGTAGTCGTCGCCGTCGATGACGAAGGTCAGGCGCGACAGGTGCGGCGTCTCCGAGCGCCCCACGGCCAGGCTGCTGATGTTGATGCCCCGTCGCCGCACCAGGCTCACGACCCGGTTGAGGACACCGGGCCGGTCCTGCACTAGGGCTGTCAGCGTGTGCTTCCTTTCGGTGTCTATCGCCACAGCGCCGCCTCCACAATGGGGTCTTCCAGCATCTCCGCGGTGCTCTGGCCGGCGGGAATCATGGGGAAGACGTTCTCCTCCACCTCAACCTGAAAGTCGATCAGGAACGGCCCGTCGTGGGCCATTGCTTGCTCGATGGCCGGGCGCACCTGGCTGCGCTCCGTAACCCGCGCCCCCGCCATACCGAAAGCATCGGCCAGTTTCACAAAGTCGGGATTGGTGGTGTACATCGTGGCAACGTAGCTCTTGTCGTAGAAGAACTGCTGCCACTGGCGCACCATGCCGAGGCAGTTGTTGTTGATGACGGCGAATTTCACGGGGATGTTGTTCTCCATCATCGTTGCCAGCTCGTACATGGTCATCTGGAACCCGCCGTCACCGGCCACAGACCACACCTGCAGGTCGGGCCTGCCGACTTGGGCGCCCATGGCCGCCGGGACCTCGAAGCCCATGGTGCCGAGGCCGCCGGACGTGTGGAACCTGTTGGGGTGGTTGAACTTGAAGAACTGGGCCGCCCACATCTGGTGTTGGCCCACGCCGGTGACCACCATGGCCTCGCCGCCGGTGGCCTCGCAGATCTCCTGGATGACGTGTTGGGGCAGTAGTTTGTCCGAGTCATCGGCGCGCGCCAGGGGATGCTTCGCCTTCAGCTCGTCGATTTCCCTGAGCCACTGAGGATGCGTCTTGGTCGGCGCCTGCTTGTTGAGCTGGGTCAGCACCCGCTTCAGGTCCCCCACGATGGGGACCGTCGGAGGCACGTTCTTGCCGATCTCCGCCGGGTCGATGTCGATATGGATGATCTTGGCCTTCTTGGCGAAGTCGCTGAGGCGTCCCGTGACGCGGTCGTCGAAGCGCATGCCCAAGCCTAGGATCAGGTCCGCCTCGTCGATGGCCAGCGAAGCGTAGGCCATCCCGTGCATGCCGGGCATCCCCAGATAGAGCACGTGACTGGTGGGGAACGAGCTCACGCCCAAAAGCGTCGTGATCACCGGTATCTGGGCCTTCTCCGCCAATTCCTGCAACTCTTCGTGAGCGTTGGAGATGGAGACGCCGTGACCTGCCAGGATGAGGGGCCGCTCGGCCTCCTCGATGAGCTTGACTGCCCGCTTGATCATCGTGGGATGGCCGTCCATGACGGGCTTGTAGCCGGGCAGGTCGATGTCGTCCGGGTACGCGAACTCGGCGACCTCCGCCTGCACGTCCTTGGGGATGTCCACCAGAACGGGCCCCGGCCTGCCGGTGCGGGCGATGTAGAACGCTTCCTTCATGGCGCGCGGTATCTCCGCCGCATTCATCACCAGGAAGTTGTATTTGGTGATGGGCAGCGTTATGCCGGTGATGTCGGTTTCCTGGAAGGCGTCCCGCCCAATGGCGGGGCGGCCCACCTGCCCGGTCACGCAGACCAGCGGCACGGAGTCCATCTGCGCGGTGGCGATGGCTGTCACAAGGTTGGTTGCGCCGGGTCCGGACGTGGCCCAGGCTACACCCACTTTGCCGGTGGCCCGGGAGTAGCCCTCCGCAGCGTGGCCCGCTCCCTGTTCGTGACGGGTCAGGATGTGGCGGAGCTGAGGGTACTCGGGCAACGTCTGGTACAGGGGAAGAATGGCCCCCCCCACAATCCCAAAGATGGTGTCCACTCCCTCCCTGATGAGGCTTTCGCAAACCATCTGTGCTCCCGTGAGCCTCATGACGACTCCTCCTTTCTGCTGCACGCCATGCGTTGCGTTGAGCGACGCCGGCGCCTTTGCCGATGCCCTTAACTGTAGCCGCTTCTCTTTACGAAATCCAACATTAAAGAAAACCGCCTCATCCACTCAAGGGACGAGGCGTTAGCTCGCGGTGCCACCCTTGTTCCCCGGCGCCGCCGGGGCACTCGTGTTCAGCGCATCTGCAATGCGCCCGCCTCTGGTAACGGGTGGCGTACCCGGCTCAGGCTACTCGGTCCTCTTGGGGCCGTTCACCCTGCGGCTCGGGAGGCACGTTCGACGAGTTCTGCGGCGTCCGCTCACACCGTACCGGACTCGCTGGGCCCAGAGCTCTCGTCTACTCCTCTCCGTCGTCGCCGTTCGTAAGGGAATTTTGAGTTGTTCAATGTACGAACTGGAACTTACCAGCGAAGCTAGCATAGGCGACAGTGGCTGTCAAGTCGGCGCTGGAGGATTCCCCCATCCCCGCCCCCGGGTACGGGGGCAGCTTAGGTTCCTTCCCTTGTACTCAGGGGAAGGCTAGGAAGGGGAGCCTGTCTCAAAAGTAGCCGGCGCCCCTAGTGAGGAGCGGGCGCTAGTGGATAGACTGTCCTCAACGCGTGCTGGTTGGAGGGGCCTATGACGTGGCGACCGATGGACCGAGAGCAAGCTTGGCTCTTGCCCCCCTCTCTAGACGATCTGCTCCCCGACGATCACCCTGTGCGCTTTGTTGCGAGCTTCGTCGACGGACTGACGAAGGAGGAATGGGCCGGATTCGGCGTCAATATGGAGGGCGAGGCGCTGGGCGCCCCCGCCTATCACCCCCGCTCGCTGCTGAGCATTTGGCTGTATGGGTTCATGACGGGAGTACGCTCGTCGCGCAAGCTGGAAGCGAGCTGCCGGGACCAGATTCCCTTCCTCTGGCTGACCGGCTGGCAGCGCCCGGACCACAACACCCTCTGGCGATTCTACAAGGCCCATCGCGTCAAGCTCCGGGGACTGCTGCGGCTAACGGTGCGAGCCGCCGTCCGCCTCGACCTGATCGACTGGGCGGTACAGGCCGTGGATGGCACGAAGGTGCAGGCCAACGCGTCGCCGTCGCGGACCTACGACGCCCAGGAGCTGGAGCGGCTCTTGGAGCGCACGGCCCAGGCCATCGCCGACTTGGAAGCGCAGAACGAGCGCAGGGACGACTTGGCCCCGCCGCGCCTGCCGCCCGAACTGCGCAAAGCCGAGCAGCGGCGCAAGCGCGTGTTGGCCGCGAGACGGGAGATGGAGGAAGAGGGGCCCCGCCACGCCAACCTGACCGACCCGGAGGCGCGGCTCATGCGCAGCCGCGGCGCCTACGTCACCGGGTACAACGCCCAAGCCATGGCCGTCCCAGTGAGCCATGGCGACGGCGCCGGCGGCGGGCTGTTGATCACCGCTGCGGAGGTGACCCAGGACCAAGCGGACAACGCGCAACTGCTGCCCCTCATCGCCGCTGCGGCCGAGTCCGCCGAACGGACTCCGGCGCTTACCTTGGCCGACGCCGGGTACTTCTCCGGGGCCAACCTAGCGGCGTGCGCGTTACACGATACACCGGTGGCCATGCCCGAACCCCGTTCCCACACCGCCCATCCCTACCATTACCGCCACTTCACCTACGACCCCGCCGCCGACCGCTACCAGTGCCCCGAGGGCCGCTACCTCACCTTCCGCCGCAGCAAAACAAAGACGGGTCATGCACCCGTCCGCCTCTACCAGGCCAGCGGGGCCACATGCCGCGCCTGTCCCGCCTTCGGCCTCTGCACGACGATCAAGAAAGGTCGCCGGATCGAGGTATCGCTCCACGATGCTGCGCTCCAGTCCCACCGCCACTGGATGGAGACGCCGGAGACCCGGGCCGCCTACCGCCTGCGCAAACAGCTCGTGGAGCCGGTGTTCGGCATCGTGAAGGAGCAACAGGGGGCGCGCCGCTTCCTGTTGCGCGGGATCGAGGCCGTCCGCAGCGAGTGGTCGCTGCTGGCGGTGGCGTTCAACCTTCGCACCCTGCAGAAGGCCTGGAGGCGGTCCTTCTTCGGCCTCACCCGTCGTGGCCGGGCACTCAGCCGGGCCCTCAGCCTGTGGCCCTCACCCTCGGATACCCTGCTCGCCTGTCCAACCCACACACCAGTCCTGCACAGACCCGCGCACATCGAGACCTTCGCTCTCTTGTGAGACAGGCTCAGGGGTTCCCCTCCCCCCTCTTAGCGTTCGCATGGTGTATATTTTCCCCATGCCCAACACCCTGTACTACGGCGACAACCTCGACATCCTCCGCGAGCACGTGCCCGACGAGTCGGTGGACCTGGTCTACCTGGACCCGCCTCAACTACACGCGCATCACGCTGGCCCTTATCACCCACGCCAGCAGTAGCCTCACGCACAAGGACTTCAATCTGGCCAGGCAGATCTCGGCCCTCGGCGCAAACTCCTCACGGGGTGTTGACACAAGTGTTCTATTGCTGTAGTCTTGACTCCTAGCGTGACCGCGGAGGGCTGATGGCACCCACGCGGGAATACCGCGACCCGCTCTATGGGCTCATCGAAGTAGATGAGTTGGAGCAGCGTATCATCGAGACCCCTGCGTTCCAGAGACTCCGTGGCATCGTCCAGCTGGGTACAACACCTCTCGTCTATCCCTCAGGCAATCATACCAGATTCGAACACGCTCTTGGCACGATGGATACCTCCAGTGAGTTGTACGATCGACTCACCCGCAGACAAGATACTCTTCGCGTTCTAGGCTGGAACAGTGATACTCGCGAACTCAATAGACGGCTGCTACGGTTGGCAGCTCTTTTACACGATATTGGGCACGCACCATTTTCCCACGCTACAGAAGAATTATTTCCTAACTCCAAGGAGCATGAAGATTATAGCTACGACCTTATAACCCAACTGGAGATAGGCGATGCCATAGATCAGACATTGGGTGCCGGATCGAAGGACCGAGTAGCAGGCATTGCCATTAACAAAGCTCAGACGGCAGACGACAGCTTCCTATCAGAGCTACTGGCAGGCGACATAGGGACGGACCGTGTTGATTATCTCGCTAGAGACTCCCATCATCTAGGGGTTGCGTACGGAACATTCGATCGGCATCGCCTGTTCAACACGCTCCATGTACGACGCAACGAGACAACACAGGGTCCCGAATTGGCAATCACCGAGGGGGGGCTGCACGCGGTGGAAGGCTTCCTCCTCGCCCGGTACTTCATGTTCGTTGATGTCTACTTCCACCGTACGCGCCGCATTCTGGACATCCACCTTACCGAATTCATCTGCGATCTTCTCCCTAGCAACACCTACCCCGCCACGGTTGAGGAGTTTCTCAAGTGGGACGATACCGCCATTCTTCGGGCCCTCCAGGAGCGTCGCTCGGAGTCGCTCGCGCGGCGCGTCATAGCACGAGAGTTCTTTCGTGAATGCTACTCCACGGTTGATCATCCCGAAAGAGCCGCGTTGGTTGGATTTAAATTGCTGTCGGAAGCCATTCGCGATAAGTTCGGCGATGACAATCTCCGCTTCGACTCCGCCGAGAAGGCTCCGTATCGCTATAATACTCCGCCGATCCTTGTTTCAACGAGTGCGGGATTTAGCTCGCTAGTCAACTGTTCTCCTCTAATCCAGAATCTGAACCGCATTAGGAAAAACCGCATCTATGTAAAAAATGATCTCCGGCAAGAAGCACAGAAATTCTGCCAGAAATGGTGGAAGGCCAATGTTGATGACATACTCTTGGGGGTGACGTGATGGAGTTCATTGAACGGCTGGGTACTCTCACCCTGATCGTTGACCTAGCAGAAAGACGCTCTGTGTCCGTCGGTCACACGCTGATGCAGAAGCTGGTCTATCTTCTCCAAGAGGCGCTTAACCAGGAGTTGGGATACCGGTTTCGCCTATATCACTATGGTCCTTACTGTGAAGACGTCTGGGCCGACCTGCAGACCTTGGACAATATGGGAGCTCTATCTGTCTCCACCTCGCTAGACGGGTATGGCTTTGTAATCAAAACCAAGGACCGCGCTCAGAGATTCCTCGAGGCGGCGGATGCTGTCGCCCCCAAGCAACAGATCCAAGAGCTCCTGGAAGAGCTTAGTGGCCAGCGTGTGACTCAACTCGAGCTCGTCGCCACCACTCACTTCGTGCACACAGAGTTGAGGCGGAGAGACCAATTGGCAAATGTTACGGATGTTTCTCGCCGTGTACGAGACCTAAAGCCCCACTTCAGCGATGAACAAGTCGTTGAGGCGTTCGATCTTCTAACCCAGAAGGAATGGCTGGGATTGGACACCTAGGCTGCCAAGGGGACATGAAGAGGGTGGAGCCGTGCTCGCTGCGCAGGACGCGCGGCGGAGATGTTGTGCTGTACGCCTGCGAAGCCTACACCTCCGAGTACCTTACCATTCCGACCAGTCGGCTTTCGGAGGATGAGGTCACGCAATAGACATTCCTCCCGAAGTACGCCAATGAGCTGCTGCCGCCTAGCAGCTAAGATGAACGTTCCAGCCAAGCAGCTAGAAGGGCTTGGGGAGTATGCCCTTCCAGCGTCTGCGGAGCGGAGTTGCAGGCTACAGACTCAGCCACATCCCGAAGATGGTACTGCCTACCGTCAACTTAGGCCCCCCGGGGGACTCTTCATGTGTCGGCGGGTGCGCCACAACGGTGGCAGCCTCTCTTCCTGCCCCCGACTACGGAGACCTTTGCGTAACCAAGGCAGGTGGGGCGAGAATGTAGCCATCCGAGGAAGTCCGGAGAGTACAGATGCATCGTCAGATGGGTCAGACGTCACTAGCAGAATCGCTGTTGCCGCAGTCGCTTGGAAGAAACGAGCGTCTGGAGCGAATCGGCGAGGAGGTGGACTGGGAACGATTCGCCTTTCTGGTGGGGGGAGTCTACTCGGCCGATGAAGGGAGACCCAGTTATCCTCCGTTGATGATGGTCAAGGTACTGCTGCTGGAGCAGTGGTACAACCTGTCTGACCCGCAGATGGAAGAGGCACTCGGAGACCGCATATCGTTCCGTCGCTTTGTGGGGCTTGGGCTTCAGGACGAGACCCCTGACTACTCGACGATCAGCCGCTTTCGGACCGAGCTGGTCAAGCATGGGCTGAGTGAGGAGCTTTTCAAGGAGCTGGAAGTCCAACTGGACAAGCGCGGACTGGTATTGAAGGAGGGGACGTTGATGGACGCCACGCTGGTAGAGGCCCAAGTGCGTCGTCCACCCCTCGCTGCGGGACGTGGCGCCAAGAGTGCTACCGACCCCGATGCTGACTGGACGCGCCACCGTGGGAGTCGGGCGCACTTCGGCTACAAGGTGCATCTGGGTGTGGATGCAGGGACGGGGCTGGTGCGCAAGGGGATGCTGACGCCGGCCAAGGTCTATGAGAGCGAGGTGGCCGATGCGCTGGTGAGCGGTGACGAGGTGGCGGTGTACGGTGACCGCGCCTATGAGTCCAACAGGCGGCGTCGGTGGCTCACGTCTCATGGGATCAACGATCGGATCATGCACCGTTCCCACAAGCATCAACCGGAGTTACCGCATTGGCAGAAGCGACGCAACGCGTTGATACGTCCGCGGCGGGCGTTGGTGGAGAAGGTCTTCGGCACCCTCAAGCGCAGCTACGGCTATAGCCGTGTCCGCTACCGGGGTTTGGGACGCAACGCCGTGGAGATGTGGTTCAAGCTGATGGCCTACAACTTGCGGAGGATGACCAAGTTGGCTGATTGCGCTGCCTGAACCACTGTGTAGGAGCAGTCCCGGGGGAGCCGCCACACCGGGACGCGCAGTGGGTGGCCTGAACCGCCCTGGATGCGGTTCCGTGAACTTCTTTTCCGTGCTGGCGGACCAATCGAAGGCTACACCCAGAGTTGCTCAAAGGTCTCCGACTACGGGGGCAGGTTAGGAAGGAGATCCCAATCCCTGTACCCAAAAACGTCGGAGGGTGGATCGGGTGGGACAACGGCGCAGGCCAAGCCGGACCCTTCGCTGAAGGACGACGCAGGCCACAACAAGACCATCCGCCCAGGAAGAACCCCGCCAACCCCCCTTGCAAAATGCGAACGATTGTGCTAGAGTGCCCCCATAAACCCTGCCGCATACAGGTGGACTGGGGGAATCCATAGCGAGACCCCCTGGGCAGGAGGGTCTGGGAACGTTCCCCAGGCCCGCATCCACCCGAGGAAGGTTGGGACCCGAGCGCATGCCGTTGTATGGCACAGGCTCCTTGGAGCCATCCGGCTCAGCGACGGATGCGCGACGGCTAACGACGGATCCGCGACGGATGCGCGACGGCTTAACGACGGGTAAACGACGGATAGACGACGGCTCCGTGCCTGAAACCCCGAAATTCGGCTGAAAAACTTAACAACATACAATCAAAGACTGTCCCCGTACCCGTACCCGGGGGCAGGCTGGGAAGCGTCCCGATGCGCCAACGCAAGCTCGCGACCGACGCCGCGCAGGGTGCAGGGGGCGCAGCCCCCGCCGGGGGTACAGGGGGAGTCCCCCTGTACCCCAAAACGTTGGAGGGTGGGCAGGTGGGACAACGGCGTAGGCCAAAGCAGACCCTCCGCCGAAGGAGGGCGCAAGCCAAAACAAATCCATCCGCCCAGGTTATGCCCCACCCCCATTGCGAAATCAGAACAAATGTGCTATAGTACCCATGAAATGGGCCACCGGCCCGCTTCTCTTCCTTGGAGCCTGCCGCATACATCTTGGACAGGGGGCTAACCATAGAGAAGCCTCCTGTGGCGGCGCATCTGGGAAACGTCCCTCAGACCCACGACCGTCCGAAGAAAGGCGAGACCAGTGCCAATGCCGTTTCCAGACAAGCCCCTTGCAGCCGCGCGGCTCCGCCGCGGTTCGCTGCGCTTCAGCGACAACTGCACGACGGTCCATCACAGCTCGCTGACGGCTCCTGACGCCTTGGTGACGCCATTGTGACGGCTCCGTGCCTGGAAACCCCCGAAATCCGGCAGAGAAATATTACACATACAATCAAAGGAACAACATTCAATCAAAGGCGGCGCCGCATCTGTCCCCAAAGGCCCTACCCCGGGAACTGCCGGCGGCGGGCGGCCCACTCCACCACGTCCCTTGCGCGGGACGGGTCGAAGCTTTCCTCCACCCACGTGAAGATGGAGACCGTGGACGGACGCTTCCGCCCTACTCCTCTCCCCGCGCTCGCACCTCTATCCCCGCCGCCTCTTCCTGCAGCTTGAACAGCGATGCCGTGCTCTCCTTCCCCCAGCCGCGGTTGATGGCATGGATCATCGCCTGCTCCACCAGGGCGTGGATCGGCATGGGGACGTTGTATTGGCGGGCCACCTCCGTGGCCAGCCCAACATCCTTCCTTGATAGGTTTATGTCGAACCCGGAGGGCGCCGCGAAGTCGCCTGGGAAAATGACCTTGTCGAAGGTGCGCTGAAGCTGGTGCAGCATCACGTCCAGACCGTAGCGCATGCACTCCCATAGCAGCTCAGGGTCTGCGCCTGCTTTCGTTCCGAGCACCATTCCCTCGCCGATGGCGAGGCCGAATCCTCTCCGCACCATGTTGTGGGCAAGCTTGATTACGGTGCCGGATCCCAGGGGGCCGCAAAAGACGACCCTGTCGGCGAAGGCGTCCAGCAGCGGCTTGGCGGACTCGAAAGTCTCGGGGTCTCCGGAAGGCATCAGTTGGAGGTTGTTGTTGGACACGCCCTCCGTCCCAACGATGATCGGCGCGTCCAACACCTGCGCGCCTCTGAGCCTGAACTCGCCCTCGATGCGGCGGATGAGGTCTGGATGGCTGCTGGACAGATCGACGTAGATGGTCCCGCTGTGTATCCCGTGCAGCAGGCCGTTTGGACCAAGCGCCACCTCTTCGACCTCCCGGTGGCTGGGGAGCGACGTGAGCACGAACTGGCTGTCCCGCGCCACCTCCGCGGCCGATCCCGCGGCCTTGGCGCCGCCGTCCACAAGGGGTTGCATCGCCTCAGGCGAGATGTCGTGGACCACCATGGGATAGCCCGCTTTCTGAAGGTTTAGGGCGATGGCCCCGCCTATGGTTCCGAGGCCGATGAATCCTATCGTTTCCATGCTCGCGTCTCCTTGGGTGAAATGGGTTCGCCGGGAGATTGAAATGCCCCCATCCCGGCCCTCCCCCCGAAGGGAGAAAGGATTATTCCCGCCCCATCAGGGGATGGCCAAAGGTGAGGGCAAGGCGCTCGCCGTGGAGGAGCCTGTCCTGTTCTGGATAGCTTTGGAACGCAGCGGAAGGCGCCTTCGACGGCGGTTGTTGGCTCTTCAGGGGCCGCCTAGCCTGGCGACCGGTCTATGTAGACCCAGCGCTCCTTGAGCATCCCGTCCACGACGCGGAGGACCTCGGCGCCCTTGGGCATCTGGAGGACCACCTTGTCCCCCTCCGCTATGAGGTCGTCGATCTGGATATGAAACCCGGCGTGCTCGCGCAGTTTGGTCACTAGGTTGCGCATACCGTCGCGGCCCCGCACCGGCCCGTGGATGCTTGAATTAAACACATCCCGGAAGTCGGGAGCGAGCAACTCGTCGATCAGGTCCAGGTTGCCCTGATTCTCTACTTCTTCGTAGAAGCGGCGGACGATAGCCTTGTTCTCTTCCAGCACGCGTTTCCTCCTTATCCTGCAATGACGCCGGCCCGCTCACAGTGGAAGGCGCAAGGCCCGCGGGAGAGGGCATCCTGAGCGCGCAGGGAACACAGCGACGTCCTCAGCGGCCTGCGCTGTCCATGGCCCTAGTCGATGAACCGGGACAGCTTTTGCGGCACGTACTCCTCAGGCGCCTCGGTCACGAAGAGCTGCTGCTCGATTCCGTAGAGGCGGCAGGCGTTCTGGCCCATGAGCTTCCGTTGGACGTCGCGGGGCACGCTATGGCTGCTCAGGCGGTCCATGGTCTCCCAGGCGTCCATCGTGTCGTGGTGAGGCATGTCCGAAGCCCAGATACCCACGTCCTCGTAGATGTCCCAGGTGCGAAGGACGGGGTCCTCATCCGCCTCGAAGGAGATGAAGCACTGCCGGGCGAATGTCTCCTCGGGGTCGCTGATCTTGAAGCCGATTTCGTCCAGATAGTAGCGGCTCAACTTCAGGAAGCCCTCCGCCTTCTCAAGGACCAGCGGCAGCCAGCCCGCGTTGGACTCCAGGATGGCGACCCGCAGGTTGGGGAACTTGTCCAGCCAGCCGCTGAGTAGCACGATGGTCAGCCAACTGCTGGCTTCGGCGATGAAACTCAGGGCCTCCAGGCTGGGGCTGGGCGACCCCATGGCGCTCATGATGTTGGGCACGAACTGGCCCGGGGAGTAGACGGCGGGAGCCTGAGCAAAGGGATGGGTCTCGTTCTCGCCTTGCCCGTTTATGTCGCGAACGCGCTTGGCCAGCTTCTCGTCCAGGGCGCCCGGGGCGATGAACGTGTGCATGCACAGGGCGATTCCCAGATCTTCAAACTCGCGCCAGAGCGGGTCGAACTCCGGGTAGGTGGGGTACTTGTCGTTGCAAATGACAGGCCGCACAGCCGCCGCCTTGAAGCCCTTCCTGGCGACCCGCTTCAGCTCCTCCATAGCCACGCCCACGTCCTGCATGGGCAAGATGGCGCAGGGGAACAGACGTCTGGGGTTGGCGGCGCAGTAGTCGGTGACCCAATCGTTGTAGGCCCGGACGCTGATGGCGGCGGCCTCTGCGTTCCTCACCAGGCCGGACATGATCATGGGGGCGGAAGGAAAAACCATCACCTGGTCGATGCCGGTGGCGTCCATCTCGCGGAGGCGGGCGTGGGGATCCCGCTGGATGGCATTGCGGCCCAGCTTCTCATCCCAGTCGGGGTGAGCGGGGGAGATAAGTCCGATCTCCTCCTTGTCTATCGTGGGGTTCCAAACTTCCGCAGGGTACTGCCAGCTCAACGGGTTCAGGAACTGCGTCTGGCCGTTCAGGACGCGGATGCCGCGGTCGTTGTCGCTGTAGAGGTGCGTCTTGGCGAACTCCCGCTGGCCCCTGGGGATGTACTCGTCCCAGACCGCCGCGGGCTCGAAGATATGGCTGTCGCAGTCGAAGACGGGAAAGTCCTTGGTGCGGCCCTGGTTTTTGTAAGGCATAATGCTCCTCCTGATTCAACACTGGTGGGGGGCCCCGTTAGTCTGTGGGCCGGGGCGGCTCGTCTTTCTTCCAGGGTTGGATGACGGTGATTTGCCGTAGCTGAAGCCGCGCTCTCACCCGCTCCGCCGACAGAAGTTGCTCAAGAGGGGGTAGGGCTCCCACGGGGCCTCCGCGTATGCAGGTTTCCCCTTCCGTTGCGGACAGAGAATTGGCGGGTGAGGGTATCCCTACGCCCCCACAGGCTGGACGACGCCGTACATGCTAGCGCAGTTGTTCCAGAGGATCTTCATCTTGTCCTCGTCATTGATGGGGAGCTCGAGGAAACGCTCCACGGCGACGGGGTACTTGGAGTCACCGTGGGGGTAGTCGGTCGAGAAGACCAGGTTGTCGTTGCCCATCCAGTCGATGACGTACTTCACCGGCTCCTCGTCCCCCTCCACGGAGGCGTAGCCCTGCTTCTTGAAGTATTCGGAAGGCGCCGCCGTCAGGTCCGGCGCCCACACGTCGCCCTGCTGTTCGTAGTGCTCATCCAGACGCCACATGAGAAAGGGGAGCCAGCTACAGTTCCCCTCCAGGAAGGCGACCCGCAGCGTTGGGAACTTGTGGAAGATGCCACCGCCCGCAAAGCTGGCGGTGGCCAGCATCTGTTCCACGGGATGACAGAAGGTGTGCCGCAGCATGAAGTTGGCCCCGAATTGCCATCCAACCTGGGGGAGCCCGGAGAAGATGGCCTCGTGGAAGCCCAGGGGAACGTTCAGCTCTTCGATGGCTGCCCAAAGGGGGTCGTAGTAGGGGTCGTGCCAGGGCCGGTTGTTCACCATGTTGGGGCGTAGGAAGATGGCCCGGAATCCCAACTCCTTCACCGAGCGCTTGGCCTCCTCCACCGCGTCGTTGATGTCGAAGACCGAGACCATGCCTGCGCCCAGGAGGCGCTTGGGGTCGGCCTGGCAGAAGTCGTAGAGCCAGTCGTTGTAGCCGCGGGCGACAGCGGCGGCCAGCGGGGAGTCCATGCCGGGCTCGCCCAAAGCGTGAAGGCCTCGGCTGGGGTAGATGACCGCCACGTCGATGCCCTCCACGTCCATCGCCTCGAGCTGGACATCGTTGGAGTAGCCGCGGGCGGCGTGGTCGCGGAAGCGGTCCTCAACGCTCTGAGCCTGAACGCCCACCGGCTTTGGCGCGTCCGTTGGCCGGATAGGGTCGCGTCCCCAGAGTCTGCCGTCTGGGTGAATGAGGTTCAGGTCGCCGGCGCTCTTGGCTGTGCCCTGGGGCGCCCGGTCCCTGAAGGAGGAATCGATGTATCGGTCCCAGAGGTCTACGGGCTCGATGATATGCATGTCGCTGTCGATGACTTTGAAGCCGTTTTTAGCCACGCCAATCCTCCTGCTCCCGGTCCGTACTTGCCGCCGCATAGCCCGGCGAAGCTGGTCTCCCTGTGGTCTTGGTTCTCTGAGGTATCCCAAACGCAAAACGCCGATGGTTTCGCAGATGCCGCCGCGTCCACTCGGCGGGGTGCCCCCAAGTCAAGGCGATGCTAAGGTGTGCCCTGCTCCTTGTCAAGAATGCTTCCAGGCTTGTTGACGAGAAGGGGAAGCCTGGCTATTCTGTGGCGAACCCAACGCGGCGCGAACGGGCGCAGTCCGCCGAAGTTCGTAGCAAGCACTATCGGTGATGGAGAGAAGCGACCGCTTAGCGCCTCATTCTACAACCCCGGGTGGCTCTTCCAAGAGCGGGCTGGGGCGCCGCTTCCTTGCGGGACATGGGGGATTGCCGAATTTCCCGCCTTCCTCTTTTGAGGTTGGCCAGGGCCGATGACTCAGACGCGAGTCGGCAGCGTGTTCGATGTTCGCGTGGCCCCCCGCTGCTCGCAGCGGCTTTGGCCGCAACCAGGGTGGCCCCCAACCACTCAGAAGGAAGTGGTTGAGCAACTGGCGAGTGTAAGCGTTTGGAACGTGACGCCGGGCATTTGGAGCCGGAGCTACAGCATCCTTAGCCCAAGGGGGCACTATGAGCAATGGAATCGTTTCTCGAAAGCGGACGTTTCTCGCCAAGGCGGCAGTGATTGGCTTGGTCCTAGCGGCCCTACTGGCGGCCGCCTGTGGCTCTGATCCAACCAATACTCCAAGGCCGACCGATACTCCGAGGCCCGCCGACACCCCGGCCCCGCCAGCGCCAACTCCGATCCCTACGGCAACCCTAGCGCCGGGCGAGACACCACAACCCACGGCAACGCCGCGCCCCACAAGTGCGCCACAGCCGACGGCTACGGCAACGCCTCGGCCAACGCCGGCGCCCGTGCCCTTCTACGAGGGCAAGACGCTACGCCTTGTTGTGCCCTTCAACCCCGGCGGGTCATTCGACTTCACCGGCCGCGTCGTGGCCCGGCACATTTCCAAACACCTGGCTGGGAATCCACAGGTCATCGTCCAGAACATGCCGGGCGCCGGTGGAATCCGAGGCACCAGCTACGTGGCGCAGGAAGCCTCAGCAGATGGGCTCACCATGGTCGTTCACGACCGGGCGGGCTACCTTCAAGCGTTTCTGGGAAGGGAACTTCCCTACGATTTCTTCTAGTTCCGACCAATTGGGTCGACCTCGGCCCAGCCAAGCCTCGTAGTTGTCCGCTCGGACCTGGGGATCAATTCCATTGAAGACCTCGTGAGCTATGACCGGCAGGTGGTCTACGCTGCTCCCGGAAGGTCCAATACGGCCTACTGGATCGCGCGCCTGGTCGAAATACTGTTCGGGGCCGAGTGGCGCTTCGTCACGCAATTCAATGGCGTTCCCGTCATCAACCTGGCGATGGACGCCATGGAAGTGGAGGCCATGCAGCATGGCACCATCTCCATCCTTTCCCAAAAGCCTGAGTGGATTTCGGAGGGGTTCGTGACGGCCATTGTCCAGACAGGACGGCCAGGCCCCGACGGGCTGGTCAGAGACCCGTCGTTTCCCGACACCCCCACCTTCCACGAACTGCTGGGGGACGATGAGGAGGGCAAGAGGCTCGTGGAGTTCGTGCACACCGGAGACCTGGGCGCCTGGCCTATATCCGTAGCGCCGGGCACGCCCCAGGAGCGCGTGGACGAGTTGAGGCAGGCCTTCATCGACACCACGAATGACCCCGAATACATTGCCGAATTCAGCCGTAGCTATGGACAACCTGCGCCACTCACCGGCGAGCAGCTGGAGGCCCTTTACCAGGGTCTGAGGGAACCGTCGCCCAGCCTGCTGGCGAGGATTCAAGAGGTTCTCGAATAGGACCGGTTCCTGATGAACCCGGCGCTGCCGTCCTGGGCGGCCAACCGTGGAGCTATAACCTCGGCAGGGGCATGGAGACGCGCCCCTGCCGAGGATTCAGGGAATAGAATCGATTGCCTCCCCGCCCTACCTGAGCCCTACCGCCTTTCCACGGCGAGGTGAGCGTCGTGAGCCCCAGCGAAGCGAGCGGTTACCGTGCTTGAAGCCTTTTCCGATGGGCTTCTGGCCTCCGTAGCCTGGCCTGCCATAGGATTCTTAATCATCGGCGTCCTCGTGGGCGCTGCTGTCGGGGCCATCCCGGGCCTTGGGGCCACGGTGGGGCTGGCCCTCTTTCTTCCCTTCACCTTCGGCATGTCGCCAGTGCAGGCTTTTGCCTTTCTCCTGGGTCTGTACGCCTCGCTGGCTACATTCGACACCATTCCCGCGGTGCTGATAAGCACTCCTGGGACTCCCAACGCCCAGGCTACGATTCTGGACGGCTACCCCCTGGCAAGAAAGGGACAGGCGGCGCGCGCCATGAGCGCCGCCTTCACCGCCTCGATGATAGGCGGAGTCTTCGGCGCGTTCGTGTTGGCCCTCGCCATCCCCATTCTCCGGCCCTTGGTGCTGACCTTCAGGTCCCCGGAGTTGTTTGCCATGGGCCTTTTTGGGCTTGCCACGGTGAGCCTATTGTCGGAAGGCTCCATGGTCCGCGGGTTCATGGCGGCGGTCTTTGGGATACTGCTTGCCACCGTGGGGCTTGGGCCGGACGCGGTCATTAGCCGTTTCGGCGCTGGGCATCTGTATCTCTATGACGGCATTGGGCTTGTGCCCTTGGTGGTCGGCGTGTTCGCTATTCCGGAAGTCATTGACCTAGCGGTGCGCCGCACCTCCATCGCCGAAGCCACTGCCATCGGCTCCGGGCGGTGGGAGGGCGTCAAAGATACCCTCAGACATTGGCCCTTGGTCATCAGGTGCAGTGTGATGGGTGTGCTGGTGGGCATCATGCCTGCCCTTGGCGGGAATATGTCGGCGTGGCTGGCCTATGGCCACGCGATGCAGAGCTCCAAGCATCCGGAAGAATTCGGCAAGGGGGCCATAGAGGGGGTCATCGGTCCGGAAAGCGCCAACAACGCAACGACGGGCGGGGCCTTGATCCCGACCATTGCCTTCGGCGTGCCGGGGTCGGCCCCGCTGGCCATCCTCCTGGGAGCGTTCTTGATCGTTGGCCTAACGCCCGGCCCAGCCATGCTGAAGGAGAACCTAGATGTCACCTTTAGCATGGTTTGGGCCGTGGTCTTTGCCAACCTCATTGCGGGTTCCCTGTGCCTGCTGCTCGCCAACCATCTGGGCAAGCTGACGTTCCTTCGCCCCCACATTATCATCGTGACCATTCTCCTGTTCGTGTTCATTGGCTCCTTCGCCGTCAATGCCGATTTCCGCGACATTTTGGCGATGCTGGGATTTGGCGCTTTCGGATACCTCATGCGCCGGTATGGGTGGTCCCGCCCGGCTCTCACTCTGGGCATTGTCCTGGGTCCCATCCTCGAGGACAACGCGCTCCTGTCGACGCAAATCTGGGGCACGGCCTGGCTGTACAGACCCATTGTGCTGGCATTGTTCGTCATCACCGTCGCCAGCCTGTTCTACTTCCCGCGCATCGTCGGCCGGGCTATGCGGAGAGACAGGGCCGACGCATAGGCTTGCTTGCCCCGCTACTCGAGGACAAAGAAAAGGCGCCTACTATCCAGCAGGCGCCTTTTCTTTGTCTGTGCCGATGAACGCTAGCGGTTCTGGGCGACCACGTCCACAACGGCGCAACGGCCCTCTTCCGCCACGACGCGGGCCGCGCGGGCAAGGGCCGGCCCCAGGTCTTCCGGCCGCTCGATGGGGCCTTCGCCGTGGACGCCGAGAGCGTTGGCCAGCGAGGCGTGGTCGACGTTCGGGTCTTCCAGCCGTATGCCGATGTGCTTGTTCTCCTCGGGCCTGCCCCTGACCCTGGCTATCATTCCCTGGTGGTACTCGTCGTTGTAGTAGGAGCGATTGTTGTTGATGATGTACAGGGCCGGAATGCGGTGGTGGGCGGCGGTCCAAAAGGCGCCGGGCGCCATCATGAGGTCGCCGTCACCCTGAAATTGAACGCATATCTTGCCCTCACCCTTGGTGGCGAGGGCGATGCCAAGGGCGCGGCCGATGCTGCCCCCAACGCCGCCGCCGCCGGGCGAGACCATGTACTGCTCCGGCTTCGATATGTCCCACAGCCGAGAGACCCATCCCCCGCGCACGGAGTCGGTGACCGTCCAGTCGTAGGAACGGACGGCCTCCCACGCCTGCTGCACGATGAACGGGACTGAGATGGGGCTCTGGCCGGCGGTCCTGCCGACCGCTTCACTGGCGGCGTTCCGAATCTGGGCGTGGCGCTCCTGAAGGCTTGCAGCCCGCTGTCGGCGAGCCTCCACGCGGTCAGGGAGGTCATCCATCTTCTTCAGGCACAGTTCCGCGAGCGCCGGCACTGCCAGCGAGCAGTCGGCGGAGATGGGCGCGTCGACGGGGTGGATCCTCCCGTAGTCCTGGACCCAGCTTCTCACGGTGAATTGACGCAGGGAGACGTCGATGATCTGGGCCGACTCAGGGATACTGGACGTGGCCTGCCGCGTAGCGCGGTCCAGGGTGGACAGGGCTTGCTGAAGGTCGTGGAGATCCAGCGCCAACACGACATCCGCATCACCAAGGATTTCAACCTCTGCGCCGGTGAGGTTGAGGGTGTGTGTGCTGGGGAAATTGAACAGTGTTCCCATATCCACAACGGGGGCAGGCAGTCTTTCCGCCAGAGTGACAAGGGCCGCCAGCGCCTCAGGGGAGCCCCCCTGGTTGTTGGCGAGTATCACAGGGCGCCGGGCGCCCGACAGGAGTTCGGCGGCGCGCTCCAATGCCGCAGGGTCGCCTTGGACGCGGCTATGGGCCGCGTAGCGAGCGACGTCCGGGATCGGCAGAGGCTGGGCCAGGGGCATCTCCTGAAGCGCGGCATCGAAGTTGATATAGACCGGACCACGAGGCTCCGTGGTGAGCACCTGCTGCGCTCGGAGCAAGGAGTCGATGAAGCCCTGGACGCTCGAGGGCTGGTCATCCCATTTGACGAAATCCCGTACGGCGTTGCCCTGGACCAGCGCCGTATGGATCCAGTCGATCCAGGGACGGCGTTGCTCCGTGGCCATGGGCCCGGTCCCTCCGAGAACCAGCACGGGCATGCGGTCTTCCCAGGCGTTGAAGATGCCCATTGAGGCGTGCAGCAGCCCCACGATGTTGTGTACAGCGGCAGCCATGGGTCTGCCCGTAGCCACTGCATAGCCATGGGCTATGGCGATGGCAATCTCTTCGTGCGTACACAGGATGGCTTCGGGCGCGGTATTCCCGCCATAGTTGACTAGAGAGTCGTGGAGGCCCCGGAATGTCGCGCCGGGGTTCAGGGCGATGTATTCGTACTCGAGGGCCCGCAGCATATCCACGATGACGTCGGACCCGTACTCTGCCTTGCCGATGACGCCGGGGCTGTGCTTGGTGACTACCATTCCTGCTCCTTGGGGTCCTGCTACTGGGCGCCGGCCGGGACACCGGCGCGCGGCAGGGTCAGCAACCGCCCGCAGCCGGTGATGGGGTCGTCTATGCCCGCGAGGGCCAGCGCCCGCCACAACGTCGCTGAGTGGGAGGTGATGACCGGCTTGCCGATGGCCTCTTCCAGTGCCTGGGCGGCGGCCATGCCGTCGAAGTTCATGCAGCTAATGAACATACCGTCAGCTTGGTCATCCCAGGCTTCGAGGCTGAATCGATAGATCTCTTCAGGGGGCACCGCCGTGAACTCCTTGCCGGTGGTGAGCCCCATGCCCCGCATCGCCACGGCCTCAATACCAGCCTGGGCCATGTAGTCCCGTTCAGGGTCGTGGTGGCTGTCCACGTAGGGGCTTGTGACAACCACCCTGCGAATGCCCAGGTGTTGCATGGCCTCCACCACCGCCAGCATCGTTGACGTGGCCGGGATGCCCCAGTCTCGCTCGACTTCGCGGCAGAACTCCTGGTCCCCCTCGATACCGCGGATTGCGCCGCTGACTGTACAGCAGTAGGCAAGGGCACTGACCCGCGCAGTGGACAACTCTTCGACGCCGCGCATGGCCTGCTTTTCCATCTCCAGCAGATGCTCAATGCCGCCGCCCCGGTTCAACATTCGGGTGGCGTGGAACGTGACGCCGAGGGGCGCTGCCTGGCTGAAGCGAGGTTCCGTGATGAGTTGCCCGCTGTTGACAATCAGCCCGATCCTGGCTCGCCAGTTGAGCCCCTCCATAACGCACCCCCTGGCTGACCGGCTCAGCCTGCATGCAAGCGTGGACGAGAGGCCATCATACTAGGTTCGACGCCTGGGGCTGTCAATCGCCCTGGCGCTCGCCAACGTCTGACACAGCCCGGCTCGCCCCCTCGTTGCCCGGCGGCGAGCCAGCGCCCTGGGAGACGAGCGGGACATGCTCACCCGATCCGCTGCAGGTCCTCGGCGAAACGCTGAATACCGCTCGCGCCAAGACGCGTAGGCTCGTAGCCCAGGACCCTGCGGGCCCTGCTGATGTCCAGCGGCTGGGGCCGATGCGGCGTGAAGGCCACCTCCGGCCCCGGCGTCACATCCACCTCGGCGTTGGGGAAGACCTTGCGCAGCATGGACGCCAGGCCATCGCTATCGGTGACGACGCCAGTGCCGATGTTGAACACGCGAACCTCGCTCAGGGGCCTCTCCAAGGCCAGAGCGACGCCCTGGGCGAGGTCTCCCGCGTAGATGAGCTCGTTGCTGCCAAAGACATTGGAGTGGACGCGGACCGGGCCGCCTGCCAGTCCAGCATCGACCAGTTCGTGGACCACCTGGCCTATGACATCGCCGCCGGCATAGTGCCCCCGCCCGTAGATCTGAGCAAACCGCACCACGGCTGTCTCGAACCCGTAGTGGTTGCCCAGAGCGTGCAGCAGGCTTTCGCAGGCTACTTTGCTTGCCCGGTAGAGGACGTTGGTGAGGACGGGATAGTCCTCGTCCACCGGTGCCGTGGGACCTAGGGGCCAGTTGTAGACGCCATAAGTGCTGGCGAAGACCATGCGCTGTGCCCCGCTAAGCCGGACGGCCTCGGCTATGGCCATGAGGCCGCCGACGTTCACGTTCAGGCCGTTGTGCGGTGATGCGGACAGGCGGTCGCCGATGAGGTATGCGGAGTGAAACACGGCGTCGATCTGCCGATCTTGGAAGGTTTCAACCAGGAAGGGCAGGTCGGTCACATTCCCCCGCACCACGGCCACATCACCGGCCACGGCGCGTATGTAGTCCGCCTTTGGCGCGATGTCGTACAGGGTGACCTGATGCCCCCTGGCCGTGGCCTCGCGAGCCGTGTAGCACCCGGCCAATCCCGCTCCGGTAATCAGGATGTTCATGGTTCCCCCTGAAGTTGACAGCCTTCCAAGGTTAGCATACCTTCCGCCTAGGGCACGGGAATCAGGCTGACGGGGGTGGGGTTTTATGTACGACCTTCTCATTCGGAACGGGCGCATTGTCGACGGCACGGGTAAGGCGGGCTACCACGGCGCCATCGCCATTGAGGGCGGCGTGGTCGTGGGGGTGGGCGATGTCTCGGGACAGGCTCGCCGGACTATAGACGCGGAAGGAAGGGTCATCTCCCCAGGCTTCATCGACCCCCATACCCACATGGACCTCTTCCTAAAGTTCTATCCCGATGGCCTGCCGGTCCTCAACTACGGCGTCACCACGGTCGTCATCGGCGACTGTGGCGCTTCCTGCGCTCCCGTTCCAGCCAGGGGCGAGCCTCTCGACGCGCTCGTGAAATACCTCAAGCGCGTCCTCGACAACTACATCGAGCCGGACACATTCGAATGGAGCACCTTCCCAGAGTATCTGGCCAACCTCGAAGGGAACGTGGGCGTCAACGTTGCCGCCTTGGCCCCTCACTCGCCGATACGGTTGACGGTTATGGGGACCGCCGCCATGGAGCGCGCCGCGGAAGCTGACGAGGTGCAGCTCATGGTCAACCTTGTGGCGGAGGCCTGGGATGCCGGGGCTATTGGCTTCTCCTCCAGCCCGCCGGGAGGACCGGCTCTACATCGGGACACCCCCAGCACGTTGGCGGAGCTTTCGGAGACTGTCGCCCTGGCTGAGACGGTTGTGCGCAACGGCGGCCTTTACCAGAACAATGGCTCCACCCAACTCACCAACCCCGATTCGGACGTCTACGCCATGGCCCATGCCGTGAGAGGCGCTCACATCATCAACGAGTGGCGGCACTTCCCCGAAGGGTTGGAGGCCGCCAGGGCCCTTGGCGACGCCATGGAGCGCCTTACCCAGGAGGGCAGCAGATCCTACGGCGTCGTTATTCCCTACACGCACATCACCAGGTGTGGGGCCTTGGACTTCTTGCCCTTCAACCACCTGGAAGAATGGAAGGAGCTTTCGAAGGAGCCGGGCCCGTTCGCGGAAGCCCTGCGGAACCCCGACGTGCGCGCCAGGCTTCGCGCCGCAGGCGAGGGCCATTGGCAAACCAGGCGCTGGGACTCCATCGTCATTAGGGACGCGGGCGACCCCGGGGACAAGCGATGGATCAGGCATAGCATCGAGCAGGCCGCCGCTGCATCGGAGCAGGATCCAATCCAGTTCGCCCTGGACTTCCTGGCCCGGAACGTCGAGTCGGCGCGCTTCGTCTTCTGGGGATTCAGGGGTAACGACAATCTCGACGCTTTGGCCGAAGCCATCGCCAGCCCGCGATCTGTCATTGGCACCGACGCCGGGGCTCATCTGGGCAACTTCTTCTTCTATGGCGCTCCGGCCCGCCTCCTAGGCTACTGGAGCCGGGAGCGGGGGCTCATGTCAATGGAAGCGGCTGTCCATAAGCTCACGGGGTTTAACGCCGGCGTCCTGGGCACGAAGCGGGGAATTCTGGAACCCGGCCGGCCAGCCGATGTGGTCGTCTTCGATCCAGACACTATCCACGACGGCTTTGACGAGGTCCTGCCCCCGGACTGGATCGACGACGCCGAAGTGCACCGTCAGCCAACGGGCGTGGATGTCGTGGTGGTCAATGGCGAGGTGAAACTGGACCACGGTGAGGTTCAGGAACAGAGAACCGGCAAGGTCCGGCGCTGGGAGCTCTGAGCCTTTGATCCGTTCGGCGCGGCCTTGGCAACCGGCGCGATTAACATTGAATGACGGCGTGGGTCTGAGCCGCCAACCTGCCGTGGACGTTGCGGCCCCTCCAGCCCACACGGGGTGGGCGCGTCCGAAGTGGAAGCAAGCGGAGGGGGCGAGGCTTTAGGCCGCTACTTGTTCGCGGGCCTCTCTTGCTGAGGAGGCAATGGCGGCGAATCCGTCCGGGTCGCGTACGGCTATGTCTGCCAACACCTTTCGGTCGAGTCCAACGCCTGACTTGTTCAGCCCATCAATCAACTGGCTGTAGTTGAGGCCGTTCAGCCTGGCGGCGGCGTTGATGCGCAAGATCCACAGTCGCCGGAAGTCGCCCTTGCGTTGCCGGCGGTGCCGGTAGGCGTGGCTGAGGGCCTTGATGAGCGATTCGCGAGCCACCTTATAGCGAGTGTGCCTCGCGGCACGGTGGCCCTTCGTCATGGATAGGACCTTATGGCGCCGGTGGCGCTTGGTGACCCCTCGCTTTACTCGTGCCATCGGTCGATGCTCCTATTGTGCGTAGGGCATGAGGCGGTCCAGGTTGCGCGTGTGGGAACCATGGACCGGCAGCTTGCCGTCGTAGAGTCGCCGCACTCCGGCGGGCTTCTTCCTTCGCAGGTGGCTCAGGTGGCCCTTGCGGCGCGTGTACTTCCCTGAGCCGGTAACGCCAAAGCGCTTGTAGGCGCCCCGGTGGGTCTTGAGCTTTTGCTTTGCCATCGTTGCTCTCCGCTAACGCGAGGAGGGGCCTTTAGGCCTCGTGTCCCTCGTTGTCTTCGCCGTCAGTCTTCAGAACGGCCTCTCTCAGCCCCACCGGGGCCAGGATAATGCTGAGGAATCGCCCTTCCAGGGACGGGGCTTTTTCCAGCTTGGACTCTTCCTTGAGGCTCTCCGCGATCCTTCTGAGCAGCGTAGTCCCGAGCTCAGGGTGCGTGATCTCTCTGCCCCGGAACATGACGGAAACCTTGACTTTGCTGCCCTCGGCCAAGAGCTTTCTGACCTGCCTGGCCTTGGCGCCGATGTCGTGGTCGCCTATGCGCGGGCGGAAGCGCACCTCCCGCATGAGGCCGGTGCGTTGCCCCTTGCGCGTTTCCCGCTGCTTCTTCGTCTGCATGAACCGGAACTTCCCATAGTCCAGCAGACGGCATACCGGGGGAACGGCCTGAGGAGCAACCTCCACCAAGTCGAGATCCGAACCCCGTGCCCGCTCCAAAGCCTCGGCCAGAGTCATAGTGCCAAGCTGGGTGCCAGTCTCGTCTATGACCAAGACCTGCCGAGCTCGGATGGCTTCATTGACGCGGTATTCCCTGGCTATGTTGTTTGCCCCTCGCTCACGTTTTGATTCCAGTCAGCGACCCATGAACTATAGCACAGCAACCAGGGGCAGTCTAGGCGCGATTGGCCACCGTCTGGAGGGCCAAGTCCGAGATGGCGGAGACGCTCATTGGCCCGAGGTCTTCCCCGCTGCGCAGGCGCACCGACGCTTGGCCGTTGGATGCTTCCTTGTCCCCTACGACCAACATGTAGGGAATCTTCTGCAACTGCGCGTCCCTGATCTTGGCGTTCATGCGCTCGCTGCGTTCATTGATCTCGACCCGCAACCCTGCCGCCCGGAGTTGGGTGGCCACGGAGGAGGCATACTCGTTGTGGCGATCGGCAATGGGGATGACGATTGCCTGCACCGGCGCCAGCCAAAGAGGAAACGCTCCGCCATAGTGCTCCACCAGCACCCCAATGAAGCGCTCCAGAGAGCCGAAGAGCGCCCGGTGCACCATGTACGGCTGCTGCTCGGCGCCATCGGCGCCGATGAACTTCAGGTCGAACCGCTGGGGCAGGTTGAAGTCGAACTGGACTGTCGTGCACTGCCAGGCCCGCCCGATGGCGTCGCGGATCATCACGTCGATCTTGGGTCCGTAGAAGGCGCCGCCTCCTTCATCGACGGTGTAGGGAAGGGAGCGTCCTTCGATGGCCTGTCTCAGGGCGTTTGTCGCCGCGTCCCACATCGAGTCGTCGCCCACGGCCTTCTCCGGCCTCGTGGACAGAGCGACATCGAATTCAGTGAAGCCGAAAGCGCCCAACAGGTCGAAGGTGAACGCCAGCACTCCGTCAACTTCCGCGTTGACCTGGTCGGGCCGGCAGAAGATATGGGCGTCGTCCTGAGTGAAGCCTCGCACCCGCAACAGGCCGTGGAGGACACCGCCCCGCTCGTTTCGATAGACCGTGCCCAACTCACCAATCCGCATCGGTAGGTCCCGATAGCTCCGCAGGCCGGACTTGTAGATCATGATGTGGAAGGGGCAGTTCATAGGCTTCAGGTAGTAGTCCTGGCCCGCGACGTCCATTGGCGCGTACATGTTCTCCGAGAAGAAGCTGAGGTGACCGCTGGTCGCCCACAGGGCCGACCTGCCGATGTGGGGCGTGTATACGAGGTCATAGCCCCGCCTGTAGTGCTCCTGACGCCAGTGGTCTTCGATGAGCGAGCGGACGCGCCCCCCCTTGGGATGCCACAAGATCAGCCCTGCCCCGGTCTCGTCGTGGACGCTGAACAGGTCCAACTCCCGCCCCAGGCGTCGATGGTCGCGGCGCAGGGCCTCCTCCCGGCGGTGGACGTAGTCTTCCAGGGCGTCGGCGGACTCCCAGGCCGTGCCGTAGATGCGCTGGAGCATGGGCCGGCGCTCGTCGCCCCGCCAATAGGCGCCGGCGACGTTCAGTAGCTTGAAGGCGGGAATACGCCCGGTTGATTCGACGTGAGGCCCTTCGCAGAGGTCCTCCCAATCGCCGTGCCGGTAGAAGCTGACCTCTTCATCGGGAGGTATGTCCTCGAGCACCTCCTGCTTGAAGGGCTGGCTGCCTATGCGGGCCCCGGCCGCCTCTCTGTCGGCGACCATACGCTGAAAGGGCTTGTCGGCGCCCATGATCTCCCGCATCCTGGCCTCGATGGCCTCCAGGTCCTCCGGAGCGAAGGGGTGGGCGACCTCAAAATCGTAGTAGAAGCCGTCCTCGATGGGAGGCCCTATGCCCAGCTTGGCCTCGGGGAAGAGCTGCTGGACCGCATCGGCCATGATGTGGGCCGCCGAATGACGAATGCGGTAGCGAAGAGCGTCGATGTCTAGGGCTTCTTCGGTCTTGGGTGCGGACAAAGCTGGCCATCCTCGTAGTGATGCGCTCGACGCGCCTACCTATGGGACATGCTAGCAACGGGAATGAGGCCACGCAAGGGAAGGGGAGACCGGCGGGGTTCGCGGCTGGCAATGCAGGGGACGCTTGCGATTTCATCGAAAAGCAAACGGCGGAGTGCTACAGTGCGAGCGTTCTCTATGCAAACGCCGTTGAGCATCGGGGAACTATTGGAGCTGTCGAAGGCAACGATGACCAGAGCAGCGAGGCTCAGCGCGTGAGATTGGAGGTCGGACTGCGATGGCCCGGTCACCCCCGCCCTCGCTGGGAGAGGATTGAGGCAGAGCTTTATCAGCCCGCCAGGTCGCGGGCGTTGACGATGGCTCTGAGCTTGGCCACTGCAGTCTGGGGGGATGCGACAGGAATGACTGCGAAGGTTGCAAATCCGCAGTCCGGAGTGAGCAGGACTCGGTCTGCTCCGAAGAGGTCGATGGCGCGGGTTATTCGCCGGCGAATGTCCGCAACGCCCTCCACGAGATCGAGTTTCTGGTTGACCACGCCAACCCCGACGCGTTTGTCGCTGGGCAGACTGCGCAGCACCTCCAACTCCCCGGCGCGCGGGGTGCATAGTTCGAGGAGCAGAACGCCTACGTCGACTTGACGAAAGGTATCCAGAAGGGGCCGGTAATCGCCGGCAAGAGCGGCTGACTCGTTCCGGGTCCAGTTGCCCCGGCAGACGTGCAGTCCCAAGCGTTCCGCCGGGAGGCCTCGGACGACCTCGTTGAGCAACTCCACGGCAAAATCAAGCTCCGGCGCCGGTTCCAGCTTCTCGCTCAGGGCGCCGCACGTGAACGTGCGGTTTCCGCTGGCGCCACCGAACACCACCTCGGTGAGGACCGGCTCATCGAACTGCACCAAGGCAGCCCCCGACGCGAGGAGGAAGTGCAACTCCTCCCGCAGCACCCGCACAACATCTTGGGCCAGCGCTTCGCGGGTCGGGTACGGAAGGTCTGTGAGGCAGTCGAGCCACATCGTGCGCGTCAGTAGGTAGGGTCCGGGTAACGCCACCTTGACTGGCTTATCCGTACAGGCCCGGGAGAACTCGAACTCGTGGACCGCCAGGGGCTGGCTCCTCCCCAGGCTGCCGTGGACTACTGGGTGCCGCACTTCCCCTGCCGGGACATCCAGGGCGCGGAGTTCCCTCTCGAACTTCTCAGGGTCATCCACCATCGCCGTCAAATCGCTCAGTGGAATGAGTTGACAGTTGTCCAGCAAGCCGCCCACAAAGCTGGCGTAGCTGTCGCGGCGCTGTTCCCCGTCGGTGATCACGTCGACGCCGGCGCGGAGTTGAGCGGCGATGGAAAGCCTGGCGCCGTCGTCTGCCGTGGCTTGAAACTCCGTATCCCCGAGCCTGCCTTCCAGCCGGTCGTGCATTGCCTGGAGCAACCAACGCGGCCTTGGCCAACTGCCGATGCCCATCACCGACAGCGGCTCGATCCTGGGCGCGGGCGCGGGCGGGGATAGGGTGGCGGGAATGGATACCGCGACGCTGCGCTGTTTGCCGACGGAGCGCGCGGCTGCGACGCCCGGCGTCTGGCGGCGTTCGGCCAGTGAACCTTTACAAATGAGGTAGCTGCGCTGTATGCCGGACTTTGTCCAGGAGACCAACTCGTTCTTGGTCAACCGGCACCAGGCGGGCAGTTCAACTTCGACCGTGGGGTCGGTGGACAGGATTTCCAGAAGTCCACCCCGTTCCAGAGGGTCGATGTGCCGGCGGATCAGGAGTAGCAGCCCACCCCCGCAATCCAAATCGCCGCCGTCGAAGCTAACGTCTGGCTGGTGCTGGCGCCGTTGGATGGGGTCCATCAGGAGTCTCTCGGACCTACGGTGTGGGCGGGAGCACCAGTTAAAAGCTAATTGAAGGGCTGTTGTCCGACAGGAACTCCACCAGCACAGCGCCGCCGACGATTCGGGCCCCATCCACCAAGTTGTCGGGGTCCAGACCGCGTTTCTTGAAGCAAGGGGCGCACACGTAGATGGTCCCGCCGACGGACGCAAAGTTGTCCATGAGTTCCTTGAGGGGGAGGAATCCCTCCTCGTGGATAGCATCGGCGTAACCCTTTTGGGCGAGCTGGACCCCCTCAGTGCTGAGGAAGACCATGGCGTCCTTCTCCGAGCCAAGCGCGGCGTTGGCTATAACGAAAGCGACCGTTGCTTTGTCGGTATTGTCCTTGGCGCAGGTGAGGTTAACACAGAATTTACCAGACACAATGCACTACTCCGTCTGAAGTGATGGGGACTATTTCTGCTCGATCCAATAGTTCGGGTGTTCCGCCCGGAGTAACCGGCGGCCGGTCAAACGGCACCACGCTGGCAGGTCGACGGGGGCCCCCATGTCCTGGGAAGTCAGCTTGAGGACCTGACCGGCTTCCAGTTTTTGCATCCGAATCCGAAGCAGGATGATGACCTCGCCGCAACCCATATGACCCGCGTCCCACTGGTCAGCGACATGCATTTCCTCGCGTGGGTCTTCCGGGCCGGCGCCGTCTCCGAACCCCCGATCGTTCAATGCAGTGGTGCTCCGGGCTATTCGCTCCACAGGGAGCTTCCCGAGCGGCCTGTGGCGGATGTCAAAGTATAGCAAACAGGCGAACAGTCAATCAACGACGCGTTTTCGTCGAGGCGTGTTCGTTCAGATACCTGTGAGACAGGCAGGGCGATGGGGGCCTGCCGCCAGCCAGGGACTTGACCCATGACGGCGGCGCCAAGACCACCTCGAGGGAGTAGTCAGACGCCCAGGCGAAACCGGCGAGGCCAATCCGCTGCGCCAAGTGCGGCAGGCTGGAGTTGTTGGCCTTGCAGCCAGTGAGCACCTGCCCCCGGCACATGTATTCGGACGGCGGCCGCTGTGTGCGCCGCTTCCAACGAAGAACTTCTTAGTGCGTCCCATGCGGTCCAGCAGCGTCACGACCTATGCGGCGCTTAGAAGTTGGGGAACCGGTCCAACACGCCTCGCCCCACCAGAGACGCCAGGGCAATCATAAGCGGGATGGTATGACCCCGCCCGGCGACCGCTGTGAAGAGGGGACGATCCGATACTGTGCGTTTACTATACGTTGCCTGGAGCATATCCTCTCTGGAGGGATGTCAGCCGGCCGCCGCAAGTCAGGCGATTTCGTTAGCGCGAAAACAACATTTCACAGTGGGGATGCCTTATTCGGAAACCTTCGCCCCGACCGCAGAGAAGCGATCCGCGTTTGACGCTGCCCACGAAAGCCAGTTGGAAGAGATTGTCAACTAGATTGTGGCGCATCCCAGGTGGAGAACTCAGCGGTGACCGAGCGGGATAGCGTTCGCTGCGGCGCCACCACCATCGAGTATGAGGTGCGCCGCAGCGGACGCCGTAAGAAAACGATCCAAATCACCGTGGACGGCGGTGGTGTCCACGTCGCCGCGCCCTTGGCCACGCCGGACGGCGAGCTCCGGGCCATCGTTCGCAAGCGCGCGTCCTGGATTCTCAGTCACTCATCCAAGCCGATGCAGGAGGAGGCGCCCAAGCGTTTCGTAAGCGGCGAGAGGCTGCCGTACCTGGGCCGGAACGTGCGTATGATCGTCCAGTCTGCAGAGGTGCGTTGGCCGGAGGTCCGCTTCGATCACTGGAGGTTCTGGATTTCGGCCCCAAAGGATCTCGCCGGCAACGAACGCCACGAACGAATCCGGCGGGCGGTCGTTGAGTGGTATCGGGCTCGCGCCGCTGAACGGCTGACCGCAGGCGTCGACCTTTGGGGCCCTCGGTTCGGTTTGGAGAAGAAGCCGCGAATACTCATTCGCGACCAACGCCAACGCTGGGGGAGCTGCGCACCCGACGGTACGCTGCGCTTCAACTGGCGCACGATGATGTTGAGGCCCGCCTTGGCCGAATATGTTGTGGTCCACGAGCTAGCGCATCTGACACACCCAAACCACTCTGCGGACTTTTGGGCCCTCGTCTCAAGGATGGCCCCGGACATGAAACGAAGGCGTCAGCGGCTGCGGGAGGAAGGCCGGGCGCTTCCCCTGTGACCTCACCCCTTTCATCCCGGCATCCCCGGACCAATTTGGCGGGTTCCTGCAACGGCCTGTAGGCATAATGTCCCGTCAGCGAGTGTTGTTGTCCCCGTCGGTTCATTCCGTCCGCTGCCGGGGTGAGGAAGGAGCGTTGGCAAGCGGGCGCTGCGGAGCAGTTGGTCCGGCGCTGGGAGACAGTCCAAGCTCGACTGCTGTCGCCTTGAGGCGCCGCTTCAGCTTGCGGTTCTCCTCCTCGATCGCCGCGCATCGCTCATGCCCATATCGCCGAATTGCGCCGTCCAGCCCTCAGTATCCATAGACCGAAACGCGGCGCTCCCGCGTCTTCCTTGGCAAGTGGGGCGGGTTCGATGCACTGCGGCTCCCTGCCTGGCTGGGGTTGCCAATAGGACGAGCGTAGTATGATAATTGCTCTCGCGACCAATCAGATGGCACACGATTTCGTGTGGCAAACGATCTCGTGGGCGTGTGGCGTCTGGATGGAGAGAGGAGGAGTGCGGTAAGTGGATAACCCGAAAGAGTCGCAACCCGAAGAATCCAGCGTTCAGGAAGCGGAGCAGAAACGGCCTGGCATTGGGCGGCGGGTCGATCGCCACATCCAGGGCAAAATGCTGGCTGGACTCCTTGCCCTGTTCCCCTTGCTCGCAACAGTTGCTGTTCTTCTCTTTCTTGTCGATCACGCCGACAGCCTCATAAGGCCCCTCCCTTACATATCCGGCAGGCCCTGGGATGTTACTGGCATTGGGCTAGTTGTATTTGTTCTCCTCTTCTATTTTGTAGGGCTTTTGATTTCCTTCACATTGGGCCGGCGGCTGATGGTTTTGCTACGGGCAATCATAGGCTACATACCGGTTGTAAAGACCATCTTCGGAGTCACCCAGCAGGTATCAACCACCCTCACCTCTCAATATAACTTCAGCCGGGTCGTATTCGTGGAGTGGCCGCGAGAGGGAATGGCTGCCATGGGCTTCGTGACCGGCCGCGTGTATACGCAGGACCAAACTTCGTCAATGGTGGTCGTGTACATTCCAACGGTCCCCAATCCAACATCAGGGAATATGGCTTTTGTTCAGGAAGACGACATCATTGAGACTGACCTCACCGTTGACGCGGCTATGAAGCTGGTCTTTTCGGGAGGCATAGTGCTTCCCGATGCATTCTCTTTGGCCCGAGTGCCCAGGCACTTGGTGGAAGACCATGGTGGCGGTGGCCTAATCGGCCGATTCGAGACTGACCGCTAACGGGTCCGGCGCCAAACAGATCACCTGAGCCGATGGCCCAACTGGCCGCCCACTCGGCCATGAATCTACTGACCGTCCTCCGCGGCGCTTTCGTCCTCTCGTTCCTCACTGCCTTCCTTGTCCTCTTCTTCATCCTCTTCCGGCGTCTCGGGTAGCGCTAGGGGCAGATCGATGGTCATCTCGGTGAACTGCCCTGGTTCCGATTGGACACTGATGGCGCCGCCGTGCTGCCGGACGATGTCGTTGGAAATGGCGAGTCCAAGCCCGGTCCCTTGGTCGGTGGGTTTGGTCGTGAAGAATGGATTGAATATCTTGTCAATGACATCGGCAGGGATCCCCGCCCCGTTGTCTCTCAGGCGGATCTCCACATTGTTCTCCCCACGCCGCGTGGAGAGCCATAGCGAAGGGGTATAGGCCTCTGCAGAACTCTCCGGCGCCTCGCCAGCAAGGCGTCTATCGTTGGTCGCGTGGCAGGCGTTGGCCACCATGTTCAGGAAGACGCGGCCCAGGTCATGGGGAATGGCCTCGATCTCGCCGACATTGGGGTCGAAGTCCCGATGCAGTGCCAGTTGGAAATCTGGGTTGGTGGCTCGCGCGCTGTGGTAGGCGAGATTGGCGTATTCGTCAAGCAGGTTGTTTATGTCGGTGGGCTGGTGGCCGCCGCCGCCGCGACCCATCGTGAGCATGTCGTGAACGATTCTGTCGGCGCGCTTACCGTGGGTGCGAATGCGCTCCAGGTTACTGGTGAGGTCTTGGAATATGTCCTGGATAAGGCCTTGCTGGTCCGCGTTCAGCTCCCCTCCAGCTTCCTGTAGGATTTCCTGCACTTCCGCAAGGAGTTCCTCCGAGACCTCTGAGAAGTTGTTCACGAAATTGAGCGGATTCCGGATCTCGTGGGCCACGCCTGCGGTGAGTTCACCCAGCGCCGCCAACTTCTCACGCATCACGATTTGGTCCTGCGCCCGGCGCAGGTCCGCCAAGACGGTTTCCAACTCCTCGTTTTTCCCCTGCAACTCCTCCGCCAGCCGCTCCACCAGGTTCAGACGCTGGACTTCCAGGGCGTGCCGGCGGAACACCTCAAGGGCTGCGGCCATATCTGCGACCTCGTCGCGGCCTCCGATGTCGACCTTGGCCTCCAGATCGCCCCTGGCCATTTGGCGCATCCAACTGGACAGGGCCTGGAGACGGCGCAACAGGCTCCGCCATATGTAGAGCCAGGATATGAGCAGCGCCCCGCCGATGCTGACTGCGCTGATCACTAGTAGGAGCGTGCGCCCCGTCAATATCGCTTGGGTGGAAGCGCGGGTGGCCTCTTGAACGTTGGCATTGGCTGCGCTAACCAGGCCATCCACCTCATCCACAAGGTCGACCGCTATGGCGCGATTGTTGGCAAGCAGGTCCTGTTGACTATCGAGAAGGTTCAGCTCCTGAGCGCGCAGGTCGAACCCACTTCCCTCCCCCATCCCCAGGGCAAATAGCCAGGAGAAGATCGGCTCAAGTTCCGCGCGCACTTGGTCGTCTCGAAGGGTTGTCATCCTTCGCTGGATACGGCCGGCGATGGCCTCGAACCGCTCGCGCAGCGGCTCTATCAGAGGGCCCTCCGAGAGGCTGAAGACGCTGACCAAGAGCTGCGTTGCAACGTTGACGTCGGCCTGTATCTCGGCCAGGTTGCGATAGAGGGTTACCGCGCCTTCCGAGAAATGAACAGAGGTGTCCACCGGAGGTTCGTTCAGGCTCCGGTATCCCGTCATCGTGTAGAAGAACTGGTCATCCACCGCGGGGACCACAGTGGCATCCAGCCTCGTGTTGACAGTTGTTAGCTCACCCCGCCGGAACTCTCTCTGCTCGGCTACCGCAAAGAGTTCACCTCTTGAGATCTTGATCTGCTCGATGTTGCCCACCAGGGAGTTGGCGTGCTCCCGGATGCGCTGGACGCGCGCGTCTCCCGCTCCCTTCTCCTCTAGGGAGTTCACCTCTCCTTCCAGCGCCCTATGCGCATCGTCAATGAGGGAGGCAACCTGGGCAAGGTCCTGGGGCGTGGCCGCGGAGGTCAGCCGCGGGGCTGCGGTCACAAGGGTGTTGCTGTGCTGGGCAATTCCAAAGGCCGCCTCCATTTCGGGGACGCTGCCCTCATTCACGCGGCTCTGGACTTCACCCACGCGATTAAAGGAAAACCAGCCGACCAAGCTAGCGGCTACCGTTAGGGCGACGGCGCCCGCAATCGCAAAGTAGAGTTGCGTGGAGACGCGTAAGCGGAGCTCGAGGATGCTCTTCAGCTTAGTGATCACGGGTTCGCGTCCCGCAAATTAGTGATTGGTTGAAAGCTGCCGTCGCTGCCAATCGCGGTCAGAAAGACCGCGTCCGAGCCTTGGTTGTCGCCGTCCCCATAGCGAAGCTCGAACCCATCGATGTCGACGACATCGACGCCGCGCAGGCTGGCCAAGAAGCTCTCCCTGTCTACTTCCCGGCCGCACCTTTCCAGGCCGGCGATGGCCAAACGGCCAGCGAGGTAACCCTCGAAGGAGACGAAACCTGGAACAGCGTCGGCCTCGTAAGCAGATAGCGCGCGCAGGTAGGTTTGGACAACGGGGAGGGAGTCGTCCTTGGGGGATGGCACCACCTGGGTAACGAAGACCCCCGCCCCATCGGGGCCCAACTCTTGGGCCAATGCGTTGCTTCCCACGAAAGAGACGGTCATAAAGATGGGGTCCATGCCGATCTGCAGTGACCAGGAGACCACACTTGCAACCGGCTCGTATGCTCCGATCATTATGACCGCCTCCGGGTCCCCTTCTCTCAGATCTAACACAGCCGTCCTGACCGCCGTCGTGTTGCGCGGATACACCCCAATTGCCACGGGCTCCATACCGCGCCTGTCCAGGGCAAGCTGCACTCCAAGGAATCCGGCGCGTCCAAAGGAGTCGTCCTGGTACAGCACGGCAATCCTCGCGACGCCAAGGTCTCCTATCAAGCGCGCCACCATCTCCTCGGTCTCCTGGTAGTAGGAAGCTCGCAGGTTCACCACGTAGTCCATCTCTTCGCCCCGCAGAAACTCAGCGCCGGTGAAGGGGGCGATGTAGGGGACATTGGCGTCCTCGGTGATGGGGGTGGCGGACCGGGACGTTGGCGTGCCTACGGCGCCAATTAGGGCAAAGACCCTTTCCTCTTCGATGAGGCTGATGGTGTTGGCGATAGCGGACTCTGGCTCATAGGCATCATCGACGGACGAGAGTTCCAGCAGCCGGCCATGGACGCCGCCGCGTTGATTGGCTTCGTAGAAAGCTGCCTCAATCCCAAGCCGCATGCCCTTGCCTAGCTCCTGGGCAGGGCCGCTGAAGGCAGCGGACTGGCCGAAGAGGATGCGGTCGTTGGTGATGCCGTGCTGCGCCACCCCATTGCTGGTGGGCGTGCCGCTGGCCTGGGGCCCGTTGCCGTTGTCCACGCCACTGCTTTCCGTTGGGCTCTGAGGAGTGGAGGTGTTGCATGCCAGCAAACACACGGAGAACGCGAGGGCAAGGATTAGCCAGCCCCGTCTCGGGATCGGGGGGGTGGGTTTGATTGTTTGTGGGTCGCGTGCGGTTTTTTGTTGGGGGGAGGGATTAGCTTCGGGCGGCGCGTGGAGGATGCTCCGTCGCGGGGATGGATGGGCTTTAACAGATAGGGCCGGTGGGTTTTGATTGTTTGTGGGTTGCATGCGTTTTTTGCTGGGGGGTTGGCATCAGGAGGCCCTGTGGGTTACGAGGGTCAGGTGGTTCTTGCCGTGCTCGCGGCGGTAGCGGAGGTCGTCCATGAGGGTGCGGACGAGATAGACGCCGAGGCCGCCGATGCGTCTATCCTCGATGGAGGCGTCGAGGTCTGGGGTCGGGGCGTCATGGAGGGGATCGAAGGGGGGCCCGCCGTCGATGATTTCGATGGTGACGGCGTCATCGTCGGAGGTGAGGACGATATCGATGTCGCAGGGGCCGCCATCGTAGCCGTAGTCCATGATGTTGAGGCCGAGCTCTTCGAGGGCGAGGTTGACGCGGAAGAGGAGGGCGTCGGGCCAACGTTCGCGTCTGCCGAGGTCCTCCACGGCGTCGGTGATGGCGGCCAACTCGTCGCGGCCGGAGGTGAGTTTCAGGGCAACGGTTGCGGCCATGGGTCAGCTTCCCCGGAGGGCGAGGCAGGTGATGTCATCGAATTGGGGCATATCGCCGGCGAACGCGTTGACGGCGTCGAGGAGGTCCATCACGACGGACTCGGGGTCCTTGGGAGGCGCCGCAGCGAAGATTTCCTGCATACGGGACACCTCGAACTGGTCGCCCTCGGCGTTAATGGCCTCGGTGACGCCATCGGTGTAGAAGATGACGGTGTCGTCGGGGGCGAGGGTGACGGAATCCTGTTGGTAGAGGAGGTCGGGGACGAGGGCGAGGGCGACGCCGCCGGTGAGGGGGAGGAGCTCGGAGGCGCCGTCGGCGTGGACGAGGAGGGGAGGGTTGTGCCCGCCGTTGGCGTAGGTCAACACCCTGGACTGGGGGTCGTAGGTAGCGTAGAAGAGGGTGACGAACATGGAGGTCTCGTTGTCCTCGCTGAGGATGTTATTGACCTCGCGGAGGACCTCGCCGGGGCCGCCGGGGCCGCCGATGGCGGCGCCCTTGAGGAGGGTGCGGCAGGACATCATGAAGAGGGCGGCGGAGACGCCCTTGTCGGAGACATCGGCGATGCCGAGGCCGAGGCAGTCGTTTTCGAGGCGGATGACGTCGAAGAAGTCGCCGCCGACGTTGCGGGCAGGGGTCATGTGGCCGAAGACGCGGTAGCCGAGGCCCTGGGGGAAGTGGCTGGGGAGGATGGACTGCTGCATCTGGCTGGCGACGCCGAGCTCGTTCTGGAGGACGACGAGCTTATCGCGGGAGGCGAGGGCGTCGCGCCACTTGGCGACGTGTTGGAGGGTGCGATCGATAGTGATCTGGAGGTCTTCGAAATCGAGGGGCTTGGTGACGAAGTCGAAGGCGCCGCGGTTCATGGCGGTGCGGATATTCTGCATATCGCCGTAGGCGGAGATGATCACGGAGCGGAGGTTGGGGTCGCGAGCGGCTATCTGATCGAGGAGGGTGAGGCCGTCCATCTGGGGCATATTGATGTCGGACAGGACCATATCGATGGAGGGGTCGAGTTCGAGCTTCTGGAGGGCTTCGACGCCGTTGTGGGCAAAGACGAACTCGTAGCGGCCGTCGCGGATGGTGCGGCGCATGCGCTGGAGCATGAGGGGTTCGAGGTCGGTCTCGTCATCGACCACGAGGATTTTGGCGGGGTGCTCAGTCACATGGACCTCTGGGGATGGGCTGGGCGGGATGGGGGCGTCGGCGTTGCCGGGGGCCGTTGCCTACTGCTTTGCCGAGTCGCCGGGGACCGCTTCCGTCACCCCCACCCCAGCCTGCCCCTGAGTAGGGTGGCGGGGATGGTGAGGCGGGGGGGGGGGGGGGGGGGGGGGACATTAGTGAGCGGAGCGGGCGGCTTCGAGAGTGGGGTGAATAGCGATGATCTTGTCGAAGCCGCTGATCTCGAAGATCTCGCGGAGGGCATCGGAGAGGGAGCAGAGGGCGATGGCGCCCTCTCTGCGCTGGAGGGTCTTGGCGACCATCAAGATGACGCGGATGCCGGCGCTGCTGATGTAGGTGAGGTCTTCGAAGTTGAGGATGACGGTGTTGTCGGTGTCCTCAATGGCGGCCTGGAGGTCGTCCTGGAACTCGCGGGCGTTGGTGCCGTCGATGCGGGCATCGGTCTTGACAACGAGAGTTTGGCCGTCTCGTTCGGGGTAGATAGCCATGGGTAAAGTCTCCTTAGGCGCTCTGAGGTGATGTAGCCTTGCCCCCAAGTACGGGGGCAGGGCAGGCGAGCCCTTCCCAAGTGTTCCTAGGAAGGACAGCGAGACACCCGCTGGCAGAATACACGATGAGGGATTGTGCTACAATGCCTTCCCTGGAGTCAATTTCTCGCCCCTGAAGCAATGGCTCAGATGCGCGTTTCCGAAGGGTTGCCTGCCTGGGCGATGGAACCAGAAGCGGAGACTTGTCAGAATCCCCTTTCGGAACGCCGGCGCTGGGCGGTACTATGCCTAGCCTACGCTCCGCACGCCACAGGAGGACGATATGAGGCTCATCTATGGACTGCGCCAGGCCGCCCACGGATGGATTGCAGCGCTTGCTTCAGAGAGGGGTCTGAGGGCTCTGTCTATGCCCCAGGCGTCGCCCGAGCAGGCCCTGGAGAACCTGGGCAGGGAGGTCGAAAGGGCTGTCCAGGACGATGCCGCGTTCGAGGGTCTCTTCGTCCGCGTCGAGGCCTATTTGGCGGGGGAGCATATAACCTTTGACGAGGACGTTGTGGACCCTGAGCTTGGCACGGACTTTCAGCGGCGGGTGTGGAGCGCCCTGCGCACGATTCCATATGGGGAGACGCGCAGCTATGGCTGGGTGGCCGAGCAGGTGGGAGTGCCCCAGGCGCCCCGGGCGGCGGGGAGGGCAATTGGCAGCAACAAGGTGGTGCTGGTGGTGCCGTGCCAGCGGGTCATTGGCGCATCGGGCGACCTGCGGGGCTACGGTGCTGGGGGGCTGGGGGTTAAGAGGCGCCTGCTGGACCTGGAGGTGGCTGGGCGCCGGTAGCAACGCGCTCCTGGGAATGTCCAGCTAGGCCGGCTCCTCCAACCATACCGACCCTGCGCCGAGCACCTGCTCTATGTTCTGGCACAACTCATCGGTATAGGCGGTGAAGACGTGCGCCATCTCCACGAGGACGTTCCTGCCCGGCTCCGCTATTTCAAGGCGAACGGGGTCGGAGCCCTCTGAAAGGAGGATGGCCTGAAGGACAGTCTGGAAGACCTGGAGATCCTGTTCGGGGTCGGTCGATTCCTGCAGCCGCACGGTTACCCATCGGTTCGACGTCTTACCGCCATTGCCATTGGCGTGACCCCCGTTGCCATTGCCCTTTGAGGGGCTATCCGATGCCTGTCCGGGCGCGTCCGTAGACGCCACTGTCTTTGGCTGGGGACGTTCCGCGGGGGGCGCTGGCGCCGGCTGGCGTGGGGCTTCGGCCGGGTCGTCGTCCAGGGTGAACTCGCGGGCCTCGTGGCAAGAGATTGAGATCTCATCGTCACGAGTTTTAACCGTGCCGACGACGGAGACGCAGGCGCCCTCATGCCACAGTCCCTGGGTTCGCTCGTAGACATCGGCCCAGACCATGAGCACCAAGCCTCCGTCGAGGAACTCAAGCTGGACAGCCAGGAAGGGTCTTGCCTCCTTGGTCGTCAACCGGCGGACGGACGATACCTGTGCAACAAGGGTTACCTTTTCCCCCACCATGTCGGAATCTAAGTCGCCGCAGGCGAAAATGGCAGTGGATTTGCGGCTGGCGGCGATGAGGGGGTTTTCGGACAGATGGACACCAAGGAGTTCCTTCTCCCAGGCTAGTTTCTCCCTGGGCGGCACAGCGGCTTCCTCCATCTCCAACGCTGCGAGGGGGGTCGGCGCCGACTCGCCGAAGAGGTCGAACATGGTGGTCTGTCCGGAATCCCGGAGCCGGGCGCCTTCCTGGGCCAGAGAGGCGATGCGGTTGACGTTGGCCGCCATTGTACCCCGGTCATGGCCGAGGGAGTCCAGGGCGCCAACCTTGATCAGGCTCTCCAGGGTGCGTTTGTTGATGCCCTGCAGGTCTGAACGCCGGCAGAAGTCTTCCAGATTATCGAAGGGGCCGCCCGCGGCTCTGGCCTCGAGCAGGGGGGCGACGGCGGATGCGCCGACGTTTTTTATGGCGGCCAGACCAAACCGGATGCCTCGTTCTCCTTCGCTGTTCTTCTGTACGGTGAAGTCGCTGCCGCTGAGATTGATATCAGGCCCCATGATCGGGATCTTCAGGCGGAGACACTCGGCGATAGCTGCCGCGGCCTTGTCGGTGTTGCCCAAGTGGGCAGTGAGCATGGCCGTCATGTACTCGACGTTGTAGGTGGCCTTGAAATAGGCGGTCCAGTAGGCAATCAGGGCGTAGCTCACCGCATGGGCCTTGTTGAAGGCGTACCCGGCGAAGGGTTCAATGAGGCCAAAGACGTCTACGGCATCCCGCTCGGAGTAGCCCTTTGCCAATGCGCCGTCCAGGAATTTCTGCCGCTCTTGGCGCATGAGGTCTGCGTTCTTCTTGCCCATGGCCTTGCGGACGATGTCCGCCCCACCAAGGGAGTAGCCGGCGAAAGTCTGGAGAATGAGGAGGACCTGGTCCTGGTAGACGATGACGCCGTGGGTCTCTTCGAGGATCGCGGCGAGGTCGGGATGGGGATACTGGACGGCGTCGAGGCCCTTGCTGGCCCTGATGTAGGTCTCGATGTGCTCCATGGGGCCGGGCCGGTAGAGGGCTATCATGGCGGCGAGATCCCTCACCGAAGCCGGCTTGAGGTCCTTGATGTACCTGCGTATCCCCGACCCTTCCAGTTGGAAGACGCCGGTGGTCTCGGCGGCACCCAAAAGATCGAAGGTTGCCTTGTCGTCCAGGGGAATTTCGCGGAGGTCGATGCGGCGGCCCGTCGAGCTCTCGATCAACTGGAGGGTTTTGGCGACGATGGTGAGGTTGGTCAACCCGAGGAAGTCCATCTTGAGCAGGCCAAGCTTGGCGATGGGCCCCATCGAGAACTGGGTCATGGCAATGCCTTCATTCTCAGCGCGGACGGGCCTCTGCAAGGGGACGTAGGTTGTGAGCGGCGCTTCGGAGATGACGACCCCGGCGGCGTGTGTCGACACGTGCCGGGTGATGCCCTCCATCTGCTGGGCCGTGTCGATCAGGTTGCGCAGGACGGTATCTTGCTCGTAAACGTCCTTGAACTCGGGGATGCGCGCCAGGGCCTCTTCGATGGACCAGGCCTTGATTTCGGCCTGCTCCGTCTTGAGGTAGGTGGTTGGAATGAGCCGGGCGACGCGGTCCACGTCTGCATAGGTCATGGCGAGGGCGCGTCCCACGTCCCGGAGGGCAGCCTTGGCGCCGAGGGTGCCGAATGTGATGATCTGGGCCACGTGGTCCTTGCCGTATTTTCCGACGACGTACTCAATGACCTCATCCCGGCGGTCGTCCTGGAAGTCCATGTCGATGTCGGGCATTTCCCGGCGCTCTCTGTTGAGGAAACGCTCAAAAACCAACCGGTATTCCAGCGGGTAGATGTCGGTGATTTCCAGGCAGTACAAGACCAATGAGGCGGCTGCCGAACCGCGCACCCCCATCAGGATGCCCGTGCGCCGAGCGAACGCGGCGATGTCCCAGACCACGAGGAAGTAGTTGGCAAGGCCAATCTCGCCTATGACGTCGAGCTCGTAGCGGAGCCGGTCGTTGTCCTCCTCAGTGGGTTCCTTGCGCCGAGCCCGGAGGCCGTCCCAGCACAGTTTCTCCAGGTAATCGTGGGAGGTGAAGGATTCCGGGGCCGGGTACTGGGGCATGTGCAGGGTGGAGAAATCCATGTCCACGTAGCAGGAGTCGGCGATGCGCTGCGTGTTCTCGAGGGCCTCGGGGAGGTGGCGGAACAGCGCCTCCATTTCCTCGTGCGGCCGGAGGTAGTAGGAATCGTCCGACATTTTGAGGCGCTTGTCGTCCTCGATTGTCGTGTTGGTCTGAACGCAGATGAGGATGTCCTGGAGGTGGGCGTCAGCCTTGTCGACGTAGTGGCAGTCGTTGGTGGCGGCGAGCGGAATGTTGAGGTCCTTGGCGAGGTCGAGGAGGCGCCGGTTCAGGTTCTCGAGGAAGGGAAGGTCTTCGTGCTGTTGGATCTCGATGTAGAAGTCCGGGAAGGCGTCGCGGAACCACAGGGCGGCTTCCCACGCCTCTTCCAGGCGCTCCTCGATGATGAGCTTTGGGATCTCTGCGGATGGGCATCCGGACAGGACGACGAGGCCCTCGCCGTAGCGTTCCAGGAGCACGCGGTCTATGCGGGGCTTGTAGTAGAAGCCCTCGAGGTTGGCCTTGGTGATCAACTCGATCAGGTTGGAGTAGCCAACGTTGTTCTTGGCGAGGAGGGTGAGGTGGCGCGGGTTCTTTTCAGAGCTGTCGTGGACGAGGCGGGACTTCTGGGCGACGTAGGCCTCGCAGCCGATGATGGGCTTGATGCCGGCGGCGAGGCACTCCTGGTAGAAATCAACGACGCCGTAGAGGCCGCCGTGGTCGGTGATGGCGAGGGAGTCCATGCCGAGGTCTTTGGCACGGGCGACCATGGCCTTGATGCGGCTGAGGCCGTCCAGCATGGAGTATTCGGTGTGGTTGTGAAGGTGGGTGAATGCCATCGTTCCTGGTGAGGGGGGCGCTTACGACTTACTACGATATGTAGATACTGCAGCGTTGCATTCCACAACATGCAGCCCAATGGAGAACAGCGCTACCCAGTATAGCAACCGCGAGGGGAGGGGAAACAAGTGGATTGGATGGATGTTTTCGCGCAGTTTGAGGGCCCGGCGGCCCGGTGGCCTCCGGCGCCAATCGGGGCCTTCCCAATCGACCCGCGCAGGTTGGCGCCCCGCAAATTGACACCCCCGGCGTCCCCTGCTAGAGTACGTGCGACCCGGCGAAATCCGGCGCATCCCCTTCTATCAGCTACGCTAACCCCCTACCGGCCCTTGCGCTTCCAGGAGCCGCCATGCCGTTGAATATCATTGTTGCCGCCAAGCAGGTGCTTGACCCGGAGATGCCAGCCTCGGCGTTCAGGGTCGACCGGGAAGCCAAGAGGGTAACACCGCCGCAAGGCATTCCGCCGGTGGTCAATGGCTTCGACGAGAATGCCGTCGAGGCTGCCCTTCAGTTGCGGGAGAAAGAGGACGGCAGGGTTACGGTCGTGGCCATGGGGGCGGAGTTCGCCTTGGACGTCATCAAGAAGCCGCTGTCCATGGGCGCAGACGAGCTGATCCTCCTGCAAGATCCAATGTTCGCCAATACCCCCGATAGCTTCTTCATCGCCACGGTGCTGGCGGCGGCTATTCAGAAGATCGGGGAGTACGACCTGATCATCTGCGGGCGTCAGGCTTCCGACTGGGACAGCGCCCAGGTCCCGCTTGGCATAGCTGAGATGCTGGGGCTGCCGGTGATCACCCTGGGCCGCAGGGTCGAGGTGGGCGACGGCAAGGTGTCGGTGCAGCGGGTGCTGACGGACGGGTACGAGGTCATGGAGGCTCCGCTGCCTGCCGTGGTGACGGTGTCCAACGAGCTTGGCGAGCCCCGCTACCCGACGCTGCGGGGCATCATGGCCGCCACTCGGAAGATGCCCACGACCTGGACTGCCGCAGACCTGGGGGTGGCGCCCCCTGCGCCGCAGCTCGAGCTGTCGGACCTTTTCACGCCTGAGCGGGACCGCAGCTGCGAGTTCGTGGAGGGCGGCGACGAGGCGGCTGTCGGGCGCAACCTGGCCCTGAAGCTGCGAGAAGCCAAGCTCATTTAGCCACCACATCCAACCGGGAGAACGTCGATGCCACCGGTACTGATCATTGGAGAGGTTACCGCAGAAGGCGAATCAGCCTCGATTACGGGTGAGCTGATCGCCGCGGCCCGCCCCCTTGCCGACGCCCTTGGCGCCGAGGTTGTGGCGGCGCTGCCAGGCGCGAGCTCCCGGCAGGCGGCGGCAACGGCCATCGCCCTTGGGGCGGACAGGGCCTACGCCGTTGAGGACCCGCTGCTGGACGACGTCAGCGCCTTCGATGCGCACGTGGCGGCGGCGCAGAGGGTCGTCGAGGAGGTGAGGCCGGGGGTGGTGTTGATGGGCAGGACGCTGACAGGCCGCGACGTTGCTCCCCGGCTGGCCTTCCGTTTTGGGACGTGCTCGGCCAACGACTGCGTCGAGGTGAGACTGGACGACGATCAGCGTCTGGCGGCGCTGCGGCCGGTGTTCGGGGGGAGCGCGATGGCGTGGGTGCGGTGCCTTGGCGAGGTTGCCGTGGCCACCGTCCGCGCCAAGGTCTACGAGCCCCTGGAGGAGGACGCCTCGCGCCAGGGAGAGGTTGTCGTTTTGCAGCCCAGCCTGGACAGCGGCGTCGTCAGGAGCCGGCTGGTGGAGCGGGTCAAGGAAGAGCAGACGGAGGGCATCCGGCTGGAGGACGCCCGCATCGTGGTGAGCGGAGGCCGCGGGCTTGGAGGGCCGGAGCCGTTTGCCCATCTCGAGGAGATGGCGCGGCTGCTGGGCGCGGCGGTGGGGGCGTCCCGGGCCGCATGCGACGCCGGTTGGGTTCCAGCTACGCTACAGGTGGGGCTCACGGGTAAGACGGTTGCCCCGGACCTGTACATTACCGTCGGCATATCGGGGGCGAGCCAGCACATGGCTGGGTGCTCGGCGTCCAAGAACATCGTTTCGATCAACAAGGACGGCGACGCCAACATCTTCAAGGAAGCCCGCTTCGGCGCCGTGGGGGACTGGAAGAACATCGTTCCGGCCTTCATTGAGCAGTTGCGGGAGCTGGTGAAGTAGGCGGGGCTCCGGCGCGCCTCGGGCGCCAGGTCTGGGAGGGGACGCTTCCTAACCTTCCCCCGGGCACAGGGGCAGGGACAGAAGAGTTCCCCCGGCCTCAGCCTCGTTCTTTGATTGTTTGTGACTCTTTGATTGTTTGTGCGCCTGCTATTTCTTCTCCCGTAGGCGTGGAGCCGTTACAAAGGCGTTACAAGCCGTTACAAAGCTGTTACGAGTCGTTACGGAGCCGTTACCAGTCGTTACTAGTCGTTACGGAGCCGTTACCAATCCTGCGAGCCGTTACGGAGTTGGGCGGCTCTAAAGAGCCTGTGCCTTACAGCGGCATTCTCTTCGGTCCCAGCCATCCTCGGAGGGTCTTGCCCCTTGGGGTGTTCCCTCAGCGCCCCTGCCACAGGGGGACTCTCCATGGTGAGCCCCCAATACCTACGTTATGCGGCAGGCTCCGAGAAAGAGAAGCGGGCCTGGGCCCACTTCATTGGGGGCACTATAGCACACCCGTTCGTATTTTGCAATGGGGTGATGGCATAACCTGGGCGGATGGATTTGTTTTGGCTTGCGCCCTCCTTCGGCGGAGGGTCTGCTTTGGCCTACGCCGTTGTCCCACCTGCCCACCCTCCAACGTTTTGGGGTACAGGGGGACTCCCCCTGTACCCCCGGCGGGGGCTGCGCCCCCTGCACCCTGCGCGGCGTCGGTCGCGAGCTTGCGTTGGCGCATCGGGACGCTTCCCAGCCTGCCCCCGGGTACGGGTACGGGGACAGTCTTTGATTGTATGTTGTTAAGTTTTTCAGCCGAATTTCGGGGTTTCAGGCACGGAGCCGTCGTTTACCCGTCGTTTACCCGTCGTTAGCCGTCGCGCATCCGTCGCTGAGCCGGATGGCTCCAGGGAGCCTGTGCCATACAACGGCAGTCGGTCGGGTCCCAACCTTCCTCGGGTGGATGCGGGCCTGGGGAACGTTCCCAGACCCTCCTGCCCAGGGGGTCTCGCTATGGATTCCCCCAGTCCACCTGTATGCGGCAGGGTTTATAGGGATACTCTAGCACAATCGTTCGTATTTTGCAATAGGGGGTGGCGCTTCCTGGACGGAGGGGCTTGTTGCGGCCAGCGCCCTGGTTCAACGGAGGGTCTGGCTTGGCCTGCGCCGCTATCCCGCCCGCTCCGCCCTCCGGCGTTTTTAGAAACAGGGGAACTCCCCCTGTACCCCCAGCGGGGGCTGCGCCCCCTGCACCCCGCTTGGGGAACGGAGGTGAGGCGTAGCCAGGGGAAGAGGGATAGGGACCGTTGCGAAGCGCGATCTAGCGCGGTCACAGCGCGGTGATAGCCCAGTCAAGCGCGGTCATAGCCCCGACAGAACGGAGGTGAGGCGTTACCGTTGCGAAGCCGAGGTGTGATGCGGTGATAGCCCAGTCAAGCGCGGTCATAGCCCCGACAGCCGTTAGGCCGAGGTGTGATGGATTGTTCCCCGCCCGCGCCGCCCTCCGACGTTTCTCAGAACAGGGGCAGCCCCTGTAACCGGCCGCCAAACGCCCACGGTAAGTGTAGTACACTCAGGGGGCTGGTCAATCTGGCAACAGGGACAACCTGCAACGCTGACCTCGTGTTCAATGAAGCGCGTTCGGCTGACCCCGTGCACATCGAGCTGGCCGGACGAATCATGCAAGACCTGCTCGGCCTTCGTGAAGATGCCGTGTCCGCCGTGGGCAGGCTACGGATACTGTGCTGGCCAGCGACCCGCCTGTTCATGGGTCCAAAGAGTCAGCGTAAGTGGCTTAAGATGCCAAGCAGATAGTTGAGGCGTGAGTGAATGGCTGTGGGTAACACGCTTGCAGGAGGCATTGGAAGAACCCCCAGTACTGAGTACGCTCTGATGGAGAGCTTCGAGCTGACTCTTCATAGCAATATACGCTCCCGTCGGTCACCTAGCCAGATACGCCTGCACGAACTTGACGGTCTCCAAGGGCGGGCTGATTTGGTGGACGCTCACATCCATGCGTTGCCCAGTGCCGTGAGCCTTGACGTGCTGGCAGCTTCTCTGATGTCACCTGCGAAAGCTCGGTTACTCGCTCTTCTAAGGTACGGCGCCCCTCGGAGCAGGGGCTACCTTGCGAGAGGTACGGGCTTCTCGAGTCGTTCTCTGGGAGACCACATCCGACACCTGGAGAGAGTAGGGCTTGCCAATGTTCACAAGAGTACGGCCGTTTCGCTGGGTTGCCCGTTGCCATGGTCGATGGTTGATATCACAGCTTACGAGGGCAAGCTTTCAAATTGGCGCCGGGCGTTGCACCAGGCAGTAGGCTACCGCTCTTTCTCCCGGTCCGTGTGGGTAGTCATGCCAGCGTCTGGAGCCCAGCATGCCAAGAAGCTCGCAACGGTCTTCCACATCAATGGAATCGGATTAATAGCAATTGCCGGCGACGGCAGCGCGCACGTTGAAATCAGAAGTAGGAAACGCCGTCCAGCAAGCCGCAGGCTTTACTTGATGGCAGTTGGGGTTATCCTAACCAAATTTATAGAGGAAAGGAGGCGTTTACACCGCCGCATTAGACCTGAAACGATTCAGCGCATCTAGCCATTGATCTAAGTGAGTTGGGCCTGTGTCAGTCGTGAACGGCACCAGGGTTCCCGCTTGTGCGTAGACCGCGAGTGCTTGGGCAATCAAGTTGTGGGCCGAATCTAAACGATGGCTAACCGTGCCACCTGAGAGCGACCGCAATATATCAGCCAGCACAAGCCAGTGTTGGAGCGCGGCATCCTCGGCTGGCCATAAGACGTTCTCTGGGTTGGTATTCCCATTGAATCGGGCGTCGAACGGCGTAGCAGAGAGCACATCGGCCACGCGACCCCCATTGTAAATTCCATCGAGCTCGGTCATGTAGATGCTGTTTAGCAGCGGCGAGGACGAATAGCGAGGTCGTGGCTGCCTACCCCCAGGCACTGGTTGGAATCGGCGCCAGTTGAACTGGCGCAAGCTGGCAAACCAACCGGCTCCAGTCGCAGTGACACCTACGGCATGCAATAACAGCGTGACCACATCGGTGTATCCAACCAAGAGGCGGTATTGGTTCAACTCCGCAAGCGAATAGCAGACGCGTAGCAGCGAGGCAAGCACCTCCGGTTCGTAGTGCTGGCGGTAAGTTTCTGACGTGCGCCGGACAATCAAATAGAAGCCGGCGACATCCAACTGAGTGAGGCTATCTAACCAGTCGTCCACTGGTACCCGCTGCAGTAGCGCATCCTCCCCGACCGCAAGGCTTATCAACAATGGCTTATTACCATTGTGCTGAGCAACGGTCTCCTGTGCGAGCATCATGGCGATCTGAGCCCACTGGCTACTGAGGTCATCAACCATCACAGTGGGGGACACGACTGCTGAAACGTCCAGTCCATTCTGCCAATTCAGAGCAGCACTCACGAAAGTTCGTATTTCTGCCGGACTAAAGGTGCTCGGCGTTAAGTGCTGCCTGTAGTGATCGTAGTACAGAAGCTTGCCGTCGCGGACTGGCCAAATGGTTCCGGCGTAGAGTTGGGGGTCTACTAGCCGTTCAGAGTGTGGGAAGTTAGCTTGAGTCGCCGACAGGAATGAAGCAAGGTTATCTGGCAACTCGTCTCGAGGGCTCATGATTACGCCTTGAATGGAGTGGTTCGCAATTCCTTGCTCGATCTTATTCGTCTTACCCCAACCATGCTGTGCTAGAATCGTCATATCTTGACTCCTAACCTGACTGCCACTTCCTCAATAGCTGCCTTCGCATGGTCACACCTTCGATACCTGAGGTGCGGCGCCTTGCCGAGCAACCTTGCAATAAAGGCGCTCAGGTCGAGTGGGAAACCTTCGATCCTTTCGGCTACCGGCGGAGGCGTTATCGTGAGGATTCCGGCCAGTGTCTGAGATAGACTTGTGCCATCTGCCTTGAATGGGTGTTCAGATACAGCAGCTTCGTACAGCACAACCCCTATTGCGAATAGGTCAGACCTGAAATCTAAGGCTCGTTTTCGAGAGGGGTCCATCTGCTCTGGGGAAAGATAGGCCATGGTCCCAACCGGAACTGGCACCATGGTCAGCGAAGGTCCGTGCAAGTCAAATGCGACTCCAGTATCAAGTAGCACAAACCTTGAACTATCAACGGCCCACATCACATTAGCGGGTTTTATATCGCGATGAACCAGCCCCCGACCAGACAGCCAACATGTAGCCTGTACAAGGTCAATACCCAATTGAGCGACTTGGACTGGCGAAAGCCTAGCCTCGCGAATCATCTCTTGTAGGTTTTTGCCTTCGACCCATTCTTCAGTAAAACAAAGCCAACGCGCGGCGGCCACCTCGACCATGAAAAGGCCCAATGGACCACGCCTCGCGAGAACTGGCACATCAACCTGGTCCAAGATGGCTACCTCGCGCTGAGCCCTCCCGACCACCGCACGTATATCGAGGTCATCTTCCTCCGAAGTTACTTTCTCAGGAGCTACGGCAATCAGCTTCAGTGCGATGGTTTGTCCTTTAAGCAAGGCCTTATAGACCGCCTTCTGCCCGCCTTTCTGGACAAGTTCAGCGGCATCAATATCAGCAATGCAGGCCGCAAGCATTTCTCCTGTCGGGTAATCCACCATTTCTGCCCTTTTATGAAGATTCCACGCCTTGTCTTTGAAGAACCACTTGCCCCAACCACCAATGGAAGCCGAAGCTCGGCTGCGGTTTAATGAGACATCGCGCACCGTAACACTCACTAGTGTACATCAACCGCGGACGACTCTGCTGTCAGGCTGTTTACTATTGGCCGATGTGCGAATGCCCGCACCTGATATTATCGATCTGTCATTTCTGCGAAAACAAGTCCCGCCCCCATACCCTCGGTTGCCCTGGAGGTTGCGTGAGCAGCATTCGCAACGCCGTCGCCACGATCGACGGGCCAGCCCCCGCCCCCGGCGACGCCCAGCAGGGAAACCCTCTACCCCAGCCTTCCCCAGGTACGGGGCAGGGACTAGAGGAGTGCTTGCGCTTGCGCGCCGGGGGCGGGGGGGGTGACAATGGTTGCAGCCAAGTTGAGGAGTGGTTATGGCAACCTCCCACGGGACCCATTGGACCGAACCCACCGGCGACGCCAAGGCCGGGTTCGGCAGGTGGCAGCGGCCGGCAAGCCCCTACGACCGCTTCATGGAGGAAGAGGGGATACCCGTACACCGGGCCATCGGCGTGCACCGGGTGCAGGACCTTCCCCTGAAGCCCTGGAAGCGGACGGGAGGCAACGGGACCTACATCCAACTCTACGGAACGGAAGGCCTTTGGGGCATGTACGTCGTGGAGGTACCCGCCGCCGGCGCGCTGAACGTCGAGCGCCATCTCTACGAAGAGACCTTCCTCGTCGTCGAGGGACGCGGCTCCACCGAGGTGTGGCAGGACAAAGACCCATCCAAGAAGAGCGCCTTCGAGTGGAGCGCGGGGTCGTTGTTCTCGGTTCCCCTCAATTCATGGCATCGCATCATCAACGCGACGTCCAGCCCGGCCCTGCTGCTGGCGGGCACGACGGCCCCCAACGCCATGAACCTGTACATGAACAGGGACTTCGTCTTCAACACGCCCTACGACTTCACCGACCGCTACGACGCGGCGGCCGACTTCTACCGCCCCGCTGAGGACCTGGCGCCCGATCCGGTCCGCGGCCTCGCCATGCTTCGAACGAACATCATGCCGGACATCATCAACTGCGAGCTTCCGCTGGACAACCGCCGCTCCCCCGGGTATCGCCGGGTGGAGCCGCACATGGCGTCCAACAAGTTCTACCTGTGGATAGGCCAGCACGAAACGGGGCGCTACTCGAAGGCCCACGCGCACGGCTCGGCGGCGGTGCTGATTTGCCTCAAGGGGAAGGGGTACACCTATACCTGGCCCGCGGAGTTGGGGACGCATCCGTGGGAGACAGGGAAGGCGGAAAGGGTGATGTGGCAGGACTACGAGCCGGTGGGCATGGTGAGCGCCGCGCCCATGAGCGGCGACTGGTTCCACCAGCACTTCGGCGTCAGCTCCCAACCCCTGCGGTTGACGGCCTGGTTCGGCCCGCACGCGCCCGGCCGCGAGGCCGGCCGTCCCGGAGAGGAAGCCATCGACAAGGGCGCCATTGACCTGCATGAAGGCGGGACCGCGATCCCCTACTGGGAAGAGGACCCCTATATCCGCACGGAGTTCGACGCCAAGCTGCAACAGGAGGGCGTCGGCTCTCGCATGGACGAATCGTTCTATCGCAGGCCGTCCGGAGCGTGAGCGGGGCGGCGGACAACGGTTGTCCCTCCCGCGCCCATCCCAGCGTCTCTTCCCATTAGTCTTTCCCAATTGGTCACCCCGGCCCGGCCCATGATTTCCTCAGGCTTCTCCGGTTCCCAACGCCACCTGGTTGAAGAGGACAGCATTGTCCTGACCAGCGTTGGCGTGGACATCGGCTCGTCCACGTCCCACCTAGCGTTCTCGCGCCTGGAACTGGAGCGCGCCGACGCCCGCTATGTTGTGGTGCGCCGCGAGATTCTCCGGGAGTCGGAGATACTGCTGACGCCTTACGCGGCGGACTCCTCCATCGATGCCGAAGTGCTGGGACGTTTCGTTGATGCCCAATACGAGGCCGCCGGGCTGAGGCGGGAGGACATTGACACGGGCGCTCTGATCCTCACAGGCGTGGCGCTCGAAAGGCGCAACGCCAGGGCCATAGGGGATGTCTTCGCCCAGGAGGCGGGGCGGTTCGTGGCTGTAAGCGCCGGCGACGGGCTCGAGGCGACCCTGGCCGCATACGGTTCCGGAGCGGCGGCGGAGTCCCTGAAAGGCGGCGTGGGCCTCAACGTCGACATCGGCGGGGGGACGACCAAGGTGGCCGTCTGCATCGATGGACGGGTCGTGGAGGTGACCGCCCTTGACATCGGAGCGCGTCTCGTGGCGCTCGACGGCGAGGGCGTGGTTAAGAGGGTTGAGGATGCGGGGCGCCGTCTGGCGGAGGCCGCGGGCGTCATATTCGATGCCGGAGGTCGCCCTTCGGAGTCCGAGTTGCGAACAGTGACGTCGGTCATGGCGGACTGCGTGGCGGAGGTCGTCGCAGGGGGGGCGCTTTCGGAGAAGACGCTGGGGTGGCACCGGCTGCCGCCCTTGACGCAGCAAGCGGCGCCGGACTGGGTGGTGTTCTCCGGGGGGGCGTCGGAGTACATCTACGGCCGGGAGCCGCGCGCTTTTGGGGACCTTGGGCCAATGCTCGCCGAAGCGGTGTCACAACGAGTGAGGGCCTTGAATATCCCGGTGAAGACGCCGACGGCGGGCATCCGCGCCACGGTGATCGGAGCGTCTCAATACACAGTCCAAGTCAGCGGCAGCACCATTTTCGCGTCGCCGGAGGATGCGCTGCCGCTGCACAATATCCCGGTGGTCCGGCCTGAATTCGAGTGGGGCGACGACATCGGTCCGCACGGGGTGGCGCAGGCGGTGCGCAGAGCGCTGGCGGGGCTCGGCGGGGCGGGCGAGGCCGCGGCGGTGGCCGTTGGCGTTCGTTGGGAGGGTTCCGCAACCTACGCCAGATTGCAGGCGTTCTGCGCCGGCATCCTCGATGGGTTGGAACCGAGCTTGGCCGCCGGGAACCCCCTTATCCTCGTCGCCGTTGGCGACGTGGGTGGGCTGCTGGGCCTGCACCTGCGGGAGGAGATGGGGCTGACCAGCGCCGTCGTCTCCATTGACGGGGTGGAGCTGCGCGAGTTCGACTATATCGACATTGGGGAACTGATCCCGACTTCAGGCGCGGCGCCGGTGGTTATCAAGTCGCTGGTGTTCCCCACGCGCCAAGAATAGTGCCACCAGGGGTTGCTGGGCGGCCGCTATCGTAGGCTGGGGGAACCCCCTTCCTAACCTGCCCCCGACTACGGGGGGCAGGGACAAAGAGAGGGACGGTGGCGCCGGGCTACGCCTTGGCCGCCTCCCGTTCCTTCTTGGCTTCCTCCACGATGCGTTGCTGGGCCTGGGCGGGCACCGGCTCGTAGCTGCTGAACGCGACGGTGAAGTAGCCGCGTCCCTGGGTTAGGGCCCGGAGCTCTGCGGCGTAGCGTCGCATCTCCGATTGGGGCACGGTGGCCTCCACCTCAGTGAAGCCGTCGCTGGGAGTCATGCCGGCAATGTGGGCCCGCTTCGAGTTGAGGTCGCCCACGACTTCGCCGGTGAAGGCGTCCGGAACGGTGATGGTGGCCATGAGGACAGGCTCGAGGAGGGTGGGTTGGGCCTTGGCCATTCCCTGCTTCAGAGCCATGCCGCCGGCGATCTCGAAGGACATGCCCGATGAGTCCACGGAGTGGTAGGAGCCGTCGTAGAGAGTGACCTTGAGGTCAACGATGGGGAAACCGGCTAGGACTCCTTCGTGAAGGGACTTGGAGACGCCCTTCTCCACGGCGGGGATGTACTCCTTGGGGACGGTCCCGCCGGTGACCTTGTTGCTGAATTCGAACCCGGATCCGCTGGGCAGGGGCTCGAGGGTGATCATGACGTGGCCGTACTGGCCGTGGCCACCGCTTTGCTTCTTGTGCTTGTACTCGGTGTTCGTCTTGGCGGCGATGGTCTCCTTGTACGGCACCTTGGGCAGAGCGATTTCGGGGTCGATGCCGAACTTGCGCTTCATCTTTTCCGTGGTTACGTCGATGTGGACATCGCCCATCCCCTCCAGGACGGTTTCGGCAGTGTCGGGGTCGCGATGGACCCGGAGGCTGGGGTCCTCTTCCACCAACCTGGCCAGCGACGATGACATCTTGTCGAGGTCGCCCTTTGACTTGGGATGCACGGCGACGGAGTGCGTGGGGCTGGGGAAAAGGATAGGGGCCATGGTGTAGGGCTTGTCCCTGTGCCCCAACGTGTCTCCCGTGGTTGTGGCTGTGAGCTTGGGGACGGCGCCAAGGTCGCCGGCGCCGATGGCGTCGACGGTTTCCTGGGTCTTGCCGCGGGGAACGAACACCTGGCCGATACGCTCGGACTGTTCCTTGTCTGCGTTCCAGACCTCGCCGTTGCTCTTGAACACGCCGCTGAAGACCTTGAAGTAGGACAGCTTACCCACGAAGGGGTCGGCGGTGGTTTTGAAGATCTGGGCCACCAATGGGCCGTCCTCAGAGACCTGAAGAGATTCGGCGCTGCCGTTTGTTTGGACGTCGCTGGGAGGCATGTCCGCAGGGGAGGGGAGGAGGTCGACGATGGCGTCCAGCAGTTCATTGATGCCGATGTCCAAGGTGGCCGCTCCGGCAAGGACGGGAACAACGCTCCCGGAGAGGACCGCTTGCTTGAGGCCGCGCGTCAGGTCTTCCTGGCTGAGGACGCCCTCTTCGAGGTATTTGTCGGCGAGCTCATCGTCGGCCTCGGCGACGGCCTCCATCAGCTTGTCCAGGAGATCGCCGGCCTGGTCCTCCAGGCCGGCGGGGAAGCCGGCGGGGTCAAGCAGGCTGACGACGCCCTCGAAGCTGGTGTGGGCGCCGATGGGGAGCTGGATGGCGACGCATTGCCTGCCCAAACGCTCTTGGACCGACGCCAGGCATTGGTGGAAGTCGGCGTTTTCCCTGTCCATGCGGTTGATGTAGACGATGCGGGGCAGGTTGCGCTCGTTGATCAATTTCCAGATGAGTTCCGTTCCAACCTCGACGCCCACCGGAGCGGAGATTGGCAGGACGGCGGCGTCGGCGGCTCTGAGGGCTGAGTACACCTCGCCGATGAACTCGATGTAGCCGGGGGTGTCGAAGATGTTGATCTTGTGCCCGCGGTGCTCGCAGGGCACGAGGACCGCCTGGGTGGAGCTCTGGCGCTTGACCTCTTCGGGTTCGAAGTCGGAGGCGGTGTTGCCTTCTTCGACCTTGCCGAGCCGGGTGGTGGCGCCGGTGTTGAACAGCATAGCCTCGGCCAGCGAGGTCTTGCCGGTCCCGCCATGAGAGACCAGGGCCACGTTCCTGAGCTTATCCACGGCAACCTTCTGCATGAGCATCCCCCTAGAAGCCGGTGATCTGGACGGCGGGGCGCTGCTATGGCGCCAGGAGCGCCCCTTTTCGGCGGACTGTGGGCGCGCCGCGGCCAGGATAAGCCATTCTACGCATGGGTTTCAGCCTATGCAAACGGGGCATTGGGGAGACGGTGACTGATATCCACCACCTGCGCCCCGGCGGCCTCTTGGAACAGATCGGCCGTGGCCGGGTGGCACGTGAACACCAGTACCTGGTTGGTCTCCGCAAGTTCTGCGAAGGACTCGGCCGCAAGCCGGGCCCGCTCCTGGTCGAAGTTGACCAGCGCCTCGTCGACGACGACCGGCAACCGCTCGGCGTGTTCGCCGAAATCCCGGATGAGGCCGAACCGCAGCGCCAGGTAGAGCTGCTCGCGGGCGCCCCGGCTGAGCTCGGAGGGTTGCTTTGTGCGGCCGGTAGTGTCTGTCACGGTTATCGTTTGCTCATCGATGGGCGCATAGAGCCGGTTGTACCGATGGCCGGTGACATTGGCAAAGAAGTCCTGGGCGTGCCGGATGACACCGGGCTGGCGTTCCAACTCGAATTTCTGCTGCGTCTTTTTCAGCAGCGACTCCGCGATAGTCAGCCGCGACCACTCGTGGGCCTGTTCCTGCAGCTGTTCTAGGAGGGTAGTCTGGCGGACTCGCAAGGCCGACGAATCCTCTTCGCTGGTCAGGCGCGCCAGATCAGTGTCTATGCCGCCCCGCTCCTCTCGCAGCGCGTTGCATTGGTCGTCCACTTCTGCTTGCCGGGCCGACAACCGCCCGGATTTCGCAGCTAGTTGGTTCGGGTCTGAGTTTGCCAGCAACTCGCGGAAAGCGTCGAACTTGTCGCCGGGGCCGCTGAGCCTCTCCAGAATGCGGCGATGTTCGTCGCGCTGCCGTTCCAAGTTTAGACGTTCCTCGTTCTGGACCGCCCGGCGGCGGAACTCTTCGGGGTCATCCGCGCCGCCCGCCTTTAGCAACTCAGCCAGGTCGCGTTCCACCGAATGCAAGCGCTGCTCTTGCCTTTCCAACAAGCGCCGGTTTTCCTCGTGTTGCTCTTTGGCCCGCTCCCTGCCAGAGACACGGGTCCAGACTTCTTCCATCCTCTTGATTAGTTCGTCAGCCACCGCCGCCAGTTGCCGCTGGTTCTCGGCGTCCAACGTCAGGCTATGGGCACTAGCCAGCGGCGCAACCTGTAGGCGGAACTCGTTGATATCGTCCTCGATGGCCCTGACCCGGTCCCTCATCGCCAGCGCCTGCTGCTGAATGGCGCGGGTAGTCTCGACCCGGCTCATGAAATCCACCACCGTGTCTGGGGTGAAGCTGACCGGCAGGCCCTTCCGCCCGAGCCAGCCCTGCCATTCGCGCCGGGCGTTGCCCTCGGCGACATCGGTGGCATCGCGTTGTTGCGTTGCCTCGTCCACCCGTTGTTGCTGCGACGCAAGGCGGCTTTGCGTCTCCTCCACGAGGCGCATGGCGGTGTCCCATGCGGTCAATGCGGCTGCGGCGGAATCAATTCGCGTCCCAGACGCGGCCAGAGCCGCGCTTGTTACATCTCCTTCGATGACCAGAGGCCCGGCGGCCTTGACGAGCAGTTGCCGAGTGGCTTCCGCCGCCGCCGCCGCTTCGACCGCCTGCCGGGAAAGTGCGTTCACCAGTGGGTTGGCGGCCGCGGGAGCGGAGCGGCCTGACGCCAGCTGGTAGGCCGCCGCCAGCAGTAGAACAATGCCGCCGATTAGCCCGAGGAACAGCGCGGCGTCCCCAATTACAACACCGGCCACAACCATGGCGACGCCGGCCACGGCTAGGAGGACCGGCAACAACAGGGCAGGCCGCGCCGGCGAGTCCGCGGATTCTTGTCCGGCGGTCAGGGAATTGAGCTGGCCGCGCAGGTTTTCGTGGTTCTGGCTGGAGCGCTCGTACTCGTCGAACCGTCCGTGGGCCGCGCGCAGGGCATCCCGCTGGTGTGCCAGTCCGGCGGCGTCCAAGGGCGGCTGCCCAGCCGGCATCCGTTCCTGCGCCTCGCGGGCATCGGTCTGGCGTTCAGTCAGCGCCGCGTTCGCCTGTGCCAGCGAACGTTTGGCTTCATGGGACGATTCCTGCCGCTGGCTGAGGATGTCCTTCGCACCCTCGACTTCCTGCCGGACGCCTATGGACGCATCGAAATTGACCAACTGGGTCTCGTCCCAATCCGGCCCGAGATCCTTAAGCCGGTCAACGAGGTTCTTCTCCAACGCACCCAACTCGGCCCGCCGTTCCGGCAAGTCCTTCACCGAATTGTCGAAGCTGCTGCGGGCGCGGCGGATGTCTTCGATTCGGCTAGCGTCATCCAGCAGGTTTTCGCCCGGAATTGGGGCGGCGGCAGCTTCACCGGTCAGCCGGACCTGCTCGGCGGCGTCATCCATGACTTCACGGCTCTGCCGCGCCCGATCTTCAAGGCTTTCCAGTCGCGTGACGGGGTTCTCCGGGAACTGCTCGAACCGGGGCAGGTCTCGTAGCTGTGTTTCGCAGTTGAACAGATCCAGCCAGGCATCCCAGCCATTGAGCAGATTGTCAATTTCGGCGCGGCGGGCGCTCAGCTGCGAAAGCTCAGCGTCGGCGTCCTGTAGTTCCCGGCCAATCTCCGACTTGCGGGCGGCGAGGCCCCCATAACGGCTGGCGTTGTCCGCGACGGCCTTCAGTTGCTTATCAACGTCCTTCAGCGTGTTCAAGAGCTTGGGTACTTCCTGGTTGTTGCCCCTGCTGAGGTAGATTTTGCCTTTTCTGTCGCTTAGCTCCTTCTGGAGTTTTGGCAACCTGGGCACCCCTTGTCCGGCGCTGTAGATGCCGGAACCTTGCAGCGAGGCAGCCTCTTGAAGTTCATCCAAGCTAAAGGCGAAAACGGTCTTGAAAATATCTGAGGTGGCGGGGCCGGTCAACTGGCGCAAGACGGTTTCTGCATCGGAGGCGGGGCCGCTGGGCGTAACGATGCTTAGGCCGCCGCTCACTCCGGCGTATCGCTCCACGTCGTAGATTGTTCCGGCGGCGTTGGACAGTTTAACCCGTCCGCCATGCCGTCCCCCGGCCAGCGGGGGATAGTGCCTGTTGAATCTGGTGGGGAATCCGAACAGCATCGCCCGGATGAAGGCCAATAGAGTGCTCTTGCCCGCTTCGTTTGGGCCGTAGAAAATAGTGACCCGCCCTGGCAATGGGCCGATGGTCCGTTCGTAGAAATGGCCGAAACCATCTATGTAAAGCTCTTCCAGCCTCATGCGCCGCCCTCTGCGTCCTCTACTCCGAGACCGGCGAGACATTCATCCTCGGCGGCGGCCAGCAGCGCTCGCAACTCATCGTCCGAAGGCTGATCGTCCCGCAGGTAATGGCGGGCATTGGAGTTGACATACAGTTCCCGAAGCGACTCCCGCAGTTCGGCGAGGGCGTCTGGGTCTTCCTGCATTCCGCCGGCGAGCCTGGCTAGGTCGCCGGCGAAATCCTCCCGCAGCGCCATCTGCTCGCGGTCTACCGCCGAGGCGGTCTCCATCTGAATTCGCTCGCACCACAGCCAGGGGTTGGCGTTGGCGTGGAGGTCGTTAAGCTGCTCCCGCAGGTCGTCCTCCGTTTCGGGTCGGCGCAGCCAAGAGTGCAGCGCGCCACGCCCTGTTATGGACAGCCGGGTAACCACGGAGCGACCTTCAGCGGCTTCGAGGGCGGACTCGACGAGGTTGTTGACAGCGTCGATAAGCGCCTGCTCTTTTTCCAGACCGGCGATGTCCAGTGACAGCGTTTCCCACCGCACGACATCCACCGGGCGGAAGTCCAGCCGCGCCGAGCCATAGTCGTCCACATCCACGAGGTAGACGCCACGCGCGCCCGTCTCGCGGGGATGGCGGCCCTGGGAGCCTGTCTCAAAAGTAGCCGGCGCCCCTAGTGAGGAGCGGGCGCTAGTGGATAGACTGTCCTCAACGCGTGCTGGTTGGAGGGGCCTATGACGTGGCGACCGATGGACCGAGAGCAAGCTTGGCTCTTGCCCCCCTCTCTAGACGATCTGCTCCCCGACGATCACCCTGTGCGCTTTGTTGCGAGCTTCGTCGACGGACTGACGAAGGAGGAATGGGCCGGATTCGGCGTCAATATGGAGGGCGAGGCGCTGGGCGCCCCCGCCTATCACCCCCGCTCGCTGCTGAGCATTTGGCTGTATGGGTTCATGACGGGAGTACGCTCGTCGCGCAAGCTGGAAGCGAGCTGCCGGGACCAGATTCCCTTCCTCTGGCTGACCGGCTGGCAGCGCCCGGACCACAACACCCTCTGGCGATTCTACAAGGCCCATCGCGTCAAGCTCCGGGGACTGCTGCGGCTAACGGTGCGAGCCGCCGTCCGCCTCGACCTGATCGACTGGGCGGTACAGGCCGTGGATGGCACGAAGGTGCAGGCCAACGCGTCGCCGTCGCGGACCTACGACGCCCAGGAGCTGGAGCGGCTCTTGGAGCGCACGGCCCAGGCCATCGCCGACTTGGAAGCGCAGAACGAGCGCAGGGACGACTTGGCCCCGCCGCGCCTGCCGCCCGAACTGCGCAAAGCCGAGCAGCGGCGCAAGCGCGTGTTGGCCGCGAGACGGGAGATGGAGGAAGAGGGGCCCCGCCACGCCAACCTGACCGACCCGGAGGCGCGGCTCATGCGCAGCCGCGGCGCCTACGTCACCGGGTACAACGCCCAAGCCATGGCCGTCCCAGTGAGCCATGGCGACGGCGCCGGCGGCGGGCTGTTGATCACCGCTGCGGAGGTGACCCAGGACCAAGCGGACAACGCGCAACTGCTGCCCCTCATCGCCGCTGCGGCCGAGTCCGCCGAACGGACTCCGGCGCTTACCTTGGCCGACGCCGGGTACTTCTCCGGGGCCAACCTAGCGGCGTGCGCGTTACACGATACACCGGTGGCCATGCCCGAACCCCGTTCCCACACCGCCCATCCCTACCATTACCGCCACTTCACCTACGACCCCGCCGCCGACCGCTACCAGTGCCCCGAGGGCCGCTACCTCACCTTCCGCCGCAGCAAAACAAAGACGGGTCATGCACCCGTCCGCCTCTACCAGGCCAGCGGGGCCACATGCCGCGCCTGTCCCGCCTTCGGCCTCTGCACGACGATCAAGAAAGGTCGCCGGATCGAGGTATCGCTCCACGATGCTGCGCTCCAGTCCCACCGCCACTGGATGGAGACGCCGGAGACCCGGGCCGCCTACCGCCTGCGCAAACAGCTCGTGGAGCCGGTGTTCGGCATCGTGAAGGAGCAACAGGGGGCGCGCCGCTTCCTGTTGCGCGGGATCGAGGCCGTCCGCAGCGAGTGGTCGCTGCTGGCGGTGGCGTTCAACCTTCGCACCCTGCAGAAGGCCTGGAGGCGGTCCTTCTTCGGCCTCACCCGTCGTGGCCGGGCACTCAGCCGGGCCCTCAGCCTGTGGCCCTCACCCTCGGATACCCTGCTCGCCTGTCCAACCCACACACCAGTCCTGCACAGACCCGCGCACATCGAGACCTTCGCTCTCTTGTGAGACAGGCTCCTGGGGGTTGCCTGGGTAGACAATGGCCGGCGTCTGCTTTCGCAGCTCCTGCCGGGTGTGAACGTGGCCCAACGCCCAATAGTTGACGTTGCCGTCTTCCAGGTCGGCGACGGAGCATGGGGAGTAGGAGCCGTGGTCAATATTACCGCCGACGTTGGCATGGAGCAGGCCGACGTTGAAGCCACCGCTTGGCACGACCTCGCGAAACTGTGGCGCCAGGTTGTCGCGCACCTCCCTCCTAGGGTAGCTAATCCCGTACACGGCGGCCCGGTTCGGCTCATTGGGGAACACGGGGACGCCGGTCACCTCTGATGTGAAGCGGACGCATCCCGGCGGTAAATTCAACCGCGCTTCCCATCCATCCAGCGGGTCGTGATTGCCGTGGCAGATGAAGGAGCGGATGCCAGCCTCGTCCAGCCGCTTCAGTCCCTCAACGAACTTCAACTCCGCGCGCAGGCTCCGGTCGGCGCCGTCGTACACGTCGCCGGCGACCAGCAGGGCGTCGACCTTCTCCCGGATGCAAAGGTCCACGATGTTCTGGTAGGCATCGAACGTGGCCCGGTGCAGCGTTTCCGCAACATGGGCCGGCGCTTCGCTCCGAATCCCCCGGAACGGGCTGTCCAAGTGCAGGTCGGCAGCGTGGACAAACCTCAGCCGGGCCATCTACTCGCCCCGTGCGACTGCAAGATGGGGAGCCCCGCCATTCCATCTCCCGTTAGCGCGGTATTCACCTGTTGTTCAACTCCTTCCGGCGGGCTTCGTTCAGAAAGCGAGTGGCGAAACGCGAGTTGATATCGCTCTAGGATCAACCTGAGGCTAGGAGCGATGGTTCTTGATTTTGCGATGCTTGGCCGGCCCCTGGGGCGCGCCGCGGCCAGGATAAGCCATATTACGCATGGGTTATAGCTTGTGCAAACGTGGGAGGGGGACCCTGCTGGGGCTAGCCCTTGAAGCGGGTGAATAGCCTACGGGCGTTGCCCTCATAGATCTTGTCGCGGTCGGCGGCGGAGAGCCAGGGAATGCCGTCGATGAGGGGCTTGATGTCGTCGAACCAGCGGCCGGTTTCGGGGTTGGTGGTGGAACCCGCGCCGGGCCTCTCCGACCCGAAGAGGCAATTGTCCGGCGCGATGATCTTGAACAGCAGCTCCAACGACTCGGTGTTGTACAGGGCGGTGTCGAAATAGAGCTTGCGCAAGCGCTCGTCGAAGGTCTCCTGGTAGTCGGCGAAGCGGTCGAGGGCTCGCCAGCGGCCAATCTGGTATGGGATCGAGCCGCCGCCGTGACAGACGATCAACTTGAGGTTGGGGAAATCATCGAAGACGGGGGAGCGCATCAGCGACTGCACGGCGATGCCCTCCTCCGTGATGAAGTGGTTGTGGAAGGACTCCCGCGGGTTGAGACACCCGGCCGAATGGATGATGCCCGGCGCGTCCAACTCCACCATCTTCTCGTAGAGGGGGTACCAGTACTCGTCACCCATCCCTGGGGTTTGGCCGTCGCCCTCGCCGGGGTCAGGGTTCACGATGCAGCCGACGAAGCCCAGATCTTTGACGCAGCGCTCCAGCTCTTCCAGGGCGACGGAGGGGCTTTGGCCCGAGCACTGAGGCAGCCCGGCAACGCCTCGCATGAGGTTGGGACTGAGTTTGACGGCAAGGGCAATCGCGTCGTTGGTGGCCTCGATGAAGTAGTGGACGATCTTTTCGGGCTTCTGAGCGTGCATCATGGTGAAGGACCTCGGCGAAATGAAGGCCATGCCGGTGCCCACCTCCGTCAGGAGCGCCTCATGGCTCTTGCCGGAGAAGGTGGCGTTGGCGATGCTCTCCTCGGTGATGTTGGGGTGACCCTTGCCGTGGAAGCCCCGGCCGCTGATGAGGAACGACTGATACGCAGGCAGTTTGTCGCCCGAGACGATGTGGTTATGAACATCGATGACCATGGTTCCTCCTGTTGTTCGGGGCGCCTCATTGCCCCCGGTCCGATTGGCGACCGGAGCGGGGCCGATATGGAAATGCCGGCCAGTTCAAGATGCCCTGACACAGATTATGTCACGGTCTCCCAAGCGCCATGAATGATCGTCGGGATAATAAAAATAGTCCAAGGGCGTATGGCAGTGTTGGGCTGCTTGCTCCTGGAAGTAAGCATATCCGGGGAGCGAATCGTCTCGAGGAACGGAAAAGATGGTGACTACCTGTGACTCCCAATCCCTAGAGCAGTCGACAACCTCAACCAACAGGTTGCCGGTTTCGGGGGCTTGGTTGAAACATTCGCCGACCCTCAGGCGGTGTGCGGCAACCAAGCGGTCCAACTTCGGACGGTCAGCAACGGACAACCCGAAGCTCTGTTGAAGGCAGTTGACTATCCGATCCATTGCCGCCCAAGACTCACGGATGGGATACAGGAATTCAAAATAATGCCGGTCACATCTTTCATAGGCCAACTGGCTGAAATAGTCTTCTCCGGGATAACCGCCAGAGCCAGCGACGGTGAAGGAGTTGAGCACTCGGTATTGCCAATCACTAGAGCACTCTACAAGCTCAACCAACAGGTCGTCGGTCTCGGGAGCCTCATTAAAACATTCCCAGACATTCAGGCGTTTTATGGAAACCAAGCGATCCAACTTCGGACGGTCACTGACGGACAACCCAAAGCTCGGTTGAAGGCAGTTGACTATCCGATCCATTACCGCCCAAGACTCACGGATGGGATACAGGAATTCAAAATAATGCCGGTCACATCTTTCATGGGCTAACCTGCTGAAATAGTCTTCTCCTGGGTAGCCACCGGAGCCGGGGGCGGTGAAGGAGTTGAGCACTCGGTATTGCCAAGATCCGGAGCATGGAACTATCACCACTGTTTCGATTTCGACGCCTTCCTCGATTGTGGAATTTATGCAGTCGCCGTCTTGGATTTCAGTGGTTTCTATTTCGGCGCTGATTGGCGTAAGCGTTGGGCTTGGCGCGGGAGTCCCGGAGGCGACCTGCGTCTGCATTCGTTCGGTCGCGTTCATTTCCCGAACACGCTGCGCATCCGATTCACAGGCGGCAAGGGTGAAGATCTGCATGAGAACCAACGCGGCCGCCAGCAGCGGCCAACTGTTCAACGGGCTCACAACCGGCCTCCGTTGGCAGTGCTCATCGTTCGGCCCTCCGTAGGTCCCGCTACTGAGAGGCGTCCAGCTTCAACAACGCCCGCCCCAGCACGCGGGCGCCCGTTGCCACGTCGGCGAAGTCCGTCCACTCGTCGGGGGTATGGCTCAGGCCGTCCTTGGATGGGACGAAGACCATGCCGACCGGCGCTATCATGGCCATCCAGCTTGCGTCGTGCATGGCTCGGCTGGGCAGCGACATCTCCGGGACACCCAACTCCTCGGCGGCCTCCCGGAGCAGCGCTTGCGTGGGGGCCGGGACCGTGACCGGAAGCTCGTCGACCAGCCACTGCGCGTCGATATGGATGCCTCTGTCCCCGGCAATGGCCTCGCAGGCGGCGGCGAGCAGGTCTTTGACCCGCTCCTTCTCCTCCTGCCGGATGCTGCGAACCTCAAGTTGGAGGTCCACCCTGCCGGGGATAATATTGACCATGCCGGGCGTGATCTGGGCCGCGCCAATGGTGGCCACGGCGTCGCGAAGCGAAGGGTCCTTGGCGGCGCGCTCCAGGGCGAGAATGACCTCGGCGGCGGCGCAGAGAGCGTCCTTGCGCTCGTCCATGAGCGTTGCGCCGGCATGGTCGGCGCGGCCCGCGACGGTGATTGCGCCACGCGCGGGACCGGCAATGTGGGTGACGATGCCTACGGGCCGCCCCGCCCGCTCCAGCGCCAGCCCCTGCTCGATGTGCAACTCCAGGTAGCCGTGAACGTCGTCGGGGCTGCGAACGACGTCCGCAAGGCGGGTGTGGTCGCCGCCCAGGTAGTCGATGGCCTCGGCGAGGGTGCGGCCCTGCGGGTCGCGGGCCGTGTGGAGCTTCGAGAGGTCGAGATGGCCGCTAATGGCCCGGCTGCCCACGGGCGTCATGCCGGGGACCGACGGCTCTTCGCAATTGAAGTTGACCACTTCCAGCGGGTGTTCGGTGACGACGCCCGTCTCGGCCAGGGCGCGGGCCACTTCCACCGCCGCCACGACGCCGGCGATGCCGTCGAAGCGGCCTCCGGCCTGGACGGTGTCTGTGTGGGAGCCGATGGCCACCACCGGGCCGCCGGCGCGCCCATTGCGGCGACCGATGGTGTTGCCAGCGTCGTCGATGCTCACGTCGAGTCCGGCCTCCCGCATCCATCCGGCCACGACATCCCGAGCCTCGCGGTCGAGGGCGCTGAAGGCCAAGCGGGTGTAGGGGCGATCCGGCTCGGTGAGGCGGGCCAACTCCATCAGGTCCCGCTCGATACGCCCAGCATTGATGGGCAGGTCCGGCAGGGTCATGCCGCGCTCCGGTCGGGCAAGAGAGTGAGGCTCCCAGGGTTGGGCAATGGTAAGGGGGCTGTTGTGGGGAGTCAACGAAGATGGCCGCGGCTGACTGGAAGCCTCTGCTATACTGTCCGAACGCTCAGGAGGAACAGGGTCAGGACGATGGCCAAGGTATGAGGCAATCGAATTGGGAAGCGGCGCGGACGATGCAGGAGGTCACTGGCCGCCTGGTTGAGCAGGCGGAGGCGAGGGTGAGGCAGGCGGCCCGCGTCGTGGAGTCCCTGGCGATGTTCTCGGCGGCGGACGCCGGAGCAGCCGAGGGGGAGGTGAGGGCTCGGCTGGATGCGGCGTTTGCCGAGGCTGGAGAGGCCATGGTCCGCTGGGTGGACAAGGCCATCGAGGACCGCGTCAACGATCAAGAGGACTGGGACAGTTCCACAAATATTCATCTACTGAACCGGATTCGCCAGGACGCAGAGGCTCTGGCCCGGGGCGGCGCCCCAAGCACACCCTCGTAGAGGCGGTCCCCCAGCCTGCCGCCCGCTTCCCGTCACTACCAGAGGCCCCATGTCCAGTCAGAACGGTCTACAACCAACATCACCGGTGGATGTCGTCAGCTTTGGCATGCTGACGCCGTATTACAACCTCGTTGTGGACGCCCCGCCGGTGCATAACACTGCCCATCCCATCGCGGAACTCAGCGAATGCATCGGCGACGATGCCTCGATCGTGGCCCTGCACCTCAAGAAGTGGGGCATCGCCAGCGGCATCATTGGGACCGCCCTTGGCGACGACGAAGCGGGGCGGCGGACGGCGGAACGTCTGGAGGACCTGGGCATCGCCGGCGAGGTGCGGCTGTCGAAGGAGATTCAGACCAACTTCGAGGTGTGCGTCTGCGACCCGACGGGCGGGCGCACCTACTGGTGGCAGCGGGACCAGGCGGTGTTGGAGACCCTGGCGACAGCCAGCCTTGCGTTGCTGGAGGGGGCTCGATTTCTCTACGTCGATTGGTACGACGGCGATCACATTCTGCGTCCGATGAAGGCAGCCAAGGCCCAGGGATCGGCGGTCTATCTGAACCTGGAGCACAAGCACGACGACCCTGATCTGCTGGCCCGCCTTGCTCCCTACGTCACCCTTTGCCAGGTCACAACCGACGAGGCCCAGCATGGCGACAATGCCGAGGAGTTGGCAGACCATGTGCTTTCGACGGGGGTTGAAGCGGCCATCATCACGATGGCCTCCAGGGGCTCGCTCATTGCCAGTGGGAAGGACCGGATACGTTTTCCCGCTATGCCGGTGGAGTTGATCGACGGCTCCGCCGCGGGCGTGACGTACTCTGCCGGGATCATCTACGGACGGCTTCAGGGCTGGACGCTGGAGCAGTGCGGACGGTTCGCCACGGCGGCTGCGGCCTTGCAGTGCACCGCCGGAGGCCCGCAGGCGTTCCCTTTGCCAGAGATCGAACGCTTGGCGGCGCAGGTGGATGTTGTTGTGGAATAGGCAGTCGCGGCAGAGGTTCCCTTGGCTTCCGCATTATGGCCGTCGGGAGACCGTGCAAGAACGGGAACGGCGAAAACCCTTACCAGGTTAAGGGTTTCTACGGCAATGCTGCGGACTACCTCGCGGCTCGCCGCTTTGGGGTGTGATAATGGAGCCAGCGAACGACTGTCCAAAACATGGCGCACTCTGCCAGTGTCCGCTGTGCATGGAGACAGATAAACAGGAGGCCCGCGCTGGTAAGCCGCGGTGTCCCTACTGCCGCCTAGAGGTAGAAGGCGACCCGCTCTACGCAGCCAAGCTCAAGCGGGACCGCGCTAGGGCTCGAGGCAGGGAGGGAACCCATACCCTTGCGAGTACTTGAAGAACACGGAGGCGGAATGGAGCAAGACCCGCTGGAGCACTATCGCCGCTACGGCCGCCGATATGCGCAGGTGGCCCACGATTTCCTGGAAACCGGTTATCGAGACCCGTCGCCCCCGCAGCTCACCGGCGATGATGTTCTGTTGGAGCGGCTACAGTCGCTGGCGCCCGGCCGCAAGGGGCTGGACGCGGGATGCGGGGCGGGGGCTCGGGATGTCTACATTTTGTGGAGCCGCGGCTATGACGTTCGGGGCGTAGACGCTCTGCAGGAGAACCTGGACGTGGCGGTGGAGCTGCACCCAGAGATTGCCGACCGGTTGCAGGTGGCGGACCTTTCCCAGCCGTTGGGCTTTCCCGACGCCTCCTTCGACTTCGTTACCTGCAACGCCGTGATCCAACACATCCCACCGGAGATCGTTGAGGGCGTCACGCTGCGGGAGTTGGTTCGCGTGCTGCGTCCCGGGGGCGTGCTCCAACTGGCGTTCAAGATCGGCAGCGGCGTCGGCAGCGTGCTGGACCCGGACTACGACGTTCAGCGCAGCTTCCAACTCTATAACGAATACGACGTGCTGGCGGTTGTGGAACGGTACGGCTGCCGTTTGATTCCGCCTGACGACGGAGACGGTCTGGGCGGCCTCATGTACTTCACCGATTACAAGCCGATGCGCTACTGCGTGTTTCACGCCGCAAGGGAGCAATGAAGGGGCGATGAACGGCTGGCGCGGCAACCGCCATCGGTTGCGGGGCGGGCGGGGGATGATAGAATCGCAGGGCGGTTGCCGTTGCGGCCCCGGCCAGGCGTTGGCGGGCATGGCCGCACGTTCGCCACCGCCAGATTGGACCGCCAAGGAGCTACCCATGGAGTACCGACCCCTAGGCGCCACGGGAATGATGGTGTCGGAGATAGGCTTCGGCACAGGCGACAATGCCGGCCTCATCGTCAGAGGCTCGCCTGAGGATCAACTCGCTTCGGTGGTAAGGGCGCTGGAATTGGGGGTGAACTACTTCGACACCTCGCCGGACTACGGGAAGGGCGTGGCGGAAACCAACCTGGGCGCAATCTTCCGTCAGCTCGGAGTCCGCCCGTTCATTACCACCAAGGTCGAGATCATGCCTGAGGACTTGGACGATATCGCCGGGGCGGTCGTCCGGTGCGTGGAGGGCAGCTTGAGGCGGCTCCAGATGGACTGGGTGGACGTCGTGCAGATTCACAACCCGCCTCACCTGGAGCGGCATATCGACGTGCCCGGGTGGATTCATCTTTCCGTTGACGACTACCTGGGGCGCGGAGGCGCGCTGGAGGGGTTGGAGCGGGTGCGCCGGGAGGGGAAAGTCCGCTACCTGGGCATGGCGTGTGAGCACGCCGACGCCCGCGCGGTGCACAGTCTGTTGGAGACCGACGAGTTCCAGGTCATCAACATGTGGTACGACTTGCTGAACCCCACGGGGGTCATTTCAAAACCGCCTGGGATGAACGTTCACTATGACTACGGGGAGATGATTGAGGATGCCGCCGAACATGGAGCGGGTGTGGCTATCATGCGGCCGCTGGCCGGGGGCACACTCACGGACCATGCGGCCTCCGGCGGGGCGCGTCACCCATTGGCGGGGGGAGGGCTGTCCAGGCACGCCGATATCTATAGCCAGATGGTGGAGCAGGCCAAGTCGATGCGGTTTCTGTCGCAGGCGGGCGAGCACAACCTATCGCAGGCGGCGGTGCGGTTCATTCTGGCGAGTGACAGCGTCAGCACGGTGATCGGAGGCTTCTCTGAGATAGCCCACCTAGAGGAAGCGGCGGGCTGCTCCGGGGCCGGACCGCTATCCGAGGAGAACATGGCCCGCGTAGAGATGGTGTGGCGGTCCAATTTTGGGCGCTGGGACGGGGGCGCCTGGGACGAGGTCTAGCAAAGAGGCTTAGAAACCATGAACCTATTCATCACCGGCGCAGGGCTGATCGGGACCCACGTTGCGGCGGAGATGGTTCGCCGAGGGCACCGGGTCATGCTGTATGAGGTCGCCCCCAGCGAGGAGTTTGCCCACGCCGTGGCGGGAGACGGCGTTTCGTTGGTCCGGGGCGACATACGGGACATGCCGGCGCTTCTGGACGCCATGCGTTCCCATGAGGCTGAGTTGGTCTTTCACTCTGCCGCACAGATCGGCGCCGTGGCCCAGGACCGCCCCTTCGATGGTCTCACTATAGCGATAGGCGGCACGATTGCCGTCGCCGAGGCCGCGAGGCTTGGCGGCGTAGGGCGCATCGTCTTCGCCAGCACGACGGGGGTATACGACTACAGCCGGAACCCGACCGGCTTCGTCGCCGAGGACTTTCCCATGGGAGCCGACATCTTCTATTCGGCCTCCAAGGTTTCCAACGAGGTGCTCCTCCGCTCGTATGCCAGGCACTATGGACTGGAATATTGCGCAACGCGATTCGCCCACGTGTACGGGCTGGGGAGGTACGTCGGGGGGTCGAAGGGTGGGGAGGCGGTGCATGCCGCGGTGGCCGTCGCCCTGGCCGGCGGCGACGTAGCAATTGGCCGGCGGCTCGCCGATTTGCAGGAGTACGTGTACGTCAAGGACGTTGCCCAAGGCGTATCCAATGCGCTGGAGCGGCCCCTGCAAAGCAACGCCTTCAACATAGGCACTGGAGTCGTGGAAGGGCCGGAGGACTTGGCGGCGGCCCTTGGCTCCCTGAACCCCGGCGCTCGATTCGTGTTCCAAGCGCCGGGCCCCAACGACCCGCCGCCCGTTCACGAAACGCCCTTCGATCTGAGCAGGTCTCGCCGGGAGTTGGGGTACGAGCCGCAGTACACACTGACGGACGGCATAGCGGACTTCGCCAGGGAGATTCAACGCGTTGGGGGGTAGGTGTAACCCCCGTTGGATGCTCTACAGCGGCCGCTGGCCGGCGGTACGCTCACGGACCACGTTCATAGTGAGGTCTAGCAAAGGGAGTCATAAACCATGAACCTATTCATCACCGGGGCAGGACTGATTGGGACCTACGTCGCGGCGGAGATGCTCCGCCGGGGGTACCGAGTCATGCTGTATGACGTCGCCCCCAGCGAGGAGTACGCCCAGGCCGTGGCGGGAGACGGCGTCTCGCAGGTCCGGGGCGACATACGGGACATACCAGGGCTTCTGGACTCCATGCGCGCCCATGAGGCTGACTTGGTCTTCCACTCTGCCGCTCAGCTCGTCCCCGTGGCCCAGAACCGCCCCTATGACAGCCTCACCATATCCATAGGCGGCACGATTGCCGTCGCCGAGGCCGCGAGGCTTGGCGGCGTTCGGCGCATCGTCTTCGCCAGCACGGTTGGGGTGTACGACTACAGCCGAAACCCCACCGGCTTCGTCGCCGAGGACTTCCCCATGGGGGCGAACATCTTCTATTCGGCCTCCAAGATTTCCGACGAAGTGATCCTCCGTTCCTATGCCAAGCACTATGGACTGGAATACTGCGCAACGCGATTCGCCCACGTGTACGGCCTAGGGAGGTACGCCGGGGGGCCGACGAACGGGCAGGAGGTGCATGCCGCGGTGGCGGGCGCCCTGGCTGGCGGCAACGTGGTCATTGGACAGCGGCTCGCCGATTGGCAGGAGTACGTGTATGTCAAGGACGTTGCCCAAGGCGTATCCAATGCTCTGGAGCGCCCCCTGCAGAGCAACGCCTTCAACATAGGGACTGGAGTCGTGGACGGGCCGGAGGACCTGGTGGCGGCCCTCGGCACCCTGAATCCCGGCGCCAGATTCGAGTTCCAGACGCCGGGCCCCAGCGACATGCCGTCCGTTCACGAAACGCCCTTCGATTTGAGCAGGGCTCGCCGGGAGCTGGGGTACGAGCCGCAGTACACGCTGACGGACGGCATAGCGGACTTCGCCAGGGAGATTCAACGCGTCGGGGGGTAGGCGTAGTTCCTGCGGATGTTCTACAGCGGCTGCCGGCCGGCGAATCCTGTGTCGGTGTCGTGCCAGTAGCTGACCGCGGCTTCGCCGACGACCCAGCAGAGGTACACCTCGCGCCCCTCCCGCCAGCTTGGGAAATCCACGAGGGCATTCTCAACCCCTCGCACGATGATGCCGAGCTCCGCGACCTCCTGAATCGCCGACCGGATCTGCTGTCCGATCTCATCGGCGTCCTGGCGTTTCTGGCGGATCTGCTCTTGAAGACCGCCGCCGCCGTTGCCGCCGGACCTGCGCGTAAGCTCCTTCAATTCGTCTTCGATCAGGCGGGCCCGGGCCGCAAGGGGGGCCACCCCGTCGAAGACTTCCTGGAGCCAGGGCCTTAGCCCATTGGCCTCATCGAGTGTGAAATAACGTCGCTGCATGGTGGGAACCGTCTCTCTGCGGGGTCTCCCTGCCACTATACCCCGGCCCCCGGGCTTTGTCAGGGGGCCGGGCCGGACAGCTAGGCAGCGGATGTTTGACGGCATGTCGATGGGTGCTTATGCTGCGACGGAGCGGGGCGCCGCCCCCAATGCCAGGTTCAATCGAAGTCGAGGGAGAACCGCAATGACCGACGGCGCAGGCGATAACAGCAACGGTGTGGGGAAGCTCTACTTGGTCGACTCCTATAAGGAGTTCGTGGAGGCCGAGGGCATCCCGCTGGTGACGGGGTTCAGCGCCGATTGTCTGACGCTGCCCCTAGAGCCTTGGGAGCGGTTGGGGGGCCTGGGAGCCTACGTGCAGTTGGACGGCACCGGCGACTACGCCGATTCCTACCTAGTGGAGATACCGGCTGGGGGTCAACTCAAGCCCGAGCAGCATCTGTTCGACGAGGTGCTGTACGTGGCGTCGGGGCACGGGGCCACGGCCATCGAGTTGCCGAACGGGAAGCGAGAGACGTTCGAGTGGGGCGTGGGAAGCCTTTTCGCCATTCCGCTCAACGCTCCGCACCAGCATTTCAACGGGTCCGGATCCGAACCGGCGCGGCTCTACGCCGAGACGAGCCTGCCCATCTACCTGAACCTCACGCACAGCAGGGATTTCATCTTTGGGTGCTCGCACGTATTCGACGACCGTTACGGAGACGAGAGCTTCTTCAGGGGTGAGGGGAAGTTCCGTTCCATTGTGACGGGGCGGCACCAGTGGGAGTCGGTGTTCATCCCGAGCCTGGCGTCGCTGGAGCTCCAGGGATGGGCCGAGCGCGGCGCGGGCGGGAAGAGCATCCAGATCATCCTGGCCGAGAGTACGCTCCACGCGCACGTGTCGGAGTTCCCCCAGGGAACGTACAAGAAGGCGCACCGCAAGCCCAGCGAGGCCGGGGTCAACATCATGTGTGTGACGGGCGAGGGCTATACGCTGCTCTGGGAGGAGGACGAGAACCCCGTGGATTCCATCCGCGTGGACTGGAAGCCGGGCACCATATTCGCAAATGGGCCCGGGCGCCATTTCCACCAGCATTTCAACACCGCTTCGTTTCCGGCGAGGTACCTGGCGCTGGGGTTCGGAGGGATGCGCTACCCGGTGACGAAGGGCCGCCGCTGGGCCTACGACACCGCCGACAAGCCGCTGAACGACGGCGGCAGGCAGATCGAGTACGACGGAGAGGACCCGCGCATCCTCGCCCTGTTCGAGGAAGAGCTGGCCAAGCGCGGGCTCGAGTCCCGGATGAGTGACTACATTGGCGTAAAGGTGGGGCGTTAGAGAGAAGCGCCAAAAGCAGCCGTCGCAGGCCTGCGACGCCTTGCGAGGTCTTCAGCATGACAGGCCCCTGAACAGCGCGCTGTTCAGGGGCCTGTCCTATTCCATGCGGTATCCCGGCTCGATGCCGAGGCGGGCGAACCTCGGCACGGTCTGTAGCCACCGCATCCACCGCGGTGACTCCGCGTGCCAGCGGGCGACATTGCTCATCGTTTCCCCGGCCTGGAACAGGACCCGGTCCCCGTGGGAAAGGCAGGCGTGGTCGAGCGGCATGCCTGCCACCCGCCTGAGCGACCGGCCCAGGGTCTCGTAGTCTGTGCCCGGCATGTAGATGGGGCGCGAGATGTAGGGGCCGCGCTGGCTCACGAGGTCTCCGGTGAACAGTGTGCTGCGGTCCTCCAGATAGAAGCAGATGCTGCCCGGGGTGTGACCGGGCGCGTGGACGACCCGAAGGCCGCCCATGATGGGCAGGGTGTCGCCGTCCGAGAGGACGACGTCCACCGGAACCCGCCAGACGGACGGAAGGGGCATGAACAGCATGCCGACGTGACGAACGACTTGGACTCCGCGCCGGTCGAGGCGGGTCTCGGCTGAGTGGATGAGGACCTGGGCCCCGGTCTCTTCGCGTAGAAAACGGGCGCTGCCGGTGTGGTCGGGGTGGCCGTGGGTGATGAGTATGCGGGCCAGTTGGCCGGTCTGCCAACCCAGAGCCTTGATGTAGGAGAGGATGACGCCGCCGTTGCCCGGCCAGCCCGTGTCGATGAGGGTGAGGTCGTCGCCTTCGAGCAGGTAAGCGTGCGGTCCCTTGATGCGTGGAATCTGGTGGATGCCTGGGAGGATCTCCAACCAACGCCTCCTACTCCTCCGCCGCGTAGCCTCCGCTCTTGCCCCCGCTCTTGCGGACGAGCCGCACGTCCTGAATGAGCATGGAGCGGTCGGCGGCTTTGCACATGTCGTAGATGGCGAGGGCCGCGGTCATCACCGCGGTGAGGGCCTCCATCTCCACGCCGGTGCGGGCGGTAACCTTGGCGGTCGCTGTGATGTCGACGGCGTTGCGGGTTTCATCGATCGCCAGGTCAACCTGCACGTGGTCTAGGGGCAAGGGGTGGCATAGGGGGATGAGGTCGGAGGTCCGCTTGGCGCCCATGATCCCCGCCAGCCGCGCCGTGGCGAATACGTCTCCCTTGGCCACCTGCCCGTCCCTGATGAGGGCCAGGGTTTCGGGTTGCATGATGATGCTGCCCTTGGCGGCCGCCTCCCGCCGGGTGACCTCTTTGGACCCGACGTCCACCTGATGGGCTGCGCCTGAGTCGTCCAGGTGGGTGAGCCTTGGGGTTGAACTCATCGCCCCTTCCTCCTGGCGGCGGCCTCTCTGACGGCCAGCTTGTCCACTTCCTCGTTCCCCGGATGGCCGTTGTGGCCGCGCACCCAGGCCCACCGGATCCCGCGGGCCTGAGCGAGTTTGTCCAGGCGGTCCCACAGGTCCCTGTTGACGTTGCGCTTCCAATTCTTGGTCATGGTGTTGATGAGGTATTGGCTGTCGCTGGTGAGGAGCACCTGGGCGCCCTCCGGGACGGCCTCCAGGCCCTGGATGGCCGCCATCATCTCCATGCGGTTGTTGGTGGTGTGGGCCTCGCCGCCGCTGAGCGTGCGCTTGACGCCGTCCTCGACGATGATGGCCCCCCAACCTCCCGGTCCGGGGTTTCCGATGCACGCGCCGTCGGTGTAGATGGAAAACAAGGTAGCGCCTCGCGCTCGAATGAAGGGAGGCTGTCGTCGCGGCCTCCGCAGATTGGCCTATCCGCCGATGTGGTACATCTCCACCTTGCGGCTCTCCCGTTGAGCGCTGGTGAGGGAAGAGCGCAGCTCGGAGTACCGGTCCCGCCGTTGGCGCCAGATGCCGGTGATGATGTCGAGCAGGTCGGCGTCAGAGGCACCGGCCCGCATTGGTCCCTTGAGGTCGGTCCCGCCGGTGGCGAATAGGCAGGTGACGAACTGGCCCTCCGGGGACAGCCGGCCCCGCGTGCAGTCCTGGCAGAAGGGTTGGGTCACGGAGGCAATGACCCCGATTTCGCCGCCGCCATCGACGTATCGGTAGCGGTTGGCCACCTCCCCCGGGTAGTTCTTATCCACCGGGGCCAGGGGCATCTCCGCGTGAATCCGCTCGACGACTTCGCGGGCAGGGACCACCTGGCTCAGGTCCCACCCGTTCAGCGTGCCCACGTCCATGAACTCGATGTACCGGACGATGTGGCCCGAGCCCTTGAAATGCCTGGCCAGGTCCACAATCGTGTGGTCGTTGACGCCCCTCTGCACCACGCAGTTAACCTTGATGGGGGCCAGGCCGACTTCCTCGGCGGAGCGGATGCCCTGCAGGACGCGCTGTGGTGAAAAGCCATTGACGCCGCTCATTTGGCGGAACACGCCGTCGTCCAGGCTGTCCAAGCTGACGGTGATGCGCTGGAGGCCCGCGTCCTTCAGCGCCTGGGCCTTCTGAGGCAGAAGCGAGGCGTTGGTGGTCATGGAAAGGTCTTCCAGTCCCTCAACCCCGGCGAGCATGGCGACCAGTTGCTCGACGTCCTGGCGCAGGAGCGGCTCCCCGCCGGTCAGGCGTATCTTGCGCACGCCCAGCCCCACGAAGAGGCGGGCCAAGCGGGCGATCTCCTCGAAGGTGAGGACGTGGCCCTTAGGCAGGAACTGGTAGCGCTCGCCGTAGATTTCGGCGGGCATGCAGTAGGGACAGCGGAAGTTGCACCGGTCGGTCACCGAGACCCGGAGGTCCCGGAGGCGCCGCCCGAATGCGTCTTTCAACGAGGTTGCAGTATCCTGTGCGCCGGCTGTCATGGTGTCGTTTGGGCTGTCATGCGCCGAAGTGCGTCGGCTGCGGCCCAAGCCGCCTGCCCCCGGTGGCTGATGCGGTTCTTCTCTTCTGGAGAGAGTTCGGCCGTAGTGCATTGGCGGTCAGGCAGGAGGAAGATGGGGTCGTAGCCGAAGCCGTTCGATCCGGCCGGCTGGAAAGCGATGACGCCTTCCACGGTCCCCTGAAACAGCGATACGCCCCCCTCTGGATCCGCCACGGCCACCACGCAACGGAAGCGCCCCTGCCGTTCTTTGACGGGTACGTTTCTGAGCTTCTCTAGGAGGAATTGTACACGGTCTTCGTCCGTGGCGCCGGGGCCGGCGTAGCGGGAGGAATAGATGCCCGGCGCGCCGCCGAGGGCATCTACCTCAATGCCGGAGTCGTCGGCCAGGGAGAGGAGACCGCTGGCTTTGGCGAATGCCTGGGCCTTCAAGCTGGCGTTCTCCTCGAACGTTGAGCCGGTTTCCTCCACGTCCAGGCTGATGCCTTCTTCCTGGGGCGTGGTGATTTGAAATGGCACGTCGCCCAGCAGCGCGGCCAACTCGCGGGCCTTGTGGGCGTTGGTGGTGGCAATGAGGAGCTTGGGCGGTGTCATCCGTCGACAGCGAGGGGCATAGCAATTTGCCTAGGCGCGTAAATCGAATATATGAGGGCGATGTAGTCGGGTCTCTGCCCCTATGCCCCCCCGACAGGCTCGTAGACGCCGAAGACGTCCCGCAGCACGTCCATCGTCTCGCCGAGGGTGGCGTAGGCCTTGACCGCGCTGAGGATAAAGGGCATCAGGTTCTTGTCCGCCCTGGCCGCCTGCCGCAGGTCAGCGAGGGTTCGGCTGACTTCCCGGTTGTCCCTGGTGCGCCGGACCTCGTTGAGGCGGGCAATCTGCTTGCGCTCGCCTTCCTTGTCCATCTGAAGGATGGGGATGTCCATGTCTTCCTGCTCGGTGACGAAGTCGTTGACGCCAACGATGATGCGTCCCTGGTCCTCCACCTCGCGCTGGAAGCGATAGGAGGCATCGGCGATTTCTCTGACGAAGAAACCGTTGTCGATGCACGGCAGTGCGCCGCCGAGGTCATCGATGCGGCGGAAGTACTCCCTTGCGCCCTCTTCGACCTGGTTGGTCAGGGTTTCCACGAAATAGCTGCCGCCCAACGGGTCCACGGTGCTGGCCACGCCGCTCTCGTGGGCGATGAGCTGCTGGGTGCGCAGAGCCAGCAGCGCCGCCTTTTCGGATGGCAGCGCCCAGGCTTCGTCCATGCCGTTGGTGTGGAGGGAGTTGGCGCCGCCCAGGACGGCTGCCAAGGCTTGGAGCGCTACGCGGACGACGTTGTTTTCGGGCTGCTGCGCGGTCAGGGCGCAGCCGGCGGTCTGGGCGTGGGTGCGCATCCACCAGGAGCGCTCGTTCTTGGCGCCGAAGGTCTCCCGCATCTCGTGAGCCCAGATGCGGCGGGCCGCCCGGAACTTGGCGACCTCTTCGAAGAACTCGTTGTGGATGTTGAAGAAGAAGCTCAGCCTGGGAGCGAAGTTGTCAATGAGCAGGCCGCGTTCCAGGCACCAGCGTACGTATTCCAAGCCGTCGTACAGCGTGAAGGCCAGCTCTTGGACTGCCGTGGATCCCGCTTCCCTGATGTGGTAGCCGCTGATGCTGACGGGGTTCCATTTGGGGAGGTGGTGGGTGGCAAACTCCACCGTGTCCACGACGAGCCGCATGGAGGGTTCCGGGGGGAAGATGTACTCGTTCTGGGCGATGTACTCCTTCAGAATGTCGTTCTGGGTGGTGCCGCCGAGCTTGGAGGCTGGGATGCCCCGCTTCTCTGCGGCGGCGATGTACATGGCCCAGATGATGGCGGCTGGGCTGTTGATGGTCATGGACGTTGTGATGGTGTCGAGGGGGAGGCTGTCGTAGAGGATCTCCATGTCTCGGAGGCTGGACACGGCGACGCCGCACTTGCCGAACTCGCCTAGTGACCAGGGGTGGTCGGTGTCGTAGCCGTAAAGAGTGGGCATGTCGAAGGCGGTGCTGAGGCCGGTCTGGCCGTGCGCCAGCAGGTACTTGAAGCGCTGGTTTGTCTCCTCGGCGCCGCCGAAGCCGGCAAACATGCGCATAGTCCAGAGTTTGCCGCGGTACCCCGTGGGGTGGAGGCCGCGCAGATAGGGGTAGTGGCCGGGCTCGCCGACGTCCCTCGCGTAGTCAACCTCGGCCAGATGCTCCGGCGAATACACCCGTTCGATGGGGTGGGCGGAGATGGTTGTGAAGGAGTCCTGGCGTTCCGGCCCGGTCTTCTGCGATTCGTCCGACTTTTCCTTGGCGTCTACCATCAATGCTATCCGTGGTCCAGGTTGGTGAAGTTTCAGCGTAGCTTTGGGGGGTGGGGCTGTCAACAAAGGGTTGCGGCTGGGGCCGGGCGCCCACGGATGACACTTGTCCCCTCCTTGGTTCCCGACCCCACCCCGCACCTGGCTGGCGCCTCCTCCTACGGTCTCTCCCCTTCCTCGGCTCGGCAACCTCGGCGTGCGGGGCCAAGCTGGGATGGTCTGGGTCGCGGTTCGCCGGGGCTTGAATGGCCGCTGCGGGAAGGGTAGGCTACCGCGTGATGCTTGGCCCTCAGAGGCGTTGGGCAGGCAACGAACTCGCGCAGGGGGGAGGTAGTCATTATGGCCCTATCGGCAGGGAAACTGGTCAACCTGAAACAGTTGAGCGACGCGTCCGGGCGCTTCTTGATGCTGGCCATAGACCAGCGAGGCTCCATGGAGCAGGCGATCCAGAAGGTCTTGGGCGACAGCCGCAAGCAGACGCCGGAAGACGTGGTCGCCGCCAAGGTGGCCATCACCGGGGTCCTTGCCCCGCACTCCACGGCAACGCTCATGGATCCGATTTATGGCTTCCCCTATACAATTGAGGCCCTGCCGTCCAAGGTTGGGGTGCTGCTGGCGGTGGAGCACTCCGGCTATGAGGCCGGCCCCTCTGGGAAGGGCAGGATGGCGATGATTCTGGACGGCTGGTCGGTGAGCAAGGTGAAGCGGAGCGGGGCCAACGCGGTCAAGCTGCTGATCCACTACCACCCAGACGCACCGCAGGAAGTGCTGGCGCACCAGCATGGCGTTGTGCGCCAGGTGGGGGATGCCTGTGCGGAGGAGGACATCCCATTCCTGTTGGAAACCGTTGGCTACGCCGTGGACGAGCCGTCGATGGACGGCCCGGAGTACGCTTTGAACAAGCCCCGCATCACCATCGCGAGCGCCACCGAATTTTCCAAGCCGGAGTATCGAGTGGACGTGCTGAAGCTGGAGTTTCCCGCCAGCCTGAAGTTCGCCGAGGAGTTTTGCAACGCCTACTTCGACTCCAAGACTCGCGAGCCGGTCTACGGCGTGAAAGAGGTCCGGGATATCTGCAAGCAATTGGACGCAGCCTCTTCCAAGCCGTGGGTGATCCTCAGCGGCGGCGTGGACATCGACGAGTTCCTCTTCAATCTCCAGTTCGGGGTCGATGCGGGCGCCAGCGGATTCCTCTGCGGTCGGGCCATGTGGCAGCAGTCGCTGCAGTTCTATCCGGACACCGATGCCATGGTCCGTTTCCTCGAGACGGATGGCGTGTACAACTTCACGCGGATCAAGGCCATCGCCGCCAACGCGACGCCGTGGACCGAGCGATGGAATGGCGGGTCTCCGACTTTGGACCAGAAGGGCCTGGAGTGGCAGAAGGAGTACAGCGGCTCCTAGGGAGGGACCATGCGGATAGGGGTGCTTACCAGCGGGGGAGACGTCCCTGGTCTCAACGCGGCTGTCCGTGCGGTGGCTCGAAAGGCGCTGGCGGAAGGGGTGGAGGTGCTGGGGTTTCGGAACGGCTGGTTGGGCCTGCTGGAAAACGACTACCTTGAGCTTACGCTCAGGACCCTTTCCGGCATCCTTCCCCAGGGTGGGACGATCCTGGGGACGTCGCGGACCAACCCAACCGACCCGCCCGGCACGGTGGAGCGGGTCATGGAGACCGCTGAGGCGCTTCAGCTTGATGCGATGGTCGTCTTGGGCGGGGACGGGTCGCTTCGCGGGGCGTTGGAGGTCTGCGAGCGGGGCCTGCCCATTGTCGGCATTCCCAAGACCATTGATAACGACGTGCCGGGCACGGAGTACTGCATCGGGTTCGACTCCGGCGTCAACGCGGTGATGGACGCCTTGGACAAGCTGCACCCCACAACGGCGGCGCATCACCGGGTGATGGTTGTGGAGGTGATGGGGAACCGCAGCGGTTGGCTGGCCGTGCTTGGAGGCCTTGCCGGCGGTGCCGACATCATCGTGTCGCCGGAAATTCCTCTGTCGGTCATTGACGTGAGGGACCGGGTGCTGGCCCGGGTGGAGCGGGGGAGTAAGTTCAGCATCATCGCCGTGGCGGAGGGGTCGCAGATCGATGGAATCGACCTGGACTTCGGAACGAGAGAGAGTAAAGGCACAAGCATCGGACACGCCCTTGCGGGCGCGCTCTCCGACTACATCTCCGCCAATACGAGGGTCACGGTGCTGGGCTACGTGCAGCGCGGCGGCGCCCCTACGGCGTTCGACAGGGTGATGGCGTCGCGCATGGGCGCCAAGGCGGTCCAGTTCATTCTGGAGGGCCAGACGGGCGTGATGGTGGCTCTGGTGAACGGGGACGTTGTTCCCGTGCCTCTGAGCGAGCTACTCCAGCCGCCGCGGACGGTGGATCCGGAGACCTGCGCTCTCGCGCAGCTGTTTTCGTAAGCTTGGGGTGCTCTTCGCGAGGAGTTCGTTTTATCGTCCGTTACGGTTTCGCTAATGCCAGCATGGGTCCCTGAGCCATCGTACGACCGAGAGGTCTCCCGTCTGGCCCTTTTTCTTGACCCCTCCCGCTGCCCCAACCTATAATGGCGCTGCCGTCGGATTTCGTAGCTAGGTTGGCCTATGCCCGCTTCCGAAGACACCCAGACCGTTACGCTCTCCCTCGATGAGCTTCAGGCCTCGGCGCTTGCGGCGCTGGAGGGCTGCGCCACAGAAGAGGCGCTGGAGCAGTGGCGGATCGCGCACCTGGGCCGAAGCGGCAAGCTGACCCAGGTGCTCCGCGGGGTGGGGTCGCTTCCCGCGGATGAGCGGAGAGCAGCCGGCGCCGCAGCCAACCAACTCAAGGGCCTGCTTGAGCAGAGCCTTGATGACCGTCAGGAAGCGCTGCGCACCCAGCGCCAGACGGGGATCGCGGAGTCCGAGCGCATCGACGTGACCCTCCCTGGGTGCCCCGTCGCGATGGGACGTTACCACCCTTCGACGCAGATCGTCCGTGAGATTTGCGACGCCTTTGCGAGCATGGGGTTCCAGATTGTGGAGGGGCCCGAAGTGGAGTGGGACCGCTATAACTTCGAGTTGCTGAATATCCCGCAGGACCACCCGGCCAGGGATATGTGGGACACGCTGTGGATAGACCATGTCGACGCCGAGGGCCGGCGTCCCATGCTGATGCGAACCCACACGTCGCCCATGCAGGCGCGGGTCATGGAGAGCCAGGACCCTCCGGTGCGGGTGATCGTGCCCGGCAAGTGCTACCGGTACGAGGCCACGGACGCCACCCACGAGTCGCAGTTCTATCAAATCGAGGGGTTGGCCGTGGACGAGGGCATCACCTTCGCTCACCTGAAAGGGACCCTCTACGAGTTTGCCCGCCGCATCTTCGGGCAGGACCGACGCGTGCGGTTCCGCTGCGATTACTTTCCCTTCGTGGAGCCGGGCGTGGACATGTCCATCGACTGCTTCAACTGCCGGGGCGAGGGGCGGCTGAAGGGCGGCGCGGGTTGCCGCATCTGCAAGGAGACGGGCTGGATCGAGATCATGGGCGCCGGGATGGTGCATCCCAAAGTGCTGGCCGGGGTTGGCTACGACCCCGAGGTGTACACCGGCTTCGCCTTCGGCCTGGGGCCGGAGCGTATCGCCATGCTCAAGTACGGCATAGACGACATCAGGTTATTCTACGGTAACGATATCCGATTCTTAAGGCAGTTCTAGACACACCAGAAGGAGGCGCCGTGACTGCATCGCTGGTTGAACGCATCGACGCGCGAATCGAGGGGAAGAGCCTGTTGGGCCACAGCTTCTACCAGGCCTGGCAAGCCGGCCGGCTGACGCCGGAGGACCTGCGGGTGTACGCCGCACAGTACCACCACTTCGAAGCCAACTTCCCCACCATTCTCAGCGCCATCCACAGCCGCTGCGACGACTCCTCGGTCCGGCAGGCCATCCTCTCCAACCTCTGGGACGAGGAGCACGGCAGCCGCAATCACCCGGCCCTCTGGATCCAGTTCGCCGAGGCGCTGGGCTTGACCGCCGAGCAGGTCCGCGCTGCCGACCTGCTGCCGGAGACGGCGGCGCTCGTGGATACGCTGCGGGACATCGCTGAGCGCGGGACTTACCAGGACGGACTTGCCGCTATCTATGCCTATGAGCGCCAGCTCCCCGCCGTCGCCGAGACGAAGGAACGGGGCCTGAAGGAGTTCTACGGCCTGGACAGCCGGGAGGCCACAGAGTTCTTCACCCTTCACCGGGAGATCGACCTCGTTCACGCCGCCGCTGAAGCGGACGCTCTTGCGGCCACGACCGCAGACGAGGCGGCTATCGAGGAGGCCGCCCAGCGCTCGCTGGACGCCTGGTGGGGTTTCCTGGACGGGGTCGAGCGGGTGCGCTGCGCCGCCAACTAACGCTCCTCGAAAAGACGAGGAGCGGCCCCAGCCGCCTATGGCGGCTGGGGCCTCGTTGCGCTTCACCGCCCCGAGGTTCCCTCCATGAGGAAACCTGCGGCCTCCGGGCCTGGCGCGAGAGCAGCGCGCCAACTCCGGCCCGGGCAGCCCATGTCTCACTTGAACAAGGTCTACCCCTGGGCGGGCGCTAGGGGTCTGGGCCTTGGGCCGCGTCGCCACCGCTCTGGCGGAATACGTAGCAGGCGATATAATGGGCGAAATCCACGAAGGCCTTCTCCACCCATGCGCGTCCCCCTTTCCTGGCTGAAAGAGTACGTTCCCATCACGCTGCCGCCTGAAGACTTGGCCCACCGTCTGACGATGGCCGGGCTCGAGGTTGGCGAGGTTGAGCACATTGGCGGGTGGGACCGGGAGCGGGTGCTCGTTGGGCTGGTCACCGCCATCGAGCCGCACCCCGGTGCCGACCGCCTGCGCCTTGCCACCGTTGACCTCGGCGGCGAGACCTGGACGGTGGTGTGCGGCGCTCCCAACGTTGCCCCTGGACAGAAGATTGCCTTTGCCAAGGAGGGCGCCCGCCTCTACAACGCCCACGCGGGCAGGGTGGAGGACCTGAAGCGAGTCAATATCCGGGGCGTCGAGTCAGCGGGGATGGTCTGTTCGGAGTTGGAGTTGGGGCTGGGCGACAGCCACGAAGGCATACTCGTGTTGCCCGAGGACTCCCCGGTGGGCGCGCCTTTGGCGGACCTGCTGGGGGATGTCGTGCTGGACATCGAGGTCACGGCCAACCGCCCGGACTGTCTGTCGGTTCTCGGCGTGGCTCGCGAGGTGGCTGCCCTAACCGGACAGAGGGTCGTCGAGCCGGATCTGTCGCACCACGAATCCGGGGATGCCATCGACGGCCAGGCCGGGGTCGTCATCCAGGATGCGGATCTGTGCCCACGCTACACGGCGAGCCTGGTCAGGGGCGTAAACATCGGCCCCTCGCCGCAGTGGCTCCAGGACCGGCTCATTCTGGTGGGGCAGAGGCCCATCAACAACGTCGTCGACGTGACGAACTACGTCATGCTGGAGTACGGCCAGCCGCTGCATGCCTTCGATTTCAATGCCGTGCGGCAGCAGACCGTCGTCGTCCGGCCAGCCGGAGATGGGGAGACGCTTACGACCATCGATGGCCAGGAGCACAAGCTGTCCTCCCCCATGCTGATCATTGCCGACCCCGAGCGGGGAGTGGGTCTGGCCGGGGTGATGGGCGGCGCGAACTCGGAGATGACAGAGGCCACCACCGACGTCCTTGTGGAGTCGGCCAATTTCCATCCCACGAACACTCGGCTCACCGCCCGCGGTCTGGGAATCCGCACGGAAGCCTCCCTGCGATTCGAGAAGGGCCTGGGCCCGGACTTGCCGCCGTTGGCCCTCCGCCGCGCCACGCAGTTGATTCTCGAGCTTGCGGGCGGCAAAGCGGCCAAGGGCATCATCGATGCCTACCCTGGGCGCAAGCAACCCGCGTCCATCACGCTGTCCATGGCTCGAGTGGGCAGAGTGCTGGGCGCCGGCATCGAGCAGGCGCTGGCGGAGGAGACCCTGACGGCCCTCGGTTTCACGGTGAGCAGTGACGGCAGCGGGTCGGGCGGAAGCGGGTCGATTGAAGTAACGCCACCCTACTGGCGCACCGACGTCACCATCCCCGAGGACTTGGTGGAGGAAGTGGCCCGGATTACCGGGTACGACCGCATACCGGCGACGCCATTGACCGGCTCGCTGGCGGCGCGGCGTCCTCAACCCTGGCGGGACCTGCGCGAGCGGTTGAGGGACCTGCTCGTGGAGGCGGGGATGCAGGAGACCATCTCCTATACGCTGGTGTCCGGCAATGCCCTGGAAAGGCTTGGGTTCGAGGCGCATTCGGCGTTGAGGGTAGCCAACCCCATGAGCCAGGAGCAGGAGTACCTGCGAACCAGTCTCCGAGCCAGCCTTCTGTCCAGCTTGGCCGCCAATCTGCGCCGCTCTCCGGAGGCTGGGCTGCGGCTCTTTGAGATTGGGCGGGTCTATGTGCCGCGGGACGGCGATCTTCCCCGCGAAATCGAGAAGGCGGTCGGCGTGCTGGCCGGGCCCCGTTCGACGCTTTCCTGGGGATCGTCTGGCGAGGAGACGCTGGACTTCTTCGACGCCAAGGGGGTCATGGAAGCCGCCCTGGCCCAGCTCTCGGCGGCAGCGGTCTTCCAGCCAGCCACCGACCCGGCGCTGCATCCCGGCCGCACCGCTGCCGTGCTCGTAAACGGTGAGCAGGTTGGCGTTGTGGGAGAGGTTCACCCGGCGGTGCTGGAGCGGTTCGACGCGCCTGCTGAGCGGGCCGCCCTGTTTGAATTGGACATCGAGGCGTTGCTTGCCGCCCTGCCGGAGGGGACGCGGCGCTTTGAGTCGATCTCGCGCTTCCCCGACACGCTGCGCGACCTTGCCCTGATCGTGGACGTCAGCGTGTCTGCGGAGGAGGTCAGGAGGCGCATCGAGGGGCATCCGCTGGTGCGCCAAGCCATCCTCTTTGACGTGTACGAGGGCGACCCTATCGAGGCGGGCAAGCGCTCGCTGGCGTACCGGGTTGTGCTCCGGGCGCCGACCCGCACCCTGAACAGCGAGGAAGTAAATCAGGCGCTGGCCAAGACGTTGCGCATCCTCCAGAACGACCTTGGGGCGACGCTGCGGGGTTGAGAGCCGGGGCCGCGCCGAGGCAGAGGCAGCGCCGTCAACGGCCATTTCGCGCTGGCGGGCGGGTCCATGACCCGCCCGATTTGCGTAACGCGCACTTAAGGAGAGACACCGATGAGGCTTCAAGGTAAGACGGCTCTGGTAACGGGAGCGGGGCGCAACGTTGGAAGGGCCATTGCCCTGGCATTCGCCGGTGAGGGGGCCAACGTCGTGGTCCACGGATTCAAGGACCAGGCGGCCGCTGAAGAGACCGCGCGCTTGGTGGAGAGCAGAGGTGTCAGCGCCGCCGTCGTGCTCGGCGACGTAGGCGACCAGGAGGATGTCCGGCGGTTTGTGGGGGAGGCCATTGCGGCCCTGGGCCCGGTGGACGTCTTGGCCAACAATGTGGGATTCCGGCCCAAGGAGGATACGTTGTCCATCTCGGCGGAGAGCTGGCGGCGCGTCCTGGCTTCCAATCTGGATGGCCCTTTCTTCGTCGCTCAGGCGGTTCTGCCGGGGATGATTGAGCGGCGCTGGGGGCGGATCATCAACATTTCGGGCGGCGCGGCGTTCAACGGGGTTGTCGGTGAGCCGCACGTGAGCGCTTCCAAGGCGGGGTTGCTGGGCCTAACGCGGTCCCTGGCGCGGGAGTTCGCCAAGGACAACGTGCTGACCAACACCATCGCGCCCGGGCTGATTCATACAGAGGATTCAGACTATCGAACGCCGGGCCGCGACTACGCTCAGATCGCCGCCGCTCAGCCCCTGGGCCGGGTCACTGAGCCGGAGGAGATTGCCGGGCTGTGCGTCTACCTTTGCGACCCGGCCCAGCAGTCGGTCAACGGGCAGACCCTGCACATCAATGGCGGGGGGTTGTTCGGCTGAACCGAGGCTGGGAATCCCGCCCCGGGCGGGACGAGTTCGGGACACGCGGAACCCGGCGGCTGCGCTCCGGTTGACAGGGACGGCGGGCGCAACCCACGGGCCGTTGCTCCTGGCGGGAAACAGAGGGGGACGCTCTGCCGCAGAGCGTCCCCCTCTCTGTTGTCTCAGACTTGTGTCTCAGACTTGGGCGATCTTCAGTTGGTTGACGGTGGGGGTCTCCACGCTGAGCGGGGCCCAGGTTGCTCCGCCGTCGGCGCTGCTGATGATCTCCCCGCCCCGCAGGGCGCCGTAGAGGCGATCGTTGTCTTCCTCATCGAGGTCGAGGGCGCCCATGAACTGCTTTCCCTCGCCGGGCAGGGCGCCTTCAATGGCCTCCCAGGTCTTCCCGGCGTCCTCGGAGCGCACGAGGACGGTCTCAGCGCCGCTTGGTCGTTCCCACTCCGGCGGCTCGCCCAGGGCCAGCGAGGCGAACAGGACGTCGGGGTTCCGGGGATGGCGGACCATCGGGTCAGAGTACGTGTGAGCGAACTCCATGGCCGTGGGAGTCCAGGATTCGCCGGCGTCCTCGCTGCGATAGAGGGCCCTTCCGGCGACCTTGCCTCCGCGGCTCTGGTAGCCCCCAGTGGCGATGACCATTTCCGTTGTCCTGACGGGATTCATGGCGATGGAGTGAACGTCGGCGTCGAGGCCTTTGTCCAGAAGCCTCCACGTGGCGCCGCCGTCCTGGCTCTTGAGCATGTAGCCCACCTGGAGGGCGACGTACATGGTGTTGGGGTCGTCAGGGTTAATGACGATGTCCCGGAGGTGGGGCTCGATGGCCCTGGTGGGGAAAACGACGGACTCCACCGAGGGGATCGCCCAAATCGAGTCGCAGGTCGTCCAAGTCTCGCCGGCGTTCCTGCTCACATAGAGGTCTATGGGCTCGTTGCCCACGTAAACGGTGTTGGGATCGTGGGGGTGAAGCTTGAGGCCCCGCACCTTGCCGGGACCCTTCTTCCCATAGGAAGGCTTGTCCCAGGATTGCCCTGAGTCCTCGCTGAGCCACACGCCATTGCCCAGGGTTCCGGCGTAGACGCGGTTGGGCGACGTTGGGTCGACGGCGACCTTCGAAATGGACCACCCCTGAAGTCCGCGGCCCTCCACTGACCACTCCCCGTTTTTGGCCAGGGTCACCATGCCGTTGCTGGTTCCGAGATACATCCTTTTGGACACTGTCATGGCAGCCTCCTCTCCTAGATACTGTCGTTGCGTCTCTGAAATCGGCCCATTTCGCGGGATTGTGCTCCTTTATCGATGCGGTGTAAAGGGTTGGATGGGGCCATGTTTTTCAGCCCGGCGGGGTGGTGCCGGGGCAAGGGCGGCCCGGCCTACTCGGGGATGACGCCCCGCTCCTTGAGCCGCTCCAGCTCCTCCCATTCGTAGGCGCCGACATCCAGGAGGACCTCTTCCGTGTTCTGGCCCAGCTCCGGCGCCGGCCCCTGGACGGTGGTCGGGTTCTGCCGGAAACGGACAGGGCTGTTGACAAGCGGCAACGTCGAGCCGTCGCCGCTTGTGGTCTCTGTGAAGAACTCGTTGGCGAGGGCCTGGGGGTCGGAGACGGTCTCTATGACGCGCTGCACGCGCCCGCCGACGAGGTCGAAGTCCTTGAAGCGCTGCTCCCACTCGGCGCGCGGACGTCTGGCTATGACTTCTCCGATGACGGCAACCAGCGTTTCGGAGTGCTGCTCCCGGTTGGCGTGAGAGTCGAAGCGGGGGTCGTCTGCGAGGTCCGGGCGTTCGAGGGCCTGGCAGAACCGGGGCCAGAACCGGTCGGACTGGAGCATGACCATCTGGAACCACAGATCATCGCTGGTGCGGTAGGTGTTCCAAAGGGGGTTGCGGGCGCGCGCGGGGTTTGTGTGGGGCACCTCGGCCCCGAAGGACAGCGCCGCCTGCACGTCCATGCCGATGGCCCACACCGCTGAGTGGTAGAGGGAGAAATGGACCTCCTGGCCCACGCCGGTGCGCTCCCGGTGGAAGAGAGCTGCGCTGAGGCCCGCGGCGATGACCATGGACGTGGAGTTGTCGCCAATCCCGGGCCGGGCGGGGCGAGGAGGGCGGCCGGGCTCGCTGACGCGCTCCATGATGCCGGAACGCGCCCAATAGGCGGAGTAGTCGTAGCCAGGCAGATGGCGGTCGGGGCCGTCGTGGCCGTAACCGGTGAGCAGGCCGTAGACCAGCCGGGGATTCACCTGGCGCAGGGCCGGGTAGTCGAGGCGAAACCGCTCCAGCACCTGAAGCTCTAGGTTGGTGAGCAGCACGTCGGCGGAGGCGGCGAGCCGGTGGAGGACGGCCTGTCCCTCTTTAGTGCGCAGGTTGAGGGCGACGCTCTTCTTGCCGCGATTGAGGAGTTGCCACCAGCAGTCCCCTCCCACGAACCCCTCGATGGAGTTGAAGCCGCGGATGGCGTCGCCGCCGTCGGGGTTTTCAACCTTGATGACCTCGGCGCCCCAGTCGGCCATGACGGCGCAGGCGCTGGGCGCAGCGACCCAGGTCGCCACCTCCAGAATACGCACCCCATCCAGAATTCCTGCCACGGGCCACCCCCAGCGAAGGCGCGAGTTCGACCATCCTACCCAGCCCCCAAGGCGAGCGTCAACGCGCGCGGCTCGCCCCCGGAGGGGCTTTGTTGTAGAATAATCGGCGGCGACTTCGCCCCAGCCTGAACAGCGATTCACTCGAGGAGGAGCTACAGTGGTGACTCACACGCGACCACCGGAAGACGATACGGCGCCGATTAACGCGCCGGTTATGGACTACGTCATCGCCTACGACGACTGGATTGAGAAACAGGGCGTGCCAGTCGTCCGCGGGTTCTACATCGAGGACATGAAGGAAGTGGAAGTGGGGCCCTGGGCTCGCCGGGGCTGCAACGGCGCCATCGTCATCCTGGAGGGGACCGGCGGCGTGAACGACACCCACGTCATCGAAATCCCGCCCGGCGGCTCCGTGAACCCGGAGAAGCACATGTACGAGGAAATGCTCTACGTGCTGTCCGGCCGCGGCGCGGCGTCGGTGTGGGTCGACGAAAGCAGGAAGCAGACGTTCGAGTGGGGCACCGGGGCGGTGTTCTCCATCCCGCTGAACGCCTGGTCGGAGTTCCACAACGGCAGCGGAACGGAGCCGGCCCGGCTCATGTCGGTGACGAACCTTCCCACCGTCATGAACATGTTCCACAACGAAGATTTCGTGTACAGCAACCCCTTCAACTTCGCCGACCGCTTTTCGGGCGAGGACGACTACTTCAGCGGCGGCGGCAGGATGTTCAAGAGCCGCATCTGGGAGACCAACTTCGTTGCCGACGCCCGCAGCACCAAGCTCTACTCCTGGAAGGAGCGGGGCGCGGGCGGTTCGAACATCTTCTTCGAGTTGGCGCAGAACAGCATGGGCGCCCACATATCGCAGTTCCCGGTGAGCACGTACAAGAAGGGACACCGTCACGGCCCCGGCGCCCACGTCATCATCGTGGACGGCGACGGATATTCGCTCCTCTGGCGCGAGGGTGACGATGAGCGGCTCCGCTGCGACTGGAAGCCCGGCAGCGTGATTGTGCCGCCGGAGCATTGGTTCCACGAGCACTTCAACCCCGGCACGCGTCCCGCCCGCTACCTGGCCCTGCGGTTCACGGGCCGCCGGTTCATTCAGCCGGGCGCCTACAGCGGCGCCGAGGGCGCCGACGTCAGCGTCAAGCAGGGTGGCTGGCAAATCGAGTACGAAGACGAGGATCCGGCCATCCACGGCGAGTTCGAGGCCGAGTTGGCCCGGAACGGTGCCGTATGCCGTATGCAGGGCATGATTCCCACGTGCACCGGCGAAACCTTGGGTGGGTGAGGCCCGGCCTCGTCCCTGAGTCCGCGAAGCTGAGGAGCCCCGCCCCAAGAACGGCGGGGCTCCTGCTTTGTTGACGCCTCCTGGGGGCTATGCTACGGTGCTTCCCGTAGAACTCTTCGGACCTTAAAACACTTCTCAGTACCATTCTAGGTGGCCCACACGGGCAGAATAGGGAAGTGGGTGAAAATCCCACGCGGCCGCGCCACTGTGAGCGGGTAGCCGCCGGCACAAACGCCACTGACCATCAGGTCGGGAAGGCGCCGGTCAGGCGATGATCCGCAAGCCAGGAGACCTGCCTAGAACTTTGCCGGGTGCTGCTCCTCGCGTTGGGGGGCGCCTGGAGATTGGGTTTCGGCAGGTCGGCTGCCTCCCTCCCTCTCTCGTGGCACGCCTCCCCGCGTTGAGCTTGGCTCCCGGGGAGGTTTTCTGTGTCCCGCGCGAAGGAGGATTCATGAGTATGGTGAGGCGTTTCGTTCTGCTGGCGCTCGTTTTGATTGGGGTTGTGGTGGCTGCTTGCGGCGCCGATCCGACCCCCGTTCCCACGACGGCCTCGACCGTGGTGCCACCTCCCACGGCGACCGCGGTTCCAACCGCGACGGCCTCTCCTGTCCCGACCGCCGCGGCCTCTCCGGTCCCTAGCGCCGCGCCAACGCTGGCGCCGCCGCGGCCCGCACTGGCAACAGCGACCCCATCACCAACAGCGACCCCCCCACCTACCAGACGACCCGACCCCACGGTCAGCTTGTTCCCCCTGGAAATCAAGGATGGAACAGGCGAGACCATCATCTTCGATGCGCCGCCGCAGCGTATCGTGTCGTTCTCCGCGGCCAACACTGAAATCATGTTTGCTCTGGGTCTCGGCGACAGGGTCGTGGGGCGCGACGCTTTCTCTGACTACCCGGTGGAAGCGCTGGACGTCCCCTCGGTGGGAAACGCTTTCGCCCTTAATCTCGAGCTGATCGTGTCCCTGGCGCCGGACCTGGTTTTCATCAGCTTCGAGGGTCCCAAGGAGAAACTGAGAGGGGCCGGCCTGCGGCCCCTGTTCATTCCACCCCCGGACACGCTGGAGGGCGTCCTCCAGGACATCAGGGTAACGGGGCAAATCATGGGCCGCCCCGGGGAGGCCGCGTCCCTGGCGGCCCAGATCGAGCAGGAGATACAGGACGTCGAGAATCTGCTCAGAGACGTTGGCCCAGGCCCCCGCGTGTACTACGAACTCGACCCCGGCCTCTGGACGGTCGGCCCGGCGACCTTCATCGGCGACATGATTTCGATCGCAAAGGCTCAGAACGTGGCTGCCGCCGCCGGGGGGCAATACCCACAGCTCTCCAACGAATACCTGGTGGCGCAGGACCCCGAGGTCATTCTCCTAGCGGACTCGAGCGAGCTGGGCGGCCACGGGGACGAGACTCCGGAGTCGGTGGCGGCCCGGCCTGGATGGAGCAACATCACGGCGGTCAGGGAGGGCAGCATCCGTCCCGTAAACCCGTCGCTCCTCTCGCGGCCGGGGCCTCGGATAGGACAAGGGCTGCGGCACATGGCCGAGTTGATCCACCCGGAGCTGTTCCCCTAGAGGGCCATGAAGGTCAAACCTGCCGTCAATCCTGTACCTGAGCCGCTGGCCGGGACCGCAATCTCGGCGGCGCTGCCCGCGCCGCGGTTTCCGTGGCCTCGCCTGCTCATTAGCCTGGCGGTCGTGATGGCCCTTGCGATGGTCGCCGCGTCGCTGGGATCGGTCTCGATACCGCTGGGAGACGCCGTGCGCATCGCTCTGGATCGGCTGCCGGGTGTCGACTTCACAGCCACCTGGCCGCAGACCTGGGACACCATTCTCTGGCAACTGAGGTTTCCCCGGGTGATTCTGGCCATCCTGGTGGGGGCGAGCCTGGGTTTGGCGGGGGCCACCTACCAGGGTGTGTTCCGCAACCCGCTGGCGGACCCCTACCTCATCGGCGTCGCGTCAGGGGCGGGCCTGGGGGCAACGATCGTCATCGTGTCCCCAATTCCGACCTTCGTCGGGGGCGTTAGTCTTGTGCCCTTGGCCGCCTTCGCCGGTGGGCTGATAACGATGATCATAGCCTACATGGCAGCCCACCTCGATGGCGCTACGCCGGTTACGGTCCTCATCCTGGCCGGTGTGGCGGTGGCCTCCTTGGCATCGGCCCTGACAACCTTTCTAATGATCGTCATAAGCCCGGATGTGAGGCCGGTGCTATGGTGGCTGCTGGGGACGTTCAATGGCGCAACGTGGCGGCAGATCCTGATTCTCCTTCCCTACTTTGCATTGGCGGCGGTCGTGATCCTGCCCCACGCCCGCCTGCTGAACGTGCTCCAGCTTGACCGCGACCAGGCGACTCAGTTGGGCATCAACGTTGAGCGCACGAACCTGGTTCTCCTTGCTGCTGCCTCGCTGGCGACGGCTGCGGCGGTGTCGTTCAGCGGGCTTATCCTGTTCGTCGGGCTGGTCGCTCCCCACGTGGCGAGGCTCATCTGGGGACCGAACCACCGGGCGCTGCTGCCCATGGCCATGCTGGTGGGAGCCGGCTTTCTGGTGCTGGCCGATCTTGGCTCGCGCATGGTGTTGCAGCCGCAGGAGATTCCCATCGGCGTTATTACGTCACTGGTCGGCGCTCCCTTCTTCGTCTATCTGCTGCGCCGGGCGCGGCAGTGGAGGGTTTGAGATGGGCGAGGTTCGGAACGGCAATGGCCGGGCGCCCATGCTGGCGGTGGAGGGCCTCCGTTTTGGCTACAAGAACGCGCCTGTCCTAGCTGGAGTCGACTTGACCGTCGGCCCTGGTGAGACGGTGGGGGTCGTGGGTCCGAACGGCGCCGGCAAATCGACGCTGATCAGCCTAATCAGCGGCGCTCTTTCGACCGAGCAGGGACGCATCGCGATGGACGGCCGCGACGCCAGGCGGATGTCGCCGCGGGAGCGGGCCGGCATGGTTGCCGTCGTGCCGCAGAGCCCCGTGTTCCCCGGGAACTTCACGGCCCTGGACCTGGTGCTCATGGGCCGGACGCCGCACATGCGGTTGCTCCAGTGGGAGAGCGAGTCCGATGTGCGCCTGGCTCAACAGGCTATGGAGGAGACCGGCTGCCTGCCGCTGGCCGGCCGCAGAGTGGACAGCCTGTCCGGGGGAGAGCGGCAGCGGATCCTGGTGGCCCGCGCCCTGGTTCAGGAGGCGCCGTTGCTTCTGTTGGACGAGCCGACGGCCAATCTGGACCTGGCCCATCAGACGGGGATACTGGACCTGGCGCGTGAGGCGCAGGCGGGCAGGGGCGGCTCTGTGCTCATGGCCATCCACGATCTGTCGTTGGCGGCCCAGTACTGCGACCGCATCGCCTTCCTGCACCAGGGCCGGGTCTTCGTTGACGGAACGCCCGCCGAGGTGATCACCGAGGATACGGTCCGCTTGGTCTACGGCGCCGATGTCGCGGTGATTACGCATCCCATCGCGGGAACGCCGGTCGTTTTGCCTGTGGCAAGGGTCGTGAATGGCCAAACGGCGCCCGGTCAGGGCGGGGGCAAGCAGTTGGCGCCCACGCGCAATGGCCGCGAGCCGGCGCAGGTTGAAGCGCGAGGAGCGCCCCCCGTACACTGAACGAACGACTGTCGCAGTGAGGGAAGGGCCTTCGCGGAGGGCGTTAATGCAAGAAGGACTTGAGGTTGATGGCTTGGTGGACAACGCGCGAACCTTCACGTTCGAGGCCATGGCTAAGTTGCCGGGCCAGATCGAGGACGTGTCGGCGGTGTCCGGGGGCAGGCAGGGTGGCGCCGTGACGCTAGCCGACCTGATTGGGGCATCGCAACCGCGCGAGGATGGCAGATACATAACGCTGCATGCCGACGACTACACCGCCAGCGTGCCTCTTTCGGCGGTGGCCGACCATGCCCTGCTCGTTTACCGGCTCAACGACGCGCCGCTGCCCGCCGCGAAGGGCGGCCCCGTCCGTTTTCTGATCCCTGACGTGTCGGCGTGCGGCACTGACGAAGTGGACCAGTGCGCCAGCGTCAAGCATCTCCAGCGGATTACCGTCACGGCTGAGAGGGGGCAAGACTCCCGCCCCACGAGCCGCGTGCAGCATGTGGAGCTGCACACCAAGGAGAGGTAGCGCCGCCCGCTCACTGGATAGCGGAGGCGCCCGCGCCTTCGCGTGAGCCGAGGGATCGCCGCAGGGCGGCGCGTAGGTAGCTACCATTGGGCGCCGCCTGCAGGGGCGGAAGTCTGGCGCAGAGGACGGAACCCATGAAACGAGTGTGGGTGTTGCAACACGCCCAGGTGGAAACGCTGGGCATCATCGCCGAGGCCCTCGACTCCGTCGGGGCGGTACCGGAGTATGTTCCAACCTTCGACGGTGCCCCTGTCCCGCTAGACATGAGCGAGGCGGCGGGCGTCATCGCCATGGGCGGCCCGATGGGCGTCTATGAGCAGGAGACCTACCCGTTCCTCACCGGCGAGATGCGTCTCTTGCGGCAGGCCGTGGAGGCGGGCAAGCCAGCGTTGGGCGTCTGCCTGGGGGGCCAACTCCTCGCTGGGGCGCTCGGGGCGCCGGTGAGCAGGGGGCGGACGGAAATTGGGTGGTTTCCCGTCACGTTGACAGGCGACGCCGGTGCCGACCCTCTCTGGCGGGACGCGCCATCGCCTTTCACCAGCCTTCTGTGGCACGGCGATGTCTTTGCGCTGCCGGAGGGCGCGGTGTCCCTGGCGGCGACGGAGTTGGTGGCGCCTCAGGCGTTTCGCTACGGCTCCAGCGCCTACGGCTTCCTCTTCCATATGGAATACACGGAGGACATGATCCGAGGCATGGTGGAGTCCTTCCCGGAGGAGCTGGAGTTGGCCGGCGTCAGCGGAGAGACGCTCCTGACTGACATTGGTCTCCATCTGGAGAAGCTGAACGCGTTGGGTGGAACCGTGTTCAGGCGGTGGGCGCGTCTGCTGGCCTAGGCCAGCCACCCCCTCCACTGAGAAGACGACTCTCGCTGGCGGGCTGACGCAGGGCGGCTGGGGAACCGAAAGCCCTTCACCCAACCTTGTTCGTCTGAGGGCATGGGACTATACTCCGGCCACCGCTGGGGAGGTGGAATGATGCCCACGATTGACGCCGATGCCCACGTCGTAGAGAACGAACACACCTGGGACTACATGGACCCCTCGGACGGCCATCTCCGGCCCTACGTGGTCGCGCCCGAAACGCCCGGGCGCGGCAGCGGGAGATTCTGGCTCATCGACGGCAAGGTGCGCGGACTGCGCCAGGTGATCAACGACGACAAGATGGCCGAACTCAAGAAGAACACGGGAAGGAACGTGGAAACGTCGAGGGCCACCCGGCAGATGGAAAACGTAGCGGCCCGCATCCAGCACATGGACGAGTTGGGCATTGACATCCAGGTGCTGCAGCCGACCATATTTCTGGAACAGGTGGCCGACCGCGTGGAGGTTGAAGTGGCCCTGTGCAGGGCCTACAACCGCTGGCTCGCCGACATCTGGTCGCAGGGGAAGGGCCGCCTGCGCTGGGTGGCCGTGGTTCCCCTGCTGGCGATGGACGAGGCGCTGAGGGAGCTGCGGACGGCAGTCGGGAACGGGGCCTGCGGAGTGCTGATGCGGAGCCTGGAGGCCGAGAAGACGCTGCTGGATCCCTACTTCTTCCCGCTCTATGAAGAGGTCAGCCGGCTCGATATACCGGTAGTGGTGCACGTGGGCAACAACTCCGCAAGCATGGTTGACTTCTATCGCCGGGACCTGGGGCTGTCCAGATCGGGGTTCGTGGTCTTTCGCCTTCAGACCGTGGGGGCCTTCCATTCGCTGATCATCAGCGAGTTGCCAAAGCAGTTTCCCCGCCTGCGCTTCGCCTTCCTGGAGGCAGGGGCGCAATGGATGCCGTTTGCCATCCACGACCTGCGTAGACGTATGCTCGGGCGGCTGGGAACGCAGTTGAGCAATGACATCGTCAAGGAGAGCCGGATCTGGGTCGCCTGCGAAACCAACGACGACCTGCCCTACGTGCTCAAGTACTCCGGGGAGGACACGCTCGTCATCGGCACCGATTACGGCCACGCCGACCAGTCCACGGAGATCGAGGCGCTGCGGACTCTCAGGGAGCAGGAGGCAATTCCCCCTGCCGTCATCGACAAGATCCTCGACGACAACCCGAGGGCCCTGTACAACCTCTAAGCGGGCCGCGTGAGCTTCAGACGGGGCGCACAACCTGAGCGGAGGAAAGAGGCAGGGCAGCTAGGCATCCTCTGAACAAGCCGCCAGAGAAACGCCGCGCCCCAAGCGCAGCCCGTAATCGAGACCTTTGCGTAATCCCCATTGATGCGCCGTTTGGTTGGAATGAGGGTTCTGGCGGGGATTGGGGGGCCTGATGGCGGCCTGCGGCCTGGCTCTCCTCCCCGGTCTCCCTGACTTCTCAGGGCTTCCCGGGCGCTTCCACCCCCTGCGGGCACACGCCGCCCCCGGCGGTCAGGCGGCATCCAGCAGAAGACGGTCAGCCCGCCGCAGGTTGTATGCCGCACACTTGAAGAACAGCTCCGTGGCGTTCCGCGCTAGCCCCATGTACCGCACCCGCCGGTAGCCGTAGGTCCGCTTCAGCGTCCCAAACACCTTCTCCACCGCCGACCGCTGCTGTGCTATCAGTGCGTTCCGCCGCTGCTCCCACGGCGGCAGCACCGGATGATGCTTGTCCGCCCGCCGCATGATCCGGTCCTTGATGCCCAGGGACTTGAGCCAGGCACTCCGCTGCTTCGACCCGTAGGCCTTGTCCGCATACACCGCCGCCTCATCTCCCCTCACCAACGCCTCCGCCACTTCCGTATCGTTCACGTTGGCCGGCGTCAGCACCGCCTCCCGGATCAGCCCTGACCCTGCATCCACCCCCACGTGCGCCTTGTAGCCGAACTGCGACACCCCCCGCTGGCGCGTGAACCGCGCATCGGGGTCGGTCTCGCTCGGCGCTCCCGGCCGCCTCCCTCGCAGCGAAGGACGCTTCGCCTGCGCCTCCACGATGGTCGCATCGAGGAGCGTCCCCTTCTTCACGAAGAGGTTGCGCTGCGCCAATTGCCGGTCCATCTCCTTGAACAGTCGCGGGGCCAAACCCCGCTCCGTCACTTCCCTGCGGAAGCGGCTGATCGTCGAGTGGTCGGGGACGGCGTCCTCCAGGCCAAGCCCCACGAACCGCTTGAACGAGACCCGGTCCCACAGCGCTTCCTCGATCGCTTCGTCGGAAGCGTCATACCACTGCTGGAGCACCATGACCTTGACCATCACCACCGGCGGATAGCTCGGACGGCCTGACGGGGCGGCATAGATGCCCTTGACCACGTTGGCCAACTCCTTCCAGTCCAGCATCGCCTCGAGCCGCTCCAACTTCCCGTTCCGTCCGACTCGGTCCGGGAGAAGCACCTCAATGAACGACTGTCCACGTATCGTCCGGTGCATGGCTTCCCCTCCTTGGCGTTGGCTCTCCGTGCTGATTGTGCCTGACCAGAAAGAGGTTATGCAAAGGTCTCGTAATCGGGGCAAGCCTCCCTCTTCCCACCCTCGTACTTGGAGGCGGCTCTGTCCCTGCCCCGTAGTCGGGGGCAGGTTAGGAAGGGGAGCCTGTCTCACAAGAGAGCGCAGGGCTGGATGTGTGCGGGTCTGTGCAGGACTGGTGTGTGGGTTGGACAGGCGAGCAGGCTATCCGAGGGGAATTATATCGAATTTTAGCCAGATTGCCCAGATGCGCCCGAAAAAACGCTTGACAACCATGGGCGCAGAGTGTAAAATGATCCCATAAAGCACAGGGGGAACGCATGAGTGCATATGGATACATGGAGACAGGGCAGGGCGAGCCGGAGAGCGCAGGGACTCGGGGCATGGTCCAGGTCAGCATCTCCACCCCTTGGGGTCAGAAGAACCGGAAGCATTTCGACCACGCAGTAGCGGTTATCCGGGGCCTGGGCGGGTACTGGACGGGGCGAGTGTGGGAGATGGGAGCAGAGGACGCTGAGGTGCTGAAACAGCGAGTCCGCAGCGCCGTAACGGTAACAGTCAGCTAGTCGCAAAAAAGGAGGAGGGAGACCATGAGCAACTACTACGCAGCGATAGGGAGTGTACGGGGATGGTGTGGACACCGTCACCAGACCGAGGCAACAGCTGAGCGGTGCGCCGACAAGGACCAGAGGGACGTGAAGCACGGACACGGCGGACACGCCTACAGCGATATGCGTGTCTACGAGGTCGAGGAAGGATACCACCCCAACGGTATCTACAATCGACAGCTGAGCGTCTCGCGCGATAGATAAGCAGAGAGGGTAATCGGAGACAGCGAATGACACAGACAGGGCCGGGCAAATCCTACCGTCAAGGCATCAACCTCTTGGAGATCGTCAAGCGTTTCGACTCCGAGGAAAAGGCCGAGGTGTGGTTCGTAGCGCAACGTTGGCCGCACGGCGTGGCTTGCCCGGACTGCGGCTCGGTCAATGTCGCTACGGTTGCCAGCCGCAAGCCCCAGCCCTTCCGTTGCCGCGATTGCCGCAAGTGCTTCTCGGTCAAGTCAGGGACCGTCCTGCATAGCAGCAACATCCCGCTCAACAAGTGGGCCATCGCCTTCTACCTCTACATGACAAACCTCAAGGGCGTCTCCAGCATGAAGTTGCACCGCGACCTGGGCATCACGCAGAAATCGGCATGGCACATGGCGCACCGCATCCGCGAGACTCTAGCGGCCACTGGCGGCAAGTTCGCCGGGCCGGTCGAAGTGGACGAAACGTACATCGGCGGCAAGGAAGCCAACAAGCACGAGTCGAAGAAGCTCCACGCAGGACGCGGGCCAGTCGGCAAGACGGCTGTAGTCGGCATGAAGGACCGCGATACCGGCCAGATCGCCAGCCAGGTAGTAGAGTCCACGGACGCGCCTACGCTACAGGGATTCGTCCGCCGTCACACCGAGCGCGATGCTACGGTCTACACCGACGATGCACAGGCTTACGTCGGCCTACCCAGGCCCCACGAAGCGGTCAAACACAGCGTCTCGGAGTATGTGCGAGGGATGGCCCACACGAACGGCATGGAGTCGCATTGGGCGGCTCTCAAGCGGGGCTACGACGGGGTATATCACCACATGTCGGCCAAGCACCTGCCTCGGTACGTCGTCGAATTCGAGGGCCGCCACAATCGGAGGCCCCTGGACACCGCCGACCAAATGGCAAACATGGTCAAGGGCGCGGACGGCAAGCAGCTCCGATATTCCGACCTGATAGGCCCCAAGCCCACAATCCAGCCTGCGATGTTCTAGGAGGGCAACCAATGCCACGCCGGAAGAAAGAGCGGGGGCGCCCGATGCGGACGGGCTACCCGCCGCGCATGGAAGGGACGGCAGAGGAACTTGCCCAGGCTATGCTATCCCTACCCGCCGACCATCAGTGGGAATATGAGAAGGGCAGCAATCCCAGCCGCATGATCTATCGGTGCGCGGACTGCAACCGCGAGGTCTACTACCCTGAGACGCTGTACCGAGACGGACGCTGCGAAAGCTGCCACGAGGCCGCCACCGCGTAGGTGGAATCAAACGAGTTGGCTAAGATTGTATATAATTCCCTATCCGAGGGTGAGGGCCATGCTTGAGAGGCCCGGCCCCAAGGGGTAAGGCCGAAGAAGGACCGCCTCCACGCCTTCTGCAGGGTGCGCAGGTTGAACGCCACCGCCAGCAGCGACCACTCGCTGCGGACGGCCTCGACCCCGCGCACCAGGAAGCGGCGCGCCCCCTGTTGCTCCTTTACGATGCCGAACACCGGCTCCACGAGCTGTTTGCGCAGGCGGTAGGCGGCCCGGGCCTCCGGCGTCTCCATCCAGCGGCGGTGGGACTGGAGCGCAGCATCGTGGAGCGACACCTCGATCCGGCGACCTTTCTTGATCGTCGTGCAGAGGCCGCAGGCGGCGCAGGCGCCGCACGGGGCTCGCGCTACCCTTGACGTGAGGGAACCCCCGCTTGTGCTACGCTTACGTTGGTTCCTATCGCCGGAGACCCCCTTTGCGAACGCTCGCGCTCCTCGCCTTGATGCTCCTCGCGTTCGCCGCATGCCAGTCCGCGCCGCCCACCGGCACTTTCGCGGACCCCGGCGCGCCTCCCACGCCCACCCTTGCGGTCACCCCGCCGCCTACCCCAACCGCCCCGCTCGCGCCATCCCCGCTGCCTACCCCTGCCGATACCCCAACTCCTACACCGACGGCTACCGCTGTCCCAACACCGACAGCGATGCCAACCGCTACCGCTACCCCAACGCCTACGCCTACGGCAACCGCCGCGCCCGCGCCAACCCCAACCCCCAGGCCCACGCCCATCCCTACGCCGACGCATAGACAACTCGCCACCGCCGCCCTCTCCCCCTACCTCTCCTGGTTCAGCTCGCCGTCGGGAGGGGAGTTTTGGCGCATGATGGAAGCGCTCACGAAGATTTGGGTGCTGGACCCCGAGATCGGCGTTGCTGCTGCGCAGATGCCCTTCTACGACGGCAGCATCACCTATAACGATTATCACGCCCTGGAGGCCCTCGTCACCATCGCCGAGGCCGACCCGGACCTGGCGCTGGCTCTCACCGGCTTCCCCTGGTTCGCCGACGGCATACCGGACGAGCGGAGCCCCGTAGCCACAGAGCGCCTGGCGATTGAGTTTCTGGCCAGGATAGCTCAGGCAAGACCTGGGCTGGCGGCGACGCTCCAAGCCAATGGCTGGTTCGCCGACACTCCGACCGCACGCGAAGCACAGGTGCTCGCTTCCCTCGCTCGCTTTGCCGAGAAACACCCGAACTTGGCCGCCGAGACGGCGGGGGCCCCTTTGAAGATCGGAGGCGTCGTGGGATATGGATATGGGCGGAATGCGATTGAATTGCTGCATACATTGGCCGACTGGAATCCGGAGCTCGCGCGCCAGATGCTCGCCTACTTTTCGGAAGAGCCGTTCCGAAACCGCAACTTCTCCATGCTGCGCAAGGTGAGCGGTATGAGTTCGGGCAACTCGGACATAACGCGCTTGGAGCGCCTCGTCGCCCAACCCTGGTTCGCCGATGGATTGAATGCGGAGGAGCGAGCGCTCATCACCGTTCTACGCTTTGGCGGCCAGCAGGCTGACGACCTGATGACCTCCCCATTCTCGCGCTCGGCGGTCATATCGCTGCCCCTGGCCGGCGAGGTCAATCTCTGGGCGTTCCGGCCCGACCCCTTCCCTCCCGACACCGTGATCGGCGGCAACGTGCTGGAAATGATGGAAGAAGCCGTGCGCGGCGCCGAGCAGGTGACGGGAGTCCCGTTCCCCACGACCGACGTCATCCTGCTGATCGTTGACCCGGAAAGCCTTGGATTTGCCGGACATTTCAACGGAGACCACTTCGTAATCGGGCGGCACATGGAGGGCACCGTGTTCGTAGACCTTGTCTTCCATGAGATAGGCCATTACTACTTCAACTACTTCCACTTCGCGCAGACCTGGCTCGTCGAGGGGGGGGGGCTGAGCTCGTACACGCGTATGTGAAAGACCGGATAACCCAGAGATACCTTGAGTATCTTGTGCAACTGTCGCCGGGCGACCCACTTCCAGACGTTCCATTTAGATTCCTAGTTCCCGTTGCAGATCCGAAAGACTACGAGACACTGGAGAACCTGCTGCGCCGCGACGCTGAGAGCCTTCAGGACCCAAACGGCTGCGGGGCGTTTGAGAACATTCACGCGTTGAGGATCCCCGACCATCCGGCTAGGGGGGAGGCATTTCCCTGCTCCTACGTCTTCGGCCGGCACCTGCTCCTGAGCCTGCACAACCTGTTTGGGGAAGCGGCGTTCTCGTCGGCCCTGCAGGAGTTGCACCCGCTGTCTCTCGACTCACCCAGGCCGACCGAGGAAGAGATATACGGCGTATTCCTCAAGCGCACCCCGCCCGGCCTCGAACAGCGGTTCCGCGCCCTGTACAAGCGGGTCCACGGCGGGCCTTTCCTCAACGCCGGGAGCTGACCCGCTTCTGCTGCGTAGGAGACCTGCGGCAACCCCGCCGCGGTTGACGGTCGGCGCCGAAAGGGGTAAGCGTCAGCGCAGATCGCCGGGTTCTCCCACTCAACCCTCCCGGCGCGCGCTCTCCATGCGGAACGGCGCCTCCCCCAAGCAGGGGCAGGGGGCGCAGCCGCCGCCGGGGGTACAGCGTGTCCCTCTGTTGCTAAAACGTCCCAGGGCGGAGCGGGCGGGATAACAACGTCCGCGCCAGAAGCCCCCTCCCATCCCTCCCCCAGCAGGCCCTCCCCCAGCAGGGTGCAGGGGCGCAGCCCCGCCGGGGGTACAGGGGGTGTCCCCCTGTTTCCAAAAACGTTGGAGGGTGGGCAGGTGGGACAACAGCGCAGGCCAAACCAGACCCTCCGCTGAATGACGACGCAGGCCGCAACAAGACCATCCGTCCAGGAAAAACCCCGCCAACCCCCCATTGCAAAATACGAACGATTGTGCTAGAGTAGCCCCATAAAACCCTGCCGCATACAGGTGGACTGGGGGAATCCATAGCGAGACCCCCTGGGCAGGAGGGTCTGGGAACATTCCCCAGACCCGCATCCACCCGAGGAAGGTTGGGACCCGACCGACTGCCGTTGTAGGGCACAGGCGCCTTGGAACCATCCGGCTCAGCGACGGCTAACGACGGATCCGCGACGGCTAAGCGACGGCTGCACGACAGCTAAGCGACGCATCCACGACGGCTAACGACGGGTAACGACGGATAAACGACGGCTCCACGCCTACGGGAGAAGAAAAAGCAGGCGCACAAACAATCAAAGGGTCACAAACAATCAAAGAATGAGGTTGAGGCCGGGGAAGCCTCTCATCCCTGCCCTAGGTGCTTTCCTCCACCTCAACCAACACCTGGCCGCGGCTCACCTGCTCGCCCTCCGCAACGAGGACTCGCCGCACGGCGCCGGCCCTCGCGGCCCTCAGCGTGTGCTCCATCTTCATCGATTCCAGGACGAGGACAGGCTGGTCCCGTTCCACGATATCCCCAATCTGGACGACGACCTGCAGGACCTTGCCCGGCGCCGGGGCTGCGACGTCGGCGCTCTCAGGGCCAACCTCGACCTGCCGCCGCCCCCTCCGCCCCGCCGGGCGGAAGATGAAGACGTCGCCGTCGAGCCAGAGGTGGAGCTGCTCACCGACCCATGCGTAGGCAAAGGCGAGAATCTCGCCGCCTTTGAGGCGGCAGTAGTCTGAGGTGCCTTCTCCGAGTGCCGCGTCAAGGGCGATGTCGGCCCCTTCCACATGGACGACGACCCGCCCGCCTGCCTCGGTGACCTCGTAGGTGCACTCCGGGCCTGGGTTGGGATATTGCGGCGCCAGGACCACGCGGCTCACGGCAACCTCCTGGGGCCGGCCTGCCGCCAGGGGCTGGCCTCGTCGCCGGATGATGAGCGTTCCAGACTCGGGGCCGTCGAAGGGCGAGAGGCCGCGATCCAGGCGGCCAGCGCGCCCGCGGCTTCATCCTTCCCGTCGGGCCGCGGAGGTTGAAGCAGAGACGGGTCGTCTAGGAAGGCGGTGCTGTAGGCGCCGCTCTGGAAGCCGGGATGAGTTATCACCCTGCGTAGGAACGGAATGTTGGCCGCCACGCCGAGCACCGGGAACCGGCGCAGGGCGCCCTCCATCCGGGACAGGCTGGCTTCACGGTCAGGCCCCCAGGCAATGAGCTTGGCGAGGAGAGCGTCGTAGTGGATAGGCACGTCGTAGCCCTCATCCACGCCGCTGTCCAATCGAAGGCCGGGCCCGCTGGGCGGGCGCCACCGCAGCAGTCGTCCGGTGGAGGGCAGGAAACCGTTGTAGGGATCCTCGGCGTAGATGCGGCATTCGATGGCGTGCCCCGACGGGCGGATGTCCTCTTGGTGAAAGTCCAACGGCTCGCCGGCGGCGATTCGTACCTGCCAGGAGACCATGTCTATGCCCAGGATTGCTTCGGTGATGGGATGCTCCACCTGCAGGCGGGTGTTGACCTCCAGGAAGTAGAACTCTCCGGTATCGGGATCGAGCAGGAACTCCACGGTGCCCGCGTTCACGTAGCCCGCAGCTCGCGCCAGGGCTGTGGCGGCCTCTCCCATCCGCGTCCGTAGCTCCTGCGATACTGCCGGCGACGGCGTTTCCTCGATCAGCTTCTGGTTCCGCCGCTGAATGCTGCACTCGCGCTCCAGCAGATGCACGACGCTTCCGTGCGCATCGGCCAAGACCTGGATTTCCACGTGGCGCGGATTGTGGATGCGCCGCTCGAGAAAGACGCGACCGTCGCCGAAGGCGGCCTGGGCTTCGCGGGAGGCGCTTTCCAGGGCGTGCGGTAGCTCGGCGGGCTCGCTGACGAGACGCATGCCCCGGCCGCCCCCGCCCGCGGCTGCCTTTACCAGAACGGGAAATCCCCACTCCCCGGCGAGCCTCTGTAGGTCATCGACGACGCCATCGTAGACAGGGCTGCTGGGCGGCGTGGGAACGCCGGCCTGGGCGGCGATGTCCTTGGAACGCACCTTGTCGCCCAACGCCATCATGCTTTCCGGCGATGGCCCTATGAAAACGAGGCCGGCATCGCGGCAGGCGCTGGCAAAGGCCGGACTCTCGGACAGGAATCCGTAGCCGGGATGGACCGCCTCGGCCCCGCTGTTCTGCGCAACCGCAAGGAGCTTGTCGACGTTGAGGTAGGTCTCCTCAGCGGAACTGCCGTGGAGGGGATAGGCCATGTTGGCCATCGCCGCGTGTGGCGACGAAGCATCGGGGTCGGCGTACACGGCAACGGTGGCGACGCCCATGCTCTGGAGTGTCTGCTGCACCCGGACGGCAATCTCGCCGCGGTTGGCTATGAGGACTTTCGAGAACATTGGTTGTACTGGCTGGGGTAACCTGGGCCTACCGGTGTCATTCCTTCAGGGCGCGCACCTGCTCCTGAAGGGCTGCGACGAGGTCGTCAGCTTCATGGGGGGACAGGCTGAAGGGTTTGCGCGGGCTGATGGGGTAGATCAGGTAGTTGTACAGAGCCAGCCAGGCGCGGTCCTCCCATTCCTGCGATTGAGCGCGCATGACGGCCTTCAGGTATTTGTTTAGCCAGCGGGACAGGACCTGGTCCCGAACGTCTGGGTCCGAGGCCAGGCCGCCGGCCCGGCCCAGGATTTCGTTCCACATAGGGGATGAGAAGACATCAACAGCCACGGCGTCACATCCGGAACACGCCCCAGCCGGGCTCAGGCAGGGGTGCGTTCAGCGACGCCGATATGCCGAGGGCCAACATCGTGCGGGTGTCGGCGGGGTCAATGATGCCGTCGTCCCAAAGGCGGGCGGCGCTGTAGTAGGGGTTCCCCGACTCCTCGTACTGGTCCAGCGTGGGTTGCTGGAAGGCGCGCTGCTCCGCCGCGGTCATCGTTTGGCCGCTGCGGGCGAGTTGCTGCTGCCTCACGGTGAGGAGCACGTCGGCGGCCTGCTGCCCGCCCATCACGGATATGCGGGCGTTGGGCCACGTCCAGAGGAACCTGGGTTGGAAAGCGCGGCCCGCCATCCCATAGTTCCCCGCCCCAAAGGAGCTGCCGATGATGACGGTGAACTTGGGCACGGCCGCATTCGTGACGGCCATGACCATCTTTGCGCCGTCCTTGGCAATACCCCCGGCCTCGTACTGGCTGCCGACCATGAATCCGGTGATGTTCTGGAGGAAGACGAGGGGCACGCGGCGCTGGCTGCACAACTGAATGAAGTGGGCGCCCTTGAGGGCGCTCTCGGAGAAGAGCACGCCGTTGCTGGCAACGATGCCCACGGGGTAGCCCCACACCCGAGCGAAGCCGCAGACCAGCGTTTCGCCGTAGTTGGCCTTGAATTCGTGGAAGCGGCTGCCATCCACGATGCGGGCGATGACCTCTCGCACGTCATAGGGGCGCCGGATGTCTGCGGGCACGATGCCGTAGATCTCTCTGGGGTCGTAGCAAGGGGGCTCTGGCGCCTGGACGTCGAAGGGAAGCTGCTTGGGCGTGACGAAGTTCTCCACGATGTCCCTTGTGATGGCAAGGGCGTCCTCGTCGTCCTGGGCATAGTGGTCGGCGACGCCCGATACTCGGGTGTGAACGTCCGCCCCGCCCAGGGTCTCGGCGTCCACGTCCTCCCCGGTGGCGGCCCTGACCAGCGGCGGGCCGCCCAGGAAGATGGTTCCCTGTTGCCGAACGATGACGACCTCGTCGCTCATCGCGGGAACGTAGGCGCCGCCGGCCGTGCATGAGCCGAGGACGACGGCAACCTGCGGAATCCCCAGCGCCGACATGCGGGCCTGGTTGTAGAAGATGCGCCCAAAGTGGTCGCGATCGGGGAAGACCTCGGCCTGAAGGGGCAGAAAAGCGCCTCCGGAGTCGACTAGGTAGATGCAGGGGAGACGGTTCTCTAGAGCGATTTCCTGGGCGCGCAGATGCTTCTTGACCGTGATGGGATAGTAAGCGCCGCCCTTCACCGTGGCGTCGTTGGCCACTATCATGACCTCTCTGCCGCGCACCACGCCAATGCCGGTGACGATGCCCCCTGAGGGGGCCTCCCAGTCGTACATGCCCCAGGCGGCCAGGGGACTGAGCTCCACGAAGGGCGCGTCAGGATCGAGAAGCCGGTCGATGCGCTCTCGAGCGAGCAGCTTCCCGCGGCTCTTGTGAAGCTCGACGGTCTGCTCACTGCCGCCGCTGCGGGCCTGAGCCAACTCCCCCACAAGCTCGGCGATCAGGGCTTCCATATGCGCCTTGTTTTCCTGAAACTCGGCGCTGTTCAAGTCGATGTTCGTCTCGATGATTTCCATCCGGGCCTCTCCCTGTTACTGTAGCGACGCCTCGGAAGTGGGGCAAGCTGCCCCACGCCGCCACCGCACCTGAGACAGACGATGAGCCTTGGCCCGGTAACGACGTCCCTGGGAGGCGCCGCTAAATCATTCTGCAAGAGCGCCGAGGCCCAGGCACTCCGCCTACTACCATAGTCTGTCCAGCGTGAACTGCTGCTCTCCGCCCGGGAATCGGTCTCGGCGCAGGGCCATGTGGCCTGGGCCCAGCAGCGGTATGGGAAGGTCGGCGTCCCGCCTGCCCAGCTCTTCCAATAGGGGGTTCTCCGGAAGGAAGCCGTCCAACGCGGCGCCGGCGAGGCCCTTGGACAGCGCCAAGACGCGGAAGTCTCCCATGCCGTCCCGCCTTACAAGCTCTCGCATCGCGTAGCGGTTCGCCTCCTCCTCGTGCGGCGGAAGGCCAAGCCGCGAGAGCTGGCCGAAGAACGTATCGATGCCAAGGTTCCGCAGAAACTCCCGTTGAGAGACGAAGCCCGCGGTGGCTAGACCCAGGCGCTCTCCCGTCCGGATGAGGTGGCTGAAGTTCACGTGGGTCGTGATGTCCTGCCGCCCCACCCGTTGATAGGGGTCGCTGCCCAGGGTGTGGCGAAAGTAGGTGCGGAGGGCGCCGTTCCGGCGCTCGGGGCTGTAGAGGTCGTCAGCAGTGTGGCCGTAATCCACCAGCAACACGATGCCCTCTTCCAGGGCGGCCGCTGCTTCCGCCAGCCAGCGCTCCGCCGCCAGGCAGACCTCACCCCGGAAGCCTTCCACCAGCGGGGTCCCCTGTTCCAACAGATAGCGTTCCAGATCGGGCGTGGAGGGATCGCCGAGCTCATCGCTGAGGATGCCATCCTTCACTGTAACGTAGATCTCGCGCAGGCAGCCGCGTTCGATCTGGAACCGGTGCACCGGCAGAGCGTCGAGTAATTCGTTGGCAACGAAGGCCCCGGTCACCTCCCTGAAGGGGACGCCGGTCGTTTCAACCCATTGGAGAGCGCCCGGATCCTGCGGAGGCGCCGCTTCCCCTGCGACGTAGCGCAATGACCGGGCGAAGGCGGGGTCGAAGCGGGCGGCGAAAGCGGCGGCGACACGGCCAAGAGTTCCACTGCCTGCCCCCAACTCAACCACGTCGTATTGGGCCGGGTTTCCCAGCAGGCGCCACACCTGCCTTAGCTGGAGCGACACAAGCGCTCCAAAGGCCGGGTGGGCCAGTGGGGCTGTGAAGTAGTCGCCCCCGGCGCCCGTTGGGTTGCCAGCGCGGAAGTAGCCGACTTCCGGCCCCAGTTGGGCAAGCTCCATGAAGCGGGCGAACGTTATGCGCCCGTCCCTGGCTATTGCCTGGCGGACGAGTTCTCCGGCGTCTGGATGAGGCTGATTGTCCGAGCGGATGGTCATGCTTGTGAAGGGGCCTGGGCAACCATAATCTGGTCAATGACGCGAGTGATGGAGCCGAAACTCGTAACTAAAGGCCGCAGGAATGACCCAAGGCGCATTCTGGCGGCCCTCCGCCTTTACACTGCTATAGTTGCTGGGCTATAATACCCTGGCTAATTGTGAAGTTTGTGGCAATCGGCAATGCTCGTTGTTCCGCTTCGTCGGCGTCGCCCCCATAGCTGCGGCTGATCCCTGGAGGCGTTGTCCCATAGCGGAAACGGCGTCGGCGGGGATCCTGGTTGAAACGCTGATACGGGAACGCTCACATGGTAGAACAAGACCGGCAAGAAGCCAAAGAGTACGTGCTTCGATTGGCCAAAGAGGCGGACGTCAAGTTCATCCGGCTGTGGTTCACGGACATCCTTGGCTCGCTGAAGGGCTTCGCCATCACGGTGGGCGAGCTTGCCAGCGCCTTGGAAGAGGGCAAAGGCTTCGACGGTTCGTCCATCGAGGGATTCGCCCGGATCAATGAGAGCGACATGGTGGCGATGCCGGACCCCACCACCTTTCGCGTCCTGCCCTGGCGGCCCCGCCAGAACGCCGTCGCCCGCATGTTTTGCGATGTCCTCCTTCCCGACGGAAGGCCCTTTGAGGGCGATCCGAGGTATGTGCTGCGGCGCAATCTGGAGCGGGCTTCGCAGATGGGCTACGCTTTCAACGTCGGTCCGGAGCTGGAGTTCTTCTACTTCAAGTCCGACGAGCAGCCCGAGCCGCTGGACCCGGGCGGCTACTTTGACGTTACGCCGCTGGACATCGCCACAGACCTTCGCCGGGAGACTGTTCTGACGCTGGAGGACTTGGGTATTCCCGTGGAGTACTCACACCACGAGGTCGCCCCCTCCCAACATGAGGTCGACCTGCGCTACAGCGATGCGTTGTCTATGGCCGACACCGTGATGACCTACCGCTTAGTCGTCAAGGAGATAGCCCGGAAGCACGGCTACTACGCCTCCTTCATGCCCAAGCCCCTGGCCGGCGCCAACGGCAGCGGCATGCATGTGAATCAGTCGCTGTTTCAGGGGGACCGGAACGCCTTCTATGACGGGGACGATCCGATGAAGCTCTCCAAGGTGGCACGGCAGTACATCGCAGGGCTGCTGCGGCGCGCCCCCGAAATCACGATCGTGACCAATCAATGGGTGAATAGCTACAAGCGGCTGGTGCCTGGATATGAGGCGCCGGTGTACCTGTCCTGGGCTTACATCAACCGGTCGGACCTGATTCGCGTGCCCGCCTACCGGCCCGGTCGGGAGGACTCCACGCGGATCGAGTACCGTGCGCCCGACCCTGCGTGCAACCCGTACTTTGCCTTCTCAGTGATGCTGGCGGCGGGCCTCGAAGGAGTCGAGAATGGCTATGATCCGCCGCCCCCCGTTGAGGCCAACGTCTACGAGATGACCGACGACGAGCGGGTGGCCGCGGGAATCGCCACGCTTCCCGCCAGCCTTTCCGAGGCTATTGAGCTCGCTGAAGACAGCAGCCTGCTCCGAAGCGCTCTGGGAGACCACGTGTTCCAGAGCTACATCCACAACAAGAAGGTGGAGTGGGACAAGTACCGCACCGCCGTTACCGACTACGAGATCAAACGATACCTGCCGATACTGTGACGGAGGGTTGGTTCGGAGCCAGGGAAGATGACAAGGGACGGACATAGACGCTATCCCGGGTTGTACCGCCCGGAATATGAGCACGACGCTTGTGGTGTCGGCTTTGTGGCCGACATCCAGGGCCGGCGTTCGCACGCGGTTCTTGACCACGCGCTGACTGCTGTCGTCAACATGGCCCATCGAGGGGCAGCGTCGGCGGATGGCAAGACCGGCGACGGCGCAGGTGTTCTGACGCAGATACCCCGCAAGTTCTTTGTGCGGGAGTTGGCATCCCTGGGGCTGGAGGCGCCCGCCGAGGACGATCTGGCCGTGGGGATGATTTTCCTACCCCGCGAGCCACAGGACGTTCTTCAGGCCTGCATCCAGATCATTGAGGAGGCCATTGCGGGCGAGGGCATGACCCTCCTCGGCTGGCGGCAGGCGCCAACCGACCCTTCCGTGCTTGGGGAGCGGGCGCTGGCCGCCATGCCGGACATACGGCAGGTGCTCATCGCCCGGCCGGAGCGCGTTTCAGCCGAAGAGTTTCCCCGCGCCCTGTACCTGGCCCGGAAGCGCATTGAGCGCTGGGTGTCGGAGCGCGATCTCGACCAAGCGTTCTACATTCCGTCCTTTTCCAACCGGACGCTTGCCTACAAGGGCCTGCTCGCCTCCACGAGGCTGCGAGATTTCTACACGGACCTCCAGGACGCGGACTACGAGACGGCGTTGGCCGTGCTGCACCAGCGCTATTCAACCAACACTGTTCCCAACTGGGTGCTGGCTCAGCCCTTCCGCTTCCTGGCTCACAACGGTGAAATCAACACGTTCCAAGGCAACGCGAACTGGCTCCGCGCCAGGGAGCCTGAGCTGGCTTCCCAGGTGTGGGGCGACAGGGTCGGGGAGATCCCTCCCATCATCCAGCGCGGTGCCTCCGATTCCTGCGCTCTGGACAACGCCCTCGAGGCCATGGTGCTTTCCGGGCGGGACGCCATTCACGCGATGATGATGCTCGTGCCGGAGCCATGGGAGAACATGCCGAACATGGACCCTGCCCTGCGGGCGTTCTACCAGTACAACGCCTGCGTGACGGAGCCCTGGGACGGCCCGGCGGCGCTGGCGTTCTCCGATGGCGTCGTCGTTGCGGCGACCCTCGACAGGAACGGCTTGCGCCCAGCGCGCTACGCCGTAACCGACGACGACCTTGTCATCATGGCGTCGGAAGTTGGCGTGGTGGAATTCGACGAGGCTCGGATCGTCAAGAAGGGGCGGCTTGGGCCCGGCCAGATGATCGCCGTCGACACCGCCAACCACCGCCTCTACCACAATGACGAGATCAAAGAGGAATGGGCGTCCCGCCAGCCCTACAGACAATGGGTGCAGGAGAGCCTCACGCCTCTGAACGCTCTTGTTGAGCAGGTCAACGGGCACAGCCCCTCCACGGAGCGGGCCACGACGGAGTTGCAGCGGGTGTTCGGGTACACGTCGGAAGAGGTCCACCTGGTCCTGATGCCCATGATCGCCGAGGCCAAGGAGCCTGTCGGGTCGATGGGCGACGACACGCCATTGGCGGTGCTGTCCGCGAAGCCGCGGCTGTTGTACTCCTACTTCAAGCAGAAGTTCGCCCAGGTAACGAACCCGGCCATCGACCCGTACAGGGAAGAGTTGGTCATGTCCCTGTACACCTACCTGGGTCACCGGCGGAGCCTCTTTGAAGACGACCCGGGGCACGCCCGGCTGCTTTTCTTGGAGGACCCCGTTCTGGACGATCTCCAGTTGAGCACGCTCCGGCAACTCGACTCCGGGGCATTTCAGAGCCGCACCCTCGATGCCACCTTCCCTGTTGCGGAAGGAGCGGCAGGCCTCGAAAAGGCGTTGGGCCGCCTGTGTCAGGAGGCCAGCGAGGCGCTGAAGTCCGGCGCATCCATCCTCATCCTCAGCGACCGCGCCGTGGATGCGGGCCGCGCGCCCGTTCCGATGATGCTGGCCGTGGGGGGCGTGCACCACCATCTGATCCGGCAGGGACAGCGGATGATGGCTTCGCTAGTGGCGGAGACCGGCGAGGCACGGGACATGCACCAGATATGCTGCCTCCTAGGCTACGGCGCCGGCGCCGTGAACCCATACCTGGCGCTGTCCACCATCCACAGTCTCCTCCAGGACGGGCATCTGCCTGAGGAGCTGGACGTGGACTCGGCGTTGAGAAACTACCGCAAGATACTCAACAAACAGATACTCAAAATCATGTCCAAGATGGGCATATCGGCCGTTTCCGCCTACCATGGCGCCCAAATCTTCGAATGCGTCGGGCTGGGTGAAGAGGTGGTGGACCGGTGTTTCGCCAACACGCCGTCGCAGATATCCGGGGTGGGCTTCCGGGAGATAGCGGGAGAGACGTTGGCCCGGCACGCCTCTGCGTTCGGTGAGGCCACAAAAGACAAGCTGGACGACCACGGCTACTATCGCTTTCGCAAGGATGGAGAGACCCACGCCTTTACGCCGCAGCTCGTGCGGATGGTCCACACAGCCGTCAAGAGCGGCGCCTACGACGACTATCAGACGTATCTGGACTCGACGGGGAGGCAAGGGCCGGTCTACGTGCGAGACCTCATGGAGTTCAAGAAAGGCTCTCCCGTTGATGTTGAGGAGGTTGAGCCCGCCGAGGACATCGTCAGGCGTTTCTTCACCGGATCCATGTCCCTTGGCGCGCTATCGCCCGAGGCTCACGAGGTCCTGGCGATGGGTATGAACGCCCTCGGCGCCCGCTCCGAGACGGGCGAGGGTGGAGAAGACCCCCTCAGGTTCCACGGCCAGCGCAACGGTTACACGATGAACTCGTTCAGCAAGCAGGTCGCTTCCGGGCGCTTTGGGGTGACCCCGGAGTACCTGGCCATGGCCGGCGAGCTGCAGATCAAGATGGCCCAGGGCTCCAAGCCCGGTGAGGGCGGACAGCTTCCGGCTCACAAGGTGGTGGCGCACATCGCCCGGATTAGGCAAACGCAGCCCGGTGTTCCCCTGATCTCGCCGCCGCCGCACCATGACATTTACTCCATTGAGGACTTGGCCCAACTGATCTACGACCTCAAGATGGTCAACCCCAGGGCGCGGGTCAACGTGAAGCTGGTGGCTGAGGCTGGCGTGGGCACCATCGCCGCAGGCGTGGCAAAGGGCTATGCTGACACCATCCTCATCTCCGGTATGGAGGGCGGCACGGGGGCGTCTCCGCTGATGTCCATCAAGAACGCCGGCTCCGCCTGGGAGCTTGGCCTGGCGGAGACGCAGCAGATTCTCGTAATGAACGACCTGCGCGGCAGGGTCCGGCTGGCAACCGACGGCGGCCTGCGCACCGGGCGTGACATCGTCTTGGCGGCCATGCTTGGCGCGGAGGAGTACGGGTTCGGCACCCAGGCCCTTGTGGCCATCGGCTGCACCATGGCCCGCCAATGCCATCTGAACACCTGCCCCGTGGGAGTGGCCACCCAGCGGGAGGACCTGCGCGAGAAGTTCTGGGGTGAGCCGGAGCACGTTGTCCGCTTCATGATGTTCGTAGCGGAGGAGGTGCGCCACATCCTGGCGTCCCTGGGTTATCGGAAGCTGGAAGAGGTCATTGGACTTCCTGACCTCTTGGAGTACGCCCCCGCCACCGAACACCCCAAGGCGCGCACGTTGGACTACGCCAAGCTCTTGGACAGTGCCGATCCCAGTGGGTTGCGCCCCCGGATGTCGCAGCAGTCCCGCAACGACCGGCCGGAGCCGGAGCCTCTGGACAACCAGATCATCCGCGACGCTGCCCCCGCTCTGGAGGGCAGGCATTCGGTGGATCTTTCCTACGCCATCAGGAACGTGAACCGCACGGTCGGGGGCAGATTGGGTGGAGAGGTGGCGCACCGCTACGGCGACGCAGGCCTGCCCGATGGGATCACCATCACCTGCCGCTTCAAGGGGTCTGCCGGACAATCCTTCGGGGCGTGGGGCGTGAACGGTCTTGTGCTCATCCTAGAGGGCGAAGCGAACGACTACGTTGCCAAGGGAACGCACGGCGGGACCATCGCGCTGCGGCCCTCTGAGGATGCCGTCTTCGCCAGCCACGAAAACGTTATCATGGGCAACACGGTCCTCTACGGCGCCACCGGCGGCTATCTGTTCGCTGCCGGGCGGGCGGGGGAGCGGTTCGCCATCCGGAACTCCGGCGCATGGGCGGTCATAGAAGGAGCCGGAGCCCACTGCTGCGAATACATGACTGGCGGCTGCGTGGTCGTGCTTGGCGACGTGGGAAGGAACTTTGGCGCCGGCATGTCTGGCGGCATGGCCTTCGTTCTGGATGAGGACAACGTCCTAGAGCGCCGCTACAATCCGGAGATGGTGGGGGTTGCGCTGGTTGAAGCCGAGGACGACGTGGAAACGCTGAGGATGATCATTGAACAGCACGCCGGGTGGACCGGCAGCGCACGGGCGAAGCAAATTATGGAGCATTGGAGCGGCTACCTGCCGCTGTTCAAGAAGGTGAGCCCACACCCGACGGTGGCGCCACCCCAGCCGCGAGACGTGCAAAAGGCGCGCCGGGACGCGATGCTGGCCGATGCGCGGTCATTGCAGGGTGGTCCCCGGTAGCCGCCGTAAGACTCGGTTTGCGCAGAAAGCAACCGGCGCCATTGGCATCGGCCTCGCGTCCGCCGGTCTAGCGCCGGGGGATCACAACCCGGCCAGATCCCTGATGGCCTCCAGGATGGCCTCGGCGGCGGCGACGCTTTCGGCCTCGGCGTAGACTCGGATGAGGGGCTCGGTGCCGGAGAATCTGACCACGCCCCACTCGCCGCCCTCCAACAGAAAGCGAATGCCGTCAACCGCATCGGCGCCGGTGACCCTGCGGCCGGCCAGCGAGTCAGGCTGGCTCTGCTCGACCCGCGCTTTGATCTCCTCGCCGCGCGACGCGTCGAACTCCAGGTCCCAGCGGCGGTAGTGGTGTGGGCCAACCTTGTCGTAGAGATAGTCGAGCAGCTCCGACGGCGAACGGCCCAGCCGGGCCATCATGTCCAGGAAGTAGAGGCCGCTCAGGACGCCGTCCCGCTCCGGCAGATGCCCGCGAAAGCCAAAGCCGCCGCTTTCCTCGCCGCCGGCCAAGGCGTTCTCGCGGCGCATGACTGCGCCCACGTATTTGAAGCCGACGGCCGTCTCGAAGACCGGGACGTCCAACTGCTCTCCCAAGCGCCAGACCATACTGCTCATCGTCAGAGATTTGACCAGCGCCCCCCGCTGGCCGCGCGTTTCCAGCAGGTAGAGCGCCAGCAGGGAGAAGACCTGCAGGGGCGACATGAACCGCCCATGCTCGTCGATGATGCCGAGCCGGTCGGCGTCGCCGTCCAGGGCGACGCCGACGTGAGCCTTCTCGGCGATGACGGTTTGGGCGAGCCTCTGAAGGTTGTGGGCGATCGGCTCCGGCTGAGCGATACCCGGAAAGGCGGGGTTTCGCTCGCCGTGGATCTCCAAGACGGTGGTGTCGCCGCCTGCGAGGAGCGAGGGTAGGTAGCCGGCGCCGGCGCCGAACATGGCGTCGACGACGATTTTCAGACCAGAGCCCTTGATCCCGCCGAGGTCCAGCAGGCTGCCCACCTGTTCCAAGTAGGGCTCGGCCAAGTCAACGACTTCCACTACGCCGCGCTGGCGGGCTTCGTTCAACGCCATCCGCCGGACGCCGTTGGTGGCCAAGGCATGGTCGATGCGGCCTTCCAGTGCTTCAACGACGTCGGGGGTGGCGCTACCGCCGTAGTCCGGCTTGTATTTGAGGCCGTTCCACTGCGGCGGGTTGTGGCTTGCGGTGATGACGATGCCGCCGCCAGCCTTCCGATGAATGACGCTCCAGCTCGCGGTTGGAGTTGGGGAGGCGGCATTGCCCAGGTAGGTCTTGAGGCCGTTGGCGGCCAGGACCTCGGCGGCCGCTGCTGCGAAGTCCTCTGAAGCGAAGCGGGTGTCGTAGCCGACGACCACGCCCCGTTCGGCGAGGCCCTGTTCCTTGAGGTAGTCGGCGATTCCCTGAGCACAGGCGCGGACGTTATCGAAGGTGTAGTCCTCCGCAATGATGGCTCGCCAGCCGTCGGTCCCGAAACGGATGGGCATGAGGGGCTCCCCTGTTCTCGGCGTTCCGCCTGTTATCCTAGCTGGCTTGGAATGGGCCTCAACGAGGCGGGGGTGCTACAGACCCGCATCTGCCCTGAGGGCTGCGGCCTTGTTGGTCTTCTCCCAGGGCAGGTCCAGGTCGTCGCGGCCGAAGTGGCCGTAGGAGGCCGTCTGCTTGAAGATGGGGCGCCGTAGGTTGAGGTCGCGGATGATGGCGCCGGGCCGAAGGTCGAAGTGCTTGCCCACAAGCTCGGAGATGGTCTCGTTCGGGATCCTGCCCGTGTCGTAGGTTTCCACCGAAACGGAGATGGGCGTCGCCACGCCGATGGCGTAGGAGACCTGGACTTCGCAGCGGTCCGCCAAGCCGGCGGCAACGACGTTCTTGGCCACATGGCGGGCCGCGTAGGCTGCCGACCGGTCGACCTTGGTGGGGTCCTTGCCGGAGAAGGCGCCTCCACCGTGCCGGGATGCCGTGCCGTAGGTGTCGACGAGAATCTTCCGGCCCGTGAGCCCAGCATCTCCCATGGGCCCGCCCACGACGAACCGTCCCGTGGGGTTGACCATGTACTTGGAGACTTCGTCGAGGAGGTCGCTGGGAATGACGGCTTGAATCACGTGTTCGATGACGTCGCGTCGGATGACATCCTGGGTAACGTCGGGATCGTGTTGGGTGCTCACGACGACGGTGTCGATGCGCTTGGGTTTGCCGTGGCTGTACTCCACGGTCACCTGGGATTTTCCGTCGGGCCGAAGGTAGGGGATCAGGCCCTCCTTACGCACGAGGGCGAGCCGCCTGGTCAGGCGGTGGGCGAGGGCGATGGGAAGGGGCATGAGCTCAGGGGTCTCGTTGCAGGCGAAACCAACCATCATTCCCTGGTCTCCGGCGCCGACCATCTCCGCCATGTCCTCGCCGGCGATCCTGCCTTCTTTGGCCTCTCTGGACGCGTCCACACCCAGGGCTATGTCCTCCGACTGCTGCCCCAGAGCGATGGTTACGCCGCAGGTGGAGGCATCGAAGCCGAAGTCTGCGTTGACGTAGCCAATGCCGCGGATGGTGTCGCGGACGATCTGCGGATACTGGACGTGGGCTTTGCTGGTGATCTCCCCCAGGACGACCACAAGCCCGGTGGTCACCGCGGTCTCACAGGCCACCCGGGACTCCGGGTCCTGGCTCAGAAGCGCGTCTAAGATAGCGTCCGAAACCTGGTCGCACAGCTTATCCGGGTGCCCCTCTGTCACGGACTCTGATGTAAGGAGATAGGAAGGCGAGTCTGCAAAAGCAAGGCCCATGTTGGAAACCTCCGTTGTGAGTGGAGCGCCTAGGCGCCTAAGTTCCGACCTCCCAACTGTGGAGGTAGCGGTATTGTTCGTCGCTGAGGGTGTCGATGGAGACGCCCATTGACGCCAGCTTCAGGCGGCCGATTTCTTCGTCGATGTTCTTGGGCACCGGGTAGACCTCAGGCTGGAGACTCTCTCCGTTCTTGGCAATGTACTCCGAGCACAGAGCCTGGTTGGCGAAGCTCATGTCCATCACGCTGGACGGGTGGCCCTCGGCGGCCACGAGATTGATGAGCCGGCCCTCTCCGAGGAGGTTGATGTTGCGGCCGTCCGGGAGATGGAACTCCTCTACGTGGGGTCTCACCGCCCGCCGGCTTGCCGCCATCTCCTCCAGGGCGGGGATGTCGATCTCAACGTCGAAGTGGCCGCTGTTGGACAGGACGGCCCCGTCCTTCATGACCTCCAAGTGGCTTCTGTCCACGGCGTGCAGGCCCCCTGTCACCGTCACGAAGATGTCGCCGACAGGCACCGCCTGCGACATGGGCATCACTTGGAAGCCGTCCATGACAGCTTCCAGGGCGCGAATCGGGTCCACCTCGGTAACGACGACCTGAGACCCCAGCCCTCTAGCGCGGGAAGCGACGCCCCTGCCGCACCAGCCATAACCGCACACTACCACAGTCTTGCCTGCCCACAGAATGTTGGTGGCCCGGATGATGCCGTCAATCGTGCTCTGTCCGGTCCCGTAGCGGTTGTCGAAGAAGTGCTTGGTGTCCGCTTCGTTGACCGCCACGATAGGGTAGCGCAGCTTCTTGTCCTCCGCCAGGCTCCGAAGGCGGATGACGCCAGTCGTTGTCTCCTCCGTGCCGCCGATGATGCCGGCGATGAGGTCCGTCCGATCCCGGTGGATGGTCGCCACGAGGTCGGCCCCGTCGTCCATGGTCAGGTGGGGACGGGGATCCAGCACAGCGTTGATGTGCTTGTAGAACGTCTCCGTGTCCTCACCCTTGATGGCGTAGGTGGGGATGCCATACTCCGAAACGAGGGCGGCGGCCACGTCGTCCTGTGTGCTGAGCGGGTTGCTGGCGCAGAGATGAACCTCCGCGCCCCCCGCCTTGAGCGCAATGGCGAGGTTGGCGGTCTCCGAGGTGACGTGGAGACAGGCGGCAAGCCGCAAGCCCTTCAGGGGCTTCTCCTTCTCGAACCGCTCCATGATGCTGCGGACGACCGGCATTTCCCGGCTCGCCCATTCGACCCGAAGGACGCCCTGAGGCGCCAGCGACCAATCCTTCACGTCTCCGAGCGTTGTCTGGTTGGCCACGGAATCCTCCTTGAAAGTGTACCGGCGGGGTTTAAGCAGCCAGAAGCTGCCTTCGGTATAGCTCCTGAAGGAGCGAGGCGGCGCCTTCCGCTCGATCGACCGAGGTGTCTATCTCGATCACTTGCCCGGGCGGCGCCTCCCGAACGGGTTCCAAGTGCGTTGCTTGGCGTTGATAGATTTCCCATGTGCCGTCTGAGATGGAGGGCGTCAGCGCGCGGGCGTCGAGCCGCCGGTGGGTCAGCGGTTCCGGCGCCCTGCACCACAGCACCCACACCGGGACATCGAAGCGCTGACCCAAGGCGTACACCGGCTTCCTGTGCTGCCTTCTCAGGAACGTCGCATCGAGGATGACCGGCTTTCTGTGCCTGAGCGACGCTTCCGCTCTTCGCAGCAACTCCTCGTAGGTGAGGCGGTTGAAGCGGGGGGTGTAGATGCCCTTGCCTGTGGCCTCGCTCCGGCGCTCCAAGGGAGGAATGCCCGCCAGCTCCTTGCGAATGCGGTCTGCCATGAGGCGCCGGATACCCCAGCGCCGCGCCAACTCCCCAGCGGCCACCGATTTGCCGACGCCCGTCGGTCCCACCATGAGGAAGATGCCCTTGGGAGCGTTGCGCCTGGCGTAACGGCGGGCCAGGCTGAAATACCGGGCGGCCCTCTGCCGGGCCTCTTCCCGGAGGTCGGCGCTGGCCGCGGGATCGTCCGAAAGGAGGCTGGTGACCTTGCCTCTGACGTAGGCCCGGTAGCACTTGAAGAACGACATGAGCTTAGAGAGGTCCGCGTCGCCGGTTATCCGGGAGTAGTGCCGCACGAGGAGGCGCGACAGGTCTGCCCGCTGGTGGAAGTCCAGGTCCATGGCCATGAAGGCGACGTCCTGGCCGGTGTCCGAGTACCGGAACCGTTCTGCGATCTCTACGCGGTCCATCAAATGGATGCCGCCGGACATGAAGACCTGCCGCGAGTGGAGGTCGCCGTGGCAGTCGCGCACAAGGCCCGCGGCCTCCCGGCTCGCCAGCAGGGCGTCGAAGGCATCCAGGCAAGCCAGGGAGAACGCCCTGATGTCGTCGAAAACGTACCGGTCGATGGTGTCGCCGACGTAGCGTTCGGTTTGAGCGAAGTTCTCCGCTATATTGGCGGCCAATGCGCGCCGTCCGCCCTCCTGGGTTATCGCTTCGCTGGTGGGTGCCTGCCCGTGGAAGCCGGCGATCCGTTCGGCGAGACCTCTTATCTGCGACCGGGTCACCAGGTCTCTGGGCAGCAGCAGGTCCATCCTGGACTCTGGGGGAAACTGCCGCATTTTGACGGCATACTCCACCACCTCTCCGGTCCCCTCGACCCGGTAGCAGCCGGCATCGCGGCGGACCTCCACGACACCCAGGTAGGCGTCCGGCTCCAGTTCCCGGTTCAACTCAACCTCGCGCTGGCAATAGGCGCGCCGTTGCTCAAGCGTCGTAAAGTCGAGGAAGCCGAGGTTCAGGGGCTTTTTGATTTTGTAGGCGTACTGTCCTGTCAGGAAAACATAGGAGATATGGGTCTCATCCACGTCGACGCGGGTAGGGTGGCCGGGGTAGGCATCCGGCTGCCGGAGCGCCCTGACGAGATCGGGGAGGTCGTGAGCAAGGGAGAGGCTGGTGGGCTGGGCGGACGCCATAATCAAGGGCTACTCCGAGGGGTAGCCCTTGGCCAGCCAGGGCGGCGTGCCGTCTTCGATGTTGAAGAGCCGGTCGGCGGGCGCTCCCATGGCCGAGGCCATTTCCGCCGCAAGGCCGCTGCGAACTCCGGCGGCGCATATGAACAACAGGTCCTTGTCCTGCGGGAGCTCATCGAAGCGGCTCAGCAGGTCGTCAACAGGGACGTGCAGAGCGCCGGCCACGTGGCCGGCATCCCATTCGTCCTGACGGCGCACGTCAACGACAACCACCTCGCCGCCGTGCTCTTCCAGGATGGCCTTGGCGTCGTCGGTGTTGATGCGGCGGTAGGGCTCTCCAGCCTCCTGCCGTCCCCAGGGCTTGGCAACCATAGCTCGTTCTCCTTTCTGTGTTCTCCGGGCCAGCGCCTCGGCGGCCCGTCTGGTTTTTCTAGCTGTGCTCGATGGGCGCGTACTTTCCAATGATAGGGGCCAGGTCCTTCTTGACCGAGGCCGGAATGGCTGAAGAGTCGGTGATGATGGCGCTATCGAGGGCGGTGGCGCACGGACACTGCCGAGGGGCCGCCAGCTTGGGTGCAAGAGCCGCCAGGACCTGCTTTGCCCGGCCAACATTGCGCATGAGGTTTTGGATTACCAGCGATACGGAGACCTCAGGCTCTGATTCGCGCCACACATCGTAGTCCGTGACGCAAGCCAGGGTACTGTAACAAAGTTCCGCTTCCCTGGCTAGCTTGGCTTCGGGGAGGGCCGTCATACCGATGATGCTGGCTCCCCAGGATCGGTACAGCGCCGACTCCGCTTTGGTGGAGAACGCGGGGCCTTCCATCACGACGTAGGTGCCGGACCGGTGGACGGAGGCGTCGGCCTCCTCCGCTGTGCCCGCCAGGAGGGCGCCAAGGTCGGGGCAGAACGGGGCTGCGAATCCCACGTGGGCCACGATTCCGTTGCCGAAGAATGTGCTGGGCCTCCCCCGCGTCCTGTCTATGAGCTGGTCGGGGATGACCATCTCTAGCGGGTGTATGTGCTCCTGCAGGCTTCCCACGGCGCTCACGCTGATGATCCGCTCCACGCCCAGCGTCTTCAACGCGTAGATGTTGGCTCTGGAAGGAACCTCCGTGGGCATGATGTGATGGCCCCTACCATGCCGGGGCAGGAAGGCGACCCGCAGCCCTGCGAGCGTTCCCAGGGTGATGGGGCCGCTGGGATTGCCGAATGGCGTGGGCGCGTCCACTTGCTGGACGTCCTCCAAGGCGTCCATTTCGTAGAGGCCGCTGCCCCCAATGACGGCCACCTGAGCGTCAGCCACCGGCCGGCGCCTTGAGCGTTGGGAGGCTGTCCGCGAAGGGGGCGCTTGCTATGCCCTTTTCCGTGATGATGCCGGCGATGTATCCGGCGGGCGTAACGTCGAAGGAGGGGTTCCAAACTCCGACGCCTTCCGCCGCCACCCGCGTTCCGCCGAGGTTGACGACCTCCTCGGCAGAGCGCTCCTCAATGGGAATGGATGCTCCCGCGGCGGTCTCGAGGTCAATGGTGCTCGAGGGCGCGGCCACGTAGAAGGGGACGCTGTTTTCCTTGGCCAGCACCGCGAGGCTGTACGTGCCTATCTTGTTGGCGACGTCGCCGTTGGCTGCGATCCTGTCGGCGCCGACAATGACGGCATCCACCCGTTTCTTTTGGAGGAGGTGTCCCGCCGCTGCGTCAACGATGAGCGTGGCCGGTATGCCTTCCCGGACCATCTCCCACGCCGTGAGGCGGGCGCCCTGGAGGAAGGGACGGCTCTCGGTAAGGTAGACTTGGTCCAACCCTCCCCGCCGCCAGGCGGTTCGCACCACCCCCAGCGCCGTGCCCCACCCCCCGGTGGCCAGCGCGCCGGTGTTGCAGTGGGTGAGCACCCGGCTGCCGGGGGGCAGCAGCCCCGCCCCGGCCTCACCGATTCGATGGTTGGCCGCCACGTCCTCGGCGAGGATAGCGTGGGCCTCATCGAGGGCGCGCTGGAACGCGGCGACGGGGGGTTCCCGCAGAGCAACGCTCAGAACACGGTCCACGGCCCAACGCAGGTTCACCGCCGTGGGCCGGGCGCCGCGCAGCGCCGCGGCCGCCGCTTCCAATCGGACATGGAAGGAGCCGGCCTCTCCGGCGAATTCTCGGATTGCCAACGCAAGGCCGTAGCCTCCAGCCACACCCAGAGCCGGCGCTCCCCGCACCCGCATGCTCTGGACCGCCTCCACGACGTCCCTGTAGTCCTCGAGCAGCAGGTAGGTCTGTTCACGCGGCAGAAGTGTCTGGTCAAGCAGGCGCAGCCCTGCATCTGTCCATTCAACGGCCTGGATTTGAGCGGCCTGGACTGCGGGGGTGGAACCGTGGGGCGGGCCCTGCGCAATGGTCAAGATGGTCTTCCTGTCGCCGCTTAGGAACTCAGGAGGCGTCCTGAGGGCGTGTAAAGGGGTTTGAAGGCGTCGCCGGGCTGGCCTGGAGCGGCCAATGAACGGGCGACGGTTTTGAGGAGCTAAGGCACCTTCCCGCGACGATATCGGCATAATGGTATCGGCAGTCCACGCCTGTGTCAACAGAGTCGCCAGCCTTGACACGTCCCCCCTCCGCAGCTACGATGATAGCGTAGGATTACGAGGTGTATAGACTCGCGGGCATCGTTTCGCATAGCTCATTCACAGCTTAATCTCACATGGAGGAAGGTGAAGTAGTATGTCAGACGCGTTGACGGTAATCGTAGCCGTCCTCGCGGCCTTGGTGGTTGGTGGGGCGGTGGGGGTGTTTGGTCGACAGATCCTTTCTGGTCGCAAAGTCGCAGCAGCTCAGACGCACGCAGAGCAGATTGTCGAGGCGGCTGAAGACCAGAAAAAGGCATTGGTTCTGGAGGCGAAGGAAGAGGCCCTGCGCTTTCGCTCACAGGCGGAAAACGAGATCAGGGAGCGCAGGACAGAGGTCCAGCGCATTGAGCGCCGGCTGCAGGGCCGGGAAGAGAACCTGGACAACCGCTCCGAAAACCTGGAGCGCAAAGAGCGAGGGCTGGGAGAGAAGGAGCAGCAACTCGAAGATCGCATCAAGGAGGCCGAGGAAGCCAGGGCCCGCGAGGTCCAGCGCCTGGAAGCCATATCAGGGCTGACCGCCGCTGAGGCTCGGGATGTCCTTCTGACGAGAGCCGAGGGAGAAATCAAGCACGATCTGGCGCGCCGGTTCCGGGAGATAGAGCAAGAATTCAAGGATCAGGCGAACCAGAAGGCGCGCCGCGCGATAACCCTGGCCATTCATCGACTAGCTGCTGACGTCGTCTCCGAATCGTCGACCAAAGTCATCCCCCTCCCCTCAGACGACATGAAAGGTCGCCTGATAGGCCGTGAGGGACGAAACATTCGAGCGTTGGAACAGGCAACGGGTGTCGATCTCATCATCGATGACACCCCGGAAGCCGTTACCATTTCCTGCTTCGATCCCATTCGACGGGAAATCGCCCGCGTGGCGCTGAAGAACCTCATCGAGGATGGGCGCATTCACCCTGCTCGTATCGAGGACATGGTGGAGCGGGCCCGCAAAGAGGTTGATGAGGACATCTGGTCCTCCGGCGAGAAGGCGGTGCTCGATGCCGGAGTGCGGGGCCTCAATCCCGAGCTGATCAAGTTGCTGGGCCGCCTCAAGTTCCGCTACAGCTACGGCGAGAACATGCTGTACCACGCCGTGGAGGTTGCGCTTATCTGCGGTATGCTGGCGGCGGAGGTTGGCGCCAATATCGAAGTCGCCAAGGCAGGGGGCCTGCTCCACGACATCGGTAAGGCGCTCACACACGAAGTGGACGGTCCCCACGCCGAAATCGGACGAGAGGTGGCGGAGCGCTTCGGCATCCCCGACGCCGTGAGGCGCTCCATCGAAGAGCACCACGATGAGGAAATGGGGTCGGTAGAGGCCTTCATCGTGGCTGCAGGCGACGCCATCGTCGCTGCCCGTCCCGGCGCCCGCAGGGACACCGTGGAGATGTACACCAAACGGCTCGAGGCCCTGGAAGAGGTCGCTAACAGCTTCCCGGGCGTCGAGAAGACGTTTGCCATCCAGGCCGGCCGCGAGGTGCGGATCATGGTCAGCCCTGAGCAGGTTGACGATGCCCAGGCCTCCAAGATGGCATACGACATAGTCAAGAAGATCGAGGAAAAGCTGGTCTATCCCGGACAGATCAAGGTCATGGTCATACGGGAGACCCGCAATGTCGAGTTCGCTCGATAGCGCCTGAAAGCAACGGGGGAGGGTTTAGCTGTGAGCCCTCCCCCGTTCGCGTCCCTTCGGGGCGCTGTCCTTCCGCAGCAAAGCCCATTCTTCTACAATAGAGCACTGAGTTGACTATCTCTGAAACGGGTAACGGACTGACGCTGTGCGCATACTCCTGATCGGCGATGTCATTGGCAAGCCCGGACGGCGCGCCGTCAAGGCGCTGCTGCCCGGCCTGCGCCGCGAGTACGATATGGACCTAGTGGTGGCCAACGGTGAGAACCTGGCCGGGGGCTTCGGCATTACCTTGGACACAATGGAGGAATTGCTGGAATCGGGCGTGGACGTGGTCACCTCCGGCAACCACGTTTGGGACAACAAGGAGATCATTCCTCACATGAACGAGGAGATTCCGCTCATCCGGCCCCTCAACTACCCGCCGGGCGCGCCCGGCCGCGGCGTCATCGGGGCTAAGGGCGCGCTCATCGTGAACCTGATAGGACGGGTCTTCATGGGCAGCTTTGACGACCCATTTCGCGCCGTCGAGGAAGCGCTGGCCGAGACGCGGGCCAAGGTCATTATCGTCGATTTCCACGGGGAGGCCACCTCCGAGAAGAACGCCATGGGTTGGTGCTTGGACGGACGCGTCAGCGCCGTGGTGGGCACCCACACTCACGTTCCCACGGCGGATGCCCGTATCCTGCCCAACGGCACGGCCATGTGCACGGATGCAGGTATGACGGGGCCCATCAACTCAATCATAGGGAGCGAGCCCGCCGACGCGCTGGCCCGCTTCGCAACGCAGATGCCCCACCGCCTGCGTCCCGCTCAGGGGCCGGTCCAGTTCAACTCCGTCCTCATCGACGTCGACGACGCAACGGGGAAGGCCCGCGAGATCTTTCGAATCGACCGAACTATGGAGTAGCCGATGGCTGAAGTAGATCTGCATCTCCACACCACGGCGTCGGATGGACGCCTCTCGCCAACGCAGCTCGTGCAGCTTCTGGCGAAGAGAGGTTTGCGCGTCGCCGCCATCACCGACCACGACACGACAAACGGCCTGGATGAAGCGTTCGAGGCGGCGGCGAGCCATCCCAATCTGACGCTGATTCCCGGAATCGAACTGAGCGCCGACGTGCCTGGCAACGAAGTCCACATGCTGGGTTACCACATCAACAGGGACGACGAGGATCTTCAGGCTGCGCTGCGGGAGTTCCAGGCCGGAAGGGTGGAGCGCGGCAGGATGATGGTGGAGAGGCTGGCGGAGCTGGGGTTGCCGGTTTCCTGGGAGCGGGTGCAAGAGCTTGCCCAAGGCACGGTGGGCAGGCCCCACATTGCCCAGGCGATGGTGGAGCGGGGTTACATTGAGCACACGGGCCAGGCCTTTGAGAAGTACCTGGGCCGCGACGGGCTTGCCTACGCTGAGCGGGTTAAACTTACTCCTGAAGGCGCGGTCAGGCTTATCAACCAGGCGGGAGGGGTCGCCGTGATGGCCCACCCCATCTACACGACCGGCTACATTGCCATGCTTCCATCGCTGAAGGCCGTGGGCCTGGCGGGCATGGAGGTCAACTACAGTACCCTGTCCCCCGAGACCATCGGGGAGCTGGCGGCGGTGGCCCGTCAGCATGGCCTCCTGCCCTGCGGTGGAAGCGACTACCACGCCTCCGATAAGCCCGGCGAGGCCCTGCCGGGACAGGCGGGTCCGCCGATGGGAGTGGCCGAAAGGCTGGAGGAGCTGGCGAGACAACGCAGGACTCTGACGGCTACATAGCGGCTATCCCAAGCCCTGACTTCCCTCCGAGTCGCCTGTGCAAACGGACCATGGACATCCTGCCAGCCGGTGCAATCTTGGGCCGGCGGCCTGAACAAGGTCATTCATGATCCAGGACGCCGTTCTGATAGCCGTAGCCCACATTGTGGGCTCCGTTCCCATGGCCTACATTGTGGGAAGAGCCGTCAAGGGCGTTGACCTGCGCCGCCGCGGAAGCGGTACGCTGGGAGGGAGCAACGTATGGGAGGTGGTGGGGAAGAAATGGGTGGGCCCCGTTGGAGGCTTTGACTACCTGGTCAAGGGCGTTGGGATGGTGGCGCTGGCCCGGTTCGGCTTCGACGAGGGGGCGATGGTGCAGGGCCTCGTGGGGTTGGCGGCTGTGGCGGGGCACAACTGGTCGCTGTACCTGCGTTTCACGGGAGGCCGCGGCGTAGCGGCGGGCCTTGGCGCCCTAACCTTGCTCTCCTGGCAGCAACTGGCGATCCTGGCAAGCATAGGGCTCATCGGCAAATTCGTTTTCAGGGCCACCGGCCTGGCGGTAATTGTGGCGGTGCTGTTGCTGCCCATCGCCAGCACGGTGATGTATCTGGTCTACACCACACCCCTGGGCGTCGTGGCCTTTTGTTGGGGCTTTGCAGTGTTGACAGTGTTGAAAAGGGCCATGGCCAACAGCCTTGCCCGGCCCCCCCACCTCAGTTGGCCAAGAGTTCTCTACAACCGCATCCTGTTCGACAGGGATGTCTCGGACCGGGACGAGTGGGTGAGCCGATCGCTCTGATGAGGTCTTTCTGACATGGTTCAGACCTGCTTCCGCCACTCCCGCCGGGAGACCAACCTCAGATGCGGCCGCTGTGGGCGGCCCATCTGTAGCGATTGCATGACCCACACAGACGTGGGGATACGTTGTCCGGTGTGCGTCAAGGAGTCGCGGCCCGCGGGCCTGGATGTCTCTCCGGCCCACTTCCTGCTGGCGTCCATGGCGGCGTTGGGCGTGGGCGCGGCGGGTGGGGCGGTCAATGGGTTCCTGCTCCGCTACGTTGGCTGGATACCCTTTCTGTCCATTGCGGTCTTCCTTCTGGTGGGGTTCCTGGTTGGCGAGAGCATAGCCCGGCTCATAGGCGTGCGGCACAGCACCGGTCTACAGGTGGTGGCCGGGCTTGGCGTAGTCGTCGCCTACGTCGTGACGAATATCATCAAATCGCAGGCGCTCATCAGCATCGATCCCTTCACCATCGTCATCGCCGTGATTGCCGTGGCGGTGGCCGCCAGCAGGGTTCGATAGTGAGCGGCTGCGCTATTCGTAGCTAGGGCCCGGTGCTATAATCGTGACACCGTTGAGTCGGGAGGCGGCAGGCCGCAGCGGCCCAGGGCGCGTCTCTTTGGTAGAGGGCGCGGCTCTGTTGGGAATACCGCTCGGCGAGCGCCAGTTGGCGATGTTCGAGCGGTATTCTGTGGAGCTGAGGGCTTGGAACGAGCGCGTCAACCTCACCGCGATCATTCGGCCGGAGGAGATAGAGGAAAGCCATTTCGTCGACTCGCTGACGCTGGCGGCCGCTCTCCCGGATGGCGCGGGCTTCTGCGGGCGGCTGTTGAACGTGGGGACGGGTGGTGGGTTTCCAGGACTCCCGCTCAAGATAGCGCTACCGGCGCTGAACGCGACGCTCATTGAAGCGACGGCCAAGAAGGCCGCCTTTTTGAACAGCATCGTCGCCGAATTGGGGCTCTCAGGTGTCGAGGTGCTGTTGGGGCGCGCCGAAGCACTGGGGCGCGAGCGAGCGCTGAGGGGCGTCTTCGACGTGGTTATGGCCAGGGCCTTGGGCCGTCTCCCGGTGGCTATGGAATGCTGCGTTCCCTTCGCTCGAATTGGCGGGCTGGTCATAGTCCAGAAGAAGGGAGACATCGAGGACGAATTGCGCCAGGGTAGAGGCGCCGCTGAAGCATTGGGAGCGGAGATCGAGGTAGTGCGCCCGGTGGATGCGCTGCCTGGCGCCAGGGTGTTGGTCATCGCCAGAAAGCAGACCGAGACCCCAGAGCGATATCCCAGACGGCCGGGGATTCCCGCCAAGCGGCCGCTGTGCAGCGCGTGATTAACCAGGGCCACAATGCGGCGCCCCCCACCGAGGGGTAAGAGGCCCTCCCGAGGCGGCATGGACCAGGAACGCGGTTCCGCGACGAACCTGAGGCGCCGGGCCCTCTCGGCCCCAACGATCATTGCCTTCGTCTTGGCAGTGGCCTTCCTGGCGTTTCTCTTCACGCGATTCGATATAGATCTCGACGAAGTGCGCCGCAACCTCAACGACAGCAACCCGCTGCTGTATGGGGCAGCCATCGTCATCTACTATGTGAGCTTCCTGGCGCGGGGTCTCCGCTGGCGCGTGATGATGAAGAACGTGGAGGCCCAAAGAGGAGGCGGCAATCCCGTGCCAGGCCCTCTGGCCTGTGCCTCCTTCATCCTGCTGGGTTGGTTTGCCAACTCCATTACGATCTTCCGCCTCGGCGAGGCATATCGGACATACCTGGTCACCGAGACCACGGGGGCAAGCTTCATCCGCACGGCTGGCACGGTGCTGACGGAGCGGGCTCTGGACCTGTTCCTTGTCTTTGGGCTTCTGGGCGCCGCCGTCCTGTTCGCCGCCGCCACCGGCGAGCTGGGGTCATTTGCCAAGTTCCTAGCCATCGCCTTTGGGCTGATGGTTGTGGCGGCGCTGGTCCTGCTATTCATGCGCCGCTTCGGTCTCAGGGTCGCGAGCAGGTTTCCGAAGCGCATCCAGGAGGCGTATCAGGGTTTTCACCAGGGAGCGTTGCTCAGTCTCAGACAGCTCCCCTTGGTGTCGGCATTGGGGCTGGCCGCTTGGGCCTGCGAGGTGGCCCGGCTGTACTTCGTCGTTCAGGCGCTGGGGTTCACGCTTCCCTTTTCGATGATAGTATTCGTCAGCATGACGCATTCTGTGCTCACGGCCGTGCCCATCACGCCCGGAGGCCTTGGCCTGTCCGGTCCAGGCATGGTGGGCCTCTTGATGCTGCGCCTGAGCCAGAGTCAGGCCGTGTCCGTGGCCCTACTCGACCGCACCATCACCTACCTTAGCATCGTGGTGTTCGGCGGTCTGTGGTTCCTGGGCCGGGAGGCTCGGAGGCAGTGGAAGGGCTCAACCGCCCTGGCGAAGCCAAGGGTCTAAACGTGGCATCCTTCGATATTCTGGACGACCCCGTCTCCTACAAGCGGCTGGACCCCACCCGCTTTCGCGATCGCATCGCAGGGTTGCCCGACCAGTGCCGGCGGGCCTGGGATCAGGGGCTGCAACTTTCGCTGCCCCGGTCCTACGCCTCCGTCGACAAGGTCGTCATCGCCGGCATGGGCGGGTCGGCGATCGGAGGCGCGCTCTTGGCCGACCTCCTGGCCGCAGAGGACGCTCCACCGGTGTTCGTGTGCAGGGACTACAGCCTGCCACGCTACGCAGACGCCCGGACGCTCGTCATCGTTTCGAGCTATTCGGGGAATACGGAGGAGGCGCTGTCGGCGTTTCATCAGGCGCGGATGCGCAAGTGCAAGGTGCTCTGCGTCACGACGGGAGGCAAGCTCGGATACGATGCGGCGAACGAGGGCTGGCCGGTCTTCACCGTGGACCATGAGGGCGAGCCCCGCACGGCCCTGGGATATAGCCTGCTGGCGCCTCTGGCGGCGCTTCAGGGCTTGAAGCTGGTGCGAGACAGACAGGACGAGGTTGAGGATGCCGTCGCCGTCCTGCGCTCCAGGATCGACGAGTTGGGAGAGGGCGTCCCCAGCCAGCGGAACGCGGCGAAGACGTTGGCTCACATGGTCCACGGCAAGATCGCTGTGATCTACGGGGCCGGGCTGCTGAAGGGGGCCGCCTACCGCTGGAAAGCCCAGATCAACGAGAACGCCAAGGGATGGGCCTTCGCAGATGAGATACCGGAGGCCAATCATTCGTCGGTGGTGGGCTATGCAATGCCCGACCCCGCAGGCAGGATGGCTGTGGTCATGGTGGCCTCTCAGTTCCTTCACCCGCGCACGCTCAGGCGGTACCATGTCACCGGGGAGTTGCTGGCTCAGGTTGGGGTTCGCCATCACCTGATCGAGGGCCGGGGGACGTTTCCGCTGGCCCATCTGTTGAGTTGCGTCCTCATGGGGGACTACACTAGCTACTATCTTGGGTTGCTGAACGGGGTTGATCCATCCCCCACGGTGGCCATTGATGTCCTCAAGGCGCGGCTCGCTGGAAGAGCCTGACGCCCAGCTAGATTACCCGTGCCCAGCGAACATACACGTCCATGAGTCCAGCGCAACACGAATTCGGCCGAGCATCCAAGGTGACGGCAGACTCCGTCGGCGAACCCGGTCGCCGGTATTTCCGGCTGCTGGTTGAGGCCTCTCCGGGATCGGCGTGCCTGTGGATGGAGAAGGAGCAGCTCTACGCCCTTGCCCTAGCCATTCACCGGGTGCTGGGAGAGCATGAGGAGTCGGGGGTCAGAGATGTGCCGGGAGACGCTGAGGCCGCCCCCCCCGCCTCTTCCACGGTCGAGTTCAAGGTTGGGAATCTTGCTCTGGGGCGCAGCTCGGAAACCGACCTCATCTCAGTCATGGCCTATGACACTGAAACCGAGGACGATGAGGCTCCCACGCTTCGCTGGTGGGGCGCTCCTGACGAGGTCCGCGACCTAGCTGCCGAAGCGCTTCAGGTCTGCGCATCCGGGCGCCCGCGCTGCTCGCTCTGCCATGGGCCAATGGATGGAGAGTGGCATGCGTGCCCCAAGTCCAACGGCCATCATGCGATGGGGTTTCAAGGCTAGCGCGCCGGTTCGCACCCGTGGCCCACAGAGAACTCACACCCCCCGAGGCCCTGGATCTGCTGGAGCACAGCGATCTGGTCAACCCGCGTCTGGTCCCCACCGGTTCCAACTACACGTTCCTTGTTGACGTGTGCCGCGACGGGCGGGTGGAGTGCAACGCGATCTACAAGCCCGCCACCGGCGAGGCGCCGCTTTGGGACTTCCCTGGCGGTACCCTGTACAGGCGTGAATATGCAAGCTACCTGCTCTCTGGGGCGTTGGGGTGGGACTTCGTTCCGCCAAGCGTGGTCAGGGACGGGCCCTACGGGGAGGGGGTCGTGCTGCTGTACATTGACCACGATCCCAGGAATCACTACCTGACGATGAGAGAGCGCTACCAATACGAAGTCCAGCGCATATGCCTCTTCGATGTCGTGACCAACCAGGCTGACCGCAAATCGTCCCACTTTCTACTGGGGCGCTTGGATGAACAGGTCTGGGGCATAGACCACGGCCTGGCGTTCCACGTGGACCTGAAGCTGAGAACCGTGGTGTGGGATTTCGCCGGCGACCCCATTCCCGGCGACCTGCTCAGCCAGTGCGAGGGGTTGTTGGCGGACCTGGCGGAGCATCGGGAACGGGCCGCTGGAATAGGGGACTGGATTGACCCCTCAGAGTACCGGGCCCTGCAGAACCGGATCGAGGCGGTCTTGGAACATCGAGTGTTTCCCTCTCCATACTCCCGCCGTTGCGTGCCGTGGCCCTGGTTGTAGTGCGCCGTAGATGCTGGGGCTCTCGACCGGGACGGGGCTGAACGGGGCTAGAAGAATGCTATCGCTCCGACACCCGCCGTCACCATTCCAGCCGCTAGGCCCTTGCTCATAGCGTTCGTTCTCCCCAGCCGCTCGGTCAGCAGGGCGGGGAAGGCGGTGTTGATCAGGGCCACGTACCCAAGCACGATGATGGGCCGCGCCGCCATGACTGCAGAGGCCAGGGACACCGGCCCCATGGTGAAGGCGAGAAGGCCCAGCATGAACGCCACAAAGAGCATGAAGTGGCCCACCGATGCCACTGCAACCACCCTGGGAAGGGCAAGGGCGCGGCGGACGGCGGGCCAAGCGTGGAAGTGGTGCGCGGCGAAGGCAAAGGCGGGGGCGGAGGCGACGCTGGAGAGAGCGTAGGTCTGCCAGATGTCGAGCGCCGACAGGGCGTATTTGGCGATGATGCTGTACGAGGCAATGGAGAAGCTGGCGCCGAGCATCATGAGCAGGGGCCAGCCCACCCGCAGGCGCTTTCCGGGCAATCCCCTATGCCAAGAAGCAAGAATCGCCCCGCCTACGATCAGCCCGATGGCCACGGCCTTCAGTGCTGTGAGGGCTTCTCCCAGAAAGAGCACGGCCATCAGGACGATGAAAAGGGGGTACGTGTCCACGACGGGCACGACGCGCGTGACCTCGTCCGCCCGCCGGACCACAGTGAATATCAGGAGCGTGTAAAAGGCGTGGATCAGGCCGGCGGCCAGGATGGCGAGGAAGGGGCCGGACGTCCAGGGGACGCGAACAGGGTCGAGGAGGAGGATGACGGCGGCGATGACGAGATGGAGGACCGCGCCCAGAAAGCCATAGGCGACGACGTTGCCCAGATACCTCTGGAAGGTCAGCTTCTGCAGAATGGTGTATGCAGAAAAGGACAGAGCGCTCAGAACAGACAGCAGCAACCACTCCACGGCATCACCCCTTAAGCGACCAGGGGCGAAAAGGAGACGGCGCTCGCTCGGCTACTGCTCCGTCATGGACCCCGGCGTTGGCGGCGGGATAGGCGGATGTCCCGCGGAAGGGGATGGGAGCCCAAGCGTGTCCAGGTCTTCTTTCCAGCTGGTTCTAGACTTCCTCCTTGTCTTGCGCCTCCACCTTGGCATCGGAGGCCTCATCCTCGGCTGTTCCATCCTCGGGTGTTCCGTCTTCGGAATCCTCGGACTGGGTCACCTCGGTGATCTCCAGGATCTCCCGGATTCCCGCATAGTTGATTCCCCGGTCTGCAAGCTCCGCGATGCGCTCAATCAACTCCAAGTCCGCATCCGAATAGAGACGAGTGCCTCCATCGGTGCGATGGGGCTCGAATAGGCCAGCGTTCTCAAAGGCCCTGAGCCTATGCTCCGGCACGCCCGCGAAGTTCGCGGCGACACTGATCGGGTATTTCCCGACAAAGCGGTCCTCGATGGCTTCCCCCCTTTGAGCGCCCGAGGCCCCTCTCTGTTTTTCGAGTAGCAGACTACTCCCCGCCGGGCTCGTTAGACTCCTATTCCCGCGACATCGTGGCGGGCCAGAACGATCGAGTGCAGGCTGTTGGGAGAGGCGCTCACTGCTGACTGGGGATTCATTTGAATCCCGTGGGAGCATACTAAGGTTAGCCTCTCCCAGTCAACGGCCCACGACTCGTGCGTGGCCTGTTCCAGCCGGCTCGTGGCTTTCAAGAGATCGTCCGTCACCGCTGAGGTGACAAATGGCAATAGATGCAACATGTGCCCTCTCCTTCTTAGAAAGCCTCGCTCTCTCTATGAGCTTATCTGCACTGATGGTACAGCAATGCTGGCCCGCTTGTCAAGACTTTCTATCTCGTCAATTTGGAAAATCTGATGGCCACTGTCTGGAAAATCTAACGACGATAGGAAGATAGTCTGCCTATTGCTATCTAAAAGAGCCCGTGCGTCCCTGAACTCCCGGGCGCTGAGCCTGAGCATTGCGAGTGAGCCTGGGCGTTTCGAGGAGGAGAGACGCTACCGCGCAGCGCCTCGGCGCTGGCGTATGTTGCGGAGAAAGCGGCGGATCAGGAAGTGGGGGCGGGGCTTGAGCGCGCCGGTAACGAAGTCTAGGAGTTCCCGGTTGCCTACCAGCTCGGGGACGCGCCAATTCCGAAGCTCCTCCTGGCCGGGGACCGGGGCGGCGCCAAACTGGTGCAACGGAGTCCACCGGCGGGAGCGAAGTTCGAGGACTGTGCCGCCGGCTTCTCTGACTAGGACCACGCCGGCGGCCACGTCCCAGACCCGCGGCCCCGTGAACAGGGCGTATTGCATAGTGCCGCAAGCGACCATCGCCATTTCGTAGGCAATGCTGCCGGAGCCTCGGAACTCGCCCATGCGCGAGCGCATCTTGGGCGGTATTCTGAACATGCGGCGGAATGCTGCGGGCATAGCCACCAGGCCTGTTGGCTTGGGCTCGGCCTGCGGGGTCACGCGGATGGGGTCGTCGCCGATGAAGGTGCCGCCGCCATTGCGGGCGTGGAAGAGGAAGCCGTCGTCCTGGCCAGGCCAGGGAAGGAAGATGGCGCCCACCACAGGCTGGCCGCGCCATAGAAGGCCGATGGCAGACCCAAACACGGGGAGGCCGTTCAGGAAATTGGTCGTGCCGTCCAGAGGATCGACGGCCCAGGTGAAGTCCGTGGGCGGCGAGTCCTTCCCTGACCCTTCTTCGCCAAGGATGGCATGGGTGGGATAGCGGTCCAGAATGGCCTTGCCGAGGAAGTCCTCCGCCGCCTTGTCGGCGTTGGTGACGGGGCTGCGTTGACCCTGGGACTTGTAGTCTATGTCCAGGGGGCGGCGGAAGTAGCCCATGAGGAGACGGCCGGCATCCCGGGCGAGGCCCGTGGCGAAGGATTCCGCTTCCAAGAGGAAGGCGTCCGAGGGCTGGTCGGGCTGAAGTGCCAACGATGCTCCGGGAAGTGGGCGTAGGGCAGCAAAAAGGGCGCCCATGCGGGGCGCCCTGCCCTTAGCAATAGAAGAGTGGAAAGAAAGCGGCCTGAGGCGAAGGAGAAACGATGGGGATACAAGGATCGCCGGCATCCGCCGAGGAGCTCCGCCCCGAAAAATCGGGGTTCCGGCTCAACCGAGCGGGGCCAAACGACCACCCACCGAACGACCTAGGAGTAGAAACTCCCTAAAAAGGAGGTGATCCAGCCGCACCTTCCGGTACAGCTACCTTGTTACGACTTCGTCCCAGTCACCGATCCCACCTTCGGCACCTGCGTCCCTTGCGGGTTAGCCCAGCGACTTCAGGTGTTACCGGCTTCCATGACGTGACGGGCGGTGTGTACAAGGCCCGGGAACGTATTCACCGCAGTAGGGCTGATCTGCGGTTACTAGCAACTCCGCGTTCATGCAGGCGGGTTGCAGCCTGCAATCCCAACTGGGGGTAGGTTTAAGGATTTGCTCCGCCTCGCGGCGTGGCTGCCCGTTGTCCTACCCATTGTAGCGTGTGTGTCGCCCAGGGCGTAAGGGCCATGCTGACTTGACGTCATCCCCACCTTCCTCCCCTTCATCAGGGGCAGTCTGACTAGAGAGTGCAACTAGTCACGAGGGTTGCGCTCGTTGCGGGACTTAACCCAACACCTCACGGCACGAGCTGACGACAGCCATGCAGCACCTGTGACGGCTCCCCGAGGGGTCCCCTACCCTTTCGGGAGGGTACCACCGACATGTCAAGCCCTGGTAAGGTTCTTCGCTTTGCATCGAATTAAACCACACGCTCCGCTGCTTGTGCGGGCCCCCGTCAATTCCTTTGAGTTTTGGCCTTGCGGCCGTAGTTCCCAGGCGGCGCACTTATCGCGTAAGCTTCGACCCGGGGGGGGTCGATACCCCCCAGACCAAGTGCGCATCGTTTAGGGCGTGGACTACCCGGGTATCTAATCCGGTTTGCTCCCCACGCTTTCGCGCCTCAGCGTCAGGACCAGCCCAGCGAGCCGCTTTCGCCTCTGGTGTTCCTCCCGAACTCTACGCATTTCACCGCTCCTCCGGGAATTCCACTCGCCTCTACTGTCCTCAAGCCGAGCCGTACTCCACCGGCCCCTCCCCGTTAAGCAGGGAGATTTCACGGCAGACAAACCCGGCCGCCTACGCGCCCTTTACGCCCAGTAAATCCGGACAACGCTAGCCTCCTACGTATTACCGCGGCTGCTGGCACGTAGTTAGCCGAGGCTTATTCGCCGGGTACCGTCCTTTCTCTTCCCCGACAAAAGGGGTTTACGACCCGCAGGCCTTCATCCCCCACGCGGCGTCGCTGCGTCAGGCTTTCGCCCATTGCGCAAGATTCCCTGCTGCTGCCTCCCGTAGGAGTCGGGGCCGTGTCTCAGTCCCCGTCTGGCCGGTCATGCTCTCACACCGGCTACCCGTCTGAGGCTTGGTGGGCCGTTACCCCGCCAACTACCTGATAGGCCGCGAGCCCCTCCTGGTACGACCCGAAGGCCTTTCCCCGGTCACCTTATGGCAACCGGACGTATGCGGTATTAGCCCGAGTTTCCCCGGGTTATTCCCCATACCAGGGCAGGTTACTCACGTGTTACTCAGCCGTCTGCCACTGTCCTCAGAGCCGAAGCCTTGAAGACCGTTCGACTTGCATGCATTAAGCGCGCCGCCAGCGTTCGTCCTGAGCCAGGATCAAACTCGCCGACAGTGTTTTCCTCGGAGCCTTTCGACTCGCGAGGGTCTTAGCCTATAGCTACGTGTGCTCCAGAGCCACTTTCCTTCCACTCTTCTATTGTTAAGGAGCGAACTACCCTTTGACCGACCATGGGCCGACCTGACCCACATTGTACCAGCGCCTGGCGGGTTGTCAAGGGCCGCTCCACAGACTCGCCCCGGCTCCCCCGCCTCTTGCCCTGGGCCTTGCTTTGCTTATGGGCGGTCTTATGCTACGATTTCATATTGTTTGGGCGAGGTCGTTCGGGAACGGCGACTGGGGAGGTTTCCAGATGGCTGCGGGTACGGATTTTTCGTTCCGTCGGTTCACTCAGCATCCCTTCTATACGGATTTGAACTCCCGGCTCGTCGACCTGTCGCAGATCAAGCCCGGCAACATCGTGCTGGACCTGGCGTGCGGCACCGGGGCTGTGACGCGGCTTCTCTTGGAAAAGCTCCGCGGGGCCCAGGAAAGCTTGGTCATTGGCATCGACAGCTCGTCGACGGCGCTGCGCCAGGCTCGCGAGGACCTGCAGCGGACGTACTCGAACATGGCCCAGTTCGTGCAGGGGCGTATCGAGGACCTCTCTCTGACCGTCCGGCGCTCCGTGGACGCGGTGTTCCTGTGCAACGCCATCCACATGGTCCCGGACAAGGGCAGCCTCCTCGACGAGGTCCGCGGCGTGCTGCGGGAGGATGGGACGTTCTCATTCAACAGCGCCTTCTACCATGGGACTATGCGCCCCGGCACCGAGCAGTTCTACCGCCGGTGGATGATGCGGGCCATACGCATCGTCAAGGAGCGGGACGGGCTGATGCCCACGCGGGAGAAGGTGGAGTCCCGCAAGATGCTCTCCATAGAGCAGTATCAGGAACTACTGGAAAGCAGTGGCTTTACGGTCGTGAGGCAGAAAGAGGACACCGCCCATGTGCCCCTAGAGGCATGGCTGGACATCAGCTCCTTCTCGGACTTCATACAGGGGGCGCTGCCCGGTATCCCGATGGCTGAAGCCAGTTCGGCCCTGAAGGAAGCGGTGGTTCAGGTATTCGACGAGTTGAAGCTCAAGACGGTGTCCAGAGGCTGGCTGGAGGTCGTGGCGGCCAGGACCTCCTAGGCAGCGGCGATGCATGGTTGAAATCAGAAGCCCCGGCTCGCGCAGAGCCGGGGCTTCTCTTTGCCCAACGTCCGTCCGGCGCCTACCCGCGGAGAAGGCGCGTTAGTTCGGAGATGCTGCCGAGGTCGTCTATGCGCCGCACCGTCTCAATCACCCTCGATGCCCCGTCCGCTCCCAGTGCGCCCTCGGCCAGGTCTCGGAACTTGGCCTCCAGGCCGTCCCAGTCAACGGGGTTCTCGGGCTCGCCGAGGGGAACGAGGATCTCTTGCACGAGAGTGCTTCCTCCCTTCAGGGTAACGGTCACGCGGCCCCCAAAGCGGGGCAGGGAATCGTCCACGCGCACCGTCGTCCGCCCCATGAGGCCGATGACATCCTTGTCCTGCAAGCGGTCGTAGGCTGCCCACCCGAATCTGCCGTCGCAGGCGGTGACCGAGGCGGCGAAGTAGGCGCTGAATTGGCCGTCCACGACGCTGATGGGCTTCTGCCGCACCTCGGGCGGGTCCCCCACGATGGCGAAACCCGGCGATGTTATGTCCAATTCCATTGCCTCAATCTCGTCCACCGGCGCCTTTCCCCCGCCGACCAACGCCAGCACTCCGTCTATCAGGCTGTGGTTGTATCGGCACGAGGGATAGGGCTTCACCCCGGTGCGGGTGACCTCGAATACGCTGCCCAGTCCCTTCAGGGCTTGGCTGGGGTCGTAACCTCCCTCGGTGTACAGCTCGTAGTAGCCGAGGCGTCCCTCCAGGGCCTTGTTCGGACCCTGAAAGCCCTGCCGGGCGTAGGTCAGGGCGTAGATGGCATTGTGGGCGGCCAGGCCCACCTGGAGGCGCTTCGTCCACGCGCCGCCCTCGAGAAACGCCATCGTGCCTGCCGCCTGGTTCAGGGCGATGCCAAGAGCGTTCAGGGTTTTCTCTCCGCTCAGACCCAGCAACCGGGCCCCGGCAGCGACGGCGCCGAAGATTCCAGTCGTTGGCGTGGGGTGAAAACCCCGCTTGTGGACCGCGGCGCCGTGGACGTTGCCGGCCTTGGCGATGAAGTCATAGCCGAGGACCGCCGCGTCCAGGAAGGCGCGCCCCGAAACCCTCTCCCGCTCTCCGATGGCGAGGAGCGTGGAAAACAGAGGCGAGCCAATGTGGATTACCGAGTCCACGTGAGTGTCGTCGAAGTCCATGGAGTGCGCGAATGTCCCGTTGAGCAGGGCGGCGAAGTGGGCTGGATAGCCGGTGGCCTCGCCGGCCACGGTGCAATTGCCCTCCGCGCCGCACAGGAGGTCATGGGTCCCGGCCAGTACGGTTGCCGTGGAGTCGGCGAATTGGCGTCCTCCCACAGCCACGGCCAGGAAGTCCAGCAACAGCTTTCTGGCGGCTTCCCGGGCATCGGCGGGGATATCGTTCCCTGGGAACCCGAGGGTATGCTCGGCCAGGGTTTCCGTTACCTTCGGTGTTGCGGTGGTCATCGGTCGCCTCCTGTGGGTTGCCTGGTGGCGTAGCGCCGTTCCATCTCGTCGATCTCATCCTTTCCCAGCAGCCGCGCGATCGCCGTGCGCAACTCGAACGTGTCGGGGTAGCCCGCTGTTTCCAGACAGCCCGCGTCGTGCAACTCCTGATACTGGCTGCGGTACCAGTGGTAGGCGCGAAACATGGGGCCCCGGTGAATCTGGAGCTTGAACCCCAATTCCTGCGCCTCAGCCGCTGGGAACTGGTCGCCGTTGAGCAGGCGAGGTATGCCGGCCAGTTCCGCGGCGTAGGTCTGAAGGTCGTCTTCCGTGCTGATGCCGTCCACGAAGACCATGTCGGCGCCGGCCTCGTGGAAGGCCCGGCAGCGGCGCACCGTATCCTCCCAGCCATGGACGGCAAGCGCATCCGTCCTGGCAATGATGACGAAATCCTGGTCCTGCCGGGCTTCCACCGCGGCTCTGACCTTCTGAACGGCTTCATCCTGGGAGATGACGTCCTTGCCTGCAAAGAAGCCGCACCGCTTTGGGGCAACCTGGTCTTCCACGTGAATCCCGGCCGCTCCTGCGCCCTCGAACAGACGCACGGTTCGCCAGACGTTGACGGCGTTGCCGTAGCCGGTGTCTGCGTCGCAGATGAGCGGTACGGAGATCCGCTGGGCAATTCGGCTCGCGTTGGCCACCATCTCCGTTTGGGAGAGCAGGCCCAGGTCCGGATACCCATGGGCCATGGACGTTACGAATCCGCCCATGTAGACGGCACGGAAGCCTACGTCCTCGGCGATGCGGGCCGTGAAGGCGTCGTACGCGAAGGGCGCCAGGAGCAACTGGTCCTGGGCGAGGAGCTGGCGCAATTGGGTGGTGGGTCTCATGGGGTGCCTGGCCTATGGCGGGAAGAGCCGACGCTCCGCCAACGGGATGGAGCGATGGTTATGATAGTGCTAAACGCTGTTCATTGGCGATTCATCTAGAATTGCCGGTACCGGTTCACGATGGGCAGGCGCCTGTCTCTGCCGAACGCCCTGGGCGTGATCTTGACGCCCGGCGGTGCCTGGCGGCGTTTGTACTCGTTGCGGTCCACCATGGTGATGACCCGCTTGACCGTTTCGGCGTCGTGGCCCATGTCTACGATAGCGTCGAGGCTCCAGTCCTCCTCCACGTAGGCCCGGATGATGGGGTCCAGCGCCGAGTAGGGAGGCAGGGAGTCCTCGTCCTTCTGGTTGTCGCGCAGCTCTGCGGTCGGCGCCTTGGTCATGACGTTCTCGGGGATGACGGGCCGTGGTCCTCGTTCGTTGCGGTAGGCGGCGGCCTCATACACGAGGGTCTTGGGCACGTCCTTGAGGGCTGCGAAGCCTCCGGCCATGTCGCCGTAGAGGGTGGCGTAGCCCGTGGCCATCTCGCTCTTGTTGCCTGTGGTGAGCACCATCCACCCGAACTTGTTGGAGATGCTCATAAGCAGGTTGCCGCGGATGCGTGCCTGGAGGTTCTCCTCCGCAACGCCCGGCGTAGTGCCGGCGAAAGCGCCGTCGAGCGCATCGAGCAGGGCTGTGAACGAACCTTCGATGGGGATGTTCCAGAGCTCCATGCCTAGACGCTCCGACGCGTCTGCTGCGTCCACCACGCTTTCTTCAGAGGTGAAGCGCGACGGCATGAGGACGCCCAGGACGTTCTCTCCTCCCAGCGCGTCGACGGCGATGGCGGCGGTCAGGCTCGAGTCGATGCCGCCGGACATGCCGATGATCACCCGCTTGAACCCGGACTTTTGCACATAGTCGCGGACACCCATGACCAGGGCTTCGTAGACCTCTGCCGGACCTTCATAGCGGCGCGGCTCGGATGGCGGCAGCGGCGCTTTGGGGGCGTCCTTGGGGGCGCTGCCGGGGACGGGAACGACCTCCGGTTGGCCGATCTGGCCAGTGGCAACCGGCGCTTTGCGGACTCTGGGGTCCTTCAGCCGCTGGCGGAATACGCCTTCAACGTTGAGGTCTGCGCGACGAGGCCCTCCTCGAACTGGGCTCCCGCCGCGACGCACTCGCCGTCGGGGTCAAAGATGAGGCTGGCGCCGTCGAAGACCAGCTCGTCCTGCCCGCCCACCATGTTGACGTAGGCCAAGAAGAGCTGGTTGTCCGATGCCCTGGTTGCCAGCATGCGCTCGCGGAAGCTGCGTTTGCCCGCGTGGAAGGGGGACGAGTTGATGTTGACGATGACCTCGGCGCCCGCCCGCTGCTGCACCGCGGTTGGGCCGCTTGCATACCAAATGTCCTCGCAGACGTTGACTCCGATGCCGATGCCATTGATGACGTAGACGGGGCAGGTGGTCCCGGCCTTGAAGTAGCGTTCCTCGTCGAAGACGCCGTAGTTTGGGAGGAAGATCTTGTGGTAGACGCCAACCAGGGCGCCGTCGTGGGCCACGGCCGCTGCGTTGAAGGCCTCGCCCTCAGCGTCTACAAAGCCAACGACTACCGTCATGCCGCGCGAGGCGGCGATGACGCGGTCCAGGCAACGGCGGCCTTCGTGGATGAAGTGCGGCTTGAAGAGGAGGTCCTCGGGCGGATACCCGGTCAGGGCAAGCTCAGGGAATGCCACCAGATCGGCGTCTATCTCCCGGGCCCGGTCGATCCACTCCAGGACCTTGGCGGTGTTGCCTTCGAGGTCGCCAACGGTGGTGTTGATCTGGGCCATAGCCAGGCGAAGGGTTCGCACGACGGGGAAGGGCCTCCTTGGCTGGGTCGAATCGGTGGAAGTATAGCATAGGGATGCGAGCCAGCCGGAAGATGAAGAACCGGCGCCCTTGCGGTGCCCAACCCCCGCCTCCCGTACTCGGGGGCAGGTTAGGAAGCGCCCCGACGCGCAGGTGAGAAAACGCCGACGCCCCGTCCCCAAAGCGGGGTGCAGGGGGCTGCTCTGTCCCTGCCCCTGTACTCGGGGGAAGGTTAGGATGGGGGTCCGGCCCGCCAAGGTGAGAAAGCGACACTCCCCTCGTGCCCCAAGCGGGGTGCAGGGGGCGCAGCCCTCGCCGGGGGTACAGCGAGTCCCCCTGTTTCTAAAAACGTCGGAGGGCGGTGCGGGCGGGATAGCGGCGCAGGCCACAACACCCCCATCCGTCCAGGGACGGCCCCGTACTCGTCGGTCGCAACGAGAGACGCGAGCGACTTCGAAGGGTGCGGGATCGACGTGATCAATCCCTGGGAAGACGAACAGGCCCAATTCTGAGAGAACTGGGTCAACTTACGTAAGCGCGGCCCTCATCCTTATGCACGCTCACTCCATCAGCCCCGTCAAGCGATAGACCAGATCCATGTCAAGGTGCCCGCGCACCAGTGTCGCGAGCTTGTCGTACTCGGCATTCGGATCGATATTCTCCCCGGCTGTAGGAAGGGTCGCTCCCTTTCGTTTCGCTACATACTCCAGGATCGAGCGGCGGACGGCGCGGTTGTGGAAGAGCCCGTGCAGGTATGTGCCGAGAACGAGTCCTTCGTCATCCAAGGCGCCGTCGGGCAAGTCTACGCGCTGACCTGAGCGAGACTCCACGGCGAACGGGTGGGATACGCTCTCCCCGGACGCGACGCCCATGTGGATCTCGTAGGCGGTAACCTCTTCGCCATTGCAGCCGCTCAAGAGGCCGCGGCCTTTGACCACGCGTCCCGTAACCTGATGGGTGGACTTGTTCCTTAGGAAAGTGGTGGACGTCTGCAGGAGTCCCAGGCCCTGGGTCTCGGCTCTGGGCGACTCCACGCCGTCCGGGTCCAGGAGCTTCACGCCCAGCATCTGATAGCCCGCGCAGATACCTATAACCGGCGTCCCCTTCCGGCGCACGGCCAGGATACGCTCGGCGAGGCCCTGCGCGCGCAGCCAGTCAAGGTCCGCCACAGTGGTCTTACTGCCGGGAATGACAACAATGTCGGGGCTGCCGAACTCTTCGGCCCGCCCCACATAGCGCACACGGACGGCAGGCTCCTGACGTAGCGGGTCGAAGTCGTCGAAGTTGGCGATATGCGGCAAGCGCATAACGGCAACGTCTACCGCTGGTTCGTCGTCGCTCCTGAGTCCGGGAGCGAGGCCCAACGAGTCCTCCTCAGGAATGTGGATGTCCGAGTAGTGCGGTATAACGCCCGCTACCCGCATACCGGTCCGCGCTTCCAAGAGATCGAGTCCCGGCGCGAGTAGGGATAAGTCCCCACGGAACTTGTTGATGACGTGAGCCTTCACCAACGCCCGCTCCTCGGGCTCGAGGAGCACCATGGTCCCGACCAGCTGTGCGAAGACGCCGCCGCGGTCGATATCTCCCACCAGCAGGACGGGCGCATCGGCATGGAGGGCCACCCGCATGTTTACGATGTCGTGCTGCTTCAAGTTGATTTCTGCTGGGCTGCCAGCCCCCTCGATCACTATCACGTCGTAGTCTGTGCGCAAACGGCCCAGCGCTGAGGTCACCGTCTCCCAAATGGCCGGTTTCAGGCTGTGGTAATCGCGGGCCGAGGCAACGGCTTGGGGTTGGCCCATCACCACAAGCTGGGAGCGGCTTCCGCCCTCTGGCTTGAGCAGCACCGGGTTCATCTCCACCTTCGGGGCTGTCATAGCCGCCGCGGCCTGCACTGCCTGGGAACGGCCTATCTCGCCGCCATCCGGCGTTGCGTATGAGTTCAGCGACATGTTCTGCGCCTTGAACGGGGCAACTTGGTATCCGTCTTGGGCAAAGATGCGACAGAGCGCAGTAGCCAGGACCGACTTACCCACATGAGACGAGGTTCCCTGGACCATGATGACTTTGGCGAGGCCGCGACTACTCATATCCCAGCACTTCCCTAGGTGATCCTAATAAGCCGGGCACACTCCTCGGCCCGCGGCGCCGCAATGCGAATGTACTCTGGCAGACCGAAGGAAGTACAATCCCACACAGCGATGCGCCGGCGCAGAAGGGCGCTCGGCGCCTTAGCAGTTGGTTTGGCGGTAAGTCACTCAATGACGGATGGTAGTTGCCCGTTCGGCCTCTCGGTATGGCCGATTGCACACACGGTTACAAGACTAGCCTAAACCTCAATACGAGGTTCTTGATCTTGCGTAGCTTGGTGGGCCGGGGGACTGTACACGGCGCCACGTTTGAGTCGGTGGCGAAGTTGTAGCCGTCTACGGACTCGAGAGCAAAGCTAGTCCGGGAGGCAATTTGCCGCAATACTAGTTTAGCACTGGCCTTGTGTCTATTGACAGGTGACAGGCGACACCCCAAACTACTTATGTGATTCTATCCTTCAAGCACCGCGGCCTCAGGTCGCTTTACATGGGCCGAGGGTCGCGGCGGGTGGCCCCAGAGCACACCCAGAAGTTGAGGCGCATCCTTGCCGTGCTTGATCGAAGCCGGACGCCCCAGGACATGGACATACCGGGATTCCGGCTGCATCCGCTTTCAGGTGAACTGAGGGGGCACTTTGCCGTTTCAGTGTCAGGGAATTGGCGGGTGACCTTCAGGTTCGAGGATGGGCATGCCATCGATGTCGATTACACAGACTACCACTGAGGAGGCGCCATAATGCCCATGCGGAACCCTCCCCATCCGGGCGAGATCGTGAGGTGGGAATGTCTTGAGCCGCTAGGCTTGACGGTGACGAGGGCGGCGGAAGGTTTGGGTGTAACCCGACAGGCGCTGTCGGACCTGGTGAACAAGAAAGCCGGCGTATCGGTCGGGATGTCCCTGCGCCTGTCCCAAGCCTTCGGCTCTACCCCAGAGACCTGGCTCGGCCTGCAGGCGGCCTACGACCTCTGGCAGGAGCGGGACAAAGCCAAGCAGATCAAGGTCGAGAGGTTCGCGGCGCCTAGTCCATCGTAGCTGCAGGCTATGGTGGAGTTGCATAGCGCGGCGTTGCCTCCACCCCAATGGCGTCCCTCGCGCTACGCTCTACGGCTGCGCCCGGACTGGACCCCGGAGTCAACGGGGTTCAACAGCTAGCCCAAGAACTGCCGGCGGCGGGCGGCCCACGCCACAACGTCACCTGTGGCTCATCGCAACTGGCCCGAATCACGATCAGCGCTTTTTCCTCCGGGGGAAGCTGTCCTGTTGACTGGTTACCTTCGGCACCCAGGCGAACGGCTGGGTGGGAACGACGAACAGATTGTATTCGCCATCAAGTTCTTCGTCGTCGGCGAGTCTGCCGTCCGGCATCAAAGGACGGGGAACTACATGCATCTCTGTATCGCGAATGCTGAGCGTGATCTCGTCCTGATTTTCGGTGTAGGTACGAACCCACCTCGTTGTCGCGCACCAATTGTCATCCGCGTCTCGCCATGACCGTGCGGCCATCAGTTCCCCGGCTGGGTCGAACCGCAGCAGTATCAGTGACGCTCCAGGATGCAATTGACCGTACTCTTGGGATCGCTGCAGCCGCCTGACGTCCGACACCAAGCCAAAGGAGAACGGCGAGTCTGTCACCGACACGCTCGTGACCGACGACAGGAGGTCAACCACGTCGGTAAGCGCTAGCTTGTTGGTCACGCGGTCGAACAGATCACTCGGAGTCACCGAGGGAAAGTCGTGAGCGAGGACGTTGCGGTAATTCTGAAGACCGCTCCATCCCATCCACTTTCCATGAGGCACTTCGAAGAGGGCCGGGACGATGTACGGATTGATCTGTTCCAGTTTGCGAACCGACTCACCTACTTCCTCTACCTCCTTCGCAAGAGCCTTGAAGTCATCGTCTGACATTCGTTCGGGGCGTTCAATACGCGCCGCGCGGTTTGCAGCATCTCGCCCGTTCGTGCAGATGTACTCCATGATGCCCACGATGTCATTTACGGTCTCGGAGCTGATGTCAGCCATAGTCGACTCCTCGTCATCGCTGGCCGCAGCCCCTCGAATATCGCGGAACCTATGTCTCGGTGTTCCCCGGTTGAGGCGCTGCTTGGCCGCGCCGCTCACGCAACCATCTCAGCTTATCACGCCATCGGAGGCCGCCCACTCGACCACGTCCCTTGCGCGGGACAGGTCGAAGCTTTCCTCCACCCACTTGAAAATCAAGTCCGTGAATCCGCGGTGCTCTCGGTCGTCCCTATCCCTCCCCCCAGCGGGGTGCAGGGGGCGCAGCCCCCGCCGGGGGTACAGGGGGACTCCCCCTGTACCTAAAAACGTCGGAGGGAGGAGCGGGCGGGATAGCGGCGCCCGCCAAGCCAAACCCGCCCCTGAAGGAGGGCGTCCGCCACCATAAGCTCCCCTCTCTCCGTTCCCCTCAGTCCCTGCCCTCGTACTCGAGGGCAGGTTGGGAAGCCTCGCCAAACCCCCCTTGCAAAAACAGAACAAATGTGCTATCATACCCCCAGGAAGTGGGCAGCCGGCCCGCTTCTCTTCCTTAGAAGCCTGCCGCATAACGTAGGCGCCGGGCGCTAACCACAGAGCATCCCTCTGTGGCGACGCATCCGGGGAAACGTCCCCCAGGCCCACGACCGTCCGAGGAAAGGTGAGACCAGTGCCAATCCCGTTTCCAGACAAGCCCCTTCCAACCGCGCGGCTCCGCCGCGGTTCGCTGCGCTTCAGCTACAACTGCACGACGGTCCATCACAGCTCGCTGACGGCTCCTGACGCCTTGGTGACGCCTTGGTGACGCCTCCGTGCCTGGAAACCCCCGAAATCCGGCTGTTACGCGTCACAATTCCTTCCAACCAGCGTAGATCCTGATAGTGTTCACATTGAGGTGCTATGCATTGCCGTTCGCGCTTCCTCCGCTTTTGTCCTTCGTGTGACTCCCTCCTCCCGCCTGCTATGCGGGCGGACGCCGTCTACTGTTCCGGGCGCTGCCGGATGGCCGCCCACCGCGCAACCCGCGCGCAGCGCAGCGCCGGATTGGACCCGCAAGCTGAGCCGTCCCCCGTGGAGGCGTCTCCCGCCTGGCGCCGCCAAGAGGTTGAAGGCGCCCTGCTCCGCCTCGCAGGCAAGGCCGTCCAGGTGATGAACGCCTCCCTTGGACAGAACGACGTCCGCGTCGCCGAGTGGACCGTCGAGCGCGCTGTCGCCAGGCACGCCAAACCCGGCGCCCCCGCAGAGAAGTCGCCGCGGATGAGGGATGAAGAAGCAAGAGCGGAGCTCGAGCGTAAAATCGCTAAGGTCTCAGCCGAACTTGAGGAAGAGAGACTTCTTGAGGAAGAGAGACTTGACGAAGAGAATGCTAGCCAGGGTTGGCCCTGGAAGCGCATCGTAGCTCTGGCGAGTTCGGACCATGAGTCTCGGAGCGCGGCCCCATCCTGGCTTGCTTTCGGCTAACGGAGGCGGGATGTTGCCGCCTTGCGTTGGAACGACGCCCCCGGGAAGCACATCGGGGGGCCTGCTGGCGGGAGGGCAAGGCAATCGAATGCCGGTGGGCGCGAAGGGGTTCAGGGCGTGGGCAGGAACTCTCGGTCTGGCTGGATGCTGGACTCGAAGCGGCACGCTATCTGGCCGCTGTTCCAAGCCCCGGACGTGACCTGGCGAGAGAACTCCACCATCAGCCGCCACGACTGGGCGGTGGTTTCTGCCGGTAGCGGCCGTCGGTGGCGGTGTCGTTCATCCAGGCGTGCGGCGCCCCTGGAAACAGGTGAATCTGGTAGCTCTTCCGATGCTCTTCCAGCATGTGCCGGAAGGTCCAAATGTTGGGCAAGGGGACGAGGTGGTCCAGCTCGCCGAAAGCTCCGAAGACCGGGCAGGACAGACGCGGAATCAGGGTAACAACCGACTCCTGACCCTTTTCCGAGGCGTCGAAGTCGCGGGGGTAGATGCCGCCGTGGTACACCACGGCGCCGCTGAGCCGGCGTCCGTGGGCCGATAGGAGAAGCGGCGTCCGCCCCGTCTGGCAGAACCCGGCAACGACGATGCGGTCGGCGTCGGCGAAGTCCTGGCCCCGGATGTAGTCCGCCAACTCATCGAAGTCCGTGAGGGTGTCCTCGTCTGCGAGCTCACCCCGGAACTGGCCATCCGCCAGGGCTTGCTGCTGGTCGGCGTGCCGGTGGAAGAAGTCGGGGAGGAAGGCCGCGAATCCCTCGTCGGCGATGCGCTGGGCCTGGTCGAAGGTGTGCTGCACGGGGCCGTAGCGCTCGTGGAGCATGACGAACGCCGGGAACGGCCCTGGCTCGTTCGGGTGGGCGCTCCACACGCGCATGCCGCTGACCAGCGTTGTTTCCTGCATGGCTCCCCCCGTCATTTCAAAGGGATTTCGGCGACGCCGGCCGGCGATTCCAGCATTAGGGCAAGAACACCTGGTCCGGTTGGATGCTCGAATTGAAGCGGAAGACGAGTTGCTCGCGGTCCCAAGCCCCGGAGACGACCTCGTTGCAGAAGCCGAGCATGGCCCGCCAGGCGTCCTCTGTCTGCTCGGCCCGGTACCGCTCGAAGGCTCTGGGGGTCGTGGTGTTCATCCAGGAGTGAGGGGCGCCGCTGAAGACGTTGATGTCGTAGCTCTTGCGGTGCTCCTCCAGCATCTGCCGGAAGGTCCAGACGTTGGGCAGCGGAATCAGTTCGTCCAGCTCTCCGAAGGCCCCAAAGACCGGGCAGGACAGCCGAGGCGTCAGCCCTATTACTGACTCTTCACCCGTCTCGGTGGCGGCGTAGTCCCTGGGGTAGATGCCGCCGTGGAGGACCAACGCTCCGCTGACGTAGCCGCGATGGGAGGCAACGACCAGGGGCGTGCGTCCGGTCTGGCAGTACCCGGCGATGACCACGCGGGCGTCGTCGGCGTAGTCCAGCCCCCTGATGTGGCCCATCAGCTCGTCGATGTCGGTCAACGTATGCTCGTCCGGCAACTCGACCCGCTCCTCGGCGGCCTCGACAGCCTGGCGGTTGCCGGTGTAGCGATGGAATAGGTCGGGGGCGAAGGCGGCAAAGCCCTCCCGGGCCATGCGCTCCATGATGTTGAACGTGTGTTGCACGGGGCCGTAGCGCTCGTGGAGGATGAAGGCGGTGGGGAAGGGCCCCGGACCTTCGGGCTGGGCGCTCCACACGCGCATGCCGCTGGCCAGCGTTGCTTCCTTCATAAGACTCCCAGGGCGTTGGCTGGATTGGGCGCTGGGTGGCCGGGGCCTACCCTAGCTGTAGCTCCCATAGAGGTTGGGCATGGCCCCTTTCCTAACCTGCCCTCGTACTCGGGGGCAGGGACGGGAGAATGCTCGCGCCTGGAACAACGTTCCAAGGAAGCACAGCTAGCCGAGCATCCGCATGAGCTGCTTCTGCCCCTTGCCGGATGCAAGCTGCTTCATCAGTTTTTGGCTCTGCCGGAACTGGTTCAAGAGCTGATTGACGTCCTGGGGCGTCGTACCGCTCCCCTTGGCGATGCGCCTGCGGCGGCTGCCGTCGATGAGGTCAGGCCGGTTCTTCTCCTGAGCGGTCATCGACTGGATGATGGCCTCGGTGCGTTGCAGGCGGCCATCGTCGAGGTTGGCCCCCGGCATCTGTTTGGTCAGCTTGGACAGGCCGGGGACCATCTCCATCACCGACGACAGCGGGCCCATCTTCTTGAGTTGCTGGAGCTGTTGCAGGAAGTCGTCCAGGGTGAATGCGGACTTCCGCATCTTCTCCTGAATGACCTTGGCCTGCTGCTCGTCGAAGTTCTCCTGGGCCTTCTCGATCAGCGTCAGCACGTCGCCCATGCCGAGGATGCGGGAGGCCATGCGGTCGGGGTAGAAGGGTTCCAGCGCGTCGGTCTTCTCGCCCACGCCGACGAACTTGATCGGCACGCCGGTCGCCTCGACGATCGACAGGGCGGCGCCGCCTCTCGCGTCGCCGTCCAGCTTCGTGAGGATGAGGCCGGTGAGGCCGATCCTAGCGTTGAACTCCTGCGCTGCCTGGACCGCGTCCTGGCCTGTCATGGAGTCCACCACCAGCACGGTTTCCACGGGGTCGATCTTCTTCTTGACCTCTTCCAACTCCGCCATCAACGCATCGTCGATGTGGAGGCGCCCGCCGGTGTCCAGGAGCATCCACTGGTAGCCGAGGTCCCGGGCCTTCTTCAGGCCGTTCTGGGCCACCTTCAGCGGCGTGGACGAAGCGCCTTCCTCATATACAGGGATGTCGAGCTGCTTGCCCAGAGCCACGAGCTGCTCCACGGCGGCCGGACGCCGCAGGTCCGACGCCACCATGAGCGACTGCTGGCCGCGCTTACGAAGGTGGGCGGCCAGCTTTGCAATAGTCGTCGTTTTGCCGGAGCCCTGGAGTCCCACCAACATCACGACGGTGGGAGGCCGCGGCGCCTGCTCCAGCTTAGCCTCGCCGCCACCGAGTATGCGGGTCAGTTCTTCGTTGACGATCTTGACGACTTGCTGGCCGGGGCTGAGGCTCTCCAGCACGTCCCGACCGACGGACCGCTCCCGGACCCGCTTGACGAACTCGCGAGCGACCTTGAAGTTGACGTCGGCTTCCAGCAGGGCCAGCCGGACCTCTTTCATCGCCTCGTCGACGTTGGCTTCGGAGAGGCGGCCGCGGTTGGCGAGGCGCTTGAAGACGTCGCCGAGCTTGTCCTGAAGAGCATCGAACATAGGGGCTCCTGGAAGCCATTCAAGGGTGGGGCAGGAGGGGAGTCAAGGACGCTGGGAGGCCTCCGGGGCTGCGACTACCCGGCGCGCTGCCGCCTTCCTCTTGGTGGAGGCCTGGATCCGGCGCGCTGCCGCCTTCTTCTTGGTGGAGGCCTGGATCCGGCGCGCCGCCACCTTCTTCCCGGTGGAGGCCTGGGCCCGGCGACCACTGGCCTGTAGTCGCTGCGCCACGCGGCCCGCCGCGTACTGAGCGCCGTCTTTCGCCGGAATCACCGGGGCTGGTGAAGGCTGCGCCTGTGGGGATGCTGCAAGGGCGAAGGCGGTCGCCATCTCCTTGCAAATCCTTCTCACCACGCGCGGCCCCCGGTAGACCAGACTTGTATAGATCTGGACCGTCGTGGCGCCGGCTTGGAGCGCGCGCAGGGCGTCCTGGCCAGTGAAGACGCCGCCGCAGGCGTTGATGGCGAAGGCGTCCCCGGCGTGGGCGCGGATGGCGGCGACGGTTTTGAGCATGTCCTCCAGGATCGGGCGGCCACTGAGGCCGCCGCGTCCGGTGGCCATGCGGGGTTCTTCCACGGGCAGGGTGTTCCCGGCTGTCACGCCATCGATGCCCTGCTCCAAGCACACGTCCACCAGGGCCAACACTCGCCGTCTGGAAGCGTCGTCGTGGCCGAAGGGCAGTTTTACGAACAGAGGCTTCGTGCGCTGGGGCATGATGGCCTGAAGGACTTCGCGTAAGTTCGAGGGATCTTGGAATGCCGCCAAGCCCGCCGTGTTCGGCGAGCTGATGTTCAGCTCCACCCCAGCCGTCAGCGGCTCGAGCCGCTGGTGGATGCGGGCGAAGTCGTCCACCTCCAGTGCGGCGATGCTGACCAGGACGGCCGCGTCGCCGACCCCGGCGGCGCGGAGTTTGGCGGCGGCGGCGTCAGCACCCTGGCTGGGGAACCCGAAGGCGTTGATGAGGGCATTCTGCTTCGGCAGCCGCAGCAGGCGGGGCTGAGGGTTGCCGGCGCGGGGCGTCGGCAAGACCGTGCCCCCCACCAGGTACCCAAAGCCCAGCCGCGCCAACTCCGGCAGGGAGCGGCAATACTTGTCGAGACCGGCGGCCAAGCCCACGGGGTTACGTAGGGGGATACCAGCCAGGTTCGCGGCCAGGCGAGAGTCGGAGGTCTGAAACGAGGATGTGGGCCCGCCCCACAGCCAAGGGTACCGGAGCAGGTGTTCCGCCAGGCTCTGCGCCGTTTCCGGGTGCAGCTTGAAGAGCAGAGGCCTTGCGAATCGCGTGTAGAGCCCTTTGTACATCATGTAGTGTGCAACACTCTACTATTATGCCACATTATGTACAAGGAATCGCGTGTGCCCAAATTCCCTATCTGATTGGCGATGCGGTTGAGTTTCTTAGCTAGATTCGTCATTTTCAATAATTTGTTCTTGCGCCCAGCAGGTGAAAGGAAGGCCTCGTCTTCAAGGCTGAATTAGCTACTGGATCGGATCGTCGGTTTGGTTTGGGTGTGGATTGGGGTGTGGAAGCCCATGTGCTGACTGGCCGCCGGAGGCGGGTCCTATGACCTGACCGGCGCCAGGTTGAAGCTGTAGAAGCGCTCGGCGTTGCGGTAGAGGATAGCGTCGCGGTCATCATCGGTGATCTCTTCGTTGGCCAGTAGCTCGCCGATCTCATCGCCAATGGTTTCCTTCGTGGCCTCGTGCGGGTAGTCGGAGGAGTACATGAAACCCTCCTTGCCCATGCTCTTGACCGCGCTGGCCAGGTCGGGCTCTCCTCCCTCCACCCCCACGACGATGCGCCCTTCCTTGATGAGCCGCCTCAGATAGTCCGCTATATTTTCGCCGGCGGGAAGTCGCAGGTATTGCTTGTTGGGGTCCAGCGGGGGGAGCATCCCGAACGACCTCGTGCAACGCTCCACCGCCATGAGGAACCAGCCGACGCCGGCCTCAAGGAAGGCATGGCGGACGTTGGGGAACCTGTCGAACACGCCGTTCAGCAGCATACTGACGAACCCAATGGCAACCGCCAGCGGGTGGCCCAGGGCATTGGAGCCGGCGACGATGTTCATGTGGTCCAGGCCCAACCCGGCATGGGAGCCTGCGTGGAGGGCAAGAGAGCATCCCAAGCTGTCGGCTTCTTCGTAGATAGGCCAGAAGTCCTTGGACCCAAGCTCTCCCTTGTGCCCAACGCCGGTGAGCATAGCGCCGCACATGCCCAACTCCCTGACGGCGCGGCGCAACTCCAGCGCGGCGGCGGGTGGGTCCTGGAGGGGAATCATGGCCATGCCCTTGAAGCGTTCGTCGCGACTGAGGTAGGCCTGGTGAAGCCAGTTGTTATAGGCCCTGGCCACGCCAAGGGCAAGGTCCAAGTCCGGGATTCGGCCGAAGTGGAGGAAGGCGCTGGGGTAGAGGACAGTGGCGTCGAAGCCCTGGGTGTCCAGGAAGTCGACCCAGCCGTCGTAACCGGGGTCTTGGAACGAGCCCGGCGGGACCTTGTTGAGTCCGAAGAACAGGTGGCTGCCGAACTGCGGCCAGAAGCCGAACATGCTGCCGATGGAGGCTTCGCTCCACTCCGGCGGCAGGAAGCTGCGGATGCCCGCTGCGTCCTCGAAGATGTGCCCGTCTCCGTCGATGATCCTGGGGCGATTCTGTGCCATGACTTCTCCGACCGGCGACTTCCGCCTGGTGACTTCCAAAGCGCCTAGGACTTGGCCGGGACCAACCGGAAGCCGTAGAAGCGCTCGGCGTTGTTGCAGAGGATAGCGTCTCTGTCCTTCTCGGTGAGCTCTTCGTTCTCCAATAGTTCGCCGATCTCCTCGCCGATGGTCTCCTTGGTGGCCTCGTGGGGGTAGTCCGACGAGTACATGAACGCCTCGTTCCCCATGAGATGCACCGCGTGGGCGATACTCGGCTCTCCTCCCTCGACGCCGACGACGATGCGGCCCTCCTTGGCGAGCCGCCTGAGGTAGTCGATGATCTTCTCATCGGGGGCAAGCTTGAGGTACTGCCCATTCGGGTCCAGCGGGGGAAACGCTCCGAATGACCTCGTGCAACGTTCCACCGCCATGAGGAACCAGCCGATGCCGGCCTCTAGGAAGGCATAGCGGGCCCTTGGGAACCTATCGAATACGCCGTTCAGCAGCATGCTGGTGAAGCCGATCGAGACCGCCAGCGGGTGGCCCAAGGCGTTGGACCCGGCGAAGATATTCATGTAGTCCATGCCCAGCCCGGCGTGGGAACCGGCGTGCAAGGCGAGGGCGCAGCCCAGGCTGTCGGCTTCCTCATAAACGGGCCAGAAGTCCTTGGATCCAAGCTCGCCTTTGTGCCCAACGCCGGTGAGCATGGCGCCGCACATGCCCAGCTCCTTGACGGCGCGGCGCAACTCCAGCGCGGCGGCGGGTGGGTCCTGGAGGGGAATCATGGCCATGCCCTTGAAGCGTTCGTCGCGGCTGAGGTAGGCCTGGTGAAGCCAGTTGTTGTAGGCCCTGGCCACGCCGAGGGCAAGATCTAAGTCCGGGATTCGGCCGAAGTGGAGGAAGGCGCTGGGGTAGAGGACAGTGGCGTCGAAGCCCTGGGTATCCAGGAAGTCGACCCAGCCGTCGTAACCGGGGTCCTGGAATGAGCCCGGCGGGACCTTGTTTAGGGCGAAGAACATGTGGCTGCCAAACTGCGGCCAGAAGCCGAACATGTTGGCGATGGAGGCCTCGCTCCACTCCGGCGGCAGGAAGCTGCGGACGCCCTCCGGGTCCTCGAAGATGTGCCCGTCTCCATCGATGATCCTGCGGGAGTACGCCATGAGCCTTCTCCTTGGTCTTGGGATTGGCCGGGGTCAAGTGGCGCCTGTGTATCACGGGCACATCGCGTTGTCAAACCGCTTCTGCCCCCGCCGTCACGAAAGGAAGCCAATGACCTCCGCCATGAACTCTTCCGGCTGTTCCAGCATCGGTAGATGCCCGGAGCGTTCCAGGACCACCAGCTTCGAGTTGGCGATGCTGTCGCGGAACAACGGGCCGTAGGCCGGCGGCGAGAATTGGTCGGAGGTGCCCCATATGATCAGGGTGGGGGCCTTGATCCGGTGGATGCGATTGCTCAGGCCCCTGTCCGGGAGGGGCCACAGGAACTTGGAGGCCGCCCCCAGGGAGCGGATGCGCTCCAGGTCCCACTCCTTCGCCGCTTGCTCGTCCGCAGGCTCCAGACTCAACCCGCGGGCATGGGCTGCATCTGCGTCGTGCCAGACGGCCCGGAGGAAGTGGCTTTTGATGAAGGAGAAGAAATCCGGCGCCGGGGTGTCGTCCATCCAGAGCCCGACGGGCGCCACCAGGACGAGCTTTCCAACTCTTTCGGGGCACGTGGCGGCAATCTCCGCGGCGATGGCCGCTCCCAGGCCGTGTCCCACGATGTCCGGCCGCTCCAATCCTAGGGCATCCAGCAATTCCAGGTGATAGAAGATCAGGTCGTGGAAAGAGTACAGGTCGTCAAGTCCCGTCGACTCGCCGAAACCCGGCTGGGCTGGAGCAATCACGCTGCGCCGTTCCGCCAGCGGGTCGAGCCAGGCTGGCCACTCGGTGAAGGGAAAGAAGCCGTGAAGGGACAGCACCGGCGCCCCCGCCCCCTGCGTGAAGACCTGGGCTTCGAAGAGGCCGTTCCGGATGGCGATGGAACGCTCCTCGGACATTATCCCCCCTGGACTATGGCTGCTGGAGTGGCGCGCTGGTTCATGGAGAGGGCCTTGGGATACCAGCGGTCCTCGTACTCGGAGTGTATATGACGGAGGTGGGGCATGACCTCCTTGGCGAAGAGCTCGGTGCTGCGCAACACCTTTTCCTTGGGCATGTTGCCCAACTGCATGAGCACCATGAGATGGCCCACCCTCATGCTCTCGATAACGTCCTTGAGCTGTTCCCTGACCGTGGCCGGGCTGCCGGCTACGATGCTCCCGTTCTCTATGCGCTCCTTCCAGGTGGTTTCGGTTGAAAGGGCCTGCAGGCGCGGCCCGGGAGGTTGGGCGTTGCGCTCGGTGAACTGCTCCTGGCCTCTCTCGCGGAGGGTCGCGATGCTGCGGAAGCCCGGCGCCCCCCACGTCGGCCCGATGTGCTGGCACTTGTCGTAGAAATACTGGACGTGTTGGGCGTACTCCCGCTCCGCCTCCGCGTCGGTGTCCGCCACGATCACGAGCTGCAAAAAACCCACGCGGTGCGGGTTGTGCTCGATGCCCAAGCGGTCCAGCGTGTCCCAATAGCCCTGGATCAGCGTGCTGGCCCGTTTGTAGCCCCCGAAGCTCAGGTAGCTGTAGAGATAGTCGCGCTCGGCGCTCCATTGCCAGGTCTCCACGCTCCCGCTGCCCGGGATCCATACCGGCGGGTGGGGTTTCTGGATGGGCTTGGGCCACGGGTTGACGTACCGGAGCTGCGTGTACTTGCCGTTGAAGGAGAACACGTCATCACGGGTCCATGCCTGCATGATGAGGTCGTGCGCCTCGTTGTACTTGTCCCGCACCACAGTGGGCGGCTGCCCGTAGCAGTAGCAGGTGTCCATGGGGGTTCCCACGGGGAACCCGGCAACCAGGCGGCCGCCTGAGATGACATCCAGCATGGCCATCTCTTCGGCGACTCTGATGGGCGGGTTGTAGAGAGCGATGCTGTTGCCTAAGACCACAATGGCCGCGTTGGACGTTCGGCGCGCCAGCGACGCGGCCATAAGGTTGGGCGAGGGCATCATTCCATAGGCGTTCTGATGATGCTCGTTGACGCAAATGCCATCGAAACCGACTTGGTCGGCGAACTCCAGTTCGTCCAGATACTCGTTGTACATCCGGTGGCCTTCCACCGGGTCGTACAGGTTGCTGGGAACGGTCACCCACACAGAGGGATGCGTGGTGGAGAAGTCCTCGGGGAGGCTCTGATACGGCATCAGATGGAACCAGTGAAAGCGCATAGCGCCCCCTTTGGTCGCGTGCGTAGGCGAGGCTGGTCAGTGCAGTATAAGAACGGCGGTTTGGGGACGCAACCGGCGCAGGGCGCTGTTAAGAGGAGACCGGCCAGCCCAACGGGCTGGCCGGTCTCCTCTTATGCTGGCTTGGCGCCGGCGACGGGAGCGTTGCTAGGAAGACGCCCCAATGGTTTCCTTGCCCAAGTTCTTGACCTTGTCGTCGACAACCTTGGTGGAGACGAAGTGGCGCTGCACCTCCATCTCGGAAGGGGTGAAACCCAGGGCCATCCCCACGAGCTGCGAGAGGTGCAGAATCGGCATGTCGATGTCCTGTTTTTCCTGCGCTTCGGCCCGGCCCTGCTGGCCGTCCAGCTCCAGGTGGCACAGGGGGCAGGGAACGACCATAGCGTCGGCGCCCTTGCCCCTTGCCTCGCCGGTGTGCTTGGCGGTCATGGCGAGGGCATTTTCCTCGTTGATGGTCAGGGAAGGGAAGCCGCAGCACTTGCCCTTGCCTGAGATGTCCACGTTGACGCCGCCGATGGCCTCCGTGACCTTCTCGATGTAGGACTTGCGCGCCCCGATTTGCACCACCTCGTCGGGACGGCGCAAGTAGCAGCCGTAGAAGGGTGATATCTTGACCCCTTCCAGCGGCTGGGTCGAGGCTGCCGTCAGCACATCCAGGCCCACGTCTTCGACGAGGACCCAAAGGAGATGCTTGACCTCCGCGCCGCCCTGGTATTCGAGGCCCTCTTCAGCCAGAAACTCGCGGTTGATCTTGTCTCGATAGGCGGGGTCTTGGAGCCGGACGTTGGCTATGGCGATGACGCCCGTGCAGGTGCTGCAGATGGTCATCAACGGAATGCCCAACTGCTCCACCTTGGCGAGGGTTCGGGCGTTGATGGGGTCCGACACCTCGGAACTGAGGACCCCGGCGCCGGTGCAGCCAGCGTCTTCCAGTTCCACCAACTCGATGCCGAGCTTTTCACAGACCTTCACGGAGCTGGCGTACAGCTCCGGGCAGGAGCCCTTGGCGACACATCCGGGGTAAAAGGCAACCTTGACCATGCGCTTGCCCTCCTGAGCTTCTCCGCGAGTTTCTTTCCTTGATGGGGGCGGGCCGCTTGCCCTTTCCCTCATAGGAAAGGGCGTTATTGCTTCCTAAGCCTTCTTTCCGTCCCGGTGGGACTGCTCAACCTTCTCGAACATCTTGGCGATCTGCCTGGCGCCGGGCCGGCTCTTGTGCGGCCTCAGGCTGGCCTTGCCGTTCCGTATGGCTTTGAGGGCGATCGGCATCTGCTTCATCATGGCCGACACGGACAGTCCGTACGGCGGCAGGCCGTAGGTCTTCTGGGCAAGCATACGCTCGTTGAGCCAGCCGGACTTCTTCACGGAATCTGCAAAGGCGTCGTAGTGTCGGGCGGCCATGGGGTTGCCTTTGCCTGACTTGACGCCGAGCGCCACCGAATGGTCGCGCAGGTCCATGATGAGGTGGGTGGGGTTGATGCCCCAGGGGCAGTGTTCGCTGGCCTCCCAGCAGTGGACGCAATCCCAGAGGCCCCGCTTCTCTCCTGCCTCGATGAAGCGCTGCTTAGTGTCGTTGTCCCTGGGGTCCATGGTTGTCCGATAAAGGCCCTTGGTCAGCGCCATCGGGCCCAGGAACTCCTTGTCCACGTCGATCACCGTGCAGCCCTCGTCGCAGAGGCCGCAGACGGTGCAGCGCATCGCCAAGCGGACCGGCTCCAACTCCTCGTCGGTGACTTTGGGCGCCTCGCCATTGGTCTCTAACCAGGGGCGGAAGTACTTGTACTTCTTCCACATGAACTGGTCGATGTCGTAGAGCACGTCCTTGACCGGGGCGACGTTGCGGATGAGCTTGATCTCGATGGCGTCGTCCTTGACGGAGTCCTTGACCTTCAACAGGCAGGGCACGACCCGCTTGCCGTTGGCCTGGCACGTGCAGTCGCCGCAAAAGCCGGTGTTGCAGGCGCCGCGGAAGGCCAGGCTGCCGTCCTGCTCCTCCCGGACGCGGGTCATGGCCTCGAAGACGCTGGCCTCCGGATCGACATCGATGACGAAGGAGTCCCGCTGGCCGGGATCGTCGCTCTTCGTCCGGATGAACTTCATCGTGACTTCCATGATTCTGTTCTCCTCAGTGGCCTTCAGGAAGCCATTGTTTCAGAGCCTTTCATCGAGGTTCGCCACTCGGTCGCGGATGCTCCCCGCCACCGCTCCGTTGATCCCGGCCTGGGCCGTTCAACTATACCGCCCGGCGGCTGACCTGGGGGCCGCCCTCCGATTGCTCCACGACGATGCGCATACTGCCGGCCTCTTCGTCCTTGTCGGGGAAGTCGGACCGGAAGTGGACGCCGCGGCTCTCCTCGCGAGCGGCCGCGCTAGCGACAATCGCCTCCGCAGCGGCTAGCAGCGTGCGGGTCTGGAGGTGCTGCTGAAGGTCGTAGTTGTATGCCGCAGACTTGGTTCGAATGCCCATGTTGGCGTAGGCCTCTTTGAGAGCGCCGATCCGTTCGGCGGCCTCGGCGAGCCCGGTTGCGTCGCGGGTCAGCCCCGCCTTTTCGGGCATGAGCGAGGACAGTTCCTTGCGTATCCCCGCCAGGGTGCCTTCCTCGGCATCCCGCGCAAACAGCGATTGACGGCGCCCCTCATGCTTTTCGAGTATCGACGGGGGCGCCTCATCGCTGGAGGCCCTGCCGGCTGCGGCTGCGGATGCTCCTGCTCTGCGCCCCGAAAGGAGCGAGGCCAGCAGTCCGTTGCCGTCCATAGCGCCGGCGCCGTGGAAGCCGTTGCCTGCACACTCGCCCGCTGCGTAGAGACCGGGGATGCTCGTGGCGCCGTCGGCGTCGGTGGCCACGCCTCCGAGGATGCGGCACATACCTGGGACCACGGGAATGGGGCCGCCCGCCAGATTGCCCTTCATGAACATCTGGAGCCGGGCGTTGGTGTTGTAAAAAGTTGTGTCGGCCTGTTCTTGGGTGATGGAGGCTTGCAGGTTCAGGTGGCCGTCGTCGCCGGCGCCGGAGGCGATGGCCTCAGCGGCGGCGCGGGCCAGCGCGTGGCCGAAGGGCAGCCCGGAACCGGCTACGGTCTGGCCGTCCTTGTCCAGAATCTGGGCGCCATTGGCCAGCAGCAACTCGCTGATGGCCAGGCGGCCCGACTTGATGATGCCCGGGTGATACTGGACCATCTCCATGTCCACGAGCTGCGCGCCCGCCCTGTAGGCGATGCCAATACCGTCGGCGTTGCAGAGCGTGGAACCGGCGCTGGGCTCGTAGAGCCTGCGAGCGCCTCCCGCGGCCATGACGATGGCCCTTGCCGAGATGAGGTCCATGGCGCCCGTCGCCAACTCGATTGCCAGCGTTCCTCTGCACACGCCATCCACCACGGCCAGCGAAGGGACGCACCATTCTTCGTAGAAGTCGATGCCGTGCTTCAGCGCCTGCTCGTAGAGGACCTGCGTGACCACGTGGCCGGTCATGTCGTGGACGTGGCAGGACCTCGCCTGATCCGATCCCTGGAGCTTCAGCAGGGCTGGGTTGCCGCTGCCATCGAGGTTGAAGGGGACGCCGAGGCGGAACAGCTCCTGCATGGCGTCGGGCGCTTCCTGACAGAAGGCTTCCACGACGGCTTTGTCGTTGAGGCCGTCGCCTGAGCGGAGCGTGTCCGCGGCGTGGGCTTCGGGAGAGTCGCCATCGCCGAGGGCGGCGTTGATGCCGTCCTGGATGGAGATTGAGTAGCTCCGCAGCGGGTGGACTTTGGAAATGACAGCCACCGCGGCACCCTGGCGGCGCGCTTCAACTGCGGCCTGCAGACCGGCGATTCCTGCCCCAATCACAACGACGTCGTATCTCACACAGCGCTCCCGTGGATGGCTTGGCCCCAACCGGACGCGTGGTGGGGCAGGGTGATTATAGCCAAGGCGCGGTTGGGCTGCAAACCGAGGGGCGGCGGGGCAACCGCGCCGCTTCATGGACCGGGACTTCTGACCGTTGCGCTAGGAAATCGCTGAACAAACTTGAGAGACGCACTCCGATTCGAGCGCATGCCAGGGGCAGGGCTAGAAGGGTTCCTCGGGCCTCAGCCTCATTCTTTGATTGTATGTGTTACTGCGTTTTCTTCTCCCCCGGCGCTCCGTAGGCGTGGAGCCGTTACAAAGGCATTACCAGCTATTACATGGCCGTTACAGGCCGTTACACAGCGGTTACTAGTCGTTACGGAGCCGTTACCAATCTTACGAGCCGTTACGGAGTTGGATGGCTCCAAAGAGCCTGTGCCGTACAACGGCATTCACTCCGGTCCCAACCTTCCTCGGAGGGTCTTGCCCCTTGGGTTGTTCCCTCAGCGCTCCTGCCACAGGGGGATTCTCTGTGGTTAGCCCCCAGTGCTCATGTATGCGGCAGGCTCCTAGGAAGAGAAGCGGGCCGGTGGCCGACTTCATGGGGGTACTATAGCACACCCGTTCGTATTTTGCAATGGGGGTGGCGGGGGCCCCGGACTCCGGCGTCCGCCCGCCGATGGGGACGGATGGTTTTGTCTTGGCTTGCGCCCTCCATCAGCAAAGGGTCTGGCTTGGCGTGCGCCGCTATCCCGCCTGCCTACCCTCCAACGTTTTTAGAAACAGGGGGACTCCCCCTGTACCCCCGGCGGGGGCTGCGCCCCCTGCCCCCTGCTTGGAGAGATGAGGAAGGCACCGTCGTTCCACCTAGCCCACCGTCCAACGCTTTTGGGAACAGGGGGACTCACCATACTCCCGCGGAAGCAACGCCCCCTGCGCCCTGCGTGGGGACGGCAGGGGGACAGGGACGCTTCCTAACCTTCCCCCGAGTACGAGGGCAGGGACAGAGGCGCCCCCGGGGGGCTTGGGAGAAGGGGATGGGACCGTTGCGAAGCGCGATCCAGCACGGTCACAGCGCGGTCATAGCCCAGTCAAGCGCGGTCATAGCGCGGTCATAGACCCGACAGCCGTTAGGCCGAGGTGTGATGGATTGTTCCCCGCCGGCACCGCCCTCCGACGTTTCTCAGAACAGGGGGGACACGCTGCACCCCCGGCGGGGGCTGCGTGCCCTGCACGTTGCTTGGGGGAGAGATGGGGGCGTCGTTATTTCACGTTGGCGCGTCGGGAGCCCCTTCTTAGCCTGCCCCTGAAGGTGGGGATAGGGACAGGGGGCTTATGGAAACGGAGGCGGTTGTCCCACCTGGCCCACTCTCCAACGTTTTGGGGCACAGGGGGACACGCTGTACGCCCGGCGGGGGTGCAGTCCCCTGCCCCCTGCTTGAGGGAGGGATGGGAGAACTCTCCCGCCTCGCGCCTGTGACAACTTCGCTGGTGAGTATAGCTAGGCGTTGGGCAGAATGACCGGCTTGACTTCCCGGTAGGCGGCCATCGCCTCGAGGGCCTCGGTGGTCTGGTCCAGCCGGTATGTCCCCGTTATGAAGTTGTCGAAGGGGAACGTGTTCTTGCGCGTGGCCAGGAAGTCCAGCGCTTGGTAGAAGTGGTGCGCCATGCCCGACAGGATGCCCACCACCGTCAGGTTCTTGTTGGTGAAGATGGCCCCTGGAATGGTCTGGTCTCCGGAGCCTGCGCCGATGGATAGGAAACGGCCGCCCCGCCGCACCAAGTCTAGACCCTCGGCGACGGCCTCAGCGCCCACGCACTGGATCACCACGTCCGGCCCTCGTCCGGATGTCATGTCCATGATCCATTCCTTCCTGGCCTGGCGATCGAACTCCTCGATGCTGCAGACCTCGTCGGCGCCCATGTCCTTGGCGACCTTAAGCCTGGCAGCTGGCGCGCCGATGGTGAAGACGCGGCGGGCGCCCCGGTCTCTGGCGACCGCCGTTGCGAACAGGCCGAGGGGCCCCGTGCCCTGAACGACCACGTCTTCAGCGCTGCCAATGCCGCCCAGCTTCTCGAAGCCGTGCATAACCGTGCGGAAGGCGCAGGCGGCCGACGCGGCCAGCGGCGACGAAACTTCGTCGGGGACGCGTATAACGTCCGCGCCCTCGGGGTAGTAGTGGTGCTGAGCGCAGCCCCCGAGCAGGTAGGGGTGCTGGTCGACGCGGACCCGGCCGTAGCGAGTTGCGGCGGGACACAGGTTTGGTTGTTGGCCGATGGTGCAGTGGAAGCAGTGCCCGCAGAAGCGATACGCCACCAGGACGCGGTCGCCGGGTTTCAGAGGCTCGCCGAGGATGTCGGTGCGCTCCCCGTTGATCTCCTCCACGATGGCGGCGGTCTCGTGGCCTGGGATGTAGGGCAGGATTGGGCCGTAGTCGATGGCGCCGTGCCAGATCTTCACGTCGGTGGCGCAGAGCGTTGCCGCGTCCACGCGGGCGATCATGGCGCCCTCGCCCAGCTTCGGCAGTGGGATGTCCCGCATCTCCAGAGGCTCGTTGTAGTTCGTTACAACAGCAGCTTGGCTCATGGGTCCTCCTTCATGGCGGCCCGTTCACCCGCTGGAGATACGCATTTCGCACAGGGGGCCGAGCGCGACGGTACGATACCCTCGCCCGACGCCGGTGTCAATGAACGCAGCGCTCCGCTGGCGCCGCAGGGGAGAGTGAGCCGTTGGCTCGGCTACGAGGAACGCCCGGCATCACTGGGCGGGTGGGGCGCAACAATAAAGAAAGGAACGGCGAAAGCCGCGCCTTCGCCGTTCGCTTGCCGTTGACGGGCCGCCTGCGGCTGGCGGCAGAGAAGCGGCCCCTTAGCCGTTCCCGCCCACCAACGCTGCCCGGTCCTGTTCCATCTCGGCGAACGCGGTGTCGGTGTCGGCATATTCGAGGCCCCGCTCCAGGACCCAGTGCTTCACCTCGCCGATGCCGAATGTGTCCGTGATCTGCTCCCGGGCGAGGTCGGGGTTGAACTCCTTGCAGGAAAACACATCGATGTTGACGTAGCCGCGGTTGGGGAAGGTGTGGACGCTGATATGGCTCTCGGCGATGAGCACGAAGCCGGAGACGCCCCAGTCCCCTGGTTTGGGTCCGTGGTAGGTGTACACGTGCGGCGGCGTGATCTTGGTCATGCCAAGAGCGTCCGGGTATTCGTCCAAGAAGCGGTGGACCACGTCCGGGTCCTGGAGGCGCTGGCGGTCTCCGTTGTGACCGTCAATCACCAAGTGCATAGGGAGTCCCTCCGATAAGAGTCGAGGGGCGCGAGGCCCAAGGAGAAAGGGTATCATTCCGACTTGAACGAGGCAAACGCCGCCCAGGCTTCTAGAGGGATGCCCGCCCAGGAATGGCCAGATGCCCAAGCGGGCGTTCCCACCCACCCGGCCTCCAACGCTATCAGAACAGGGGACACCTCCTGATAACCCGAAGCCTGCGACGCTTTCCAGGGGGCTGGATTCAGAGCGCCTCCACCGAGCTCGGAACACGACCGATTTCGGCTCAGGCTCTTGCGACCTCGGCACCGGCTATGGCGATGTCCTCGTCTTCCTGGGGAGTGTTGCCGCCGCTGACACCGCACGCTCCCACTACCTCCGCTCCCTCGTAGATAGGCACGGCCCCTTGGGCAAAGAGCATGCCTTCGTGAATCATGAGCGACTGGAAGACGGGCCTGCCAGCCCGCTCGGCAAGTTCTCTGGTGGGCCTGTTGTAGGCGACGGAACCCTTAGCTTTGCCCAGGCCGATGTGCACGGTCATCCATCGAGCGCTGTCCATTCGGTGCAGGGCTACGAGGTTGCCGCTGGTATCGACTATTGCGATTGTTACGTTGAGGTTCAACTCTCGAGCCTTGGCCTCTGCGGCTTCCAGGGCTTGCTTGGCTTTGGCTAGTGTGAGTGCCATGATGCCCTCCCGAGGTTTCTATGTTTCGTTCTATCATGCCGAGAGGTCGTGAATGAAATCGGCTCTAGCCTTCGCCGAAAAAGGCGAAGGCCGGAAAAGGCGGTCACTGAGCCGCCTACTGATGCACACTTCTGGGCCGTGCGGTGGATAACAGGGCCGCCGCGGACCGAGATGGGTTTTCAAACAGGCTCGGATGCCTTCCCGCCGCCGCGGGTTGTGGTTCTTCTTCGTCGTACTCTTCAAACTACACGGAATAGGCTTACCGGCCCGTGAACCACCGGAAGAAGGTTTCGGCCTGAGCCAGGTCTCCTTCGATCTTGAGCAGGCCCTGGGCGTGGGCTCGCTTCCAGGGCAGGCGGTGGAGGAAGGCCAAGGCAACGTGCTCCGGGTCGCCCCGGAAAGTTGCCAGCGCCGGGTCGGAGGACGACTGTTCCACGTTGAAGTCTGGGCCTGTCACAACGACGTCCCATGACCAATTCAGCGGCTCGCCCACCTGAAATCGATAGCGCAGCGGTGTCTCCAGCGGTTGCTCCTGCGCGTCGAAGCCCCATCTGAACCAGGTGGGCGTCCACTCCAGCAGCGCCGGCACAACGTCCGGCAGCAGCCTGGGAGTGATTTCCACCCCGGACTTCAGGTCCCATGAGTGAAGTGCCGTCTCCGCGATACGGGTCAGGGTCAGGCCGCGGATGGTCGTGACCTGCAGCACGTGGAAGCACGGCTTCTCCCAGTCGTCCGGTTCCAGGGAACTCAGCAGGGAGAAGAACTGATCGTTCCGCTGGCGAAAGTTCGCCGCGAGGGCGTTCCCCTGTTGCTCGCGGGACTCTCTGCCCCGTTGGGCCACTCGGGCTCGGCCCTCCGGGTCGGGGCCGGTCTTCCTGAAGGGCGCCTCCGGCAACGGACCGGCGTCGCCCTTGAGCGCGCGGGATACGTCGCGGATGGCGCCCTCGGCGCCGCCGCTCATGTGGGCGATGAGGTCGCCCAGGGCCCAACCGTCGGCCCCCGACGGCGTGTCTTGCTGTTCGGGAGGCAGGGCGTCGAAGTAGTCGGCTATGTGATCGGAGGCCAGCTTCAGCAGCCGCGCCGCCTCTGGCCCTGGCGTCTGGGGAAGGGGACTCTCGGTTGCCACGGATCCTCCTCGATGGCGTCGTATGGGTCTTGCGCCTGGCGCATTGTATAAGAGCGGCGCCGGCCTGCGCTACGAGGCGGCGCTGGGCCACGGGGGTTGGGGGCCGCCTGCGCTCCGCTGACAGGAAATAGACAACCGGCCCGCTTAGCGGGCCGGTTGTCTATTTCTTCCGTGGCTGCTCGGCGTCAGCCGCTGGGAGTGGCGCCCGCCCACGTGGCCAGCGCCTCCATAATGCGGTCGATTTCGGGCTGCTCCTCGCCTGCCTGGGCCGGCACGTAGCCGCCGCTGTAGCGCTCGTTCTTGCCCATCCCCGGCCAGCGCTCCAAGGGCAACTCCACCGACCTGTTCTTCTCGGCGTCCCGGAACACGCACATCGGGTCGCCGCCGTCCTGGGCGATGGCGATCTGCTCCTTCAAGAGCTTTCGCCAGAGGATGATTCCCCTGTCGGATTCGCCCAGGCGCTCCAAGGTGCGGTCCACCACGGGGCCCTGCGTGACCCAGGCAACGAAATCCTGGTGGTTCACGAGGTCGGCGATCATGCGGCCGTCTTCGTAGTGGAGGGGCACCCGGAAATAGGGTATGCGCTCCTGGTCGGGGATCTCGTGACCATCGGCCGCCTTGTACGCGAAGACGGTGATGTGCATGGTGTTCTCATCGTCGATGGGGACGCGGTACTGAAGGCTGCACTTGATGATGTCCCCTACGAAGAGGATGTTGGGGAACAGGGCGGGGTGGCCGAGCGTCCAGTCGCCGTGGGTCTCGTCGTTGCCCTCCACCACCCGGCGCTTGACAACCCCGTAATCGAAGATATCGAAGCCGATTTTCTGGTGGGGCAAGGGGTTGGTGTTCACCAACACCTTGTCGATGCCCTGCCTCTCGGCCCTGAGGTTCCGCTGGTACTCGCCCCAATAGCCGTGGAGCCATTCCAGGTGGACGGGGTCCAGGGAGTTCTCCTGGCACTGAAGCCAGTTGCAGTCCAGCTTCGCGAAACCAACGTCCCGGAAGGTGTTGGGCCACTCGAAGGGCTCCCAATGGGGAACCATAGGCGCGGGCGCGGGGCCGAGGTAGGCCCAGAGCAGGCCGCCGTAGGCCTGGACTGGATAGCCGTTCAACTTGATCTTGTCCTTGAACCGCGCCTCCGGCCGGACCGTCTCCTCGAAGGGCTGCTCGATGCATTGGCCGGTCTCGTTGTACATCCAGCCGTGATACATGCAGCGGAGGCCGTTCTCCTCCGGGATCCCGTAGGTGAGGTCGACTCTGCGATGGGCGCAGTAGCGTTCGATGAGGCCGTAGTTGCCGCTGCGGTCTCTGTACAGGACCAGGTCCTCGCCGAGGAGTCGTATTTCCTTTGTGGGATCGTCGTCCATTTCCAGCACCGCCGCGATGGGGTGCCAGTAGCGACGGAAAAGTTCGCCACCGGGCGTTCCTGGGCCTACCTGCGTGAGTAGCGCATTTTCTTCTACCGATAGCATGGATACACCTCCTGGGTGAGACTGGGAATCCTCTGGACAATGGCCTAGCTGGGGGCCTTCTCAGCGCCGACGGGGACGCCGTAGAAGTCGGCCCAGCCCCTGAGCACTTCTTCGATGTCCTCGACAGCGGTGGTGGGGCCTGCCTCCAACGGAATGTAGTTCGTACGCAGCATCCCGAACTTGATCTTCTCCAAGGGCAGGGGTACGGAGGCGTTTTGCTCGGCGTCGCGGAAGACGTTCATCGGATCCCCGCCGTCCTGGACAACGTTAATCTGCTCGCCCAGGAGCTTGCGGAACATGATCAGGCCCCGGTCGGACTCGCCCAGCTTCTCCAGGTCTCTCCGGGCCGATGGCCCCTGGGTGACCCAGCAGGTGTAGTCCTGGTTGAACGTCAGGTTCACAACGAACCGATCGTCGTCTGCGTAGAGAGGGACATAGCGGTAGGGCACCGAGTCCTGCTTGGGCGCATCTTTGCCGGGAGCTGCCTTCCAGGTGTACAGCGAGACGTGGAAAGTGTGCGTGTCGTCAACGGGGACGCGGAATTGCAGGGCGCTCTGCGTCTCGGAGCCGACGAGGAGGATGTTGGGGAAGAGGATGGGATGACCGTGCTTCCAGTCGTCGTCTTCCCTGGTGTAGCCCTCCAGCACGCGCCGCTTAACGATGCCGTGCTCGAACAGGTCGAAGCCGATCTCGAGGTGTTTCATCGGTGGGGTGGCCTGCCCCCACTTCCATTGGCCACCCTCCCGCATCCGGACGTATTCGCCGAAGTAGCGATGCAGCCACTCCAGGTGGGTGGGGTCCAGGGAGTTCTCCTGGCACTGAAGCCAGTTGCAGGGGATCTCCGTGATGGCGATGTCGCGCACCGCGTCGTCCCAGACCAACTGCTCCCAGCGCGGCAGGAGCGGCGCCGGCGCCGGTCCCATGTATGCCCAGAGCAGTCCCGCCAGGTTTTCCACCGGATAGCCGCGCAGCTTGATCTTGTCCTTGAAGCGCGCCTCGGGCCGGACGGTCTCCTCGAAGGGCTGCTCGACGCATTGCCCTGTCTCGTCGTACATCCAGCCGTGGTACATGCAGCGCAGGCCGTTCTCCTCGGGGATGCCGTAGGCCAGGTTGACCCGGCGGTGGGCGCAGAAGCGTTCGATGAGGCCGTAGTTGCCGCTGCGGTTCCTGTAGAGGACAAGGTCCTCGCCCAAGAGCCGGACTTCCTTGGTGGGATTCTCGTCCAATTCAGCCGAGGCGGCGATGGGGTGCCAATAGCGGCGCATCATCTCCCCCATGGGCGAGCCAGGGCCAACCTGAGTCAAGCGCTGGTTTTCCTCAACACTGAGCATCCGGAACCCCCTGTGACAACGACGAAATCCGCTATCTCCCAAGAAGGCGAAAGCTGCCAGGGCGCACTCCCACCATTGCCATTTCTTTTATCACCGCCGTGGATAGCCTGTCAAGGATTTTCGGTGGCGAAGGGGCGGCGATTTGCTGTATCGTTGAGGCGAGCGAAGCGCACGGATGCCAGGTTGAGGGTAGCTATGAGCAGTCTCGAGTTTGCAACCGCCGGGGAGTCTCACGGGAAGGCCCTCGTTATTATAGTCAAGGGTATGGTCGCCGACCTGCCGTTGTCGGAACAGTTCATCGCCGCGCAGCTCGCCCGCCGTCAACTGGGCTATGGCCGGGGCGGCCGCATGAAGATCGAGCAGGACTACGCCGAGATCATCTCAGGCGTCAGGCATGGCCTGACGCTGGGAAGCCCCATTTCGCTGCTGCTCCGCAACCGCGACTGGGAGAATTGGACCACGAAGATGGCCATTGAGCCGGTGGACGAAGAGGTCGAGACTGTCACCCGCCTCCGGCCCGGCCACGCCGACCTCGCCGGCGCCATGAAGTACAACCAGTCGGACGTGCGAAATATCCTGGAGCGCTCCAGCGCGCGGGAGACCGCCGCCCGCGTAGCCGCCGGCGGTGTGGCCCGCCGCTTTCTGGAGGAGTTCGACATTACGCTGCGCAGTCACGTGCTCAGCATTGGCGGCGTGTGGGCGCCGGCTCTGGAGTCCATCGATTGGGAGGCAGTGGAGGCCTCGTCCGTCCGGTGCGCCGACCCCGCCACCGAGCAGCGAATGATTGACGCCATCAAGGCTGCCAAGAAGGAGGGGGACACCGTTGGCGGGGCCGTGGAGGTGATCGCCGAAGGCGTGCCCGTGGGCCTGGGCAGCCACACCCATTGGGACGCCAAGCTAGAGGGACGCATTGGGCAAGCGATCCTGAGCATTCATGCAGTGAAGGCCGTCTCAGTGGGAGATGGGGTGGGGGGCGCGGACCGGCGCGGTTCGCAGGTCCACGACGTGGTGGAACCCTTTTCGGATGGCCAATGGCCCCGGACGACCAACAACGCCGGCGGCATCGAGGGCGGCATGAGCAACGGGCAGCCCATCAGCGTGACCTTCTTTCTTAAGCCCATTTCAACGATGGCCCACCCCCTGCCGTCGGCGGACCTGCTCACCGGCGAGTTGGTGCAGGCTCACTACGAGCGCAGCGATGTCTGCGTCGTGCCTGCCGCCGGCGTCATCGGCGAGGCGATGCTGGCCCTAGTGCTGGCTGGCGCCTTTCTTGACAAGTTTGGCGGGGACAGCCTGGCGGAGACGCGCCGCAACTATGACGCCTTTCTCCGCACAGTGGGTCCAAAGGGCCGGACGCGCGAGGCGGTCCGGTGAAGGACAGCATTGTCCTGACGGGCTTTTCCGGCGCCGGAAAGACCGCCATCGGCAAGGAAGTCACCCGCAGCTTGGGTTGGACTTACATCGACACAGATACCGAGATTGTCGAGAAGGCAGGCAAGTCCATCGCTGAGATATTCAGCCAGGATGGCGAGGCCCGGTTTCGCGACATGGAGCGCCAGGAGGTCCGCCGCGCCTGCGCCGGAGACCGGCGGGTTATCGCAGTGGGCGGCGGCGCCATCATGGACGACGAATGCTTTGCTGCGATGAGCAGAAATGCCGTTGTCGTTGGCCTGGAGGCCCGGCCTGAAACCATCCTCAGGCGCCTCACGCGGGGCGGCAAGGGCCGCCCGGTTCGCCCGCTGCTGGCCGTTGACGATCCGCTTCAGCGCATCCGGTCTCTGAAGGCGGAGCGTCAGCACCGCTACGCTCAGGCTGACTGGACCGTGCACACCGACGACCTGACCATCGGTCAGGCCGCCGCCGAAGTGCTCAGGGGCTGGCGGTCGATCCGGGAGGCGGGGCCTCAACCGGCTAGGCCGCAGTCCAAAGACATCGTCTGCGTGGCGCATACGTCGTCGGGGAGCTATCCCCTCTACGTTGGCTGGGGGCTCAGGGAGAAGGTAGCCGATATCCTGAAGGGCAATGGGCTCGCCAACACTGTCTACGTTCTCACCGACGACAATGTTGTCCGGCCTCACGCCCGGCGCGTGCAGATGGCGCTCCATGAAGCGGGCATAGTGGCCCATACCTTTGTGATGCCGTCCGGAGAGGCCACCAAGAGCCTGGAAACCGTCCAAGCCGTCTATCAATGGCTGGGAGAGCACCGGGCCGAGCGGGGCCACGCGATCCTTGCGGTGGGCGGCGGCATGGTGGGGGACCTGGCGGGATTCGTGGCAGCGACCTATTTGCGGGGCCTGCCGTTCGCGCAGGTTCCCACCAGCCTGGCGGCCATGGTGGACGCCTCCATTGGCGGCAAGGTGGCGGTGAATCTTCCTTCCGGGAAAAACCTCGTCGGCGCGTTCAATCAACCAAGGGCCGTTATCGCCGACGTGGAGCTGCTCTCGACGCTGCCGTCCCGCGAGATGGCCTCCGGCTGGGCCGAGGCCATCAAGCAAGCGATCATCCTCGATCCGGCGCTTTTTGACCTGTTCAACAAGAGGGCCGAGGCGCTGCTGGCCCTGGAGCGGGACATCACGACTCAGGTGGTGCGCCGGAGCGTCGCTATAAAGGTGGGCGTCGTAACGGAAGACGAACGCGAGACCACGGGACGTCGCTCCATCCTCAACTACGGGCACACGGTGGGTCACGCCATCGAGGCGGCTACGGCGTATGGGACCTACCTGCACGGAGAGGCGGTTTCAGTGGGCATGATGGCCGCCGCCGAGATTGGCCGGCGCATGGGCATAACCCCGCCGGAGGTTGTGGAACGGCAGCGGGAGCTTCTGTTGCGGTTCCGCCTTCCCGTTGCGGCGCCCCGGCTCTCCCCGGATGCGCTGGCGCGGGCGATAGCCCTGGACAAGAAGACCACAGGCGGCGCCGTGAAGTGGGTCCTGCTGGAGGATATTGGCCGGACCGTTCAGCGCCGCGACGCGTCCCCTGCATTGGTGAGAGAGGTCTTGGATGACCTCTGCGCTGCTGAGCGCTAGGCGCTGCCCTCCCGGCAACGGTGAAGGCGGGAGGCTGGCTGCTCTGTGCTGGCTGTGCTCCACCGACAGGCGTTGGCGCGCCTGCGAGCCCGGGCAGAATCAGCTCCCTAGCGAGATTGTCCCCAGCGAGATTGCACCTTGACCTCCGACGCCCAAGGCCCGGGCTTCTGGTTCGTGGTCTCCATCACAGGGTCGGGGCTATTCATCATCCAGCTCGTCGTGTTCATGTTGGGCCCGCTGCTCGTGGCAATGGCGGGCGACCTGCAGGTGGGCGTAGCTGTGGCAGGACAGCTTAACACGATCACCGCCTTCGTCTGGCTGTTCATGGCCTTCGTGGCGGGGTATTTCTCAGACCGCCACGGAAGAAGGCTCATTCTGCTCATAGGCCTGACCGCGGCCACGGTGGGGCTGGCGGGGACAGCACTGGCGGGGAACTTCGCGGCCGCCATGTTCTTCCGGGCCGTCACGGGGCTGGGCGGGCTCATTCCACCCACCTGCGGCGCTCTCATCGCCGACTTCGTTCCCGTGGCCAGGCGCGGCAAGGCGTTGGGATGGATGACGGCCGCCGGGGGCATGTCCGCCGTCGTGGGCATTCCCATGATGACGCTCATCGGAGAGGGGCCGGGTTGGAGATGGAGCTTTGGGACAGCAGCATTGATGACTAGCATGGTCTGGGTGCTGGTCCTGGCCAAGCTCCCCAATCCCGAGCGCGTGGGAACAGCGTCCGGGGGCATTCTGTCCCGTTTCAAACCCCTGGCCAGGCTCAGCCTGCTCTATGAGATCAGCATCATCAACATTTGCCAACGAATTGCCTTCACCGCGTTCATGACCTACTTCGCCGCGTATCTGATCGTCACCAAGGGCCTCAGCACGGGGGAGACTGCGCTGCCCATGACCATCATTGGCGTGGGGACAGTCATCTCGCCGGCTATCGTTGGCTATCTCTCCGACTCCCGGCGCCGGCTGCTGATCATGCCCGTTGGTATGGCGGTGGGGGGCGCGACAGGGCTGGTGGCGTTCCAGGCGGATGCGAGCCTGGCGGTGCTGGTTGCCCTGGGCTTCGTCTTTACGACCGCTATCTTTGCAGCCTTTCCCATCTTCGTCCTTATCCTATCTCTGATTGGCGGCCATAGGCTGAGGGGCGCCATCATGGGGGTGCCGCCCTTCAGCAACCAGGGGGGCGCGGCGCTTGGACCTGCGCTTGGAGGCCTGGCTCTTGGATTTGGGGGGTACGGAGCAGTTGGCGTCACCTGCTTCGCGGCCGCAGCATTGGGGATGCTTCTGGCAACCCTCCGGGTGAGGGAGCACCGCGTGCAGGCGGCCATTGACCACGTCGCCAGCCTGGAGACATAGGGGCCTCGCATGGCTGACCGGCAGCAGCTGCACGTAGGGTTTTGGTTCCTGGCCGTTTCCGGCGGCATGGGGCTGTTCATCGTCCAGATCCTGGTGCACATGATGGGGCCTCTCCTGGTGGACATGGCCGCCGATTTGAACGTCTCAGTCGCCGTGGCCGGACAACTCAGCGCACTCACCGCTGTCTCCTGGTTTGCCACCGCCCTGTTTGCCGGCCCCCTGTCCGACACCTACGGCCGAAAGCGGATGCTGCTCATTGGCCTCTGGGTTGCCACCATTGGAACCCTGGGCATGGGCTTTGCTTCCAACTTTCCGATGGCCGTGTTCTTTCGGGTGATGACCGGGTTTGCCGGGATCATCTCGCCCTGCGTCAGCGCCCTGCTCAGCGACTTCATACCCCTGGAGCGCCGGGGAAAGGGCCTGGGGTTCATGGTGGTGGGCGGCAACATAGCGGGGGTTGCCGGGGTCCCACTGATCACCATCCTGGCCCAAGTCGCCGACTGGCGTTGGAGCTTCATTGCCACGGGAATCAGCACGGCGGCGATAGGCGCGTACCTCACGATGTTCCTCCCCGAATCCAGGCCCGGCGCCGTGGGCGGCCTCAACGTTTTCGGGCGCATGAAGCCACTGCTGCGCCACCCTCCGATGTGGGACCTCACCGTCGTGAATCTGCTGGTCCGGGCAACCTTCATGGCCTTCCTCACCTACTTCCCCGCCTTCCTCATTGTGAGGCAGGGCATCTCAACGGCGGAGGTTGCCCTTCCCATGGCTTTCATTGGCGTGGGCCTTGTCGTGGCGTCCGGGGGTGGCGGGGCGCTGGCCGACACCAGGTTCAAACTCAGGATTCCTGCGGCGGGGCTGGCTGTTGCAGCCGTCCTGGGCGTTATCCTCTTCAACACCCATCTTTCCCTGCCGATGGCCGTTGCCCTTGGCGTCGCCTTTTGCCTGGCGGTCTATACGCCGTTCCCCGTTGCCATCACGTTCTTCTCGATGCTGGGCGGCCGGAGGCTGAGGGGGGCTGCCATGGGAGTGGTCGCGTTCAGCAACCAGGGCGGAACCCTGCTGGGGCCGGCGCTTGGAGGGCTTGCGCTGCAGCTGGGCGGCTACGGGGCGGTGGGGTTGCTCTGCTTCGCCATGGGCGCCCTGGGAGCCGCGTATGCCGTTCTTCGGCTGCGCCAGAGCCGCATCGTCCCCATAGACGCCGCGGAAGGGTCGTGATGAAGGGTGTTGCCCCTAAACCGGAGGGTTCCCGGGTCCGCTTTCCTCATGGCCGCTGGGATGGGGGGTGCTTCCGCGGCGCGGCTGCCCATCATCACAACGGGCCATCGCTGACCGGCAGGGCAGAGGAGGCGGGCGGGACCGCGGGGAACGGGGTTAGCGGCCGCCGGCAACCGCGGGGACGATGCTGACCTCGTCTCCGGCGTTGGTGGAGGTGTCCAAGCCCTGGAGGAACCTGACATCCTCGCCGTTGACATAGACGTTCACGAAGTGACGCAGGTCGCCAGTCTCGTCCAGCAGACGCTCCTTGATGCCGGGGAATTGGCTGTCCAAGGCGTTGAGCGCGTCGGACAGGGTGGCGCCCTCCACCTCAACCTTGTCGAGACCGTTGGTGACCCGCCGTAGCGGGGCGGGGATGCGGACTGTGACCGACATGTAGTTCTAACCTCCTGGGTCTCAAGCAAAAAGCGGTTTGTTGTCAGAGCGGCGGCGCTAGCCCTCCAGCACGTCCCCTGCGACGGGGTCCACTCGGATGCCCAGAGTGGAAACCCAGTCCAAGGCCTCGTCAAGGGATGCCTCCTCTCCTTCCAATTCCATAACGATCCAGCCGCCCTCCTGGTGTACGTCGGCGCGCCTGATATTGGCAACCACGTCGTAATCTCTGGCCAAGTGGTAGATTACCGGGTGCTGGACCAGGTGGGGAGGGTAGAAGAACCTTACGCGCCGTTTGGCGCTCACTGGCACGCCTCCTAGGCCGTCCCCTCAGGGGCTTAGCTGCGGATGGCCATCGCTTGCTCGAAGGACTCGACGCGCGGCTCCACGTAGATGGGCCGCACCGCGTCCTCCACAACCTCCTGCGTCTTGAGGCCATTCCCCGTTATGTAGGCTACGGTAAGCTCGTTCCGCTTGATGAGTCCTTCGGCCACCAGACGGCGGAGGGCAGACACTGTAACGCCTCCGGCGGTCTCCGCAAAGATGCCCTCGGTCTCGGCTAGGATCTTCATGCCCTCGGTCACCTCATCCTCAGAGACGATGACGGCGGAGCCCTCCGAGTCTTGGACGGTCCGAACGGCGTAGTAGCCGTCCGCTGGGTTGCCGATGGCAAGGGACTTAGCTATGGTGCTGGGCTTGATTGGCCGTACGGTCGTAGTGCCCGCCTGGGCCGCGGTGGCGATGGGAGAGCAGCCCTCGGCCTGAGCTATGTGCATTTTGGCCTCAACCGGGCCGATGAGTCCCAGGTTAGCCAGCTCGTTGAAGCCTTTCCAGATCTTCGTGAACATGGACCCGGACGCCCCTGGGACCACGGCATGTTTGGGCGTTCGCCAGCCAAGCTGTTCGGCTACCTCATAGGCGAGGGTCTTGCTGCCCTCGGCATAGTAGGGGCGCATGTTGATGTTGACGAAGGCCCAGCCATAGTTGTCGGCCATCTCAGAGCACAGGCGGTTCACGTCGTCGTAGGTCCCCTGGACGGCAACGACGGTCGGCCCGTAGATTGCCGCTCCAACGACCTTGCCTCGTTCCAAGTCCGCCGGAATGAAGACGAACGCCTTCATTCCGGCCCTGGCCGCGTGCGCGGCCACGGCGCAGGCCAGGTTCCCGGTGGAGGCGCAGGCCAGCGTGTCGAACCCGAATTCCAGTGCTTTCGTGGCGGCCACAGAGACTACCCTGTCCTTAAATGAGTAGGAGGGGTTTACGCAGTCGTTCTTGAGGTAGAGCTCGTCCAGGCCCAGGCGGTCGGCGAGGTTCTTGGCGCGGATCAGCGGTGTGAGGCCTGCGTTTATGTCCACTCGGTTTTCGGGGCTGACGGGGAGGAGGTCGGCGTAGCGCCACATGCTGTGGGGTCCGGCCTGGATGCTCTCCCGGCTCAGGGACCTGCCGATGGCCTCATAGTCGTAGACGACCTCCAGCGGGCCGAAGCAGAAGTCGCAAACGTTGATGGGTTCCAGCGGGTATTCTCTGCCGCATTCGCGGCAGTGAAGGGCTTGCGCGTAGGCCACTTTGCCCGACCTCCGTGGGTCCGGGACTGCGGGTTTGAAGGATGCAGTGCTCGGGCCATTTTCAGGCGTAAACCCTAGCAGGGGCTATAGGGGTTGTCAACGGGGCCGGAGGGACTAGGGCCGGGGGATTGAGGCGACGCCATTGGACAATGCAATCCTGGTGGCCTCGAACGTTGGCGCATGTTGCTCCTTTGGCCGCATGCCAGCCCGCCGCCAGTGCGCCAGCCCGCTTCTTGGAAAGCCCTGGCCCTGTCCCCCTCGCGGCAGACGACGAATGTGTCATGATATGAAGCGTATCATGAATTCTTCGGTAACCCCTTGATTGACAGGCGGCGCAGGCGCTATAATGGACGCAGTGGACAGCATGGCCAAGAACTACTACACCATCCTGGGAGTCAAGCGGGACGCCTCCGAGAAGGACATCCGGCAGGCGTACCGCCGCCTTGCGCGCAAGCACCATCCGGACGTGAACCCCGGCGACTCCAAGGCCGAGGGGCGGTTCAAGGAGATCAACGAGGCCTACCAGGTCCTCAGCGACGCCGAGTCCCGCAAGAAGTACGACGCCTACGGCGATAATTGGAAATACGCGGACCAGTTCGGCCAGGGGCAACGCTCCGGGCCGTTCACTTATACGCGCCGCACAACTGGCTCGGGGGGGGTCGATGACCTCTCCGACCTCGGCCTGGGCGACCTCTTTTCCGGCATGTTCGGCCGCGGCGGCACGACAACAGGCCGGCGTCCCCGCGCCCGTCGGTTGGAGCATCCGGTTGAGGTGTCGCTGGAAGAGGCCTTCAGCGGGACGACGCGCATCCTGCGGGTGCAGACGCCCCAGGGTCAGGAAAAGCGGCTTGAGGTCAAGGTGCCGCCCGGCGTCGAGACCGGGGCCAAGGTGCGTATTCCCGCTCCGGACGTGGGAGACGTATTTCTGTTGGTGACGGTCCAGCCCCACGCCCGCTTCGAACGACAGGGGGCCGACCTGACGACCGGGGCGCCGGCGCCCCTGACAGACGCCGTCCTGGGCGGCGAGGTCGCTGTGCAGACCCTGAAAGGGCATGTGGCCTTGACCATTCCGCCGGAGTCGCAGAATGGCAACGTCTTCCGCCTCAAGGGCCAGGGCATGCCGCACCTCGCCAACCCAGACCGCCGCGGCGACCTGCTCGTGAAGATCAGGGTGACCCTGCCCACCGGCCTCAGCGAGCTAGAGAAGGCGCTGTTCCGGGACTTGAAGGCCTCCAGGGAAGAGCGGGACTCGGGAGAGGAGACGCCAACCCCCCCGTAGTCGAGACCTTTGCATAACCTCTTTCTGGTCAGGCACAATCAGCACGGAGAGCCAACGCCAAGGAGGGGAAGCCATGCACCGGACGATACGTGGACAGTCGTTCATTGAGGTGCTTCTCCCGGACCGAGTCGGACGGAACGGGAAGTTGGAGCGGCTCGAGGCGATGCTGGACTGGAAGGAGTTGGCCAACGTGGTCAAGGGCATCTATGCCGCCCCGTCAGGCCGTCCGAGCTATCCGCCGGTGGTGATGGTCAAGGTCATGGTGCTCCAGCAGTGGTATGACGCTTCCGACGAAGCGATCGAGGAAGCGCTGTGGGACCGGGTCTCGTTCAAGCGGTTCGTGGGGCTTGGCCTGGAGGACGCCGTCCCCGACCACTCGACGATCAGCCGCTTCCGCAGGGAAGTGACGGAGCGGGGTTTGGCCCTGCGACTGTTCAAGGAGATGGACCGGCAATTGGCGCAGCGCAACCTCTTCGTGAAGAAGGGGACGCTCCTCGATGCGACCATCGTGGAGGCGCAGGCGAAGCGTCCTTCGCTGCGAGGGAGGCGGCCGGGAGCGCCGAGCGAGACCGACCCCGATGCGCGGTTCACGCGCCAGCGGGGGGTGTCGCAGTTCGGCTACAAGGCGCACGTGGGGGTGGATGCAGGGTCAGGGCTGATCCGGGAGGCGGTGCTGACGCCGGCCAACGTGAACGATACGGAAGTGGCGGAGGCGTTGGTGAGGGGAGATGAGGCGGCGGTGTATGCGGACAAGGCCTACGGGTCGAAGCAGCGGAGTGCCTGGCTCAAGTCCCTGGGCATCAAGGACCGGATCATGCGGCGGGCGGACAAGCATCATCCGGTGCTGCCGCCGTGGGAGCAGCGGCGGAACGCACTGATAGCACAGCAGCGGTCGGCGGTGGAGAAGGTGTTTGGGACGCTGAAGCGGACCTACGGCTACCGGCGGGTGCGGTACATGGGGCTAGCGCGGAACGCCACGGAGCTGTTCTTCAAGTGTGCGGCATACAACCTGCGGCGGGCTGACCGTCTTCTGCTGGATGCCGCCTGACCGCCGGGGGCGGCGTGTGCCCGCAGGGGGTGGAAGCGCCCGGGAAGCCCTGAGAAGTCAGGGAGACCGGGGAGGAGAGCCAGGCCGCAGGCCGCCATCAGGCCCCCCAATCCCCGCCAGAACCCTCATTCCAACCAAACGGCGCATCAATGGGGATTACGCAAAGGTCTCGTAGCCGGGGAAGTCCGGCCGGGCAGCGGGGCGGAGGAGCGATGAGACAAGTCAGCATTACGGCAGCTTCCCTATCAACGGGCCCATCAGCCAGCCCGGACGATCCCTGCTACGTCATCAGCGTCGTGGCCAGGATCGTTGGGGTGCATGCCCAGACCCTCCGCTACTACGAACAGATGGGACTGATAGCCCCGTCCCGCACGCGGGGCAACGTCCGCCTGTACTCGGCCAAGGACGTGGAGCGGGCCCGGCGCATCAAGACGCTGATGGAAGACCTGGGCATAAACCTAGCGGGCGTTGAGGTCGTGCTGCGGATGGCGGAGCGGATGGCGGAGATGGAGGAACAGGTGCGGCGCCTGACCGAAGAACTCGAACAATCGCGCCGCAGGACGGGATGACGGGAGTCATTACCTGTGCTGAGAAGCTGAACGGCGAGGGGCCAGAGCCAGGGTTGTGGGCGCCCGCCAGAGCGAGCGCGGCCGACGAAATGAACCACGGAAAGGTGGCATCATGGCAATGAGACCGGACAACTTCACAGACCAAGCTCGAGCGATACTGGTTGGCTCCCAACAGATCACGCAGGAATTGCGGCACAATCAGTGGGACGCCGAGCACGTCCTCTTGGCGCTTCTGGAGGAAGAAGGCGGGACGCCCTTTCGGGTCCTCGTGGATCTGGGTGTGGACGTGGCGGAAATGCGCCGCAGGACGCAAGCTGCTTTGAATGGCTACACGAAGGCTGCTTACGGTGGCGGTGGGATTCAAATCTATCCGACACCCCGGGTGACAGCGCTCTTGGAGCGGGCCAAAGACGAGGCCGCCCGCCTGAAGGACGACTTCATTGGATCGGAGCATCTGCTCATTGCCCTAGCCCAAGAGCGGGAGGGCGATGTCGCCGCCATCTTCAAGGAGCTTGCCATCGAGCAGGAGAGCATCTACCAGGCGCTGCACCGGATCCGGGGCAGCCACAGGGTCACCGAACCCAATGCGGAGAGCAAATACCGTTCCCTGGAGCGCTACACGGTCGACCTGACGGCGTTGGCCGGAGCGGGGAAGCTGGACCCGGTGGTTGGCCGCGACGATGAGGTGCGGCGCGTGATGCAGGTGCTGACCCGCCGCACCAAGAACAATCCCGTGCTCATTGGGGAGGCGGGAGTGGGCAAGACGGCCATCGTGGAGGGGCTTGCGCAACGTATCGTGGCTGAGGACGTGCCGGACACCCTGCTGAAGAAGCGCGTCCTGTCCCTGGATATGGGCGCGCTCGTCGCCGGCAGCAAGTTCCGGGGCGAGTTCGAGGAGCGCCTCAAGGCCGTGGTGGACGAGGTGAAGGAGGCCCATGGCGAGGTCGTCATGTTCATCGACGAGATGCACATGATGGTGGGGGCCGGCGCAGCGGAGGGCGGCATGGACGCCAGCAACTTGCTGAAGCCTGCCCTGTCCCGCGGGGAGCTACAGTGCGTCGGGGCCACGACCAACGAGGAGTACCGCAGGTACATCGAGCGGGACTCTGCCCTCGAGCGCCGCCTGCAACCCATCTGGGTGGACGAGCCGTCGGTGGAGGAAGCGGTGGAGATTCTGCGGGGCCTGAAGCCCCGTTACGAAGCCCACCACAAGGTCGCCATCAGCGACGCTGCCCTGGAGGCGGCAGCGCGGCTGTCGCAGAGATACCTCACAGGACGGCATTTGCCGGATAAGGCCGTGGATCTCATCGACGAAGCGGCCAGCAAGATCAGGCTCGATGCCCAGAGCCTTCCCCAAGAGATCAAGGACCTGGAACGACGCATTCTGCAGCTCCGCCATGACGAGGCTATCGCTGCGGAGCGTGGGGACTATGAGCGCGCCGCCACGTTAAGGACGGAGCGTCTTCAGGCGGAACAGCAATCCAGCGACGGCCGCGAGGCCTACTTCAAGGAACGAAACATAGACATGCAGGTGGACCCCGAGGACATCGCCGATCTGGTGTTCCAATGGACCGGCATACCGGTGGCCAGCTTGATGGAAGCGGAGAAGGACAAGCTGGTGCACATGGATGGCCGTCTGAGCCAGCGCGTCGTTGGGCAGGAGGAGGCGGTCGCTGCGGTGTCGGACGCCCTGCGTAGAGCGTATGCGGGCCTGAAGAGCGCCAAGCGGCCCATTGGCAGCTTCATCTTTCTGGGTCCCACGGGGGTCGGCAAGACCGAGTTGGTGAGGGCGCTGGCGGAGTTCCTCTTCGATGACGAGGAAGCGATGGTGCGCCTGGACATGTCGGAGTACATGGAGAAGCACACCGTATCCCGGCTCATTGGCGCTCCGCCTGGGTACGTTGGCTTTGAAGAGGGAGGCCAGTTGACGGAGGCGGTCCGCCGTAGGCCCTTCCGGGTCGTGCTTTTCGACGAGATCGAAAAGGCTCATCCCGACGTGTTCAACGTCCTGTTGCAGATACTGGAGGATGGCCGCCTCACCGATGGGCACGGACGGACCGTCAGCTTCCGCAACGCGGTTATCGTGATGACGTCAAACCTGGGCGTTGGCGGTGTCGATGGGAGACCCATGGGCCTCACCGCCATCGCATCCGGGCGCGGCGAGCGGGAGCAGCGGCGGCGTCATGTGGAGCACGAGCTGAAGCGGGCGTTCCGGCCGGAGTTCCTCAACCGGATCGACGAAATCATCATCTTCGAGCAGCTGGACCAAGGGCACATCCTGCAGATCGTTGACCTGCTCATGAGGGAGGTGCGGCAGAACCTGGCGGAGCAGGGCGTTTCGGTGGAGCTGACCGAGGCGGCCAGAGCGTGGCTGGCCAAGGAGGGCTTCGATCCCACGTTCGGCGCTCGCCCGCTGCGGCGGGCCATCCAGCGGTTCGTGGAGAACCCGCTGGCAAAGCGCATTCTGGCCGGTGAGTTCGAGGAAGGCCAGGCAATCCTGGCGTACGTCGGTGAGGACGAGTTGGTCTTCGGCGTCGGTCAGGTTGACGGGGCCGCCGGCTAGGCGTACTTTCCGGGGACGCGTTACCGGCGCGAGGCGGGAGAATCTCCCTGTCCTTTCCCCAGGCTAGGGGGGAGGTTAGGATGAGGGCCGCGCAGTGACCTCTATGGGAACCACAGCTAGCGGCCGCCGGCCGCGCAGGCTGCTCTCGTAGAGGTTCCCCGCATCTCGATATGCCGCTACAATAGCCCTCCATCCGCTCTGAGGACACCAGTGGAGATCCCAGGCGTCGAAAACCACTTCATCACCGTCGATGGAGTGACCCTTCACTACTTGCGCGCCGGAAATGCCAGGCCCTTGATCCTCCTTCATGGGATGGGGGCGTCCTCCGCGTCGTGGAGGGACAACATCGTTCCGCTGGCCCGGCGGTACTCGGTGTATGCGCTCGACGCTCCTGCGCATGGCGACTCCGACGTGTGGGCGCCCAGCTACAGCCCCAATGTAATGGCCAAACTCGTTGCCGGTTTCATAGAGCAGCTCGGTTTGCAGGGGTCCGTGTTGATTGGCAACTCCATGGGTGGCGGCTTGGCTGTGCACGTGGCCGAGCAGGCGCCGCATCTGGTGGATGGGCTTGTGCTGGTGGACACGGTGGCTTTCAGCGCAAAGCTTCCGCTCTTCATCAGGCTGGCCACGGTGCCTCTCCTTGGAGAGCTCCTGTGGCTGCGGGCCCTCCCCCGCGATCGGGCGCTGCTGCGCGTCATCTTCCACAACCCTCGCTTCGCGGAGAAGGAGTTGGCCCAAGAACTGGCGCGGAGCCGAAACCGTCCCGGCGCCAAGAAGGCGGTGCTCAGGGCGTTGAGGGCGGGCTCGGGGCTGGGTGGGCTGAACGCCGACACCCTGCTCCTGCCCAAGCTGGCGCGGTTGGACATTCCGGTGATGGTGATCTGGGGCGCCCAGGACCGGATCATGCCGGTGGAGATGGCCTACGAGGCGAAGGAGATGATGCCCTCTCTGGACCTGCACGTCTTCGATCAGTGTGGGCATTGGCCGCAGATGGAGCGGGCCGAGGAGTTCAACGAGTTGGTGACCGGTTTCATGGAGACGAAGCTGCGAAGCCGCAGGAACGGCCACAATCAGGGCGCCGGTCTCTGACAGGCATCGCTCCAAACGAGGGGCGAACGCAATGCATTACGAAAAGTGACGACAATTGGGCATCTTTGGAGCGTTTCGTTGCCTAGATTCGCCCTGAGGTTACAATCATGTTATCATCGCCCGGTAGCGTGACTGAGTAGCTTGTACGCGGGCGCTTCTCTCCTTTACACTGCCAGCTGACCCTCTCTATAATAGATTTGTACCCTAGGTCACAAAAGGACCGGTACTTGAACTTGGTTACGCCCCAGCAGAACGACGAAGCCTTGGCCCGTGAAATGATGGAGCTCCTCGATCAGGAGGAGCCCCTGAAGCCCCTTCAGCGCGGCGAGGTCGTGTCTGGCGTTATCATGAAGGTGGACCAGGACGGCATCCTGGTCAGCATCGGGCACAAGGCGGAAGGGCTGGTCCCACAGAGGGAAATGACCCTTCTCGATGAGGAAGAGCGGCTGAAGCTGTCGGTGGGGGACGACCTACTCACCGTGGTCGTTGAGTCGGACCGGGGCGACCGCCCGGCGATACTCTCCTTGGACGGGGCCCGGAAGGAAGAGGCTTGGATTGAGCTTGAGCGTTGCCAACAGTCTGGGGAGGTGGTGGACGCCAAGGCAGTTGGGTACAATCGGGGAGGCCTGCTGGTGGCCGTTCATGGGGTACAGGGTTTCATTCCCTTTTCCCAAGTGACCCTTCCCCCCCGCGATCAGAACGCCGCCCCGAACAACGAGGAGGCGCTGGCCGCCAAGGTGGGGGAGCGGCTCAAGCTGAAGGTGCTAGAGTTGGATCGGCGGCGCAACCGGGTTGTGCTGACGGAGCGGCAGGCGCTTCAGGAACAGCGGGAACAGCGAAAACTGGAACTGATGGAGGCCCTCATTGAGGGCGCCACCCGTTGGGGCACGGTCTCCGGAATTAGCAACTTTGGCGCCTTTGTCGACTTGGGCGGGGCCGACGGCCTGATTCACATCTCGGAACTATCGTGGCTGCCGGTGAAGGAGGTTTCAGACCTCCTGGAGGTGGGCCAAACTATCGAGGTATACGTACTAAGAGTAGACAGAGAAGCTGGAAAGATTGCTCTCAGTCTTCGCCGCACTCAGCCCCAACCGTGGGACACGGTAATGGAGCGGTTCCGCGTGGGGCAGTTTGTCAGCGGCGCCGTTACCAACCTAGCCGAGTTCGGCGCCTTCGCCCGGATAGAGGACTCGGTGGAGGGGCTGATTCACATCTCTGAGTTGAGCCACAGGGTTCTGCGCCACCCCAAAGAGGCGGTCAGTGTGGGGGACGTGCTTACGCTGAAGATCCTGCACATAGACCCGGAGCGGCGCCGGATGGGCCTGAGCCTCAAGCAGGCTCAGGAGGAGATGGGACTGGTTGACCTAGGGGAAGACGAAGGGTAGCCATACGGTATGCCACCCCCACACGCTGGCTCTATGGAGTTGATACATGGTTAGCAGATTCGAAAAATTCTCCGAACGGGCGCGCCGAGTGCTTTCGCTGGCCCAAGAAGAGGCCCAACGCTTCAACCATAACTACATTGGGACCGAGCACGTTCTTCTGGGGTTGGCTCGCGAGACCGAGGGCGTAGCCGCGCGAGTCCTGGTGAACCTTGGGGTGGAGTTGAGCAAGATCCGCTCCGCCGTGGAGTTCATCATTGGGCGGGGCGAGCGTCCCGCAACCGGAGAGATCGGCCTGACCCCTCGTGCGAAACGCGTCATTGAGTTGGCCGTGGACGAGGCGCGGCGCTTGAACCACCACTACATCGGCACAGAACACCTGCTCATTGGGCTGATGAGAGAGGGCGAAGGGGTTGCCGCCGGCGTGTTGGAGAGCCTGGGCATCACCTTGGACAAGGTCAGGTCTGAGACTAGCCGTATCCTGAGCCAGAGCGCGTCCACAGGGCATTCCGGGAGCAAGTCCGCGACTCGGACCCCCACGCTTGACCAGTTGGCCTTCGACCTTACGGCGGCTTCCAGGGCGGGAAAGCTGGACCCCGTGGTGGGCCGGGAAAAGGAGATACAGCGGGTTATCCAGATATTGAGCCGTCGCACGAAGAACAACCCAGTGCTCTTGGGCGAACCAGGCGTGGGCAAGACCGCCATCGTGGAGGCCCTAGCGCAGCGCATCGTTGCGGGAGAGGTGCCGGAGACGCTGCAGGGCCGGAGGCTGGTGGCCCTGGACATGGGGGCGCTGGTGGCCGGCACCAAGTACCGCGGCGAGTTCGAAGAGCGGCTCAAGAAGGTTGTGGAGGAGATTCGCAACTCGGCGAACTGCGTTCTGTTTATTGACGAGATGCACACGATGGTGGGCGCAGGCGCCGCAGAGGGCTCGGTGGACGCCGCCAATATCCTCAAGCCTTCGCTGGCTCGCGGGGAGTTGCAGACCATCGGCGCCACCACGGCGGACGACTTCCGCAAGTACGTGGAGCGGGACGCTGCGTTGGAGCGCCGTTTCCAGCCGGTGACGGTGGAGGAGCCCTCCGTCGATGAGACCGTGCAGATTCTGAACGGCATCAAGCCTCGGTACGAGGAGCATCACCGCCTCGAGATCAGCGACGAGGCGATTCATGCCGCGGCGCACCTGGCGGCCCGCTTCATCCCGGACCGCTCTCTGCCGGACAAGGCCATTGACCTCATGGATGAGGCCTCCTCCAGAGTGCGTTTGAGCAGCAGCGCCATGCCTCTGTCCATGAAAGAGTCCGCGAAGATGCTGGACAGCCTCCGCCGCGAGAAGGAAGAGTCCATCTCCAATCAGCAGTATGAGTACGCAGCCGAGCTCCGCGAGCGGGAGCTCAAGCTGGCGGAGAAGTTGGAAGACATGGAGAAGGAGCGACAGGAGGACTTCGAGAAACAGAGCCCCGTGGTCACCGGCGAAGACATTGCTGAAGTTGTCAGCATGTGGACGGGGATTCCCTTGCAACGACTTGCCCTGGAGGAGACCAAGCGGCTCCTTCAAATGGAAGAGGCTATCCACGACCGCATTGTGGGCCAGGAAGACGCGATCAAGGCCGTCTCCAAGGCCGTCCGGCGAGCCCGCGCCGGACTCAAGGATCCACGCCGTCCCATCGGCAGCTTCGTATTCCTGGGCCCCACCGGTGTGGGAAAGACCGAGTTGGTTCGGGCGCTGGCCGAATTCATGTTCGGCTCAGAGGAAGCCATGATCCGGCTGGACATGTCGGAGTTCATGGAGCGGCACTCCGTCGCCAGGCTTGTCGGCGCCCCCCCCGGCTACATCGGTTACGAAGAGGGAGGACAGCTCACCGAAGCGGTGCGACGCAAGTCCTACAGCGCCATCCTTCTGGACGAAATCGAGAAGGCTCACCCTGAGGTGTTCAACATCCTTCTTCAGATCTTCGACGATGGGCACCTGACCGATGCCCGAGGCCGTAAGGTGGACTTCCGCAACTCCATCATCATCATGACGTCCAACCTGGGTTCCGATCTCATCAAGCGCAACGACTCCCTGGGGTTCTCAACCCGCATGGATGAGGTGAAGACCACCGCCCAGGACTACGAGCGGATGAAGGATAAGGTGCTCACCGAGGTGAAGCGGTTCTTCCGCCCTGAGTTCCTCAACCGCATCGACGAAATGGTGGTGTTCCACGCCCTGGACAGGGATGAGATCCTCTCCATCGTGGACTTCCTGCTGAAGGACGTGAGAAATTCCATTGCCGAGAAGGGCATGACGCTGGAAGTGACCCAGGAGGCCAAGGAGTTCCTGGCCGAGAAGGGCTACGACCCCCAGTTCGGCGCACGACCGCTGCGGCGGGTCATCCAGAACGAAATTGAGGACCGGCTTTCAGACGAATTGCTGGAAGGGCGGCTCGGCGAGGGCGACACGGTCGTTGTGGACATCAAGGACGGCGCGGTATTCGTCACGTCCAAGGTGGCGGTCGCTTCGGCGTAGCCAGCGCACTTCGGCGTAGCCGACGCACTGAAGAAAGGAGAGTCAGGCGCCGGAGAGGCTTGAATCAGGCCTCTCCGGCGTTGTACTTTAGGCCCGTGACTAGGCAACGCTCCGATAAGGTGACTTTCCTCTGCTCCGATTGCGGAGATACCTTTCCTCGTTGGGAAGGCCGGTGTCCCGCCTGCGGCGCTTGGAACACCCTGGCCCAGTTCACCGCCCCGTCGCGATCCCAGGCCAAGGGGGTTGGGCGCATCATGCCCGCGGAGACCCCGCCTCAGGAGTTGGACTCCGTTTCCCTCGCGTCCACCGCACGGCGTCTGTTGGGGATCGGCGAGGTCAACCGGGTGCTGGGCGACGGCCTTGTGCCTGGCTCCGTCGTCTTGCTGGCTGGCGACCCCGGCATTGGCAAGTCAACGCTGCTTCTGCAGATCGCCTCGGCCTTCGCCAAGGAGTCCCCGTCGGTTGTCTACGTTTCAGGAGAGGAGTCGGCGCTCCAGGTGAGGCTCCGCGCCGACCGTCTTGGGACGCCGGGCTCCGGCATCCACTTCCTTCCCGAAACCGACGCGGCCGCCGTCCTTGGCCACTTGGACCGGCTCGGCGCAACGCTGGTGGTCGTGGATTCCATCCAGACCATGACGGCGCCGGACCTACCGGGCGCCGCCGGCAGCGTCGCTCAGGTGAGGGAGTGCGCCCGTATCTTCATCGAGTGGGCCAAGGCCAGCCAGACGCCCGTGCTTCTGACGGGTCACGTCACCAAGGACGGCAACATCGCCGGGCCAAGGGTGCTGGAGCACATGGTGGATGTGGTGCTCTACCTGGAAGGCGACCCTCTCACTGCCCTCCGTCTGCTCCGGGGGGTCAAGAACCGCTTCGGCTCCACAAACGAGGTTGGCCTGTTCGAAATGCATGAAACGGGCCTCGTTGAAGTGCTGGAGCCGTCCCGCCTGCTCCTATCGGGCCGGATGGAGAACTCGGTAGGCTCAACGGTTGTGCCTGTCTTGGAGGGAGCCCGGCCCATGCTCGTGGAGGTCCAGGGTTTGACCAACCCCACGGTGTTTCCGGCGCCTCGCCGCACCGGTAACGGCGTGGACTTTCAGCGCCTGTTGCTGGTGGTGGCCGTCCTCTCCCGGCGCATCGGCATATCGCTGGCGGCGCAGGACGTATTGGTGAACGTGGCCGGCGGCCTGAGAATCACCGAGCCAGCCGCTGACATCGGCATGGCGCTGGCGATCGTCTCTAGCCTCAGAGATCAGCCTGTCCACCCGTCGCTGGTGGCGCTTGGGGAGATAGGACTCGGCGGAGAGCTTCGGCCCGTCCCGCAGCTCCGCCGCAGGCTGATCGAGGCGGCCCGGCTTGGCTTCGATCGGGCCCTTGCGCCGGCAAGCTCCGCCTCCGAGGCCGCCGGGATCACAGGCATGGCGGTGACTCCGGTATCCGACCTGCGCCAAGCACTGCGGGCGGGTCTGGTGCCAAGGAAGGGGTCTGCCGCGGTGGGCGATCTGGAGGAGTTGGAAGCGGCCTGGCGCGGGGAAGGATAGAACGTCATGGCTTCCTTCAATTTGGCTTCACTCGACAAGGAGCAGCGTCTGCAGGATGTGCTGCGGGAGATGGGCGACGTGCTCGTCGCCTATTCGGGCGGCGTGGACTCCTCGTACCTTGCCTGCGTTGCCCACGAGGTTCTCGGCGCCTCGGCCCTCGCCGTTACGGCGCAATCGCCGAGCCTTGCGCCGAGCGAGTTGGAAGAGGCTGTGGCGCTGGCGTCGCATTTCGGCTTGCGCCATAGCGTGGTCCAAACCGACGAGGTGGACGACTCCCGCTACCTAGCCAACAACTCCCGCCGGTGTTTTTTTTGCAAGGACCACCTGTACACCCACCTGCGTACTATTGCCGACGGCGAGGGCATCACTTGGATAGCCAACGGCGCCAACACCGACGACCTTGGCGATTACCGTCCCGGCCTCGAAGCTGCATCGAAGCACGGCGCCCGCAGTCCCCTGGTGGAGGCAGGTTTGTCAAAAGAGGAAATCCGGGCATTGTCCCGGCAGCGCGGCCTGCCAACGGCGGACAAGCCTGCTCAGGCCTGCTTGTCCTCGAGGATTCCCTACGGAACGCCGGTGACGATTGGGGCGCTCCGCCAGATTGCAAGGGCGGAGGCGGTCCTCAGGGACTGCGGGTTCCGCAAGTTCCGAGTCCGTCACCACGATTCGATCGCCCGCATAGAGGTTGAGCCCGCGGACTTTCCCGCCATTTTAGAGCGCCGTGTGGATATCGCCTGCCGATTGAAGGAGCTGGGCTATGCCTACGTCAGCGTGGACCTGGAAGGGTTCGAGAGCGGCAGCCTGAACCGGGAGCTGTCTGAGCGAGTGAGACGCTCGTTTCCCGGAGCCCTTCACTAAATGTGCTTCCCAGATACGTTGTTTCAGGCGCGAGGCGGGAGCATCCTCGCGTCTCTTCCCCGGCACCCGGGGGAAGGCTAGGATGGGGGCCGCGTCCCTATCTGGGGTGCCCGCGAGCTTCGCAAGAATCTCGCCGCCGCCGAGCGTAAGGTCTGGCCACAGCTACGATTGCCGTGAATTGAAGGCCACAGGTTTCGCCGCCAAAAACCTGTATAGGAACTACAGCCGGCGGGAAGAGGGAGATTAGTGAAGGCCGCCTACTTCCACCCCATCGGCGGGGCCAGCGGCGATATGATCCTAGCGGCCCTGCTGGATGCGGGGCTTCCCCTCCACAGGCTCGAAGAGGGAGTGGCCGCGCTCAACGTTCCCAATGTGCGCGTCAGGGCATGGCGCGATCAGCGCGGGGCGGTCGCCGGAACCCGAGTCGACGTTGAGACGCCGGACGGCGGGCCAGGAACCATCGACGGGTTTGTGAAGACAATCGGAGAAAGCGCTCTGCCAGATATCGTCAAGGAGCGGGCTATCTCTATCTTCCGGCGGCTCGGCGAGGCCGAGGCCGCAGTTCATGGGGCTCATGACGCCCCTCCCAGGCTCCACGAACTGGGTTCCTGGGACACGCTCGTGGACGTTGTTGGCGCGGTGATCGGACTGCATGCCCTCGGTGTGGAGGCGGTGTTCTCCGCTCCCCTGGTCGTGGGGTCCGGAACGATGGAGACTAGCCATGGCACGCTTCCCGTGCCGGGCCCGGCTACGGCTCACCTCATTGCGGATGCAGGCGCTCCCATAGGGCCAGTTCCCGGGGAGCGGCTCGGGGAACTCACCACGCCAACCGGCGCAGCCATCCTGACGACCCTGGCGGCGTTCACGGTGCCAACCATGCGCGTTGAAAGCATTGGCTATGGCCTGGGGACGAAGGAGATGGCCGGCCTGCCCAACGCTCTGGCGGTATGGCTTGGAGAGGTCGCCAGCGAAGGGACAACGCTGGTGCTCCTGGAGACCAATATCGATGACTCCACGCCGGAGGTGCTCGCCTACGTCCAAGAGCGTCTGATGGAGCTGGGGGCCCTTGATGCCTGGTTGATGCCGGTCCACATGAAGAAGGGCAGGGCCGGGGTCCTGCTGAGCGTTCTGGCGCCGGTGAATCTCGAGCCGCTTCTCGTTGATGCGATGCTCCGGGAGACGACGACTCTGGGCGTGCGAACCCGGCCCATCCACCGCTACGAAGCTCGGAGGGAAGTGCGGCGGGTGGAGACTTCCCTCGGAGCGATCGGTGTCAAGGTGAAGCTCATGAACGGTCGGGTGGTCTCAGCGGCCCCTGAATTCGAGGACTGCCGACGTATTGCTCGAGAGCAGGAACGGGCATTGCAAGAGGTGTACCGGCTGGCGGAAGAGGCGGCCTGGCGCGAGGTTGGCCAAGCGTAGCTCCCTGGGACATTGGTTACGGGCGCGAGGCGGGAGTCGCGGCCGATGATGCCGGGAGACGGCGTTGGCGATACTCCTCCGGGAAAGGGGGGAGGGCATGGCGCCGCTGAGGGTGAACCGGGCCTTGGGCCGGCCTACTGCACCTGGACCCGGAACGTAACGAACACCTTCTGGTCGCCGTCGGGCCAGACTGCGTTCACGATAATGCGGTAGTCGCCTGGCGGCTGGGTCATGGTGTAGTCGAAGCTGGGATAGCTAGCTTCGGCTGCCAGCGGAAACCCAAAATCTCTTTTCAGCCGAGTTGCCTGGGCAAACTGGCCAGCGCTGGGACGCCCGGCGGGCCATTGGTGCACGTCCACGATGTACGCTGCGGCTGCCGCACCCTCGAACGCAAACTGGATTTCCGCATTGAAGGCGACAGGCAGGACTTCTTCGGCGTCGGTGGCTGAGTCCTCAAGATTGAAGCCGTTGCAACTTCCCGTGGTCACAACGCCGGCAACCCTCCCGCCTCCGGCGCTGGCCGTCAGCAGGCTCGCTCCCTGGACGTACTCGCAAAACTCCATGATCCGGGGAGGCTCGGGTGTGGGCGTGGGCGTCGGTGGGAGGGTTGGCGCCGGCGTTGGGGGCGCGGCCGTCGCGAGCGGTGTCGGCGGGGGAGTCGTGGTTGGCGCCGGCGGGGGAGGCGGGGGAGTTGCGGTGGGCGCTGGAGGTAGCGCCGTGGGTAGCGCCGTGGCCGCCGGCGGGGCCGGCGTACTGGTTGGCGCAGGGGCATTGGTGGGCGCGTTGGTGGGCGCTGGCGCGTCGGTCGGTGTACTTGAGCATGCTGCCAGCGCCAGGACCCCCGCGACACTCATGAATAGCAAGCGGGACGAACGAGAAACGGCCTTCTTCAGCATCGCGACCTCTTGCCGAGTTTCGAATAGCGTAGCATAAAAGCGAGGGAATAGCATTGAGGGAGCAGCCGTGATGCTTAGCCCCTGCGGCGCAGCGCCAGAAACACGCCTGTGAGGAGCAGCGCGCCTCCTCCCACCGTAGTCATCGAGGGGGCCTCACTCAAGACGGCCCACGCCAACAGGGATGCCCCGATGGGTTCAGCCATCACCGCTATGGCGACGCCCGTAGCTCGGACGTGGCCGAGCGCCCAGTTTAGGGAGGTGTGCCCCACAATCTGGGGAACCAGGGCCACCAGCGCCAGCCAGAGGTAGGTGGAGGCCCCGTAGCCGGTGAAAGGGCCCCCGGCGCCGACCGCAGCGCCCAGGAGAAGCACAGCCGCCATCGGATAGGCGACCACCGCGTAGGCGAGGGCAGGGACCTGTTTTCTGACCTTCCTCCCAATGAGCAGGTAGCCCGTTACGGCCATGGCTCCCGCCACGGCCAGCAGGTCTCCGGTCAGCTCTTCCCTGCCCACGGAGAGATCCCCCACGCTGACGATGACGCCTCCCATGACGCCAAGAGCGATGCCCAGCACTTCCTGCCGGAGCGGCCGTTCCCGTAGAAAGGCCCAGGAGGCGGTCGCCACGAAGATGGGACTGCTGGTCACCAGCAGCACCGAGCTGGCCACCGAGGTGTATTGGAGCGAGCTGATCCACGTGCCGAAGTGAATCGCCAGGAAGCCGCCGGAAGCGGCCATGAGGACCGCCTGTCGGCTGGTGACTTGCGCCAACCGGCGCCGATGGTACAACAGGGCCGCGGGCAGAAGGACGGCTGAAGCCAGACCCATGCGATAGGCGGCGATGACGAGGGCGGGGGCTTCGTCTGCGAGGCGGATGAGCACGGCCGCAGAGGATACAGCCAAGACCCCGGCGCCGAGGATCAGCGCCAGAGGCGCCCCGTCTCCGCGTTGCTCCTTCGGTGGGTGCAAGATGGCGCTCGGAGGTGGGAACGAGGGTTTCAGCCCTGCAGAGCCTGCTTCTGTTCCTGCAAGGTTTGTTCGTACTGGTTGTCCAGGCCCGTTCTGGCCCGGCGCCACTCGTCCTGGAACTGGGGCAGTCGTTCGAGCTGTGCCCGCCACTGCGGCCCCAATTGCATCTCTAGGGAGCGCTGGGCCTCCGCTGGCAGGCGGGTTTCGAATTGCTGCTTGAAGTTGAAGTAGGCCTGCTGGAGGGCGCCTTCATAGTACGTCAGAAGATGTTGGACCTGGTCCACGACCTCCTTGACCCTCCCGGAGCTGCCCTTGAGGGACAGTATCCCCTCCAGGGCTCGAACGGCCGTATCCTTTGCTCGGGCGTCCCTGGGCAGCGTGACGTTCTTGACCAGGGTCGTCTCGACGCCGTCTTGCACGAAGGGACGCACGTCTTCCGGGGAGCGGGCAATCTCGGCCGCAAGGTCTTCCATCTCTTTGCGCATATACCTGGCCGCAATGGCGTTGCCCACAGGCACCTGGTCCATGCGCTTCAGGTCTTCGGGCGAGGCGTCCCCCAAGGCATCGGCCCGTTCCATGGCCTTTTCCAGGGCGCTCTTGATGCGGTCTTCCATCAGTACTCCTCGCGCCGGGAGTCACCGTCCCGGCTCCGTCTATGCATCCGTGGGGTGATTGCCGTTGGCCTCTTGGGGACGCAGCTTGGCCAGCCTAGCGAACAGGTCGCGCTCTTCCTCGCTCAAACCCGTGGGCGTGACGACCCTGACCACGACGTACACGTCTCCGCGGCTGGAGCTGTAGAGGTGTGGCAGGCCGGCGCCGGGAATGCGATAGGTGCTCCCCCCTTGTGCGCCTTCGGGAATGGTGAGGGTGTGGGTTTCGTTCAGGCCGGGAACCGGCAGATTGCCGCCGAGGGCGGCAGTGGCGAAATCGATCTCCTTCACCACGATCAGATTGTCCTCTTCCTTGCGGAAGACCTCATGGGGGCGTACGTGCAGTACCACCAGAAGGTCGCCCGGCCCTCCGGGACCCGACGCGCCTTCGCCAGGCAGCCGGACTGCGTTGCCGGCATCGGCGCCGGGGGGGATCTCCACGGAAAGCTCTCTGGTCCGCTCCTGAGACCCCATGCCGCCGCATTGCTTGCACGCTTCCGTTATGGTCTGACCCCGGCCGCGGCAAACCGGGCACCCGGCCACTTGCCGGAACAGCATGCCGCCGGCCCGCTGGTCCTGAACGATCTGGCCTGACCCGCGGCACCGAGCGCAGGTATTTAGCCCGTTCGCTTCCGCCCCGGCCCCTTGGCAAACGGGGCATTCCTCGTCAATCGTCACCTCGATGGTCTTTGCGACTCCCGAGGCGACCTCTTCCAGCGTGACTTCAAGGTCGTAGCGAAGGTCTGCACCCCGTCGCGGCCCCTGCCGCGCCCCCACTCCGCCGAACAAGCTGCCGAAGAGGCCCCCTCCGAACAGATCGCGCAGGCCCAGGTCCGAAAACAGCGACGAGAAGTCGACGCCCCGGAACAGGTCCTCCTGGCTGTAGCCATCCAACCCTGCGTGGCCGTAGGCGTCGTAGACCCGGCGCTTCTGAGGGTCGCTCAGGACTGCGTAGGCCTCGTTCAGCTCCTTCATCCGCTCTGCCGCTTCGGGGTCGTTGGGGTTGCGGTCGGGGTGGTACTCCATCGCGAGCCGCCGGTAGACTCGCTTCAGCTCGGCTTCATCCGCTCCCCGGTCGGCGCCCAGCACTTCGTAGTAGTCGCGTTTTGCCATGTTCTCGGTCGGGCGAAAGATAATGGGTGCGCATCTATGATACTCGTGAACGGATGTTCCTGCCCAGGCGCGCGATGCGGCGCTGGCCTTGGAGTCCGGGGCAGGCGCGGGGAAACGGAAGAGCGGGCCGGGGGCGACGGCGATGGCCCGAGCTCCAAACCGTGGTGGTGAGCTTAGGGCGCCGGGTATCCGGGCAGGCGCCTAAGACTGGCGGTCTCCGCGGAGGTCCCGTTGGTCGATCACTCGGCGGGCCTTGAACTGGGTGCGCTCCAACTCGCCTGGCGCTTTCAGGTCGACGTCCGCCCGGATTCCAAGCGTGGCCTGGAGCTGTTGCGCCAAGCGGGTTCTCAGGTCAGCCAGGACATCGGGGCTTCCCGAGTCTGCCTCTGTTTCGTATTCAGCCTGGACCAGCAACTCGTCCATTATGCGCTCCCGGCTGACGATCATCCGGAACTCCCCGGTGAACCCGGGGGTTTGGCGGACAACGTTCTCCACTGCGCTGGGGTACACGTTCTCCCCCCGGACGACCACCATGTCGTCGATCCTCCCATAGACCCCGCCGGGGAGGAGGGGGTAGGTCCGCCCGCATGGACAGGCGTCATTGGTCCAGCGGGCCAGGTCCCCGGCAAGAAAGCGGATCATGGGTTGAGACGTACGGTCCAAGTGCGTATAGACGGGCGCGCCCTCGTTGCCGTAGGGGACCACCTTCTCCGTGGTAGGGTCAACAACCTCTGCGAAGACGATGTCCTGCCACAGGTGCATTCCGGCGCCGGCGGTGCATTCGGCGTTCGACATCCAAGGGCTCATCTCGCCTGTCGAACCGCTGTCGATGACTCTGGCCCCGTAGGTCTCCTCCAAGACCCTTCGGGTCCCCGGGATGCTGGCTCCCGGCTCACCCGAGAAGAAGAGGGTTCTGATGCCGAACTCTTCGCGAGGGTCTACGCCGTCCGCCTTGGCGGTTTCCGCCAGGTACAACGCGAACGAGGGGGTCCCGTAGAATGCCGTGGGCCGGGTGGCCCTGAGCCATCGAACCGCCATGCGAGTCTGGCCGGGGTTTCCGGCCCCAAAGGGGAAGCACTGCGCTCCCAGCCGCTCACCGCCGGCAAGGGCGCCCCAGGCGCCCAGGTACAGGCTGAAGGGCGCCGCCACGAAGATGATGTCCCTGGGACGCAGGCCCATGCCCCACATGACGCGGGCGTGGGCGTTTGCGATTCGGCGCCAGTCTCCCTTTCCGATGGCCAGGATCGTGGGGGTCCCGGTTGTGCCGGAGGAGCCGTGAATGCGGCCGATCTCCGAAGGGGGAACACAGTTGTTGGTTCCCGCGGGGGGATGATTGGCCTGGTCCTCCCGGATGTCCTGCTTGGTGATGATGGGCGTCTTGCGGAAGTCGTCCAGGCTCTTGATGTCGCCGGGCTTTAGGCCGGCGCTCTTCCACTTGCGCTGGTACAAGCCGGAATGCTCGTAGGCCCAGGCCATCTGGGCTTGGATCTTCTCCAGGATGATCCCCGATCGCTGCTCGGGGTCCATTGTTTCCATGGCGGGGAACCAGTATGGCTGGTCCGCGGGCGGGACGTACGATTCGTCGTAGCGGGTGGGCCAGTCCATGACTGGCCTAGCCCCGGGACCGGCGGTTTTCCCTGATGAAGTCCACGATGGCGCTGAGGGGACTTCCCACGGGAAACACGCCGTCCACCCCTAGTTCTTGTAGGGGCGCCACGTCGCTGTCGGGGATGGTGCCGCCGACGAGGAGGAGCGGCTGTCCGAGGATGCCCTGGTCATCCAGCGCCTTCACCACCTTGGGTATGAGGCGCATATGGGCGCCCGACAGCAGGCTGATGCCAATGGCGTCCACGTTCTCTTCCAGAGCGGCGACGGCGATCTGCTCGGGAGCAATCCGCATGCCGAGGTAGATGACCTCCATGCCGGCATCGCGCAGGGCGTTGGCCAGCACCTTGACCCCTCGGTCGTGCCCGTCGAGGCCGATCTTGGCGAGGATGATGCGAGAGGTGTCTTGTTGTGTGGTCATGAATGGCCGGTTGCTGCGATGTGTCGTTGTGTTGCCATGTCCAGGCTGGATGACTGGTGTGCGGGCGCAGCCGATGGGGTTGATGCGCTAGGAAGATGCAATGACGCGGAGGAAGCCATGCCGCGCATCAGAAGATCGCGGGATCCCGATGCTCGCCGAAGACCTCTTGAAGGGCGCCCATGATCTCGCCCTCAGAGGCGTAGGCCCGGACGGCAGCCAACACGGAGGGCATCATGTTGTCATCGGTTCTGGCTGCCTTCTGCAGCTCATCCAGGGCGCGGTTCGCCGCGGCGACGTTGCGGGTGGCCTTTACGTGCTCCAAGCGGTCGAGTTGCCGCGACTCTTCCTGCTCGTCGTGCTCATACAGCTCCAGTGGCTGCGCGTCCTCTGAGATATAGTCGTTGACCCCGACCACGGTGTAGTCCTTATCCTCAATGCGGCGTTGGTACGTGTACGCGGCGCGTGAGATTTCGTTCTCAATGTAGCCGGACTCAATGGCGCTGAACATGCCCTCCAGGACGCTGCCGCCTCCCATGTCCTCCAGCTTGTGGAGGTAGCTCCAAGCCCGCTCCTCCAGTTCGTTGGTCATCTTTTCCACGAAGAAGGAGCCTGCTAGGGGGTCGATGGTGTTGGCGGCCCCGGACTCCTCGGCCACGATAAGCTGCGTGCTCAGCGAAACCCGCATCGCGTCTTCGGAGGGAATGTCGTAGGCCTCGTCGTAGCCGCTGACGTGGAGCGACTGTGTGCCGCCCAACACCCCTGCCATGGCCTGGAGGGCGCCGCGGACGATGTTGTTCTTGGGGTTCTGCCGCATGAGCGTGGAGCCCAGCGTCTGGGTGTGGAAGCGCATGAGCATCGCCTGTGGCTTGGTGGCGCCGTACCGTTCCTTAGTGATGCGGGCCCACATGCGCCGCGCAGCCCGGAACTTGGCCGCCTCCTCGAAGAAGTCGTTATGGCAACCGAAGAAGAACGACAGGCGCGGTCCGAAGTCGTCGATGGAAAGGCCGCGAGCCATGCCCCCTTCGGCGTATGCCATGCCCTGAGCAATGGTGAAGGCAACCTCCTGGGCGGCGTCCGAGCCGGCTTCCCGCGTGTGGTAGCCGGAGATGGAGATGGTGTTCCAGCCCGGCGCGTGGCGGGTGCAGAACTCCACCAGGTCCATCGAGACTCGATAGGCCGGGCGCGGGGGCAGGGCGAAGGTCTTCTGGCCGTGGAACTCCTTGAGGGCGTCGTTCTGGGCCGTTCCCCGCAGGCTTTCCCACGGGATTCCCTGCGACTCCGCATGGGCGAGAAACATGCCCAACAGGATAATGGCCGGGTGGTTGATGGTAAGTGAGACGCTGACCTTGTCCAGGTTGATGCCGTCGTACAGGTCTTCCATGTCCGCCAGCGTGTCGATGGCAACACCTAAGCGGCCGACCTCTCCCTCCGCGAGGATGTGGTCCGAGTCGTAGCCTGTAAGCGTGGGGTGGTCGAAGTCCGTGCTCAGGCCGGACTGCCCGTGGGCCATCAGGAACTTGTAGCGCTCGTTGGTGGACTTGGCGGTGCCAAACCCTGCGATCTGCCGCCGCGTCCACAGGCGGCCCCGGTGCATGGTCGGGTAGACGCCGCGGGTGAAGGGATAGGCGCCGGGGAAGCCTAGGTCGGCCTCATAGTCCAACTCTTTGACGTGCTCGGGAGTGTACAGGCGTTCGACGGGGATTCCGGACACCGTCTGGAAGTTGTCCCGCCGTTCGGGGATACGTTCCAAGACATCGTTGAGCTCGTGTTTTTCCCAGTCCTGGCACTTGGCCGATACGGCCTTGACCGCCTCCTCGTTGAAGAGCCCCATACTTCCCCTGTCCTCTTCCCGCATGGCTGTTTCGCAACGCCGCGAGGGCCGTCAATTTCGAATCCCGCGCTCAGCCGATACTATACGGGGGCCTGAGGGCTGTCAAGGAATGGTGGCCGCCGCCGCCAGCGGCGCCGCGGACGATGGCTGGCGGCAGGGGTTGGGGCTGTGGCGCCTGCCTGTCTGCGGGGCCGTTCAGCCTCGGGATGGCAACGTCAGGTGAGCCGTTCCAACGACAAGCCGCTCTCCCCGCTCGTTGAGGACGTAGACGTCGCAGGTGATGAGGCCGTCAGAGGCGTCGCCGGTGTCGGTCACCACGCCGCCCACGCTCAGAAGCTCCATATGGGGCGCCGGCTGACGGAAGATCACGTCTAGGACTTCGATGGTGGCCTCCGGGGCCCACCTGCGGAGGGCCTGCGTTATGTAGGCCATGAGCATGTCGCCGGGCACGAGCGGGTGAGGGAAGCCCGCCTTCTCCGCGGCCGCCGGTTCGGTGAACAGGCCGATCCTCTGCCGGCGGGACACCTCCACGAACAGCCGCACCGCCTCCGTCGACGGACGGCGCTCCAGAGTGGGCGCCTCGTCGCCTAGTCCTACGTCCTCAAAGAAGCGGACGGTCGCAGGCATCAACCCTCCACGGGCCGGGTGATGTAGCTCTTGCGGGCCACGGCCACGGTCTCTCCGCGCTGGTTGGTGAACGTGGCGTTCCACACAACGATGATCATACCGCCGCTACGCCCGGTCTTGGAGTACACGTCTTCCAAACGCATGGAGATGGCTATCGCGTCGCCGACTCGGATGACGCCGCGGGATTCGAGATGCCAGGTCGCCAGTACGTGGGAGCCGGTGTGCTTCAGCCCAATGCGGGGGAAGGCGCCGGGCGCTATGAGGATCGTGGGCAGGGTGAGGGGAGCGGCGTCGGTGTCCTCGATGTCGGTTTCGCCGACGGCCTCCCGATAGGAATCCACCATCTGACGGGTGACCTCAACCCGCCCGAGGTCGAAGTCGCGGCCCCGCAGTGTGGGGTCGAAGTCCGCTAACGAGGTCATTGGCGTCCGCAGAAGGGCATACAGGTTACCGGTTCGGATTCAGCGTTTCTTCCAAGAGCGCGGGACGGAAGGAGCGGCGGTTCAGGGCCTCGACGAGGTCGGACTCGTTGGCAATGCCATCGGGGAACTCTGTCAGGCATGCGCCTATGGAACTGGCGAAGTGGGCGTCGCTTCCGCCGATGCCCAGATAGCGATGTTCATCGGCTACAGCGGCGGCGCGCTCGTTCTCCGCCGGGCGGGAGCCGCCGTTGACTCGCTCCACAACCCAGACGTCGGGACTGGCGCCCCCACTGCGCTCAACGTGGTCGAACAGGCCCACCATCACGCGTCCGGGGTGCGCGGGAACGGCAACGGCGCCGCAGTCGCTGGCGGCTTCCAGCAGGGTGGGCAGGTCGATACGGACGTTTCCGAAGTCGATGCGGCTACGCAGAGCATCGTTGACGCCATAGATGAGACAGTGGCCCATGTTGGTGTCCAATTCTGAGCCCTTCAGGATCAGGACGCCGTAATGCTCAGCCAACTCGGCGTAATCGGCGTCGGCGTCGAACTTCCGGTGCTCCGTAAGCGCGATGCCGTCTATACGGTAGCCCTTGCCTCTCAGCGCGCCGATCCACTTCAGGTATTGCTCCACCGTCGCCCGGGCATCGTCGGAGGAGATGGAATGGGAGTGCATGTCGATGAACACAGGTTCAACCTGGGCCGTTGTCCATGGTTGCCACTCATGCCGGTCGGTGAAGTTGGATGGGGCGCCGACGGGGCTGGATGCAGCTATTGTAGTGTAGCACCCCTTGCACAGCTAGGCCCAAGGCGTAAGAATACGAGCGCGATTCGAAAGACGCGGGCGCAACGCAGGCCCGTCGCTGGCGACTAGCGCGCCAGTAGCAGTCGCCTGGGCCGGCCAGGAAACCGGCGTGGGCTGTAGACGATTTGGCGTCGGGATCGGCCTGCCCGGGACGGCCATTCCGGCGGCTGAGGGTCTCTGTGGTGGGAACTGTAGTGGCGACGCCTCTCTCAGGAGTGGACGCCGCCGCACTCGGGAGCCGAAATCTCGTGATAGTCCTCGTGAGTGGGGCTGCTGGTCTGATCGGCGCGAGGCTTTCCGAACGCCTATCGGGCGCGGGGCATACGATGGCCAGGTTGGTCCGCTCCACGGGAGGGCGGGGAGAGTCCGTCGTCCATTGGAACCCGGACACCGGCGCCCTGGATGCGAGGGACCTGGAAGGCGTTCAGGCGGTCATTCACCTTGCGGGGGAGCCCATCGACCGGGGCAGGTGGACGGCCGCGAAGAAGGCGCTCATCCTGGACAGCCGAGTTGAGGGAACCCGGCTGCTCAGCAATGCCATTGCGGGCCTCGATCGCCCGCCCGGCATCCTCATCGCTGCCTCTGCTGCCGGCTTCTACGGCGACCGCGGAGATGAGGTGCTCACGGAGGAAAGCAGCCCCGGCGAAGGGTTTCTCGCAGAGGTATGCCGCCGCTGGGAGGCGGCCACCGAGCCTGCGGTCCAGCGAGGGACGCGCGTCGTCAATCTACGCACCGGCCTGGTGCTGTCTGCGGGAGCAGGGTTGCTGGGGAAGCTGTTGCCCTTGTTCAAGTGGGGACTGGGCGGGACCCTTGGCGACGGGCGCAGGTACATGAGCTGGATTACGCTGGACGACACTGTGAACGCTATCCATTTCATCCTGGAGACGCAGGCCTTGAGCGGGCCGGTCAATGTTGCCTCGCCGAACCCCGTGACAAATGGGGAGTTCACCCGGACGTTGGGCAGGGTGCTGGGACGCCCCGCTTTTCTGCGGGTCCCCAAGGTTGCTATGCGTCTGGCGCTTGGCGGCGAGAAGGCCAAGGCTCTCGCATCCACCGGCGCGCGAATGCTGCCATCCAAACTGCTTTCCGCGGAGTTCAACTTTGAGCACCCAGACTTGGAGCCCGCACTACGCGGGCTCCTGCGTAGATGACGGGACGGCAGCCGCTAGGGATACTCTGAACAAACCAGAGCGGGCCGTTGAAGGCGTCCCGCTGTCCCTGCCCCCGTACGCGGGGAAGGCTGGGCTCCGCCCCACCCCATTGCAAATTCCGAACGGTTGTGCTATAGTGCCCCCATGAAGTGGACCCCCGGCCCGCCTCTCTTCCTTCGAGCCTGCCGCATACATTTGGACTGGGGGAGTGACTCCCTCTGTGGCAGGGGCGTTGAAGGAACATCCCCTAGGCGCACAACCATCCGAGGAACAGTGAGACGAGAGCGAATGCCGTTGCAAGACAAGTCTTTGAAGCCATCCGGCTCCGCCACGGTTCGTGACGATTCGGCTATGCCTTCACTACGGTTCATCACAACTCTCTTACAGCTTCATTGCGCCTTGTTATGCCTTCTGTTACGGCTCCGTGCCTGCAAACCCCGAAATTCGGCCGATACGAGTAACGACATACAATCAAAGGCCGAACCGGCGCCTCGGAGGAAGGGACGGAAGCGTCCTATCTCCGCTGCCATCTTCCCTATCGGCCATGCCGCGCCCCGCGGACTTGTGCAGACTATCCCTAGGCAAGCAGGTCAAAGATGGGCGGAGTCAGCAGGCCCGCCACGAGGGGAAAAGCCAGGTTCACGATATAGCGCACGAAGGTGAACGACCCGCCCAGGAAGGGAAGCTCCCAGACAATCGATCTGCTGATGGGGATGGTGCTCCATGCCGTGAGAAACGCGGCGATGGGACCCACCCCGGCGCCCTTGTCGTAGATGGAGGCGGCGATGGGGAGGGAGACGTAGGGCCCGCCGGGAATCAGGGCGCCCGCCCCGATGCCTATGAATATGCCAACCAGCCCGGAACCCGAACCCATCCACTGGCCGATGAGGTCGGGCGAGACGACCACGTTGATGAACCCGGCCAGCGCCAGCCCGGTGAGGAGCATGGGCGCAACTACGCGCAGGGTCCGCATTCCCCGCCGGAAACCCTCGCGGACCCCCTGGAATCCCTGGAGCCGGAGCGCCAGGGCTGATGTGCTTGCCAGCAGCGCGCCCATGAGCAGCAACGCAGATATGTCCATCTAGGCTGCCGCGCTTGGTGGCGTGGAGGCTGATTTCGGTGGCGTCACGAGGGTCATCCTTCCTTCGGGGCTGGGATGAAGTAGCGATTCACGAGCCGGAGTAGAGGCGGGATCAGCAAGCCGGCCAGCAGGGGCAGCGCGAAGCTGGCGATGAACTTGGCTATGAAAAACTTGGTTCCCATGAAGGGAATCTCGTAGACCAGCGTCCGCTCCAGAGGGAAGAGGTTCTTGGCTGTGAGGTACGCCGCCATGGGGCCCACCCCAGCGCCGCTCTTGAACAACGACGCCGCGATGGGAAAGGAAACGTACGGCCCCCCGGGCGTGATGATGCCGGCCCCAATGCCGATGAGAATGCCCAGGAAACCCGACTCTTCGCCCATCCACCTGCTCACGAGGGACGGAGGGACCAGGACCTGGATCATCCCAGCCATGGTGATGCCTAGGACCACCAACGGGCCGATCCTCACCAGGGTGCTGGCGCCTTCCCACGCCCCTTCGCCGAGACCGGACCACCCGTGAAGGGCGAGGGCGGCAATCATAAGGCTCGCCAGGATCGTGAGCATGAACACCAGGGAAGAATCTAGTCTGAAACGGCGCTTGCGTTGCGGAGCGGCCATGCCTCTCCTGACCTGATATGATGGGCGCTGTGGCGCGACGCCCCATTATCTCCACTGCCGGTGGGCGAGTCCACCAAAGCTAGCAGCCTCTGGGCGCCAGCACTCGCATCGCCGGCAAACCCCTAACAGGACCGCGTATGCTCGGAGTGGGTCTGGCCGTGGCTGGCGCCGTGGCCTTTGCTTTCACCAACTACTACCTCCGCCTGGGATCGCGGGACCTGAGGCAGGGTTCAGTGACGGCGTGGTCCTCGGTGACCGGCTGCATCGCGGCCGTCCTCATAGCGGTGGTGTTCCGAGAGTCCTTCAGCGGCATCGACGGGTGGGGCTGGGTCAGCATCGCGGGGATCGCCGCGGTGTGGTTTGTCATTGGACGCTATCTCATGGTCATGGGACTGCGCCTCATCGGGCTGTCGCTGACGGGGCCGATGATGGGCACGATACCGGTCTGGGCCCTTCTACTAACATTTCTCTTCCTCGACGATAAGGTTGGGTGGACTCAGGTGGTGGGCGTGGTTATGTCTGCCGTGGGCCTGGTCATCATGAGCAGGGCGGGACGGTGATGCGGCAGCGAACGAGGGTGGCCTACCTCACTGGAATCGGCGCGGCGCTGGGCGCGGCAATGGCCTTTGGGGGCGCCCAGGTGCTCACCAGCGCCACGGTTGAAACGCTTTCTCCGCTTGTGGTGCTGGCCATCGCCCAGACCATTGCGCTAGCCGCCAACGCGGTGCTCTTCTCCAGGGACGCCTATAGGGACATCAAGGAGAAACGGCGAGGCTACGGCATTTCCTTCCTGGCGGGAACCGTCTCCACCGTCGCCTTCGTGCTGGTGTTCAGCGCGCTCAAGGAAGTCTCCGTCGTTGTTGTGGCGCCCATAGTGGCGGGTGGGGTGCCAATCTTCTCGATGGCGTTGAGCATGATACTGCTGCGCCGAGCGGAGAAGATGACGCGGGGAACCTTCGTGGGCGCCGCCCTCGTCGTTGGCGGGGCGCTGTTGGTGACGACGACAACGGGCCTGTAGCGCGGACGCCTCAGCGGGGCGGCTACACGGCTATGCGGGAGAAGAACTCCGGCAGGCCCCCGATGCCCAGGTTGACCCTGAACAGCGCCCCGGCAAGGTGGTCGCGCGGCTCCTTGTCGTGGCCGCCGCGGGTGGTGACGTAGATGTCCGTCAGGTCGCCGCCGCCGAAGATGAGGCTGGTGACCTGGGGCGTTGGGAAGTCTACTCGCCGCTCCTCTGTCCCGTCCAGAGCGTAGCGGATCAGGCACGACGCCCCCACCCTGGCTGACCAGACGAAACCCTCGGCGTCGACGGTCATGCCGTCGGGCATGCCATCCTCGGGAGCGGCCTCGGAAAAGACGCGTTGATTGGAGAGGGCGCCCGTGGCCTGGTCATAGTCGAACAGGTAGATGCGGTTGGCCTTCGTGTCGGTGTAGTAGAGCCCCGTGTAGCTGGGAGTGAAGGCCAAGCCGTTGGTTAGCCAGATGTCGTCGACCACCCGCGTAACGGTTCTGTCCGCGTCCATGCGATAGAGGCAACCTGGCCCACTGCTTCCCTCCGCCGGAAGCATGCCGCAGAAGACGCGCCCTTCCGGGTCGGCAATGACGTCGTTGAAGCGCGCGCCTCGCGCCTCCGGCAGCTCCTCGATCACGTCCTGGACCACCGCGCCATCTCGCCACAGGGCAACGTTGCCGTTCTCCCGGAACAGCAACAGCGCTCCGTCTGGTTGGATGGTGAAGCCGCCGTGGCGTTGGTCCATGTCGTAGGCGGCGCTCTCTCCGGTCGCTGGGTCGAACCAATAGAGGCGGGCCCGCGTGTCTATCCAGTACAACCGTTTCTCAATGGGATGCCACAGCGGGTTCTCGCCTGTGTAGCTGACGTAGTCGACAACCATCTCGGGTTCCACGGGAGCCTCCTTGGCGGCGCTTGGATGCCGTTCTTGGGGATGATAACGCATGCGGCAATGGCGGACTGGCGTCACCGCCCGGAATCGCCCGGCGCGCCATGCCTCCGGTTCCTAAGCCCTCATCAACCGCTCTCTGACCTCATGAAGGGCCTCGGCCGGGGTTTCAGGCGGCGTCTCTGACAGGGTGCCCAAGAGGGCCAGCGGGTTTCTTCCAAGCTCCTGAGACACCTGCGCGCCCACGATATCCGTCTCGTTGAGCAGGAAGTCCTCGGGAAGGGGCGTGATGGCGGGAAGGCTGGGCTTGCCGGGATGGCCCTCCGTTGCCCAGGCTATTGACGCGTTGCGGCGCAGGTGAAGGACGGGGGCCTGATAATACGCGGCTATGTTGAGGATGGGCTGGAGATAGGCGCCGGCTTCACCGGCGTCCACGGCGGGATCCTCCACCACTAGGAGCCCGCCAACGCCGCCGCTGCAATAGCGCTGGACCAGCTTCACTGCCACTTCTTCCGTGAATGAGAGCCTCTCCCTTCCGTCGGCGCCCATTGCTGCGTCGCTGCCCCAGAGCTGCGTGGCCAGGGTCAACGGGCCGGCGACCACGCCGACGACGGGCACGATGTCCTTCAACTCCTGGCTCAATCGTTGCGTGGCTTCCAGAACGGCGGGGACGTTGCCCAAGGAAGCGGCGTCGGCGGAGGCGGGCGGGGCCTGCAAGCCCTTGATGCGGACGACCTCTCCGGTATTGGTTCGGTGGACCGAGGCGCCGAGCGCCTCGGCTTCAAGGGCAGTGTCGAAGTGATTGAGTACCCAGTCGTACTGGAAGAGTCTGTGGGCTGTGCGGAGGGAAAAGGACTGGTATGTGGCGTCCCCGATGAACTCGTCCCACTCGAGCTGCTCCAGCCGAGCCGCCAGCCGGAAGACGATGGGGAAGAACAGGGCGCGTCGCCGCTGTGCCGCGGTCCGGTGAAGGTTCATCCGGGCTGCTTCCGGCCTCTGATCACTGCCGGTCCATCATGAGGAAGCCGCGAGACTCCACGGTGAGCGCCCATCCGGGAGGCAGGACGTACCCCGTGTCCGGCCCCTCCACAATGGCCGGGCCGTCAACCCGCGCGCCGGTTTGGAGCAATGCCCGATCGTAGATGGGCGTTGGCGAGAACCCCGCCTCGGCTGACCAGAAGACCGGGCGTTCTCCCTTGAGAGCAGCAGCGGAGGAACTCTGCCCGGCTGCTTCCACCGGCGGCGTCCAGTGGGGCGCCTTGGCCTCCGCCGACAACCACAGCGTTTCCAACCGAACCTCGTCCAGCCCGACGCCGAGTTGGCCGTCGGCGTTGCCGACTACGAGGCGCCATGTGGAATCGCCGGAGACATCCGTTGACGGCGCCTCGGCGAGGGTTTGCCTGCCGTCTTCGGCGGAGAACGTCAGGGAAGCCTTGAATTCCACTTCGTCAGGGGTGAAACCCTCGCTCCGCATGTCTCGGAGAGCCTGGTCTTTGAGCAACGCCACGGCCTCTGCAGTGCGCCCGGACGAGCCGCCGTTGCCGCCGGCGACTGTCTGGCCGTACCAGTGGACCACGTCGGTTGTGCTGGAGCCAAAGGCGCTGAAGGCGGCGCCGAACGGGAAGGCGACGATGCGGGATATTCCCAACGCCTCGGCCATGCCGGCGGCGTGCAGCGGACCAGCGCCGCCGAAGGAGAACAGAGCGCTGTTGGCGGCTTCCAGCCCGCGGGCCCTGGCGCCGGCGGCAATGGCACGGGCCATATCTTCATCGACCTTGCGCCGCACCTGCCAGGCTGCCGATTCAACGGACGCCGACAGTCTCCGGGCGATGCGGCGCTCCACGGCCGCCCTTGCCCGCTCGATGTCCAGCTTCATGCGGCCGCCCAGGAAGTACCCGGGGTCGATGTAGCCCAGGACGAGGTCGGCATCGGTGACGGTGGGTTCAACGCCTCCCTTGTCGTAGCAGACGGGTCCCGGCAGAGCGCCGGCGCTGTCGGGGCCGACGGTCAGAACTCCCGCATCGTTCACGCGGGCGATGCTGCCGCCGCCTGCGCCCAGGGATTCGACGCCCAGCATGGGTATGGCGAGGGGGATGTTCTCCACCAACGGCGTTGGATTCCAGGGAGGCCGGTCCTGGTCGACGAACCCGACGTCGAGGCTCGTGCCGCCAACGTCTGTCGTGATAACCGACTGGAGTCCCAGCCATTGGGCCACGCGCCAAGCCCCCTGCACCGCCGCCGCTGGGCCGGAGTGCAGCGTTTGGACAGCCACGGTCTTGGCCACCCTGGCGCAGCCGCCGCTGGCGTGCACCACGAACATGGGCTTTCCGTACCCGGCCCCGCGCGCCTCGTCTTCGATGCGGTACAGACCCCGGACCATCTCCCGGTGCAGATAGGTGTTCAGAAGGAGCGTGTTGGTGCGGGTGTAGTCGTTGGAGGTGTGGGAGACCTCGGACCCCAACTGAAGCGGCACGGAACGAAGGTAGTGGGTGGGATACCGGTCCCGCACGATGGCTCGAATCTGCTCCTCATGCGATGGGTTGCTGGATGCGTTGCGAAGGCTAACCCCCACGAGGCGGGCGCCATGCTGGATGAGGTAGCGGAGGGCTTCCATGACCTGGGTTGGGTCGAGTTCCCGTTGCTCGCGGCCGCCCGCGTCCACGGCCTCGTCGATGCCGACGATCATGTCGCGAGGGATGAGTAGGCCTGTGGCCGGCGCGGGACTCTGCGGGCCGTAGAGCGAGTCTTCGTAGCCCTTGGTGACCAGCAGTCCGATCCTGGACCCGTTCCTCTGGACGATCATGTTGGTGGCTAGCGTCGTGGACAGGCGAAACACTTCGCACTGACGAAGCAGCTCGTCCGATGCCGCGTCGAAGGCGACGGCCCCCTCGTTGAGGCAACCCATGACTCCAAGGGTGAGGTCGTGGGGAGTGGTGATGTGCTTGGCGGTGCGTACAGTCTGGCCGTCGGTGAAGAAGCCGTCGGTGAACGTGCCGCCGATGTCCAAGTCGATGGTGTACATCCTGGCCCTTTCCTCTGTCCGTCTTGGTATCCGGGCTCGCGACTGGCTGGCGGTCCCCGCGGCGTAAGCCGCGCTTCCACCCGCTCCGCCCGCGAACCTTACGCAACGCAACAGGGGGCGTGCTGTTGCCCTCAGTGAGAAGCCGCGGTTCCCTGCGCCCCCTGGTTCTCTCGCCACTCCCGGCGGCTACGGCGGGGGATTGCCCTCGTCGTAGAGGCCCCAGAAGGGCTTGCTGTACCCGGGGACGCGGGGCTCCGGCCAGTGGCCGTAATACTTGAGTTGGTCGTCCCGGGGCATTTTGGCCTGCCATCCCTTGATGAATTCCGAGAAGGGAACGCCCCTGCGCTTTCTGGCTTCCCGCTCTTCCGAGCGGAGCCGCTCGGTGGCCTGGTGGTCGATGATGAAGCCGTCCGGGTCGTAGGCGAGCTTGTAGACCTCTCTTGCCACCCTGTCTGAGATGAGCCCCTGAACGAGGTCTTTGACGACGAGGTCTGGGTCGCGCTCCAAGACGTCTCCGTAGCCGCCGCCGGAGCCGGTGTCGCCCACCATCATGTCGCCGACGTTGAACTCAGCGGCGTCGGTGCTGGAATCTTCGAAGTGGTAGTCGCCCTGAATGACCTGATCGTGGGCCAGGGTGTTCTGCGCCAGGTGGGGAAGCTGGCCCTTCTCCATCAGCTCTATGGCGTTCGTGTTGCGGATGGTCAGGCGCGGGTTGGGCGGACCCCAGTAGCCCCCGAAGAGGCCGGGGTTGTGACTGGTGAAGTCGGCGTTGCCCCACGATGTCATGATGGTGGGGTAGGGATAGGCCATGTCGACCTCAATGAGCGCCACCCCGCCGCGGTACTTTCCGAAGCCGTGGTAGTCCTTGGCCAAAAGCCCGCGGGCCACCATCGTAAAGGGGTAGCGAGTGTCCAGCTCCTCCACCTCCCCGGCGTCGGTGCACGACGCCCAATAGAAGCCGGTGGAGTGCTCGCCGTCGCCGTCGAAGCGGGCCCCCTGGCCGGCGCCGTTGCCCGTAGAACTGATGCCGGTGGACTGGTAGCCGTACAGGTTCGAGCCGAAGTAGATGTAAGCGACGAAGTTGCGGGAGAACGGGGCGCTCACGTTTTCTCGGTAGGGGCTGTCCCACAGCATCTTTGACCCTATGATGCTGAAGTTCTGGACCACCGCCGCCGAAACCATGGTCCCCTCTGTATGGGCGACGTTCTCTGGGGAGTTCGCCACGGAAGGCCCTTCGACGAGGAAGGTTATCGGTTCGAAGAGGCCCACGTTGGGCGGTAGGCCCCCGAAGAAGTAGGCGAAGAGGTAGACCGCTTGGGATGCCTTGACCAGGTGCCACGTCCCGTGTATGGGCCCCATGCCATTCGGAGGGGATACGCCCTGGACGAGGACGGTCATCTCCTCGCCTTCCTTGACCACGGTGGTCGGGATTCGGACGATGCCTCTGTCCGTGCCGACGGTGTCGTTGAAGAGTATGTGACGGTAGACGCCGTCGTTCAGGTGAGCGATGCGCTGCCGGGCCATGATGCTGGACCGGGTTATGAGGCTTCTCAGGCTTCCGGCCACCGCGGCCGCTCCCCGCTTTTCGGCCTCCCTGAGCAGGCGATTCCTCATGCGCAGGCAGGTGGCCACCCGGGCCCGCAGCTCAGTGGCAAAGACGAAGGGATTGCGGACGGAGCCCGCCATGTAGTCCAGCATGTCCTTGCGAAGCTGGAAGTTCTCGCCGATCTTCACGCCGTGCATGTGGAACCCTTCCTGGAAGCGGCTCGTGGCATGGGGGTTGAACCCGCCGGGGGCCACCGACCCACAGTCGCCCTGGTGTCCGCCCACCTCCGACCAGGCGATCATCTCGCCGTTGTAGAAGATCGGCATGGCGGTGAACATGTCCGGAGCATGGGTTGAACCCGCCAGCGGATTGTTGAAGAAGAAGATGTCGCCATCCCTGACCCCGACGGTTGGGTCGTCCTTGTAGTACTTGAGGATGTACTTGGACTGGGCGTAGTTCAGCAGCGCGTGGAAGTGGATGCCGGTGGAGCAAACGGCTAGGTCGCCGGACGGGGTGAAGAGCGCCGTGCTCATGTCGCCGGCCAGGATGATGTCGGAGATGGAGAGGTTCTGCCAGACCTCGCGGGCTTCCTCCACCACTGTGAGCATCTTGTGGTAGAAGATTTCTAGCTCGATGTCCGAGAGGGCATCGAGGCCCTCCTGCTCCAGAGGGTTGGGCGGGGCGATCTTCTCGATGATGACCTCAGGGTCCCATCCCGGCCCCTTGCCGTAGGCGTGGCGGTCGTAGACCAGGCCATCATGGAGCTTGATCTTGTACGTTAGGGTCATGTCGGTTCTGCTCCTGTGGCTCCCTATCTGAGCTGGCTGATGACGGCGCAGGGCCCGCGCTGCTAGGCCATTTTCTCCAGCCATCCAGTCTTGTGCTTGTCCACGCTGAAGCTCCACCCGTCTGGCACGGCGCAGGACATTTCTTCCGCCTCTACGATCGCGGGGCCTTCAAGGCGCATGCCGGGGTCCAGCAGAGGGAGGCGATACACAGCCGTGTCCACATAACCCTGCTCTGGAGTCCAGAAGACGTTCCGACTACCCAGCTTGGCCGCGCTGGGCGGCTGGTTGGTTACGGGGAACTCTGGAAGCCGCGTCTTCTCATTCGCGCCGACCACGTTCAGGCGTATCAGATGAATTTCGGAGCCCGACTCGCCGGAGACGGCGCCTTGGCCGAATTGATTGCCGTACTCCTGCTCGAAGCCCTGGAACAGGTCTGCCAAGTCGCTTGCGTCATCGACGCGGAGCTTTGGCAGCGGGATGGTCAGGCGCTGCCGCTGGAGCCCATAGGACATCTCAAGCTCGAGTTGGAAGGCCACGTCATCCGGGCTGAGACCCTCCTCTTCCATGTCCCGCGTCGCCGACGCCATGAGTGTCTGGATTTCGCCATTCACCTCCGCCACCGCTTCCGTTATGAACACGCTGCTTCCAGGTGGCAGAATGACAATCTTGCGCCCAATCTCGTAGGTCTGTACAAGATCGAGGTTCAGCGCCCCGAACGCGCCGAACACGCTTCCGAAGGGGAAGACGGCCACGCGTGATATGTCGGCGAAGTCCGCATAGCCGGCGGCGTGGGCCGGAGAGGCGCCCCCCACGGCGAAGACTACGAAGTCCCTGGGGTCAAGGCCGGAATGGAGAGCCGTGCGCATGAACAGCTCCTGGCCCATGATGCCTTCGATGACATGGCGGATGCTGTAGGCCGCCTCTTCCAGGGTTAGGCCCAGGGGCTCGGCGACCTTCTCCTGGATGGCCCGCACGGCGCGAGCCTTGTCCAGCTTGATCCGGCCGCCCAGGAAATAGTCAGGGTCCAGGTAGCCGAGAACGACGTCGGCGTCGGTCACCGTGGGCTCTGCGCCGCCACGGTTGTAGCAGGCCGGACCCGGCAACGAACGAGCGCTCTGCGGGCCAACTTGGAGTCGGCCCTCCTCGACGTGGGCGATGGAGCCACCGCCCGCTCCGATGGACCAATGAGCAATGACCGGGACCTGGACCCTCCACCGGTCGAAGATGGGGTCCTCTTCATACGTGCGTTCCTTGTCTTGGAGGACCAGGCCGGCGTCGAAGCTGGTGCCGCCCATGTCGGTAACCAGCACGTAGGGCAAGTTGTACTGTTCGGCCAGGGAGCGCCCCCCAAAGATGCCGGCCACGGGACCGCTGCCCAGCAGGTGGATGGGGCGGGTGCGGGATATCGAGGACGCGCCGCCGGTGCACTTGGCCAGGAAGAAGGGCCGTTGATACCCCATCTGCAGCAGGTCCGAGTTTATCTCTAGGAGGTGGTCCTCGGTGCTGACCCGAAGATAGGCGTCGATGATGGTCGTCAAGCTGCGGCGGTACTCTCCCATCTGGGGCGACACCTCGTGGGAGAGGAAGACGGGCATGCGGCCCAGGTAGAGCTCCGGGTACTCCTTGAGTATGACGTCCCGCACCATGCGTTCGTGGACGGAGTTGGTGAAGGAGTTCATCAGCACGACGACGAAGCCGCGCACGCCTTCATTGACGAGGGCCGTCACCTTTTCGACGACTTCGTCCTCGTCGAGGGGGGCCAGCACGTTGCCGCGGCTGTCGATTCGCTCCCGCAGGCTGAAGGTCAGCTCCCTGGGGACAAGGGGAGCGGGCTTCCGCGCCCGTCCCTTGGCGAAGCGGGTCTCGTAGGGCATGCCGTCGGCCCAGCTCCGAGACCGCCCAACGACCAGTGTGTCCTCGAAGCCCTGCGTGATGAGCAGTCCAAGACGGGGCCCCGTGCGCTCGATGAGCGCGTTCGTCCCCACGGTGGTTGAGTAGACAATGGCGTCGGAAGCGGGGACAGCCTCTTCAAGCGTCATGTCCAGCTTGTCCGACACGATCCGGACGCCGTTCATGAACCCTTCCTTCAGGTCGTAGTGCGTGGTCTCCGCTTTGCCCCAGGTAATTTGGCCGTCACGGATGATCATGGCGTCGGTGAAGGTGCCGCCGATGTCCAGGCCTATGCGAAGGCCCATGAGGCAACTCCCAAGGTCTGTTTACAAGGACTGTCCAACTGTTTACAAGAAGTGGCCGTTCGAGCCTGCGGGCCCGAACGGCGCTGCCGTGGAGGCGGCTAGATGGTATCGACGGAGTTTTGGGCTGTCAAGGCGATTCGGCCCGTTGACCGTTAGGTGGCCCAACGCTAGGATGCGCTTCGTCCCGCTCCACGACGAGCGCTCGCCAGGCTTGCTGCATTGCGTCCTTCCATCATCACTTTCACCACCGACTTCGGCGACGCCGACGCCTACGCCGCCTCAATGAAGGGGGTGGCGTTGGGAATCAACCCCGGCGCGATCCTAGTGGACGTCAGCCACGAGATAGACCGGGAAGACATCCTTCACGGCGCCTTCGTCCTTGCTGCCGCTTCCTCACATTTCCCCGACGGCGCCATTCACGTTGCGGTCGTTGATCCGGGTGTCGGCACGGACCGGAGGGCGCTAGCTGTGTGGACTGGCCGGCAGACGTTCGTGCTGCCGGACAATGGGCTGCTCTCCTTCCTGCTGCCGAACTCCGATGCCTCCCCTTCCATCAGCGAAGCGGGCCAGTTTCTGGCCCCTGCGCAGACGCCCGTTCCTCCAGGGTGGAGCGCCGTCTGCCTGACCAACGACGCCTACTGGCGAACCCCGGTCAGCGCAACGTTTCACGGGCGGGACATCTTCGCCCCGGTGGCGGCCCACATCTCAGCCGGGGTTGCGCTCGAGCGCTTGGGAGTGCCGGTGGACGCGCTGACGTGCCTCACCATTCCCGTTCCGAAATGGGAAGGAAACAGGATGGACGGAAACGTGGTGAGGGTGGACCGCTTCGGCAACCTGGTGTCAACAATTCCAAACGACGCTGTCTCTCAGTGCGTCAGGGTGGAGATTGCGGGGGCTTCGATGTCCGGGCTGTCGCAGCATTTTCAGGCAGGGGCTGGCCTGCTTGCGCTGAGGGGGAGCGGCGGCTATGTGGAAATCGCCCTGTCCGGCGGAAGCGCCGCGGACGCGCTGTGTTGCGGAGTGGGAGAGGTTGTGCGGGCGTTCCGATAACCGGATGCAGGTTGGCGAAGGGCAGGGGGCGCCAGGAGGCGGGCTCCTTCTATAGCTCGGGCCGGAGCGAGCGCCAATCGTGGGCTTGCTCGAAGGCGTAGGCGACCCGCAGCAGGGTTTCCTCACTCAACGGCGGTCCCAGCACCTGCAGGCCGACCGGCAAGCCGTCGACGAAGCCGCAGGGGACCGAAATGCCGGGAATCCCGGCGATGTTCGCCGGGATGGTGAAGACGTCGCTGAGATACATCTGCATTGGATCGCCGGTCTTCTCACCCAGCTTGAAGGCGGCGGTGGGAGAGGTTGGTGTGAGCAGCGCATCGTACTGCTGGAACGCCTGCTCGAATTCCCGGCGGATAAGGGTGCGGACCTTCTGCGCCTGCAGGTAATAGGCGTCGTAGTAACCGGCGGACAGCGCGTAGGCGCCCAGCAGGATGCGGCGCTTCACCTCCGGCCCGAAGCCGTTCTGGCGGGTGCGCTCGATGCCTTCCCAAACGTTCTGCGCGTCCGGGGCTGAGTAGCCGAACTTGACGCCGTCGTACCTGGCGAGGTTCGCGGAAGCTTCCGATGGAGCGATGATGTAATAGACGGCAAGGGCGTAGGAGGTCGTTGGCAACGACGCGTCCCGATCGACCACGGCCCCCATGCTCTCCAGGCTGGCGATTGCGGCCTCAACGGCCGCGGCGACCCCGGGGTCCATGCCCTCCGGGAAGTATTCCTTTGGCGCCCCCAGCCGCATTCCCCGCACATCCGGAATGAGAGCCTGTGCGTAGTTGGGGGGAGCGTAGGGCGCGGAGGTGGAGTCGAGGGGGTCATGCCCTGCAATGGCGTTCATGGCGATGGCGCAGTCGGTGACGTCCTTGGCTAGGGGCCCGATCTGGTCGAGGGAGGAAGCAAAGGCGACGAGGCCGTACCGGCTGACCAGCCCGTACGTCGGCTTCATGCCGACCACGCCGCAGAGGGCAGCCGGTTGCCGTATGCTGCCGCCTGTGTCCGATCCCAGCGCGTAGGCGGCCTCGCCTGCGGCGACCGCGGCGGCGGGGCCGCCGGAGCTGCCGCCGGGAACTCTGTCGAGGCCCCAGGGGTTGTGGGTGGGAAAGAAGGCCGAGTTTTCAGTTGACGAGCCCATGGCGAACTCGTCCAAGTTGCCCTTGCCGAGGAAGACGGCGCCGGCCTCGCGGAGGCGGCTGACCACGGTGGCGTCATAGGGCGGCGCGAAGTTCTGGAGCATTTTGGAGGAGCAGGTTGTGGCCGCGCCTCTGGTCGCCAGGTTGTCCTTCAGCTGCATGGGCACGCCGGTCAGCGGTTCGCCCTCCCCCGCGGCCAGCAGGCGGTCGGCTTCCCTGGCTTGGTCGAGAGCGTCGGCCTCGAGGACCGTGACGTAGGCCTTGACCTTGTCCTCCACGGCCTGGATCCGGTCCAGGTAGGCCCTGGTCAACTCCTCGGAGGAGACCTGGCGACTGTGCAGGAGGCCGGAAGCTTCGTGGGCGGTGAGGTTGTGCAGTGCGTCTGATGGCATGGGGGGTTGGGTGTGGCGGGGAGGAGCGGCTATTCGTCGAGGACGGCGCGCACCCGGAAGTAGGCATCCTCGCGAAGGGGAGCGTTGGACAGGGCGTCCTCTCTGGACAGCGACGGCCTGGGAGCGTCATCGCGCAGCACGGTGTCGACCGCGCCGGGATGGCCGGTGGGTGTGACGCCCTCGACGTCCAACTCCTGGAGCGCCTGAAAGTGGCCAAGGATGCCGGAAAGCTCGGAGCGCATGCGCTCCAACTCCTCCTCGGTCATCGCCACCCGGCAGAGCGTGGCGATGTGCGCAACGTCGTCCCGGCTCAGCTCCATGAAGACCCCCTTTGCAGCCTGCGCCAGTGTAGCAGAGGGGTTGTGGCCCTTCAACGCAGCGGTTGCGCCCGCCCTTGAACCTCGATACAATGCCTGCATATTCAGGGTTGGGAGGCAACGGCCTTGCCCGAGCCCGCGGTGCTCTACACTAGGCCCGACTGCTCCTACTCGGACGCGCTCAAGTACGACCTGGAACGAGACGGAGTAGCTTTCGAAGAGGTGGATCTCAGCATCCACCCAGGACGGCTGGCGGAGTTGGAGCAACTGACCGGGGGAGAACACATTACGCCGGTGCTAGTGGTTGATGGGCAGGTGACCGTGGGCTACCACGGCATAGGTTGAGCCTTCTGAACAAAGAGAGCCGTCGGCTCTCGAAGGGACTCTGAAGAGCGTGTTCGCGGCCCGGTGGTGTAGCTTGGCTTAACACACCGCCCTGTCAAGGCGGAGATCGTGGGTTCAAATCCCATCCGGGTCGCCACTTCCTTCTTGCCACTTCTTTCTCGCAGAACCCCAGCATACTGCCCCCTCAGGGCGGAGGCCGCGGGTTCGGAGCCTCCATATGCGCCACCATCCTGATACTGTAGACAATGCCGGGCTTCGAAGGGCATTCTCCTCTGCATCCATTCCTAACGTGAGGCGATTTAGCGTGGGAAGGTACAAGGGCAACCGCGGCTACCTGATGCAGCATTGGACATCGCTTTCGACATAGACAGGATAGTCTTCACAAAGGCGAGATTACGTTGCATCAACAAGAAGGTCCGCGAAGGGTAGCGGTCATGGGGTTGGGGTACGTGGGGTTGAGCCTGGCCGCAGGCTTCGGGCAGCATTTCCCCACGGTCGGGTTCGACGTCAACTCCCAGCGCGTAGAGGAACTCCGATGCGCCAACGACCGCAATGGCGAGCTTCCCCAGGAGGCGCTCCAGCAGCCCCTTCTGACCTTCTCCTGTGAGCTGTCCGACCTCGACCGTTGCGGCCTTTTGGTGGTGGCGGTCCCAACACCCCTGGATGAGCGAAAGCGCCCAGACCTGAGCTACCTGGAAAGCGCCTGCCAGATGCTGGGGCAGGTCCTGCGGCGGCAGGGCGCCCCAGTGGGGTGGGCGCCGACCGTGGTGGTCTTCGAGTCGACGGTGTTCCCGGGCTGCACCGAGGATTTCTGCATCCCCCTTCTCCAGAGCGCCTCCGGTCTCCGTTCGGGCATCGACTTCAAGGTGGGCTTCTCGCCCGAACGGATCAATCCGGGTGACGCCCAGCACTCGCGGGCAGACGTCGTCAAGGTCGTCTCGGCGCAGGATAGAGAGACGCTGGACGTGATTGTTCAAGCCTATCGCCCGCTGGTTCCGGCGGGTCTCTACGAGGCGCCCGACATCAGGATCGCCGAGGCTGCCAAGCTGGCGGAGAACATTCACCGGGATGTCAGCATCGCTCTGATGAATGAGTTCTCCATGGCCTTCAGCGCCATCGGCCTCGACACCAGGGAAGTGCTCAAGGCGGCCCAAACCAAGTGGAACTTTCCCACCCTGGAGCCTGGCCTGGTGGGTGGGGATTGCATTCCCGTGAGCCCAATGTACCTAGCGTACAAAGCCCAGGAGTCAGGCTTTTCTCCCGAACTCCTTCTCACCGGCCGGTGGATCAACGACGGCATGGCGAGGTTCGTCGCCCTTCAGATAGCCAAACGCCTTGAGGAGGCGGGGACGGTGGCGCCGGACGCCCGCGTCCTGATCTTAGGAGTGACCTTCAAGGAGAACGTGCGGGACTGTCGGAATACCAGGGTGGGAGACCTCGCACGCGAGTTGGAGGCTTTCGGCGTCGAAGTCTCGGCCCACGATCCCCTGGTGTCCTCGGACCAGATCATCCAAATGGGCCTGTGCCCGGTTGACGACCCGTTCGCCGCTCCGCATCGCTATGATGGCGTTGTGCTGGCCGTGGCTCACAGGCAGTTTCGCTGCATCGACTCCCTGCGGTACGCCGCCCTGTGCGGGCGCGATGGCCGCCGGGGCGTCCTCGTCGACCTGAAGGACGTTCTGCCGCGGCAGCAGGTGGAAGGAGAAGGAACGCTGTACTGGAGGCCATAGCTGATGGGCCTATATCACCACCGCAAAGTGGGAGACTTGGAGGTTGCCCAGTGGGTCAACGACCATGGCGTCCTGATAGGCAACCACCACGGCGTCGGCGAAGCCGAGCGGGAGCACGTGGCCCAAGCCTTGCGCGATTTCATGGCTGGCCATGCGCAAGCTGAGCAACCAAGCGGGGGCCGTTCATGAAGAAGGCGCTCCTTACCGGCATCACTGGACAGGACGGCTCCTATCTCGCTGAGTTCCTGCTGTCCAAGGGCTATGAGGTGCATGGACTCATTCGCCGGGCGAGCACGTTCAACACCCTTCGTATAGACCACCTGGTCCAGGACCTCCATGAGACGGACGTGCGCCTTTTCCTGCACTACGGCGACCTGGCCAACCTGGAGCAGTTGTCGAACATCATCTACAACGTTCAACCTGAGGAAATCTATCACCTCGGCGCCCAGAGCCACGTCCGGGTAAGCTTCGACATGCCGGAGTACACGGGTGACGTAACGGGCCTGGGCGTCGCCCGGCTTCTGGAGGCCATCAGGCGCAGCGGCATTCAGACTCGCTATTATCAGGCGTCGAGCAGCGAGATGTTCGGCGCGGCCCCGCCTCCTCAGAACGAGCGCACGCCCTTCCAGCCCCGCAGCCCCTACGCGATCGCCAAGGCCTATGGTTACTGGATGGCCGTGACCTACCGCGAGGGCTATGGCCTGTTCGCCTGCAACGGAATCCTCTTCAACCACGAGAGTCCCCGCCGAGGGGAGACGTTCGTCACGCGAAAGATCAGCCGTGCCGTTGCCAACATCGTCGCCAACAGGCAGGCCAAGGTTTATCTGGGCAACCTGGATGCGCGGCGGGACTGGGGCTACGCTCCTGAATACGTCGAGGCAATGTGGCGGATGCTCCAACAGGACCAACCCGACGACTACGTGCTGGGGGCCGGAGAGTCGCATTCGGTGCGGGAGTTCCTGGAAGCGGCGTTCTCCTACGCTGGGCTGGATTGGCGGCGGCACGTTGAGATTGACCCTCGCTACCTCCGGCCGGTGGAGGTCCAGTCCCTCCTGGCCGATGCCGCGAAGGCGAGAGCCAGCCTGGATTGGACGCCGAAGGTAACCTTCCCCGACTTGGTGAAGATCATGGTCGACGCGGACCTTCAGGCCCTCGGGCTCGAGCCCATCGGAGAAGGCAAGCGCATCGTGGAGGAGCGTTTCACCGGCTGGCACGGCTGGCCCGCCCCGGGCCACGTCGCCGGTCAGCACTCTCCGTCCATCCGCGAGGCCCGGTCATGAACTTCTGGCAAGACAAGAAGGTGGTCGTTACAGGCGGCGCCGGGTTCCTGGGCAGTTTCATTGTGCGAGCTCTGAGGGATCGCGGATGCGCCGATGTCTTCGTTCCCCGGAGCTGCGACTACGATCTGCGGAGCGAGTCGGCAGTGGTCCGCATGTTCGAAGACAGCAGGCCGGACCTCGTTATACACGCTGCCGCCTCCGTGGGAGGCATAGGCGCAAACGTGGCAAATCCAGGCAAGTTCTTCTACGACAACGCGCTCATGGGGCTCCACGTCATTGAGGTTGCCAGACGGGTGGCGCTGCCCAAGCTTGTTCTTCTCGGCACGGCCTGCTCCTATCCCAAGACGCTGGAGTGGATCCGGGAGGAAGACCTGTGGAACGGATACCCTGAGGAGACGAATGCCCCCTACGGCCTTGCAAAGAAGATGCACCTGGCCCAGGCCCAAGCCTACAGACAGCAATACGGGCTCAATGCCATCTATATCATCCCGGCCAACCTCTATGGCCCCGGCGAGTCCTTCGACCCTGACAACTCACACGTGACGGCTGCCCTGGTGCGCAAGTTCACGGACGCGAAGCGCTGGGGAGAGGAGACTGTAGTGCTCTGGGGCGACGGCTCCCCCACGCGGGACTTTCTGTACGTTGGCGATGCCGCTGAAGGCATTCTTCAGGCCGCAGAGAGCTATGATGGCGCTGAGCCGGTCAACCTGGGCACAGGCCGCGAGACGTCCATCAAAGCACTGGCGGAACGCGTCGCTGCGCTGACCGGCTTTGAAGGGAAGGTTGTATGGGACGTCTCCAAGCCCAACGGCCAGCCCCGCCGTTTGGTGGATGCATCCAGAGCCGAGCGGCTCTTCGGCTTCAAGCCCAGCGCCAACCTGAAAGAGGGGCTGCAGCGGGAAATCGAATGGTATGTTCAGCGCTCGCAGCCCGGCGAGTCCGCAGTCCGGGGTTGAGGAACCCCGGCCCAGGATACGATGCAACGCGGCCCTGAAGCGGCGCCCGATGGCGTTACCGTAGTCATCCTGACGCTGAATGAGGCGATTCACATCGCTCGGGCGGTGGACAACGCCAAGCGCCTGACTGACGAGGTGGTCATCGTCGATTCAGGGTCTACGGACGACACATGCGGCTTGGCCGCGGCGCGCGGCGCTCAGGTGTTTTTCCACGCCTTCCAGGACTATGGAGACCAGCGGCAGTGGGCCTTGACCGCCATCCCCTACGGCAACGACTGGGTGCTCTTCCTAGACGCCGACGAGCTGCTATCCGATGAGCTCATCGAAGAGATTCGCCGCGTTCTTCCGGGCACTCCGCCGGAGGTGGACGGCTACCGCATGAGGCGGCGGTTTTACTGGCTGGGAAAGTGGCTGCGGCGCGGCGGCCTCTACCCGCTCTGGCTCCTGCGTCTGGTTCGGCGAGAGCGCGCCTGGTGCGAAGACAGAACGGTGAATGAGCACCTGCTGGTCTCGGGTCAGGTGCGCGACTTGCGCCACGACATCTTCCACGTGGACCTGAAGCCCATCTCCGACTGGCTGGCCAAGCACAACACTTACTCGTCTCTGGAGGCGCGAGAACACCTCCGGCGGCCGAGCCGGGGGGGGGGCGCGCGCATGGCGCGCGGCTTCTGGGGACGCAGGCTGAGCGCAAGCGGTGGCTTCGAAGGAATATCATGGACCGCATGGCGCCGCCTCTGGCAAGGCCAGCGCTCTATTTTCTCTACGGGTACGTGTTCAGGTTGGGCTTTTTGGATGGAAGGGCTGGCCTGCTCTACCACGCGCTTCGGAACTTCGGCTACAGGTTCATGATAGAGGCCAAGTTCCTGGCCCTCCGAACCCAAGGAAGCGAGGCGGTCAATCCACCGGGCCAGCCTGCCTCAAAAGAGCCCCGCATCGGGGCTCCGGAGTAACCCACTGTCCCTGCCCCTCGTACTCGGGGGAAGGCTAGGAAGCGTCCTATCCCCGCCCGTCCACCTAGGGATGCTCTAAACAAGCCGGCGCGGGCCGTTGGAAGTTGGATGAGGTCATTGGACGAGAGCTTACGGAGTCGGCCTTCCGCTCGATGCCATCGCGTAAGTAGCTTACGGAAATGCCTGTCCGCTCAATGCCGTTGCGTAAGTAGCTTACGGAGACGCTTGCCCGCTCAATGCCGTCACGTAAGCAGCTTACGGAGATGCCTTCTCGCTAAATGCCATAGCGTAAGTAGCTTACGGAGATGTCTGCTCGCTCGATGCCGGCACGTAAGCAGCTTACGGAGATGCTTGCCCGCTCAATGCCGTCGCGTAAGCAGCTTACGGAGATGCTTGCCCGCTCAATGCCGTCGCGTAAGCAGCTGACGGAGACGCCCGACCGCTCAACGGTGCCGTGAACAAGCGCTTACGGAGACGATCGCCTGCTCAATGGCGCCGCGAATAAGGGGCTATTTGGGCCGGTTGAAGGCCACCCCCCGGCGAATCCCCCATCGTTGCCCCCGTTTTTAGAGGAAAGCTGGGAAGGGGGTCTTTTTCCTTCACCTGGCAAGGAAGCTTCCCGACGCGCCAAGGTAAAAAACGGCGCCTCCTCCGTCCCCCAAGCAGGGTGCAGGGGGCGCAGCCCCCGCCGGGGGTACAGGGGGAGTCCCCCTGTTTCTAAAAACGTTGGAGGGTGGGCTAGGTGGGACAACCGCCGTCCGCCACCATAAGCCCCTTTCTCTCTCTCGTTACTCAAGGGCAGGCTAGAAAGCGCCACCCCCATTGCAAAATACGAACGATTGTGCTATAGTGTCCCCATGAAGCAGGCCCCCGGCCTCTTCTCTTCCTTGGAGCCTGCCGCGTAACGTAATGTACTGGGGGCTAACCACAGAGAATCCCCCTGTGGCAGGGGCGCTGAGGGAACAGCCCAAGGGGCAAGACCGTCCGAGGAAGGCTGGGACCGGAGCGAATGCCGTTGTAAGGCACAGGCTCTTTGGAGCGGGATGGCTCCAAAATGACTAATGACTCGTAACGGATAGGCAACGGTCCGTAACGGCTCCGTAATGACTCCGTAGCGACTCGTAATGGCTTTGTAACGGCCTGTAATGCCTTTGTAATGGCTCCGTGCCTGCAAACCCCGAAATCCGGCTGAGAAATGTTACACATACAATCAAAGACCGTCCCTGCCCCTGTACTCGGGGGAAGGTTAGGAAGTGTCGCCGAGCGCCTCGCGATCCAGACATTCTCGCCAGGGTTTGCCGGCGCCTGTCCGCCATCGGCTATCATGTGGAGGGGCTCGATGGACTCAACGCAGAGTCCACCGACGAGTTGATTGCCATCGCGCCGTTGAACATGCGGGAGGCACAGCCATCGGACGGCATGGATCCTCATGAAGCAACTGGTCCAATCCCGCAAGACGGGAGAAGTTAGCCTGGTGGATGTTCCCCGGCCCATCGCCGGGCCGGGCGAGATTCTTGTTCAGGTGCACGCCTCCCTGCTCTCCAGCGGCACCGAGCGGGCCATGACGGAGTTTGCGGGCAAGAGCCTGCTGGGCAAGGCGAGGGCGCGCCCCGACCTGGTTAGGCAGGTTATCGACAAGGCCCGCAACGAGGGGGTGGCGCCGGCCCTACGGGCTGCCCGGAGCCGCTTGGACCAGCAGATGCCGTTGGGATACAGCAATGCGGGCAGGGTCGTGGAGGTGGGTAGGGACGTGACGGGCATCAGCGTTGGCGATGCCATCGCTTGCGGCGGCGCCGGGCTGGCCAGCCATGCGGAAGTCGTTGCAGTGCCTGCGAACCTTGCTGTTGCCCTCCATGAAGGAACGCCCTTCGAAGCCGGCGCCTTCGCAACGCTGGGCGCCGTTGCTCTGCACGGCGTTCATCTGGCGGAGGTCCAGTTGGGAGAGGTGGTGGTGGTCATTGGTCTGGGGCTGCTGGGTCAGCTCAGTGTGCAGCTTCTCAGGGCCGCGGGCTGCGTCGTCGTTGGCATGGACCCACAGAGCGATAGGGCGGATCTCGCCCGCTCCCAGGGGGCCGACGGCATCGCCACGAACGCCGAAGCGTTGACTGCCTGCGTGGCGGGGCTCTCCGGCGGCCTCGGCGCCGACGCGGTGCTCATCACCGCCGACAACCCCGGCAACGAGCCCATAACCCTAGCCGGGGAAGTGGCCAGGGACAGGGCCAAGGTGGTGGCCGTCGGCAATGTGGGCATGGACATCCCCCGCCGCCTCTATTACGACAAAGAACTCCAGTTCCGGGTGTCCAGGTCCTACGGCCCCGGTCGTTACGATCCGCGCTACGAAGAGCAGGGACAGGACTATCCCATTGGCTACGTTCGCTGGACCGAGAACCGCAACATGCAGGCTTTCGTCCGCCTGCTGGCCGAGGGAAGGGTCAACATCCAATCCCTGATAAGCCACAGGATCCCCCTGGACCGGGCCGCCGAGCAGGGCTACGGCCTCATCACCGGCAGGGCGGGGGAACCCTTCATGGGCGTGGTAATCACTTATCCGGAGACGCTGAGCGCCGAGCGGACGATTCCGCCCCGCCCTGCTGGGGAGAATCGGGCGCCCCTGCGGGCGGGTGTCCGGCTGGGCCTGGTCGGCGCCGGTGCCTTCGCCACCTCCACGTTGCTGCCGGCCATGAAGAAGGCGGGCGGAATCGAGTTGGTGGGTGTCTGTTCGGCCAGGGGCCTGACCGCCCAGCAGGCTGCGGAGAAGTTCAACTTTGGCTTTGCCGCCGCAGACATCGACGAACTGCTCCACGACCAGAACGTCAACACGGTTGCCATTGCCACGCGCCACAACCTGCACGCGGCGCAGGTCGTAGCGGCGCTGGAAGCGGGGAAGCATGTCTTTGTGGAAAAGCCGCTGGCCCTGGATGAGGACCAACTCCGTCAGGTCATCGACGCTTGGAAGGCCCATCCGGCCCAGGTGATGACGGTGGGGTACAACAGGCGATTCTCCGCACTCGCGGGTGAGATGAAGCGCTTTCTCGCCGGCGCGCCGGCGCCGCTGGCGATGCAGTATCGCATCAATGCGGGTCCCGCGCCGTTGGACCACTGGATCCAGGACCCGGCGGTGGGGGGCGGCAGGATCGTGGGGGAGGTGTGCCATTTCGTGGACCTGCTGACGTTCCTGGCGGGCGCTGCGCCGGTGGCCGTCAGCGGGCGTTCACTGCCCAACCAGGGCCGCTATGCCGACGACAACGTGGTTGCCACAATCGAGTTTGCCGACGGGTCTCTGGGCGCGATTACCTACGTGGCCAACGGGGATCGTTCCTACCCCAAGGAGCGTATCGAGATCTTTGGCGGCGGAGCGGTGGCGCTCCTGGACGACTTTCGCTCGTTGCGCATGACTCGCAACGGCCGAACCCGGATCCAGCGGACCCGGCTTGCGCAGGACAAGGGCCACGCAGCAGAATGGCGCGCCTTTGCCGGCGCCGTAACAGGAGGCGGCCCCCTCCCGATACCGGCGGAAGAGCTGATAACAACCAGCCTGGCCACGTTCGCCATCCAGGCATCCATCAGGGATGGCCAGCCCGCCGGATCGACGCTGCTGACTTCGCCGGCGCCCCGTGGAATCCGGAGGGCAACAGCAGGTGAGTAGTCATGCCGCCGGACGCCTCCGCATTCTCCACGTCGTGGGAGCGCGTCCGAACTTCATGAAAGCGGCGCCGGTGGTCCGAGCCCTGTCTGCTAGAGCGGGCGTGGGGCAGGTCATCGTCCATACCGGCCAGCACTATGATCCCGGCATGTCCGAGGTCTTCTTTCAGGAGCTATCCATACCCCGGCCCGATGTCAATCTGGAGGTCGGCTCAGGATCCCACGCAGAGCAGACGGCCGAGGTCATGAAGCGGCTGGAGCCGGTGCTGCTTGAGCGGTCCCCCGATTTGGCGCTTGTCTACGGCGACGTCAACTCCACAGTGGCGGCGGCGCTGGTGTGCTCCAAACTCCTGATTCCCGTGGGACACGTGGAGGCCGGCCTGCGCTCCTTTGACCGGACCATGCCTGAGGAGATCAACCGCCTCATCACTGACCAGATAGCAGATTTGCTGTTCACGCCTTCGGAAGACGCCAATGAGAACCTGGACCGAGAGGGTGTTTCTCCCAGCCGAGTGCGGTTCGTTGGCAATGTCATGATCGACACCCTCTGCCGGTCGCTGCCCGAGGCGATGGCTCGCTGGCCCGTTGAGGGGCTCAGGCCCACCCGTCTATGCCCGCCTGGTCTCGAAGCGGCCCTGACCGAAGGGAGGCGCTTCGGCTTCGCGACTCTTCACCGGCCTTCGAACGTGGACGATCCGCCTGTGCTGCGGGAGATCCTGGCGGCGCTGGGCGAGGTCAGCCGCTCGCTTCCCCTTGTCTTCAGCGTACACCCCCGGACCCAGGCGGCGATGGAGGCTCTGGGCTTGGAGCAGATGGCGCCCGGCCTGTTCCCCGTGGCGCCCGTTGGATACCTGGATGCGCTCGCACTGCAATCCCGCGCCACGGTGGTCATCACAGACTCCGGCGGTATGCAGGAGGAGACCGCCTACCTGGGCGTGCCCTGCATCACGGTGCGAGAGAACACGGAGCGCCCCGTCACCGTGTCCATTGGCGCCAACGTTCTGGTGGGGCGCGACATGGCGCTCCTCAAGGCGGAGGTGGGACGGGCTGCAGGCGGCGCCTTCAAACGGGGCGAAACGCCACCCCTGTGGGATGGCCGTTCGGCAGAGCGCATCGCCGATGCCATACTCGACTGGTGGGGGAGGAGGTGGGGCAACAGGGGCGCGGCTTGTCCCTGATGCTCCGGCTTCGCTACTACCGGCGCATCCTGCCGGCCTACGTCCTGGGGCGTCGGAGCCAGCTCTCCTTCTGGCATGACGCGCCGGAGGTCAATGAAGAGGCCCACCCCGGAACCCTGGGCCAGTACTGGATGCCGTTCACCGAGAAGGCCGACTACGGTGGTCCCTACGACGCTGACGGCATCCCCCAACTCGACTATCGCGGGGCAACGGGTGTCCAATACAACCCCATCGCGGTTGCCCAATACGGGTTGGGTAACTACAACCTCTACCGCCGCGCCGGCGACCCCGAGCGCCTACGGAAGTTCCTGTTGGTGGCGGATTGGCTGGCTGCCTCGCTGGAGCAGAACGCCGCCGGGCTGTGGGTCTGGCGCCACCACTTCGACTGGGAGTACCGGACGCTCCTGAAGGCGCCCTGGTGCTCCGGGCTGGCGCAGGGGCAGGGGGTCTCGGTTCTGGTCCGCGCCTTCAAGGAGACAGAGAACGAACGCTATCGAGACGCTGCTGGGTTGGCGATGGCGTCATTCTATGCGCCCATGCATGAGGGAGGCGTGGCCTTTGTCGATGAGGCGGGCAGCACGTGGATCGAGGAATACATCGTATCGCCGCCAACGCATGTGCTGAATGGCTTCATCTGGGCAAGCTGGGGCATCTACGACTACTGGCTGCTGACCGGCGACTCAGACGCTAAGGACCTATTCGAGAAGGCGATGGACACCATCGCCGAGAATCTGCCCCGCTACGATACGGGCTACTGGTCCCTCTACGAGCAGTCAGGCGTCAGGCTGAGGATGCTGGCGAGTCCCTTCTACCACCGCCTGCACATTGCGCAGCTTCGAGTGCTTCACCGGCTGACGGGGCGGAGGGATTTCCAGGAGTATGCAGACCGATGGGAGACGTATACCCGCAGCCGCGCCAAGCGGTCGCGGGCCCTGGCCCAAAAGGCGGTCTTCAAGCTCCTCTACTACTAGCCGCCAATGGCCTGGCGGTTTCCGCATCGGCGGCAAGCGCGGCTGTAGGGAGATGGTACAATCGCTGTCGCGTTGGCCGCGAGCGGCCCAAACCCCAAGCGCCGCGGAGGAAACGATGTCTTCTGCAAGCCCGGCCGACCTGAGTCTCCTACGAGCCGACCAGGTGGGCAGCCTGTCAGCCCCGCCGGAACTGAGTGAAGTGTTCTCGCTGCACGTTCGCGGCCAGGCCACCAACGAAGACCTCCGCCACGCCCAGGACAGGGCGATACGGGACGTCCTCGCCGGCCAGGAGGCGCTCAACTACCCCGTGCTCACCGATGGTGAATTCAGACGCCGCAACTTCCAGGACAGCTTTGGCGACTCCGTCTCGGGCTTTGACGTGCCTGAGGACGTATCCCCCTACTACATGGAGCAGGATGAGGACGCGCACGCCAATAGCGGCAAGAGGGCCAGTGGCCTGGAGACGCCGGGCCCCGCCGTCGTCACCAGGCGGCCCGTGGTCGGACGCCTGCGCCTAGTTCGCAACGTTCCACTGGAGGAGTACCGGTTCGCCGCGTCCGTCGCTAGCCGGCCGGTGAAGATGACGCTCGTAAGCCCCGATCGCATTAGCCAGAGGTTTGCCTACGAGAAGTCAACGGGCGTCTATGCCGGGCAGGATGAGTTCCTGGAGGATGTCGTGGCCATAGAGCGCCGGATTGTCGGTGACCTAGCCGATGCCGGATGCCCCTACGTGCAAATCGACGCGCCGGGGTACACTGCCTACGTGGACCCAGGGTCGGTTCGGCAGATGGAAGCGCGCGGAGAGGTCCTCGACCAGAACTTGGAGCGCTCGGTCAGGGCGGACAACGCCGTAATAGCGGATTTCCCTGGCGTGACCTTTGGCATCCACCTCTGCCGGGGCAACCCGCGGGGTAGGGATCCTGAGACAGGCGAGGTGATCCCTCGATGGCACCGGGAAGGGTCCTACGACGCCATCGCTGAGCGCCTCTTTAGTGGCCTGGACCATCAGCGCTTCCTGCTGGAGTATGACAGCGAGCGAGCAGGCGGGTTCGAGCCGCTGCGCTTCGTTCCCAAAGATAAGATCGTCGTGCTGGGTCTGGTCACGACCAAGAGCGCCCGCCTTGAAACCACCGACGACCTCAAACGGCGCATCGATGAGGCTGCGCGTTTCATTTCGCTGGACCAGTTGGCCCTAAGCCCGCAGTGTGGCTTCGGCGGGCTGTTCTCCGTGGTGCTGAGCCAGGACGACCAGTGGCGGAAGTTGGAGCGCATCATGGAGACCGTGACACAAGTTTGGGGCTGAACCAGTTGGGCAGCGCCGCCGCAATGCGGTAGGATAGCGACGCGTTCGGTGCGGTATTGTTGGCGAAATGCGGAGGTCGCAAACAGCGTAGGGCCCACCCGTTGGGCAAAGGAGGACGACGGTGGTTATCCAAACTGAGACAGCGCTGGGCAGGTTCGTCGCTAGGGCGCGGGAGCTGTTTGCCCAGGAGCCGGACCTAGACAGGCGGTGGGAGAAGCTGACGCCCATCCTCAAGGAGCTTCTCGCGGACCCAGAGGTGCAGCGACGCTCCAAGGAGTGGCCTGAATGCGTGGTGATGGACGGGCGGGCCGAGAATCTGCTCTTCTACGAGGATCCGGACTACGGATTCGCCGTCAACGGCCTGACCAAGATGCCCAACGTCCACGGCCGCATCCACGACCACGCGCACATCTACACGCTATACGGCGTCCTCGATGGCGCCGAGACCATCGAGCGCTATAAGCGCCTCGACGACGGCTCAAGGCCCGACTATGCCGAGGTCAGCCTGGAGGGTAGCTTCGTGGTCGGCCCCGGCGATGTCGACCTCGTGCCGCCCTACCAGATCCACACGGAGCACAGCGGCGAGGCGCGCACGGTAGCGGTGATCATTCGCAGCGAGAAATCCGGCGGATTTCTCCAAGGCCGCTACGAGCCTGAAGCGAACCGGTACTACCAGGGCTACGGCCCCCGGCAGACGCCGGTTGAGATGTAGGCCCCACGGTTACTGAGAGCAAGAGTGCGGCCTCGGCTTTGCCGGGGCCGCACTCTTTTGTCTGGTCGGTGACCCTGCTACGCCTAGCGGCCCACCGGGCAATGCGCTCATCATGGGCGCCGGCGCCGTCTGGCTTGGGGCGGCTGCTGGGACCCATGCCGCAGGAGTACAATGCCTGGGCGGAGAGGAGGCCGAATCATTGTGACTAGTCTGTCCAAGGAATCGGGCGGTAACGAAGCTGGCCCCGCCTACCGCGCCGGCTTCGTCGCCATCGTTGGACGTCCCAATGTGGGGAAGTCCACCCTGTTGAACAGGACGCTGGGCGTCAAGCTGGCTGCCGTCAGTCCCCGCCCTCAGACAACCCACGTCCGAATCCTCGGCGTCCTCACCAGCGATGCCTACCAGGCGGCCTTCCTGGACACGCCGGGCTATCTGGGCAGACCCAGGCCCCGGGATGAGATGGACCGCAAGATGGTCCAAGAAGGGGCCAGGGCGTTGGAAGAGGCGGATGTCGCGGTGCTGGTGGTGGAGCCGCGCCTACCCGGCGGCGTAGAGCGCGCGATGGCGGATGACTTCCGCCGCCGCGGACTGCCGGCCATCGTTGCTATCAACAAGGTCGACTCGGTGGGAAAGGCCTCGCTATTGCCCGTCATCGAGGCCTACGCCGGCCTCGATGCCTTCGCCGAGATAGTCCCTGTCAGCGCCCTGCGGCATGATGGGATTGGCTTGCTGCTGGACATAGTCGTTCAGCGGCTGCCGGAGGCAGAGGCCCCGCTGTTTCCCGCGGGCCACCTCACCGACCGTTCCGAGCAGTTCCTGGTGTCGGAGATCGTGCGGGAGAAGATGTTCCAGCTCTTCCGGCAGGAACTGCCCTACGCCGCCGCAGTGACGGTTGAGGAGTGGGAGGAGGAATCGGAGCAGCACGGAGGAAAGACCCACATCGCCGTCCGCATCCATCCCGAGCGGGACTCGCAGCGGGGGATTCTGCTAGGGAAGGGCGGCCTGGCTCTGAAGGAGGTGGGCGTCCAGGCGCGGCGGGATATCGAAGCGCTGCTGGGCAAGCCGGTCTTTCTGGAGTTGTGGGTGCGCCCAAGGCCCCGCTGGCGCAAGGATCCCGCTTTCCTCAGGCGAATAGGCATGGCTGATTAGCCGGCGGTGTCCATTTCGAGCTTGGAGGCGGGCGCGTAGCACACACGAAAAGACGGACTCAGCAGCCACAGCGGGCGTTGGATTGCTTCTCCTTCCTATAGATGGATTGTGTAGAGACGCGCTTATTGAACCGGGGTAGAGAGCGCGGCCTTTCTTCAACTCGCAACGCCTGTGACAAGCCCTGCGCTCAGTGTCCAAAGCTCAGATGCCAGGTGCTCGTCGTAGGATGCTGGCGATGACGCCACCGCCTGCTCGTCGACGAAGTAGCGCCCTGAGATGCCTTCAACCTCAGGCGAGGTGGCCAAGTAGACAATCGTCCGCGCCCCGCGCTTGGCGCTCCTGCCCAGGACGCGCATGAGCGCGCCCCCGGCTCGGCCGCGAAGACCGTTGCTCGACAGCAGGCCCGTGCCCACCAATCCGGGGTGCATGGCGTTGACCGTGACGCCCGTTCCATCCAGCCGCCGGGCCAGTTCATAGGTGAAGAGCAGGTTCGTCAGCTTGGACTGGGCATAGGCCTGGAAACCGGAATAGCGCACCGGGTCCGCGAGGTCGGTGACATCAATGCCGGCCCGGTCGTGGGCCGCCGACGAAACGTTGATGATTCGGGACCGGGCGCCGGCCTGCAGGGGGTCGAGCAGCAGGTTGGCCAGCAGAAAGTAGGCCAAGTGGTTGAGGGCGAAGGTCAGCTCGAGTCCGTCGGCGCTCGTCCGGCGCGACAGGAAGATGGCGCCTGCATTGTTAACCAGCACGTCCAGGCGCCCATGCTGCTCTTTGAACGCCTCCGCCAGGCGTCCCACGCCGGCCTGAGAGGAGAGGTCGGCGAGAAGGAACTCCGGCCGATTGCCCGTGGCGGTCTCAATGCGGGCGGCGGTCGCGGCGCACTTCTCAGGGTTGCGCCCCACACCAACGACCGTGGCTCCTCGCCGGGCGAGCTCCGTCGCGGCCTCTCTGCCGATGCCGGAAGTTGCGCCCGTGACGAGGCAGACTTTACCCTGCATCGCTTCAGACGGTGGAAGGCTTTATGGGGATGATGGCTCTCCGATGCAGGCCGGCGCCAATCTTCTTTTCCCCGTAGTAGGCCTCGACGGCGAAGGCCAGCTTGTTGCCATCCACGTCATGCAACTCCGCTGTCACGCGCACCTCCTCGCCGAGGGGGGTTGGCGCCAGGTGCCGAACGTCCACGTGATAACCGACGGTGGCGCACCCCTCCGGCATGTGCGGGCGCAGGGCCTGCACGCAGGTGTTCTCCATCAGCCCGATCATCGACGGGCTCGACAGAACGTAGCCGGCGTCCGGGCCTCCAGGGGCAACGCACAGCCCCTTGATGACTCTCCGACGCATCTCGGCCTTCAGGCCAGGCTTGATGTGGTCGAAGTCCATGCAACCTCCGCGATATGCCGGCAGATCGTTGCCGGGCGCAGCCATTATGGCACGCCCACTTAGGGGCAACAACGGGGAGAAAGCAACCTCTCTGGGAGCGGCGCCTATGCGGGCCTCGGCGCAGGCAGCTAGAATGGCCGCATCTTGCTTTCAGGAACGGCCCCGTGGACATCAAAGCCATTAGAGACCAGATCCCCGTTACCAACAGGGTGAAGTATATGAACACCGGCTGGGCCGGGCCGGTCTTGCTACCGGTCGCGGAGGCCGTTCAGGCGCATGTGAAGTTCGAGACGGAGGAGGGCCCAGCGAGTCCCGCCGGCATTGGTAGGAGCGAGGAGGTGTTGGCCCAGCTCCGGCAGGCGCTGGCCGCTTTCTTCAACGCCCGCGTCGAGGAACTGGCGGCTACGCAGAACACAACGGCCGGCCTGAATATGGTCGCTGGTGGGCTGGCCTGGCGGGACGGCGACGGGCTCGTTACCTGCTCCCTCGAGCACCCGTCGGTGTTGGGAATGGCCCATGGCCTTCGGAACCGATACGGCGTCAAGCTCTCCATTGTGCAGCTTCATTCCGATGACGACACGGCAACCATCCTGGCGAAGTTCGATGAGGCCATCGCCGGTGGCGTCCGCCTGGTGGCTATCAGCCACGTTCAGTACTCCTGCGGCCTTCGGATGCCGGTGGAGGAGATCATTGCCTTGGCCCACGAGCGGGGGGCGCAGGTGTTGTTGGACGGCGCTCAGGCAGCGGGCCACGTTGTGGTCGACCTTGCCGCCCTTGGTGTGGACTACTACGCCATGCCCGGGCAGAAGTGGCTTCTGGGGCCCAGCGGAACCGGGGTTCTATATGTCCGCGAGGACCTGATTCAGGGCCTGCAGCCCGCGGCGGGGTCCTACCGCTCGGTAGCCTCATGGGAAGCCGGCGGCGCGGTGACGTTCAAGGAGCGGGAACTGGAGAAGCTGCTGGCGGGGACAGCGTCTACGGCCCTGCAATGCGGCCTGGCGGCTGGGGCCGGTTTCCTGGCGGACATCGGTATGGCTGGCATAGAAGAGCGGCATCTTGCCTTGAGCCGACGGCTGAAGGAACGGCTTGCCGGGACGCCCGGCGTCCGGCTGACGTCCCCACTCGACGAAGCCCGGTCATCGGGGCTCGTGACGTGCGCCGTGGAGGGCATCGAGCCGACTGAGCTCGTCGACCGGCTCTACAGGGAGGAGTCGCTTGCCATAAGGGCGGTGCTGCATCCCGCGGGTGTGCGGCTATGCACGGCGTTCTTCAACACCGAGGACGAGGTGGACGAGGCCGCCGACGCCATCAACCGGATGCTGGCCGGAGCCCGCTTGTAAGGGCGAGGTTTCTCCGCCCTAAGCGAGGTCGTTGATGACCAAGCCCGTGGGAAGCTTCGGAATGAAGAACGTCGACTTGGGCGGCAGACGGCGCCCCCTGCGCACGACTTCCTCGAAGATGTCGAGAGGCATGGGCCGCAGCAGCACCGCCACTTGCACCTCTTCCCTCTGCACGCGGCCCACGGCTTCCGCGGGATCGTGGGTGTAGTCCGCATGACGGGACAGCCGCTCTCCCAGGGCGGGCGCCAGCACAGTCTGCTGCAACACCCAGGGGTCGCAGCTTCCCAGAGCGTCGAAGTCGGCGCCGCTTGGTGCGCCCTCAAGGGACATGAGTGTTGCCAAACCGTCTCCGGCCCGCAGCACCGCGACGGTCATGCCGGGTGACCTGCGGAGGGGCTCCATGATCCTGGCGGCCGCCTCCTCTGGCGAGAGGCCCGCGATGTCGACTTCTCCCTGGGGGGTCAGCCCCGCCAGCGCCTCGCCGACGGCTGCCTGATCCCGAGAGTCGAGCCCTGCCAGCACCCGATGGTAGGGTTCCAGCTTCAGTCCAGGGTCGTCCATGGAGATGAGGGCGATCATTGCGAAGCTTCTGGCCGCCTCCGGGTCCTGCGGGCCGGCGAGATCCCGAAAGTGCAGGGCCGTCTCGTAGCGGTGGTGGCCGTCGGCCAAATACAGGGGCCGGCTAGAGAAGAACGCCTGGATGGCCGCTGCCGCCTGGGGGTCATCCAATACCCATAGGCGGAAACTCTGCCCGTCAATGGGGCTGGCAACCGCCGCCGGGGTCCCTTCCACTGCCTGCTTCAAGAGGGGCGAAAGGCTGCCCTCGCTGTCGCGGTACAGGCCCATGACGGGGCTGAAGTTCGCCTCCGCTGCCTGCAACAGCCTGAGCCGGTCCTCCTTGGGTCCGGGCCGGGTGTGCTCATGGGGCAGCACCACGTTCCTATCGAAGGGCTCGAGCCTCACCGCAGCCCAGAGGCTGTAGCGTGCGGCGCTCTCTCCCTGCCACGGGAACGTTTCCTCGACGAGGTAGTAGGCGGGCCTCTCCTGCCGGACCAGGCCTCCATCCCGCCGCCACTGCCGGAACAACGCGGCGGCGCGCGTATATTGGTTGTCGTCATCGGAGTCGTTGGGGGAGGTCTGACCCAGCTCCAGCCGCACAACGTTGTGCGGGTGCCGCCTGTAGAGTGTGTCCTGGTCGCTGGGAGAGATGACGTCATAGGGGGGGCAGATCACCAGCGAAAGGTCGTCAATGCGTTCCGGGTTGTACCGGATGCCGTGGAAGGGGCGAACGTCGGCCATGGAAACCTCTACGGAGGGGATGGAACCAGTATATCGCTCGGTTGGCGGGGCTTCCAAGGGGCGCGGTTCCGCGGTTATGAAAGCCATTGCTATACTGATGCTACTTCCCCAGCTTTGAGGGTCTCATGCTCGATTCGCAAGACGTCAAGCGCATGGAGTTGCTCCGCGAGCAACTCCACCACCACAACTACTGCTACCACGTTCTCGATGCCCCCGAGATAGGCGACGAAGAGTACGACCGACTGCTCCGCGAGCTGCAGAGCCTCGAGGAGAATCACCCGGAGTTGGTTACTCCCGACTCGCCCACGCAGCGGGTGGGGGCCGAGCCTGCCGCAGGCTTTGCAGAGGTGCAGCACCAACAGCCGATGCTCAGCTTGGCCAACGCCTTCAACGACGATGAGTTCTGGGCGTGGCGCCAGCGGGTGGCCAACTTGCTGGAGACAGAGTCCTTCGATCTGGTGTGCGAGCTGAAGCTCGATGGCCTGGCCGTTGCCCTGATATACGAGAACGGAACGTTGGTGCAGGGCGCCACCCGCGGTGACGGCCACCGGGGAGAGGATGTCACCCAGAATCTGCGCACCGTCCGCTCCGTTCCCCTGTCCCTCAGGGGCGCCAGTTACCCGCGGCGCTTCGAGGTGCGGGGAGAGGTCTATTTGCCCAAGGAGGGCTTTCGCAAGATCAACCAGGAGAGAGAGGCGGGGGGTCTGCCCCTGTACGCCAACCCCCGCAACTCAGCGGCGGGGTCGCTGCGCCAGTTGGACTCGCGAATAACCGCCAGCCGGCCTTTGGAATTCTGTGTCTACGGCCTTGGCTGGACGGAGGACGACGCGTTCCCCGGCAGTCAGTGGGAGACCCTCGAACAGCTTAGCGCTATGGGCTTCAGGGTCAACGTGGCTAACAAGCGTTGCGCTGAGGCGGAGGGCGTCCTTGCCTACTATCGGGAATGGTTGGAAAACAGGGACGCCCTTGGCTATGAGGCGGACGGGGTGGTTGTCAAGGTGGACCGATTCGACTACCAGCGCCATCTGGGCTTCGTGGGAAGGGAGCCGCGCTGGGCCATCGCCTACAAGTTCCCCGCGGAGCGAGCGGTCACCCGCCTTCGGGACATCAAAATTAACGTTGGCCGCACCGGGGCGCTCAATCCCTACGCAGAGATGGAAACGGTCTTTGTTGGCGGCGCCAACGTCAGTCACGCCACCCTGCACAACGAGGACTACATCACAGCCAAGGACCTGTGCATCGACGACTACGTGGAGGTTGAGCGGGCGGGGGAGGTCATTCCCCAGATCGTGCGGTCGCTGCCAGAGCGGCGTCCTGCCGCGGAGCCCCAGTGCAGCCACTGCGGGAGCTATTTCCATGCTGCTAAGGATCACCCCCGGGAGATTGTCTGGACCGGACGCATGCTCGACCGGTGCCCGGTCTGCGGTCTTGAGGCGGTTCGATCTCCCGGAGAGGCGATGCACCGCTGCACTAACGCCGCGTGTCCCGCCCAGCTCTACGAGAAGGTCAAGCACTTTGTCTCGCGGGGCGCTATGGACATCGAGGGCGTGGGGGAGAAGCTGGCGCAATCCCTGCTGGAGAGCGGGCTTATTGAGGACGTGGCAGGGATCTATTCGCTGAGCTTTGAGAAGCTGCTGCGCCTGGAGCGAATGGCCGAAAAGAGTGCCACCAACATCATGGCCAACATAGAGGCCAGTAAGTCCCGTCCGTTGTCCAGAGTGGTCAATAGCCTGGGCATTCCTCACGTTGGCTCGGAGACTGCCGAACTTTTGGCCGCGAACTTCGGCAGTCTGCCCAGCCTCGGCGCGGCCACTGCTGAGGATCTGGCGGCAATATCAGGAATAGGGCCCATTGTGGCAGAGGCCATAGCCGCATACTTCCGGCAGCAGGGCAACCTGGACGTGATCGCTGAACTGGCCGAAGCAGGCGTCACCATGAAGGAGGACCGTTCGGAGCGGCCGCCTCAGGAGTTGTCCCTTGCCGGTCTGACCTTCGTGGTAACGGGACGACTGGAAGGCTTCAGCCGCAGCGAGGCGGAGGGCAGGATCAAGGCGCTGGGCGGCGCCGTCGCCAGCGGCGTTAGCAAGAAGACGAGCTACGTCGTTGCTGGTGAAGAGCCGGGGGCCAAGCTGGCGAAGGCCCAGGAGCTCGGCATCCATATCCTCGACGAGCGCGAATTCGTTGATAAGGTGGAGGGGCGGGGTTGATCTCCCGCAGGCCGCGCCGGCGCGCTCGGAATGGGAGTGGGGAGGGGAACGGTTTTTGATTTCACCCCAGCCTTGGGGTAAGATGGCTTTGCATCCGGCATTCCCTTGTCTCCGGCGTAGCGTTCTATTCGGCATAGTTGGCGTCTGGAGTCGAAGAGGCTCCACGGCGCAGAGGATTCATGGGGCGAACCTGGACCCGAAGTGGGCTGATCTATCTCGCGATCGCTGTGGCGATAATTGCCATCTTCTATGTCATATTGCGCCCCAGTTCAGGCCCTGAAGAAGTCTCCCTTGGCCAGGTCCTGCAGATGGCAAGGGGCGGCTCCGTCCAGTCTGTTGCGGTCTCAGGCGCAGACCTGACCGTTGAAACGACGGACGGCCGGACCCTCAAGACCAAGATGGAAGACGGGTCCAGCATTGTGGAGCTTCTTCAGCGCGAGGGCGTCAACGTAGGCGACGACGTCAACTCGGTGGATGTCCAGGCCAAGCAGTCCAGTGGTTTTGGCAATATCTTCGGGGTGCTCCTTAACTTCCTCCCCCTGATCATCTTCGGCGGCCTCCTGCTCTTCATGATGCGCCAAGCGCAGGGGAGCAGTAACCAGACCATGAGCTTTGGGCGCAGCAAGGCCCGGATGTTCGTGGGTAACCGGCCCGCAGTCACGTTCGGCGATGTGGCGGGGGTCGAAGAGGCCAAGCAAGAGCTCGAGGAAGTCGTGGAGTTCCTCAAGTTCCCCGAGCGGTTCCTCGCTCTGGGGGCCCGGATCCCCAGGGGGGTGTTGCTAGTGGGCCCCCCGGGGACGGGTAAGACGTTGCTGAGCAGGGCCGTTGCCGGCGAGGCGGGCGTGCCCTTCTTCTCCATCAGCGGCAGCGAGTTCGTGGAGATGTTCGTGGGTGTGGGCGCCTCTCGGGTGCGCGACCTCTTCGATCAGGCAAAACGCAACGCCCCCTGTATCCTCTTCGTGGACGAGATCGACGCCGTGGGCCGTCATCGCGGGGCAGGCCTGGGGGGTGGCCACGACGAACGTGAACAGACCCTGAACCAGATCCTCGTCGAGATGGACGGGTTCGATAGCAGCACCAACATCATTGTCATTGCCGCCACGAACCGCCCCGACATTCTTGACCCCGCCCTGCTCCGCCCCGGCCGCTTCGACCGGCGCGTGGTGCTCGACCCGCCGGACCTTAGGGGGCGAATGGCCATCTTGCAAGTCCACAGCCAGGGAAAGCCGGTGGAAGACACCGTGGACATGCAGGAGGTTGGCCGACTCACGCCCGGATTCAGCGGCGCCGACCTTGCCAATCTGGTCAACGAAGCTGCGGTGCTGGCGGCTCGCCGTCAGAAGACGAGCATTGGATGGGCGGAGTTCGCGGAGGCGGTGGACCGGGTTCTCATGGGGCCGGAACGCCGCAGCAGGCTGATAACAGAGAAGGAGAAGGCCATTACGGCCTTCCACGAGGCGGGGCACGCTGTCGTGGCCTGGAAACTGCCCAACGCTGACCCTGTCCAGAAGATCTCCATTGTCGCCCGTGGGACGGCTGGCGGCTACACCCGGTACCTGCCTGAAGAGGACAGACACCTGTGGACCAAGAGCCAGTTCCAAGACCAGTTGTCCGCTGCTCTAGGCGGCCGAGTCGCTGAAGAGGTCACCTTCAACGAGATTACGACTGGCGCAAGCAACGACCTAGAAGTGGCCACCCGGCTGGCGCGGCAGATGGTCACCCGCTATGGCATGAGCGATACCATCAGGCATGAAGAGAAAGCTATCAGCGCCGTGATCGAGGCTGCCCTTGCCGGAGACGTCGAGTCCATCGACGTCTATGGGAACGACCTCTTGATCAAGACCAAACAGGGCGAGGTGTTCCAGTCCCGCAAGGAAGAGGAGTTCAGCATCCTAGAGTTCCTGCGGAGACAGGATGGGGAGCGCCGGAACGGCGCTGTGCAGGTGAACGTCAAGCCCTCTAATGCCCTGGGAAGTTTGGGGCCGCGCACCTTCGGCAAGCGGGAGGAGTTGGTATTCCTGGGCAAGGAGCTGGGAGAGCAGCGCGACTACTCCGACCGGGTCGCCGAGGAGATCGACTCCGAAATACGGACGCTCATCAACGACGCGTACGATGCCGCCCGGCGCATCGTCGTCGACTACGAGTTGAAGCTCAAGCAGGTTGCTGAATACCTCATAGCCCACGAGACCATCGAGGGCAAGGAGCTGCGGGACCTGTTCGAGTCCGTTATTCCTCCAGCGGAGGAAGAGGCTCCCGAGCCCGCTCCCGAGCCAACCCCGGCTCAATAGCCTCGACGACACCCCCGTTCCCAGTGGGCGCCTGGCGCTGTTCACCTTTACAGTGGTTCCAGCCGGTCGTATAATCGTAACCAGGCTGGGCAGCCGGTGTGGCCGGTATGGTTCAGTCTTTTTCTTATTTCGCCCAAGCCTGTGCAGCGCGTGCCAACGGGAGGGCTATGATGGCCCAAAAGGAAACGTACCTCACGAAGCAAGGCTTGGAGAAGTTGGAGGCCGAGTTAGAGCATCTGAGGACCGTCCGCCGCCACGAGATAGCGGAGCGGATACAGGTTTCTCACGAGATCGGCGGCACCGTCGACAATGCGGAATACGACGAGGCCAAGAACGAACAGTCGTTTGTGGAAGGCCGCATCCAAACTCTGGAAAATCTGCTGACAAATGCCATAATCATTCCTGAGGAGCACGAAACCGGGCAGGTTTCGCTCGGCACGACCGTGACCCTGGAGAACGAGGGAGGCCGCGAGGTCAGCTACACCCTTGTGGGGAGCGCTGAGGCGGACCCTCTGAACGCCCGTATTTCCAACGAGTCGCCGGTGGGCAAGGGCCTGCTGGGACATAAGGTCGGTGACGTTGTTGAGGTTCCTGCGCCCGGCGGCATCGTTCGACTGACCATCAAGAAGATAGCCTAAGACGCCTCCACGCAGCGGAACAGACGCTGGAGGCTATCAACCACGCCTTCAGCGTCTTGCTCGTTCCGCGACCCCGGACTGCCCGGAAGAACGCGGACGAGGAGAACCGTCCGAGGCGCTCCAAGAACGCCTCTCGAAGCAGGTGCAATGTCCGACCTCGAAGGCCAGATGGAACGGCGCCGGGAGAAGCTGGAAGAGCTTCGCTCCCGCTCCATTGATCCCTATCCATCCTCCTTCCACTGCTCGCACACCACCCAGGAGGCCGCCGCCGCCCTCATTCAGGCGGAGGAAGCTGGAGAAGACGCTGCGGGCCTGCCGGCGGTCTCTGTGGGGGGCCGTATAACGGCGCAGCGGGGCATGGGTAGGGCCTCCTTTCTGGATGTTCGCGACGGCGCCGGCAAACTCCAGGTTCTCTTGCGAAAGAACGTCCTAGGGGAGGAGCAGTACGAGAACCTCAAGCTGCTGGACCTTGGCGACTTCATTGGCGTTGGTGGCAGCCTGCTCCGCGCCAGGACCGGTGAAATCACCTTGGAAGCTCGGAATGTCGTACTGCTTGCCAAGGCGGTGCGCCCCCTGCCCGAGAAGTGGCATGGCCTGCAGGACCAGGAGAAGCGCTACAGGCAGCGCTATCTTGACCTGATCTCGAACGAGGACACCAGGCAGACCTTCCGGCTCCGCAGCCGGATCTTTACCACCCTAAGGAGGCTCCTGGACGAGCGCGGCTTCGTCGAAGTGGATACTCCGGTTCTGGCGCCGGTCGCAGCCGGGGCTATGGCCCAACCCTTCGTCACCCACCACAACGCCTTGGACAGGCAGCTCTTCCTGCGCATCGCCACTGAGTTGTATTTGAAGCGACTGGTCGTGGGAGGCATGGACCGCGTCTACGAGCTGGGCCGCGTCTTCCGCAACGAGGGGATAGACCAGGACCACAACCCCGAATTCACCCTTCTGGAGGCGTACCAGGCGTACGCCGATTATCGGGACATGATGGAGCTGGTGGAGCACCTGGTCTGCGGCCTAGCTCAGGAAGTCATAGGGAGCCCGCGGATTGCCTGGGGAGAGGAGACGATTGACTTCACCCCACCGTGGCGCCGGCTTTCGCTCTTGGACGAGATCCAGCAGAGGAGCGGCATAGACCTGGAGCAGTTCCCCGACGCTGCCCCCCTGGGGCAGCGGATGCGCCAGAAGGGGTTGGATGTGGATCCCAGGAGGGGCAGAGGGTATCTCATGGACAAACTCATCTCCTCTACCGTGGAGCCCCACCTTGTGCAGCCGACGTTCCTCGTGGACTACCCCAAAGAGATGTCGCCGCTGGCCAAGGAAAAGCGGGATCAACCGCACCTGGTGGAGCGTTTCGAGGGCTTCGCCGGAACGATGGAGATTGCCAACGCCTTCAGCGAGCTCAATGACCCCTTTGAGCAGCGGAGGCGCATGGAGGCTCAGGAGGCCCTGCGCCAGGAGGTGGGCGATGCCGAGGAGACGGACCGCCTTGACGAGGACTTCCTGGTTGCCCTGGAGCACGGGATGCCTCCCACGGGAGGTCTCGGCATCGGTATCGACCGGTTGGTAATGCTGCTGACCAGCCAGACGTCCATCCGGGACGTGGTTCTCTTTCCTCAACTACGTCACTGAGCGTTCCTTTATGACGACTCCTCCGCCGGCGCATCCGCCAAACCTCGCCATCTTTGATCTGCACGACGGGTGGTGACATGCTGAGCCTGGACATGATCCGGCGAGATCCTGGCGCGGTTAGGGCCGGCCTCGCCAAGCGAGACCCCGAGCTTTCCATCGACAGGATCCTCGAGTTGGACATTCGCCGCCGGCAACTGGTGGCCGAGGTGGACGGCCTTCGAGCCGTCCGGAATGACGAGAGCAGCCGCATAGGCCAACTCATGCGGGCAGGACCCGATGGCGCCCGGGAGGCGGAGGCCGCCAAGGACCGCGTGCGGGAGGTCAACGCCAGGCTGGAGTCGCTGGAAGAGGAGACCAAGGCCGTGGACGCCAGCCTCGCGGAGGAGCTCCTCTGGCTACCCAACCTGCCCGCCGATGACGTCCCCGCGGGCCTGGATGAATCGGAGAACGTAGTGACGCGGATGGAAGGCGAAGCGTTCGCCCTGCCATTTCCGGCGCTGCCCCATTGGGACCTCATTGAAGGCCTGGGCATCATCGACTTCCAGAGGGGCGCTCATCTGTCGGGCTCGCGTTTCTATCTGCTCAGAGGCGCGGGCGCCCGTCTCCAGCGGGCGCTCATCACGTGGATGCTGGACGTTCATGTCCAAGAGCATGGCTACACCGAAATATACCCGCCCTATTTGGTGCGCAGAGAGGTGCTCCAAGGCAGTGGCAATCTGCCGAAGTTTGGGGACAACCTCTACCACGATGAAGAGGACGACTTGTGGCTCATACCCACCGCTGAAGTGCCGCTCACTGGCCTTCACGCCGGAGAGATACTGGCGCCCGGGTCTCTCCCCCTTTGGTATACGGCATGCACACCCTGCTTCAGGCGCGAAAAGGCGGCGGCTGGGAGGGACACCAGAGGCATCAAGCGGGTCCGCCAGTTCGATAAGGTGGAGATGTACAAGTTCGTGGCGCCCGAGGACTCTGACGAGGAGCTGTACAAGCTGGTGGACAATGCGGAGGAGCTGCTGCGCCGCCTTGGCCTGACCTACCGCCTGCTTCAGCTCTGTACGGGGGACATGGGCTTTCCGTCGGCCAAGAGCTTTGACCTGGAGGTCTGGGCGCCGGGAAGCGGGGAATGGTTGGAGGTCAGCTCGTGCTCGAACTGCACGGACTTCCAGGCCCGCCGGTCCAACATCCGGTTCCGCAGAGAGAAAGGTGGACGCCCGGAATTCGTGCACACGCTGAACGGCTCTGGTCTTGCCATTCCCCGCATCATGATTGCGGTCCTGGAGACCTACCAGCAGCCCGACGGCTCGGTAGAGATACCTGAAGTGCTTCAGCCCTACACCGGCTATGCCCGGCTGGCGCCTGCAAGCTGAGCTCTCCGGAAGGGGGATGCCCCCTTAGTAGCTCAGAAAGAGCTTTCCCCAGTCCGTCTCGAGCGCCTGGCGAATGCGGCGCTTCCCCACTGCGTTGAGCCAGTAGCCGTTGTAGTAGGCATTCGAGGCGAATATGGCCCATGGGACCAGGGGTGTGCGCAGCAGCAGCGTCTCCAGGGGCTTCAGGGGCCCCCAATAGATCAGCTTCTGCCCTCTGCTTGCGAAGGTCTCCTTCTTGCCCTCGAACTGCCAATCCACGCCGGATACATCCTCGCCGACGACCTCTATCCGCGAGGGATCGCCGCAGCCAAGGCCAAGCTCATGGGCCAATCGAATGCACCTGATGGACATGGGGTCGAACCCCATCATCTTGGCGGCGATGGCGTCGATGGCCACCTGGTCGGCGCTGGCAAGGAGGGTGTTCTTTACGTGCCATCGCATGGCGCGCGGGCCCGGCCCGTCGCCGGCCAACGTGCCGTCCATCACCGCGAACAGGCCTGGGTGGATGTCCTGTTGAATGGCCAACAGGTCTACCAACGTTTCGTGGATCATGGAGTGGGTCCAGTGACGCTTGCGATGCAGAAGCCCGCCGAAGGCGTTTTTCAGGGCCCCCGTCATAGTGGTGAACACGTGAGTCTTCATAGTGGGCAGATGCACGATGTTCCTGCCCACCAGCGGCTCGGGTATGTAGATGCCTTCGGGGAAGATCTTGTCCAGCGCCAACAGATCTCGCTTGGGCTCGTAGCGCACCCACTGGACGTCGGCGTCTGTGTCTAGGTGGATGGTCTTGAGTCCGTATTTGTCGACAACGGGCTTGTGGCGATTGTTGACCTCTCCTTCGTGGGAGTCGACGACGACAGTGCCGTTGTGGGCTGCAATGAGGTCGGTGTAGCCCATCGACTGAAGCCCGCGGATGACGCCCTCCAACTGATAGGGCGTCGTCGAACAGGCCGGGTACCAGTGCTGCCAGGAGATGTTGATCTTGAGGAGAGTTGCCTTGTCCTGGGGCAGGAGCCGCTGGACGTCGGCTAGGCGCATGGCCTGGGCAACGTCATCCAGAACGGTGTCCGGGCTCGTGCGGACCACCGCCACCTTGGCGCCAATGGAGGGGTGGGTGGCCCCGGTTTGGGGTAGGAGCGTCTGTTCTGTGCTCATGTGGTGGCGGGCCGGCTAGGGCCGTGTTTGCCCAGCGGCGTCTTGCGTTGCCCTGACGATGTGGTTCGGCGCAAGTCTGTTGGGCGCTTCTGAGCGCATCGGGCGCGCTTCTACAGGGGCTAGCCCTGTGGGATGCGCTCATTATACGAAGCGCCGGCAGCCGAGTCCAGGCGTTGTCGGCTGCTATAATGAGCGCGTGAAGGTCAGAGAGCTCCATGGCTGGGACGTGAGCAGAGAGGAGGCGCGGGAGATCCAGCGCCGGCTCGCCTCCGAGGTCGTGAGGGTTCCACTGTTGCAGGGTGCCCCGGGGTTGGTGACGGGTGTCGACCTGTCCCCTCCGGACCCGGACGGCCGTGCGCGGGGCGCCGTTGTGGTCACGCGGCTCCCCGTTATAGAAGTGGTGGAGGTTCGGACTGCTGAGGCGGTCCCGAAGATGCCCTACATTCCGGGGCTGCTTTCCTTCCGGGAGTCGCCGCCCATACTGGCGGCGGTGGAGAAGCTCTCCACGGCGCCCGACGCGTTTCTCGTGGACGGCCACGGACTCGCCCATCCGAGGCGCTTCGGCATCGCCTGCCATCTTGGGCTGCTCCTGGGCACTCCGACCATTGGGTGCGCCAAGAACATCCTGCGAGGCCGCTACGAAGGGCTGCCCCCGGAGGAGGGGGCTTGGGCGCCATTGATCGACAAAGGAGAGACCATAGGCGCGGCGGTGCGCGTCAAGGCGGGGGTTTCCCCCATCTTCGTTTCCATTGGCCACATGGTGGACTTGGAAACGGCGGTTCGATGGGTTCTGGCATGCCGAGGCCGCATCAGATTGCCCACACCCATCGCACTAGCGCACAGGGCCGCGGCTGGGAAGCTGGCCGAGATGGCGCCCGGCACCCCCGCAACAGATGAGCATACCGGCGCCGGGAAGGCCGGAAACCGGCTACGCTAGGTCAGATTCGTTAAGGAGTGTGAAGGACGATGTTTGATGACCTTGAGAACCAACTCGAGCAGATCGTTGCCCGCATAAGGGGAATTGAGGAGCGTCTTTGAGGTCTCTGCCAAGGAGGCAGAGATTCAACGAATGGAGGAAGAGGCGGCCCAGCCGGGCTTCTGGGACGAGCCTCAGGCAGCCGGTCGCCATATGCAGCACATCGCCGGCCTGAAGGAGACGGTGGACACCTGGCGGGGCTTGGAGGAGACCGCCGCGTCGTCTCTGGAGCTCATCGCTCTGTCGCTGGAGTCCGATGACGCCTCGCTCCTGGAAAGTCTGGAGTCCGACGCGGAGCAGCTTTCCCAGGAGGTGGAGCGCCGCCAGTATGAGCTCGCCCTATCCGGCGAGTACGACCGTCTTGGTTGCTTCCTTTCCATTCACGCAGGCGCCGGGGGCACCGAGTCTCAGGACTGGGCGGAGATGCTCCTGCGAATGTACCTCCGCTGGGCCGAACGGCGGCGCTACAAGGCGGAGGTGCTCGACGTGTCGCCTGGTGAAGAGGCAGGGCTCAAGAGCGCCACGCTGGAGATCGAAGGGCGTTGGGCCTACGGCTACTTGAAGTCGGAGAAGGGCGTTCACCGGCTGGTGCGCCTGTCTCCATTCGACGCCAACAAGTTGCGCCACACATCCTTTGCTCTCGTTGAAGTCGTTCCGGAGGTGGAGGACGCTCCCGAGGTGGAGATCAACCCGGCCGACCTGCGAGTGGACGTCTTCAAGTCCAGCGGAGCGGGTGGCCAGCACGTTCAGAAGAACGCTACGGCGGTGCGCTTGACGCATATCCCCAGCGGCATTGTCGTGTCATGCCAAAATGAGCGGTCGCAGCACCAGAACCGGGCGGTGGCCATGAAGGTGCTGAAGGCCCGGCTGGTGGAGCGAGCGATGAAGCGGCGTTCCGAGGAGCAGGCCCGGCTGAAAGGCGACCACGTCTCGGCGGAGTGGGGAAACCAGATTCGCAGCTACGTGCTGCACCCCTACCAGATGGTGAAGGACCACCGAACCGACTACGAGACGTCCAACACCGCGGGCGTTCTCGATGGTGAACTTGACCCAATTCTGAATGCCTACCTGCAGTCGATAGTCGGGGCGGAGGGGCGGTAACACCATTCCCAATGGCTCTGGCACGCAACCAGGCGGATTGCCGGCGGAGGAATCCCCATGGACCTACGGCAACGAACGACTCCGCCGCTGGGCCTCCCGGAACGTGTGCGTGAACCGCTGCGCCGCGGTGAGGGCGGACAAGCCGAGGACGACCCACAGGGCGGGTGTGGGCCATCCAGCGGCGACACCGATGCTCAGTATCAACACGCGCTCCGTGCGGGCGACAAAGCCCACGGTGCATTCGATGCCAAGCCCCTCGGATCGGGCCCGGGCGTAGCTCACCATCACCGAAGCCACGAATGCGCCGAGAACCAGCATCGCTCCGCCCAGGGCGGGGGGGTCCTGGCTCAGGTAGTACCAGGCCAAGCCGGCAAGGAAGCCGGCCTCAGCCAGCCTGTCTGTGAACGAGTCCAGGAAGGCCCCGGCGTCGCTGCTCTTGTCGGTGAAGCGGGCCAGCGCGCCATCGACGGCGTCGAAGGCGCCGGAGAAAAGGAGAATCAGCCCACCGGCTAGCAACCAGCCCTGGGACACCAGGTACCCAGCCCCCAACACGACGGCGAGCCCAGCGATGGTGACCATGTTGGGGGTTACGCCAAGAGACGCCAGCACTCTGACAACGGGCATGGCCAGGAATCGGCGGACATTGTTCTTGAACGTGGGCTTGGCCATGTCGGTCGGGCGTCGGCGGCTTCCCGCTGCTAGCTGTCTACCGACGCCTTCCGGCGCTGCTGCAGTTCTTCGTAGTAGTCCAGCACCTGCGTGGCCACGTGCTCCCACCCGTACTGCCGACTCCGTTTCCTTCCGTGGCTGCCGAGCTTCGCTCGGACCTCGGGTTGTTCGACGAGAATCTCCAGCGCTGCTGCGAGGGCCTCTTCCTGCTTTGGAGGAACCATGATGCTGTCTTTTCCGTCCTCGAGCACACTGGCGTACCCCTCGATGTTGCTGGCAACGATGGGCTTTCCGGCGGCCATGGCCTCCAACAGCACGATGCCGAAGCTCTCGGCGCCGGTGGCTGGTGAGCAGAAGATGTCGGTGGAAGCGTAGTGCTGGGCCAGAGCGTCGTAGGAAATGGGGCCGGCGAACACCACATCATGGATTTGCCGCTCGGCGATAATGCGCTGGCACTCCGGGTCTGGATGGCCCGGGCCAACCACAATCAGGCGCATATCCGGGTGGCGCCACTTGAGGCTGCTGTAGGCAGCTAGAAGATAACGCAGCCCCTTTCGCCTCTCGCGCCTTCCGACGAAGAGGATGTTGATCTTGCCATCCCGGTATTCCTCGAGAGGTTCCACCGGTTTGGTGAAGTGATCCACGTCGATGCCGTTGGGTATGAGCCGGTACTCTCCGGGGAAGTACCGGCTGACGTAGTCCCTGGCCGGTTTGGAGACTGCGATGCGGCCGTGTAGCTTTTGGATAGAGCCTTTCAACAGGTGTTGGGAGGCCCGGTAGATCCGCGTGCTCCGGTGGAAGGCATGGAAGGTTCCCACCGTCAGGGTCCGCGAAAAGTACAGCGCCATCAGTGGCAGCACGGGGGCCAAGGGCTCGTGGATGTGGAGGACGTCGAACTGCTCCCTATCTAGGGTTGCTTTGACCTGGGCGCGGCGCCATACCGAAAAGGAGACTCGGGCGATGGATCCGTGCGTGGGAACCGGAATTGCCCTGCCCAGTCTGATGAAGTTCGGGGAGTCGGGGGGCCGTCCTGAGGTGGGAGCGATGATCTTGGCGGAGTGGTCCCGGCGCGTCAACTCCGCTGCCAGACTGGCAATATGGGACGACACCCCGCCGGGATAGGAGAAGTCGTAGGGGCAGACTAAGCCTACCTTCATGCCGATCTGCTTCTATCCCTTTGCCGACCCCCGGTTTAGCAATGCCTAAGCCTTGCCACCTGCGATGAACTCCTCGATCATCTGCCGAGCCTTCTCGTCCGTGTACTGGGTTGGCGGCGACTTCATCAGGTAGGCGGATGGCCCTTTCAGGGGGCCGGCAATGCCCCGGTCAAGGGCCACCTTGCAGCACCGGATGGCGTCAACCACCACACCCGCCGAATTCGGGCTGTCCCAGACCTCAAGCTTGAGCTCGAGGTTGATAGGCACGTCCCCGAACGTGTGCCCTTCCATGCGGATGTAGCACCACTTGCGGTCGCCAAGCCACGGCACGTAGTCGCTGGGGCCGACGTGCACGGACGTTGGCGCGAGCTGGTAGTCGAGCTGAGACGTCACCGAGTTGGTCTTGGAGATTTTCTTGGACTCCAAGCGGTCCCGCTCCAGCATGTTCAGGAAGTCGGTGTTGCCGCCGAAGTTGAGCTGGTAGGTCTGGTCGAGATGGACGCCGCGCTGCCTGAAGAGCGTCGTGAGGACGCGGTGGGTGATGGTTGCGCCCACCTGAGACTTCACGTCGTCTCCAATGATGGGCAGCCCGGCTTCTTTGAACCTACCGCCCCAATACTTCTCGCGGCCTATGAAGACGGGGATGCAGTTGACGAAGGCGCAGCCCGCTTGGAGGGCCTGCTCAACGTACCACTTGGTGGCCTCCTCGGATCCCACGGGGAGGAAGTTCACCACTACGTCGACTTCGCGTTCCTTGAGGATGCGCGTGATGTTGGCGGTGGAGCCTGGCGCCTTGGTTATCACCTCGCTCAGGTACTTGCCGATCCCGTCGTGGGCCATGCCGCGCTCCACGGCGACCCCCATCTTGGGCACGTCTTGGAACTTCACGGTGTTGTTGGGTTCGGTGAAAATCGCCTCGGAGACATCCTTGCCCACCTTGTTCTTGTCGATGTCGAAGGCGGCAACAACGTTGATGTCGCTCAGGTGGTACTCGCCGATGCGGGGATGCATGATCCCGGGTACGACGGCGTCGTCGGCAATGCCCTCGTACTTGACGATGCCCTGCACCAGCGACGAGGCGCAGTTACCCAGGCCCACGATGGCCGTGTTGATCTTGCCCAAGGTGAAACTCCTGAATCAGACCCGCTGAGAGATGGCCCCGGCGCGCTCGAGGAGGCCAGCTACGAATGGGGAAATTGTAGCATGGCCGCTATGGGTCAACAAGCGAAGCTATGCTCCCCAATCCACCACCGAAGGAATCAGGAGGAGGTATTGCGCGGGGTAAAGAGGCTAGCCAGGACCAACTGCTTCATCGCCGGGTTCCGGTTGGAGGCCAGCGCGGGTATGGCCCACCAGGCGGCGTCGGCCCCCGGCCGTTAAGCGCGTCAGGGGAGCGGGAGCGACAATCTACAGCACCTCCATGTGACAACAGGTAAGACTTCCGGATGGTGAACGGGGCATTGTTACGCTAATCAGCCGGATTTTGGTGGGTGTAGGCACGGAGCCGTAACCAGGGCGTAATAGGGCGTAACGAGCCGTAATGAAACTGTAAGGGATCTGTAAAGGATCTGTAATGGCTCCGTAACGAACCGTAACGGAACCGTAATGGAGCGGGATGGCTCCAAAGAACCTGTGCCTTATAACGGCATTGGCTCCAGTCCCAGCCTTCCTCGGAGGGTCTTGCCCCTTGGGTTGTTCCCTCAGCGCGCCTGCCACAGGGGGATTCTCTGTGGTTAGCCTCCAGTGCAATATGTATGCGGCAGGCTCCGAGAAAGAGAAGCGGGCCGGCTGCCCACTTCATGGGGTACCATAGCACAACTGTTCGTATTTAGCAATAGGGGTGTGGCGGGGCTTTCTAACCTGCCCTCGAGTACCGAGGGAGAGAAGGGGGCTCATGGTGGCGGACGCCGCTATCCCGCCCGCACCGCCGTCCGACGTTTTCCAGAACAGGGGGACACCCCCCTGCACCCTGCTTGGGGAACGGAGGCGTCGTCGTTTGGCCACCTGGGGCGTGGGACGCTTCCTGGCCTGCCCCCGAGTACGGAGACAGGGAGGGGAGGTTCTCCCCGGGGTAGGGGATGGAGCGGGAGCGGCGGCGGTGATGGGGTTGGGGGGTGGTACTGATTGCGCACTTGCCGTCATAGCCAGCTTCACGCCCGGCTCCAACGAGGCGCTTCTTTCATTCCCAGGTGGTGAATCTGGGCGCGCCTGACGACGGCTGAGTGGGCTGGCGCCGCGCCCGGTAAACGCAGGGGGCGGGGGAGAACAAGCGAATACCTTGCCGCTTGCTCTCCCCCGCCCCCCAATGGCTGGCGATGGCTTCTTCTTTGGGGCGCCCAGTCACTGGACGCTCGCTAAGATCCGAGCCGCGCTAGTGACAGCCGCACGCGCCGCTGTCGGCGGCGCATCCTCCGAATCCGCCCCCCGCCATGCCGGGGCTTGGGAAGCTTGGGAAGTCGCCGGTGGCGCCGAGGTCACCGCCGCCGCCAGCTTTGGTTCGCGAAGCAAAGACCGACAGCACGCGGCGGGCGGAGGCTCCGCAGGAAAGGCAGGCCACGGCCTCGTCGGACTTGGCCATGCTGCGCAGCACCTCCAGGCGGTCGCCGCATTCTTTACAAACGTACTCGTAGAGCGGCATCTGTTCCTCCCGAAAGAAGCGTCAAGGGGCGTGTGCGTTGGATTGTATGCAGGCCGGGGCGCCTCGTCAATGCGTTTGGCTCTGCTGGCACTCCGGACAGAAATAGGCGCTGCGGCCGCGGATCGTCCGTTTTGAGATGGGGCCGTCACAGCGGCCGCAGGCCGCGCCGTCCTTCCGCGGCACGTGGAGCACGTGCGTTCCCTTGGGCGAATCGGATGCAGGCCCCCCAAAGGGCATCAACTTCTCCAGGTTGTCTATGGCCTGGCGCAGCACCTGTTGCAAGCACCCATGCAGCCGCTCGACCTCTTCAGGCGCGAGGCTCTGGGCGGGGCGCAACGGATTGATCATTGCGCACCAAAGAGCCTCGTCGGCATAGATGTTGCCCACACCCGCCAGGACATCCTGCTCCAGGAGCAGCGGCTTGATGGGCGCCGGCCGCTTCAACCGGCCCATGAGGGCTTCGACGGTGAACTCGGCGGCCAAGGGCTCTGGCCCGAGGCGGGCCAGCAGGGGCGCCGGGTCGTCCAGGAGCCACATCTGACCGAGCTTACGGAAATCCTGAAACCGCAACTCCCGGCCGTCGTCCAGCGCGAATGCATTGTGGACCATGCGCGGGAGTGGGGCTTCAGCAGGCTCGATGACCAGATGGCCGGTCATACGCAGGTGTACGACCAGCGTGGGGCCGTCGAGGCATATGAGGAGGTACTTGGCCCGCCGCTCCAGCCCCTCGACCCGCCGGCCCCTGACGACCTGAGAGAACGTTTCGGCGTCAGGCTGGCGGACGGCTCTGGGCCAGTTCAGCCGCGCTGCCACAATGGTGCGGCCTACGAGGCCGGACTTTCCCAAATGGCGTTTAAGCGCTTCAACGTCAGGAAGTTCAGGCATGTGTTGCCCTTTGCATAGCCTCCTCCATTGAACCGGCCGTCCAGCCTCGGCGGGATTGCTACGCCATGTCCCCCCAGGTGTCTCCCTTTTTGAGGTCCACCTTGAGGGGCGCGGCCAGTTCCATGGCCTTGGGCATGATGTCCAGCACCAGTCCCTGCATCTCCTCCAACTCTTCCTGGGGGACCTCGAAGATCAGCTCGTCGTGGACCTGAAGGAGCATCCGGCTCTGCAACCCCAGCCGCCGCATCGTCTCATCAAGGCGGACCATGGCGATCTTGATGATGTCCGCGGCGGTGCCTTGGACTGGCATGTTCACCGCCATGCGCTCCCCGGCCTGGCGGACCTGGAAGTTGGCGGAGCTGACCTCTGGAATGTAGCGGCGCCTGCCCACAAGCGTCTCGACGTAGCCGCGGTCCCGCACTTGCTCCCTGGTCTCGTCGAGGTACTGCTTGATGCCGGGGTACTTCTCGAAGTAGCTCTGGATGAAGGCCGTGCCCTCGTCGGGAGAGAGCTCCGTTTGCTGAGCGATGCCGAAGGCGCTGAGGCCGTAGATGATGCCGAAGTTCATGACCTTGGCCAGCCGCCGCATGTCGGCGGTCACCTGGTCTAGGGGAACGTTGTGCACCTGGGACGCCGTGGCTGAGTGAATGTCCTCGTCGCGCCGGAAGGCCTCCAACAACCCCGCATCCCTGGAGAGGTGCGCCATAACCCGCAACTCGATCTGGGAATAGTCGGCGGCAAGGAGCGTCCAGTCAGGAGCGCCCTCGGCGACGAAGGCCTTCCGCACCAGGCGGCCCTCTTCGTCCCGGACGGGGATGTTCTGAAGGTTTGGGTCGCTGCTGGCGACGCGTCCGGTTGCCGAGCCCGCCTGGTTGTACGTCGTGTGCACCCGGCCCGTGCGGGGGTTGACCATGACGGGTAGAGCATCCACGTAGGTCGACTTCAGCTTGCTCAGCCGGCGGTATTCCAGAATGGAATCCACGACCGGGTGAGCGCCCCGCAGGTTCTCCAGGGCGGCGGCGTCGGTGGAGTAGCCGCCGCTGGCGGTGCGCTTTCCCTTAGCAAGCTTCAACTCTTCGTACAGGAGCCCCGCGAGTTGCTGTGGCGAGCTGATGTTGAACTGGTGGCCCACGGCGTCGTAGGCCGCCTGCTCCAGTTCCGCCAGTTGCTCGCCCAGGCTGTCCGACATCTTCTGCAACAGGTCCACGTCCAAGGCCACGCCATGCCGTTGCATCCTCACCAGGACGGGCGCCAGGGGTGTTTCGAGGTCGTCCAGAATGTGGGCCAATCCCTCTCGCTGGAGCTCTTCAGCGAAGAGGTTTCGCAGGCGCAGGGACATGTCGGTGTTGGCGCAGGCGTATTGGGCGGTCTGCTCCACGGGCGCCTGAGCGAGGGTGATCTGCTTCCGCCCCGCGCCGGTCAGGTCGGCCAGGGGAGTCAGCTCCTCGTTGAGGCGGCTGAAGGCCAGCGCCTTCAGGCTCAACGCCTTTTCTCCCAGGACGTGGGCGGCGACCATCACGTCCTGCTCCAACCCCTCCACCTCAACTCCGGCTTCGCCGAGGACCGTCATCGAGAACTGGGCGTTGTGGCTGCTCTTCTTAAGGATGGGATCCCGCAGCAGGGGCCCCACGGCCTCCAAGGCGTCCTCGAGGGGGACCTGCTCACCTGCATCGTGTCCCAGGGGCACGTAGAAGGCCTGCCCCTCCCTCGGCGCGAAGGACAACCCGGCCAAACCGGTGTTCATGGCGTGGGGGCCGGTGGTCTCGGCTTCGAAGGAGAAGGCGCCGGACTGCCGGAGCATTCCGGCCATCTCTTCAAGCTCGGCCTGCGTTCCCACGATCCGGTAATCAACCTCATCTGCCGCGGCTGGCGGGTCGAAGGCGCCGTTGCCTGGGAATGACCTACCTTCGGGCACTCTCGGCACGATGCTGTTGAACTCGAGTTCCCGCAACAGGGCCAGAACTTCCTGGCGGTCGTACTTCCAGAAGGCGCAGGCCTCCATGTCCAGTTCCAGCGGCAGGTCTCGCACAATGGTCGTAAGCCACTTGCCTTGGACGGCCTTGTCCCGGTGCTCCTCCAGGGCCTCCCGCACTCTGGCCGGCGCAACGTCCGGCAGGTGGTTGTAGAGCCCTTCGATGTCGCCGAACTGCTGGATGAGCTTGATGGCCGTCTTGGCGCCGATGCTGGGGACGCCGGGGATGTTATCGGAGACATCGCCTTGAAGCGCCTTCACGTCGGGCTGCTGGAAGGGCTTGAGTCCCCCATACCGCTCCGCGACCTTGACCTCGTCAAAGATGACCTGGTTCTGGACGCCCATGAACATGAGAACCCTGACCAGGGGCGACACGAGCTGGAGGGTGTCGGAGTCGCCGGTGAGGACCAGCGTTTGAACCCGCTTTTCCTCGGCCAGGCGGCAGAGTGTGCCCAGGATATCGTCCGCCTCATAGCCATCCATCTCGAAGATGGGGACCTGAAAGGTCTCCATGAGATGTTTGATCCAGGGGAATTGGCCGCGCAGCTCGTCGGGCATCGATGGCCGCTGGGCTTTGTAGGCTGCGTAGGCTCGATGTCGGATTGTTGGGGTTGGCAGGTCGAAGGCGATGGCGCAGTGGGTTGGACGCCTGTCCTCCAGCACCTTCAGGAAGGTGTTGGCGAACCCGTAGACGCCCCGCACCTCTTCACCGGTCTTCCGAATGGTGAGCGAGGTTGTGATGGCGTGGTACGAGCGGTGGACCAGGGCATGCCCGTCCATGAGGAGAAGCAGCGGCTGTTCGTCGTCGGAGAAGAGGGATCTTGTGGGCTGAAGGGCCATGGGGCCGGTCCGTGTGGAATGGGTGTTGGGCCGCCCCCATTGTAGCGCCGCGGGCAATCCCACGAAAGCAGCGAAGGACGCTCATCATCTGTGAGCGTCCTTCATGTCGCGTGGGGGGAGGGTCTAGTTTCCGGAGCGACGCCGCCGGCGGGCGCTGCGCTTGGCCGCCAATCGCTCTTTTTCGCCCTTGGACTTGAAGAAACGGCGGTCCTTGAGTTCCTTCATAAGGCCGGAGCGGGCTACAGAGGCGCGAAAACGATGGAGCAGGTTCTCCGGAGACTCGCCTTCTCGCAGCAATACGTGGGCCATCTATCTTCCCTCTATCGGAACTGGATAACGGTGAACATTGGCTACTATAGCATAGTGCCAGCAGGCGTCTCAACCGGGCCAGTCAACATCCGCAGGAGATGACCGGCTGGAGCCCACTGGGAATCCACTGTTGTTTACGGGGTGGGGGGGGGGGTGACGGCTACCGGAGCGCCCGGACGTAGCGGACGATCAGGCCGATCTCTTCTTCGGTGAGGAGATTCGAGAAGGACGGCATGACGTTGACGCCCTGCCGGATGATGTCGGCCATCGCCTCGTCGCTGAGGTTGGTGACCGTTTCGCCGGTGAGGTCCGCGTCGAGGAGGGGGGTGTACTTGTACTTGATGGTCAGCGCATCGAGCACCGTGCCGTCACCCTTGCCCTGGATGCCGTGGCACATGGAGCAGTTGATGGAGTAGAGTTCAGCGCCGTCAGCGCGAGCCTCGCGGAAGTTCCGCGGCACGGAACCCTCCGGCGGGAGCAGCCTGGGAGGTTCGGCGGCCTTGAAGCTCTGAGAGTAGTGCATCTCAGAGAACACCTCGATTGGATAGGAGCCTGTCCCCGTGTAGCACGAGGCGGAGGCCAGCCCTATGGCAACGGCGAGGGCCGCCAGGAGCCACGCCCGCCGAAAGCGGCGGCCCGCAGCGTTCCGCGATGGCGATGGCGGGGTGTTCACGCCTTCTCCCACGCTTCCTGCTTGATCTCGTACACGCCGGCGCCCTGCATGGCTTCGATAGCCGAGCCGATCTGGTCGGACCGGCAGGCTACCAGGAGGCCGATCTTCCCCTCGTTGATCCGGGAATCGTACAGACCCAGGCCCAGCCGGGGCAGCCGCGACTCGAAGACGATGCCCAGGATGGTGAACAGAATGGCCCCCAACATGGTGCCCTCGTAGGAGATGATGACCATGGGCGGAATTGCCAGGACCGGCTTTCCTCCGGTGACCAGGGGCCACGAGAGTTGCGTGCCCACCGTGGCCAAGAGAGCCAGCGATAGCCCTACGATGGCGCCCACTAGGGGAAAGTAGTACAGCCGGTGCTTGGCCGGTTCCTCTCCGAAGGCGCCTTCGGGGTAGGGGGCCCCCGTCAGGATTTCGAAGTCGTTGGGCCCGAAGCCCAGGTGTTGAATTGCCTCGACGCCATCGGCGGCCGTCTCGGCGTCGTTGAAGAGCCCTAGAACGCTGCGTTTGTTATCTGCCATGGCACACCTCTCGCCGAGGTCACTCCTCCCTGACTACGGCCGGAACGGTTCTCCGGCCGACTTGGATCTCCGCCTCTACGTACAACCCTTCCTTGGCGTCGTAGATGGGTATGAGGGGGAACAGCTTCGAGAAGACCAGCACTCCCCCCAGCACCACGGCAAACGACGCCGCCACGAGCAATACCTCCACGGGGCTTGGGTTGTAGTCGCCCCAGACGAAGGACAACCCCTGTTTTCGCATCAAGCTGGGCACTATGATAAGGAATCGCTCCAGCCACATGCCGATGTTGACCAATATCGTCGTCCAGAACATCAACACCAGGCTTCTACGGACTTTTCTGAAGAGCCATAACGGCACCGGAATGAAGTAGGACGCCATGATGAACGTTAAATACATCCAACCCCACGGTTGGCCAAAGACTTGCGTCTGCCGTAGGGCGACCTCCGGCGCCTCTTGTGAGAACAAGCCGAAGCTGAATTCGATGAAGAAGAAGTAGAACCACGCGGTCGCCACGACGATGAGCAGGCGGCCCAAGGCGTCGAAGTGCTCCGGACGTATGTAGTCGCCCCATTTGAACAGCCAGGCCATGAGGATCATGACCGTGACTACGCCCGACACGCCGGAGTGGACCGCCCCGATGACGAAGTAGGGGGCGAAGATGGTCTGGTGCCAGCCCTCCACGGCCACGGCGGCGGCAAAGTCCCAGGATACGATGCTGTGGACCGACACGAAGACCGGCAGGATCAGCGCCGACAGCAGGATGCCCGCGATGGCCTGAAGCCGCCACTGCCGGGCATTGCCCCGGAAGCCGAGGGCAAGTCCGCCATAGAGCGCCCGACGCCACCCGGTGGTGCGGTCTCTGGCGACGGCTAGGTCGGGCACCAGCGCAATGTAGACGAATAGGGTGCTGCTGGTCAGGTAGGTGAAGATGGCGCTGGGGTCCCACAGCAGCGCCGACCGAACGTTCTGGAAGATGCCGCGGGAGAGGTCGTAGGGGAGGATGGGCAGACCCACCCAATAGAACACCCGCCATGGCCGGCCCGTATGGAGCAGTGGGAAGAGCAGGGCGGTGGCCAGCGAGAAGATGGTGAGGACCTCAGCGGCCCGCGTGGCGGGGCGCCGCCATTCGGCCTGAGCCAGGCGGAGAATGGCTGAGAGCATGACGCCGGCGTGACTGATGCCGACCCAGAAGACGAAGTTGGTGATGAAGAATCCCCAGAAGACAGGCCGGTTCAACCCGGTAACGCCCAGTCCCCGGTCGAACATGTAGCCGGCGGCGGCGGCGCCCGCCAGGATGACGAGGCCCAGCCCGCCCAGAGCTATCCAGAACCACAGACGGTTGTCCAGCATCGCACTGAGCAGGTCAGTGTTGATCTGGCTTTCCGTTTTAACCCTGCGTTCTTGCATTCCGGCTCCGCAGTCGTCGCTTCGAGACCGTGCTTCGGGACACTACTCGGGCTTGCCCAAGACCACCGCGTAGCGCTTCAGGTATGGGCGGACCTTCCTCAACAGCGTCAACTCCCGCTGCTCTGCGAGGTTGATCGCCGGGAAGATCCGCAGAGCCACCAGGTAGAAGAAGACGGCCCCGCCTATTATGCCCAGCATGAGCGCGATGTCCAGTGCGTCGGGGGTGTTGGTTCCCAGGATGCCCTCGATATGCGAGCTGCCCACCATCTCCTTGGGAATCGAGAACGAGGCAACGTACTCGCGCACTCGGGAGAACATGATGCCGAACAGGACAATCGTTCCTGCGATGACCGGCCCCTTCACGCTCTTCCTGATGGGGTTCCATATGAGGAAGAAGAAGACGGGGACCACAAAGCTGAACGAGATGGCAGCTAGGAAGGGGACCATGTAGGCGCCCTTGATGAGGTACTCCAGCACCGCCACCTCGGCGACGGACCGGCCATACCAGAAGACAAAGAACCCCGACCACCAGAAGTAGAACCAGAGGAGGGATGTCGCCAGCAGAAGCTTGGCCAGCCCCCAGAACTGGTCCAGATAGAGGTACCGGTGCAGCCCCGTGCGGCGCAGAAGGAACATCCCCAGCAGCGTGACCGCCAACGCTCCCTGAAGGCCGGTGAGCGAGTAGAACGCGGGATAGATGGAGTCCTTCCAACCGGGCACCAGCGCCAGAGCGTAGTCGCTGCTGATGATGAGCTGAGTGAAGATCAGCATCATGAAGTACAGCCCGCCGAGTACTCCCTGAGCGGCGTTCATGAAACGCCACTCTTTCTTGGTCCCAGTCCAGTTGCCCGCCAGCAGCGAATACCTCCACCGCCGGAACCCGGTGCTCTCGTGCTTCAGGGCGGCGAAGTCGGGGCGAGCCCCAACGAACAGGATGGCAAGGCTGCACAGCACCAGGGTGGCGAGCAGCATGGAGTCGTAGATGTGGGGCGCGTGTCCGTGCCAGTTGATCCACAGAGAGGGCCGGTCGTCCACCACCGGCAGCATGAAGGGCAGCGGTATGTAGACGATTAGCATGAACACGCTGCTGATGGCGAAAAGCTCGGAGATGCGGGAGAGCCCTCGCCGCCAGTGACCCCTCGAAAGCCGCAGGGCCACCGAAACCAGGGGCGCCGAGCCGACGGTCGCCAGGAGGAACATGAAACCCGCGGCGTAGTAGGCCCAGGGGCCTCGTTCGTCGAAGCCTTCGGAGGTGGCCCGGATAATGAAGGCGATGATTCCCACCAGCAGAAGCGCCCCGGCGACCAAGAGGGCGCGTCCGTGCCACGAGCCGGGCGCGGCGAACCAGGACAGGACCTCGCGGTGGGCTTCCTGGGCCGTGTACTCGCCGATCTCCGGCATGTGCCGGTGATGGTCGTTATGTCCTTTAGGCGTGCTGTGCATCCCCGGCTTCCGGATCGATCTTCTTGAGGTAGATAACGTTGGGCTCTGTGCCCAAGTGCTCCAGCAGGTGGTACTTCCGATCACTGTGGGACAGGGCGGCCACCCTGGAATTGGGGTTCCTGATGTCCCCGAAGACCAGAGCGTCGGTGGGGCAAGCCCGCACGCACGCCGGCGCGAAGGCCCCGTGCGACGGGTCGAAGGCATCATCGCTGGGGCGGTCGTCCCCGTTCCTGGCGGCGTCTCTTTCAGCCCTGCGCAAGCGTTGCACGCAGAAGGAGCACTTCTCCATGATGCCCCGGCTTCGTACTGTTACGTCCGGGTTCAACTGGTTCTTGAGGGAGTCCGGCCAGACCGGCTCCCAATAGTTGAAGAAGCGCACCTGGTAGGGGCAGTTGTTGGCGCAGTAGCGCGTGCCCACACACCGGTTGTAGACCTGGACGTTCAGCCCTTCGTTGTTGTGGTACGTGGCGAAGACCGGGCATACGGGCTCGCAGGGCGCCGTGTCGCAGTGCTGGCACATAATAGGGATGTATCGGGCCTTCACGTCGGGGAACTCGCCCTCCCAGTACCGCTCGACCCGGATCCACGTGAGCTGCCGGCGCTGGTCGTAGATCTCCTGCGTGTTGATGGGCACGTTGTTCTCCGACTGGCACGCCACCACACAGGCTTGGCAGCCGGTGCACTTGTCGATGTCCACAACCATCGACCATTTGATGTCTACTTGCGGCTCAGCCATTCAGATCCTCCGGGCTTGCTGTTCGCTCGTTGACGCACGCCTGCTCAGGCGTGCGTGGTCACTTCGATAACCTCGCCGGGATGCGGCTCCCGGATGATGCCGGTGTTGCCCTCGTTGCGCGTCAGGGTCATGTGGCGGCCTGTCTTGGCCAGGTTCACGCGGTTGGCGGCCCATGCCAGCGCGCCCGTCACGGGCTCGGTCGACCATCCCAGGATGGAGAGCACGTTAGCCCCCCGTTCTCTGGCGTACCTGCCGTTTTCCTTGTGGCCCTGCCCCACGGGGATTGCCACTACGTCGGGGGGCACGGCCGGGTGGAAGTACACGGGCGCCTCTATGGTCCCGCTGGGCCCCTGCACCGTCACGATGTCGCCGATGCGGAGTTCCAACTGCTCTGCCGTCTTGTCGTTGACCTCCACCCACGTGTGCCAAACAACGGTGGTCACCGGGTCAGGGGCAGCCTGGAGCCAGGGAAGGTGGGCGCCCTCGCCGCCGCCCAAGGCGTTCGAAAGATAGGGCACAAGGAAGAAATTGCCGGTTCCGTCCTGGCGTGCGGCGGGCATCTCGGCGCTAAACTCGGGGGTGGGGCCGGCATCCGGCCCCCTTGCTCCCGGGTCGGCCCAGACGCCCCTGGAAAGGGCGGCCTTGAGGTACTCATCGGCATCGGCTGCGCCGATGATGAGCCCCCTATTCTGGCGGAACAGTTCTTCGGCGCCACTGCGGACCATGGCCTGCATCGTCAGGCCTTCCGGGCCCTGGGGCAAGCCCAGGCGCTCCGCGGCCTGAAGCACAACGTCCCCGAAACTGCGGGCGGCGTGAACGGGACGCACCACGGGTTGCTGGAATCCCACGGCCTGATGGCCGGGCCCGGGCTCCGGTATGTCGTCGCCCCAGTCCTCCAGAGCGGTGTGCACCGGCAGCACAAGGGTGGACCGGAGGGCGGTCTCGTCCCAGAAGTTGCCGAAGGTCACAACGGATCCGGCCCGTTCGAGAGCGTCGCCAAAGTTGAGGTTGGCTAGCGCGTATACGGGGTCCACGCCGTTGATGATAACGAAGTCTATGCCGCCGGAGCCGAGGCGTTCGGTAAACTCTCGCCACTCGCGGAACGACGATGCCGTTGCTGACGCCGGAACGCCGTCCAGCGCCGAGTCCGGGTTGAGTATGACGCCGCCCTTCTGTCCGACGTTCCGCGCGAGGTGGTTCAGCATGAGGATGGCCCGCATGGCGTGCAGGCCATTGGTTTGAGCCGCCGCCTCGCCACCGCCAATGGCCAGCGCGGGCCCGTGGGTTGCGAAATCCTCAGCCAATTTCTCGATCTTTTCGACGGCGCGGGCTGCGCCGAAGTAGTCGGCCATGCCGGTTTCCCGCGCCACGCGCGCCGGGTCGTAGGCGCTCAGGGCGTTGCGGCCCCTGCCACCCGTCACGTCGCGGACGGCCAGGGGATCAGCCCAGCCGCGTTGCATGATGACGTTGGCCAGTCCCAGAGCCAGGATGCCCTCGGTGCCGGGGCGGACCGGGAGCCACCGGTCCGCGTTGGCTGCCGTCGCTGAAAAACGAGGTCCAACGTGGACAAGGGCGCCGCGCTCGCTGCTCTCCGCGCTGCGGAATTTCCCGTAGGCCCTGCCCAGGGAGACGGGCGACAGCCAGGTGCTGAGGAAGTCGGCCCCGAAGTTCAGAACGAAGGCGGCGTTGGCGATGTCGAAGTGAGGTAGGCGGTCGGCGTTGAACACGTCCTTGACCGCCCGCCGGAGCACACTCTCGCCAAGGGTCTCGAGGGTCAGGCGCCGGAGCCCGAAGTCGGTGGCGAACTTGTTGACAACCTGCCCCAGGCGCCCTCGAAGGGGGGGCGTAATCAGTGCGACCCTGCTGGCCTGTCCGCGCAGCCCGTCGAGCGCGTCCACAAGCCAGGTGACGGAGTCACTGTAGGGGTCAGGGCCGGGTCCCACAGGCAGGAAGCCTGCGCCGTCGCGGGTCATGGGACGGGAGATCCGATCGGGGTGGTAGAGGGCTTGGAGAAGCGCCTCGCACCGGGCGCTGTGCTTGCCGGCGTTGGTGGGGTAGTCCGGGTTACCCTCGATCTTCTTGGCCCGGCCCTCCATGACGCGGACGATCAGTCCCTCGGCGGATGCGCACTGGCGGCACACCGTCGCGTACCAGTTGTCAACGCCGGTCACGAGGTCTTCGGGCAAATCCGAGGGACTCTGAACCCAAAGCTCTTTGTCCGGGATATTGCACCCGGCAAAGATGACGGCCCCGGCGCTGGAAACGCCGGCCATCTTCAGAAATTGCCGCCTCGTTAGACCCATGTGCAGTGCGTTCCTTGGTTCCTCTTTCCTTGCTGTCGTCTTCTTGGGGCCGCGCCTGGGGCCGCGCCTCGGGTTAGTAGTGGCAGATAGCACAGTCCGTGGGCGCGTTGTTGGCCCGGTGACAGTCAACGCAATCTCCCATTTTGAGGGCGCGCACCTGGCGCACCTCTTCCATCTCCCAGACCTTGCCGTGGCATGTGGAGCAGACGGCCTCTATCTCGAAGTCCTCTCCCAATCCCAGAACCTCTGGGAGGCGCCTTATATGGACTTCGTGGGTGAACTGAACGTGATCGGGGAGCCGGTGCACGCGGATCCAGTCGATGGGCGCGTCGTTGGCGGCATATTCCTGGAGCTTGACGATCTCCGCGGCCTTGGCATCCTCCACGCCCTTGACGACGGAGTGGCAGAACATGCACTGCTCCACCGCTGGAATGCCGGCCATTCGTTCCTGGGTCACCGTGCGGTGACAGAAGGTGCAGTCCATGCCCAACTGCCCGGCGTGGGTTACGTGGGTGAAGCGAATGGGCTGCGCCGGGGCCGACTTGGCGATGGTCTCGGCCGGGTAAAAGTAGTGGGAGGCGACTCGCCAGATGACGAAACCGCCGATAACGGTAGCGACCAGCCCCCCAATTAGGACTACGGGCAGGCTAAGGAGTAGGAGTTTGGGGTCTGGTCGCATCGTGGGCTGGAGCAACTCCCCTAGCTATATCCACCACCGAGGGTACATGTCCCCGACCACGCGAATCACGTCCGCTATGACGACGAAGGTCGTGATGAGACCCACGACGCCAGCCAGAGCGCCCATGTAGAAGAGAGCCCGCAACTTGGAGAAGCGCTCCGAGATGTGTCCGGTGGTGACAAGGGAAGGGATCACCATGTGGGCGATCACTATGTTGCCGGCAAACAGAAAGGCGCAGCCGACAAGCACCAACATCAAGCGAAGGGTGATACTTAGTCCGTGCCAGATGGGGGTTGAGACGTAACTGGGATCCACGATGGCACTCTGTCGTCTATCTGAGTTGGTTGCCCGCCGACCATCGGCGCCGATAGTAGCAGAACTTTGTGACATCTGCAACTATCGGCCCCGGAGGACGTTGCGCCTGCTTGCCCTCAGATTCCGGCGCGTTTGCCTTCCCATAGGTCAAGGAGAAGACCCTGGGCCTCGGCCAGGGTCTCCAACTCCCTGCGCACGGCGGCGCTCAGAGGTATGCCGTGAGCCAGGCGCTCCTTCTTGCACAGGAACTCCGGCTCTCCTGGAACGTAGATCCGTTCCACACCGGGCGCCCGCTCCGAGGCCCGGACCTGGGCCACCAAGCGGTCGACCCGCTCCCCGAACTCCTTCAGCGGCATGAACCGACTGATGTCCACGGCAATGTATGCGCCGCTGGAGACCAGGGGGTCCTTGCCGAAGTTCTTTAAATTGGGCGCGTCCGAGCCGAACAGCCCGCCTGAAAGCACACCGCCCAGGATCTCCACAATCGTGCCGAGCCCGAAGCCCTTGTAGCCCCCGGCCCACTGAAGGAAGCCGTTGAGCAGCACCTCCTGGGGGTCGCCTGAGGGCTGGCCGTTGCGATCGAGCCCCCAGTCCAACGGGATGGCGCCGCCCTTCTTGCCTGCCAGGCGGAGCTTCCCGGCCGCCACCATGGTGGTGGCCATGTCCAGCACCACGGGCTCTTCCCGGCCGGCCGGGACGGCGATGCTGATGGGATTGGTGGCGTAGGTGGGCGTGCGGCCACCAAAGGGCGGCACGATTGACGGCCCGTTGTTCAGAGCGATACCGATCATGCCCCGTGCGGCGGCGGTCATCGGATAGAACCCCACCATTCCCGTGTGACTCATGTTCCGTGCTGTGACCAGGGAGACGCCGAACTCCTGGGCTTTCTCCATCGCCATGTCCATGCCGCGGCGGGCGGCCAGCATGCCGAAGGTCATGCCGCCGTCGAGAGAGGCGCACGCTCCTGTGTCCTGCGCCACGCGGATCTCCGAGCGGGCGTTGAGAACGCCGGCCTTGATCATGCTGACGTACCCAGCCAGGCGGGTCACGCCGTGGGACTCCACTCCCCGCAGGTCCGCCTCGGTGAGCACCTGGGCGACGAACGCGGCATCCTCCGGACGCACATTCACCGTCTCCAACACCGCGGCCGCGAAGGCCCTGAGCGCCTCGTGAGAGACAGCGTGGATGTCTTGTGGCGAGTCGTTCGCGGATGTCATCACTGGTGGAGGCCTCCGGGTTCTGTTGACGCGAACGGGTCTGGGTATGGTGGCAAAGACGGATGAAAAGCGCCGAAGCTCTGCGGGAGCGTATCGCGCAGGCAGGCGCGAGTATCCCTCGACCCGATGACCCGATGCTGAACGAGCCACACTGGACAGGACGATAGCCGTAAGGCGCCGTCCACAACCTCGGGACGAAAGATGAAACGGAGGTTGGGAAGTAGCCTAGCCTCCGTCTCGTGGGAACGCGGACCAGGGCTGGGTCACGCTCATTCGCATTGCGCCGCGGCAGCGTGAACAGGCTCCTAGTCCATCGCCCAGAGCTCCAGGGTCAGACCGTCCGGGTCGGGAATGTAAAGGTTCCCGCCGATCTCCTGGTAAGCCTTTCCCTCCTCTTCCAGCCGCTTCTTGGCCTCCGCTACCCGCGCACCTTCCGTGGCGATGGCAATGTGCATCACGCCTCCTGCGCCTTCAGAAGCCACCCTGTCCAGGTGAGGGAAGTCAAACAGGGATAGTGCGGCGCCGCCCCCGATATCGATGTTGACATGGGTGGAAAGAGGCTCGTCGCGGTTGGCCGTAACGCTGGACAGGGGGAATCCCAAAACGCCGCAGTAGAAGTCCAATGACCGCTCCAAGTCCCAGACCTCCACGGCGATGTGGTTCACGCCGCGGGTGGGCGGCGGCTGGCTGGGCCGCGCCATGCGCCCGCGTAGGCGAGCGCGCTTTGCCTCCAACTCCTCCGGGGTAATCGTGGCCATCCCAACCTCCTGTGAAGGCGGCCCCTCCTAGAAGTCCCGCAACAGACGGCCGTATCCCTCGATGCGGTCGTTGATGCCCACCTTGCGCAGGGCCTCCCAAACGATGGCCTGGGATGCGCTGATGGCATTCACTCCCAGTTCCTGCTCCACCGTTTCCAGCATCTCCGCCGTGGGCCAGTGAGGGCAGGGGAACCAGATGGTGTCCGCCTCCGGGTGGGCCTTCTTGAGATCGCGGGCAAGGGTCAGGGCGGTTTCGATGGGCATGCGGCCCCATTCATACGCTGTATTGACGTCTGCGCCAATGCTGCCAACGATATCGAATCCGTGTTCTCTCATGGGCCCGGCCGCCGACTCTTCCAGGTCCTCGCTCATGGGGTGGGCCTGCGCTATCTTACCGGCCCCCACGGCCCTCAACGCGTTGACCTGGGCGGTGAGGCTGGTCGTCACCGGCGTCCCGCTGCTGTCCGCCACCGTCTTGATGAGATCGTCCACCTTGTCTGCGCCCTTCGATGCGTTGATCGGAAGGCCTCCCAGCACCACGAGGTCCACATTGGAACGCCCCATTTCCTTGGCGATGCGGAGGCTCAATTGGTAGCTCTCGTCAACCGCCTCCGTGGTCACCGACAGGATGGCTAAGGAGGTGACGACCAATGACACCCCCTTAGGGGCCATGGCGTACCACTCGATGGGGAAGACCTCCGTCAACATCGGTGGAGACGTGTAGCCAATCCTCGCTCGATACCCGTACGTGCTCATAGCTCCGTCCTCCTATCCTCTTTTTTCCTGACGTTTCCCTCTCGCGTTGCTCAACCGGGCGCGCCGAATACCTGACAACCTCTGGGCTAACCCCTCGTCGCGGCCTGCAACGCTACTCCATCATCGAGCAGCGCCTGGACATCGCTATCCGTGTAACCCAGCCCCTCGAGGATTTCTGTGGTGTGCTGGCCCAGCACCGGCGGCGCCAAGCGCACCGACTTCTCCATACCCTCCGTGCGGAAGGGGCTCCGCACCAGCGGAAGCTCCCCCAACGTGGCGTGGGGCACGGTTTCCACAACACCGCGGGCTTGGACGTGGGCATCGGAGAAGACTTCTCCAACGGTATAGAGGGGACCCGCGGGTATGCCGCTGTCGCTGAGCGCCTCGGTCCACTCCTCCCGAGTCCGTTGCGCCATGTACGGGCGCAGGAGGTCGAGAAGCTCGTCCTGGTGCTGACGCCGCAGCGTATTGTTGGAGAACCGCGGGTCGTCAAGCAACTCCCGGCTTTCCAGGACGCCGCAGAACATCTGCCAGTGGGAGTCGGAGGACACGCACAGGTTCATTGGCCCGTTGCTGGTTTCGAACACCCCGCAGGGCGTCAGCAGAGGGTGGTTGTTGCCCTGAGGCGTCGGAGTCTCTCCAAGAGAGAGGAACCTCTGCGCCTGGAAGGTGAGAAGCCCGATGGTGGAGTCCAGCAACGACACCTCGACGCGGCGGCCCCTGCCGGTCGTCTGCCGTTCGTAAAGCGCCGAGGAGATCGCCACCGCCGCCAGCATGCCTGTCGTCAGGTCCGATATGGGGACGCCGACTCTCACAGGGTTGTCGGCCTCGAAGCCGGTGACGCTGGTGAGCCCGCCCATGCCTTGGGCTACCTGGTCGAGGCCGGCCCTATCTCTATAGGGACCGGTCAAGCCGTAGGCGGTAATCGCTCCGTAGACCAGGCCTGGGTTCTCCTTGGCCAGAGTCTCGTAGCCAAGGCCCATCTGCTCCGTCACCCCCACCTTGAAGTTCTCTGCAAGAACGTCGCAGCGGCAGGCGAGGCGCTTCAGGATCTCCCTGCCCTGGGGGCTTCGGAAGTTCAGGGCGACGCTCTTCTTGTTGCGGTTGATGCTCATGTAGTAGGCCGACTCCCCACCCACGAACGGAGCAGTCAGGCGGGTCTGGTCGCCCTTGGGAAGGGACTCCACCTTGATGACCTCGGCTCCCAAGTCGCCCAGCAGCGACGTTGCGATGGGGCCCGCCAGCCAGCGGGTGAGGTCCAGCACCTTGATGCCGTCAAGAGGAAGATGGGCCACGGTGTCTCCGTCCGCGCCTTGAGGCCTGAGGCTGGCGCACATTCTACACCGCGGCCACCGGCGCCGGAAGGCTGGAGCAGCCGCTTTGACTGGGATGCCTTCAATGCTATACTGCCAGTGACGCCAGCTAGGCGTCGGACGCCCAAACGGGCCCGATTCAAGGTGCCCGCCGGGGTAGCTCAACGGCAGAGCAGGCGATTTGTAATCGTCAGGTTGGGGGTTCAACTCCCCCCTCCGGCTCCACAGCCGAAGCGCATCCAACGCCCCGGAGGGTGTTTTTGCGTGTGATTGGGGAGTGGTTGGCGAAAGGCGTAGCCCCGTGCTACACTAGTGCAGTTGTGGAGGGGTGGGTGAGTGGTTTAAGCCACCGGACTGTAAATCCGGCGCTCGGGAGAGCTTCGTAGGTTCGAATCCTACCCCCTCCACCACCTGCCCTTGGGGCCAGCGGCCTGCGGGCTTTCCTTCTGTGGAGGCGAGCCCACATAGCTCAGAGGCAGAGCACGTTCTTGGTAAGAACGGGGTCATCGGTTCGACTCCGATTGTGGGCTCCACCCGTCATGCGGTCTTCAAAACGCTAGGAGGGTAGATAGATGGCGAAGCAGGTGTTTCAGCGGACCAAGCCCCACGCAAACGTGGGCACCATCGGGCACGTCGACCACGGCAAGACGACCCTTACGGCCGCCATTACCAAGGTCCTGTCCATGCAGAGTTCAGACGTGAAGTATAGGCCCTATGACAGCATTGACAACGCCCCGGAAGAGAAGGCCCGCGGCTTGACCATTGCCATTCAGCACGTGGAGTACGAAACTCCCAACCGGCACTACGCCCACATTGACTGTCCAGGGCACGCCGACTATGTGAAGAACATGATCACCGGCGCCGCCCAGATGGACGGCGCGATCCTAGTGGTCAGCGCTCCCGACGGCCCCATGCCTCAGACCAGAGAACACATCCTTCTGGCGCGGCAGGTGCAGGTTCCCTACATCGTTGTGGCCCTCAACAAGGTCGACATGGTGGACGACGAGGAGCTTCTGGAATTGGTGGAGTTGGAGGTTCGCGAGCTGCTCTCCCAGTACCAGTTCCCCGGCGACGACATTCCCATTATCAGGGTCAGCGCTCTCACGGCTGTCGAGTCCACGTCCACCGACCCGGACGCTCCCGAGTACAAGGCCATCCAGGACCTGATGCAAGCCGTCGACGACTATGTGCCGATTCCGACCCGCCCCAGCGAGTTGCCCTTCCTGATGCCGATCGAAGACATCTTCGGCATCAAGGGACGCGGCACGGTGCTCACCGGGCGGATTGAGCGGGGCACCCTCAAGTCGGGTGAGGAAGTGGAAATCGTTGGCCTGCACCATGAGCCCCGGAAGACGGTCGCCACCGGCGTTGAGATGTTCCATAAGACTCTTGAGGCTGGAGAGCCCGGCGACGCGGTTGGTGTGCTCGTGCGCGGTGTTGGCCGGGAGGACGTGGAGCGAGGCCAGGTGTTGGCCAAGCCCGGCTCGATTCGGCCGCACATCAACGCCGAAGCCGAGGTCTACGTTCTTGCCAAGGAGGAGGGCGGCCGCCACACGCCGTTCTTCAACGGGTATCGGCCGCAGTTCTACATTCGGACCACAGACGTGACGGGCTCCATCGGCCTTCCTCAGGGCGTTGAGATGGTGATGCCCGGTGACAACGTCACGATGACTCTACAGCTCATGTACCCGGTGGCGCTGGAGGAAGGCGTGCGCTTCGCCATCCGCGAGGGCGGGCGGACTGTGGGCGCCGGCGTCGTGACGAAGGTGACTGACTAAGCCATGGCCAAGAAACGCGGCGACGTGCGCACGCACATTAACCTGCAGTGCACCGAATGCAGGGAGCGCACCTACCATAGCGAAAAGAATCGGCGCAACGATCCGGGGCGGCTGGAGTTGAACAAGTTCTGCCCGCGCTGCCGAGTGCACCGGCTTCACCGGGAAGTGAGGTAGCGCATGGCGCGTCAACCGAACCCGCGCTCCATGGTGGCGGGGTCCAGCGGGAGAAGGGGCGCCGGGCTGGGCTTCTTCCGCGAGGTCTACGCCGAGTTGCGTCGGGTTGTGTGGCCGTCGCGGGAAGAAGCAGTGCGCCTGTCCACCCTGGTCGTGACCGTGGCCGTCGTCGTGGGAATCGCTCTTACCATCGTGGACGCGTTCCTCACCCGCGTCTTCAACGTCATTCTCTTCCCGTAGCTGTTCCGCGGCTGCCCCGGACAAACGGGGCAGATGAGGTTTCATGGCTGAAGAACTGCCGGTCACCGAACAAGAACAAGCAGTAGAGCAGACTCAGGCGGGAAATGTTCCCGGCGCAGAGAACGGGCGCTGGTATATTATCCACTCCTACTCCGGGCAAGAGGAAAGAGTCAAGAACAACCTGGAGCAGCGCATCGAGAGCCTGGACGTTCGGGACCGCATCTTCCGTGTGGAGATACCCACTGAGGAAGAGATCGAGATACGGGAGGGGAAGCGCAGACAGATTCAGAAGAAGGTGTTCCCCGGCTATCTCTTGGTCTGCATGACCATGGACACGCAGACCTGGCAGATCGTGCGCAACACCCCCGGCGTTACAGGCTTCGTATCGGTTGAGAACGAGCGGACCGGGCAGTTGGAGCCTGTTCCCTTGGAGGCCTCTGAGCTGGAAGCGATCTTCCGGCGCATCGAGTCGCCTACCCCCAGGGTCAGGGTGGGGTTCGAGTTGGGACAGAACGTAAGAATCACCGAGGGGCCCTTCACGGATTTCATTGGCACGGTCAACGACATCTTCACGGAGAAGGGCAAGGTGCAGGTGCTGGTCTCGTTCTTCGGACGAGAGACGCCCGTGGAGTTGGACTTCCGGCAGGTGGAGCGCGTGTAGATAGGGATCCTGGTAAGCTCTCTGAGGTAGGAAAAGTTGGCAAAGAAAGTACGCGCTATCGTCAAGCTGCAAATCAACGGCGGGCAGGCCACGCCGGCGCCCCCTGTGGGCCCGGCCCTCGGCCAGCACGGCGTCAACATCATGCAGTTCGTAAAGGAATACAATGCTCGAACGGCTGAACAGACGGGAGCAGTGGTGCCCGTAGAGCTGACCGTGTTCGAGGACCGGTCCTATACGTTTGTCCTGAAGACCTCGCCGGCCTCGGAGTTGTTGCGGAAGGCCGCTGGTCTGGACAAGGGTTCCGGCCAGCCGACACAGATTGTGGGCTCGGTCACCCGGGAACAGGTGCGGCAGATCGCCGAGGCGAAGATGCGGGACCTGAACGCCAATGACCCCGAAGCGGCCATGAAGATCATCGAGGGGACGGCCCGCAGCATGGGCATCAAAGTAGCCGAGGGCTAACCTCGCAGGGGACTATTGTCATGGTGAAGCGAAGCAAACGTTACACAGACGCAGAAAGCAAGATCGCCGAGGAAGAGACCTACGCTCCTCAGGCCGCTGTGCGGGTCGTCAAAGAGACCTCCAAGGCCAATTTCGATGAAACGGTGGAGGTTCACCTGCGCACCGGCGCAGACCCCAGGCACGCCGACCAACAGGTCCGGGGCATGGTGGTGCTGCCCAACGGCCGGGGCAAGACGATCAGGGTCCTGGTCTTCGCGGGCAGCGAAGGGGCTTCCATCGCCAGGGAAGCTGGCGCCGACTTCGTCGGAGACGACGAAGTCGTTCAAAAAATTGAGGGTGGCTGGACCGACTTCGACGTGGCCATAGCCACTCCGGAGATGATGGGAAAGATCGGCAAGTTGGGGCGCCTGCTCGGCAGGCGGGGCCTGATGCCGAACCCGCGCACCGGCACGGTGGTGCAGGCCCAGGATATTCCGAGGTCCATCGCAGAGGCCAAGAAGGGACGGGTGGAGTTCCGGTTGGACCGGACCGCCATTATCCACGTGCCCGTGGGGAAGACCAGCTTTACCGAGGAGCAGTTGATGGAGAACCTGGCCACCACCGTTGAGACGGTGGTCCGGTCCAGGCCCAATGCGGTGAAGGGACAGTTCATCAGGAGCGCCTACCTGGCCAGCACCATGGGCCCGAGCATCCGGCTGGACCTTCCAACAACCCTGGCCCTGAAGGTGGAGTAACTAAGCGGTGGATGGGGTGGATGGCCGCAAGGCTCAACCCCCTTCCAGGAGAAAGACAACACAATAGAATAGACTCGTCGCCGAAGACTGCGGGTGGCCCCATGCCTGAAAGCTCAAGCGCCCGCTGAGGCGGATAGGCGTTCCCAGCAATTCCTTGCTGCGCCGCGCCCACGCCGTCTTTGGCGTGGGCTTTCGTGTTTCTCAAGGAGACGCCATGGTCAAAGAATATAAGGTGCAGGCTGTAGAAGAGCTCAGGGACAAGCTGTCCCGGAGCACCATTGCCGTTGGCGCACGGTTTCAGGGATTGACGGCGCAGCAGACCAGCGACCTGCGCCGGAGGCTGCAAGCACAGGGCATCGAGTTCAAGGTCGTGCGAAACACATTGGCTTCCATCGCAGCCGTGGAGGCCGGCAAGACCTCCGTCGAAGTGGTCCTCCAGGGCCCGACAGGGATCGCCTTCGGTTATGGCGACGCTGTTGAGCCGGCCAAGGTTCTCGTGGAGTTCGCTAGGACGACGCGTCTGCCGCTGGAGATCAATGGTGCCTTCATGGACAGCAAGACGCTGACGGCGGAAGAGGTCCGGACGCTGGCGACGCTGCCGCCCAGGGATCAGCTGATTTCCTTGCTCCTTGGGCAGATGCAGGCGCCCATCGCTCAGCTGCTCTACGTGCTTAACGCGCCCATACAAGCGCTGGCCACGGTGCTCCAGCGGGTCGCCGAAAGCGGCACCGAGGCGGAAGCTCCAGCCGCTGAAGGACCGGCGGCAGAGCCTTCCGAAGAGCCAGCCGTTGGGGCTGAAGCGGAGGCGCAAACACCGGAGGCGCCGGAGGAAGCGGCCTCCGGCGCTGCTGAGGAAGAGGCAGAGCCGGAATAGCCGGCGGTCTCGAACAGTCAAAGGTTCAAACAATTGAAGGGAGGAGACAATGGCTACTCAAGAGGAAATCCTGGAAGCGATCAAAGAGATGTCGGTCTTGGATCTGTCCCAACTCGTAAAGTCCCTGGAGGAGACATTCGGAGTCAGCGCCGCTGCTCCGGTGATGGCCGCCGCGCCCGCGGCCGCGGGCGCCGGGGATGGAGCTGCCGAAGAAGAGGAGAAGACGGAATTCAACGTCATGCTCAAGGAGTTCGGCGCTAACAAGATCAACGTGATCAAGGCTGTCCGCCAGGTGACCACGCTGGGCCTCAAGGAGGCCAAGGAGCTGGTGGAGAGCGCCCCTGTCGCTGTCAAGGAAGCGGTGAGCAAGGGCGAGGCCGAAGAGGTCAAGAAGGCCCTCGAGGAAGCGGGCGCGGCCGTCGCGCTGACATAGTTTTCTCATTGCAGCGATTCCCAGCGGCCACTCGGCCGCTGGGAGCATCGACTATAATTCTGCCCCAGGGCAGTGTGGCCGGTTAGTGGGCGCCTCGTGGCCTGGGGGCTCGTTTCGCTCTGGGCGGCGAACTTCCGCCAAAGGACGTCGATGGAAAAGCGGATTCCCGCGGTCTATCGGCCCATGATCCGGGACATGCATGCCTCGGAGCGCCCCCGTGAGCGGCTGAGCGAGCAGGGGCCCCGCTCGCTCAGCAATGCCGAACTCCTCGCCATACAGTTGAGGGTCGGAGGGAAGTCCGAGAGCGTCGTGGCCATGGCGACGCGCATACTCTCCGAGTTGCAGGGGCTTGCGGGGCTTGCGCGCGTCTCCTTTGAAGAGCTCTGCGCCATCAAGGGCCTTGGCAAAGCAAAGGCGGCTCAGGTCATGGCCGCCTTGGAACTGGGCCGCAGATTGGCTGTCACAACGCCCGACGAGCGGGTGACCATAGGCTCCGCTCAGGATGTCAGGAACCTGCTGCACTCGGACATGGCCCTGCTGGACCAGGAGCATCTGCGAGTTCTGCTCCTCTCCACCCGCAACCAGGTGCTATCGATCGCTGAAGTCTACAAGGGCACGGTGGACAGGTCGCAGGTGCGTATCGCCGAGGTGTTCCGCGACGCCATCCGAGCCAACGCCCCGTCCATCATCGTGGCCCACAATCATCCCTCAGGCGATCCATCTCCCAGCCGCGACGACGTTGACGTGACGTGCCTGATGATCGAGGCGGGCAAACTCCTGAACGTGGACGTGCTCGACCACGTTGTCATAGGCAATCAGGGTTACGTGAGCATCAGGGAGAAGCGCTTGGCGGACTTCGAATGACCACCCCTCAAACCTCCGCAAAGAAGGGCGGCATCTTCTACGGATGGCGGATCGTCGCCACCTCGGCCGCCGTCCTTACTGTATGGTCCTGGGTGGGGTTCTACGCCTTTGGCAACATGTTCATTCCCCTGGAAGAGGAGTTTGCCTGGACGCGGGCGCAGATTGCCGTGGGGCAGTCGGCGTTCCTTATCAGTGGAGGAATTGGCGGGGTCTTCATGGGCCGCATGGTGGCCCGGCACGGGATCAGGAGGCTGGTGGTGGTGGGGGCGCTGATCCTGTCGACGTCGATGTTCCTGCTGAGCACCACGAACTCATTGTGGCAGCTCTACACGTTCTACGCGCTGGCCGGTTGTGGCGGCGCCTTCAGCGGTGTGGTGCCCTTTGCCACGGTGGTCTCCAACTGGTTTCACATCAAACGGGGCAGGGCAATGGGTCTCACCATGCTTGGCCTGGCGTTGGGCGCCCTGATTTTCTCCCCGATTACGGCGCTGATCGTGGGCGAATTTGGCTGGAGGGTCGCATACGTCGTTATGGGGATTGGCGTCCTGTCCGTCAACCTGCCGTCCACGCTGATTCTCAGGACAACGCCCCAAGAGGTTGGGCTCGCCCCAGACGGTATCGCGCCGGCGCCGCGGCCCGTCCGTTCCCCGGCCCCGGTCGCGGGTGGTGGTGGCGTCGTGGGGACGCCCCGGGAGATCAGCGCCTTCTCAACGGCGATGCGAAGCCCGGCGTTCTGGTTCATTGCCCTGGGATTCTTCTTCATGGGCATCGGCACCCTTGGCGTCCTGAACCACCTGGTGCCCTACGTCCGGGACATGGGTGTTTCCGTGAAGACAGCGGGCTTGGTGCTGGGGTTCACGGGTGGCATAGGGGCCGTTGGGAAGATAGGGTTCGGGCTGCTGTCGGAGAAGGTCTCGGTGCGGTATGCCGTGCTCCTGTCGTTTGGCCTCCAAGCGACGGGGGCGTTCATCCTCCTCCAGGCCAACAGCCTCTCATTGGTCTGGCTCTACGTGGCCGTATCGGGGCCGGCCTCGGGCGGCGTCATGACGGTGCTGCCGCTATCCGTGGGCGCCCTCTTTCCTCTTCGCGTCTTCGGCACGGTGTTCGGCCTGGTGAACCTCGCATTGTCTACGGGGGCCGCCCTCATCGGGCCGCCGCTGGCCGGCTACCTGTACGACATTTCAGGCTCCTACGACACTCCCTTCACGTTGTTCATCGGGCTGTACATTTGCGCCATCGTGGTGGCCTACTTTGCCTGGGGCCTCAGTCCTCGCCTGCGACGGTCGAGCACTGCCTTCAAGGACTGAAACCGGCCAGTTGCCCTTGCCGCGTCCGGCAGGCGCGCGCCCCTTGTTTCTTGACGTCCTGACTGCTCCACCCCTCCCGTCCTCCCTCCCTCTGGCGCGCCCCTAGGCAAGCTCAAGGCAGGGTGTGGAGGACGCGTTGGGGAAAGGGGAAGGAGTGCGCCGGCGCCGCGTCAGGGGCTGCTATACTGGTTCGCCAGAAACGACGCTGCGCGTCGCTCACGCCGGAGGAAGTGGAAATGGCAAACAAGGAACGGCTGGACCGCGAAACGATCGCCATGCGGGTCGCCAGGGAATTTCAGGACGGCATGGTCGTGAACTTGGGCATCGGCATACCGACCCTCTGTTCCAACTACGTGCCGGAGGGCCGCACGGTCATCTACCACTCGGAGAGCGGCATGCTCAACTACGGCCCCCTCGTCCCAGAGGGCGAGGAGGACCTTGACTTCATCAACGCCGGCGGCCAGTTCGTGTCTCTCCTGCCCGGTTCGTCCTTCTTCCACTCCGCCGACTCCTTCGCCATGATCCGCGGTGGCCACATCGATGTGACGGTGTTGGGCGCACTTCAGGTCTCAGAGCAGGGCGACCTGGCGAACTGGCTCATCCCGGAGCGCGGCATCGGCAACGTGGGCGGGGCGATGGACCTAGCTGCGGGCGCCAGGACGGTCATCGCCGCTATGGAGCACAACGACCGCAACGGGGCGCCAAAGATTGTCAGGGACTGCACCTATCCCCTAACGGGCCGGGCCTGCGTCAGCCTCATCGCCACCGACCTTGCGGTGATCGCAGTGACGCCGGCCGGCCTAGTGCTCAAGGAGCTTGCCCCCGCCTGGACCTACGAGGAGGTCCAGGCCCTAACAGGCGCACCGCTCACCCCTGCAGACGATCTGGGGGAGATTACGCTGTAGCATAGCTCACGTCAGACACCGGAGCGTGAAGCCGCAGGCTGACATTGAGATGTGGATGGGCGAAGGGCTTAAGGCCGCGTCAGCTAGTGGACACTAAACCCAAGTGCTTCAAGTATTTGACTACGGATGTGATTTGAGTCGCGGTGATATCCCATCCAAGATCTTTGGCCTCGCTACGTATTTGGGAGGGCGTAACGGGCCCGTGTCCATGCACAATGAAGTGAACTTTGGCGGCTACTGAAATAAGAGTTGCATCGCTAGCAATTGGGTGGCCATTAATTCGTTCTAGGGCCTGGACATAGGTGGCGATGCTCTCCGAGCGATTCTGTACAACTTCGCATCCTGGGTCTGTAAGCTGAGAGTCGTATCTGCGCATTTCCCCGAAGAGGCTAGTAGCTCCTAGGTAGACAGGGCTCTCAACGATCATCCCCGCGTCACAGAGAGCCCCAAGCTCATCAACAACCTGAGAACTGAAGGGGCCGTAGTAATGTGGGTTGAAACCGAAGTCTTCACTGACAAGAACAGAGAGAAAGTACATTCGCTTCTGCAATATCGTCCGACCTCGGATCTTCCCGCCCTCCGCTTGAAGAGCAGCCAATAAGGCATCTTTAATGCCCATCATGTACCTCCAATATGCGCGAAAATAAGACTTTCTATCTCTTGCTGTTTCTGGATGGCTTCTTGGGGTAGTGGGGCGAGGTCTGTGCCAAGCCCTTCTACCGGTCCAATAATATGCAATTGTTCAGTCGTGGGCATCTGGGCGCTGATAAGGCCTGGAAAGTCTGACATCATGCGAGTGTTGCCATCGCGAGATCTAACATGAATTGCCTCTGGCTCTAATCTGCCACGCTGGTGATAAGCCGGATGTTTGATGCTTTTCTTGTAAATGATGACTTCCCAAGAGTTGCATTTGAGTATGGCGGCAACGCCCTCTTGAAGACTTTCAATGGCGCTCTCGCCTATGTTCAACAGGTGGCCTAACAATATCGAGTCACTCACGCTGAGTGCGTCTAAGGGAATTAGTGCTACTTCCTTGTAGAGTTTCCTTTGCTGGAGCCTTTGGAAGACACTCTTGGCGCGGTCATAAGAACCTTCAGAAAGGAGAGTTGTTAGGGCAACGTCATTGAATTGTAAATAATGGTCTAGGAATTCAGGAGAACCATCATACGAGTATAAGTTCCGGACTTCGTCGCAGCCGTCTTCAATCGCCAACTTGAGGCCACGGACAATCATGAGATCGGTGATAGTTCGCACCCTGTGGGCGTAAACCTGTTGCGTCATATGGTGTTTGGCGAGGACTAGTTGCTCTACAGCGAACAGACCCTCTTCTTGGATGACCAAATAGGTCTCTGAGCCGCGCTCCAGCTTTCTACAGACGTCAATGACTTTGTCTAAGTCGAATACACCGTAGCTGACGCCCGCGAAGTAAGCATCCCTTAAGAGGTAGTCCATTTTGTCGGCATCTAGGGAACTACTGACTATGTCCCTCCTGAAGTCTTGAGTAGACCCGCCCTTGAGAATTCCGGCAATGGATTGCTGTTCATCAGGGGTGAGCAGCTTGGGTATGTATTGACTCTTGGTGATGATGTCGGTTGTTACTTTCTCGTGGATCTTCTCCCGTGTTGCTGCTTGGCCCACCTTATCCTTATCGTAGTACTCATCGAGGAGATGTTCTGAGACGTGACTGAAGGGCCCGTGGCCTACGTCATGGAGGAGCGCAGCGAGGCGCACAGTCCTGAAGTCTTCGTCACTGATGGGTTCATCCCTAGCCAGCCGCTTGAGTATGCGGTGAGCAACATGGAGACTCCCTAGACAGTGTTCGAACCTAGTGTGAAGAGCTCCCGGGTAGACCAGGTCCGCCATGGCGAGTTGGCGAATCCTACGCAGTCGCTGAAAGGTAGGAGTATTGACCACGGCCATCTCCTGATCCGTGAGCCGGATAAGGCCGTGGATAGGGTCTCGGACCTCATGAGGTAGGTCTAGCGCCATTGCGTCCCGCGCCCGTTAGGTGCCGATATCCTACAGATAGCACAAATGTTCGTCAACCTCTAATTGGCAGACAGGCAAGTTTTATACTCATCGGCAACAGCCATGTGTTGCCGAGTCAGGTCGCTGGTCGCTTCTCAGACCGGATCTCTAGAGAGCGACATCAACTGTCGACCAGCTCCGAATCCCCTACTCAAACGCCTCAGCCGCGAAGAACGCGCCGGGGACGGGTACGCCGGGTATGGCGCCGGTCTTATTGGCTGGGTCGTGACCGGGAAGGGGCAGCCCGTTGGGGCCTATCCGGTCGTCCTCGCCGGTCTTGCGGTAGGGGTTGCCGTTGGGGCCCGTGCCCACCCGCAGCATGACCAGGTTACCCTCGCCGCTGCTTTGGAAATTGTACAGCGCCCCCTTGGGCAGCATCATACCCTCGTTCTTGCCCACAACCGTTGTGCTGCCGTCCGCGGCGAAGAACGTGGCCTGGCCGTCTAGGACAACGAAGGCGTGATCCTCCGTCGTGTGGGCGTGCAGTGCGTTCTCGCCGCCCTCGGCGTAGACCTTCACGTGGAGCCATAGGCCTTCGGTGTCGGCCAGGTGCTTGAAAGAGTTCCCCGCCGACAGCAGGGGCGTCTTCATGCTGAATACTTCTGCCTTGACTGTCTGTTCGGTGACCATCGTTGCCTCCTTGTGTCGTTGTCGGCTCTTCGAGGCGATTATAGGGCGGAATCGGCTGTTGTGCACCCCCGCCTCGGCCCACCCAGGGCAGGCGCATGGCGCTCAACGCTGCTCCAAGGGGAGCAGGGCAGGGGATGATGCAGGGTAAGGTTGACGCCGGAGCGCTGAGAGTATAGCTTTACAAGCGACTCTAGCAACGAAAAGGGGGGCATATGCCGACCAGCCCGACGTATCAGAAATGGATGGAAGCCCAGGGGATCCCCATTCACCGCGGCTATTACATTGAGGACCTGCGCACCGTCGAGGTGGGTCCGTGGTCCGAACGGGAATGCAACGGCGCCTTCATTGAGGTCGCCGGCTTGGAGGGCGTCTCCGAGGTCCGGATCACCGAGATCCCGCCGGGCAAGACGCTGCCCCCGCTCAGGTCGGTCGCCGAGGAGGCGGTGTACGTTCTCGACGGCGTTGGTCAGACGTCCGTCTGGGTTGGCAAGGAGGAGCGGCGCATCAACTTCGAGTGGGACAAGCGCAGCATGTTCCTGATCCCGCCCAACGTGAAGCACCAGTTCACCAACATGCAGGGCAACCGGCCGGCTCGCCTGGCGCACGTCAACTACCTGCCGGTCGCCATGTCTGTCTGGCCCGACCCTGACTTCATCTTCAACAACCCCTACGTCAATGACATGGTCCAGGCCGCAGAGGGCGAGCAGTTCGCCACCGCCAAGGCCGTGGACATCCCCAAGGACGGGTTCCGCAACATCACCGTCCAGTGGTGGGGCAACTTCTTCCCCGACCTGGCCGCGTGGGACAGGTTGGAAGCCCACACGGTGCGAGGCAGCGGAGGCTCTGTGCTGGACATTCGCTTTCCCAACAGCGAGATGACCGGCCATATGTCGGTGTTCCCTTCGGGAAGGTACAAGAAGGGCCACCGCCACGGGCCGGGCGTGGTCATCATCATCCCCGCTGGCGACGGCTACTCCATCATGTGGGAAGAGGGCAGAGAGAAGCTTGTTGTGCCCTGGCATGAAGCCAGCCTCTTCGTGCCGCCCAATCGCTGGTTCCACCAGCACTTCAACGTCGGCGGCTACCCGGCGAGGTATCTGGCGCTGCACACGCTGCCCGTGTTCGGCCGTAGCGAGAAGCTGGAGGACAAGAAGAACGACCAGATCGAATACCCCGACGAGGACCCGTTCGTCAGGGAGAAGTTCGACGAGGAGTTGGCCAAGCGGGGCGAGAAGAGCGACATGCCGGAAGAGGCTTACAAGGATTACAACTTCACGTGGGCCACGGCGGCCACTGCTTCGCTGGTTTCCTAAGCAAGAATCTCCCACAGGCGGCGGTCGTCGTAGGGATAAAAGGGGGCGCCTTCCATAGAAGGCGCCCCCTTTTTCGTTGACGATGCCTAGGGAATCTCTGGACAAGCCCCCGCCCCCGGGGCGCCCTCCCCATCTCCACCCCCGCCCTTTTGGGAAGGCCAGGAAGCGTCCCGACGCGCCAAGGTGAGAAAGCTGCCCCTCATCTCCCCAAGCGTGGTGCAGGGGGCGCAGCCCCCGCCGGGGGTACAGGGGGACACCCCTGCACCCAAAAACGTCGGAGGCCGGAGCGGGCGGGATAGCGGCGCAGGCCAAGCCAGACACCTCCGCTGAAGGAGGGCGCAGGCCAGGACAAAACCACCCCACCCCTCCTCACCGCCGCCGCGTAAGCCGCCAACCCCAGCCCCGCCATCCCCCCTATTGCAAAATACGAACGATTGTGCTATAGTAGCCCCATGAAGTGGGCCGGGGGCCCGCTTCTCTTCCTTGGAGCCTGCCGCATACATTTAGCACTGTGGGCTAACCATAGAGAATCCCCCTGTGGCAGGGGCGCTGAGGGAACAACCCAAGGGGCAAGACCCTCCGAGGAAGGCTGGGACCGGAGGCAATGCCGTTATAAGGCACAGGCTCTTTGGAGCCATCCCGCTCCATTACGGTTCCGTTACGGTTCGTTACGGTTCCTTTACAGTTCCCTTACGGTTCCTTTACGGCTTGTTACGCCCTATTACGCCCTTGTTACGGCTCCGTGCCTGCACCCACCAAAATCCGGCTGATTAGCGTAACGGACCGCCACACGGGCGCCACAACTACAACGCCCGGCGCCTAGGGCACACGGGCGGGAGAGTCTCCCACGGAGGCAGGGACGCGACGGCGCCACGACTACAGGCTCGACTACGGGAAAGGGGACTGGGTGGTGACGGATGCGGCGGTGTTAACGGACCCCCGCCGCCATCTTCCCTATACGGCTCTGCCGCGCTCCACTGACTTGTGCGGACTATCCCTAGTCGACCATCGCTAGGCCCCGCTCGTAGAGAAGCATCTCCCTAGTCTGCGCCAGGCGTTCTGATAGCAGCTTGGCCAGCGGGGCCATGATCTTGTACCCGATTTCCGGGCGCTCCACCAGGAAGGCATTCAGCTTGTCGCCATCCACCAGAACGAGGCGCGACGCGCGGACCGCCACGGCGGACAGCGTGCTGACATGAGGCTCAACCAGCGCCGACCAGCCGAACACGGTGTGCGGGCCTATCATGGCTACAGTCGCTGGCTTGGTGAACCCGCCGGTGGGCTTGTGGAGGGCCATCTGCAACGCCACGACGCCTCGCTCAACCACGTGCACGTACCGGGCGGGCTCGCCCTCCCGGAAGAGTATCGAGTCCCTGCTCACCTCCTGTCCGACGCAGAAGGGCACGATGTGGTCGAGCTGGTCCTCCATGAGCCCTCGGAAGAGCGAGCATCCCCTGAGTGTGTCTTTGATCGGAGCAGCGCTAGTCCCCATCTCTCAACTTCCTCCAGACTGGGGTTGCCTCGTAGCATGTCCCTGGCTGCGCGATGTGTCAACGTTGTGCGTCATTTCACAAGCAGATGGAGACGATAAACGTAGGCGACATAGCCCTGCCGGAGCGATGCTTGCTAGCTCGCTTCGCCCGGCGCTTCCTGCCGGTACTCTTCCAGCGCGAGTTGCAGTTTGGGCCAAGCGCTGAGGCTGGAGTCCCGCTCGAGCAACTCGGCGGCCTGCTTGCGCGCAGCGGCCATAATGTCGGTGTCCGAAAGGCGGGCCACCCTCAATTGGGGCAGGCCGCTCTGCCGGGTTCCGAAGTGGTCGCCGGGCCCTCTGATACGCAGGTCCTCCTCGGCCAGTGAGAAGCCGTCGTTGGCCCGCTCAACGATGTCCAGCCGCTCCCGCGCTTCCGGCGAAGCGTTCTCAGCCATGAGGATACAGTAGCCTTGATCCTTGCCTCTGCCCACGCGGCCGCGAAGCTGGTGTAGCTGCGAAAGCCCAAACCGGTTGGCCCCCTCGATGAGGATGGCGGTGGCGTTGGGCACGTCGATGCCAACCTCGATGACGGGCGTGCAAACTAGGATATCGGTATCGCCCCGGCGGAAGCTGTCCATGACTTCGCCCTTCTCCGCCAAGGACATGCGGCCATGAAGGAGGCCCAGACGGAGGTCCTGATAGACCCCCGCCGAGAGGCGTTCGTATTCCTCGGCGGCCGCCCGGGCCAGCACAGCCTCCGACTCCTCAATCAGCGGGCACACGATAAAAGCCTGATGCCCCTCCCTCACCTGCTTGTGCAGGAACCGGTAGGCCCTATCGCGGTCCGAAGCCTCCAGGCAGCGGGTCTTGACCGGCAGGCGGCCGCGAGGCATTTCGTCCAGGGTGCTCAGGTCCAGGTCTCCGTAGAGTGTGAGGGCCAGCGACCGCGGGATGGGCGTAGCCGACATGACAAGCATGTGAGGATTGCCGCCCTTCTCCCGGAGGGCTGCCCGCTGGCGCACGCCGAACCGGTGCTGCTCGTCGATGACCACGAAGGCCAGGCGAGGGAAATCCACGCCCTCTTGGATGAGGGCGTGGGTGCCTATGGCTATGTCCATGCCGCCCTCTGACAACAGCCGGTGCATCTCCCTCTTGGCCTTGCGAGTTTGCCCGCCCAGCAGCAGCCCCACAACGACCGGACGGGGATAGCCTTCCAGATGAACAACCAGTCGGCTCGGCGTGGACTTGTCCACGGCCGCTCCTTCGAGCAGGCGCTCCACGGTGAGGAAATGCTGCTCGGCGAGGACCTCCGTGGGCGCAAGGAAAGCGCCCTGGAAGCTGCAGGCCGACGCCGCCAGCAGCCCAGCCAGCGCCAGCACCGTCTTCCCGCTGCCGACTTCACCCTGAAGCAGGCGCGTCATTGTCTTGGCCTCGGCTATGTCTCGCATCAGGTCGCCCATGACCCGCTCCTGCGCCGAGGTCAACGAGAAGGGCAGGGTCTTCAGGAAGCTCTCCACGATGCCGGGCGCCGGTTTGATAGGCCGGGACGGCGCCGCCTCCCGGTGCAGCTTGCGATAGGACAACACAGCGAGCTGCATCATGAAAAGCTCGTCGAAAGCCAGGCGGTGGCGGGCCTCGTCCCGCTCCTCCGGGGAGTCCGGGTAGTGGAACTGTTGAATGGCCCGGGGCAAGGCCATCAGCCGGTTCCGCTTGATAATGTCTGGAGGAGCGGGGTCTACCGCGTCCTTGGCGAATCCGTCCACGGCCTGCTTTACTAGCCGTCGTAGGGGACGCTGGGTCAAGCCCTCCGTCAGAGGATAGACCGGCACAAGGCGACCCGTGTGCGTGAGATTGCCATCTCCGGTGAGGAGCTCGTGCTCGGGATTCTCCATGACCAGCGCCCCGCGGAAGATGTTCACTCTGCCGCTGAGCGCGATGCGGCTCTGGACCCGCAGGCTGCGGGCCATGTAGGGCTGGTTGAACCACACCACCCGGAAATTGCCGGTGTCGTCGCCGACAACCGCCTCGCTTCCGCGTTTGCCGCCGAGCAGCGCCGGCCGGGCCTCCCAGACAACGACGGAAACTGTTTGTTCCTCGCCGGGGCTCAGATCTCTCACTTGGGTGATGCGGGAATAATCGATGTGCCGGTTGGGGAAGAAGTAGAGCAGGTCCCTGACCGTGTGAACGCCGAGCTTGGCCAGTAAAGAGGCCGTGCGGCTGGAAACGCCGCCAAGCGCCGCGACCGGGCTGGCGAGAGTTGGGCGCGGCTTTGGCTTGGCCGGCCGCGCCGGGGTCGCAGGACGCTTTCGAGACGCGGGCGGCCTATGGGTGGGCTGTGCGCCAGACCCCGTGGAGCGTTCGATGGCTGTGGACAACCGGCCCATCCAGAGAGCCCTCTGGCGGCTGTCCAGGGAGGCGTAGGACTCTTCGAGGAGCCCGGCTTCCTTGAGACCTAGGAGAGCTTGGCCGTCGCTGGAGCCGGGGCCGGCCTCGGCGGCGGCCCACTTGGCCAGGAAACGGTCCAGCCCCCCAACGACTGCCGAGTCGTTGTAGCCGTGGGCGCGCTCGAGGTTGAGGATCTTGTGGAGGGCGTCCAACCGGGACGCGGCCCGAGGTTTGGGCATTGTGCTGTCCTCTAGCGTTATTGTACGGCGCTGGCAGCGCAGCGGTACGGCCGTAGTCGTTGGGGCTGCGGCGACCGTGGGAGAGGCAGGGGAACAACAGACCCGGCGCTCGCGATAGTGAACTCCGCGGCCTGCTTCGATGGGATGGCGATGCTCGCGGCAATGCCCTTGGCTCTCTCCTTCACCTCAGCGGGCAAGCACGGCGGCGCCCACTGCGCCAGGGCCTGCATAGGCGCCCACCACTGGCCCTATGCGGCCGGTCAAAATTTGAAGCTCTCCTCCACCGATGTCCCGTATCGCTCCGGCCAGCGCTTCGGCATCGTCCGGCGCTGTGCTGTGCATGACGGCTGCTTCTTGGAGGCCGCCCACATCCTGCGCGGCTTGGACAACCCTTGCCATGGCCTTGGAGCGGGTTCTTGCCTTGTCCAACGGGTGAATCTCTCCGTCCCGGCAGATGAGCACGGGGCGCACGCGCAGCAGCGATCCCACAAATGCCTGCGCCTTGCCAATCCGCCCCCCCTTTTCCAGGTAGTGCAGAGTCTCCAGGTAGAAGAAGACCTGGATGCGCTCTGCGGCGCTGCGAGCGGCGGCGGCCACCTCTTCCACTGAGCCTCCCGCCTGAGCGGCCCGCGCCGCAGCCAGGGCGCATAGTCCCAGGCCCATGGAGGCCGTTCCGGTGTCGATGACCTCGACCGGACGGCTGTCGTAGGTCTGGGCGGCGTTGATGGCGGAGTTGTATGTCCCGCTCAACTTGGCTGCGATATGGACGGATACGATGCCGTCGCTGCCGGGCCCCAGGTCTTCATAGATCTGCAGGAAGTCCCCCACGGAAGGCTGCGAGGTCTTGGGCAACACCGGGGAAGAGGTCAGCCGCTCGTAAAAGTCGTCGGCGCTCATGTCCACGCCGTCGCGGTAGGCTTCGTCCCCGAAGTGTACGTTGAGGGGAGCCACAGTGATGCCATGCTCGCTGGCAAGGCTGGGTGAGAGGTCGCTCGTGCTGTCGGTGACCACGCTGACGGGCATCGGCTACTCCACAGAGAAGATGTAGGGATAGAAGGGTTGGCCTCCGTAAATGACCTCCACTTCGAGGTCAAAGGCGTGCTGTATAGCTTCCACGGCGGCCTCCGCATCAGCATCGGCAACGCCGGCGCCCCGGTATAGGGTGACTAGCTCCGCTTCATCCAGGTTGGCCTTGCGAAGCACGTCCAGCAGGACGCCGAGCGGTTCGTCGCCGCCGGCCACCAGGTCGTCGTCCAGCAGGCCGATGGGCTGGCCGTCGCTGATATCCATGCCATGGATGGTTGTGGCCCGAGCTGCGTAGGTGACCTCTCCCGTAGTGACTGAGGACAGGGCCTGTTTCATGGCGGCGACGTTCCCATCAAGATCACGCTCGGGGTTGAGGGCCAACAGCGATGCGAGCCCCTGGGGAATGGAGTGGGATGGAGCGACGCAGACGTTCTTGGATGCAAGCTCCGCGGCGTGATTGGCCGCGAACACGACGTTCTTGTTGTTGGGCAGCACGACGACGTTGTCCGAGGGGGCCCGCTCAATTGCATCGAGGATGTCCTGAACGCTGGGGTTCATCGTCTGTCCGCCCTCTACGACGACGGATGCCCCCTCCGCCCGCAGAAGCGCGCCGAAGCCCTCGCCAACTGCCACGGCAACAACCGCTATCGGAAGGGAGGCGGGCGCAGCGGCAGCGCCATGGCCGCGTCCCGCTAGCACCTCCTGGTGCTGCTGGTCCATGTTCTGGATATTCACCTCGCCGACAATGCCGAGGGAGACGCCAAGGCTCAGAGCCGGCCCCGGGTCCTCGGTGTGGACATGGACCTTCAGCATGTCCGGCTGTCCCACCACCACCACAGAGCTTGCCACTGCCGCCATGCCGGCGCGGGCAGCTTCAATGTCGATCCCTTCCCCCTGGATGAGGAATTGGGTGCAGTAGCCGTACAGCTCATCCTCGGTGGCTTCTAGGAACTCGGCGCTCATCGGTTTCGCCGACGCCTCGCTCACGAGCACGGTCTCGAGTGTCTCGCCTTGGAGATGGCGTAACCCCGCCTCCAGCATCAGGGCCAGTCCCTGGCCGCCGGCGTCCACAACCCCTGCCTCCCTGAGCACTGGCAGTAGGCTGGGCGTGCGTAGGACGGAGGCGGCTGCCTCGTCGCTGGCGGCCCGCCAGACCGAGAGCGCGTCGGCGTCGTATCCGGCCGCGGCCTTCTGGGCAGCCTCCGCGGCCTCGCGGATCACGGTGAGCATGGTGCCTTCGGTGGGATTGCCAACGGCCTTGTAGGCCGCCCCCGTCGCCTCATGGAAGGCCCTTGCAACATCGGCGGCGCCCGCTGCGTCAAGCTCGCCGAGCCCCCTCGCCAAGCCGGCGAAGAACTGGGAAAGGATGACGCCGCTGTTCCCGCGTGCGCCCAACAGGGCGCTCCGGGCCATGGCGGCGGCGATGCCGCTCACGGTGGCGTCATCCCGGGACTCCACGTCCTGCCAGACGCTTCGCACCGTGAGCCGCATATTGGCGCCGGTGTCGCCGTCTGGGACGGGGAAGACGTTCAGGGCATTGAGGATCTCATAGTTCTGCTCAAGAGCCACATGAAAGGAGTGGGCCATGCCCCGGAGGTCTGTGCCCGTCAGATAGGCGCACGCTTCCCCCGCTTCGTTGTTGCTTGCGCGGTGCGTCGTCATTTGCTACCCTTGGTGCTTGCGGCGATTGTATTCAGGCTTGCCCCCCCTGGTCAAGGGCGGCCCCTTCTTAGGGAATCACTTATGAAGTGTGAGATTTGCCACAAGCGGCCCTACTCGGGCTCCACTGTCAGCCACTCCAACCGCCACACCAAGCGTTGGTTCAAGCCGAACGTGCGCAGGGCCACTCTGGTGGTGAATGGGGTCGCCGCCCAGTTCAAGCTGTGCACCCGCTGCCTGCGAACCTACCACAAGGCAGCCCGCTAGCGCTGTCCGGTAAACCCGCCAAGCCTCGCTTGCGCGCCTAGCGCGCTCTCCCTCCTACGCTTTGGCGCAGCCGATCCATTGCTTCAGCGACAGTCTGTCGCGGGTTGAAGACAGCGGAGCCGGCCACCAGCACCGTCGCTCCCGCCTCCACGACGCTTGCCGCCGTGTCCGCATTCACGCCGCCGTCAACCTCCAGTTCCGTTGCGTAGCCGCCGTCGTCCAGCATACGCCGGGCTCGCGCCAGCTTGCTGAGGGTTCCGGGAATGAACTTCTGGGCCGGGAAGCCGGGGTTGACCGACATGACCAGGAGTAGGTCCAAGTCGGGGAGCACTTCTTCGACCGCGGAGAGTGGGGTGGCCGGGTTCACGGCTACGCCGGCGCGGACGCCCAACTCCTTGATCTGCCAGACAACGCGGTGCAGGTGAGGACAGGCTTCCGCGTGGACGGTCAGCAAGTCGGCCCCGGCGCTGGCGAAAGCTGGGATCAAACGCTCTGGCTCCACTACCATCAGATGAACGTCCAGGGGCAACGGCGTCCACGACCGCGCCCACTCTACGACCACGGGCCCAATGGTCAGGTTGGGCACAAAGCGACCGTCCATCACGTCTACGTGAATGTAGTCACCGCCCGCCCGCCCTGCCTCAGCGATCTGCTCCCCCAGGCGGGCCATATCGGCGGAGAGGATTGAGGGAGCCAACTTGATGGACGCCGGGTTGGCGGAAGACCGGTCTGTCACTGCCCCTCCTCCAGTGCCCGCCGGGCTTCAGCCAGGGCGACGGCAACCTGCTGCGGCGCCGTCCCTCCAGGAACGTTCCGCGCCTTCATCGAACTCTGCGGGGTGATGTCGTAGACGCCCTCATCGAAGGTTTCGGAGAAGGCCCGGTACTCGTCGAGAGAGATGTCCCGCAGGCTTTTCCCGCTCTCAGCGACGCGCCTGGATAGCTTGGCGACGATTCCGTGAGCTTTCCTGAAGGGCAGCCCCCTGCCCACCAGGTAATCGGCGAGGTCCGTTGCCAGCAGCAGCGACTCTTCGGCCACGGCTGCTCCCATGCGTTCGGCGTTGACCCGCATGGTGGAAACCATCCCGTGGAAGGCATCCAGGGTGGCCAGAAGGGCGTCGGCTGTGTCGAACAGCGGTTCCTTGTCTTCTTGGAGGTCCCGGTTATAGGTGAGAGGCAGGCCTTTGAGGATGGTCAGGATGGACACTAGGTTGCCATAGACCCGGCCCGTCTTTCCTCGCGCCAGCTCGGCGAGGTCCGGGTTGCGCTTCTGCGGCATGATGCTGCTGCCCGTGGTATAAGCGTCGCTCATGGTGACGTAGCCGAACTCCTGGGACGACCACAGCACCAACTCCTCGGCCAGCCGCGAAAGGTGCGCCATGCACAGCGCCGCCGCCGCCAGGAACTCCACGGCGAAGTCCCGGTCCGATACGGCGTCCATGCTGTTGGCGGACACCCGGCTGAAGCCCAACTCTTTGGCAACAGCATCGCGGTCGATGGGGTAGGGGACTCCGGCCAGCGCGCCCGATCCCAGCGGCAAAACGTCGGTGCGGCCACGGCAGTCCTGGAACCGGGCGACATCCCGCTGAAGCATCTCGAAGTAGGCGAGCAGATGATGCGCCAGAAGCACCGGCTGTGCCCGCTGAAGGTGCGTATAGCCCGGCAAGAAGGCCTCGCTGTTCGCCTCGGCGACTCCGACGATGGCCTCCTGTAGTCTTCGCAGACCGGCGATGGCCTGCTCGATGGCCTCCTTGACGTAGAGGCGCAGGCCGGTGGCCACCTGGTCGTTGCGGGAGCGGGCGGTGTGGAGCTTGCCCGCCACCGGCCCGATGAGGTCGTGGAGGCGGGCCTCGATGTTCATGTGGATGTCTTCAAGCTCCGGCTTCCAGGGGAAGCGCTCCTCTGCTATCTCCGTCTGGATGGCCAACAGCCCGCCAATGATCCTGGCCGCCTCCTTGTCGGGGACGATGCCCTGCTTCGCCAGCATGCGGGCGTGGGCCACCGACCCGGCGATGTCCTGCCGGTAGAGACGGCGGTCGTAGTGGATAGATACGGTGTAGGTCTGCTGCGACATTCAGATGCCTGCTAGGTTTCCCGCTTCTGGCAAAGGAACCTCCGCCTCACGGTCAGAATCTTCTCTCTCCTCTGATTGTAGCCCATGGTCTCTACGTAAACGATGCCCCGATTGCCCTTGCTGGTTTCCCACTTGTCCAGGACCTCCGTCTCTGCGTAGAGCGTGTCGCTTATGAAGACCGGGCCGTCGTGGCGGATGGACTCGTACTCCAGGTTGGCGACTGCTTGCCCGCTGATGTCGCGCACCGTCATCCCGACAATCAGACTGAGCACTAGCGTTCCCACCACCAGCAACTGCCCGTGCTGGTGGCCATTCATGTACTCGGCGTCGAGGTGCAACGGGTTCTCGTTGCGGGTGATGGCGCAGAAGAGGTTGTTGTCCGACTCGCTGATGGTCTTGCCGGGCCAGTGCTTGATGACGTCGCCCACGTGAAAGTCTTCATACGGCGCCCCGTAGGTCTCGCGCTTGTCGATGGTCGCCATTCCTAGCCCTCCCCTCGGTCCGCTATAGCTTTCACCTTCAAGAGTCCTTCCCCGCGAGGCCTGGCCGGCAGCTTGTCCAGGATCCCGCTGGCCAGTTCAGCCCGAGCTGTGGGGGTCAAGCGCGCGTTAGCTTGGGTCATGAGGAGCCTCCTGTCACTGTGGGGTCTTGATCACCACAACCGCTACAGCGAGGCCCCCGCCTTTCAACAACCTCTCTGGGCTTACGGCTAGACCGCGTAGCGCTTCAGCAGGCTCCTGGCAATGACCAGCTTCTGAATCTCGTTCGTGCCCTCTCCGATGATCATCAGCGGTGCGTCCCGGTAGTAGCGCTCCAGGGGAAACTCCTTGATGTATCCGTAGCCGCCGTGGATGCGCATCGCGTCCATGGCGACCTGCTGGCAGATCTCGGAGGCGTAGAGCTTGGCCATTCCCGCTTCCAGGTCGCATCGTTCGTCCCGGTCCTTTTTGGCGGCGGCGTCGTAGGTGAGGAGGCGCGCCGCCTGCACCTTGGTTGCCATGTCGGCGAGCATGATCTGGATGGCTTGATGCTGGGCGATGGGCTTGCCGAAGGTCCTGCGCTGCTGGGCGTATTTCACCGCCGCCTCCAGGGCCGCGGTGGCTACCCCCACTGCTCTGGCCGCAACGTTGATGCGGCCCACCTCCAGGGCGTTCATCACGGCATAGAACCCCTGGCCCTCCTCGCCGCCGAGAAGGTTTTCGGCAGGCGTCCGGAAGTCCCGGAACACCAGCTCTGACGTATCGAGGCCGCGATAGCCCAGCTTGTCTAGGTGGCGACTAACCTCCAGGCCAGGTCCCTTTTCCACGATGAAGCCGCTGATGCCCCGATGTGGCGGTTGGGCCTCACGGTCCGTCTTGGCGAGGAGTAGGAAGGTGTTGCCCTGCTCGCCGTTGCTCACGAACATCTTCGCGCCGTTGATGACGTATTCTTCGCCGTCGCGCACAGCGGTCATCTCGATGGCCTGAACGTCCGAGCCGGCGTTGGGCTCAGTGAGGCACAGACCGCCCCGCTTCTCCCCGCTCGCCATTAGGGGCAGCCAGGAGCGCTTCTGCTCCTCTGTTCCCGTCGTGGCGACGGCGTAGGCCATGATGAGATGGCTGTTGAGGATGCCGGAGACGCTCATCCAGCCCTTGCAAATCTCCTCGATGATCATGGCATAGGTCGTGAAGTCGAGGCCGAGCCCTCCGTGCTCCTCCGGCACGATGCAGCCGAAGAGGCCCATGTCCTTCATACGGGCCACGAGCTCATGAGGGTAGATATCGTCGTTGTCGTAGCGGTCGGCGATGGGCGCCACGTCCCGTTGGACGAACTCCCGCACCGTCCGTAGGACCTGACTGCGCAGCTCCGGGTTGGCCTCGACTGCCACGGCTCCTCCTAGATCGCGTGCCGCTTGAGGAGGTTGCGAGCAATGACCAGCTTCTGAATCTCGTTGGTGCCCTCGCCGATGATCATCAGCGGAGCGTCCCGGTAGTAGCGCTCCAAGGGATATTCCTTGATGTAGCCGTAGCCCCCGTGGATGCGCATAGCGTCCAGCGTGACTTGCCCGCAGGCCTCGGAGGCGAACAGCTTGGCCATGCCCGCCTCGAGGTCGCACCGCTCTCCGCGGTCCTTCTTGGCCGCGGCGTCGTGGACGAGGAGCCGGGATGCCTGCACCTTGGTCGCCATGTCGGCCAGCATGAGCTGAATGGCCTGGTGTTGGGCAATGGGTTTGCCAAAGGTCTTGCGTTGCTGAGCATACTTCACGGCGGCCTCGAATGCGGCGGCCGCCACCCCCACGGCTCGGGCCGCCACGTTGATGCGCCCGCTCTCCAATCCGTCCATCACCTGAACGAAGCCCTTGCCCTCTTCCTCGCCGATAACGCTCTCGGCGGGTACTCGGAAGTCCTGAAACGTGATCTCGCAGGTGTCCAGGCCGCGGTAGCCCAACTTGTCGAGGTGGCGGCCCACCTTGAAGCCGGGACCCTTTTCAGCGAGGAAGGCGGTGATCCCCCGGTGACGGGGCTCGGCGTTGCGATCGGTCTTGGCAAGGATCAGGAACGTGTTGCCGTGCTCGGCGTTGGTGATGAACATCTTCGAGCCGTTCAGCACATACTCCTCGCCGTCCCTAACTGCCGTAGTCTCCATGGCCTGAACGTCGGAGCCGGCGTCGGGCTCGGTCAGGGCCAGTCCGCCCCGCCGCTCGCCGGTCGCCATTCGAGGGAGCCAGCGCTGCTTCTGTTCGAGGGTGCCGTACTTGGCAACGACCTCGGCCATGATGTGGTGCGTCCCGATGGGGCCGCTGATGCTCATCCACCCCTTGGAGAGCTCCTCAAAGATGATGGCGAAGGTAGTGAAGTCCAGGCCCAGGCCGCCGTACTCCTCGGGGATCGTGATGCCGAACAGCCCCATCTCCTTCATCTGCTCGACGAGTTCGGCGGGATAGATGTCGTCGTTCTCGCATCGCATGGCTGTTGGGACGACATCTCTCTGCACGAACTCCCGCACCGCGCTCACGATCTGCGAGCGGGCTTCTTCCCTGGCCTGCTGGTCAAGCGTCACGAATGGACCTCCTGATTGGTCGTGCCTCGAATTGTAGCATCTCAGCGCGCAGGGGTTGATCCCGGCCCATCCCCAGCGGGACCGGGCGCCCGGGTCAGCGCGGCAGCCTGTTCACCAGCGTTTCCAGCACCGTTTCCAGCGATGGGTCCGGCTCTCGAGACGTCTGATCGGCCAGTGGCGTCTCGCTGACCAGCCGGAACACGTCCGCCACGCCCTGGAAGATGCGTGGGGTCAGGCCCACGTCCTCGAACGTGGTGGCAATCTCCTCCATCTCGCCAATCCATCGGCGGGCCCGGTGGGGCATGGACGTAATCTCGCTCATGAAATGCTGGGCAAGCTCGGCCCGGCCCAGCGAGAATTCGTAGGCTAGCTCCTCGCCAACGCCAAGAGCCCTGGCCGCCACCATCAGCTCGGTCCAGAGCGCCGCGGCGCCCTTGGTGGAGGCGGCGTAGGTCATCTTCAGCGCAGACGCTTGCCCAGCCTCTCTGCCCACCACCCGTACATCAAGGCCGCGTCTGCCAAGCTCCTCAAAGGCCCCGGTGTCTGGACCGGAATAGGAGAACCGGGTGTGCCTCCCGGGGCTAGGAGGCGGGCCGATAATCCCGGCGTCGATAAACGTGGCCCCCGCCTCGGCCATGACGCTCTCCATGCGTCGCGCCGCGCCCGGCGAGACGGCGTTGCAGTCCGCGTAGACGGGGGTAACCCCGGCCGCCTTCATTGCCGCCGCCGCTCTTTCAGCTATGCCGAATGCTTCCGACGGCGGGGCCACGCAGAGGACGAGCGAGGCCGCCCTGGCGACGTCTTCGAGCGTGGAGAGGATGCGAAACCCACCCTCCTCCGCCCGCAGCCGGGTCAGGCCGCTGCGGCCTTCCAGACAGGTCACTACGTCAACCCCGTCTTCCCGCAGCACTCTGCCGATGGCCGAGCCCATGTCTCCTGGGCTGATGATGCCTACGATGTCCACGTTCTCCCTCCTGTTCGCTTCATTCCGCCGCCCACGCGTTCGTTGTGAGCCCCCTGGCCCTATGCTATACTCTCTTCCTGAATTCGTTACAGTCCCCAAGTGGAACCGGCGTGCCAACCGAGATAACAGAAGTGCCCCAGGGCACGGTCACCAGCCCTCAGGGTTTCCTGGCCGGCGCTACGTATGCCGGTATCAGGACCTACAGCGAGGACAAGGTCGACTTCGGCATGTTGATGTCCGAGACGCCCAGCGTCGCTGCGGGCATGTTCACCACCAACCTCATACGGTCCCCATCGCTGGTGGTGACGGAAGAGCACATCAGCAACGGCGTGGCGCAGGTCATCGTCATTAACAGCGGCATAGCCAACGCCTGTGTTGGGGAGCAGGGCTACAAGGATGCGAAGGAGTGCACCGCGCTGGCGGCTGAGCACTTGGGAGTTCCCCAGGAGGACGTTCTCTTCTGCAGCACAGGTCTGATCGGAGTTGAGTTGCCGATGGCGTTGCTCAAGGGCGCCATCCCCAGGGTCGACCTGACGAGTGATGGTGGGCGCCCTCTGGCGAGGGCCATTCTCACCACGGACCTCAGGCCCAAGGAGTACGCGGTCTCCTTTCCCCACGACGGACGGACAGTAACCATCGGCGGCATTACCAAGGGGTCGGGCATGATCCACCCCAACATGGCCACCACCCTGACCTTCCTCACCACCGATGCCGCGGTTGAGCCGGCCTTTCTCAAGGAAGCCCTGCGCGAAGCCGTGGACTCGACGCTCAACATGGTGTCCGTCGATGGCGACATGAGCACCAACGACTCGGTCATCATTCTCGCCAACGGCGCCGCCGGCGGCGAGGTCATGACCTGGGACAGCGACGACGCAGAGGTATTTCAGAGTGCATTGACCCAGGTGTGCGCCCATCTCGCCCGCGAAATCGCCAGGGATGGGGAGGGCGCCACAAAGGTGATCACGGTCATCGTGGAGGGCGCCCGCTCCCTGAGCGACGCTCGGAGGGCGGCGCGGACGGTGGCGGCTTCCAGCCTCGTGAAAACGGCGGTGACCGGCAACGACCCCAACTGGGGACGGATTCTGGCCAGCCTTGGCGCTTCGGGCGCCGAGGTGGTGGAGGAAAAGATCGCCCTCTATATCAACGACGTGTGCATCATGGAGGACGGACGCCCCATCCCCTTCTTCAAGGACGCCGTCGTGGCCATCATGGCGGAGCAAGATGTTGTCTTTCGGCTTTCCCTGGGCCTGGGAGACGCCTCGGCGCAGGCCTGGGGATGTGATCTGACCAACGAATACGTGACCATCAATTCGGCCTACACAACGTAGCCAAGCGAAACACCGCGTCGGCGAAGGCCCCGGAGACCGCGCGCAAACCCCGCTCCTTCTCCGCCGAGTTTCTCTGGCTCAGCCTACACAGCATCACCAGCAAACCGGTGCCGCACATCGTGCCTAGCGTCGTAGTAAAGATAGGCGGAAGCACCCTGGGGAGCCGCGACACATCTCTCCATGACCTGATCGAATTGACTCGTCAGGGCATATCGCCCGTCGTAGTCCACGGCGGGGGGAGCGTGATCAGCTCCTGGCTGGAGCGGAGGGGATCCATGCCCCGCTTCGTGCGAGGCCTGCGGGTCACGGACGACGCTGGGTTGGAGGTTGTTACTGCGGTGTTGGGGGGCCTCGTCAACACGAGTCTGGTGGCTCAGGTGATGAAGCTGGGGGGCCGGGCGGCCGGCCTCAATGGTGCCGACGACGGCCTGTTCCAAGCCGAGGTCACTGATCCCGACCTTGGCTGGGTGGGTAGCATCGTGAAGGTCAACACAGCGCCGGTGTTGGCTCTCTTGGAGGCGGGCTTCATCCCTATCGTGGCCCCCGTGAGCCTCCACTGCTCGGCGGAGGCCGGCCGGTCCTTGCCCGTGCTGAATGTGAACGCCGACACCGCCGCCGGTGAACTGGCCAGGGCCCTGGGGGCGGAACGGCTGATATTCCTCACCGACGTCGAGGGCGTTCTGGACTCATCGAAGCGGTTGATTCCTAGGCTCGGTCCAACGCAGGCGCGGCGGCTTATTGGCTCTGGAGTGGCCGCAGGGGGTATGATACCAAAGCTGGCTGCCTGCCTTCGCGCTCTGGAGGGCGTGGCCAGCACGCAGATCATCGATGGGCGGCGCCCGGGGGCGCTGCTGGAAGCAATGGAAGACCGGAAAATTGGCACAAGGATCGAATAGTGGAGCATCATGCGATTTGACTTTCGCGGCAATCTTGGCGGGGGTTCCAACGCCCCTATAGACCTCGAGAATCTGACCATTCCCCCCAATGCCGGTGGCTGGCTGAAGCTCGCCGCCGCGGGTGTTCTAGTTCTGTTTCTCCTGATTGCTGTTTCGGTGGGCCGGGGTATCTACATCGACTGGCAGTGGTTCCGCAGCGTGGACCTGTCGTCCGTGTACGTCACGGTCATTACCACCCGGCTGTGGCTCTTCTTTGCGGGTGCCGTCGTCTACGCACTGATAGCGACGCCAAGCGTGGTGCTGGCCTTCCGATTCTCGCAGGGGGAGTTACACCCCAGCCTCCCTCCGGCCGTGGCGCAGTGGATGCGCAAATCCCTGATCTGGGTCGCAGTATTCGCAGTTCTGATCCTCAGCGCCATTTTCGGCGCCCTGATCAGTGGGCAATGGGAGACCTTCCTCCGCTTCTTCAACTCCCAGTCCTTTGGCGTGACAGACCCGCTGTTCAACCGGGACATTGGTTTCTATGTGTTCACCCTGCCCATGGTCACCACCATTCAGGGATGGCTCCTTGGCGCCTTGGTGATCACGCTGCTTGGAACGGGGGGTCTCTATTTCTTGCTCTTCAGCCTGCGGGGCCTGTCGTTTCCAATGACGTTCCCGGTCAAGGCGCACCTCTCCACCATCGCCGCAGTGCTTTTCGTCGTCATTGCTTGGAGCTACTGGGTGGACCTCTTCGAGTTGTTGTACTCGCCGGGAGGAGCAGCGTTTGGCGCGGGCTACACGGATGTGCATGCTCGCGTGCCGGCCCTGCGTGTGCTCATGGCCGTCACGGCGGCGGGAGCCGTGCTGCTCGTCGGCAACATCTTCATCTCCGGATTCCGCTTGGCCCTTGCGGCGGTCGCCCTGTGGATAGGCGCCGTGATCCTCGTCGGGACAATCTACCCTGCTGCGATCCAACGGTTCCAAGTGGAGCCCAACGAGCTGACCCTGGAGCGGCAGTACATCGAACGCAACATTGAAGCCACTCGCCACGCCTTCGGGCTCACGGACATCCAGGTTCAGCCGTTCCCAGCGACAGAGGAAATCACAGCTGAGACCATCGACAACCACCCCGGCATCATCAATAACATTCGCGTTTGGGGCACCGGCCCCCTCCGCTCGCTCTACAACCAGCGGCAGTTCATTCGCCCGTACTACGACTTCCTTGACGTCGACGTGGACAGGTACGAGGTGGACGGAGAATATAGGCAGGTGCTGTTGGGCGCGCGCGAGTTGTCGCCGGATAAACTACCTGATGAGGCCCAGGGATGGGTCAACCAACGCCTCCAGTGGACCCACGGGTACGGCGCCGCCATGAGCCCGGTTAACGAGTTCACTCCCGAGGGTCTGCCCAACTACTTCCTGCAGGACGTTCCGCCCCAGGGCTCGTTTGAGTTGGCCCGGCCGGAGATCTATTACGGAGAGCAGAGCCGGAACTTCGTGGTCGTCAACTCCAAGGAAGAAGAGGTCGACTTCCCCACGGACGAAGGGCCCGTCTACACGCAGTACCAGGGCCAGGGCGGCGTGCCTATAGACTCGTTCATCGACCGGCTAGCTTTCGCATGGCACTTCAGGGACCTGAACCTGCTCATCAGCAGCCAGGTAACCAACGAGAGCCGGATTCAGTTCCGCCGGGAGATTCAAGAGCGCATCCTGACCCTGGCGCCCTTCCTGTCACTTGACCGCGACCCTTACCTGGTTATCGCCGATAGCCAATTGTTCTGGATTCAGGACGCCTACACCACCTCGGACCAGTACCCCTACTCCCAACCCTTCGAGGGAGGCGACTTCAACTACATCCGGAACAGCGTGAAGGTGGTCGTCAGCGCCTACGACGGAACGGTTGACTTCTACGTCGTGGACCAGTTTGATCCAGTCGTGGCCACCTATCAGAGCATCTTCCCGGAGCTCTTCGCGCCGCTGGGGGAGATGCCCGCGTCGCTCCAGGAGCATGTCCGGTATCCGCTGGACCTGTTTACCATTCAGTCGCAAACGTACTTGACGTTTCACATGACCGATTCCGGGGTCTTCTATAACCGGGAAGACCAATGGAGCATCCCTCAAGAAGTTGTGGAAGGGTCAAGGCAACCTGTGGAGCCCTACTACGTCATCTCGCAATTGCTGGAATCGGAGATCGACGAGTTCTTGCTCATCCAGCCGTTCACTCCCGTCAACCGGCCCAACATGGTGGCTTGGCTGGCCGCCCGCAACGACGTGCCCAATTACGGTGAGCTCATCCTGTACAACTTCCCGCGGGAGCGCCAGATTGATGGCCCGGCTCAAGTGGAAGCCCGCATTGACAACGACGCGGCCATCTCGGAGCAGTTCACGCTGTGGGGCCAGGTGGGTTCCACGGTCATTAGGGGGAACCTCCTCGTCATCCCCATTGAAGAGTCCATCCTGTACATTGAGCCCATCTACCTCCAGGCTGAGAACCTGGCTTTCCCGGAGCTGCGGCGCATCATCGTGGCCGACGCCACTCGCGTGACGATGCAACCCACCCTCGAAGAGGCCCTCAGAGACCTTTTTGGCGGTGTAGCGCCGCCACCGGTTGATACTCCGGATGGCGGTGAGCCTCCGGGCATTCCCACTGAGTTGTCGGAAGAATTGCAGAGGCTGGCCGACTCCGTCGCCGGGATGAGAGGGACGCTCTCCGACATTGAGGAAGCGTTGGCCAGGCTTCAACAGTTGGCTCAAGAGACAGCGCCATGAGCCAGACGCGGGACATGGAGGCCCAATACTACCTGCAAGTCGTGCGGAGGCAGCCTATCGTCATTGTGCGGGGCGAGGGCACGCGGGTTTGGGACGAGGATGGCAGGGAGTATCTGGACTTCACCGCCGGCTGGGCCGTGAACAACCTGGGCCATTGCCATCCGGTGATTGTCCAGGCCGTGGCCGAGCAGGCGGGGACTCTAATGCAGACGTCAAACCAGTTCTTTACCGGGCCCCAGGTCAAATTGGCCCAGCTCCTTGTCGAGAACAGTTGTATGGACCGAGTTTTCGTGTGCAACAGTGGCGCGGAAGCAGTGGAAGGTGCCATCAAGACCGCCCGCAAGTACGGCAGGCTCCATAGGAACGGCGCCTACGAAATCATCACCGCCTTGGACTCCTTCCACGGCAGGACCTTTGCTGGAGTCTCAGCTACGGGCCAGCCCCACTATCAAGAGGCCTGGCAGCCGCTGTTGCCCGGCTTCGTCCATGTGCCCTACAACGACGTTGAGGCCATTCGCAAGACCACCACCGATAAGACTTGCGCCGTGATGCTGGAGCCCGTTCAGGGCGAGGGCGGAGTCAACGTTCCCGACGACGATTACCTGAAGGAGGTGCGCGCCTGGTGCGATGCCAATAACCTGCTTCTGGTCTTCGACGAAGTCCAGGTGGGAATGGGTCGCCTCGGCGCACTCTGGGGCTACGAGGCTTTCGGCGTGGAGCCGGATGTCATGACCCTGGCAAAGGGCTTGGGCGGAGGAGTGCCCATCGGCGCCTTCCTGATGAAGGAGCATGCCGCCGTCCTCTCGCCCGGTGACCACGGCTCGACCTTTGGCGGCAACGCCCTCACGTGCGCCGCGGCTGCCGCTGTGGTGGAATACATTGTCGAAAATGACGTGCCCAGCCAGGCATCCGAGGCGGGAGACCTTCTCAGGCAGGGGCTCGAGGGCATTAGGGACAGGTTGGAGTTCGTCGCCGGCGTGCGGGGCAAGGGACTCCTGCTTGCCCTGGAGTTCGTCGACGACATGGCTCCCGCGGCTGTAGCCGCCTGCAATGAAGAGGGCTTGCTCTCAAACCCGGTCCGCCCCAACATTCTCCGGTTCACGCCGCCCCTGACGATTTCCCCCGAGGAGATCGAAGAAGGTCTGCGCCGTCTGGAGCGTGGGCTTGTGACGGCCCGGAAGCGTCAGACGGGGTAGATTGCAATCACGGACGCCCCCTGGCTTCCTTGGGGCCTAGCTAGGGAATCTCTGAACGAGCCCAGCCCTTCCTACTTGCAAGACAAGAACGTTTGTGCTATGATATCGTCAAGATGCTAAAGTATCTCCAAGAAGCGGACCCCCGTCCACTCCTCGTTCGGCGCCGGGATACGGATGCGCGACGCCTCCGCGACGCCTCCGCGATGCCTTCGCAACGGCTCCGCGACAGCTCACGACGGCTCCGCGACGGATACGCGACAGCTCCGTGCCTGCACCCTCCGGGATCCGGCTGACAAGCGCAGCCAACATACAATCAAAGGCCACGCCTTCCCCGCCGGCCACCTTCCCTATCCGGCCATGCCGCGCTCCACGGACTTGTGCGGACTATTCCTGGCGTTGGATGGGTCGGCGGCTTGGTCCAATAGGGCTGGCCCTGCCCCGGTTTGCCGCGCCGCGTGGCCGGGTCGGCGGTGAAAACCGGAACAGGGAGTTGACAGGTGGCTAAGAACACAGTTGTGCTCGCTTACAGCGGTGGACTGGACACCTCGGTGGCCGTCCGCTGGATCGCCGAAAAGTACGATGCCGAAGTCATAACGCTGACCATCGACTTGGGCGGTGGCAGCATCCGGTCCGATGTCGAAGAGCGGGCCAAACGCGCTGGCGCCTCCAAGGTGGTGATCGTCGACGGTAGGGAAACCTTCGTGCGGGACTTCGTCCTTCCCGCCCTGAAGGCCGGCGCCATCTACGAGGGCGTGTACCCCTTGGCCACCGCTCTCGGCCGTCCATTGATTGCACAATACCTCGTTGAGGTGGCCGAACAGGAGGGCGCGGGCATCGTTGCCCACGGCTGCACCGGCAAGGGCAACGATCAGGTCCGGTTTGACGTCAGCGTGGCGGCTCTGAATCCGTCGCTGAGGGTCATCGCCCCGGCCCGCGAGTGGGGCATGACGAGAGAGCAGGAAGTTGAGTACGCCCGCCAGCGCGGGATTCCCCTAGAGATCAAGGATGGACCATCCTATTCGGTGGACGTGAACCTCTGGGGCCGCAGCGTTGAGGCCGGCAACCTGGAGGACCCCAACGTCCAGCCGCCCGAAGATGCCTACCTGTGGACTCGCTCCGTCCACACCGCGCCCGATACGCCCACCGATGTTGAGATCACCTTTGAAGCGGGCGCGCCCACGGCCATCGATGGGGAGGTGATGTCTCCGGCGCCGCTCATCGAGCATCTGGGCCGCCTAGCCGGAGAGCACGGCGTGGGCCGCATCGACCACGTGGAGAACCGGCTGGTGGGCATCAAGTCCAGGGAGGTCTATGAGGCCCCGGCGGCCACCGTGCTCCATCAGGCCCGGCAGGCGTTGGAGACATTGACTCTTTCCAAAGAACAGGTTCGTTTGAAGTCGCACTTGGCAATCGACTACGCCGACCTCGTGTATAACGGACTGTGGTTCACGGCCCACCGCCAGGACCTGAACGCCTATGTCGAGAGCACCCAGCGCCACGTGTCGGGGACAGTGAGGGTGCGCCTGCACCGGGGCTTGTCCACGGTGATTGGGCGGGAGTCGGCTCTGTCCCTGTACCGGCACGATCTGGCTACCTACGAAGAGGGCGATACCTTTGACCACGAGGCCTCGGTGGGGTTCATCTCCATCTACGGCCTGCCGGTCAGGACTCAGTCCCGCATTCAGCTCCAGCGGAAGTAGCTCCGCCCTCAGGGGTCACGCGCCCCGGAACCGCCGCAGCCTTAGCGAGTTCGATACAACAGTCACCGAACTGATGGCCATGGCTGCCGCCGCTAGGACAGGGTTCAGGAAGCCGCTTTCTCCCAGAACCGGCTCCAGGAAACCTGGTATGCCCCAGGTAACGGCCACCGGGTACAGCGCGCCCGCCGCGATGGGAATGAGCGCCGTGTTGTAGAAGAAGGCCCAGAACAGGTTCTGCTTGATCGTGCGGATGGTCTGGCGGGACAGAGCGATGGCCCCTCCCACCCCGCGAAGGTCCCCCCGCATGAGCGTAACGTCGGCGGCCTCCATGGCGACGTCCGTTCCCGTACCCATGGCGATGCCCACGTTGGCCTGCGCCAGGGCGGGGGCGTCGTTGATGCCGTCGCCCACCATGGCCACCACACGCCCCTCTTCCTGGAGCTGCTTGACCTGGGTGGCCTTGTCCTGGGGAAGGATCTGAGCCATTACGCGCTCGATGCCAAGCTGCCTGGCGATGGCGTTGGCTGTAGCCGGCAGGTCGCCTGTGAGCATCACAACTTCCAATCCGAGGCTGTGAAGCCGGGCGACGGCTTCCCGGGACTCAGGTTTCAACGCGTCTGCCACGGCAATGACCCCCTCAATCTGCCCGTCCAGGGCCACGAACATGGGCGTCTTGCCCTCCTCGGCCAGTCGGGCCGCGTCCGAGGCCAGGCCGCTAAGGGCGATCCTCCGCTCCGACATCAATGCCTCGTTGCCCAGCAAAAGCTGCCGCCCGCCGACCGTCGCCTCTATGCCGAAGCCGGGGACGGCCCTGAAGGCCGAGGTGGGCTCTAGAGAGAGTCCGCGGTCCGCCGCCGCCTTGGTGATGGCTTCGCCCAGAGGATGCTCGGAACCTTGCTCAGCGGACGCAGCCAGCGCCAGGATCATATCTCCCCGCCCGCCTGGCGCTATGACGTCGGTGACTACAGGCATCCCGGTTGTGAGCGTGCCGGTCTTGTCCAGCACCACGGCTGTGACCTTGTGGGCCGTCTCCAGCGCCTCGGCGCTGCGAATGAGGATGCCGTGTTCCGCGCCCTTGCCGGCGCCGACGATTATGGCTGTTGGCGTCGCCAACCCAAGGGCGCACGGGCAGGCGATGATGAGGACAGCCACCATGTTCAACAACGCGAACGTCAGGGCGGGCGATGGCCCGATAATCATCCACAGCGTGAATGTGGCCAGCGCAATGACAATAACCGCGGGCGTGAAGTAGCTCGCCACCACGTCTGCAAGGCGCTGGATGGGCGCCTTGGAACCTTGGGCTTCCTGCACCAGCCGGATGATCTGAGCGAGGGCTGTGTCCTTCCCAACCTTGGTGGCCCGGAGATGGAAGCTGCCCAGCTTATTCACCGTGGCCCCGAAGACCGGGGCGCCCACCTGCTTCTCCGAAGGAATGCTCTCGCCGGTCAGCATCGACTCGTCTACGCTGGACGTCCCCTGAACGACCGTCCCGTCGACCGGCAGCCGCTCGCCGGGGCGGACCACGACCACGTCGCCCACCTGAAGGTCCTCCACCGCCACCTCAATCAGTTCGCCGTCGCGGACGAGATGGGCGGTTGGGGGCTGGAGGCGCAGGAGCCTACGAATCGCCTCGGAGGTCTGGCCCTTGGCCCGGGCCTCGAGGAACCTCCCTAGCAGGATGAGGGTGACAATCATCGCGGCGGTGTCGAAATAGACCTTGGTCACAAGCCCGGCTGACTCGAAGAAGCCGGCGAACAGGGTGGCGGCGGCGCTGTAGCCGTAGGCCGTGCTTGTGCCCACGGCGATGAGGGTGTTCATGTTGGCGGACAGGTGCCGGCCGGCGGCCCAAGCCGTTGTGTAGAAGTGCCAACCGGCCCAGAACTGCACCGGCGTCGCCAGGGCCCAGAGCACATACCAGTTCTGCCAGAAGGACGGCGCCCAAGGGAACAGGCCCTCCATGCTGCCCACGAATATCAGGGCCGCCAGGGTCGCTGAGACGATGACCTTGCGCCGCAGGATTCGGATCTCGCGGGTCCGCGCCAGGCGCTCCTCGTCCTTGGCCCCGGTGTCCTCCCCGGCAACGCCTTCCACCGAATAGCCCGCCGCCGATACAGCATCTCTGAGATCCTGCAGGGTTACCGACGTGGGAAAGTATTCCACGCGGGCTTGCTCGGTGGCGAGGTTGACGTTGGCCGCGCCAACACCCGGCGCCCCTCGCAGGGCGCCCTCGACGGTGCTCACACAGGCGGCGCAGGTCATACCTCCAATGATCAGGTCCAGCTTGGACATCGCCACCCGATACCCGGTATTGGCCACGGCCTTGGCCATTGCCTCAACCGTGGCCTCGCCCTCGTCGTAGGCCACGCTTGCCTGCTCCGTGGCCAGGTTGACCGTCGCCTCGCCGACTCCGGGCACACTCTTGAGCGCCTGTTCGACTGTGTGGACGCAGGCGGCGCAAGTCATCCCCTCCACCGGCAGCGTGACGCGCTTCTGTTCCTTGATGGTCACAGCAGGCCTACTTCTGACTGAGCGAGTAAAGCTCCAACAGTTCGTTCAGCACCTGGTCCACTCGGCCATCCCGAACGCCCTCGATGACGCAGGAATGGAGGTGGCCGCGCAGCATGATCTGTTCCAGCTTCTCGATGGCCCGCCGCAGAGCGTACGTCTGCTTGAGCACGTCGACGCAATACTTGTCATCCTCAATCATGCGGCGGATTCCCTGAAGGTGCCCCTCGACATAATTCAGGCGCTTCACGCAGTCTTGCTTGGTGTTTTCGAGCATCGCCCCTCCAGCCCCTACCCCCGGGGTAGGGGTATCTCCCATGCTCGCGCTCCGGCGCTGTCCGATCAATAGCGCGAGGCGGTGGCCTGGCAAAGGGCGCTCGCTTTGTCCTCAGCCTTGCGGCGTTGCTATACTGTGGGGAGCAGTCTCCTCGCACTCGCCGCCTCGCGTGACCATGGCTATCAACCAGACCTCCACCATCACCACGCCTTCCTCCGGCAGGTCTTCCGCCCGGCGCTACAAGCGCGTCATCATCAAGGCCGGGACCAACGTGCTCACCAATGGCGCTGACCGGCTGGACAAGGCCGTGTTGGCCTCGCTGGCCAGCCAGATGGCCCGGTTGCGCAAAGACGGCCTGGAGGTTCTGCTCGTCACGTCTGGGGCGGTGGCGGCGGGTAGGGAAGTGCTGGCCTCAGGCCTCAATCAGCGCGGCATTCCCCTGAGACAGACCCAGGCCGCCGTCGGCCAGAGCCGACTGATGCATGCCTACGAAGAACTGTTCTCCCAGCATGGAGTGACCACAGCCCAGGTTCTCCTCACCCGTAGCGACCTCGCCGGCAGACTGGGCTATCTCAACGCTCGGAACACCATCAACGCCTTGCTGGAACTGGGCGTTGTGCCTATCGTGAATGAGAACGATGTCGTTGGGGTCGAGGAGCTGACGGGAGAGACCATGGGGGATAACGACCATCTGTCGTCGCTGGTGGCCAGCCTCGTCGACGCCGACCTCCTGGTGCTGTTGAGCGACATTGACGGCCTGTTCACGGCCGATCCCCACACCTTCCCCGGCGCTGAACTGATTCGCAGGGTTGAGCGCGTCGACGCCAAGGTGGAGGCGCTGGCCGACCGGGGCGGCGAAAGCCGGGGCCGGGGCGGCATGACGACCAAGCTGGAGGCGGCCCGCCTGGCGACCGCCGCTGGCGTAGCAGTATGCATTGCCAATGGCGCCGAGCCGGAGGTGGTGACTCGGTTGGTGGCGGGGGAGGAGATTGGCACCTGGTTCCCCACGTCGGTGAGCAAGCTGGAAAGCCGTAAGCGCTGGATGCTGGGCGCCGCCCTCCGCACCGGGTCCGTCGCCGTTGACGCAGGCGCCGTAGAAGCTGTGCTCCGCAAGCGCCGCAGCCTGCTGCCGGCGGGCGTGACGGGAGTGTGGGGTAGGTTTGGCCGAGGCGACATCGTGCCCATTGTCGGCCCTCAGGGCGAACGCCTGGCCTGCGGTATCGTGAACTACGCGTCGGAAGATATAGAGCGCATCAGTGGCCTGAGGTCGGATCGAATCGGCGAGGCCTTGGGCATCACCTACGGCGACGAGGTAGTGCACCGGAACAACCTTGTGGTTCTGTAGTCTAGATGCGGAGGAGCAAGGTAGTCCGATGACGGCGCAGCAGGGGAATGAACCATGACAACGGTCGCTGATGAGTTGCTGACCAAGGCTCAATCCGCCCGCGAGGCATCTCGCGAGGTGGCCCGTCTTTCCACCACCGTCAAGAACCGGGCGCTGGTGCTTGTCGCCTGCGCCTTGGAGACCCAGCAGGACGCCGTTTTGGAGGCCAACCACCTGGACTATGAGGCTGCCCAACAGGATGGCATGGCAGAGGCCATCCTGGATCGCCTGCTCCTGACATCCGAGCGTCTCGCAACCCTGGCCGCCGCCGTCCGCAACATTGCCGGGCTACCCGACCCCGTCGGCGAGGCGTTTGATGCGCGCACTCTGCCCAACGGCTTGCGCATCGCAAAGCGCCGGACGCCGTTGGGCGTCATTGGGGCCATCTATGAGAGCCGCCCCGACGTGACGGTCGACATCTCAGCCCTATGCCTCAAATCGGGCAATGCGGCGCTCCTCCGGGGCGGCAAGGAGGCCATTCGCACCAACACAGCGCTTGCCGGCCTGGTGCGCGCCGCCCTGGCGGACGCCGGTATGACTCCCGAGGCGGTCCAGCTCGTCGAGTCGACGGACCGCGCGCTCGTAGACCAGATGCTGTCCTTGAACCAATACATCGACCTCCTCATCCCTCGCGGGGGCTCGGACCTCATACGCCTGGTGGCAGACCGGGCCGCGATGCCGGTTGTTACCGGTGGCATCGGGGTGTGTCACACCTACGTCGATGCGTCCGCTGACATCGCGAGGGCCGTCGCCATTGCGCAGAACGCCAAGGTGCAACGTCCCACGGTGTGCAACGCGCTGGATACCCTGCTGGTCCACGCCGGAGTGGCGCCGGAAGTGTTGCCCCTGGTCGCCCGGGCGTGGGCGGAGGCCGGCGTGGAGATGCGGTGCGACCACCGCGCACTCTCGATCCTAGGGCCCAGTCATGGATTGAACGTGGTTCCCGCCGCCGAAGACGACTGGGGCAAGGAGTTCTTGTCCCTGGTGGCTGCGGTCGCCGTCGTGGACTCAGTGGACGACGCCCTGGAACACATCTACCGCTACGGCTCCGGCCATTCGGAGGCCATTATCACCGAGGACTACTCGGCTGCGATGCGATTCCTGGACGAAGTGGATGCCGCGGCCGTGTTTGTCAACGCCTCCACCCGTTTCACCGACGGCGCCCAGTTTGGACTGGGCGCCGAGGTGGCCATCAGCACCAACAAGTTTCACGCCCGCGGCCCCATGGGCCTCCGGGAGCTGACGTCCTACAAATGGACCATCATGGGGGACGGCCAGGTGCGGGAATAGCCCCCGACAGAGCGTTGAGCGCGCAGAGACAGTCGAATCTCACACCGCGTTCTCCCGGTCCTCAGCATTGGAGCGTTTGAGAACCAGCCAGAGCACGGTTGGGAGGACATAGGCAGAGAGCGGCCAAGATAGTTAATGAGCGCCTCACTAACGCCGGACCCTGCTTTGAACATTGGATTGGAGGAATCGACCGATGGGCGCGTTTTACTTCGAGCGAGAGGTCCGCACGCCGTACTCAGAGGTGTACACCATCCTGGAGGACGAGGCGGCGATAGGGAGAATTGACCTGCACTACGTGCCTGGCATGGTGCATGGCACGTTGACCATTGGCGAGAGTCTGACCCAAGAGGGAATTCAGGACCTCATTGACGCTCTTGACGAGGAGATCGTGGACGCGGTTGGCATCTCCAGGGAGGAGTTCATCATCCACGTCCACCAGGGGCGGGACATTGGCGTTTGGAGCAAGAACGACTTCGCCGAGAATGGCAACGGCGAGCACGCATAGGGCTGTCAGGCCAGCCGGATCTTCCGCATGACCTGCAGGACGATCGTGGGAATGGGTTCCCCCAGCCGGAAGACGAGGGCCAGGAAACCAACCGAGACGATCCCCAATAGGGCGCCGGCAATGACGTCGGTTGGATAGAACACCCCCGCGTAGGCCCTCCCCGCCGAGGAGAGGGCGCCCATCGCGAAGAGGAACCCCCCCACCTTCTTGTTTGCCAGCCACACCCCCGAAGCCGCGGCGAAGGCAAGGGCCGCGGGGTTGGCGGGGAAGGCCGAGTCGGTGGGGCGGTAGAATAGCAGCGTCAGGTCGTGGTCCACGAAGGGCCGGAAGCGGAAGATGTGGGCGTTGATGACCGTGACCCAGGCGTTCACAAGCCCAATGGAGGCTGCCGCAATCCCCACGGCCCGTTGATTCATTTCGCGCGCCTGGCGGGTGACGCCGGTGAACCAGAACCCCAACATGATGATGGAAAACAACACCGGGATGAAGTAGTCGCTGATCAACACCTCGACAGCGGCGTCCACCCAGGGCAGGAAGCCTACCCACTGGTTCAACCAGAGCAGCACCGCCTCGTCCGTCTGTGTCATGGCAGTCTGTCCTTGCGGAAGCTGGCCAGTATAGCGCTGACGTAGCTTGACTGCCTGAGCGCCTCTAGGCCGTCGGCATCGGTCGGTGGAGGCTGGAATCGCTTCCAATTGGCCAACGACGACAGAGCCAGAGTGAACGCCGTGGCCGCTCCTGCTGCAAGCAGAAAGAGTGCGAACATCAGGGTTCCCCCAAGGCCCTCGTCGGTATCCGGCACGTTGCGTTCGCGGCTGAGGAAGAACCAGAGGAACGCCCCAACGGCGAGGGCCGCGCCCAGCAGTCCGCCAAGGTGGCGGCGGGGCAGGAACGACAAGCCATTCAGATGGTTGTGCCAGGCGGCTACCTGGAGGGCGCCGCAGCAGGCAACGAAGGAGAAGGCCAAATACTCGATGGCGAACAAGCTCATGTCCGCGTGGGGGAAGACTAGGCGCTTACCTTCGAGCGGACCGGCAAACTCCAGTGGAGGTACTTGGGGTTGCGGCCGCGGATCACGTCGAAGTAGAGGGCCCGGAGCGCGGTCGCGATCGGCCCACAGCTTCCCGCCCCCACCTTGATGTTGTCGATCTCACCGACAGGAGTCAGGTGGGCCGCGGTGCCTGTTAGGAAGACCTCGTCGGCCAGGTAGAGCTCACTGCGCCGGATGCGGCGCTCCTCGGTCTCTATGGCCAACTCGTTTTTGGCGATCTGGATGATGGTGTCCCGGGTCACGCCGGGAAGCACGTTGTCCGTGATGGGCGGTGTGAACAGCCGTCCGTCCTGGACCATGAAGATGTTCTCGCCCGAACCCTCGGACACGTAGCTGTCCTGGTTCAACAGGATTGCTTCATCGAACCCGGCAAGTACAGCCTCGGTCTTTGCCAGGATGCTGTTGACATACAGGCCGCTAATCTTCACCCGCGGTGGGATCATGGTGTCTTCCATGCGGCGCCAGCTTGACGTGCAGCAGCGGGCCATGGACTCCCCGCCTAGGTAGTTGCCCAGGGGCACGGCCATAATGGCCAACTCTGCGTCAAGCTCGTGGAGCTTGAGGTTGGCCACAACCTCCGAACTTTTGAACACCAGCGGCCGAACGTAGAGGTCGTCCTGGTAGCCGCTCCGCTCCACCAACTCTGCCGACAGCTTGCAGAGGTCGTCTGCGGAGTAGGGAACCTCCATGCGGAGGATTCGGCAACCGCGAAGCAGCCGCTCATAATGCTCGCGGGGACGGAAGATGTAGAAGGTGGAGTCGTCCTCATTCCAATTGGCCCTGATGCCCTCGAAGACGGCGGTTCCGTAGTGCAGGGCGTGCGTGGCGATTCCCACCTTGGCATCCGCCAAGGGTAGGAAATGCCCACGAAAAAAAGACAGGGGCTGAGGCGCCATTCGGGAACTCCTTCTGGTCAAGCTGACCGTAGACGGAATTATACCCAGGTCAAAGGGCGCCGGGCAAGTGGAAGGGCCCTGAGCGGTGCATTGTGAAAGTAAGGGCAATGGGATATTCTGGAAACGCGTCTCGGCTTGCACCAAACAATGGCCATCGATCCTCAGATTCCGCCCAACTCAACGGCCCTGCCTGAGCCTTGGCTTACCGGCCGCAAGAAGCTGGTCATCGGCATAGCGGTCGTGGCCCTGGCTATGTCCTACTTCGCTTTCCAGGCGTTTCAGGGTGCGGCGGAGTACTTCTACTCCGTGCAGGAGTTGCAGGCCCAGGGCGAATCCCTGGCTGGGGAGACACTGCGAGTCCGGGGGAAGCTGTTGCAAGGCTCGTTCGAGCGGGAGCCCGGCGATGGGGGCGCTGAATTCATTCTCGTGGATGAAAACGGGGACCACCTCAACGTGGCCCATGCCGGCGTGGTGCCCAGTCTTTTCTTCAACCCGCACTCGGAGATCATTCTTCAGGGCGCCTACGGCCAGGACGGCGTCCTGAAGACTCTGGGCGACCCGTTGATCAAGTGTCCCACGAAATTCCAGGAGTTGGATGCCCAGGGAGAGCAAGCGCCCGACTATCAGGCCTGAGTGAACCGAGTCTCCCGCGAACTACAGCCAACGACCCGGCCAAAGGCCGGGTCGTTGGCTGTTTCAGGAGACCGCTTCCTGTGGCGGGGACGCTTCGCCTCCAAGCCCCGTCTCCACCGCCCGCCTGCTGCTCCTAGGCCAAGCCTTGACAGCCAATGAAGAGTGAAAGAGAGAGAGCGCCCCGACTATCACCGGGGCGCTCTCTCTTCGCTCCACGTCTCGATTGGTCGGTGCTACAGGGCGAAGGCCTCCAGCATCTCCTCGACGCTCTTCATTCTGGCCTGCGGATGGATGATGTCCGCTACCTTCTGATGGAGCGGTTGCGAGTATGGCTGCTGGTACAGGATGCCAGCCGGCACACCGTCCGCCCGGGCGATCTCCATCGCGGCGTTCCAGTTCGTTGGGTCGTGGTCTTCAGGCACATCATAGAGAGCGGGCTCAATGCCCTTTTTCGCGCTGCCCTTGAGGGCTTCGAACGTGTCGTTGTAGGTCGTGCAGGGCGACTGCACGTTGACGATGGCGAAGCCGGGGTGGTCCATCGCCTTCCCAATGATCTTCGCCAGATCCTTCGGCTTCCCAGAGAAGGCGGCGGCCACGAAGGAGACGCCGATGCTTAGGAAGAACTGAAGTGGATTAAGGCCCACTTCCAGCTTCCCATAGGGCGTCGAATTGGTCACCATCTCGATCTCAGCGGTAGGGGAGCTCTGGCCCTTGGTCAGCCCATAGACGCCGTTGTCCATGATGACGCAGGTGATGTCCAGGTTGCGGGCCGCCTGAGGAGCAATGTGCTCCTGACCGATGCTCAGGAAATCCCCGTCGCCGGCCACCACAACGACGTTCAGGTCAGGCCGGCCCATCTTGACGCCGAAGGCCAGCGGAAGGGTGCGGCCGTGTATGCCGTGAAGCCCGTAGGGCTGCTCGCCTTCGTACAGGTGAACAAGATTGCCTGAGCAACCGATCCCCGCCACGATGACGTTGTTGTAGATGGCCTCGCCGGTGCGCTCGCCGCGCTCCTCAATGGCAGACTCCAAAGCCCGGCGGACGCCGAAGTCGCCGCAGCCCGGGCACCATTTGAAATCGTATTCCGGGTTCTTTGCGCTCATACTCGAACAACCCCCCTTCCCAGGGCCTCAACGCGCTTCGTTATGCGTTCCGCAAGGTCGCTGACCTTGAAGGGAAGGCCCGTGTACTGAGTGATGGATTCCGCTCGTATGCTGTATGTCCGCAGGTAGGCCGAGAACTGGCCCAGGTAGTTCAATTCAGGAACGATGACCAGGTCCTTCTGCAACAGGTCTTCCAGGAGGTTCGGCGGCAGGGGATGGAGGAACATCGTGTAGCGCCAGGCGATGCTCTGCCCATTGGCATTCAGGATCTCCCAAGCCTCGCGGCCTGGGCCCTTCGACCCGCCCCAGGGCATGATGGCGATGGCCGCGTCCATATTCTCCGCCTCGTAGTAGCCGTCTTCCAGCAGCTTGAGCTTGCCAAAGCGCCGTTCCGTCATCTGGACGTGGCGGTCCGGCAGGTGGGTCGTGTCGCCGTAGGAGTCGTGCTCCGAACCATTGGCCACGTAGGAGCCGGGAGACCCCGGAATCGGCATGGGAGACAGCTCCCAGCTATCGTAGCGCAGGTAGCCGTTGTCGCCGGTGTAGATCTGCCGCCGCTCCAACGGGTACAGGTCCAGATTGGGCATGGGGATGTTCTGAGACCGCTCCGCCATCATGTGCTCGCTGAGCACCATGACGGGTCCCTGGTATCGCTCCGCCCAGTTGAAGGCGTGAATGGCGGCGTAGAAGCACTCCTCCACGGTTCCCGGAGCTATGACGGGCAGCTTGGAGTCCCCGTGGGCGGGGTGGAGGGCGGTCTGGAGGTCGGACTGCTCGGTCTTGGTCGGCAGTCCGGTGGCCGGTCCGCCTCGCTGGACATCAACGACGACGATTGGAATCTCGGCCATCCACGCCAGGCCTATGCCCTCGCCCATCAGCGTGAAGCCCGGGCCGGCGGTGGCGGTCATAGCCTTCTTGCCGGCGTAACCAGCCCCGATGATCGCCGTGATCGACTCGATTTCCGACGACGCCTGGTAGGCGAACCTGCCGGGGCCCACCAGGTTCTTCTCCATGAAGATGAAGATGGGCGTCGCCGGGGAGATAGGGTAACCCACGTAGAAGTCGACACCCGCCTGAACAGCGCCAATAGCGAGCGCCTCATTTCCCTTGATCAGCACCTGGCGTCCTTCCGGCCGCTCCGGTGGCATCAGGCTTCCCAACTGAAATCCACTGGCAGCCGCGTGTTCCCGTCCCAGCCCCAGAGCCGTTATGTTGGACGAGACAATCCTTTCGCGCCCCTTGAACCGCTCGGTGATAAAGTCCCGGAAGTACTCCTGCGGTATATCCACCAGGTGCGCCAGCGCTCCCAGGATGACCATGTTGGCGGACCGGGCCTCCCCGGCCTGCTTGGCCAACTCCTCAATGGGCACGCCCAGCGCCCTGGTCTCAGCGGCGATTTCGAAGACGCTGTCGTACATAACCACGCCGTCGCTGCGGACATCGGACTTGTGGTTATCATAGGCTTCTGGGTTCAGCGCGACGAGCACGTCAATCTCGTCCCCCGAACTCAGGACCTGTGATGTCGCTATGCGGACCTGGGTGTACGTGGGCCCTCCCTTGATCTGGGAGGGGAAGGTGGCAAAGGTCATCACGTGATAGCCGACGGTGGCGGCAGCCCTTGCCAAGAACTCCGCGGCCGTTACGACACCCTGGCCGCCTTCTCCTGCGAATCGGACAACGAAGTCACGGCGTTCCAACTTGATCCTCCGTGAAATCAGGACTGGGGAGGGATTCTCGCCACCCGAGGGTGCTCCGTCTATGGGTCTCAGAGCTTTATCAGCGTACTACTACCGAAGTATTCGGGCGCTGGAGGATGTCCCCGCTGAAAGAGATTGTCATAGCGCTACGCCCCTGCGTAGCACCCGCCAATGTAGCAGCAGGTGGTAGGCTTGTCAAACAGTCGAGGCGGCGGACGCAGGCGTCCACGGGGCTCCGCAGAGCCACTGTCCCCGGTGTGTTCTCGATCTGTTTCCTTGGGAGGTGTATGGCTGTGGAGCTTCTTGACCGGCGCGTTATCCTCCTTGACCTAGATGCTTTCTTCGTTTCGGTGGAAGAGCTGCGCGATCCCTCTCTGAGAGGCAAGCCAGTGGTGGTCGGCGGCAGCCCCGAGGGCAGGGGCGTGGTGGCCGCGGCATCCTATGCCGCTAGGGAGTATGGCGTTCATTCCGCCATGCCCATGCGCGCCGCCGTCAAGCTCTGCCCGCACCTCATCATTCTGCCGTCTTCCAGGGGCGACTACAGCGAGACGTCTCGGATGGTCATGGCCCTGCTGGCGGAGTACGCGCCCCTGGTGGAGCAGGTTTCCATCGATGAGGCATACGTTGAGCTTCCCGCTGGCATCCCCTTCTACAGGGCCGGAGAGATTGGACGGGACGTTCAGCGCCGGATTCAGGGGGACATCGGCCTGCCCAGCTCGGTGGGCGTGGCGACCAGCAAGGTCGTTGCCAAGATCGCCTGCGAGATGTCCAAGCCCCAGGGTTTCCTGGCCGTTCCACCGGGCCAGGAAGCGGAGTTCCTGGCGCCGCTGCCGGTTCGCCGGCTGCCGGGCATTGGCCCCAGGTCGGGCGCCACGCTCCATGAGCACGGCCTGGAGACGCTGGGTCAGCTCACGGCCACATCTGATGACTTTCTGGCGCGGCTCTTCGGCAAACGCGGGCCAGAGATGCGCCGGCGCGCCCGGGGCGTCGACGGGACTCCCGTCGTGGTTCAGAGAGAGGCCAAGTCCCGCAGCGTGGAGCGGACTTTCAGCCGCGACATCGCTGCCGCCGAGGCGCTACTGGAGAGTATTCGCCATATGAGCGAGGACGTTGCGGGCCAGCTCCGGAAGGAGGGAGTCACCGCCCGCGCCATCGGTATCAAGCTCCGGTACTCGGACTTCACGACGCTCACCCGATCCCACACCCGTCCCGAGCCCACGGACGCGGCCGATGCCATCTATGAGGACGCGGCCGTGCTGTTTGAACGCGCGTGGGAACCCCTGCGGCCGGTGCGGCTCCTCGGCGTCAAGGCCGACAAGCTGAGCCTGGCCGAGCAGCCTGAAAGGGCGCCCAGGCTGCTCTGATGTCATGCGCCTGCTATTTGAACAGGCGCATGATGGACATTGCCTATGCTCAGTGATGCTGCTGTCTGTGGGGCCAGTGCCCACTTATCGTTCTGACCTACACCGGAATGACGACCATTGAATCTCGCTGACCCCGGCTGAATCCCGCATGCTCCAACGGACCACGGCTGCCTGGCGCGGCCTATAGGTATCCCTGCTCCCGGTACCACTTCTCTGCGCCGGGATGGAGAGGCACGTCCAGGGGCGTGGACTCCGTATCTCTGCCGATCTGGTCGAGCCCGGTGTACGCGCCGTCCTCCCACTTGATCTCATCCACCCGTGCCCCGATGGCGGCGCACATGCTGTAGGCCACCTCGTCGGGGAGGGACTCTCGCGTGTACAGGGGCCATCCGCTGTAGTCGATGGTCTCGTAGTCCCTGTCCAGCCCCTTGAAGACGGACTTGGGCAGCACCACCTTGCGCCAGCCGATGTCTTCCATCTGCTTCATGATGCCGTCTTCCAACTCCAGGGGCATGTAGCCGTGCTCGACAGCAGTGTCCAGCCAGACCGGTATCCCCTCGTCGAAGACGATGTCCAGCGTTCCGTCGCGGATCTCAGTCATGCGGCGGGGGTCATTGGGCGGGCCGTTGAGTTGGATGCTGCCGCCCCAGGCTTCCACGTCGGCCACGGTGAACCCGTACATCGGCAGCAGTTGGTCCAACAGCACCCGGGTCGAGTGTGTTGTGTCCTCCCGGATGGAGATGCGCAGGGGCATGCGCTGTTCCTTGACGTCTGCGAGGGACGTTATGCCCAATCCCGCCTTCACCCCAATGACAAACCTGTCCCAAGAGGGAAAGGAAGCGATGACGCGCACCGGCAGAGGCGCTCCCTCATAGAGACCTGTGCCGCGGTAGGCCTGCGTCAGCAGAGCGGATGGGTTCACAAACGCGGCGTCGAGGTCGCCGCGGACGATTCCTTTGGACAGAATGGGAGATCCCGGCGCCATGCGAAGGGATGGCTTGAACTCCTCGCCGGACCCGTTGCCGATGTAGATGGCAATGTCCCGGTTCCCGTAGTAGGGGATGGACTGGTCCCCCGCCATACCCAGGGCTATTTCCCAAAGCATCCTCGACCGAACGAACTGAGCTCCACGCGGCAACGGTTCCATGAATGGCCTCCATTGGTGTGCTGGCGTTGCTGCTCGACAGGATAACACCACCGACGCCGGGAGGGGATTGCGGGAGCGCCCCGGCTTCCGCCTTTTCCGGCGCAGGCCGGAAGATGGAGGCCAGCCGGCCTCGCTTTCAAACGCCCAGCGCGGCTGGAGATGGAGGCCGCGCCTAGCGCCCCCAGGCCAAATTGACATCGCGGTGGCGCGAGCCCTATCGTCGGCTTGGCAAGCGCCATCGAGTCCGCGAGAACGAGGAGGGCATTATGGCAATCCAAGTTACCGGTTCCCCAGACCCGGAATTGATCAAGCAGTACTACATGAGGGATCCCTATAGAGAGTTTCTGGCGCGGGAGGGCATTCCGGTCGTCGAAGAGTACAGCGTCGATTGCGTCAACATGGCCCTGGAGCCTTGGCCGCGGATGGGCGGGCTTGGCGCCTACGTCCATTTGGCGGGCCGCGGAGAGTTTCTTAGCACCTACGTCTCGGAGATTCCCCCCGGTGGCCAGTTGAACGTGGAGCAGCACCTCTACGACGAGTCCATCTACGTGGTGAAGGGTAGGGGGGCAACATCCATCGAGCTGCCCGGCGGCGCCCGGCACACCTTCGAATGGCAGGAAGGCAGCTCCATCGGCATCCCGCTCAACGCGAAGCATCAGCACTTCAACGGCTCTGGCTCCGAGCCCGCTAGATTTGCCGCGGTGACCGACCTGCCGGTGATTCTGAACATCTTTCACAATGAGAGCTTCATTTTCGATAATCCCTATCAGTTCCCCGAACGCACCGGCGAGGCCAGCTACTTCACCGGCGAGGGGAAGTTCCGCGAGGTGAAGGCGGGCCAGCACATGTGGGAAACCAACCTCGTCCCAGACCTCATCAACTTCGAGTTGCCCCAGTGGCGCGAACGCGGCGCCGGCGGCAGTATGATCAACTTCATCTTTGCCGAAAGCACCCTCAGCGCCCACATCTCCGAGTTCCCTCCGGGCACGTACAAGAAGGCCCATCGCCACGACGCCGGCGCCCACATCTTCTGCGTCACAGGCAAGGGTTACTCGCTGCTCTGGCTGGAAGGACAGGACCCCACCGATACCGTTCGGGTCGACTGGTGGCCGGGCGTCCTCTTCGCCCCGCCCGACGGGCCGACGTACCACCAGCACTTCAACATCGCCGAGGGACAGTCGCGCTACTACGTTCTCGGGTTCGGCAGCCGCCGCTACCCCGTGTTCGACAAGCGGAAGGCTGTGGTGCAGGCGGCGGACATGGATATCAAGAAGGGCGGAATCCAGGTGGAGTACCACGACGAGGACCACCGCATTCTGGAGCTCTACGAGCGGGAGTGTGAGAAGAACGGCGTAGCTTCAACGATGCGGGACTTTCTGGGAGGCATGGACATTCATCGGCCGCCCAGACAACCCTAGGGCCACTCCCAACGCGATGAGAACCGCGCCGCCGGTGAGCCGCGGCGGCGCGCTAGCCCTCGTAGACGGAAGTGTCGGGATAGTTGGAGAACCATCCGAACCAGTAGGCGTTGCGGGCCTGTAGTCGGGGCAACCGCTGAGTTGGCTCGTCTTCCTGCACCAGGGCCTCTTCTCCGGCGGCCCACTTGTTCCCGCTCTCGTCCACCACGGCGCCGTTCTCTCCTAACGAGAAGGTCCGCGCCCCGCGCTCGTAGGCGCGAGCGGCCCGGGCTTCCGAGTCCGTGACGATCACGAAGTCCGTTCCGCCGAGGGTGTCGTTGACCACGGGGGCCTCCGCCAGGCGGTCCAGGGCGTATGCCCTTGCTTCTCCGCCGAACCGAAGGCCCAAGACTTGCGCCTTGGTGATGAGTTGGGCACTCTCCAGCGGCACGGGGAACATGGTCCCCGGCGACGCTCGATAGAGGTGATAGATGGACCCCGAGTTCGATTCCGGGAGGTATCTTTCCGGGCTGTAGACACCCGTTTCTATTGCTAGGACTGTTGTGTCCGGATGCTCGGCGAGCCACTCTTGCCAGGTGGTGACGACCACTGGGAACGTCTCGAGCTCGATGCCGCTGTGGGCCAGCTCGCCCACCACTGGTTCGCCTATGAACTGGCGCCATAGCGTATTGGTGGCCCGGTCGTACATCAGCTTGTTGCTGCGGTAGAGGAAGCCGGATGTGCCGAACTCGGTGACCTCTCCGTTGACTATGCGGGAATACACGATTCCCGATCCACAGAGCGTTCAGTAGGCTAAAGCGATGGGCGCCCCTCCAACCACGTCGTTGGCCATCTCATGGGGATTCATAATGCGGTGGGGATACGCCCGGTGCTCCCCGTTGATGGAGACGCCGAACACCCGGTCGCCGGGGTTCAGATAGGTCGCCTCGTCCGGGGAGACGACGGGTGGGTCTATGAGATCAGGGATGCCGTCCTTCAACACGCCTCCCCAGACGACCTCCCCGATGTTGATGCGGGTCGGCAAGTTGTCATAGAAGAAAACCACCCAGGACGGGTCCACTAGGGTATACAGATACCCCTTCCACGCCGCGAAGCCCTCCGGGGGCTCCACCTCGTAGCTGGCCAGCCACATGACCCAGTCAGACCAAGTGAACTTCGTGGAGAACTCACTGCCGTCAATGGGCGCCGCCAGCGTGTCCAGCGTGTAGAGAAGGCTGTCGACCAGTTCCTGCCTGAAGAAAGGCCCGAACCGGAGCAACTCCACGAGCGCTGGAATATAGGACGGGTCCCCACCCATCCGCATCTCCCGGAGCGCAGCGGTCTCCGATCTGAAGATGATCTCTTCGAGCGCGGTGAGCATCAGCTTGCCCCGGCCTTCTAAAACTGGGGGTTCCGGAATTTGCTGGTCTGGGGTAGCGGTGGGTGTGGCGCCGGCATCGGTCCCACCGGCGCGTGTGGGAGCAGAGGAAGGCGTTGGCTCTTCCGGCGCTGGCGTCGGTGTTGCCGTCGCCGAGGCGCCGGGGGTAGGCGCTGCCGTCGCCGAAGGGCTGGGCGTCGGCGCGTCTGTGGGAGCCCCGGTGGTGGCGCCGCCGCTGGAGCACGCCGCAACCCCGGCCAATAGCGCCGCGAGAGCAAATGCAAGTCGCCGCTGCTTGAAGGGCATATAACTCCTCTGCGTCCGACCCATTCCCGAACCGGCGCCGCTGGATCTATCGATGTGCAGCGGTGGCCGGGGATTCACCAACGCGCCTACATCATCGTATAGCCGCCGCTAACGCTGACCGTCTGGCCGGTCACGTAGGAGCACCGGTCAGAGGCAAGCCATGCCACCATGCTGGCCACGTCGTCCGGCCTGCCAAGGCGACGCAGCGGGTAGGCCCGGGCGGCTTTCTGTTGGCGTTCCTCAGTCCAGAAGTCCAAGTTCTCATGCCAGAAACTGTCGGCGCTCATGGTCTCAGGCGCCTCGGGGATCGTCAGGCCGGGGCAGACGCAGTTCAACGTGATGTTGTAGCGTCCCACTTCCCGCGCCAGCGCTTTCGACAAGGCTATGACCCCCGCCTTGCACGCCGAGTAGACCGCTTCCTTGTATTCTCCCATTCGCCCGGCGTCCGAGGCCACGGAAACCACTCGCCCGTATTCATTGGCGACCATGTGCGGCAGCGCGGCCCTGATCATGTTCATGGGGCCCCATAGGTTGACGTTCACCAACTTTTCCTGCTTCTCGGCGGTCTCATCCAAGAACAGCTCGTCGTACATCCACCCAGCGACGTTGGCCAGGATATCCACCTTCCCAAGGTCCTCGGCGACCCGGCGGACGGAAACCTCGGCACTGGCGGGGTCGGCAATGTCCGTTCTGTAGACGGAGACCCGTCCCCCGGAAGTCCTAGCCTCCTGCGCCACGCGCTGCGCCCCGTCCTCGTCCAGGTCGAGGATGGCCACGCTGGCTCCTTCTCCGGCCAGAGTGAGGGCCACCTGACGGCCTATGTTCGAGGCGCCGCCCGTCACGATGGCGACGCGGTCGGTCAGAAGCAGGTCCATGCGCGCACTCCAGTCAGACGCGGGCGCACTCCAGATATAAAGGAATGCGTCGCCAGGGGGGTGGTAGGGATCACTTGGCTGCGTCCAATTGGGGCAACCGCTCGCTGTTCGACTCGCGGGTTAGGGCCTGCCCCTGTGCGTTGCCTGCAACGCGCCTGCAATCGCGTCGTCCTGGACATGGAGGGCCGAAACGCCAGCGCTTGATGCGCGGAAGCCCCCGTTGGGGAGCGATTCCACGGTCATGTTCAGGCGCCCAGGCTCCATGGGATCCCTCTGGAAGGTAGCACCGAACTCTAGTCCTAGCCGGCAACGCCTGTCAAGGCGACGCGTTGCCTCAAAATAGGCCTTGCCCAACGCAGCGCCGTTGCTGCGCGAATGGGCGCCTCGCCATCGGGCGGGCCAGGGTGGGGGCCGTAACGGAGAGGCAACCGCCAGCCTCCTATAGGACGTTGGCCGCGACGATTCCTTGCCTCGAAATCGCGTCCATGCCACAATGTTGCCGCTTCAGCGCAGTCGTAAGGAGGCCCCATGTACGACCTCGTGATCAAGGGCGGGCGCGTCGTTGACCCCGCTCAGGGGCTGAACGCCGACCTGGACGTCGCCATCACCGGCGGCCGCATCGACCGGCTGGCGCCCGACATTCCCGAGGCGGAGGCAGTGCGCAGCATCCGCGTTCCCGGCAAGACCGTTGCCCCGGGCCTCATCGACTTTCACGTCCATGTCTACGAAGCGGTGAATCCCAGGGCGTTGAACCCGGACGTCGCCGGGGTTCGGGCTGGAGTGACCACTGTGGTGGATGCGGGGAGCGCCGGGCCGTACAACTTCCGCGGCTTCCCCAAGTACGTGCTGCCCAACTGCAAGACGGAGGTTGTGGCGTTCATGCACGTCGCCCGCCACGGCCTCGTGAGCCTGCCGGAAGTCCGAGGCCCGGACGACATAGACCCCGACGAGGCCATTAAGATCGCCGGCCTGTATAAGGACCAGATCCACGGCCTCAAGGTGCGCATGGTCAACCCAGCCCTCGAGAACATGGGGATGGACCTTGCCCGCGTCGCCAAGGACATCGCAAGGCAGACCGGGCTCCGGCTGATGGTTCACATAGGCGACCCCCATGCCAAGGTGGGCCAAAAATCCGTGTTGACGGAGCTGATGGACATCCTCGACGAGGGCGACGTCCTGACGCACCTGTTCACCTCCCACCACGGCGGTGTACTGGACGCCAACGGGAGGCTGTACCCACAGGTCAAAGCCGCCCTGGAGCGCGGCGTGGTCTTCGACACGGGCCACGGCCGCTTCAACTTCAGCTTCGACGTAGGGCGGCGTTTGCTGGACCAGGGCATGGCGCCGGACTGCCTCAGCACCGACTTGACGCTTCCCGGCACGGAGATTGTCCATAGCATGGCCGAGACGATGACCCGGTCCATGGCCTTGGGCTTCACGCTGGAGCAGACCATTGAGATGGCCACCATCAAGCCTGCCCTGGCCCTGGGCGCCGCCGACCGGTTGGGCGCCCTGAAGCCGGGCCATCAGGGCGACGTCTCCGTTCTGGACGTCCAACAGGGCAAATGGAACGTCGCCGACTCAACAGGACAGCGCCAGACCGTGGACCGGGCCGTGATCCCGTTCGTGACGGTGAAGCGGGGAGAGGTGATTGCCCCGGACTGGGGTCCCCGTCCGTGGGGCTGGTTGCCGGATCCCGTGGACTAGCGGCCCCCGGCGATGGACTGGGCCACCCTAGCGCTTCTCAGCGCGGCCATCTTTGGCCTCGTCAGCATCCTTGACAAATTCATCGTTGAGAGGATGGCGCGGAACGTCCGCGCTATCCTCTTCATCCTGGGCGTTCTCAGCCTCATAACCTCTATTCCCTTCCTCCTAGCGGACCCTTCCTACTCGTCGTACTCCATCAGGTCGATAGGCGCTGCCCTGGCCTCGGGGTTCCTCCGCGGCCTCGCGCTGGCCGTCCTCTTCGGGGTGCTCCGCAGAGAGGAGGTGTCCCGGGCGCTGCCGGTCACCCAGACGTACCCAATCTTCATTGCAGTGCTTGCCGCCCTCTTCCTGGGCGAACAGGTCGACCTGTTGGACTGGGGCGCCATCGTCGTGATCGTTGCCGGGGCGATTCTGTTGTCGGTCCGTCGCGCCGGGGGAGCTTCAGGCGGATTTCGACTCGGATCCTCCTTCTTCCTGCTGCTCCTGGCGAGCTTTGCGACGGGCGTTTCGAATCTTCTGGGGAAGGACGCCCTGTCGGAGCTCTCGACCGTTCAGGTATTCACCATCAACTTCTTCATAGTGGGAGTGGCCATCCTGGCCGTTTCCGCCAATCGAGCCGCCGTCAAAGAGGCCTGGGAGATCGTGCGCCACCGGCCGCGGCGCGTGCCCCTGTTCGCGGCGGACACGTTGCTGGCGCTGCTGGCGACATACCTGCTGTTCGCCTCGTTCAGTGTTGGCCCGGTGTCCGGGGCCTCAGCCCTGAACGCGACCAGGCCGCTCTTCGTATTCGCGTATGCGGTGCTGGTGAGTTGGCTGGCGCCCAGCTTCATCCACGAACCCCTCACGCCGCGAGTGCTGGCCGTCAAGCTCGCGGCCATCGCCATGATCGTCGCCGGTACGGCTGGCCTGGTGGCGCGGTGAGGCTGCGCCAGGCCCGCCAGTTGCCGGATGCCCTTCCAGACCTGTCCTTCCTGGCGCCGACTAGCGGGACCGCGAGCGGTAATCTATAGCACGTCCACGCGCCAACAGTTAAGAATTTGGGACGGTGAGCGAGGATTCGTTACGCGTATCAGCCGGATTTCGGGGTTTGCAGGCACGGAGCTGCCACAGAGGCGCAACAAAGGCGCAATGAAGTCATAAGAGAGATGTGAAGAACCGTAGTGAGGTCGTAGCGAATCGTCATGAACTGAGGCGGAGCCTTACACCTCCAAGGAGCTTGTCTCGAAACGGCATTCGATCTGGTCCAATCCTTCCTCGGAGGGTCTTGCCCCTTGGGTTGTTCCCTCAGCGCCCCTGCCACAGGGGGATTCTCTATGGTTAGCCCACAGTGCTAAATGTATGCGGCAGGCTCCAAGGAAGAGAAGCAGGCCCCCGGCCCGCTTCATGGGGCTACTATAGCACAACTGTTCGTATTTTGCAATAGGGAGAGGCAGGAGCAGCGCGCCGTTCCCTTGACAGCCCGCCCCAGCGCTGCCATAACATACCGTGTCCCTTGGCCGCGTCCGACTGGCCGCTGGTGGAATCGCGACGCAATTCGACGGGAGGTGGTTACTATGGCGGGCATCGTCGACGCCGACACGCACATCATCGAGCATCCCGGTATCTGGGAGCACATGGACAGGGACTGGTACGAGCGGCGCCCCGTCCGGCTCATCGCTCCTCCCGATACGTGGTACGGCGAGTTCAACGCGTTCTGGCTCATAGACGGGGAGATATACCCCCGGCCCAAAGGGAAAGGAAGCTTCGGCCTGCACGTGCCCGGCGACATCAAGGAGGAGTCCCGCACCGACGTTGCAGCAGGGGTGCGCGGCATCTCCGATGTGCCCGGCCGCATCAAGGCGATGGACGAACGAGACGTTGACGTCGAAGTCGTCTACCCCACCATGTTCATCATGTACCTGACGGACGACGTGGACTTGGAGATCGCTCTGTGCCGCGCCTACAACCGCTACATGGCGGACGTCTGGGCCAAGGGCGGGAACCGCATCCGCTGGGTGGCCCCCGTTCCGCTGCGCTCGGTTGAGGCCACCATAGAGGAGATCAACGTCGTGAAAGAGAACGGCGCCGTTGGACTACTGTTCCGGGGCATCGAGGGCGCCCGCTCGGTGGCGGAGCCCTTTTTCTTCCCCATTTACGAGGCGGCGCAGCGGGCCGGCCTACCCATCTGCTTCCACACCGGGGGCGGAGTTCCGGCTCTGACCAAGCTCATAGACATCCAGTACAGCCACGTGTTCCCTCACGTCCGGGTCATGCCCCTCTTCGCCTTTCGTGACATCGTCGCGAACAAAATCCCCGAGCGGTTCCCCAATCTCCGGTTCGCTTTTGTGGAGGCCGCGTCGTCCTGGGTCCCCTACGTCATGCACCTGCTTCGGCGGTCGTCGAAGGCCGGCTTCCAGGTCACGGCCACCGGGCCCAACTGGGGCGATTGGTGGGGGCCACAACTGTTCCGCGACTATCGCCTCTACGTTGCCACCGAGGTCGACGAGGACATTGGCTACTTGCTGAACTTCATCGGCGAGGACAACATCATCATCGGCTCCGATTACGGGCACCAGGACCAGTCCAGGGAAGACGGGATTGTGCCCGACCTGAAGCGCCGGCCCGATCTGTCCGAAGAGGTCAAGAACAAGATTCTCATCGACAACCCGCGGGCGCTCTACGGGATCAACGGCGCATAGTCACTACGTAGCCATTGCGGGGACTGTCCCCCAAGCGAGGCGGGGCAGTCCCACGTTGCATTACACCCGGCTGATAGGAGGATCATCGTGACCACGCAGGCTTCAGTGCAAGAGCATCCGGGCTTGGGCCCTGGCAGGAACAGGCTTGAGGGCAAGGTGGCCATCGTCACCGGCGCCAACAGCGGCATCGGAAGAGCGACGGCAGACCTCTTTGCCAGAGAGGGCGCCAAGGTCGTTGGGGTCGACTTCGTGGAGGACATTCAGCCTCGTATCGACGATCTCATCAAGAGCCAGGGAGGCGAGTGCACCTTCGTCAACGTCAATGTGACCAATCGCGCGGACTGCGACCGAATGGTGGCCACGGCGCTGAACGCCTACGGCGATCTGCATATCCTGGTGAATAACGCCGGCACGGGCATCCGCGGCAGGGTGGACCAGCTATCCGCGGAGCAATGGGGCTCCGTGATCGACACCAACCTGAACAGCGTGTTCAATGGCTCTCAGGCCGCCCTGCCGCACATGATGGAAAAGGGGCGCGGGAGCATTATCAATACCGCTTCAACCTTTGGCTTGCTGGCGTCGGAGGACTACGCCGCCTACTGCGCCTCCAAGGGCGGCGTGGTGCTGCTGACCCGGAGCATGGCCATCGACTACGGCCCCATGGGAATCAGGGTGAACTGCGTGTGCCCCGGCGCCACGGCGACGCCAAGGTTGCTCCGCTTCTTCAACTCGCAGCCCGACCCCGAGGCTGCCATAGCAGAGGCCGCCAAGATCAACCGGGCGGTCCAGCGCATGGGCCGGCCTGAGGAAATAGCCTACGGTATGCTCTTCCTGGCCTCGGACGAGGCATCGTTCGTCACCGGCCACGCTCTCGCCGTGGACGGCGGCCAGACCATCGACGCCTAGCATCCCCGAAATCAACTACAACCCGAAGCGGCTACCCAAGGAGGAGCCATGACGTCCCAAGCAGCCTCGTCAGGCGCTGACGAACATCCCATGATGGGTTCCGGGAGGGGGCGGCTGGAGGGCAAGGTTGCCGTCGTCACCGGCGCCAACAGCGGCATCGGCCGCGCCACGGCCCGTCTCTTCGCCAGAGAGGGCGCCAAGGTTGTCTGCGTTGACCTTGTTGAGGATATCGCGCCCCGCGTCGACGCCCTCATTCAAGGCGAGGGGGGCGAGGCGGCTTTCTTCCAGGGAGACGTTACCTCTGCCGAGAACTGCCAGGGCATGGTGAACCTGGCCCTGGAGCGATTCGGAGACCTGGATATCCTCGTCAACAACGCCGGCGCGGGCGTGTGGGGCCGCGTCGACCAGCTACTCAGAAGGGGACTGGAAAAGGATCGTGGACCTCAACCTGACCGGCGTGTTCCTTGGGTCGAAGGCGGCGTTGCCGCACATGATGTCCAAAGGCAAGGGGAGCATTGTCAACACTGCTTCCACCTTCGGTCTGTTGGGCACGGCCAGCTATGCCGTCTACAGCGCCTCCAAGGGCGGCGTCGTGCTGCTGACTCGGAGCATGGCCATCGACTACGGGCCGATGGGCATTCGGGTCAACTGCATCTGCCCCGGCGGGACGGCGACGCCCCGCCTGTTGAGGATTCTGACGGAAGGCAAGAGCCCGGCGGAGGCCGAGGCCTCTGTGGCCGCCGCCGCCGCCATCAATCGGGCCATCCAACGATTGGCGCACCCGGAGGAGATCGCCTACGGGATGCTCTTCCTGGCCTCGGACGAGGCTTCGTTTGTCACCGGCCACGCCCTCGCCGTGGACGGCGGACAGACCACGGACGCCTAGCATTCTCGAAACCAGCCATAGCCCGAGGCGGTTAGCCTAGGAGGAGCCATGACATCCGCATCGGCCGCGCCAAGCGCTGACGAACATTCCATGATGGGCCCCGGCCGCGGGCGGTTGGAAGGTAAGGTTGCCGTTATCACCGGCGCCAACAGCGGCATCGGCCGCGCCGCGGCCCGTCTCTTCGCCCGCGAGGGCGCCAAGGTCGTTTGCGTGGACGTGGCGGAGGTCATTACGCCCCGCATCGACGCATTGATTGAAAGCGATGGAGGAGAGGCAGTCTTTTTCCAAGCGGATGTTACCTCTCCTGAGAGCTGCCAAGGCATGATTGCACTGGCGCTAGAGCGTTTTGGAGGTCTCGACGTCCTGGTGAACAACGCCGGCACTGGCGTGTTTGGCCGGGTCGACGAGCTCACGTTCGAAGACTGGAGCGGCCTCTTCGACATAAACCTCAACTCCGTCTTCTTGGGATCGAAGGCCGCGCTGCCCCACATGATGGAGCAGGGCCGAGGCAGCATCATCAACACTGCCTCGACGTTCGGGCTGTTAGCGGTGAGCAGGTACGCTGCCTATTGCGCATCGAAGGCGGCGGTAATCCTCTTGACCCGGAGCATGGCCATCGACTACGGGCCCATGGGCATCCGGGTGAACTGTCTTTGCCCCGGGGGCACGGCCACGCCAAGGCTGATACGGGGCTTGACACAGGGCAAGTCCCCTGAAGAAGGTCAGGCTGCCCTTGACGCCGTCGCTGAGACCAACCACGCCCTCAAGCGACTGGCCAACCCCGAGGAAATCGCCTACGGCATGGTGTTTCTGGCTTCCGACGAGGCCTCGTTCGTCACCGGCCACGCGCTGTGCGTGGATGGGGGGCAGACAATCAAGGCGTAGGGCGCCTTAATTCGCACTCTGGAGGGCATTCAATGACATCGGCAACATCTTCACCCGGCGCCGACGAGCATCCCGGACTAGGCCCCGGCAGGGGCCGCCTGGAAGGCAAGGTCGCCGTCATCACCGGCGCCAACAGCGGCATTGGGCGGGCGGCGGCCAGACTGTTCGCCCGCGAGGGGGCTAGGGTCGTTTGTGTGGACGTGGCGGAGGTCATTACCCCGCGCATCGACGCAGTGATCCAGGGCGATGGCGGCGAGGCCGTCTTCTTTCAGGCCGACGTCACGTCTGCCGAGAGCTGCCAGGGCATGGTGAACCTGGCGTTGGAGCGCTTTGGAGGTCTCGACGTCCTGCTCAACAACGCCGGGACCGGCATCAGAGGCCGAGTCGACCAACTCGAAGAGACGGACTGGAAACGCCTCTTGGACATCAACCTCAACTCCGTCTTCCTGGGATCCAAGGCGGCGCTGCCCCACATGATGGCGCAGGGCCACGGTAGCATCATCAACACAGCGTCCACCTTTGGGCTGTTGGCCACGGAGAGCTACTCTGCCTACTGCGCTTCCAAGGGTGGCGTGGTCCTACTGACCCGAAGCATGGCTATCGACTACGGGCCCATGGGCATCCGGGTGAACTGTGTTTGCCCCGGCGCCACGGCGACGCCCCGGCTGCTGCGCAATCTGACGCAGGGCAAAAGCCCCGAGGACGCTGAGGCTTCCATTCAGGCCGCGGCCAACATCAACCGATGCCTGTCGCGCCTCGCCAACCCAGAGGAGATCGCTTACGGCATGCTGTTCCTGGCCTCCGATGAGGCCTCGTTCGTCACCGGCCACGCGTTGGCCGTGGACGGCGGCCAGACCATCGACGCCTAGCTGCACTTCCCAGGGATGTTGTTACAGGCGCGAGACGGGAGAATCCCCCGTCCCTTCCCCCTCCTTCCGTCCCTCCCTTCGTACCCGGGGGAAGGCTAGGATGGGGGCCGCGCAACGCCCTCTCTGGGGACTACGCTAGATCCTTGGACCAGCCATGACTTCTACAACAGCTTCACAGGGCGCCGACGAGCACCCGATGATGGGCCCCGGGAGGGGTCGGCTGGCGGGCAAGGTTGCCGTCATCACCGGGGCCAACAGCGGCATCGGGCGGGCAGCGGCCAGGCTGTTCGCCCGCGAGGGGGGCAGCGTCGTTTGTGTGGACCTCGCGGAGGTCGTCGCGCCGCGCATCGATGCGCTTATTCAGGGTGACGGCGGAGAGGCGGTCTTCTTTCAGGCGGATGTTACGTCCGCCGAAAGCTGCCAGGGGATGATGGCGCTGGCCCTGGAGCGCTTTGGGGGGTTGGACATTCTCCTGAACAACGCAGGGACAACGGCTCGCGGGCGGGTGGACGTTCTCCCGCTGGCAGATTGGGAACGCCTCATCGACGTCAACCTGACCTCGGTGTTTCTTTGCTCCAAAGCGGCGCTGCCCCACATGATGGCGCAGGGCAGGGGGAGCATCGTCAACACCGCGTCCACGTACGGCCTGCTGGCGACGGAGAACAATCCCGCCTACTGCGCTTCCAAGGCCGGAGTGGTCCTGCTGACGCGAAGCATGGCCATCGACTACGGCCCGATGGGCATACGGGTGAATTGCGTTTGTCCCGGGCTGACTGCGACGCCCCTGCTTCTGGGAAACCTGGCGCGGCGGCAGGTCCCCATCCAGGAGGCAGCGAAGATGAATCGCTGCCTGCAACGACCGGCGAGCCCGGAGGAGATTGCTTACGCTATGCTCTTCCTGGCCTCGGACGAGGCCTCGTTCGTTACCGGCCACGCCCTCGCCGTGGACGGCGGCCAGACCATCGACGCTTAGGACAGCGGCGCAACGCTGGAAAAAGGAGTTGCCATGACATCAACAACAACCTCGCCGGGCACTGACGAACACCCGATGATGGGCTCCGGCCGGGGACGGCTGGCTGGCAAAGTCGCCGTCATCACCGGGGCCAACAGCGGCATCGGGCGGGCGGCTGCCCGCCTCTTTGCTCGGGAGGGGGCCGGGGTAGTCTGCGTGGACCTCGTGGAGGTCATCTCGCCCCGCATTGATGCGCTCATCCAGAGCGAAGGCGGCGAGGCAGTCTTCTTTCAGGCTGACGTTACGTCCGCCGAAAGCTGCCAGGGGATGATGGCGCTGGCCCTGGAGCGCTTCGGAGGTCTGGACATCCTGCTCAACAACGCCGGGACCGGCATCAGAGGCCGGGTCGACCAGCTCACGGAAGCAGAATGGAAGCGGCTCATCAACATCAACCTGACCTCGATGTTCCTGTGCTCCAAGGCGGCCCTGCCCCATATGATGGCGCAGGGCAGGGGGAGCATCGTGAACACCGCATCGACCCATGGACTCCTGGGAACCAACGACTACGCGGCCTACAGCGCATCCAAGGGAGGCGTCGTTTTGCTGACGCGGAGCATGGCCATCGACTACGGCCCGATGGGCATTCGCGTGAACTGCGTCTGCCCCGGCGGCACAGCGACGCCGCGCCTGCTGAGGAACCTCACCGAGGGGAGGACTCCGGAAGAGGGCCAGGCGGCTCTTCAGGCCTCCGCGAATCGCAATCGTTGTCTCCAGCGTTTGGCGAACCCTGAGGAGATCGCCTACGGCATGCTCTTCCTAGCCTCAGACGAGGCCTCGTTTGTCACCGGCCACGCGTTGGCCGTGGACGGCGGCCAGACCATCGACGCCTAGGCTGTCCGAGAACCTCTGAAGAAGCTGTGCGAGACGCACTGCGATTCGAGCGCCTGCCAGGAGAAGGCGCCCTTCCTAACCTGCCCCCTCACCCGCCCCGGCGTCAGCTCCGCCTCGATGGCCTTGTCTGCGAGGCTGAGGAGAGCGCCTTCAGCCTGTCGCCGACGCCAGCCCGGCGAGGCCAAGACCGGGGCCGCTTCACCGTCCGGATATCCGTCACGCCCCGGAAGTGCACCGCTCTCCTCTCTGTAGGCGTCACGCAGTTCATGGGCCGCGCGGTGGGCGGCCATCCGGCAGCGCCCGGAACAGGAGAGGGCGTCTACCCGCAGAGCAGGCGGGAGCCGGTGGGCGCGCCAAGAGCAATAGCGGCGCGCGGGGGGCGGTAGTCCATAGCACCTCGATGTGACAACTGTGACGACTCGGAGACGGTTAGTGACAATTCGTGACGCCTGCCTCCAGCCCTCGAAGGGAGCCGTCACGAGCCGTCACGAGCCTTAGCGAAATCGCGGGGAGCCTTTAGCGGCTCCCAAGGGCTTGTGGCCCTACAACGGCATTCGCTCCGGCCCCAGGCTTCCTCGGAGGGTCTTGCCCCTTGGGTTGTTCCCTCAGCGCTCCTGCCACAGGGGGATGCTCTGTGGTTAGCCCCCAGTGCTCATGTATGCGGCAGGCTCCGAGAAAGAGAAGGGGGCCGGTGGCCGACTTCATGGGGGTACTATAGCACACCCGTTCGTATTTTGCAGTGGGGGTGTGGCAGGAGCCCCGGACTCCGGGGTCCGCCCGCCGATGGGGAAGGATGGTTTTGTCTTGGCCTGCGCCCTCGATCAGCGGAGGGTCTGGCTTGGCGTGCGCCGTTATCCCACCGGCCCACCCTCCAACGTTTTTGGAAACAGGGGGAGTCCCCCTGTACCCCCGGCGGGGGCTGCGCCCCCTGCATCCTGCTTGGGGGACGGGGGCGTCGTTTGCTCACCTTGGCGCGTCGAGAGGCTTCCTAGGCTGCCCCCGTACTCGGGGGCAGGGACTGAGGGGAAGGAGAGAGAGGGTTATGGTGGCGGGCGCCGTTGTCCCGCCCGCACCACCCTCCGACGTTTTTAGGAACAGGGGGACTCGCTGTACCCCCGGCGGGGGCGCAGCCCCCTGCACGCTGCTTGGGGGCGGTCGCGAGCTTGCGTTGGCGCGTCGGGGCGCTTGCTAGCTTGCCCCTGGGTACGGGGGCAGGGATGGGAGATTCCCCGGGGGCGGGGGCTTGTTTAGAGATTCCCTAGCTGACCAGCGCGCTCCCCGGCGGCCGCGGCTTTCCTCCGTGCACAGACGGCTCGGCGCACCACTTTGCCGCCAAGCGGCGGACGCCCAGGTAAATTTCCTCGTCGAACCCCAGGAAGTCACAGACAACCCGGCGGTCCAGCAGCGCCCGGTTGGCGTCGGTGTCCGCGAGGTAGGCGGGCTTGAGCTCCTTGTCCCGGAACTCGTTGAAGATCGACTCAGCCATCAGCAACTGCTCGTCGGTGAGGGCGCGGAAGTCCAGGACGGGGAGGGATTCCGCCTTTCGAACAGCTACGGTAGCTTTACTTGATTGCTGTCGACTTGCGTGCCACCAGTGAGACAACAAGCCTAGTGTACTGTTGCACCACAAAGTGAACATGTAATCGAACCGCTTGTCCTTAAAGTTTACGTTTGGCCAAACCCTACCTCCCATGGCGTCCAGTTCCGTGAAGGCAGCAGCGAGAGCTTGAGAGCCGAAAGTGAATTCCTGGTTAATATGCGCTCTACCAGCATGGGTCCAAACGATGGCAGCCTTTGACTCCATTCCTGGACGTACAAGCAGCTGTGAATCTGGCTCGCAAACTATGCGGGTCTCCTTCTTGGCGTCGTGATTCCATAAAGAAGGATAGGTGGCCGTTGGTGTGGGTCCCAACTTATCAAACGGGCCTTGCGGCGGCTTCCCGATGATGTCTAGGTTGTATAGGCCAAGTAATCCTATATCAGCCAGCTTTACAACCTCAAGATCGCAAGAATTAGGGAGTCCTGGTAGCCATAGTTTGGATTGAGATAGGGCGTAAGCACATTGTGCCAAGGAATAGTCTACTATGCGCACGCTGCCCCAATTCTCGCCACCTGAATGCGTGGCCTCCAGTGTCTCGCCAACTATGTCATCGCCTAGGCGTAGATGCGTGCCTCCGTATGGCCCGTCTCCGATTCCTCTAGGGGATTTGGTTCCAACAATACTTTTCGCAATCGCAGCGGCCTCGGCAAATCCTCTCGGGCGGCAACGTAGTGAGGCAAAACTTGCTAAGTGCTCTAAATGTGGCCGTCCCGACTTATCCGCAGACTTGCGTGCGACAACTAGACATTCTGCCATGCCGGTATCAGACGAGAAGGACATATCGTTGCCATTAGCGGCAATGCTCAGGATTGTCAAATCCTCATAATCTTGCGACATCATTTGGCGAAAGCGTTGCCAAGATGACGAGGCAGAGGCCGTGAGAGGCAGGACCAAGGCTATGACGCCGCCTGGCTTTAGTTTTCTGTGAGCTAATGCAGCAAACGCCGATGCCATGCCTGCGTGGCCGTGATAGCAGGTCTCTCTCTTGAGAATGGACATTCGCCTGACCATGTCCCTTTGGTCTTGGCTGCTAGCTTCGAATGCAGCAAAGGCTGGGGCAAATGTGCCGATGTGCATTTGTTCATTAGTTGAGTTGCTGGTGAACGGCGGGTTCATGATCACCAGGTCAAAGCCCTCGTCGGGCATCTCCGCGGTGACCTGCGCCGCCGTCTCCTCACCGGCGCTGCCCGTGCGCATCGCCGGGTCGCTCGTGTTGAACAACGTCAGCGCCGTCGAGGATTGCAGCAGCTCCAACGACCCAATCTTCACCGTCCCGTCGCCCTGCCGGCCGTAGGGCATGGTGTACAGGCGTGAGTTTTCAAAACCCACCGATGGCTCCACTCCCGAAAGCGTTGAGCCCGTGATGTGGATGGCCGACGGCATCACGTCGCAGCCGTAGAGCATTTCCTCCATCATCGCCCGGTGCAGTCCAGCCGGATTGCCTCCGGCCCGCTCGTGCATGGCCGCAATCTGCTCGTACACCGCCGACAGCAACGCGCCGGTGCCGCAGGCGAAGTCGGCAACCCGCAGCTTCTCGATGGCCTCGGCATCCGACCAGTCCACGCCGTTCATCTTGGCGACCGCCAGCCGCGCCAACAGCGCCGCCGACGCCGGTAGGGTGTAGAAGGTCGCCAGATACTTCCGGTCGGCAATCAGCCGCTGGAAGATGTGCCCGGTCAGGTTGTGGGCATTGTCCACGCCGGTGGCGTTCACCGTCTGAGCGGTGTCCCTCAGGCCCCGCAACACCTGCGCGGCGCTGTCCGGCGGCAACTGCTCCAAGATGTCCTTGGCAATGGCGAATATGGGCCAGTAGTTGATCTTCAGGATGGCGGACCAGGCTTTCTCCACCTCGGCCTGCGGGTTCCCAACGCCGGGGCCGCACACCAACCCCAGCGGCTTGACCTCGTCGTGCATCCCCGCAATCCGCTCGTGGAACACCATGGCGTTGGCGACGATGGCGCAGGCCATGCGGCGCGTCTGCGGCACGTTGGCCATGCCCAGCAGCCGGGCTATCGTCGTGATGATGGCTGGCCGCTGCTGCGCCAGGTCATCGAGTACGCCAGCCGCCTGCCCGATTCCGTGTTCGAGCACCGCGGCCGCCTCGTCCACCGCCTTCTGCGGCACCGACAGCAGGCGCACCAAGTCGGCAAGGTCGCTCGCCGAACCGTTCAGCCACCCCGATTCGGGGAAGCGGCTGCCGTCCTCGTAGAGTACGCAGTAGGAAAGGCGCGCCTCAGCCAGGGCCTGGCGCACGTCGTAGGCGTCTTCCACGGCCTCCGGGTAGCGTACGGCAATGGCCGCCTCGATGGTCCGCAGCGCCCCCACAACGGTCAGGCCCAGCCGCGCATGGGCGTCCTCTTCCGCCTCGGGGGCCGGCTCATACTCCGCCTCAACCGCAACCGGCGAGCGCCCCGGCGCCGTGATCAGCACGTCGGCATGGCGCCCCGGATGGTCAGGGAAGGTCTGCGTATTCTCGGAGCGGACCTCGCAGCCGGGCATCATGCCGCGGAGGAGGTCTCCCAGGGCGTTGTTGGCGTTGGGTTCGGTCTGGTGGGGCACGTCGTTCAACAACCCAACCGGTCAATATTGGGGCAATCGTCGAATCCGCCGTCGAAGCGCAGGCTGCGTTGCACCATACCCGCAGTCTAGTTGGCCCACCCTCGATTGGACAACCGCTTGCTGGCGCTCCCCAGCCGCGCGGCGTTCACTCAGGCAGGGGGCGGGGAGAAGGGACGCTTCCTGGCCTTTCCCCGGGGGCGGGGAAGGGATGGGAGGAAGGATTTCGTTTTGGCTTGCGCTCTCCTTCAGCGGAGAGTCTGGCTTAGCCTGCGCCGCTATCCCACCGGCCCACCCTCCAACGTTTTTAGAGACAGGGGGACTCGCTGTACCCCCGGCGGGGGCTGCGCCCCCTGCACCCCGCTTGGGGAAAGGAGGCGTCGTCTCCTCACCTGGCGGGGACCCCCTTCCTAACCTTCCCCCGAGTACAGGGGCAGGGACAGAGCAGCCCCCTGCACCTCGCTTGGGGGATGGAGGGGGAGCGCATCCTGACCTTGCTCATTGCAGAGGGGGACGATTGCTAGGCCGCCCCTGAGTACGGGGCGGGGATGGGAGGTGGGGAATCGCCCGGGCTGGGGCCTTCAACCGGTCCCAACAACCCCTGTCGCAGCGCCGTGGAGCGGCTGAACGTCTCCGTAAGACCCCCCACAGTCAACTCAGTCCGGCCTACAGGGAGTTGTTCAGGCGTTCCCTATGCCTGTCTCCTGGATGCGCCCGCTTCCTCCAGGGCCTTTCGTATGTCCTCGACGGGCTCTCGTCCCCAGATGACGGTTGGGCCTATCTTGAATGTCGGCACCCCGAAGACTAGGTCCGCCTGCGCCTCGCGGCGCCACTGCTCTATCCGGGCCTCGTAGCGGCGCTCCATTACCGCGGCCGCCAACGCTTGTCCATCCAAGCCAAGGCCCCCGGCGATCTCTGCAATTACCGAGAGATTTCGAATGTCCTCATGGGTGACGTAGAAGGCATTGAACATGGCCCGTTGGAACTCTCGGAAGCGCCCGTGTTCCCTGGCGTACTCAGCGGCCATCAATGCGGGGCGCGTCCGGAGGCGGAAGGGAGGGCGGTCCTCGGCGATGGGCAACCCATAACGCCTGGCCGCGTCTTTCTGCATGGCCCAACGCGCCTGGGAGCGCGGCGCGTCGGCGGTAACGTCCGGATACTGGCGCCAGCGGGGCCGCAACTCGAAGGCGCGCCACTCAATGTGGACGTTGAACTCGGCCTCCACGGGCTTGACCAGCTCGGTGGCGACGTAGGCGAAGGGGGATATGAAGTCGAAGTATGCCAGGACGAGAAACGGCAGGTCGATGGCCGCGTGACCGCCTCCTTCGTAGATCTTCCTAAACCGCTCCAAATCCTCGGCGCCCAGGACAAAGGAGACGCTGTCGGCGCCCCACGACACCGAGTGGCATCCGACCCCGAGCAGCTCCTGGACCAGCTCGGAATCGAGCCTGGGGCAGTTGACTCGCACGGTCTCTCCCCGGCGGATGACCTCAAGGCCGGTGAACTCCGGCATGGACCTTCCTCCTCATTGGCTTGGGTGGGGGCGCTCTGCTCCGGAGCGCCTGCCCAGCGGCGAAAGATGGTTTGCGAGAAACCTTTTCGAGCGAAAACCGTCGCGCCGCCGCCGGTAAGGGCGCCGGGTATTGCCAGCCTATGGCGGCATCATTATAATGCCAACCTAGATTTGGCGTCCGAGGCTCCGTTCTTTCGTTGGCTTCCGTGAATCCCGCTCGCAGGCGCATTGGGGCGTCCTGCGGCCCCTGAGAACAGGCGAGGCCAGAAACGTTATGACAACGTTCGCTCAGGTGTTGCTCAATACGGCCTCGCTGGCCAGCCTGTTGTTCCTGGTGGCCGCGGGGCTGTCGCTGACCTTCGGGCTCATGCGCGTGCTGAACATGACCCACGGGTCCTTCTATCTCCTGGGGGCCTACGTTGGTCTGACGGTCTGGCGCGCAACGGGCAACACGCTGCTTGCCCTCCTCGCGTCGTCCGTCGTTGCGGCTGTGGCGGGCGGGGTCATGTACTGGGGCTTCCTGAAGCGCTTCTCGGTGACGAATGAGATGCCCCAAGCCCTGCTGACGTTCGGCGCGCTGCTCCTGATAGCCGACTTCACCATGCTGAGCTGGGGCGCCGACTTCTTCCGCCTTCCCGGCCCCGCCTTCCTGCGAGGCGCGTTCGAACTGCCCGGAGGGATCGGCTATCCCAAGTACCGCTTCTTCCTGATGGGCGTCGGTCTGGCGCTGGCCCTGTCCCTCTGGCTATTCGTAGCCAAAACGAAGATTGGAGCGCTGGTAAGGGCAGGCGTCGACGATAAAGAGATGGTCCAGGCCCTCGGCATCAACACCCCGCGGGTGTTCCTCGCCGTGTTCATGCTGGGCTCCTTCCTGGCGGGATTCGCCGGCATCATGGGGGCGCCCTTCCTGGGCATCAACCCCGGCTTGGACTTCGAGGTTCTGATCCTGGCCTTCGTGGTGGTTATCGTTGGGGGCGTCGGCAGCATCGAGGGCGCCTTTGTCGGGGCCATCGTCGTAGCCCTCATCGACACGACGACGAAGACCTATGTGCCTGAGCTGGCGTGGTTCAGCATTTACGTTCCCATGGCCGTGATCTTAGCGCTGCGGCCCAAGGGGCTGCTTGGGAGAGGGGCTTGAGCGCGACGCTGCAGGTCGGCAACAGGAGTCTTACCAGTGGCCTGGGCAAGGCAACTCTGGCCATGCTGGGCTTGCTCCTTCTGGCCATCATCCTGCCGCACCTTCTCCCCCTGTACTACGTCAGCGTGCTGACGCGGGTTATCGTCTTCGCTGTTTTCGCCGTAGGCCTGAATCTGCTCATGGGATACACGGGCCTGCCATCGCTCGGGCAGGGGGCATACTTCGGGACAGGGGCGTTTGCCGTTGGGATTCTGACCGTTACCTACAATGTTCCGCACCCCATCGCCATCTTCGGAGCGATCGCCATTGCCGGGTTGCTGGCCGCTCTCTATGGATTGGTGGCGTTGAGGGCTCGCGGATCGTACTTCCTCCTGATCACCATGGCCTTGACCCAGGCCACCTGGGCCATCGCATTTACCTGGCGTTCCGTGACGGGAGGCGAAGACGGATTCCCCGGAGTGACGCGGCCCGGATTCCTTCCCTGGTCGCTCACCAGCGGCATCAACTACTACTATTTCACGCTGTTCTTCCTTGTCATTTCCATCGTTGCCTTCGTTATCATCGTCCGCTCGCCGTTCGGGCTGGCGCTTCAGGGGATCAGAGAGAACGAACAGCGCATGCGGTCTCTTGGCTACAACACCTGGCTCTATATGTACATTGCCTTTATCATTGCCGGCGTGTTTGCCGGGCTGGCCGGGGTTCTCAACGCCTACTCGGTGGGCGCCGTGTCCGCTCAGTGGGCCGAGGTGTTACCATCCGCCGAGGTCCTGTTGATGGTAATCTTGGGAGGTCCCGGCACCATCATAGGGCCGTTGGTGGGAGCGGGCGTCATCATCCCTCTCTCGGAGATCGCCAACATCTACACAGAGCGATGGGTTATGGTTCTGGGCGGCACGTACATCATCCTGATGCTCTTTGCCCGCGATGGGATTGTGGGCCGTCTGCGCCGGTTGGCGGCCCATTGGAGGCCGGCATGAAAGCGTTGGAGACCCGGAACGTAGGCAAGATCTTCGGCGGCCTCCAGGCCGTGAACGACGTGACTATCGGCGTGGAGGCGGGGGAGTGCCGGGCTATCATCGGGCCCAATGGCGCCGGAAAGACCACGTTCCTTCATTTGTTGAGCGGCACCCTGCCGGTAACGACGGGGAAGATATTCCTCGAGGGGCAGGACATCACGAAGACGCCGCCCTACTCCCGCACCATGAGGGGCCTCGGACGCACGTTTCAGATCACCAGCCTCTTTTCATCCCTGACCATCGAGCAGAACGTTATGCTGGCCCTTCAGCCGTGGGAGGGCCGCAAGTTTGCCATTTACCGGCCCGCCACCTCCTTCAACACCGTGATGGACCGGGCGCGGGAGATTCTCGAGGAAGGGGGACTGTGGGAGAAGCATTCCGTCCCGGTTGGCAAGCTTTCCCACGGAGAGCAGCGGCAGCTTGAAGTCATGCTGGCCCTGGCTGGAAACCCTCACGTGCTGCTTCTGGATGAGCCCACCGCCGGCCTTTCTGAGGCAGAGAGGGTAACGATGGCTGCTCTCTTTCAAAGACTCAAGGGAGACGTGGCCATACTGTTGGTGTCCCACGACATCGACGTGGCCTTTGCCGTTGCCGACTTCATCAGTGTTCTGCACCTGGGTGAACTCCTAGTGGAAGGAACCCCGGCTGCGATCAGGGAGGACCCCCGCGTCATGCAGATCTACCTGGGCGATGAGATGACCGATGCTTGATATTCAGGACATCCATACCTACTACGGTGACAGTTATATTCTTCAGGGCGTATCCCTTCAGGTTCCGGAAGGAAGCGTGGCTGCCCTCCTGGGCCGAAATGGGGTGGGTAAGACAACGCTGCTCCACACAATCAACGGCTTCGTGCCGCCCAGGCGGGGACACATCTCCTATAACGACCAGGAGATAACCCACAGGCCGGTCCACGAGATAGCAAAGCGGGGTATCGCCCTGGTGCCACAGGGCCGGCGCATCTTTGCATCCCTGAACGTCCGGGAAAACTTGGAGGTTGCCCTTCGCCAAAACAAGGGCACCGGCCGAAGCTGGGACGTAAAACGCATCATGGACTTCTTTCCGAGGCTGGGCGAACGGGCCGGCCACGGAGGAAACAAGCTCAGCGGTGGAGAGCAGCAGATGCTGGCCACCGGAAGGGCTTTGGCGGGCAATCCAACCCTTCTGTTGATGGACGAGCCCACGGAAGGCCTGGCGCCCATCATCGTCAAAGAGGTAGAGAACCTTCTGTTGGAGCTGAAGCAGACCGGCGTAACCATTCTGCTCACCGAGCAGCGATTCGGCTTCGCCCTCAGGGTGGCCGACCACATATACGTCATGGCCCGGGGCCAGATCGTCCACGACAGCAAACCCGCTGAGTTGTGGGAGAACGAAGAGGTCAAGAAGACGTATCTGGGTGTCTAGCCATATTCCCTAGGGAGGCTGCTCCGGGCGCCAGGCGGGAGCAGCCTCCCGGCCCTTTCCCCGTAGCTGGTGACCGTTGCGTAACCGGCGCCAAGCGCGAATGGCTTCATTCCTTCCGACGATAACCCGCATCAACCTGGCGTTGTGCGACCAAAACCCCTCCCCCGTAGCCAGGGCAAGGTTAGGATGGGGGGACGCGCAACAGGCCTCTACGGGAACTACAGCGAGTAGGCATCGGTCGCCCGCCGCCTCGTTCGTATTGCATTGACCGCCTATCTGTCGCCTGCTATGATGCCGCTAGTTTCAGTTGGGCGGGGATCACCCTGTCAAGACGGTTCCTGGAGGGGAGCATGATTGCACGTCTGTCTCGACGATTTCCTCTTCTGCTTGTTGCGCTGGTGGCCGGCATGCTGGTCCTGGCGGCCTGCGGAGGTGGTGACAACGGGGACGCCGAACCCACGGCGACTCAGCCCCAAATGGAGGCCATGGAGCCCATTAAAGTCGGTATCATGGGCGTGCTCACCGGGCCCTTCGCCGGTACGATGGAGGTCTACCAGAACGCGTTGGAATTTGAGTTGGACAAAATAGGCAGGACCATGGCCGGCCGCCCCGTGGAGACCATTTGGGTCGACTCCGAGGGCAAGCTGGACGTGGCCCTCAACAAGGCCAAGCGCCTGATTGAGTTGGATGAAGTCCATGTCATCGTTGGCCCCGTGCACAGCGGTGTGGCGGTTGGAATTGAGGAGTACATCGGCACCACCGGCATCCCCTGGCAGGCTCCAGAGGCGGGGGCGGTGAGCTTCTATCCCCCGGCCAATGCCATCAGGACATCGGCCACAAGCCACCACTTCGCCCTGCCCAGGATCGGAGAGGTCATCGCCGAGAAGTTTGGCGTTCAGAAGGCCATCATCATGGCCCTAGACTACGCGGCCGGTCATGACATTGTCGATGCGACGAAGACCATCCTGGCCGGCGGCAACATCGAGGTCATCCAGGAGTTCTACGTGCCCCTGTCTGTGCAGGACTTTGGTCCCTACATCAGCCAGATGAACACGGACGAGGCCCAACTCCTGACCGGCGCCATGTTTGGCGGGCCGGCTATCCGGATGGTCAACCAGCTTCACGAGTTCGGCCTGACCGACGACCTGCGGATGGCCTTCGGCCACGCCTTCGTGCTAGACGACTTCGGCTTGGCTGAACTTGGCGAAGCCTACGTTGGCTCGCTGAACTGGTTCGACCTGCCGCCCATCAACCATTCCTCTCCCGCCTTCCAACAGTGGGCGGCGGAATACCGCGAAAAGTTCAACGTCTGGCCGGGTTACGGCTGGCGCGGGCTCACAGTCGTCAACCGCTTGAAGTCCGCCATCGAGAGCATTGACGGCAATGTCGAGGACTCGGCTGCCTTTATCCAGGCCATGAAGCAGCCCTTCGAGATGCCGACCGGAACATTCAACGTCGACGCCTGTAACGACTCCATAATGAAGGTCTACCTGAAGGAAGTGAAGCTCGTGGACGGTAAGCCCGCCACGACGCACGTTGAAGAGTTCGACGGTGCCAGCCTGCCGTGCCCCAAGCCAGCGCGCGGCTAATCCGCTCCAACACCGGCTAAGAGCATCGCCGCAACCCCGCACCATCGGGGTTGCGGCGATGCTTTGTGTATAATAGGCCGGCTACCCGGACAACACCGGACCCACAGGAGGCAACGTGGCAGGTTCACGAGCGCTCGTAACCGGTGCAGCCGGTTCAATGGGTGGAATGGTCGTCCGCCTGCTGCTCCAGCAGGGCGAGGACCCCGTTGGGCTGGACGTATCCAACGACTTCACCTTTCTGCCGGATATCAAGGGACAGTTCGAGTACGTCCGCGGGGACCTGCTCGACCAGTCCCTGCTGATGGACGTCGTGAAGCGGACCAAGGTAGACCGGATCATTCACACCGCGGCCATGCTTCCCGACCTGGCGCGGGGCAATCCGTCCCAGGCGCTGAAGGTCAACATCATAGGCACGGACAACATCGTCCAGGTTCTGCGGGCCTTCGACGTGCCCCGGCTTGTGTTCACGAGCACCAAGGGCATTCTGGCCGACCCAACCGGAGAACACGCACACCCCGACTACAAGCCGCTTGATGAAGACGCCCCGGTAATCCCGCCCCGCAATACTCACACCCTCTACAACGACACGAAGGTCTTCTGCGAGCACTACCTCCACAAGTGCATGGACATGTGGGGGCTGGATGTTGTGATACTTCGCTTCGCCACGATCTACGGTCCCGGCAGAATTCGCCATGGCAATCGCCAGTTGGTGGGCAAGTGGATTGAAGAGGCCTATTACGGGCGCCCCGTTCGCGTGGCCCAGGGCGGCGACCAGAAAGACGAGATGGTTTATCTGAAGGACGTGGCCCGCAGTTGCATCCTCGCTAGCCATGCCGCCACGCCTGAGCACAAGACCTTTCACATTAGCTCGGGAGAGCTGAAGTCCTACCGGCAGGTCGTCGACACCATCAACGAGTTGATGCCCAACGCGGACGTCGAGATAGGCCCGGGACTGGACCCCATGCAGCTTGGCATGGTGGGCTATAGCAGGCTGGACATCAGCCGCGCCCGCAGCGAGCTGGGCTATGAGCCCGCTTACCCATTGGAACTGGCCATCCCCGACTACACTGGAATTCTCGATCAGCTTCCGGCCATAGAGCCGTACTAACAATCCGTTGGCCGCCCTCGTTTTTCACATCACCTGAGGAGTTGGGAAGGGCGCGCGCGAGACCCTTCGCCGGCTCTCCCGGGCGGCCCGCGGCTCAGCGCTCGGAGGGCTAGGAGTCCCATGACCTACTACATCGGCGTAGACACTGGCGGCACGTTCACCGACGTTGTCATCCTGGACGAACAGGGCACAATGACGTTTGACAAGGCTCTGTCCACTCCGGACAACCCCGCCCGAGGAGTGATGGATGCATTGGCCAACGCCGCTGCCCTGCTGGGAACCGACGTAGCCAACGTCTTGGCCAACGCCACCCGCTTTGCCCATGGCACCACCGTGGCCACCAATGCCCTCATCACTCGCAAGGGGGCCAGGGTCGGCCTGATCACAACCGCAGGCTTCGAGGACACCACCATCATCGCTCGCGGCCCGATGGGGCGCACGATGGGTGTCCCCATCGAGCAAACCCTGGACTACATCTATACGGAGCGCGCGGAGCCCTTGGTCCCCAAGGCCCTCATTCGGGGCGTTCGAGAGCGCGTGGACCTGGAGGGTGACGTTATTGCCCCCATCAACGAGGACGACATTGAGCGTGTGGTAAGAGAGTTGCTGGGCGCCGGCGTCGATAGCATCGCCGTGTGCCTCATGTGGTCCTTTCGCAACCGCCGCCATGAAGAAGTGATCATGGAGGCCATCAGAGCGATGGGCAACGGCGCCCACGTGAGCCTCTCGTCAGAGGTGGCGCCGGTGATCGGAGAGTTCGAGCGGGCCAACACAACCGTGGTCAATGCCTACGTGGCGCCTCGCCTGTCCTCCTACATCAACGACCTTCAGGAGAGGCTGGCCGCACAAGGTTTCGAGTGGCCCCTTCAGGTGATGAAAAACTCCGGCGGCGCCTGCCTGCCGTCGCGCATAGACCGCGAGGCGGTCTCGGTTATCGATTCGGGGCCCGTGGCCGGACTCGTGGCTTCCCAATACTTCGGCAGCATCCTGGGCTACGACAATGTGCTGGCCACGGACATGGGCGGCACCAGCTTCGACGTGGGCGTCATCTACCGGGGCGAGCCTGCGGAGGAGAAGATGCCCTTCGTTGACAAAGGCCTGCCGGTGCGCGCCCCGCGGGTGCGCGAGGTGGGCATCGGCGCAGGCGGCGGCAGCATCGCCTGGACGGAGGGGCAGCGCCTCATGGTTGGTCCCCAGAGCGCCGGCGCGTCGCCGGGGCCAGTGTGCTACGGCCAGGGAGGCGTTGAGCCGACCGTCACCGACGCCCTGGTCGTTCTGGGCATCCTGGACCCGGACAACTTCTTCGGCGGCCGAATGAAGCTGGACAAGGCAGCCGCCTCGGCAGCCATCCAAGAGCGGATTGCAGGACCCTTGAATATGACAGTCTTGGAAGCCGCCGCGGGCATCTACGACATCGTCACGGCAAAGATGGCGGATCTCATCCGCAAGGTCACGGTGGAAAGCGGCTACGACCCTCGCGAGTTCGCCCTGTTCGCCTACGGGGGGGCCAGCCCTGCGCACGTCGTTCAATATGGCGCCGCCTTGGGCGTCAGGGAGATGATCGTGCCCCACTCCAGCGCCGTTTTCTCCGCCCTGGGCTGTGTGCTTTCGGACGTCAAGTTCATCTACGAACACTCGGACCCCCTGTACGTGGAGGAGACCCAGGAATTCGTCAATGCGTTCAACGCCGCCTTCGAGGACCTGGAACGGCGGGTGCTCGCCGACGTCGCGGCCTCCGGCATCGGCGAGGACGAGATCTTTCTGGTGCGAAGACTCGAGGTCCGCTACGAAGGCCAGTTCAACGAGTTCACCATTCCCTGGCGCGCCGAGCCTCTAACCTTCGATACTATGGGCCGGATCCGCCAAGAGTTCGAGGAGCGCTACGAAGCCAGGTTCGGGCAGGGGACCAGCCGCACCATTCACCCGCTGGAGGTGATCACCTTCAGGCTGGAGGCCATCAGGGCCACCGATAAGCCCGCCCTGGCGCAGGTCGATGCAGTCAGGAACAACGATGGGCTGGAGCACGCTAGGGTGGGGCGCCGTCCCGTCTATCTGCGCCGGTACGGACAGTTGGATGCCTCGGTCTACGACTACGACCACCTGTTGCCCGGGCACGCGCTGGAAGGCCCGGCCATTATTCAACGGCGTGATACACTGATAGTCGTGCCGCCCGGCTACGAGGCAAACATCGACGGCCATAGGAACACGCGCATCACGGCGAGGCAGGAGGAGTGATGAGAGTCGATCCGATAACGTTCGAGGTTGTCAAGCACCGCCTCTGGCAGATCAACGACGAACAGGCCAATGCCATTCGCACCATGTCTGTGTCTCCCATCGTGGTGGAGGGCAACGACTTCGGCACCGGCCTGTTCACCAAAGACGCCGAGATCATCAGCCCCGGCGCCTACATGCTGATCCACGTTACAACGATGGACACCATCATCAGAAACGTGATGGCCATCGCCAGTGAGATCAACGACGGCGACGTCTTCCTCACCAACGATCCGTTCCTTGGCGCCTGTCACCAAAACGACGTGGCGGTCGTGAGCCCCTTCTTCTACGAAGGTGAGCACATCATGTGGGTCGGCAACGTCATGCACTACGCCGATGTCGCAGGCATGGACGAAGGCTCCTTCTGCATCAACGCAGATAACCTGTATCAGGAGGCGCCGCGCTACTTCCTGAAGATCGTTGACCGGGGCAAGTTCTCCAGTGAGGTCGAACGCACCATCGTCACCAACTCCCGCTTGCCTGACATGGTCGCCCTGGACGTGCGCGCCCAGGTGGGGGCCATTCACGTGGCCAGGAAGCGCCTCGGCGAGGTTCTGGATGAGCACGGCGTGGACACAGTGACCGCCGTCGCTCACCAAAGCATCGGCTGGGCCGAGCAGAAGCTCCGGGAGCGCATTTCGGAACTGCCGGATGGCGAGTGGACGACGCAGGTCTACATCGACGGCGACCGGGTTGGCTCAGACCGCATCGTACGGATCTGCCTGAAGCTGGAGAAGAAGGGGGACCACCTCTACTTCGACTATACCGGGACCGACCCCCAGGTTGCGGCCTGTATCAACACCACCGAGAACGTGACCAACGCCGGCACCACCGCGCCCCTCCAGGCCCTCCTCTGCCGCGGCGAGATCGACTGGAATAGCAGCGTGAAGCGGGTTGCCACCGTATTTGTTCCCGAAGGGTCGGTGTTGAACTGCCGTCCTCCCGCGCCGGTCAGCGTCGGCGTCATCGTCTGTTCATCGCTGACCAACGCCGCATCAATGCACGTGATGTCCCAGATGATGTCGGGTTCGGAAAAGTACCGCGACCTGGTATGCCCCTCTTGGGCCAACTCCATCAACGCCGTCAACATTTTCGGCGTCGGCAGGCGAGGCAAGTACGTCGGCAACGTCCTGTCCGACCACCGTGGCGGTGGCGCCGGCGCCCGCACCTTCGGCGACGGTTTCGATCACGGCGGCTTTGCCCTCTGTCCTGTCAGCCTCATGGCCGATGTGGAGAACCAGGAGTGGAAGCTGCCGGTGCTCTATCTTTACCGCAAGCAACTGCCCGACTCCGGCGGGCCGGGCAAGTTCCGGGGCGGTCTTACCGCCGTATCCGCGGTCACCCCCCACCGCACCGAACGGCTCATGTGGAAGTCCCAGAACACGTCGGGGGCCGACCAGTCCAACGCGCTTGGCATAGGCGGGGGCTATCCCGGCGCCGGGTCTCAGGCATCGGTGGTGCGAGGCGCCGACTTGGAGCGAATCCTGGGCGCCTGGTCCATCCCCGAACGCTACGAGGGCTTCGGAGGCGATCTGCAGCACCTCTCATCCAAGTCCGATGGCTTCCTGGAAAGCCGCGATCTCTACATCTACCACGCCCCCGGCGGCGGCGGCGTTGGCGATCCCTTTCACCGCGATCCGGAACGGGTCCGGCAGGACGTCCTCAGGGGCGTCGTCACCATCGAGATGGCCAGGCTGGCCTATGGCGTCGTTCTGACCGCAGACCTCGCCGTCGAAGTTGAGGGCACGCGGCAGGAGCGCCTGCGCCTTGTCGAAAAGCGAAAATCCGAAGCCGTCGTCCGCAACGGCGCTGCGGCAACACTGAGCAATGGCGCCGCAGAGCGACCGGTCCGTCTGATAATCGAATACGTGGAGCAGGTTGGGGACGGCAGCGACGGATTTGTTCGGTGCACCGAGTGCCATCACATCTACTGTGCGGCGTCTGAAGAGCCGCGACGGTTTGCCGCGGTGCGCCACAGCCCACTGAGGAAGGCAGGCCCCTGGCTGGCCGAGCGTTGGGGAGGCAACAGTCCCAACTTCCTGCTCGTCGAATATCTGTGCCCATCCTGCGGGGTGGTCTTTGACGTGCTGGAGCGCCTCCAGTCGGAGGTTCAACCGGCGGTGGCGCCGGAACGGGAGTTGGCGGCGGCGCCCCGGTAACGTAACGAGAAGCGGTTGAGAAGAGCGCCGCCCGTCGGGCGGCGCTCTTCTTTCTTTTTCAATGTTCAATCGCCCCATTGCTGGCGTGGGTGGCTATACCGTTCTTTGCAGAATCCTTTCCCGGTCGCCCCGTCCTTTCGCCGGACAGACGAGGGCCGGACGCGCTACTGCGGACCCGCGAACGGAGGATCAGCCGTCGTTGGTGGTAAGATAGCACTAGCTGGCCTTCTGCCACCGGAGATGCTCCTTGACGTCCTTTTCGCCCCAAGCGCCGGTCTATCTGGACCACGCCGCAACGACGCCGTTGGACCCCAAGGTCCTCCAGGCGATGCTGCCATATTTCACGGAGCGTTTCGGCAACCCGTCCAGCCTCTACACCTTGGCGCAGCGGTCCCGCATGGCCATGGACGATGCCAGGGACCGCGTGGCGAGGGTTCTGGGCTGCAGGCCCAGCGAAATCATCTTCACCAGTGGTGGAACAGAGTCGGACAACACCGCTCTGAGAGGGGCGGCTCTCGCTCTGAGGCAGAGTGGCAATCACATCATCACCACCAGCATCGAACATCACGCCGTACTTCACGCCTGCCACTGGCTCGAAGGACTAGGATTCCAGATCACCTATCTGCCGGTGGACTCCCACGGTCTTGTGGACGTGGACGGGTTGGTGGAGGCCATCACCGGCCAGACCATCGTTGTCAGTGTGATGCTGGCCAACAACGAGATCGGCGTCGTGCAGCCGCTGGCCGAGATAGCCCAGCGGGTTAGAGAAAAGGCTCAACAGCTGAGGCGCAGCATTGTCGTCCACACCGACGCCGTGCAGGCGCCAGGGCTGATGGACGTAAACGTAGACAGGCTGGGCGTAGACCTTCTCAGCCTTTCCGCCCACAAGTTCTACGGCCCCAAGGGCGTCGGCATTCTCTATCTCCGGCGCGGAACGCCCTTCGACCCTCAGCACCTTGGTGGGGGGCAGGAGCGCCAGCGCAGGGCGGGCACCGAGAACGTGCCTGGCATCGTTGGAGCAGCGCTGGCGCTGGCGCTGGCCGAAGCAGACCGGGAAGAAACCGCGCAGCGCACTCTGCGCCTCCGGGACAAACTTATAGCGGGGATTCAGGAACGAGCGCTAGGGGCTCGTCTCAACGGCCATCCCACGCAGCGGCTCGCCAACAACGTCAACTTCAGCTTTGCCGGCGTGGAGGCGGAGCCCGTGCTGCTCGGTCTTGACATGGAAGGAATCGCAGCATCAAGCGGCAGCGCCTGCACCAGTGCATCCCTGGAGCCTTCCCACGTTCTCCTGGCTTTGGGTCTCACCGCCGATCAGGCCCGCTCCAGCCTGCGTTTGACCCTGGGCAAGGGCAACACCGAGGAAGAGGTGGACCACGTCCTCTCCGTGCTTCCCGGCCTCATCGCACGACTCAGAGCTCTGGCCTCTCCCTCCTTCGCCCGGTGACATACAACTACCCTCGCGTCTTGTCATGACCGGGGCGCCGCCAACGCCCGGCGAGCCTGCGCCCATCCTTACGGCGCGGAGTCTCGTCCACGTGGGGGCAGGCGCCACCTTCGCCCTCGCTGCTCTGATGGCCCCCATTCTGTGGGTCCGCATCGCCGCCGTGGCCTTCGCCCTCGGTTTCGCCCTCCTCGACGCCCTGCGCCTGACTCGCCCCGGGTTCAACCGGCGCCTCCGATCCTGGCTGCGCCCATTCCTCAAGGCGAGAGAGCAGACGGTGAAGGTTACCGGTGCAACGTACATGCTGCTTGCCGTTGCGCTTTGCCTCCTGCTCTTCGAGGCGGAGGTGGCCGCCGCCGCCATCCTCTTTCTGGCGGTGGGAGACCCGATTGCAGGGCTGGTGGGGCAGCGCATTGGCAGACGGAGACTGGGCGCCAAGTCGATCGAGGGAACGCTGGCCTTCTTCGCGTCAGCGTTGCTGCTGGGCCTGGCGCTCTTCTGGGCCGGGCGTCTGGCGAGTCCTTGGTTGAGCGTCGCCGGCGCCGGATCGGCGGCCCTGGCGGAACTCATCCCCCTGCCGATCGATGACAACGTGTGGATTCCCCTAGCCGCAGCCACAGCGATGTCGCTGACGTGGTTGTTGATTCAGTGACCTTCCGGGGCGTACAATTGAGATGCGGGTCAACGCGCCCGCACCGATTTCCCACCCCCGGCATCTCAACAGTGGTCGGCGCTTGGGAAGATTGGACGGAGCCAGCAAGGAGGAAGGATGACTAAGCCTGTCGACGTGTCCGACCAGGATTTCACAGAGAAGGTGATTGAGGCGGAAAGACCTGTTCTGGTGGACTTCTGGGCCGAGTGGTGCGGGCCTTGTCGCATGGTTGCTCCCATCGTTGAGGAACTGGCTGGTGAATACGAAGGGAAGGTGGACTTCACCAAGCTGAACGTGGACTTCAACCCGACGGTGGCTACAACCTTCGGCATCCGCAGCATTCCAACCCTCCTGGTGTTCAAGGGCGGCAAGCCTGTTGACCAGGTCATCGGCGCGGTGCCAAAGGCAGAGATCAAGAAGCGGCTGGAGGCGGCACTGGCCGACTAGCCAGCGACATCGCACACGAACGGCCCCCCTAGCGGTTGTTATGCAGCTTCGGGGGGCCTATTCTCGTAACGCGCATTTTGGGGGCGGATGGGTCCCGGTGGGCCTCACGGGCTTCAAACCCGGCTGGCGGGCTGCCTGCGCAGTCTGTGGTGGGTTCGACTCCCTCCCGCTCCCGCCAATATCTCTTCGAGCGTTGATCGCCATCGAGCGTATAACCGTTAGCCTTGACAGCGACGGGTCGTCTCGCGCCAGCGAGATCGTCGCTGACCTGCGGAACGTGGCCGAGGCACTCTTTCATCCCCTTCGTCTTGTGGCCTACTGGGACGCCCAGGCCGAGGGCCGCCACATTTGCCCACAGGCAGACCGGGGAGAGGAGTGTCCCCACCACCTTCCCCCAGGCAGTCCAGACCATGTCCCCTACGGCCAGACCGTGGATAGAGACTTGGCGGGAACGCTTGAGGTCTGCTTTCCTCACGCCAGCCTGAGCATCTACCTCGGCGCTCCGGCCACCTTGGTGGACGCGTTTAGCCCGCGCAGGACGCCCAAGTTGAAATAGCGCAGCGGCGAACCCCGTACGAAGCGCCAAGCGGCCCCAGCGCATGCGTTGGGGCCATTTGCTCATCTGGAGCCTAGAACCTAGGCAGGCCGGAACTTGTAGATTGTGGCGTCCGGAGTGACGTCGTCGAAATAGACCTCAACAGGCATGTCCACCCTTACGTCAGCCGGAGGGATTTCAATGATGTTGCTGATCATGCGGGGGCCTTCTTCCAACTCCACCACCGCCACGGTGTAGGGGACATCTTCCTTGAACCCCTGGTGGTAAACCCGGTGATACACCCCGAAGGCGAAGACCTTGCCCCTGCCGCTGGCCTGCGCCCACTCCCATTCGGTGCTCAGGCACTCCGGGCAAAGGATGCTGGGAGGGAACCAGTGCGAACCGCACTGGCCGCAGCGGGGAATCAGCAACTCGTGGCGCTTGCAGCCCTCCCAAAAGGGCTCGGTTTCGGGGGAGGGTACGGGTAGGGGTTTGTTGTAGGCGCTGGCTTCGGTCATGACGGTTGCCTCCCTAGAATGAGGGTGGAATGACAGACGGTGCGCCCGCCGTGGCCGCTAATGAGAGCAACCTCGGCGTCGGGGACCTGCCGCTCGGCGGGATACTGGCGTCTGATCTGGCGGGCCCCCTCCAGGATCTGCAGCATGCCCTCCACGTGCGCTTCAGAGAGCTGGCCCCCCGACGTGTTCGTGGGAATTTCACCGTCCAACGCAAGAGCCCCCGAGGCGACGAATGGGCCGCCCTCGCCCTTCTTGCAGAATCCGTAGTCCTCGAGCTCGGCCATCAGCATATAAGTGAAGCAGTCGTAGAGCTGGGCCGTGTCGACGTCCTTGGGGCCCAGACCGGCCATCTTGTACGCTGCTTGAGCGCTCTGAATGGCGGCGGTGTTGGTCATGTGGTCGCCGTCGTACCAGCCGCGGAGGTTGTTCTGGGCCCCGAAGCCCAGGATGTAGGCGGGGGGCTGCTTCAGGTCTCGGGCGCGTTCGGCGGTGGTCACCACCACCGCGCCGGCTCCGTCGCTTAGGAGGCTGCAATCCAGCAGGTTCAGCGGCTCCACAATCCAACGGGCGTTTGCATAGTCGTCCATGGTAATGGGCTGCTGCATCTGAGCAAGGGGGTTCCGGGAGGCATGGTCCCGCAGCGTTATGGCGATGTGTCCCAGCTGCTCCTTGGTTGTGCCGTACATGGCCTGGTGCCGGCTTAGGGCGAATGCGTAGTCGACGGGAGCGCCAATCATCCCGAACTCGGGCCCGAACTCCAGCCCCAACTGGGCCTGAGAGACCATGTCCACGGCCATCTTGGACCGGGGCGACCGGGTGCGGGACCATGTATCGCGCCCGTACCCGCACACCACGGTGTTGCACAGGCCGGTTTCGATGGCCTGGCACGCCAGCATAATGGCCATGATCTGCGAGGCTCCGCCACTGTCCAGAGAGTTGCTGTAGGACACGTCGATGCCCAGCAACTCACCCATCTTCTGGTGGTGGCAGTAGATCTCGTCGGTGCCTCGGGATACCAGGCCATCGATGTCCTTGTTGGTGAGGCCGGCGTCCTCGATAGCGTTCTTCATGGCGATGGCCAGGAGGTTTGTGCTGCTGACGCCCCCCACCTGACCGATGGGGCTCTGTCCCACGCCCACGATGGCGTATTTGCCGCTGAGGTTGGTTGTCACGTTGTACTCCTCCTCCCTTGGGCCTGCTGCCCAGGCCCCCCGTTCGCCGGCCACTAGCCGCCCCCGCCTACCTCTGGCGGCGCTGGCTTCGCCCCTTTTCCGCAGGAAAGCCCTCACAAATGCCTGAGGGCTTTCCCCCGTCCTATCGAGCATACATCTTAGGTGGCCTACACCGCGCCACTGCCTGGCGGGGAGTGGCCGCCAAGCTTAGCCCGCCCTGAAGTCCCACAGCGGCTCGTCACTGTCGCCCGTTACCGGGGAGTACGTGTCGACGCGGAGCTGCGTAGCGCAACCGGGGCAACTGTAGATGTGGTATACGCCATCGAAGCCCTGACGCGGCATCTTGGGCCCCGGCATCTCGTTGAGGTCCTGGGTCTCGCGCACGGCGTAGTTCTTGTAGTTCTCATCCACCGTGCAGAAGACGTGGCCGCACGGGATGCATCGGATGGCCCGCTGGTCACCCAGCCGGGCGACCTCCAGGCTTTCGTGCCAGCGCAATTCCTGCTGCCAACCGCTGGCGTTCTGGAGCTCTTCCGAAACGCCGGAAGTCTTCCCGGAGTAGGGCGCGCCCGAGCGAAGCCGCTGCTCCCGCATCTCACGACGGCGTTGCTGGGTCGCCTCAACGTCAAGGCCACCGTTGGCGTTTACAACGACCCCATAGATTCGTCCAGCAACCTCGACGGATGTGGTGGAGTCGCGTACATCGTTGGCTACCTGCTCCGTCGGACGGTCCAAGGGGTCCCCGTAACCCGCGCCTCCGGGGACTACGTCGGAGATGACGGTGAACTCAGGCAGGCTCAAGCGGTCAGGCAGGTCGTTGGGGAGGGTGTCTTGCGCCCATCCCTCGGGGATGATGTCCTCCGCAAAGGATGGGTAATTCTGCCGCTCTCTGGCGACGTCCAAGAGCGAACCGGAGTCGCGGCTGTACATCCCTCTGACGCCGCCGGTCCCCGTGGAGTAGCCGCCGAAGACTCCGTTACCCTGGGGAACGCCTCCGTAGGGCTTGTAGTCCACGTTGGCGTCCTGCGAGCCGTAGATCATGTAGATGCGGAACGAGCCGGCCCCTCCGGCGTACTTGCCAAAGCCGCCGCCGTCGCGGTTATGGTTCCGGGCGAAATAGATGAAGGGGTACTGCATCTCTGTCCGCTCGATGTCGGAGATGCCGCCTGACGGGATGTTGTAGTGACCTCCGGTCGCTACACCGTCCCTCGTGGGGGCTGCTCCCAAGCCGCTGCCGTGGATGTCGTACAGGCCCTGGGCCGTTACAATCCCCTCCCGGTTGTGGCCGCCATAGAAGAAGCCGGGGCCACCCTGGTAGGGCAGAACGTGCCAGGGAGCGTTCACGTCGTCCAGGCGTCCCCCTGCGTACAGCATCTGGGCCAGGCACTCGCTCAGGGCCGTGACCATGATGCCGCCCACTCCGGGGCCATTCCCTGCGGCCGCCGGGTACTTGCAGTTCAGGATGCTCCCCTCCGGGATGTTCCAGGAGATGGGGACCATCTTGCCGTCGCTCCAGGGGACGTCCCAGTAGAGCTGGTTGGACAGGGCCACACCGAGGTGGGCCATGGTGCTGGGAAAGGTGGAATTGGTCGCGTCGTCGCTCTGGGGGCTGGTCCCGGTGAAGTCCAAGAATAACTCGTCGTCCTTCTTGGTCATCAAGCAGACGATCTGGAATATCCGCAGCTTCTGCGCCCGCTTGTCTACGGCCGTCCCGTACACCCGGGACTTCCAGGTGCCGTCGGGGAGGTCGCGTAGCTTGGACCGGGCCATCGCCTCCGAGTCCTCCACGACCTTGGCCTCGGCCGCCCTGGCGAAGTCCAGTCCGAACTTTTCCACCAGCTCAATGTAGCGGCGGGCGGTAACGTTGTTGGCGGCGATCATCGAGTTCAGGTCCAACCCTACGTACTGCGGGTCCCGGCACTGCTCGGTGAGGGTGGCGAACACGTCCTCCCGCTGCTGGCCCTTCTCCACGATTTTGAGTCCGATGATCCTGATCCCCTCATGGAAGACCTCCGTTGCCAGGCCGCGCATCACGCCGCCCGTGTCGGCGGTGTGGATGCTAGCAGCGGTCCAGGCAATGAGCTCGTCCCGGTAGAAGATAGGCTTGATGATCATCATGTCGAAGGTGTGAGCCCCCGCGACATAGGGGTCGTTGAGGAAGAACTGGTCGCCATCAAAGAATCCGGGATTCACCGAGAACCGGCGCCGGAGCATCTTGATGGCGTCGGACGTTGCGCCGGCGAACCTGAGGTGGCCCGAGCAGGCGAGGGTCATCACCCCCTCTGGGTTGTAGAAGGAGCACATGCACTCGCCGCCCTGGGAAACGATGGGCGAGGCCGTCACCCGCTGGATGGCCAGCCGCCCTTCCTCTCCGATGGCCCAGAGCCTGTGAAAGAACATCTCGTACTTGACGGGGTCCATTTGCCCCACTGCAGACGTTGTCGTCATCTTGTCATCCTCCTGTACTGAACCCCTGCCTAAACGGCCAGGTGCTCCATCACCAGATTCTGGTGGGGGTCGACTGCCACGGACCACGACTTGGGCACCAAGATGGTCGTGAACTGCGATTCGATCACTGCCGGGCCCGCCACCTGGTTGCCGGTTTGCAACCCGTCGTATTCGTAGACGGGGGTGTTCACGAAGCCCCGCTCCGGCTGGGTGAAGAATACGTCGCGGTACCCCTTGATGGCGCTGGACGCATCCGACCCGCCGGGCGCGTGGTGCTCGATGACTGGCTTGGACACGGGGCCTACGGCGTCAACCCGGATGGCGTTGATCTCAATGCCCGCCCTCGTGAACCCGGCCCCGATGCCGTAGAGCTCCTCGTAGGTGCCCTCGAAGAGCCGCTGAAGGTCTTCCATCTCCTGGTTGGAGAATGATGACCACTGCACGGGCACCTCCACGCCAGTGGTCTGGCGGCGATAGCGCATGGAGAAATAGCGCTGGAAGACGATCTGGTCTGGACTGAACCCCTCGTCCGCCATCGCTTCAGTCAGCTCCTGCTCTATGCCCCGGAGCGTGTCGTTCAACACCTCCGGTTCCATAGGCAAAGCGTAGGTCACGCTGAGCATTCGCGTGTGGATGACGTCTGCCGCGGCTGCGCCGAAAGCCGAGAAGACCGCCGATGGCCGAAAGATGAACGCCTGTTTGATGCCCAACTCCTCGGCGAAGCCCGCCAAGTGGACTGGCCCAGCCCCGCCGAAGCAGTAAAGCACGAACTCCTCAGGCAGGTAGCCCTGTCTGATGACCTGCCGACGGATCAGGTCCGCCATCTTGGCGTTGATGATGTCGAAGACACCGGCTGCGGCCTCAGCAACGTCGAGGCCCAGCGGCTCGGCGATGTTCTTCCGAATGTACTCCTCAGCCTTGGCCTTGTTCAGAGAAGACCTGCCGCCCAGGAAGTAGTCCGGGTCCAAAATGCCCATAACCAGGTCAGCGTCGGTTGTTGCCACCCGCTCGCCGCCCTGGTCGTAGGCGACAGGGCCCGGGTGGGCGGCGGCGCTCTCCGGGCCGACGAGCAAGCGATTGGTCTCGCTGTCCACCCTGGCGATGGTTCCGCCGCCGGCCCCGATGGACTCGATGTCGATGATGGGCTGGAGCACCCTGAAACGCTCGACGACCGGCTCGGAAGCATAGCGCCAGTAGCCGTTAGTCAGCATACCCACGTCGAAGCTGGTGCCGCCCATATCGGTCGTGATGACGTTGCTGTGATTCAGGAGGTCGGCCATGTAGGCGCTGGCCATCATGCCGCCAGCGGGACCCGACTGGAAGTTGCCGATGGGGGTGATGTGATCCTTGTGCACCGCGCCGCCGTTGCCCTGAGTGATCAGGAACGCCCCGGCCAGACCCTCATCCTTCAGTTTCTGCTCCAGGGTGTCCAGATAGGTCTTGACGATGGGTCCTACGTAGGCGTTGATCACCGCCGTGTTTGTGCGGGCATACTCCCCGGACACCTGAATCAGATCGCTGCCCACCGAGAAAAACAGATCGGCGTTGGGGTACATCTCCTCCAGGATTTCCAGGATGCGGCGCTCGTGGGCCGGGTTGGCCCAGCTTTGCAGCAGGCTGACCGCGATTGCCTTGCATCCATTATTGTCGACAAGATCCTTCGCAGCAGCCCTTACCTCATCTTCATTGAGTGGCACGAGCACGTCGCCGGTGTAGTCGATCCGCTCGGCCACTCCCCTGATCAACTCCTTAGGCACGATGGGATCCGGCTTCGTGACCCTCGTCACGTGCCGGATCTCGTCCTCGGCAAGGCCGTCCACCCGTCCCACCGCTCGCATGATGAGCGTGGTGTCCTCAAAGCCCTTGGTGGTGATCAGGCCAACCTTTGCGCCGCCTCTGACGATGACGGCGTTCGTGGCCACGGTGCTGCCGTGTTTGACCATCCTGGTGCGGCCTAGCAGTTCCCGGCGGCTCACCTCCATCGTCATGGAGACCTCTTCAATAGCGTTCATGACACCAATCGAGTAATCCCAAGGGGTCGTCGGCGACTTCCCCGTGAACACCTCGCCGTTCTGACCGAGCGCGACGATGTCGGTGAACGTTCCCCCCGTGTCGACCCCGATAACGTACGTTCCCTGCTCCTGGACCATGTGCGACTCTCCTTACTCCCACCGATATAGAGGTCTGGCCGGTAAAGCGGGCCACAAGGCACCGCTCCAGAATGGCCTTGCGCATTGTAGCGCACGGCATTGGTTTAGGAAAGAGTCCTTTGAGCGGCCAGCCGCTCCGGGGCCGGCGTTCTTGTTGACAACCCCCAGGTGACCTGCTATAAATCCGGCGACGTTGAGCCCGCCCCTATCTTGCCGCGGTGCGCCCATCGTCAGGCGGCGCCGAGCCGGGCGCAGGGCCCCAAACGAATCCAGCAATGCTTGTTGACTCTGGAGGTGGCATGTCCTGGGACCTCACTGGAAAGGTCGCCTTCGTAACCGGAGGCGGCAGCGGTATTGGCCGGGCAGTAGCCCTTACGCTTGCCAAGGAGGGCGTTGCCGTCGCCGTGGCCGACGTGCGGAAGGCCAATGCGGAAGCCGTGGCTGCGGAGATCGAGGAGGGCGGCGGCAGGGTGCTGACCCTTGAACTCGATGTCTCCGACTCGTCCAAGGTCAACGAAGCCGTGGCCAGGACGCAGGCAGAGCTCGGCCCCATCGACTACCTCGCTAACATCGCTGGTATTGGCCATAACTCCCTGGTCCACGAAATATCGGACGACGACTGGATCCGCATGATCAGCGTCCACCTCAACGGGACCTTCTTCTGCACACGGGCCGTTCTCCCCGATATGCTCGAACGAGGCTCAGGGGCGATTGCCTCCATTTCATCCCTGCACGCCCAGAAGGGCCAGCCCATGGCTGCCCACTATTCAGCAGCCAAGGCCGGCATCATTGGGTTTACCAGGGCGGTGGCTCGCGAGGTGGCCGACAAGGGCATCAGAGTCAACGCCATCGCTCCCGGCCCGATCGACACCCCGCTCTGGCGTGGCGATATGGAAGGCGAGGCTCTGGAGCGGCACATCGCCAACCGCACCCGGCCCGAACTTGTGCCCCTGAACCGCCTCGGCGTCCCGCAAGACATCGCGGACACCATGCTGTGGCTCCTCAGTCCCAAGAGCAGCTATGTGACCGGACAGGTGATTCCCGTCAACGGCGGGGAATTGATGGTGTAACGGCCTCTACTTCCTGGGAGGAATACCTATGGCTTACGGACCTAGCGTGAAGTTGGTGGATACCGGAAGGCTTACCTACGGGCAAGCCACCGCAGACTGGCAGGAGCGGCTCAACGTGGACCGCATGCGCCAGTACAGGGAGAGCCGCGCCCGGGAGATCATGCGCAAGCAAGGCGTTGCCGTGATCTTGGAAGGCGTTCCGCAGAATCTTCGATATCTGACGGGCCTGATTGGTTTCCCAATGGGCCTGTCTCGCTATGTGTTGTTCTTCGCAGACAGCCCCTCCATCATGTGGGAACACTCGGGGTGGTACGCCCAGATGCCGGATCAGGCGCCCTGGATACCAGAGTTCAGGGCGGCCCACTCCTGGCTCAACTTCTCGCCGGGCATGGACGCCACCCTTTGGGAGGCCAAGCAGTTCGCCGAGGAGATAGCACAGGTTCTCAGGGACAAGGGGATGCTGGGGGAGAAGATCGCAGTGGGCGGCGTGGACGGCTATGGATTGGCGGCGCTGGCCGAGGCCGGGGTGACAAACATCGTCCCCTCCCAGCCTCTCTTGCTGGAAGCCCGCATGATCAAGAACGAAGATGAGATCAACTGCCTGAAGATGATTGCCGCCATCTGCGACGGGATCTGGTTCAAGGTCTGGGAAACCGCCCGCCCCGGTATGCGGGACACCGATCTGGGGACCATTGTTGCAGCCACCGGCTATGAGTTGGGCGCCGAGTTCGCTCATCCCGGCGGCTGGCGCAGCGGCCCCATGACCTTCGACCGCGGCTTTTCCACCACCGGCCGGCTTCTCCAGACCGGAGACATCATGTACGGCTCCGTCTGCGGCTTCACCTATATGGGCTATGGAAGCTGCACCTACCGGACTCTGACCGTCGGCGCCAAGCCGTCGGACAAACAGAAGGACTGGTACAAACAGGTGGTCGACCGCATCGACTCTGTAATCAGCGAAATCAAGCCCGGCGCTTCCACCGACGCAGCCGCCAAGCACTTCCCGCCGTCAACCAAGTGGGGTTATGCCAGCGAGCATGAGATCCTGGCCAGCGAGATCGGCCACGGTATCGGGCTGGGCGGCATGACCGGCTACGACCACCCCATCGTGAACCGTCAATGGTCCCTCCAGTACCCCCAGGAGTTTCAGGAAGGCATGTGCCTGGCCATCGAGAGCCGGGAGGGCGAGGTCCGCGTCGGAGGGGCCAGGCTCGAAAACATGGTCGTGGTCACCAAGAACGGCGTCGAAATCATCGACACCTTCCAGAGGGATGAGGTTTTGCAGGCCCCGCGGTAGGCCTGCCGCGTTTCCAGATCAGAACATCAACAGGACTGACGTCGAACAGAGAAGGGGAGGTGTGCGTTGGCATACGGACCTAGCGTAAAAGTGGTGGACACCGGAAGGCTGACCTACGGACAGGCCACCGCGGACTGGCAGGAACGGCTCAATGTGGACCGCATGCGACAGTACCGCATGGACCGGGCACGCGAGATCATGCGAAAGCACGGTGTCGCCGTCATGCTGGAGGGCGGGATGCAGCACATCCGGTATCTCACCGGCATGATCGGCTTTCCCATGCCCCTGACTCGCTACACCCTGTTCTTTGCAGACGAAGCGCCCATCATGTATGAGCACGCTGGCTGGTACGTCCAACTCCAGGACCAGGCGCCCTGGATAGCTGAGTTCAGGCCGGCTCGCTCCTGGCTTGGCTTCTCGCCGGGAATGGACGCCTCCCGGGAAGAGGCAAGGCTCTTCGCAGGAGAGATCGCCGAAGAGCTGCGGAAGCGGGGACTCTTGGGCGAGAAGATCGCCGTGGGCGGCGTTGACGGTGTCGGCCTTGCGGCGCTGGCTGCGGCCGGGGTGACAAACATCGTGCCCTCCCAGCCCCTCATGCTGGAAGCCCGCATGATCAAGAACGAGGACGAGATCAACTGCCTGAAGATGATCGCCGCCATTTGCGACGGGATCTGGTTCAAGGTCTGGGAAACCGCCCGTCCCGGCATGCGGGACACCGACTTGGGCACAATTGTGGCGAGGACAGGTTACGAGCTTGGCGCCGAGCATTCGCACCTCGGCGGCTGGCGCAGCGGTCCCATCACCTTCGACCGCGGCTTCTCAACTACCGGGCGCTTGATGCAGACGGGCGACCTGCTCTACGGGTCCGTGTGCGGCTTCACCTACATGGGCTACGGAAGCTGCACCTACCGCACGTTCAGCATTGGGGCCAAGCCAACCGACCAACAGAAGGACTGGTACAAGCAGGTTCTGGAGCGCATCGACTCCGTCATCAGCGAGATCAAGCCCGGCGCTTCCACGGATGCCGCCGCCAGGCACTTCCCGCCGTCAACCAAGTGGGGCTACGCCAGCGAGCACGAAATCCTGGCCAGCGAGATCGGCCACGGCATCGGCGTGGGCGGTATGACCGGCTACGACCACCCGATTATCAACCGCCAGTGGTCGCTCCAATTCCCCCAGGAGTTTCAGGAGGGTATGTGCATTGCGGTGGAAAGCCGGGAGGGTGAGGTTCGCGTTGGCGGCGCCCGCTTGGAGAATATGCTGGTGGTTACCAAGAACGGCGTCGAGATCATTGACACCTTCCAGCGTGACGAGGTGCTTGCAGCCCCCCGTTAGCCGGCTGCTCGAAGCATGAATTGTGAGAAGGGCGGGTCTTGGACCCGCCCTTCTTCGATTTGTGCATTGTGCGCCAACCTCGTTGCCCACCCCTGCGCTGCCTGAACGATGAATTTGCGAAGGGCGTTCGGCGGGGGCGGCCCCGGCGTCCCTACTCCAGTCGCACAGCCTTCGCGAAGTCGTAATCGGCGGCCACGTCTGACGCAAACTTCCAGGTCACCCGGTCCTTGGGGAACGCTCCGCCATGCACCCGGTCCAGGAAGTCCATGATCAGGTCCCAGGCCTCGGCCGTCTCCTTGGGGCGGTACCTGCCGGGCATGGTGTCGTTGAACCAGCCGTGGGGCATGTCCCGGAATAGCTTGAACTCATAGCTCTTCCTCTCCGACTCGAGGGCGTTGCGCAGGTCCCGCACCGCCTCCGTCGACACCACGTGGTCCTTCTCTCCCCAGATGCCCAGGACGGGCGCCGTGATGTGCTTGATGATATCGATGTAGGGCTCCAGACGGAGCTCGCCCACGTCCCAGAGCCCCGCCTGAGCGCCGCCGTACACGACGATATTGGCCGCAAGGTCTGGCCGGACGCTGTTGAGGACGATTGGGTACTCCCCGCTCTGGCACACGCCCATCGCCGAAATCTTCGCCGAGTCCACCTTCGGGTCTTCCACCAAGAAGTCGAAGGCGGCGCCCAGGAAGGTCTTGATTTCGTAGTCGCTGATGGTGACCCGGACATCCCCGCGGACCAATGCCTCCTTGTCGCCCTCCCAGTGGGAGAAGAGGTCGGGAGCGATGCCGACATAGCCGTACTTGGCGAACTTGGCGGCTAGGTCAATGGTGTGCTGCACGAGCCCGTAGCGCTCGTGGCTCAGGATCATGGCTGGGAAGGGGCCTCTGCCGTATTCCGGCACGGCCAGAAAGGCATTGACCCGGTCGCCGAAGGTGATCATGGAGGTCTGAGCGCCGGGGAAGGTGGTTGTCTGCACCATGCGGTCCTCCTACTGGACTTGCCTAGCCCGCGGGGTCGCTATAACGATACCCACAATAGCGCTGCAAGGTGGCCTGGCACCAGATCCTCTCGTCGCGAAGGAATAGACGAGAGGCGGGTCTCGCTATCCAGGTGGCAGTCAGTCTTGGCGGTCCCGCCGGATCGACGCCACCCGCCGCGGCGGGTGAAGCCTTCGCGGCTGGAACAAGCGTCCGCTGCCTCTAAGCCTGGCGGTACTTCTTCGTGAAGTCATAGTCCGCGGCGATGTCCGACTCGAAACGCCACAGGACCCGATCCCTGGGGAAGGCGCCGGCGTACACATCGTCCAGGAACTGCTTGATGTACGCCCAGGCGTCCTCGGTCTCCTTCGGGCGGTAGCGGCCCGGCATGGTCGAGTTGAACCAACCGTGAGGCATGTCCCGGTACAGCTTGAAGACATAGGTCTTCATGTGCTTTTCCAAGGTATTGCGCAGCAGTTGCACGTCGTCCACGGAGACCACGAAGTCGTCTTCGCCCCAGATGCCAACGATGGGGGCCGTAACCCGTTTCAATATATCTTCGTAGGGCTCCTTGCGGACCTCCCCGATGTCCCACACGTTTACGATGTCGCGCTGCGCGCCGCCGTACACAACTATGTTCGCCGCAACCTCATCCCGGAAGCTGTTGAGAACCAGCGGATATTCGCCGCTTTGGCACACCCCCATGACTGCAATGCGGCTGGAGTCAACGTCCGGGTGCTCCAGCAGGTAGTCCAAGGTCTCCCCCATGTAGATCCTGATCTCGTCGTCGGTAATGGGGACCATGAACTCCCCTCGGTTGAGCGCTTCTTTGTCACCCTCCCAACGCGAGAAGAGGTCGGGGGCAATGGACATATAGCCATCGGCGGCCCACTTGGCTGCCAGGTCAAGCGTGTGTTGGACCAAGCCGTACCGTTCGTGGCACAGCATCACCACCGGATACGGCGGCGGCGCGTCCTCTGGTATGGCCAGGAACGCGTTCACCCGGTTCCCGAAGGTCATCATCTCCGTCCGCGCTCCGGCGAAACCCGTCGTTTTTTCCACCATGAGCTGTCTCCCTCTTGCGCCTGCCTCAGGCTTTCGCTGACTCGTTGTCCTTCTCGGCCTTCCAAGCCGCCAGCCACTCCAGCACATCGGCCAGCGACATCACGTCGGCGTACTTCTGGTCCATGTCGAACAGGTTTATGGCGTGGGCCGCCTCGTGCCGGTCGAACACGCACTCTTCCACAACCACTACCCGATAGCGGTTGGCCGCCGCGTCCACCACGCTGGCCCGCACGCAGCCGCTCGTGCTCTCGCCGACCACGATGAGCGTGTCAACGTCCTTGTAGTTTAGGTGACCCGCTAGGGGTGTGCCGAAGAAGGCGCTGGGCGCCGCCTTGCGCAGGACGCCCTCGCCGGGCAAGGGAGCAACCTCGTCGATGATTTCCCAACGCCGCTTTCGCCGCTCCAACTCCTCCTCGGATAACTCCTTTGGGGGACCCATGCGGCGCACGGCCCAGGGCTCAATGTGGTCCTCCAGGTCGTTGATGCCGGTGACGTGAACGACCGGAATTCCGGCCTCGCGGGCCGCGTTGAGCATCGTTTGGAGGTGCGGGATGGAGTCCCACGCCGCCATGCCGCAACTCCCGGGCCACGTCTTGATGGCCTCCAACGTGGGCGCCGGCTCGTCGCCGAAGACGCCCCGGTAGAGGTCAATGAGAATCAGGGCAGGGCGCTTGCCGAAACCTATCGTGGTCTTCTTGGATGCGGCCAGGTGGGCCTTATCCTGCTGGGTCAAGAACTTCTCCCACACGCGCTCGGTCATCGGGTGGCCTCCTTATTCTCGAAGCCGCTTGCTGTTGAGCCGCCGAACGCGGCAATTGTAGTAAAACCGCCGCCGCCTTTCAAGTTGACTCAATTGAGACATCCTTCGGCCAGTGCTAGCATGATGGCCATTGATGACTCCAAGATTGAGAGTAGGAGACATGCCTCTCCGCAGCGCGTCGATAGCCAGGCTGATGATATCGGGTTTGGCGGTCGTAATGCTGGTGATTGCCCTAGCGTGTCAAGATGAAGACCCTACCCCTACGGCTACCTACACGTCTACGCCAGCACCCACAGCGACTCCCACGCCGCCGCCAGCACCCACAGCAACTCCTATGCCGACCGGCTTCACATCCATCAGTAGCGGTAGTTATTACAATTGCGGGTTGCGCCCGGATGGCGCTCCCGTCTGCTGGGGAGCCAGCTACTCTGGGCGGCCTCCGGGCGAGACGTTCACCTCGATCAGCATCAGCAGTACGCACACCTGCGGGCTACGCCCCGATGGCGTTCCCGTCTGCTGGACGGGCTACGGTGAAAGGTGGCCAACGCCGACCGCGGGCGAAACGTTCATGTCCATCAGCAGCGGTGAGTGGTACGTCTGCGGGTTACGTCCTGATGGCTCTATCATCTGCTGGGGAGACGACAGCCGTGGCCAGGCGTCGCCGCCCCCGGGCGAGGGGTTCATATCCATCAGCAGCGGCTATCACCACACCTGCGCGCTCCGCTCCGATGGCTCTATCATCTGCTGGGGAGACGACTACCGTGGCCAGGCGTCACCGCCCCCGGGCGAGAGGTTCACCTCGATCAGCAGCGGCTCTTCGCACACCTGCGCGCTACGCCCCGATGGCGCCCCGATCTGCTGGGGAAACGACGACTTTGGGCGGGCAACGCCGCCTTTGGGCGAGACGTTTATGTCCATTAGCAGCGGCTATCAGCACACCTGCGCGCTGCGCTTCGATGGCACTCCCGTCTGCTGGGGGAGCGAGCGCCCTATCCCCACCCCCGCCCCTTGAGGCAATGTGCTTCATCCGTCGAGATGTACGAGCGCTTAGGGAACATGCGGTTGAAGTGCTGCCCCCGATGACTTCCAACCGTATGCCTTTGGTCTTCTCCGTTGCTTTGGCGTCTTTCCGCTGGAGCCGCCGCTCCCGCCGATGATTTCAGGGAAGAGGTGGCGGTATAATGGGCGCGGCGCCCGCACTCATCCGATGCAGCCTTGCCAAGGTGATTCATGGAGTTCAGTGAAGCCGTTCCCTTCTTGGAGGCCAATCACCGCGCGGTGGTCAGCACGCACCAGGCAGGTGGCGGCATCCAGAACAGCATTGTCGTTGCCGGGCCATTCAGGGGCCAGATGGGTTTCGTGTCGGTGTGGGGCAAGACCGCCAAAGTGCGCAACCTCCGGCGCGACCCTCGCTGCTCCGTGCTGACCGTGACCAACGATTGGCGCAGCTACGTCGTCGTGGAGGGTCAGGCTATCCTTCACGACTCCGGCAATACGGGCGCCGAGGAGCTGCGGCTTCTGCGCCGGGCCGTCTACAGCGCCTGTGGCGGCGGTGAACACCCCGACTGGGAAGAGTACGACCGGGTCATGCAGGACCAGGACGCGGTCGTTGTGCTGACAAGCCCCGACAAGGTCTATGGCATGATTCGGTAGGCACGCCTTCCGATTGAGGCTATCCCAGGGCCAGCGCAAGCTGGCCTCTTTCTTCCCCCTGCGCCATGGCGCCGCGCTCGTGAAGTCCGTAGCGGCTCCGCAGTTCGTCGATCTTGGCCATGACCTGCTCCGTGTAGCGCTCCGGCGCGTAGGCGCCCCGGTAGAGGCGGTGGTACTCCGGCAGCAGGTGAGGATAGGCCTCCCGCAAGAAGGGCATGAACCATTCGCGGGACCCTGGTTTCAGGTGCAGGACGTTGGAGCCCAGGAAATGAGCCTTGTGCTCCACGGCGGCGATTACCACCGCTTCCATGCTTTCCTCGCTGTCCGACAGAGCGGGTATGATCGGCGCCATGAGCACGCCCGCTGGAATGCCTGCCTCCACCAGCGCCTGCATGGCCTCCAGGCGCCGCAGGGGTCGGGGGGTTCCGGGCTCCGTCTTCTGCCAGACCCTGTCGTCCAACGAGCCGACACTGAAATTCACGCGAACCCTTGCTATCTTCGCCAATGCCCCTAGGACGTCGATGTCGCGCTGCACCATCACCGACTTGGTGGTGATGGCGACGGGATTGGCGGCATCCCGAAGCGCTTCAAGGATGCGCCTAGTGATCTCGTAGCGGCGCTCCGCAGGTTCGTAGGGGTCGCAGGCCGTTCCCAGCGCGATCAATTCTCTACGCCATCCGGCGCGTTTCAGTTCCTTTCTCAGCACCTCCGGCGCATTGATCTTCACGATGATGCGGGTGTCGAACTGACGGCCGCCGTCGTAGCCCAGGAACTCATGTGTGCCGCGGGCGAAGCAATACACGCAAGCGTGCTGGCAACCGCGGTAGGGGTTGATCGTCCAGCGAAAGGGGATCCGATCACCGTAGACTCGGTTGATCAGCGACTTGCAGGGGACCTCTTCGATGGACTCTAGGGGCATGAAAGCCTCGCGGGTGGAAGGTGTATGTCCACCCTAGGAGAGAACGAATGTTCTTGTCAAGGCCCCTTTGCCAACCTATAATGGCGCCGTGCGCATCGTCGTGGCCCCGCAAGCGTTCAAGGGAAGCCTGTCCGCCCAGGAGGCCTGCCGCGCCATCCGGGAGGGCGTGCTGAGGCAGATTCCCGACGGCGAGGTCGTCCTCGTTCCCATGGCCGACGGCGGCGACGGCGCACTGGAAGCCCTGGTGGATGCCACGGGTGGATCGTACCGGCACACCCTCGTTCGAGGCCCGCTGGGCGAAGACGTTCGCGCTGCCTGGGGCATCATGGGTGACGGCGGAACAGGGGTCGTCGAGATGGCGAGAGCCTCCGGCTTGGTTCTCGTTCCGGACAGCCGACGAGATCCACGGCGAGCTTCCACCTACGGCACGGGACAGCTTATCAGCGCAGCACTGGACGCCGGATGCCGCCGCATGATCGTGGGGATTGGGGGCAGCGCCACCAACGACGGCGGCGCGGGGATGGCGGCAGCCCTGGGAGTCCGCTTCCTGGATGCCGATGGCAATCACCTGCCCCAGGGCGGGGCGGCTCTGTCCCGCTTGGACCGCATCGACTTGTTCGGCCTTGAGCCAAGGCTCAAGTCCTGCGACGTCTTGGCCGCCTGCGACGTGGCCAACCCGCTAACCGGCCCTGAGGGCGCCAGCGCGGTGTACGGCCCTCAGAAGGGGATGACGCCGGAAATCGTGGGGGAGTTGGACGCAGCGCTCTCCCGCTTTGACGAGGTGTTGACTCGCACGATGGGCCGCAGTTTCGCCAACATTCCGGGCGCAGGCGCCGCTGGCGGCCTGGGCGCGGGGTTGATGGCCTTCGTGGATGCTCGTCTTCAACCCGGCGTTGATGTGGTGGCCGCAGCCGTGGGCCTGGATGCGGCGCTGGATTCCGCCGACCTCGTCATCACCGGCGAAGGCCGGCTGGACGGGCAGACCGTCTACAACAAGACTCCGGTGGGTGTGGCCCTCAGGGCAAAGGCAAGGGGACTGAGGGTCATCGCCCTGGCAGGTTCGTTGGGCGAAGGGCACAAGGCGGCCCTGGCTATGGGAATCGACGCCGTGGAGACGCTTACGGACGGTTCGATGCCCCTGGAGAATGCCATCGCAGACGCCTACTCACTGCTGGCGGACGCGGCGGAACGGGCAATGCAGTCTCTCTCGTAGGGGTGTCAGACGACGCCAACCTGCGGAGGCGGACGGCCTCTCTAGCTTTACTTCCCAGGGACGTTAGGGATAGTCCGCGCAAGTCCGTGGAGCGCGGCAGGGCCGAATAGGGAAGATGGCGGTGGGGACCCCCATCTCAACCTTCCCCCGGAGCACCCGGGCAGGAAGAGAGGATCTGCCCCCGGCCTCAACCTCGTTCTTTGATTGTATGCGCTACTGTTTTTTCTTCTCCCCCGGCCCCCGTAGTCGTGGAGCCGTAACAGAGGCGTAATAGGGCGTAACAAGCCGTAAAGGAACCGTAATGGCTCCGTAACGAACCGTAACGGAACCGTAATGGAGCGGGATGGCTCCAAAGAGCCTGTGCCTTATAACGGCATTGGCTCCGGTCCCAACCTTCCTCGGAGGGTCTTGCCCCTTGGGTTGTTCCCTCAGCGCTCCTGCCACAGGGGGATTCTCTGTGGTTAGCCCCCAGTGCTCATGTATGCGGCAGGCTCCTAGGAAGAGAAGCGGGCCCGCGACCCACTTCATGGGGGTACCATAGTACAATAGTTCGTATTTTGCAATGGGGGTGGGGCATAACCTAGGCGGATGGTTTTGTTGTGGCCTGCGCCTTCCTTCCGCGGGGGGATTGGCTTGGCCTGCGCCGTTGTCCCACCTGCCCACCCTCCAACGTTTTTGGGTACAGGGGGACACGCTGTACCCCCGGCAGGGGCTGCGCCCCCTGCACCCTGCTGGGGGAGAGATGGGGGCGTCGTTTTTGAGCTTGGAGCGTCTGGAGTTCCTTCCCAACCTTGCCCTGAGTATGGGGTTGGGGAGAGGGCTTATGACGGCGGGCGCCGCTGTTCCACCTAGCCCACCCTCCAACGTTTGGGGGTACAGGGAGACACGCTGTACCCTCGGCGGGGGGCTGCGCCCCCCTGCACCCTGCTGGAGGGAGAGATGGGGGCGTCGTTTTTGAGCTTGCAGCGTCTGGAGTTCCTTCCCAACCTTGCCCTGAGTATGGGGTTGGGGAGAGGGCTTATGACGGCGGGCGCCGCTATTCCACCTAGCCCACCCTCCAACGTTTGGGGGTACAGGGAGACACGCTGTACCCCCGGCGGGGGCTGCGCCCCCTGCACCCCGCTTGGGGAGCGATGGGAATTCCTAACCAGGGGAAGAGGGATAGGGACGCTGAGCCTGTCTCACAAGAGAGCGAAGGTCTCGATGTGCGCGGGTCTGTGCAGGACTGGTGTGTGGGTTGGACAGGCGAGCAGGGTATCCGAGGGTGAGGGCCACAGGCTGAGGGCCCGGCTGAGTGCCCGGCCACGACGGGTGAGGCCGAAGAAGGACCGCCTCCAGGCCTTCTGCAGGGTGCGAAGGTTGAACGCCACCGCCAGCAGCGACCACTCGCTGCGGACGGCCTCGATCCCGCGCAACAGGAAGCGGCGCGCCCCCTGTTGCTCCTTCACGATGCCGAACACCGGCTCCACGAGCTGTTTGCGCAGGCGGTAGGCGGCCCGGGTCTCCGGCGTCTCCATCCAGTGGCGGTGGGACTGGAGCGCAGCATCGTGGAGCGATACCTCGATCCGGCGACCTTTCTTGATCGTCGTGCAGAGGCCGAAGGCGGGACAGGCGCGGCATGTGGCCCCGCTGGCCTGGTAGAGGCGGACGGGTGCATGACCCGTCTTTGTTTTGCTGCGGCGGAAGGTGAGGTAGCGGCCCTCGGGGCACTGGTAGCGGTCGGCGGCGGGGTCGTAGGTGAAGTGGCGGTAATGGTAGGGATGGGCGGTGTGGGAACGGGGTTCGGGCATGGCCACCGGTGTATCGTGTAACGCGCACGCCGCTAGGTTGGCCCCGGAGAAGTACCCGGCGTCGGCCAAGGTAAGCGCCGGAGTCCGTTCGGCGGACTCGGCCGCAGCGGCGATGAGGGGCAGCAGTTGCGCGTTGTCCGCTTGGTCCTGGGTCACCTCCGCAGCGGTGATCAACAGCCCGCCGCCGGCGCCGTCGCCATGGCTCACTGGGACGGCCATGGCTTGGGCGTTGTACCCGGTGACGTAGGCGCCGCGGCTGCGCATGAGCCGCGCCTCCGGGTCGGTCAGGTTGGCGTGGCGGGGCCCCTCTTCCTCCATCTCCCGTCTCGCGGCCAACACGCGCTTGCGCCGCTGCTCGGCTTTGCGCAGTTCGGGCGGCAGGCGCGGCGGGGCCAAGTCGTCCCTGCGCTCGTTCTGCGCTTCCAAGTCGGCGATGGCCTGGGCCGTGCGCTCCAAGAGCCGCTCCAGCTCCTGGGCGTCGTAGGTCCGCGACGGCGACGCGTTGGCCTGCACCTTCGTGCCATCCACGGCCTGTACCGCCCAGTCGATCAGGTCGAGGCGGACGGCGGCTCGCACCGTTAGCCGCAGCAGTCCCCGGAGCTTGACGCGATGGGCCTTGTAGAATCGCCAGAGGGTGTTGTGGTCCGGGCGCTGCCAGCCGGTCAGCCAGAGGAAGGGAATCTGGTCCCGGCAGCTCGCTTCCAGCTTGCGCGACGAGCGTACTCCCGTCATGAACCCATACAGCCAAATGCTCAGCAGCGAGCGGGGGTGATAGGCGGGGGCGCCCAGCGCCTCGCCCTCCATATTGACGCCGAATCCGGCCCATTCCTCCTTCGTCAGTCCGTCGACGAAGCTCGCAACAAAGCGCACAGGGTGATCGTCGGGGAGCAGATCGTCTAGAGAGGGGGGCAAGAGCCAAGCTTGCTCTCGGTCCATCGGTCGCCACGTCATAGGCCCCTCCAACCAGCACGCGTTGAGGACAGTCTATCCACTAGCGCCCGCTCCTCACTAGGGGCGCCGGCTACTTTTGAGACAGGCTCCCCCTTCCTAACCTGCCCTCGTACTCGGGGGAAGGGACAGAGCCGCCCACGAGGGCGGGGGTGGGGATGGGGGATTCGCGGGGGGCTGGGAGGGGGAGCGGCCTGACCTCGCCGTATTGCAGAGGGGACGCTTGCTAGTCTTCCCTTGAGTATGGGGGGAAGGGATGGGAGGTTCCCCCGGGGGGCTGGGATGGGGGGCGCGAACAACCTGTATTGGCGCTAAACCTAGCGTCTCCGGTGATCTAGAGGCTGGGACGCCGCAAGGACGCCATCTGGGGGCAGCGCAGGCCGTCTCAGGACGGGCCGGAGGTTGGCTATCCCTTGCGGTTGAAGGGCCAAATGCCTCGGCCTCCGACGGAGACCTCCGCCGTCGCCGGTTCCTTCAGCCTGTCCCCGTAGCTCTTTCTGAACTTGGCCACCTTTGGGTCGATGATGAACCGGCAGTATGGCGCATTGCGGTTGCTGCGGTAGTACTCCTGGTGGTAGCCCTCCCCGGCGTGAAAGGTCTCCAGGGGCACAATTTCGGTGACGATGGGGTTTTTGAAGGCCTTCTCCTCGGTGAGACGCTGCACTGCTTCCTCTGCCGCCGCCTTTTGGCCATCGTCGTGATAGAAGATGGCCGACCGGTACTGTGTGCCAACGTCCGACCCCTGGGCATTGAGCGTCGTGGGGTCGTGGATAGAGAAGAAGACCTCCAGGAGGTCTCGGTATGATATTACCTGCGGGTCGAAGGCAACCTGAACGACTTCGGCGTGGCCCGTGCCGCCGTTGCAGACGTCGTAGTAGGTCGGGTTCGGCGTATGGCCGCCGGCATAACCCGACACAACCCCCTCCACGCCCGTCAACTGCTCAAAGACCGCTTCCAGGCACCAGAAACAACCGCCAGCCAGCGTTGCCAGGGCGGTCCCGCTTTCCCTCTGAACACTGTGTTCTGATGTCATCCCGTTCTCCTTTATTCCACTAGCTGTGCTTCCCAGGGCGTTGTTACAGGCGCGAGGTGGGAGAATCCTCTCGTTCTCTCCCCAGTAGTCGGAGAGGGTTAGGGTGGGCGCCTCAACCTCACCGCCGCCGAGCGTAGGTTCTGGCTGCAGCTACGGCTACGGCAGATTGAAGGCCGCAGGTTTCGCTGCCAACAACCTCTCTGAGGACTAGGCCTAACTACCCAGCACGATCATGTGGACTTCCTTGGGCCCGTGGACGCCCACCACTAATATCTGCTCGATGTCGGCGGTGCGGCTGGGGCCGGTGATGATGTTCAGGTAGCTGCCGGGGCCGCCGGCGCGCTGGGCGTCGGCGGCCCAGAGGGCCATCAGGTCCGAAAGGTCCTCCACCACCTGCCCGGGCGCCACAATTGCGACATGCACCGGCGGCAGCAAGGAGGTTGTCCGGCTGATGCCCTCCCGCGGCCGTATCACGCACGACCCCAGGTCCGCGATGGCGTAGTCCACGCCCGTGACACCAAGGCCGGCGGATGCCGCCTCGTCCCGCCCTTCGCCGCCTCCGGTCGCCCTGGATTGCTCAAAGACCGCCACGCCTGCCCGCTTCAGCGCGCCGTCTACGTCCATCCGGTCGAAGACCTCGTGGGAAGACCGGACAGCCGTCGTTGCGTTCTCGCGCTCGGCCAAGGCGGCGAGGTAGTCCAGGGCGTCTTCCGGCGTGGCCGCGCGGCAGACCTTCCAGCCGGCGCGTTCGGCCGCCCCGGCCAATGCCTCGGCAAGCTCGGGGGCCTTGGCCGACAGGCGCTGGTGAATCGCCTCGGCGCGCGCCTCAACCTCAGCGGCGGTGGGGCTGCCCTCCAGTGGGATCGGCGCCTCCGTCAGGGACTCAGACCGCCCCAGCGCCTGCCTGACGCCATTGAGGAAGTCGCTTCGGGCAGTGCCGGGCACTTAGGCCTGGACGTCGGATGCCAGGACGCCACCCTGGGCCCAGTGGTCTTTGGGGATGTCCTGGATGATGACGTGCACAGATGCTGCAGGCGTCTCGGCGATATTCACCATCGCCTCGGTGATGGCCTTGGCCAGCGCCGCCTTCTGCTCGTGGGTCCTCCGGGGGTACATCTCTACGCGTACGATAGGCATGTGGGTCCTCCTCCGTTCGGTTGGAATCTGGAAACCGAGGTTTCGACGGGACCGGGGGTCAGGGTTGTCCGCTCCCGCAGAATTCCGCGCCTCTGCCTGGTCTCCTCAGTCTCTATGATAACTCTACTACGCTGCCGTTTCTTCATTGGCGGGCAAGACCGGCGGGCAAGAATACCCGCTCCGCCCCAAATAAGATCGATTCGCTGGGTTCATCTAGTTGTCCTTGAGCCCCCTGCGCCAGCGCTCACGGAAGGGCGTGGACGATGGCAGCGGGAAGTCGCGGAAGCGCGTCCAGCCTGAGAGCGGCGGAGGCAGGCGCCGCACCTTTCCGTTCCGGGCAAGCGGTAAGAGGGCCAGGCGCCCCAGCCGGTTCGCCAGGCTGAACATCCGCGAGCCCCACACCGACAGCCGCCAACCCTTCATCAGGGCCGCCTCGCGCCGGGGCGCCTTCCCGCCTTCAGCCAGGGTTCCCCCCTGCGTCACCTCCTGCCGCAACCGAAGGAGCATGTGGGGGATATTGATCTTGACGGGGCAGGCGTCCTTGCAGGCCCCGCACAGCGTTGATGCGAAGGGGAGGTGCTTGGCCTCCACCGTCCCTGTCAGCATCGGCGTGACCACGGCCCCGATGGGGCCGGAGTAGACCCACCCGTAGGCGTGCCCCCCCACCTTTCCGTAGATGGGACAGGCGTTCAGACATGCTCCGCACCGGATGCAGTTCAGGGCCTCCCGCATCTGCTCATCGGCCAAGATCTTCGACCGGCCGTTGTCCACCACGACCAGATGAAACTCGTCCGGGCCGTCCTCGTCGCTGGAGCGGCGTGGGCCGGTGACGCAGGTCACGTAGCTGGAAATACGCTGGCCCGTGGCCGACCGCGGCAGCACACTGAGGAACACGGCCAGGTCTTCCAGCCGTGGAATGACCTTCTCCATGCCCATCAGCGCCACGTGCACCCTGGGGAGGGACGTGCACATCCTGCCGTTGCCCTCGTTGGTGACCAGCGCGATCGTGCCCGTCTCCGCCACGCCGAAGTTGACGCCCGTGATGCCCATGTCCGCATCCAGGAACTTCTGGCGCAGCGTCTGCCGCGCCGTATTGCACAACTCCTCAACCTCGTCCGAAGGGAGGGTCTTCAGCTTCTCGGCGAAGATCTCCGACACCTGGCGCCGGCTCTTGTGGATGGCCGGCGCGATGATGTGGAACGGTGGCTCGTCCATCAGTTGGAGGATGTACTCTCCCAGGTCCGTCTCCACCGATTCGACGCCGATGCCCTCGAGGTGGCGGTTGATCTCCAACTCTTCGGAGACCATGGACTTGCCCTTGATGGCCAACTTCACGTTGTGCTGGCGGGCGAGGTCCAGAACGACCTCCGCGGCCTCCTTGGCGTCCCTGGCGAAATGGACGCGGCCTCCCGCCTTCTCCACGTTGTCCGCCAGCTTCTCCAGGTAGTAGTCCAGGTGAGCGATGGTGTGTGTCTTGATGTCGCTGGCCCGCTGCCGTAGGTCCTGCCAGACCGGCGGCGTTAGCTCCTCAGACGCCAGCTTGGGTCCCCGTCCCAGGCCGTTGCGCAGTTTGGCAAGGGCCTCCTGAATTTGAGGATCCCCGAGGGCGGCCCTGGAGGCGGCTGGGAACTCTTTGGTCTTGACGTCCACGTCAGCTACCCTGGCCGCTGTCGAGGAGTTGGGCTACGTGCATCGTCTTGACGGAACTGCCCCGCCGGGAGAGCGCCCCCGCGATGTGCATCAGGCAGCTCGAATCGCACGACACCAGGGTGTCTGCGCCACAGGCCTCCAGGCTCTTCAGCTTGTCCTCCAGGATGGCCTCCGAGATGTTGGAGTATTTTATGGAGAAGGTTCCGCCGAAGCCGCAGCAGTTCTCCTCCAGTTCCATCGGGGTGTAGACAACGCCCTCAACGCCCTCGATGAGATGGCGGGGAGGCTCCTTGACTAGCAGCTCCCGCAGCAGGTGGCAGGCGGCGTGGTAGGCCACCTTGCCGTAGTACGTTGCGCCGACATCGGTGACGCCTAGGACGCCGACCAAGTATTCAGAGAATTCGTAGATGCGGGCGGCGAGGGCCTCAGCGCGTTTGGCGGTCTCCGGCTCGTCGTGGAAGATCTCAGGGTAGAAGACCCGCACCATGGCTCCGCACGACCCTGACGGAACTACGACAGCCCGGTCTCCTTCGAAGTTGTCCATGAACCGCCGGGCCACCGCCTTGGCATCCTCGGTGAAGCCGGAGTTGAAGGCTGGTTGGCCGCAGCAGGTCTGGCCCTCCGGGAAGTCTACGTCCACTCCCTGCCGACGCAGCACCCGCACCACCGCTTCACCGACCTCGGGAAAAAACTGGTCGACAAGGCAAGTGATGAATAGGGAAACGCGGCGCGGGGTGAGAGTCATCGCACTCCTTCAATAGCGGCTACAGTAGCAAACTGCCGTGGGAGTGGCAAGGAACGCGTTCGTTGACACGACGCCTGGGCCCTCATACAGTCAGGCGCTGAACCATGAACCCTCCAGGCGACTCTTCTCCTCCCCGCCGAGGGCTGCCCGTCAAGCGGTCAAGCCTGGTTTTCGTTATCGCTCTGGTCACCATCGTCCAGGGGACGACGCAGGCGCCCCTGCAGGGTATTCCAGTCCTGTTCCCGCTCGTGCAGGCCGAGCTAGGCCTGTCGCCCGTGCAGGTTGGGCTGATGGGCTCGGCGATCTTTGCCGGGGGGTTGATCACCGTGGCGCCCGCAGGTTGGCTGTCGGATGTCTGGGGCGTCCGGGCCATCATGGCGGTGTCCATGGGGTTGCTGACCCTGGCCATTCTGACCCTCTCTACGGCTTGGTCGTTCCTGGTGTTCCTGGCCTTTGCCTCCCTCATCGGGTTCTGCCAGGCACCCGGGTTTCCCGCCACCTCCAAGGCCATCATCGACTGGGCGCCGCCCCGGATACGGGGCATGGCCATGAGCATCAAGCAGTCCGGGCCGCCCATCGTTTCGTCCGGGGCGGCGCTGGTGCTCCCCATCATTGCCAACGCGTATAACTGGCGTTGGGCCTTGGTCTGTCTTGCCGGGTTTGTATTCTTCATTGGGATCGCCTTCACCGCCACCTACCGGGACCGCCGCTCCGAGCCAAGAACGATTGGCGCGCTCCGGTTTGGCGGCCTGGGGCAACTGGCGCGGAACCGCATGTTGGTGATAGCGGTCCTCTGGGGCGTTGTCTTCGCCAGCATACACGTGATCATCTCGGTGTATTTCGTGTTGTTCCTCGTGGACGTGATGAAGCTCTCCACGGTGGCCGCAGGCGGGTACATCGGCATTGCGCTGCTTTCCAGCGTTGGGGGCCGTCTCTTCTGGGGGGCGGCCAGCGACTTCTTGTTCGGTGGCCGCCGGGTCATGGTGCTGGGAGTAATAGGTCTGCTGACGGCGGCCGTGTTCTTCGGCGCCGGCCGGCTCGGAGCGGGTGTCCCCGTGGTCTACGCCGGGCTCGTCGCAGCCGCATTGGGAGCGACGTTGATGGCCTGGCCAGGCGTCCTCATTTCTCTCGTCGGCGAGACCGCCGCCGAGGGCGGCAGCGGAGTGGCCATCGGCATGCTGAACATGTGTATGCGGATCGGCAGCATCACGGCGCCGCCGCTGTTCGGACTAATGCTGGAGAGCGGATGGTCCTACTCTCTGGGCTGGACCATGGTGGCGGGGCTTTCCGTCGTTGCCACGGCCGCGTTGTTCATCTTCGGGCGCGAAAGCACGCCCGGCCGTTCCGCGGCGTCGTGAGGCCCCAAGGGCGTCCATCGCCTCCGCGGCGGGCCTCCGGCGGCAGCGTTCTAAACCTCCACCACCATCCCCTCGCGGCCCGGTGTGATGGAGACCCCCAGCCGAGCCGCCACTTCCGCCAGCTCCTCCAAGATTTGGGCCTCGTTGCGGGTATGCATGTGGACGGCGATGACCCTGGGCGCTGAGCCCCTGATCTCCAATAGCTTTCGCAGCTCATCCTCCAGCAGCCTCGGCGTCAGGTGGTGCGTGGCCTTCGCCAACGCTTCCTGATCGCTAGGGAAGGTCGTCTCGATGATCAGCGCGTCCGGGGAGAGGACCCTCCAGAGGCCCTCCAGCCCCCCGCCGGTGTCGCCCGTGTAGAGCAGGCTGCCTCCGCCCGGCGATTCGACGTGGATTCCCCAGGCGGGCACACCGTGGTTCATGGGCACGGGCATCACCTTCAACCCAGCCACCTCGCGCTCCCTCCAGGGCGTCAGTGGCGTCAGACGAAGCCGGGGCGCCTCCGGCGATGGACGGACCGTGAAGTCCGGGTAGACGGCGCCGTTCAGGAAATGCTCCCGCAGGTAGTCCAGGGTCTCCGCCGCGCCGTAGACGGGCAGGGAGATGCCCGTCTCGAAGCCTCCCAGGCCAGCCGTCAGCAGGTCTCGGCAGTGGTCGAAGTGCAGGTGCGTGACGAAGATGCCGGCCAGGCTGTCCTGCTCTTTCTGCGTGAGCGTGGACGACAGCGCGCCGGCGTCCAGGGCCAGCCGTTCGTTGACCAGGTAGCTGCTCAAGCGGGCGGTGGCCGTCTCCGTGTGGTGGCAGCCGAGGAGCCGTAGGCGGAGGGGTTCCGGCATACGCCGGCATTCTAGGGCATGGCCTGAGCAGGCACAAGGCAGCGTGTTTCCCGGGTGGTGGGTTGGGGGGAAGCCTCCGTTCTGGTACAACTGTGGAACCACTTGCCGCTGGAGGCTTCCATGGCCACCCCTGCCGCGCCGCGAGGTATGACGCCTGAAGACCTGACCCGCATCCGGTTCGTCAGCGAACCACGGATATCGCCGGATGGGAGCGCTGTTGCCTTCGTCGTCACGACCCTGTCCTGGGAGAAGGACGAGTACCTGTCCAACATCTGGCTGGCCGACGTCGCTGGGGGCGAGCCGCGTCAATTCACCACCGGCGTCAAGCGGGACACTTCGCCCCGGTGGTCGCCGGACGGCTCGATGCTCGCCTTCGCGTCTGAGCGCGACGGCCACGACAAGCCGCAGCTTTACGTCGCGCCCGTCAACGGCGGTGAAGCGAGGCGCGTCACAGAGGTGGCGGACGGCGTGGATGACCCGGTGTGGTCGCCGGACGGCGCCCGGCTAGCCTTCGCGAGCCGGGTGAACACCGGCGAGCAGGAGGAGGAGGGAAAGTCGAAACCGCCGCGGTTCATCACCTCCCTGAAATACAAGTCCAACGACAAGGGCTTCATCTACGCTCATCGTTCCCACATCTTCGTTGTGGGGTTGGACGGCGGCGCGCCTGTCCAGGTTACCGATGGCGACTTTGACGACGCTCATCCCGCGTGGTCGCCCGATGGCGATCTGCTCGCCTTCGTTTCCGCCCGCCACGACGACCGCGATTATGACAACGCCCGCGACGTTTAGGTGGTTGCGCCGGAGGGCGGAGAGCCGCGGCGAGTGACCGGCGCCTCCGGGCCGGTGAGCCATCCTGCCTTCTCGCCAGATGGCCGCTTCATCACTTACCTGGGCCATCGCTATCCCACGGAACTCGGGCGCAACGTGCGGTTGTATGTCGCGCCAACCGGAGGCGGGGACACGGTTTGCCTCACTGACGATCTGGACCGGTCGTGCGATTCCTTCGCCGGCAGGGCCGGCCCCCTGTGGACTCCGGACGGCGGCGCCATTCTCGTTGGCGTATTGGACCAGGGGGCAGTGGGCGTATACCGCGTTAGCGCTGGCCGCGGCAGGCGGGCCAACCCGGTCCTGGGAGGCCAACGGCAGATTCCGGAGGCCTCGCTGTCTGCCGGCGGAACGATGCTCGCCTTCACCGCCACCGACCCAACCTCGCCGCCGGAGGTCTACGTCTGCGATGTCGACGGCGCCGGTGAACGGCAGCTAACGGACATGAACCGCGAATGGAAGGCGGAAGTGGCCCTGTCCCAGCCCGAGCGCATCACTGTCCAGCGCTACGGGCGCCAGATGGACTGCTGGGTGATGAAGCCCACCGGCATCCAGGAGGGGCACCGCTATCCGGCGCTGCTCAACGTCCACGGCGGTCCCCACACCCAGTACGGCTACACCTTCTTCGACGAGTTCCAGGTCTATGCCGGCGCTGGCTACGCTGTCGTCTTCACCAACCCTCGGGGCAGCGAGGGCTATGGCGAGGACTTTCGAAGGGCTGTCATTGGTGACTGGGGCGGGGAAGACTTCGCCGACGTGATGGCGGGGCTGGACGCAGTCCTGGAACGCTGCCACTTCATCGACCCCGAACGTCTGGGCGTCATGGGTGGCAGCTACGGCGGGTTCATGGCAAGTTGGACGGTAGGGCACACCAACCGCTTCAAGGCGGCCTGCTCCGAGCGGGCCGTGAACAACGCCCACTCCCTGTTCGGCACAAGCGACATCGGCCACTTCTTCCAGGAATCTCAGTTCGACGCCCTCCCGTGGGACAACCTCGGCTCGTACGCTGAGCGTTCGCCTCTCACCTACGCCAAGGACATCCACACCCCGCTGCTGATTCTCCACTCCGAGGACGACCGCCGTTGCCCAATCGAGCAGGCCGAACAGCTCTTCGTTGCGCTGAAGAAGCTGCGGCGCGAAGTGCTCTTCGTCCGCTTCCCAGACGAGACCCACGAACTGTCGAGGTCAGGCAAGCCCAGGCATCGCGTTCAGCGCTTCCACGTGATCCTGGACTGGTTCCGCCCGCGCCTGCGGCCCGGCGATTGGCCGCCGCAGTAACGTCTGATACATTCCGCTCGCCCACCTTCTCCAAGGAGCTACTTCCTGGCGCTCTACTTCAAGCAACCCGGGGACGAAGCCGCCATCTCCTCGTCTGGCGCCGGAGCGCCACGTTCTCCCACGCGGGGCCGTTGGATTCTGGCGGCGGCCATCCTTGGCTCCAGCATGTCCTTCATCGACGGCACAGCGGTCAACGTGGCGCTGCCCCGCATCCAAGCCGACCTCAATGCAACGCTCATTCAGATGCAGTGGGTCGTGGAGGCCTACGCCCTGTTCCTGGCCTCTCTGTTGCTGGTGGGCGGATCCCTAGGCGATAGGCTGGGTCGGAAGCGCATCTTTGCGACCGGCATTGTCGTGTTCACCATAGCGTCGTTGTGGTGCGGCCTTTCTCCGAACACAACGCAACTCATCGCCGCCCGCGCCGTCCAGGGCATTGGAGGAGCGTTGCTAGTGCCCGGCAGCCTCGCGATCATCAGCGCCTCCTTCAGCGACGAAGCGCGTGGCAAGGCGATTGGCGCCTGGTCGGGGTTCACGGCCATGACGGCGGCCGTGGGGCCGGTCCTGGGTGGGTATCTTGCCGAGACCCTGTCTTGGCGTTGGATATTCTTCATCAATCTGCCGCTGGCCATCGTGGTCCTGGCCATCGTGCTGACGCGCGTGCCCGAGAGCAGGAACACCCTTGCGCGGGGTCGCATGGACTGGCTGGGCGCCAGTCTTAGCGTCGTGGGATTGGGTGGGCTAGTCTTTGGCCTGCTAGAGTCGGGCGGCAGGGGCTTTGACCATCCAGCCGTGCTTGCCGCGTTGAGCGTCGGCGGCCTGGGGATTGTGCTCTTCCTCGTGGTGCAGTCGAAGGTCTCGTCGCCGATGATGCCCCTCTGGATCTATCGCTCCCGCAACTTCACCGGGGCCACGCTCCTGACACTGTTTCTCTACGCCGGCCTCGGCGGGTCGCTCTTCTTCTTCTCCTTCAACCTCATCCAGGTCCAGGGTTACTCGGCGACCGCCGCCGGCGCTGCCTGGCTCCCGTTCATTGCCATCATTGGCGCGCTTTCCCGGTGGGCGGGAGGCCTCATAACGCGGTGCGGCGCCAGGTTGCCGCTGGCCGCGGGCCCTGCCGTCGCGGCCGGAGGCTTTGGGTTGCTGGCATTGCCGGGCATCGGAGGGAGCTATTGGACCAGCTATTTCCCTGCCTTAGCGCTCTTGGGTCTGGGTATGGCCATCACCATCGCCCCGCTCGTGGCTGTCGTTATGGGATCGGTGGGTCCCGGCCAGGCTGGCGTGGCATCGGGAGTGAACAACGCCATCTCGCGCACCGCGTCGTTGCTGGCCATCGCCGTGCTGGGCGTCGTGGCGCTGACGGTTTTCAACGCCTCGCTGGACCGCAAGCTCGAGCAGGCCGGCGTCCCGGCGCCGGTTGTCCTGGCCTTGGAGAGCGAAAGGGTGAAGTTGGCCGGCGCCCAGGTCCCTCAGGACGTGGCCCCAGAGCTGAGAGCCTCCGTCGAGCGGGCCATAGACGAGGCTTTCATATCCGGATTCCGCGTGGTCATGCTCATTGCCGTGGGCCTAGCCCTCGCCAGCTCGGCCGTAGCGCTGGTCATGGTGGAGTCCCGGCACACAATCGAGGCGAGGGCCGGATAGGTCAGTACAGCCAACGCAGGTAGGGCGCCGCCCACTCGAAGGCCTTGGCGGATACGTACAGCACTGCACAGGTCATCACGATTTTGCCCAACCCCAGGTACAGCAGGAAGCGCCAGATGGGATACCGCGTAGTGCCTGCGACTATTCCTCCAAAATCCACGGGAATGAAGGGGATGAGGGCAATAGCGAACAGTGTCGAGGGGCCATGCCGCTCCATGTGCCGCTTCACCGCTTCATAAACGCGGTGCCCCTCCAGCACTCCCTGCCCCTGGGTTCCCAGCCAATAGGCCGACAACTCCCCAAACGTCCCCCCAATCCCAGCCGCAACCCCCAGGATCAGTGGGTTCAACTCTTTGGCCATGAGCACCACCGAGGCGAACCCCGGGGCCGGTATGATCACGGTCGCGCTGGACAGGAGGTTGATAGTGAAGCCGGCCAAATACCCCCATGGTCCGAAGCTCACGAGGTAGGGCAGCACCGCTATCGTTACCACCACGAGCGCCACGGTCAACGCGAGGAAGATGGCTACCCGTTGCAGAGGGCCAATGCGCACCAAGTAGAGGCGACTCACCGAAGCCGATGCCCAGGAGGGAAGGCGCTGCATCTATTCCTCTTCCCTCCCGGGTTTCTCCAGCTGTTCCCCAAGGTCCTGTCCCCATTCGGGCCCATTCAGGGGTTGGCTACCCCTGGCGGATGGTTGGACCTGGCGGCGTCCCAGGGAAAATGAGGAGACCATCCCAATGATCCCAATCACCGTGAGGACGGCGGATGGGGTGATAATGACCGGGCTCACCTCTTGCGCCAGGCGTCCGCCTATGTCCATGAGCAAGGCGCAGGTGGGCGCGCCTTCTCCGCACGAGAACGAAGCTAGGCCCAGGGAGTTCTGCGCCATGGCGAGGCCTAAGGCCAGGAACACCTGCCCTGAGAGGAACAAACTCAGGCTTGGCCATCGCAACATGTGAGGAACAAAGGGAGTGAAGGCTAGGCCCATGGCTATGGTGGTGAGCGCCATCAGCGGCAGCGCCACCCACGGAACAAGCCCGACGCCGAAGTGCAGCCACGTGCGGGCCGTCTCCGCGTCGCGCACCACCTCTTCACGGGTTCCAACTTCCTCCGCCAGCCTGTCGATCAAATCAAGATGGGTTCCGGAATCCAGCGCCGCTCGCAGGTTGGCGATGGCATTGTCAATGCCGGGTTCGGCAGCCGCGCGGGTCGCTACTTTCAACCCCTGCCTGATGTCCTCGGTCTCGAAGGCCCCTAGAATCTCAGCCTCGCGGCGGTCCAGGTTGGCAATCACTGACCTTGGGATTGAGGGGTTGGCCCTCATCGCTTCGATGGCCGTCAGGTAGGCAGCGCGTCCCAGCGCAGGATCGAAGTAGCCGAGGGTCCAGCGGGGAGATACGGCTAGCGTGCCGTTTGCCACCAGCGTCAGCGTTTCCACCATCCGTTCCCCCAAATCGTCGGGGCTGAAGGCGGATTCGATTCCGGCCCTGTCCATGCGCTCGTCCAGGAAGGCAAACAGGACCGGCTTGACGCGTTGGATTGGATCCCCCAAGTCAAGCTGCGCTTCTAGGACGTCGCTCTCGAACCTGAAGAAACGCGAGAGCGCTTCCAGGTGTTGTTCGGCATTGATTTTCAGGTAGTCACGGGTCAGGATGGCCCGTTGAAGCTCGGTGCGGTCAGCATCCCCCAGGTTGAACTCGCCTAGCAGCGGATTCAAGATGTCCTCGAACTGCTGCCGAAGGAGGCCGGTCTCGTGAATGCGGTTGTAGGCGTCCGCTCTGTCCAGGGCTTGGGTTAGATGAACGGGCTTGGCGACGATGGTTTCGGTAACCGTCGCGCTGAGGTAGCACCCGTACGCGAGTAGAGCAAGGACGCCCAGAAAGACCGCGATGGCCGCTCGCAACAAGGCAGAGCCCTTCAACATGGCAGCTGAGACACTCCTTGTTGCGTGATCCGTCGGCGCAGCCGGCGCCGGGTGATGCTCGCGGGGCTGTTAGGCTGCGGGGACCGGCTCCATATCGGGCGAAATAGGCCGGTGCTGCCTGCGACAGCCATTCTACCATGTTGAGTAGCTGGAAACCGAAGCGTGCAATTCCGTTGAGGCCAGGCGCCGCCGCTGCTCAGATCCACGGCACCGCAGCCCGGTCCAACAGTGAAGTGGCCGCATGAAGGACGGGCTCCGGTTCGTGAACAGGGGCATACGCGTGCCAGAACCGGACGGCCTCTTCGATCCCGGCCGCGCTCTCCCGGTGCTATTCCCTTGCCGCCGGTTTGCGCGGCGGCGGCGCCAACAGCATCGCCGTGAAGACCACCAGGCTCATCACGGCGAACATCAAAAAGGCCTGGTTATAGCTGCCTGTATTGTCTCGAACGAGCCCTGCAATGAACGCGCCAAAGGGACTCACCAACCCTCTCAACGGCGCGGCGAATCCCCGAATCGATCCCAGGTGGCGCCGTCCAAAGTAGTTGGCCAGCAGTAGTCGCTCGCCCGTGGTCCACCCCCCATTCGCCGCTCCGAAGACGATGGCGAAGAATACCGCCATCGGGTAGGTCTCCGCGTTGATGATGATCACCATGGCTGCCAGGTACAAAAGACTGGCGGCCATGGCCCCGTAGCGCACGTGGATTCGCTCTGTGAGGAAGCCGAACCCAAAGGTGGCAACAACCGACGTGGCGGCGAAAATGGCGGTGATGCTCACCGCCAGCGCCGGATGGATGCCGCGGTCCTGGAAATTGGCCACCGCGTGGAGATTCACTGAGCCATTGACGAATAGCGTGCCTCCCGTCGCCAGGACCACCAGCCACAGCGCCCGAGTCCTGATCGCCTCCCGCAGCGTCCAGGACTCCTCTATACCCCGTCTGGCGTTGGCCTGGCTCCCCCCGCCGCCGCCCACCGGCGCCGCCTCGGGCGGAATGCCGTCGGGGTAAAGGCCCATGTCCTCTGGACGGCGCCGGATATAGACGGCGCTGGGCACGACAATGAAGACCAGGGCAAGCGCCGCCAGCGCAACGAACCCATGCCGCCACGTCCAGGTGGCAATGATGGCGTAGAGCATCATTGGCAGCACGGCCTGTCCTATCCTGAGCCCTGCGCCCGCGAAGCCCATCGCTCGGCCCCGGCGCCGGATGAACCAGTTGGCCACAGCAATAGTCGTGCCGAACTGTGTGCCCGCGATCGCTATTGCCCGTCCGCCTCCGAACGCCACCCAGTGATGCCAGGGCTCGGTCATCAACGCCATTCCCAGGAGGCACCCCGCCACGACCATCCCGGAAATGATCATGATGCCCCGAGCCCCGTGACGGTCCAGGTACGCCCCCACGGCTGCGGAAAGCAACGTGCCGGCCAGCGTGCCTATGGTAAAGGCAAGGGCAATGGTGGCGCGGCTCCACTCAAGGTCGTCGCCCATGGGCTTCACGAAGACGCCCAGCACCGGGCCGAACATCGGCGCCGAGGCAAACGTCGCCACCATCGCCGCACCGACGATGCCCCAGCCGTAGTAGACCTTCTTGAAGGGCCAGGCCCAGGGGGTGGCGGATAGAGGCCGTGGCTCTTCAGGATTCAACGGACACGCCCCATGGGGTTCCGGCCGAAGGATGGCGGCAAGTTCGGCAGACCGAAGACGGCGATGCTAGGCGCGAAGCCAGTGTATTGGAGAGGAAAGCGCCACCCCGCCAGCCGGTGAGCCCGCGTCTCGCCGGGACTGCCGGCGCGCTACGGTTGCGGGCCCCAAGTGGCCAACACCTGCTCGATTTCCCGCATGGCCGGGGTTTCGCCGCTCTCCAGTGGCGTGAACTCGGGGATCTTGTCCGGCGTCTGTCCGAAGGGGTCGGCCTCCATCGGCAGCGTGATCGACCGGGCAGCCTCGCGGTCGCGGAAGACGTTGATCGGGTCGCCGCCGTCCTCCACGATCCGCATCTGCTCCTCGAGCATCTGCCGGAACATGATGATGCCCCTGTCGGATTCTCCCAGGTGCTCCAAGTGGCGTGGGCTGATCGGCCCCTGCTCCACCCAGGCCATCATGTCCTGGGTCAGCGTCAGGTGCAGGTCCGGCCATCCGCCAACGTTAGGCGGCGCTACGTATCGGAACGGGATGCTGTCCTGTTCCGGCGCGTCCCTGCCGGGGTAGGGGTGGTAAGCGTAGTAGGTGATGTGCAGCGTGTGCTCGTCGTCGATGGGGACGCGGTGCTGAAAGGTCTTCGCCAGGATGGAACTGGAGTGCAAGATGTTGGGGAACAGAACAGGGTGGCCCACCTTCCAGTCGTGGTCCTCCTCCGTTTTCCCCTCGAGCACCCTCCGCTTGATGATGCCGTGCTCGAACGGCGTGAATGCGATCTTCTCGTGGCGCATGCGAGGCGGCAGCAGCCCGCCGAAATCGCCGCTGGTTTCCCTGAGGAAGCGGGGCAGCTCCACGTGGAGCCACTCTACGTGCACGGGATCCATCGAGTTTTCCATACACTGAAGCCAACTGCACGGCAACTCGGTGATGGCGATGTCCTTGACGGTGTTTCCCCGCACCATCGGCTCCCAGCCGGGCAGCACCGGCGCCGGCAGCGGGCCCATGTAGGCCCATATCAGACCCTGGAAGGCCTGGACCGGATAGCCCTTCAGCTTGATCTTGTCCTTGAACCGGGCTTCAGGCCGGACCGTCTCCTCGAAGGGTTGCTCGGCGCACTGGCCGGTTTCGTCGTAGAGCCAGCCGTGGTACATGCAACGGAGGCCGTTCTCCTCGGGAATCCCGTAGGCCAGGTTGACCCGGCGATGGGCGCAATACCGGTCGATGAGGCCCAGTTGGCCGCTGCGGTCCTTGTAGAGCACCAGGTCTTCGCCGAGGATGCGGACCTCCAGCGTGGGCTCCTCGTCCAGCTTGCCGGTGGCGGCGATGGGCAGCCAGTAGCGGCGGAACAGCGCACCCATGGGAGTGCCGGGCCCCACCTGCGTCAGGCGCTCGTTCTGGGCTACGGTAAGCATCTATGCCCCTCCGCAGATGTGCTGGATATCGTCGCCTTTTAGCGGCAGCTTGCGTAGCTCATGCTACCGCCCCCGAAACGGGCATGTCAACGAGGGCCATTGCTCATGAAGGCCGGGTGGCTTCTCGTCCCTGACGGCCCTGCACTTCACTTGAAGTTGTTCCCTGCGCTCCATCGGCGCGGTCCAGGAGGGATCAGGACACTACCTCTCGAACTCCTTCGCCAGAATCGGCGCGTTGTTGTAGTTGGGATGGATGGGGACCTGGTGCGACAGCCGTATCTCCCGGCGCTCCTGCGCCGACTGTATCAGGGCCAGGCACACTTCCAGCGTCGCCATGCCCCACTCCCCGGTGTGGTAGACCGGCTTGCCCAGCGCCACGGCCTCGTATAGCTCCAGCAGCTCGACCCGCGGCTCGATCGGGCCCATCAGGCGGTCGTAGGTCAGCGTCTGCTCCCGCACGCCGTCATCGCCGTAGACGTACAGCCCGCGAGGCGACTGCCGGATGTCTCCCCGCTCGCACGTGACGATGGCCACCCCGAAGTCGGACGGCATCCACCTGTCCTTCTTCTTGAAGTCCGGAGAGGCGTAGTAGGCCTGGTCGCCCCCCATCCTGATGCGGTTCTTGGCCTGCTCGTCGTCCCAGACGCCGTCGCGGAGGCGCTCCCGCACCTCGCGCTTGGCCTCCGTCGTCAGTATTTGCTGATTCGTCCCGTAGGGCATGAACTCGGTGGTCAGGAAATAGCCATAGCCGTTGTGGGTGAGGATGGCCGGCACGCCGTTCTCGAACTCCAAGTAGGCCGAATAGAAGCCCGGCATGGTCCTTCCCGGCAGCCACTCGCCGATGGCACCTCGCACGCTCCGCACCAGCCCGCCGCCGATGACCCGCGCCGAGTCCACCTGGTGCGGCCCCTGGCGGTAGGGAATGCCGCCACCCTGGCTGAAGTCGGTTTCCTCCTTGGTGCGGGCGCGCAGCATCCAGTCCGAATACGCGTAGATGTTGATGGCCTGCAAGGCGCCAAGCTCGCCGGAGTTGGCAATATGCCGCATGGCTCTCACCGCGGGCGTGAAACCCGGCGTGTGCCCCGGTATCAACTTGACGCCGTACTTGGCCGCCGCCTCGATCATTGCCTCGCCCTCCTTGAGGCTGATCGCCATCGGCTTTTCCACGATGATGTGCTTGCCGTGCTGTGCGGCGAGGACGGTGTGCTCCCAATGGAAGCGGTTGGGAGTGGAGATCCACACGGCTTCCACGTCGGGGTCCTTGCACAGCTCCTCCGCCGTGGCGTAGGAGCGAGCCTGGTAGGCGGCGGTGAACGCCTCCCTGACCTGTGGCGCGATGTCGGCGCCGGCGACGAGGTCGAATTCAGCCGAGGCCGCCATGATGGGCAGCATCTCTGAGCCTCCCACGCCTATGCCGATAATGCCGATCTTGATTGTGCGAGCCGGCGCTGCGTTGGCCATGATGCTTCATCCTTTCGTTGGGCTCTGTTTGCGCGCTGGGGTTGATGGGGCAGGGCGGGGGCGATCAACCTGGGGCCGCGCCGCCGGAGCGCTATCGGCGGCCCTCTGAAACCTGCCGTCCCTCTCCCTTGCCCCCCCGGGGCGGGTTAGGCTTTTGATTGTATGTTGTTAAGTTTGTCAGCGGGCAATCGAGGTTTGCAGCCACGGAGCCGTCACAAAGGCGTCACAAAGCCGTCAGGAGCCGTCAGCGAGCTGTGATGGACCGTCGTGCAGTTGTAGCTGAATCGTAGTGAACCGCGGCGGGGCCGCGTGGCTGCAAAGGGGCTTGTCTGGAAACGGCATTGGCTCTGCTCCCACCCTTCCTCGGACGGTCATGGGCCTAGGGGACGTTTCCCCACGCCCCCTGCCACAGGGGGATTCTCCGTAGCCCCTGGTACATACGGTATGCGGCAGGCTTCAAGGAAGAGAAGCGGGCCGGCGGCCCACTTCATGGGGATACTATAGCACAATCGTTCGTATTTTGCAATGGGGGCAGGGTCCTCCCTGGACGGCTGGTCTTATTGTGGCCTGCGCCCTCCTTCAGCCGAGGGTCCGGCTTGGCTTGCGCCGCTATCCCGCCCGTCATTCCGGCGGAGGCCGGGGTTCACCACCTGTCAGAGCCACGGCGCGCTGTCGCATAGAAGGCGCGCCTGCTGGTGGCTCGGGTATTTCACCGCGTTGTTGCGCACCGTTGTCAGGTTTTCCCGTAGGGCCGTCTCCGCCCACGGCTGCGACGCTTTCCCCACGCCCCAAGCCTCCAACGGAGGCAGCGCGATGTCGCCATCGGCGGGGTCCCCGACGGCGACATAACGGTTCATGGCGACGCACAGTGCGGTCAGAGCGCAAACAAAGGCGGCGCGATGATCATGATCAGTAATGTTCACTAAGCTTTGCTTGAGTTTCCACTCTGGAGCCAGTGCATGAAGAACGTTTTCCAGGTATCCGTTGTGGAAGGCGATGGTCCAATATCTATCTGAGGCGTCTCGGTGCAAGTCGTCGGGAATCTTGTCTTCTGGCGTCAACACCGCTAGGAAGGCGTTGGGAAACGCTTCAACGATGCGTTTCCCGTCGACGGGATCGGGATGAGAGGCATTAGCAATGTCGAAATGCCCTGCTGATTCCAGTCTAAGCACCAGCTTTGCCAGCATGGTGGCGTGGCAATGGAGACTCTGGCCAGTTGGCGAATTGGTTGGGCCAGGCTTACCCCGTCGCTGAAACGGCCCTCTAGTGAGCAGGGCTTCGCACGAGCGGTAATGGGCGACCATCCGGAGAGACGGCGCTAAGGGCCCATCTATGCCCACCCCCGATAGGTGAGTCCCTAGCGGGGTCAATTCACGTAGGTCCTTCAGCCGGGTGACCTCATCAGTGCCAGTATTGACGCAACGCCAGTCCAGAACACGCCCAGCAATTGTCAAGAGGCAAAGGCCGGTCGTGCGCCTTTTTGGGGAATACCCAACGTCTATTCCCAAGACGTGCACGGGTTCAAACTGGTGGGCGTTATTCTCGGACATACCCCGCTCCGCGATGATCCTTCCGGCTGCATTCTGGCGTTCCCCCTACCAAGGCGAACGCTAACACGGGGGGCGCGCAACAACCTCTATGGGAACTACAGCTTGACCAGGTGACTTCTTAACTCTCCCTCGTCAGCTCCTCGCTGAGGTCCCAGAGCCGCTTGGCTATGGCGATGTCTTGGGCCTCCGGCGTTACCTCCGTTATCGCCATGTTTTCCAGGTACGCGCCCGTGACCCCTTCCAGTTCCGGCGAGGCGGCGGCATAAACGGCCGTGCGGGCGCCCACCTCCGGCGTCATCAGTATGGACTTTCGCTGTGCCCACCGCTCGCGGAAATCCGGGCCGCCCGCCATTCCGATGTTCGTATCCACGTACCCCGGATCAGCGCAGTTGACAGTAACCCCGGCACCCTCCAGCCGGCGGGCCAACTCCAGGGTGAAATAGACCTGGGCCAGCTTGGACTGGTCGTAGGCCCGCGTCTCGTCGTAGCCCTGTCTCGCCATCACGTCCTCGAAGTTAATCGCGGCCCTGCGGTGGGTGCCGGAGCCCGTCGTGATGACCCTGGAGGGGGCGCCGGCCTTGAGCACGTCGAGCAGGAGGTTGGTCAGGAGAAACGACGAGAGATGGTTGAGGGCGAAGGTCGATTCATGTCCCTCGGGCGTGGGTTCCCAGTGCTCGAAGCGGGTGCCTGCGTTGTTGACCAGCACGTCGAGCCGGTCGCGCCCGGACACGAACTCCGCCGCCACCCGCCGGATATCCTTTTGGGAGCGCATGTCGGCGATTAGAAGGTCGAGCGCTCCGCTCTTGGCTCCCGCTTCGATCTCCTCCAGCGCGGCGCGGCCCCGGTCGCGGTCGCGACACACCATCACCACCGCGGCACCCCGTCCGGCGAGATCCTTCGCCACCTCCTTGCCAATGCCGGAATTGGCGCCCGTGACGAGGCACACCTTTCCAACCATGCTGTTGTCTGGTGGTGGCACGCTCACCGCCTTGGCGCTTGCTCGTCCTGCTCAGCCTCGTTGCCTGCTCAGGCCTGTCGATTGTACGTCCGCCGGCGCAGCCCGCCAACCGCCCCATGACGGTCATGCCCGCTGTGGTGACGTGACGGCAATGCCCAGTTTACAGTTGGCTGAGCATCCTAAGCGTAGTTTGAAGGGACGTTGTTACAAGAGCGAGGCGGGAGAGGGGTCTCGTTCCCCTGAGCCTGTGAGCCGCGCAACAACCGCTCTAGGAACTACGCCTTGGCCCTGGGCATCGCTTTCAGGGCGGACGGCAAGGTCACGCGGAAAGGCCGCCACCCGCGCCGGACGGACTCGGCTTTCGCGGCGCCACCGTGATGACCGCCAGGAACGCCGCGATAATGGGCAGGGCCAGCATGGCCGTGAGGGGGACCGTGTAGTCGCCGGTGACATCGACCAGCAGGCCCACGGGGAACGGGCCCAGGGCCGCCCCCATCACCGTGAACGTGGTTGACAGGCCTCGGATACTGCCCAGGTTCTGCCGTCCGAAGAAGTTGGGCCATATCACCGCAATCACGTTGCTCATGAAGCCGCCGCCCATCCCCAGCATCGCGCCATAGGCTAAGGCGTGCCACAACTCCGTGGCGAAGAAGGTCCAGCCCAAGGCCCCGGCCACCAGCACCTGCCCCGAAATCATCGTGTACCGGTTGGGAAGCCGGTCGTTCATGGCCCCCGCGATGAAGCTGCCGATCAGAAACGACGGCGCCATGACTGAGAAGAGGGTCGCCGCCTGGCCCGCGGGTATCCCCTTGCTGATGAAAACAGATACGGAGTGGAAGGACAACGCTGTCTGAACGAAGGTGTAGAGCGCGCCGACCAGCGTTACCAGCCAAAAGGCCCTGGTCCTGACAGCTTCCCGCAACGTCCACACGGCTTCCTGGGGGCGGCGGCTGGGCTGCGGCGCGCTGGTCTCCTGACGGGGCCGCCGGTCGCCGTCGGGCCTTTGGCCAAGCTCCTCCGGTCCGTTGCGCAGCAGGAGAGCCGCCAGGGGGACGAGCACCGCCAAGACTGCAATGCCCAGGATCGACCACGCGTCTCGCCATCCCACCCTGGTGATGATGAAGTGCGACATTACCGGAAACAGCGCCAGGCTGCCGGCCATCCCCAGCATGGTCAACGCCATCGCCCTTCCCCGGTACCGTACGAACCAATTGCCTATCAGCATGGTGGGGACCAGGGTGAGAGAGTTCTGCCCCAGCATCCGCAGCATCGCAAACCCGGCGAACATGACCACCGCGTGGTGGATCGTGCCCAGCCACAAACAGGTCAGGCCAAGCAGCACACCGATGATGGTCAACATCATCCGCGGGCCTATCCGGTCCAAGAGACGCCCCGTGAAGATCAATGTCACCCCCGCCAGCAACGAGGCCGAGGTGTAGATGCTGGATAGGAGGGTCCTCGACCAGCCGAGGTCGTTCTGCATCGGGTCGACGAACACGGAAAAGGTGAACGTTTGCGTCGGCCCCGACATGATGAAGCCGACACCCGAAACGGCGACGATGACCCACCCGTAGAAGAAGGGCACCCGCGACGCCAGTCTGGAGCGCTTCACCTGCCGGGGTGACGGCTCCATGCTAGCGCCGCGCCAGGAAGCCCACGCCAGTTCCTTCCTGGCGCTCAGCCCAGCGGCCGGTCTCAACAGCGTCAAGGAACTGGTCCACAGCCTGGTTGAACAGTTCAGGCTCTTCCAGGTTCACCGTGTGGCCTGATTGCGGCAGGAGCACAAGCCCCGACCAGGAAATGCAGCGCTTCATGAAGACGCCTGGCTCAATGCAGGGGTCATCCTCGTCTCCGGCGATGATCAGGGTGGGCAACGTCAGCCTGCGGAGCTGTTCCTCCAGAGCGTAAATGGTGGGCCGCTTGCCTTGAACGCCCCGCAGCGTGTGCGCCGATCCCGTCGCTGAATGGGCAGCGAATAGCCCGGCGAACTCCTCCCAGGCTTTGGGGTTCTTGCGCAGCAGTTGAACCCGAGTCGGGCCCTTGACGTAGTCGGCGAGGCCCTCCATGCCGCCGGCTTCCAGCGCTCTGGCGAACTCCTCCGTCTGCTCTCGGAACTGTGCCGGATCCGTGGCGCCCGTCCCTGCGCCGGCCACTATCAGGGCCCTGGCCATGCCGGGGTGAGCAAGGCCGAAGTTCAGGGCCACGCCTCCGCCCATCGACAGCCCGCCTATGTAGGCTTCCTGGATGCTCAGGTGGCGCAACAGCCCGCGCAGGTCCTCCACGGCCAGGTCTTGGCTGTAGGCCGCCGGGTCTGCGGGAACGTCCGATGGTGGATAGCCGCGAGCGTTGTAGGTGATGACCCGATAGCGCCGGGAGAAGTGTTGGACCTGAAGCGCCCAGCTCTCGCAACTACCGGCGAACTCGTGGCTCCAGACCAGAGGAAAGCCCTGGCCGGTGCCCTCGTAGTAGAGATTGATTCCGTTGACGGGGGCGTAGGGCATGGCTCCTCTAAGGCATGGGATTTGTGTGCTCGGCTACCGCACTTGAAATAGATGAGGGTGGGTCAGGTGGGGAAACGGCATCCGCCACCAGCGCTCCCCACCGCCATTGCCCCGTCTGCCTCGCGTGCATCTGAACCAACGCAGCCCTCAGGGCGCCCGGTAGTCGTAGAACCCCTGGCCGGTCTTGCGCCCCAGGTGTCCCGCTCGCACCAGTTGCTTCAGCAGGGGAGCGGGCCGGTACTTGGAATCGTTGAACTCCTGGTGCAGCACCTCCATGACGTTCAGCAGCACGTCCAACCCTATGAGGTCGGCAAGCTGGAGAGGGCCCATGGGGTGGTTCGTCCCCAGCCGCATCGTGGTGTCGATGTCTTCCTTGGTTGCCGCGCCTTCGGCTAGGAGGAACACTGCCTCGTTCAGCATGGGCACAAGGATACGGTTGGCGACAAAGCCCGGCAGGTCCTTGACTACCACCGGCGTCTTGCCCAGCGCCTCGGCGAGGCTTGTGGCCGCCGCGACCGTTTCGTCCGTCGTGAGGTACCCTCGAATCACCTCCACGAGCCGCATGACCGGAGCGGGATTGAAAAAGTGGATGCCGATGAACCGCTCAGGGCGCTTCAGCGCTGCCGCCAATCTGGTGATGGGGATCGTAGAGGTGTTGCTGGCGATCAGCGTCTCGCCAGAGCAGGCCGCCTCCAGCGCCGGCAAAACGCCCTCCTTGACCACGGCATCTTCGAAGACCACCTCGATAACTGCTGTGCAGCCGGCGAGATCGGCGAAGCCCGCGGCCGGGCGGAGGTTCGCCATGACGCCGTCCATCTCCTCCTGCGCCATCCGCCCCTGCTCCACCCGCCGGCCGAGCCGGCCGCGGATTCCTGCGATGGCCCGCTCAACCAACTCCGCGGACTGGTCTACGACCAGAGCGGGTATGCCCGCTTGGGCGACGGTCTGGGCGATGCCCGCGCCCATCGTGCCTGCTCCCACTACGCCAATGGGACCCTGCGCCACGTTCACCTCCGGTGGTTGTTATCTTGAAGGATGTCGGTCGTCCTGCCGCTAGAGAGCGCCCAAGGCTCCCCGGACGTTACCCTTCGCTGAGGTTTCCCAGAGCGCCGCGGGTGTTGCCCATGAGGCCCCTGGCCCTGACCACCCTGCGTCCAGTATCGAGCATCCTGCCGATTATGCAATCCTAAACGTTCGGAGAGGCGTGAACGGCCTGGCTACGGATACCAGCGTGGACAATGCCGCCATCGTCCCTCCCGATGCGGGCGCCTGCTCACTCCTCCCGCGCCTTCCCCTGCAACTCGTAGAGCTTGTTGATGGCTTCCAGCGGCGTCATGGATGCCACGTCCAGGGAAAGAAGGTCCTCTACGAATTGGGGCGTGGCGCCGAAGAGCGGCGGTTGGACAGATGGTTGACCCCTGCGCTTTGCGGCGCGTCCGTTGCGCTCGGCGGCCCTCCCCTCCAGGTGGGACAGCACTTCCCAGGCGCGCTGCACGGCGGCCTGCGGCAGCCCGGCAAGCTGGGCCACGTGGACGCCGTAGGAGCGGTCTGCCCCGCCCGGCACGATGCGATGCAGGAACACGACGTTTCCCTCGTCCTCCGCGACGGCGACGTTGTAGTTGCGGATCCGGGGCAGCGTCTTGGCCAGCTCCGTCAGCTCGTGGTAGTGGGTGGCGAAGAGGGTCTTGCAGCCCAGCCGGGGATTGTTGTGAATGAACTCCGCCACCGCCTGGGCGATGGATAGGCCGTCGTAGGTGCTCGTTCCGCGGCCGATCTCGTCCAGGATAATGAGGGATTTGGGCGTGGCGTGATGCAGGATGGCGGCGGTCTCCACCATCTCCACCATGAAGGTCGATTGTCCTGAGGTCAGATCGTCCTGGAGGCCCACGCGGGTGAAGATGCGGTCCACGAGGCCGATTGCCGCCTCCCTGGCCGGCACGAAACTGCCGACCTGCGCCATCAGTACAACGAGGGCCACCTGGCGGATGTAGGTGGACTTGCCCGCCATATTGGGGCCGGTGATGATCATGACCTGGGCGTCCTCATTGGAGAGGACCGTGTCGTTGGGCACGAAACTACCCGGAGGCAGCACCAGGTCGACCACCGGATGCCAACCGTCCCTGATCGTTATGCCGTTGCCCTCGTTCAGGATGGGCCGCGCGTACCCGCGCCGCGCCGCCACGTCCGCCAGCCCGGCCAGCGCGTCCACATTGGCAAGGGCAGCCGCCGTCTGCTGAATCATGCCGGCGGAGTCCGCCACCTGCCTGCACACCTGCCGGAACAGGGCCGTCTCCAACTCCGACAGCCCTTCCTGGGCGTTGAGGATTCGAGACTCGGCCTCCTTCAATTCCGGCGTGATGAAGCGTTCGCCATTGGCCAGGGTTTGACGCCGCGTGAAGTCGTCGGGGACCAGGTGCTGGTTGGCGTTGCTCACCTCGATGTAGTAGCCGAACACGCGGTTGTACCCCACGCGCAGATTTCTGATGCCCGTGCGGTCCCGCTCCTTGCGCTCCAGCCCGGCGATGTATTCCCGGGCGTTGCGCGCTAGGTGGCGCAACTCGTCCAGTTCCTCGGAGAAGCCCTCGCGGACTATTCGCCCCTCGCCCAGCGGAGCCGTCGGCTCGTCGGTGAGGGCCGAGGCGATGAACTGGACGACGTCATCGCAGGGATGCAGGTCTTGAAGTTGGGCGGCGAGTGCGCCCCGGCCTTCGGCGGCTTCCAGGAAGTCCAACACCTTCGGCGCCGCCTCCAGCCCTCGCCGAAGAGCGTCTACGTCTCGTGGATTCGCGCTACCGCTGGTGATGCGGTTCACCAGACGCTCCAGGTCGGACACGGACGACAGCGCGTCCAGGACCTGCTGCCGCCGGACGCCGTCGCCGTGGAAGAACGCCACGCCGTCAAGGCGGCCATTCAGGGTCTCGATATCCAAAAGCGGCTGGCCCAGCCATCGCCTCAGCAGCCTGGCCCCCATGGGCGTCCGCGTGGCGTCGAGCACGGAAAGCAGTGTGTGCCCGGACGATCCCCACCGCCCAGCCTGGAACAGCTCGAGGTTGCGCCGAGTCTGAGGGTCCAGGGTCATGAACCGCGCCGTTGAGTACGTCCGCAGCGAGGTCAGCAACGGCAGGGACGCTTTCTGCGTTTCTTTCAAATAGGCGACGATGGCCCCAGCGGCGCGGGCGGCGAGCGGCTGGTCCTGGCAGCCATAGGGCTCCAGGCTCGCCGCGCCGAAGTGGTCCAGCAGAGCCCTGGGCGCGTCCTCCGCGTCGAAGTCCAGCGGATTCAGGGGGGTTACCGTGGCGCTTGTCTCCCCCAGGGGGCCCTCTGAGGCTTCGGGCGCCACAATCTCCGAAGGAGAAAGGCGGGCCAACTCCAGAGGGAGGTCGGCTAGGACGAGGGTCGTGGTGGCGAACTCGCCGGTGGTGATGTCGGCGTAGGCCAGCCCAGCCTGAATCCCCTCGACCAGGACGGCGGCCAGGTAGTTGTTGGCCCGCTGTTCCAGCATGGACGGCTCCACGACGGTGCCCGGGGTAACGACCCGCACGACCTCCCGCTCCACCAGCCCCTTGGCAGCCGAAGGGTCCTGCATCTGCTCGCACAAGGCCACCTTGTAGCCGGCGTTGAGCAGGCGCTTCAAGTAGGTCTCCAGAGCGTGGTGGGGGATGCCGGCCATCGGCGTCCGCTGGCCTTTGCCCATATCCCGCCCCGTCAGCGCAATATCCAGGGCTTTCGCCGCCAAGCGGGCGTCCTCGTCGAAGGTCTCGTAGAAGTCGCCAAGGCGGAAGAGGAGGATGGCGTCGGGGTACTGGCGCTTTATCTGGAGGTACTGGCGTCGTAGCGGCGTGGTCACGGCGAGCCTCGGGGAAGGGCTGGGGCACCGCCATTGTAGCGAAGGGGTCTGCGGTGAGGAAGGGTGGAGCAGTAGGGGCAACGTACGAGAACGTTCTTGCTGGAGATCAGTAGCGGCGGGGGAGAAGGGCTCCTGTCCCTTTCCCCAGCTACGGGGAGGGGCCGCCGCGAAATGATCTGGGCGTTATGGTCGAAACCGGACGGCCTCTCCTGGAACGGCTCGTCTAGAGTGGGTTTCGCAGCGCCTCATCAGGATCAAGGGTTCCTGCGATGAGATCGCTGACCCGCGCCACGCGAAATCCCGACGTTATGGGAGGAAGCATTGTTGCGGAAGGGTGGGTGATAGTACATTCGATCGCGGGGCTTCTCGCTTTGGGTCACACCGTCGGGGAAGTGCTGGAAGGGTATCCCCGGCAGCAAGGCGTAGTGTCCCCAAAAGCCCCACAGCCTGGAAGCATTCGAGCCGCAAACTGAAGGAGTATGAGCGCCATGACCCAACGCGAAGCGCACGAGTACCTCAAGACACATCAACTGCAGGCTGACGCGCTGGCCTTTGCTCTCGGAGAGGAGATGGATTTATTGCGGCAGGAGGCAGCCTCCTCCAACGGACGGGCAGCTAAGACGCTCGTCAAAGAGGGGCCGCTGAGAGTGATCCTGCTGGCAATGGTCAAGGGCGCTGTGCTGCGCGACCACCACGTTGCTGGCCCTTTGACTGTTCAGGTCATACAGGGCAGCGTGAGGATAGCAACGACCAAGGGGAGTACAGAACTTGCCCTTCTCGATCTCGTTGCCCTTGACGCCAACGTGGTCCATAACGCTGAGGCTCTGGAGGACGCCGCCCTGCTGTTGACGATTGCCATGGCATGAGAGGAACGTTCTTGCCGATGGTCAACCGCGCCGAAGGGTACAACACTCCAATCCCTTCCCCCGGCTACGGGGAAAGGCTGGGCTGGAGGTCCGGGCGTGATCGTCGAAACGCCCGTCCGCCGCTGCCTCAGGCCTTCGTCACCTTGGCGGGGCGGATGGCCAGGCCGTTCACGTGGGCCATCTTGTCGGGCGCCGAGGCCTTCTCCAGCTCCACCATCAAGGAGCCGAACAACGTCGTCGCCGAGGCTGTTCCCTTGTGTGCGGTTTCCTGAACGCTGGCCACCGCCTGTAGGCTGCGGCCGCCGTCCGTTTCCAGGAAAACGAGGTCTCCGTCCTTGACCTTCAGGGCGCGGGCGTCGGCGGGGTGCAGGGCCAGCACCTCGGCCCGCCGAATCTCGTTGTGGCCATTGACGGACTCGATCAGGAGACTGCGCTCGGCGTCATGCAGCACCCGCCCTGGCACGAACAGGAGCGGGTGCTCCTTTGTGCCGGAAAGCTCCGCACCGCCCAACTCGAGCGCTGCAAACTTCGGGTTGCTGGCCTCGAGGACAGGCGTGCCGTCGTGATCCTCGGACGGGCAGGGCCATTGCAGCTCGTGGGGTTGGTCATGGGCCACGGGGTAAAGCTGTTGAGGGATGGGGTGGCCGGGCCACTGTTCGTACATCGGGAAGATGCGGGCCTGCCACCGGGAGAGGCGGCTCCAGGTTATGCCCCGGTACTCCGGGACCACTGCCCCGATTTCGCCGAGCACCTGGGCCGCTGATTGGAAGTCAAAACCGCTGGCCCCCATCGCCGTGGCCACGTCGCAGATGATGCGCCAGTCGGGCCGCGCCTCGCTGTTCTTGAGGGTCAGCACCCTGCGCACCGGCTGCACCCTGCGCTCGATGTTGGTGAGCGTGCCCTCTTCCTCAGCGAAGGTGGCGGCGGGCAGAACGACGGTCGCCACCTCAGCGAGGTCTGTCCTGAAGGTATCCTGCACCACGAGGAAGTCCAGCTTGCCCAGTGTTTCCTCGGCGTCTTCCAAAGCGCCGATAACCCACGCAGCTTTCACGTCGCCGGCTCCCCCCGAGAGTATATCTCTCAGGGTTACCCCCGGCTCCGCGGGTATGGAGGCGCCGTCCCAAGCCTCGGAGATCCGTTGCGTCGAGGCCGCGTCGTTGACCGGAGCGTAGCCGGGCAGGAGCGAGGGGATGCATCCAACATCCCACGACCCCTGCTCATTGGCGCCCTGCCGGAGCGGGTACAACCCCCCGCCCGGCTTGCCCACGTTGCCCGTCAACAGGGCCAGGTTGCCCAGCGCGTGGACGACGCCGGCGTACTGGCCACTGTCCAGGTTGTCCAGGGCGTACACGATGGCCGACGGTCCGGACTGGCTGAACAGTCGAGCCGCCTGTTGAATCTCCTCGGCGGATACGCCCGACGCTGCGGTTACCGCCTTGTCGTTGAACTGCTCCAGTGACTTCTTGAGGTCGTCAAGGCCGGCGACGTTAGCGGCAAAGGCGGCGTCCTCGCCACCCTCGCCGGCAATGGCCCTGAGGATGCCGCCGATGACAGCGAGGTCGGCGCCGGGTCGGGGCCGGATCCAAAGGTCGGCGTAGCGGGTTAGCTCCACTTCGCGGGGGTCGATGACCACCAGCTTGGTTCCTGCCCTGACGGCCCGTTTGATGGGCACGCCAACGACGTTGTGGTCCTCCGTAACGTTGGCGCCAACCACCAGGATGCAGCCGCTGCTTTCCAGGTCCCAGATGGGGTTTGTGGCCGCCATCACGCCCACGGTGTCTGCGAGCCCCGTGACCAGCTCCGGCCGAAGGTTGGAGCTGTGGTCGACGTTATTGGTTCCCATCACCGTGCGGGCGAACTTCTGGGCCAGGTAGTTCTCTTCGTTTGTGCCCCTAGCGTCAGCAATGAGGGCGAATTGGCTGCCGGTGTGCTGCTTGAACTGCTCGGCGATCAGGCTCAATGCCTCATCCCACGTGGCCTCTTGAAGCTGCCCCTCGCGCCGGATCATCGGCTTGCGCAGGCGGTCCCGGTGGTTGGGGTAGTCCAAGCCGAACTTGCCCTTGAAGCAGAGTTGGCCCCGGTTCGCAGGCCCTTCCAGCTCACCAATGGTTCGGATGATCTTGCCGCGCCGGTCCACCTCCAGCCTCACCTCGCAACCGACGGAGCAGAGGTTGCAGACGGTGGTCTCTCTGGTCTCGGCCTTGCTCCACTTGTTGTCGGTCTCCACCAGGGCGCCGACGGGGCAGACATCGATGCAGGCGCCGCAGAACTCGCAGCCCGATTCCAACAGGCTGGCGCCCACCGAAGTGCCGACCAGGGCGTACCCCGCCCTCTCCACGAAGGCGATGGCGTTGTCGCCTCGGATCTCCTCACAGGCGCGTACGCAGCGCCCGCAGACGATGCACAGGTTGTAGTCCCTGTCGTAGAAAGGGTCCTCCGTGTGGACATCCAGCCCTCGGTTGTTATAGGTGAAGGGAGTCTGAATCTCCACGCCGATGTGCCGGATGGTGTCCTTCAGTTCGCACCGCTCGTTCTTTGGGCAGGCAACGCAGCGGTCGTTGACGTTGACGTGACGGAGGCAGATGTCCTCGGGGCCGCACAGTTCGACGCGGTGGCAGGTCAAGCATCCGTGGGGGTGCTCGGACACCAGGAGCTCCAGGATGTCCTTGCGGATCGTCTGAATCGTTGGGGTGCTGGTGCGCACCACCATGCCGTCCGCCACCGGCAGGGTGCAGGAGGCGGGCGTGCCGCGGCTTCCCTCCACCTCCACCACACACATCCGACAGGCGCCGTAAGGCTTCATGCTGGGGTAGTAGCACAGGTAGGGGACGTGCAGCCCGGCGTCCAGGGCTGCCTGGATCACCGTCTGGTCCCGGCGGGCCGGAATCTCGCGCCCGTCCACCACAATGGTTAGAATATCTTCAGCCATGCAAACCCCCTCGGACCTCTTCGAACATTACCGGGTGCTTCTGAACTCTGGCCTGCTGCAGCCGTCCCCTCGTCGCTGGGTTATCACTCCAAAGCGCATCGCAGGCCGGGAACTGGGCGCACAACGCCCTTCTGCGGGCGTCCCGCTCCCACCTCCCGCGCTATCCCAGGGCAGGCCTTCCCGCAGGAACCGGCCCGCTGCCCTGGCGTGGGGCGTCCCATCGATGGGGCCTTGTGCGGTCGGGGGCCAGGATGGGCTCGGAGCACTGGCCCGTCGGGCATCTGCCCTCAACAATGTGAGCCCGGAAGTCATCCGCAAAGTAGTTCAGAGCGGACTGAATGGGATTCCACCCAAGCTGGCCGTGGCCGCACAACGAAGATGCCGCCATGGACCCGCCCACGCTCCGCATCAACTCCAAGTCTCCGGCCCTCGATTCGCAGCGAGAGATCCGCTCTAGGACTTCCACTAAGTGCGCCGTTCCCAGACGGCACGGAAAGCACTTGCCGCACGATTCGAACTGGCAGAAGGCGGCCAGCACGCGGGCCATGTTCACGGCGCACGTCCGCTCATCAGCTACGATGATGCCGCCCGAGCCGAGAATCGCGCCGGCAGCCGCCATCGACTCGAAATCGAGCAGCGTGCTCGCCTTGTCGGCGCTCAGGACGCCGCCCAAGGGGCCGCCCGTCTGGAGCATGCGCAAGGAATGTCCCGGCGCCGGCCCGCCGCCGATGTCGTACAAGACCTGGTTGATAGTGATTCCCATGGGCACTTCGATCATGCCCTGCCGCTGTATGTGCCCGGACAGGCAGATGATGGCCGTGCCCTTGGAGCGCTCATAGCCGATGGAAGAGAACCACTCGCCGCCCCTGGACACGATCTCTGGCACGTAGGCCAGCGTCTTGATGTTGTTTATATTGCTGGGATAGCCCCACACGCCGAAAGCCGCGGGGAAGGGCGGGCGGAACCGGGGCATTGCCCGTTTGCCCTCGATGGACTCCATCAGAGCCGTCTCCTCGCCGGCGACGTAGGATTCGCCGGTCAACGAGACCTCTACGTCGAAGCTGAAGTCCGTCCCCAGGATGTTCTCGCCGAGCAGGCCGGCTTCATAGGCCTGCTTCAGCGCCTGCTGCGTCTTGTCGATGGGGCCGTCATGGCCATGACGGATGAAGATGATGCCGTTGGAAGCGCCGGTGACGTACCCGGCAATGATTGCGCCCTCGATGAGGGTGTGTGGGTCGCTTTCCAGGATCCCCTTGTCGTTGAAAGCGCCGGGGTCGCCCTCCTCGCAGTTGCACAGGATGTACTTTCGAGGGCTAGTGGAGCGGACTAAGAAGCTCCACTTCACGCCAGTGGGGAAGGCCGCCCCGCCTCTCCCCCGCAGCCCCGAGTCCTGGACTTCCTTCAGCACCTCGTCGGGGGTCATGGAGGTCAGCGCCCGGTCCAAACCGGCGTAGCCGCCGTTGGCGATGTACTGATTGATGTCAGTGGGGTCTATGTTCCCGGCGTTCCGCAGCGCGATGCGCACCTGCCCCTTCATCATGGGCAGGTCGTTGAACGCAGCGATGCCGTCAACCCCGTTGTCGCCAAGCTGGGCGTAGGCCATCGTTGCGTTGGGTTGCCCGTTCACAATGTGGGACTCGACGATCTGGGGGACAATGTCCGGGGTAATGTTGTTGTAGAAGACTCTGGCGCCGCCGGGCGTGACAATGTCCACCAGCGGCTCCGCGTAGCACAGCCCGGCGCAACCGGTGATGCTGATTGTGGCCTCGATTCCTCGCCTGCTGACCTCTTCCCGCAGGGCCTCAATGACCTCTTCCGCGCCCGCGGCCTCGCCACAGAGCGCGGAGCCCACGCGGATCCACGCCTGCCGGCTGTGGAGGTCGCACCAGCGCTCATCAGCGGCTTGCTTCAACGCTTCAAAGCGGGCGGTCATGGGCGCTCCCTCGATGGAGTTGGACTGGCGCTGGCGGAGTCGCCGTTGCACACCTGGCTGAGCAGGTCGGACAGCCGCTCTTCGGAGCAACGGCCCTTCAGCTTATGGTCCACGGACACGACCGGCGCCTGGGCGCACGCTCCCAGGCAGGTGTTGTACTTGAAGGTCACGCCGCCGTCTTCCGTGTCTCCCTCATTGGCAAGGCCGAGGGCGTCCAGGGCCTTCTCCACCAGCCCCATCGCCCCGGCCAGGTGGCACGACGGCCCCCAGCAGACCTCGACAACGTGGCTGTTGGGAGGCGAGAACCGGAAATTGGTGTAGAAGGAGGCCACGGCCCAGACATCGTTGATGGTGGCATCCATGAAGCTGGCCACCTCTTCAATGCCTTCCTTGGGAATCCAACCCAGGGCGTCCTCCACCGCCAGCAGAGACGACAGGACGGTCTTGGTGGGGTACTCCTGGGTCTGAATGGCCTGGCGGCTCGTGGCCCGGAGCGCATCCGAATCGGTGGTGGTCACAGCAGGGCCTCGCCGATCGTGATAGTTCGCACGAACAGTCGGCGAGATGATACTCAATCAGACCCTCAGCCGTCAATTCTCTGTACTCGTTTGGTGGGCGCCGAAGCGGGACCGGCGTCAGGTCCGATGACCGATGAGGAACGGGGCTATGGCTTTGGCGACGGAGAGGCTAACATGCCGCGCGGCCCTTCCCTGCCCAGCGCCAGCAGCCCCAGCGTCGTTACCCCCGCGATCACGGCGGCGGCGCTCCAGCCCAAGGTATAAGAGTCGGTTGCGTCCACCAGCAGGCCGAACAGAGGTGGCGAAATGATGATGAACACCCGGGTATAGGTGTTGGAGGCGCCTAGCATCGTTGCCCGTTCTTCCGGGGCGGCCACCTCCATGATCAGGGCTGGGTAAATGCCTTGCCAGGCCAGGATTGTCCCGCCGAGCAGGGCGGACATCAAGCCCATCAGGTAGAGTGGCGTTCCCTCGTTCACCTGGCCGATGCCGAACAACGCCCCGGCGCCCAGCATCCCTATGATCACGAGCACGATGATGCGACGCGACCCGAATGCGAAATCGCTGATGATGCCCCAGCCAACCCGCATGAAGAGGCTGGCCATCTGGGCGACGCCCATGAACGTTCCGGCCAACACCGGCGAAAGCCCCGCCCGCTCAACGAGGAAGAGGATCAGATAGGCCCCAACAAGGAACTGCATCCCCACGAAGATGCACGAGTAGGCGGTGGGGACGCTGATCCGGCGGTCCTTCACCACCGTCGCCAGCGCTCGGAACAGCTTCCCAACATCCAGGCGAGTTGTCTCATGGGCCTCTTTCGGCTTGTCTTTGTAGAGCAGGGCCATCGCCGCCACGATCGCGCCGGTGATCGCCGCCAGAACCAGCACTGCCGTTCGCCAGTCCGTGGCTTCGGCGATGCTTGGCATGATGAAGGCGGCAAGGGCGCCGGCCGCCGAAACCCCTGTCTGCTTCATGCCCATTCCGAACCCCCGAGCGCGGGGAGGCGCCCAGTCCACAATAGCCTGCGAAGTGCCCGGGAACGATGGGGCCTGCGCCAGCCCTCCTGCTGTCGCCAGCACCAGAGCCAACCACAAGGAGTTGACGAAGCTGAACCCAAAGACGACCACCGTGAGGACGGCCCCAGCGAGAACGAGCACCCGCTTTACGCCCCATGCGTCGGTCAGCCATCCGCCAAGGAGGGCCGTACCCAGCCCTCCGCCGATGAGCAGAGAGGTGATGAGTCCAAGCTGAGTCCGGGAGAAGGCCAGCTCCTCTTTGATGTAGGGAAAGAGCACTGGGATGCCTACCCCTCCCATGGCCATGCCCAGCACCATCAGGGTCGAAAGGCCAATGACGAACAGTGGGTAGGGGATGGACAGCACCGCCCTGGGCGTGGGACGGTTGGGCGGGGTCTTCATGACGGCCATTGTACCCGTGGAGCAGCGGCTCAACCACGACGGGCCTAGGCCGCGCCGATTCGTTGTGCTGACGCCCCAAAGACGCTACCTTAGTAGATGACCCCGTTGAGACAAGTGACCCATGCGAACGCCGCAACAGCCTGCGCCCCAATGACCTACTTCCTTGGCGATATTCCCATTAAAGCCGTGGTTTTCGACCTCGACCACACGCTGCTGGACTCTTGGAAGGTCCATCGGGAAGCCATCTACTACGCCGCCGGCAAGGTGGGCGCGCCCTGTCCCGACGAGCCAACCATCGTCGCTCATATCGCCGGCTCGCTCGCCATCGAGTTGAAGCGGATCTTCCAAAGCGGCAACGATGAGGTCACAGACCACTATCTGTGGTTCTATCGCGAACATCACCTCGACCTCAGTCGGCCCTTTCCCGGCGTTCTGGAACTCCTGGAGGATTTGAAGGGGCGGGGGCTTAAGCTGGGCCTATTGACCAACAAACGGCGCCAGCTCGGCTCCCTGGAAGTCGAACACACAGGAATTGGCAGGTTTCTTGATAGCGCCGTCTACCGCGATGACGTCGGCGTCTTGAAGCCGGACCCCAAGGGACTTCTGCACGCCCTCTCTGAGCTTGGCGTCCCCCCCGGCGAGGCTGTCATGGCCGGCGACGCCGCCGGCGATGTCCAGTGCGCCAAGGCTGGAGGCGCTGTGGGCGTGGCGGCTTTGTGGGGCGCTCTTGACGCGGCAAGGGTGCTCGCCGCTGGCCCCCACGCCGTGTGGCACACCGTGGAGGACGCCTTGAACGGGGCGACTCGCGCGGCGCCCAGCGCCTGAGGCCCCCCAGGCAGCGCGCCGATAAGCGGGGAAACCGTTGACGGCCTCTGGAAGCGGAGAATACCATTGGCCATCGAAGGCCATCGAATCGGCTGGCCGAAGCTTCTGTAGAACAAGGGGGATTACCATGGCCATTCTTCCCAGTGAACGCATCATCGACGCCGACGGGCATGTTCTGGAGGATGCCCAGGCCATCAAGGACCTGCTTCCCGAGGAGTGGCGGCAGGAGGGCATCGCCAACTTCCGCCTGTTCAACCCGTGGCCCGAGCTGGACCACATGCACCTCCAGCTATCCTTCAACCCCCCGGGCGCCTTCGGCGACCCGAAGCCCAATGGCTGGACCGATTTCATGGACACCACCGGCTTCACCTCCGCAGTGCTGTACCCCACCATGATGCTGGCGGCCGGTCAGTACTCGGACGTCGAGATCGCCATCGGCGCCTGCAAGGCCTACAACAACTGGCTCCACCAGAATTACCTCAGCAAGGATGCGCGCCTCAAGGGCGTGGCGGTCCTGCCGATTCAGGACCCCGAAGCCGCCGCCGAAGAGTTGCGCCGGTGCATCTCCGAACTTGGTTTCTCGGCAGGGATGTTGCCGTCCACGCGGCTTCAGAAGCAGTTGGGCCACAAGCAATACTGGCCAATCTATGAGGAAGCCGACAGCCTTGGCTGCGCGATTGCCATCCACGGCGGAGCTCACGCCCAGCTTGGCCTCGACAACATGGAGGTCTTCGCCGGCATTCATGCTCTCGGGCACCCCGTGGGCATTGGCGTCAACTTCGTTGGAATGCTCCTGCACAGGACCTTCGAGCTGTTCCCCAACACCAAGTTCGGTTTCCTGGAGGGAGGCGCGGGCTGGTTTGTGATGGCCCTAGAGCGGTGCAGCGGCTCCTACGGGGCCTTCGTGCCGTTCGATAGCCGGAACGCCTATCTCAAGCTGGAGAAGGGGCAGACCGTCACAGACTACGCCGTGCGCATCATCAAGGAAGGCCGTTTGTACGTCGGCGTGGAGGGTGACGAGCCGGTGCTGGGCTGGGCCGTGAAGAACTTCGGAAAAGAGGCGTTCATGTTCTCCAGCGATTTCCCGCACGAGGTCAACAAGGAGACCATCCGCGAGGAGATCGAGGGTCTGATGGAGCGCGACGACCTGACCTCGGAGGAGAAGTCGGCCATCCTCTACGGCAATGCCGAGCAGTTTTACAGCCTGCAAGGCGTGACCGCTGCCCGCTGACATGCCGTTGTCCTAAGCGGGGCCAAGGGCCTGCTCAGAACGATAAAGAGGAGGGCGGCCTCTAGGCCGCCCTCCTCTTTATTCCGGAAACCTCTCTTCCTTGAACAGCCCTCGCATGTGCTCGAGGTATTCCTGCTTGGTCATACGCGGCTGGTGCTCCCCCTTGACGCGGCGCCCCTTTTCGGCGCCATCCGCCAGCAGGTCCACCACCGTGGTTGCCATGGCCTTCGCGTTGGTCAGCACGGCAAGCTCATAGTCTTCCACCAAGAAGCTGTCCCCGTGGGCCGTTCCGTTCGAGCCTCCGACATACGGATGCAGCGACGGCAGGATGTGCCCAACGTCGCCCATGTCGGTGGAGCTCGCGCGGTGGGGTAGGGTGGGGACGTTGCCCACCAGGGCCTCTGCGTTGGCCTTGTAGACAGCTTCAAGCCCCGGGTCGTTGACCAAGGGCAGATAGCCGGGGTAGGTCGTGATGTTCACCGTTCCGCCCACGGCCATAGCGCCAGCGCGGAGGGCGCGGTCAACCTTCCGGTTCGCCGATGCTATGGCTCGGAGCCGTTTGCCCCGCACGAACGTCTCCATACGAACGTCGGCGGGGACGGAGTTGGCCGCGTCGCCGCCCTTGGTGATGATGGGGTGGACGCGGATAGTGTCGTCGTCTAAGAACGTTTCCCGCTGCATGTGGATGGCCTGAATGGCCAGCGTGGCGGCGTTCAGGGCATTGATGCCCTTGTGGGGTGCGCTGCCTGCGTGGGCCGCCTTCCCGACGAACTGCACCCGCTTGGCCAGGATCCCGTTGTTGGTGGTGCTCAACATCAGCCTGCCATCATTCAGGGAGGAAGCGTGGGTCATGATGGCGATGTCCACGTCGTCCATGGCGCCCTGGCGTATGAACTCCGCCTTGCCGCCCAGGAATTCGATCTTGCCCTGGCGCCGCAGCTCATCCCTGAACTCCATCTCGATGTATTCCTCGGCTGGCACTGCCAAGAGGGCGACCGCGCCTGAGAGCGCGTCAATGACCCCGGGGGCCTGCATTCCCGCTGCCAGGGCCAACAGGGCGCCGATCTGGATATGATGGCCGCAGGCATGAGCCGCGCCGGTGTCAGGGTGGGCCTTGCCGTGCCCCGGCACGATGAGGGAGTCCAGTTCGCCCATGACGGCTACGGTTGGGCCCTCGCCTGCGCCGCCCTTCAGCACCCCCCTCAATCCGGTGATGGCTACCCCGTTCTGATGCGGAACGCCCATGCCCTGGAACGCCTCGGCCACCAGGCGGCTTGTTTTGATTTCGCGGAAGCCCGTCTCCGGGTGCTCTAGGACAGCCTGGGCGGCCTTGACGGCCGCCTCCCCACGGCGGTCGATCTCCTCGCAAACCAGGGCCTTCAGTTGTTCGCGGGCTGGCATGGGAGCTCCAGAACCGGACGGTCTAGCGGATGAAATGAGGGCTAGCGGATTAACTGTACGTCAACGCTCAGGGGAGACGCGCTGCCAGGCCCTGTCCGTCGTGAGAACAGGGCCGTTTCTCTGATGTGCGAGGGCAAGATAGACGCGGTCACCCGGTGGCAAACCAAGCCCCTGAGTGGCTGAACGAAAGAATCCCGCAAGAAACGCATGGTCGGCGCCGAAGGGAGCGACGGCCATGGACAGGAGGCCCAGCATATCCCGGCTCCCTGCCTCTGGGAATCTCGCCTTCACCCGCTTGGCCACCACATCAGCGCCCGGCTCGCTATTGACCAGCGCCAGCACTGCCGATGAGTCCAAAACAAGCTCACTCAACAACAGCCTCTCTGCGCCGCTCCTCTGCGATCTCATCAGAGAGCATCCGGCCCTCGGGTATGTACTGACGGATCAGGGCCTGCGCTTCCTGTATCGCCTTCGGAACGGTGAGCACCCGCAACTCGCTTTCCTGCATGACGAGGATGACTTCGTCTCCAGGCATTAGCCCCAGGGCCTTCCGGTGCTCCGCCGGCACAACAAGCCTGCCACCCTTGCCAATACGCGTCCTCACCTGGGCCATGTCTCACCTCGGTGCTACCGTACCCACGCGGGCGGCTTGTGGCAAGCACAGGCGCCCGCCGACCTCCGCAGGGCCGGCCCCGCCTATGACCTGCCCATCGCCGTCGCCCTGATCTCCAGCACGGGCATTATTCCCAGCGACCTCCGCGGTCCGCGTCCCTTGGAGAGCTGGCGCTGGACGGCCACGTCAGGCACACCAACGGCATCCTGCCCATGGTTGCTCTAGCCCAACAGGAAGGTTTCGAAGAGGCCTGCGTCCCCGCCACCGACGCCAAAGAGGCCATTTTGTCCGCGAACCATGGCTTGTGTATACTTGGCAACCCGACGGGATGCGGTATGGAGGGGCGCGAAAGCATGGCCAACATTGACCTCACCGACCGAGTCGCCATCGTCACCGGCGCGAGCCAGGGCATCGGCCGCGCCATCGCGACAGTGCTGGCCGAGCGCGGGGCCGATATCGTTGCCGTCGCCAGGGAACCCGAGGCTGTTGAGGGCGGGACGGAGCGCATCCACCGTCCGCTCGGTCCAGTCGTGGCGGATATCGAGGCGATGGGCCGCCGGGCGGTCGGTGTCCTTGCCGACGTGCGCGACGCCGCCCAGATGGAGGGGATGGCGGCGACCGCCCGCGAGGCCTTCGGGCGCGTGGACATCCTTGTCAACAATGCCGGCGCCACCTGGGGCGAGACGTTCAAGACGGGTCCGCTCTTGGAACTGTCGCCCCGCGACTTCCAGGAGTCGGTCCGCCTCAACCTTCTGAGCGTCTTCCTCTGCAGCTGCGCCGTCGCCCCCGCCATGATCGAGCGCGGGAGCGGCGTCATCGTCAACCTCGCTTCTATCTCCGGCCAAGGCGCCAGCCCCAACAACGGAGCGTACGGCGCGGCCAAAGCCGGCATCATCTCGCTCACCCGGACGATGGCCATTGAGTGGGCGCCGGTGCGCGTCAACGCCATCGCGCCGGGCAGCGTCGAACACGCCGACCGGGCGGCGTCGCACCCCTATGCCCGAGGCCGCGCGCCCATCGCCCAGACTGCCGCCCTCGGCCGCCCCGCCGCCCCAGAGGAGATCGCGGGCGCCGCTCTATTCCTCGCCTCCGACGCCGCCTCCTACGTGACCGGCGCGGTCATCGACGTCAACGGCGGGCGCACCGCTTAGTGGAAGGAGCCTCCCCGTGACCACTCAAAGCATCCTGCGGATCATCGACGCCGATGCCCACGTCGTCGAGTCGCCCCGCACCTGGGACTACCTCGACGCCGACGAGCAGCGCTACCGCCCCGCCCTGTACAAGTCGCCCGATCGCCCCCAAGAGGAGTTCTGGGTCATCGACGGCAAGGTGCGCGGGACCAGGCTCGCCACCCTCTCGGAGAAGCAGCTCGAGGAGATGTCCAAGCGCTCCGGCTACAACGTCGTCACGCCAGTGACAGCACGCGACCTGGACGACGTGCAGCTGCGCCTCGACCACATGGACGCGCTCGGCGTGGACGTGCAAGTCCTCCACAACACCTTATGGATCACCCAGGTTGCTGAACGGCCCGACACAGAGGCCGCCCTCTGCCGCAGCTGGAACCGTTGGATGGCGGACGTCCACCGCCAGGGGAAGGGGCGCCTCAAGTGGACATGCGTCCTCCCCACACTGACGCTCTCTGAGTCCCTCCAGCAGATGCAGACCGCCAGGGAGAACGGCAGCGTCGGCGTGTTCCTCCGCGCCCACGAGGCCGGCCGGCACCTCATCGACCCCTACTTCTACCCGCTGTACGAGGAGGCCGAGCGCCTCGACATGGCTGTCATCGTCCATGTCTCCAACGCCGACCCGTGGCTGGCCGACCGCCTCAAGTCGTCCTACGACCTCGGCTCCAGCTTCTCGCCTCTGAGGGTTCCGACCGTGACGAGTTGCCACGAGTACATCATGAGCGAGGTCCCCCTGCTCTTCCCGAAGCTCCGCTGGGGGTTCATTGAGGTCAGCGCCCAGTGGGTTCCCTGGCTTGTCAAGGAGGCCCGCCGCCGCGCTCGAAAGCTCGGACGCAAGATTCCCGACGACGTCTTTCCCGAGTACCGCATCTACGCCGCCTGCGAGACCGACGATGACCTCCCCTTCATCCTGAAGTACGCCGGCGAGGACAACATCGTCATCGGCACTGACTACGGACACTCCGACATCTCCAGCGAGACCGACGCCATTGGCGTCTTCCGCAACACTATCCACGACATTAGCGAGTCCGCCAAGGAGAAGATCCTCATCGCCAATCCCGCCCGTCTCTACGCGCTTTAGGGCGCTATCCGGCTTGCTCCCCCTTTTGGCTCGCGGTGAGCCAGGCGGCGCTGTACTGCGAACTTTCGAATGGGTGATTGCCCTTGGTGTTGAGGTCGTCCATACAGACCTTCGCGGCCAGCTGTCGTGGCCCCACGCCACGAACTTGAATACGCGAGTTGCCACCAGCGGCATTGAAAGACGAGAATGGAGGCGTCCTTCCCATCGTCATTCGGGTCCTCGAATCAGGATGCAGGGGTGTGGGACGTGAAATCCCGTGCGACCTCCGGCGCTGCTAGGCAGGTTATGAGTCTCTTCTCCATCTCTAGGAAAGTGTTGACCGGGTGGTACGCCGTCGTGCCGTTGTTGGCCGGTCTGGGTATCGCGGTTGGTGCGTGGACATTCGTGTACGCCTTCCCCGGAAAACCCCAGATCGGCGTGATCGAAATACCCTTCACGGTCATAAACGAGGACTCGGCCTACGTGATCGGCGAGTACCTCAACTACGCCCGTGAGGACGATTCCATCAAGGCTGTGGTCATCAAGCTGACCACCCCCGGGGGACGCGCCGCTGCCAGCGAGAACCTATACCTCGAGACCCGCAAACTCCGCGAAGAGAAGCCTGTAGTGCTGGTCATGAACGGGCTGGTTGCCAGCGGCGGGTACATGATGGCGATGGGGACTACCCAATCCTATGCCAAGCCGTCATCCCTGGTGGGAAACGTGGGGGTAGTCTCCTCCGCCGGACCGTTGATCCCCTTTCTACCCGACGAGGATGCGGTATTCAGCGGCCCCCACAAGCTGGAAGGTGCTTCGAGGAGAGACTGGATCGGGATGGTAGACCAACTAAAGTCATCCTTCGCGCAGATCGTGATTAGCGAAAGGGGGGACAGGCTGCGTATCTCCAGGGATGAGCTGGTCGAGGGACGCCTCTACTCCGGAATAGACGCTGTGAGGCTGGGGCTGGCTGACGAGATTGGGGGCGACAGCGATGCTATCCAGAAGGCGGCGGAGTTGGCGGGAATCTCCAACTACGGCCTTGTGGATGTCAACCTGGAGGTGCGGATAGAGTTCATCCGGGAGCTACAGCGGATCCTCGAACCCTTGGACAGCGGAGGCGAAGCCGGCCTGGCCGATGTCCTCGACCTGCTTACAACGGACAACGACAGCGGCGACCCCGTCCTGGAAGCATACCGAGAGGAGAACGGCAGCGGCCTGTCAGGACTCCAGGCCCTGCAGGGACTCGTGCTCGACCGGCAGTTGAGCACCGATCAGGCAGACCCTCTGCCGGAATTCCCCTTGAGCATAGGCCGTCCGAACTTCTACTACCTGTATGTGGGAAATGCTCCGTAAACTGGTGCTTCTAGCCCTGTTGCCCGCATTCGCCGTCGTCGCTTTCGGGGTGATCTTCTTCTTTTACCAGGGGGCCTACGACCCACCACCCCAGGTGGACATCCCCTTCGAACAGATAACCTCGCCCCGTCTCTCCCCGGGCGCTTTCGTAGACGCGCCTGTGGCTCAAGTAAAGAGAGGCCTCCTGCTGGTGGACGCCATGCACGGCAACGCGTTCGCTGAGAACGAGATCTTCACCCTCAGCTCCCGGGCGGCCAACCGTGGATATGACGTGCAGTTCATCGGCGGTTTCAACCCGTATTATGAAGAGAGTGTCCGACGTCAGCTTCTGGAGGAGAAACTGCGGCGCGCAGACAGCCTTCTGGTCATCCTTCCCCGGTTGGCGTACTCCGAAGCCGAAGCAGCGCTGGTGGAAAGGTTCGTGCAGAAGGGCGGAAAACTCCTGCTGATTTCCGATCCGACTCGCCGCCAGCAGATAAACAATCTGGCCGCCAGGTTCGGACTGGACTTCCGGCCGGACTACCTCTACGACGTAGCTGAGTACGACCTAAACTTCCAGAACATCATCGTGAGGGAATTCCAGCCCGACGAGCTTACCATCGGCCTGAATGCCATAACCCTCTACACCGCTGGCTCGATCCGCTCTTCTGGCCCTGGGCTGGCGTTTGCCGGCGCCAGCACCAGGTCTTCGGTGGTGGAAACCTCGGAGAGACTCTACTCCATTGCAGGGGGCGATAGCCGTAACGTGCTGGCGATCGCCGACTTCACCTTCATGGTCCCTCCCCAGAACACCCTGCTGGACAACGACAGGCTGATATCCAACATCGCCGATTACCTCACGTCAAGCGAACGAGAGTATGACCTGGCAGACTTCCCGCATTTCTACGAGGCCGGTCCGGACAACGACACGGACATCCTGCTGGGGCAGCCGTCTCTATGGGATATCGGCATCGAGATGAAGAATGGCCTGTCCACCTACCGGATTTCTTCCCAGATCCGCGGAGTCGAAGATTTGAGCCGGGACACCGTGTTCCTGGGACTGTATGAGGACGCCCTTCCGATGAGTCGATACCTCCAGGCCGCCGGAGTACGTATCGGCGACACCCTGGGCACTCCTTTCGCTCCAGACTTGAACCCGGAGGGGACGTCCGTTGCCGTGCTCGACCAGAACCAGGACCGGCACGTCTTGATGGTTCTGGCGGATAGCCCGGAGACATTGGCTGGTGCGGTCAACCGTCTACTCGTTGGCGAGTTCAGAGGTGACCTGGTGACTAACTTTGTGGGGGTAGGCAGGTAGTTCATGAAGGTACGATTCGGCTCCCTTATCTTGCTTCTCTTAGGGTCCCTGCTGTTGGCTTTGTTGGTGGCCTGCAGCGAGACCGCCGACACTCCCCAGGCGACAGTTCCCCCGGGTCCACCACCCGGCCAGGCTACCGAGCCGCTGTCGGCCAGCGACCTGATGGCCGTGGATGCGTTTGCGGATCAACGGCAGACCATCGATCAGGAATGGGACCAACTGCATGAGGACTTTGACCGTTGGCGCGCCGGGTTGACCTCCTGCCACAGAAGCTCGGTCCATGAGGCCCTGCAGGACTTTGCCGCCGGATTCACAGATGTGACCGCGCAGGCCGGGGACCTTCCCCGGGCTACCGTCACCCGGGAGCTTGCCGACATACTGATCGCAGCCGCCGAGGAGGAAGAGGCGGCGTTCCGTCAGCTGCGAGACCGCTGGCAGCCCGATGACCCTGCCCTGTTCGAGCTGGTTGAGCAGCGACGTTCCGATGCCGCCCAGGCCCAGAGGAACGTGGAAGACATGATATTGGAGTTGCGAGAGCAGTTAGAGGCAGCCGCCGATCCCGAGGAGAGAGCGGCATTGAGGGAGTTCTCCGATGCCCTCGATGCCGTCAGGAACGACTGGAATGGGTTCCACGATGACTATGCCGAGCTGCAGGAGGACGCGGGTCGCATAGACACCGCTGCACTCTTCGCACGGCTCAAGGGGCTTATCGAAGGGTTCGAGACGGTAGTCGAGGCCGTATCCGGACTACCCTCGTCGGGCGCCACCGAAAGCATGGAGGAGATGCTTCGAGAGGCTGCCGAAGCCGAGATCGAGGCGCTGTCTGCGGTGTATGACGAGTTGCTGAGTCTTGTAGCTCCTTCCGGGGGTCCGAACGCGGAAATTCCGCTACCCTCAGCGGGCGCACTCCTGAGCGGGATGGATGCCGTCCTCGAGGAGAGCGAAGCCCTTCTGGCGCAAGTCAGCCGGACTACCAAGGTACTGGTTGACGACGACCCGGAGGAGAAACTGGCGGAGGTCGAGAACTTCGATGGCAACTATGGGAGCCTTCTCGTAGGTTGGGACGTCTTCCATCAGCGCTACAGTGACTGGCGCAGGACCGATGGCGGGTGTGACCGCACCGAGGTGCTCCAGTCCCTGGACCGGTTCAACCTGCGCATGGGCGACCTTGGCCGCGAGGTGCGGCGTCTTCCCCAGTCCAGCTATCTGCTGCCCATGTACACCCTGCTGGTCGAAGCGGTGGAGAGAGAAGAGGGGGCCATCCGTGCTCTACGTAACTCCTGGCGTCCCTTCACCGTCGATGCCTTCAAAGCCGTGGACCAGGAGAGGGTAAACGCCAACAGGCTGCGTCGCCAGGCAGATATCGGCCTGCAAGGACTCCGCGACCGGTCCTGAGCCTGTCGAACCGCGAATGAGCAATCCGCGTCAGCCGCGCCAGCGGTCTCGCCCTGCGCCAAAGGCCCTTTGACCGCCGCGTAGGCCGCCCCCTATGATGGGACCATTCCCTGGGGGAGTGGAGCGTGCTGGCCAAGGCCTACACCTGCGCTATCGTTGGATTGGAAGGGTCCATCGTCGAGGTTGAGGTGGACGTATCGCCGGGTCTCCCGGCATTTCACATCGTTGGCCTGCCGGACACTGCGGTCCAGGAAGCTCGAGAGCGTGTGCGGGCCGCTGTCCGCAATTCCGGCGCAGACTTTCCCATGCGGCGCATCGCCGTCAGCCTAGCCCCCGCCGACCTCCGCAAGGCAGGGCCCGCCTATGACCTGCCCATCGCCGTCGCCCTGATCTCCAGTACCGGCATTATTCCCAGCGACCTCTCGCGGTCCGTGTTCCTTGGAGAGCTGGCGCTGGACGGCAAAGTCAGGCATACCAACGGCATCCTGCCCATGGTTGCCCTGGCCCAACAGGAAGGTTTCGAGGAGGCCTACGTCCCCGCCGCCGACGCCAAAGAGGCCAAGCTCATCGATGGCATCGACATCATGCCCGTGGAGTCGCTGGGCCAACTCATCGGCCACCTGCGTAACGAGGAGGCCATCACTCCCTATTTCCTTTCCGAAGGCGACCGCCTGGCGTTGGACCCAGTTTGGACCGACGGCGCTGACCTCGCTCACGTCCGTGGCCAAGAGCATGCCAAACGAGCTCTGGAAGTCGCCGCTGCGGGGGCGCACAACCTGCTGATGAGCGGCCCGCCCGGCAGTGGGAAGACCTTGCTCGCCCGATCCTTTCCGTCCGTGCTGCCCAGCATGACCCCGCACGAGTCGCTGGACGTGTCCAAGATATACAGCGTCGCCGGAATGCTGCCGTCGGAGACTCCGCTAATCACCCAGCGGCCCTTCCGGGCGCCTCACTACACCATCTCTCACGCGGGTCTGGTCGGCGGAGGCCGGGCTCCCCGCCCCGGCGAGACAACGTTGGCTCACCGCGGCGTCCTGTTCTTGGACGAGCTGCCGGAGTTCGGCCACAACATCCTTGAAGTGCTGCGGCAACCCATGGAGGACAAGGTCGTCACCCTCAGCCGGGCCCAGGGCACAGTCACCTTCCCGGCGAACTTCATGCTCGTCGCCGCAATGAACCCCTGCCCCTGCGGCTACCACGGCGATCCCAAGCGGGATTGCACCTGCGCCTCGGGCATGGTCGCCCGATACCAGAAGCGGATCTCTGGCCCGCTGCTTGACCGCATCGACATCTTTGTGGAAGTGCCGCGGGTGGAATACGAGAAGCTGATGGCAGACCCCGTCGCTGAGGATACGGCCAGTATCAGGCGCCGGGTGGAGACGGCCCGGTCCGTGCAGCGGCAGCGATTCGAAGCGTCGGCGCACCAGGCCAATGCCGACATGGGGCCGTCGGAGGTGTGGCACTTCTGCCAGGTGGAGGAAAACGCCAAGGGCCTGCTCCAGGCAGCGACGCAGCGGCTTAACCTGTCGGCGAGGGCCTTTCACCGCGTCCTCAAGGTCTCCCGCACAATCGCCGACCTCGCCGGAGAGGAGACGATCGGAGTGGCGCACCTTGCGGAGGCCTTGCAGTACCGGCCCCGGGGGTAGAAGTGAAGCCGCTGCAATCGAGGCGCCGCTTGATCAGGACGCCGCGGCGGAGCGGGGTCTCCCACAGCCCGTCGCCCTCGCTTGGCGGGACGCGCCTGGTTGGAGCGGAACGCCGGCCGGCGTCCTAACCCCACACCCTGCGCGCTGTCTCCACCACCAGATCCAGCTTGCGCCACTGCTCCTCTTCCGTGAGCAGGTTGCCCTCCGACACCGAGGCGAAGCCGCACTGCGGACTCAGGGCCAGTTGGTCGATGGGAAGGAACTTCGACGCCTCGTCGATGCGGCGCAGAAGGTCGTCCTGGCTCTCCAGAACTCCGTGCTTCGTGCTCACTAGCCCCAGCACCGCTGTCTTGCCTTTGGATACGAACCGCAGGGGTTCGAATCCGCCGGCCCGCTCTGTGTCGTACTCCAAGAGAAAGCGATCGACGTGGAGCGAGGAGAAGACCTGTTCGGCGATGTGGTCGTAGGGGATGGCCCCGGTCCACCGGCTCTTGGAGTTCCCGCGGCATACATGCGTCCCCAGCGTGACCCTGTCCCGGGGCAGGCTGTCATAGCAGGCATTCTCAGCCGCAATGTCGGTTTCCAGATTGGTTGCCAATTCCGCCGCCGTTGGCCCTGAATCGCCGCGGGCCCCCAGCCCAACGTAGCTGGCAAATCCCTCGTCGAGCTGGATATAGCCCACGCCTTCATCCACCAGGGCCTGCATTTCGCCCTTCACGATGGCTACCAGGTCTTCCAATAGCTCCCCCCGGCTGGCGTAAGCGGCCTCGGTAATGCCTTCCTTGTAGCTGCTGCCGGCCACATACACGGGGCTGGGCATGGTTACCTTGAACGGGCCTGAGGCGCGCCGCGCCAGGAACGAGCTTTCATGGCCTGTGATCCTGCGCACCTGCCGCAGCTTGGCCCCGGCCACCTTACCCCGGCTCGGTTCGTCCAGCGTGCCGCCCCCGGGCAGGTTCCAATGTCTGATGCGGTGATCGTCCACGAAGCCATCCACGGCGTCGGCCAGGCCGGACATCCACGCGTCGCGTCGCAACTCGCCGTCGCTGAGTATCCCGACCCCCACCCTCCTCTGGTTTTCGAGCACATCCAGGATGGCTGTGTCCTCTAGGGCTCGGAGCTGTTCGAGCGTGATGCTTCCGCTCTTGTATGCTTCGCGGGCCTCCAGGAGGCCTGCCGGGCGCAGGAAGCTCCCAATCTGGTCTGCTCGATATTCACTGGCCATCGATGCCTCCTCTCAGTCCTTGCACAATGCGCGACTCGGATGGTACCGGCTCCGAGAGAACAAGGGAAGGCCTGGTTCCTTCCGCAGGCCACGACTCATGGGATACACTGTCCCCGCCTGCTCCATGCCCGACACAGTAGGCGCTGTCATCGAGGTTGGCGAAGCGGCGGGTATACTGTCCATGCCGGAAGATTGACGACGGCCAGGTTCGAAAGGGTTCTGCCGAACCCGACGAAACCCCCATGATTGCGGAGGACGCGTGGCTAACTACGGCCTCACCATCACCCCGGACAGCGACGGCGGCGCAAGACTGGAGGCCGGCTGCGAGCATCAGCGGGGCCTCCTCTACGTCATCAGCGGCAACATGAACTGGGTTTGCGGCCAAGAGCACCGCCCGGCGCACTCGCTGGCGGGCTTCTTCAGAGAGCTGAGCCAACTCAACGACCCAGGCGTCACCGATCTCATGCGGCGCTGGGGCCTGTACTTCCGGGAGCTTCCCCTGGAGGACCACCATCAGGAGCAGGCCTCCTAGGGCCGTTCTTCCATGCCCCCGGTCTTCCCTGGCCGCCGGTCTGTGGTAGCGATCGGACATGGGCGGTAGGCCGCCCCGGTCCACCACGCCCAGTTGGCTGCAGAACCTGCTTGCCGTTCCCGGCTTCCGCTACAGGGACTTCCGCTACCTCTGGGCCGCCGTTTTCTTCAATGCCATCAGCCGGCTTGGCGAGCTGGTTGCCCTGAGTTGGCTGGTCCTCGAACGCACCGACTCTCCCTTCTACGTCGGCGTGGCCCTGGGTCTCAGAATGGCGCCCCACTTTTTCGTCGGCCTGCCTGGAGGCGCTCTTGTCGATCGCGTCGACCGTCGTCAGCTCATGCGCCTTCTCAACCTTGGCATGGCTGCGATGGCTGCCCTTCTCGGCGCGCTCATCATGCTCGACGCCGTCAGCCTGTGGCAGATCCTTGCCCTGACCTTGGTGTCAGGCGTCTTCCGATCCCTCTTCCAGATAGCCCGTTCCAGTTTCTCCTTCGACATTGTGGGGGCGCGCAACGTGGTCAGCGGGCAGGCGCTCTCAGCGCTGGCGATGCGCTTTGGGGGAGCGGTCGGGTCGGTGATAACGGGCTTCATCATCAAAGGCTACGGAGTGGACACGGCCTATATTGCCCTTGCCTTCGGATACCTGGCCGCGACCCTGCTGCTCCTGCCGATCCGCTCGCCCGGAGAGGCGGCCCCCAAGGAGCGCCAGCCAGTGTGGCGCAACCTGAAGGAGTATTTCACTGAGCTCAGGAGCAACAGGGCGCTTACGTTGTTGGTACTGCTGACCGTGGGCACCGAGACTCTGGGCTTTTCCCACCAAGCGGTGCTGCCCAGCCTCGTAAGGGACGTCCTGCAGGTTGGTCCCGAGTGGCTGGGCATACTGAGCGCCTTCAGGTCGGCTGGAGGGATTGTGGGTGTGGTCCTCCTCACCGCCATGGGAGAGGTGCGCCGCAAGGGGCTTGTCATGCTGATATCGATCCTTGCCTTCGGCGCGAGCATTATCGTTCTGGGGCACGCCCCAACCCTGACGCTGGCCATCGCCGCCGTCATGATCGTTAATATGGCGGGATTCCTGTCCGACATCCTTGGCGGCAGCCTCATGCAACTTGTGGTTCCCAACGAGCAGCGGGGGAGGGCGGCGGGGGCGTGGGTCCTGGCCATTGGGACCAGCCCCGTCGGTCAACTTCAGATCGGCGCCCTGGCGGCGGCGGTCAGCGTCGCCTTCGCCTTGACCTTGAACGGCATCGGCCTCCTGGTGCTTGGGATAGCCTGTCTGGTCTTCGTTCCCCGGCTCCGCCGGATGTAGCCCGCCCTGGCGCGGCGTTCTCTGCCTCAGTACAATGCGGTAGCTCGTCAGCATCCTGGGAGCCAACCCATGCCCGCAGCCCTGGAAGGCATCACTGTCCTGGACCTGACCCGTACGCTGGCAGGCCCCTTCTGCACCATGCAGCTCGCCGATATGGGGGCCGAGGTCATCAAGGTGGAGGAGCCCACGCGCGGCGATGAAAGCCGGCACTGGGCGCCCTTTTGGAACGGCATTTCCTGCTACTACCTGGCGGCCAACCGGAACAAGAGAAGCATCGGCCTCAACCTCAAGCGGCCCGAGGCGGTGGACGTTGTGAAGCGCATCGCCGAGCGCGCCGATGTCCTCATCGAGTCCTACAGGGCGGGCGCTGTCGATGCCCTGGGCCTGAGCTACGAGGACGTCAAGGCCCTTAACCCAGGCATCATCTACTGCTCCGTGTCGGGCTACGGGCGAACCGGCCCCGCCCAGGACAAACCCGGCTACGACTTGATGCTCCAGGCCTATGGCGGCGTCATGAGCGTCACGGGCGAGCCCGGCCGCCAGCCCGTGCGCATCGGCTACTCCCTGGTGGATATCACCTGCGGCTGGATCGCCTACGCAGGCATTATGACGGCGCTGTTCCAGAGAGGGCGCACCGGGCGGGGCCAGCGAGTGGAAGCGTCGCTGCTGGAGGGGCAGATGGCGGCGTCCAGCTTCCACACTATCAGCTACCTGGCCACCGGCCAAACCCCGGAACCGCTGGGCACAGCCCACCCGGCGCTGGCCCCCTATCAGATGTTCGCCACCAGCGACGGCTACTTCATTCTGGGCGTCGCTAACGACGGCCTTTGGGAGCGGTTTTGCAACGCCACCCGCCGGACGGACCTCCTCGGCGACCCCCGCTTCAAGACCAATCCACTGCGAGTGGAGCACCGCGGCGAGTTGATTGCCATCCTGTCCGGCATGTTTGCCGAGCGCGCCAGCAGCGAATGGATGACGCTCCTCGACGAGGCCGGTGTGCCCAATTCCCCCATCAACGACATTTCCACCCTGGTTGACGACCCTCAGGTCCAGGCGCGGGAGATGGTCATCCCGGCGCCGCACCCGGAGATACCGAACCTGCGGATGCCCGGCAGCCCCATCCGCATGGACGACAGTCCAGCGACCGTCCGCTATCACCCGCCCCGCCTGGGCGAGCACACGGACGAGGTCCTAGGTGAGCTTGGCTACACCGCAGAGGACGTAGCCCGCCTGCGGGAGGTGGGCGCGCTGGGAGCGTAAGGCCCAGGTAGGCCTCATATCTCGGAGGGCGGCCATCGGCTGTCAGGAAGGCTTGTGGGCGGAGCGGGCGCACGCGCGGCATTCGCTCAAGAAAGAAGAGAAGGTGGGCGTACTACTCGGAAGGAGGACTGAATCATGCCAAAGAACGCCATCAGCACCGATAGGGCTGCCCCGCCGGGCGGCGACTACTCACAGGGGTGGCAGGTGGAAGGCGCCCGGCTTGTGTTCACAGCAGGGCAGACGTCCGTGGACCGCGACGGGAACATCGTGGGCGTGGGCGACATTGCCCTGCAGACCCGCACCGCCTTCGAGAACGTCCGTGGCATCCTCGAGGCGGCGGGGGCAAGCATGTCGGACATCGTGAAGATGACGGTCTATGTCACAAACGTTGCCGACTACATGGCCAATGCTGGTCACGTGCGAAAAGAGGTCTTCGCGCCCGACTTCCCGTCCAGCTCGCTCATCGGCGTTGCTGCCCTGGCCCGGCCGGAGTTCATGGTGGAGGTGGAGGCCATAGCGGCTGTGGGCTAGGAACTCTCTCCCTTGCTGGTAACTTCCTCGCCCGCCGTTTCCTCGGTCGCGCCGGGCGCCGCGCCAACCCAACGATAGAACAGTGGCGTTGCCAGGCCCACAGCCAGAAACACCGCTGCCGCCACATACGTGGACTCCGCCAAACCGATGGCGTCAGCAATGGCGCCAAAGGCAACCGGGACCACCAGCATCCCCAGGGCCCACCCCAGCCCCACCACGGACATCGCCATCCCTCTTTGAGCCGGCGGGCTGTTTTCGGCGGCAATCACCGGATAGAAGATTCGAGAGATGCCGAAGGCGGCGCCCAGGATGAAGGTCACCGCGGCAAGCGGCGCGGGGAAGCCCCCACTGAGCGGGGTCAGCGCGGTGAAGGCCGCCATGCCCAGAATGCACAGCGCAAAGATGGTTCTCTGCCCATAGCGCTTCATCATGCCGGCGAAAGCAAACCCCACCACCAAGAGGGCTGAAGAGTAGACTGCCCGGAGAATGCCAATCGCCGTCTCGTTGTAGCCGAATTCCTCCTGGAGCAGGGCGGGAAACGTGGAACCCAGCAGCGCCGAAGACATCGAGCTCATCAACGCCACCAGCACGCCCAGAAGTAGCATCCTGGAGGTTAGCAGGGCCGGCAACGGTGCCATGATCTCTTTCACCGTGCGGAGCGCCCCCTTGCGGGGAAGGCCAGGCATCATCGCACTGGCAACGAGGCCCGCACCGCAGAGACCGCTCGTCAACAGAAAGGCGGCCTCGAAGCTGACGGTTGCCACCGCTCCGGCCACCACCGAACCGAAGATCAGGCCCGCGCTCCCGTACCCCAAGAACCGGCCGATGATTCCCCCGGCGTTCCCCTCGCTCATCCGGGTGCCGTAGGACTGGGACGCGTTCCAATACACCGCGCGCGACACGCCTATGAATACCTGCGCTCCCACCAGGGCCCAAAACGACGTGGCATAGGCGAACACGATGGCGCCCACCAACGGCGAAGCGAAGCTCACCCAGAGAATCGGGCGTTCTCCGAAGCGGTCGGAAAGGGCGCCCCCGAAGAGCCGCAGGCTAAGCTGGAATATGGCCTGCGCCGACACGATGGCGCCCATCGTCTTGAAGTCGAAGCCCAGGTGCAGGGCGTAGAGAGGCGCGAGTAGCGTCATCATGGCGAACGTGACGGAGTACATCACGGCCATGAAGTAAAACAGGGCCGCCACACGGTACTCGGATCGGGCGCCCTGGAAGCCCCACAACATGCTTCCAACGTCCAAAAGAGCCTCGAAGGGGGAGGGAAACTCAGCCAGCGCGCCTAATGTACCACACCCCCCTACCGGTCCCGCCGAGCTCTTGGAGTACAATGGGGCGGCTATGGACCTGTTCGAAACGCAGCGCCGTCAGATTCAGCAGAGCCAGGCGCCCCTGGCAACCCGCATGCGGCCCAGGACCCTAGACGAGTTCTTGGGCCAGAATCACATCTTGGGATCCGGGCGCGTGCTGCGCCAGGCCATTGAGGGGGATCGCACGCCGTCGATGGTGCTTTGGGGGCCGCCCGGCAGCGGCAAGACGTCGCTGGCTCACGTCATCGCCGGGGGCGCCAGCGCCTATTTCTCGTCCATCAGTGCCGTAACCTCCGGGGTCGCAGACCTCCGCAGGGCCATTGACGAGGCGCGAGAACGGCTGGGCATGCATGGCCGGCGCACCATCCTCTTCATCGACGAGGTGCACCGGTTCAACAAGGCCCAGCAGGACGTCATCCTGCCCCACGTCGAGGACGGCGCCGTCATCTTCATCGGCGCAACCACCGAGAATCCTTCCTTCGAGGTCATCGCTCCGCTGCTGTCCCGTTGCCGCGTTTTCACACTGAACGGCCTCACCGGGGATGACCTGCGCAGCCTGGTAGAGCGGGCGCTGGCGGATGCAGATCGGGGCATCGGCGGGATGAACGCTGCCCTGGCTGACGACGCCCTGGACATGCTTGTGACGGCTGCCAACGGCGACGCCCGCATCGCCCTGAACGCCCTAGAGCTTGCGGTGGGCGTTACTCCGCCCGGCGAAGATGGCGCCCGCAATGTCCCGCTCGCCACGGTCCAGGATGCCCTGCAACAGCGCTCCCTGCTCTACGACAAGAAGGGCGCGGGGCACTATGACACCATTTCCGCCTTCATCAAGTCCGTGCGGGGGTCGGCCCCGGATGCCGCCGTTTACTGGCTGGCCAGGATGATCGAGGCAGGGGAAGACCCGATGTTCATCGCCCGCAGGTTGATTATCCTGGCGTCGGAAGACATTGGCCTGGCCGAGCCCCAGGCGCTGCCCTTGGCCGTCGCCTGCCAGCAGGCGGTCCATGTTGTGGGCCTCCCCGAAGGGGCGATTCCCCTCGCGGAAACGACCGTGTTCTTGGCCACCGCGCCCAAGAGCAATTCGGCGTACATGGCCTTACAGGCTGCCCGGGAGGACGCCCGCACAACCCGCAACGACCCCGTCCCGCTGCATATCCGAAACGCCCCGACGCCCCTCATGAAGGGGCTTGGCTATGGAGAAGGGTACAGATATTCCCACGACTATGAGGGGCACTTCGTTGAGCAGTCCTACCTGCCGGAGTCAATCCAGGGGAAGCGATACTACACCCCGAGCGAGCAGGGGTTCGAACAGAGCATAGCGGAACGTGTGCGGCGTTGGTGGGGACAACAATCAGGTGGCGTAGAGGAAGGCGACCGGTAGACGGCGTTGGCTCGCCGGCGAGTTCTGAGGATCCTGCCGGGACAGACGTGCGCCAACGCCTTGATTAGCGGCGGAGGCGTTTTGAATCGTCGTCGTCGATGGGGCGACCCCTCCAGCGTTTCTCCGATGTGTTCCCTGGTCTACCGATGAAGAACAGGGCGTACGCCACGAAGAAGAGGATCAGGGCCCCCCACACCAGCAGATGACTGAAGTCGCCTCCGGCTACACTGACAAGCAATGCGGCGAGCAACAGGGCGACGCTGACCAGGAAGAGCTTCCCGGAAGCCGAACGCCAGAAACCCCTCCCCCGGTTCAGATTGGCTTTGGGTAGGTTCCCTCCCCGTGGGCTGTGGTGTTTCTCGCTTTCCGGTACGGGCTTCTCTCCCGATGCCTCGAGGATTTCCTCAATCTCGCGTTGATATTTGTTGGGCATAGCTCCCCCCGGCAGGCCCCCCTGCCACCGTCCCCGATCGCTGTACTCTAATAGCAGCAACCAATGGCTGTCCCTTGTCTCAGTCAAGCGAGAGCGTCTCACGATAAACATACAACACCGCGGAGCGGAGTGGCAACGCCCAGAGCCTTGGCATTTCAGACGTTTTTCCTGGTTGCCTACGGGGTTGCTTGCGGCCATTGCTTATGGCGCCAGATCGCGGCCCCAAGTGCTCGCAGGGGTAAGCGGGCAGGAACACCCCTGCCGCCCCTCGATGACGCTGGTCATTCGCGGCGTGGCGTCCTAGCCTTCGAAATCCTCCGCGAGGGCAGTGGCTGTCTCTTCTGAGAGAGTGCTTCGGAATGTGTAGTGGGGGTGCGCCACCGCCAGCTCCGCGCCACCCTGCCTCAGCGCTCCCTGGAGGTCCGCAGGGACGGTGAAGCGGACGTAGTGGACGGTGCTGGTGCGGTCCTCCTCGCTGCGTCCCTCCTCAGCCGCGGCTTGTATTGACTGGCCTCCAACGCGCAGGACAACTGAGTGCTCGATGTCCACAAGCCGCGGCAGCCAGGTCCGCAGCTCGTTGAGGTCCGCGATTTCAATGAACATCGTCGCTGAAAGCTGGCCGGCGCTGGGCAACATCTCGTTGTAGATGCCGATTTCTTCCAGGACTTTCTCCTCGCGGGTGATGCGCTCCGCCCGCAGCATTTCCTGTATCTGCCACCAGACCGTATCCCGGTTCTCGAATACGAAGCTCACGAAGGATCCTACGAACACCCGGCGGCGCTCCTTCAGCGCCATGATGAACGCCCGCTGCTCGCCCCGGATCTGCTCGTAGTCAGGAAGGGGCATAAGATCGCTGAGATCACGCACGGGCGAAGCGATCAAGATTCATTACCTTGTCCCACGCGGCCACGAAGTCGCGCACGAAGTCCTGCTGCGCGTCGTCGCAACCGTAGACCTCTGCGAGGGCTCGGAGCTCGGAGTTTGAACCGAAGGCGAGGTCTACCCTGGCGCCGGTCCACTTGAGATCGCCGGACCGGCGATCGCGTCCCTCGAACACGTCCTGAGAGGTGGAGGACGCCTGCCACTCGGTGTTCATGTCGAGCAAGTTCACAAAGAAGTCATTGGTCAACGTCCCTGGCCGATTGGTGAAGACGCCGTGTTCAGACTGCCCGGTGTTCGCGTTCAGGGCGCGCATGCCGCCAACGAGCACTGTCATCTCGGGGGCGGTCAGCGTGAGCATGCATGCCCGCTCCACCAACTGCTCCGCCGCCGCATCTCGGTGCTGGGGCTGAAGGTAGTTGCGGAACCCGTCCGCGGTGGGTTCGAGTACGGCAAACGACTCCACGTCGGTCCACTCTTGCAATGCGTCCGTGCGCCCCGGCGTAAAGGGGACCTGCACGTTACCCCCGGCGTTCTTCGCACCCTGCTCGACGCCTGCGCACCCGGCTAGGACGATCAGGTCGGCGAGGGAGACCCTCTTCCCGCCGGTCTGCGAGCTGTTGAACTCCGCCTGGATCTGCTCCAGTGTCTGCAGCACCTTCTCCAGCTCGGCCGGGTTGTTCACTTCCCAGTCTTTCTGCGGCGCGAGGCGGATGCGCGCCCCGTTGGCTCCACCGCGCTTGTCGGTGCCGCGGAACGTCGCCGCCGACGCCCAGGCGGTCGAGACCAGTTGGGAAACGGACAATCCCGAGGCGAGAACCTTAGCCTTGAGGTCCGCGATATCCTGCTCCCCGATCAACTCATAATCGACGTCGGGGACAGGGTCTTGCCACAGCAGCGGCTCTGTAGGAACCAGCGGCCCGAGATACCGGTTGCGGGGCCCCATGTCGCGGTGGATCAGCTTGAACCACGCCCTGGCGAAGGCATCTTCAAGGTCTGCCGGGCTCTCGAGGAAGCGCTTCGCAATCGACGCATAGTCCGGGTCCATCCTCAGCGAGAGGTCCGTGGTGAGCATCATGGGGGCGTGCTTCTTCGACGGATCGTGCGCGTCCGGCACGGTGGCCACCTGAGAGGCGTTCCTGGGAGCATACTGCGACTTGCCGGCTGGGCTCTGCGTCAGCTCCCAATCGTAGGCGTGCAGGTTCTCGAAGAAGTTGTTGTCCCACTTCACCGGGTTGTTGGTCCAGGCGCCTTCCAGGCCGCTGGTGAACGTATCGCTGCCCTTGCCGCTGCCGAAGCTGTTCTTCCAGCCGAAGCCCTGCGCCTCTATGCCGGCGCCCTCCGGTTCGGGACCTACGTGGTCCTCGGAGACAGCGCCATGGGCCTTGCCGAACGTGTGCCCGCCGGCGATGAGCGCAACCGTCTCCTCGTCATTCATCGCCATGCGTTTGAACGTTTGGCGGATGTTTCTTGCTGCAGCCATTGGGTCCGGGTTGCCGTTTGGCCCCTCCGGGTTCACGTAGATCAGGCCCATGTGGTCGGCGCCAAGGGGTCCCTGGAGCTCTCCGTCGCTGCCGTGGCGCTCGTCTGCGAGCCACGCGCCCTCAGCCCCCCAGTCAGTCTCGTCAGCCTCCCAGACGTCCGGGCGCCCGAAGGCGAAACCAAAGGTCTTGAACCCCATCGACTCCAGGGCGCAGTTGCCGGCGAAGATGATCAGGTCGGCCCACGAGATCTTCCGGCCGTACTTCTGCTTGATCGGCCAGAGCAAGCGGCGCGCCTTGTCCAGGCTCGCGTTGTCGGGCCAGCTGTTGAGGGGCGCAAAGCGTTGGTAGCCGGAGCCTCCACCGCCACGGCCGTCGCTGATGCGGTACGTGCCTGCGGCGTGCCACGTCATCCGGATGAAGAGCGGCCCATAGTGGCCGTAGTCGGCTGGCCACCAGTCTTGCGACGTCGTCATTACCTGCTCGATGTCCTTCTTCAGCGCATCGAGGTCAAGGGTCTTGAACGCCTCAGCGTAGCTGAAATCCTTGCCCATCGGATCTGACAAGGGAGAGTTCTGGCGGAGAACCTTCAGGTTCAACTGATCCGGCCACCAGTATTGGTTCGAAGTCATTTCGTCCCTCCATTCGGCAATCTGCTGGGTATCGCGCAGCCTTCTGGGACCGTGGCGCGCTTGCCACATGATAGCCTCAATCGTCGCCTTTTGGAAGCCTGTGTACTCGTTCAGTACATTAGTGACACTCGGCCTCCTTCCGCTGAGCTGACCATCGGGTGAGGAACTGGGCAGGGGTGAGATAGCCGAGGGCTTGGTGCGGCCGGACGGTGTTGTAGGTGCGCTCCCAGGCCAGGAGCTCGCGGTTCAGGGCGGCGATCTCCAAGGAGAAGGGGGTGACCTCATAGAACTCCTCCGTGTGGGTGCGCTGGGCGCGCTCGACGCAGCCGTTCAGCTTGGGCGAGCGCGGGGCAAGACGAAGAGGCGGATGCCGCGGGCCTGGCAGGCGTCCTCGAAGGCGGCCTGGAACTCGGAGCCGCCGTCCACCTGGATGGCGCGGACGGGGAAGGGCATGCGGGCCACGAGCCGGTCGAGGAAGCCCGCGGCGGTGGTGGCTGTCGCGCGGGTGCGGGCTTCCAGCACGTCCCAGCGGGAGACGATGTCGCGGGCGGTGAAGTGTTTGAGCACGACGCCGGGCAGGGGGCGCACGTCCAGGGTGTCCACCTGGACGAGGTCGCCGGGTTGGTCCACGGCATACCCCTTCGGCTTGCGCACCGCATAGGGGCACCGGAACGCCCGCTTGCGGATGGAGATGGCCGCCAGGGGCGCCTCCCGCAGGACGCCGCGGGCCTTCAGCCGGGCGAGGATGCGCCCCACCATGGAGGTGGAGACGGTCCAGCCCGCGCGGCGGAGCACCACGGCAAGCTTGTCCTTGCCCCACCGGGGGTACTGCTCCCGGACGTGGAGCACTGCGAGGGCGAACTCCCGTCCCTAGGTGGGCTGGCGTAGCCGGCGGGGCCGCCGCCCGCGTGCTTCCAGGCTGGCGAGCCGGTCGGAGTCGTAGCGGCGTTTCCAGCGGTAGAAGGTCTGCCGGGTGATGCCGAAGTGCCGGCAGGTGAGGGAGGCGTTCTGGCCGTGGGAGTGGTAGTAGTCCATCCACGCCAGTCGGACGCGGGCCGCTCTGCTCAGGGCTGCGCCGGTGTGGGCTAACCTGCGTGCTTGGGGCACGTTCCCATTCACGATTCGCATGGCTGACACTGTAACCCAGTGTCACTGATCTATCCGAACGAGAACGGAGTGGTGAGGCGGCGTTCAGTCCGACCCGCTCAGTCCAACCACGGCGCCGATTCGGCGCTGTGCACCCTGCCTCGCGTTCGCCAGGGGAAGTACCGCAGCCACACTCGTCCTGCCACCCTGGCCGCGGCAACCGGGCCTTCCTGCCGGCTGTCCACGCTTGCCGGGCGGTTGTCGCCCATCAGGAAGTAGTGGCCGTCCGGCGTCCGCCAGCCGCCGCCCCGTTCCGCCGGAGCGATATCCGGCCTCGTGGCGTAGGGCTCATTCAGGCGTCGTCCATTGATGAAAACGCCGCCCTCGGATAGCTCAACCCTTTCACCCGGCAGACCGATGATGCGTTTCAGAGTGTAGGCGGCGGTGGTTGGGTCGACCGCAACGACGATCGCGCCTCGTTGCAATGGCCTGCCTCCCAGCCGGAGCGCGATAACGTGGTCCCCAGGCGCGAGGGCCGGTTCCATACTCGCGCCCGCGACCTTGAAGCGGGCGAGCGGCAGCGTGATCAGCGCTTGGAGAGGGCCCATGCGGCCTCGAGGACGCTTCGGTGGGGGTGGGAGGGGAAATGAGAAGGGAAGGTGAAGCTGTTCTCACCTTCCCTTCTTGGCAAGGCCCGCTGGCAACTCAAGGGCAATGCGGCCTATGGATGATGCTGCTCTTGAGGAGACTGTTTCTTGCCGTCTCCTTGCGGGGTTCGGCAGCCTCCTCTTACGACACGGCGACGTAAATGCGAATCCCCACGACGATGACGACGAGGATGACGACCCCGGAAACGAGAGTTCCGGTGATGCTGTCCAGGGGGTTTTTCATTGCTGCTCCTTCTCGTACGCTTTCGGAATGCGTCCTAGGACCAGATGCTGGGGAGGTGGATAGCGCCCACCATGAAGAAGAGCATGGGGACGGACAACATGGTGTTTGTCCTTGAGGCTAGGGCTGCTGTCCGCGCCCACCGTGGTTGGTTGGGGGGGGCGGGGACGCCCTCGGTGGCGGTGGCGGTTGTTGCAGCGATGATCTTCTTCTGGTTGGGCCAGATGATGAACCAGACGTTGGCGGCCATGATGATGCCCAGCGTGCCGCCAATGGTTATGGACTTGAACCGGGCCGAGTCCACGTAGCCATCCATCTCTATGGATGCGGCGACGACGAACGCCAGTCCAAAGAGGACGGTGGCTAGGGCGGACCAACGGAACCAAAGGAGGGCGCGGGGCACGAGAATTTGAACGGCGTTGCTCCGCGCCGGGGCCTCCATTTTGGGAAAGGAGGGGGTCTGGACGAAGTTGAAGTAGTAGAGAAGGCCGATCCACGTTATCCCTGAGAAGATATGTCCAAGCCGAGCAAGGCCGTAGTAGATCTCCCAACCATCCATAGTTATACCTCTGGCTCAGGTTGTGGTAACGGTAGGATGGTGTATCGCGTCTTGGTGTTTGTCAAGCCCATGGCTTTGCAATCGGCGCCCAGACCTAGGGAATCCCTGAACAAGCTGTAGGGGACGCACTGCGATTCAAGCGCATGCTAGAGGATTGCCAGCCTCTTTCCCCCCAACTGGAGACCTTTGAGCAACTCTGGGTGTAGCCTTCGATTGGTCCGCCAGCACGGAGAAGAAGTTCACGGAACCGCATCCAGGGCGGTTCAGGCCACCCACTGCGCGTCCCGGTGTGGCGGCTCCCCCGGGACTGCTCCTACACAGTGGTTCAGGCAGCGCAATCAGCCAACTTGGTCATCCTCCGCAAGTTGTAGGCCATCAGCTTGAACCACATCTCCAAGGCGTTGCGTCCCAAACCCCGGTAGCGGACACGGCTATAGCCGTAGCTGCGCTTGAGGGTGCCGAAGACCTTCTCCACCAACGCCCGCCGCGGACGTATCAACGCGTTGCGTCGCTTCTGCCAATGCGGTAACTCCGGTTGATGCTTGTGGGAACGGTGCATGATCCGATCGTTGATCCCATGAGACGTGAGCCACCGACGCCGCCTGTTGGACTCATAGGCGCGGTCACCGTACACCGCCACCTCGTCACCGCTCACCAGCGCATCGGCCACCTCGCTCTCATAGACCTTGGCCGGCGTCAGCATCCCCTTGCGCACCAGCCCCGTCCCTGCATCCACACCCAGATGCACCTTGTAGCCGAAGTGCGCCCGACTCCCACGGTGGCGCGTCCAGTCAGCATCGGGGTCGGTAGCACTCTTGGCGCCACGTCCCGCAGCGAGGGGTGGACGACGCACTTGGGCCTCTACCAGCGTGGCGTCCATCAACGTCCCCTCCTTCAATACCAGTCCGCGCTTGTCCAGTTGGACTTCCAGCTCCTTGAAAAGCTCCTCACTCAGCCCATGCTTGACCAGCTCGGTCCGAAAGCGGCTGATCGTCGAGTAGTCAGGGGTCTCGTCCTGAAGCCCAAGCCCCACAAAGCGACGGAACGATATGCGGTCTCCGAGTGCCTCTTCCATCTGCGGGTCAGACAGGTTGTACCACTGCTCCAGCAGCAGTACCTTGACCATCATCAACGGAGGATAACTGGGTCTCCCTTCATCGGCCGAGTAGACTCCCCCCACCAGAAAGGCGAATCGTTCCCAGTCCACCTCCTCGCCGATTCGCTCCAGACGCTCGTTTCTTCCAAGCGACTGCGGCAACAGCGATTCTGCTAGTGACGTCTGACCCATCTGACGATGCATCTGTACTCTCCGGACTTCCTCGGATGGCTACATTCTCGCCCCACCTGCCTTAGTTACGCAAAGGTCTCCAAGAAGGGGGCGCCTCGGTACTCGGGGACGTTTCCCCACCTTCCCCCGAGTACCAGGGGCCGGGACTGCGACGCCGGCGGGGCCGGTTATCCGTGACGCCGCTGTGGAGGTCCCGTTTGTGCGTAAAGGCGTGACTGCCAGTGAAGGAGCGGCGCCAGCGGCGTGGCTAATCCGGCACACCCGGGCGTCACAGTTGCCACGCCTCTGGCACAGTTCGCGACGCCTTTGTCCACTTTCCAGCCGGCCCCCGAAGCGAGGCGTCCCGTAGCTGTCGCGTAGCCGGGACCTTGCGTCATACAAGGAGTGGGCCGCCAGGCCACTGCTTGACCATCTGCTCTCCCGCCTTCCATATACCCTATACCCTGCAACTCGCGGCCCCCCTGCTCAACGAAGGTGTGGGTCGCCGGCCCACTGGTTGACGATACTCTAGAACAAATGTCCTTATTCTGCAAGAGGGCGGCGGCATATGGTGGCGGACGCCGTTGTCCCACCTAGCCCACCCTCCAATGACCTCGTCCAACCTCCAGCGGCCCGCGGAGGCTTGTTCAGAGCATCCCTAGTTCACCGTGATCGTCCCGACCATGCCGAGCGTCTCGTGAGTGGGGATAGTGCAAAGGACCCGGAAGAGTCCTGGCTGGTCGAACGTGACCCGGTGGGTTGGAGTCTCTCCGCCGGGCACAACCCAGTTGATGCCGAGGTCTGCTACTGTGAAGGTGTGCACGTCGTCGCTGGAGAACAGGACAAAGTCGACCGTGTCGCCGGCGTTGAACCGGAACTCCCGGGGAAGGAAGGCGTAGTTGCGGAGGTCTACCTCAAGCCGTATGACTCCGTCGGTGGTGGTGTTCGGAGGGGTGGGGGAAGGGCTCCCGCCCCCGTCACAGGACGCCAGGAGGAGAGCCGCCGATAGAGCGAGAACAAGGATTCCCCAGCGGGTTCTGCGATTGGATTGTTTCCCAAGACGGCGAAGAAGGCGAAGAATCTGCATATTTGCCTAGTGGAGATGGAGCCTCAGATTGGTGAGTTCAAGGCTACAAGAGAACGCCAGCGGTGACAAGCGAGGCTGCCGGGCTGGTCTTCCGGCGCCGGGAGGCTGGGTCCGCATTCCGGGCCGGAGATGTGATGTCCAAGCCTAAGACCGCGTTCTCCAGGAGAGGGTCCCTCCGCCATGGCGAACGAGAAGACCTCTTGGCCAAGTTCGCCGAGGGGATCGGCGAACCCGAAGAGGCGGCGTTCCACCCGTCGCCCTTTCAGGAAGAGGCGGTCGAGGCCATCCTGGACGGCGACGTGATTGTTGTGGCCCCCACGGGAAGCGGCAAGACCTGGATAGCGGAGCAGGTCATCCGCCACTACCTTGCATCGGGGCTCTCCTCCTGGTACACCACGCCCCTGAAGGCCCTCTCCAACCAGAAGTTTGAGCAGTTCAAGAAGCTGTACGGCGCCGAACGGGTCGGGCTGCTCACCGGGGAGCGCCGCGAAAACGGCGCCGCGCCCTTGGTCGTGGCAACGACTGAAGTCCTGCGCAACGCTCTCTACGAAGGCCCCAGGGCGCCTGCCCTAGCCGTCCTGGACGAGGCCCACTACCTGGGCGACAAGGACAGGGGCACCACATGGGAGGAGATCATCATCCTCGCCTCGGTGGAAACTCATCTACTTCTCCTGTCCGCCACGGTGTCCAACGCTGGGGAGTTGGCGGAATGGATGAGCGGCCTGCGCGGGCAGCGGCCGCGCATCGTTGCCGCAGACGGAAGGCCCGTCCCCCTCCGCTACGGGTTCCTGGACCGCCGGACAAACCTGTGGCCGCTCCAGCCTAGGGTGGCTGCGGCAATGCGGCCACGCGACCTGAAGGTTGAATTCAACCCCGTTAGGGCGGTCAAGACCCTGGGGGAGCACGACCTGCTGCCCGCCATTGTCTTCCTGCCCCGCCGCCGCGACTGCGATATGGCGGCCTCGATGTTCGGTGGCGACAGGCTGGGGGGCAAGGAAGCCAGGGTGCGTCTCTTTAGGGAGCTGGCCGGGGATATGCCGCATCTGTGGGGGCACCCTCTCGTCAATTCGCTGCTGGAATCCGGCGTTGCCTCCCATCACGCCGGCCACCTCACCGGGTGGAAGATCGTCGTCGAGCACATGCTTGCGGAGGGACTGGTCCGCGCGGTCTTTGCCACCACCACCCTAGCCGCCGGTCTCGACGTCCCGGCCCGCACGGTCCTCTTGCCCACGCTCAATGTCCGAGACGACAAAGGCATTAGGCCCCTGTCAGCCTTGGAGTTCCACCAGATGACGGGCAGGGCGGGGCGGCGGGGAAAGGACAAGGTGGGCTTTGTCATCGTTGCTCCGGAGCACCACAAGGACTTGAGTTTGGTCCAGACTCTTGCCGGCGCCGAGCCCGAGGCCCTCCGGTCTGCATTTGGCCTGAGTTACTATCAGGTGTTGAACCTGCTGCACCGGTTTGGCCCGGACGGCGCGCTGGACTTCTTGGACTCCAGCTTCTACCTCTTCCAACGCGGCGGCAAACGAGCCCGGCGCAGCCTCCGGACGGGCTTTGGGATACGCCTCTCGCTGCTCCATGCGCGGGGCTACGTCAAGAGGGACCAGACCCTTTCCGAGGCCGGGCGTTGGGGCTTATTGCTTCGCCATGAGCGGTCGTTGGTCGTAATGGAGATGGTCAGGCGCGATCTATGGCAGGGATTGACCCCGCCCGAGCTAGCCGGCTGGATTGGCGCTATCATAGGGAGCCGGGCTCCCTGGAAGCTTGCGGCGCCCATCGCTTTGTCTTCCCTCGAGGCCCTCGTGGACGAAGTGGAGAAACTGGAGGACCGCATGGGGATCGAGCCCCTTGGCCTGGGCGACGAGTTCCGGCCCGATCATCCCGGCGCATTCAAGCGCGGACGGCCCGGAGAAGCTTGGCGCAGAGCCTCGGCGGTGGCCCTGTGGGCCTCGGGCCAATCATGGGAATCAATCGTCGAGCGCGCCGACACCGAGGAAGGCGACCTTCAGCGGCTCGTCCTCCAGAGCGCCGAGGCGCTGCGCGAAATGGAAGAGTTGCCCATACCCCAACTGGCGTCCGCAGCCCATGAAGCGAGGCTGGCGATGCTTCGAGACCCCGTGATGTAGGCCCATGCTCACCGACGTGAAGGGCATCAAAGTTGGCCACTGGACCGACCGGGAAAACGCCACCGGCTGCACCGTCGTGCTATGTGAAGACGGCGCCGTGGCCGGGGTGGACGTGCGGGGCGGCGCCCCGGGCACCAGAGAGGCCGGCCTTCTGGCCCCGGGCAAGATGACGCCGGACATCCACGGTCTGCTGCTCAGCGGGGGAAGCGCCTTTGGCCTGGACGCCGCCGCGGGCGTCATGCGCTATCTGGAAGAACGGGGCGTCGGCTTCAAGCTGCGAGATGTTGTTGTGCCCATCGTTCCGGCGGCCATCATCTTCGACCTCGGCGTGGGCTCCGGCAAGGTGCGGCCTGGCCCAGACGACGCCTACCAGGCATGCCTGGTAGCCTCCGGCAACCCGTTCGAGCGGGGCAGCGTCGGGGCGGGCTGCGGCGCCACCGTGGGAAAGGTCCTGGGCATGGACTGCGCCACCAAGGGAGGCGTGGGCACGGCAAGCGGGCCCGCGGCCGGCAGGTGGACCGTGGCCGCCCTAGCGGTCGTCAACGCCTATGGGGATGTCCTCGACCCGCATACAGGCCGGGTGATGGCAGGACCCCGGCGCAAGGACGGCCCTGGCTTTCTCAGCTCGGTGGAGCTGCTGTCGGCCCAGGAGTCTCAGAACCTCGACCTGGCGGGCGAGCCAAGCACGACCCTGGTCGTCGTGGCTACTGACGCTCCCCTCAATCGAGAGCAGACCGGGGTGCTGGCCCGCGTGGCCCACAACGGCCTTGCCAGGGCCGTGCAGCCCTGCCACCTCATGCGCGATGGCGATGTGGCCTTTGCCCTGGCAACCGGCAAGACCGGCGAGGTGAGAGACATCGACCCGCTATTGGCGGCGACTCCCGGGATAGTGGCCGCCGCCATCCTCGACGCCGTGCGCCAAGCCGCGTCCCTCGCAGGCGTGCCGGCCATCGTTGACTTGCCAACCGACGAGTGAATTCCATGAACGCAAGCTCAGAACGGCTGTCGGTCGGCTTCATAGGCGCGGGCGTCGTCGGCGCCACCCTGGCGATTGCCCTTCGAGGCATCGGGTATCCAGTGATCGCCGCCGCCAGCCGGACGCGAGCCTCTGCCGAGGCCCTGGCCGCCAGAGTCGAGGGCTGCGCGGTCGTGGACGGGCCTCAGAAAGTGGCGGACCGGGCGTCCCTTGTCTTTATCACCACCCCAGACGACGCCATCGAAGATGTCGCTACATCCGTTCGCTGGAGGGAAGGACAGTGGGCGGCGCACTGTTCCGGTGTCAAGCCGGCAGCCGCCCTGTACGCCGCGCGGGCGCAGGGCGGTGTGATCGGCGCCTTCCACCCCTTCCAGACCTTCGTCTCGGTGGACAGGGCGCTCGATGACCTTGCCGGCATTGTTTTCGGTATCGAGGCGGAGGGTAGTCTTCTGCCAATGCTGGAAACGCTGGCCACAGAACTGGGAGGTATCCCGGTCCAAGTCCCGCCGGACGCCAGGGCAGCCTACCACGCCTCCGCCATCGTCTCCTGCGGCTACATGGTGGCGCTTGCTGAAGCTGGCGCCGGCTTGTGGGAGGCCGCTGGCCTGTCCAGGCGTGACGGGCTGCGCGCCCTCGCGCCGCTCATGCGGGCCACGGTCAATAACATTGGGGCCAGCGGCACGACCCAGGCGTTCACCGGCCCCCTTGTCCGCGGCGACGTTGGAACCGTCCGTCTCCACCTGGAGACGCTGGAGCGTCTCGTGCCGCGCTTGGTCCCGCTGTACTGCCGCCTCGGGTTGGAGGCGCTACCCCTGGCCGCCAAGAAGGGACGGTTATCGGAGAAGGCCCAGGAGGAGCTTGGGAGACTGTTGCATGGCTGGCTGGCTGGCAGCGATGCGGCCACTGGATAGGGCTTGAAATGTGAGGATTGGCATCCGGTCGGGGCGGTTTCGCAGACTCGCCCGCGGCGTCCGCGCCCTCAGGCGCCACTGTGGGCAACAGGAGCGAGCGGCCCAGGGACCCTCGTAGGCTCTACCCCTCAGGCTCCACCACCACCTCCATACGCTGATGGTATCCCACCACGTCCTGCACCTCCACGGTGTGCGTTCCCGGATCAACCCCGCGCCAGACAAAGGCCACCCGCGACGACTCCTTGTACACCTCCCTCGTGCGTTCGCCATCGAGAGTTGCCCACACGTCGATGCCCGCATACACTCGCAGCAGCACCGCTACGATGTCGCCCTCAACGGTCGCCTGCTCCACGTCCCATTCCCGAATCGGCAAGGGCGTTGGCGTAGGTGTCGCTGTGGGCATTGGCGTGGCGGTTGGAGTTGGCGTAGGCGTCGGAGGCGGAGTAGGCGTGGCGGTGGGGGTTGGAGTTGGCGCGGGGGTCTCGGTGGGCAGGGGAGTCGGGGTGGCCTCGCTGCAGCCTATCACGACCGCAGAAAGGGCCAGAGCCACCAGGACTGCAAGCCAGCGCAAGTGCATCGCGTTCGCTCCTTCGGTTGTCCAACTGAATGCCAGCTATACAGTCTGCCGGCAAGATGGGCTCGAAGGGCAAACGTTCTTCGCGTCTGCCGCGAGGCGCCCGCCTGTGGACGTGGCTGGCAAAGACGACGTTGAGGATAGCCAGTGACATCTGACTTCAAGCAATACTGGGACCGCTACTTCAAACCCCGCGAGCATGAGGGCCCGGACAAGCGCATGCCCCTCGCCGAGGCGGTGCGTCAGTTTGTGAAGCCGGGCGCGGTCCTTCACATGTCCCGCCACGCCCAGGCCGCCATGAACGAGGTCGTCCGGCGGTTCCACGGCGCCCGCCCGGACTTCACCTTCGTTCTTGGGACCGCCGAGCAGAACGTTTTCCACCTAGTCGGCGCAGGTCTCGTCAAACGGGTCGTCACCAGCAACCTATCCAACATCAACCCCTCGCCGTCGCCAAGCCGCCTGTTGGGCCGCCTCACCCGCGAGGGCAAGATCGAGATGGAGAACTGGAGCCTCTACACGCTCATGCAGCGCCTCATGGCCGGCGCGCTGGGCTTGGAGTTCATGCCAACCCGGTCGCTGGCGGGGAGCACGATAGCAGAGGAGTTGCCCGGCCGCTACGCCACGGTCAGCAGTCCCTTCAGCAACGAGCAGTGGGGTCTGGTGAAGGCCCTGCGCCCCGACATTTCCGTTCTGCATGCCGTCGTGGCCGACAGGGCCGGGAACGCCATCCCAACGTTCGGCGACGGCGAAGCCGTGTGGGCGGCGCGCGCCAGCAAGGGCGGGGTCATCGTGACTGCGGAGCACCTGGTTCCCACAAGCATCATCAACGAATACGCCGGCCTGGTGAGGATACCCGCGCACATGGTCCGCGCCGTCTGCCATGTCCCGCACGGCGCCCACCCTCAGAGTCTGTTTAGTCCGCTGGAAGTGGTCTCCTCCTACGCCGAGGATGTCGAGTTCGCTCTGGCTCAACGGCGGGCCACCGACGACCCCGACGCCATCCAATCTTGGCTCAACGAGTGGGTCCTGGACTGCGCCGGCCACGACGCTTATCTAGACAAGCTCGGTCGGCCCCGGCTCACCCGCCTGCTGCGCGCCGCCTCCGCCGAAGCATGGCGCGAGGAGGTGGAGGAGGCCTTTCAGGATGGCAGGATGGGCGATCCCGTACGGAGATCCACCGAGGCAATGGTGGTGGCCGCAGCGCGCCGTATTGAAGCCGCCGCCTTGGCGAGTGGCTATCGCGTCCTGTTGGCCGGCGTCGGCGCTGGCGGGCTGGCCACCTACCTGGCCTACTATCGCCTGCGGGACCAGGGCCATGAGGTGGAGGTCGCCATCGGCTCAGGACCCTTCGGACATCTGCCGCGGCTGGCCGTCATCGACGCCTGGTCCCATTGGCCCCACGCCAAGCTCGCCGCCGACGCCCTGGACAACTACGGCTCGTTCCTGAGGGGCGCCGACGGCCAGGCGATGGGCGTCCTTGGCGCCGCAATGATCGACAGTCGTGGGAACATCAACTCCACCCGCCTTCCCAACGGAGCGTTTCTCATCGGCTCGGGCGGCGCCAACGACCTCGCCGCCGGCGTCCGCCAGGCGCTGGTCGTCGCCAACCACTCGCAGCAGCGTCTGGTGGAGTCGGTGGGCTACGTGACCGTCCCAGGAGACCGAGTGCAGACGCTCGTGACTGATAGAGGTATTATGGAGAAGGACGACACTGGCCAATTTGTGCTAATGTCTGTCCTCTCTGGCGACGGCTCGCTCGAAGAAAGGGTTGAGGCGGCCAAGGCGCAGTGCGGGTGGGACCTGCGGGTGGCCTCCAGCGTTGCCGAGGAACCGCCCCCCACCCAGGAGGAGCTAACGCTGGTGCGAGTGTTGGACGTTCGCGGACAGTTCCTCCCGTAACCGGGAGAGTGATTGGCTCGCAGACCCAGGAGGCCCAGGCGTCAGGCCCGGCCATCCAAGAGGGGGACGCTATGCGGATCACGATTCGAGACGTGCAGGCGATGAAGAGTCGAGGCGAGCGGATTCCCATGTTCACCGCCTACGATTTCACCACTGCCAAGCTGCTGGACCGGGCCGGTGTGCCCATGCTCCTCGTGGGCGACAGCCTTGGTATGACCGTCCTAGGCTACGACACCACCATCCCCGTGACGCTCGACGACATGGTGCACCACGTCAGAGCCGTTGTACGCGGGGCGCACCGGGCCCTCATCGTCGGCGACATGCCCTTCATGACGTTCCAAGTGAGCGAGGCCAGGTCTGTAGCGAATGCGGGCCGCCTGCTTAAGGAGGGCGGCTGCCAGGCTGTCAAGCTGGAGGGCGGCGTCAAGGTCGCCCCCACGGTGAAGCGCCTGGTTGACGCCGGCATCCCGGTCATGGGTCACATCGGCCTTACGCCGCAGTCGGTCAACGAGTTGGGCGGCTACAGGGCGCAGGGCAAGACTGCGGAGGCCGCCACTCGGCTCCTCATGGATGCGCAGGCGTTGCAGGAGGCCGGTGCCTTCGCGGTCGTGCTGGAATGCATCCCTACGCCCTTGGCCCGCGTGATCACCGACCGGCTCAGGATCCCCACCATCGGCATTGGGGCAGGGCCCCACTGCGACGGACAGGTCCAGGTGATCCACGACGCGCTGGGCCTGAACCCCGACTTCACGCCTCGCCATGCAAAGCCGTATGCCCAAATGGGCCTCGCCATCATGGACGCGGCGCGGCAGTACGTGGAAGACGTGCAGAGCGGAACGTTCCCTGGCGAGCAACAGGGCTACGAGATGGACGAAGCCGCCCTCGCCGAGTTTCTCCAGCAAGCGTGAGTTCACGGCCTGTGAACGTCCTCAGCACCGTCGCCGAAATGGCGGAAGCGCGGCAGTCGGCGCCGAGGCCCCTCGCCCTGGTTCCCACGATGGGCGCCCTCCACGAGGGCCACCTATCCCTGGTGCGCCGCGCCCGCAGCCACAACGCCGCAGTCGTTGCCAGCATCTTCGTCAACCCCACACAATTCGGCCCCCACGAGGATTTCGCCTCCTATCCCCGCGACCTGGAGCAGGACCTATCCACCCTGCGGAAAGAGGGTGTCGACGTCGTATTTCAGCCCTCCGCGGAAGAGATGTACCCAGCCGGGTTCGCCTCCAGCGTGGACGTGGGCGAGTTGGGGATGCGGCTGGAGGGCGAGTTTCGTCCGGGGCACTTTCGCGGGGTGGCCACAGTGGTGTGCAAGCTGTTCGCTATCGTCAGGCCGGACGCGGCGTACTTTGGGCAGAAAGACACACAGCAAACCCTGGTCATCCAACGCCTGAACGCTGACCTCAACCTGGGTGTGGACGTGGCCGTCTGCTCGACGGTGCGCGAGCCCGATGGCTTGGCGATGAGCAGCCGCAACGCCAACCTGAGCGCCGTCGAACGCCGCTCTGCCACATCCCTCTACCGCGCCTTGCGGGCGGCGCAGGAGCGGTTCAACGAGGGCGAGCGCGCCGCCGACGAGCTTCGCCGGGCAATGGCCCGCCTGCTCGCCACAGAGCCGCTGGCCCGTCCGGACTACGTTAGCGTCTGCGACGCCGAAACGCTGGAGGAATTGGCCACCGTGGAAGGGCCGGCGTTGGCGTTACTGGCGGTGCGCATAGGTAGGACCAGGCTGATAGATAACGTGGCGTTGGGCTAGGGGGTGTTCCGCCGGCGCCAATTGACGCTGATATCGAAGCTAGGAGAAAGGCTCTCAACGCGGACGCCCAGCTTTCGGACCTTCTTCAAAAGCTGCAAGCGTAGCCATGGAAGCGGAGCAATCTACGGCAGCTTGCCCCGCTACAATCCCTGCGAAATTCGACACAGACCCCCCCAAATGTTGTATTGACTCGTAAGGCTCTCGGTGCTACCATCGGCCAAACTACAAAGGGAGGGGTAGGGCGCATGACCCCACAGCTCAAGGAGCTTCGGCACGCCTATGGCTTCGACGACGTAGCAATTGTCCCCGGCGCCGTAACCGCCAACCCCGACCAGACAGACATCCGCCTCTCCGTCCGCGACCACACCTTCTCCCTGCCGATTCTTGCCTCCGCCATGGACGGCATCGTATCGCCGTCGTTTGCGGTCCTTTTCGGCAAGCTCGGTGGTCTCGCGGTCCTGAACCTCGAAGGCGTCTACTCCCGGTACGAAGACCCCTCCGAACCCATGAGCCGCATCCTCGCCGCGCCGCAAGAGGAGTGCACCGAGTTGCTCCAGGAGATATACTCGGCGCCGCTTCAGGAGCGTCTCTTGGCCCAGCGGGTCGAGGAAATGAAGGCCGGCGGCATCACCGTCGCCGTTTCAGTTACCCCCCAGAATACCAAGCGCCTGGCCCCTGTCGCCGTCGAGGCCGGCGCCGACATCATTGTGGTGCAGTCCACGGTGACGACGGCTCGTCACATTTCCAAGAGCTACCGAGGGCTCCTGTTCGACGAACTCGTGGAGCAGATCAGCGTCCCGGTCATCGTGGGCAACTGCGTCTCCTACGACGTGGCCCTGGAGCTCATGGAGACCGGCGTCGAGGCCCTTCTCGTGGGCGTAGGCCCAGGCGCCGTCTGCACGACGCGAGAGGTGGTCGGCGTTGGCGTTCCCCAGGTTTCAGCCACGTTGGAAGTCGCCGCGGCCCGCCAGGAGTTCTGGCAGCGCACCGGCCGCTATGTCTCCGTCATCACCGATGGCGGGATTCGCACGGGCGGCGATCTGTGCAAGGCCATCGCCAGTGGCGCCGACGCTGTCATGCTCGGCACGCCCTTTGCCCAGGCGCAGGAAGCGCCGGGCCAGGGCTTCAACTGGGGTATGGCAAGCCCGCACCCAGCGCTCCCGCGGGGCACCAGGGCCAAGGTTGGTGTCAAGGGCTCGTTGGAGACCATTCTCTTCGGCCCTACGACCCTTACGGACGGCACGCAGAACCTCGGTGGGGCGCTGCGGGCAGGCATGGGGATGGTTGGCGCCCTGACCGTCCAGGAAATGCAGCAGGCAGAGATGATCGTGGCCCCGGCCATCAAGACCGAGGGCAAGGTCTTCCAACTTGCCAGGGCGGGGGCTCGCTCCTAGCGCTTCATTGCCGCCCTTGCCACCGGCGTGGTCGGCATATCCCGGTGCCGGTTCGTTGCCCAGCCCTTTCCCGCGACCCCCGCCCGCGTGACGCAGCCCGCTTCATAATGCCTCAAGCCGTTGTCCTGCTGGGCCGTTTCTGGTAACATGAGGCCGCATTCCTGAAGAGATGGAATCACAACCGAAGAGCCAGGTGGATCCATCCGCTTGGGGCCTTTAATCCAGTCCCGCGAGGCTGGCAAGGCGTGGAGGCCGCCTCCATGAGGCGGGTCGTTTTGCGATGCCTCTTGCCAGCTGGGCAAGAGGTTTTGTTTGTTCAAGCGCATCCTCAGTGACGAAGACATACGGCGGGCCCTAAGCCGCATCGCCCACGAAGTTGTGGAACGGAACCAGGGCGCGCAGGAACTGGTTCTCGTGGGCATCCGCACAAGGGGCGTCCACCTAGCGCACCGCCTCTCCGACTGCATCGAAGGGTTTGAACGGGTCCGGATCCCTGTTGGCGCTCTGGACATTGGCCTCTATCGCGACGACATTGCCGCCGGCCCGCGCCCGCTGCTCCAGCCCACAGACATTCCAATTGACGTCAACGGCAAGCGCCTCGTCATCGTCGACGACGTCCTGTACACAGGCCGCACCGTCCGGGCGGCGCTGGACGCCATCACCGACCTCGGCCGGCCCCAGGTTATCCAACTTGCCGTCCTTGTGGATAGGGGGCACCGCGAGCTGCCGATTCGCGCCGACTACGTAGGGAAAAACATCCCAACGTCGCGGGCCGAAGAGGTCGGGGTGCGGCTTGAAGAGGTGGACGGCGCGGACGAGGTAACCCTGGTTTGGGAGGAACGTCATGGCCACCCGTAGCGGCGTCCGGGCGGCATCCGCCCTGGATGCCCTTCCCACCGGTCTGCCTCCCCGCCGGCACGTACTCGACCTTGACGACTACTCATTGTCCGAGATCGAAGTAGTGATGCAGACGACCGATGCCATGCAGGAGGTGCTACAGCGCAGCATCCGCAAGGTTCCGGCGCTCCAAGGCAAGACGGTGGTCACCCTGTTCTACGAGCCCAGCACCAGGACGCGGGTCTCTTTCGAACAAGCGGGCAAGGTGCTCAGCGCCGACGTCATCAATCTGGCCATCTCCTCCAGCAGCGTGGAGAAGGACGAGTCTCTGCTGAATACCGCCAGGACCCTCGAGGCGACGCGGGCCGATGTGATCATTATTCGCCACGCCCACTCCGGCGCCCCGCACCTCCTGGCTCGTTGCATCGAGGGCTCGGTGGTCAACGCAGGCGACGGCGCCCATGCCCACCCAACGCAGGCGCTGTTGGACCTCTTCACACTGCGGCGGCGCCTAGGCTCGGTTGAGGGCGCCAAGGTTGCCATCGTAGGCGACGTGCTGCATAGCCGGGTTGCCCGCTCCAACCTCTGGGGGCTGGCGTCCGCAGGCGCCCGGGTCGTCCTCTGCGGCCCGCCGACACTGTTGCCAATCGACTGGCTCCTGAGCCAGCATCTGCAGGGCCGGCTGGCTTCCGTGACGGTCACCACCTCGGTCGAAGAGGCCCTCGACGAGGCGGACGCCGTCATGGCCCTCCGGCTCCAGCAGGAGCGCCAGCAGGACGGCCTCATCCCCAGCCTTCGCGAGTACGCCCGTTCGTATCAGATCGACGCCAACCGGCTCCGCCTGGCCAAACACGGGGCCCCGGTGATGCACCCGGGCCCCATGAACGAAGGCGTCGAGATTAGCAGCGAGGTCGCTCATGGCGCCCATTCGGTTATTGAGGAGCAGGTGGCGAACGGCGTTGCGGTGCGCATGGCTGTGCTCTATCTCCTGGCGACGGGACGGAGGGAGGAGTAAGCATGGCCGCAACACCACCTCTTCTCATCAAGGGCGGACGCCTGCTCGACCCGTCGCAGGGGCTGGACGAGGTGGGGGACGCGCTGCTGCGAGACGGCAAAGTCGTCCACGCCGGAGCGCCGCTGGAGGCAGCGCCCGACGGCGCCGAGGTCATCGAAGCGGCGGGCCTTGTGGTCTGCCCGGGCTTCATCGACCTCCACTGCCACCTGCGCGAGCCGGGCTTCGAGCATAAGGAGACCGTCGCTACGGGGACGCTGGCTGCGGCAAAAGGCGGCTTTACCACGGTCTGCTGCATGCCCAACACGGAACCCGCCATCGACTCGGCCAGCGTGGTTGGCTTCATCCAACGGAAGGCGGCGGCTGAGGGCGCCGTGCGGGTGCTCGTTATCGGCGCCGTCACCCGGGGGCGTCTGGGGAAGGAGTTGGCGGACCTGAGCGAGCTGGCTGAGGCGGGCGTCATCGGCGTCTCCGACGACGGCGCGCCGGTAGCCAATGCCGCGCTGATGAAGTCTGCGCTTCTGTATTTGAAGCCCTTTGGACTACCCGTCATCGACCACTGCGAGGACCCCGCACTCAGCCGCGGCGGCGTCATGAACGAAGGGCCGGTTGCTTCCAGGTTGGGCCTTCGGGGCGTCCCCGCCGCGGCAGAGGAGAACATGGTGGCTCGCAACATCCACCTCGCCGAATTGACCGGGGGCTGGGTCCACCTGGCCCACCTTAGCACGGCTGGAAGCGTGGCGATGGTCCGGACGGCAAAAGACCGGGGCCTTCCGGTCACGGCGGAAGTTATGCCCCATCACCTTACGCTCACCGACGAATGGGTTCTCGGCAGGCAGGGCCAGGGTGCCGTCAACGACCCGCTCACCACCGGAGCCTACGACACATCGGCCAAGGTCAACCCACCGCTGAGGTCGTCCGCCGATGCCGATGCTTTGATCGAGGGGCTGCGGGACGGCGTCATCGACATCGTAGCAACAGACCACGCACCCCACGCCGCCGTCGACAAGGTTGTCACCTACGACGAGGCGGCCTTCGGCATAAGCAACATCGAAACGGCTATGGGGTCGCTGATGTCACTAGCGCGCAGCGGCAGAATCGACCTGGCCACGCTGGTCCGGCGCATGACTTCGGCCCCGGCCAGCCTGCTGGGGAAGGCGGGCGAGGGGCTGGGCGCCCTGCGGCCCGGCGCCGCGGGCGACGTGGTGGTCCTAGACCCCAATGCATCGTGGGCCGTGGACTCGCAGGCCTTCGTCTCCAAGGGTAAGAATTCGCCGCTGCATGGGGTGACCCTGGAGGGCAGGGTCGTTGCCACGGTTTTCGGCGGTAACGTCGTCTACTGGGAGGGCGCATGACTACAGACGCCCATCTGGTGCTTGCGGACGGGTCCGTCTTCACCGGCGAGGCATTCGGAGCCAAGGTCGAGGCTCACGGCGAAGTGGTCTTTGCCACCTCGATGACTGGCTACCAGGAAATGCTCACCGACCCTTCCTTCGCTGGGCAGATCGTCGTGCCGACGTACCCGCTCATCGGCAACTACGGCGTCAACGCAGAGGACAGCGAGTCCAGCCGGATTCAGGTGGCCGGGTTCGTCGTTCGCGAGGCCAACGACCTTCCCAGCAACCGACGGAGCCAGGGCACTCTCCACGACTACCTGCTCGCCCAGGGGATTCCCGGACTGAGCGGCGTCGATACGCGGGCTATCACGAGACGGTTGCGCTCTCAGGGCGTGATGATGGGCATCCTTTCAGCCGATGACCCCGGGCAGGCCCTGGCCCGGCTCCGCGGTCTCCCACGCTACGACAATGTGGACTTTGTGCCGCAGGTCTCCACGGACGCAATCTTTACCTGGGACCGGGCCGCGCAGAGCGAGCCCGATGGCGGCGCCCGCATCGTCGTCATCGACTGCGGGGTCAAGTACAACATCCTGCGAATGCTCAAGAACCGCGGCTGCGAGGTGGTCGTTTGCCCCGCCACGGCAACGGCGGACGAAATCCTGGCCCTGAAGCCGGAGGGGGTTCTCGTCTCCCCCGGCCCGGGAGACCCCTCCTTCACGACCTACTCCGTGGAGACAGCTAAGGGCCTTCTCGGCAGGGCGCCGCTTCTGGGCATCTGCCTGGGCCACCAGATCATTGCGCGGGCCTTCGGGGCCGAGACGTTCAAGATGAAGTTCGGGCATCGGGGGGCCAACCACCCCGTCAAGGACCTGTCCACCGGCCGCGTCTACATCACCGCCCAGAACCACGGCTACGCAGTAGACCCCGACAGGCTGGGGTCCGACGTGGAGGTAACCCAAGTCAACATCAACGACGGTACGGTGGAGGGCCTGCGGCATAGAAACTACCCGGTTATGACCATCCAGTACCACTCGGAGGCGTCCCCCGGCCCCCGGGACAACGAATACATCTTCGACGCGTTTCTTGATTTGGTGCGCAAGGTTGGCGTCAAATCGTGATGCGCCAAGCCTGCATCCAACCCACGCATCTCCAGGCCCTTGTGCGACGGCCGTTCTTCGAAAGCGAAGAGATGGGCAACCTCTCTGGGAACGATGATTGGCGGGGCCATGACAGATAGCCCAACCTCCTTCACCCTCATAGCTCACCGCGGCGCCTCGGATGATGCGCCGGAGAACACCCTCGCTGCCTTTGACTTGGCTCTAGAGCAGGGCGTAGGGGAACTGGAGATGGATATTCATCTCGCGAAGGGAGGCGTCCCCGTCATCATCCATGACCCCGCGGTGGACCGCACCACCAACGGCGCCGGTCCGGTGGGCGATAAGACGCTGGCGGAGTTGAAGCGACTGGACGCCGGTTCATGGTTCGGACCGTCATTCGCAGGTCAACGGATTCCCACGCTCGCGGAGATATTGGAGCGGTATGGACGACGGGCCATCCTGCACGTCGAGTTGAAAGGGGACGGCGACCTGCGGGTTGCCCAGGAGTCCGTGCGCCTGGCGAGGGCCTGGGGCCTGCTGGACCGGGTCTCCTTCATCAGCTTTCATCCGCAGCAGGTGGCCGAGGTGCTCAGGCTGGCGCCGGCGCATCCATCCGGCTGGCTGGCTCTGGACCTCACCCCCGAAACCATTGAGCAGGCGCTGCAACTTGGCGCATGGGCCCTGGCGCCGCCCGCGTCGTCGGTTACGCCGGAAATGGTTGCGCTGGCCGGGGAGAAGGGGCTGCGGGTGCGGACCTGGGCCGTCCACACCGAAGACGACCTGCATCGCGTCATTGCCGCAGGCTGCGACGGCTGCACGGTGAACTGGCCGGCTAGGGGAGTTGCGGCGCTGGGACGGCTGAGCGCCAGTGAAACGCCATTTCCCACCGGAGAGCCATCGCCTACAAGGGAGGACCGCTGATCTTGCCTGATCATCTCGACAAAGTCCTTGTTATCGGCTCCGGCCCCATCGTGATTGGGCAGGCCGCTGAGTTCGACTACGCCGGAACACAGGCGTGCAAGTCCCTCCAGGAGGAGGGCATCACCACCGTCTTGGTCAACTCCAACCCCGCCACCATCATGACCGACGAGGACATCGCGGACATCGTCTACATCGAACCGCTGACCGTGGAGGTGGTGGAGCGCATCATCGCCAGGGAGCGTCCTCAGGGACTGCTGCCCACCCTCGGGGGCCAGACGGGACTCAACCTCGCGGTTGACTTGGCCGACGCCGGAGTCCTCGAGCGCTACGAAGTCCGGCTGCTGGGCACTCCCCTCCAGACCATCCGCACCGCCGAGGACCGGGAACTGTTCCGCGAGTTGCTGAAGCAGATCGGAGAGCCCGTCCCCGACAGCTTCGTGGCAACGTCGCTCGGAGAGGGCCGGCACGCGGGACGCCGCATGGGCTTGCCGTTGGCCCTCCGGCCTGCCTACACCCTGGGCGGCACGGGCGGAGGGCTGGTTTCCACCTGGGAAGAGTTCGACGCCGTGCTGCGGTCCGGTCTGGCGCTGAGCCCCATCAGCCAGGTCCTCATCGAGCGTTCACTGGTCGGGTGGAAGGAGATCGAGTACGAGGTGATGCGGGATGGAGCAGACAACTGCATCACCGTCTGCAACATGGAGAATCTGGACCCGATGGGCGTCCACACCGGCGACAGCATCGTCGTCGCGCCCAGCCAGACCCTCACCGACGACGAATACCAGATGCTTCGCTCGGCAAGCCTCAAAATTATCCGTGCGCTGGGCATCGAGGGGGGATGCAACATCCAGTTCTCTCTGGCGCCCTCGTTGGAGGTGGATGAAGGCCTGAGGGGGAATTGGCAGGCCAGCAGTCCCTACCACGTCATCGAGGTCAACCCCAGGGTGAGCCGGTCCTCCGCCCTGGCGAGCAAGGCCACCGGCTATCCCATCGCCCGCGTCGCCGCCAAGATCGCCGTAGGCAAGCGTCTCGACGAAATACCCAACGCCGTCACTCAGCGAACAACGTCCGCCTTCGAGCCGGCGTTGGACTACTGCGTCGTGAAGATTCCCCGCTGGCCCTTCGACAAGTTCGCCACAGGTGAGAGGACTATCGGCACGCAGATGAAGGCCACCGGGGAGGTCATGGCCATAGATAGGAGCTTTGAAGCCGCCCTCCAGAAGGCCGTCCGCTCGTTGGAAATAGGGGGGCGGTCGTTGCTATGGGAGGACCCCGCCTGGCGGGCGGAGGGATTCCGCATTCCGGAGGACTTGCCGCTCCATCCCAACGACCTGCGGCTCTGGGCGCTTCTTGCCGCCCTTCGCCGCGGCGCCGCCGAGCAGTCGCTGGTGGACCTCACGGGCATCGATCCCTGGTTCATCCGCGCCGCCAACCGCATCGTCGCGATGGAGCGGCGGCTGCTGGCTGAGGAACTGACGCCCCGTTTGCTGTGGCAGTCTAAACGCCTGGGCTTTTCCGACGAGCAGATTGCCACCCTGGCTGACATGCTCCCGGAAAGGGTGCGAACCCTGCGCAAGGACCTCGGCATCCGGCCCGTGTACAAGATGGTGGATACCTGCGCCGCAGAGTTCGAGGCGGTTACGCCCTATTTCTACAGCACCTACGAACAGGAGAACGAAGCACCGCCGTTGCCCGGCCCAAAGGCCCTTGTCATTGGCAGCGGCCCCATCCGGATTGCCCAGGGCATCGAGTTTGACTATTGCTCTGTCCACGCGGCCTGGGCCCTGCAAGAGGCCGGTCTCAAGAGCATCATGGTCAACTCCAACCCGGAGACGGTTTCCACCGACTTCGACAGCAGCGACCGCCTCTACTTCGAACCCCTCGACGACGAGGCCATTCGGGACATCCTGGAGAACGAAGGTATCGAAACCCCCGCCGGCGTCGAGTACCCCGCTTCGGTTGTGCAATTCGGGGGTCAGACCGCCATCAACCTCTCCCAGTCGTTGGATCACGTCGGTATGCCCATTCTCGGCTCAACCGCCGAAGCCATAGACATTGCTTCCGACCGCCGCCGCTTTGAGGACTTTCTGGCCGGCCTCGGCATCCCGCAGCCGCCGGGGGCGGCTGTCACCTCTGTGGAGGAATCGCTCAAGGTGGCCGAACGCATCGGTTATCCTGCGCTTGTGCGCCCCAGCTACGTTTTGGGCGGCCGGGCTATGGAAATTGTCCAAAACCCCACCGAGTTGGTGCGCTACCTTACGGCCGCCTCAGAGGTGGCGCAGGGCAGGCCCGTGCTTATCGACAAGTACCTGGAGGGCCGGGAAGTTGAAGTGGACGCCGTCTGCGACGGCGAGAACGTGCTGATTCCGGGCGTCATGGAGCATGTCGAACGGGCCGGCGTCCATAGCGGCGACTCCATGGCCATCTACCCGGCCCTCAACCTCGGCGAGAGCGAGGTTGAGACCGTCACCGATTACACCGCCCGCATCGGCAAGGGCCTCGGCATCCGGGGCCTGATGAACATCCAGTACGTTATCTTGGGCGGCCCTCCATACCGAACGCCCGGCGTGGAGCTTCCGCAGCTCGAAACGACGGTCTATGTTCTCGAGGTCAATCCGCGCGCCAGCCGCACAATCCCCTTCATCTCCAAGGCGGCCGGCGTCCCCATGGTCCGCTTGGCCACGCAGGCCATGCTTGGCAAGAAGCTTGACGACCTCGGCTACGGGACGGGCCTGTGGCGGAGGCAGAAGCTCGTGGCCGTCAAGGCGCCGGTGTTTTCCATGTCCAAGCTGGCCGGCGTCGACAACTATCTGGGGCCGGAAATGAAGTCCACCGGCGAGGTGATGGGCATCGACTATGACTACCGGTCGGCCTTGGCCAAAGCCCTTACCGCCTCCGGCCTCAACCTCGCCACCAAGGGCACCATTCTGGTGAGCATCGCAGACAAGGACAAGGCCGAGGTTGTGTCGCTCATACGCGACCTTTTGTCGGGAGGCTACAGTATCCTGGCGACGGAAGGCACGGCGGCGATGATGGAGGCCCTGGATCTGCCGGTGACCATGGTCACCAAACGTCTCAACGAGGGCCACCCAAATGTCGTGGACGTCATAGAAGGCCGAATCGTAAGCGCCGTGTTGAACACGATATCCGGCGGCCGCGGGTCCATTCAGGATGGCTTCCAGATCCGGAGGGCCGCGGTGGAGCGCCGCATCCCATGCTACACGTCGCTGGACACCGCGCGCGCCGCGGTGGAGAGCCTGCTTCAGGGCGCGCAGGCCTACAGCGTAAGAAGGCTGCCGGACTACAGGAACACCGATGGCGCCTAGGGAACCTCTGGACAAGCAGTCAACTCGATCGCGTTTCTTATCCGAATATGCCGTAATCCACGGAACTATTCAGACTATTCATGGATGGGCTTCCCAGGGGCGTTGTTACAGACGCGAGGCGGAAGAATCCTCCCATCCCTCGTACTCGAGACCTTTGCATAACCTCTTTCTGGTCAGGCACAATCAGCACAGAGAGCCAACGCCAAGGAGGGGAAGCCATGCACCGGACGATACGTGGACAGTCGTTCATTGAGGTGCTTCTCCCGGACCGAGTCGGACGGAACGGGAAGTTGGAGCGGCTCGAGGCGATGCTGGACTGGAAGGAGTTGGCCAACGTGGTCAAGGGCATCTATGCCGCCCCGTCAGGCCGTCCGAGCTATCCGCCGGTGGTGATGGTCAAGGTCATGGTGCTCCAGCAGTGGTATGACGCTTCCGACGAAGCGATCGAGGAAGCGCTGTGGGACCGGGTCTCGTTCAAGCGGTTCGTGGGGCTTGGCCTGGAGGACGCCGTCCCCGACCACTCGACGATCAGCCGCTTCCGCAGGGAAGTGACGGAGCGGGGTTTGGCCCCGCGACTGTTCAAGGAGATGGACCGGCAATTGGCGCAGCGCAACCTCTTCGTGAAGAAGGGGACGCTCCTCGATGCGACCATCGTGGAGGCGCAGGCGAAGCGTCCTTCGCTGCGAGGGAGGCGGCCGGGAGCGCCGAGCGAGACCGACCCCGATGCGCGGTTCACGCGCCAGCGGGGGGTGTCGCAGTTCGGCTACAAGGCGCACGTGGGGGTGGATGCAGGGTCAGGGCTGATCCGGGAGGCGGTGCTGACGCCGGCCAACGTGAACGATACGGAAGTGGCGGAGGCGTTGGTGAGGGGAGATGAGGCGGCGGTGTATGCGGACAAGGCCTACGGGTCGAAGCAGCGGAGTGCCTGGCTCAAGTCCCTGGGCATCAAGGACCGGATCATGCGGCGGGCGGACAAGCATCATCCGGTGCTGCCGCCGTGGGAGCAGCGGCGGAACGCACTGATAGCACAGCAGCGGTCGGCGGTGGAGAAGGTGTTTGGGACGCTGAAGCGGACCTACGGCTACCGGCGGGTGCGGTACATGGGGCTAGCGCGGAACGCCACGGAGCTGTTCTTCAAGTGTGCGGCATACAACCTGCGGCGGGCTGACCGTCTCCTGCTGGATGCCGCCTGACCGCCGGGGGCGGCGTGTGCCCGCAGGGGGTGGAAGCGCCCGGGAAGCCCTGAGAAGTCAGGGAGACCGGGGAGGAGAGCCAGGCCGCAGGCCGCCATCAGGCCCCCCAATCCCCGCCAGAACCCTCATTCCAACCAAACGGCGCATCAATGGGGATTACGCAAAGGTCTCGTACTCGGGAGAAGGTTAGGATGGGGCCGCGAACAATTTCTATGGGCACTGCGCCTAGCACGTACCTTGCAACCGTGATGGGGAGGTTGGCGTTTGACACAGCAGAATGATGAAAGGCCCCGGCGGCGGGGCAGAAGGCCCACAGAGCCTGCAGCGGAGGAAACCCCATCGCCGGACCAACAGCCCGTGGACGGCCCCAGTCCGCCCAGCGAGCCAGAGCCAAGAAGCCGGAGCTCTCGCCGCCGGCGGGGAAGGTCATCCAAGCCGCCCGCGGCCCAGGATGCCAACGCTGAAGCCCAGCCCGCTGAGGTCGAGACTGCCCAGGACGCTGAAGCCCCTGCCAAACCGGCCCGCAAGCGCGCGCCGCAGTCGATCCCAGCCGAGGTGTCCGGTCAGGAGCAGAGCGAGGCCGTTGAACAGGCTCCGGCGGCCCCGGAGCCCGCGCGCTCTCCCAGGCGGTCCCAGAGAAAACCCAGAGGCGAACAAAGCGCCGAAGCAGCGGCACCGCCCCCGGCGGAAGAGCCGCCCCCGGCCCCCACTGAAGAGGGCCCTCCCCCCGCCCGACGGCGCGGCCGCCGCTCGTCCAGCCGCCGGGCGCAGGGGGCGGACACAGAGCAGGCGGGTGCAGAAGAAGCCCCATCCACAGCGGCAGACGGTAACGCGCCGACAGGCCAGGGTCTCGGCCCTGACCGGGAGGGCCAGTCCACGGGGCCCCAGCCGCGGCCCCGCCGAAGCGCTCGGTCCCGCCGCGGCGAAGCCCGGGGCGAACAGGCGGGGGAGCGTCTGAACCTGGCGCCCGCCGAAAGAATCGAGGTCGCCCATCCCAGCGAGCGTGAATTCGCACGGATCCTGGACTACTACGGCCTGGCCTGGGACTACGAGCCCCGTTCATTCCCCCTCCGCTGGGAGGGCGACCATATCTACGAAATGTTCACCCCCGACTTCTATCTCAAAGACCTGGATCTCTATGTCGAGATGACAACCCTCAAACAGGGCTTGGTCACCCAGAAGAACCGGAAGCTGCGCCGCATACGGGAACTCTACCCAGAGATCAACATCAAGCTGCTCTACCGCCGCGACTTCTATCGGCTCTTGGCCAAGTTCGGGGTTGGGCCGCTGGCGGAGGTCGAGGTGCGCGGCATCGACCGCGTCCTATTCAACACGAACCAGATCCAGGACCGCGTGACCGATCTGGCCTATCGGATTTCCGAGGACTATGAAGGCCGCCGTCCCGTGCTCGTGGGCGTCCTTCGCGGTGTGATGTGCTTCATGGCCGACCTCATGCGGGATATCTCGTTGCCCGTGGCCGTCGAGTTCATGGCGGTTTCCCCCTTTGCCGGAGGCAGCCGTCCGGGAGTGCGCATCACCAAGGACTTGGACGGCGACATCTCCGGGGAGCACGTGATCTTGGTGGAAGACATCGTCGATACCGGCATGACCCTCAACTACCTCGTGCAGTACCTCAGGAGCCGGGGCCCAGCCAGCCTGGAGGTCTGCACTCTGCTCGATAAACGAGTCCGCCGCATCGTGGAGGCGCCCCTGAAGTACGTCGGCTTTGAGATTCCGGACGAGTTCGTCGTGGGGTACGGCCTCGACTACATGGAGCTGTACCGGAACCTGCCTTTCATCGGCGTCTTAAACCCGGAAGCCAGGGCCCACCTCCCTAGCCAGGAGAGCGAGGAGGGTTAGCAGGAGGCCGCCCTCTCGTCAGGCCCCATTGCCGGCCCGTTGCGGCGCTCCCCGCCGTATGGCATAGTTTGGTGACCCTTTCAACCCCCATCCAGCGGAGCCCCTCCCATGACAACCCAAAACCTCCGTGACGCAGCCCGCGCCACGCTGCAAACGTCCACCGAAGCGCTCATCTACTACCGCCTCCCCGCCCTCGAAGAGGCGGGCCTCGTGAAGCTGGCCCGCCTGCCGTTTTCCCTGCGCGTGTTGCTGGAGAATGCCCTTCGCAACATCGATGGATACCTCGTCACCGAGGACGACGTCCGCATGGTTACCGAATGGGATCCCAAAGACCCGCCGAAGCGCGAGTTTCCCTTCATGCCGTCACGCGTGCTCATGCAGGACTTCACCGGCGTTCCCGCCGTCGTGGACTTGGCGGCCATGCGCTCCGCCATTGCCCGGCGCGGGGGTGACCCAGCCAAGGTCAATCCCTCGGTGCCAGTGGACCTCGTTATCGACCACTCCGTGCAGGTGGATTTCTTTGGAAGCCCCGCCTCCTTCCAGCAGAACGTGGACCGCGAGTTCGAGCGCAACATGGAGCGCTACGCCTTCCTCCGGTGGGCGCAGAACTCGTTCCAGAACTTCCGCGTCGTGCCGCCGGGGACGGGCATTGTGCACCAGGTGAACCTCGAATACCTGGCAAGCGTTGTGGACAGCCGCCTCGTGGACGGCGAGACTCAGGCGTTTCCCGATACCGTTGTGGGGCTCGACTCCCACACCACGATGATCAACGGCCTGAGCGTGCTCGGTTGGGGCGTCGGCGGCATCGAGGCGGAGGCCGTGCTGCTAGCCCAGCCCTACTACATGCAACTCCCGGAGGTCGTGGGCTTCAAGCTGACCGGCGCTCTCAAGGAGGGCGTCACGGCCACGGACCTCGTGCTCACAGTGACGCAAATGCTCCGCAGTCGCGGCGTTGTCAACAAGTTCGTGGAGTTCTACGGCCCGGGTTTGTCGCATTTGCCCCTGCCGGACAGGGCCACAATAGCCAACATGGCCCCCGAGTACGGCGCCACCTGCGGCTTCTTCCCCATCGACGACATCACTATCGAGTTCCTGCAGGGCACCGGCAGAGACGCCGCACTCGTGGAGCGGGTGGAGCAGTACGCCAAGGCTCAGGGCCTCTTCCGCACCGACGCCACCCTGGACCCTGACTATACCGACGCGCTGGAACTGGACATGGGCGAAGTTGTGCCCAGCATGGCCGGCCCGCGCCGTCCCCAAGACAAGACCACGCTGGCCACCGTCGGCGACAGCTTCGCCGCCGCTTTCAGCGACCGCGTCGGGGACGGCCGGAGGAAGGCGGACGTGGACGTGGAAGGCCGACAGGCCACGGTGGAGGATGGAGCGGTCGTCATCGCCGCCATCACCAGCTGCACCAACACATCCAACCCGTCGGTCATGGTTGGGGCCGGTCTCCTGGCCAAGAACGCCGTTGAAAAGGGCCTCACCCGCAAGCCCTGGGTCAAGACTAGCATGGCCCCAGGCTCCCAGGTTGTCACCGAATACATGGAGGCCGCCGGGTTGACCCCCTATCTTCAGGCCCTCGACTTTCACCTCGTGGGCTACGGCTGCACCACGTGCATCGGCAACAGCGGCCCGCTGGCGGAAAGCATGTCCCAGGCCATCAAGGACAATGACCTCGTGGCGGCGGCCGTCCTGAGCGGCAACCGCAACTTCGAGGGCCGGGTCCACCCGGAGGTCAAGGCCAACTACCTGGCGTCGCCCATGCTGGTAGTGGCCTTTGCCCTGGCGGGGACTGTCGACATCGACTTGACCAGCCAGCCCCTCGGCGCTGGTTCGGACGGGCAACCGGTCTACCTGCGAGACGTTTGGCCTTCGCAGCAGGACATTCGCCAGACCATTGCCGGCGCGCTGAACGCCCAGATGTACCGCACCCGCTACGGCGATGTGTTCACCGGCCCGGAACAGTGGCGGACCATGTCTGTGCCTGAAGGCGAACTCTACCAGTGGGACCCGGAGTCCACCTACATTGAGGAGGTCCCCTTCTTCGAGGACATGGCCCCGGAGCCCGGCGACCTCCAGGACATCACCGGGGCCCGCGTTCTTGTCATGCTTGGCGACTCCGTAACGACGGACCACATATCCCCCGCGGGGTCCATACCGGCTCCCCGGCCCGCTGGCCAGTACCTGGTGAGCAGGGGTGTGCAGCAGCGGGACTTCAACACCTACGGCGCCCGCCGGGGCCACCACAACGTGATGGTCCGCGGCGCCTTCGGCAACGTCCGCCTGCGCAATGAGCTGACGCCGGAACGTGAGGGTGATTGGACGCTCCACCTTCCCGACGGCGAGGAGACCAGCATCTTCGAGGCGTCCCATCGGTACCAGGCCGACGGCGTCCCCACCGTCGTCATTGGGGGCAAGGAGTACGGCTCCGGCAGCTCGCGGGACTGGGCCGCCAAGGGGCCGGCGCTGCTGGGCATCAAGGCTGCTATTGTGGAGAGCTACGAGCGCATCCACCGCAGCAACCTCATCGGCATGGGCGTTCTGCCGCTCCAGTTCCAGGACGGCCAGAACGCGGAGTCGCTGGGCCTCACCGGGCGGGAGACCTACAGCATCACCGGCGTCGCCGGCGACCTACAGCCGGGCGCCGGCGTCCACGTCACCGCCATCGACGACGACGGCTCCGAAAAGAGCTTCACGGCCATCGTCCGCATTGACACGCCCGTCGAGGTGGAATACTACCGCAACGGCGGCGTGCTCCAAACGGTACTGCGGAGGATTCTCAAGGAGGGGTAGGGTAGGGCAATGACCCCTTCTCCCCACCTCTTCCCCATTCGGAGTATGATGGCCTTGGGGCGCCATACTCTGACGGGGAAGGGGCCATGACCATCCTCCGCTACTCCCAGTGGGACGGCACGCAGCGGATCTTCGACCTGGACGAAGATCGCGTCATGAAAGAGTTGTCCGACGACCTCCTCCACCACGGAGACCTCAACCGCGCCCTACGGCGCCTCCTCCAAAGGGGCATCGATGGGGCCGACGGCCAGCGCGTCTCCGGCCTGCGCGACCTCATGGACCGCCTACGCCAGCAGCAACAGGAGCAGCTCGAACGCTACAACCTCGACTCCATTATGGACGAGTTCAAGCAGCGCCTCGACGACATCGTTCAGACGGAACGGCAGGGCATCGACAGGCGGCTGGAGGAAGCCCAGGAACAGGCGTCGCAGCAGAGCGAGGATCAGCAGGAGCAATTGCAGAAGCTGTTGGACATGCTGCGCGACCGCGCCGCGCAGAACCGCCAGCGCCTTGACACCCTGCCGCCCAATCCGGCGGGCCAGTTCCAGGAGCTGTCCAACCTCGACTTCATGGACCCGGAGGCGCAACGCAAGTTCCAGGAGCTCACCGATCTCCTGAAGCAGCGCCTCATGCAAAACCACTTCCAGGACCTCAAAGACGCCATGCAGGGCATGAGCCCCGGCGACATGGGGCCAGTCAAGGAAATGCTGCGCCAGCTCAACCAGATGCTCCAGGACCGCATGCAGGGTCGTCAGCCGGATTTCGATGGATTCATGCAGCAGTTCGGCGGCATGTTCGGCCCGAATCCTCCCCAGAGCCTTGATGAGCTTCTGGAGCGCCTGGCCGAGCAGATGGCCCGCGCCCAGTCGCTGTTCAACAGCCTCTCGCCGGAGCAGCGGCGGGAGCTGATGGACATGATGGAGCAGGTTATGGACCCGGAGCTTGCCCAGCAGTTGGCCCAGCTTGCCGCGGCGATGGGAAGGCTCCTTCCCCCCGACGAGCTATCGGGCAGGTTTCCCTTCCTGGGCGACGAGGACATCTCCTACGACGAGGCTATGGACCTGATGGGCCAGTTCCAGACGATGGACCGCCTTGAGGACCAGCTTCAGCTCGCCATGCGCCGGGGCGCCCTTGCCGAGGTCGACCCGGAGCTGCTTCAGGACGTCCTGGGAGAGGACGCCCGCCGCCAATACGAGGAGCTGCAGCAGATCGCTCGTATGCTGGAGGACGCTGGCTACCTCAAGCGGGACGGCGACAAGCTTGAGCTGACTCCCCGGGGCGTGCGCAAGATTGCCCAGGGCGCCCTTGACGACCTCTTCCACCACCTCAAGAAGGACCGGATGGGCGGCCACGAGGTTCGCCACCGCGGCGCCGGCGGCGAGATCACTGGCGAGACCAAGACCTACGAGTTCGGCGACCCATTCGACGTCGATCTGCGTCAGACCGTCGTCAACGGGGTCATCAGGCAGGGCCCCGGCGCCCCAGTCCATCTTCAGCCCGACGATTTTGAGATTCACCGCACGGAGCACCAGGTGCAGGCCGCTACAGTGTTGCTCCTCGACCTCAGCCGCTCAATGGAGCTGACCGGCAGCTTCTTCGCAGCCAAGAAGGTGGCCCTAGCCCTCTACGCCCTCATCCACAGCAAGTTTCCCAGAGACGAGCTCCATCTCATTGGCTTCTCGGGCTACGCCCAGGAACTGAAGCAAGAGGAATTGCCCCAGGTCACCTGCAACCTCCGGGCCGCCGGCACCAACATGCAGCACGCCTTCATGCTGTCTCGCAGGCTGCTGTCGCGGTTCAAGGGAGGCTCCAAGCAGATCATCATGATCACCGATGGCGAGCCCACCGCTCACCTGGAAGGGCGTCATATCTTCTTCCACTACCCGCCGACGCATCGCACCGTCTCCGAAACGCTGAAAGAAGTGAAGCGATGCACCTCGGCCGGGATCACCATCAATACCTTCATGCTGGAAACAAACAGCTACCTCCTCGACTTCGTGGACAGGATGACCCGCATCAACCAGGGACGGGCCTTCTACACCAACCCCGACGACTTAGGCCAATACGTGCTGGTGGACTATTACAACAACAGACGCAAGCGGGTTCGCTCCTAGCCAAGCTGCCTTGCAGCAACCTTTCCCGCCCATCCATCACCCCCGGACCGGGAGGTCAGTGCGTGAAAAAGTGTATTCGTAACCTCGCCGTCGTCACAGTCGCCGCCGTTCTCTGGGAGGAGTTGCGAAAGCCGACCCAGGAGCGCGACTGGCACGGCAGGGTCCTGGGCTTCCTGCCCTACGACTTCCGATGCCGCTCGGCGGAAGACCTGCGGGCCGCCTACTGGGACCCCAACAACAACAACCTCGTCACCGACCGGGTTTTCGGTATTGGTTGGGCCATCAACTTCGGGGCGCTGGCCAAGAGGGCGGGGCTTCTTCCGTCGGCGGAGGACGACGCTTCACAGTAACTTCCTCTGTTTGATTGACCCCGCCGCGATGTTCGGCGGCGCACTTGCTCGACCTGGCAGTGTCGAGGCGCCGCCCGTGATGATGATCGCCCCGTTGAGAGCGGATTCGCCGTTTACACCTCCCGCCCGCGCCGCTACCATGTTCCGAGTCAATTGCAAGATGGGGAGCATGCATGTTTGGGTTCATAGGCGGCACCGGCCCCGAGGGTAGGGGCTTGGCCCTCCGGTTCGCGCTTGCGGGAGAGGAAGTCGTCATCGGTTCTCGCAGCGCCGAGCGAGGACGGGAGGCAGCCCAGAAGGTGTTGGAAAGAGCGCCCGGCTATCCCGTTTCCGGCGCCGCCAACGCCGAGGCTGCTGAGCAGAGCGACGTCGTGTTCATCACTGTTCCCTATGGCGGGCAGAGGGACACCCTGACCGACCTCAGCGACGCGCTGAAAGGCAAGCTCATCGTCAACGTCGTTGCGCCGTTGGAGTTCGTGGACGGGTCGGCGGTGGCCGTGATGGTTGAGGAGGGCTCTGCGGCCCAGCAGTGCCAACTCGCCCTGCCCGACAGCTACGTCGTGGCGGCGTTTCAGAATCTCAGTGCCCGAGACCTGCTCAGGATCTCGCAGCCTGTGGACGGTGACGTGGTCGTCTGCTCAGACCACGTAGAGGCCAAGGCCAGGGTCATGGCAATGGCGGAGCGCATCCCCGGCGTCCGCGGCGTCGACGGGGGCAAGCTGGCAAACGCCCGCTACGTGGAAGACATGACCACGCTGCTCCTCAACATCAACCAGATCTACAAGGCCCACTCCATGTTTCGCATCACAGGGGTGGAGGGGCTAGCGGACGTGGGTCCCCGTCCCGCACAATCTCCCTGACCCGTCGCTCCACCTTGGATCGGGGCAGCAGAACGTGGCGGTCGCAGGTGGTGCAACGCAGGCCTAGGTCGGCCCCGATGCGGTACACCTCCCAGGCGTAGCCGCCACATGGGTGAACCTTCTTCAGCCGCAGAACGTCCCCCACGCGGACCTCTAGGACCATCCCTTCCCCTCTGCCTCCAACGTCCGGTTGATACCGTCTCTCAATGCAATCGCCGACCGCCGGGCCGCGTCGGCAAAGTCCTTGGGATCGGACGAGGCGTAGAGGACGCTGCGGGATGCGTTGACGATCGCCCTTCGCCCCCACGCGGTGGCGCCCAGTCTCACTGACGCTTCCAGGTCGCCTCCCTGAGCTCCAATGCCGGGGATGAGGATGGGCATCTCGGGGCATTGCCCCCGCACCCGTCCCAGCTCCTCAGGCCGCGTCGCCCCCACGACGAGCCCTACGTTGTCCGAGACATTCCACTCATTGGCCAGCCCCGCCACATGCTCGAACAGTGGTTGCCCGTTCGACAGAATGAGGTCCTGGAAGTCCTGCCCCCCAGGGTTCGACGTGCGGCAGAGCAGGAACACGCCCCTGTCGGCGTGGGCAAGGAAGGGTTCCACCGAGTCGTGGCCGAGGTAGGGGCTGACCGTGGCCGAGTCGAAGCCCCAGACATCGAATAGGGCCGCGGCGTAGGCTGCCGACGTGGAGCCAATGTCGCCTCTCTTGCCGTCTCCAATGGTGAGCGCGTCGGAGGGGATGGCCCTCAGCGTGGCCTCCAGGGCTTGGAAGCCCGCCTGCCCAAGCGCTTCAAAGAACGCTAGGTTGGGTTTGTAGGCACAGACCAGGTCACTGGTCGCCTCGATGATCGCCTGGTTGAACGCGATGATGTCCTTGATCGCCATGCGTTCGGGGTCCGGATCCAAACCCACGCAGAGCAGGCTGCGCTTGGCTCGGCAAGCGGAGTCCAGCTTCTCGAGAAACGCTGAGGTGGCCATTGGGGTGCATGGTACAACAACGGCGTCGGGCCAAGCACAGCGCGGCTATCCCCCGCCGGGCGCGCCCGGCGGGGATGGACGCTCCTGTGCATTGGCCGCGCGTGTCAGAACAGCGGCGCTGCCGCTCGGGGCCGGGGGGGGGGGGATCCCTTACGCCGCGCCGTCCAGTTGGCTGGCGGCGTCTGCGGTGAGGAACCAGTCCAACGTTCCTGACGTGGGTTTCACGACCGACGCCGGCAGGGCAGGGGTTCCCGGCGTCGGCGTCAGTACGTCCTTCAAGGCGGACGACTTGGCGGCCCCTGTAATAACGAAGGCGACCGCTTTCGCTGCGTTGATGAGCGGCAGGGTGAAGGTAACGCGGTCGGTGTGGAGTTGGGGGACGTGGTTCGAGACCACCAGCCGCTCTTGCTCTCGAAGGGCGTCTGTGCCGGGGAATAGCGAGGCCGTATGACCGTCGTCGCCGACGCCAAGGAGGATGAGGTCCAGGGACGGTGGGGTGTCGGCGAAGATCTCGCCAAGGACGGCTTCCATGGCGCTAGCGGCTGTTTCCGCGCCCTGCTCCATGAGGAAGCGATGCACCTGCGGCGCCGGGATCGGCGCGTGGTCCAGCAGCGCCTCCCTAGCCATGCGGTAGTTGCTGTCGGCGTGGTCCGGCGGGACAATGCGCTCGTCTCCCCAGAAGACGCGCCACCGGTTCCAGGCGATTTGGTCCAGGAAGGGAGGCCTGGCCAGTAGCCTGTAGACCGCCCTCGTCGTATTGCCTCCTGAGAGGGCGATCGTGAACCGCCCTGACCGTTCCACCGCGGCCTTCGATGCGTCGGCGATGAACTCCGCCACTGCCCCGAACGCCTCTTCCGGCGTGGCGTAAACGTGGATGCTAGTCATGCCCGCCGCAGACCTGTTGCCACACCCGCCCTTCGCCGGCCAGCAGTGCGTCGGCCGCCCTTGGTCCCCAGGAACCCTGCTCGTACGCGTGGGAAGGCCCGGCACTGCCGGATTCCCACGCCTCCAATAGCGGCCCGACGATGGTCCACGCTTCCTCGATGTGATCGGAGCGTATGAATAGGCTGGCGTCGCCCTGAAGAGCGTCCTCCAACAGGCGCTCGTACGCTTCCGGGATGGCCTGCTCGCCGAATGCGGAGTCGTAGTGGAATTCCAGGTCAACGGTCCGCATCTGCATCGCCTGGTCGGGGACCTTGGACTCAACGCCAAGGTGGATACCCTCGTCCGGCTGGATGCAGACCGACAGCAGGTTGGGGTTCACGTCCTGCGCCGGCCCTAAGGGGAAAACCATGTGGGGCGGTTCCTGGAACTGGATCACTACCTCCGACACCTTGTGCGCCATGCCCTTGCCCGTCCTCAGGTAGAACGGCACGCCCCGCCACCGCCAGTTATCAACGAATAGGCGCATCGCGGCGAAGGTGGGAGTATTCGAGTCGCGGGGGACGCCCTTCTCGGCGTGGTAGCCGTCGTACTGGCCCCGCACGGCGCTGCGGGCCGCCTCGGACGGACTCCAGCGGCGGATGGCTTGCAACACCTCCACCTTCTTATTCCGCAGCGACTCGTCGTCGGCAAGGCTGGGCGGCTCCATTGCCACCAGGGTCATGAGTTGAAGCAGGTGGTTTTGCACCATGTCCCGCACCACCCCCGACTGGTCGTAGTAGGCGCCGCGGTCCCCCACAGCAACTTCCTCAGCAACGGTGATCTGAACGTTGTCGATGTAGTTCCGATTCCACAGTGGCTCGAAGATGGCATTGGCAAAGCGGAAGACCAGCAGGTTCTGCACGGTCTCCTTGCCCAGGTAGTGGTCTATCCGATAGACCTGGCGCTCGTCGAAGTTCTCGTGGATGACGCTGTTGAGGGCCTTGGCAGAGGCTAGGTCCCGCCCGAAGGGCTTCTCAATGACGATGCGGCGCCAGCCATCCTTGCCCCTCGCGATGTTCGACAGGGCAAGGTTGCTGATGGCGGCCTCGTACAGCCCTGGGGCCACGGACAGATAGAACATGCGGTTTGCCGGGCTGACGCCGTTTTCCAGCTCCGCCAAACGCCGCCCCAGCCGATCGTACGCTTCGGGGTCGTCCAGATTGCCGCTGACATAGAAGATCTGCTGGGCGAAGTGGTCCCACTCCTCGCGCAGCACCGCCAGCTCGCCGATCTCCCGGGCTCCGTTCCAGATGTAGTCGCGGAAGGCCTCGTCCGAGTATTCCGAGCGGGCAAAGCCCACGATGCGGATGTCCTCAGGCAGGCGGCCCTTGCACTGGAGCTGGAACAGCGCCGGCGCCAGCTTGCGCTTGGTCAGGTCGCCGGTGGCCCCCATGATGATGATCGACGTTGTGCCATTCGACATCAATCCGCCTTCTTGACGGCATGGCCGCCGAACTGGTTCCGCATCGCCGCCAGCAGCCGCCCGCCGAAGGGCTGGTCTTGCCGCGACCGGAACCGCATGAGGAGAGACAGTGCGATGACCGGCGCAGGCGTCGCCAGGTCAATCGACTCCTGCACGGTCCAGCGGCCCTCGCCCGAGTCGTCCACGTAGGCCTGGAGGTGCTCCAGCGTTGGGTCCTCCTTCAAAGCATCCGCGGTTAGGTCCAGCAGCCAGGACCGCACAACGCTGCCATGTCGCCACAGCTCGGCTATCTGGGGCAGGTCTAGGCCGAACTCCTCCTTCGCTTCCAGCAACTCGAATCCCTCCGCATAGGCCTGCATCAAGCCGTATTCGATGCCGTTGTGCACCATTTTCACGTAGTGCCCCGCTCCCGGCGGCCCCACCCTCCCCACGCCCCTGTCGGGCGCCGGCGCAAGGGTCTGGAAGATGGGGGCCAGCCGCTCATAGGCGCCGGGGTCGCCGCCGACCATCAGCGCGTAGCCCTCCGTCAGCCCCCATACGCCGCCGCTCGTGCCGGCGTCCAGGAAGAAGATGCCCCGTTCCATGAGTGTCGCCGCCCGGCGGGCGCTGTCCTTGTAGTTGGAGTTGCCGCCGTCGATGATAACGTCTCCGGGTGCCAGGAGGTCCGACAACGCCGTCACCGTCTCCTCCGTGACGTCCCCGGCGGGGACCATGCTCCAAATCGCCCGCGGCGCCGATAGCTGGCCCACGACGTCCTCCGGTGAAGACGCCCCGGCTGCCCCCTCCGCCGCGATGGCCTCCACCGCCTCAGGGCGAGGATCGTAGGCCACGATACGATGGCCGCCCCGGAGGAGCCGGAGCACCATGTTGCCGCCCATGCGGCCCAGTCCAATCATTCCCATCTCCATCCGAGCCTCCTTGGGGGGCCTGCGCCGTGGTGGTCCTTGTCTCAGCGTCTAACGACTGTTCTCTAAAGCGCCCGGCGCGGTTGTGATCCTGGGCGCGGCCTCTATGGGAACTACAACTATGTCCCCAGCAGGGCGTCTCCGATTGCCTCGATGGCCCCTGGGGTGACTTCTTCCAGCCGGACGGCCGCCGCCCTGCGGCCCTTGGCCTTCAGCGCTCTGAGGTCGCCTAGGGCTTGGGCGTCTGCAAGGGCTCCAAAAGTGTAGGGAGCCTCGGGGACCTGGAGGTCTCGCCGGCGCTCCGCCGTGATCTGCAGATAGTACCCCGTTGCCGGGCCGCCCTTGTGAAGCTGCCCTGTCGAGTGCAGGAAGCGAGGGCCATACCCCAGCGTTGTCGGCAGGCGCTTCCTTTCCAGGATCCTGCGGCGCAGGGAGTCCAACGCCGCCTCGATTTCCGCGGTGGCATGGACGTAGGGCATGATGGTGACGTAGCCGCCCTCTTCCCCGGCATCGCTCAGGAGGTTCTCCACGGAGCGGGGCGCTTCCGGCGCTGGAAGCGCCCCGGCTGATTGGCGCTCCTGGAGGACCTGGTCCGTTAGGTCCTTGGCCTGCTGTACGTCCGGCTGGTCGAAGGGGTGGATGCCCATAACCGCGCCGGCCACTGCTGTGGCGAACTCCCAACGGAAGAACTCAGCCCCTAGGTCGAGCTTGTCGGCCAGGTCGAGGCGGACCACCGGGTGACCCGCTGTCTCTAGGGCGTTGACCTGAGCTTCCACCTCGCTGTTGTCGTCATCCTCTACCCGCAGGTACGCGAACAGGCGGTCGTTCCCGTAGAAATCCGGCGAGGAGGGTGCCGGCTCTCCGGCGATGGGCACGATGCCGGCGCCTTCCTTGCCGGTGCTTTCGGCGATGAGCTGCTCCACCCAGAGCCCGAAGCTCCCAATCGACGGCGAGGTCAGAAGCGTCAGCTTGTCTCTCCCCTCGGAGGCTGCCCCGCCCATCACCGCCCCGAGGTGGGCCCCTGGGTTGTCCTGGACTGGGCCGCCGGCGGCGCAGGCGGCGCTCATCGCGTCCGCACGGTCCAGCAGCGCCCCAACGTCCATGCCGATAAGGGCCGCCGGCACTAGGCCGAAGTAGGACAGCACCGAGTAACGCCCGCCAATGTCGGCGGGGTTGGCGAAGACCCTGCGGAAGCCCTGGTCTCTGGCCAACGTCTCCAACGGCGTGCCAGGGTCAGTAATTGCAACGAAGTTCATGCCCGTCTTCGAATCGCCCGCAGCGGCGCCCACCAGGTCCCGAAAGTAGCGATACAGGGAAAGGGTCTCGATGGTGCCGCCGGACTTAGAGGAGACTAAGAACAGCGTTCTCCTGGGGTCGATGGCGTGGGCAACCGCCTCAATCCAGGCGGGGATCGTGGAATCGAGCACCAGCAGTTCAGGGTAGCCTGGGGCGCTGCCGAATGTCTGGCGCAATACCTCAGGGCCTAGGCTGCTGCCCCCCATTCCCAGCAGCGCGACATGCCCGTATCCCTCGCCCCGCACGGTTTCGGCGAGGGAGGTCAGCAGGGGCAGGTCTTGCCGCATCCGCCCTATCACGGTGAGCCAACCCAGGCGGTCGGTGATCTCCTTAGGTTCCGGCTTCCAGACTGTGTGGTCTCTCTGCCAGACGCGGGCAACCGCGTTGCGCTCTTGGAGGTTGGCCAAGGCGGCGTTGACGCCCTTCAGCTTGATGTTGGCGATGGTCATGTATTCCTGCTCCGCCTGGGGTCGAACGCTGCCTCTGGATCAGCGGGTCTGGGGAAGCTGACGCCGCGCTCCCTCCAGGCGCTCAGCCTGGTGTGCGGCGTCCCTGCTGCGCCTTCATTCAGCTCCCGTCGGACAGTAGCCGCGTTGCCTCTTCCACCAAGCGCTCGGCGGTCAGTCCGAGATGTTCGTAGATTATTTCCGCCGGTGCCGACGCCCCGAACCGTTGCAGCCCCACAGCCGCGCCGTCCAGTCCCACGTAGCGCTCCCAACCCAGGGGCGTGCCGGCCTCTATTGAGACCCTGGCTCTCACCGACGGCGGCAGGACCTCGTCCCTGTACTCGCGAGGCTGAGCGTCGAACAGGTCGGTGGAGGGCATCGACACCACCCTCGCCGCCACGCCTCTGTCCGCCAACTGCCGTCCGGCGTCCAAGGCGATGTGAAGCTCCGACCCCGTCCCTATGAGCACCACCTCCGGCTCTCCCGGCGTCTCCCACAGAACATAGCCGCCCCGATGCGCGCCGTCGGCGCCGGCCAGCGAGGTGCGGTCGAGGATCGGTAGGTTCTGGCGGCTGAAGACCAGCGCAGTTGGACCGGCCACGCGCTCTAGGGCGGCCTTCCAGGCCTCGGCGGTCTCCGTGGCGTCGGCTGGACGCAGGACCACAAGGTTCGGAATGGCCCGCAGGGCCGTCAGATGCTCGATGGGCTGGTGGGTTGGCCCGTCCTCCCCAAGGCCGATCGAGTCATGGGTGAAAACAAAGACAACACGGATTCCGGAAAGCGCCGCCAGCCGTATGCTGGGGCGCATGTAATCGGAGAACGTCAGAAAGGTGGCGGTGTAGGGAATGATGCCGCCGTGCAGAGCCATCCCGTTGGCGATGGCCCCCATCCCATGCTCCCGCACCCCAAAGTGGATGTTGTGGCCGCAGTAGTCGTCGAACCCATAGCTGCTGTGGTCCTTCAGCATCGTCTTGGTGGAGGGCGCCAGGTCCGCCGACCCCCCGGTGAACGCGTGGACTCGCTCCGCGATGGCGTTCATCACCCGGCCCGACGCCTCTCGCGTGGCCATGGGCTTGTCACCGGGTTGGAACAGGCCGGCTAGGGCATCGCTCCAGCCATCTGGGAGGCGGCCGCTGATGTCCTCTTCCCACCGGGCGGCCTCTTCAGCATGGTCCCGCCGGTACGCCGCAACCTGCCCGCTCCACGCCTCCTCGCGGGCCCTCCCCCGCTCCAGCGCCTCTCGGAAGTGCGCCAAGGCTTCGGGCGGGACCGTAAAGGGTTCCTCGTAGGGCCAGCCAAGCTGTGCCTTGGCCAGCCGCACCTCATCCTCGCCTAGGGGTTCGCCGTGGGCCGAGGCCTTGCCGGCCTTGCCGGGGCTGCCGAAGCCGATGATGGTGCGGCAGACGATGAGGCTGGGCCGCCGGCTCTCCGCCTGGGCCTGCCTGATTGAGGAGTCCACCACTGCCGCGTCCATGCCGTCAATGGGGCCAACCACGTGCCAGCCATAGGCCTGGAAACGCTGGGCCACGTTTTCGGTGAAGGAGATATCCGTATTCCCCTCGATGGATATGTCGTTGTCGTCGTAGAGGTAGATGACCTTGCCTAGCCCCAGCGTGCCGGCCAGCGACGCCGCCTCGGCGGCGACACCCTCCTGAAGGTCGCCATCAGACACGATTCCGTAGACGTAGTGGTCAACGATCTCATGGCCGGGACGATTGTAATGCCCGGCCAGCCACCGCTCGGCCATGGCCATGCCGATCCCGTTGGCGAAACCCTGGCCTAGGGGACCTGTCGTTGCCTCCACGCCGGGCGTCAACCCGTACTCGGGATGGCCGGGGGTCCGGCTTTCCCATTGGCGGAACTGCTTCAGATCGTCCAGGGTAAGGTCGTAGCCGCTGAGGTGGAGCAGCGAGTACAGCAATGCCGACGCGTGCCCTGCCGACAGCACGAACCTGTCCCGGTCCGGCCATTGGGGGTCTGCGGGGTTGTGCTTGAGGAACCGGTCCCAGAGTACGTAGGCCATTGGCGCTGCGCCCATCGGGGTTCCGGGGTGGCCGGAATTCGCCTTCTGCACGATGTCCATCGCCAGGGCGCGAATGGTGTTGATGCACAACTCGTCGACGTTGTCTGTCATGTGCTCCCTCAGGTGGTGAGATGGCGCCCCATCCCGGCTTGGCTGCCAACGAGTACATTGTACAGGCGTTGTTGCCGCTCCGGTTCCCCTGGACAAACCGAGATTCTGCCCATCGGAGGGAGGCGGCCAAGCAGCCGGGCCAGGCGTTCAAGCCTGGCGTTCAGAAGAGGGGCGCTCTTGACCGTCGAGCCGCCGGTTCGAGGGGCCGGCGCCCACCGGCCCCTCTTCACCAAGAGCCCTAACCAAACGCTGCTACGCCTTGTCCGCGGCCACTTCCTCTCGCATGTCCTGCCAGGCCTGGTGCGCCTCTTCCACCGACCCCTCGTCCTCGATCGTCGTGATGTCGCCGGGGTCCCGGTCGAGGGTGACGGCCTTGAGCACGCGCCGCATGATCTTGCCGCTGCGGGTCTTGGGCAGCGAGCTCACGATGTTGGTCTCGCCGATGACCGCAACCGGCCCAAGCTCCCTGCGCACCGTTGCCAGCATTTCCTTCTTCAGCGCCTCTGAGCCTTCGTGGCCCTGCTTCAGCACAACGAAGGCCGAGATTACCTCGCCCCGCAGGTCGTCGGGCCGGCCCGTGACGCCTGCCTCGGCCACAGCGGGGTGCCTGAGGAACGCCGTCTCGACCTCTATCGTGCCGATGCGGTGCGCTGCTATCTTGATGACCTCGTCGGCGCGCCCGGCGAACCAAACGTAGCCATCCTCGTCGATGTGCACGGAGTCGCCCGTGAAGTAGAGGCCGTGGATCTTCTCCCAGTAGTCGGCCCCATAGCGTTCGGGTTCGCCCCAAAGAGCCGGCGTTAGGCTTGGAAAGGGCCGCTTGATGACCATGATGCCCTTCTCGCCCGCCGCGCAGGGCTCGCCCTCCGGGGTCATGACCGCCACGTCAATGCCGGGCATGGGCAGACCGCCGGAGCCGGGCTTGATGGGGAGCATCGACAGGCCGTAAGGGTTGCCGATGACCGGGGCTCCTGTTTCCGTTTGCCAGAAGTGGTCTATGACAGGGATGCGGTTGCCCAGCACCTCGCGCTGTAGCCACTCCCACGCGGGCGCATTCAGCACCTCGCCAGCGCAGAACATGCGCTCCAGGGAGCTGATGTCGTAAGGGCGGACGTGTTCCTCCCCGTACCGCATGAGCAGCCGGACCGCCGTTGGCGACGTGAATATCCCGGTTAGTCCGAACTCCTCCACCATGCGCCACATCACATCGGGCGCCGGGTAGTCAATGGCGCCCTCATAGGCGACGGAGGTTGCTCCGACCAATAGCGGCGCGTAGATGATGTAGCTGTGACCCACCGCCCAGCCGATCTCCGACGTGGCCCACCATACGTCGGTGGGCTTCAGCCCGAAGCACCACTTTCCCATGCTGTACACGCCCACCTGGTAGCCGCCGTGGACGTGCACGGCCAGCTTGGGCTTCGCCGTCGTCCCCGACGTGGCCAGGATGTAGGCGGGCTCGTTGGATTCCATCACCTCATGGGCCCCCGACTGCCCCTTGCCTCTTTCGAGGAACTCGTTCCAGTCTAGGTCGCGGCCGGCCGTCATGGGCGCGCCGTCCGCCGTCCGCTGTAACACGACTGCATGTTCAACGGTGTCGCAGTCCAGCTCCAGGGCGCCGTCCACAATCTCCTTCAGACGGACGTCTTTGCCCTTGCGGTAGGTGACGTCGGCGGTGAAGATGAGCTTGGAGCCGCTGGCCTTGATGCGGTCTGCCAGGGCGTTCGCTCCGAACCCGGCGAAAACGACGGAGTGGATGGCCCCGATACGGACGCAGGCAAGCATGAGGATGATGGCCTCGGGACAGGTCGGCATATAGACGGTGAGGCGGTCGCCCTTGCCCAGCCCCATGCCCCGCAGGGCCGCCGCCGCCCGCTCCACCTCCCACTTCAGTTGCCCATAGGAGAACAAGCGCCGCTCACCGCGCTCGTTGGCGTAGATGAGGGCGGTATGCCCGCCCCAGCCGTTCTTCACATGGTGGTCAAGGCAGTTGTAGGCTATGTTCGTCTGGCCGCCCACAAACCACTTGAAGGATGGGTATTGCCAATCGAAGACCTGGTCCCACTTGCGGAACCAGGGAAGCTGCTCGGCGGCGCGGCCCCAGAACCCATCAGGGTCCTCCAGTCCTTCGCTCCGCCAGCGTGCAACAATCGGGTTGACCAGGTCTACCATTGGCTGTTCCTCCGATTCGGACCCCTTTTCCAGGGGCCGTCGCGCCAGTGGAGAGTATGTGTGGCCTGCGGGGTGTGTCAATCCCCGTTCCAAGGCGCCGCGCCCCCGCTGGACGGCGGACATGAGCCCGCAACGCCGTGTACTAGCTGCACTTCCCAGGCGCGTCGCTACCGCCGGGAGGCGGTAGAATCTCCCGTCCCCACCCCCGCACTCGGTGGAAGGCTAGGAAGCGTCCCGACGCGCCAAGGCAGGCAAGCGACGCTCCCCCGTCCCCCGAACAGGGTGCAGGGGCGCAGCCCCCGCCGGGGGTACAGGGGGTGTCCCCCTGTTCTGGAAAACGTCGGAGGGCGGAGCGGGCGGGATAGCGGCGCAGGCTATAAGCCAGACCCTCCGCTGTAGGAGGGCGTAGGCCACAACAAGCCCACCCATCCCCAATCCCTGCCCCCTGCCTCGGGGGAAGCCTCTGCCCCACCCCCTTGCAAAATACGAACGATTGTGCTATAGTATCCCCATGAAGTGGGCCCCCGGCCCGCTTCTCCTCCTCGGAGCCTGCCGCATACATGAGCACTGGGGGCTAACCATAGAGAATCCCCCTGTGGCAGGGGCGCTGAGGGAACACCCCAAGGGGCAAGACCGTCCGAGGAAGGATTGGACCAGATCGAATGCCGTTTCGAGACAAGCTCGTTGGAGGTGTAAGGCTCCGCCACAGTTCATGACGATTCGCTACGACATCACGACGGTTCTTCACAACTCTCTTATGCCTTCATTGCGCCTTTGTTGCGCCTCTGTGGCGGCTCCGTGCCTGCAAACCCCGAAATCCGGCTGATACGCGTAACGGACAATCAGACAGGCGCCGAGGGTTGCAGTCGTGGCGCCTAGGACACACGAGCGGGAGACTCCCCCTCGGAGGCAGGGACGCGATGGCGCCGCGACTTCAGGGTTGACTACAAGAAAAAGAACTTGGGGAAGGTTAGCAACTGTCTTGAAAGTCAAGCGGTTTGCGGGTTCCAGGCGGTGTGATGTTTGAGCATGGCGTTGAGGATGGTCAGCAGCTTGCGCATGCAGGCCGTGAGCGCCACCTTCTTCGGCTTGCCCGCCCGCAGAAGCCGCTCGTAGAACTCCTTCAGCGTGGGGTTGTAGCGCACGCCCACCAGGGCGGCCATGTACAGGGCGGCGCGCACGTGCCCCCGCCCGCCCCAGCATCGGCGCGAGCCCCGGTGCTTGCCACTGTCCCGGTTGAGCGGCGCGACCCCCACCACCGCAGCGGCCTCTCGGCGGTCGAGCGACCCCAGTTCCGGCAGTTCGGCCAGCAGGCTGAACACGGTCGCAGGCCCGATCCCAGGCACACTGCGCAGCAGGTCCTCCCGCTCGCGCCACAGCGGACTCTCCCGCAGGCGTCGCCCGAGCTCATCGTCGATCTCCTTCACCTGGCGGTTGAGGAGGGCGATCACTTCCTCGATCCCCTCTCGGACCACGGGCAAGGCGCGTTGGCGCCGCTGCTGCTCCGCGGTCCGCATCTGGATGATTTGCCGCCGCCGGGCGACGAGTCCCTCGAGTGCACGGGCTTCCGGGGAGCGCAGAGCCTGCCCGGTGACCCCGCTGGCCTGCCCGAAGTGGGCGATAACCGCGGCGTCCAGGCGGTCAGTCTTGGCGAGCTTCCCTTGGGAGCGGGCGAAGTCACGGACCTGGCGGGGGTTGACGACGGCGACAGGGAGGCCGGCCGCCCCGAGTGCGGCAACGATGGGCGCCTCATAGCCCCCGGTGGCTTCCATGACGATGCACTGGGGGCTCATGGCTTGGAGCCGGAGCACCAGCGCCTCTCCCCCCTCCTGGTCCTGGTTCACCCGCCACGCCTCCCCCGTCGGGCGCACCGCCACATCCACCCATGCCTTCGACACATCGATGTCTACGAACACCGGAGCCTCACTCGCCATCAGTCCTCCTTTGGCCCGTCCTTGCTGATACGGGCTCGGTGGCCCAGGCAACTGTTCGGGCTCTATGATGGGAGACGGCGGGGCGACCACGCTAACCTACGGTCTTGTTCAACCCAGGATGAAACGGTCTGCCCCGCCTTCTCTGCCAAAGATACCCAAAGATACAAGGATGGGGGTCGCGCAATTACAGCCATGGGGAATACATCAACCATCAGGCCTATGCCCGAGCCCTTCAACGCCCGCCTCTTGGACATCTACGACCGCCTGTTTGCTCGCATGGGGCCCCAATATTGGTGGCCCGGCGATGGCCCCTTCGAGGTGATCCTGGGCGCGATCCTCACCCAGGCCGCCGCCTGGAAGGGTGTTGAGCGCGCAATGGACAACCTCAGGCAGGCGGGCATCCTGTCGCCGGAGGACCTGCGCCGCATTCCCGAGGCTGAGTTGGCCGCCCTGCTGCGTCCCGCGGTCTACTTCAACGCCAAGGCGCGCAAGGTGAAGGCCTTCGCGAACTACCTGGGGGAGCGCTACGGGGACGACATCGAAGCAATGACGGCCCGTGATACCCAAGAGTTGCGGGATGAACTCCTGGCGGTCCACGGCATCGGTGAAGAGACCGCCGACGACATCCTCCTCTACGCCCTCCGGAAGCCGGTGTTCGTCATCGACGCCTACACCAAGCGCGTCTTCCAACGGCTGTGCATCACGCCGGAAGGGCAGACCTACCGGGCCTGGCAGGCCTTCTTCCACCACAACCTGCCCCCGGACGCCCCTTTCTTCAACGAGTATCACGCCCTCATCGACCATCACGCCGCCACCGTGTGCCGGCCCCGCCCCCTCTGCGGGGACTGCTGCCTGCTGGATGTCTGCCCGGTTGGACGGCAGGCAACGGTGGGGTAGGTGTGCTTCCCAGGGACGTTCGCTACAAGCGCGAGGCGGGAGATCGTTCCCGTCCCTTTCTCCGCAGCATGGGGAAAGGTTGGGATGGGGCCGTGCAACAACCTCTATGGGGGCTACGGGTAGGGCGCTCTCCGAGTCCTTCGCGCTCCGCGGTCCACATCCCTAGAGCAACAACGCTCAGTCGCCCTCGCGGGTGACCATCACCGACGTGGCCTTCACCATGGCCACCGCCCGGTCGCCCACCTTCAGGTCCAGCTCCCGCGCCGCCTCCGCGCTGATCAGCGCCACCACGTGGTTGTCGCCCACCTTCAGCTCGACCTGCGCCATCAGCCCCTCAACCTTCACATCCACCACTACCCCAGGAAGCCTGTTCCGGGCGCTGGCTCTCATCGTTCCGCTCCCTTGCTCGCGTTCATCGTTCCTCTCCCTTGTCCAGCGCCTCTGGTGCCACCGCCGCCGCCATGCGCAGAGTCTCCCTGACCTCCCGGTCTCGCAGGTCCAGCCCCGTCAGCTCTCCAATGCGCCCCAGGCGATAGATAACGCTGTTGCGGTGCAGGAACAGCCGGTCGGCGGTGGCGGCGATGTTGCCGCCCTCGTCCAAAAACCGGCGCAGCGTCAGCATGAGGTCGGCCCCGCGGGCGGCGTCGTACTGGCGAAGTGGACGAAGGAGGGGCTCCAGGGAGCGGTGCACCGCGGGGTCGCCCCGCAGAGTATCCAGAGCCGCCCGCAACTCCAACAGCCGGTCCATGCCGGCATTGTACCAGCGGGCGCAGGGGGCGCGCGGGGCGCGGCGGTTCTTGTGCAACTTTCTGTGCAACGTGACCAAAGACACCGGGACCTCCGTTCGCTAATCTGGATGCCGTGCGCATCCTTATCATCATCTCCGCCGGGTTACTGGCCATTCTCCTGGTCGCCTGCGGCAGCTGGCGCGACGCCCCGGCGGAGACCCTCGTGGTGTTCGCGGCGTCCTCCCTCACCAACGCCTTCACCGGCGTCGCCGGCCATTTCAAGGAGGCCAACGCTGCCGTGGACCTGGAGTTGGTCTTCGCCGCCAGCAGCGCGTTGCGCCTTCAACTCCAGTACGGCGCCGAAGCCGGTGTCTTTGCATCCGCCAACCAACGACAGCTCCAACTCGCCCAGGATGCCGGCCTGCTGGAAGAAGCGCCCCTCCCCTTTGCCAGTATGGCCCTCGCTGTGGCCGCCCGGTCCGGCGGGCCCGTTCACGCCTTTGAAGACCTTGCGTCTCCCGGCGTCCGGCTGGTGCTGGCCCACGAGGAGGTCCCCGCAGGCACCTACGCTCAACGGCTCTTGGACGGGTTGGCCCAGAACCCGGCCTTTGGCCCCCGCTGGGTGCAGCAGGTGTTGAGGAACGTCGTGTCCAGAGAGGCCAACGTCCGCCAGGTGCTCGCCAAGGTCCAGCTTGGCGAGGCCGACGCGGCCATTGTCTACGCGACTGACCTGACATCCATCCCGCCGGGTCAAGTGGAGGAGGTGCTCGCGCCCCTAGGCCATGCCGTCGAGGCCATCTGCTGGATTGGCCTGGTGAAGGGCGGCCAATACCCTGCCCGCGCCCGGGCGTTCATCGGCCTCGTCCGCTCCGAGGAGGGTCAGGCGCTGCTGGCTGCCCACGGCTTCGGAGGCCCGCCATGATCGCGGCGCCCTGGAGCCGGCTGCTGGGCGGTCCCGTCACTCTGTTCTTCCTGGCCTTTGTGCTGGTGTCTTTCGCGGCCCTGGCCATCAGGTCCGTCACCGAGGGCGGTTGGACCACCGGCCTTAGTGACGACGCCGTGTGGCGGGCGCTGCGCTTGAGCCTCGTCACCAGTGGCATTTCCATGGCGCTTACCGTCCTGCTAGGGACCCCGATGGCCTACTGGCTAGCCCGCTCCCGCTTCCCTGGACGGGGGGCCATCGACCTGCTGATCCAAGCTCCCCTGGTCCTGCCTCCGGTCGTGGCCGGACTGGCAATGTTGATGGCGTTTGGCGCCCAGAGTCCCCTCGGCGAGGCCCTGGAGGCCGTCGGTATCCGCCTCCCGTTCACTACCGTGGCCGTCGTCATGGCGCAGTTGTTCGTGGGCGCCCCCTTCTTCCTGCGGACCGCCATTCTTGGCTTCCAAGCCGTCGATCCCGCCTACGAAGACCTAGCGCAGACGTTGGGTCGTTCGCCATTCGGCGCATTCTGGAGCGTATCGCTGCCCCTGGCGCTGCCGTCGTTGCTGGGAGGGCTGGCCTTTGCATGGGCGCGCGCCCTGGGAGAGTTTGGGGCCACGGTCATGTTCGCCGGCAACTTCCCAGGCCGCACCCAGACCATGCCCCTAGCCATCCTGAGCGCCTTGGAGCGCGACCTCAGCGCCGCCCTTGCTCTGGCCGTCGTCCTGACGGTCCTCTCCGTGGCAGTGCTCGGCTTGTTGGCTTGGTGGGCGTCGCGGAGATTGGTATGGCGGTGAGCGAGGGGCGCTTCCGCCTCCGCCTGGACGCCTTTGCCCTCGACGTCGCCTGGCGCGTCGGCGAGGGCGAAGTGTTGGTGCTGTTCGGCCCGTCTGGCGCAGGCAAGACCACGACCCTGCGGGCCATCGCTGGGCTTATCCGGCCCGAGGATGGCGTTGCCGTCGTCGGTGGCGAGACGGTGTTTGACTCATCGGCCGGCCTCTGGATGCCGCCGCATCTGCGCAGGGTGGGGTACGTGCCGCAGGACTACCGACTGTTCCCGCACTTGTCGGTCGCGCAGAACGTGGCGTTCGGATTGGGCAAATGGGCTGCGGTCGACCGGCGGCGACGCGTGAAGGAGTTGGCCAGCGGGTTGGAGCTAACGGGGCTCGAGGACCGGCGTCCTCACCAGCTCTCGGGAGGCCAGCAACAGCGTGTGGCCCTGGCAAGAGCGCTCGCGCCCCGCCCACGCCTCCTGCTCCTCGACGAGCCGTTCGCTGCCTTGGACCCCGAACTGCGCCGCGAGGTGCGGGGCCAGGTGCGGCGTCACCTCGCTGAATGGGGCGTGCCGGTTATCCTCGTTACCCACGACAGAGAGACGGCCCTGGCTCTGGGGTCTCAGGCGCTCGTGCTCGACGACGGACGGGTGGCCGCTGAGGGTGTCCCGGTTTCGGCGCTGGGCCGCCCTCCCAGCCTGGGGCTTGCCAGCCTCCTCGGCGTGGAGAACCAATACGAGGGTGTTGTAGTGGAGCGCTTGCCGGCTCTGGGTAGCATGGCCTGCCGGGTGGGGTCGGTAACAGTCACGCTTCCCCTTGGCGAAGCAGGGGAGGGCGAGCGGGCCGCATTCGGCGTTCGCGCCAGCGAGGTCATCGTGGCGGTGGAGGAGCCGCGCGGTTTGTCCGCTCAGAACGTTCTTCCAGGCAGGGTCCTGCGCCTCGATCCTGTTCCCGAGGGCGTCTCGGTGCAGTTGGACTGCGGGATACCGATCTCCGCGTTGCTCACGGCGCGCTCGGTGGAGCGCTTGGGGCTGTCGCCGGGCCTCCCCGTCTGGACCGTGGTCAAGGCGTCCTCCTTTGCTCTGATGGCGCGAGATGGCTCCCGCCATCGACAGCCAGGATCGCTCCCGTGATGAACCGGGCCGCGTCGGAAGCCAGAAAGACGGCGGCCTCGGCTATGTCCTCCGGCTGCGGAATGGCGCCCATGGGCACCCGTATCGACATGGCGGCTCGCAGCTCGTCAGTAACGACGCCCATCATGGGCGTTTCGGTGGGGCCGGGGCAGATGCAATTGACCCGGATGTTCTCCCCGGCGTAGTCCAACGCTGTTGCCTCGGTGAAGTTGTTGAGAGCCCCCTTTGACGTGCTGTAGGCCACCCGGCCCTTGGTGCCGTGGAACCCCGACGCCGCCGAAATGTTGATGATGACGCCCCCGCCTGCCCGCCGCATCTCAGGAATGGCGGCCCTCGTGACCAGGAAAGCCCCCTTGAGGTTTGTGCCCAGGGCGGTGTCCCAGTCCTGTTCGGAAAGGTCCGCCGCCGCTCCGTTCACCCTGACCCCCGCGCTGTTGACGGCGATGTCCAGCCTGCCGAACGCTGCGATCCCCTGAGCCATCGCGGCTTCCACGTCCTCCAACTTCTGGATATCGGTGGAAATGAAAAGAGCGTCGCTGCCGGCCTCCCGAACCAGCCGGGCCGTCTCCTCTCCGGAGTCGGTGCTGCGGGAAAGGCCAATGACCTTGGCCCCCTCCTTGGCGAAGCCCACAGCCGTGCTCCTCCCTATGCCCGATCCAAAGCCCGTAACCACTGCAACCCTTCCTTCCAGGCGCATGTGAGCCTCCTCAGCCCAGTTGTGGAGCTATGCTGTCCATCATCATCTGCATTGAAGCCTCTTCGTGGCCGTAGGGGAACATGAACATGAAATGGTCCGCCCCCAGGTTCATGTACTGGTGAAGCAGCCCCGCCACCTCGTCCGGCGTTCCCTCCACCCCAATGTAGTTGGAGCGCACCTCATCGACGCTGCGGCCTCTGTCCTCGGCCATCCTTCTGAATACCTCGTCCAGCCCGGCGCTGTCCTCCGCCATGGCAAGAGCCATGAAGTGGGACTTCCGGATGCTGTCGAAGTCCCGGCCCACGCTGTCGCAGGCGCGGCGAAGCACATCCATCCGGTCCCGATAGCGTTCCACCGGGGCATGCCGTTTATGTTGACCGCATCGGCGCGCCGCGCAGCCAGGGTGAGGACCCTCTGCCCGGACCCGCCTATCCAAATGGGTGGCCGGGGTTGTTGCGCCGGCTTGGGGGCCAACACCGCATCGCGAACCTGGTAGTAGCGACCCTCGTAGTTGGCGCGGGAGTCTGACCACATGCGCAGCACCACCTCCAACGCTTCCTCAAGGCGGTCAACCCGCTCCCGCGGCGACGGAAAGGGGTATCCATACGCGGCGTACTCTACATGCTTCCAACCCGCCCCTATGCCGAATTCCAACCGGCCGCCGCTCATCGAGTCCACGCACGCGGCGATCTTTGCCAACAGCGAGGGGTGGCGATAGGAGACGCAGGTCACCATCGGGCCGATGCGGAGGTGCTGCTCTCCAGCGCCAGGCCGGTGAGCAGTGTCCAGCAATCCCAGCAGTTCCGCTCCTCCGAGCGGTCGTCGAGGAATAGGTGGTCGGAGCACCATAGATACTCGAATCCAACGCCCTCGGCGAAGCGGGCCAACTCCCTAACTCGCTCGAAGGTGAAACCGAACTGGGGCTCTATCTGCAGGCCAAACTGGACCATCGTTGGCCTCCTTCTCCCCACCCGCCCATCGGCGGGGGAGGCGTTTCTGCTATGCTCCCAGCCATCTGCCCCGGAGGTGGACACAGAACATGCTGGGAGTCATATACTCGCTGCTCACGGTGTTGGGCTTCGCCCTGACCTACTTTGTCGTTCGGCTGGCAACCCAGCATATCAGACCTTCCTCCGTGACGTTCATCTCCGCCACCATGGCGGGCATTGTCGGTTTCGCCCTCGCCTCCATCTTCCTCCGCGATCAACTGCTGAGCGTGTCGCTGGTGGCGTTCGGTTGGTTCTGTGCCGTCGCCTTTGTTCAAGTCCTGCTGGCGCGGTATCTCAGCTACACCAGTATCCACATGGCGGGGATCACGCGGGCCACGCCGGTGCTGAGCACCACCCCCCTGTTTGCCACGCTGTTCGGCGTCGTCTTCCTCGACGAGCGCGTGACGCCGCTGCTTCTCATCGGCACTCTTGCCATTACAGCCGGCATCATCCTCATCGTTCGACAGCAGAGCAGGGCGTGAAGCAATCCAAAGTGAGTGAAGTCAAGAGGAACCTCGTCCCCCTGGGCATTGCCGCAGCGCTGCTGGCCGCGGCCTTCTACGCCGCCAGCTCAGTCATGGTGCGAATCGTCGTGCGCTCAGAGGCGCACCCCTTTGTCATGGTGGCGTTCACCTCGGCCCTGGGCGCCATACTCCTCGCGCCCATTGCGGCCCGGGGGTTGAGGGAAGACCGGAAGGCCCGCTTCAGAGGGTTTGCCTGGGCGGCGCTCACCGGCCCGTTGACCCTCATGGCCGTCGGTTTTTTCTACAGCGCCCTCCAGCATTCGCCGGTGGTGGTTGTCAATCCACTCGTCGCCATTTACCCCCTCGGCAGCATCCTCCTGGCGAGGCTGTTCTTGAGCCGCCAGGAGTCGTTTTCGCCCTCGGTGATTCTGGGAGCATTGCTCGTCGTGGGGGGCGCGGTCATGGTCAGCATCGCAGCCGCCGGATAGAGTGTCCAACGGCCTGACTCAGCGCCCCTAGGGAATCTCTGAACAAGCAGTGCGAGACGCACTGCGATTCAAGCGCGCGCCAGAGGAAGGAGCCGTTTGATTGGGAACCTTTGCATAACCCGGCGCCAGGCGCATATGACGCCATTTCCACCGGCGGCGGCTCGAAACAATGCGGCGTTGTGCGACGAAGTTCCTTCCCCTGTATCCGGGGGCAGGCAGGTCTTTGATTGTATATTCGTTACGCGTATCAGCCGGATTTCGGGGTTTTCAGGCACGAAGCCGTAACAGAAGGCGTAACAAGGCGCAATGAAGCCATAAGGGAGCTGTGACGAGCTGTCGCGGAGCCGCAGCGGAGGGGTTATGCATCCGTATCCCGGCGCCAGGAAGGGAGTGGGGCGGCGGCCCGCTTGTTGGAGATGCTTGAGCATCATGGCGATACTATAGCACAAACGTTCGTGCTTTGCAAGTAGGAGGGGCGGCGGCGGGGATGTGGGGCGCGGCGCCTCTCTCACAGCTTGTTCGGAGGTTCCCTGGCGGCCCCTGGCCTGGGCAAGAACTACTATGAGGCCGCGCCCCCCCCCAACGCGGCCGCGCGCCCTCCCCGCGGGCCGGCTTTTGGTGTAAAGTGGGGTTGAACCCAGCCGCCCCAACATCATCCATAGGAGGAGCCGATGTACTCCAGCGTCATCAGCAAGATCGAGAAGGCCCGCAAGTATGCCCAAGAGCCGCAGAGGCTCACGGTGCTCAGCTTTACGGCCACCTTCGCAGGCGACCACGACAGCCATACGATCTCTTATGACGCCGGTAAATGGAACTGCACTTGTGATTTCTTCTCCGGCTACGCTACGTGCAGCCATACCATGGCGGTCCCTAGGATGCTGGAAGTCGCCTTGTCCGAAGGCGCCGGCGCACCCGCCCTCGACTGACCCCGGCCAACGCCGCGTCAAAGCAAACGACCCCGGGACACCCCGGGGTCGTTTGCTTTGTAGCTGTAGATGCTCGGGGCGTCGCGCCCTTGTCGTTGCTGCTCCCGGTGCCCCGGGGAGCGGGGCGGGTAGGGGCGCCGTCAGGCGCCTCGGTCTACTCCGCGAACTTGCGAAAGACGAGGCAAACGTTCTGCCCGCCAAACCCGAAGCTGTTGGACAGCGCGATGTCCACGTTTTGACGCCGGGCCGCGGTGGGCGTGTAGTCTAGATCACAGGAAGGGTCCGGCGTCTCATAGTTGATCGTGGGGTGGATGAGGCTCTCGTTGATGGTCTTCACGCAGGCGACAGCCTCCAGGCCCCCGGCCCCGCCCAACGCGTGCCCAATCATGGACTTGGTGGAGCTGATGGGGACCCTGTACGCCGCCTCTCCCAGCGCCAGCTTGATCGCCGCCGTCTCTGAGGCGTCGTTGAGGGGTGTGGACGTGCCGTGGGCGTTGATGTAGTCCACATCCTCCGGCGCGATGCCGGCGTCCTTCATAGCTGAGCGGATCGCCAACGCCGCTCCATGGCCGTTCTCCTCGGGCTGCACGGGGTGATAGGCGTCGGCAGAGGCGCCGTAGCCAACCATCTCGGCAAGGATGGCCGCGCCTCGGTCGATGGCGTGTTCCAGGCTTTCCAGCACCACGATGCCGGCCCCCTCAGCGGGCACGAACCCATCCCGCCCAGCCTCGAAGGGACGGGATGCCCGCTCCGGCTCTTCGTTTCGCGTAGACAGGGCCCGCATGACGCAGAACCCGGCCAGGCCAAGCTGGCTGATGCCGGCCTCCGCTCCCCCGGCAAGCATCACGTCCGCAGCCCCGCGCCGTATGACCTCCACCGCGTCGCCTATCGCCTGCGACGCCGCAGCGCATGCCGTGCACACCGTGTTGTTGTAGCCCCGCAGCCCGAACGTGCGGCTGATCTGGGCCGCGGCCATGTTTGGAAGGGCCATGGGCATGAAGAAGGGCGCGATGCGCATGCCCCCCTTCTCGACGAGCACCTTCATCTGCGCGTCGATGTCGGGGAAGCTGCCGCTGCCGTTCCCCAGAAGCACCCCCACGCGCTCCGGCGCCTCCTTCGATAGGTCCAGCCCGGCGTCCTCGATGGCCATCCCCGATGCCGCAATCCCGAGTTGGGAGAATCGAGCGAGGCGCCGCACCTCTTTCGAGCTGACGTAATCCTTGGGGTCGAACCCCTTCACCTCTCCGGCAATGCGGCAGGGGAACTCCGAGGCATCGCAGAGGGTCATCGGGCCGATACCGGACCGTCCCTCCACCAGACCCTGCCAGAAGTCGTTCGCGGTGAGGCCAAGGGGCGTAACCGCGCCGAGGCCCGTGATGACAACCCGTTGACGCGTTGACCGATGCCCGTTGTTCATGGATGGATGCTTCTCCTTATGGCCCCAGGCCCGCCGTTGCCTGGAACTCCGGGTACACCTCGGAAGGAATGCCCAGCACCGCCTCGCGGGTCTCGGCGGCCACGAACAGCGAGCCGGTGGCCAGGACAAGATCCCCGGGCCCGGCGAGTTGCATACCGTGACGCACCGCTTCAGCGACGGTTTCGTGGGCGGCTGCAACCGGAACACCATGGCCGCGCAGCAACTCGGCCACGCCGCCGCGAGGCATGGACCGCGGGTGCCGCGACCTGGCCTCCACGACCGCCCTCGGCGCCATCCGGGCGATTACCTCAGCCATGGCCGCCCCCTCCTTGTCGGCGCCCCAACCCGCCACGAGGACCAGATCGTCGTACGGGACGTATTCCCTGAGACTCTCCCGCAGCCTCTCCAACGAGGCTGCGTTGTGAGCGCCGTCCACGACAACCAACGGACTCCTCGATAGCACCTCCATGCGCGCTGGCCACTGCACCCGGCGAAAGCCATCCACAAGCCCATCCGAGGCGGAGCCCGCTTCTCCGGCAGGGGCGGGGGCCTCCCGCCCAAGAGCCAGGGCGTAGCCCTGCGCCTCCAGCGTCTCCAGAACGGCAATCGCCACGGCTGCGTTCTCAACCTGGTGGAAGCCAAGCAGTGGCATCCACAAATCGTAGCTCCGCTGAGGGCCTTCCACCAGGAAATTCTGCCCGTCCAGGTCGGACGACGTGCGTTCCCAGGCGTAGCGGTCCGGCGCGTAGACGAGGTCTGCGCCCCGCTCCTCGCATGTCCGCCTGATGACCTCCAGCGCCTCGGGCGGCTGCGGCCCGGAAACAACCCTGCCCCCCGGCTTGATGATCCCCGCCTTCTCCGCCGCGATCTCGCCGATGGAATTGCCCAAAATAGCCGCGTGGTCAATGCTGATGGCCGTGATGACGGCGACCGCGGGAACCACCACGTTGGTGGAGTCCAGGCGTCCCCCTAGGCCCGCCTCCACAACCCCCCAGTCGCACCCCTCTTGGGCGAACAACGTGAAGGCCATCGCGCCCAACAACTCGAAGAGGGTGACGTTGCCATGCGACCCCTCCGCGTTCACGGCTTCCATCCCCGGCCAGCATGCCTCGGTCAGCGAGGCGAACACTGCCTCGGAGACCGGCTCGCGGTTCAGGCGGATACGTTCCCGGAACGTGTGCAGGTGCGGCGACGTGAATAGGCCGCAGGTATGCCCCAGGGCTACCAGCGCAGAGGTCAGCAGGGCTGCCGTGCTGCCCTTGCCCTTTGTCCCAGCGACGTGGATGAGAGGCGCCCGCTGGTGTGGGTTGCCCAGCTTCTCCAGGAGGGCTTCCACGCGGCGCAAGTCGGGCCGGGGTGGGGCGGGAGGGTGGTTCCTGATCCTCTCATAGTCCACAAGGCCCAGCAGCCGCTCTAGCGCTTCCGGGTAGTCCAGCCGCCGAGCAGTTTGCATGTGTTGCCCTCAGTCTCCTCGGGCGAGCGTAGCAAAGGGGGTAGGGGGTGTCAACGAAGCTCAGGCAGAGCGAAACACGGCATGAGCGGGGAAGATGCTTGGCGGGAATCGCGTTGTGGAACGGCTTGGGGCCGGCCGCTCACGGGCTGGATTCGGCCTGTGACGCACTCACCAACTCCACTGGGTCTCCGGGCCGCAACTCCCCGGTGCTTGCAACCCTGGCGATGAGCCCCCGCTTGCCGTAGATGTTCTTGGCCAGCCGCCGGTGGTATTGGAGTAGGTTGGCGCATGGGTCGTTCTGCCCCGTAACCTCCAGGACAACCTGACTGCCCAGATGGAGCCGGTCGCCTGCACCCACGTCGGATAGATCTCCCAAGCCGCGAACGAGGACGTTCTCCGCCAGGTCTCCGGGCCGCAGCGCGATGCCGAGGACGGAGTTCATTTCGTCCAGGACCTCCTGGGCAACGACGGTAACGTGGCGGCGGTTGTCCTTCTCCTCGCCGGTGCGAACGTTGGTGTACCTCGGCCCGGCGTGGCAGTCCCCCTCTAGGCCGTACTGGCCGACGCGCACCGCCGACTGCGGGTGCTTGGGAACTCCCCGCTCCCCGCTCAGGGAGACGGCCACGATCAATCCCTGCCGCCTGCTCTCCGTCCGCTCGATTGCCGTTTGGGCCTGCATGGCGCCTACCTAGGCGGGAGCGCTGTGCAGCGCCCAGAACACCCGCTCCGGCGTCATTGGAAGCTGCGTCATTCTCACGCCGGCGGCCCGATAGATGGCGTTCTCGACTGCGGCAGCCGGCGGTATGATGGGGACCTCTCCCACTCCCCGCGCCCCGTAGGGGCTGTCGTCGGCGGGCACCTCCACGATCTCCGTGTCGAGCATCGGAAGGTCGAGCGCCGTGAGCATTCGATAGTCAAGCAGGGTGGGGTTGCGGAGCTTGCCGTCTTCATAGTGGTAGTACTCGCTCAGCGCCCAGCCGAGCCCTTGGACGGCTCCTCCCTGGATCTGCCCCTCGACCTGCGCCGGGTTGATGGCTTTGCCCACGTCCTGGAAACAGGTGTAGCGAAGAATTCTGACCTTCCCCGTGTCCGGGTCTACCTCAACGTCGGCCAGGTGGGCTGCGAAGGCAGGGGCGCCCTTGAGCCTACCGGAGGCGCCGTAGCCGGAAATGGGGCCGCCCCCTCGGGTTCGGCTGCGGCCCGCCAGTTCGTCCCACGGCAGGCTGGTCTCGGGGTTTCCCTTGGCGGAGAAGACACCGTCGGCATACGCAATGTCGTCCTCAGACAGCTTGAGTTGGTCCGCCGCCAGCGCCTTCATCTCGTTCAGCACCTTTTCGCAAGCGTTGTAAATGGCCTGGCTCTGGGTGTAGACCGTGCGGCTGCCGCCGGTGACGTCCGTGTACGTGCTGGATGACGTGTCGGTCACCCGCGCAGACACCCGCTCCGGCGGAAGTTGGAGCATGTCGGCGGCCATTTGCGTCATGGTCGTGCGGGTCCCGGTCAGGTCAACGTGGCCCGACACTACCTCCACGGTGCCGTCAACGTTCAAGTTGACAGTCGCCGAGGACATGGCAACGGCGCCGTTCCAGAAGCCCAACGCCAGCCCTCTGCCGCGGTTGGCGCCCTCCAAGGGCGCATTCCAGTGGTCGCTGGACTCAACTTTTTGCAGGACCTCCTTCAGGCCAACGCGCAAGAGCGGACGCCCGTTGGTGGACGGGTCGCCCTCCTCCACAGCGTTGATCTTGCGGAACTCCAGGGGGTCCATGCCCAGCTTCAGGGCGACCTCATCCATCACCACCTCCACCCCGAAGGCCGCTGGCGTTCCTCCCGGCGCCCGGTAAGCCTGGACGCGTGGCTTGTTGGTCACCACGTCGTAGGCTTCCAGCTTGAAGTTCTCCATCTTGTAGGGTCCGAACGTCACCATGGACGCCCCGGCCACGGGAGCGCCCGGGAAAGCGCCGGCGTCCATGACGAGGGAGCCCTGTGCGGCAACGATCCGGCCGTCCTTCTTGGCCCCGACCTTCACAGTAGAGTGCTGCGGTGACCCGGGCCCGGTGGCTCTAAAGACCTCCGCTCTGTCCATGACCAGCTTGACGGCCCTGCCTGCCTTCCTGGCCAGCAGCATGGCGATCGGTTCGACAAGGGTGTAGATCTTCCCCCCGAACCCACCGCCGATCTCCGTTGGTATCACGTTCACCTGGTGAAGCGGGACCTGGAGCAGCGTCGCGACCATCCGCTGTGCGTTGAATGAGCCCTGGGTGCTCGTCCACACGGTGCAAACATCCCCGTCCCAGCGGGCCGAGCAGGCCTGAGGCTCCAGGTAACCTTGGTGCACCATCATCGAGTCGAACGCGCGCTCTACGATCACGTCAGCTTCCGCGAAGCCCTTGTCCACGTCGCCCCAGCCCGACTCCACGTAGGAAGCCAGGTTGCTGGGCTTGTCGGGCGTTTCCGTCAACGTTTTGGTGTACACGTCCGGGTGCAGCAGCGGGGCTCCGGGCTTCAGCGATTCCAGGGCTGACTCAACGGTCGGAAGCACCTCATACTCAACTCTGATCAGATCCAGCGCCGCCTCTGCGATGTCCGGGGTCGTTGCCGCCACCGCCGCCACGCCGTGCCCGTCGAATAGCGCCTTGTCCTCGGCGAGGACCATTCGCTTCAAGTCCCTGGCGTTGACCATCAGCTCCCCGCCGAAGGAGTCCTTCAACTCGTCGATGGGCGGAAAGTCCTTGCTCGTAATCACCGCCTTGACCCCGGGCAGTTTCTCGGCCTCGCTCGCGTCGATGCTTATGATCGCCGCGTGGGCGTGTGGGCTCCGCAGCACCTTCGCGTGCAGTGCCCCGGGAACCCGCACGTCGGCCGCATATTCGGCCCTTCCCGTCACCCGTTCCCAGGCGTCCACCTTCTCGTACCTGGCGCCAACCGAATCCTTCCGTCCGTTTCCCTGGCCATTTCCAGCCATAGCACCCTCTCGCCTTTGAGATTGCCGCCTACATCCGTTGAGCGGCGGCCGCAATGGCCCTAACGATCTTGTCATAGCCCGTGCATCGGCAGAGATTCCCGGCGACCGCCATGCGAATCTCCTCCTCCGTGGGGCTGGGATGCTGTTCCAGGAAGGCCTTGGCCGACATGATGAAGCCGGGCGTGCAAAAACCGCACTGCAGGGCCGTTTCCTCGATGAACGTCTCTTGAATGGGGTGCAGCGCGCCTTCCCTTGCCACCCCCTCTACGGTCAAAATGTCGTGGCCCTCCGCCTCCACCGCCAACATCAGGCAGGCGTTCACCGCCCTGCCGTCCAGGTTGACCGTGCAGGCGCCGCAGTTGCCGTTGCCGCAACCCTCCTTAACGCCGGTCAACTCCAGCTCGTCCCGCAGGACCTCAAGCAACGTTCTGTGGGCGTCGACGTATATCTCACGGCTGTCGCCGTTCACGCGAAAATTGACGGGCGCCTTCAATGGTTCCTCCTTACGCGGCCCTTTAGGCTGGAGCGCACTGCGACAGCGTTCGGCGCGTCAGCACCTTCACCAGTTCCCTGCGGTACGCCCCCGATCCCCGGACGTCGCTGATTGGGTTGCAGGCCGCGGATGCCAGCTCGCCTGCTTCCCGGATTGCATCATCGGTTATGGGGCTGCCTTCCAGCCTTTCCTCCGCCTCCCTGGCCCGGATCGGCGTCGGCGCCACCGACGCCAGGGCTATGCGCGCCCTGCTGCAGACCCCCGTGTCTGGGTCCACCGCCAACAGGCTGCCGACCCCCGCAACCGCAATGTCCATTTCCTCGCGCGGGATAAAGCGAAGATAGCGGCTCCCGCTGTGGTGCGGCGCCGGCGGCAGCGCCACCTCCACCAGAATCTCCCGCGGGGCCAACGCAGTTTTGCCCGGCCCCTTAAAGAACTCCTCCAGCGGAATCCGCCGCGTTCCCTCCGGGCCCGCCGCCACGGCCACCGCGTCGTAGGCCAGTAGGGGTGGGATCGTGTCCGCCGACGGCGAAGCGTTGCACACGTTCCCGCCAATCGTGCCCCGGTTCTGAATCTGCACCGAACCTATGAGAAGGCAGGCCTGCGCCACCGCCGGATAGTGTGCTCCCGTCGGAGCGTACCGGGCGATGTCGGCGCAGCTCACCGCTGCCCCGATCCGCATCCCCTCCGAGGGGTCGTACTCCAGGCGGTTGGCCTCTGGAATCCCCTTCACGTCCAGGACCAGTGACGGCACCGCCCGCCGTTCCCTCATCTGCGCGATCAGGTCGGTTCCCCCGGCCAGCGGCTTCACCACCCCCGCGGCCTCGGACAGCGCCTGCAGGGCCTCCCCGAGGCTGGACGGGGCAATATAGTCGAACGGCTGCATTCTCTCTCCTAGACCGGCGCCTAGCGGTACCTGCGGGGCCGGTGTGCTATTAAAAGAACGCGGGCATTGTACCCCAGGCCCCTTCCGCCCGGCAAAGCTGCGGGGCGTTGACACCCCCTCCGGCCCATCTCTATAATCCCTGAAAACCAGGGGATGCGGCTCTTTGTCCACCAGCTCCGTCGCACTAGGATCCGGCGGGCGCTCGACCACCACCGGTAGCGCCCGGCCCCGCCGCCCCCTCCCTCTCCCGTCCCTTCCCGGCGCCCTGTTCCCTTCATCCCCACCTTCGCGTTCGCGTCAACTCTCGCGTTCGCGCACCGAGGCTTAGCCTGTGGCCAAGTACATCTTTGTGACCGGTGGCGTCGTCAGTTCCGTTGGCAAAGGCATCAGCGTTGCCTCCATTGGCCGCATCCTCAAGAGCCGGGGCCTCAGGGTCTCCATCCAGAAGCTCGACCCCTACCTCAACGTCGACCCCGGCACCATGTCGCCCTACCAGCACGGCGAGGTGTTCGTCACCGACGACGGCTGCGAGACCGACCTCGACCTCGGCCACTACGAACGCTTCCTCGACCAGAGCCTCAGCCAGGCATCCAACGTCACCGCCGGCCAAGTCTACCGCTCCATCATTGCCCAGGAGCGCCGCGGCGACTACCTCGGCGGCACCATTCAGACCATCCCCCACGTCACCAACGAGATCAAGGCCCGCATGCACGCTCTCGCCCATGACGCCGAAGTCGTCGTCGTCGAGGTCGGCGGCACCGTCGGCGACATCGAGGGCCTCCCCTTCCTTGAAGCCATCCGGCAGATGCGCAACGAGGCCGGCAGGGGCAACGTCTGCTATCTCCACGTCACGCTCCTTCCTTATATTGCCTCCACCGGCGAGCTCAAGACCAAGCCCACCCAGCACAGCGTCAAGGAGCTCCGCAGCATCGGCATCCAGCCCGACATCATCCTCTGCCGCAGCGACTTTCCCGTCCCCGACAGCCTCAAGGCCAAGATTTCCCTCTTTTGCGACGTCCCCGTCGAGGCCGTCATTCCCGTCCCCACCGTCGATTCCATCTACGAGGTCCCCACCTTCCTCGAAGACGCCGGCCTCGGCGCCCTGCTCCTGGACAACCTCGACCTCCACCCCTCCCCCCCCGACCTCTCCGAGTGGCGCACCATGGTCAACCACATCCGCGTCCCCAAGGAATCCCTCCCCATCGCCGTTGTTGGCAAGTACGCCGACCTCCCCGACGCCTACCTGTCCGTCAAGGAGGCCCTCCACCACGCCGGTCTCCACCAGGGTCGCGACATAGACGTCGCCTGGATCAAGTCGGAGGATATAGAGGAACAGGGCCCCGCCCCCTTCCTCTCCCGGGTCAACGGCATCGTCGTCCCCGGCGGCTTCGGCTCACGCGGCATTGAGGGCATGGTCGCCGCCGCCCGCTACGCCAGGGAGGAGCGCATACCCTACCTTGGCCTCTGCCTCGGCATGCAGCTCATGGTCGTTGAGTTCGCCCGCCACGCCCTCGGCGACGAACGCTTCAACTCCACCGAGTTCGACCCCGAAACCCCCGGCCCCGTCATAGACCTCATGCTCGACCAGCACCACGTCAAGGACCTCGGCGGCACCATGCGGCTCGGCGCCTACCCCTGCGTCCTCCAGTCCGGCGCCAGGTCCCTGGCCGCCTACGGCCAATCCGTCGTCATGGAGCGCCACCGCCACCGCTTCGAGTTCAACAACGCCTACCGCGAGGACCTCGAGGCCCTTGGCCTCCGCGCCGCCGGCCTCTCCCCCGACGGCAGCCTCGTCGAAATCGTTGAGTTGGAGGACCACCCCTTCATGGTCGGCGTCCAGTTCCACGCCGAGTTCTGCTCCCGCCCCACCCGGCCCCACCCCCTCTTTCGGGAGTTTACCGCCGCCGCCGCCGCCATCCTCCGCGAGGGCGCCCAACACCCTCTTCCCATAACCCCGCGCTAATCCCATCTCCCATGCCCACTACCCAACGCGCTTGCCATGTGCTATCCTTACGCAACGAAGGTGTGCTATCCTTCGCCGCGGAGGGCCGCGGTGCCCATCCCTGCCGCGTCCCCCCCTTCTCCCGTCCCGTTTCACCGAGCCTGAAAGTGCGTAGCCCATTGTTTATACCCAGCGCCGTTGGCGTGAAGAGGCGTCTGAATCCTCGTCCGTAGTCTCGACCCGCAGCAGTTACTCCCACCCTCGCCCGTCTTCAATCCCCAGGTCGCTGTGCCGTGAAGCCAAACCGCGTCCCGCCCCAGGGCCCGTCCTCCCCCAACGTTGCGGAGCGCAGAGGCGCAGCCCAATCCCAGCGATTCCAACCCACAACCAATCGGATCAGACCCAACGGCTCCCTTGAACAAGCACTCAAAGCGCGTCCGCGTTAGCCCAGAGGTGGGGTGAGATGGAACTTACTGAGCAAATTATTGCACTGGACAGGAAGAGCAAGGCCGAAATGCTGACCCTCGCCAGGGAGATGGGCCTCGAAAACGGCCGCCCCGTTGAACAGGTGCGCCGCGACGAGCTCCAGAACCTCGTCCTCAAGGCCTACGCCGGCGAGCGCGGCTGCATCCTGGCCATGGGCACCCTCAGCATTGCCGGCGACGGCTACGGCTTCCTCCGCCAGGCCGGCGGCAGGCCTGCCCAGGGCGACGTCTACGTCTCCCAGTCCCAGATCCGCCGCTTCAACCTCCGCACCGGCGACCACGTTGTCGGCCAGGTCCGCCCCCCCAAGGAGGGCGAACGCTACCAGGGCCTCATCCGCGTCGAAACCGTCAACGGCCTCGAGGCCGAGGCCGCCAAGAACCGCGCCAACTTCGAAAACCTCACCCCAACCTATCCCGACTCCCGCATCAAGCTCGAAACGACCTCCCAGAACCTCGCCAACCGCATCATCGACATCATCTCCCCCATCGGTAGGGGACAGCGCGGCCTCATCGTCTCTCCTCCCAAGGCCGGCAAGACCTTCCTCCTCAAGCACATCGCCGCCGGCGTCTCCGCCAACGATCCGGACATCCACCTGATGGTCGTCCTCGTGGGCGAACGCCCCGAGGAGGTCACCGACATCCGCGAGTCCGTTGACGGAGAGGTCTTTAGCTCCACCTTCGACGAGCCCGTCGAAGACCACTGCCGCGTCGCCGAGCTTGCCCTCGAACGGGCCAAGCGCCTCGTCGAAATGGGGCGCGACGTCGTCATCCTCCTCGACAGCATCACCCGCCTCACCCGCGCCTACAACCTCGCCCTCCCCACCAGCGGCCGCACCCTCTCCGGCGGCATCGACCCCGTTGCCCTCTACCCCCCCAAGCACTTCTTCGGCGCCGCCCGCAACACGCGCCAGGGCGGCAGTCTCACCATCATCGCAACGTGCCTCATCGACACCGGCAGCCGCATGGACGACGTGATCTACGAGGAGTTCAAGGGCACCGGCAACATGGAGCTCCACCTGGACCGCCGCCTGGCCGACCGCCGCATGTACCCCGCCATCGACATCACCCGCAGCGGCACCCGCCGCGAGGAGCTCCTCCTGGACGAGGCCGCCCTCCGCCAGGTCTGGGTCCTCAGGCGCATGGTGGCCATGATCAGCTCCGACTCCAACCACGCCTCCGACGCCACCGAGCGCGTCCTGGAGCGCCTCGCCAAGACCCCCAACAACGCCAACTTCCTCGCCACGCTCAGCAAGGAAATCTAGGGCCCCGGCATTTCCCTTAGCACGGGGGCCGGGGAGGGGGCTTATGGCGGCGGAGGCGGTTGTCCCACCGGCCCACCCTCCAACGTTGTTGGAAACAGGGGGACACGCTGCACCTCCCGGCGGAGCATTGGGTTCCCTGCACCCTCCTTCGAGAGACAGGTGAGGCCTTCGCTCAGCATTGCGGGGGACTCGCTGTACCCCCGGCGGGGGCTGCGCCCCCTGCACCCTGCTTGGGGGATGGGACGGGGAGACTTCCAGACCCCCATCCTAACCTTCCCCCGAGTACAGGGGCAGGGACAGAAGAGTTCCCCCGGCCTCAGCCTCGTTCTTTGATTGTTTGTGACTCTTTGATTGTTTGTGCGCCTGCTTTTTCTTCTCCCGTAGGCGTGGAGGCGTCGTTTACCCGTCGTTAGCCGTCGTTAGCCGTCGTTTGGCCGTCGCGGATCCGTCGCGGATCCGTCGTTTAGCCGTCGCTTAGCCGTCGCTTAGCCGTCGCTGCACTGGATGGCGCCAAGGAGCTTGCCTTACAACAGCAGTGGCTCTGGTCTCACCCATTCTCGGATGATTGAGGGCGTGGAGACATTTCCCCAGCCCCTTACCACAGGGGGTCTCTCTACGGATTCCCCCAGTCCACATGTAGCGGCAGGCTCCAAGGCAGGGAAGCGGGCCGGGGCCCACTTCCTGGGGATACTCTAGCACAATCGTTCGCATTTTGTAAGTAGGAGTTGGCAGGGACCGAGGGGAAGGAGAGGGGGCTTATGGCGGCGTCCGCCCCCATCCCCCCCTCCCACCCAAGCTGACTACGCTGGCGCCGATGGCGGAGGTGATGCTGCGGGCTAAGCCTGGGAAGCGCTGAGGGCCCCGCGCTTGACGGCGCGTATCGCGGGTGATACGTATATGAGCATATCGCTGCAACCTAGAGGCTGTCATGACAACTATGGAGCACCCGATCACCCGCTCTGAGTTGCGGGAGGAGCTGAAGCACTACGCAACCAAGGAGGACCTCGCCAACTTCAAGGCTGAACTCAGGGGTGATCTACTCAGGTTGACTATCAGCTTGGCTGGACTGCAGCTCATTGGGCTTGGAGCGGTGGCGGCCATCATGCGATTCCTGGGCTAGGCGAGGCGCGGACATGCTACCGTCCGCCCCCATCCCCTCCCCAGCCCCCCTCCCCATAAGCTCCCTCGCGTCCCTCCCCCGCACTTGATGGAAGGCTAAGAAGCATCCCAACGCGCCAAGGCAGGCAAACGACGCCCCCTCTGTCCCCCAAGCAAGGTGCAGTGGTCCCTCCCCCCGCTGCGCCTCCTGTCCCTTCCTTCCCCCCCCCCCCCCCCCCCCCCCCCCCATCCCATCCCCAATCCCCCTCCCCCTGGCTGGAAAGCGGCGCCCAACGCGCCAGGTAAGTCGACGCCCCCCCCTCCGTCCCCAAGCGGGGTGCAGGGGGCGCAGCCCCCGGCGGGGGTACAGCCCCCGCCGGGGGTACAGGGGGAGTCCCCCTGTACCCAAAAGCGTCGGAGGGTGGGTAGGTGGGACAACGGCGCAGGCCAACCCGGACCCTCCCCTGAAGGAGGGCATAGGCCAAAACAAGCCCCCCCCGCCCAGGAAGCCCCACCCCCCCCCCCTTGCAAAATGCGAACGATTGTGCTAGAGTAGCCCCATAAACCCTGCCGCATACATGAGCACCGGGGGCTAACCATGGAGAGTCCCCCTGTGGCAGCGCATCTGAGGAAACGTCTTCTAGCCCCACGACCGTCCGAAGAAAGGTGAGACCAATGCCAATGCCGTTTCCAGACAAGCCCCTTCCAGCCGCGCGGCTCCGCCGCGGTTCGCTGCGCTTCAGCGACAACTGCGCGACGGTCCATCACAGCTCGCTGACGGCTCCTGACGCCTTGGTGACGCCATTGTGACGGCTCCACGCCTGAAACCCCGAAATTCGGCTGAAAAACTTAACAACATACAATCAAAGACTGTCCCCGTACCCGTATCCGGGGGCAGGCTGGGAAGCGTCCCGATGCGCCAACGCAAGCTCGCGACCGGCGCCGCGCGGGGTGCAGGGGGCGCAGCCCCCGCCGGGGGGTACAGGGGGGAGCCCCCCCTGTACCCAAAAACGTTGGAGGGTGGGCTAGGTGGGACAACGGCCTCCGCCGCCAAAAACCCTCTCCCCCGCCCCGCGCACCTAGGGAAAGAGGGATCGAGACTCCTCGATCCCTCCGATATCTTGCGGGCCGGAAGCATTGACAACCCTGGTATTCCCTTATATCCTGTGCCTGACCATCCCGCGCCGGCCCGTCTGCACGCCTGCAGAGCGAGTCGGGGAGGGGTGTAGGCTTGACAAGCGCGACAGCCTAGTGTAAAACCCTTATGGGGTTCGGCCAGAAGGAGAGGGTATGAACTCGCCCGTCAGTTCCGTTGTTAGCCCTTCCCGCGCTGGTCCTAGACGCAGCAAGTGTTCGTGTCGCAGTCCCGATCCGGGGCGTAGCGGCGCTTTTGTTTGTATTGGTAGAATCCAAGACTCACCGTTCCAAGGAGGCATGCCGTGCAGCGAGTAAGATTCCGGCGACTGATCATTTCCCTAGGTTTGGCTTCGATGCTTTCTCTGCTTCTGCTCTCCGGCGGCGTGTTCGCCCAGAACGCCAACGGCATTGACGCCAGCGCAGGCGGCGTAGCCGGCAACGACTGGGCCAGCGCCAATGCGGATGTTGAAGAAGACAAGCGGACAATCAAGGTGACCGTGAACGACGCGGACATCAACGTGCCGCTGACTCAGATGGATAACGGGCCTGACAGGTACAACTTGGCCTACGACGATCAAAACTTCAACGGCGGATTGAAGGTGCTTACCCTCAAACTCAAGCCCATCGCTGACCGCGATGGCGACGGCTACGTCAACGACAACGACGTTTTCGTCGTGCCGGAGGATTCCACCGACACCGCGGCGATTATCGACGAGAACGGCGACAAGATACCCGACTTGGCGGTGGACTCAGTCGACGCAGGGAACGGTAAGGTTACGATTCGCGCGCTGAAAGGCCAGACTTTTTCCGGTAACTTCCGGCTGATCTACGACGCCGCCGAGTACAACACCACCACCGATGCTGACGGCAGAGAGGCGGTGGTCGTCAGTTCCAGCCGGACCAGGGCTGGGATTGGGTTGCGCCTCACGGAGCGCACCGCCGCCGGCGACCCCAACAGGACCATTGGGCAGTACTCCGCCGACATCATTGTCAGGGACTCAGAACCCGACGGCTATCTTGACGGCGGCAAGTACTCCACCTTCGACGAGAACGGTCTGCTCGATGCGGACGGGGCCCCGGTTGACCTGGATGGCAACGGCGACATGGACAACGACAGCGTGGATGTGGCCTTCTACCCAGAGGCCTACGAGGTCGGCACCACGTTTACTCTAGCCGCTAACGCCGACAACGAGGCCCAATACTTCGATGATAGGAAGACCGCAGTGTTCCCAGACACTGCTGACGATGAGGATGCCACCTCCGCCACGGCTGTTGCCCTGATAGGAGGGACTTGGAACGAGTCGGCCTTCGAAAACGCTATTGACCTTGACGGAGACGGGACAACTACGGGTACCGGAATCAAGGTTGCGTTCTACGAGGAGCACTACAACGCCGACCTTGATGGCGGCGGCAACGACGCTACCGGCGAAGGCGCCGAGGGTATGGACGACGCCGTAACCGAATACAACGCGGCGCTGTTCCCTGAGGGCAAGGCGCCCACCCTCCTGGTGTCCGGGAACGACACGGTGACCGCCACCTACAGCGACCTGAACGCTAAGGCCAAGCGGTCCGGCACGACCTCCAGGGACACCGTCAGGATCGAGTCGGAGGCCCCGGGGTTCTCCAACCTCGTTCCGGACTCGGGAACCAACACGACCAGCAGGGTTCCCAGGTTGTCGGCTGACATAACCGACGGCGAGTCCGGCGTGGAGCGAGAGAGCATCAGGTTCGAAGTCATGCTGTGGGATGACCACAACAACGACAACAAGGTGCAGGATGACGACGAAAATAACGAGGTGGGGGCCGAGGTTGGCGTCTTCACCGAGTCCGGGGCCGGCAACCAGGTGAACTGGGTGACGATTACCGGTGGGTATCGCGTCGGCGTCACGCTGCCTCAGCAGGACATAGAGGTGGGGTTGGCTTGGCGGGTCGTTGCCGAGGACACAGCCGGCAACGTCCTGGAGACTGACATCGACCTGACCGACGACAAGGTGTCCTACGCCAGCCTCAAGATCGACAACGTTGCGCCCAAGCTCAACGCTGCGTTCACGGGTCACGTCTGGGACACGACGAAAGACCCGGACGGTCCTGACGAGAATGCCGGTGACCGCACGTCCGTGCGCGTTCAGTTCACCGAAGGGCTGGATCCCGCCAGCGTTGAGGCAAACGACTTCAGGATCGGCAACGCAGCGCCCTCGGACGCCAACGCCTTTGGCGACAGCGTCTACCTGACCGTGACGACGCTGGCTCCGGACGACACTCCGGTCGTGGAGCTGACCGGCGAAGTGACCGACCGCTCGGGCAACGTCCTGCAGCCCGGGGCCACGAGGACCTCGGAAGACGGCATCAATCCCAAGGTCACGGTCGCTTTGGGCGGGACGCTGACCAACGGCGACGTTGACGTGACAATCACCACCGACGAAGACATCGCCGGCGCTCCCAGCCTGATGACGACGTTCACGGACATTGAGGTAACACCGGCGACTGACGCGACTGACGATGCCTCGGCCACGGAGGCCGTGACAACGGAAACCGAGAAGACTACAACGGTCTTTGGGCTGACCAGCCCCAGCGCCCGGACGTGGGTGACGACGGTTTCCAAGAATGAGACCGCCTCCGGCGGCAAGTCGGGCCGGATCAACGTGGAGGTTGCGGCGGCCGACTCCATAGGGAACAAGGGCTCTGCCGGCAAGGACGGCGATGGCTCGGTCCGCGGGTCTATCACCTACGAGTTGGACCTGTTCATCAACGGCGGCGCCAACGGCGCAAAGTCCGTTCCGCCGACGTTCGTAGTGTCCGGCGCCAATGACAAGGACGTGCCGGAGACCGCCCAAGCGAGCCCGTTCGTTCGCATCCTGTTCTCCGAAGAGGCCAAGGAATACGACGGCGACACCAACAAGATGGTGACGCTGACGTCCCTGACGGTGGCGGAGACGCCTGCCGGCGGGACCCAAGGCACAGCCGGGGACGTGATGGGCTCCGTAATCCGCAGGGCCGACAACGAGTTCGTGTTGCCGCTCCAGGAGATGACCCTGGGCAACACCTACGAGATCGCGGTCAACGCGGTGGACTCCGCGGGCAACACCTACACCGCGGCCATGAAGTCGAGCTTCAAGGTGGTGGCCAGGCCTCAGGTGAACATCGTCCTGGAGCCCGGCATGAACTTGGTCTCCTTCCCGGAGATCCCCGTGGAGCCCGGCATCAACGAGGTGTTCGGCGCCGAGAGCGGCGTGGACGTGGTGCTGTCCTATGACCCGGCCCTCGACGTGCCGTGGCTGATCTCTCAGCGCAACGCTGAGGGCGTATTCGGCGAGGACGCCGAGATCCAGAGCGTGCAGGTTGGGCGGGCCTACTGGGTCCAGACCCAGGGCTTCAGCGACATCAAGTACGCATCGCGGCCGTACCTCGACAGCACCCAGGTGCCGCCTCAGCCTCCGCCGGCGATTCATGTGCTGGGCGGCGAGTCCAACCTCATTGGATTCATCTCCCTGGAGGCCGGCGTTACCGAGGTGGACGCAACCGCCTACTTCAGCGGCGTGAAGTGGCAGGTGGCCTACAGCTACAACTCGTCCGAGGGATGGTCGGTGCTAAGGCCCGATGTCGGTCAATGCACCGAAGAGGTTAAGACGAGTTGCGTCATGGAGAAGAGGGGCTACATCGTCTTCGCAACCAGCGATGGAGTGGTGACGCCGTAAGGTTGCCACTGGCCGAGCATTGAACAAGAGGCCCCCCTCCCTACTGCTAGGGAGGGGGGCCTCTTCATTTGAGGGGGGGACCCCCTTCCTAACCTTCCCCCGAGTACAGGGCCAGGGGCCGTCCTCTCCCCAAGCGGGGTGCAGGGGGCGCAGCCCCCGCCGGGGGTACAGCGAGTCCCCCTGTTTCTAAAAACGTTGGAGGGTGGGCCGGTGGGACAACGGCGCCTGCCACTAAAAGCCCCCTCCCTTACCCCCGCGTGCCGCGGCAGGGGGAGGGGGAAGCCCTTCCCCTATAGCCGCAGGAAGACTACAATGGAAGCGTCCCCGCCGTGGGGGCAACGATGAGGGCCGGTCCCTTCCCCCAGGGGGGAGGTCGGGAGGGGGCCTCCCCATCGGGTCGCCGTTGCATTCGTGGAGGTAGAACAATGCGTTGGATTCGACGACTCACACTGACCCTGGCTCTCTCCCTGGCCCTCGCCGCCTTGGGTTTTACCCAGGCATCCCCCGGTGAGCAAGCGGGTACCTCGGCGCAGCTCTACGTCTTCTCGGGAGCGGTGACCGTGGCGGGGGAACCGGCGCCGGAGGGCTTCGTCATCGTCGCCAAGGTCGGCGGCTACACCTCGGAGCCGGTCACGGTGCGGAGCGGGCAGTATCACCAGCTCAAGGTGCTGCCGGGGGCTGCCTACAACGGGCAGTTGATCACCTTCTGGTCCGGAAACGTCCAGGCCGACGAGTTTGGCGGCCGCTATGAGCAGAGAGGGGCATTCGGCGTGCCCGCGCTTCTGACCCTGGACCTCACCTTCAACGCCGTCCCGGGGAACTTCAACCCCTTCCCGACCGCCATGCCCACCACCACCGGCGGGCAGCCGCAGCCCACCGCCGGTGTCCAGGGCAACGTTCCGGTCGGCAGCGTGAACCTGCCGGACGTGGGCGGCGCCAGTCCGTCGCCGCTCTGGGTGGTGGTCTTGGTCCTGGTGGGGGTGGGCGCCGTCGGCGCCGGGGTAGGCGCTATGCGGCTGAGCAGAGCCAAGCGCTCCTAAGGCGGGGGGACGCTTCCATACCTGCCCCCGAGCACCCGGGCAGGCTGTTTCGCCCTCCCCCAACGCACCCAACGAAAAGAGGGGCCTCCACAGGGAGGCCCCTCTTTGCATTCTATGACCGGCCAGCACCGGAGGGCCGCTAGGCGCCCACGCCCATGATCACCATCTGGAGTGAAGGCGGCAGGTTGTTGGGCGTCACCACCAGCCTCTGCTGGCGCAGGGGCTCGTCAATCCCCAGCTCCTGGATGAACGGCGCCAGCGGGCCCAACTCCACGGCGAGGCCGGGCGCGTCGTAGTGCATCGGCACGACGAGCCGGGGGCTCAGGCGGCTGATCACGTCGGCGATCTGCGGTGCGGGAAGGGTGCAGCGGCCGCCGGCCGGGATCATCAGGACCTGCACGTCCCGAAGCTGCTCCACCTGGGACGACAGCAGCGGGCGGGAGAGGTCGCCGAGGTGGCAAATCGCCACGCCGTCCATCTCCATCAGGTACACGGTATTGGGGCCGTCCGCCTCGTTGGCGGGGGCCGTGCTCAGGCCCAGAACGAAGACGCCGCCAACCTCGTATTCACCGGGCCCGCTGACGACGAAGGGCTTGCCCTGAACGGCGTCGGCGTTGCTGTGGTGGGGGTGGGCGTTGCTCACGGTGACCATCGAGGCGTTCACGTTGGGCATCGCAAAGCCAACGGAATCGGAGAAGGGATCGGTCACCACAGCGGCGCCCGTCCCCCTCAGTCGGAAACAGGCGTGGCCCAGCCAAGAGATATCCAAGGGGTATGCCTACCAAGACCAAAAGGAAGATTCAGGTGGGACAGGAAGTATAGCACAACAGCCCGCTCAGGCGTCAATGCGGCCTTTCTCCCATCCCCGCCCCGTACTCGGGGGCGGCTCTGTCCCTGCCCGGGTGCTCGGGGGAAGGTTAGGATGGGGGTTCTTCATCCCCGCCCCACGCGGGGTGCAGGGGGCGCAGCCCCCGCCCGGTACAGCGCGTCCCCCGCAATTCCGGGCGAAGGCCTCACCCGTCTCCCAAAGGAGGGTGCAGGGAACCCTTGGTTCCCGCCGGGGGTACAGGGGGAGTCCCCCTGTACCCAAAAACGTTGGAGGGTGGCCGGGTGGGACAACGGCGACCGCCATCAGAAGTCCCCTATCCCTATCCCCCCCGCCGCAAGCGGGGTGCAGGGGGCGCAGCCCCCGCCGGGGGGAGTGGGGGAGTCCCCCACAAATCCCCTTCTTTGGGGGGTGGGGAGCTAGGGAACGGCCGGCGGGGGTGGCTGCACGGAGGGGGGAGGCGACGCCCGCAACACGGAAGCGGAGGACGGCGGCCAATACGTCACCCACGCCTTCCCGATGATGTCCTCCAGCCCCACCGCGCCGAAATTGCGCGAGTCGTAGCTGCCCGTGCGGTTGTCCCCAAGCACGTAGTAGCTATCGTCGTCCAGGGTCACGGCCTCGGCCGAGCTTCGCCCCAAATCCTCAATGTACGGCTCCTCAACCAGCCCCCCGTCGATGTAAACCCGCCCCCCCTTGACTTCCACCGTTTCCCCCGGCAGCCCAATCACCCGCTTGATGCACTGGTGGGCGGAGCTGGGGGTGGGGCAGAACTGTGAATGGAAAACCACCAGGTCGCCCCGGTTGGGTGGATGGAAGGGGAAGAGCCGCCCGCCGCTGGCTGTCGCGCCGAACGGGAACCAGCCGAGTGGGCCATCCTCGCTGAAGTGGGTGTAGACCAGCTTGTTCACCAGCAGGTACTGCCCATCCTGGATCGAGGGGTCCATGCTCGACCCCACGACCCTGAAGTTCTGGACCGTCAGCTGCATCGTGAAGAAAAGGATGGCCGCCAATACTACGGTGACGGCGATCTCCCTGAGGAAGGGGCTGGGCGCCCACCACGGGCGCGGGGCGGGCGGCGCAGGTTCCGGATCGCCTCCTCGATCTCCAACTGGTCCCAGAATTCGTACATAGCTCGATTATAGTCCCCGTGCCGCGCCCCGGCTACGAACGCGTCCCGTCCGTTCGGGGGTGGGGGCGGGGAGGCGGGGGGAGCGTGATAAAATGGGCGCAGCGTCTGACGCTTCCCCTAGGGTTTATGACACCGGAGCAAGAACAAGCCTACATAGAGCTGGCCCGCGGCGGCGACGTCGATGCCTTCAACATGCTGGTCGAGAGTCGCCAGCGGCAGGCCTTCAACCTGGCCGCCAGGATTCTCGGCGACCGGGCCCTGGCTGAGGATGCCACCCAGAACGCTTTTATGTCGGCCTACCGCGGTCTCAGGCAGTTCCGGGGCGGCAGGTTCCAGGCCTGGCTCCTTCGCATTGTTGTCAACGCCTGCCGCGATATGCAGCGCCGGCGCTACCGGCGCCCGTCCGTTTCCCTGGACGACGAAACCCTGGGCGTCGGCGCTGGGCTGCAATCTTCCGGCGAATCCCCCGAGGAGCACGCCCTGCGTCGGGAGCTTCAGCAGGAGATCCAGCGCGGTCTTGCAACCCTGGCGGAAGACCAGAAGTTGGCGCTCGTACTGGTGGATATCCAGGGCCTGGGCTACCAGGAAGCCGCCGACGCGCTGGGCGCGAACCTCGGCACGGTCAAGTCCCGGCTCAGCCGCGCCCGGGCCGCCCTCCGCGACTACTTGCGGCGCCGCCCGGAACTTTTGCCCGGCGAATTGCGTCTGGAGTGATGAAGAGGATGATGTTTGGCCTAGGAAAGGGATCCCACCAACGGATAAGGGAAAGCCTCTCCTCCTACGTGGACGGGGAGGTTACTGATGCCGAGCGCCTCCAGGTGGAGCGGCATCTGGAAACCTGCGCCGACTGCCGCGCAGAGGCCGATAGCCTGCGCTCCATCGTTGGCCTCCTGCGCCGTATGCCTGAAATCGAGCCGCCTCGGTCATTCGCCCTCGCGGAAGCCCCGGCCCCCGTCCGAGGCATGCCGGCGCTCCAATGGGCGCTCCGCACCACTGCCCTGTCCACCGCATTTGTCCTTGCTGCCGTCTTTTCGGCGGACCTCGCCGGTGTGCTGCCCGGCGATCCCGCAGGCATCGGGGTGGCCCCCGCTCCGGTCAATGTTCAGCAGTCGGACATGTCCCAGGAGTCAGACGAACCGGCGGCCTTTTCGGAAGCCGGCGCCGCCAAGGAGCGCGAGGGATCGGACGGGCCCCAAGAGCCCCCGCAGCCTCTCGCCGACGCTGGCGAGGCCACACCCAGTATGGCTCCCCTCGCCGAGGACTCGATTGGCGCCGCCGAATCTGCCTCCGTCCAGCAACCCACGCCAACGAGGCCGCGGGTTGAGGCGGCGCGCTCCTCTGTTCCGGAGCGGCAGCCCCCGGATACCGATGAAACAGCCTCGAACGCCTATCTGCCGGCCATAGAGGGATCTCTGGTTGCGCTGCTCGTGGGCGCCGGTGGAGCGTCGCTGTTCCTGGCCGTCAGGCGGCGTCGCAGCAGCGCCTGACCGGCTATCGTCCTCCGCGAACCCTCCAGGCGCCCGCGGAACCGCGCGGAACCTTTCGACGCTGCTTTTCGTCTTGATAGTAGTCAGCCTCTCACAAGACTGAGAGCATGGAAATCCAAGGTCGGAGGTGGGGCAATGATCAGCAGGAAGGGTGTTGGCGCTCTCGTTGCGGGGGTTGTGTCGCTGGCGCTGTTGGCCGCGGCCTGCAGCACCGCCCCGACGCCGGACGGAGACGGGACGAACGGCCCGTTGGCAACCAGCGATGCGCTGGCCGCTTCAAGGCTTGCATCGGCATATGGCGGCGGCCAGACCGGTCTCCACGTTTTTGGCGTCGGCTCAGTAACCGTTGAGCCCGACCTGGGCATACTCAACATGGGTGTCGAGGCCACGGAAGACACCGTAGAAGAGGCCCGAAACGTCGCGGCGCAGGCCATGAATGCCGTTCGGGCGGCGCTGGCGGGCGTGGGCGTGTCGGACGATGACATCGAGACCAGGTTCTTCAGCATCCAGCCGGAGTATGTGTGGCGCGAGGTCTATGAAGAAGGTGGCCGCATCCAAAATAAGCAGGAGCTTGTGGGCTACCGGGTGTCCAACAACGTCGAGGTGAAGATCCGTGATCTGGACAGGGCCGGAGAGGTCGTTGACGCCGTGGCGCTGGCCGGCGGCGACGTCATCCGGGTCAACAACATTTCCTTTACCGTGGAGGACCCGCTGCCCTTCGAAATGCAGGCGCGCGAACTGGCGGTGAAGGAGGCCCGGGCCAAGGCGGAGCAGATGGCTGGTTGGGCAGGGGAGGGCCTCGGCAATCTGGTATTCCTGTCGGAGGCCAGCGCTTCCAGCCCGGTGCGCAGGCTGGAGGCCTACGCCGAATCCTCGGCCGACGCCGCCTTCGCATTGCCGTCCACCTCCATCGCGCCGGGCGACATGGATGTGAGGGTTACAGTTCAGGCAGTTTGGGCCATCGAGTAAGCAAACGCTGCCCCCGCAAGCAAGAGGGCGACCCTTGGGCCGCCCTCTTGCTTGACCAAAACGCGCCAGGAACCGGCAGACCCGTCGTCCGGCGCTAGAAGGGGGCGCCCTCGAGACCCTGTAGGCTACGCAGCACCCAAATCTCGCCGAGGTGCGAGAATCCGTGGGTCAGCATGCTCTCCGTCAGGATCGTCATCACCCGCCGCTCCCCCTGGGGCCGGATCATGGTCGTGCGTTCCAAGTCAGACTCGGACAGGGTGGCCAGGTACGCCTCGGTCCGGTCCCAGACCTTCCTCATGTACGGAGCGAACTCTTCCACCGACGGCAGGCGCAGAGCGACGGCATCCTCCGCGGCCATACCGGTTCCCTGGGCCTTACTGTCCAGCCCCAACGTTTCGTGCCAGCCCTCCTCCATCCATACGGTGGGTTGTCGCTGGAGCACGAACTGGATGATATTGTCCTCAGTGCGGCTGTAGTGCCAGATGACGAAGGCGATGTGATTCGCCTGGCCGGTCGGCCGCCAGTGGAGGTGCTCCGGCGTCAATCCCGCGACGACCGCGTCGAAGTCGGCGTGAAGCCGCTTGAACTGTTCCACGAAGAAGTCGATGATGGCCATGTCGCTCCCGCTGCTACCTGCGCGTTGACGCGCCTGGTATCATAGCACAGGGCCTGGCGGTGACCGTCCAGTGTCGGGCCCGGGATTGCCACACTTTTATCGGGGCCGGCGGCCGCCCACTTACCCAGGGGGATAGCGAATGGATGTGCGGGAAACCTACGCATGGATGCTGTTCATCAGCCTGATGCTGGCCCTCTTTGGCCTGTCCCTGTATCTCCTCTTCACCGTGGAGGGCGCCATCTCCAAGGACCTGCCCGAGTGGGTGGGCGGCTCCTTCGACCACAGTCCCTACACTGAGCTGGTGCTCAACCGCTGGCTGGCCGTTGTAGGCGCAGTGATTACGGGCAGCATGGTGCTGGTCGGACTCATGGGGGCCTTCCTGCGCGGCAAGCAACTCATCCGCTAGGCGGCGCCCACAAACATTGCGCGCCGCTCGCGCTTGCTCGCGGGCCTGGTGCTATCTAGGGCGTGAGCAAGAGCTTCCCGGTCGTCTCCCTGCCGGCCAGTTTCGCGTGAGCCTCCGCAGCTTCCGACAACGGAAACTCGCCGCCAATGTGAAGCTCCAGTTCTCCGGATGCCGCCCTGTTGAGGACATCTCCGGCCCGCCACAGCAGTTCCTCGCGGGTCTTGGTGTAGTGCACCAGCGTGGGCCGGGTCATGAACAGCGACTTCGCATTCAGCTTCATGGGGTCTATGGGGGGCGTGGGCCCGCTGGCCTGGCCGAAGAGCACCAACATGCCCCGGACCGCCAGGCTTCCAATGCTCTTCTCGTACGTGCTGGCGCCCACTGAGTCGTAGGCCACCTGAACACCTCCGCCGCCGGTGAGGCGCATTACCTCGGCTTCGAAGTCCTGCTCCGTGTAGAGAATGACCTCGTCGGCGCCCACGGACCTGGCAAGCTCGGCTTTCTCTTTGGTGGACACCGTCCCGATAACGCGGGCGCCCTCTCTCTTGGCGATCTGGATGAGCAAAAGGCCAACGCCGCCCGCAGCCGCGTGGAGGAGACAGGTGTCGCTGGCCTTCAGGGGATAGACCGAGTACGCGAGGTAGTGGGCGGTCATGCCCTGGAGCATCAGCGCCGCCGCCTGCCTGAAGTCCAAGCCTTCGGGAATCTTCACCAGACGCCCCGCCGGAACGGCCGCTAGTTCGGCATAGGCCCCTAGGACGTTGGAATAGGCAACCCGGTCGCCTACGGCAAACTCGGTGACGCCCGGTCCCAAAGCCACGACCTCACCGGCGGCCTCGCTTCCGGGGACGTAGGGGAGGTCCAGCTTGTACAGCCCTGAACGCTGGTAGATGTCGATGAAGTTGATGCCGGTGGCGTGGATCCGGACAAGCGCCTGGCCCTCGCCGGGCTGTGGGTCCGGGACATCTCGAAGCTGGAGGACTTCAGGTCCGCCGATTTCCTGGGCTTGGATGGCTTTCACAATGGCCTCCGTGGTGATGGCGGGGAACCCAGCGCTGCCGGACAACGCTGCGGACGGGAGCGTCCCGCCGTCTCCGTTCTTTCCTAGGGGTCGATCAGAATCCCTGCAACGTCCCGTTCCCTCATGGCCTTGATGTAGCTCTCCGTTCTTCCCACTAGAACGCTGCCGTGGTGGCAGGCCAGCGTCTTCGGGCTCAGGGCCTCGATCTTGTCTAGGGCAACGTCCAGATGGGCGCGGGAGGGCAGGACGCCGGAGGACTGGTAGGCGAGCACCATCTCCTCCGTCATGTCCTGGTCGGTCACAGCCGGGCCGGCGCCGGGTTGGATGAAAATATCCGATGAAAAGAGCGTGCCCGTCGCGTCGTCGAAGGCCAGCATGCTGTCCCACTGGTGGATGTACGGCGCAACGATGAACCGCAGCTGGTGGCGGCCCAGGTCGAACACCTCGTTGTCGTGGGCCGTTACCGGCGGGCGGGTGGTGAAGTCCCTCAAGTTGGAGCGGGTTCCTATCGGGCTGCCCACCGGCAGGGCATGGGGCGCTAGGGCGAGGTAGTGGTTGATGGCGCCGCATTCGTCCGCCTCGAAATGGGGCACAACGACGTAGCGGAGGGTGGCCGGATCAACCAGTTGCTTGACGGCCTCCAAGCCCTCATCGAAGGCCCTTCCGAAGCCCGCTTCCACCAGCACTGGAGCCTCGTCCCTGATGACATAGAAGCTATACGTCAAGGGCCGGTCCTCGAACGCAATGTTGATCCGGTAGATGTCTTCGGCTATTTCGGTAATGGTGGCCATGGTCCCTCCAGCCTCTTCCGCTAGGGTTCGCTCCTGTCCCACTCCGGCAGCATCCAGTAGCCCACCTCCGGCGGGGAGACCGCGGCCTGAAGGCCCTGCGCCCGCTTCAGCCGCTGGACGTTGTAGAGGTGCGTTGTCAGTTCGTAGTACATGTGGCGCATCACGGCCCCAACCCTGATGCGCCACAGAGGTGGGTCGCCGGGTTCTTGGCGCGCCTCTCCCTCGTAGAGCTGGGCGTGCCGTTCAAAGGGCCCACCGAAGTCCACCGTTGCCTCGAGGCCCAACACCCCCTCCGCGGAGTCCCTGGCAAGAATGTCCTGGGCCAGTTGCAGCCCCTGCGATAGCTTGTCCCGGAGCACGCCAATGTCCCAAAAGATGTCGTCGTCCAGACGGCGGTCGTACTTTGATTCCATGAGGAGCTGCTGCTCCTCCAGTACGGGCTTACCGTCGGGGAACAGCGCGTCCGCCATGCGCATCAACGGCCAGCGGATCATGAGCGAGGCCATGTGGCTGACGTTGTTGCGGATGGTCCAATTGGCCCATTCCCACCGGTCGCTGCTCCAGTCGAGCTGGTCTTCGGTCAGGCCCTCAAGCTCGGCGGCTATGAGCGGGCCAAAGTCGCCGAATTGGGCCGAAAGCTCCGTGGCGGCGTTCGGGTCTGCCATGGTGTCGCGCTCCTGGACGGTGGTGGTGTTGGGGCAGTGCAAGAGTAAGTCCTTTGGACGTGGACAGTCAACGGCCCTGCTGGGGCCGCTCTTAGGCCCACTTCTAGGAATGCTCTGAACAAGTGCCCGCGGGCCGCTGGAGGTCGGACGAGGCCATTGGACGGGGGTTTACGGAGACGTCCAGCCGCTCAACGGCGCTGAGACAGGGGCAACCCTCTGCCCCTGCCCCCAGGAGGCGCTCCTCTTCCTTCCCTCGTACTCAGGGGAAGGCTAGGAAGCGGGTCCCGACGCGCCCGGTGAGAAAACGACGACGCCTCCATCCCCAAGCAAGGGGCAGGGGGCGCAACCCCCTCTGGGAGTACAGCGAGTCCCCCTGTACCCCAAACGTTGGAGGGTGGGCTAGGTGGGACAACGGCGCCCGCCACCATATGCCGCCGCCCTCTTGCAGAATAAGGACATTTGTTCTAGAGTATCGTCAACCAGTGGGCCGGCGACCCACACCTTCGTTGAGCAGGGGGGCCGCGAGTTGCAGGGTATAGGGTATATGGAAGGCGGGAGAGCAGATGGTCAAGCAGTGGCCTGGCGGCCCACTCCTTGTATGACGCAAGGTCCCGGCTACGCGACAGCTACGGGACGCCTCGCTTCGGGGGCCGGCTGGAAAGTGGACAAAGGCGTCGCGAACTGTGCCAGAGGCGTGGCAACTGTGACGCCCGGGTGTGCCGGATTAGCCACGCCGCTGGCGCCGCTCCTTCACTGGCAGTCACGCCTTTACGCACAAACGGGACCTCCGCAGCGGCGTCACGGATAACCGGCGCCGCCGGCTCCCGTCCCTGCCCCCGTACTCGGAGACCTTTGCGTAACTAAGGCAGGTGGGGCGAGAATGTAGCCATCCGAGGAAGTCCGGAGAGTACAGATGCATCGTCAGATGGGTCAGACGTCACTAGCAGAATCGCTGTTGCCGCAGTCGCTTGGAAGAAACGAGCGTCTGGAGCGAATCGGCGAGGAGGTGGACTGGGAACGATTCGCCTTTCTGGTGGGGGGAGTCTACTCGGCCGATGAAGGGAGACCCAGTTATCCTCCGTTGATGATGGTCAAGGTACTGCTGCTGGAGCAGTGGTACAACCTGTCTGACCCGCAGATGGAAGAGGCACTCGGAGACCGCATATCGTTCCGTCGCTTTGTGGGGCTTGGGCTTCAGGACGAGACCCCTGACTACTCGACGATCAGCCGCTTTCGGACCGAGCTGGTGAAGCATGGGCTGAGTGAGGAGCTTTTCAAGGAGGTGGAAGTCCAACTGGACAAGCGCGGACTGGTATTGAAGGAGGGGACGTTGATGGACGCCACGCTGGTAGAGGCCCAAGTGCGTCGTCCACCCCTCGCTGCGGGACGTGGCGCCAAGAGTGCTACCGACCCCGATGCTGACTGGACGCGCCACCGTGGGAGTCGGGCGCACTTCGGCTACAAGGTGCATCTGGGTGTGGATGCAGGGACGGGGCTGGTGCGCAAGGGGATGCTGACGCCGGCCAAGGTCTATGAGAGCGAGGTGGCCGATGCGCTGGTGAGCGGTGACGAGGTGGCGGTGTACGGTGACCGCGCCTATGAGTCCAACAGGCGGCGTCGGTGGCTCACGTCTCATGGGATCAACGATCGGATCATGCACCGTTCCCACAAGCATCAACCGGAGTTACCGCATTGGCAGAAGCGACGCAACGCGTTGATACGTCCGCGGCGGGCGTTGGTGGAGAAGGTCTTCGGCACCCTCAAGCGCAGCTACGGCTATAGCCGTGTCCGCTACCGGGGTTTGGGACGCAACGCCGTGGAGATGTGGTTCAAGCTGATGGCCTACAACTTGCGGAGGATGACCAAGTTGGCTGATTGCGCTGCCTGAACCACTGTGTAGGAGCAGTCCCGGGGGAGCCGCCACACCGGGACGCGCAGTGGGTGGCCTGAACCGCCCTGGATGCGGTTCCGTGAACTTCTTCTCCGTGCTGGCGGACCAATCGAAGGCTACACCCAGAGTTGCTCAAAGGTCTCCTTCTTGGGGGGAAAGAGGCTGGCAATCCTCTAGCATGCGCTTGAATCGCAGTGCGTCCCCTACAGCTTGTTCAGGGATTCCCTAGGATTAGTGCGCCGTTGTTCTCGATGTGCGTTGCCTGTGCTATATTCAACGCCAAAGGCCTGTCTCCCAGATTCTCCAGGAGGGTCGCTATGTTGTCCTTGGAAGAAAACAAGCGGTTGACGCAGGTTGGGCCGGGCACGCCGATGGGCGCCCTTATGCGCCGCTACTGGCATCCGATGGCCCCCGTCCTGGAGCTCGAGGAGAACCCCACCAAGGAAATCCGGCTCTTGGGCGAAGACCTCGTCCTGTATAGAGACCGCTCCGGCGGCTATGGGCTCATCGAGCGCTTCTGCGCCCACCGCCGGGTGAACCTGGCTTACGGGATCCCCGAGGAGCGCGGCCTGCGCTGCATGTATCACGGCTGGCTGTACGACGAGACAGGCCAGTGCGTCGAGCAGCCCTTCGAGGAAACGGTCAGGCCCGGGGCCAGGTTCAAGGACAAGATCAAGCTAAAGGGCTACCCCGTCCGGGAGTTTGCTGGCCTGTTGTGGGCCTACATGGGACCCGAGCCGGTCCCCCTGATCACGCAATGGGAGCCGCTGGTGCGGGACAACGTAGTGCGGGAGATCGTGGTCAGCCCCCTTCAGTGCAACTGGCTTCAGTGCCAGGAGAATTCTGTCGACCCGATCCACGTTGAGTGGACGCACGTGTACTACACAGCCTACCAGCAACAGCGGCTGGGTGACTTCGAAAACGTCATTCCCTCCACCAGGATCAAGCATGAAAAGATCGGGTTCTCCGAATTCCCCCATGGGATTATCAGGCGAAGGGTCCTTCAGGGACAGACCGAGGACGACAAGGAATGGAAGACAGGCCATCCGCTGCTCTTCCCCAACATAAACTGGGCCAGCGCCGGCCCGCACCTGATCTTCCAGTTCAGGGTTCCCGCCGACGATGAGAACACGACGCACATCACGTGCTACGTCTACACTCCCCCGCCGGAAGAACAGGCCCCAAAGCAGGACAACGTTCCCTATCGCTACGTATCTCGGGCCGATACCGACGGCCGGCCCAACCTGACGTACGTTTTGGAGCAGGACAAGCTCGCATGGGAGAGCCAGGGGCTCACCATGGACAGAAGCCAGGAGCATCTCGGGGCCTCCGACGAGGGGCTCATCATGCTCCGGAGGCTGCTTCGGGAGCAGATGGACGTCGTTGAAGACGGCGGCGACCCCATGAACGTGATGCGCCAAGACCATCTCATTGAGCTGCCCATGGAGCGGCTCACCCTTGGCCGCAACTTGAGGGAAGCCCACATGAAATACATCCCCGTGGAGATCGGCGAGACGCCTGCCTTGGCCGAGATCAATGAGGTGATGGCTAGCTGGAATGGCGGCTGAGGCTAGCTAGTACTCCCCAGGGACGTTGTTCCAAGCGCGAGGCAGGAGAATCATCCCTCCCCCGCAGCCGGTGAAGGTTGGGATGGGGGTCGCGACCAACCTCTCTGAGAACTGCCGCTTCCGCTGCGGATAGGAAAGAGGCGCCTCAGGCGGGCGCCACCCCGAAGTTGGCCTCGTACAGATGGGCGTAAAGGCCCCCCTTAGCCATGAGTTGGGTGTGGGAGCCGCTCTCGACAATGCAGCCCTCGTCCAGCACGACAACGAGGTCGGCGTTGCGGATCGTCGACAGCCGGTGGGCGATGATGAAGGACGTCCGGCCCCGGAGCAGGGTCTTCAAGGCCTCCTGTATCTGCGCCTCCGTTGCGCTGTCCACATTGGCCGTTGCTTCGTCTAGGAACAGGATCCGCGGGTCGGCCACCAGGGCTCGCGCAAAGCTGATCAGTTGACGCTGGCCGATGCTGAGATTGGCGCCCCGCTCCTGAAGAATCGTCTCGTAGCCGTCCTCCAACTCCGAGATAAAGTCGTGTGCGCCAACCGCGCGAGATGCCAGTTCGATCTCCTCGGACGTGGCATGCACTCGGTTGTACCGGATGTTTTCCGTGACCGACGCCGAGAACAGGAAGGGTTCCTGAAGCACCATGCTCATCTGGCTGGCGAGGGATTCCCGCTTCACCTGCCGCACGTCGCGCCCGTCCACCAGAACGGCGCCGTCGATCACGTCGTAGAACCGCGCCACAAGAGCCGTCATCGATGTCTTGCCGGCCCCAGTGGGCCCAACGAGCGCAACGCTCTGGCCGGGCCTGACGTGCAGATTGACGTCCCGCAACACGGGCGAGCCCGGGATATAGTGAAAGTTCACGTGGTCGAACCGGACCTCTCCCCGCAGCTTGGGCAACTCGACCGCATCCCGAGCGTCGACGATGTCCGGTTGGATGTCCATGAGTTGGAAGATGCGGGTGCCGGCCACCATGGCCCGCTGGAGCTGTGTGTACTGCATCGTCAGGTTGCGGATGGGATCGAAGAAGCGTTGCACGTATATCGCGAATGCCACCAGCGCTCCAATGGCCAGCGACCCTTCCAGCACCATCGCCCCGCCGAAGACGACCACTAGGGCCAGTCCCACGGCCATCAGCAACTCCGCCGCCGGCATCAGCGACGACGACAGCCTGCTCGCTTGGAGGTTGGCGTCCAGGTGGTCGTGGTTCAGCCGGTCGAACCGCCTGAAGTTCACGTCCTCGCGGGTCAGGCTCTGGACGACCCTGACACCGGAGATGTTCTCTTGCAACGCCCCGTTGACCACCGCAATGGCCCTCCGCACCCGGTCGAAGGAGTGACGGGCGTACCGTTGCCACACCAGGAGGACGATCATCAGCACAGGCAGAACCGTCAACGTGATGGCCGCCAGCTTGACGTTCATGATGAACAGCACCACGACGATGCCCACCAGACTCAACAGGTCGGCGAAGCCGATGATCATGATGGACAGAAATTCCTGGAGCTGCTGCACGTCGTTTTGCACCCGCGACATGATGCGGCCCACCTCGAACCGGGAGAAGAACGTCAGCGACAACCGCTGAAGGTGGTCGAACATGTCCGTGCGGATGGCGTACAGCACGCCCTGGCTGATGTGGGCCATGAGGGCAAGGTGCGCATACTGGGTGACGTAGTTGATGGAAATGGTCCCCAGGAACAGCAGGGTGATGAACGTCAGGCCCTCGAGGTCCTGCCGGGTGATGATGGTGTCGATGGCGTAGCCCACGATCCACGGCGTGGCCACTTGCGCGCCTGACGAGATCAGCATGGTGACCACGGTCAGAGCGGTCAGCCGGCGGTAGGGAGAAAGGTACCTCAGGAACCGCGTTGCCACGCTGTGGGAGTACAGAGGGCCGCCCTCGTCGTCCTCGAGGCCCTTTCCCTGAGCGTAGACGAAGTGGCGGTTCATGCCGTCTCCCGCCCCTCGGCAACGGACTCCGAGCCCGCTCCGTCCATGTCCAGAGGGCCGTCGCTGTCCTGCGGGCGTAGTTGAAGGTCGTAGATGCGCCGGTAGCGGCCCCCCAGCGCCAGCAGTTCGTCGTGCGTTCCCTGTTCCACAATGACGCCTCGCTCCATCACGACGAGCAGGTCCGCACTCCTTACCGTGGAGAGGCGGTGCGCAATCACCAGGGTGGTGCGTCCCTTGATCACCTCCGCGAGCGCCCGCTGAATCTGATGCTCCGTCCGGGCGTCAATGCTGGAGGTGGAGTCGTCCAGGATCAGGATGGGAGGGTTGATGAGGAGTGTGCGGGCGATCGCCAAGCGCTGGCGCTGACCGCCCGATAGGGTTACTCCGCGCTCTCCCACCCATGTGTCGTAGCCCTCCTCCAACGACGCCACGAAATCGTGGAACTGGGCAATCCTGGCCACCCGCTCAACATCCTCCTGGGTGGCCTCCGGCGCCCCGTAGGCAATGTTGTCCCGGATGGTGGCCGTAAACAGGAAGACATCTTGGAGCACTATGCCCACATTGCGGCGGAGGGACTCCAAGGATAGGTCGCGAATGTCGAGACCGTCTATGGTAACCCGCCCGCCGCTGACGTCGTAGAACCGCGGAACCAGATGAATCAGAGAGCTCTTGCCACTCCCCGGAGGTCCCAGCAGCGCAATCACCTGTCCAGGCTTTGCCTGAAGGCTCACGTCCCGCAGCGCCGGGCCGCGCCCGTTGTAGGACAAGGCGACCTGTTCGAAGGATACCTCTCCCCTGAAATGGTCCACGGAGACCGGGCTCGCTGACTCCTGCACGGGCGATTCGGCGTCCAGCACGTCGAAGATGCGCTGCCCGGCGGATGCCGCCCTCGAAAAGGTGTTCACCAGCCGTCCGGTGCTGCGCACGGGCAGGACCAGCATGCCCATATAGAAGATGAACTGCGTAAGTTGCCCGGCCGTGATGTCTCCCTGCAACACCAGCCGTCCGCCGTACCAGACGATGAGGAGGATGGCGAGCGTGAAGGCAAGACTCAACAGCGATGTTATGGACGCGTCCACCCGGTTGGCCTGATAGCTGAGGTCGGAAACCTCCCCCGCCTTGGCGTGGAACTTCTCCTCCTCATAGACCTCCGCGCCGAAGCCGCGCACCAGGCGGGCGCCGGTGAGGTTTTCCTGGAGGACCGTGACCATCTGGCCGAGGCTGGTTTGCACGCCGGTCCAAAGCTTGCGCAGCTTGCGGCTGGCCAGGATGGACCGCCAGATGCCTACCGGGACAAAGGCCAGGCTCAGGAGACCCAGTTGCCAGTGTGTCGTGAGCAGCAGAACGGCAACGCCCAGGAATAGGAGGCCGAGGTAGGCCCCTCTGAGCAGGCCCAGGTAGATGAACCACCGGACCCCCTCGATGTCTGAAGTCGCCTTGGACATCAGGTTTCCGGTCTGCTGCTGGTCATGGTAGGCAAACGAAAGCCGCTGCAACTTCTCGTAGAAGGAGTTGCGCAGGTCGTAGGCCACCCGCTGGGACACCCACTCCCCGAGGTAGCCCTGGCCGTACGTGAACACGCCCCTCAGGATGCTGACGCCGACAATCGCCAGCGCCATCCAGAGCAGGTTTATCCGCAGGCCGCTGGAGAGGACGATGTCGATTGCATCCCCCAGCAGGCGGGGAATGAACAGCGATACGACGGTTGCGCCAAGGGTAGAAAGATAGGCGAGCAGGAACCGCCGACGATAGCGGAAGGCGTGGCGTGTCAATCTTGCGAGAACAGACATTCTGCGGAAGGGCGCCAGAGGGATGACCCCCGCGCAACGGGGGTCATCGTTGGAGTTAGTTCAGTATAGTACGTGACGCCAAAGCCCGCCACGTTCCAGGGCCGCCGCGGCGGCAGGCCAGCCGTGGGAAGGGGGGCCTTTGCTATGGACTCGACGCTCCAACTCCCGAACCCGCAGTTCGACGCCCGGCGGCGCGTTCGCCCAGAGCCAAACCCAGCTTGCCCATAGCCTACGACATGCGTACACTCGCAACGTTGCGGTCAATTCCCTTGGGCACAGGCAACCCTTGCCCACAGGGGCCGCCAGCGCTATGCCCTTTGACGCCATCATCACGCAGCGGGGGAACATGGGCGCCAGCGAAGTCTTCTTTGGCGACAACCTCTCCCTGATGGAGGGGTTGCCAACGGAGTCCGTCTCCCTCATCTACATCGACCCGCCGTTCAATACGGGCAGGGTTCAGTCTAGGACCCGCCTCAAGACGACCAGAGACCCCGATGGCGATAGAACGGGATTCCAGGGCGCCAGATACCGCACCGAACGAGGCGGGACTACGTCCTTCGTTGATATGTTCGACGATTACCTTGCCTTCTTGGCGCCGCGCCTGAAGGAGGGGTACAGGCTGCTCAGCCCCACAGGGTCCTTCTATTTCCACATTGACTTCCGAGAGGTCCACTACGTGAAGGTGCTTCTTGATGGTATCTTCGGCCGGGACAGCTTCTTGAACGAAATCATCTGGGCATATGACTACGGGGGCCGCTCCAAGCGTAGGTGGCCCGCAAAGCACGACAATATCCTGCTGTATGTGAAAGACCCGGAGCGCTATACGTTCAACACCGACGCTGTGGACCGGATTCCCTATATGGCGCCTGGACTGGTTGGCCCTGAGAAGGCGGCGCGGGGCAAGTTGCCCACTGATGTTTGGTGGCAAACGATTGTTCCCCCTGGGGGCAAGGAAAGCACCGGCTACGCCACCCAGAAGCCGCTGGCCCTCCTGAAGCGGATCGTGGTGGCGTCCTCCAATCCTGGCGAAACGGTGATGGACTTCTTTGCCGGAAGTGGGACAACCGGAGTGGCGGCGTATCAGCAGGGCAGGCCGTTTCTTCTCATGGACGACAATGAAGAAGCCATCAGGGTCATGGCGAAACGATTCGATGGCCTGCCTGATGTTCATTTCCCCGACTTCGACCCCACTGCTGAGGCATTGAGGCGCAACGAGGCTCGGCGAGCCTGTCCTCAGACTGCCTGAGCGAGTCGCGACCACCCTGGCGGTTGGCCCTTGACGGCGGACGGAGGCGGGGCTATACTTGCCGTGGACTCAAGTCCAACAGATTGCATTCGGCTCCGGCCCCGGCCGCTTGGAGCGGCTCTTGGTCGGAATAGGATGCTTGCACGTTAACAAGGGAAGAGAGAGAGGAAGGCATCACGGGCCGAAAAGTAAGGGTCAAGCTATTAAGGGCTCACGGTGGATGCCTTGGCGCCAAGGGCCGAAGAAGGGCGTGGCAAGACTGCGAAAAGCCTCGGTTGGCCGTCTAGCGGGCTTAGCCGGGGATACCCGAATAGGGAAACCTCCTTCGGTGGACCTGAAGGATCCCGACTTGTCGGGATGGGAACTCGGGGAACTGAAACATCTAAGTACCCGGAGGAAAAGAAAGCAACCGCGATTCCCTGAGTAGTGGCGAGCGAAAGGGGAGGAGCCCAAACCGGTCAGGCTTAACGGGCTGGGGCCCTATGCCTGGTCGGGGTTGTAAGGCACACCAGTTGCGACCCCAGTCGCGGCAGGGAGTAAGAAACCATTTCTCTAGCTGAAGGCATCTGGAAGGAACCGCCATAGAGGGTGATAGCCCCGTAGGCGAAAGGGAAATGGCTCTCGGTGTGACCTTGAGTACCACGGGGCACGGGAAACCCCGTGGGAAGCAGGGGGGACCACCCTCCAAGGCTAAATACCCTTGGCGACCGATAGCGAACGAGTACCGTGAGGGAAAGGTGAAAAGACCCCCGGGAGGGGAGTGAAATAGATCTGAAACCGTGAGCCTACATTCGGTCGGAGCCTCGGCGTAAGCCGGGGTGACGGCGTGCCTATTGAAGCATGAGCCGGCGAGTTTTTCCTTGTGGCAAGGTTAAGGGACTAACGTTCCGGAGCCGTAGCGAAAGCGAGTCCGAATAGGGCGTCTTTAGTCGCAGGGAACAGACCCGAAACCGGGTGAGCTACCCATGGCCAGGGTGAAGCCTCGGTAACACGAGGTGGAGGCCCGAACCCGGGAGCGGTGCAAAGCTCTGGGATGAGCTGTGGGTAGAGGTGAAATGCCAATCGAACTCGGAGATAGCTGGTTCTCCCCGAAATGCATTTAGGTGCAGCCTCGGGAGTTGCGACGGAGAGGTAGGGCACTGGATGGGTTCGGGGGCGCGAGCCTACCAACCCCAACCAAACCACGAATGCTCCGTCTGTGCATCCCGGGAGTGAGACGGTGGGGGATAAGCTTCATCGTCGAAAGGGAAACAGCCCAGATCGTCAGCTAAGGTCCCCAAGTGCAGGCTTAGTGGGAAAGGAAGTCGGATCGCCCAGACAACCAGGAGGTTGGCTTAGAAGCAGCCACCCTTTGAAGAGTGCGTAATAGCTCACTGGTCGAGGGGTTCGGCACCGAAAATTTAACGGGGCTCAAGCCTGCCACCGAAGCTACGGGATCTGATGCAAATCGGATCGGTAGGGGAGCGTTCCCACCATATCGACCCTGTTTCGACAGGATCGGTGCGTGCGTTGAAGTCGGGTCGTGAGGCCCGGTGGAGCGGTGGGAAGTGAGAATGCCGGCATGAGTAGCTAGAAAACGTGTGCAAACCACGTTCACCGCAAGCCCAAGGTTTCCTCCGCAACGTTGATCGGCGGAGGGTTAGGCGGTCCTAAGACTAAGCCGAAAGGTGATGCCGATGGACAGTGGGTCAATATTCCCACCCCACCCGCTTTCCGTTTTAACGACGAGGGGGGACACGGGAAGGTAGGCGAAGCGTGCCTATTGGACATGGTGCGTTTGACTTGTTAGGCCGTCGGGGTAGGCAAATCCGCCCCGGCATTAGGCTGAGAGAGGAGAGAATCTCGCGTGAGCGGGAAACTTCGCTGAACCTACACCGGCAAGAAAATCCTCGCGTCTAGGCAGTGGGTGTCCGTACCGCAAACCGACTCAGGTGGGCTGGGGTAAGCGCCCCAAGGTGATCGAGCGACCCCTCGCTAAGGAACTCGGCAATATAACCCCGTAACTTCGGGATAAGGGGTGCCCTGGAGGGTGGCCTCCCACGCGGAGGTTCGCGCTCTGGGGTCGCAGCGCAGCGGCTCAGGCGACTGTTTACCAAAAACACAGGTCTCTGCAAAGTCGAAAGACGATGTATAGGGGCTGACGCCTGCCCAGTGCCGGAAGGTTAAGGGGAGAGGTCAGTCCCGCTTCGGCGGGAGGCAGCTTCGAACTGAAGCCCCGGTGAACGGCGGCCGTAACTATAACGGTCCTAAGGTACCGAAATCCCTTGTCGGGTAAGTTCCGACCCGCAGGAAAGGCGTCACGACTTGAGCACTGTCTCGGCGAGGGCCTCGGCGAAATTGCACGGCCCGTGAAGATGCGGGTAACCCGCGGCAGGACAAAAAGACCCCGTGGAGCTTTACTGTATCCTGGCCCTGATCTGGGGTCCGGAATGTGTAGGATAGGTGGGAGGCATTGAAACGTCGCCGCCAGGTGGCGTGGAGCCAACCTTGAAATACCACCCTTTTCGGATTTTGGATCTAACCCCGTGTTCGGGGGACCCGGTCAGGTGGGCAGTTTGACTGGGGCGGTTGCCTCCCAAAAGGTAACGGAGGCGCCCAAAGGTTCCCTCAGGGTGGATGGAAATCACCCGAAGAGTGTATGGACATAAGGGAGCTTGACTGTGCGGCCTACAAGCCAAGCAGGGACGAAAGTCGGGCCAAGTGATCCTACGGTCCCGAGTGGAAGGGCCGTGGCTTATCGGACAAAAGCTACCCCGGGGATAACAGGCTGATCCCGCCCAAGAGTTCACATCGACGGCGGGGTTTGGCACCTCGATGTCGGCTCGTCCCATCCTGGGGCTGAAGCAGGTCCCAAGGGTCCGGCTGTTCGCCGGTTAAAGGGGTACGCGAGCTGGGTTCAGACCGTCGTGAGACAGGTCGGTCTCTATCCGCCGCGGGCGCAGGAGAATTGAGGGGGGCTCTCCCTAGTACGAGAGGACCGGGAGGGACCGACCTCTAGTGTTCCGGTCGTTCCGCCAGGGGCGTAGCCGGGTAGCTATGTCGGGTTCGGATAAGCGCTGAAGGCATCTAAGTGCGAAGCCGGCCCCAAGATGAGTTCTCCCGCTGGGTTAACCAGGTAAGACCGCAGGGAGACTACCTGCTATATAGGCCGCGTGTGGAAGCGCGGTAACGCGTGAAGCTAAGCGGTCCTAATCGGTCGAGGGCTTGACCCTTTCCTTCGGCTCGTGATGCATTCCTCTCTCCCCCTTGGACAACGAGAGCCGGCCTCGCGCCGCTGCTCCCCCTCTGGGAACGGCGCCAGCCCCGGCTCGTATCCGGCGCGGGGTGGAGCAGTGGCAGCTCGTCGGGCTCATAACCCGAAGGTCGTTGGTTCGAATCCAACCCCCGCTACCAAACCTCGCAGAATTAGGGCCCCCGGCATCAGCGCCGGGGGCCCTTCTCGTTCACCAGCCGCCCCGAGGACCCGGCCCGCGTGGGCCGGAAGGGCGCTCTGTGGTAGACTAGCCAATCAGTTCCGGACCTCGCCCGGCGTCCATTCCCCGCCTGCAACCGGCCGGAGCTGGGCCAACCGCCCCGCGAGGCCGCAGGGCCTCGCCACAGAGACGCAAGGAGGAGCTATGGTCAACTTCTACGACAACTGGCTGGGCTTGTGGGACAAGGCGACGGAAGAAAAAGCCAGCGCCCGCAAGGTGATCCACGCGGAAGAGGTCGAATGGGTCAGCACGCCTCAGGATGCCCGCGTGGGACTGCTGGCGTCGCCGGAGACGGGCTTCCGCACCTGGGGCACGGTCACCATGCTCGCCGAAATCCCCGTCGGATGGAACACTGGAAAGCATATCCACGGCGAGGAGGGCGTTCACATCGTTGAGGGCGAGGGTTTCAGCGTCATCAACGGCGTGCGCTACGATTGGGACAAGGGCGCCACCCTATGGGTGCCCTTCGGCGCTGAACACCAGCACTTCAACACCGGCCCCGAGCCTGCCCTGTACTATTCCGTCATGGCGGTGCATCTGGAACACTTCGTGGGTCTGCACAAGATGGAGCAGTTGGAGGAGTGCGGGTATACGGAGTACTTTCCCGAGGTGGAGGCATCCACCGACGGATTGGACCCAGCCGGCAGACGCATCTCCCTGCGATGGGACGATGCTCCGCGGCGGGACGGGGGGGAAGATGCTTCCAAGAAAAACGAGGCCGCTCACTTCACCGGCGACACCAACGAGGCAACGAAGGCGGCCCACCATGCCTTCATGCTGGGCTTCATGGGGTCTCCCAGGGCCGGGCAGGGGTTCCACAACAAAGAGATCGAGATCAGCGGCGTGCTGGGCGACTCTCCGCACAGCCACGGAGGCAGACACGCCCACATGGAAGCGATCCTCTACGTCCTTCAGGGCGAGGGCTACACCATCATGGACGGCGAGAAAGTCGAATGGAAGAAGGGCTCATGCTTCCACGTGCAGGGCCCCCAGACGATGCACCAGCACTTCGTGACCAGCGACGTGCCCTCCCATCTGCTGCGGACGGCGCCGGGGATCCGGGCCCACTTCTTCCAGGAGGTTGCCAAGGAGCGCTTTCCCTACTTGGTGTTCGAAGGCGCCGGACCCACCCCAAGAGCGTAAGCCGGGGCCGGACTACAGCTCCGGGGCGGCGTTTCCCAAGCGCTGCTCACCATCCCGACCAGTTGCGCAGAAACAGCTTCAGGTCGTCGGCGAAGCCGGCGTTGAACCGCCCCTCGTCTGGGCCGCCGTCCGCCAGCCAGAAGTGACCCGCGCCTTGCACCGCCAGGTGCCTGACCACCACGCCGGTCCTCTTGAGGTGCTGGGCGAACACCAACGATTGCGCCTGGTGGTCAACGACGTCGTCGAGCGTTCCGTATGCCAGGAGCCAATGGGTGCCCTGTGCATTCTGCGTTGATGCGTGATACAGCGGTGACGCCAGGTAGAACAGCTCCCGCTGGCTCATCGGGGAGCCGCCGAGGTACTTCTCGGTAATGTGGTCGTTCGTCCTGCTCAGTTGGTCGTGCTCCCACTGCTGGACCATGTCGAAGATGCCCACCACCGGGATGGCCATGTTCAGCTTCGCCGGCAGGTGGCTGTAGGGATCCCCGGGGATGGCATGCGCGAAGGCCTCGTGGTCCCCGGCCAACGCCAGCATGGCGACGAGGTGGCCTCCGGCCGACACCCCCATGCCTCCGATGCGCTCCGCGTCCACTTTGAGTTCGGAAGCCCGGCCTCGCAGGTATTGGATGCCGCTCCGCACGTCATCAAGGCTCTCGTAGAAGGTGGGCTTCCCCGGCGCCGACAACCGGTACGAAATAGCGAAGGCAACGATTCCCTGCCGCGCCAGGAACGGCCCCCACCTCAGCCACTGCTCCTTGGAGCCTCGCTGCCACCCGCCGCCGAAGACGAGAAGCAGGGCCGGGAAAGGACCAGGCCCGGCGGGGCTGTAGAGGTCCGCCTTGAGTTCCACTCCATCATGGACGGCCACCACGATATCCCGGGTGATCTCGATGTCTTCGCCGCCGGCGGGAGGATCCAGAGGATTGTTGGGGTAGGGCATGACGACCCCTCCGTGTGGCTTGCTGGAGATGGCCCGTAGTATAGCGCGTTGACCGCACGAGGGGGGGTGTGCTCGCCCCAGTGGCGCCGATTTGGGCTGCTATACTTGCTGCGGGTGGTCCGAGTGGCCGCCGAATCCGTCCCACTCTGGAGCGCGCATGGCCACTGAGATAAAGTTCGTCGACACCACCGTGCGAGATGGCCAGATGAGCCTATGGGCCTTGAACATGAGCACGGGCATGATGCTATCGGTGTTGCCGAACCTTGCCGCCGCCGGGTTCGCCGCCATGGAGTTCTTCGCTCCATCCGTCCAGATCAGGAAGCTGGGGCAACAGCTCGGCGAGGACGCCTTCCAGTGGCTGAAGCTTGGCGCGAAGCTGGGGAACAAGACAGAGCTTCGGGCGACCGGGGGACTCCGTAGCGGCCTGAGCAAGATTCCGAGGTCGGTGTCGGAGTTGCTCATGCGGACGTCGCTGGCGCACGGAGTTGGGGTAACCAGGGCTTCTCAGGCCTGGAACGATTACATGGAGTTCGCCGAGGAAATGGACGCCCTGCACAAGATCGGTATGCGGGTGATCCTGAACATCATCTACTCCGAGTCCCCCAAGCACACCAACGACTACTACAGGGAGCGCATTCAGCAAGCCGTTGCCCTCAATCCCTATCGCATCTGCTTCAAGGATGTGGGGGGCTTGCTGACGCCTGAGCGGACCCGGGAACTGTTGCCCATATTCCTTGAGTCCGCTGGCGATGTGGAGGTGGAGTTCCACGCCCACTCCAACAACGGCCTTGCGCCGTTGAACGCGCTGGAGGCTGCCAAGGGCGGCATAGAGTACATCCACACGGCTGTACCTCCCCTGGCGAACGGGAGTTCCCAGCCCTCCATCTTCAACGTGGCGGGCAACTTGCGGGCGCTGGGCTTCAATGCTTATGTTGATGAGGAGCCACTGCGGCCCGTGGAAGAACGCCTCTCGGCCATCGCTCATCGCGAGCACTTTCCCATCGGGCGCCCTCGCCTCTTCGACCAGGGGGTCTACGCCCACCAGATCCCCGGGGGCATGATCTCCAACCTCGCGCACCAACTGAAGCTCGTGGGCATGGAGCACCGGCTCCAGGAGACTCTTGAGGAGGCGCAGCGGGTGCGGGCGGAGTTCGGGTATCCCATTATGGTGACGCCGCTGGCCCAGTTCGTGGGGAGCCAGGCGGGCATCAACGTCATCGTGGGGGAGCGGTACAAGGTGGTCAGCGACGAGGTTATCCAGTTCGCCCTGGGCTTCTGGGGACGGGAACCGGTCACGGATATGGACCCTGTGGTCCGGGCCAAGATTCTGAATAGGGGCCGCGCCAGGGATTGGGAACGGTGGGACGTGCCGCAGCCGTCCCTGCAGGAGGTCCGCGCTCAATACGGCGGCAACATCTCCGATGAGGAGATCGTTACTCGGGCCTACGGAGGGGACGCGGCCGTCGAGTCCATGGGAAGGGCAAGCAGGCCGGAAGACTATCTCAGCGCCCGGCAGCCGCTGGTCGCGCTCCTCGAAGGGCTAACGAAGAGACGGGGCTTCACGCACGTCGTCGTGCAAAAGGGCGATACTTCACTGGCCTTGGGGAGTGGTGGAGGGGAGTAGGCGCCGCGCCCTGCGTGGGCTGCGCCGCCGGCGGCCTCGCAAGGGCAACAGAGGCGGGAGCGCGAGTTGTAATCCATAGCACCTCGATGTGAAAACTGTCAGGACTCTGAGCCGGTTGGAAGGGATTCGTTACGCGTATCAGCCGGATTTCGGGGTTTGCAGGCACGGAGCCGTAATAGAGGCGTAATAGGGCCGTAAAGAAGTCGTAAGAGATCTGTGATGAACCGTAGTGCAGTCATAGCCGAATCGTAATGAACCGTGGCGGAGCCTTACGCCTCCAAAGAGCCCGTCTCGAAACGGCATTCGATCCGGTCCCAGCCTTCCTCGGAGGGTCTTGCCCTTGGGGTTGTTCCCTCAGCGCCCCTGCCACAGGGGGATGCTCTGTGGTTAGCCTCCAGTGCACTATGTATGCGGCAGGCTCCAAGGAAGAGAAGCGGGCTGTCGGCTGACTTCATGGGGATACTATAGCACAACTGTTCGTATTTTGCAATGGGGGGTGGCGCTTTCCAACCTGCCCTCGAGTACCGAGAGAGAGAAGGGGGCTTATGGTGGCGGAGGCTGTTGTCCCACCTACCCACCCTCCAACGTTTTTAGAAACAGGGGGACTCCCCCTGTACCCCCGGCGGGGGCTGCGCCCCCTGCACCCCGCTCGGGGACGGAGGGGTGGCGTTTTTCACCTTGGCGCGTCCAGACCCCTTTCCTAGGCTGCCTCCGCGTACGCGGAGGCAGGGGGAGGGGACAGAGAGTGTTGTTGTGGTCTGTGCCCTCCTTCAGCCGAGGGTCTGGCTTTGGCCTGCGCCGCTATCTCACCCGCTTGTCTCTCCGACGTTTTCCAGAACAGGGGGATACGCTGTACCCCCGGCGAGGGCTGCGCCCCCTGCACCCCGCTTGGGGAACGAGGGGAGTGTCGCTCACTCACCTTGGCGCGTCTAGGCCCCCATCCTTGTATCTAACCTTCCCTGGGGGCGCGGGGATGGGAGGAGGGGGATCCCCCATCGCTCCCTCTCTCACCGAGGAGAGGGGAGTTGGCAAAGGTCTCCAGAGGGAAGAGAAACCGCCGGCCAGCCGCTCTAGGACGCTCCCTTGGATGCTTTAATGGCGTCCAGGCCGATGAGATCCGAGCGAAGGCGGTGGACCTGGAGGCTATCCTCCAGCGCGTCCAGCACGGCCTGCTGCTTTTCCCCGGTATCCGCGTAGCGCACCAGGATATTCACCGTTTCGTCGCTGTGGCCACCGGCGGGAAGGTCGGCCTCGTCGGCGGCCTCCCAGTGGGTAAGGGCCTTGCCGGGCAAGTCCAGGTCCTTCCAGCGGCCGCGCCCAACCAGCCGACCCATCCCGTAGCGGGCCGCCACTTCGGGGCTCTTGCTGATCTCGAGGCCACCCACAGCGGCGAATGCCTCCAGCCACGGCTTCGTGCGGCTCGCCCAGTCCCAGTAGGCCGTGGCCATACGGGTATAGGTGGCGCCCTTGAAGTTGTAGACGAAGTCCCTTTCGAACCCCAGCGCCACGGCGAAGTCCACCAGGCTCTCGTAGTGGCCGGCCTCGATGGTGGGGTCTTCCACTTCCTCAACGTACATGTTCTCTATCATGTACCGCCGGGCGTCCAGGTGTGGGCAGTTCCCCACGATGTTGCCGAACCAGCGAGGGAAGAGGTCGGCGAAGACGCAGTGTTCCATGGCGTACACCGCCGCCCCTTCGCGGCTCATGTGATGCAAATAGAACTCGGTGAGGGCGTGGGGCTGCTCCCATAAGACCCTGCCCACCACCCCTAGAATCTCCTCCTGGAATTCCCCATCGGATCGCTTCATGCCCTTCCTCCTTTCCCGAGGTAATGCCGGCACCCTGTCGATAGGCGCCTATGCTAATTCAGGCGGAAGGGGTTCGCAACCACGCGTACTCGTCCACAACATGTCGAGAAATGAGGGTGGGCCAGGTGGGACAACGGCGTCCGTCGGCGCGTGGCCGTCTCTTCAGCCCCCGGCGCTGCGGCAAGGGAACGGTCACTGGTCAGCGGCGGCGTTAAGGAGGTCAGCGGCTTGTGGTCTGCGGCTGGCGCGCATCTTGCTTCTCGCGTTGCTATAGGCCAACGCCAGCAGGAACAGGGCCGCCGAGAACAGCACCACCGTCGCCCCGGACGACGCGTCCAAATAGTAGCTGAGATAGATGCCCCCCAGGCCGCAGAATGCGCCGATGCCCGAGGAGAGCAGGACCATCCGCTTGAAGCTGCTCGTCAGCAGCCGGGCGGTGATGGGCGGTATGACGATCGCCGCAGCGATCATCGTGACTCCCAATACCTGCATCGACACCACGATGGTCGCCGCCAGGATCAGGGAGAACGCCGTTTCCACCCAGCCGGTGGGCACCCCGTAGACCCGGGCGACGTCGGCGTCGAACACGGTGAATAGGAACAGCTTATAGCCCACGACGGCGGCGATGACAGCCGCAGCGGTCACGAAGACGATCGCCAGGAGGTCCCCGGTGCTGACCCCAAGAATGTTGCCGAACAGGGCGGCGTCGAAGCTGCGGGTAAACGTCTTGTACTTGCTGATCAGGGCGATGCCGAGGGCGAAGCTGGCCGTCGTCACGATGCCTATAGCGGCGTCGGCGCCGATGGTGCGCTTTCGCGTCGTCAGCGTGATGAGGAGGGCCGACAGGAACCCCCAGATGCTCGCTCCGATGAAGAAGTTCAGCGACATAACGTAGCTGACCACGGCCCCCCCGAAGACGGCGTGCGAAAGACCGTGGCCGATGTACGCCATCCGCCGCAGCACGATGTAAACGCCGATGAGGCCGCACAGCCCCCCAGCCAGGGTCGCCGCCAGGAGTCCCCGGACGAAGAACTCGTACTGGAAGGGCTCAAGCATGGTGGCCTTCTGCGTGGGCGCTCGTCGCCGGGTCGTGCAGAGGTCCGCGGCTCCCGTCTCCGGTCAACAGGTGGGAACGCTCGCCCACCAGGGTGAGGCCGTCGTGGTGGATGACGGGCATGTCGGCGCCGTAGGTCAGCCTGAGGATTTCCGTTGTGAACACCTCAGCCGGCGGTCCCTCCGCCACGACCCGGGTGTTCAGACACACGACCCAGGGAAGATGCGCTGCGACGGCGTTAATCTCATGGGTGGTCATGACGATGGTGACGCCCTGGTGGTTCAGCTCGTGCAGCAGGTGCATCACGTCGTCCCGGGTCTTGATGTCGACTCCCGCCGTTGGCTCGTCCAGGAGCAGCAGGCGGGGGCTGCTGACGAGGGCCCGGGCCAGGAAAACCCGCTGCTGTTGCCCACCGGACAGCTCGCTGATGTGGCGCTTGGCAACCTGGGCGATGCCCAGGCGCTCCATGATTTCCCCGGCTGCGGCAACGTCGCCGCGCCGGCGCCAGGGCAGCAGGGGGTTGTCCATGGTGCGCCCCATCATCACGGCTTCCTGCACCGTCACCGGAAAGCTCCAGTCGATGGTCTCCAATTGGGGAACGTAGCCGGCCCGGGGCCGCTTTCGCCGCGTCGACGCGCCCTCCACCAGCACTTGCCCCCCGTACATCTTCACCACGCCGAGGATCGAGCGAAGGAGTGTCGTCTTGCCGGACCCGCTAGGACCCAGCAGCCCTATGAAGTCGCCGGGCATGACGCTCATTGTTGCGTCAGCCAGCGCCACCCTGCCGTCGTAGCCGCAGGTGACCCCCCGCAGCTCTACGAGGGGCTCTTCTTGGCCTTGTCGATGTGGAACGGGGTGAAGCATCGTTTTGCGCTATTCGCCTTGCGCTATTGAGGGTAGGCGGCGTTGCTCGCGCCCTGGAAGACGGGTCCGGGATCGAAGTCAGCCAACGCCGCCGCGCTGCCGCCCAAGGCGGGGATCATGGTCTCCATGTTCTCCAGCATCAGCCCCAGATAGGAGTGGCGCGGGTCCCCCGGCGCCCCCGGCAGGTCGTCATCGCGGAGGTCGTCGACGTACGCGGCGCCCGATTCCTTGGCGATCTGCTCCAGCACGTCGCTGGGGAACACCTTGGAGCCGAACACCGCCGGCAGCCCCAGGCTGCGAACCTGGTCGATCAAGCGCGCCACGGCCCGGGTCGACGGTTCCGAGAAGCCGGAGGGCTGCACCGCGCCCACCACCTCCAGGCCGTAGCGGCCGGCGAAGTAGGCCCAGGAGTCGTGGTAAGTGAGCAGCTTCCGGTACTCTTCAGGGACCGTCGCCACCGAGGCTGCTATGCCTTGATCCAATTCCTCAACACGCGCTCGGAACGCCCCCACGTTGGCGGCGTAGTAGTCCGCGTTGGCCGGGTCCAGAGAAGCGAGCTGCTCCTGAACCAGTTCGGCATAGCGGAGGGCCAGCAGCGGGTCGGGCCACAGGTGCGGGTTGGGCCGCCCCTGGGCCGCGGGGAAGGAAAAATCGAACCGCCACTCTTCCCGGCTGATGGTCTCGTCTCCCAGGGTCAGGACCACCGCCTGGGGCTTCCTGTTGGCCTGCGCCAGCTCCAGAATGACCTCCTCCAGGAACAGGCCATTAGCTACGATCAGATCCGCCTCCGCCAGCGCGCTCGCTACCGACGGCGAGGGTGAGAACGTGTGCGAGTTGACGCCCTCGGGCACGATACCCTCTAAGACGATCCTGCTGCCTCCGATGTTTTCCACGATGCTCGTGATGGGAGAGATTGTCGTGACGACCCTGAGAGACGCGTCCTCCGCCGCTGGGGACGAGGAGGAGGCGCAGGCGGCCGCCAAGGCCAGCAGACCCGAGAGGAAAATGGTGGCGCCGCGCATGGAAGGGTGGGTTCCTCTCCTTGAGGCGGGGCGGGCGCGAGGCCTTGATGCGCCTCGTGGTTATTGCGAATAGTTGCGAATGCTTTGTATCGCATGTCCGAATATCTGTCAAGGCGACTGGAACTCGATTTCTTGCCGTAGGATGGAACCGAGGCGTGGGGCGTGCTATCGTGGCCGGACTATTCCATCAATGGAGGGGCGCCAATGCCGGTCTTGCTGTCCAACGAAGATGTCGAGCAACTGCTGGATGTGGAGACGTCCGTGCGGGCGCTGGAAAGCGCGGTGCGGGAGTGGGCGCACGGGGACGCCGCGGCCATTCCCAGGCACAACTTCTTCGCTCCGGCCGGCCGCGAGGGAGAGGTGTTCCAGTTCGGCATCATGTCCGGCGGCAGCAAGAACGACCAGCTTTACTGCCTCCGGATTCTGGATGACATCCTCTATTACCAGCGAGAGGGAGACACGCTGACCCGCGAGAAGTATTGCATTGAGCCCGGCACCTATTGTGGGCTGCTGCTCCTCTTCTCCACGGCCAATGGCGAGCTCCTTGGGATTATGCCCGATGGCGTCGTTCAGCATATGCGAGTGGCCGGCGAGACGGCCGTGGGCGTGGACATCCTCGCCAACAGCGATGCCTCCACCATTGGGATGCTGGGCTCCGGAGGTATGGCTCGCAGCTTTGCCGAGGCTATCTCCGTGGTCCGCGACATCCGCAGCATCAAGGTGTTCAGCCCCACCCGGGAGCACCGGGAGGAGTATGCGCGCGACCTGTCGGAGAAGCTGGGCATTGACGTGCAGTCCGTGAACGGCCCCAGAGAGGCGATCCAGGGGACCGACATCGTGTGCCTGTGTACGGACTCGTTGCGCCCCGTCATGTCCGCCGAGTGGCTGGAGCCCGGCCAACTCGTCGCCTGTGTGGGCGGCGGCGGCGGCTCCCTGGACGTCGGTGGAGACCTGTCGCGCTTTCAGGGGTCCTTCGTCATCTCCACTGACGACCTTGCGTCTGTGGAGGACCGAGGGGGCGGCTACATGATCGGGTATTCCTACTATGCAGGGCAGAGCGAAGACTTCGAGGCAATCCCCCAGGAGGCCTGGTGGTCGGCCCCGGAAGGGCGCAACAGGGGGATGACGCGGCTGCTGGACGTTATGACGGGGGCGGCGGCGGGGCGCTCCCGAAGGGAAGACATCCTCTATCTGTTCGGAGGGGGCTATACGTCCGTGGGGTTCTCCGCCCTGGCGGGCCATGTCTACCGGGCGGCGAAGGAGAAGGGGCTGGGACAGCAGCTTCCCCTAGACTGGTTCGTCCAGAAGGTGCGCGACTAGGGCCTGTTCACGCTGGCGGGAACCTTGGGTTCCCTGCGCCCTCCTTCGGCGGAGGGTTTTGGTTTGGCCTGTGCTCTCCTTCAGCGGATGGTCTGCTTTGGCCTGCGCCGCCATCCCACCGGCCCACCCTCCAACATTATTGGAAACAGGGGGACTCCCCCTGTACCCCCGGCGGGGGCTGCGCCCCCTGCACCCCGCTCGGTGGCGGTCGCGAGCTTGCGTTGGCGGGTCGGACGCTTCCTAACCTGCCCCCTGGTACGGAGGCAGGGACGGGGGCGTCGTTTTTGAGCTTGGAGCGTCTGGACTTCCTTCCCCTGAGTATGGGGTTGGGGAGAGGGCTTATGACGGCGGGCGCCGCTGTTCCACCTAGCCCACCCTCCAACGTTTGGGGTACAGGGGGACACGCTGTACCCCCGGCGGGAGCTGCGCCCCCTGCACCCTGCTTGGGGGAGGGCGGCGTCGGCGTTTTCCCACTTGGCGCGTTGGGATGCTTCCTAGCCGTAGGGGGAGGGATAGCACCGGTACAGACCGGGGAGATAGGTTACAGGTAAACCGGGCACATGGGTAACACAGTGTGGGAATGTAGGAACTATTCCACAAGGAGGCACATGTGTTGCCCTGGAGACATGCGAGTCCCGAGTCTGAGCGATTGCGCCTGATCGAGCGTTACGCTTTGGGAGAGGAGAGCGTGGCCGAGCTGAGCCGTCAGTTCGGCGTCAGCCGCAAGACTGCCTACAAGATGATCGGCCGCCACGATGCTGAGGGTGAGGCGGGTCTGCTGGACCGCAGCAGAGCGCCGCATCACCCTCCCAACGCGACGCCCCCGGAGCTGGTCGATTGGATCATCGAGATGAAGCGAGAGCATCCGTTGTGGGGACCCAAGAAGGTAATCGGCAGGCTGCGGCTCATAGAGCCTGAGGAGTCGTGGCCGTCGCCCAGTACGGCGGGCGTCATACTGGACCGTGCCGGACTGGTGAAGCGTCGGCGGCGCAGGCGGCGCAGCACGCCGTGGGGTGAGCCCTTCTCAGGGGCCAAGAGGCCAAACGACGTGTGGTCGATCGACTTCAAGGGGTGGTTCCGCACCGCAGACGGGACGCGGATCGACCCGCTGACGGTGCAGGACGCGGCATCGAGGTATCTGCTGGTGTGTGACGGCCTTGAGCGGCCCAATGGGCCTGAGGCCAGGCGCGTACTGGAGCGTGCATTCCGGGAGTACGGCCTGCCCAGGGCCATCCGCACGGACAACGGCGCGCCGTTCGCCAGCGTGGGACTTGGCAGCCTCTCGCCGCTGTCGGTGTGGTGGGTCAAGCTGGGAATCATGCCTGAGCGCATCGACCCTGGACACCCTGAGCAGAACGATCGCCTTGAGCGGTTGCACCGGACGCTCAAGGCCGAGACGGCCACGCCTCCGCAGGCCAACCGCAGGCGGCAGCATCATGCCTTTGACCGCTTCAGGGAAAGCTACAACAGCGAGAGGCCGCACGAGACACTCGGACAGATGCCTCCGGCCAGTCTGTACACGCCGTCGCCGCGGCCCTACCCTTCGCGTGTCCGTTCGCCGGAGTACAAAGCCGAGGTCCTCGTGCGCAGGGTCCGCATCAACGGACAGATCAAGTGGAAGGGAGGCGTGGTGTACCTGAGCGAGTCGCTCATAGGCGAGCCGGTGGGCCTTGTGCAGCAGGACGAGCGGACCTGGTCGATACGGTTCGGGCCGCTCATCATCGGGATGCTGGACGACGTGAGCGGTCAGGTCGACAGGACTCCCACAAAAGTGTTACCTATGTCCCCGGTCTAACTGTTACCCATGTGCCCGGTCGTACAGCAGCCCCCTGCACCCCGCTTGGGGGAGGGCGGAGCGGCGTTGTTTCGCGTTGGCGCGTTTCAGACGCTTGCTAGCCTCTCCCCGAGTACGAGGGAAGGAAGAGAGGTTCCCCCTCACCCGCCCCTGCGCCAGCTCCGCTAGCACGTTCTTCCTCAAGTCTCTCTGCCTCAAGTTCGGCTGCGATCTTATCGATTGCGCGCTGGAGCTCGGCCCTTGCTTCAACATCCCTCATCCGCGCTGACTTTTCTGCGGGGCTACCGGGTTTGGGGGGCCGGACGACGGCGCGGTCGACGATCCACTCGGCGACGCGGGTGTCGTTCGCCGCAAGCGCTGCTTTCATCGCCTCGATGGCTTTGTCTGCGAGGCTGAGGAGAGCGCCTTCAGCCTGCCGCCGATGCGAGCCCGGCGAGGCCAAGACCGGGGCCGCTTCACCGTCCGGATAGCCGTCCCGCCCCGGAACCCACCGCGCTCCTGCCTGTAGGCGTCGCGCGCTTCGCGTCCTGCGCGGTAGGCGGCCTCCGGCAGCCCACGGAACAGGAGAGGGCGTCCAGGCGTGGAGGAGGCGTGAGCCGGTAGGGGCGCCGAAGGCAAAAGCGGCGGGAGCGAGAGCGGTAATCCATAGCACTCCAGGGGACAGATGTCACGACTGTGGGACAGTTGGCGACACTTCGCGACGTTTACCAGCCGGCTCTCGAAGGGAGCCGTGACGGAGCCGTCGCGAGCCTTAGCGAAACCGCGGGGAGCCTTTAGCGGCTCCCAAGGGCTTGTGCCCTACAACGGCATTCGCTCCGGCCCCAGCCTTCCTTGGAGGGTCTTGCCCCTTGGGTTGTTTCCTCAGCGCCCCTGCCACAGGGGGATGCTCTATGGTTAGCCCACAGTGCTAAACGTATGCGGCAGGCTCCGAGAAAGAGAAGGGGGCCGGTGGCCGACTTCATGGGGGTACTATAGCACACCCGTTCGTATTTTACAAGGGGGGTGTGGCAGGAGCCTCTGACTGCGGCGTCCGCCCGCTGATGGGGACGGATGGTTTTGTCTTGGCCTGCGCCCTCCTACAGCGGAGGGTCTGGCTTGGCCTGCGCCGCTATCCCGCCCGCACCACCCTCCAACGTTTGGGGTACAGGGGGACACGCTGTACCCCCGGCGGGGGCTGCGCCCCCTGCACCCCGTTGGGCGGCGGTCGCGAGCTTGCGTTGGCGTGTCTGGACGCTTCCTAGCCAGGGGAAGAGAAGGGACGCTTTCTAACCTTCCCCAGAGTACAGGGGCAGGGACAGAACTACCCCCGGCGGGGGCTGCGGCCCCTCACGCTGCTTGGGGGACGGAAGGGGGCGTGGTTTGCTGACCTGGCGGGGACGCTTCCTAGCCTGCTCCCGAGTACGAGGGAAGGAAGAGGGGCTGGCCCGGTACTCGGGGCAGGGGTGGGAGGTTCCCCGTGGGTGGGGGCTTGGTCAGAGATTCCCTAGCTGACCAGCGCGCTCCCCGGCGGCCTCGGCTTTCCTCCGTGCACCGACGGCTCGGCGCACCACTTTGCCGCCAACCGGCGCACGCCCTGGTAAGTGTCCTCGTCGAACCCCAGGAGGTCACAGACAACCCGGCGGTCCAGCAGCGCCCGGTTGGCGTCGGCGTCCGCCAGGTAGGCGGGCTTGAGCTCCTTGTCTCGGAACTCGTTGAAGATCATCTCAGCCATCAGCAACTGCTCGTCGGTGAGGGCGCGAAAGTCCAGCACGGGAAGGGAATCCGCAGAGCGGATCGACATACTGGCCTTGCTTGATTGCTGACGGCTCGAGTGCCACCAATATGACAGTAAGCCCAAGGTGCTGTTACCCCAGACCGTGAAGGCATAATCAAACCGCTTGTCACCGAAGATCACGTTGGGCCATACCCTACCACCCACCGAGTCCTGGTCCGTGAAAGCAACAGCCAGGGGCTGGGAACCGAACGTAAAGTCACGATTGATGTGGGCTCGGCTGGCGGTATCCCATACCGTGGCTGCTTTGGCTTCCATACCCTGCCGAACCTGTAGCTGGGAGTCAGGTTCGCAGACTATTCGAGTCTCATTCGGAGCATCGTGGTTCCACAAGGACGGATAGGTGGTTGTCGGGAAATACGCCATCCGCGTGAATGGTCCTTGAGGGGGCTGACCTGTGATGTCAAGGTCATATAGGCCAAGGGAGCCTATGTCAGCTAGTTGGGTTACTTTCAGGTTTAGCGGCGAGTGATTTCCAGGAAGCCATAACCTTGAGTCCGACAAAGCATAGGCGGTCTGTGCCAAAGAATAATCCGACAGTCGAACCGCACCCCATGGCTCTCCATCCAAAAGGCACGGCGCAATTATCGTTTCGCCCGTGAACTCTTCACCTACCATCAGGGGCGTGCCGCCGTACGGCCCGTCCTCAATCTGTCGAATGTAGTCACCCGCAACTATGCCGTTGGCAATCTGAGCAGCATTGGCAAAGCCCCTCGGACGATGGCGCAGCGATGTGAAATGCGTCCGTCGCACGTAGGGGTAACCCTTGTGGCTCCCCGGCTGTTCTTGATTCCCGATAGTGGGTTGGGCGCTCACAGGGGACGTTCCTGTGAGCATCTTGCGGGCGACAACGAGGCACTCCGCCATGCCGGTATCGGAGGAGAACGACATCTCCCGGCCGTTGGCGGCGATGCTCAGAATCATCAAATCAGTGAAGTCTTTGGCCATCATTTGACGAAAAGCCTGCCAGGAAGATGCAGCAGAGGCTGTAAGTGGCAAAACGAGAGCAAGTGTGCCGCCGGGCTTTAGCTTCCGATGGGCCATCGCAGCAAATGCCGACGCCATGCCTGCGTGCCCGTGATAACAGGTTCCTTCTTTAAGTTTATTCAAGTGTTTCGACATTTCACGCTGGTCTTCATCCTTGCTCATAAACGCAGCAAACGCAGGAGCGAATGTGCCAATGTGCGAGCCTTCTTTGGCAGTGTTGCTGGTAAACGGCGGGTTCATGATCACCAGGTCAAAGCCCCCGTCGGGCATCTCCGCCGTGACCTGCGCCGCCGTCTCCTCACCGGCGCTGCCCGTGCGCATCGCCGGGTCGCTCGTGTTGAACAGCGTCAGCGCCGTCGAGGATTGCAGCAGCTCCAACGACCCAATCTTCACCGTCCCGTCACCCTGCCGGCCATAGGGCATGGTATACAGGCGGGAGTTTTCAAAACCAACCGATGGCTCCATCCCCGACAGCGTCGACCCTGTGATGTGGATGGCCGACGGCATCACGTCGCAGCCGTAGAGCACTTCCTCCATCATCACCCGGTGCAGTGCGGCAGGATTGCCCCCGGCCCGCTCGTGTCTGGCCGCAATCTGCTCGTACACCGCCGACAGCAACGCCCCCGTCCCGCAGGCGAAGTCGGCAACCCGCAATTTGCCAATTGCCTCGGCGTCCGACCAGTCCACGCCGTCCATCTTGGCGACGGCCAGCCGCGCGAGCAGCGCCGCCGACGCCGGTAGGGTGTAGAAGGTCGCCAGGTACTTCCGGTCGGCAATCAGCCGCTGGAAGATGCGCCCGGTCAGGTTGTGGGCATTGTCCACGCCGGTGGCGTTCACCGTCTGAGCGGTGTCCCTCAGGCCCCGCAACACCTGCGCGGCGCTGTCCGGCGGCAACTGCTCCAAGATGTCCTTGGCAATGGCGAATATGGGCCAGTAGTTGATCTTCAGGATGGCGGCCCAGGCGTCCGCCACCTCGGCCTGCGGGTTTGCAACGCCGGGGCCGCACACCAATCCCAGCGGCCTCACATTCTCGTGCATCCCCGCTATCCGCTCGTGGAACACCATGGCGTTGGCGACGATGGCGCAGGCCATACGGCGCGTCTGCGGCACGTTGGACATGCCCAGCAGGCGGGCTATCGTCGTGATGATGGCGGGCCGCTGCTTCGCCAGGTCATCCAGTACGCTTGCCGCCTGCCCGATCCCGTGTTCGAGCACTGAGGCCGCCTCGTCCACCGCCTTCTGCGGCACCGACAGCAGGCGCACCAAGTCGGCAAGGTCGCTCGCCGAACCGTTCAGCCACCCCGATTCGGGGAAGCGGCTGCCGTCCTCGTAGAGTACGCAGTAGGAAAGGCGCGCCTCAGCCAGGGCCTGGCGGACGTCGTAGGCGCCTTCCACGGCCTCCGGGTAGCGTACGGCAATGGCCGCCTCGATGGTCCGCAGCTCTCCCTGAACACTCAGGCCCAGCCGCTGGCGGGCGTCCTCTTCCGCCTCGGGGGCCGGCTCATACTCCGCCTCGACCGCAACCGGCGAGCGCCCCGGCGCCGTGATCAGCACGTCGGCATGGCGCCCCGGATGGTCAGGGAAGGTCTGCGTATTCTCGGAGCGGACCTCGCAGCCGGGCATCATGCCGCGGAGGAGGTCTCCCAGGGCGTTGTTGGCGTTGGGTTCGGTCTGGTGGGGCACGTCGTTCAACAACCCAACCGGTCAATATCGGAGCAATCGTCGAATCCGTCGTCGAAGCTCAGGCTGCGTTGCACCATACCCGCAGTCTAGTTGGCCCACCCTCGATTGGACAACCGCTTGCTGACGCTCCCCATCCGCGGCGGCGTTCACTCAGGCAGGGGGCGGGGAGAAGGGACGCTTCCTGGCCTTTCCCCGGGGGCGGGGGAGGGATGGGAGGAAGGATTTCGTTTTGGCCTGCGCGCTCCTTCAGCGGAGGGTCTGGTTTGGCCTGCGCCGTTGTCCCACCGGCCCACCCTCCAATGTTTTCCAGAACAGGGGGACACCCCCTGTACCCCCGGCGGGGGCTGCGCCCCCTGCACCCTGCTTGGGGGACGGGGGCGTCGTCTCCTCACCTGGCGGGGACCCCCTTCCTAGCCTTCCCCCGAGTACGAGAGCAGGGACAAGGAGGCTTCCCCGAATACGGGGGCAGGGGATTTATCGTACGACACCAAGTTGGCGCGACGGATCGTCGGTAAGCATAGAACCATTTGCGCGTGATACGGGTAATGCAGAGGTCTCGTAGCCGCCTGGGTGATTTACTGCTGGGACTCGGGCGGGCTGTAGAGGAGCTTGAACAGGATGGGGGAGACGAGCCCCGCCCCCGTCAGGATCAGCGCCGCCACGGTGACCACCGTAGCGAGGCTCGTCGCATCGGCCAGCGCCCCGAAGGAAACGGGGACGGTGAGCATTCCCGTGGCCCATCCCAGGCCGGTGACTGCCAGGGTCGTCGACCGCAGGCCTTCCGGGGCTGCGAGGGCCGCCATGACCGGGTAGAGAATCCGGGAACCCGCAAAGACGATGCCCAGCAGCGCGATGATGGGGATGAGGGTGGCCAGGCTTTGGGCCGCCTGCGCCATGATGAAGGTCATGATGCCCATGCCCACCAGGGACAGACCCTACATGGCGCGGTATCCCAGGCGCCGGAGCACCGGTGTGAAGGCAAAGCCAAACGCCACCAGACCAATGGAATGAATGGCGCTCACGCCTCCGATGACGCCCTCGCTGTGGCCGACCTCCCTGAAGAACGCGATGTACGTGGACCCCAGCAGCGCAACGGACATCGCGCTGAGGAAGCCCATGAAGACGCCCAGCCACAGGACCTTCACCCTGAGCAGACCGGGGACTGGGCGGATCACCTCGCGGACCGTTTGGATGGCCCCTCGGCGCGGCAGGGCCGGCATGACGAAGCTGATGGCCAGCGGGATTCCGCAAAAGCAGCAGCACAGGGCGAAGGCGGCCGAGAAGCCGCTGGCCCCCGCCACTGCGCCCGCCAACGGCCCTCCGATGATGAGGCCGGCGCTCCCGTAGCCCAGAAAGCGCGCGATGATGGCGGGCGTGTCCGGCTCGGACAGCCGCGTGCCGTAGGTCTGGCCCGCGTTCCAATAGATGGCCCTGGACAACCCCAGGAAGAACTGGGCCGCAAACAGCGCGGCCAGAGTGGACGAGAATAGGAAGATGAGACAGCCGGCCAAGGCGGACGTGAAGCTCATGCGCCACACAATCCGCTCCCCGAAGCGGTCCGCCAGCATTCCTCCGAAGAGCTGAAGGGAGATCTGCAGCACCGCCTGGGAAGAAATGACGGCGCCCATAGTCGCAAGATTGAAACCCAGGTGGAGGGCGTACAGCGGGACCAGCACGACGAGCATGGCCAGTATGGCGTTGTACATGCCGGCCGCCAAATAAAGCAGGAGGGCGGCTCGCTGTTCCGCCCTCCTGCCCTGGAAGCCCAGAAGATAGTAGGAAAGCCTCAAAATCTAGAGGTCCTCTGAACAAGCTGTGCGAGACGCACTGCGATTCGAGCGCATGCCAGGGGCAGGGATTGGGGACGGATGATCTTGGTTTGGCCTGCGCCCTCCTCCAGCGGATGGTCTGTCTTGGCCTGCGCCGCTATCCCGCCCGCTCCGCTTGGCGCGTTCAGACGCTTCCTAACCTTCCCCCGAGTACAGGGGCAGGGACAGAGCTACCCCCGGCGGGGGCTGCGCCCCCTGCACCCCGCTTGGGGAACGGGGAGGGTGTCGCTTGCTGACCTTGGAGCGTCCAGACGCTTCCTCACCTGCCCCCGTACTCGGAGGCAGGGACAGAGGGTTGAACCTGTCCGGAGGGTGTTTCGAAGGTATCACCGGCGCCTCGCGGGGTCAACGCGGCGACCCTTCGCCCAGCCCAGGAGCACAAAGAGAACGGCCCCTCGAGGTCGAGGGGCCGTTCTTCGCAGGATGCCGGGGTGTTCTATGCGCCGTTGCCGCCCACAGGCGAGAGCCTGTAGAAACGCTGGGCGTTCATGTTGAGGACGGCTGCCTTGTCCTCGTTGGTCAGGCCGGGGCTGTCCAGGATCTCGTGGATCTCCTCCTTGCACATCTCGTTGTTCACCTCGTGGGGGAAGTCAGAGGAGAAGACGGGGAACTTGTTGCCGAAGGCCTGCACCGCCTGACCCAAGAACGGCTCGCTCCCTTCACAGCCAACGAAAATCCTGCCTTCGTCGATGTGACGCAGGATGTAGTCGCTGACCCGTTCGCCGTTATTAAGCTGGATCAGCTCGCCCCGGGGGTCGTAGTGCTTGTGGGTCTCGTAGGAGCGGTCGAATCGCTCCATGCACATGATGAACCAGCCGATGCCGCCCTCCATGAAGCCCCAGTGGACATTGGGGAACTTGTCCACGCAGCCGTTGAAGATGATGCCGCCGAAGCCGACCATGTTGTTCAGCGGGTGGCCAAGGGCATGGGATGCGCCGAGGACTTCATAGGTGTCGAAACCGAAGCCGCTGTGACCGCCGCCGTGGACGGCCAGCGCGCAGCCGAGGTTGTTGGCCTCCTCGTATACGGGCCAGAACTCCTTGGCGCCCAGGTGCTTGCTCAGTCCCGGAGATGGCAGCATGGCGCCCGGAAGGCCCAGGTCCTTCACGATACGCCGAAGCTCCGCTGCCGCCGCGGGCGGGTCCTGCATTGGAATGAGGCCCATCGCCTTGAAGCGGGGGCTCTTGTTCGTGTAGTCCCGGTAGACCCAGTCGTTGTAAGCCATGCACACGGCAATGGCCCACTCGCGGTTGGTGATGCGTCCGTATCCGAGGCCTGCGCTGGGGTACAGCACCGTCGAGTCGATGCCAACGTCGTCGGCGAACTCCAGCCAGCCCTGGGCGTCCGCCTGCTGGAAGGAGTGGGGCGGGTATTCGATGGGCGTGGCGGCGTGGAGGTGGTCCCCGGCGGGGAAGATGCCGTTCAGAACACTGCCAGACCTTGCTTGGCGCTCCACGAAGCGCTGGGGCATCAACTCTTCGCGCATGAGGCCGGCGATAGCTTGAATGTCCTCCACCAGATGTCCATCCCCGTCAATGATCAGTTCCAGATTCGTCTCCGCCATTTCCCTTCCTCCTTGTAATTGCAACATGGGACACCGTTAGCCGGTGTCCCATGTTTACTCCTTTCTCTCGTCTCTGTCCACCCTGCAAGCCTGGAGGGCGCCCGCGTGACCTGCGGCCACGCGCTGACGAGACTAAATGCCGAATAGTTCCCTGAGCTTATCTACGACGTCGGCCGGCGTATCGAGGATTTGGTCCCGGTAGCCTTCCGCTACGTCCGGCAGGATGGGGCCAAGCTCGGCGCCGCGGCCCGCCCTCTCGATTGCATCAATGAATTCCGGGTCGTGTTGCATTGCCCAGAAGGCGTCCTGGAGCATGTGCAAAATTTCCGGCGGCGTTCCCGGCGGGGCGATGTAGTTGCGCTCCATGACTTGGGGCAGCGTGGCCGCAGCAACCAGATCGAGGGCGGCCTGGCCGGACTTCAATTGGTCCTTGTACTCCACGATGGTGGGCACGTCCGGAAGGGCCTCGTGCTTCTCTCCCACGGTGATCTGGAGGAGAGGAGTGATGAACCAGGGGTCGCTTTCAAGCCAGTGAGGGCTGGCGGTAACAGAGGGCGTCCACTGCCAGCATTTGCCGTGGGCCTCACCCTGGTCCACAGCCAGGGAAGAGTCCGCTGTTCCCTGGTAGCCTCCCAATACGATCAGGTCTGTTCCCATTTCAGCGTTGAGCAGCTCCGGGAGCCAGGTGACCGATGCGGATTCAGCGAAAGCGTATTCGTCGTCGGTGGCTATCAGATCGTCGATGGTCCTGATGCCGGTGTCGGTGCGGATGAAGCACACGAACGTGAAGCCTCCAATGGTGCCGATCCACTCGAAGTCGCGGGCGTCGAACAGGACGCCTTCCTGACCCACGAGCTGAGTCAAAAGGAGGGACGCCGAGAATGCCGAGATGGTGAGTCCGTCCGGCTTTACGTTGTTGGCGAGGTGGTTCGCGGCGATCGCGCCGGCGGCGCCAGGCCTGTTCTCCACGATCATCGCCGGTTGGCCGGGAATGTGCTTGGGCAGCACCCTGGCGACAACCCGCGAGAAGAAGTCGTAGCCGCCACCGGGAGAGTAGGGCACGATAATGCGGATGGTCCTGCCATCGTAGAAGGGCCTGCCCGGCGTGGCTGTGGCCGGAATGGGCGTCGCCGTGGGCCTAACAGTGGGGACCGGCGTAGGAGTTGGCCTTGGCGTTTCCCCCGGGGCGAGGGTCGGGGTTGGCGGGGCCGGAGTGTCGGTGGCCTGAGGCGCCGACGTGTTGGTCGGCGCCGCGGTTGGCCGCGGCGTAGACGTCGGATCGCTTCCGCAGGCCGCCGCAACGAGCGCGGCGACAAGCAACCCCAGTATAGGGAGCAAGAGCTTTTTCGACATTCGACACCTCCAAGGGGCAACCGCTGCGTCTAGCCGGGCCTGACGTTCCCTGGGCGCAAAACCCCACATCGTTTCCGTGCTCCGGCATGTGCGCGGATTGCCGCGGATTATACCTGCCTGGCCGCCGGATGTGTCAAGCAAGCGTGGCTTGCTGCGACGTTTGTTGACAATTGGGGAGGCAAGCTGCTCTAATTGCTGCGCTTCGGCAGCGGCCCCATTTGGCTTTTTGGAGGAACGATATGGCTGGACACCAATTTGGATACGGAAGCCTGCCCAAGGCTGCGCCTGAGCAGTTGCCGCTGCTCATTCCAGGCGTGCAGAACTGCGTGGTCAATCTGATGGACACGCAGCCGGGCGAAAAGTTCCTCATCATCGCCGAACGCACGGTCGACCCGGTGGTGGTGTCGGCCTTCGAGATGGTGGCGAACATGGCGGGCGCCGACGTCAGCACGCTCAGGACCCGGCCCTTCTCTCCCTCCGGCATCGACCCCGACAACCCCAATGACATGGTGGTGCAGGCCTTCGCAGCCGCCGACGACGTGGTCATAATGTCCTGGTTCCCGGACATCCACTCCAAGAAGCTGCCGGGGAACGCCTGCAAGATCTACAACAACAAGCCGGTCTCCATGTACCAGCTTGCCACCTACGAGTTGCTGTCGTCGCCCGCGGCCACCTTCCCGCTGCCGATGATGTACGAGATCATGCGGAAGATGCGGAAGGAGACGGCCAACGCTCAGATCCGCATCACCAGCGCATCCGGCACCGACCTTGTCGTCAAGGCCCCCGGCATTGAGCACACGTTCGGCGGCATTGGCGTGGGCATGGACGAGATTGGACCCTTGAAGAGGGGCGTGCGAGCCCACTTTCCCCCGAGCACCTGTGGGTTCGTGCCCATAGAGGCGGATGGTGTTTTCGTGCCGGACGCCACGGTCATCACAGGTGAGACGACCAGCCCGATCCGGTTCACGGTGGAGGGCGGGTACATCACCAACATTGAGGGCGAATGGGAGGCCGATGCGGTGCGGGCCTTCATCAACGGGCCCGGCCGGGACCCTGCGCCGAAGCGGTTGGTGGAGTGCATGTGGGGCCTGAACCCCAAGGCCCGGCTCACCGGGGCCAACTCGACCTTCGTGGAGAAGGAGCGTCACGCCGGTGTTCTCCACCTCGGCGTCGCCACCTATCAGATCGACGATAACTACAACGCGGAAGCCCTGAAGTCGGGCACTGGCATCTGGGTGTCCCATGTGGACACGTACATCCAGACGCCCACCATGTGGTTCGACGGCGAGCGCATGGTGGACGAGCGGAAGCTGCTGCTGCTGGAGGACCCCGAGCTTCGCAACTTCGCCAAGCAGTTGGGGGACCCGGACGAGATTCTGCGGCCGGGACAGCCCATGGACAACATCACCTGCTAGGCTGCCGAGTCTCCGCTGACGCGGCCCCGGCCCAACGTCCTACTGAATGTCCCGATAGACCATGGAGGGGACGCCGTTATCAGACGGCGTCCCCTCTTAAAATGCAGCTTGACACCCGCAGGTGAAATTGCTGTAATGGCCGCGCCGCCCGACAGGCCGGCAAAAGCGAGGAGGTGGACCTTGGCGGATGAGAATAGAAGAGTGGACGTTGGTTTCGTGTTTCGTTGCACCTTCTGCAAGAAGCACATCCAGCACCCCATTACCGCGAAGGCCCTGAGCCTGGGCCCGGAGGAGGCGCCGGTGATGGGCAAGCTCTACCGGTACGGCCGTTGCTATTGCGGGTTCGGACGCTTCGTGATAGCGGAGCGGACGGGCATGTCGGAGGAGGAGTTGGAGGAGAAGCTCAGCGAGCACATGGCTCACTAGGAGCGCTCGTAGCGCGTCTCCCGTAGTTACGCGGCATGGACGGCGCCAACAGGGCGGGCGGCCCGTCGGTGGCGTCCAGCCCGTCGCCAGCCTTGAAACGACAAGTCATAGGAGCAAAGGCAGTGGACCCGAGAGTCACAGAAGTCAGCGATTCCCAATACTATCGGATACCCCTGGACCTCATTGAACCCAATCCAGGGCAGCCAAGGAAGTTCTTTGACAAGGAAGCGTTGAGGGCGCTCGCCGAGTCGATCAACAAGATCGGGCAGCTCGAGGACATCCTGGTCAGGCCCGCGGGAGACCGGTTCCAGTTGGTCCTTGGCGAACGGAGGTGGCGCGCCTCCCATCTGGCGGGACAGGGCGCCATCAACGCCAAGGTCCGGGATCTCACCGACGAGGACACCTACACCATTTCCCTGGCGGAAAACGTCCAGCGGGAAGACCTCACGGGCGTCGAGGAGGCATTCGCCTTCAAGAGCTTCCTGGACCAAGGTCTGACCCAGGAAGAAGTCGGCGAGCACATGGGCAAGCTCGACCGCCGCATCGGCGAGAAGCTGAAGCTGTTGAGTTCCAGCTACTACGTGCGGTACATGGAAGCGAAGCTCGATGACATGGACGCGGAGATGGAGAAGGTCAAGCAGGAGAACCGCATTCTGCGCGGCGACCTCACCGACGTTCCCACCAATGTCAAGGTCGTTGGCGAGGACGAGATCGTCACCCACCTGGAGACGAACTGGGAAATCGTGACGCCACTTTCGGACAAGCGCTTCGTGGTGCGGCGGGTGAGGGGCCTGTAGAAGCGCCCGGCAGGATTGTTGGGCGGGCTTCCCGTTCATAATGTACGTTTGGCGGTAACGCATACGAAAGCTAGCTGGTGAAATGGAGGGCCAATGACCACCCAGACCTTCGGCCAAGCCGAAAGCCTCAAGATGAAATCCGCTTACGACGAGTGGATCGAGTCCATTGGGGTGCCCATCCACGAGGGCTACTACGTGGAGGACATCCGCAAGCTGGAGCTCGGACCATGGGCCGAGCGAGGGTGCAACGCCGCCTTCCTCAAGCTGGCGGGGCAGGAGGGCGTTTCAGAGGCCAGGGTGACCGAAATCCCCGCCGGTCAGACGCTGCCCCGGCTGAAGGCGGGTTTCGACGAGATCGTCTATGTGCTGGAAGGCGGCGGCATGAGCCGGCTTTGGTCCAACGACGGCTCCCACGAGCGCACCTTCGAGTGGTCGGACCACGCCATGTTCCGGCTTCCCAGGGACTGCTGGACCCAACTCAGCAACATGCGAGGCGACAAGCCTGCCCGATTGCTCCACTTCAACTTCATGCCCGTGGCCATGGCCGCCAACCCCGACCCGGAGTTCTTTATCAACAATCCCTATGAGAATCAGGGGTTGCTGGGCGAGCCGGGAGAGGAGCTTTTTTCCCAGGCCAAGGAGGTCCACGTTCCCGAGGGCTTCTATCCTTCCAAGGGCGTGATGTATTACTACTGGAGCGGCAACTTCTTCCCGGACATGAAGGAGTGGCGAGACCTGACTCCTCTGTTTGGCAGGGGCGGGGGTGGCCGCACCGTCTACATCGTCTACCCGAAGAGCAAGATGACCTGTCATATGTCGGTCTTCCCATCGGGAAGCTACAAGAAGGCTCACCGTCACGGCCCCGGCGTCATCATCGTCATCCCCGACGGCGAGGGCTACTCCGTCATGTGGGAAGAGGGCAAGGAGAAGATCATTGTGCCGTGGCATGAAGGCAGCGTCTTCGTTCCACCGAACAAGTGGTTCCACCAGCATTTCAGCACCGGTGTCGTGCCGGCGCGCTACCTGGCCTTCCACTCGCCCCGGCAGTTCGGCGGCCAGGCGGAGACCATTGAGGACAGGGCGCGGGATCAGATCGAGTACCCAGACGAGGAGCCGATGATCCGAGAGCTATTCCAGGAAGAGTTGGCCAAGAAGGGACTCGCCAGCAAGATGCCGGAAGACGCCTACCTGGACCCCAACTACGAATGGGGCTACACAGAGGAGTTCTAGGGCCGGTTTCTTTAGGAGCGGAGAGGGGCGAGGGTGGGCCAATAGCCCACCCTCGCCCCTCTTCACGGGCGAACGAGTCCAGCGCGCGGGTATCCCGGCAAAGGCCATCGGTCCGGGGGCGCGCTTGAAGGGCGGAGAGGAGCGGCGTGAGGACGCCGATTCCGAGGAAGCCCGCAGCCGCCAAGCCTATGGGTGGACGAACGTAGTTAAATCCGTATACTGTGTGCAACTTTCGGCGGGGCCGTAGCTCGGCAAGGAGGTAGGCCAGATGAAGAGAAAAGCTCTCGCCTTGGCAACCGCGGCGGCAGTGTTGCTGTTGCTGCTGGCAGCCTGCGGCGGCGGCGGCGACGCCACGTCGACGCCTAGGCCCACGGATACTCCGCCAACCGACACGCCTCAACCGACTGCCACGTTGGCGCCGGGCGAGACTCCGCAGCCAACGGCCACTCCCGCTCCCACGCCGACCAGGCGTCCCACGGCGACTCCGTTTCCCACGCCGACGCCTGCGCCGACGGCCGAGGGGCCGCCCTTCTACGATGGCAAGACGCTGCGCATCATTGTCAACGCCACCCCAGGCGGCGGCTACGATGCCTACGCCAGGCTCGTAGCCCGGCACATAGGGAAGCATATTCCGGGGAATCCTGACGTTATCGTTCAGAACATGCCCGGTGGCAATACCATGCGCGGCCCCAACTTCATCGCTGTGGCGGCGCCGAGGGACGGCACTGTCTTCGGCACCATCGTGAACAGCAACTACATGAACCAGTTCCTCAAGGAACCCGGAGTGGAGTTCGACGTTACGACGTTGAGCTGGATAGGCAGCCCCGCCTTCACGACGGACACGGTCTATTGCCGGACGGACGTGGTGGGGGACGGGACCCTAGAGGAAATAGCCGCGGCCCAGCAGTCAGGGGCGCTCCGCAAGCTTTTCCTGGGATCTTCCACCACGACGGCCTTCGTCAGCCACGCCCGGATATTGCAGCAGTTCGTTCCTGGTTTTGATTGGGAGTTGGTGCTTGGCTATCCGGGAGGCGCTGAGTACAGGCTTGCCTTCCGCAAGGGCGAGATCGACTGCGCCGGCGGCTCTAAGGACAGCTTCCTGAATGACCTGAGCGACATGCTAGAGGCGGGCGAAATCAACGTCCTGAGCACCACCGGCGACCCCAACCTGGACCGCGACCCGACCTTCCCCGATGCGCCGACCCTGCTGGAGAGGGCCAAGACCACTGAGGACATTGCGCTGGCCAGCGCCTACGTCGCCTCTCCGGCTACGGGACGTCCTTTCGCAGCGCCCCCCGGCGTTCCCCTGGACCGGCTGGCGATTCTGCGAGAAGGGTTCCGCCAGGCTGTGCTGGACCCAGAGCTGATTACTGAGGCCGAGCAGATCAGACGCCCGATCACCTACGTGCCGCCGGAGGCCATTGAGAACGTGTTCCGGGACCTGTTCTCCGCCCCTGAGGAGGAGAAGGCCCGTATCGCCAGTATTATGTCCGGCGAAGAAGAGTAGAAGGCGTTGCAGGTATATGAAAAGCGGGGCGCCGGAACCGTTCCGGCGCCCCGCTTTTCGTCGCTTTGCCTAGGGGTCCGGGTTCAGTTGGCATCGGCGGCTCTCCGGCATTATCCATGCGCAGACGGCCCTCGCTGATGTGCGAAGGCACGCCAACGGGGCCTCAGCGCAATCCGCCGAATGACCACCGCTCCTGGCACCTTTCTTCCTGGGATTGTCGCATGCTTTACCGGCCCGCTCCGTCGGATTTAGCTTGAACCCCCCGACCTCCTGAGGTGCTCCGTTGCTCCTTGGCGCCATATTCGGCATCCTGACCGCGGCGTGCTTCAGCGCCAGCGTCATCGTGGCCCGCCGCGGCATGTTGGTTGCCAGCGCCGACCAAGGCATCTACTTTTCTGTCGTTGCGGGCGTTCCCCTATTTCTGATCGTAGCGCTTCTGACCGGGCAGCTCTTCAGGGTGAACGAGTTTGGGGTGGCGGCGCTATGGATGCTTACCGGGGCCGGGGTGTCGGAATACCTGGTGGGCCGCTACAGCAACTTCCGGGCGATTCGCATTCTCGGCGCCAACGCCTCCTCTCCCCTGCGGTCCCTGAATGTTGTGTTTGCCGTGGTCCTGGCGGTTGTCCTCCTGGACGAAAGCGTCTCGCTCCAGCGAGGCCTTGGCATGGGTCTTGTGATACTGGCCCCGCTGGTTATGCTCCAAGGCGGCGTGCGGCAGGCCCCAGCCCAACAGAGCGGGGGTACGCCGCAGGCCGATGCTTCCGAAGGGCAGCGGTATCCCCGCCGTCACCTCGAAGGGTACTTCTGGGGCCTGGTTACCGCCGTTGGATATGGGGCGGGACCTCTGCTGATCCGGGCATCGGTTGGTGGGACTGGCCTTGGCATTGCCGGCGCGCTGTTGTCCTACATAGCGGCGGCCCTATTGCTACTCGCCTTCCTGGCCCTGCCTGGGCGCCTGAGCAGAGTGCGGGCCATCGACCCGCTGGCGATTCGGTGGTTTCTGGCGGGCGCGGTCTTCTCCTTTCTGGCCCACATGTTCCGCTTCGTGGCCCTGGACGTGGCGCCGGTGACCGTGGTGGCGCCGTTGCAGCAGACGGCGGCCATCTTCATCGTCGTCTTCTCGTTCCTGGTCAACCGCAGATTTGAGCTTTTCGGGCCGCGGGTCATCCTGGCGATCATGCTCTCCGCGGGCGGAACGGTAGCCCTGGTGTCCGACCTATGAAGGGCACCTCAAAAGCAAAGAGGCAAGCCGTAGCCTGCCCCCTCATTTGTTGCACGAGGCTTGTAAACGGAACCTCAGCCGATGGGAGATCGGGGAGGAACCGCAATTGGTGTGCTTGGTCAGCGGCTACGCGCTCCACTTGGCAAGCCAGTACTCCAGGCTGTCCGTAAGGGCAATCCAACTTGCTTCGATGATGTCTGGAGATGCTCCCACGGTGCGCCAGAAGTGCTCGCCGTCGGTTGACTCGATCAACACCCGGACGATGGCCTTGGTCCCCGATCCCTGGTCCACCACCCTCACCTTGTAGTCCACCAGCCGCACCGCCTGAAGGCTCGGATAGAACCGGAGCAGGGCCTTGCGCAGGGCGTTGTCGAGGGCGTTGACGGGTCCGTTGCCATCGGCGGCGGTGTGCATGGTCTCGCCACCAACCTGGACCTTGACTATGGCCTCGGAGACCACGTCGTTGCCGTCATTCCTGTTTGCGTCGGGGCGTTTGTCCACTCGGACCATGAAATTGACCAACTCCATTGGCGGGCGGTATCCCTCCAGGCCGCGGCGCACCAGCAACTCGAAGGAAGCCTCCGCGTCCTCGTATTGGAAGCCCTTGCTCTCCCGTTCCTTGACCAAGTCCAGCAGCGCCCTTGCCTGCAGGGGCGGCACCTCCGCATCGAGGCCCATTTCCTTCAGTTTGGACGCCACGTTGCTCCGGCCCGCAAGCTCCGACACCAGCACCTGATTGGAGTTGCCCACAGACTCCGGCTGAATGTGCTCGTAGCTGGATTTGACCTTCGCCACCGCGGAGGCGTGCAGGCCGGCCTTGTGCGTGAACGCGTTCAGGCCGACGAAAGCCTGGAATTCGTCGGGAGGCATGTTGGCCACCTCGCTAATGTAGCGGTGGGCCTCGGTGAGGTGGGCGACTTGATTGTCCGTCACGCAGTCGATTCCCATCTTGAGCTTCAGATTGGCGATTATGGAGAAGATGTTGGCGTTGCCGCACCGCTCTCCGTAGCCGTTGGCCGTGCCCTGCACCAGTCCGGCCCCCACCTGGACCGCGGCCAGCGCCCCAGCAACGGCCACGTCGGCGTCGTTGTGGGTGTGGATGCCGATTTCCGTGGGCACTTCCTTGACGACGCGTTCGACGATTTGGGCGACTTCGTGGGGGAGCGTCCCGCCGTTGGTGTCGCAGAGGGTCACGCACTCGGCGCCGGCGTCGGCGGCGCTGCGGACGCACTGCACGGCGTACTCGGGGTTCGCCTTGTAACCGTCGAAGAAGTGTTCGGCGTCGAAGATGACTCGCCGGCCCTGGCTTCGGAGGTAGGCGACGGAGTCGTAGATCATGGCGAGGTTTTCTTCGAGGGACGTCTCCAGGACGTGGCTGACGTGGAAGTCGGAACTCTTGCCCACCAACGTGAGGACAGGCGCTTCCGACTTGATCAGTTCCCTGAGGTTGGGGTCGTCCTCCGCTCGCCCCTTGGCCCGCCGGGTGCTGCCGAAGGCGACGATGGTGGCGTGCTTGAGGGAGAGGGACTTCGCCTGTTGGAAGAACTCCTCGTCCTTGGGGTTCGCTCCGGGCCAGCCGCCCTCGATGAAGTCGATACCCAACTCGTCCAGCTTGCGGGCGATCTTGAGCTTGTCCTCAACGGACAGGGACACGCCTTGCCGTTGCGTGCCGTCGCGAAGTGTCGTGTCGTACAACCGGATGCCGCTCATCTTTTCCCCCAATGAATGCGAAAGGCCCCGCGCATAGGTAGCACGACGGGCAGGGTGTGTCAAACGCGCCGGTGAGGGATGTGGCTTACCCGAACCATACCCCCAGGTATTTGGTGAACCAGAACAGGCCGGCGTAGACGGCGCCGCCGCTGACGACCAGGATGGCCGGCGCGCGCCAGTGGCGGCGGGCGCCTTTCAGGTTGCACGCTTGCCGTCGCCTCAGGTAAAGCGTCATTGCCACGGCGGCAATCAGCAGGCCTGCTCCCCGGAAGGCCCACCCGTACGTGTAGTACAGAGTGTCGCCCAGTGTAACAGCCTCGGCGGCGGTGGCGACGCCCAGGAGCGCCAGCACCACTGGCGACACGCAACAGGTGATGGCGGCCAGCCCCGAAATCAGGCCCATGAGGAGGCCCTTGCGCACTTCTCCGGTTGTCGTATCGATATGGCTCGCGATGGCCGGTTCCGGTAGCCCGCGGGTTTGGCCGCTTTGGCCATCTCCCCTGCCAGAGACCAGTCAGACGCCGCGGTGCGGTGGCTGGAATGCAGAGGACTCTTACTTCAATTCTACCCTAGGATGCCCTGCGGCGCAGCGGGATGGTCTGCCTTCATCCGTGTAACGCGGCGTGGGCGCCTCGACCTCGTTGACCCTCACCCAGAGGACACCTATACTGGCGGCGATATTGGAAGGAGCGGGAGGAAGGACTATGGAAGGCCGTTTTCCCCAGGGGATGCTGGTGGCCCTGACCAACTGCAAGGACCCGGCCCGCGAGGACGAGTTCAATCGTTGGTATGACCAGACTCACCTGCCGGACATCACCGGCACGGGGCTGTTCCAGGACGCGGCGCGTTTCGAGAACGTAGCGCCGCAGCCCGGCCAGGCCAAGCACCTCGCTCTTTACGAGACCAACGCCGAGGACCTGGCGGAAGCGCGCAGGTCGCTGTCGGAGCTGACGGCCGGCCTGAGAGAGGCGGGGCGCTCCAGCGACCTCACGGACCTCGTGGGGGGAGGCCTGCACCGCCGCATCGGGTCGCTGTCCAGCGCCGCCGCCGGCCGGCCTGTTACGGGACTCCTGTTCGTCTCCACGGACTGCAACGACGCGGCCCGCGAGGATGAGTTCAACCGGTGGTATGACGAGGTGCACGTACCGGATATTCTCGGCCTTGGGCTGTTCCACAGCGCCTACCGCTTCGAGAATCCCAATCCCGGCGAGCTCCTTGGCAAGTATCTGGCCGTCTATGAGACCGACCAAGACCCGGTCGCGGCCGCGGAGGCCAACTCGCGGGAGAGAGACAAGTGGGAGAAGGCCGGGCGATTCAGCGAACTGCTGGAGATGAAGACTCGGCTGGTCTTCGAGCGCAGAACGCCTTAGGGCGCGCGGCCCGCCCTGCCGCATCTGTCACACAAGAGGGTGGCTGGGCAGCGTATGGCTTGGAGCAACTTCGACGGTATTTCGAAGGGGGACTATCATGGAAGGCCGCTTTCCCACGGGCATTCTCCTGGCTCTGACCAACTGCAACGACCCATCCCGCGAGGACGAGTTCAATCAGTGGTATGACGAATACCACCTGCCGGACCTGCAAAGCACTGGGCTGCTCTCCAATGCCGCCCGCTTCGTGAATGCGGACCCGCGGCCGGGCCAGCCCAACTATGTCGCCATCTATGAGACCTTTGCCGAGGATATCGTCAAGGCGCGGGAAGACTTTGCCGAGCTGAGGGCCAAGATATTCGCCGCAAACCGGATGACCGACCTGGGCGACATGGCTGCGTGGGGCATTTTCCAGGGCATCGGCTCGACGTCCACGGCATCGCCCGGCAGGCCGGTGGGGGGGTTGCTCATCAACTCCCAGAACTCCAAGGATCCCTCGCGAGCCCAAGAGTTCAGCGACTGGTACAGCACCATCCATGTTCCCGACGTGCTGGGGAGCGGGCTCTACCACAGCGCTTATCGGTACCAGAACGACGAGCCCGGCGACGTGCTGGGCCAGTTCATCAACATCTACGAAACGCACCTTGACCCCGTGGAAGCATCGGATGGCCTGCGCGGGGAACGGGCCAAGTGGGAGGCTACGGGCCACACTAATGACCTGTTGGAGATCAAGTTTCGCATTGTGGTGCGGCCGGTCCACCCTAAGTCCTGAAAGGGCTTGCATGAAGTCCGGCATAGTGCACCAAGCTATAGCTCGGGGGCACGCTGGACGGGAGATTCCCTAAGAGAGGTTGTGTGGGGACACCTCCACTTCCCCGGCGGGGGCGCAGCCCCCTGCTTTGAGGACAGGAGGGAAGGGGGCACGCCGCCCAGGACAGGCACGAGGCGGCAATGGTGCCCAGATTGGCGCCCAGGATGCAGACTCAAGGAGGAATGCTATGGAAGGCCGATTTCCCAACGGAGTGTTGATAGCCCTGGCGAATTGTAATGACCCGTCCCGCGAGGACGAGTTCAATCGTTGGTGCGACGAGGTGCACCTGCCGGACCTGCAGAGCACCGGCCTCCTGACGAATGCTACCCGCTTCGTGAACGTGGATCCGCAGCCGGACCAGCCGAAGTACGTCAACATCTACGAGACCGATACGGATGTCCAGGAGGCCCGCACGTCCTTTGCGGCGTTGCGGCAGAGCATTGTGGACGCGGGGCGGATGTCCGACCTTGGGAAGACGGAGGCGTGGGGCATCTTTCCCCGAATCGGCGCCACCTCGACGGCGTCTCCCGGGAAGCCCGTGCGGGGCATCCTGCTGAACTCGCAGAACTGCAAGGACCCGGACCGAGACCAGGAGTTCAGCGACTGGTACAACAACGTTCACATTCCCGACATCCTTGCCAGCGGGTTCTTCCACAGCGCCTACCGCTATGAGAATGCCGAACCGGGGAATGTCTATTCCCTGGCCACGCCTATCTCTGGGGTGCTTGGCAAGTACATCAACCTCTATGAAACGGACCTGGACCCAGAGGAGGCCTCCAACGGCATCCGGGGCGAGCGGGCGAAGTGGGAAGCGATGGGGCACACGAACGACCTAGCCGAGATCAAGCTTCGCCTCCTGTTCCGCCCCATCTATCCCAAGTCCTAAGGGGCCGCGACAGACGGTCGCGCCTCGGTGGCGGCCCAGACCTTCATACCCAGCGGGTCCGCTGCGGGGAGAGCATGGGAACCCACCACCTCTAGGGAGAGGGTGGGTTGTAGGGAAACTTATCGGGCGGGCAGCCGGCGCAGTTAATCGATTCCGCAGCATATGCATATCAGGGCCGCAGGCCCGGGGGAGAGGATTCATGGAAGGCCGTTTTCCCAACGGAGTGTTGATGGCCCTGACCAACTGCACCGACCCTTCTCGCGAGGACGAGTTCAACCGGTGGCGCGACGAGGTCCACACGAAGGACCTGCAGAGCACGGGCCTCCTCACCCACGCCACTCGATTCGTGAACGTGGAGCGGCAGCCGGACCAGCCGCAATACGCGAATATCTACGAGACCTACGTCGAGGATATGCAGGAGGCGCGCAAGTCGTTCCTGGCATTGAGGCAGAGCCTCGTCGACGCGGGACGCATGTCCGACCTGGGAAAGACGGTGGCGTGGGGCATCTTCCCGCGCATCGGGTCCACCGCGACGGCGACGGAAGGGAAGCCAGTGCGGGGCCTTCTCATCAATTCCCAGGACTGCAAGGACCCGGCTCGCGAGGAAGAGTTCAACGACTGGTACAACAACGTTCACATTCCCGACATCCTTGCCAGCGGATTCTTCCACAGCGCCTACCGCTACGAGAACGCCGAACCGGGGAATGTCTATTCCCTGGCCACGCCTGTCGCTGGTGTACTTGGCAAGTACATCAACATCTACGAAACGGACCTGGACCCAGTGGAGGCTTCCAACGGCATCCGGGGCGAGCGGGAAAAGTGGGAAGCGATGGGCCACACCAACGATCTGGGCGAGGTCAAGCTACGCATCCTCGTCCGGCCTGTGCACCCGAAGGCGTAGGGGCCGTAGCCAAATCGAATGCCATCCGAGACATGATCTGAGGGGAGGAGAAACATCATGGAAGGCCGTTTTCCGAACGCTGTGCTGATTGCCCTAGCGAGACTGCGCGACCCAGCCCGCGATGAGGAGATCAACCGCTTCATCGACGAGATGCATTTCCCCGACCTGCAGAGCACCGGCCTCCTGACGAACGCGACCCGGTTCGTGAACGTGGACCCGCAGCCGGACCAACCCACGTACGTGAACATCTACGAGACCTACGTTGAAGACGTGCAGGAAGCGCGCAAGTCTTTTGCCGAGCTGCGGGCCAGCCTCGTGGAGGCGGGCCGGATGACCGACCTGTCGGACACGCAGTGGCGCATCATGCCCCGGATCGGGTCCACGTCGTCGGCGACGGCAGGGAAGCCGGTGCGGGGTATGTTGATCAACTCGCAGAATTGCAAAGACCCGGCTCGCGAAGAGGAGTTCAGCGACTGGTACAGCAACGTCCACATACCGGACATCTTCGCCAGCGGCTTTTTCCACAGCGCCTATCGCTACGAGAACGACAACCCGGGCGGCCTGTTCGGCAAGTACGTCAACCTCTACGAGACGGACCTCGACCCTGTGGAAGCCTCCAACGGCATCCGGGGCGAGCGGGAGAAGTGGGAGGCTATGGGTCATACGAACAACCTTGGCCAGGTAACGCTGCGCCTCCTTGTGCGGCCTGTGTACCCGAAGGCTTAGGGCCGCGAACTGAGGGCGTGGAGAGAGGCGCACCAGGCATGAGGGTTGCCGTCATGGGAACGGGAGGCATGGGAGGCTACTTCGGGGGCCTGCTGGCCCGCGCTGGCCACGATGTAGCCTTCATTGCTCGCGGCGCTCATCTGCAAGCCATCCGGGAGCGGGGACTCCGCATCGAGAGCGTTGTTTCCGGCGAGTTCACCGTCTGGGGCCAGGCCACCGACGACCCCGCGCAGGTTGGGGAAGTGGACCTGGTGCTGTTCACCGTGAAGACCTATCACAACGCTCAAGCGATACCCGCCCTTCAGCCAATGATGGGGCCCGGCGCCGCCGTTCTGACGATGCAGAACGGCGTAGAAAGCGGCGCCGAGTTGGCGGCTGTCTTTGGAGCGGAGCGCGTCCTCACGGCTCCGACGCTTTGCGAGTCCTTCGTACAGGCGCCGGGTCTCGTTGTGGAGCGGATGCCCCGAACCGGCGTTGCGCTGGGCGAGTTCGCCGGCGGCGCCTCGCAGCGCATCGCCAAGCTGTCGGAGACGCTCCGAGAGGCCGGCTGGATAGTGGAAACGACGGACGCCATCGAGCGCGAGGCCTGGTTCAAGTGCATGTTCATCTGCGCCATGGGGTCCGTCCTGGCCGCCTCGCGTTCGACTCTGGGCGAGGTGATGGCGTGCGATGAGACCAGGGGTCTCTACGTGTCGGTGCTCCAAGAGGTGGAGCAGGTGGCGCGGGCAAGGGGCATCATCCTGGATACCTCGCTGAACATTCCCCGCTTCATGGGCCTAGAGGGTGGCGGTGCCGCCGCAGACGTGGTGATGAGGTTCTCGGAGTCGCTTCCCGGCCAGGCCAAGTCCTCCATGCTGCGGGACGCGGAAGCGGGCCGGCCTCTGGAGATCGATGCCCTGAACGGGGCCGTCGTCCGGCTGGGTCGCGAGGTTGGCGCGCCCACGCCCGCCAACGCCGCCGTTGCCGGCTGCCTGCACCCGGCCCATCTGAGGGCGCTGGGGAGCTAGGTGCAATAGCCATCCCGGCCGCCCGCCCCACTGTCGGGAGAACGAAAGCGGGACAGGGCTTTCCCTCTTTGCTGGCTGTGCTACCATTCTCTAAGCCCATTCTGGAGATTCCCCTTGGTCCGTGAACTCGTTGAACAGATGCGCGGCGGAGACCGGCGCGCCCTCGCCCGCCTTCTGAGCATCGTGGAACGAAACGACGCCCGGGTTCCGGAGGTGATGGAGGCCATTCACCCCCACATCGGCCACGCTCAAGTCATCGGCCTCACCGGCCCTCCTGGGGCCGGCAAGAGCACCCTGGCCGACAAGCTCGCGGCACTGGTCAGAGGGAAGGGTTTGACCATCGGAGTGCTGGCCGTGGACCCCACCAGCCCCTTCACCGGCGGCGCCGTCCTTGGCGACCGCATCCGCATGCAGCAGCACTACCTGGACCCCCAAGTCTTCATCCGTAGCATGGCCACCAGGGGCAGCCTGGGCGGCCTGCCGAGGGTTGCCGCCAGAGCGGTCAGGGTGCTGGACGCTTCGGGGAAGGACGTTGTCCTGGTGGAGACGGTTGGGGTAGGGCAGACCGAGGTCGACGTGATGCGGGTCGCTGACATCGTGGTCGTGGCGCTGGTGCCGGAGGCGGGCGATGCTGTGCAGACCCTCAAGGCTGGTCTCATGGAGATTGCCGATGTCTTCGTGGTCAACAAGGCAGACAGAGAGGGCGCCGGCCGCATGGTGGCGACGCTCCGCAATACCCTGACCTTCAGCAACAAGCAGGACTGGTGGCTGACGCCCGTGGTGGCGACGCAGGCCACGAAGGGCGAGGGCATCGACAAGCTCTGGGACACCATTCAACAGCATCGGGCCGCCATGGAGAAGCATTCGATCTTGGCGGAGCGCCGGAAGGAACGCCAGCGCCATGAGTTCTTTCAGACCGTTGAGGAGTGGGTGGGCGACAAGCTGGCCAGCCTCGCGCACGCCAACGGCGAGCTTGGCGACCTCATGAAGCAGGTGGAGGAGGGCAGCGCCGACCCTCACGGCGCCGCCCTCGACGCGCTGCGCCGAGGCACGTTAATCAGGCACTGGTTGTCACTGGTTGAGGAAGGGGGCTAGCGGGGGTGGCGGCGCTCCTTGGCATTGATCTCACGGCCTCGGAGAGGCGCGCCAGCGCCTTCGCCGTTTTGGACGAGGGCGGCTGCCTGTTGGATATGGGCTTCGCCCGGGCGGACGAGGACATTCTCAATGCTGTCCGGAAGGTGGACGCTTCCCTCATTGGCATCGACTCGCCGCTGGGACTACCGGAGGGCTATTGCTGCCTGGAGGAGTCCTGTGGTTGCGGCCCGGTGGCTGCGGGGCCGGGCAGGTCGGCGGAGCGGGCCCTGGCCAGGGTGGGCATCCCGCTGTTCTGGACGACCAAGCGCTCCATCATCAAGACGATGATCTATCGGGGCATGGGCCTTGCCAGGGAGATGGAGGGCGAGGGCCGCAGCCCTGTGGAGGTCTACCCCTATGGCGCCCGCGTGCGCCTTTGGGGGCGGCGCACGCCGAAGAAGAGTACGTCGGAAGGTCTCGACTTTCTGAGCCGGCGCATTGCCGAGCGAATCCCAGGCGTGCCGAAAGGTAGTGGAAGCCTGGATCACGACCTCTGTGACGCGCTGCTCGCGGCTTACACGGTCTACCTGGCGACGCAGGGCCTCGCGGAGGCCTTTGGAGCGGGAGTGGAGCGCCAAATCGTGCTTCCGGTTTCCGGGCTGTGATGGAGTCAGGCGGCGCCTTCGTTCCCGCTGGTCCCCGCCGGCCTTCGAACCCCCGCCGGGACCGCGACATGGCGTTTCTGAGGCGCCTCCAGGCCGGCGAGGGCCTGAACGAAGTCGAACGACTGAGGCATCAGCGGCCGCCCGATGCTCTCTTGGAGGGGGCCCGCCAGTTCAACGACGGACGGTTTTTCGATGCCCACGAGACGCTCGAGAGGGTTTGGAGGAAGTCCTGGTATCCGGAGCGACTCTTCCACCAGGGCCTCATCAAGGTGGCAGTGGGGCAGGAGCACCTGAAGCGCGGCAACTTCGCTGGGGCAATGAGCCAGAGCCTGGACGGCCAGTCCTTGCTTCAGCCATTTGCCCCAACCGTTTTCACCATCGACGTGGCCCTGCTGTTGTCGGGGCTAGAGGACTTTATTGGGGCGTTGCGGGATGGGGATACAGGAGCGCCCCCTCTTCGCATCGTGGTGGGGGAATAACAAACAATGGGCCCGGCGCCAAACGGCACCGGGCCCATTTGCGGGGCTGAGGCTGGCTATGGGCGGGAGTCAGGCCACTCTACGGACCCTGCGGGTTGTCGCCCGGGCCAGGTCTCGCAGGTCAACGTCCTGAATGAGGCCGCACTGGATACACTCCTTGAACAACCCATAGATATCCTCGGTGACATGCATATCTCCGCGGCACTTGGGGCAAGCCTTGAAGTACATCATCGCCTCATCTCCTTTTTCGCCAGGCAGTGAGCGCCCGGCGGGTGGTCTACATCTCCGGTGGCGGGAACACTGGACCATCGTTCTTGTTGGGGGCTTATCTCGATTGCGTTCCAGCGCCCCGCTTGTCTCACTTGCCTACTGAGACGCAGCGTTTCCCGGGAAGGTTCCGTGCGCCCGGCCACTCGTTGTTGAGCCAGCATAAACTATGATACGAAGCATATCAAGAGTATGCATGTTATGAAAGCCATGGGTGTTGCTTCCAAGAGGGTAATTTGGTATGCTTGTCGCAGAGCGCTTGCCCTGACGCTTCCTGTTGGGCGGTGACGGGGTGAGGGCGCGAAGGCGGCTAGCAGGAAGGCAGCCTTGGAGGTGCGAGGATGACGATGAGGAGACCGGGCAGGGGCCGCCCGACCTTCCATGACCTGGACCTCGAGACTCTCTGGAGAGGGGCAATGGGTGGAGGTCCGGTAGCGCGGCGAGAGCGAGTCGCGCCGGCGCCCGTCGAAGCTGACGAGGAGGAGTGGAACGGGATTGAGGGAGTCTATATCATAAGTGTGGCCGCCCGCATTCTGGAGATGCACCCGCAAACGCTCCGCAAGTATGAGCGGATAGGTCTGGTGCGGCCCTCGCGGACGGTGGGCCGCCTTCGCCTTTACTCAGACGACGATATTGCCAAGCTGCGGCTGATCAAGTACCTGGTGGGAGAGCTGCGGCTGAACCTCGCCGGCGTGGATATGGCCGTGGCTCTGGCGGACCGCATTCTGGCAATGCGCCGTCAGGTTGCCGAGGTGCAGCAGGCTAGGGCCCTGCGCTCTCTGGTGCAGGGGATGCTGGAGGAAATGCTAGGAATACTGAATGCCCAGGCCCCCCAAGCCAGGACCGGCAACGTTGACGAGGGACAGTGACGGGGCGGGGGCGCTTCGCTCCCATCCCAACCTTCCCCTAGAGGGGGGGATAACGGGAGGACCAGCGGATGTTTCTTGAGGATCAGGGTTGCGAGGAGCAATCTCCGGGGCCGGAGGGCGAGGATGCGGTCCTGGACGATTTGCCCGCCCAGCTTGAAGAGGCGTTGCGTGAAAAGGAGCAGTTCCGCGCCCTCGCCCAACGCGCCCAGGCGGATATGGCCAACTACAAGCGGCGGGTCGACGAGGAACGCGAGGAGCTTCAACAGCGGGTGAAGAGCCAGATGGTGCTCCGGCTTCTAGACGTGGCCGATGACTTCGAGCGAGCGCTGTCGCACGCGCCTGCAGAGGACGCTCAGGAGTCCTGGGTGGAGGGCGTGGCGTTGATCAGCCAAAAGCTATGGTTGACCATAGAGGCCGAGGGCGTATCCAGGATCGATGCGTTGCACCAGCCCTTCGACCCCTGGGAGCATGAGGCCCTCTACCACGAGGAAACCGACAGCGTTCCCGAAGGCCAGGTGGTACAGGTGTTCCGCCAGGGGTACAGGCTGCGCGAAAAGATAATCAGGCCGGCCCAGGTCGTCGTGGCCAAGCGGGCCGGCAGCGCTGGCGCCGGCCCGGGCTAGCGAGGACAGGGAACGGAGTTAACAACGTTTTCAGGAGGATGGATTCATGGCTAGAGTGTTGGGAATCGACCTTGGAACTACCAACTCTTGCATGGCCGTTATGGACGGAGGCGAGTCCACGGTTGTCGAGAATAGCGAGGGGGGACGCACGACGCCATCGGTCGTTGCCGTCAATCCAAAGACAGGCGAGCGCTACGTGGGCCAGATGGCCAAGCGTCAGGCTGTCACGAACCCGGAGAACACCATCTTCTCCGTGAAGCGCCTGATGGGCCGCAAGTTTGACGACGCAGAGGTGCAGAAGACGGCGGGACGGCTGCCCTACAAGATTGTGAAGGCGTCCAATGGCGATGCCCACGTGCAGATGGGAGATAAGACCTACTCGCCGCCGGAGGTCTCCGCCATGATCCTGCAGAAGCTGAAGCAGGATGCGGAAGCCAAGCTTGGCGAGCAGATCACTCAGGCCGTTATAACGGTTCCCGCTTACTTCAACGACAGCCAGCGCCAGGCCACCAAGGACGCGGGCCGCATCGCTGGGTTGGAGGTGTTGCGGATCATCAACGAGCCTACTGCCGCCTCGCTGGCCTACGGACTGGACAAGAAGGGCGATGAGACGATCGCCGTGTACGACCTGGGCGGGGGCACCTTCGACATCTCGATCCTCCAGATTGGTGAGGGCGTCTTCGAGGTCAAGGCCACCAACGGCGACACCTTTCTTGGCGGCGACGACTTCGACACCTTGATCATCGAGTGGATAGCCGATGAGTTCAGACGCGACCAGGGCATTGACCTGCGGAGCGACCGTATGGCCCTGCAGCGGTTGAAGGAGGCGGCGGAGCGGGCCAAGATCGAGCTGTCGAGCGTGATGCAAACGGAGATCAACCTTCCTTTCATCACCGCGGACGCCAGCGGACCCAAGCATCTGACGATGAACCTCAGCCGCTCCAAGCTGGAGCAACTCGTGGGCTCTTTGCTGGACCGCTCCAGCGGCCCGGTTAACCAGGCTCTTAAGGACGCCGCCACCCAGACGTCCAGCGTGGACGAGGTGGTGTTGGTGGGCGGCCAGACCAGGATGCCCGCCGTCGTGGAGCTGGTCAAGAACGCCTTCGGCAGGGAGGCTCACAAGGGAGTGAACCCGGACGAGGTCGTGGCCATCGGCGCGGCCATTCAGGCGGGCGTTCTCCAGGGAGAGGTCCGGGACGTGTTGCTGTTGGACGTAACCCCGCTCACCCTGGGCCTTGAGACGCTCGGAGGCGTGACGACGGCCCTCATCACTCGCAACACGACCATTCCCAGCTCCAAGTCTGAGGTGTTCACGACTGCCGCCGACAGCCAGACAAGCGTGGAGATCCATGTCCTCCAGGGCGAGCGCCCCATGGCCAAAGACAACAAGTCGGTGGCCCGCTTCAGCTTGGACGGTATCCTGCCGGCGCCCCGTGGAGTGCCTCAGATTGAGGTGACCTTCGACATCGACGCCAATGGACTGCTCAATGTTTCCGCCAAGGACAAGGGCACCGGTAAGGAACAGCGCATCTCCGTGCAGCCCTCATCCGGCCTGGCCGATGATGACATCGAGCGCCTGGTGAGGGAGGCAGAGGAACACGCCCAGGAAGACGAGCGGCGGCGCGAGTTGGTGGAGGTCCGCAACCAGGCGGACAGCCTGGCCTATAGCGCCGAGAAGCTTCTCCGGGAGCAGGGGGAACAGGTTCCCCAGGAGCTCAAGGACGAGGTTGAGCAGGCCGTCAAGCATGTGCGGGAGGTCGTCGACAGCGAGGACATTTCGGTGATCCGGGCCGCGGTGGACCAGCTCAATGCGGCGCTTTCAAGGTTGGGGGAGGCGGTGTACAGCAAGCCAGGCGAACAGGCACCGGACACCCCCGCCCCTGAGGATGGACCCGAGGACATCGGGACCGTGGAGGGGGAGTTCCGGGAGATATAGAGGGGAGCGGGGTGGGCCAATCCGGGAATCGGCCGGATATTGTGAAGAAAATAGCACACTGAGGTATTGACTGAGCCGATGCAGTCTAGGAAGATGGGGTTGGAGCCTCGATGGCCCGAACCCCCGGACCCTGACCGGGCGAAGGAGGTGGCGTCATGGCAAAAGACGATACGATAGCGAAAGGGAAACGGCCAGCCCGCGAGACGCCTCTGCAGCCCCAGGAAGAGCAGGAGCTCTTCTCGTTCAGCCCGCTGCAGTTGCACTTCCTCACGCGGTTGAAGCAGCTCGAAGCGCAACGCGCCTCGCTGAAGCAGAACGAGGCCGGGACCGACGACCTGTTGTGGAGGGTCAGCTCTAGGGCCATGTACTCGACGTACCAGGACTGTGTGGACGTGGGCGTCGGCGAGGAAGCCAACGCGATCCTCCAAGGAGAGGCCACAGCCTTCCCGGGGGCCTTGGAGTAGTTTCACCCGCTCACAAAAGGGAAGGGCCCCCGCAATCTGCGGGGGCCCTTCTCCTTTTTCGCGTTATGGGCGCAGCAGATTCGGCAAGAGCGCATTGGCGCCGGCCGGAGTTGGCATCCCACAGGACTGGAAGAACGAGTCATCGAGAGAGAGCAGGCGGCTAGCGACCGCTCAAACGAAGCGGATAGTGTCGATCCGGCTGCTTCCTGAACCCGGTTAGATCCCGGCGATGCCGAGGGTGGGGAACACTGCCTGCTGCACTTCCCGGACCGATTGTTGGGCGTGCAGCAGCGTCCTGGGCATGACGTCTTCTGGGATGTCGGGCAGTTCCCAATCACGGAGCTTGTCCACTTCCTGACGCCCCTGCAGGAAGGATGCAGGGATATCATCGTCCAGCGAATGTTCCGCCATCACCGCCAGATCCAGGGTCCACGCCCTGGCCACGGCCATGAGGTCGTAGCCGCCGCCGCCAAAGGCGAGCCACATTCCCGGCGAAAGCTCGCCCAGCCGTTGCACGAGCTGCGCGTGGCCTTGGATTGTGAGCTGCAAGTGCGTCAGCGGGTCGTTGAAGTAGGGGTCGATGCCGAGTTGGGTGGCAATGACGTCCGGTTTGAACGCCCGCATGATGGGGGGCGCCACCTCCTCGAAGGCCCAGCGAAACACATCGTCACCGGTGTGCGGGGCCAGCGGCACGTTGACCGAATAGCCTTTTCCCCTGCCGATACCCAACTCTTCCACGGCGCCCGTGCCGGGGAAGAGGTAGCGGCCTGATTCGTGCATGGAGAGCGTCAGCACCTGGTCCGTGTTGTAAAAGGCGGCCTGCACGCCGTTGCCGTGATGAGCGTCGATATCCACGTACATGACCTTGAGGCCCCTTGCCGTCATCGTATTGATGGCCACCACGGGGTCGTTGAAGACGCAGAAGCCGGAGGCGTGATCGTCCATGGCGTGGTGCAGGCCCCCGGAGACGTTGAAAGCCACGTCTGCCCTGCCTTCCAGCAGAAGCTCGGCGGCCTTCACCGATGCCCCGGTGGATAGGGCCGCAGCGTCGTACATTCCCTCGTAAGTGGGGTTGTCGCTATTGTCGGCGAAATTGAAGGCTGGCCGTTCCTCGAGCCGGTCTCCCTGGCTGAAGGCCTTGACCGCCTGCAAGTACTCAGGAGTGTGGAATGATTCCACCTCGGCGTCCCTGGCGTCTCTCGGGAGCACCAACGACACGTTGGGCAAGCGCGGTAGTCCATAGGCCGACATCAGGTCGAATGTGTGCCGGAGGCGCACCGGCCTCATGGGGTGCGCCGGGCCGAGGGAGTGTTGGGACATGGCGTCGTGGTAGACAAGGGCGGCCCGGCGGCTCATCGCCGGCCTCCCCAGAGCTGGTCAAGCTCCCGGCGCATGTTGGGGCAGGGGGTCACCCTCCGGCACACCGTTCCGCAATCCGGGCAGCGCATGGACTCCTCCTGGGTCTGCCGCGCGCAGGGCGGCGCAAGGGCTTTGATCGACGAATTGGCCGCCTGCTTCCGGCCGCCTGTTGCAGGACGGTGGCCCTAAAGCCATCTACGGGACCGGAAGAAGGCCAGCATTGCAACCGATATGACGGCCATGATCGTCAGGACTGCTGCGAAGGCCGCGCCGCTTCGCTCCAGGGGCAACCCAACGTTCATGCCGTAGAGTCCTGTGATCACCGTGAGCGGCAGCATGATGGTGGCCATCATGGTGAGGATCCGCATGATCTCGTTGGTGCGGTTGCTGGTGATGATCTGGTGGCTGTCCTGGAGCGATTCCACCACTTCCTTGTTCTCCTCCAACTCGCTCCATATTCGGCGGGTGTGGTCGGCAAGGTCGCTGAAGTATACGTCAAGGCGGGCCTTGAGGAAGAGAAGCGGGCGTTGCTCCAGGGTCTCCAGAACATCGATCTGCGGCCGGATGATGCGGCGGAAGGCGATGATGTCGCGTCGCTGGATAGAGAGTTCCCTGGCGAGGCCCGGCGCGCGCTCATCGAGGATCCGGTTCTCGATGTCCTCCAGGTTGGAAATGACTTTGTTCATGATGGGGAACATGTAGTCGACAAGCCCACTGAGGATGCGGTAGAGGAGGTGGCCGGAGGTGGGGCTCATGACGCGGGACCTGACCTCCTCGCTCCGCTGGCAGTCCTCGAAGAGCTTGACGAGTGGCGGGAGGTCGCCGTGATGGACGGTGACCACATAATCCGTGCCGACGAAGATGGCGACCTGGCTAGGCTGGGTCACGCGGCGCTTGGGGTCGAAGCGGGGGAAGTGAAGGACCAGAAAGATGTATTCCGGGGACTCGTCGAGCTTGGGTAGCTGGACCCGGCTCAGGCAGTCCTCAAGCTCCAGTTCGTGGAAAGGGTAGCAGTCCCGGAGGTACTGCATCTCCGCCAAAGAAGGGCGGTCGATGTTTACCCAGGTGGTCCCGTGCCACTCCGTGGTCTGGACGTTTGGCGCCTGCCGGGATGTTCCGGTTGTCATGAGGTTTCTTACACATACGGAAGTGGGGCCATTGTACTACACGCCTGAGCATTGCGGAAACCGTCGCGAGGCGTCGACGGTTTGGCGGCGGTTGATTTTGGCTGTCTCCCGCCGTTAGGATTACGTGGGCGCGTCATTGAATCTGCGCCGCTGGAACCGCATACATCCATGGTCCAACAGAAACGGGATCTCTACGAGACGCTGGGTATTGCCAAGGGGGCGTCTGACGAAGACATTCGAAAGGCGTACCGCCGGTTGGCGATGACCTACCATCCTGACCGGAACAAGAACGCAGACGCAGCGGACCGCTTCAAGGAAGTCAGCGAGGCCTATCAGGTCCTGAGCGATCCCCAGAAGCGGGCGCAATACGACCGCTTCGGACACTCCGGGGTGGGCGCGGGGGCAGGGAGGGGGTTCGATGGCTCCGACACCGCCGGGGGCTTTGGGGACATCTTCGACGCCTTCTTCGGCGGTTTCAGCGCGGGCGCCCGCCCGCGCTCTCGGCGAGGCGCAGACCTACAGACTCGGTACACCATCGCCTTTGAGGAAGCCGTCTTCGGGTGTGAGAAGCAGATCGACGTTGGGCGCGTCGATTCGTGCCGCTGGTGCAACGGGAATGGCGCCGAGCACGGCACACGGTCTTCCCAGTGCTCCAACTGCAGAGGGCAGGGGCAAGTGCGGCGCTCGCATCCGGGCATCTTTGGGGCTTTCACCCAGGTGGTTACCTGCGCCGCGTGCCATGGCGCCGGGCAGATTCTGGAGCAGCCCTGCAAGGAGTGCCGCGGGCATGGGCGCAGCCGCCAGGCCCGCAGGCTGGCAGTACGGATTCCAGCGGGCGTTGAGCATGGATCTCGGATCCGCTTGAGCGGTGAGGGAGATGCCGGAGAACGGGCAGGGCGCCCCGGCGATCTGTACGTGGTGCTGTCTGTGACGCCCCATAAGATCTTCCGGCGCGAGCAGAACGACCTGGTTCTCGATCTTCCGATTTCCTTCGCCCAGGCGGCGTTGGGCGACCGCGTTGAGATACAGACCCTGGATGGCGAGGCTGCAACCCTTGACCTTCCCGCTGGCATTCAGTCCGGCGCCGAGCTTACGCTGAAGGGCAAAGGAGTCCCGCATCTGGAGGGCAAAGGCCGCGGGAACCTCCGGGCCCAGATCCAGGTTGTGACACCCACCCGCCTCGGCGAGCGCCAAAGAGAGCTGCTTCAGGAGCTTGCCAAGAGCCTCGGTGATGACATGGACGGCCGCGAGAAGCCGTGGTTCAGCCGAATCAAGGACGCCTTCGGTAGCAGTCCGTAGTGAGCGTTCGGCGAGCTTGCGCGCGGTCTGAGAACCCCCGCGGAGAGGGATCAGGGGAAGCGTTTTTCAAAACCTTTTCCTATGACGGCGCCAAGACCTATGGGCCAGGCTCTTGCTTGCCGGGGGCTCGGTTGTGAAGTGGATTGAACTGAGCATCCAGGCCCCCAGCGAGATGGTGGAGCCGCTGACCGCTCTCTTCCACCGCCACGGTCACGGCGGCGTTGTCGTTGAAGAGGCCGGGGGCTTCAACCCCGACAACGATGAGGCCCCGCCACCCAACCGTGAGGCCGTCGTCAAGACCTACCTCCCGGTGGACCACACCACGAAGGGCCGTCGCGAGGGTATTGACGTTGGCCTGCGTCTCTTCTCCATAGTCCGCGCTCTGCCGCCGCTGGTGGAAACCGAGATTGACGAGGCCGACTGGGCAGAGAGTTGGAAGGCCCATTTCCCCGTGCTGCGCGTCGGGCGGCGCATCGTGGTCAAACCGTCCTGGCATGCGTACGCGCCCAAGCCCGGGGAGGTCGTCATTCACCTGGACCCCGGCATGGCCTTTGGCACCGGCCATCATCCGACCACGCGCTTCTGCCTGGAGCTGCTCGAACGGCATGTTGCGCCGGGCGCGGACGTGCTGGACTTCGGGGCAGGCTCCGCGGTGCTGAGCATTGCCGCCGTGCTCCTGGGCGCCGGAAGAGCCGTGGGCCTCGACGTTGACGGCCTTGCGGTGAAGTCGGCCAGGGCCAACGTGGCGGACAGCGGGCTCGGCGGGCGGATCGCCGTGCATGAAGGCACGCTGCCCCATGAAGCGGCGCCCCCCGGGAGCTTCGACATCGCTCTCGCCAACATCTCGACCAAGATGGTGCGGGACTACGCCGGGGACCTCGCGGGCGCCCTTCGACCGGGCGGGTTGCTGATCGCTTCGGGTTTCACCGTAGACCAGGAGGAGCGAACGCTGGAAACCCTGGCGCAAGCATCCTTCTCGGTGATCGAGCGCGCGCAGGAAGAGGACTGGGTCTGCTTGGCCCTTAGGCTGGGTTGATAGGATTCTGTGTCGTTTCCGGTGAAATGTCGGGGTGGCTGTTCAATAATTACGTTAGTGGCGGATGTGGTAGGGGGATGGATTATTCGGAATGGCTCCGGCAGGGACATGTTGATTCTGCGCCTGAGTGTTAGAATTGCAGGTCTTTATGGGAAGCAACAGCCATGACTATCCCTACCAACCCTACCGAACCCAACCACCCGAGGATCCGGCGCGCCGCTGCTGGAGCCGCTGGGGTGGGCGCCGTCAACCCCTCGCTACGCGAAGGATGCAGCTGTCTGAATGGGAGGTAACCACATGACAAACTGGGAGACATGCCCTGCCGTTGAACGCCATCCAGATAAGCTTGGCGGGGCGTGGGTGTTTCGGGGGACGCGGGTGCCCCTCTCGGCCCTCTTTGAGAACCTCAAGGCTGGCGCGTCAGTGGGGCAATTCTTGGAGTGGTTTCCAGGAGTTGACGGTTCGGCGGTGGAAGAGATCCTTGACCACGAAGTGAAGGCTCTGGCCGACGCGGCGCGGTCGTGAAGATTCTGTTCGATCAAGGCACGCCTGCGCCGCTCCGGCAGCACCTTGCCGGGCATTCCGTGGATACGGCCTTCGAGCGGGGTTGGTCGAACCTGCGTAACGGCGAACTCCTGCAGAGAGCGGAGGAGGAAGGCTACGAACTCCTTCTGACCACAGACCAAAACCTTCCGCACCAGCAGAATCTTGCCGGTAAGCGGCTGGCGGTCCTTGTCCTGCTTTCAACCGCCTGGCCCTACATTCAACTACGGGCTGACGACATTCAGGCTGCTATTGACCGGAGTGCTCCGGGGGAGTATATGGAGATTCCAATCTGAAGCCGCAATGACGTCGGGCGGATTGCGCGGGCCAATATCCAACCGCTATTGGACCCGCAGACAGGGGTGTCAACGAGGACATGCCCTGGCCCCACCCCCCGCCCCGCAACACCCCGTGTATACAACCCCGCTAGCGCCAAGCTCCCATCGACAGCCCCGTTTCGCAGAGTGGATGGCGGGCACCCGCTAGGGCTAGGGCGCGGGCGCGTCGCGTCATTCGCGGCGGCGGTTACGGGTCACTTTTTGGGGGGCGGGCGGCGCTGGCCTTCCTCGGTCGTGTGGAAGACCAGCTTGAGCCGGTTGCCGCGGAATCCAAAGGATGCCCTCAACTCGTTCTCCAAGTATCGCCGGTAGGAGAAGTGGAGCAGGTCCAGGTGGTTCAGGGCGAAGGAGAAGGTGGGAGGCGCCACACCCGCCTGCCGGGGCTGGGAGATTCGAAGGTACCGCCGGCCAACGGTGGGAGGGGGATGGGCGATGAGGGCATCCCGCACCACCCTCGATAGCTCTTCCTGGTCGACCCAGCGGCGCCGCTCCCGGTAGACCTCTTTGGCGGAGGACATCAGGTCGTCGATGCCTGTCCCCTCCAGGGCCGAGGTGAAGCGGACGGGGATATGCGGGGCGAACTTGAACCGCTCCCGTAGACGCTCCATGACAAGTGACTGGTCGAGGCCGGCCCCGGGACCCAGATCCCATTTGCTGACCACCAGCACGACACCGGTATACGCGTCCATCAGCAGGCTGGCCACGTGCTGGTCCTGTGAGGACCCCGGCTCCAGGGTCTCCACGACGAGGAGAGCCACGTCGGCCCGCTCAATGGCGCGGACGGCGCGGAGAACGCTGTATTTCTCGATGCCCGCCTCGACCCTGCCCCTTCGTCGGATGCCGGCTGTATCTATGAAGAGAACGGGCTCGCCCTGGTAGTCCGCCAAGGTGTCGATGGCGTCGCGGGTGGTGCCGGGCACGTCGGAGACCACGGCCCTCTTGTCGCCGAGGATGGTGTTCAACAGCATTGACTTGCCGACGTTCGGCCTGCCGACGATGGCGAGCCTCATGGCCTCCGGCTCTTCAATGTCCGTTGGAGTAGCGGAGAAATGGGCCGCCACGGCCACGACGAGGTCGTCGACGCCGTTGTTGTGGTAGGCGCTGAGGAGCACGGGGTCGCCGATTCCGAGCTCGTAGAACTCCATACCCTGAAGCTCTCGCTGGCGGTTGTCGGCCTTGTTCACGCCGAGGACGATGGGCTTCCCCTTGCGGCGCAGGAGGTCGGCAACGTCGCGGTCGGTGGCCGTTATGCCGTCCAATGCGTCGGTCAGGAAGATGACGACGTCCGCCTCATCGAGGGCGGCCTCAACTTGGGCGCGGATATCGGGCCACAGGCCGGTCTCCAGTTCAGGGGCGAGGCCTCCCGTGTCGACGATGGTGAATACGCGGCCTCCCCATTCGATCTGGGCGATGATGCGGTCGCGGGTTGTGCCCGGTTGGTCGGAGACGATGGCCTGACGGGCGCCGACCAGCCGGTTGAAGAGGGAGGACTTGCCCACGTTGGGCCGCCCTACGATGGCAACGATGGGGGTCTGTTGGGTCTGTGTCATGCTGCTGGGGAATCCTCCCGTTCCTGTCCCTGTATTCGAGACCTTTGCATAACGCGGCGCCACGCGCCAGTGGCAGCATTCCCACCGGCGATGCCTCGCAACAATCCGGCGCGGCGCGACGAAATCTCTGCCCCCGTACTGGAGGCAGGGAAAGAGGGGACGCTTCCCAACCTTCCCCGAGTATGGGCAGCGCTTGAACCCCCATCCTAGTCTTCCCCCGAGGGAGAGGCGCCGCCTTTGATTGTATGTTTGTAACGTTAATCAGCCGGATTTCGGGGTTTGCAGGCACGGAGCCATTACAAAGGCATTACAGGCCGTTACAAAGCCATTACGAGTCGCTACGGAGTCATTACGGAGTCGTTACGGACCGTTGCCTAGCCGTTACGAGTCATTAGTCATTATGGAGCGGGATGGCTCCAAAGAGCCTGTGCCGTACAACGGCATTCGCTCCGGTCCCAGCCTTCCTCGGAGGGTCTTTGCCCCTTGGGTTGTTCCCTCAGCGCCCCTGCCACAGGGGGATTCTCTGTGGTTAGCCCCCAGTACATACGTTATGCGGCAGGCTCCAAGGAAGAGAAGCGGGCCGGCGGCCCACTTCATGGGATACTATAGCACAATCGTTCGTATTTTGCAATGGGGTAGGGGCCTACCCTGGACGGATGGATTTGTTGTGGCCAGCGCCCTGCTTCGGCGGAGGGTCTGGCTCGGCCTGCGCCGCTATCCCGCCCGCTCCGCTCTCCGACGTTTTCCAGAACAGGGGGTCCCCCTGTACCCCCGGCGGGGGCTGCGCTCCCTGCACCCCGATTGGGGAACGGCGGCGGCGGTGTTTCTCACCTGGCGCGTCCGGACGCTTCCTAACCTGTCCCGTACTCGGGGGCCAGAATTGGGCTTGGATGCCCAGGTTTAGAGACCGTCGAATAGCTCGGCCAGCAGCGCTTTCTGGGCGTGGAGGCGATTTTCAGCTTGGTCGAAGACAACCGACCGCGGGTCGTCCAGCAGGCCTTCGTCGATTTCCTCGCCGGGATGGGCGGGCAGGGGGTGGAGAAAGATGCATGGATGTCCCGCCACGTCCAACAAGCTGCTGGTCACCTGGTAGTCGGCGAATTCCCTTCGGCGCTCTTGCGCCTCAGCCTCCTGGCCCATGCTGGCCCAGACGTCCGTGTACACGGCGCTCGCCCCGGCCGCGGCCTCCCTGGGATCGGTCATTTCCTGGAACCTGGCGCCGCTGGCGGATGCGAGGGCCTTGGCCTGTGACGATACGTCCTGCGGCAGCTCGTAGCCCTTCGGAGAGGCGATGCGGAAACTCACGCCGACTGCCGCTGCCGTCAACGCTAGGCTGGCGGCCACGTTGTTGCCGTCGCCGAGGTAGGCGACGCTGAGGCCCTTGGCTTCAAAGCCAAATCGCTCGAATATCGTCAGGAGGTCGGCGAGGGCCTGGCAGGGATGCTCCGCGTCGGAGAGGGCATTGATGACCGGTGCCGAGGAGTGGCGGGCCATCTCCTCAAGGGTCTCTTGGGCGAATGTCCTGACCACGATGGCGTCGACCATGCGGGATAGCACGCGGGCGACATCAGCCACCGGTTCCCGGCGTCCCAAGCCCACCTCTTCGGGGCCGAGGAACAGGGATTCACCACCGAGTTGGCGGGCGGCAACCTCGAAGCTGACCCTGGTGCGAAGGGAGGGTTTTTCGAAGAGCAGGGCGACGGTCTTGCCGGCGAGGGGTTGGCGCTGCTCACCGCCCTTGAGCCTGGTGGCAAGCTCGAGGATCCTGAGGGTCTCTGCCGGGGCGAGGTCGGTTGAAGACAGGACGTGGCGGGAGGCTATGGACATGACGCCTTTCAGTATAGCAGGGACTTTCCAGGGCAGACGCCAGTCGACGGAGGCTCAGTAGCGGATTTGAGTCGAGCGCTGCGTGGCCACCACCTGCCCAAGCTGGTTGGTGTAGGTGGTCTCCCGGACCAGAAAGAGCATGGGGCCCAGACGGCCCGCCCGTTCGCGGACGTCGGCGAGGCGAGTGATGCAGGTGATGGCGTCTCCGGCTCGCACCGGCTCGAAGTACTCCCATTCGCTGCTGCCGTCCAGCAGGCGCTGGGGCGCGGTGGGAAACGGGAAGTCCAAGCCGGGAGTTGCGGACCGGAGAAACGTGGGCGGAGCGATGATGCCGCCGCTCGCGGCGGCCTCGTCGCTCCAGAGAGGGTTCGGGTCCCCGATTGCCTCGGCAAAGCGGCGAATGGCCCCTTTTTCAACATCGAGGGTCTGCCGGTCCAACTCCTTGCCGAGCCAGGAGCGCATTTCCTCGGTTATCAGGCTGTCCTCGGCCAAGGTTTGTCCTCCCCATCTTCAATGCGCGAGCGGCGTTTCAAAGCAGGGACGGCCTCGCCTCGGCCCCCTCGCCTAGGGGATCCCTTTGACGTGCGGGAGCCAGCCGTCAGCGCCCGTTGGCAGGGCCTCGCCTCGGCCCCCTCGCCCTCGCTGTCAACCTGGCCCTGCGCCGGCTTCCGCCCCCCGCCAGGACAAACCCCAGACTTGCTGCTAGCGGTCTGCGCGCTCGGTCATTCTGGAGCCGGGGTCGTTTCTCTTCGCACGGCAGGCCGCGAAGGATTCGCGGCGACGTCAGAGGATACCGGCTACTTGTACTCCTCGCGGGGAGGACTGAACACGTCCAGGAAGACCGATGGCGCATCGTTGCCGACGACGGCGTGCTCGACCCCACCGGGGATGAGGTAGCCGTCACCGGCGCGCACCGTGCGGGTCTCACCGCCGATGGTCATGTCGGCTTCTCCTTCCAGCACGATGCCTCCCTGCTCGTGGGGGTGCGTGTGCAGGGGCACCTCGGCGCGAGGGTCGATCTCCACGCGCACCATCATAAGGCGCTCCAGCCAGACGGGGCGTAGGGTGACGCCGGGCGCCGGACTGCGGCCGGACTGGTCCTTGGGATCGTAGAAGTGCGGCATGGGTTCCTCCGGATAGAGAAAATGTCGTGCTTTCGAAAGGCTGGCCTGCACCCTCCTTCAGCGGATGGTCTGGCTTGACCTGCGCCGTTATCCCGCCCGCTCCATCCTCCGACGTCTTCCAGAACACGGGGACTCGCTGCGCTCCCTGCACCCCGCTCGGTGAGACGAAGGCCCCAAACTCGACGGTGTAGGCGTCTTAGTCGTTGTACGATCCTCTCTTGACAACGCATTTTGGTGCATGGGCGTGAACAGGCCCTAGGACAGGAGGGCTCTGTCCAGGGCCAGGGCGAGGAACAGGAGGGCCAGATAAATGGTTGAGTAGCGGTAGAGGCGCATCGCCGCCGGTCTGCCAGGCGAGCGGTAGAGCTTCACCGCCAGCCACAGGAGCAGGCCGCCAAGCGCCAGCACGCTGGCAAGGTAGATGACGCCGAAATAGCCAAGGGCGAAGGGAAGGACCGTGAGTGTTACGAGCATGATGGTATACAGCAAGGACTGGCGGCTGGTCTCAGCATCTCCGCGAACGACCGGAAGCATGGGAACGTTGACCTGCCGGTATTCTTCCTTCATCACGATCGCCAGGGCCCAGGCGTGGGGGGGGGTCCAGAAGAAAACGATGAGGAAGAGGAGGACCCCCGGAATGTCCAGGGCGCCGGTGACCGCAACCCAACCGATGAGGGGAGGGAACGCGCCTGCGGCTCCCCCGATGACGATGTTCTGCGTGGTCCGCGTTTTCAGATAGCCGCTGTAGAAGAAGACGTAGTAGGCCCAAGCCACCGCCGACAGCCCCGCCACCAGTGTGTTGACGGTCAGGAAGAGCGGGAGCGACAGCAGGCTGATGGCAACGCTGAAGACGAACGCCGCTCGCGGGCTCACGCGGCCGGAGGGGATGGGCCGCCAACTGGTGCGGCGCATGGCCACATCCCGGTTGCGGTCCAAATACGAGTTCATGGCGCCGGCGCCGCCTGCGCAGAGGAACCCTCCGCCAAGGACGGCGAGGGTCGTTGTCCAAGGCACAGCGCCTCCCGCCGCCGCCAGCATTCCCGCCAGTGTGCTGATCAACAACAGCGCGATGATGTTGGGCTTGGTGAGCCAGAAGAAGGCAGCCGCGGTCCTCGTCAGGGAGAGCTGGGAGCGTTCCTCCGTCGCGGCGGCGCCCTGAGGGACGTTGCGGCCTCGCCATAGGGCCGATAGCAAGAGAACCACGCCCGCGAAGAACGCGCCTGCCAGGGCCAGGTGAGCGCCTCGAGACCACGCCGGCAACTCCAGGACGACGGTCGTGGCGCCGAGGGCCACCTGAAGGATGAAGAGAGCCGTCAAGAGCATGGTTAGAAGAGCGATGGCGCGATGACGCAGGGTTAGCGCCGTTCCCAACGCTCCCAGCATGAGCACTCCCACCAGGAGCGCCACTCCCCGGTGGGCCATGTTGTTCCACTGATGCTCTCCCATGCCCCCCAGGACATCCCCGCACAGTGGGTAACCCACGCAGGCCAGGGAGGCGCCAGTCCGCGTCACGTAGGCCCCGGATAGGATCAATAGGAAGGTCGCTGCGCCAAGTAGGCCCAGGATCCAGCGGTACCTGAGCGCTTCCGGGCCGGAGATAAAGGCGTTCCGCCACCTGTCCGGGGCTGCTGTGACGACGGCAATGACTGCCAGGAGCCCCACGAAGGTCATGGCCACGGCTGTATGGACCAGGGCCACCTCCGCCGACAGCTCCAAGAGCACGGTCAGGCCGCCGAGAACGACCTGAACAAGGAGGAGCAGCGGGGCCGCGAGGATCAGGCGGAAGCGCTTGTCTCTCCAGCTATGACGAAGCAAGCTGGAAGCCACCAGGAGGGCGGTGAAGATGACGGTGAGTGTGGCGGAAAGGCGGTGGCTGTATTCCAGCCAGGCGCCTAGGTCTGCGGGAGGGATGAGGCGTCCGTGGCATAGAGGCCAATCGGGACATCCGAGACCGGACCCCGTGACGCGCACGACGCCTCCAACGGTAATGGTCAGCAGGGCCGCGATGAGGGCTGCCCAAGCCAGCGGGGCGTATGAGCGCTTCAGGATGGTCATCCGCCACAGAATAGCACAGCGTACGCCTGCTGAGCCCCGGCCTTTATGGCGGTTCTCCGCTGAGGCCGGCGGGATGATAGGGATACTCGTCTTCTTCTTCGGCTTCCGCCTGCGATTCCGCTTCTTCGCGGGCATACCACTTCATAAACACGACCAATAGGACACCTAGGAAGACGAACGTATAGGGCACCTTCATCACGATGCCGCCCAGCTGCTGATCCGCCAAGCTGTTGAGCCCCGCCGTCGCCGCATACCAGGGATAGATGCTGAAGGTGGAGAAGGTCAGTATGGCAAACAGCGGCGTTGTGCCAATGGAGACGAGGAAGAGATAGAGGATCTGGACTCCGGTCGCCGGGCGGGGCAGGTCTGCGCTGGCGCCGAGAACCGGCCACCAGACGAGGATGCCGGTGAAGAGCATGATCGAGTGCTCCAGCATATGCAGCGCCTCGCTTTGGATGGCCGCCTCGTAGAAGGTGGGCACGTGCCAGATTGAGAAAGCGCCGATGAAGAGAGGGCCGGCGATGACGGGGTGGGTGAGGAACCTGGCAATCTTCAGGAGAGGCGCATGGCGCACCACGAAGCGCAACACGGGGGTGGAGGCGCCAACGAAGTGCAGGGGCGGGACGAGCAGTGCGTATCGGAGGGTTGGACTGAGGAGCCAGTCGGGGAGCCCCAGCAGGATGAGAGGCGGCGCCACGAGGGTCAGCAAGAGATGCTGGACCATGTGGCCGGTGAAGGATCGTTCGCTGATCTCGTGGAGGGGGGTCGCTATCGCGAGGGTGACGACGGCCATGCCCAGGAGGAAGGAGGCCGCCTGCCTGCGGTCGATACGGTCGGCCCAGTGATAACGGACCCGGAAGTAGCCTATGCCAAGGAGGTAGAGCTGGATGACGAAAGCGATGGCCAAGAGCTGCTCGGGATGCCAGTGCCACCCGGTCCACCACAGCCTCGCCAGTTCACCGGCCACGCTTGCGCTCCAGAAGCAGGCTTCAGCCTGCGAAGAAGAGGGAGAACAGCGAAATGAGGGTCAGAATGATGGCCCCCGCCAGCAGGAGGCCCCCGACGAACAACGCGGAGAACAGGCGCTCGTCGAACTTGAGGTGCATGTAGAACATGCCCACCATAGCGAACTTGACGGCCGACAGCACCCCAAAGAAGGGGATGAGGAAGTTCTTGCTTACGTCGACGTAGATTGCCCCGAATTCCACGGCGGTTATCAGGCCAAGGAGCACGGCGATGGCAACGTACTTGAACGGCGTGGGGTGTGCGCGCTCCCGCGGCCGCGCGGACACCTCCCGCTTGATGCGGATTCCCTTGGGCAGCGATCGGTATCGAGCCTGGGCCATGGAGCCGCTCCTTAGGGCAGCCGGGTGACGCCTACGAGGTAGATCAACGTGAAGATGACGATCCAAACGATGTCGACGAAGTGCCAGTACAACCCGGCGATTTCAACCTTCAGCGATTGCTCGGCGCTGATGTGCCCCTTGCGGAACGACAGAGCCACAAGGGACAGCAGCCAGATGACGCCGCCCGTGACGTGAGCGCCGTGGAAGCCCGTAAGCGTGAAGAAGCTGCTCCCGTAGAGGTTGGTGCGAGGCGTCAGGCCGTGCTGGGCGAACTCGTAGAACTCGAAGAACTGGAAGCCAAGGAACGTGGCGCCCATGAAGGCTGTGCAGAGCAGCCAGACCCGGAATCCACGCATGTTGCCGTGGTTCAGGGCGGAGAGGGCTAGGACCATCATCAGGCTGCTCATGAGCAGGACGAAGGTGCTGACGGTGGTAACCGGGATGTCTAGGAGTGCCGCCCCGGGTCCGGACCGGCTCGAATCGGCGTAGACCAAGTTCGTGGCAATGAGGGTGCCGAAGAACATGCATTCCGACCCCAGGAACGCCCACATCACCAACTTTCGATGGTCAATGCCCAGCGAAGTGGGGTGGGCCGGCTCGTGGTGTTCTGCCGCGGGGGCCTGATGCAAGGTCGTCTCCTGGGACTAGTGGTCTTCGCCTTCGGAAGGCGCGGTGATGGGCTCCAGGTACCAGCCGTACAGGGAAGCCAGGGCCATGAAGATGCCGAAGGCGGTTAGGAAGTAGGTGTACACAATCCCAAAGGCCGCCAGGGTTATGCCGATCGCCGCTAGGAGCGGGAAGTAGGATGGCGAAGGCAGGTGAATGCTGCCATGACCGTTTGATTGTTCGTGGGCGCCGCCCTCGCTGATGGCGCCGCCACGCGGGACGGAGGGCCCGGTTCCGCGCTCGCCCGACCCCCCCGCAACCGGGGCGGGGACGGCTCGCCGCCGCTTCTGCTGCCACCAGGCGTCTCTGCCGCGCACTACCGGAATCTCGTCGAAGTTATGCACCGGAGGCGGGGAAGGCATGGACCACTCCAGGGTGCGAGCGTCCCAGGGGTCGCCACCGGCGAGTTGGCCTTTGCGCCAGCTCCGCACGGCGTTGTGAAGGAAGAGCAGCATGGAGACGCCCAGGAAGATGGCCCCCACGGAGGCGACGAAGTTCCACAGATCCCAACCCATGCCGGATTCGTAGGTGAAAATGCGGCGCGGCATGCCGTCGAGGCCGAGGAAGTGCATGGGAAAGAAGGTGGCGTTCATGCCGATGAAGGTTGCCCAGAAGTGCAGTTTGCCCAAGCCCTCATGCATCATTCTGCCGGTGATCTTCGGGAACCAGTAGTAGATGCCGCCGAGGATGCCCATGATGGCCCCGCCGAACAGCACGTAGTGGATATGGGCAACGATGAAGTAGGTGTCCTGCTGCTGCGCGTCCGACGGGGAGATTGCGTGCATGACGCCGCTCAGTCCGCCCACGATGAACAGAAACACGAAGCCGATGGCGAAGAGCATGGGCGTCTGCAAACGGAGGGAGCCACCCCACATGGTGCCCATCCAGTTGAAGATCTTCACGCCCGTGGGTATTGCAATGGCCATAGTGGTGATCATGAACACGGTGTTGGCGACGGGGCCCAGGCCCACGGTGAACATGTGGTGGCTCCAGACAGCCCACCCCATGAATCCAATGACGATGCCCGAAAAGATGATGAACGGGTAACCGAACAGAGGCTTGCGGGAGAAGGTGGGTAATATCTCGGACACGATGCCCATGGCCGGCAGGATCAGGATGTAGACCTCCGGATGGCCGAAGATCCAAAACAGGTGCTGCCAGAGGATGGGATCGCCTCCGTTGGCTGCCACGAAGAAGTTCGTGCCGAAGTTCCGGTCGAACAGCAGCTCGATAAGGGCAACGGTGATGACCGGGAAGGCGAAGATGAGTAGGAAGGCCGTGACCAGCGTCATCCAGACGAACACGGGCATGCGGAACAGCGACATGCCGGGCGCCCGCATGTTCAGGATGGTGACGATGAAGTTGAACGCGGACGCCAGCGATGCCACGCCAAGCACCTGGAGGCTGAGGACCCACCAATCGACGCCGACGCCGGCGTTGTAGGCGCTGCTCGTCAGGGGGGCGTAGCCGAACCACCCGGCGTTCGGGGCGCCGCCCAACCACCAACTCAGGTTGAGCATGATGCCGCCACCCAGGAATACCCAGTAGCTGAAGGCGTTCAGGCGGGGAAAGGCAACGTCGCGCGCCCCGATCATGAGCGGGATGAGGAAGTTGAAGAAGGCGGCGCTCAACGGCATGATCGCCAGGAAGATCATGGTGGTGCCGTGCATAGTGAAGAGCTGGTTGAAGTGCTCCGGGTCCACCAGCGTCTGCTCAGGCCTGGCGAGCTGGATGCGCATGATGAGCGCTTCCGCTCCTCCAAACATGAAGAAGATGAACGCCGTTGCGCCGTACAGGATCCCAATCCGCTTGTGGTCCACCGTGGTGATCCACGACCACGGGCCGGTGGGATTGACCGGGCGTCTAAGGGCTGTTGCTATTGTTGCCACAGGTTCCTCTCCCCTCTGGCGCGCAGGCGCTTCGGCCTTCCATTATAGCGCGTCACTCCAAGCCATCCATGTAGGCCACCAGGGCCGTGATGTCTTCCTCGGACAGGTTCAGGTCAGGCATGGTGTTGCCGGGCTTCACCTTTTGAGGATTTCGGAGCCACTCCGCCATGTTCTCCGGTGTCTGGTCCAGAATACCGGCGGCGATGCGGGTTCTGGACGCAACGTGGGTGAGTTCCGGGCCGACGCGGCTCACCGCTCCGGGTACGCCGTCGATGGTGTGGCAACCGATGCATCCAGTTGTGGTGACCAACTCTTTGCCCCGCTGCGCCAGAGCGGAGACGGGCTCCGCTGCGGGTTCCGCCTGACTGGCTACCCAGGCGTCGAACTGCTCGCGAGACTCGACAATGACCTGGAAGCGCATGTGGGCGTGGGCGACGCCGCAGAACTCGGCGCACTGTCCCCAATATAGGCCCTCCTCATCGGCTTTGAACCACATCGTGTTCTCTCGAGTGGGAACCACGTCGAGCTTGCCCGCCAGCTTCGGGATCCAGAAGCTATGGATGACGTCATCAGAGAGCAGGGTGGCCCGCACGTTCTCGTCCACGGGCACATGGAGCTCATTGGAGGTGTCGATACCCAGGTCCGGATACTCGAAGTTCCAGAACCATTGCTTTCCCGTGACCGTGACCTCCAGCACGTCCTCTCCCGCCGGGGGGTCGGCGATGTAGAAGATGGCGCTGATGGTGGGAATGGCGACGACGATTAGCACGATAGCCGGGGCGATGGTCAGGGCCACTTCCAGACGGGTGTTGCCGTGCGTCTGCCGGGGGATGCCGGGCCTGTTGCGGAACTTCAGGATGGTGAAGAGAAGCACGCCGCCGACTACCACAAACACGACAAGGGCTGCCCAGAAGATGACCATGAAGAGGTCTTCTTGGCGCTGCGCCACAGGACCCAGCGAATCGAATGTCGACTGGGGATGATCCGGCGTACACGCGGCGCCAATGAGGGAGGCAAGAGCCGCGAGCAGCAACAGTAAGAGCGCTCGGCACCGGAGAAGCCTGGAAGCCACGCTACCTCCCCAGGATGGGGACTACCGGGACATGGGATGCCCCAGTGTGTTCAAATTTTCACGAGGAGTCTAGCAGCGGCTTGAACGAAAATCAAGGGATGCCAGACTATCACGCACGCCGTGAGCTCGTGACTAACGTCCCTGGGAAGTACAGCCAGGGGGCGGCTTCTTCGTCGTAGTTGAAGGCTAGGGCTGGGCATCCCAGCACAACGCAGCCCCCGAGCCCCGGGCAAGGCTGCCAATACACACCTTGCCCGGCCGGCCGGCCTTTGCTATACTGCGGGCGGTTCGTCCGGCGACCCTCATTACTGGGCTGGGAGTCCTTTCAGCGTGAACGACAAGACGCTCCCCATTCTGCTTCCCCTCGGCGCTGCCCTCATTGTGGGGGTCATCATGGCGAGTCTGGGGATCATCTTCATTCTGACCGGGCGCTTTGGGGCGGTCGTCATCGGGCTTGCCATCGTGCTGATCGTGCCGCTCATTGGAGCGTTTCTGGCCCGGAGCAAGCCCTAACCCAGAAGGGCCTGGATATCGTTGGCCAGTTGGGCTGGTGTGAACGTTGCGCCGAACACCACTTGGACTCGGCCTTCTTTGTTGATGAGATGAATGGGCGCCGCGTGGCCGATGGTATAGGCGCCGGCCACTTTCGACAGCTCTTCCTCGGGTATCTCCCGCTCCTCTGCCGCCAACTTGATCCTCTCTTCATGGGTTCCGCCGCCAGCCTGTTCAATGAAGGGTTGTCCCACCCAGTAGTATTCCCACAACGGCCGTAGACTCTCCTCGTCCCCGAGGAGGTAGCGCCAGGTCTCCTCCACTCCCCAGGACTTCAGGTAGCTGAGCGCCACCTCAGGCGCGTCGCGCGCCGGATCGGCGGTTACGGCGATGATCTGGACTTTCGAGGCGTCGTCGCCCAATAGGTCGGCGGCGCTGCGCATCTTCCCCATGGTCAGCGGGCACAGGTCAGGGCAGGAGGTGTAGAGGAACGAGAGGACCACAACTTGCCCCCGCAGTTGTTGGAGGGAGGTGACGCGTCCCCGCTGATCCTGAAGGGAGAAATCCAGCGTCTCTCTGGAGGGGTCAAGGACGTTGCCGCGGAACTGGGGCCCCCGCGAGCACGCTGCAAGCGCGAGGACTATCGAAAGCAACAACAGGATGAGCAGGCAGCGTTTGAGCACAGCGGGGTGGGCGCCGCGAAGGGGATCGCGGCCTCTTTGCGAAATGCGGCTAATCCAGTCCGGACACGCCGCGAATGACGAAGCCGATGGTCCAGGCTAACAGGAATGCCGGCCCGCCCAGCACCCGCTCGTCTTCCGCTGGGTGGGCGGGGTCGCGCCGCAGCATGTTGCCTCCCCAAGCCGCCAGGCCCAGAACGATGAGCCAAGGGGCGATGGAGTTCACGCCCAAGCCCAGACCCAACGCCACGCCGAGGATAGTCCACGTAATGGGCGAATCTGCGATGCGGTCCATCCAGGTTCTGGCTGCTAGTGGTGTTTCGCTGGTGGCCATTGGGTTGTGCTCTGCTTCAGTAGTTTTGCTTCAACGGTTGGCTTGACGCGTGGGCCCAAGCCTTCACATTCATGCACTCTGAAGTATACCGAAAAGGAAGAGGCAGAGGTATTCCCTCCCCGCGCATTGACAGAGACTGGCTGGGTGGCCCTTCTTTGTCGTCAACCCTGCTTGGCCAGCTCCGCCTCTATGATCTCCTCGAATGTTGCCAGGCTCTGAAGGCCGCGCACCAACACTCCATTGATGACGAACGATGGCGTTGAATTGACGCCCAACGCCCGGGCGTCATCCACGTCCTGTGCCACCCTTGCTATGGTCCTGCGATCGTCCAGGCATGCGTTGAAGGCGTCCTGAGCGAGGCCGATGCCCCCCGCAACCCGCTTGAGGTTCACGGTGCTGAATGGCACGCCCACCTGGCTGAACAGTGCATCGTGATACTCCCAGAACCGGTCTTGGTCGGCGGCGCATTCCGCGGCGAGCGCTGCGGTCACCGAGTCTTGGCTCACCACCGGCAGGTGACGGTATACCAGGCGCACCTGGCCCGTATCGACGTACGTCTCCTTGATCAGTTGCCCTGGCCCGAGGGCAAAACGTTTACAAAACGGTCATTGGAAGTCGGAGAACTCAACCATGGTCACAGGGGCGCCGGGGTCTCCGATCGCCTGCGAGTCGTTGGGCGCCAGTGGGTTGTCCGGCACGGGGTCTGTGGGGGTTGGGTCACTCCCGCAAGCCAACAGGACGCCCGCGGCGGCGAGGGCCACCGCCAGCGCTGCAATGGCTACGCCGCGGCGCAGACGCCAGATGCCCATGTTCGTCAATGCCGCCTCCTTGATCATTGAGTCCGGCGCCGCGCCGACGATGCTATTCAGCGACGATCGGCTGGGCCAGGATCCACAAGCTGAGAACAGTATAGCCCACCATGAGCACAAGCATGGGGTACTGGCTACGTTGGGCGTGCGTGCGCACTTTAAAGACGCGGAGCGCGGTGACATGGGCCAGGTACACGGCAAGGACGTGCCCAATGACAATGGCGATGACCGCCGTGAACCAGGCGAATCGCGCCCCCACGATCCCGACGGCCCTCTCGAAGCCGGCTGTGCCGAACAGGTCCCAGCCCCTGCCGTAGGGATCGGAGAGCATTGGGATGATGAACTGGCCCTGGTCGATCAGGAATGTCAGGAAGTGCGCCAGATGGTATCCCAAGGCGATGGGCATCAGAGATAGTGCGAAATACCGGGCGAGTTCGTCCGCCGAGCGTTCCCTGCCTCCGGCCAGGCGCGCCAATCGGGCGAACAAGCGGTAAACAGCCAGTATGATCAGAGCGAACCCCACCAACCCCGCGGTGTCCACGGCTGTGAGGCGATGTCCTGCGAAACTGGGAAAGACCTCGAACAGCGAGCTCTGGATGGTGGCCCACGCCGGGGTTGCCTGGATACCGTCGAAGCTGACGGTGGCCAGGAGCACGACCACCAGCACATGGAGCGATGGCGACGCGGGCCTGTGGGTGAGGAGACCCACTGCAGGGGGCCGCAGGTTGAGTTCCCGTTGTGAGGCGGGGGCCTCCCGGAAGCAGCGATAGCAATCGACGCAGCGTCCGTCGGCGTCCAGGCAGTCGAGGGGGCATGCGCGGCAGATCTGGGGGGTGGTTGTCCGCACCTCCGTAGGCGAGAAGCGGGCGATGAGCCCGAAGATGAGCGAGAAGGTTTCACCGGAGTGAAGCCAGCGGTCCTTCCCGAACAACACCATGCCAGTCCAGGTGATTGCTGAGTAGGTGATGGCCAACCTGGCAATGGTCGATGGGCGCGCCGATTCCGGGAAGACCAGCTCTATCCAGGCGAAGATCACAAAGAGCGCTACCCCCGGCCAAACTCCCAGCCATGCGGGGTAGGGTAGGTCGAGGGATGCGCTGCGGGCTCCGGTGAGCCGCCGGATGATGGCCTCGGCTACTTCAAAGGCCGCCTTCCAGGGATTGATGAGCGTCCACACGTTCCCCACGAATGCGGACGCGTAGGCCATGCCCACCCACCAGATGATCCACACGAAGGTGGGGGCGATGTTGAGGGCGGGGCTTGGGCTGCCCCCGAGCCCCGCGGCCACTATGAAGGCGAGGAGGAAGGCCAGACCGAGTCTGTGGAAGAGCCACGCAAGCTTCCACAGGACCCCGACGGCGCGCTCGATAGGTGTGACGACGGCGTCGGGAAGAGGCTGAGTAAGCCTGAGCCATGGCGCCGCGGCCAGCCGCTCGAACCGCCGGAGGGGCCGCAGAAGGTTGTAGCGGGGATAGCCGCCCTGGCTGGCTTCGGCCTTGACGAACACGCCAATGGCCGCGAAGGACAGGGCGACCGCCGCGCCGGCGCCCGCGAGGTAGAGGCCCAGGGGCACGGGGAGATCGTAGCGCTCGCCGAACCCGTGGGCCGACGCGAGACGGGCCAAACCCAGAAAGGCCGCCAGCGCCAGGAACGCGGCGGGCCATCGCCGCCACAACTTGGTCATCATGGTCTCCGCTATCGAGGTCCGACCTCTAGGTAGCCCAGCGTGACTTCCTCGCCTTCGCTATCGTCGCTCTCTGCCGGCGGACCGTCCCGCCCTTCATCGCCCTCGTCGTCATGGTGGTCTTCTGCCTGCTCTTCGGCCCCGGCGGGTTCCTGGGAGGCCCCGAAGCTGTGGGCCTCCATGACAAAGCGGCCCTCGATATCGGCGGTGAACTCGAAGACAGCAACAGCGCCAGGCGAGATGACCCTTTCGATGTCGTAGCCGTGAAGGTGGACGGTAACCGGCTCATCGACGGTCCAATTGAGGGACACCGAGTCGCCCTTCTTGACCTGAATGACATCCTGCCCGGCAAGGGCCCGGTCGTGGATCTCCAGGTCTATGGAGTGCGACGCGGGGCCGCCTCCACTCCCACAGGCGGCAGCGAGCAGCCCCGCCACCGCGAACATAAGCAGCATTGCGGCTTTCTTGAACATGGTTATTACTCCGGATGTTGTGTTTTTCTCTATCTGGATGCCGCGCCTCCATTGCGCGAACCGCTCGAGGCGCCTTTGGTAAAGAATCAGCCCACCTCGGGGTGAGCGCTCCACGAAGTGAAGGGTTGGCTGGAGGCAGGAAGCGTGATGTTGAGTACCTGACCGGGCGCCAGGTCTACGGGGGTCGTCGGGCCAAGCTCAATCCCGTTCGAAAGGTGGACCTCGACCCTGACCCGGCTTAACCTGGCCTCGGTGGTGTTTGCCACCGTGCCCGTGAATTCATTGGCAGTCGAGTCATACGACAAGATCAGCCGAGCACCGGCCCGGACTGCGTCGTAGGTCTCGCTCGGCGCGAACTGGGTACCGGACTCCTCACCGCCTTCGCCAGACTCCGAGCCGCCGCTGTGCTCACCGGACTCCTCACCGCCTTCGCCGGACTCTGAGCCGCCGCTGTGCTCACCGGACTCCTGATCGCCTCTGCCTGCATCCGAGCCGCCGCTGCAGCCGGCGAAGGCTAGCACTAAGACCATGACTGCGACGATCGCCGTACCGATGAGCCAATGATTCTTTCTGAGCCAATGATTCTTTCTCATTTCTGTTACGTCTCCTGCTCGATGCTATCTTGGGGCTCTGTTCCTAACCCCCCAATCTGCCATATGCCTGTTAGGGAAATGAGAAGAAGCGACACGCTTCCCCTTTACACTACGCCCTCTGCATTCGATTCCCCGGCCTTGCCTTTTCCGGTGTCATTGGCGGCTGCGCCCGCTTCGGCGGGGTTTGCGGCCTCCCGCCAGACGCCGGACCCAGGGGCGCCACCACATGCGCGTCGTTAGGGCAAGGAGCGCCACCAGGATGACCAGGAGCCCGTTGAGCGTGTACCGGCCAATGTCGATTCCGCCCTCCTTCACCCTGACGGCGAACTGCGCGGTCTCCTTTCCTAAAGGGCTGTCGATTGTCAGCGCCATCCGCCATTCCCCGGGCCTGTCGAGCTCTACGTTGATGTCCCGGCACTCCGCGGCGAAGGGGCAGGGGACGCCTTCAAAGGTCAACGGCGCCTGGGGATCATCGCCGGATTCCGATGGAGGGGTAGCGGCCAACTGGACCTGGTAGCCGGTGACCGGCTGGCCCTCTTCCCCGTCCAGCGCGAAGACCGAAAGATGCCAGACGCCGACCGAGGGTTGTCTGGGCGCTCCGCGGACTTCCACGAGGTGCTTTTCGAGGCGCACCTCCAGCACGACGCCGCCGGCGCCATTGGCCGAGACGCTGCCGGGGGATGCTAAGGGCAGCGTCAGGGACAAGGCCAAGCCCGCAAGCGAGGCCAGCAGCAGCATCGAGAGTATCTCCCGTGTAGCTCGGAGTGATTCCAAGGGACACCGTGGCGGGGCGCGATGGGTTGGGGGTCGGCGACGTCCAGTCCTAGACGGCGGGCGCCGCATTCATGCGCGCGTTTCTACCGGCAGAGGGGTTAAGGCAGGGAAGGAGGCCTTGGGGGCGGCGCGAAGTAGACGTCATCGGGGGCCAGCAGTTGGGGGGATGCGAAGTCCCAGGTGGCGGCGTCCTCCGGTCCCACCCCTGCGTCCGATGTATCGGCTGGGGCGAGCAGGGCCAAGGCCCCCGCTGCGGGCAGGCCATCGAACTGGGCCAGATAGCTCACCCCTGCGCCGTCGTTGGCTCTGGGAAGGTATTGCTCGGTGGCTGCGCCTTCATGGCCGTGGGTGTGGGCGTGACCGTGGCTGTGGCCGTGAGGCAGGCCCCCGGCGAAGATGTGCAGGTGATTGGGCAGACGCTCGGCGAAGTGATGGTCCAGCGCCGGTCCGAGGAATGGGGACAACATAAAGAAGAAGGCCAGCAGGGAGAGCCATAGGCCGGGAGCGCCTCTGGGCAAGAGGCCCTGCAGTCCTGTTTGCGGAATGGGTGCGGTGTGCATCGGGCTGCGCACGACGGACGGAGGGGATGTGGCTCAATTAGGGTAGCACGCATGCGAATGGGCGGCTATGAGGGGCGGACTCGGCGGACTGTGGCGACGGCATGTGCGCCTACGGAATGCCCAGCCTGGAAAAGGAATGAGGGAGGCGACGCTCGCCGCCTCCCTCATTGGATTCCGCCTGTGTTGGCAACCTGCCTAGCTGTAGTTTCCGTAGAGGTTGTTGGGCGTCCCCATCCTCATCTTCCCCGGATACAGGGGGGAGGGGACGGAGGATTCTCCCGCCTCGCGCCTGTAGCTAATGCGCCTGGGGGGTGCGCCTAGACGAATTCCTTGGCCAGGATCTTGGCCTGGTCGTAGTCGGGGTGCACCGGGACCTGGTGCTGCAGCATGATCTCCTTCCGCTGCTTTGCCGACTCTATGATGGCCAGGCAGACCTCTAACGTGGCCATGCCCCATTCGCCGGTGTGATAAATGGGCGCATCGCCCCGCACGGCTTCGTACAGCTCCACCAACTCGCCGCGCCGCTCGCCGGGACCCAGCAGGCCCTCCGGCGTCAACTCGATCTCCCGCTGGCCGTCGTCGTCATAGATGTATAGGCCGTAGGCGGAGTGCCGGATGTCGCCGTTGTCGCAGGACACTAGGACGACGCCAAGGTCCTCGGGAACCCACTTCTCGCGGTCCTCGTTGCGGCTGAAGACGGCGTACTCGTTCTCTCCCCCGATGCGGATTTTGTCCTTTTCCTTTTCGTCGTCCCAGACGCCGTCCCGGAGGGCCTTGCGTATGACAACCCGCTCCTCGGGCGTGTACCGCTGGTTGGGGTGACCCCAGGGCACCAACTCGCCGCCCATGAAGTAGCCGTAGCCGTTGTGCACGGCGGTGGCTGGGGTGCCGTCCTCGAACTCCATGAAGGAGGCGTAGTAGCCGGGGATCGTGCGGGCCTTGAACCAGTCGCCGATCATGGCGCGGACGCTGCGGAGCATACCGCCGCCGATGACTCGGATGCTGTCGATCTGGTGAGGTCCCTGGCGGTAGGGAATGCCGCCGCCCTGGTTGATGTCCAACTCTTCGGCGGTGCGGGGCCGGAGCATCCAGTCGGTGTAGGCGAAGACGTTGATGGCCCGGAGCTGCCCCAGCTTGCCGTCCTTCACAATCCTTCTCATGGCCCGCACAGCGGGGGTGAAGCTGCGGGTGTGGCCTGCGAGCAGCTTGACGCCGTTCTTGTCGGCCGCCTCGATGATGCGGGATGCCTGGTCCAGATTGAGGGCCATGGGCTTTTCCACGACCACGTGCTTGCCGTGGTTGGCGGCAATGATGGAGTGCTCGGCGTGGAACCGGTTGGGCGTTGAAACCCAGATGGCCTCCACGTCCGGGTCATTGCACAGTTCCTCGACGGTGGGATAGACCTTGGCCTCGTAGCGAGCGGCAAAGGCGTCCCGCACCCTGGGGTTGATGTCGGCGCCCGCCATCAGGTCGAACTCGGGCATGTTCTCGAGGATGGGCAGCATTTCTGCGCCGCCCACGCCGATGCCCACCATGCCGATCTTGATGGGGCGGACTGGCTTGCCGTTGCCGTTTGTCGTCGTCATTGTTCCTCCCTGCTTGGCTCAGGCCCCTGCGTCCAGCGCGTAGGGCAGCTAGTGAATCATGCTTGCGCCGCGAGGTATATCACAGCGGCTGAACCAGTGTCAACGCGATGTTTGGGGGCCTCATCATGGCGGGGTGCCAGGGGGTTCAGACGGGCCATTCCTCCAACTTCCAGGCCATGTCCCAGAACAGATACTCGTAGCGCGCGCTGGTGAGGAAGGCTTGCTCGACGCGGGCTATCTCCGGAGCGCCGAGACCCTCTGCGGCCTCGTCCACCATCCGGCGCAGCCAGGCAGCCAGCGATTGAAAGTCCTCTGAGGCGTACATGTCCACCCACTGGCAGTACAGAGGGTTGTTGGTGGGCCTCCCGCGTTCAGCCAGGCGCCGGCCGATTTCGGCGTAGCCCCATTGGCAGGGCGACATTGCGGCGGCGATAGAGGCAAAGCTGTCCTCGTAGGCCACCGTGAGCAGATGGCGGGTGTAGGCGTGGGTGGTGGGGGCGGGCGCCGTCGATTCCAGCTCATCCCGGCTGACGCCGAACTCCCGGCAGTAGGAGCGATGCAGCTCCATCTCGGTGTTCAGAGTCTCGTGGAGCAGGTTCGCCAGGCGTCCCATCGCGTCCAGATTCCTGCCCTTGGCGACCGCCAATGCCGTAACTTTGGCGTATTCGATGAGGAATAGGTAGTCCTGCTTCACGTAGAACTTGAACCGACTGACGGGCAGGGCGCCGTCGCCGATGCCCGTAACCATCGGGTGCTCGAAGATGTGCCGGTAGATGGGGTCTGCCCTGTGACGGAGTGATTCGGAGAAGGTCATGCTTTTCCTGGGTGTGGGGCCAGACGTGGGGGCATCTCCCCTGGTTGTTGTCAGTCCCGGCATCCCCGCGGGGCCATGCCCCCGCCAGGGCGTCTCGCTGTCCGCAGGCAACGACGACATTGTAAGCGCTCCCCTGGCCGCATTGGAATTGGCATTGCCCTGTCCTTTCCCTACAATGAGGCGGCGATCTCTGTCGCACACCCCGCTGGAGTATCCGGCGTTTTCCGTAGACGGTTGGCGTCCATGGTCCAAGGGACTTCCGATGAACATCGCCGCCCCACGGCCCTTGTCTTGGGCGGGGGGCTGGCAGGAATAGCCGCCGCCTGCGCCTTGGGCGACGCCGGCTTTCAGGTGGTCCTTCTGGAGCGGCGCGCCTTCCTGGGAGGCCGGGCCTTCTCCTTCCATGACGCAGAGACTGGCTGGGACGTCGACAACGGACAGCACGTTTTTCTGGGGTGCTGCACCGAATACGTTGGCCTGTTGCAGCGCCTGGGAGTCCTGGACCAGACGTCGCTTCAGGACAACCTATCGGTTCCCATCATTGAGAGGGGTCGCATCGGGCGCTTGTGGTCGGCTACCCTGCCGCGGCCCTTCCATCTGGCGCCGGCCTTCATCCGCTATCCCCATCTGGGGCTGCTGGACAAGCTGCGGTTGGTCTACGGCATGCATAAGGTGCGTCACACGAATCGGGCCAAGCATCGAGAGGCCCTGCAAAGGGAGACCTTCCTCAACTGGCTGAAGCGCCATCATCAGACGCAACGCATCATCGAAGCCTTCTGGAACCTGATTACTCTCCCCACGCTGAATAGTCCCGCCGACCACGTATCCGCCGATATGGGCCTGATGGTCTTCCAGGAGAGCCTGCTCAGAGACCGGCACGGCGCGGACATCGGCTACGCCAGGGTGGGGCTCACTGCGCTTGTTCAGGACGCTGCCGTGGCCGCCATCGGCGAACAGGGCGGCGAGGTGCGCCTTCAGAGTCCTGTGCTCGGAATCGAGGCGGAGGACGGCGCCATTGTCGGGGTTCGCACCTCTGAGGGCCTGCTGCAGGCGGACGCCTACGTTAGTGCCCTCCCGTTCGACGCGCTGACGGAGTTGCTGCCCCCCGAAATCGGTGCCGATGCCTTTTTCCAACAAGCCGCTGTCCTGCGATGGGCGCCCATTGTGGGCGTGCACGTATGGCTGGACCGGTGCGTCACCGATCTGGAGGTGGCGGCCTTCCTGGACAGCGAGGTGCAGTGGCTGTTCAACAAGTCCCTCATTCAAAACCGGCCCAAGGAAGAGGGTCAGTACCTGTGCATATCGCTGAGCGGGGCCTGGCAGTACGCCGACGCGCCGAACGCGGAGTTGGAGCATAGGTTCGTGGAGGAGCTGCGGCGGCTGTTTCCCGCTGCCAGGGAGGCCAGGGTGAAGAGGGTTCTGGTGGTCAAGCAGCGCCAGGCGACATTCATCCCAGAACCGGGCTCCAACGCCGGAAGGCTTACCGCGGCCACGCCGGCCCCGAACCTGTTCTTGGCCGGCGACTGGACCGATACCGGCTGGCCCGCAACTATGGAGAGCGCAGTGCGCAGCGGCAATGCGGCGGCGAGGGCGGCGGCCGCGCCCCAGGCAAGGAGCGCTGAGGAAACGGTGCTTGCCCAGGTGGAAGGGACATAGGGACGGAGTTGGAGATCAGCCAGGCAAGGGACGCGTTGCTGTGGGCCGTGCAGGGCATGGCCGCTTCCGGCTTGGTTACGGGAACCAGCGGCAACGCAAGCCTCCGCTTGGACGCCCACCGGGTCCTGATTACGCCCACGGGCCACCCCTACGATAGGCTCGGCCCGGAGGACCTGCCGGTCGTGGACATGGCCGCCAACCCGCTGGAAGGGAGCTCGGAACCCTCCAGCGAGCGCAAGACGCATCTGGCTGTGTACCGGGCCCGAGCCGATGCCCAGGTCATTCTGCACACGCACTCCGTCTACGCGAGCGTTTGCGCCGTGGCTGGCCTCGACATTCCGCCCATCATCGACGAGTTGGTCGTCAGGGTGGGCGGCGGGGTTCCGCTGGCTGAGTACGTCTTTCCCGGCGGCTGGGAGCTTGGGGAGGCCGCCGTTGCCGCCCTCGGCGAGCGGAGGGCGGTCCTGCTTCGCAACCACGGCCTGTTGGTCCTTGGTAGGAATGCCCGCGAGGCGCTGGAGATCGCCCAGTTGGTGGAGCGGCTCGCCCAAGTCTTTGTCCACGCCCGGCTGCTGGGAGACGTAACGGAACTCGCGCCTGACGTGGTTCAGCGAGAACTGGCGATGTTTCGCGGTGAGGCGTAGGGGCGGTGAGGCGAAAGGTCCTCATTGACACCGATCCCGGGGTTGACGACGCGGTGGCCCTGGCCCTTGCGTTCTGTCTGCCAGAGTTGGAGGTCGTTGGCCTTACGTCGGTGGGCGGCAACGCTTCTATAGAACACACGACTCGTAACCTCGCGGCGCTGATGACGGCCCTGGGCCAAGAGCAGGTTCCCCTCGCCAGAGGCGCCGCGGCGCAGATCAACGGCGCTCCTTTCGAGCATGCCTACCACGTACACGGCGAAGGCGGCCTGGGCATCGACTTGCCGTCTTCCTCGGTCGCGCCGGGCCGCCTGGGGGCCAGCGATCTCATGCTGAAGGCGGCCCGCGAGCATGGGGCCGCACTCACCATCATCGCCTTGGGGCCGCTGACCAACCTCGCTGAGGCGTTGCAGTGGGATGGGAGCGGGCTGGAGGGTGTGGCCGAAATCGTCGTCATGGGCGGCGCGCTTCGGGCGCCGGGCAATATCAGGCCGGAGGCGGAGTTCAACATCTTCAGCGACCCGCTGGCTGCTTCCGCCATCCTCGGCGCCGGTGTCCCGGTGCGCCTCGCGCCCCTGGACGTGACGCGGCAGACGTTTCTAACCAGGGAGCGCGTGGCGGAGTTGCAGGGCAGGGGCAGGGCCGCGGACCTTGCCGCTCGTCTGGTTGGGGCGTGGTTCGAAGGCCGGCCCGACCGCCAACACCTCGCGCTTCACGATCCCCTGGCAGTCGCCGCAGCCGCGGCGCCGGACCTACTGGAATGGGAAGCGGCGCTCGTCGAGGTCGAGACTGATGACCCTGAGCGGCTGGGCAAGACCACGCTGGTTGAGGGGTCCGGGCATGTGCTCGCGCCCAGGGCTGTCCATGCAGCGGAGGCCGTTGATTTCATCGTGGGAACCCTTGCCAGCGGGTGACTCGATGAGCGGGTTGCGCAGGCCGCGATGGCAGCCCTCGCCTTGACTCGTATCTGCGGCGACGGCTACAATAATAGTTGACCCATTAGGTTCAGACGTTCTCACGCTAGCCGGGGCGCGGTCAGACTAGGGCCTTGACGATAGCCAGAAAGAGGAACATCGATTGACCACGTCCAACGAGGTGGCGCGGCAGGCGGCGGCTCAGGAATACAAGTACGGCTTCGTCACCGATATTGAAGCCGACAGTGCGCCGCCTGGCCTGAACGAGGACATCGTACGGTGGATATCCGCCAAGAAGGAGGAGCCGGATTGGCTCCTGGAATGGCGGCTGCGGGCCCTGCGTCACTTCCTCACGCTGGTTGAGAAGGAGCAGTTGCCCGGCTGGGCCAACGTTTCGCACGCACCGATCGACTTCCAGAAGATCATCTACTACTCGGCGCCGAAGAGCCGGCCCGATAGCCTGGAAGAGGTGGACCCGGAGATTCTGGAGACCTACCGGAAGCTGGGCATCTCTTTGGAAGAGCAGAAGCTGCTGGCTGGCGTCGCCGTTGACGCCGTTTTCGACAGCGTCTCCGTGGCCACAACCTTCAAGGACGAGCTTGCCAAGCAAGGGATCATCTTCGGCTCGTTCTCAGAGGCCGTTCGGGAGCATTCCGACTTGGTTCGCAAGCACCTGGGGTCGGTGGTGCCCTACACCGACAACTTTTACGCCGCGCTGAACTCGGCCGTCTTCACCGACGGCTCCTTCTGCTACGTGCCGCGGGGTGTGCGCTGCCCCGTTGACCTGACCACGTATTTCCGCATCAATGCCGCCGGTACCGGCCAGTTCGAACGGACGCTCATTGTTGCTGACAGCGACAGCTTCGTCAGCTACCTGGAAGGTTGCAGCGCTCCAATGCGCGACGAGAACCAGCTACACGCAGCGGTGGTGGAGTTGGTGGCCGAGGAGAACGCGGAGATAAAGTATTCGACGATCCAGAACTGGTACCCCGGCGACGCCGAGGGAAAGGGCGGCATCTTCAACTTCGTGACCAAGCGGGGGCGGTGCGAGGGCCGCAAGGCAAAGATATCCTGGACTCAGGTGGAAACCGGGTCCGCCATTACCTGGAAGTACCCCAGCGTCATCCTCAAGGGGGACGATTCCATAGGCGAGTTTTACTCGGTGGCCCTCACCAAGGGCCGCCAGCAGGCCGACACCGGCACGAAGATGGTGCACATGGGAAAGAATACTCGGAGCACCATCATCTCCAAGGGCATCTCGGCGGAGCGCGCCGAGAACACCTATCGAGGCCAGGTCAAGGTGATGCCCAACGCCGACAACGCCCGCAACATCACCCGGTGCGACTCGCTGCTCATCGGGGACGAGTGCGGTGCCCATACGACGCCCTACGTGGAAGTGCGCAACAACTCCGCCAAGCTGGAGCACGAGGCGTACACGTCCAGGGTCAGCGAGGACCAACTGTTCTATTGCAACCAGCGGGGCATTGCTCTGGAAGACGCCCAGGCGCTGATTATCAACGGCTTCTGCAAAGAGGTGTTCAGCAAGCTCCCCTTCGAGTTCGCCGTTGAGGCGACGCGCCTCTTGGAAGTCAACCTCGAAGGGACGGTGGGGTAGGCCGGCGGGCCTTGGGCTGCTCCCGGAGGCGGCGCTTGTGGGGGGCGTGGGTGAGAACGTGGCGTTCGTCCCCCGCGGAGACCCCGGCCGGAAGCGGGCGAATGTAATCCCTGGCCCTGCCAGGTAAGGAATAAGCGAAGTGCTTGAAATCAAAGACCTCCACGCGTCCGTGGGCGGCGTCGAAATCCTCAAGGGCGTGAACCTTTCCGTCGCCGCCGGCGAGGTTCACGCCATCATGGGCCCCAATGGCTCAGGGAAGAGCACGCTGGCCAACGCGTTGGCGGGGCACCCTAACTACAAGGTCACCTCTGGCTCGGCTACCTTCGACGGCAGAGACCTCTTGGCCCAGCCTGCCGAGGAGCGCGCCCGCGCCGGCCTGTTCCTTTCGTTTCAGCACCCCATTGAAATCCCCGGCGTCCGGTTGGACCACTTCCTGCGGGCCGGACTCAACGCCGTCAGCAAGAGCAGGGGCATTGACGAACTGGACGTCCTGCAGTTTGACCGGCTCATCGCCAAGAAGGTGAAGGTTGTGGAGATGGACCGGGCCTTTGCCCGGCGCGCCGTCAACGATGGGTTCTCCGGCGGCGAACGAAAGCGCAGCGAGATTCTCCAAATGGCAATCCTAGAGCCCAGGCTTGCCATTCTGGACGAGCCCGACTCGGGATTGGACGTCGATGCGCTGCGGGTCGTCTCCGACGGCATCAACGGGCTACGGTTGCCGGAGCGGTCGCTCCTGCTGATCACCCACTACCAGCGCATTCTCAGCTACGTTGTGCCCGATTTCATTCACATCATCGTCAATGGCCGTTTCGTGAAGTCGGGCGGCAAGGACCTGGCGCACGAAATCGAGGCCGAAGGCTACGATAAGTACACCGAGGCAGTCGGCGGCCCCGCCGGCGAGTAGCCCCGCCTCCATGACCACGCAGAACCTCCCAGCCCCCAACCTCGAACAGTACGCGTCGGCCTTCGAGGCGCTGGAGCAGAATGGCGCGTCCCGGGACCCGGCCTGGCTGCGGCAGCTCCGGGCAGACGCCTTCCGCCGTTTCACGGCGTTGGGCTTCCCCACGGCGCGGCGGGGCAACGAGGAGTGGAAGTACACCGACGTTGGCCCGCTGGCCAAGACTTCCTTCGCGACCCTGCTTCCGCCGGCCGCCCCTGCGGTGGACTTCCAGACTGTGCAGCCCTTTGCCTATGGGGGAGCCACCGGCAACCGCATCGTCTTCGTCAACGGCGTCTTTTCAGAGGCGCTGTCATCCACGGCGCGGCGCCGGGAGGGTCTTACGTTGGCCCCGCTGTCCCAGGCCTTCGCTCTGGACGGGGCGTTGGTGCAGGGTCACCTGGGGCGGCTGGCCGATGCGCAGGGGCAGGCCTTCACGGCTCTGAACACTGCGTTCCTGCATGACGGCGCTCTGGTCCATGTGCCCGAAGGCGCTGTGGTGAGCGAGCCCGTGCTCGTTTTGCACCTGGCCACCGATGGCATGGAGGGTATTACGCACCCCCGCACCCTGATTGTGGCGGGACGCGACAGCAGGGCGACCATTCTGGAAAGCTACGGCGGCCTTGCTGAAGGCGCCTATTTCGCCAACGCCGTGACGGAGGTCGCGCTGGCGCCGGGCGCGGTGGTGCATCACTACCGGATGCAGAGGCAGGCTGAGGGGGCCTACCACATCGCCACTACCGGGGTGAGCCTGGCTGAAGACAGTTCCTACACCTCCGTGACGGTGGACATGGGGGGCAAGCTGGCTCGGAACAACCTGCGGGTCCAGGCTGCCGGAGAGGGCGCTTCGTGTGTGCTGAACGGGGTCTACCTTGTCGCTGGACGGCAGCACGTGGACAACCAAGTGGTCATCGACCACATAAGCCCCCGCACGACGAGCCGGGAGCTGTATAAGGGCGTACTGGATGGCTCATCGCAGGCCGTCTTTCACGGCAGCATCATTGTGCGGCGGGGCGCTCAGAAGGCCGACGCCAAGCAGGAGGACAGGAACCTGCTGCTGTCAGACCACTGCGAGGCGGACACGAGCCCCGCCTTCTGGATCTATGCCGACGACGTGAAGTGTGCTCACGGGGCCGCTTCCGGCAAGTTGGACGATGGCGCGTTGTTCTACCTGAAGAGCCGGGGCATCGGCGAGCAGGAGGCGCGGTCGTTGTTGACCAAAGGGTTCGTCCATGACATCACCGCGACCATTGCCCATGAGTCAGTCCGCGCCCACACCGAGGCCGCCGTGGCGGGGTGGCTGGACAGCCTATAGCAGACCGGCGGCCGGTGGAAGTGCTTTCCAGCGAGAGCAAAGGAATAGCAATGTTAGACGTTGAAGCAATCCGCAAGGACTTCCCCATTCTGCACCAGTCGGTGAACGGCAAGCCGCTGGTCTATCTCGACAACGCGGCGACGACGCAGAAGCCCCGTATGGTCATCCAGGCCCTGGTTGACTACTACGAGGGCTACAATTCCAACGTTCACAGGGCGGTGCACACCCTGGGCCAGAAGGCCACCGCGGCCTACGAGGAGGCGCGAGAGAAGGTCGCCAACTTTATCGGCGCGCCTTCGACCCACGAGGTCATCTACACGCGCGGGACCACCGAGGCCATCAACCTCGTTTCCTACACTTGGGCGGAGGAGAACATCGGCGCCGGGGACGAGATTGTGGTAACGGAGATGGAGCACCACAGCAACCTGGTTCCCTGGCAACGCATCGCTCAGGCAAAGGGTGCAACCCTCAAGGGCATCCCTCTCAAAGCGGACTGGACGCTGGATACATCGGCGCTGGGATCGGTCATCACCGAACGCACCAAGCTGGTGGCCGTGACGCACATGTCCAACGTGCTGGGCTCTATCGCGCCGGTGAAAGAGGTGGTGCAGGCGGCTCGGAGGGTGGGGGCCCGCGTGCTGGTGGACGGCGCTCAGGCAGTGCCCCATATGCCCGTGAACGTGGCCGACCTCGACTGCGATTTCTACGCCTTCTCCGGCCACAAGATGTGTGGGCCCACCGGCATAGGGGTGTTGTATGTCAAGGATGAGGTGCTGAGGGAGATGACGCCCTTCCACCGCGGCGGCGAGATGGTTCGGGAGGTATGGTTCGACCGGGCCACGTGGAACGACCTGCCCATGCGCTTCGAGGCGGGCACGCCAAACATTGCGGACGCCATTGGGCTGGGCGCCGCGGTCGACTACCTTCAGGGCCTCGGCATGGACAATATCCGCGAGCACGAGGTCGAGATCACGAGCTACGCCATCGACGCCTTCAAGGAGTTGGAGGAGGAGTTGGACCACTACGGTCCCAGGGATATGGCATACCGCGGCGGCATCATCTCGTTCTATGCCGAGGATGTTCACCCACATGACCTGGGAACCTTTGTCGACAGCTATGGTGTGGCCATCCGGACCGGCCACCACTGCGCCATGCCGCTGATGCGGCAGATGGGTCTCCCGGCCACGGCCCGCGCCAGCTTCTACCTGTACAACACGCCGCACGAGATTGATATACTGGTTGACGCACTGAAACACGCTCTGAGGTACTTCAAACAGTGACCGAACTCACCGAGCTTGACGATTTGTACCAGGAAATCATCCTGGACCACTATCGCCACCCCCGGAACCAGCAGTCCATTGGGGCCCCGGACATGGAGGCCCATGCTCTCAACCCGTTTTGCGGCGATGAGGTGGACCTGCAGGCCCGTCTGGAGGACGGCCGCTTCTGCGAAGTCTGCTTCAAGGGGCGGGGCTGCTCCATCAGCCAGGCGTCGGCATCCATCATGTCGGAGTTGCTCAAGGGCAGGACGCCGGAGGAGGCCCTGGAACTCTATGCCGCCTTCCGCCGCCTGATGCAGGGCGAGGACCTTTCCGAGGAGGAGCTTGACGGGATGGGAGAGTTGGGGGCGCTGGCCGGCGTCCGCAAGTTCCCGGTGCGCATCAAGTGCGCGCTCCTTGGCTGGAATTCCTTGGACGACGCCATTGAAGAGTACGCCAAGGCGAACGGCTAATCGCGCTGGCGGCTGTGGAGAGAAGGGCGGTCTGGGACCGCCCTCTTTTTCGTTCTGGGCTGGCCGGTGGGGTTAGCTGCTTGGAGACGCGGCGCTGGAGGCGGCGTTGACGGAGGAGGCCAGCGTTCGTTGGATGTCGTCGTCGGAGAGGCCGTACGCGTCCCTGGCGTGGCTTGGGGTGACATAGCCGTCCAGCAGGTCATCCATGACTCGCTGCGGGTCCCGCTGCTTGGGGTCGCCTGCGCCGCCGCCGCTGCCGGTGAACATCCTGATCACGTTGCCCGCCTCCATGTGCAGGCCGGCGACGCGGTCGGTTAGCTTGCACTCCCCTTCTTCGCCGGGGTTGATGAGGAGGTAGCCGCATTGTCCGTTGCGGCCTCCTTCCACGCCGGACGGAGGCACCCGGTAGTGGCTTCTCCCGCCGGAGAATGTGCCGGAGTTCAGCAGCTTGTAGTCGCGGATGTACCCCAGGCCGCCGCGATACCTGCCGGCGCCCTCAGAGTCCGGGATGAGCTTGAACTGCTGCATGAAGACGGGATACTCCGTTTCCACGATCTCCACGCAGGCGATCTTGGGGCCGCTGCCGCCGTGGCCGCAACCCGTCCAGCCGTCGCCACCCATGAATGCGGCGCTGCCGCCGGGCGTCAGCTCGTACTGGACGACGCGCAGGCCGTCGGACCGGGCGCTGCCGAAGGTGAAGTTGCCGCCTGAGCTATGTTCGGGGTGGCCGCTGCGCCCGGCGGCCTGGGCCATGGCGTTGAGCACCATGTCCTCCACCGTGGCTTGGACGTGCGAATAGAAGCTGACCGGACCCGGATAGACGGGGTCCAGGACGCTTCCGGGGCGAAACTTGAAGTCGATGACGCGGGTGACGCCGTGGTTGTTGGGCGGCGGGTTGTCCATCATGCAGACCAGGGCGTAGAGGCAGCACCCGATGATGATGGGTGGACGGGCGTTGATGGGCCCGCGGTTCTGATCGGACGTGGCGGAGAAGTCCAACGTCAGGCTGTCGCCTTTCTTGGTCAGGGCCACGTGGAGCCTGACGGGTTTGTCCAGGTCCACCATGTCGTTATCCAGATATGCCTCGGCCTCAAACGTCCCGTCCTGCCACGCGGCAATCTCGGCCCTCAGGTGCTGCTCCGTCTTGTCTCCCACCATCTGAAAGACGGTCAGGACGGTGTCCCTGCCGTAGCGGTCCATGAGTTCCAGAAGCCGGCGGTTGCCAACGCTCCACTCCGGCCCGGCCTGTGCGTTGTAGTCTCCGAGGAGGAGTTGCGGCGTCCTGGTGTTGGCCCAGATCAGGTTCTCGGTCTCCTTGACCACTCTGCGGCGGCTGATGTACTTCACTGGCGGGACCAGCATGCCCTCGCCAAAAATGTCTCTGGCCTGCACCGAGCGGCTGCCCGGCGAAAGGCCGCCGATGTCGCCCTTGTGGGTGATGCCGATGCAAAAGGCCACCAACTCGCCGTGGTGGAAGACCGGGGTGATGGCTGCGCTATCCAGACTGTGGGCGCACCCGCTGAAGAAGGGGTGATTGACGAAGAAGCAGTCGCCCTCCTCCATCTCGTCGGGGCTGTAATACTGGTAGAGACCCTGGATGCAGGCGGGATAGGAGCCCAGGTGAATGGGGATGCCGGCGAATTGGGCCACCACGCGGCCCTCCACGTCGACGATGCCGCAGCTCATGTCGTGGGTTTCCCGAATGAGTGTCGAGTAGCCGGTGCGGTACATAGCGATCTGCATTTCCTGGACGATGCCGTCAAGCTGAGAGCGAACGACTTCGTACAGGACTGGGTCAACTTCCGCCATGACGATCCCCCGGTTACAAGGTTGGGTTCCGAGCCCATGCTCCAACAACGGGTTGGGTCCGGCCTTCCGGCGATGGCCAACCCGTCTGCGTCAACGAAGCGCTCGGCCTCAGGGCAGGGCGGGCCACTCCGACACCAGCCTTCCACTGCCCTGAAGGCTGTACGACCTGCCCAGGGACGATAGCATGTACCAGAGCATGGCCGGGTTGCTGGCGACGACGGAGGTTCCGAGGTCTTGCTCGAGGCGGCCGATGACGCTGACGTCGGCGGGCCAGCCTCCCTGGAAGTAGATGGCGTCGGCGCCGCCGACCTTCGTGAACGCCTCTGTGGCCATGGTATAGATGGCTTCGGGGCCTTGCTTGGAGCCGTCCAGGAAGTAGGGCAAAATCTGGCCGACGAATTCTGGTTCGAACCCGCCCCGCTTCATGTACTCGCCCAGCATGCTGTTCATCAAGTCATCGAACGGCGTCATCATGAGGAGGCGCTTTGCGCCCAGCGCCTTCAGCGCCGCTGAGCACGATTGCATAGCCGTGCACACCGGCATGTTGAGGGCGGCCTTGAGGTCTCTCAACACGGTGGGGTTCATCAGCTCTGTTGGCGCGCCGGCCATGACGAAGGCGTCCCAGTTCTTGCCCTTGGAGATGTTGACGGCGAACTCCACGATGTCGTCGACGATGCCCCACAGCTCCAGGAGGGACTCTTTGTACAGGTACATGCCCCCGAACTCGACGGCGACGTCATCTGGGAGAATGCCTCCGAGATGCTGGGCGCCGGGGGCGGGCCCCACGTTGTAGAAGCCCAGGTTCAGCGATTCGGCCATGACTCTCCTCCCAGGGTGTGAACGTTCTTGCAGTGCGACGGCTGGCGGACCGCCTTCGGGCGCTAACTCGACGCTTTTCGCGCTGGGACGCCGGTGGCAGACTCGATTCCCAAGAGCGAAGGACAATCGTCGGGAGTCGCAACGATGGGCCCGGCCGCGCAGGGTCATTTAATGTCGGGCTGGAAGGCAAAGTCAAGCTCCCGTTGTGGCCACGCTCCTTCCGAGCGTGCTGGGGAGCGGGCGGCGCCCGCGGCGCCGCTGATAACGGGGGTATGCCAGGACATGGGCGCTGACTCTGCGTTTGCGCATAAGCTGGGAGCGCTGCAAACCGTCTGTGGGCGTACCCTCGCGAGCGCCAATTGACACCCCCACAGGCGGGGCATATGCTGCGAGGCGCAGAACGCTCGAAGCGGCCGGAGGCGCCCCATGGCCGAGGTTATCGACGCCGATACGCATATCATCGAGCCACCTGAGATGTGGGACCACCTCGACGAGGAGTTGTACTCCCGTCGGCCTGTGGTGGTCCGCGTTCCCAACGACACGCTCTACGGGACCACCAACGCCATGTGGCTCATTGACGGCCAGATCTTTCCCAGGCCGGGCGGCAAGGGCGGGTTTCGCATAGCCACGCCGTCGGCTCAGGAGCGTCAGCAGTTGCGGCGGGACGTGGCCCTGGGTTCCCGGGAGTTGACAGACCCGGCCATCAGGGTTGCGGATATGGACAAGGACGACGTGAGCGTCCAAGTCGTTTATCCGACTCTCTTCCTCATCTACGTCACTCCGGACCCTGTGCTGGAAGCTGGTTTGGCCAGGGCATATAACGCGTTTATTGGGGAGGCCTGCGCCGCCACGGACGGCCGCATCCGCTGGGTTGCCGTGCTGCCCTTCAACTCCGTGGACGCCAGCATTGCCGAGATGCACCGCGCCGCGGAGGCGGGGGCTTCAGGCCTGTTCTTCATGGGCATGGCGGGCGAGCGGTCCCTTGCGGACCCGTACATGTTCCCGATCTATGAAGAAGCCGCCAAGCTGGGTATGCCCATTTGTATTCACATCGGTTCGGGGAATCCCGCGCTGAACAACGTTTTCGACTTTCACCTGAGCGGTGTGTTCGCCAGTAGCTCGTGCCTTCCCATCGTCGGTTTCCGGGACATTGTGCTGAACCGCATACCGGAGCGCTTCCCCGACCTGAAGTTCGGGCTTCTCGAAGCCACCGCGTCCTGGGTGCCCCATTGCTTGTACACGATGCGGCGTCAGTTCGGCGGTGACGCAGATGGCTGGGGCCCGCGATTGTTCGAAGAGAACCGCATCTACATAGCCTGTGAGGTCGAGGAGGACATTCCCTACCTGCTGAACTTCATTGGCGAAGACCATCTGATGATGGGCTCCGACTATGCCCACACGGACCCGGCCCGCGAGGCCCAGATGACGGCCAAGATGAAGGAGCGAACGGACGTGCCTCGCTCGGTCATAGACAAGGCGCTGGGCGCCAACGCCCGGCTGTTCTACAACCTGTAGCCCCGCCGGGCCACCCGCTATCGGTGGCGGCGATGGCGTAAGACGCGCGAGAGTAAGGAGGACTTCCATGTTGGTAGGACTGGCGCCCAACGGACAATCGGAGTACAGGGGCGGTGGTAAGCCCCGGCAGGTTATGGTGGGCACCCTCGATGGCCTGGTCACGCTGGAACGCGGCGACGGCGGAGCATGGGACGTGGCGGCCCGGTCGCTGGAGGGTTGCCATATCAGTTGCGTCGCGGTCCTGCCGGAGCAGGGCCTTATCTTCGCCGGCCTGCATGGCGACGGACTCTTTGTCAGCGGCGATGGCGGCGCCACGTGGGAGCGAAAGGTCAACGGCCTGTCGTCCACCCACGTTTTTACGGTGGCCCCGCATGAGGAGGACGGCGAATTGGTGATCTACGCCGGCGTGGAGCCGGCGGCGCTCTATCGCAGCAGCGATCTCGGCGATTCGTGGGAACAGTTGCCCAGCCTGACGACCGTGCCGGGCAACGACACCTGGACATTTCCCGGCCCGCCGCATCAACCCCACGTGAAGCACATCACCTTCGACCCGGATAGCCCGGATTCCATCATTGCCTCGGTGGAGCAGGGCGCACTGCTGCGGAGCGACGACCGGGGCCAGACCTGGCGCGAGATCACCGGCTACGACCAGGATGACGACGCAAACTACAAGGACGTGCACCGGGTGGTGCTGCGGCCGTCCAACTCAAAGGAGTGGTTCGTTCCCGGCGGCGAGGGACTGCATTACACGCCCGATGCGGGCGAGACCTGGGAGCGCATTCCCAAGCCCGGCGCTCACATCGGATACCCGGACGCTTTCCTGTTCTCTCCCAAGGATGATCGGGTGGCCTTCATAGCCGGTGGCTTCGACTCTCCGGGCCACTGGCGGGAGACCCACACGGCCAACGCCGCCATAGCCAAGAGCGCCGATGCCGGGCGGACGTGGAAGCTCCTAGAGGAGGGTCTGCCCTCCTACCTGCACGACAACGTTGAGGCCATGACCCTCTACGCCTGGCCCGATGGCTACAGCATCTTCGCGGGCACCACCGGAGGAGACGTTTTCCTGAGCGAGGACGAGGGTGAGACCTGGGTCCAGATTGGCCGGGGCCTTCCACCGGTGTCCAAGGTTGGCCACTACCGCCTGCTGGCGCAGGGGGCGTCCACGCACTAGGCCCTCAGGCCATGGGTTGAGGGCCTAGTGCGTTCCTATCTCGATGACGTAGCCGTCCGGGTCTTTGAGGTAGGCGTACAGAACGCCGCCACCGTGCTCGCCAACGTCCAGGATCTCGGCGCCGAAGGCGCGGGCCTCATCGACTGCGGCGGCGTGGCCATCGGCGTCAACTGTGAACCCAAAGTGCTGCAGGCCACCCGCGGATGTGTCCAACGGCTCATCGACGCGGCGGAGCGTGAAGATATCGTCGGCGCCAGGGCTGCCTAGGAAGACCATATCCGGTCCTGCCCTGAATCTTTCCTGCATTCCAAAGAGACCTTTATAGAAGGCCAATGACCGCTCAAGGTCGCTCACGGCGATTTGTAGGTGGTTCAGCCTCTGGGTCTTCATTGCTTCTCTCCTGGCGCGCGGTTACCGGGATTACCTTCGGCGCCGAGAAGGAGCGGTCGGACACCCTCGCGGCGCCAGTTCAGCCGTGGCGGATTGTTCTGTTCGACTATACGAGCAGCATGGGCAATTCCCGCGCCCGTTTCCATTGCTTCATTGTTTAATCCCGCGCTCTTTCCCGTCGGTTCTACCCGGCGACGTCGGTTAGGGGGGGTCCTGAAGCCAGACGCGGGCCCAGAAGAAGTATTCGCCGTTGGTGAGGTTGGGATAGAAGTCTTGCACCCACGGCCAGTGCGCCCAGACTTCGTTGAAAGTTGCGGGCATGAAACGCACGCTCGCTTCCAGCAACGCTTCCTGGATCTTGTGGATCATCTCACTTCTTCGGTCCGGGTCCATCTCCACTGACTGAAGCTCCAGGTCTCGGTCGAGGATGGTGTTGCTATAGTGATGCGTATTGGCCTGACCGTTCCCGTGGAGGACCGGGAGCAGGTAGTCGTTGGGGGTGTTCATGGGAGGGTGAGGCCCCAGGAACACCGTGTACTCCCCGCCGAACCAGGCCTGGTCGCGGAAAGTCACGCGGTCCACGACCTTGATCTGTGGGTCGAAGCCCACGGACGTAAGCTGTCGGACGATGACGCTGGCGTAACGCAGGTATGGCTCGCCAAAGTCCCCCACGGTCAACTCAAATGCAACCTCCTGGTCGCCTAGGGCGTCGCGGAGCACGCGTTGGGCCTTGCTGGTTTGGGCGAAGAAGGGCGCGAGGGCCGCATCGTCGGGCAGCCATGAGGCGCTGGCAATGGGCATCCCGAAGCTCACGAACGCTTGGCCCGCCCACACCTCTTCGTTGGCGGACCAGGGGTCAAGGGCCAGGAACAGCGCCTGCCGCACCGCGGCATTGTCGAAGGGAGCCACCGAGAGGTTGATGGCGAGTTCCACGCCGGTTCCCGCTTGGGGAACCGTGACCACGCCGATAGTGGGGTGGTCGGACGCGAGGTCTGCCACTTCCGCGGGCGCCACATGCACGACATCAGCCTCTTTGACTCTGAAGGCGGCCATGCGAGTCTGGTAGTCGGAGGAGGTCTGGATGACCAGGCGGTCCAGGTAGGGGACGTTCGGCTCATAGTAGTCGGGGTTCCGTATCAGGACGGTGGCGGCAGCATCGTGGCTCTCCACGATCCAGGGGCCGGTCCCGATGACCGGCGCGTCCGTGAGGTCGCCGTACTGCCGCACAACCTCCGGCGCAACGATCTTGGAGCGGGCGTTGGCAAGGTTGGTTAGGAAGTCGGCGTCGGGGGCCACGAGGGTGATCTGCAGTTCGTAGTCCCCCAGAACCTCGATCGTATCGACGGCCCTCAGCAGGCCTGCGTTGGGCCATTCCGGGGTGCGTTGCCGTTCGAGGCTGAACGCCACGTCTTCCGCCGTGAGCTCTCTGCCGTTGACTGGGGGAAGGTCGTGCCACAGGACGCCCTGCCGAAGCGTGAATACGTAGCTGCCTAGCGTGGGCTGTTTCCAGGACTCGCAGAGGTCGCATTCGACGGCCAGGCTGGGAAGCTCCACGTCTGGCGGGCCTTGGAAGCGAAGCAGCCGGCTGTATGCCAGGCCGGGTCCCATGCTGTGGAGCGCCGAGGAGAACTCCTGGTGGACGTCGAGGCTGGTTATGGGCTCCCGGCGGGAGATGGTCAGGTCGCTCCCGCGGACTCCGGGTGGCGTGGGCGTTGGGGCGGGTGTTGCCGTTGGGGCGGGTGTTGCCGTTGGGGCGGGTATTGCCGTTGGGGCGGGTATTGCCGTTGGGGTGGGCGTTGCCGCTGGGGTGGGCGGTGGGGTTGTGGCCTGTGGAGTAGGAGCGAGCGTCGGTACAGGAGTCGGCGTTTCGGTGGGCAGGGGTGTGGGTGTGGAGGACTGGCAGGCCAGTAGAAAGAGCAGGGTGGCCGCTACTGCCACCACAAGGGCTTTTGACGGCATGGAATTCTCCTAGTGGGCTTGCCCGGCTGAGATGCCAAGTCGGCGCCGCTGGTGAAACGGCCCCTATGCTATCATACCGTAGTAGCTCCACACGAGCCATACCTAGGATTCATGCTCGCCGATTGCCATACACACTTGGACCAGTTTGACGAGGCCGAGACGCCGGAGATCGTGGGGAGGGCGGAGGAGGCGGGGGTGGGGCTCATCATCATCGCCGGCACGACTCTGGAGTCCTCCAGACGCTGCGTTGCTCTTGCGGAAGCTCATGCGGCCCTCTATGCGGGCGTTGGGGCCCACCCCACAGACTTATCAGCGCCATTCGACGATGAGACCTATGCGGGGTTCCGGGATCTGGCCCTGTCCAGTCGGAAGGTCGTCGTGGTCAGCGAGATTGGGCTGGACTATCTGAAGACCTCCCCGGACAGAAAGATGCAGGACGCCGCTTTCCGGCAGCAGCTCCGGTTGGCCCTGGAGTTGGGCCTTCCGGTCGTGTTCCATTCCAGGGAGTCCCATGAGGATGTTCTGCGGGTGCTCAGAGAGGAGCGGGTCTGGGACGTTGGCGGCATCTTCCACTACTTCCAGGGCGGCGAGGCAACCGCCAGACAGGCCATTGACATGGGGTTGTACGTATCATTGGCCCGGCCGCTGCTCCGTCTGTCCGAGCTTCAGGATGCCGCCCGTGCGATACCGCTGGGCGCCATTGTCCTGGAGAGCGACTCCTTCCCGCAGCCCTTCAAGAAGTATCGCCACAACTGGACAGAGCCTCGGCACGTGGCCGAGGTGGCGGAGAAGCTGGCCGAGCTCAAAGGCCTTGACGTAGCAGAGGTGGCGGAGGTAACTACCGCCAACCTCCGCGCCGTCACCAAGGGGCGGATGGGGTAGCGCTCCGCCGTTGCGAATGCGCCCGCGGGTTAAGAGGCCGGGCGCTAGGGGCTCGGCTTCGCCTGATTCGGGCAGGCCAGGTCAGGGCTATCCGGCTTGAGTTGCTGGGGCGCGGCGCAGGCGCGTCCACAAGCGCTCCACGAATGCCCGCAGCCATGGCGCGACGACGGGAGACACCGCAGTGGCCGCCAACTCCTCACCGCGGGCCGTCGGCCCGTGGTACGCAATGGCGAACGCGTCGCTGGCGGGTTCGTGGGTCACCGAGGCGACGTAGGGCTGCGTCTCCAACGAGATGAGAACCCGGCGCACGCAAACAGCGTTGCAGACCAGTCCCTCCACTGCCACGACCGCTCTGCGCCCGCCCTCGCCGTCCACGGGAACGTCCTCGAGCACGTGGGCCTTTGGGCTGACCGCAATGTTCCTGAACGATGGCAACGTCCCTCCCGAGAATGACGCCCTGAGCCGACAATGATGCCTCGAGTCTATGGCCAGGAGGCCAGCCGCGCAATCGGCCATGTCGTGGGCCGTGTGGGCGGGGAAGGCCCGGTCAGCCCGGCGTTCCGCTGAGGGTCTTCTTCCACTCTGCAGCCTGGCGCAGCATTTCCTCGGCGCTGCGTAGGGCGGCCTCTGTCTCCGATCCCAGCATCTGGCCGATCTCCTTCACCCGGTCGTTCCCTTCCAATAGGTCTACCGAGGTTGTCGTTCCGTCACCCTCGATATCCTTCACCACCCTGACGTGCCGGTCGGCGAAGCAGGCGATCTGGGGCAGGTGCGTGACGCATAGGACCTGGCGCCGCCCTGCGATACTCTTGAGCTTCTGCCCCACAACGCTCCCAATGCGGCCGCCGATGCCCGCGTCCACCTCGTCGAAGACCAGGGTAGGGACTTGGTCCGCGGCGTACAGAATAGATCTGATCGCCAACATCAACCGGGCGGCCTCGCCTCCCGAGGCGGTCCGGGCAAGCGGCCGAAGCGGCTCGCCTGGATTCGGGGAAACGAGGAACTCCACCCTGTCCACGCCCGTGGCGTCGAAGGCCAGGGGGGCGCCGTCTGCGCCGGCGGGCAGGCCGTCGTCCGCCGGGCGTTGCTGGATATCGACCCCGAATCGGGTGCGCTGCATCGCCAGGTCGGCCAACTGACGCTCGATTGCTGCGGCCATGCGTTGGGCGGCTTCCTGGCGGGCCTGGGACAGGGCATGAGCGGTCTCTCCGGCTTGGACGAGGAGCGCCTGCTCCTCCTTTTCCAGACGGCGCCGCTGCTCTTCTCCGTGGGTGAGCTGCTCCAGTTCCAGCGACGCCTGCTCCGCAAAGGCGATGACCTCCGCAAGGGAGTCGCCGTACTTACGTTTCAGGCGGTCGATCTGGTCCAGTCGCTCCTCAATCTGCTGCAAACGCTCCGGATTGTGGTCTATGTTGTCCCGGTAGGAGCGAAGGCTCTGAGCCAGGTCCTCCGCCTGATACAGGAGACCCTCAGCCGTTTCCCGCGCCGCCGCCAGGGACGGGTCCAACTTCTCGAGTCGGCCAATGTCCCTTACCACAGCGCCCAGCAGATCGAGGGCAGACCCCTCCCGATCGCGGAGGGCGTCGTAGGCTTCGCTGGCTAGGGAAAGCAGTTGCTCGGCATTGTTGGCGAGGTCTCGCTTGGCGGCCAACTGTTCGTCTTCTTCAGGCGACAGACCGGCCGCCTCGATGTCCTGCACCTGATATTGCAGCAGGTCGAGCCTCTGCGCTCGTTCCCGCTCGCCCTGGACGACGCCGGCTAGGTCTTTGCGAACCTTGCGAAGCCGGTCGGCCAACACTCCCATGCTGGAGCGCAGCTCCGCGAGTCCTGCGAAGCGGTCCAGGATGTCAAGGTGTTCGCGGACCCTGTACAGCGAAAGAGGCTGGCTCTGGCCGTGGATGTCCGCCAGGCGCTGCCCCAGGGCTTCAAGCGTCCGAACGGGCGCGATGCGCCCGCCAATCCTGCATAGATTCTTACCCTCAACGTTGATTTCCCTGGCGAGGACGAGCTCATTGTCGCCATCGTCGAGGCCGAGCTCCGGAATCTCAGAGGCCAGGCGCTTGCGCAGACCCTCGTCCAACTCCAGGACGCCTTCGACTCTGGCCTGGGCGGCGCCGGAGCGTACTACGCCGCCATCGGCTCTCCCGCCCACGAGCAGGCTCAGCGCGTCCACGATAATGGACTTGCCGGCCCCGGTCTCCCCTGTGAGGACGGTGAGGCCGGGGCCAAGCTCCAGGTCAAGGCGCTCGATGGTGGCGAAGTTGGCAATGCTTAACAGTCGCAGCATGAGCCTGGCAACACCGCGTTGGGCTGCCCCCATAGTAAATGGGACGAGGTCTTTGGGCAAAGGCGGGCGGCATCAGGACCACGCGGGGAGTACGCATTCTCCCTCAGCAGAGTCTCGGCGGACAGCGAGGGAATCTCCGAACAAGCCCCCACCCCCGGCGGAAGACTCTGTCCCTGCCCCTGTACTCGGGGGAAGGCTAGGAAGGGGGTTCTTTCCCTTCCCCTGGTTAGGAAGCATCCCAACGCGCCAGGTGGGAAAACACCGCCGCCGCCGTTCCCCAAGCAGGGTGCAGGGGGCTGCGCCCCCACCGGGAGTACAGCGTGTCCCCCGCAATTCCGGGCGAAGGTCTCACCCGTCTCCCAAAGGAGGGTGCAGGGAACCCAATGCTCCGCCGGGGGTACAGGGGGAGTCCCCCTGTTCTGGAAAACGTTGGAGGGCGGAGCGGGCGGGTTAGCGGCGTAGGCCAAGCCAGACCCTCCGCTCTAGGAGGGTCTGGCCACAACAAGACCATCTGTCCAGGAAGTGCCCCCTCCCTATTGCAAAATCAGAACGAGTGTGCTATAGTATCCCTATGAAGTGGGCCGGGGGCCCGCTTCTCTTCCTTAGGAGCCTGCCGCATACATGAGCACTGGGGGCTAACCACAGAGAATCCCCCTGTGGCAGGAGCGCTGAGGGAACAACCCAAGGGGCAAGACCCTCCGAGGAAGGCTGGGACCGGAGCGAATGCCGTTATAAGGCACAGGCTCTTTGGAGCCATCCCGCTCCATTACGGTTCCGTTACGGTTCGTTACGGAGCCATTACAGATCCTTTACAGCTTCATTACGGCTCGTTACGCCCTATTACGCCCTTGTAACGGCTCCGTGCCTACACCCACCAAAATCCGACTGGCAAACTTAACAACATACAATCAAAGGCCCTAACCAGCCCCCGGTAATTCCTCCCATCCCTGTCTCCGTATCCGGGGGAAGGTTAGGGGGTATCCTACCCGGCCATGCAGCGCTCCACGGGCTTGTGCAGCCTATCCATTGGGCAGGGCGGGGCTACGGTGGGCAGCGCGAGGCTACGGGGCCTGCTCTTCTCCCCTGATGCGGGGGAGGTAGTTCTTCTCGGTGACGCCGAACAGGCCATGACGAGAGAAGTTGTTGAGCAGGAACGGATGGACGCCCATCCCGTGCAACGCGAGGACGTCCCCCGAGGTGAACGCCTTTTGCTCGTCGCTGGTAAGGGGGAACTCCCCAACAACGGCCTCCGGGGCGTCCTGCATGCGCTGGCGGAAGGCGGCGTCGTTTTCGATCAGGTAGAGGATCTTGTTCATGGAGTACACGCTCATGGTCCGCTCTCCTAGTCCAGCTTCCAAACGGCGTAGCCCCGGCCTCGCTCCGTGTCCATGAACACGGGCTTGGCGCCGTTCAAGGTTCCAGCCAGCGTTATCCAGTTCAGCAACTCCCCGCTGACGTTGCCGGCGGCCAGCATGCGCGGCTCGGTGGCTCTGCGGATGAGAGACTCGTGGCGTGCGCCCTCCAGCATGGAGCGCACGGCCGTTGTCCACTCCTCATCGACCCGGCCGAAGTTGGGGCCGCCGATTTCCAGGGAGAATACGCCGCTGGCCACAATGGCGACTCTCAGGTTGCTGTCCCAATCGTCGATGAAGCGGCGGATCATCCGGCCCAGGTTGTAGCAGCGCCGGGTCTGGGGCAGGGGAGGGACTAGGCCGTTGGTGTAGAGAGGCACAACGGGAACGTTCATGTCCGGCGTGAGAAAGTGCAAGGGCACGAGAACGGAGTGGTCCAGGCGCAACTCCTGGGCGGCGGCCAAGTCGAAGCCGGAACGAAGGCCGTAGGTCAACAGCGCCTTGCCCAACTCAGGGTGTCCTTTCAGCACCTTCCGAGGCATTGGGCAATAGGTCTCAACCGGACCTTCAGCCTCGTCCACGATGCCGAGGCAGAACTGGGACAGGTGGCTGAAGGAGAAGTTGGAGAAGTGGTCCGACGTGGTCTCGATGATGACGTCTGGCTCGACGGCCTCGAGCTGTTGGCGCACGTCGTTCATCAGAGCCTCGGCAGCGTGCTTGCCGGGCTCGTTGGCGACCTGCCACGGGATCATGGGGCCGTGGGGGACGCCCACCGCCATAACGAGCTTGGCCATATTTCCTCCTTGCCCTTGACCCTCCGGCCTTTCAGGCGATAGCGTCGGGCGCGGCGGCTAGGACGAGTAGCGTATGGGGAACCAGTTGTTCACCATGGCGCCGCCGTCGACGATGATGGTCTGGCCGGTCACGTAGGAGCTTAGTTCGGACGCCAAGAACAGGACAACCTTGCCGATGTCGCCGGACTCTCCCCGGCGGCCGGCCGGAATCTGCTCGACGATCTGGGCCTCCATCTCCGGAGGCGTCCGGGATACGCTGCGGGGTGTCCTGATGGACCCCGGTGCGATGGCGTTGACCCTGACGCCGCTGGGGGCCCATTCCACGCCAAGGGTCTCGGTGAGCTGGATGAGGGCCGCCTTTGCCGCCCCGTATGCGGCGTGGCCGGGCGACGCCTCTGTGCCGCTTCCCGAGGAAATGCTCACAATCGAGCCGCCCCGTCCGCGGTCCCGCCAGTAGGTGTACGCCTCCTGAGACGACCTGAAGATGTAGTCCAGGTTCAGGCGGAACTGGCCGTCCCACTCGTCCAGGCTCATTTCTTGGGTGGCGCGCCAGAGGGGGCGTCCGACGACGTTCACGACGACGTCGAGGCCGCCGAGCTCTCGGAGCACCGCCGGAACCAGGACGGCGACTTCAGCGTCATCCAGCAGGTTGATGTTCACATACGACGCCCTGCGGCCCAGGGCCTTGACCTCTTCGACGACGCCCTGCCCCAGTTCCGGCACAGTGTCGACGATGGCAACGTGAGCGCCGGCCGTCGCCAGCAGCAGGGCGGAGCTGCGCCCGATGCCCTGGCCGCCGCCGTTGATGAGGGCCACTTTGTCCTGGAGACCCAAAATTGCGGTGAGGTCGCCGTACTGTTCGTCTGCCACACATCGCTCCTTGGAGAGGCGCCGTTGCGCCCCTTTATTTGGCTTTCGCTGCGCTCAGCGCCTGGCCTGTATCTGGCTTGCGCCGTACTCCCGCCCGCTCCGCCCATTCACCAATTGCAAACGGGGGGAGGATTCTCCCACCTCGCGCCCGTGGCAACGTCCCAGGGGAGTATATCTAAATGGTCTCCATTCCGCCGTTGACCAGGACCATCTGGCCCGTGACGAAGTCGCTGTCGTCCGAGAGGAGGAAGACTATCGTGCCGGTGATGTCCTGGGGGCGTCCCTTTCGTCCGAAGGCGCGTTCCGGGTCGACGGCCGGCTGGTCATCTTCGCTGAGATAGGCCTCGGTGAAGCCGGGCGCCAGGGTGTTGATGTTGATGTTGTGCGCCCCAACCTCACGCGCCAGGGAGCGGGTCAAACCGGTTACAGCGGCCTTGGAGACGACGTACTGGGGGTTGCTTCCGCTGACAGTCCGGGCCATGTGTAGCCAGATGCCGGAACCGCAGTTGACGATCTTGCCCCCGCCCTGGTCCCGCATGTAGGGGAAGACGGCGCGCGTGCAGAGGAACGGCCCCTTGACGTTCACGGCCATGACCCTGTCCCAGATCTTGAGGTCCACGTCGAGGAGGTTGGCTGGCCCAAGGTTCTGAATCATGCCCGCGTTGTTCACGAGGCCATCGATACGGCCGAAGCGCTCGAAAGCCTGCCTGGCCATGTCCTTGGTCTGTTCCTCATCGGAGACGTCGACGCGGAGGGCTAGGACCTCCGCCCCGTCCTGCTGGAGCAGCGCCGCCGTCTCCGAGCAGTCCTGGACGTCGCAGATGACCAGCTTGGCGCCTTCCTGGGCGATGCGGTGGGAGTAGGCCCTGCCCAGGCCCTGGGCTGCGCCCGTCACGATGATTACGCGGTCTTTCAGTCTCACTTATCGTCTCCTCTTATCGTCGGGGGGCGGATGTTTTGGTATCCGCCTGGCCCACGCGGGTGGGGTTCGCCCCCTCTGGTTTCGGCAAGGCTGCGGGGCCAGGCATTGCATGACCTAGCCCCGGTTACGAGGGAGCGGGCAGGCCGTAGAACCGGGCCGTGTTGTCGACCATGAGCTTGCGCTTGACTTCTTCGCTGAGGTCCGTGCGCTGCTGGAGAGTTCTGGGCGCATCGAGCCGCCGATGGGCGTGGGGAATGTCGCTGGCGTACAGCCAGCAGTCGGGGCCGTACTTGCCCACCATGTAGGACAAGATATCCTCGTCGACCTCATATCCGAAGAAAACCTGGCCGCGGTGGATGTATTCGGCCACCTCGAGCTCGGGTGCGGCGTTGACGTAGGACGCGGAGAACGGACGGTGTTTGAGGCCGGCCTTTTCCCGCTGAAGGGCCATGTCGAGGGTTTCCTGGGTCAACTCCACCATGAAGTCCACCCAGGCGCAACCGGTCTCCAGGAAGCCGACCTTGAGGTCAGGATACCGGTCCAGGATGCCGGAGAGCATGATGCGCTTGAAGCCCATGAGCACGGAGAATTTGAACTGGTGCTGCCCGAAGTTCGGGTACGACTCGTTGATTTCAGCGGACGGGATGCCGGGGTGGACCGCGACGGGCATCCCTGTCTCGGCGGCGGTGGCCCAGACCGGCTCGAAGCGGGGGTCGTCGATGCTCTTGTCGCCGTAGACGCCAAAGACCATGACGGCGACGGCGCCCATCTCCTTGGTGCGCATGATCTCAGAGGCCGCGCCCTCGGGGTCGCCGGGGTCTATGACCGAGACCCACTTCAGGCGGTCAGGCGCCTGGCTGCTGATATCGGCCACCCAGTTGTTGTAGGCGCGGGTGATGGCGCCGTTGAGTGGCTGGTCGTAGGAGATGGGCCAGCCGAGCAGCATGGTTGGGTAGTTGACCTGCAGATGAGTGGTTTCCTGGTCCATCAGGGCGAGGCGGTCGGCGGCGGAATGGAACTCGGCGCTGGATAGGGAGCCGCGCCACTCGGACAGGAGGGCCTGCTCCGGGGACGGCGCGCCGTTCATGCTGGTGGGGGAGCCGCCGACCTTGAACAGGGAGGGGCGCTCGGGGATCTTCCAGAGGTAGCGGCCATCTCCGTTGGGGTCCACGACCTCCGGACGCCGGTCGCGGAACTGCGGCTCCAGGTAGCGGTCCGAGAAGGTTTCCGCCCATTCCTCGACGTGGCCGTCGGCATCCCAGGCGAGCAACATAGGGTGCTCCTTGCTCATGGTCGGGGCTATGTGTAGCACACTGGCCCGCTGGGAGTCAACGAGGCGGGGCGGCGGGGGAGTTCGTCACACAACGCCGGATTGTGCGAGGCGCCGTCGGTGGGAGTGGCGTCATGTGCGCGTGGCCCCGGGCTATGCAAAGGGCTCCAATCAAGCGGCTTCTTCTGGCGCGTGCTTGAATCGCGATGCGTCTCTCACAGCTTGTTCGGAGGATTCCTACGGCTCCTGTTGAGCCTTCCTCACCGACGCCTACAGTCTCGACTAACCCGCAAAGCTGTAGCCGCCGTAGTGGGCAGACGCACAACAACATTACCCTCTCGAAGGGCTCGCGGCGGCTACTACCCCGAAGGCGCTATGCGCCGTTGCCGCCGTTCATTTCCAGGCCGTAGAAGGCAGCGGTGTTGTCCCTGAGAAGCTTCTGCTTGGCCACATCGCTGATGTCCGTGCGCTCGGTGAAATGGTGCGGCGCGTTGATGACGCGGTGGCCGTGGGGGATGTCGCTGGCGTAGAGCCAGCAGTTGGGGCCGTACTTTTCCACGAGGTAGGCGATGACGTCCTCCTCAACCTCGAAGCCGATGAACACCTGGCCCCGCGCCATGTATTCCTCCGGCCGCAGGTCCGAGACGGGGAGGCTGACGTCTCTGCCGGTGAACGGCTCCCGGGGCAGGCCGGCGTTGCGCCTCTGGTAGACGGTCTCGATGTACTCGTTGGCGGCGTAGATGCAGAACTCAGCCCACCCACAGCCGGTCTCCAAGAAGCCGACCTTGACCGTGGGGAAGCGGTCCAGGATGCCGGACACCATGATGCGGTTGAAGCCCATGAGCACCGAGTACTTGAACTGGATATCGGCGAAGGGCGGGTGGGTCTCCCGAAGGTCGAAGGCGACCATGCCGGGATGGACGGCCAACGGAAGGCCCGTGTCGCGAGCGGCGGCCCAAATGGGTTCGAACTCGTCGTCGTCGATGGTCTTGTTGCCGTAGACGCCGTGGACCATGACCCCGACGGAGCCCATGTCCTTGGTTCGCTCGATCTCTCTGACGGATTCCCTGACGTCTCTGGGGTCGATCACTGTGACCCACTTCAGGCGCTCGGGGGCTTGACTGCTGATGTCGGCGACCCAGTTGTTATAGGCCCTGGTGATGCCCCAGTTGTAGTCGAGGTCGTAGGAGACGGGGTGTCCCAGGAACATGGTTGGGTAGTTCACTTGGAGCTCGGTGTCCTCGGCGTCCAGCACCTGGAAGCGGTCGCCGGGCGTGTGAACCTCGGAGCTTTCGACGGAGCCGCGCCATTCGATGAGACTGACCTGCTCACGCGAGGGGACGCCATTGAGAGCGGTGGGGGAGCCGCCCACTTTGTAGAGGTCCTCCCTGCCGGCCACCTTCCAGAGAAAGGAGCTGGAGCCGTCCGGAGCGACAATCTGAGGCCGCCGCTCGCGGAACCGGGGCTCTAGGTACTCGTCTGAGAAGGTCTTTTCCCACTCCTCAACGTGCCCATCGGCATCCCATGCCTTGAGTGTCATGACCGCCTCCGTCCTGAGTGTATTTTCACTACTGCACAACCTCACTGAAGTTGTGTCGATGGTACCGGGGGGGTGCGAAGGTGTCAATTGATGGCAACGGGGCTACGAGGGGGGGAAGGAGGGGAGAGTTTTCCCGCCTCCCGCCTGTTGCAACGCGCCTGTGAAGCACCCCCGGTCCGCCGGTGGACCCCCGGCCCGCTATGAGGCGCGCCTCATGGGAACGGGCCGGGGCAGGCGGCGGAAAATGCGGCCCAAATCGCCCTTCTCCCACATGACGAGGAACTGGCTGGCTATGGCGATGGAGCTATACGTGCCGGCCACCAGCCCGATGAGCAGCACAACGACCAGGGGGCGGATGGTGTCCCCGCCGAAGAGGATCAGGGCTCCCAGGACCACGAGCAGCGTGATGCTGGTATTCAGGGAGCGGCCCATGGTCTCCATGATGCTGGTGTTGACCGTTGCCTCAAAGCTGCGGCCGACTCCCTTGACTGCGTTCTCCCGGATACGGTCGAAGACGACGATTGTGTCGTTGACGCTGTAGCCGATGATGGTGAGGACGCCCACGATGAACATCGTGTTGACTTCCAGGGTGAAGAATTTGCTGAGCAGCGAGTACAGGCCGACGACGATGAAGACGTCGTGGAACAGGGCCAGCACGGCCGACACACCGTAGCGGAAGGACGACGGGATGTGGCGGAACGCCCAGGTGATGAACAACAGAACAAAGAGAATGGCCACGACCACCGCAATGGCTGCGTTGCGAATGGTCTCGCTGGCGATGATGGGGGACACGGAGAAGAAGTTGAGGCTCTGGATGGGCACAAGCCGTTCCGTCAGGCCTTCCTCCACCCTATCCTTCCCACCGGGAACGACGACATTGCCGGCGGTGTCCACGACGGGGCTTTCAAGGGTCTTGGTGCGGATGAAATAGCTGTCGCCCACGCGGTCTCCGCCGGTGGACAGTCCCGACCTCTGAATCACCGCGTCGGGGTGGCCGAGGTCTGACATGGCGGCGCGCACGTCGTCCAGCCGAACGGATTCGGAGAAGGTGATGTCCAGGGTGGAGCCGCCGGTGAACTCAATGCTGGGCTGGAGCGCGGGCGGGATGGCCAACGCTGCGATGCCGATGATGATGAAGATGGCTGAGAAGCCGAAGTAGTAGAAGCGTTTACCAACGAAGTCCAGCACGTGAGACACCCTTTCCTACACTTTGCTAAGTTCGATCACTGCCAGCCCATCCGCGATGGGAGAGGGCGAGGGGAAGCGCGAGGCGCCCGGAAACAGGAGCAGCCTCGCTTTTGCATGGCCTTCTCCCTCTGGAGGTTCTTGCGTAGCGCACGGGCGCGCTGGCTGGGAAGCCCCATCCTAGCCTTCCCCCCGACTACGGGGGGAAGGGACGTGAGGATTCGCCCGCCTCGCGCCTGTACAACATCCCCGGGAACTACATCCGGGGATAGTCTGAATAGGTTTGTGGATTGTGGCATAGTCAGATAGGAAACGCGATCGAGTTGACGGCTTGTTCGAGTGTTTCTCCGGGAAGAGATCCTGCGTTGCCTATTGCGTTCTCCCCTGGGCGCGATCTCGGGCCAGCGCTGGAATGAACAGCCCCATCCAGCCAGCCAACGGTGTTGCCACGGCCAGACGCAAGAATGTGCGTGTGACGAAGATGGCCGTGAACATGCTGGCGGCCACGCCAATGAAGAGCGTTACGGCGAATCCCTGCACGAGCGATGCTCCTAAACGGTCTCCGAACCACCAGAGAACGCCGCAGATGATGAACGTGGACAGGTTGCTGTCCCGGATGGCGGGCCATGCCCGGCTGAAGCCGACATCCACGGCGGCCCGCATGGAGCGCCCCGTCCGCAGCTCCTCGCGTAACCGTTCGAATATGAGGATGTTGGCATCCACGGCCATGCCGACTGACAACACGAATGCCGCGATGCCCGCCAGAGTCAGGGTGACGGGTATCAGCTTGAACAGCGCCAACACCAACGCTATGTACAGGGCAAGGGCCAGGGCTGCCAGGAATCCGGGAACCCGGTAGTACAACACCATGAACAGAGCAACCAACAGGCCGCCGGCTATGCCCGCAACCCGGCTCTTTTCCAGGGCGTCGATGCCCAGGGTGGCGTCGACGGTGCGCCGCTCGATGGAGGCCAGGGGCACCGGAAGGCGGCCCGCCTCCAACTGGACCGTGATCAACTCTGCCTGTGCGACAGTGAAGGGCGGGCTGTTCCGATAGATGATGGCCTGGCCTGTGAGGATGGCGCGCTGAGCGGTTGGGGCGATGATTTCCTCGCCGTCGAGGAAGACGGCCAGCCTGTTGTTGGTGCCGGCGATGCCTCCGGTAACCTCTCCGAAGGTGGCGGCGCCCGCGCTGTCGAAGCGGAGGTTGATGATTGGATACCCGGCGTTTGGGTCCGTGGACACATAGGCGCCGGTCAGATTCTCACCGGTCAGGCCTATATCGCTGTCCGTGAAGACGTCGCAGGCGACGTCCTCACAGATACGCTCTTTGAACTCCAATTGGGCTGTCTTGCCGATGAGGGCCTCGGCCTCATCTACGTCGGTCACGCCGGGAAGCTGCACCAAGACCCTATCCGCACCCATTTGTTGGATGAGGGGCTCCGTCACGCCGAAGGAGTCGACGCGCTGGCGGATGACTCTCATAACGCCTTCCATCTGGGTGTCCGTGGGGTTCTCGCGCTCCGACTGGAAGACCAAGTGGCTGCCCCCTCGCAAGTCCAGGCCAAGCTGGAAGCCTTCGCGAGTGAAGTTTCCCCCCAGCGCGTTGAGCCGTATGTCCTGCAGCAACAGGGCTGCGGCTGCGAGGCTGAACACCACGATGACGACAATCAGATGCCAGTGCCGGAAGAGTCTCACGAATGCTCCTCGATGGTGTGATCGCGTTGTGCCGGCTCGCCGGTGGAGAAGTCGGGTTGCGAGAAGGGCTGCCCGGGGTCTTCACCGGCGCGTTGCGAGCCCGAAAAGAAGCCCCTCACAGCAGTAGGAAGAGGGGCGCTCTGTCCATCAGGTGTTGTAAGCGAGGACATGGCGGTCGGGCTAGATGTAGTTGTCATAAAGGTTGTTACGTAGCCCCATCCTAACCTTCCCCCGCCTACAGGGGAAGGGACGGGAGATTCCTCCCGTCTCGCGCCTATATCGACGTCCCTGCGAAGTGCAGCTAGCCGGCGGCGCGGGCCTCGGCATCGTCGGACTCCGCCGCATCGACGTCATCCTGAGCGCCGTCAGCTTCCTCCTCGTCCCCGTGCTCGTCGATTTTGTAGAGATGGTCCTTGCTCTCCAGATGGTCTACGTACAGTATGCCGTTCAGGTGGTCGGTCTCGTGCTCCAGCGCTTGGGCCAAGAGTCCCTCTGCCTTGAGGCGGAAGGGCTTCCCCCTGATGTCCATTGCCTTGACGGTCACCTTTTCGGAACGCTTGATTTGGCCGCGGTAGCCTGGGATGCTGAGGCACCCCTCCTCCACCTCGCGTTCTCCCTCCCTCCGCACGATTTCGGGGTTGACGAACACGCGGACTTCTTCGTCAGGTATTTCTATGACAGTGACCTTCTGCCGGAGGCCTATCTGGTTGGCGGCCAGACCCACGCCCTGCGCGGCGCGCATGGAGTCAACCATATCTTCAATCAGCCGTCCCATGCTGGAGGGAATATCCTTGAGGCGGACTGCTTTGGCTCGCAGCACTGGGTCGGGCAACGTTCGGATGGGACGGACGGCCACGGCTCCTCCGGGCGCGGGTCGGCAGGCCGTTCCGGCCAAAGCCATCTGTGATTATAGCTAAAACACCCGCTTGGGTGCAAAAGCCTATGGCGCTCGCTCTGCCAGCACCCGGTCGGCCACCTGCTTGAAAAACTCGTAGGGCTGGGCTCCGGTGAACAGGAAGCGGTCGATCTGGAAGCAGGGTACGCCGTGAATGCCGAACTCGGTGATCTCGCGATTTTGTCCTTCAACGCTCTCAGCGTAGAAACCCTCGTCCAAGAGACCCTTCAGGGGAAGCCACTCCAATCCTGCGCTCTCCGCCACGCCTTGGAGCACTGATGGGTCTCCGATGTTCAGACCCTGCTCCCAGTAGGCCCTATAGACCGCCCGGTGAAAATCCTCGCCCTTGCCCTGTTCCTTGGCGTGCTCGGTGGCCTCGTGGGCCTTGCGGGAGGCAGCAACGAAGGATGGCCGGCGCATGGCCTCTAGCCCCGCTTCGATGGCGCGCGTGCGGAGCGGTTCAGGTAGGGTTGGGTCCTGCTCGTTTTCGGCCCTGGGCCTACCCTCGGGGGGCGTGTCTGGCCGCAGGAAGAAGGGCTTCAGGTCCAGCCTGACGGGGTACTCTTGGCTTAGGCGTTCGACCCGCTCCAGGCCGATGTAACACCAGGGTCATATGTAGTCATACCATATGACGACGTCTATGGGCTCAACGTCCATGGCTCGCCTCCCCGGGCGGACTGCGTCTAGGCTACCTTCTCCAGCTTGGGGGCGCAACTATGGGATAGGCCCGGAGGCGGGCAGGACAGCATTGTGTGGGGCTTGGAGAAACTGCGACAATGATGGGTGGAAGACCCCACCGGGAGGAGCCTTGAACTCCGTAAAGCTGCAGAGCCTGACGAACGTTCGCCAACTGGTAACGACGAACTCCGGTCACAGCATCGTCTCGGACGAGGCGCCGGAGGTTGGGGAGGGACTTGGCCCCACTCCTCACGAGCTTCTGCTGGCTGCGCTGGCGTCGTGCACAAGCATGACGTTGAAGCTGTACGCGAGCCGCAAGGGGTGGCCGCTGCGGGACGTTGAGGTGGATGCCACCCACGAACGCGTGAGGGTGGGGGACCTTGAGGATGGGCCGCCGGACGACGATACGCAGGTGGGGCTGATCCGGCTCCGCATCGTGGCGAGGGGAGAACTGGACGAGGGCCAGAGGGAGCGCCTGCTGTACATAGCGGGGCGATGCCCCGTGCACCGGACGCTCCAGGGTGGGCCCAGGATTATGACCCAACTGGTTGTGGAGCGGGGCTAGCAGCGGCGGCTGTGTTGCTCCTGGCCCTGCATGTCGTCTAGGAGTGCGGAGGCGGGGCGCGTGGACTCCCGCTGAGCGATGGGAAGGGTTGGGGGGGGCCTGGAAACCGCCGGATCCGCTCAAAGCGAACGGCTCCAGCGGTTCCTAGAGTGCCCATAGGGGTTGTTCGCGCCCCCATCCTGGCGTTCGCACGGGAAGGGGTGGGAGAGGAGGGGGAAGGGAGCACTCCCACCTTGCGTCTGTAGCAGCGTTCCCGGGAAGTAGGGCTAGGGCCTGTTCACGCTAATACACCGAATTTGTTGTCAAGAGAGGATCGTACAACGACAAATACGCCTGCACCGTCCAATATGGGGCTGACGTCTTGCCGAGCGGGGTGCAGGGGGCGCAGCCCCCGCCGGGGGTACAGGGAGAGTCCCCCTGTCCTGGAAAACGTCGGAGGGCGGTGCGGGCGGGATAGCGGCACAGGCCAAGACAGACCATCTGCTGAAGGAGGGCGCAGGCCAAAACAAGTCCATCCGTCCGGGGTGGGCCCAGGGAACCCAAGGTTCCCGCCGGTCTATGGCGCCAACCCGTTCTCATCTACCCTATGTGGCCTGACAAAGCCGCCGTTCGGTAATCCAGCCCGCTAGGTGTAGTTCCCAGGGACGTTGTTGACAGGTGGGACGCGGGAGTAGCCCCGCCGATGCCGCCGTGTGGACGCCGGTGATTGTAATACGCGAGGAACCCAGGCAACGCGTTGAGCCGCTCGCGGTTGGAGGAGTACGGTCGCTGGTAGGCCCACTCGGCCTGCATGATCTTGTTGAACGCCTCCGCCTTGCCGTTGGTCTGAGGCCGGAAAGGCCGCGTGCGCTTCACCCGTATATTCCTAGCCGCCGCCGTGTCGGTGAAGATGCGACTCACGTAGCAGGCGCCATTGTCAGTCAGGATGCGCTCGGCGGCGATGCCCAAGCGCTCGAAGTGGGCAAGTGCTCGAACAAGGAAGGCGGCGGCCGTCGGGCCGCGTTCGTCCGGCAGGGCCTCGACGTAGGCATAGCGGGAGTGGTCATCCACGGCCACGTGGAGGAAGTCGAAACCGAGGCGGGGGCCGCGCTGAGGACCACTGCGGGTCTCCGCGAAGCCGGGCAGGATGCGCTTGCCGCCACCCTGCGGGATGCGGCCGAGTTTCTTGATGTCGAGGTGAACCAGCGCGCCGGGGCGGGCATGCTCGTAGCGAACGATCTCCCGTGTGGTGCGATGGAGCCACGCGAGGCGGTGGAGTCCGGCGCGGCGCAGGACGGCGTAGACGGTGGAGCGGGCGATGCCCAACCGCCACCCGATGCGGTGCGGCCCCCAGGCAAGCATGCGGCGTGCAGTGCAGATGGCTGCTTCCTGCAGCTGACCGGTTTGGCGGGGGCTGCGCAGGGGACGGCTGGAGCGGTCGTGGAGCGCGTCTGGCCCGCCTTCACGGAACCGCAGCACCCACTTGGCGACGGTCGCGCGGGAGACGCGGAACAAGCGGGCCACTTCGGCCTGGGGCCAGCCGGACAACACCTGTTCGACCAATTCAGCGCGAGTCACGGGGGTCAAGCGTGCGTTACGATGTTCCATGAGGGCCTCCTGTCGCTGCTGGTTTTGGTTACACAACAGCAACAGCGAGGCCCCCCACCTGTCAACAACGTCCCTGGGAACTACAGCTAGTGTGAACCGGCCCTACCTGAGCGACTCCACCAGGCCGCCGATGGTCAGCCAGTAGTACACGATGTAGGCCCCCGCCACGATGAGAAAGACCGCGCTGATGGGCTGAATGTAGGGAAAAACTCGGCGCACCTTTCCCACGAGCGCGCCGCGAAAGATGGCCACGCCAAGGGTGAGGGCCATAATGACGAACCCCATCCCCAGGGCGTACATCACGAACTGGCCCGCGGACCGGAGGAAGGTGGATGCAGTGAAGCTGGTGCCGATGACTATGATGAAGATAGGCAGTGCGCATGACAGGGAGGCGATGCCGTAGCCCAGCCCAAAGGCGAAGTAGCCGCGGACTCCCTGCGTGCGGGGGTCGCCGCTGTGGGCGGACAGGCGCTCTACCGCGCTGCTGTAGAAGGTGCGCCCGCTGAGGACCCATGCTCCCCCAAAGGCCAACACGATGCCAATGCCGAGCCCAATCCACGGGAAGATTCTGGCCACCGATTGGGCGCCCGCTCCGATGACGATTCCGGTCACGCCGAACAGCAGAACGAACCCCGCCGTAACGACGCTTCCAATGAGCAGGCCTCTTCGCACCCGAGCCACGGTGGTGGCCTGATGCGCCGCCTCGTCTCCACTGCCCAAATAGAGCCCTAGGTAGGCGGGCAACATGGCGAAGCCGCATGGGTTCACCGCCGCCGCCATGCCCGCTCCGAAGGCGAAAGCCAAGGGAAGGAGCGCGTCGGATTTGTTGAGGAGGTTGGCATTGTCGAGGAGGTTGTTGGAAGAGGCCGAGAGGTTCTCGACGCCCCCTGTGACCACGCCGACCTCAGTGCCCGTCACCAGCGCGCCGAGGAAGGCGGCGAGGATTAAGCTGAGGGAGAGTCCCATCGGCAGAATGAGACGCTTTTGGGCCATCATCGTCTGCATTGCTACGCTCCGGACGAGTGGCTACCGGCTGGGGCGGCAGCCGCCTGGACTCAGGACCTGGGCCATGCTCCTACGCTTCTCTGCTGGCCGCTCCCTTCCCTTTCATCGATCGTCTCTTGGCGACGGCGCCGGATGGCCCGCCGGTTGGCCATCTTACATGTATAGATGCGGCGAAAACAGCGTTTGCGGTTGACCGCAGCGTAGTGGCTGGCGCGAGGGGGGCGGCTTGCGCAGGGGGTTGGGGTCACGCGCTCTGGCGAGCCAGGAATCCGAGGATGTGGCCAAAGGCCTGCTTCGGCTGTTCCGCCCAAAAGCCGTGAGCGGCGTCGGGCAGTAGGACCAGCTCGGCGTTGGGAATGCCGTCGGCCAGCCGGCGGGAGTTCTCTGCCGGGATGAGCCTGTCCTCGGCCCCGGTGATGACCAGGGTAGGGCAGGCTATCAAGCCCAGGCGGCCCGCCGCGTTGTGGGCGCGCAGGGCCTCCAGCCGCCTGGCGAACCCGCGAGGGTCGATGGGGGCCTGGCGGCGCATCTCGGCAAGCGCCTCCACCACTTCAGGTCGCCGCTGGAGGTGGGCCGGCGTGAAGATGGCCTCGGCTAGCAGCCGGGCGCGGTCGCCGGAGTCAAGGTCGCCGGTGGTGTAGGCGGGGTTCGAGTCGACATCTTCCCTGCCTTCCGCAGCCGTGCAGCCCAGGACCAGTGACCGCACTCGGCTGGGGTGGTTCAGGGCGAGTTCCTGGGCCACCATGCCGCCCATGGACACGCCGACAACGTGGGCCGACGCCCAGCCGACCACGTCCATCAGCTTTGCCGCGTCGTCCGCGATGAGGGCGGTGGAGTAGGGAACGTCCGGCTTGCCGCTCCGGCCCAGGCCCCTCTGGTCGAACAGAAGGAGCTGATAGCGCTCCGAGAGCCAGGGAACGAACGGTTCGAGAAGGCGGGCGTCGCCTTGGGCGCCGTGGATGAGGACCACCGGCTCGCCGCCTGCTCCGCGAAGCTCGTAGTACAAGCTGAAGTCGTTGATCTGTGCCGCAGGCATCGCTCACCCGTGGCGGGGATTGTCGCCCGTGGGGCTCGAGCGGTCAAGAAGGTGCGGACGAGGCCTGAGGATGTCCCGTTTGCCCCAAGTCCCCGGACGTGCGAAACTCCCCGCTATGCTGGACCTGCCCCATGCCGACGTAGTTGGGAGCCTGATCAGGCCGCCGGAGTTGCTCGCCGCGCGCGAGGATGTTGCGGCTGGACGAATCGCTCCCTCGGAGTTCAAGCGCGCCGAGGACGCCGCCGTCGATAGCGCCGTGGTTGCCCAAGAGGAGGCCGGACTCGAGATCCTCACCGACGGCGAGATGCGCAGGCTCTCGTTCCAGAGCCAGATGCCCGAGGCGGTCGAAGGCTTCGGCGAGTTCGATATCGACGCGTTCCTCTGGGGCGATTGGCGGGGCGGCGAGCGGGTGGGGGACTTGCGCAAGGAGCGCCCCGCGACCCTCGGCGTCGTCGGCCCCCTCCGGCGCAAGCGTCACCTGTCGGCGGAGGAGTTCACCTACCTGCGCGGCCGGACAGCGCGCATAGCGAAGGTGACGCTGCCGAGCCCCAGCCTGTTCGCCAACTTCTGGTCGCCGGTGAAGTCCGCCGCGGCCTACCCCACGCTCGACGCGTTCCTGGCCGACGTCGCGCGGATCGTCCGCGAGGAGATCGAGGAGCTGGTCAGGCTTGGCGCAACCTACATCCAACTCGACGCTCCGCACTACCCGCTCGTGCTGGATCCGGTGTGGGCGGCCTTCTACGAGGCCCGGGGCTGGACAGCGGAGGACTGGATCGCCCAGGGCGTCGAGCTGGACAACGCAGTGATGGACGGCTTCCCGGAGGTGGTGTTTGCGTTCCATCTCTGTCGAGGCAACCAGGGAAGCCGTTGGCTGGCCGAAGGCAGTTACGACCGGCTCGTCGGGCCGGTCCTCCGGCGCGTGAACGCGCAGCGGCTGATGCTGGAGTACGACGACGAACGCTCAGGCTCGTTCGAGCCTCTGCGCGGCGTGCCCGACGACAAGACGGTGGTGCTTGGGCTGGTCACGACCAAGTCGCCGCGCGCCGAGACCCCATCGGACCTTGCGGCCAGGATCGCCGAGGCCGCCGGCCGCTTCCCCCGCGAGCAGCTCGCCCTCAGTCCTCAGTGCGGGTTCGGCACGTCCATCGTCGGCAATCGCCTCACCATCGAGCAGCAGAACGCAAAGCTCCGCATCGTCGCCGAGACCGCCCGCAACGTCTGGGGGTGAACTCCTCCTTCAGTTCCTCCACCGGCTCGCCCCTCGCTCCTCGAAGCTCGTAATACAAGCTGAAGTCATTGATCTGTGCCGCAGGCATCGCTCTCCCGTGGCGGGGATTGTCGCCCGTGGAGTTCGCGCGGTCAAGAACGAGCGGAAGAGCCTGGTGATGTGCGGTCGCTGCGCCGGGGCTGTGGGCTGAGAGCTGAGAGTAGTTCCCAGACCGGGTGTTGCGCGGCTTCTAGCCCAGGCTTCCCGCGGGCGCCGGGGGTGGCCAGTTGTGCTTGCGCTGGATGCGACCAATAAGATGATTGGGGAGCTGGCGCGGACAATCTAGCGCATGGCCGACCCGCCTCTGCTGGAAGGAAAGCCGGCCGGCTGGTTCGGAGCCCAGTATGCGAATGCAGTGCCCTCCCATTGACGCCGTTCGATCTGCAGTCCCCCTCTAGCCAGAGCAGTAGATGTATGGCAACAGCGATACCGGCTCATATTCGCCCGTTAGGATATTCTAGCGTTCGCCCCACTCCTCCGGGCGCCACCCTGAGGCGTAACGCTGGGCGAGGTTGATCGTGTCCTGCTCCTCTTCCGAAAGGTCCAGGCGCAGATGCGACCGAGCCAGCCTGTTCACCGCGTCCACGAGCCTCTCTCCGAACGTTTCGATCAAGTCATCCCAAGGAAAACGCTCCTCGACGTGCCCGGTGCTGTAGTGCACATAGCCGAAGGAGGTGAGCAAGAGGGCGAGGACGAATCGATCGTCGCTGAGGTGTTCGCATAGTCTTGCTGCCAGCCGATCCTTGTCTTCGCCATCACGCCACAGCAGTGTCTTCGCTGAGAGGGCGAAGATGTCCCACTCGCTCGTGAGCTGTTCCACCGTAGCGGATTCCAAGCGCGCCACGAGTTGATCTTCTAGCACCCTGGCCTGTTCTTCGCTGACGAGCTTCCGTCCAACAGACTCTCTATGCCCAACTATCTCTACTAGATGAAGCCAACCGGACAGGGAGTCAACCTTCCCCAGAACGTCGTGCATTTTGTTCATGAGTGCGTCTGGATCCTCGACTCGCCTCACCAATCGAGTGATGACGTAGATTGTCTTGAATCGCGGCGAAAAACCAAAGAAGCTGCTGGCGTGCTTGCTCTGTCTTGCCATTCGATTCATAAGAACTGGAACAGCCGCCTGCACGGCCTCTACCGGGAAATCTTGTTCGAAGTCAGCAAGGCGATCGAGGGCCTCCTCAAAACTTTGATCACCTAAAGCGTCAAGGATGCGCATGAGTTCTTCTTCGTCAGTCAGCGCTTCTACTAAGTCTTGAACGTCACGGGATGGAAGCTCGCCGTCGTCAAGCCCGGCTTGCAGATAGATACGAAGCACCTCCTCACAGGCCACACGTCTCTGCTTCCGCCATGTCCCGTTCCAATGTGGACCATACGAGCTGCGACCAAGGAATCCTTGCGTTGCCGGGAACAGAATCTCAAAAACGGAATTCAATATCCCGCGCTCGCCCTCTACACGTTTGAGCATCGCTGACAGTTCTGCCTCAGTCTCCCTGTATCGGTCCTCTTCGGACATCCAATATCGTGATCCTGACATGGAGTGCACCAGGCACTCGGCGTGCGCTTTCAATTCATCGAACATCGACGGTCTGAGGATGCGAAGTGCTTCCAGGCCGAGAAGATCAGCCAATGCTATCTCTTGTCCAATCGTGTCGAGGGTTGCGGGGAGCGAATAGAGATAGCGCTTAACATCTCGAGGGTTGCTAAGAAGAGGCTTGATCACATTGTAAAAGACGCGCGCCCACACGTCCTTTTCCAACTGAGCGAGGTTGCGACCCCGGGTCAGCTCGTCGATCCATGGCAAGAGCATCCCAGGCAGGGCCGCTTCGCGTACGGCGGGGAGGGCGTAGCTCATTTGAACGATCTTGTCCAAATACTGTTGGCCCTCTGCCTCGTTCTCATTTGCTCCCAAGCTCTTCGCGACGCGTTGCCTATCGAACGCTAGTAGGAAGACAACATTCGGCAGATCAGATGTCAGACGGACCAACCGCATTATTTCGCGAGTCTCGCTGGCCTCCAGTCGATCAATGTCATCAATGAGAACAACGACTCTCGAATCGGACGCCGCCAGAGCCTCTCTAAGATGACCACGCTTGTCATGCAGGCTCGGTGGTTTTGTCCATTGGTCTGTCAGCTTGGCAAATAGCTTGGCGGCCCAGGTGGTGCCAGTAACGGGACTCAGGGGTGCCAAAGACTGTCCCAGACTGAAGAGCGCCTTTGCCACATCCTTCAGTCTTTCAGATTGACCTTGACCGAGCTGGATGCTCAGTTCGCGGAAGAACCGCCTCACGAGATCGTCTGCACCACCGAAAAGCCAGGGATTGAAGCGCAGAACAGCCGTGGTGCTCACATCATCCACGAGTGTTTCCACGACCATATTGAGAACCGAAGTCTTACCCGATCCCCACTGACCCACGACGGCGATAGTGAAGCCATGCTCAGCGGGGACGGCACGTACTTGCCGAGCTATCGCCTCGGCAAAGGACCGCCTCCCTAGACGGTCTTGCTCGCGACTCTCAATGGGTCGGTCAGCGTCGAAGTATTTTGTGGTGGAAGAACTCTGATTGCTGTTCACTTCAAACTTTCCATACTCTTTGCCCCACCAGACTTGACGAAATCAAGAACTTTCAGCATTAGGTTCGTGCTGGACTTTTAGTCAGGCCCTAGTGCTGCCCTACTGGGAGAGCTCCTCAGGAGCAGCGACATCATCGCCCAGATGCCGCTCCTTTCAGAGGAGCGGGTCTATCCCAATGAGCAGGCGCTCATCGACTTGGTGGCCACCGAGCGGGTGGAGAGACGCCGGGCGCGGGCCTACTCCACCCACGCCTGTGCCATGGACATCACCGAGAGGATAGACGACATCATCACCGACACGGTTCCCGCGTGTCGGTGATGATGGCCGAGGCGGTGTCCCGGAGTGGCGAGAGGCGTCGGTGGCCGATAGGGTTAAGAAGGGCATCGACATGCCTATCTGCTATCCCAGGTTGGTTCAGACCGGCCTCCACCAGACCGACTTCCCGACCCTCTGCTGCTTTGAAACAGACAGGCTCAGGATGGGCGGTGTCGTGCGCCATACCCAACACACGTTAGCCTGAATCCACCGAAGGAGGACGTGTGGGCAGTCTCGTGAAGAAGGAAGAGGGTGCTCCTTTGCTTCTGGGATAATGGTTTTGGACCACAAAACCAACCCAACAACAAGGAGCACCCAATAGATGCTACCACGCAACCATCCCGACCGTATCCGTATCGCCTTCGACGACCTCCGCCTCGTGGCCAATGCCGGGCTGATTCTTCCGGCCACGCTCTCCCAGCATCTCGGTCTGCCCGAACTCGTCGACACCCACCTCGACCTCGGCGATGCCCCGGGCCGGGCGAACACGGGCGACAAGATGATGACGCTGGTCGCCTCCGCGCTTGCGGGCGGTGACTGCATCGACGACGCCGATGCGTTGCGCTCCGGCGGAACGGCCCGCGTTCTCGGTTGCGCACTCAAGGCCCCATCCACCCTCGGCACGTTCCTGCGCAGCTTCAGGTGGGGCCATGTCCGCCAGCTTGACCGGGTGAGCCGCGAGTTGCTCAAACGCGCATGGGAGGCTGGGGCCGGACCCGGCGACACACCATTCACCATTGACCTCGATTCGACCATCTGCGAAACCTACGGCCTAGACAAGGAAGGCGCCCGCCACCACGGCTATACCGGCACTCGCGGCTATCACCCGCTGCTCGCTATCGCCGCTGGCGCCGGCGACGTGCTGATGTCCCGGCTGCGCGAAGGACGCGCCAACACCGCTCGCGGAGCCGCCCACTTCCTGCGCGAGACGGTGGGGCGGGTGCGCTATGCGGGAGCCAGGGGCCAACTCACGATGCGGGCCGACAGCGGCTTCTATACCCACGCGGTCGTCGCCCTCTGCCGCGAGATGAACGTCCGTTTCTCCATCACGGTCCGCCAGCACCCGAACCTGCGGAACCTGATCGAGGCGATACCTGAGCAGGACTGGACGCCGATCCCTTATGGGATGGACGGCGCAGCCGATGTTGCCGAGACGGCTTACACCCCGTTCCAGTCCAAGCCGGACGCCGCTCCCGTGCGGCTCATCGTCCGGCGCGTGAAGCCGACGCCCCGTTCCCAGCTGGCCCTCCTCGTCAACTACAGCTATCACGGCTTCATCACCGACTGCGATGGACAGACACTCGAACTGGAGGCTGGCCATCGGCGTCACGCTGAGGTCGAGAATGCGATCCGAGACCTCAAGTACGGTGTCGGGCTCAACCACATGCCCTCCGGCCGCTTCGCCGCCAACGGCGCATGGCTCGCAGTCCAGGTGATCGCGCACAACCTCGCCCGCTGGACGGCGCGGCTCAGCCTCGGTGAGCAGACAGTGACCACCAAGACGCTTCGCCGGCGGTTCTTCGCTCTCGCAGGGCGGCTCACCCGCTCTGCTCGTCGGTTGGTCCTGCATCTTCCGGCGGGTTGGCCATGGGAGGGCAAGATCCGTCGCGCCCTCGCCCGGCTCCGGGCGATTCCACATCCGGTCTGATGACACCGTCTGCAACTGACCCACCGACCAGCCAACCGAACGCCCCCCCGCAAACTCGCGCCAACCCCGTTCGCGAGTGGCTCTTGCTGCGTCCGCTCCCAGCATCTCGATCCGCGCAGTGCCTTCAGACCGCCGCCCCCGCCCCGGGGCGCCGACTGAAGACGCTTTGGCTCACCTATCTATAGGAATCGAGCCCCCACAGTCGCGTCCGTATGCCCCGCATTCCCCGATCCGATACCCCAACCCTCTTTCGGTGGATTCGGGGTTAGGAACACCGCTTTCGGTATTCCCGGGTTGTGTTGGCTATTGCGCATGGGGCGCCCGCTCAACCCCGCGGAAGCCGACATACCAACACATATTTGGGAGTGGCGAAACGGGTGTCTCAGCATTGACACCCATAGATACTCCGCTATATTATCTGTATGAATCTGTGGATATATGGCGCTGGTCAAGAACGAGAGGGAAAGAAATTACCCGTACACGCACGACAAGATATGTGACCCTGTTGAGCGTTGTCCTTGCGCTGGCCCTTACGGCGGCGCTCGCGGCCTGCGGCTCTGACGAGCCGTCCGGCGGGACCACGTCCACTGCCACCGATGCGGCCGCGACAGCGCCGCCCGCGGCCTCCGGCTCCGCCGAAACGGACCGGGAAGCCCTGGTTGCCCTCTACAACGCAACGGACGGTGAGAACTGGAGGAACAACGACAACTGGCTGAGCGACGCTCCCCTCGGCGAATGGCACGGGGTCACCACCAACGACGACGGGCGCGTTACAGATCTGCGCCGCGGCGGCAGCGAGTTGAGCGGGGAGATACCGCCGGAGCTGGGCAACCTCTCCAACCTGAGAATCCTGTACCTCTACAACAACGACTTGAGCGGGGAGATACCGCCGGAGCTGGGCAGCCTCTCCAACCTGGAAGAGCTGTACCTCAAAGGCAACGGCTTGAGCGGGGAGATACCGCCGGAGTTGGGCAGCCTCTCCAATGTGTGGTACCTGAGCCTCGGCGTCAACGAGTTGAGCGGGGAGATACCGGCGGAGCTGGGTAGCCTCTCCAACCTTGAATTGCTGGATCTCTACAAGAACGAGTTGAGCGGGGAGATACCGCCGGAGCTGGGCAGCCTCTCCAACCTGACACACCTGCACCTCAGCGACAATGCCTTGAGCGGGTGCGTGCCAGGTAGCCTGGAAGGCCAGTTGAACATCTCTTCTAGCCTTGGCAACCTGCCCTTCTGCTGAAGCCACGCGCCCTCTGCCGGGGACGGACGGCATTTCGTCTAGGAGGCGCTCCCAGCGCGTGTTGGCTATGGCGCATGGCGCTGCCGAGCAACGGGGTATCAGCCTCTCCCTTCGTCGGCCTCCCGGTTGACGGCGGTCTGACCGCTCCTTGGCCTAGGAGAACGGCGTCCGCTGCCTTCCCACACACCGGCACTGACACGTGACGGCTGACCACCGCGCCTCTTCTCTGCTACGCTCGACACATGGCACCTTCCGACCAACGGCTACTTGATTCCCTCAGCCGGACGCCCATCGTCGATTCGGCGGAGTTGGCCCTCATTCTCGGCGAGCCGCATGCCACGGTCCACCGTGCCCTGGCCGACCTGCTGGCCGACGGCATCGTTGGGAGGGTCAGCCACGGCACCGCCCACCTGCCGTCGAGCCAGAGATACCACCCCTGACGGCCAACGGCATCAGACAGGCCACGGGAGTCCTCGGCTTTGAGACACCCTCGGACTTCGTGCGGGCCTACCCCGCGTCCAGGGAGTGGCTGACGCTGCTAATTCGTCGGATGGACGCAGTGGCCGTCTTGCCGCCTCACTCTCCCCAGGCATCGACGGGCTCCGGTCGCACGTGGAGCTCCACCGCAGGGTGCGCCTCGACGCAACCATCACCCTGCACGACGGCCGCGGCTTCGGCGTGGTGCGTCAGGGTCTGGCCCTGCGGCGCCGGTCTCTCTACGACCGGCTGAGAGCCATAGCGGAGTACGACTACACGCGCCGCCCTGATACAGTCCTGATTCTGGTTCCGAGCGTTTGGGAGGAGAGATTGACGACGAGGTTCTGCGAAGACCGGACCATCCGTGACTGCTACGTTGCCGTGGAATCCAGGGACGCGCTGGAAAGACGGGGCCTTCGCCTCTGGTGTTGCACCTCGTGGGTGATCGGAAGCAGGTTTTTCACACTGGAGGGCGTGGTCTCCCGCGCCAGCCTCGGCGGAGGGCCTCGCACTCAGTCGCCGGAGCGGAAGCGGGCATCGATACCCCGTCCTGAGCGGATGGCGCAGGCTGCGCTGGCCTTCGGCATCAGCCCTTCGGAGAAGCGGACGCTCGACCTCGTGACCGACCATCCGATGATCCCCCGTGAGCATCTGGCCCTCTGGCTCGGCGTCTCCGAGGGACGGGTCAGTCAGATGATGCGCAACCTCGTCGATACATGGGGCCTGGTCGAACAGAGAGGCAAACGCGGAGACACCCGCTACACCCTGTCCGCCGAGGGCATACGCTACGTCACTCACAGGGACCGCGCTCAGCTCCCCACCACTCGGGGCATCTGGAGCACCGCCCTCACCACCGACAAACAGGGCCGCAGACGGCACGTGGGCCACCGCATCGAGACGTGGGCGAGGCAGACGAAGCACGCCGACGGCATCACGTGGTTCCTGTCGAAGCTGGAGGCCGAGACCAGGGCCGACCCCGACAGCGAGCTGGTGTGGTCCGTCCCCACCGCCAGGTCCGACCGGGCCTACAACTGGGGCGAGTCGGCCATCGCCCCCGACGCCGTGGGGGAATTGATCACCGGCGGCATCCACATCCCCTTCTACTTCGAGTACGAGCTACGCGCCCGTCACCCCAAGGGAGTCATCGCCCGCCTTAGTCCATACAAAAGCTACTACTGGTCGAACGCGCCAAAGGACGACCAGCCGCCGTACCCCGTCACCCTGTTCGTCGTGGATACCGAGGAGGTCGAGGATACCTACGTGCGCACCGCCGCCAACATGAGCCGTATGTCCCTGCCCATCCTCGTGTCGTGCATACCCGTTCTGTCAGACACAGGGACACTCGGACGGTCGTGGCGTCCACTGTGGGAGCCGGAGTCCCCGAGACTGCCCCTGTCCGGGCTGAGAGCCTACCAATGGGACTCACTCTACCACCGGATGCGTCAGAGTCCTGTAGGGGGGGATAGATAGCGACGATACGTCCCTATCTCCCCTCAATGCTGGCTGGGGGGTACAAAATGGCACAACCGGGCCGATTTCCGGGGTCCACAGACCCCCAAATCACCCCTGTTTTAGCTACCAAATGGGGTTGACGTGTCGCCTGACCGGTCAGGGTACAAAATGGGATACCATGCTAAAATAACTAGCGAGTCTGATGACAACTTGATTGCACTTTGGGAACTCTGACGTGTCAGCCGATAGGGAGGGAGAAACGATGGATGAGCCCGTCCGCTGGGTGACGAAGGCGGAGGCTGCTGAGGAACTGGAGGTCTCCCTCTCGACCCTGGACCGGAAGATCAGGCAGGGAGAGGTGGAGGTCCGCAGGGAGGGCCGCCGGGTGTTCGTGCGGATGGCGGGGGAGTACATCACCGACGAGGAGCTGCTGCGCCGGGCCGTCGCCAGGGAGCATGAGCTTGAGCGGACCGTGCGGGAGTTGGAGCAGCAGGCGTCCGAGTTGAACCTTCGGGCATCCGAGTTGGAGCGGGAGCGAGACGAGGCCAGGGAGTCCGCAGCCACGGCCAGACGGCCGTACCTGGAGCTTGAGATGCAGCACCGGAGGGAGGTCGCCGCGCACAAGGCGACGAAGGGCGTGCTCAACGTCGTCCACGTGATCGCCCTGGTGCTGCTCGTGCTGTTGATCGGCAGCGTTCTCCTGTGGTGGTTCGTGCTGAGGTAGAGGAAGCGTTGCCGGCCCGTCACCCCGGTCTCCATCTCCGTCTTCAAGGGACGTAACGCACCCCCACTTCAATCGCCTTTTCCGGGGCCTAATGTCATTGGGACCTTGCTCCAACCGGACCGCTGATGTCATTCCCCACGTTTGGCGATGTCATTACAGTCCGGAACGCACCCTTTCTAAAAGTGTTCACTGCTTACGTCCTGTAGAGGGGCGATTTACCCCTGTTTCAGCTACGAAATCACAACTCTTGGCGCTCAGTTACAAAACTGAAACTCCTGTACACCCCCACTACTGCGTGGACGCTCCCCGTTTTGGCGGACCTCATAGGGGCGCGCACGTGTGCGGGGTGTTATGAGGGCCCTTCCCTCGGGGGGGCTGTGGGTGTGCCCGCAAGGACAACACGGGCGTTGACAGCAACGCCGATGTTGTGCATAATGTGAGAGCATGAACACACGGGAGCTCCGACGCTGGCTGCGGAATCAGGGATGCACCTTCCACACCCACAAGGGCGGAAGCGGACATCTCACCGTCCGGCTCGGAGACCGCACCAGCCAGCTTCCGATGCATGGAGGCGGCAAGGAGTTGGGCCGAGGGCTCGTAGCGAAGATCAAGAAAGACCTGGGGTTGGACTGATGCTTGCTTATTCGATAACGCTGGAAGAGGATGACGGGCCCCTGCTGGTAACGTCCCCCGACTTCCCGGAGCTGACCACCTTCGGGGACGACCGAGAGGAGGCCGTCGCTCGCGCCGTCCACGCTCTGGAAGAGGCGATAGCGGCCCGCATTCACGACCGCAAGGACATTCCCACGCCGTCGCAGGGCGAGACCTACGCGGTGCTGCCGACCCTGATTTCGGTGAAGGTGATGCTGTACCAGGGAATGAGAGACCAGGGCATCGGCAAGGCGGAGTTGGCGCGCCGTCTTGGGTGGTTCTTGCCGCAGGTGGACCGTGTGTTGGACGTTCAGCACCGGTCAGGGATGGATATGATGGACGCCGCCCTCGGCGCCATCGGACGGCGGTTGCACGTGACCGCCGCAACTACGGCCGATTCAGCGGTCGCCGTCGGAGGAGAGTCCGGCGACCCGAATTGACCGCGATAGACCCCCAAGAGACAGAGGAGGGCAGCATGAAGAAGAAGCAGATACACCCACAGCCGCTCACGCCGGCGGCCCTCTACGCCAGGGTATCCAGCGACCGGCAGGACGTGGACCTGTCCGTGTCCGCCCAGCTAAGGGCGCTCAAGGAATACGCCAGGGCCAACAGCTACTCCGTGGCCCGCGAGTACGTGGACGAGGCCGAGAGCGGCCGCGTCGCCGACCGGCCCCAATTCAGGGAGATGATCGAGGAGGGCGGCAAGCCGAAGGCCCCCTTCGACGTGATTCTCGTATGGAAATTCAGCCGCTTCACCCGCAAGCGCGAGCACGCCGTAGCCTTCAAGTCCCAGTTGCGGCGCAAGGGCATCCGCGTGGTGTCCATCACCGAGCAGGCCGAGGACAACGCCACCGGCAGGCTGCTTGAGGGAATCATCGAGAGCGTGGACGAATATTACAGCGAAAATCTTGCCCAGGAGGTCGTCCGGGGGATGAGGGAGGCCGCTTCCAGAGGCTTCTTCTTAGGCTCGAACGCCCCCTTCGGCTACAGGAAGGTCAAGGTCAGCGACGGGGCGAAGGAGCGCCCCACCCTGGAGGTTGACCCGGCCACCGCCCCGGTTGTGAAGGAGATGTTCGAGAAGTCGCTGCGGGGCAGCGGCCTCAAGGAGCTATGCAAGGAGCTGAACGACCGGGGCATCACCAACAGAGGCAAGCGCTGGTACAAGGGAACGCTCCACTACGTGCTGAGAAACGAGGCGTACACCGGAACAGCCGTCTGGGGCAAGGCCAGCAAGGGACAGGAAGCCCAGGACCCTGTAAGGGTCGAGGGAGCATGGCCCGCCCTGGTGTCGAGAGAGCTGTTCGAGGACGTGCAGCAGGCGATGAGTGAGCGCGCCCCGAAGGTGCAGAGGCCCGGTAGAGTGGGGAGCAAGTTCCTGCTGAGCGGTCTGCTCAAGTGCGGTGTGTGCGGCAGGCCCTACTCGGCCCAGGGAGCCAAGAGCGGGCAGTTCGCCTACTACATCTGCGGCACCCTGTTCAGGGAGGGAGCCGGGACGTGCAGCGCCCGCTACCTGAACGCACCCAGGCTGGAGACGTTCGTGGTGGAGAAGATCAGGGAGCGGATTCTGAACGAGGAGACCATCGTGGCGTTGGTGACGCTGGTGGCGGAGGAGATCGACACCATGGCCGGAGAGCTTTCCGGCAGGCTGGAGGTCGTCGAGGCGGAGCTGGGGGACGTGAGGAAGCGGCTTGAGAAGCTCTACGAGGCCATTGAGACCAGCGAGCTGACCCTGGAGGTTCTGTCGCCCCGCATCATGTCTCTGAGGCACCGTGAGGAGCAGCTGGAGGCTGCGAGAGAGGACGCCGAGACCCAGCTTGAGCAGAGGAGAGTGGAGTTGCCCGACACCGAGGAGATTGCCCGGTACGTTGCGGACTTCCGGGACTTCCTGAAGGATGGGACGATCCCCGAGCGGAAGGCGCTCATCCGCAACTTCGTGGAGGGCATCGAGGTGATGGGAGACGAGGCCACGCTGACGTACACGGTCCCCATGCCGAGCGACGGTGCGATGTCGGAATCGGCGTCGGTTCTTGATTTCGTCAAGTCCAGCCCACCTGTCGCGACTCGAACCAACTAGTTACACTGCTCACCGCAACCTCGCTACTCCGGCGCGCTGCACCAATGAGGAGCTGCGACCGTCCCGCATGATACTTCCTCCCCCCAAGCAGGGTGCAGGGGGCGCAGCCCCCGCCGGGGGTACAGGGGGTGCCCCCCTGTTCTGGAAAGCGTCGGAGGGCGGAGCGGGTGGGATAGCGGCGCAGGCCAAGCCAGACCCTCCGCTGAAGAAGGGCGCTGGCCAAACCAAAACCCCCGTCTCCCAAGCGGGGCGCGGGGGGCGCAGCTCCCGCTGGGGGTACCGCGAATCCCCAAACGGGCGATCATGTTGTTGATGCTGATGTGATCGGGTTTCTGGGCATCCTTCATGCTGACGCGCCTCCTTCTGGGTTCTCCACAAGGACCGCTCCGTCCATCCGCGCAAGTTGGCGATCAAAGGTGTAGAGGGGTGCAGCTCCTTCCCGCTCAGCCGCTGAGAGGATCATCAGGTCCGCGAAGCCGACGCCCCCTTGGCGATAGTCATAGGCCGCGCGGGCCGTGTCGTCCGCAGCCTCCACGACAATGCTGTCCGTGGCGATCAACTCCACGAGGACGTCCGCAATCTGAGCGCGAGTGAACCCGTAGGCCCGCTCCAGTACCCAAACGACCTCAATTGCAACCTCGCGACAGATGAAACCTGGGCGGTCAGGCGTCAGCCTCTCCAGCAAGGCCCGAGTTGCATTTGCCTGCTCGGCGTCGTCGCCCACGAGATACCGCACGAGGACGTTTGTGTCGACGGCAATCACGCGTCGACCGCCCCATCGATGATCGCGCGTTCCATGTCGTCAAGGGTGACGGCCTGGCCGTCATGCCGTAGCGCGCCAAACAGCCGTGTGATAGGGCGTACCGGCACGATTCTGATTTCACCGCCTTGGATGATGTACCGCACCCGATCACCAGCTTGCACGGACAGTGCATCCCGCACGGCTTTGGGCAATGTGGTCTGTCCCTTCGAGGTGATTCCAGATTCAATCATGAGAATTGGCCTCCCGCATTACTGTGAGACCATATGCCTTACAATGACGAGTATAGCAATGGCATTGGCAATGATTCAAGTCCACCTGCCTAGACCCGAACCAGCTAATCACATCGTCCACCGCAACCTCGCCAGTCTGGCGCGCTGCAACAGTTAGGAACCGCGCCCCACCCTCCTCCCCTCGCGGGAGGCCGACGAGGCGTCCCGGACGCGCCAGGTGAGCAAACGACGACGCCTCCATTCCCCAAGCAGGGTGCAGGGGGCGCAGCCCCCGCCGGGGGTACAGGGGGAGTCCCCCTGTTTCTAAAAACGTTGGAGGGTGGGCTAGGTGGGACGACGGCGTCCGCCACCAACCCCCCCCCCAGCCCCATACTCAGGGGAAGACTGGGAAGGAAGCCCTGACCCCCCCATTGCAAAATAAGAACGATTGTGCTATAATATCCCCATGAAGTGGGCCCCCGGCCCGCTTCTCTTTCTCGGAGCCTGCCGCATAGCGTCTGTACTGGGGGCTAACCATGGAGAGTCCCCCTGTGGCAGGGGCGCTGAGGGAACCACCCAAGGCCCACGACCGTCCGAAGAAGGGTGAGACCAGTGCCAATGCCGTTTCCACACAAGCCCTTTGCAGCCACGCGGCTCCGCCGCGGTTCACTACGATTCAGCGACAACTGCACGACGGTTCATCACAGCTCGCTGACGGTTCGTGGCGGCTTTGTGACGCCCTTGTGACGGCTCCGTGCCTGCAAACCCCGAATTCGGCTGAAAAACTTAACAACAAACAATCAAAGGACAACAGACAATCAAAGGTCTAACCTGCGCCCGATACTGGGGCAGGCAGGGAGGGTCTTCCCTCCCTGCGCTTGGAACAGCGTCCCCGGGAAGCCCGGCCTGGGCTACCAGAGTCTTGCAGAGGCGATGGCCGCGCCTTCCACCATGGCCTGGAGCTTGGCGTAGCTTATCCTGCCGTCCATCTTGCCGAAGCCTGCGAATGTCCCGAAGCCGCAGTCCGTCCCGGCGATGACCCGTTCCTTCCCCACGATCTCGGCGAAGCAGGCGATGCGCTGCGCCACCAGCTCGGGGTGTTCCACGAAGTTGGTCGTTGTGTCCAGGACTCCCGGGACCAGAATTTTGTCGTCGGGGATGGTGGCGTCTCTCCAGACGGTCCATTCATGGGCGTGACGGGGATTCGACGCTTCGAACAGGATGGCGCAGGGCTTTGCTCTGAGGACAGCCGGCAGGATTTTCTCCAGGGGGATGTCGAAATCGTGGGGGCCTTCGTAGTTGCCCCAGCAGATATGCATCCGCGCCGACTCGGCGGGCACGTTCTCTAGGGCGTAGTTCAGCGCCTCGACGTGGACGTCTGCGCGCTTCAGGAACTCCGCTTCGGTCAGGTCCTGGAACCCGGTGTGCCTCGACATTGCCAGGTCGGGGCAGTCGATCTGAACGACGAGGCCCGCCGCAACGATGGCCTCGTACTCCAACTTCATGACCTCGGCCAGCGCTTGGATGTAGGCCTCGTGGGTGGGGTAGTAGGCATTGTGAAGGAAGGAGGCGATGACCCCCGGCGAGGCCGCGTTCATGAACCCTTCCCCGGCGCCGCTGCCCTCCAAGGCCGCCGCGTAGTGTTCGATGTCCTTGCGCAGGGGCTCGTGGTCCCTGGTGGCGATTGGCCCCGTGCACATAGGCCGCTTGAAGGGCTGGGCGCCCGTGAGGCGGGCCATCATGTCGCGAAACTCCGGGTAGGGGGCCACGTCCAGGTTGGGCTTGCGGGGGCTGTCGCCATCGAAGCCGGTGACTCTGTCCTTGATGTAGGTGGAATAGCCTATCTTGCTCATCTCGCCGTCGCTGACGACGTCGATGCCACATTCCACCTGCCTGGCGACGGCGTCGACCGCGGCCTGGCGCATGCGTTGGTCGAAGGCGTCCGGGTCCACCGGCTGGCCGTTCTCCCTGGCCAAGAGCAGCGCAGCGACGTCGTCTGGGCGGGGCAGACTTCCAACATGGGTGGTGAGGATGCGGTCGGTGCTGAGCTTCATGGCAACCCCTTGGTTGGTTGGGCTTCAGGTATACGGCTGATTGGGCAGTTGAGCGATTTCGAGATCTGTCAGGGCTGGACGACGGACAATTCCAAGAGTAGGTCGGTGAGAAGGCGGCCACCGGTGTCCCGCCAAACGCCGACGGTGTAGACGCCGGGCTCTTGCAGGAGAGTCCCCATGTTGGCCGAGAAGCGGAAGGCGTCGGTAGTCTCGCCCCAGAAGTCGGCGACGACTTCGTTCGCGTCCAGGTTGGAGTAGTAGTAGCCAGCCCTAGGGGGTTCGAGGATCCTGGCCACGGGGTTCCCGCAACTGGCCGTGAAGCCACCGCCGGTACAGTAGCTACGCAGCGTCTCGATCTGCGCGGGCGTCTTGGGTGTGGGCGGTGGGTCGTAGTAGATGGACACAGCGCCGCCTACCTCCAGGTTGCTAACGAGCTTCGACAGGGAAAGGGAGAGCGTTCCGTTTTCGCTGAGGCTTGGCGGTCCATCCGCCGCCGCGTCACCCCCTTCAAAGTGTTGGACGAACGTCGTCAGCCGTCCGTTCCAGGCGATTCCAAGGTTAACAGAGCGGTGGGTCTCTCTCAGGATGTTGTCTCTATGGCCCCAGCTTGCGTGGGCATCATCGTACATCATCCCCCACTGGTGCTCCACAAGAACTTCTCTTGGCTCGGTTATCTGGCAGACCACCATCACCGAGTCGCATCTTTGATCTTGCCAACGTTGCTGAGTCCAGCCAGCGATGGCGGCGTTTTCCGCCACGTAGCTACGGCCGCCCGTCTTCGTGTAGACCATGTAGGGCTTGCTCCCGTCAGTCCACCAGTGGCCGAGATAGTCGTGGGCCAGCATGTCCTCAGCGTGCAATTGAGCGGCGGGGTTCGAGCCCAATGCAACTGGAGGCAGGCCGTGGTCTGCCCTGTCCTGATTGATCAAACCAACGGCAAACTCCCGCAACTCGGCCAACTCCGATGCGTCGAGCCGTTGGCGTTGGAGGGATGGGGTAGGGGTGGGTGTCCTAGTGGGTATTGGCGTGGGGGTGCTCGTAGGAGTAGACGTCAACGTGGGTGTCGGGATAGGCGTTTGAGGGTCTAGGCGGCTGACGGCGCGTTCCGGCGCCGTCATGGATAGGGCTTCGGCGGTGGCCGCGCCTGTGGGAGTGGCAAACGGGGCCTCTGCGGATGGCGCGGGGGCGCTTCCGGCATCCTGTGGGGATGACCGCAGGTCCGCGGACCATGTCCTTCCCTTTGGGGAGGCCACGACAAGGAAGCAGGCAACCAGGGCCAGCCAAACCATTGCAAGGGCGACGACGCCTTTCATCTCACTTCATCCCCTGGGCCATGCCTACAGCCACCGGCAGCCGGTTTGCTGCCTGATGGTTTCGATGCCTACGCCGCTCGCCCTCAATGCTGCTGCGATGGTTTCCAAGCGCGCCTTGAGGTCGCTGATGGACTGTCCCTGAGCAAGCGCCTCATCCATTTCCCGGCAGGTGTCTGCGGCCTCCGAGAGTAGTTGGGGTGTTGCTGGCGTTGGCGTGGGGGCGGGGGTGGCGGTCGGCGTGGGAGATGGCATGGGGTTGCCGTGGCTGTGGGAGAGGGCGTAGGCGTGGGCGCGGGAGAGGGTGTGGGCGCGGGTGTGGCGGGGGGAGGGGGGGCCAGGGTGGCAGTGGGAATAGGTGTTGGCTGTGGGGTGGGGGTGGGCGTTGACGGCGGCGGCGCCACGGTGGGGGCTTCGGTGGGTGGCGGTAGGGGGGTGGGTGTCTGTTCCCCCAGGGGTCCCCAGATGCCTCCGCCGAGAGCGCCGATGCGGTCCCATACTTCGGCATTCGGGACAAGCACCGCTGCGCCTATGCCCAACACGGTGGCTGCTATCAGGCCAACGAGGGCGTGACGGGCAACCCGGAGCGAGGCTGGTTGCCTTGGGATGTCCGTGGGCAGCAACTCTTTGATGCACACGGGACAACGAATCCCCACGTCTGTGCGGATCAGGCACTCTCCACAGATGGGCCGCCCACAGCGGCCGCAATTGAGGTTGGTCTCCCGTCGGGAGTGGCGGAAGCAGGTGCTGGCGTCTTGTGGCGCTGTTTCGGGCGAGAGCTGCTCTGATCTCCGATGCAGATCGACAGGCGTCGTTGCCGGGGGTTCGGTGTGTGGTGGTTCCCCACCCTGCGATTGCGCTGGTTGATCCCGCTCTTTTTCCTGCCTCTCAGTCTCTCTTTCCTTGGAGCTGCGGTCATCGTCAACAAGGTATCTGAGTCCGAGGCAGGTAGGGCACCGAATTATGTGGGCCGTGTTGGGATCGGGGTCGGTCCAACGACCGTAAATTTCTCCCTGCCCTTGGCAGGTGCGGCAACGGCGTCCGCGGCGGAGCTCCGTGGAATGCCCTGAGACAGCGTGTTCGACGGTGTGGGATCCGCAGAGTTCTAGCGAGCAGGCGTTGCACCGGCCGGCAACCGGCCTGTGGCAGCGGGCGCAGGTTTCTCTGCCCAGGCGCCTATCCGTGCATGCTGCGCAGTTACAGGACGGCGGATGTTTCCCATCGTCGCCTTCGTAGCGCTGTCGTTCCCGCTCATACATTTGGGCGTTCCTCCTGCCCACAGCCGCCACCATCAATTTGCAGCCGGACGATAGCATCTTCGCTGTGACTGCGCCAATGGAGGCGCCGCCGGGGTAGTATAGGGCGGAGCGTTGGGACAGGAGGCTGGATCATGGCATTGCTTCAACCGATGGGGGAGTCGATAGGGGCGCTTCTGAAGGAGCGCGGCGAGACCGTTTCTATATCCGAGTCGGCGGCCGGCGGACTCATCTCGGCGTCGCTGCTGTCGGTTCCTGGCGCCTCGGCATATTTCCTGGGCGGCGCCGTGGTGTACACGCGGGCGTCGAGGAGCGGGTTGCTTGGGATCGCGATGGAGGACGTTGAGGGCATGACGCCCGGCACTGAGCCGTATTCCGGGCTCATGGCCAAGCGGGTGCGCGAGATTCACGGCACGACATGGAGCCTGAGCGAGACCGGCGCCGCCGGCCCGACGGGGAGCCGCTACGGGCATGCCGCGGGCCACGCCTGCATTGTCGTTGCGGGGCCTGTGGAGCGCGCGGTCATCGTGGAGACCGGCGACGATGACCGGGAGGCCAATATGTTCGCCTTTGCGCGGAGGGCCCTGGAGGAGCTGGAGAGCTGCATCAGGGAAGCGGGGTAGGGTGGCCGACCACCTAGGGGACGCCTAGGAGGAGTTCCGGGAGAGGTTGGGAAGACCCCCCATCCTAACCTGTCCCGGTGCCCGGAGGCAGGCACTGAGGCGCCCCCGTCCTAGCCATGCCTCTGAGAAGTACGCCTAGACCTGGGCCGTTATCTCTATTTCGAGCAGGTTCGCTTCGCCGGCGAACCCGTCCACGAGGGTTGTTTGGCAGTAGGGGACGGGCGCGGATACGATGGAGTTCCACAGGCTTCTTAGGTTGGCGAGGTCTTGGTCGCGCCGTAGGAAGAAAGAGGCGGAGATGACGTTGTCCCAGGTGGCGCCGACGCTGGCGAGAGAGTCGCTGAGGGTGGCCGCCAAGCCGGCGACCTGCAGGTCGAGGCTGGCTGCGGCGCTGGTAACGCCGGAGAAGAAGACGAGGTCGTCCCACCGGATGTAGTGGGGAGGGTAGCGAGGCGGGTCGTACTCTACGGTCGTTTTGAGCGACGCTGGGTTGCCCTGAGCCATCGCCACGAGGTCCACGGCGACGATGCCTGCGGAGTCCAAGTGGTCCGGGGCGATGAAGCTGGAGCTTGCGCATCGCTTTCGGTCAGCGAGGGCCTTGATCCGCTCGTCTGAGGCCACCCTACGGGCTTCCAGGCCTCTGGCGAAGAGCCGGGTGCGCACGCCCTGCTCCAGGGATAGGCCGAGGCCGGACAACTCTTCGGCGATGCGGCTGAAGACATTCTGGGCCTGCTCGTCTGGAGGCCCTTCCGGGCGGCTCTCGCAGGAGAGGGTGACGAACCGCCTGCCCATCCATTCCACGATTGACGTTTTCACGACTCTCCCTCAGCAACGGCGCGGCATGTGGCTTGAGCGTGGGAATGGCGGCTGAGCCCAAGAACTGGAGAAGGCGGCAACCCCGCGTGAGGCAGGCCGGCCCAGGCCGCCATGAGCGGCGGCCTGGGCTGAACCGGCAATCTCGAGTTGACCTTAGGCCTTGAGCGCGCGCCCGAAGAAGTCGATGACCTTGGGCCAAGCGTCGGCCTCCGCCGCCGCGTTGTAGGACTGGCGTTCGGTGCACATGAAGCCGTGGCCGGCGCCGTCGTAGCGATTGACCTCGATCTGCTTCCCTGCCTTAGTCAGGGCATCCACGACCTGGTCGACCACTTCCGGCTTGGGGTTCTGGTCGTCGTTGCCGAAGAACCCTGCAATGGGGCAGCCGATGTTGGCGACGTCGTCTATCAGGGTTTCGAAGCCGCCGGGATAGAAGGGGGCGGCTGCTGCGATTCCCTGTATCCTCTCGGCTGCCAGGAAGGCCACCCGGCCTCCGAAGCAGAAGCCGATGATGCCGATGCGGTTGGCGTCGACGCCGGGCTGGCTGGCCAGGTAATCGAAGGTGGCCTGGAGGTCCTGGGTGAGGGGGTCGTCCTGAATGTGGCCGCGCAACTCGCGTGCGCGGTCGAAGTCAGTGTAGGGAACGGCGATGCCGGCGCCGTCGCGGTAGAACAGGTCCGGCGCTGCGGCGACGTAGCCCGCGTCGGCGAGCCGGCCGGCGATGTCCTTGATGTGATCGTCCACGCCAAAGATCTCCTGAATGACGATGACCGCCGGCCGTGGGGCGGCCCCCTCAGGTTCCCAGACGCACACGGACATCTGGCCATCCGATCCTGTTACTTCCACAACTTGGGGTTCTGCTGCCATAGGGTTACCTCCCTGGGTTGGTATTGCCACCGCCGGACCCGCTGAGCGGCGATGGCTGCGAGAGTTAGCGGGCATGATACATCTTATGCATATAGCCCGGCGATGCAATGGTTGAGTGCGAGGCCGGGGTTGAAAATGTGCAGAGCTAATGCACTACCACGGGGCAGTGAAGGAAAGGGGCAAGTGGCAGTGGGGGCGACGATGTTCCACCTGGTCCACCTAGCCTCCTTCTTAGTTTGCCCCGTAGCCTGACCCCCGTACTTGAGGACAGGGACAGACCTTCTCCCTCCGGCGGGGCTGGGCTCTCTGCGCCCCCTGCTTTGGGGATGGGTCTGGGAGGCTGGGAGGGGAAGGCCGATGGAGTATCTTCGGTGCCGACACTGTGGGAAGGTCTGCCCTCATCTGTCTCATATGTCGTGGGATAGGACATTGCCTTGACAAAAGTGATGGCGGGCGGTACTAGTGGCCCCGTCTGGATGCTTGTGAAGGCTGGGAGAGAGGTCTGTCATGCGCTCCGCCCAACAGTTCAGGGACGAGCTTGAGGCGGTGGTGGGCAGGGTGTGGTGGGAGCGGCCCAACGCCCTTGCGGAGTACATCAAGCGCGACCTCAGACCGGAGGGGGCGGGGATCTTTGCCCTGGAGCACTGCGTTTTCGCCAACAACTTTCCCCGCTGGTTCGGGAACATCATTGGCAATTGCCCCCGCCTGGATGTTCGCCGGTACATGATCGAGAACATGTACGTGGAGGAGGTGGAGGACCCCACGATCAAGAGCGGCCACTATGAGAGCATGGTGGACTTCGCGGTGGCGCTGGGGTATGGCCGGGACTTCGTTCGCGCCTACCAGGGCAAGGTCCACACGCGGATGGCCATTGCCTACTGGGACCAGGCCAGCCGCACCAAGCCGTGGCTCGAGGCCTTCGCGGCGGTGGGAGGGCTGGAGGTGGTCAACAATCGAGAGATCGCAGAACGCTATGGCGGATTCACCATAGGGTCTCGGGCGACGTGGAAGGCGCTGGGCCTGCCGGAGGAGTCGATGACGCACTGGACGGCTGCCGAGGCGGCCGACGGCTCAGAGGGGGGCCACGGCGACGAGACCTTGAACATTGTGGCGCGATTGGCGGATAGCGCAGAGAAGCAGGACGCCATCCTCGCGGCGTTCGAGGAGAGCATGCAGGTCTTGTACATCCAATTGGAACAGGTGGGCCGCGCGGCGTATGCAACGCTGGAGACGCGCTCCTGAAGACCCGGCGACGGGAGCGTGTGATTTCTTGGTGGGCGCGCGCCTGCGGGGGCGGCCAGCCACGATCCTGCCTATGGGCGCCTGAAGGATGGCGGTGGCTCCACAGTCCCACGACGAACCCGGCGCCGGCCGCGTCTCGGTTGCACCGACCTGGGGCGCCGCTCTCCGATGACGTCGCAAGCCCCAAGGCCGGCGGTTGGCTGTGCCTGGCCGGCTACTCCTCCTCGGACGAGGTTCGGCCCAGGGTTAGCGTCATGCCTGGCCTGCTCAAGTGAACGCTCCGGTGTTTGCCGGCCTTTACAAGCTCCTGCACGAGGGACACCGGGGAATCGGCGATCTGGTACTCCGAGGGAGTCACGAGCTTCTTTCGTATCTCGCCGTCCACCTGGACCCGGAACATCAGCTCCTCGTCGGAGACGCTTGATCCACCGTACATCTGCCGCAGCTCCTCTATGGTTGGGTCCGGGGGCCTTTCCGCCATTGCCTTCCTGGCCTGGGAGCGGTCGAGGATCTTGGCCCGCACGTCCTGGTTCATAGCGGTGACGGCCTCCTCGCCGTAGCGGCCAAGGGCGTAGTGGATGACGTTGTCGCTGACTTCCTTGTAGGGCTCGCCGGCAATCACGTTCATTGCGGCCTGGACGCCCACGAACTGGGACAGGGGCGTGATCATGATGGGGTAACCGAGGTCAACCCTGACCCTGGCGGTCTCTTCCAAGACCTCTTCCATGCGGTCCTCGTAGCCCACCGCCGCGAGTTGGCTCCGGAGGTTGGCCACCATAGCGCCGGGAAGCTGATGCTCGTACTGCCTGGAGTCGTATTCGACGGGCCTGCCAAGGGGGTATCCCTCCTGCTTGGCGATGGCGGTCCAGTACTCGGTCACCGCTTTTAGCGGCTCCTCGTTGATGTTGACCTCGAAGCCCATAGCCCTAGCGTTGTGCGCCAGTGCGTGAATTGAGGGTTGCGCCCCGGAGTAGGCCAAAGGAGGTATGGAGGAGTTGATGATGTGGATGCCCAGATTCATACATTCCAGAGCAACCGACGTTCCCAGGCCGGTGGTGTCGTGACCGTGAAGCTCCAGAGGGATGCCGGGGGCATTCTCCTTGATGATGGGGACGAGGGTGCGGGCCCTGTCGACCGTGAGGAGGCCGTCTACGTCTTTGAGGCAGATTCGGAAGGGCTTACAGGCTGCTGCGCCCCTGGCGCGCTCGGCGTAATACTCGTCGGTGTGGCGGGGAGACAGGGAGAAAGACAGGTTCACGATTGGCTCGAGGCCAGCCTCCCGCACCTCCTTGCACCGCCGTTCGAACATATGGACCTGGTTCCACTGGTCGGAGACGCGAGTTTGCCGGGCGCCAATGTTGGCGGCGATCCTGAAGGCTAGGGAGAACATTGGGGGAATGTGGGGCTTCCATATTTGAAGTCCGCCCCCGTGAAAGCGCATCGGCGTTTTCTTGAACCGCTCCCGCAGCAAACGATAGCCGTTGAAGGGATGCTCGAAATGGATTGGCATGAGTTTGTCGGGATTGCCCCATCCGCACTCGATGGCATCGAAGCCGGCCTCATCAATGTAGGGAGCAGCCATGAGCATCATGCCGATGGTCATGTTGGCGGCCCAGACACTCAACTGGCCGTCCCGGATGCTGACGTCAACGAAGCGCACCTCGGTCATGTGATCCTCCGTCCTCAGGTTCTGCGTGGTTCTCCCGCTGATTCAACGCCGCGCTATTCTAATACGAAACGGCCCTCGGCGCGTGGCCGCAAGGGCATGGGTAAGGTCGCCGCTTTGATTCTGAGGGCCGCCGCGTCTACAATGCCGTCTCTGAGGGTATTGGGATCATCGGGGAAACAGCGAGCAGGCTCGCCGGAGGTGACTTCAATGAAGAACGGCTTCAAGGCAATGGACTCCGATATGCACATCCTGGAACCCGCGGACCTCTGGCAACGCTACATCGATCCTGCCTACGCCGAACGGGCGCCCGTGGGCCTGTCGGAGATCACCCGCGACTTGCGGGTGGACGTGGGCGGGCAGATTCTGCCCAAGGGAATAGTCCACCGTTACGACCGGTCCAATCCTGGATTCGCTGTCCTTGACCAGCGGGTCAAGGACATGTACGCCGACTCCATGGAGCGGAACTTCGATGCTGTTTCGCAGGTCAATGCGATGGAGAAGGAGGGGCTGGACGTGGCGGTCCTGTTTCCGACCCGCGGCCTCTTTGTGCTTGGCACCAACCAATTGGACCCCGGCTTGGCCGCGGCCATTGCCACGGCCTACAACGACTGGCTGCACGACTTCTGCCAGGAGGCCCCCGACCGTATGTATGGCGCAGCGATGGTGGCGCCCCACGACGTTGAATCGGCGGTGGCCGAGGCCCGGCGCTCTGTGGAGGAGTACGGCTTCAAGTCCATTTACCTTCGCCCGTCGTACGTCAACGGGCGGACGTGGAGCGACCCCTACTACGACCCCCTGTGGGCAGAGTGCGAGCGTCTTGGAACGCCTGTGGGATTCCATACGGCCGGGTTCGTGGACCTGCCCCAGCCGGTATACCAGCGATTCACCCCGACCTTTGCCCTAGGGAACACGCTGACGTTCCCGATGGAGAACATGACCGCCTGCGCTGATATGATCTTCGGGGGCGTGTTCGAGCGGTTCCCCAAGTTGAAGGTGGCGTACCTGGAGGGCAACTGTTCGTGGATGCCCTGGCTGCTGTGGCGCATGGGCGAGTACATGGAGGTCACCGGTCACCTGGAGTTGCCGGAGCTCACCCTGATGCCCGACGAGTATTTCAAGCGCCAGTGCTACACGGCCGTCGAGTGCGATGAAATCACTGCCAGGCATATCCCCGAGTACGGGTTGGAGCACACGTTGGTCTTCTCCACGGACTACCCGCATTTGGACGTGAAGTACCCCCACGCGGTGGAGGCCATGCTGGAGATGCCCTTCTCCGACGAGTTGAAGCGCAAGTACCTCTGGGACAACTGTGCGGAGCTATACGGTATCGAGTAGGTCTACCCGTTGCCAGCGGAGGCTTGAAGCCGCAGGCTGGCCATCGCGAGGGGTTCGAGTGGACGGACGGGCTGGGTGGCTGGGTGTAGCCCCCAGAGGGGTAAGGATCTCCATCCTAGTCCCATGGGAAGTACAGCTAGCGATCTACCGGTCCGCGGCGGCTAGGCGTGAGAGGCTCCAGGGTCATCCTTGGGGCCTCTCTCCGTGTGGAAGGTTGGTGCCGGTGGGAGCGGAGGGACGCGGGAGCAAGGTGCGCTATGCTAGAAGAACGCCCCCGGTCCATCAGGTAGTTTCCCGGCCGGGTTGTAGAGTGGGCAAAGCCGGGGATGAAGAGGTTGTTTCATGACGTTCGCGGACGACAGTAAGGGCTCGGACTTTATCCGGGACATCATCGCAGCTGACGCTAGCACCAACAGATGGGGAGGCCGCGTCATCACGCGGTTCCCGCCGGAGCCGAACGGCCACCTGCACATCGGTCATGCCAAGTCGATGTGCCTAAATTTCGGGGTGGCTCAGGAAAACGGCGGGCGGTGTCATCTGAGGTTTGATGACACCAACCCGACGAAAGAGGAGGAGGAATACGTAGAGTCGATCAAGGAAGACGTCCGATGGCTCGGCTGGGATTGGGGCGAACACCTCTACTTTGCTTCCGACTACTTCGAGACGCTCTACGGCTACGCCATCGCTCTGATCGAGAAGGGAAGGGCCTATGTTGACGACCTCAGCCAGGAGGAGATCAGACGAGACCGCGGCACGCTGAGCGAGCCGGGCAGGGAAAGTCCCTATCGCAGCCGCTCCATGGAGGAGAATCTGGATCTCTTCAGGCGTATGCGGGCAGGCGAGTCCCAGGAGGGGGCGCGTGTGCTCCGGGCCAAGATCGACATGGCCTCGGGCAATCTGAATATGAGAGACCCGGTCCTGTACCGTATCGTGAGGGCCCCGCATCATCGCACCGGCGACGTGTGGTGCATCTATCCAATGTACGACTTCGCCCACGGTCAGTCCGACTCCCTCGAGGGGGTCACTCATTCTCTGTGCACTATGGAGTTCGAGGACCACCGTCCACTGTATGACTGGATACTGGACGCGCTGGCAATTCACCACCCGCAGCAGATCGAGTTCGCCCGGCTGAACCTGAGTCACACGGTGCTGAGCAAGCGAAAGCTGTTGCAGCTCGTGGAAGGGGGCCACGTGACCGGGTGGGACGATCCGCGCATGCCGACGCTGTCAGGACTCCGGAGGCGGGGGTATACGCCGGAGGCGATCAAGGCTTTCTGCGACCGTATAGGCGTGGCGAAACGCCAGAACACCGTTGAGATCGCTCTGCTGGATCACTGCGTCCGCGAGGACCTGAATCGGCGGGCGCGGCGGGTTCTGGGCGTGCTGCGCCCGCTTAGGGTCATCGTCGACAACTACCCCGAGGGACAGGTGGAGGAGCTGGAGGCCCTGAACAACCCGGAGGACCCCTCGGCGGGAACGCACGTGGCGCCCTTCTCGCGGGAACTCTACATAGAAGAGGACGACTTCCGCGAGGCGCCGCCTCCCAAGTTCCACCGCCTGGCGCCCGGCCGCGAGGTGCGCCTGCGTTATGGGTACTTCATCACCTGTGTGGACGTAGAGAAGGACCCGGCGACCGGCGCGGTCGTTGCCCTCCATTGCACGTACGACCCTGAGACGAAGGGAGGGCAAGCTCCCGATGGGCGCAAGGTGCGTGGGACGATCCATTGGGTTTCGGCGCAGCATGCCCTCGACGCGGAGGTGCGCCTGTACGACCATCTCTTCACGGTGGAGAGGCCCGACGACGTTGAGGACTACCGCTCTGTGTTGAACCCCGATTCGCTCGTCGCGCTTACTTCCTGCAAGGTGGAGTCGAGCCTGGCCGACGCGGCGCCGGGAAGCAAATACCAGTTCGAGCGGCTTGGCTACTTCTGCGTCGACACCCGCGACTCCAAGCCGGGGGCGCTGGTGTTCAACCGGACGGCGACGCTGCGGGACTCATGGGCTAGGATTGAAGCCCGCGGCAGCGGGCCGGCCTGAGGCGGGTAGCGCAGAGTTGAAGCCACCAAGGCGTCTACCGGCGGCGCAACCGGAGTCTTCTAGCCAATGTCTTTGCCGGCGTCACTCTCACCGGCGCCAGGCGTCCCGACCTCAGCGACTTTCGTAGCCGGCTTCGGGACGTTGCGGATTCAGGAATTCGAAAATCTGTGGGTTAGCATATTGGTTTCTCCCTTGACCCTGCGCGGGGAGAAGAATAGAGTTGCGCCAGACGGTGCATGAGGAGGGACACAAATGGCGCGCAGCACGACGTTAATCGACACGGATGGTCACGTATTTGAAACCCTTCCGGAACTGTGGCCATTTCTTGAAGCCCCCTACCAGAGCCGCGAGGACTTCGAATACCTGGGCATAAATGGTGCGATCCCATCTGCTTACGGTTGGCCATTGGCCCCCGGAGCAAGCCGCAGGCGATGGCTGACGCGGGACGCTCCTACAGGGGCTGCGCAGTTCTATGGGGTCGGTCCCGAAGGCTGGCTGGCGTTCATGGATGATGTGGGAATAGAGAGGACGGTGCTCTACCCCTCCTCGGGTGGCCTTATGCTCGGGGTTACCAGAGATATAGATTGGGCTTGCGCCTTCGCACGCGCCTATAACAACTGGATGGCACAGACCTTCATGGGGAAGAGCTCCCGCCTTCAGGCCGCTGCGGTGCTCCCCATGCAGGACGTGCCGGAGGCCGTCAAAGAGTTGCGCCGGGCGGTGACCGAACTGGGAATGGTCGCAGGTATGCTGAATGGCGGCCTCGACCATTTACTGGGAGACGAGGTGTATTGGCCGTTGTACGAAGAGGCGGAGAGGCTTGATTGCCCCGTTGTCAGCCACGGAGGACCCGGACGCGGTCCAGGGTTCAACGTGGATTACATGGGTTTCGGGGGCTTCACCGAGATGCACACGCTCCACCAGCCGATAAACAACTTACTCCAGTTAAACTCGATGGTGTTTCGAGGGGTGCTTCAGCGGTTTCCCCGGTTGAAGGTCTTCATCGCAGAAGTGGGCTGCGAATGGGTCCCGTACTGGATGGACAGGGCCGACGAGGAATGGGAGTTCAGCCAGTTACCTGGGGCGTTGCCGGGTACGCCAAAGCCCAGCGAAGCCATAAAGTCTGGCCGCGTATTCTTCCAGGCTGCCGACTACGAGCGCAACCTGGCCAGCATTGCCCCCATGATTGGAGCCGACAATCTGGTCTTCTCCAGTGACTACCCTCACGAGTTGGGCTCCAAGACTCCAGGAGAAATCAACGAAGCATTCGACGCATTGGAACAGTCTCTCGACGAGAACGGAGGCAACGGCCTTCCTGAGAGGGTCTTCAATCTCAACGCCCACCGGCTCTACCGGCTCTCTTGACCATAAGATCGCTCGGCGTTGCTTGACCAGACGGGCAGACCCGCCTAGGCCGGATCCGGGGAGACGCCTCCCGGCGAACGCTGCCGGTTGGAGAGCCGCCCAAGGCGATCGGTGCCAGTTGCGCAAAGCGAATGAGTCCCCAAGGAAGTCCCTGCGGCCTCGATTTGGCCCAGAGAGTGGGGCAGCGGCAGGAATCGCCCCCGGCCTGCGGTTTTGGAGACCGGCGCCGTTCCCCATTCAGGTTTTCCGCCCACGGGGCTGACCGGGGCCGTTCGATCGCATCCACCACAGCCATCGCCCGAGCCGGCGGGAGCACCCGATTCTTAGTCGGGAGGATGGGCGCGCCCATCACGCTTGGCGGCGGGCTGCCCGGCTCCTGAGCGCGCCCCCGCTTCTCGTTGAGCATTCCAGTCTTATAATGCGGGCTGGCTCTGTCTTGACCGATTTGCTATCAGGTGGCTTATCGCCCAGGACTCGGATCGAGGCACCGCCGGCCAGGTTCTATTCCCAGGAGAAGCGACACCGAGGAACACATGACGAGTCACTCTTCCACAGGAGACCGGGGCGCCGCCCTGGAGGAATTGCGCAGTTGGATTGGACGCGAGCAGCACAGCATCGGGGTTGATGAGGTGTCGCGGAACGACATCAGGCGCAAGCTGGAGGTATATTGCTTCGACTGCCCGCTGTACACGGACGATGATGCCGCCCGCGCTCACGGTTACCGCATGGCTGTGGCGCCATCCGCGATGATCCCTCTGTGGACGATGCCGGCCTACTGGCGTCCGGGCGAGCTCCCCCTGTTCGGTCCCGGCAAGCCTGAGCGGGACGGCGGCATGCACATGACGACGCCGAAGGCATACGCAAGCACCGTCAATGCCGCCAGTGAGGTCGAGTACCATGAGCCGGTCTATCCGGGAGACCGGCTCCAATCCACGGCAAAGCTAGCGGATGTCAAGGAAAGGGAGACGCGGCTGGGCCAGGGCGCCTTCGTCACCTTCGAAACCCGAATCGAGAAGTTATCGGGGGAACTGGTGGCGCTGCGGCGCAATACGAGTTTTCAGTATGACAAGCGAGCGGAGGGTGGATCGGGCAATCGGGATGGTGCCCAGGCGGACCCTATCGATACGCAAGAGGGACCCCCTGCTGAGAACCCGGACATCGATTGGCGCCGGCAGATTGCCTGGGGCGACGCGAGGGAGGGCGACGAGCTGCCGCCCTACAGCGTTTGGTTGAGCTACCAGCGGATCGTTATGAGCGTTGCGGCCGACCGGATGTTCTCCGAGATTCATCACAACCGCGACCATGCCCGGGCGCAGGGCTTGGATGACATCATCTTCAACACTAGGGGTTACGAGTACATGCTGGAGGTCTTTCTGCGGCGATGGATGGGGCTGGATGGCCGCCTGCGCAAGTTTGGCCCATTTCGCATGGTGAGCAACGGCCATCCCGGAGACACCCTGGTCTGCGGCGCGCGCGTCAGTTGGGCAGAGGTGAGGGACGGCGCCGGACTGGTGGGACTGGATGTGTGGGTGGATTCGCCGCGCCGCCGGGCCGCGCAGGGTGAGGCGGTGGTGTCGCTGCCGTTGGCGGCAGGGGCCGGAGGGTAACGATGCGTCCCCGCCCTCTGCGGGCCGGGGAATAGCCTGTTGGGAGGAGCCACGGCGCTGCGGCTCCGGTGCATCGCAGCAAGCAAGAGGCCCTTGGACAATTCCAAGGGCCCCTTTTCGTGGCCGAGAGTGGCAGGAGTGGCAGGATTCGAACCCACGGCCTGCGGTTTTGGAGACCGCTGCTCTACCAAGCTGAGCTACACTCCTGCGTTTGCGAATGTGCTTGGCAGCCCATTATACCCGCTGGCGTTGGCCGGCCGTCAAACGAGGCTGGTGGCTGGCGGAGAGGCTATGCCCATTCCCGGCGCTCTTGCTCTCTGATTGCCTCCACCAATGGCGGAGGGGTTGCGGCTCTGCTCACTCTGTCGGGATTGGGTCCTGGGGTTCCAGGAGGCGGCGTAGGATCTGGGCGGCGATAGCCTTGTCGAGGGGCTGGTTGTTGTTGCCGCACTTGGGCGACTGAACGCAGCTTGGGCATCCGTCGTCGCAGGGACAGGCCTGGAGGACGTCGAGGGTGGCCTGCCAGAGGTCGCTGATGACTTCGTAGCCGCGTTCGGCGATGCCGACGCCTCCCGGGTGGCCGTCATAGATGAAGACACCTGGACGGCCCGTGTCCGGGTGCAGGGGAGTGGAAACGCCGCCGATGTCGTTGCGGTCGCACATGGCGAAGAGGGGCAGCACGCCAATGGCGGTGTGCTCGGCTGCGTGGAGCCCGCCCGCAAGGTCGGCCTTGGCCCGCTCAATGTTGGACAGGGCGTCGTCGGGGATGTCGAACCACAGAGCGACAGTGCGGAAGACCCGGGGCGGCAGGTCGAGGTAGACCTCGCCCAGGACATCCTCGGTGAAGTGGGCCTTTTTCCTGTAGGCGATGACGGTGTTGGTTATCTCGACGTCGCCGACATACGCGAGCGCCGCGCCGGTATCTTTGACGTCCCTCACGCCCAGGATGCGGATGTCGGTGAGGTCTCTGGTCTGGGTGTAGTAGGGGGCGTCTGACGCCGTGGCGTAAGCGATGCCGGCGTCGAGGTCAAGTTGCGTTATGAGGAAGGAGTCCCCCTGGTGCAGGTAGATGGCGCCGGTGTGCGCTTGAGACAGGGCCGCCGAGCGGTCCAATTTCTCCAGGACGGCGCCGGAGTTCTGGTCGACGATGACTAAGACTTCCTGGGAGGTTGACCTGATGTTGACGTATTGCGCGGGGTAGCCGTGGCTTGGGCTGAGGAACCAGCGCTGGCCGCGGCGCCTGAGCTGGCCGTCGCGTTCCAGGGCTTCCACGTGGTCTGCAAACGTGGGCCCGAACAGGTTGGCGTCCCTGGCGGAGAGGGGCGCCTCGAAGGCGGCGCACAGGAGGTGGGGTTGCAGGATGTGGGGGTTCTCCGTGGAGACCAGGGCGGCCTCTGCCGGGCGGGAGAAGAAGCTGTCGGGATGGCGCATGAAGTATTGGTCCAGCGGGTTGTCCTGGGCTACGAGAACGCTGAGGGACCCCTCGCCGCGCCTGCCTGAGCGGCCCGCCTGTTGCCAGGCGCTGGCCACGGTGCCTGGATACCCGACCAGGAGCGTTGCATCGAGGTCGCCGATGTTGATTCCGACCTCCAGAGCGTTTGTGGAGGCAACGCCTAGGAGCGTTCCGTCGAAGAGGCGGCGCTCCAGTTCGCGACGGTCTTCGGGCAGGTAGCCGGCGCGGTAGGTGGCGACGCGGGAGGCGAGCTCGGGGGCTTGGCGGCGCAGGTGGTCGCGCGCATAGACGAGGAGCAGCTCGGCGAGGCGGCGGGAGCGGACGAAGGCGATGGTCCGCACCTGTCGGCGAATGAGTGCTGTGAACAGCTCGTTGGCTTCGGCGCCAGTGCTGCGGCGGATACCGTTGGCCTCGTCGAGCAGGGGAGGGTTCCAAAAGATGAAGTCCTTGCCTCCTGCGGCGCCGCCGTCGCTGGCGATCTCCGTGAAGGGGAGCCCGGTGAGCCGCTCGGCGAGGCGCCCGGGGTTGCCGATGGTGGCGGAGGCCATGATGAATTGTGGGCTGCTGCCGTAGATCGCGCAGAGCCTTCGCAGGCGGCGCAACACGGCGGCGACGTGGGAGCCGAAGACGCCCCGGTACATATGTGCCTCGTCTACGACGACATAGCGAAGGTTGCGCAGCAGGGCTGACCACGCCCCGCGGTTGGGAAGGATGCCGAGGTGCAGCATGTCTGGATTGCTGATGACGAGGCGGGCCTTCTGTCGGACATCGGGCCGCTCCCACTGGGGCGTGTCGCCGTCGAAGGTGGCGACGCGGGGGCCGCCGGGCGGCAGAAGTTCGCGGAGGGTGCGGAGCTGGTCCTGAGCGAGGGCCTTGGTGGGGGCCAGGTAGAGGGCCCGGGCGGAGCGGTCGCGGAGGATGGCTTCCATGAGCGGGATCTGGAAGCAGAGGCTCTTGCCGGAGGCCGTGGGAGTGGCGATGGTGACGTTGTGGCCTCTATCGAGCGCTTTGAGGGCGTCGACCTGGTGGGACCAAAGGGGCCAGGCGCCCCGGCGCTCCAAGGCTTCCTGGACGACGGGATGGAGCGGGCGGTCCATCTGGCCATAGGAGGGGGCGCGGGGGTGAATGCGCTGGCGATGGACCATCTGACCCCGGTATTCGGGGTCAGCGAGAAGGGCGTTGATGAAGGCGAGGGAGTCCACGTTTTAGAGGCCGGGCATGATTTCGGTGCGCACGTCTATGACTTCCCAGTCGCCGCGGGTGGCTTCGAGGTAGGCGGTGATCTTGTCGATAATGCCGCTGGCGTGGCCGGCGTCGTTGGTGACGCAAACGACGCCGAGTGTGGCGAACTTCCAGGCGTCGTTGTCGTCCACCTCAGCGACGGCGACGTTGAAGCGGCTGCGAAGGCGCTCGGTGAGGGACTTGGTAATCCTTCGCTTTTCCTTGAGGCTGCCGTTTTCCGGCATGCGGAGGGTCACGCGGCACAGGCCGACTTGCATGGGGCCTCGCGAGGGGTTGACTCTGTGGGATGATACGGGCAAACGCAAGGGAAAGCGAAGAGGCGACGTCCGGGGGTGGGGCGGCGGGAGTGTTCGGCCTGCTGCTTCCGTAGCAACGAGGCCGCTTCCGGGGCATAGTTCGATGGGAAGAGGTTAGGTGTAGTCCCCGCAGAGGTTGGGAGGGGCCCCCATCCTCCCTGCTCGCGCTGGCAACAACGTCCCCCCGGGAAGCTACAACTAGCGACGCCTGCGCTGGAGGGCTTGCCAGACCTCCTGTGGGGCGACACCTGCGTTGGCCAGGAGCACGAGGGTGTGGTAGAGGAGGTCGGCGGTCTCCTCGGCGAGGCGCTCGTTGTTGCCCTGGACGGCGTCGATGACGGTTTCGCCGGCTTCCTCGATGACCTTCTGGGCGATCCGGCCGACGCCTTCCTGGAAGAGGAGCGCCGTGTAGCTGCCGGGTGGGGCGTTCTCCTTGCGGCTCTCGATGACCTGGAATATCTCTCCGAGGATAGCGGGTCCCGGCTCGGGGGGCTGGAAGGCTGGGGCGGGGCCGGTGACAGGGTTGTGGAAGCAAGAAGTTGCGCCCGTGTGGCAGGCGGGCCCTTCCGGCCTGACCCTCAGTAAGATGGCGTCGCCGTCGCAGTCGGCGATGACCTCCTGGACGCGGAGGTAGTTGCCGGAGGTCTCGCCCTTGTGCCAGAGTTCGGCTCGGGAACGGCTGTAGAACCAGGCGTCGCCGGTCTCTCGGGTGCGTTCCAGTGATTCGGGGGACATGAAGGCGGTCATGAGGATCTGACCGGACTCGGCGTCCTGAACGATGGCTGGTATCAGGCCCTGGTCGTTGAGCTTAAGCATGGGGTCCATCCTCTGCGAGGGACTCGACTATAGGCGGCAGCTCAGCCAGGCTTGTGATGACGTAGTCCGGCTCGTTGAGGGCGGGGTCGCGTTGTGCCTGGCCAGTCCGGTCCAGCCATACGGCGCGCATCCCAGCGAGCTTTGCGCCATGAACGTCGTCGTAGGGGTGGTCTCCGATGTAGACGGCTTCTTGGGGCGTGACGTCAAGCCTTTCTAGGATGGCTTGAAAGGCCGCCGGGTGGGGCTTGTAGACCCTAGCCGACTCAGAGGACAGCTTTGCGTCGAAGGCGGCAAGCGGCCAGGTGGCGAGCACCGGGTCGAGGAAATCGTCGTCTGCGTTGGAGAAAAGGCCCATCTTCCAGGGCCCCTTGCGCAGGAGAGGCAGGACGTGGGCTGCGTCTTCGTAAGGAGGACGGCGGCCCATGTTGCGAACGGCGGCATCGGCGGCGGCGGTGGCGTCCCCAGGGATGCCGAACTTGTCAAAGGTCTGCTGGAAGGAGGAGCGCCAGGTCTCTCTATAGGTCACGAATGGCGGGGTGGCGCTGAGGTCGTCGAGCCGGGTGCGGCTACGGCGGAAGGCTCCCTCCACCTGGACCCACTCGCTGCGCAGCGCCTCGGGGTCGATGGGGAGCTGCTGGATTTTACAGACTTCCTGGAAGGTTTGACGCCAGTGGCTGCGGGTGTTGGAGTAGAGCGTTTCGAAGGCGTCGAAGACGATGGCCCTGAGGGGCGTCATTCCCACCTCGCTACCGGACCGGGACATGGCGGCCGGCGAGATACGTTTTGGCTTCCTGAATGGTGTGCTGGCCGTAGTGGAAGATGCTGGCGGCCAGGACGGCATCGGCCTTGCCCCCGGCGACGGCGTCGTAGAGGTGCTCGAGGGCGCCGGCGCCGCCGCTGGCTATGACGGGGACCTGCACGGCTTCCGAGACTGCCCTGGTCAACTCGAGGTCGTACCCCTGCTGGTGGCCGTCGGCGTCCATGCTGGTGAGGAGTATCTCACCGGCGCCAAGTTCGACGGTTTTGCGGGCCCATTTGACGGCGTCGATGCCGGTGGGCCGGCGGCCACCGTGGGTGAAGACCTCCCACTGGGATGCGGCGTCTAGGGCAATGGAGGAGCTGGCGTCGCGAGGGCTGGAGTTGGCGGTATCGGTGCGCTTGGCGTCTATGGCGAGAACGATGCACTGGCTGCCGAAGTGGCTGGAGGCGCGGGCGACGAGTGTGGGATCCTGCACGGCAGCGGAGTTGAGGGAAACCTTGTCGGCGCCGGCTTCCAGCATGCGCCGGATGTCGTGTTCGGAGCGGATGCCTCCGCCGACGGTGAGGGGGATGAAGACCTGGGCAGAGACCCTTTCGACGACGTCGACGATGGTGTCGCGGTCGTCGGAGGAGGCGGTGATGTCGAGGAAGACCAGTTCGTCAGCGCCTTGGTGGTCGTACATGGCGGCGAGTTCGACAGGGTCACCAGCGTCTCTGAGGTTGATGAAGGACGCGCCCTTGACGACGCGGCCCTGATCAACGTCGAGGCAGGGGATGATGCGCTTGGTCAGCATGGGCTCGGCAGGGGACTAGGCTATACCTATTGTACACGGCCATGGCACATGTTTGCCGGAGTGGAGAAGGTGGGGGGCTTCCTGCCTGGGGTTGCGTATCGTTTGACGAGGTTGTTGGGCGTTGGCGCTGTTGGGCTGATAAGCGGGGTATGGTTTTCCTATGCCCCCTGCGGCTCAAATGAAGCTATAGGGCTTGGTTCTGTATGAAGGATGCAGACTCGCGGCTGCGGATACGGAAGCGCGGTAGGGGGCGAGCCTCCCAGCGATCAACTGCGCCTGCCCCGTAGGGAATGTCAACGTGGGGGCGCCGGATTCCGACCACATTAGCCGGTAATACGGATGGAGGACTGGCGGGGGCCTGAGGAGGCTAGGGGCAAGGGCGTGGCAGGGCTGGATTGCACCTCCTGCCTCGTGGACCTCAGCCCTCCCAACAGTCATTAGTTGCTCCTCAGTGCGGGCTACCGCCGCCTTCTACGGACATACGCCACGGCGGCGCTTACTACGAAGACTACCCCGGCAACCACCGGGACGATCAACCAGGCCGGCATGCCGCCGCTCGACTCCTGTGCTCAAGGCGCCGGGGCGCGGCCGCCGCAGGGGCGGCAGTCGGTTCGGGCACCGATGTGGCGGTTGGCGTCGGCGCGAGCGTGGGAGTGGGCGGCGGCACGATGGTCGGCGCCAGCGTCGCCGTGGCAGTCGGTTGCGGCGTTGGCGTCGATGTCGGCGCAGGTGTCGGGGTTGGCGGGGGGCCTACTCGTATACTGGAAGCGCCGACGACCGATGCCTCCACTCTGTTCACATCCTTGATGATCCCGGAGAAAGCGTAGGAACCCTCGGCGGCGGGGGCGGTCACGGTATACGTAAAGGTTTCTTCCCCCAGCAGCGTGAAGGTGACGGTCTGGCCATCGGCGGCAACCTGAGATTCAGACAGGTCAGAGCCTGCGCGCGTCACCCCGTAGTCGAGAGGGGTGATGCCCCGCACCACCTAGAGGGCGGCAAACCCCTCCAGCGCAGCGATGGGAATCCACGCCTGGACGATGCCCGCCTCGACGATCTCGATCCGCACGCCGAGCTCCCGCAGCTCCGCCAACGCTCCTTCGTCGGTCGCCCCCAGGTAGATTTAGACCTGCACGTTCCCGGCGTCGTCAAACCGTATGCGCTCGCGCGGGGGGATCGGGAGGGGAGGCGTCGCCTCCGACATCTCACGTAACAGCACCGTCAGATCCTCCGCTTTGCTGGGCCGTGGGGGGTTCCAGGGAATCCTGCCGCCGCCCATTGAGCAGCGGGCTAACCTTGGTGCCGTCCTTGCCGGACGGCAGATCCGGCGTGGTCGGCGGATCGTCGGCGAATGCGGGGGCACCGCCAAAGACCAGTCCCAGGAGAAGCAGAAGCACGAGGACAACGCCCACGCTGCGCCGCGGGAATGTGGGCTGTCCGGCCAGCATCATCACGATTGCGCTAGCTCCGATACCCGCCCGACAAACAGGACGGCGCCCGTCGCCAGATCCCGCACCAGGAAGATGAAGGGCCGGTCAATGGTAAGCGTTACCGGCTCGGCGGGGTCCACCGACTTTGTGCCCACTATCACGGCGGTGGCCGCCGCCGCTTCCGTCCCCGCTTCGTCAACCGATACGAACGCCTGGTGGACGACGTCCGTGACCAGCAGGCACTCGGCGTTTTCCGCAAGACACGAATTCCCGTCCATCCCCGAGAAGTCGGCGGCCCTTTCGTCGAAGGCGTTCGACATTCCCATTGCTTCGAGCGCGTCGGCGAGGCTGACGCTGGCCTTCACTTCGAACTTCGGCATGGCCAACAGGACGCGCCGGGTTTCCAGGTCCTCCAGAATTCCGTCAACCACGGAGGCGTCCAACGACTCCTCGAACTCGCGGAACCTCCCCTCGTCGGGAAGCAGGATGGCCATGGACATCTCGCCGCCGTCGTACAGCAACTCCACGGCTTGGTGGCCGTCGCCGCGCGCGTAGCCGAATCTCCCCTCCTGCCGCATCATCGGCGTCTCGACCTCGCCGCCACCCAGCGGATGGAAGGGTCCCGGAGACGTGGCCCTCTCCTCAAAGGGCAGTTGCCACGCCGCGTTGAAGTAGATGGCGTTGGCGAGCACCAGCTGCGTCGCGAGCCCTATCGCTCCCGGCGGAATCAGCTCCTCGATCCGATCCTCCGTCTCGCCGGCGACCCAGTCGTTGATACGGACGCGCGCCTCCTCTGGAGCGCGGCGAAAGTCCGCACGCCTGACTTCGCTCCCGTACTGCTCGGCAAGGACGTCCAGGAAGGCCATAAGGAACTCGTGGCCCTCCTGGCCCCAGACGGAGTTGGCGATGTTCAACTGAAAGCCACCATCGTCCTGGCCCGCCACCACCGCTCCTCGGGAGGCGAGTGCGAGGTCCAGGGCGTTGAAGGCCGGGTGCAACCTGTCTTGGGGAAGGTGGAAGCGGAGGGTGTCGGCCATCTGGCGCTCCGTCTCGCCCTTGGCCCCCGCATAGGTCATGGCGAGGGCCAGAGAGACGCTGTAGGGGGAGTAGAAGAGGTCGGCTTCTCCTTGGGCCAGGGAGCCGTAAAGGTCGAAGGCGAAGGCGGCGTTCCCGCGCGCCAGGTTGGCTATGTCCGCCTCCGTCGCTCCCGGCGACGCCGCCCGGGGCTTGAGGGAGTGCAACGCCATGGGCTCCGCGGGGACGGGCGAGGTCGAGGCATCGGCGGGAGTCGCAGTCGCGGGCGGAGTAGGGGTTGCGGTCGCTGGCGCCGGAGGAGTGGGATCCGCGGGCGAGGGGGCAGGCTGCTCGACGCCGGGAGTGGGGGTGAGGGTTGGGACGGGAGCGGGTGGGGTTACAGGCGTGACTGCCGGCGTGACTGCTGACGTCGGCGCTGGGTCACATCCGGTGTGCGCCAGTGAGAGCGCCGCGGCTAGAAGCAGAAAAGCAAGCGGCCTGACCAAGAGAAGAATCCTCCTTCTTTCAACACTCCAAACTGGACCTAGCCCGCGAGACATGCGGCGACGTCGGCGAATGCTTATGAGGCCTCGCGCCGGAATAGGATCGAGAAAGCGGCGCGCACACCGACGGTCGCTCCCTGCCTACGCGCCCCTTTCCAACGGGAGGAAGGTTGGGAAGGGGCGACTGAGCTTCTCTCCTCCTCCTTTCAGTATCCCGAAAAACGCTCCTATCACCACGAATTTCCGTGCCTTTGACACACTGCGGCCTTTCCCGTGCAGGCGGGAATCCACCCTGCGCCCCTATTGGCCCCTCTACGCAATTGGGAGGTTGGGCGGCTTCTTTATGGATGCTGGGCATGTGAGGAGCTCGCCGCGTTCACCACCATTGCGGCTCGCGCACTCCGCAGGCGGCGCCATTGACTGCGTTCCGCCGATGCATTGTTCATATTGAGACCACTCACTGAAGAGCGCGTGGAGTAGTTTCCTTAGGTCTCACGGCTTCTTCCTACGGGCGCCGCTGCATACCCGGACCGCCTTGATCTACGTCCCTTGCCCCCGCATCCGGTGGGACTGTCTGGGAGTGCAGCCCAAACTGACGCGCATCATGCACTGACAGCTACCAAAGTATAGCAGAGGGGGTGCGGGGTCACTCTGGCTAGCCGATGTTGACTTTTTCTTAGCCCCGCTACCCGATGAGGAGCGAGCAAGCCCCAGACCCGCTCCATATTGCCCAGAGGGGATGATTCTCGGTTGGTCTTCACCCTCAAGCCGCCTCCAAGCTCCAGCCCCTCAAGAACACGGCATATTTGCTGCCCGCCGGATGGCCGATATATCATACCCCTGCTATGGGTATCAATCCGTTCCGCTGGCCTCCGCGGGACATCCACAGGAGAACACACCCATGACCAACATCCAGACAGCAACCGAACGGTCGCATTCAGAAATTCAGGAAAGACTCGACCGTTTGTTAGCCGAAATCAAGGACGCCTCAAACCAGCAGGTTGGCTATCCCGGCAATCAAAACTTTGACTACTCGCTGTTGCTGCCCTTCCTCAAATACTCGCTCAACAACATCGGCGACCCCTTCCACGACAGCAATTATTGGAGCAACACCCACGGAATCGAACGGGAGGTCATCACCCGCTTCGCCGTGCTGATGCGGCTTGACCCGGACCAGGCCTGGGGCTACGTCACCTCCGGCGGAACCGAGGGTAACCTGTACGGACTCTTTCTGGCGCGGGAAATGTTTCCCAACGGGGTGTTCTATTTCTCCGAGGAGACCCATTACAGCGTTCTCAAGAACCTGCGAGTGCTAAACGCCCGCTACGTCATGATCAAACGCCAGGAAGATGGAGAAATTGACTACCGGGACCTGCCGGCGGTGGTAATCGCCAACATCGGCACGACCATGCGCGGGGCCATCGACAACATCGAACGGATCAAGGGAATCCTGAGGGACCTTCAGGTCGTCGACAGCTACATCCACGCCGACGCCGCCCTCAGCGGCATGATTCTGCCCTTCGTGGCGGAGCCGCAGCCCTATGGGTTCGACGCCGGCATCAACAGCATTGCAGTGAGCGGCCACAAGCTGATTGGAGCGCCGCTGCCCTGCGGCGTGGTGTTGACCCACCGGACCAACGTGGAACGAGTCGGTCGCACCATTGAGTGCGTCGGAATCCAGGATACCACCCTGTCCGGCTCCCGCAACGGCCTGACTCCCCTGATGCTGTGGTACGCGCTGGAGCAGTACGGAGACAAGGGTTTCCGAGACGTGGTAGCCAGTATGCTGGCCACCGCGGAATACGCGGTGGAAGAGTTCAACCGGCGCGGCCTGGCGGCCTGGCGCCACCGGAACTCGGTCACGGTGGTCTTCCCCAGGCCCGCGCCGGAGGTCTTCAAGAAGTGGCAGATCGCCCCTGAAGGTCAGGTTGCCCACATCATCACGATGCCTCACGTCACCCGCGAGCAAATCGACGAGCTCATCGCCGACTGCATCCGCTGACAACAACCCATATCCTCAACAATCCAAGGAGCGTTCCAATGGACCGAGTCAACCGGATCACCCGGATCGTTGTCATAGCAAACAACGAAGTGGGCGTTATTGCCGACATAACGGCGATCCTGGCCAACGCCGGCATCAACCTGGAATCAATCAACACCGAGGTAAGCAGCGAGCAGGAAGCCGTAATCCTGACCACCGACAATTCCGACCGCGCTCTCTACGTCCTCAACCAGGCCGGATACAAGGCGGTCGGCGACGAGGTGCTGGTCCTCCGGCTCCGGGACGAGCCCGGCGCTCTGGCCCAGGTAGCGGGGAACCTAAAACAGGCCGGCGTGAACATCCAGAGCATGCACATCCTCAACCGCCAAGGCGGTTACGCAATGATTGCTCTGACCACCAACGACCGCGCCCGCACCCTGGACGCAATCGGCAGCGACACCATCGTTTGACCCTTCCGTCTATGGTCGGAAAAGTCGGCCGCACACCCGAGTCCGACCTGGCCAACCACCGAAACACCGCTAACCCCCTAGGGATAGTCTGCACAAGTCCGTGGAGCGCGGCATGGTCGGATAGGGAAGATGGCGGCGGGGATAGGACGCTTCCTCACCTTCCCTCAAGGCGACGGTTCGGCCTTTGATTGTATTTTCGTTACGCGTATCAGCCGGATTTCGAGGTTTGTAGGCACGGCGGCGCAACAGAAGGCGTAACAAGGCGTCATGAAGCTATAAGGGAGCTGTGAGGAGTCGTAGTGAAGTCGCAATGAATTGTAATGAACCGTGGCGGAGCAGGATGGCTCCAAAGGGCTTGTGTCGAAGCGGCGTTCGCTCCGGTCCCACGCTTCTTTGGAGGGTTGTGGGCCTGGGGGATGTTCCCCCCAGCCGCTGCCATAGGAGCATTCAATATGGATTCCCCCAGTGCAAATGTATGCGGCAGGCTCCAAGGAAGAGAAGCGGGCCGGCGGCCCACTTCCTGGAGAAACGATAGCACAAAAGTTCGAATTATGCAAGAGGGGGAGAGACGGGAGGGCACCCCCGGGGGCTTGTTCAGAGATTTCCTAGGGCTTCTTCATCGTCCACGCAAAATACGATCGACAGCCCGGTTTCCAAAGGATGGGCTGCGTCTAGGTCTAACGTATGCTCATCGAGACGCCCGAGCCTCAGCTTCATCGCGTCCGGGTTTCCTGACATGGCGTCTGCGATACATCCAGCCGTCTGGTCTTTCAGTCCCACCTCCGCGGCGACTAGTGCAACGCCGACCTCGTTGACGCCTTCTTCTGAAATGCCAGTCGATGATGAAGCCAGCACCGGCGCCGCTCACCATCCTGCTCGCAATCGCGGTGTAAGTGATCGCGCTAAATACAGCGTCGCCGACGGCGCCCCGTATGTAGTCAACCTCGGATTCGGAAATCATGGGCATGATGGCTTGACCGGTTACGACGGCGGCAGGCGCCGGAGATGCTAGCCGGCGTCGGCAATCGCGTCCGGGATGGGTATCTCGACGCCGTACTCGCCGTTCGTTGCGCGCACCTCGTAGGCGGAGCAGGAGTTACGGCTGCCGACGTCGAACTGCCAACGCATCTCGTACTGCGAGATCTCGTAGGTCTGCGTGTCCATGGTAATGCTGACCTGAAGGGTTGCGCTGCTTGCCCACAGAAGCGGTAAGACGAGCGCGTTGTTGAGGGTTACGCTCAACTCGGCCTCGCCGGATGGGCCCCGCGTTACCGCGATGGCGCCGGAGCCGGCGTAGCGGATGACGCTAATGAGCATGTCAACGGGGTCGGTGAAGCCGTCCCGCCAGTTCGCTTCGTCGTAGATGGCGCCGATGGTCGTCTCTTGCCATGCTCCATGGGTCTGCCTCCAGTAGCGCCAACCTGCGCTCTCGAAATAACGAAAGAAGATGCTCTTGGCGTTGCTGTCGAAATGAACGATGTTTGGGTTGCCATTGCCGAATTCCCCAATCGCAAGGCTGCCGGCGAAGGTGTGACCCCTGCAGCCGCGGCCTCCTGCCCATCCGCCTTGGACGCGGAAGCGGGCGGAGCCTGCCTCGACGAACGCGACATAGGCGCGTTTGGCGAGCTGGACGCCGGTCTCATCAGCGGCGGAGGGCGGGTCGAGCAACTCGTCGGCGAACACGAGCACCCGCTCGACTTCCGCCATCGTCATGCCGGGGCGGACAAGGGGATGCCCGTAGAGGCGGAGCATAGCTTCGTCTAAATCGTCCATTTCGGAGAGGCGGAGCTGTCCGCCGGAGTTCATCACGCTGAGGGGGCTGGGCCGGTGGTGTATCGCGGCGAGGGCATGAAGCGCCTCGTGGAGGGTGACGTGCTTGATTTCGGCGGGTGGATCGTTGGTGTCCAGCCATACGCTCAGGGAGGCTGTGGTTACGATAGCGCCTCTATAGGAGTCTGGCCCACCGCACCCCGCTACGCGTTCGTATTCGCAGTAGTCCGCGAAACCAATGTCCGCATTGCGGGTGGCGGGTATGCCAACGTACGCCTTCAACATTGCCTGCGCCTTGGCGTTCACCCACTCGAAATCAAGGTTTAGAACCGGAGAGATCTCATTGAGCGTCTCTTCGAGTATGTGTATGTAGCGGGGGTCGCCGGAGGGGTCTGCCCAGACCCTCACGGGCTCGTCCGCATCCCACTTCCGGATGGTTTTTGATGTCCATCCGCCGCATCCGCCGAGGAAGTCGTTGGCGAGGTTTGCCTCCCAGTCCGGCCTGTCGCTGAAGCAATCCCAGACATCGCGCTCGATGCCGAGGATGCGCTCTGGCACGGTGACGGAATCCGCCTCCGCCGCGCCATCGGGGAGGTTGGCGCGCAGTTCCACGCCCATCGGGACGCGCAGGCGCAGCACATGCTCGAAGGGGCCGAATCCGCTCCGCAGGGCAACGCCGTCCACTGCGCCGCCGCATTCGCCAATGGGTCCGCTGCTATCTCGATGGCAAGTCACGGTTATCGCGAGGGCGTCCTCCACGGGGCGGTAGCCGTCGTTGCGGATTGATAGGGTGAACTCGACCTCAGCCGCGCCGTTCGACCAGTAGCCGAGGACGTTCGCAGCGGCGTCGAGGGCGAGGGCGGTCGAGGGCTTCTCCGGCACGAGGATGGCGCTCTGGGCGGCGTTGCGTTCGCCCCAGCGGTAGCCGTTGTCCGGCGCTCCGGCGTAAACGGTCACGAGCGTTCCGCCTTGCGGCAGGGAGAGAGTGAGGGAGGCGTTGGCGCTGCCGCCCGCGGGGAGGGAGCCGAGCGTCGCGGATGTAGAGCAGATGGGAGGAGCGCCACCGCAGAGCGCGCCGACAGTCAGGGGGCCGCTCGGAGATACGCCCACGTTCCCTACGCGCAATGGGATCTCCACGATGCCATCGCCGTCGTGCTCATAGCCCGTGACGCGCGCAGCGTCGACCGTGAGCGCGAGGTCTACGTACTCCACCTCGACTGCGGCCTCGATGGTGTTGTCGTCCGTTGCGGCTTCGAGGGTGGCGGTCTTGGCGGAGAGGGTGAGGTCGTAGGCGCCGGTGGGGATGGGGAGGAAAAGTGTGGTGGTCTCGCCGACCCCGGGCTCGATGCGTGCAATGAGGGCGGCGAAACCGGCGCGGCCGGAGAGCCCATCGGCATCGGGCTGCGCCGTCCATTCGGCGGAGAGGGCTACGTCCTTCGCAGCGATGCTGCCTGCGTTGGTAACGCGGGCCTCGAACGCCATTGAGTCGTTTCCATAGACAGCGTAGTCGATCAACTCGACTGCGAGATCGGCTGCGAGGACGCTGACATCCGCTGCGTGCTCCGCGCCGCCGACGCTGAACGTGACGCTGTGATTCCCGGGGGCGAGGGGCTGGGAAATGACGAGTGTCACCGTTTCGCCGCTCTCTAGGCGGCTGATGCCTGCGCTGTCGCTGAACCGGCCGGCGTCGACTGCGATTCGGACGGAGACGTCCTGCCCCGCCGATTCGCCTGTGTTGGTTACCGTGATCGAGAGTTCAATCTGGACGGCGCCATTGCCTGCGCCGGTGAAGGCGACGCCGTCGTAGGCGATGCGGTAGGAGGCAGGGAGGGGCGCCGGGGTTGGGGTTGGCGTCGGCGTCGGCGTAGGGGACGGTGTCGGCGCAGGGGACGGTGTCGGCGTGGCGGACGGCGTTGGCGTGGCGTAGGGGATAGGTGTAGGGGATGGTGGCTGCGTGGGGGACGGGTTGCAGGCGAGGAGAATCGCGAGGGGGAGGATGCACCCCAACGCAGCGGCGGCGCGCCACCCCGTCGCGAAGGTCCTTGGACTTGCCGGTTGTCCTTTCACCATCCGGCGGCCGGAGCCGGTATCTTGCCTTTCGCTGATTTCAGGAGGCCCTGTGGGTTACGAGGGTCAGGTGGTTCTTGCCGTGCTCGCGGCGGTAGCGGAGGTCGTCCATGAGGGTGCGGACGAGGATAGACGCCGAGGCCGCCGATGCGTCTATCCTCGATGGAGGCGTCGAGGTCTGGGGTCGGGGCGTCATGGAGGGGATCGAAGGGGGGCCCGCCGTCGATGATTTCGATGGTGACGGCGTCATCGTCGGAGGTGAGGACGATATCGATGTCGCAGGGGCCGCCATCGTAGCCGTAGTCCATGATGTTGAGGCCGAGCTCTTCGAGGGCGAGGTTGACGCGGAAGAGGAGGGCGTCGGGCCAACGTTCGCGTCTGCCGAGGTCCTCCACGGCGTCGGTGATGGCGGCCAACTCGTCGCGGCCGGAGGTGAGTTTCAGGGCAACGGTTGCGGCCATGGGTCAGCTTCCCCGGAGGGCGAGGCAGGTGATGTCATCGAATTGGGGCATATCGCCGGCGAACGCGTTGACGGCGTCGAGGAGGTCCATCACGACGGACTCGGGGTCCTTGGGAGGCGCCGCAGCGAAGATTTCCTGCATACGGGACACCTCGAACTGGTCGCCCTCGGCGTTAATGGCCTCGGTGACGCCATCGGTGTAGAAGATGACGGTGTCGTCGGGGGCGAGGGTGACGGAATCCTGTTGGTAGAGGAGGTCGGGGACGAGGGCGAGGGCGACGCCGCCGGTGAGGGGGAGGAGCTCGGAGGCGCCGTCGGCGTGGACGAGGAGGGGAGGGTTGTGCCCGCCGTTGGCGTAGGTCAACACCCTGGACTGGGGGTCGTAGGTAGCGTAGAAGAGGGTGACGAACATGGAGGTCTCGTTGTCCTCGCTGAGGATGTTATTGACCTCGCGGAGGACCTCGCCGGGGCCGCCGGGGCCGCCGATGGCGGCGCCCTTGAGGAGGGTGCGGCAGGACATCATGAAGAGGGCGGCGGAGACGCCCTTGTCGGAGACATCGGCGATGCCGAGGCCGAGGCAGTCGTTTTCGAGGCGGATGACGTCGAAGAAGTCGCCGCCGACGTTGCGGGCAGGGGTCATGTGGCCGAAGACGCGGTAGCCGAGGCCCTGGGGGAAGTGGCTGGGGAGGATGGACTGCTGCATCTGGCTGGCGACGCCGAGCTCGTTCTGGAGGACGACGAGCTTATCGCGGGAGGCGAGGGCGTCGCGCCACTTGGCGACGTGTTGGAGGGTGCGATCGATAGTGATCTGGAGGTCTTCGAAATCGAGGGGCTTGGTGACGAAGTCGAAGGCGCCGCGGTTCATGGCGGTGCGGATATTCTGCATATCGCCGTAGGCGGAGATGATCACGGAGCGGAGGTTGGGGTCGCGAGCGGCTATCTGATCGAGGAGGGTGAGGCCGTCCATCTGGGGCATATTGATGTCGGACAGGACCATATCGATGGAGGGGTCGAGTTCGAGCTTCTGGAGGGCTTCGACGCCGTTGTGGGCAAAGACGAACTCGTAGCGGCCGTCGCGGATGGTGCGGCGCATGCGCTGGAGCATGAGGGGTTCGAGGTCGGTCTCGTCATCGACCACGAGGATTTTGGCGGGGTGCTCAGTCACATGGACCTCTGGGGATGGGCTGGGCGGGATGGGGGCGTCGGCGTTGCCGGGGGCCGTTGCCTACTGCTTTGCCGAGTCGCCGGGGACCGCTTCCGTCACCCCCACCCCAGCCTGCCCCTGAGTAGGGTGGCGGGGATGGTGAGGCGGGGGGGGGGGGGGGGGGGGGGACATTAGTGAGCGGAGCGGGCGGCTTCGAGAGTGGGGTGAATAGCGATGATCTTGTCGAAGCCGCTGATCTCGAAGATCTCGCGGAGGGCATCGGAGAGGGAGCAGAGGGCGATGGCGCCCTCTCTGCGCTGGAGGGTCTTGGCGACCATCAAGATGACGCGGATGCCGGCGCTGCTGATGTAGGTGAGGTCTTCGAAGTTGAGGATGACGGTGTTGTCGGTGTCCTCAATGGCGGCCTGGAGGTCGTCCTGGAACTCGCGGGCGTTGGTGCCGTCGATGCGGGCATCGGTCTTGACAACGAGAGTTTGGCCGTCTCGTTCGGGGTAGATAGCCATGGGTAAAGTCTCCTTAGGCGCTCTGAGGTGATGACCCCCTTCCTAACCTTCCCCCAAGTATGGGAGCAGGGACAGGCGATCCCCCTTCCTAACCTTCCCCCCGAATACGAGGGCAGGGACAGGTAGCGAGCCCTTCCCAAGTGTTCCTAGGAAGGACAGCGAGGCATCCGCTGGCAGAATACACGATGAGGAATTGTCCTGCAATGCCTTGTACTCGTTCAGTACATTAGTGACACTCGGCCTCCTTCCGCTGAGCTGACCATCGGGTGAGGAACTGGGCAGGGGTGAGATAGCCGAGGGCTTGGTGCGGCCGGACGGTGTTGTAGGTGCGCTCCCAGGCCAGGAGCTCGCGGTTCAGGGCGGCGATCTCCAAAGAGAAGGGGGTGACCTCATAGAACTCCTCCGTGTGGGTGCGCTGGGCGCGCTCGACGCAGCCGTTCAGCTTGGGCGAGCGCGGGGCAAGACGAAGAGGCGGATGCCGCGGGCCTGGCAGGCGTCCTCGAAGGCGGCCTGGAACTCGGAGCCACCGTCCACCTGGATGGCGCGGACGGGGAAGGGCATGCGGGCCACGAGCCGGTCGAGGAAGCCCGCGGTGGTGGTGGCTGTCGCGCGGGTGCGGGCTTCCAGCACGTCCCAGCGGGAGACGATGTCGCGGGCGGTGAAGTGTTTGAGCACGACGCCGGGCAGGGGGCGCACGTCCAGGGTGTCCACCTGGACGAGGTCGCCGGGTTGGTCCACGGCATACCCCTGCGGCTTGCGCACCGCATAGGGGCACCGAAACGCCCGCTTGCGGATGGAGATGGCCGCCAGGGGCGCCTCCCGCAGGACGCCGCGGGCCTTCAGCCGGGCGAGGATGCGCCCCACCATGGAGGTGGAGACGGTCCAGCCCGCGCGGCGGAGCACCACGGCAAGCTTGTCCTTGCCCCACCGGGGGTACTGCTCCCGGACGTGGAGCACTGCGAGGGCGAGCTCCCGTCCCCAGGTGGGCTGGCGTAGCCGGCGGGGCCGCCGCCCGCGTGCTTCCAGGCTGGCGAGCCGGTCGGAGTCGTAGCGGCGTTTCCAGCGGTAGAAGGTCTGCCGGGTGATGCCGAAGTGCCGGCAGGTGAGGGAGGCGTTCTGGCCGTGGGAGTGGTAGTAGTCCATCCACGCCAGTCGGACGCGGGCCGCTCTGCTCAGGGCTGCGCCGGTGTGGGCTAACCTGCGTGCATGGGGCACGTTCCCATTCACGATTCGCATGGCTGACACTGTAACCCAGTGTCACTGATCTATCTGAACGAGAACATGCCTGGATGTCAATGTCTGGGCAGCCGCCGGCGCTGCGCTGCTGACCTCGCGACCGGCGGGCGTTTGGGGCCGAACATGTCGCGCATCTGGTCGCCCAGGAGCGCGGCGCTGAAGACTGTGATGGCCAGCGCCAGCCCTGGAAAGAGCGTTGTCCAGGGGGCGGCCTCGAAGTATTGCTGGACGCCCTCTTGGAGCATTCTGCCCCAGGAGGGATAGGGTGGAGGCGTTCCCAGACGGAGGTAGCTGAGCGCCGTCTCTGCGACTACGGCGACGCCCAGGTATCCGGCTAGCTGGGCCAGAATCGGGGGGAAGCTGTTTGGCAGCAGGTGTCTCCAGATAATCCGGAGCGTACCGGCCCCAGACGCCTTCGCCGCCTCGATGTACCCTTCTTCCTTGGCCGCGAGGGTAGCGGCTCGGGCGAGCCGGGCCACCTGAGGGGCGAGCGCCAGAGCGATGGCAAGGGCAACCGAGGTTGTTGAGGGTTCCAGGGCGACGACCATAATGAGGGCCACCACGAGGAAAGGGAAGCCGAGGAGAATGTCCACGAGCCTCTGCGCCAGCAGGTCGAGCGCACCGCCTCGATAGGCCGACAAGACGCCGACGGCAACTCCGGAAGCAGCAGCCATGCCCAGGGCGAGGAACCCCACGAGGAGCGACGCTCGCGCGCCGTGGACAACCCTGCTGAACACGTCCCGCCCCTGGCCGTCCGTGCCGAAGTAGTGGGCGGCACTGGGAGGTTCCAGAATCCGCGCCGATTGGTCCAGCGGTCCGTGGCTGGCAACAACGCTGGCTAGGACCGCCATCAACACGACAGACAGGAGGCCAAAGGCGGCTGCCGCAGCCAGCGGCCTGGCTCTTGCGAATATCCAGGCGGCTCCAAGCACCCGGGCAACTCGCCGGGCATGTGAGTGCAACGGCGTTGGGCCTGCGTAATCGCGCAGCTTCATGATGTGGCGCTCTGCAGAGTCTCCATGAAAGGCCCTGCCTCAGGAGGCGGGATTCACCCGTGGGTCCAGTCTTGTATAGGCGATGTCAATGACGAGGTTGACGGATAAGGACAGGAATACCAGGAGCACGGCCAGACTCTGTACGACCGGATAGTCCCGGGCCACGGCGGCCTGGACGATGCCCCTGCCGATGCCGGGCAGGCCGAAGATGTTTTCCAGTACAACGGCCCCGCTGACCAAGACGCCGAACTGAAGCCCCACCATCGTTAAGGTTGGGATCAGCGCATTGGGCAGGGCGTGCCGCAGGACGACGGCTCGTTCGGGCAGCCCCTTGGCCCTCGCCATGGTCGCATAGTCCCGGCTGGCGCCCTCCAGCACACTCGACCGCGTCACCCTGACCAGATGAGAGCTGTGCTCCCAGGAGAGAATGAGAGCCGGCCAGACCATGACCTGGAGATGGATCCAGGGGTCCGTCCAAGGGGCGGCGTAGAGGATGGGCGGCGACCATCGAAAGAGCAACAGCAGGCCGAGCAGCAGTAGGAGGGCGGCCCACAGGTGCGGGATGGACAGACCGGCAAGGCTCCCCATGCGGACAACGCGGTCGGGCCAGCGGCCGCTCCACCGGGCGGCGAGCACGCCCAGGGGCACGGAGATGAAGATGGAGAGCGCAAGGGCGTACCCCGTCAGCAACAACGTCACGGGCAATTGCCGGCCGATCATGGAGGTCAGCGGCTCCCTGGTTTCCAGCGAATGGCCTCCCAGATCGCCGTTGACCATGCTCCATAGCCACTCGCCGTACTGGACGTGAAGAGGCTCGTCCAGCCCAAGCTCCGCGGCCAGGGCCGCGCGCGTCTCAGCGCTCACGGCAACGTCCCCGGCTATCACCTGGGATACGTCGCCGGGCAGCACCCGCATGACGGCGAAGACGACGACGGAAGCGGCCAGCAGGGTGGGAATGAGGAGGGCGACTCTCCAGGCGATATACCTAGTCATCTTTCTCAGGGCGGTGAGCCAGCGTTCGGCAGGGGCGAGGCGCATCGTAGCCCGTCGCCGGGTGTGGGGGAAGAGATGCGTCCCCCAGCTAGGGCTTGTCGAGCCATACGGTTGTGAAGTCGGTGTGAGTGTGGCCGTCCTCGGTGGGGATGACCAGCCCCTTTACGTAGGAGCGATAGGGGACCACGTTGACCGACTCGGCGATGGGGATGACGTAGGTTTGCTCCTGAAAGAGGTAGGTCTCGATGTCCCGCCACAGCTTGACCCGCTGCTCGAATGCGAGGGCGTTCCGGAGAAGGCGGTAGAGCTCGTCGACGCGAGGGTCTTCGTGTTTGCCGTAGGCGTCGGGGTTCTCGCTGTAGCGGCCGTAGACCGACTCGGTCCCCTCAGGTATGGGCGATGGAGTCAGGCGGCCCTGCTGGGTGTCGTAGTCCAGGCTTGTGCGGGCTCGGTTCCATTCTCCCTCGTCCACAAGTTGGAGGTGAAGGGTGACGCCAAGCTCGGCAAGCTGGGCCTTGAGGAACTCGCAGGGGGCGGTGTTGATAGCCCGGCAGAGGTGGCCCATGGAGAAACCTTCGGCATAGCCTGCCTCCTCCAGCAGGCGCTTGGCCTCCGCCCGGTTCTCGTCAAGGGGCCGCAGGTCGAACTTGGGCCAGTTGATGAAGTGGGTAGGCACGGGAAGATGGGGAGGCCCCAGGTCCGGAGTGGTCCAGCCGAAGCCCCTGAGGGCGGTGGGGATGGCGGAGCGTTTGTCGAGCCATAGCGAGATGGCCCGGCGCACGAGGGGGTTCTGCCACGGCCCCGGGCGGAGGACGTTGAAGGCCAAGCGGAAGTTGCCGCCATCCATTTCGGCGAAAACGACCGCGTCTCCTAGGTCTCGTTCGTAGCCCTGCTTTCTCTGGGCCGTTAGATAGTGACCCTGGCCTCGGGCGCCGCCGTCCAGCCGGCCCGAGCGGAAGGCGATGTCCATGGCGAAGGGATCGGGCATGACGACGTAGTCGATGCCGTCGAGGTGGGGGAGCGACTCGCCGGTGGCGGCCTTCTCCCAGTATTGGCGGAACCTGCGGACGCTGACGACGCTTCCCCTGTCGTATTGTTCGATGCTGAATGGACCCAGGCCGACGAGGCCAACGTCGATGGGGCTAATTCTGGTCTCGCCCCGTTCGATTCGGGGCTGCATGAGATGGCGGGGATGGGCAATCTTGAACCGCGGATTGGCGAGGATGTCAGGGAAGAACGGGTTGCGCTCTCGAAAGGTGATGCGCAGTCTGTTGTGCTCCAGGACTTCGACTACGTCGACGTTGCCCAACTCGCCCTCGAAATAGGCGGGCGCGCGCACAGTATCTCCCACGGTGGTGCCAAAGAATACGAGGTCGAACCAGAACTTGGCGTCCTCGACCGTGAAAGGGGTCCCGTCGTGCCAAAAGACGCCGTCCCTGATGGTGAAGGTCCATTCGGTGAAGCCGGGATTCGACACCCAGCTCGTCGCCAGGTAGGGGCACACGAGGTACATATTCTCGCGGCACCGCATGACGAGGTTTCCGGGGCCGAACAAGGCGCCAGCGACATGATGGAGGGCGATGCTGCTGGTGCGGAGAGTGTCGAAGCCGGCAGGAGGGTCTCCGCGATTTGCCAGGACGAGGATGCCCCCCCGCTTTCCCTGGGCTTGCCGGGTGGGGTCCGGGACTGCGGAAGCCGATGGGGTCCCCGGCGTGAGGGGTGCCTGCGTGGGCAGTCCGAGGCTCGTGGGCGGGGGATTGCCGGCGGGGGTCGCCGGCGCTCCTGCACAGGAGAGGGTCAGGCTTCCCAGGGCACAGAGCAGGACGACGGCCAACGGCAGGAGCTTTTTCCGGCCCTGCGCGGAACGGGGCAGAGGGGACGGGTTTGTGCTGCGGCGCGTGTGGGTCAACCTGCTTTTCAAGGCCGTCAGCCGCTACCGTTAGTGCAGGTACCCGCCGCCGTCGACGATGAGGGACTGGCCGGTGATCATGGCTGCGTCGTCGCTGGCCATGAAGGCGATGGCCCCGGCGAGGTGCTCCGGGCCGACGCGTTTCTTTATGGCCTGGTTGCCCATCACGCGGTTGAAAGCCTCTTCGCCGGAGTGCTGGGTGGTTCCCGGGGTTGCGACCATGCCGGGCATCACTGCGTTGACGTTGATGCCCTCCTCGCCCAATTCCCTGGCGAGGTTCCAGGTGAGGCCTTGGACGGCCCCCTTGCTGGCCACGTACGGGAGCTGCCCGGGGTTGCCCATGTAGAAAGTGCGGGATGCTATGTTGATGACCCGCGGCGTGGCGCTCTTCTTCAGCAGGGGATAAGCGGCCTTGGTGGTCAGGAAGTAGCCGATGTAGTTGATCTCGGCGTAGCGTTCGAGGTCTTCTTTCTTCCACTCGTTCCAGGGGACGCGGGGGGACAAGATGCCGGCGTTGTTCACCAGGATGTCGACGCGCTGGAAGCGCTGCTCGATGGCCTGGAAGACCTGGGTAAGCTGCTCTTCATTGGTGGTGTCGCAGAGCCAGCCCTCGGCGACGCCTCCGGCCTCCCGGATCTCAGCGCAGGCGGGTTCGGGGTCTTTGATGTCGAGGACGGCGACCTGGCACTTTTCGGCGGCCAAGCGGATGGATGCGGCCCTTCCGAGTCCGCCGGCCCCACCGGTAACGACGGCAATCCGTCCATCAAGTCCATACATGTGTTCCTCCTCAGGGCGCAACATGGGTGATGGCGCCGGGGGCGCCGGCTGCGAATTGGCGTCGTTGCGGGCGCCAGGGCAGTGTTCAGGCCTGTTCCAAGAACTCCCGCACGGCGCGAATGAAGTCGACGGGGTTGTCGCCGGGGACGAGGTGGCCGGCCTTTGGGATGGAGACCAACCGGCTGGCCGGGATCATCTGCTGAAGGCGTTCGGCGGCGCCGGCGGATAGGACGTCGCTCTGCTCACCGCGGACGACGAGGGTGGGACAGCGGATGGCGGAGATGGCGGTTTCCAACTCCTCAGCGCGGGCGGGAGTGTTCTGGAACCGGTCTCTCATGCGGGCGTCGTACTTCCAGGTCCAGTTGCCGTTGGGAAGCTCTCTGAGGTTGTTGAGCAGGCTGCCCCGCAGTTGCTCCAGGGGCCGCCGGGGGTTGTACTGGTGGGCGCGCTCGAGGAACTCCTCGAAGGGGCCCTCCCTGGCGCCGGCGACGAACCTGGCGATGTTTTGGCGGCCCTGCTGTTGGGTCTCCGGCCCGATGTCCACGACGACGAGCCTGTCTACGGTTTCTGGGCGGCGGGCGGCGTAGAGCATGGCGTTCCGGCCGCCCATGGAGAGGCCAATGAGGATGAAGCGGTCGAGGCCTAAAGCGGGGAAGATGGCGTCGAGGTCTTGCTGCATGGCGTCGTGGGAGTAGTCGCCGTCTGGGGCCCAATCGCTGTCGCCGTGGCCGCGGGCGTCGAGGGCGCGGACGTGGAAGTGGTCCCGCAGGGCGAGGGCGGTGAAGTCCCAGGAGTGGGCCGTCTGGAACGCTCCGTGCATGAGGACGAGAGGCGGCTTGCCCTCGGCGCCCCAGTCGAGGAGGTGGAAGCGGAGGCCGTTGGCCTCTACGGTCCGGCTGATGGGCAGGACTGGTTCTTGGAAGGGGACGCCCATTGCCCTTGCGGCTTCGAATAGGGGGAGGCCTGCGTTGGTGGTGTTGCCGGTCATGGGACTCTCGCGTGGCAGTCTGCGGTCGATGATACCTGGCGCTCAGGCCCCGTGCAAACGAGTGCAAAGAGAGAGCCCCCTGCATACAGGGGGCTCTCTGGCCGCAGGCGGGGGTTGGCGCTAGGCGCCGTTCTTGATGCGGTAGAAGTTGATAGAGTTGCGGTGGAGGATGCCTTCCTTATCGGAGTCAGTGATGTCATCGGCTTCCAGGATTTCCTGGATTTCGTGCTTGCACATCTCGTTGTTGACCTCGTGGGGGAAGTCGGAGGAGAAGAAGAGGAGGCCGCCGCCGGCGGCCTTCACGGCATCGCCAACGAAGGGTTCAGTGCCCTCGCAACCGACGTAGATGCGGCCATCGGCCACGTGGCGCTTGATGTAGTCGCTGACGCGCTCCCCTGGCCTGAGCTGTATCAACTCGTTGCGCGGGTCGTACTGAATGTGGGTCTCGTAGGAGCGGTCGAAGCGTTCGAGGCAGAGGAGGAACCAGGAAATGCCGCCCTCGAGGAAGCCCCACTTCACGTTGGGGTACTTGTCCATGACGCCGTTGAAGACGATGCCGCCAAAGCCGACCATCTGGCCAAAGGGGTGGCCTAGGGCGTGGACGGGGGCGTAGACGTTCATGTGGTCGAAGCCGAAGCCCTCGTGGGCGCCGCCGTGAACGCCGATGGCGCAGCCGAGGCGGTCCGCCTCGGCGTAGACGGGCCAGAAGTCCTTGGCGCCCAACTGGTCCTTGAATCCGGCGGAGGGCAGCATGGTGCCGGGCATGCCCAACTCTTCCACGCAGCGGCGGAGCTCCTTGACCGCTTCCTCCGGCTCCTGCATGGGAATCAGGCCCATGCCGAGGAAGCGGCGCTTGCCGCTCATGTAGGTGTCGTAAAGCCAGTCGTTGTAGGCGGCGGCCAGGGCGATGGCCCAGTCGCGGTTGACGATCTTGCCGAAGGAGAGCCCCGTCGTGGGGTAGAGGACGGCTGAGTCGATGCCGAGGTCTTCGGCGAAGTCGAGCCAGCCATCGTAGCCCACCTGTGCGAAAGAGTTGGGGGGCGTCTCGATGGGGTTCGCCGAGTGGAAGTGGTCGAGGGGGGGAAAGAGGCGGCTGAGCGTTGGATGCGTTGTGCCCAGGTACTTGCGCCGGACCTCAGAGGGCATGCGCTCGGCGATGCCCTGCAAGTCCTCAACCAGATGTCCGTCGCCGTCGATGATGGTTTCCAGGTCAGTCATAATCATGGTTGGTTCCTCCTAGGCTGCCGTATCCTTGGGCGATCGATTGGGGCAATCGTAGCCAGGCGCGAGGGAGGTGTCAAGGTCAGTTGGACCCAGTGTGGGGGTTCAAAGATGCTGTCGGGGTCTCACTGTTCAATGAGAATGTCAGTCTATGAGAGGACTGACGTTGGCTACGTTGAAGGGATAGGCCGGCTGGCGCCATCGGACTGACCTGGGGCCGGGCGGGGCGCTATTTGGTGACGGCGCCTATGCTTATGAGCGCCACGCCCAACACCACGAGCAACACGCCGAGCAGGGTTGGCAACGTGAGTCGCTCTATGCGCTTCAGGGTGAAGTGGGCCATGACCACGGTGACCAGCGGGTAGGTTCCCATGAGTGGCGCCACAACGACGACCTCGGTGAACTGCAGGGCGGTGTACAGGCTCCCCGTTGCCCCCAGGCTGAACAGCCCCGAGACGCCCGCCAGCAGGACCGCCTTTTTGGGCGCTCTGCTGTCTTGCAGGACGTGCCGGTGAAAGATGACCGTGGTCATGATTGCGCCGAAAAGGGAGGAGAAGGCGATCATGACGATTGGGTGAGCCTGGGTGGTCACCACGTGCCGCACCATCGTGACGAGCAGGCCGTAGGAAGCGGCCGACGACATGGCGGTCAACATGCCAAGGACGACAAGAGGTTGCCTTTGGCGGATCATCGTCTACGGACTCCGTCCCAGAGGACCAGGGTGACGCCCGCGGTAACTGCGAGCGTTCCCAGGATGAGCATGGGAGAGATCTGCTCGCCCAGGAGGATGACGCCGAACATGGCGCCCCATAACGGCTGGCTGCCATGGACGGGTGTGGTGCGCACGACGCCGGCAAGGTAGATGCTGGTGTAGCTGAGCAGCCGGGCCATGAGGAAGTTGACGAAGGCGACGAGGGCGAACCAAGCGAACGCCGTGCCCGTCAGCGCCCAGATTTCGTCTCTGAAGAAGACGAAGGCCACTGCGAACGATACGATGGCCCCCCAGAAGCTGGAGATCGCGACGATGGTCGTGGGCCGGACGTGTTCCGTGGCGAAACGGACGGTAATGTTCCCCGTGGAAAAGCAGAGGGTGGCCACCAACGCCAGGGCTATGCCCATAGAGGAGCTAGACCGCCCCCGCCTGAACAAGGAGAGAGGAGAACACGGCTAGCCCGTCGGCGCCGCCCAGGATGGCTTCAACGCACCGCTCCGGATGGGGCATCATTCCCAGGACGTTGCCCGACTCGTTGGCGATGCCGGCTATGTTGTTCAGGGAGCCGTTGGGGTTGGCGTCCTGAGTGGGCTGGCCGTAGGCGTCCACGTAGCGGAAAGCCACGCGGCCTTCTTCTTCGAGCCGGGTGATGGTGTCCTGGCTGGCGAAGTAGTTGCCGTCGCCGTGGGAGATGGGAATCCGCAACACCTGGCCGGGGCTACAGCCGCGGGTGAAGGGGGTGGCGGCGTTGTCGACCCGAAGGTTGACCCATTGGCACCGGAATTGCAGGTGGTCGTTGCGGAGAAGGGCGCCGGGGAGGAGGCCCGACTCGCAGAGGACCTGGAACCCGTTGCAGATGCCCAGCACCAAGCCTCCCCGTTCGGCGTAGGCGCGCACCTCTTCCATGACCGGCGAGAGCTTGGCTATGGCGCCCGGCCGGAGGTAGTCGCCGTAGGAGAAGCCCCCGGGGAGGATGATGCAGTCTAGGCCGGACAGGTCGCGGTCCTTGTGCCAGACGTAGCGCACGTCCTGCCCGAGCACGTCAGCCAGGGCGTGGTAACAGTCCGCGTCGCTCCAACTTCCGGGGAAGACAACGACGCCAAATCGCATTGAACCGTCCGGGGGAGGAAGATCGAAGGCGGGTACAGGATACCACCGTCGGGGGCCTGCGCCAAACGGGGGAGCGCAAATCCACCCCGCCTAACCTGTGTTGCGGCTCTCGGTGGGCGCTTAGCCGCCGGACAGCAGTTCCGTGACGACCTCGTTGACAAGAGCGCCATCGGCCTTGCCCTTGACTTGGGGCATCAGCCTGCCCATGACCTTACCTTTGTCGCTGGGGGACGCGGCGCCCGCTTCTGCGATGGCCTGTTCGGCCAATGCAACGATGTCCTCCCTGCCGAGCTGCTCGGGCAGATAGGTCTGGAGAATGGCCAGTTCGCCCTCTTCCTTGGCGACGAGGTCGTCGCGGCCGCCCTGGCGGAACATGTCGATGCTTTCGCGGCGTTGCTTGACCTGTTTGGCAACGACTGTGAGGGCGGCCTCGTCATCCAGCGGTTCCCTTCTCGCTATCTCCTCATTGTGGATGGCGGATTTCAGGAAGCGCAGAACGTCGCGCCGGACGGCGTCGCCGGAGCGCATAGCCTGTTTGATGTCTTCGTCGAGTTGTTGTTGGATGGTCATAGGCGCGTCCCTGCGGCTTCGGGCGTCTCATGCCCCATCAGCTATCTCTCTCGCTTTCAGCCAGCATAGCACATGGAAAAACGGGGGTGGTTTGGAAAGGGGTTCGGGAGTCCTCAACGCCGTCCTGAGGGCCTGTTCTCGACCCGGACCACAAGCTTCAGCCCCGACCACGTCTCGTCGATTGCAGCCACCTTCACGTCGACGAGGCCCAGGGGCAGGGCGACGTCTCTCACAACGTCTTCGGTCACGTCCGTTGGCGCCCTTGAGGAGCGCTTGGGCCAGGACACCCATATCATGCCGTTGGGAGCGATACGCTGCCGGATCTCGTTGAGCTGGCGCTGGAGAACAGCCCTTGATGTCGCGAAGACGTGGGCAACGTCCAGCGGAGCGTCCTCGTTTTCCGCCAGCGACAGGTCGTCGGGAAGGGGGCCGAGCAGGCGGAGGTAGCCCTCCGGCGCTCCGAGGACGGCGATGTTCTGGCCGGCCTTGAGCCCCAATTTCTTGAGGAGGGGAGTTCCCGAATAGCCTGTGCTCATGGCGCTAGGGCCTGTTCACGCTGCTACGCCGAATTGCGCTGTCAAGAGAGGATTGTACAACTGCTAATACGCTTGCACCGAAAGTATAGGGCTTTCGTCCCGCCGAGCAGGGCGCAGGCCAAGCCAGACCCTCTGCTGAAGGAGGGCGCACGCCACAACAAGACTCCCCCTCCAGGTTATGCCACCACCCCCTTGCAAAATACGAACGATTGTGCTATAATATCCTCATGAAGTGGGCCGCCGGCCCGCTTCTCTTTCTCGGAGCCTGCCGCATAACGTATGTACTGGGGGCTAACCACAGAGAATCCCCCTGTGGCAGGGGCGCTGAGGGAACACCCCAAGGGGCAAGACCGTCCGAGGAAGGTTGGGACCGGAGCGCATGCCGTTGTAAGGCACAGGCTCTTTGGAGCCATCCCGCTCCGTAACGAATCGTAACGGCTCCGTAACACCTAGTAACGACTGTGTAACGACTGGTAACGCCCTTGTAACGCCTTGTAACGCCTTTGTAACGGCTCCGTGCCTGCAAACCCCGAAATCCGGCTGATAAACGTTACAAAAATACAATCAAAGGCCGTCTCTGCCCCCAAGTACGAGGGCAGGTCAGGAAGCGTCCCTATCCGGCTATGCCGCGCCCCACGGACTTGTGCAGACTATCCCTAACGCAGGTGCTCCTGGCATCCCACGGCGTAGGCTTCCCTGATCCACCCGGCGACCTGTTCATCGAGCTGACTTGTTTCTGCAACGCGCAGCAGGTGGACGTAGGTCTTGAAGAGGCTGAACGTGGATGTGCCGATCATGCGGGGTTTCCTCTTGGCCCTGGGCCGGATAGTATACGGGGGTTGAATGGAGAACGCTCCAGGCGCAGGCCGCATTGCGGCGACTGCGCCAAGATTCCATTGAAGCGACTGAAGCGACAACTATGATGAAGGAACAACGATGACAACGACAACCCAGTTCCGGTACATCGGCAGGCCCGCCAAGCGGGTGGACGGTCTGGACAAGGTGACTGGCGGAGCTCGCTACACCGCCGACGTTTCTTTCCCGTGGATGCTGTGGGCCAAGATCCTTCGCAGCCCCCACCCCCACGCCCGCATTCGCAGCATCGACGCGGCGGGGGCGCGGCGGATGGAGGGCGTCCAAGCGGTCTTCACGGCGGGGGACGTTCCGGGCGTGCTGGTGGGACGCAACGTCAAGGACCTGCCGCTGCTGGCGCGCGACCGTGTCCGCTTCTTCGGGGAAAGGGTGGCGATGGTCGTTGCCGACACCGCCGACGTAGCCGAGGAAGCGCTTGGGCTGATCGATGTTGATTACGAGCCGCTGCCGGCGGTGGACAACCCGTTGGAGGCCAAGCGGGCAGGGGCGCCGGATCTGCACCCGGACTTCGAGTCCTACGAGGTTCCGCCGGGCCTGTGGAAGGACCCCCGTCCCGGCGACGCGTCGCCCAACGTGTACGGGAGGAAGATATGGGCTAAGGGCAACATCGAGGAGGGCTTCGCGCAGGCGGATGTCATTCTGGAGCATACCTACCACACGCCGGTTGAGCACCAGGGCTACTTGGAGCCGCACGCCACCGTTGCGAAGGTTGCTGAGGACGGGAGCTTTGACGTGTGGGCGCACAACAAGCAGCCCCATAACTTAAGGAAGTGGACGGCGGAAGCGTTGGGGGTGGCGCCCGAACAGGTGCGGATCAACGTCACGTACATTGGCGGAGACTTTGGCGGGAAGAGCACGGTCATGGACGTGCCCCTAGTCTGTCTAGCCGCTAAGGTAACGGGTCGTCCGGTCAAGCTGGTGCTAACCTACACCGAGGAACTCATGGCCGCCGACCCCCGCCACGAGAGCTACATCTGGCTGAAGGCGGGCGTGAAGAAGGACGGGACCATCGTTGCTTGGCAGGCGGACGCCACGTTCAACAGCGGGGCGTATGCGGCCTTCAAGCCCGGGGGGTTCCTTGGCGCGGCCCATCAACTGGGCGGGACCTACAACCTGCCCAACACGCTGCTGCAGGCGGACAACGTCTATACGAACACGGTGCCTTGCGGGCCGTGCCGGGCGCCCGGCTCTCCACAGGCCAACTTTGCGGTGGAGTCGCACATGGACGCCATTGCGGAGAAGCTGGGGATGGACCCCCTGGAGATTCGGCTGAAGAATGTGCTGCGGGACGGCGACGCGAACGCCACGGGCCATCGGTGGTTAGGGATACGGGCGGAGGAGACGTTGCGGAGGGCCGCCGAGATGATAGGGTGGGGCGGCCCGAAGGGGCCGGGAGTGGGGCGCGGCATCGTGCTGTTCGAGCATGGCACGGGCGGCGGGAACAGCAACGCTCGCGTTGTCCTGGAGGAAGATGGGAAGGTTCGAGTCGAGAGCCAGATATACGACATGGGGGCCGGTACGCTGACGGTGCAGCAGCTCATCGTGGCCGAGGAGTTGGGTCTGTCGCCGGAGCGCGTCAGCGCGGTATCGGTGAACACCGACCACTTTGTGCCCGACTCGGGGATGGGCGCCAGCCGCACGACCAACGTTGCTGGCCACGCCGCGTTGTTGGCCGTGCGACAGCTGAAGGACGCGCTGGCGGCCTCGGCGGCGGCCTTGCTGGAAGCGCCAGCCGAGGACTTGGTAATAGACGGCGGGGCGGTCCACGTGGTGGGGTCGCCGGAGCGGCGGGTTACGCTGGCGGAAGTCGCCCAACGCCGCGCCGGGCAGGGCGGGATTCTGGAAGGCTCGGCGCGGTACGAGGCCACGGCGGAGGAGTACACGTCCTTCTGCACCCAGGCCATGGAGGTAGTGGTCGACTCGGAGACGGGGCAGGTGGACATCGTGAAGATGGTCTCGGTGGTGGACGCCGGGGTCATCATCAATCCGGTGGGGTTCCTGGGGCAGGTGGAGGGCGGCGTGATCAACGGCCTGGGCTTCGGGGTGATGTCGGAGCTGGTGATGGATGGCGGGCGGGTCACGACGCTCCACCTGGGCGACTACAAGCTTCCCAACATTCAAGACATTCCACCCCACGAGGTGGACTACATCGAGGAGCCCAGCGGCCACACGCCCTACGGGGGCAAGGGGGTGGGGGAGACGACGAATCCGGCCGTGCCCGGTCTCTTCGCCAACGCCGTCGCCGACGCCACGGGGTTCCGGTGCTTCAGTCTGCCGGTCTCGGCGGAGAAGATTCAGCAGGGGCTGAGAGGGTGAAGAACCCCCTTCCTGCCTGGGGGAGCACCTCCTAACCTTCCCTCGAGTACGGGGACATGGGCAGGAGGGTGCGAGTGGTTGCGGGTGGCTGCCCGGCCTGGGTTCGAACCAGGGATTTCAGCTCCAAAGGCTGACGTGCTACCACTACACCACCGGGCAGCGGGGCGGGTTGCGCGTGGGGGGAAGAAGCGTGGGATTGCCCACATTATAGCACGGGGTAACCCCTGACTCGCGGGCGCGTCTCCTTGTTCGGCCTGGTTGCTTGGGTTACCATGAATAGCCGAGGCTGGGAACGTTCCCTTGCCTGTCAATCTCCCCCGGACGGTCCCCATGAGCAAACTTGTTGAGAAGCTGGAGCACATCGAGGCCGGCAGTCCCCAGCCGTTGGGCTTCGGCGCTCGCTCCGCCCAAGGCCGGGCCTCTTCAATGCTTCTTCTCGTCTGCGTAGCGGCGAAGGACGCGGATAAGGCGAAAAGCCTCGAGCCTCTGGGCATCGACGGGGTCATCATCAAGACTGACGATCCCGCTTCCGCGGAAGGGCCGGTTGACGGCCTGCTATGGGGGGCCTGGCTGGGCGAGGCAAGCAGCGGCGACATCGACGCGCTCAAGGAGAAGGGCTGCGATTTCGTGGTTTTCCAGCCGGAGAATATGCCCCTTGCCGCGTTGGACCGCGAGGACGAGGGCCGTATGCTGGTATTGGGCGCTGACCTCACCCACGAGCAGCGGCGCACCGTTGACTCGCTGCCCGTGGACGTGGTGCTGATAGCCCCGGACGGCGACGGCGATTCCCTAACCGTCAAGGGCCTCATGGACATTCTGACGATGGCCTGGGGCGCAGGGAAGCCGGCACTGCTGCTGTGGAACGGCCCCCTGACCACGGGGGAGCTGGAGGGCCTGCGCGGCGCCGACATCAATGGCATCGTGGTGGACGCGTCGAAGGCGGGCAAGGGGGTGATCGAGGGCCTCAAAGGAGCCATCGACAGCCTTCCGCGAAAGGCCCGCCGCCAGCGGGGAGGGCCGCGGAGGGCCACCGTCCCCAACGCCGCCGGCTTCATTACCGATGTGGAAGACGATTACGAAGAGGACGACGAATAGCTCTCGCGACCCCAGGCGCCACTGAAGCCTCGGCCTCTGGAGATGGATAATGCCGGACCTTGCTCCGAGCGCCTGGATCTGGCTCGTTCTCACCGGAGTCCTGTCTCTCCTTGTTTTTCTTGCTGTCCGCGGAGTCATTCACCGCGGCTACGCGCGCTGTGGAAGAGGAGACCGGGGCCGCCAGGCCTGTGCCTGAAGACTCGCCGGAGTGAACGATGACAGATCCAAGCTATGACCTGCTCCTCAGGGGCGGGGTCCTCCTGGACCCGGGCCAGGGCGTCCATCAGCGGCGGGATGTCGCTTTCACCGGCGGCAGGGTGGCCTGCGTTGCCGAGAATATAGACCCGGCAGCGGCATCCCAGGCGCTGGACGTCTCCGGGAAGCTGGTGACGCCGGGCCTGATCGACATTCACGGTCACTACTATCACGGGAGCGGCGCTCTTTCGGTGGACGCTAGGCAGAGCGCGCTGCCGGCGGGAGTGACGACGATCGTGGATGCGGGTAGCGCGGGTTGGGCCAACTACGGGGCCCTGCGCGACTACGTGGGGCCAGCCAGCGGCCTACGGGTGCTTGCGTTTCTTCATATCGGCGCCATTGGGCTGGTGACCAGCCAGGTGCTGAGGGGGGAGCTTCACGACACTCGCGTCATCGACGTGGATAGGGCGGCCCAGCACGTTCTGGACAACCCCGGATTCGCCGTTGGCGTGAAGGTTCGCATGTTCATCGACTCCATCGCGCACTGGGAAGCGCAGCAGGTGTTGCGGCAGGCCCGCGCCGCCGCGGACCAGAGCAAGACGCGCCTCATGGTGCATGTCAGCAACCCGCCCATTCCACTGCCTGAGATCCTGGACGTTATGGGGCAGGGGGACGTGGTGACGCACGTGTACAACGGCCACCAGGAGCGCATCCTCGATGGCCAGGGCAGGGTGAGGCGGGAGGTGCGGGCTGCAATGGACCGGGGAGTCGTGATGGACGTGGCGCACGCAGGCGTTCACTGCGATATCAACGTCGTTCGCGAGGCCCTGGCCCAGGGGTTCCCACCGACCACCATCAGCACCGATATCCACCGGGGCCCGGCCGACCGGGTCGTCTACCAGATGAACGAGCTCATTGGCAAGTTCGCGGCGCTGGGCCTACCACTTCAGGATGCGGTGGCCGCCAGCACGGTCCGGCCCGCTGAGGTTCTGGGCCTGGCTGATGAGATTGGCTCGTTGGGGGCCGGCATGGCCGGCGACGCCGCCATCTTCGACATCGAGGAGGGGGGGAGCTCTTGGCGGGATGCTGCCGGGAACACGATCCAGGGCAACTTCGCGCTGCGCACCTTCGCCACGGTGCGCGAGGGTCTCGTTGTCTGGCGGCGCCCCGAATGACCCGACCCGCGCCGCCTAACCTCCTGGACCATCTGGATAGCGTTGAAGAGCTTCTGCGGACGGGTCCTTTTGGCCTGTTCACCGATGTGGACGGCACGATCGCACCCACGTCGCCGAGGCCAGAGGGCGCCCGGGTTGAGCCGGCCTGCGCGGAGTCCCTGGCCTCGCTGGCCGGCAGGATCGCCCTGGTGGCGGCCGTGTCCGGGCGTTCCATGGACGACTTGCGCAGGATGCTGCCTGTGGATGGCGTGGTGTATGTGGCCAACCACGGACTGGAGCGCTGGCGGGAGGATCACTCGGAGGTGGCGTCTGCGGCCCAGACCCACTATGGCGGAGTGCGGCGTGCGCTTGAGGAGGTCTCCGCGGCCTTGGATGGGGACGGCTGGGCGGTGGAGGACAAGGGTGTGACGGTGGCGTTCCACTACCGGCTGGCGGCGGACCCGGTATCGGCAGAGCGCCGGCTGCGGGACGCCATCGAGCGCTCGCAAGCGGCCGGTGGGCTGAGGGTCGAATCGGGGAAGATGCTGATTGAGATCAAGCCTCCCGTTGAGATAAGCAAGGGCACGGCCCTGGAGGGGTTGGCGCGGGAGTTCGGCCTTGACGCGGGCGTCTACGTTGGCGACGACAGAACGGATATAACGGCGCTGTTGGCTCTGAAGGGACTTGTGGGGCAGGGGTTCAAGGGGCTTGGGGTGGGGGTTCTTGGGGGCAGGGAGACGCCGCAGGGGCTGCTGGAAGCGTGTGACTACTCGTTGGGCTCGGTGAGCGAGGTTTGCCGGTTCTACGGCTGGCTAGCGGAGCAGAGCCGAGGCTTCGAACGGGGCTAGCTCAACGAGGGCTCGCAGGTCCAGCATCTGCCGCGTGAGCCAGTCTATGACGTCGGACCGTTCGATGACGTCGACGAGCAGGGCGGCGCGGCGCCGGCGCTCCTCTTGGGACATCATCAGGGCTTCGTAGAGGGCTAGGGACGTCCCGTAGATGTCGGCTGGGGCTACGGGGATGGCGCCGGGGCTCAGTTGCTCGTGGGCGCCGACGGTTTCCGACAGGATGAGAACTCCGTCAATGGTGTTCACAACGGGGCCTTCCTTGGCCACCAGGTTCATGCCGTCGATGACGGGGTTCACCAACAGAACGTCGTAGAGGCGCATCCCCGCAAGGGCCTGGACGTAGTTGTCCTCCAGGAACATCGTGATGGGCTCCCACCCCGGCGCTCCGTAGGTGGCGTTGATCCGTTGGACGATCTCATCGATCTCCCGCTGATAGCGCTTGTACTGGGAGATGTGGGTGCGGGAGGGGACCAGGAAGGCCAGGAAGTTCACCTCGCCCCGGAGTTCGGGGTGGTTCTCCAAGAGCGACTCGTAGGCGCGGAAGCCGCGTACGATGTTCTTGCTGGGCTCGGCTCTGTCCACTCTGACGATGGTGTGCTTGTTGCAGAGCTTGGCAATGTTCCGTTCGTACTCCCGTGCTCTAGAGGAGGTGGCGATGCGCCGGACCTCACCCACGTCGATGGAGATTGGGTAGGAGCGCACCTGGGTGTTGTGGCCCCGATAGAGCATGCTTTGCTTGCTGTGGTCGACGTGGGCGCCCTTCAGAAAATCCTCGCAGGTGTGGAGGAACCGGCGGACGTCCCGTTGGGTCTGAAAGCCGAGGATGTCGCAGGCGCACAGGCTCTCGACGATGGACGTGCGAATGCCATTGGGAAGCAACTGCCAATACGTTGACGTTGGCCATGGGATGTGGCTGAAGTGAGAGATGACGGCGTTGGGCAGCAGTTCCCTGAGGTAGTGGGGGGCCAGGTAGAGCTGATAATCGTGGAGCATGACATAGCATTGCTGCCCCCAATCGTTGGCCGCCTTGGCGACCTCCTGGGCGAAGGCGTGATTGACGGGGACGTAGCCTTGCTCCCAGGCCTCGTAGACTGCGGCGTCTATATTCGGGCTGTTGGGGGTGTTCCACATGTAGTGCTGGAGGAACCACAGGAGCGGGTTGCAGATGACGTTGTAGAACCGGTGGTACATCCGGCGCGGGGTCACAACGAACCTGGCTTGGACTCTCTGGCCGGACAGGGGGGGAAGCTGGCCGTCCGAGACCTGGGCGGCTATTCGGTCGCCTTCGCCCATGGCGCTGGCGATCCAGGTGAAGTCGACGTACTTGGTGAGGGCGCTGAGGGCGGTGACGACGCCGCCGCTGCCCCGCCGCGCCTGCAGGCGGCCTTCGGGGTCCACGGCGTATTCCACGGGGCCGCGATTGGAGGCGAGGATCATCTTCCTGGCGCCGAGCATTTCCTCGCAAAGCTCGATGAGGTGGGCGATGCGCTGGTCGGGGATTCTGTCGGCGCTCGCCATAGCCTCCTCCGTTCGCGGCTCTACCCGGCGCACTTTAGGGCAAAGAACGCGCGCATCGGGTCAGGGTGCGGGTCATTATAGCATGGGGCCCGGCGGTGTGAAGGCGAAGGGCCGTTCCTTCAGGCGGCGGCGCTCCCGGGGTTAGGGCTCGTTGGGTTGTGGTTTCGCTTGGCGGAAGTGATGCCCTGTGGGTGGCTGAAATCATCGGGGCTGGATGGACTTTGGAGCAACGAGGGCTGTACGGTTTCCTGGAGGAGAAGGACGACCGCCACCCTCGATAGGGAGCAGGGCGCTGATGCGCGCAACAACCGATGAACAGCAGCCAACGGTAGCCGCAGCCCACACGCCGGCGGCCATCCGGCGCCGTCTGCGGCACGGGCCGGCGCACAGCTACCTGCGCGATTTTGTGTACGGCGGCATCGATGGGGCGATTACGACCTTCGCCGTGGTGTCGGGGGTGGCCGGGGCCGGTCTGGCGCCGGGCCTCATCATCCTGCTGGGTCTGGCCAACCTGGCGGCTGACGGTTTTAGCATGGCCGTCAGCAACTTCCTGGGAACCCGGGCGGAGAACCAGCTCAGGGAGGCCGCCCGTCGGCGCGAGACCGACGAGGTGCTCACGGTCCCGGAGGGCGAACGGGAAGAGGTGCGCCAGATATTCTCGGCGAAGGGGTTCGCCGGGGAAGACCTCGAAAGGGTCGTGGAGGTCATCACGGCGGACCAGGACCGTTGGGTCAACACCATGCTCACGGAGGAAATGGGGCTGACGCTGGAGGGGCCTGCGCCGTTGCGGGCGGGTTTGGCCACGTTTGGCGCCTTCGTTGCCGCGGGAGCGCTGCCCCTCATCGCCTTCATCTTTGAGGTGGCGTCGCCGGGGAGCCTGCCTCGGCCGTTCCTCGTGAGCGCGATCATGACGGGGGCGGCCTTCTTTGCTATTGGCGCGCTGAAGAGCCGGTTCGTGCTGGAGCACTGGTTCATCGCCGGGCTGCAGACGCTGGCGGTGGGTGGGGTTGCCGCTGGGATGGCCTTCCTCATCGGCAGGGCGCTCCGGGGGCTGGTGGACGCCGTTTAGCGACGGTTTACCGAGGCGAAGGGCTATGCTTGCGGCTGGGCGCTAACCGGCTGCCAATTCAGTGCCTTCTCCAGGTTGAGAAGATAGTCGGCGAAGGCGCGGCGTCCCGTCGGCGTTGCCTGCACCCACGTGCGCGGCTTGGAATCCTGGAACTCTTTCGCGATGGCTAGATAATCGGCGTCTTCGAGCTTTCGCAGATGGGTGGTCAGGTTGCCGCCGGTTAGGCCGAGCGTCTGCTGAATGAACCCGTAGGCTAGCCGGTCCCTTTCGGGCATGGAGACCAGCATAGTCATTATCCGCAGCCGGGTGGGCTGGTGGATGGTCTCGTTGAGTACTATGGGTTCGTCGGTCAATGGACCCCGCTCTTGCGTATCCACCAGGCGCCTAGGATCACCACTGCCAGCATCGATGCCGCCGACACCAACATAGCCTCGTCGCCGTCCACGAGGTAGTTGGGAATGTAGAACGCTGCCGCGAACCCCGCGCCCACCGCCACTAACACCGGGCGGTGCATGATGCCGAATAGGATGTATGCCAGGGACAATATGCCCAATGTGACGCCCGGTATGTTGTCCCCGTTTTCTGCATTCCACATTCCCGCTGCCGCTGGAATGAGGAACATCGCTACAACTACCGCGAGCCAGTAGAGGAACACCCGAATGCCAGCCTTGCGAGCGGCGTCGCCGGCCGCGATCTTCCTGCCGGCGCGGCGTCCGATGAACCCGCTTCCCACCATACCCGGCACCATCAGGGTGCCCCACAGCACCCCGAAAATCCACGGGCTGCGCTCCGCGAATTCGGATGCCAGCGTCAGGATGGCGTACTGCGAGACGACTCCCACCGAGGCTATCGCGGCCCAAAGTAACAGTATCGTCGCCGAACCGGCGACGTACATGGAGCTCCGCGCCCTGTCCATCGTCTCGTGGATGTCGCGCCAGCTCTCTTCCGGTGTGAGCGCCTTCGCTTCGCCGTCCGATTGTTGCATTGTGCGCCTCCTCGTTGTCATGCGGCCGTGGCATGGCCGAATAGTTTGCTATACAAACTAGTTTGCATGACATACTGCGCAATGTCAAGCTACTCTTCCGCGTTGACACCCGCCGTAGCTGTGCCTACAGTTATCTTGGGGCCGCGACGAATACCGCCCGACGCGGGTTGGGCGCCGCAATTTCCCCCTAGGAACGCGCTGGTGAGAAGCGTCGACGTAACCGGAGACGAAATCCGCCGGCGGTTCCGGGACTACTTTGTCAGCCGGGACCACCTGGCGATGCCGAGCGCCTCGCTCGTGCCGGCGGGGGACCCCACGCTCCTGTTCACCAGCGCCGGCATGGTGCAGTTCAAGCCCTATTTCCTAGGCGAACTGACGCCCCCGAACCGCCGCATGACCACGACGCAGAAGTGCTTCCGCGTCAGCGACATCGACGAGGTGGGGGACACGACGCACCTCACCTTCTTCGAGATGCTGGGCAACTTCAGCGTGGGCGACTACTTCAAGGAAGGGGCCATAGAGTTCGCTTGGCGCTGCCTTACGGAGGAGTTCGGCATCCCCGCTGAGCGCCTGTGGGCCACGGTGTTCCGCGAGGACGACGAGGCGGAGGAGCTCTGGAAGGCGTGGGTCCCACCGGAGCGCATCAGCCGGGGCGACGAGAAGGACAACTACTGGGGCCCCGCCGGCGACCAGGGTCCCTGCGGCCCGTGCAGCGAGCTGCACTACGAGTTCGGGCCGACGCCGGAGTGCGCGGACGCCTGCAATCCCTCCAATTGCGAGCACGGGCGGTTCGTGGAGGTTTGGAATCTGGTGTTCATGCAGTTCAACCAGGACCTCCAGGGTAGGAAGATGCCCCTGCCGGCGCCCAACATCGACACGGGTATGGGCCTGGAGCGGCTGGCCGCCGTGCTCCAAGCCAAGGACAACATCTACGAGACCGACCTCTTCCGGCCCATCATTGAGCGGGTGGTGGAGCTGTCTGGGCGCGAGTACGGCCGCGACGCGGAGACCGACTTCGCTCTGCGGGTAGTGGCGGAGCACGGGCGCAGCGCGGCCTTCCTCATCGCCGATGGGGTGGCGTCCGGCAACGAGGGCCGCGGCTACGTTCTGCGGAAGGTCATTCGCAGGGCGCTGCGCTACGGCCGGAAGCTGGGCCTGGATGGTCCTTTCCTGAGCAGCGTGGCTGAGGCTGTCATTGAGCGCATGGGGGACAGCTACCCGGAGCTGAAAGAGTGCAGCGCCAACGTGCGGGCCACCCTCGACAGGGAGGCAGAGAGGTTCGAGGAGGCGCTGAACGTTGGCCTTCCCGTGCTGGAGGACGGCCTTGTGCCCTTTCATAGTGACGTTGCAGCGCTGGCGGCGGGTGAGGGCAGACAGGGGCTAGGAAACGCAGGCGAGGCCCTTTCCCAGATCATTCAGCGGCGCCGCGCTGATATCCGCCCGGAATGGCTGGCGGCGACGCTCGAGGACGCGCTGACGCGTAGCCTGAGCACAGGCGCTTTCGAGGAGATCGAGGCCTTCGGCCGGAGGGCCGGTGGCGCAGAGCTATTTGCCCTGTACGACACGTTCGGGCTGCCCGTGGACCTGACCCAGGAAATCGCCCGCGAGCATGGGCTGGAGGTGGACCTGGAGGGCTTCGAGCGGGAGATGCAGGCCCAGCGGGACAGGGCGCGCGCCGCCGCCCGCTTCGGAGGAAGCCGGGAGGATGGTTCCATCTATGAAGGCCTGGGCATTGGCGACGTGGAGTTCTTGGGCTACGACACCCTCGAAGCTGCCGCTGAAGTGGTGGCGCTGCTCAAGGACGGCCAGCCGGTCCAGAGCGCCTCGGCAGGCGACCGGGTCCAGGTTGTGCTGCGGCAGACGCCGTTCTATGCGGAGGGCGGCGGCCAGGTTGGCGACCAGGGCGACATGGAGGGTCCGTCGGGGCATCTGCGGGTGACGGACACCCAGTCGCCGGCCACCGGGTTGATTGCGCAGGCGGCGGAGGTTGTTGAGGGTGGGGTTGCCGTGGGGGAGGTTATTCAGGCCAGGGTGGACGCTGTCCGCCGGCGGGATACGGCCCGCAACCACACGGCGACCCATATGCTCCACGCCGCCCTGCGACAGGTGCTCGGCGGCAACGTTCGCCAGGCCGGGTCGCTGGTGGCCCCGGACCGCCTGCGGTTCGACTACACCTGCATGCAGCCCGTCGGCCGCGACGAGTTGGCCGAAATCGAGCGCCTGGTGAACGAGAAGCTGCGCGAGAACGCTGCCGTGCACAAGAGGGAGACCACCTATGTGGACGCTCTGGCCAAGGGCGCCCTGGCATTCTTCGGCGACAAGTACGGCGACCGGGTGCGAGTCGTGGAGGTTGACGGCCCTCAGCCCTTCAGCCTGGAGGTCTGCGGCGGCATCCACGTGGACGCCACCGGCGAGATCGGGTTGCTGCACATCGTGGCCGACAGCAGCATTGGGTCGGGGATGCGGCGCATGGAGGCCGTTACGGGCCGGGCCGCGGAGGAATTGGTGCGGCGCCAGACCGAGGCGCTGGAGTCGGTGGCGCACGCGCTGCACTCGCCGGTGTCCGACATCGAGGCGAGGGTCGCGTCGGTCACCGAAGCGCTTGACCGGGAGCGCAAACGGGCGGACGGCCTCGAGAGGGAGTTGGCCCGCCTTCGCTCCGGCGACCTGCTGGGACAGGCGCAGGATGTCGCCGGGGTCAAGGTGCTGGCGGCCAGGGTTCCCGAGTCGAGCGCCGACGCGCTGCGGGAGATGGGGGACCGCCTGCGGGATAGGCTGGGCTCGGGCGTTATCCTTCTAGGGGCCGTCAACGACGAGCGTCCCTTCCTGATCTGCTTCGTAACCCGCGACCTCGTTGAACGGGGACTTCACGCGGGCAACATCGTGAAGGCGGCCGCCGTAGAGATTGGCGGCGGCGGCGGCGGCAGGCCGGAAATGGCCCAAGCGGGCGGCCGTTTCCCCGACAAACTGGACGACGCGCTGGCCCTGGCGCCGCGCCTCGTGGAACGGGAGCTGGGCTCCTGAGGACGCTTGGCCTGGACGTGGGCGACCGGCGTATCGGCGTGGCCCTCAGCGACCCCACCGGATTTCTCGCCTCCCCTCTTACAACCGTCCAACGCTCGAACCCCGACAACGATGTCGCTGAGGTCGTGCGGTTGGCCAACGAGCACGAGGTCGAACGGGTTGTCGTGGGCCTGCCGGTGTTGCTCAGCGGCGAGGAAGGGCCGCAGGCCAGAGCGGTGCGGGCGTTCATGGCGCGGCTGCGGAAGGGTTGCCTGGCCCCGGTCGAGCCGTGGGACGAGCGCTTCTCCACGGTGGAAGCCGAGCGGAGGCTGCGCCAGGCGGGCGCTCAACCCTCGCGGCAGAAGGGGCGAGTCGACGCGGCGGCGGCGGCGATCATCCTTCAGGGGTGGCTGGACGCTCACCGCTAGGGAATCCCTGAACAAGCTGTGCGAGACGCGCTGCGGTTCAAGCGCACCCGACGCTTCCTAACCTTCCCCCGAGCACGGGGGCAGGAACGGGAGCAGTTTCCCCCGGCCTCAGCCTCGTTCTTTGATTGTATGCGTTACTGTTTTTTCTTCTCCCCCGACCCCCGTAGTCGTGGAGCCGTAACAGAGGCGTAATAGGGCGTAACAAGCCGTAAAGAAACCGTAAGGGAACTGTAAAGGAACCGTAATGGCTCCGTAACGAACCGTAACGGAACCGTAATGGAGCGGGATGGCTCCAAAGAGCCTGTGCCTTATAACGGCATTGGCTCCGGTCCCAGCCTTCCTCGGAGGGTCTTGCCCCTTGGGTTGTTCCCTCAGCGCGCCTGCCACAGGGGGATTCTCTGTGGTTAGCCCCCGGTACATACGTTATGTGGCAGGCTCCGAGGAGCCTGTGCCTTACAACGGCATTCGCTCCGGTCCCCAGCCTTTCTCGGAGGGTCTTGCCCCTTGGGTTGTTCCCTCAACGCCCCTGCCACAGGGGGATTCTCTGTGGTTAGCCTCCAGTGCACTATGTATGCGGCAGGCTCCGAGAAAGAGAAGCGGGCCGGCTGCCCACTTCATGGGATACTATAGTACAATAGTTCGTATTTTGCAATGGGGGTGTGGCAGAGGCTTCCCCCGCGGCGGGTGGCAGGGATTGGGGATGGGTGGACTTGTTTTGGCCTGCGCCCTCCTTCCGCGGGGGGATTGGCTTGGCCTGCGCCGTTGTCCCACCGGCCCACCCTCCAACGTTTTTGGAAACAGGGGGACTCGCTGTACCCCCGGCGGGGGCTGCGCCCCCTGCACCCCGTTTGGGGGAGATGAGAGGGCAGGGACAGAGGAACGCATCCTCGGCTTTCCCTGGGGGTGGGGAAAGGGACGGGGGCTTGTGGAGGCGGAGGCGGTTGTCCTACCTAGCCCACCCTCCGACGTTTTGGGGATTTATGTAGGAAATTTCCGAAGGCCACTCAGCGAGCGGAACCTGGAACGTGGCCAGCCGCGCCGCCGTTGAGCGCCAGCAACTCGCGGAGAACGTCGTCGTCCGAGATGTCCGCCGACCAACCGTACGCGGCAGCCACAGCAGCATCAAGGGCTTCGTGTGCGTCGGCGAGCCACTGGGGCCGAGCGTTGTAGAGGTTCGTGAGCGTACGCTTCTTGAGCTCCTTCGCTGCCCCCTCGTTGCGAGGAACGGGCCGCTTCGGATAACCGGAAACCGGCTCGTCGACCCACTCGACCCACTCGGGCGGGTTGAGCCAGCGGTCACGCAGCTCGACGAGGCGTCGGGCTTCCAGGGCTACAGCCATGGCCCGCGGGTTGGAGGCGTGCTCGGTCGCCGGCACGTCCGGCGCCAGGCCGGGCGGGAACGGGAACGTCTCGAAGGTGGTGCTCGGCGTGTAGCGAGGCCGGTCTTCCAGACTCGTCCCGAGCCGGAGCGACCAGATCTCGTGGAACCGGCTGTGCAGAATCCCGAATGTCGTGTCGTCGTCACGAGCGATCACGATCAGTTGCTGATCCGGACAGATACGCACATCGCACCACACAAACAGCCGGTACTTGGCGACCCGCGCCGTTACTGCGTAGCGCGACAGGCCGTCAATTCTCCGCCACATCCTTTGCGGCGGGTCCATATGCCGGTACCACAATCTGCGACGCGGTTCGCGTGGGTTCCGCTGGCGCATCGGATAGACGTGTTCCTGGGTCCATCGGAAGGGTGCCTCGTACAGCGCTGCCTGTCGGTCTGACATGGTCCATCCGAAGTCGACGATCCACTTGCCAGCCGACCGCTTGGTTAGGTCCATGCCATTCATCCATGGCTTCAGAACGTCCGCATTGGTCCGGCCGTTCGGGTTGGCCGGCAGGCGCAGCCACTCCCGCGCCAAGGCACCCGAGATATCGAACGGCCCGCCTTTCGCGTGGCCCATGAACGCAACGTCGGCGTTCTCCGACAACCGCCGGGCCTGCGTCAGATCGACGCTGTGACGATCACTTCCAGCGGTGAGATCGGCATAGATTCTCTGGACCTGCTGGCCATCGAGTCTCGCGTCCGACACGGAGGAGTCGTCCACGCGCGAGAAGCAGACGAGGGATACTCGTACGGCTGCGCCGTCGTTGACCCACCGCTCGTCACTCCACGCCTCGAAGATCCGGAGCGCATCTGTGGCGGCTTGAAGAGCTCGGCGGCTAGCTCCGCCACGGATAGAGTTGGTCGCGACGAGCCCGGCCCGGCTCGCCTTGCCGGATGCGATCTGCCGGCCCGCTTTCGCGAACCAGTAGCAGACGATATCGGCACCACCAGGGACACGCCCATCGTAGACCTTGCGGAGTCGCGACATGTAGTCTTCGTTGAGCGTCCATATCTGGAGCCGCGCGCCCAGGAACGGCGGATTACCGATCACGACATCCGCCTCCGGCCAGTCCGGTTCGGTGTTGTCCGGTGTCAGGATCGCGTCGCGGCACTCGATGGTGTCGAGCGGCTTCAGGATAGGGTCGTGCGACTCCGAGAAGCCGTTGCGCCGCATCCACTGAATCTCGCCGATCCACACCGACACGCGCGCCAACTCGGCGGCGTAGGGGTTGATCTCGATGCCCTTCACGTTGGCCGGGCCGATCCCCGGGAACGCCCGCGGGAAGCCGAGCGCCTCCGCCTCGAACTGCACCCGGTGCTCCAGGTCCTTGAGCGCCTGTAGGGCCAGATATAGGAAGTTGCCGGAGCCGCATGCCGGGTCGAGCACCGTGAACGCCCGTAGCCGGTTGAGGAATGTCCGGTACCGCCGCTCGGCTTCGTTCCGCCGTTTCGTGCGAGTGGAGGGTGACTTGGCGGCATCCGTAGGTTCCAGCTCGGCAGCAATCTCGGCCTTCTCCGCGGCCCATTCGGCAAGCCACGGGCGGATCACGACCGGCTCGACGAGCAGCATGATCTTGTCGCGGTCCGTGTAGTGCGCCCCAAGCTGGGCGCGCTTGCCGGGGTCCAGCCCTCGCTCAAAGAGCGTTCCGAGAATCGACGGGTCGATCTCGGACCAATCGAGGCGCGACGCCGCCAGCACGGTGTCGATGTCGGACTTCTCCAGAGGCAACGCCGTGTCGTCGTCGAACAGCCCACCGTTGAACCAGTCGACCGTCTCGAAGCCGACGCGTCCGCCAGAGGCCATCACCCGGAAGAGATGGCCGGCAAGGTCGGCGAAGTGCGCCGGGGTGCGCCGCGCCTGCTCCAGCATCCGCGTGAACATGTGGCCGGGCAGCAGGCCCACATCGTCGGCGAACATGCAGAAGACGAGTCGGTTGACGAAATGCGCAACTGCGTACGGGTCGTGTCCGCGCTCCCGTAGCGCCTGCGCGACCGTCGCGAAGGACTCCGCCGCCTGCTCGGTGAGCGATTGCCGGGTCTCGCCCGGCCGCAGCCGAGCGGGGTCTGAGAGCGCCCACTTGAGCAGATCGCGCGTCGCCGCGTCGGCGAGGTCGTCCAGGTCGAATTCGTAAGTCTTGCTGACGCTGTTCGTCCAGTTGGTGCGGATGCGGAACCGCAGCATGTCGGAGACGATCAGCAACGGCGGGTTTTCCAGCGCCAGAGCGTACTGCCGGAGCTGCCCGAATGCAGCGTCGAGGTCCTTCCGCTGCCCCTTGTACTCCCAGGCGAAGTGATGGCGCTTCCAGACATCAGCCCATCCGTCACCGCCAGTGTCCTTGCGAGCCCCCCGCTCGAAGCAGTACGACTCGCCGACCGGATCGACGTCCGCGGGTTTGGGTTCTTCCAGCAACTCGCAGAGGTCGAGGAAATGTTGCTGCGATGCTGAGCGCTCCGTCAGCGTGGAGGCTCGCCACTTGGTGATGAACTCGTACGGCGTCATGGGCGCGTTCAGGATAGCCCGTCAGTGCCGCCGCTGGCTACAGCGCAAAGCTCCAGCGCCGCTGGCGTCATGCGCGCGCCCTCCCCTCTGCCAACGGCCTCTTGCGGGATTGGAACACATGTGCTGTCATAGCGCCATAGCAGGTTAGTCCCGCCCCTTCGGGCCGTTTCAGCTTCGGCCCGTCTTTGGTTGCTTATCAGCCCGTCCCTGCGCGCCCGTCTCGCCGAGGCGGGCCTGTTTGTTTGGCTTGCAGCCCCGCCCTCATACGCTCGGTTGTCCTGGAGGTTGCGTGAGCAGCATTCCCAACACCGTCGTCACGGTCGACGGCCCAGACGCTTCCTAACCTTCCCCCGAGTACGAGGGCAGGGACAGAGGCTGCCCCGACGGGGGCGGGCTTTGCCGGCCTTCAGCTACAGCGGAGCGCTAAGGCGGGTTGGCGGGCCTGTGGTAGAGTGTCGGCGGCCATTCCTGGGTCGTGGAGGAGGTTTCGTGACCAAGCGAGCCGGCATTATCGGGTTTCCGGTGTCCCATTCGGTGTCTCCCGCTCTGCAGCAGGCAGCCTTCGATTATCACGGCATCGAGGCCAGGTATGAGTACTGGGAGACGACGCCGGAAGCCCTAGCTGAGCGCATGGCGTCCCTGCGGGACCCGGGCGTGCTGGGAGCTCAGGTGACGGTCCCGCACAAGCAGGAGGCCCTGGCCTTCGTCGACGCGATGAGCGATGACGTGCGGGCGCTTGGAGCGGTCAACGTCATCGCCAATAACAACGGGACGCTCGCTGCTACGAATACGGACGTCACCGGGTTCGTGCGGGCGCTGAGGGAGGATGCAGGGGCCGATTTACGAGGCAAGCGCGTCCTGTTGCTGGGAGCGGGAGGCGCAGCCAGGGCCATCGTCCTTGGCTTGGCCAGAGAGGGCATTGCGTCGTTGGCGATAGCCAACCGCACGGCCCAACGGGCGCGGGACGTTGCGGCGGTGGCGGCTGGGATGGTCTCCCGGATCGAGGCGATACCCCTATCCCCGGAGGCGCTCGCCAGCGAGGCGGCTGACGCCGACCTCATTGTGAACAGCACCACGCTGGGCATGACCGGCGTGGGCGGTCCGGCGCCCCTCGCGGCTAGGGCGATTCCGCCGGCTGCACTTGTCTACGACATCGTGTACAACCCGCCGGACACGCCGTTGCTGTTGGAGGCCAAGGCGGCGGGGGCGCAGACGCTGGGTGGGCTGGCGATGCTGGTCTACGTGGGGGCGGAGGCGTTCGAGCAGTGGACGGGGTTGAAGGCGCCGGTGGACGTCATGATGGCCGCGGCGGAGAAGGCCCTGGCGGAGCGGCTCGGGCGGTAGCCGAACGCGCCCCCGGACGCTTGCTGTAAGGCCGACGCCCGTCGGCGCAGCCGGCGCGGGAGGAGAGGATGTGGGGACGCGGCCCCCATCCTCTCCTCCCCCGAGTACAGGGGCAGGGATGGGAGATTCTCCCGCCCCGACTAGCGGCGGCAGCGACGCTTGCGCCTAGCTGCTCATTTGGGCGGTCGTGCTGGCGAATTCCGGGAAGACCAGCGACTTGATGACGACCGGGGTCACGTTGGCGGGATAGATCAACTCTCCGATGTCCACGTAGTCGAACTCTTTGAGGAAGATGCCGTCTATTGAGATGATATCGTTCGTGATATTGAGTTCACGCCGCAGAATTTCGCCGATGAGCTTGCCGAAGTCGTGATTGAAGACCACGATGATCGGTAGGCCTGCGTCAATGGTGGGGCGAAGTCCAAGGGCAATGCCGTCGGCGAGCTTTCGGAGGAGCTGGTAGCGGGGCGTGCCGGTCCAGCCTAGGGTGAGGGCCACTTCCTGTTGGCCGTTGACGAGGTCGAGGCGCTGGAAGCTGCGCTGGATGGCCTGGCTCATCTCTACGGGGTCGACCTCTTCGTCGTCCGGCATGATGGGGTGAATGACGGGGATGTTCCGGAGGGGCAGCAGGTCGGTGTTGGTTATGGCTATGGTGTTGCCGCTGACCTGGACGGTGAACTGCGAAGCGCCGATGACGGTGGCCCGGATGCGTTGGTCGCCGATGCGCTGAGGCGCGGGGAGTTGGTTCTCCAGGGTGCGCGTGGAGATGGCCCTGGCGAGGGACTTGGCCAGGTCGCCGAAGTCGCGCTCCTCGCGCTCGTAGATGTATTCCGCGACTCCGCCGGAGAAGACGACCGAGTCCACAGGCAGGTCCAGGGTCAGTTTTGGCGTGACCAGCAGGGACTCGGCTAGGGGGCTCATGGGGGCCCGGCGGATCATCGAGAAGAGGCAGTCCGCCAGGGCGTCGGCCAGCTTGACCTCGTCCTCGATGGGCAGGGGCGCGTCCAACCTGAGGTCTACGCCAACGTTCTGGGCGACCTCCACGGCGGCGGGCTCGATGCGGGTGACCATGCGGTTCTCGTCCATGGCCACGAGGCGACCGCCAACGTTGGTGGCCGCCGTCTCCAGGACCTGGCCGTTCTGGATGAGGGAGAACTTGGAAGTGCCGCCGCCGACATCGACATTGAGGACGGTGTCGCCGCTCTCCTGGGACATGCTGACGGCGCCGGAGCCGTGAGCGGCCATGATGGCTTCGAGGTTGTGGCCTGCGGAGGCGCAGACGAACTTTCCAGCCTGGCTGGCAAACAGGTCGGCGATTGAGCGGGCGTTCCTGCGCTTGACCGCCTCTCCGGTGAGGATCACGGCGCCGCTGTCGACGTCCTCAGGGGTATAGCCGGCCTCCCGGTAGGCGCTCTGCAGGAAGTCGTCCAGGCTTTCCACGTCTATGGTGTAGTCGGGTTTGTAGGGGGTCAGGAGGATGGGCGACTCGTACAGAGTCTCGCGCTCCACCACCACAAAGCGGCTGGAAAGGTATCGCCCGAGGCGTTGCAGGTGCAGTCTGGAGAACATCAGGTGCGAGGTGGATGAGCCAACGTCGATGCCGACGGTGACCATCTCAATGTTGTCGGCGTAGTAGAGCGCGTTCTTCTCAACCTCGCCGGTGATGCCCTCCGTCTCCAGGATTTGCGTGTCGTCGTGGTCGTGGCCGTGGCCGTCGTCGTCAAAGTCGTGCATGGGGGCCGCATCCTCCTCAGCCATAAATCGCCGCACCTATGCAACGCCATCACGTTGAGAGGTGCGGCAGCCTAGTCCATTGTGCCGCGATGGGTAGGCGGGGTCAATATCGGCGGCTAAACCGTGGGGACGCTTTGCAGGGCCCGCCGGGCTGCGGCAAGCCTGGAAAGACACCGCTCCCTGCCCAGGACCTCCATCGTCTCGAAGAGGGGAGGCGCCGCTGCGCGGCCGGTGACGGCAACGCGGACGGCCCCGAAGAGGTGGCGGGTCTTGAGTTCCAACGCATCGGCCAGGGGGCGCAGGACGCCTTCGAGGGCTTCGGCATTCCAGGCGCCGGCGTTCGCCAGAGTCTCGGCGGCTGCGTCCAGCGCGGGTAGTGTGGACTCCGGCGTCATCTGCTTGCCCACCAGCAGGGCAGGGTCGTAGGAGAGGGCATCCAGGAGGAAGTAGTCGATCATCTCCGGCGCGTCGGCCAGGGTCTTGAGCCGTTCCTGCACCAGCGGGACGATGTCTTGCAGATACGCTTCGTCCAGCGGGCGGGGGATGCCGGCGGGGAGGCCCTCGTTCAGGAACGGCAACATCCGGCGCGTCAGTTCCTCGGAGGAGAGGTCGCGGATGTAGACGCCGTTCAGCCAACCGAGCTTTTCCTGGTTGAAAATGGCGCCCGCCTTGGAAACCCGGTCCAGCCCGAAGTGCGTCACAAGCTGCTCCCGGTCCATGACCTCGGTGTGACTGTCCAGCGACCAGCCGAGCAGGGCCAGGAAGTTGAGCATGGCCTCGGGCAGATAGCCCTGACGCTTGTACTCCAACGCCGACGCGGCGCCGTGGCGCTTGCTCAGCTTGGCCCGGTCCGGCCCAAGGATCATCGGGAGGTGGGCGAAGAGGGGGGGCGCGTAACCCAGCGCGTCGTAGAGGAGCTTGTGGCGGGGGAGGCTGGAGAGCCACTCCTCCGCCCGCAGGACGTGGCTGATCTGCATGGCGTGATCGTCCACGACGTTGGCGAGGTGATAGGTTGGGAAGCTGTCCGACTTCAGCAGAACGAAGTCGTCCAGCAGTTGGTTCTCGAAGGCAACCTCGCCGCGAATGATGTCGTTGCAGGCGGTGGTCCCCTGGCGCGGCGCCCTGAACCTGATGACGGGAACGTCCTGCCCCTGCTCACTGCGCCACGCCTCGAGGTCTGTTTCGTCAAGCTCCCGGCAGCGGCGGTCGTAGCCCAGGGATTCCTTGCGCTCCATCTGGCCGCGCCGCATCTCCTCGAGGCGTTGGGGGGAGCAGTAGCAGCGATAGGCCCGCCCGGAGGCAAGCAGGGCGTCGGCGGCCTGGCGGTAGAGGCCGAGGCGCTGGGACTGGAAGTAGGGGGCGTGCGGCCCTTCCACCTCGGGGCCTTCGTCCCAGTCCAGTCCCAGCCATCGCAGGGCTTCCAGGATGTTGTCCAGCGCCCCCTCGACCAGGCGGCTCTGGTCGGTGTCCTCGATGCGGACGATGAAGCTGGCCTCGTTGCCCTGCTGCCGCTCGCGCTGAACGAGGAGCCAGTTGAAGATGGCCGTGCGGATGTTGCCGACGTGGGGGTCTCCGGTGGGGCTGGGGGCGTAGCGGACGCGGACAGGCATGGGGCAGGCCTCCTTGGTTGAGATACATTGTAGCACCAACGAGGGGAACGACTGAGCGGAGGCGGCATCCTGCCGGGCGGATTGTTATCATGTCATGCCGTCCAAACAGCCCCGGAGGTGAGCGATGCCCAAGCCCCGCGTGTTCGTTACTCGTCGGATTGCCCAGGAGGCCCTGGACCTGCTTCAGGAGCGCGCCGTGATGGAAGTCTGGCCGGAATCTCTGGCGCCGCCCTATGAGGTCCTGCTGGAGGAGGCGGGCCGTTCCGACGGCATCCTGACCACCGTGGAGGACAGGGTCGACGCGGCGCTCATCGGCGCCGCTCCCGGCTTGAAGGTGATAAGTCAACTGGCTGTTGGGTATGACAATGTGGACGTGACGGCGGCCACCGGCCGGGGCATCCCGGTTGGCAACACGCCCGACGTCCTGTCCAAGACCACGGCCGACCTGGCCTTTGCCCTGCTGATGGCTGCGGCCCGGCGGGTGGTGGAGGGGGACCGCTACGTCCGGCAGGGCAAATGGGTGGGATGGCATCCGGCCCTCTTTCTGGGGCGGGACGTGTACGGCGCGTCGTTGGGGATTGTGGGGCTGGGCAAGATAGGGCTGGAGATGGCCCGGCGCGGCCTGGGGTTCGATATGAGCGTGGTGTATCACGGGCGCACGCGGAGGCCGGACCTCGAGCGGCAGTATGGGCTGGCGTACGCCCCGGACCTGCCGACCCTCCTGGGCCAAGCCGACTACGTGTCGTTGCACGTGCCGCTCACAGTGGAGACGCGGGGCCTCATCGGGGAGGCGGAGCTGAGGATGATGAAGCCGACCGCCTTTCTCATCAATACGACGCGGGGGCCGGTCGTCGAGCAGAGGGCACTGTACGAGGCTCTCAGGGAGCGGGTGATTGCCGGGGCGGCCCTGGACGTTACGGACCCGGAGCCGATCGATGCGAACGATCCATTGCTCGCGTTGGAGAACGTCGTGATTGCCCCGCACGTCGGCAGCGCCAGCGTGGCAACCCGGACTCGCATGGCCATGATGGCGGCCGAGAACCTGCTGGCCGGTCTGAGGGGCGGCATCCCGCCGCATTGTGTGAACGGCGAGGCGCTCAGAAGAGGCTAGGGGTGGTTGCTAGAGAACCCGCCGGAGCTTGGACACGCAGGAGCCCTAAGGATATCGTTAATGAGGTTCGAGCAATTGCCACTCAGGAAAGTCGGTGCACGCCATGGTGAACCTGCGGGGCCTCGCCTTGGGATTCGTCCTTGGGGCGATTCCAGGGATTGCAGGACTCACCCTGACAGCCATCTTTGCGGGCTCTGGGGTGGAAAACGCCATTGTCTTCCTTCTGTTCGCCTCCATCGGCGGCGCCCTTGGCGCGCTGACGACCATCCCACTCGCATTCATCCGCCGACGAAGACAGCAGGCCAGTCCTAACAGCAAGCGTTACTCGATGGTGGCGGGGCTCCTCGTGTGCATCGTTCCCGGAGTGAATGGCCTGGTCTACACCGCCATCTTTGTGCGCTGCGGGGACCTCGGCCCCGGAATCATCGGGCCGTCTTGCGAAAGCACGAGGACTGCCTATCTGCTGTTCTTTGCCTCTCTTCTCGCGCTTGGAGGGCTCTTCGGGCCCTTGGCTGGCGCAATGAGGCGCAGTCGAGTTCGCTAGCGGCCTCCGCGTTTGGGTAGTCAACACCGAGGCGCCCCAGCGTCTGGCGGCTAGGGCCGTCCACACTGATTCGTCCGGGTCAGCAAAGTTCCAGTTGACTGGTCTTGCGCGCTTTCCTCAGCGACTCCAGAGTTACGTACCGCGGCGCTCCGTATGTGAATGGCGTCGGTTGCCCGTTCTTGTCGTTCTTATCGTTGATGATCGGTCTAGGCAGCTTTATAGTCTCGGCATCGTCGGATTGACTCAGAAACATCACCTTGAATGCCTTGCCGAACTCGTGATGCTGACTATGGTGATCAATCCTCTTCAGCAACTCGCCAGCGAACTCCTTCTGATCACCGTCGAGAGAAGACATTTCTTCCTGGTGGGTCAGATCAATCGACTCGATCACCGATTTGATCCTGGGCGCGAGTCGCTTGATTTCGCCATCCGCGTAGAACGCTATATGATGAGAAGCTTGGAATGAGCGCATGGCCTGGCATCTATAAACGCCGAGGAGCTCGTACATCGGCCACGCCCATCTAGCGGCGACCACAAGGACTCTGTCTCTGTGTTCGATCTGGCCTATGAGGAGTCCGTCGTTCTGGAGCAGCGAGATGAATTCTCTCAGCAGGAAGGCCTCCTTCTCGGAAGGAGGATCGCTATCATCTTTGAGGATGTCTTTGGTGACGTCATCCAAGGTGTTGAAGTTCGACCAGACTACCCTCTTGTCCCTGTCGTCGAGTCCTGCTGGCTTCTCGTCGTCCGGCGTCAGTAATAACAAACGTTCGCCATCGCCAAGGCTTGCCAGGTGCTTTTCGATCTGGTCAAGTCTCACCGCATTGCGTGTTGTCTTGGTCTCGATCCAGATCGCGTCCCCCGTTCCAATCTTGGCGTCAGGCCGCGATCCCTGCCCCGGTGGCTGGTTCTCGAAGGAGACGAGGCTGAAGGAAGTCTCACCGGAGAGTGCCCCAAGGATTCGGTCCATGTTGGGCAGGCTCAGCCGTTGAAGGACGGCTAAGAGGGTATGGGTGACGCGGTTTTCGCCCTGACGATAGGTCGAAAATAGCGGGGTGGTCATTTTCTCCTTCTCTTATGGGACCTCGTCTGCGTTGCGCCAGCGCGAACAGGCCCTAGCGCAACAGCGCGCGCGGGGACACCAAGACGATAACGCTGTTTTCCCCGCTAGGAGCTGGAAGCTACGCCGGTTGCAGGGCGAAGATGTCGGCTAGTTGGAAGAAGCGGACCGCGTTCTCGATGGTCATCTTGCGCTTTTCGTCAGCGGGGACGCCCTCGAAGATGTTCTCCACGATGCCCTCTGAGTTGGGCCACTCCGATTCCTGGTGGGGGAAGTCAGTGGCCCAAATGAGGTGGTCGATGTTGAAGTGGCTCCGCATTTCCACGCCCACCTTGTCGTCCTGGAAGCCCCAGTAGAAGTTGTCCCGTATGTACTCACTGGGAAGCCCCCGCTTCAGCGGCGTCCAGCCCAACATCTCGGCGGTCCACTTCCAGTGCCGCTTGTAGCGGGTGTCGCCCTGCTCCATGAAGAAGGGGACCCAGCCGAGTTGGTTCTCCGCCAGGTCGATCTTGAGGTCCGGGAAGCGGTCGAAGAGGCCGGACAGCACCAACTGCACCGCATTGATGCCGGCTGCCCTCCCGAAGCGGGACACCTGAAGGACGAGGTCGGTGTGCCTCAGGATTTCCCTGTCCTCCTTGGGCCAGCGGTAGACGGGGCCTGGGAGCAGGTTGCGGTCGATGTCAACGTGAATGCAAACGGGCATTTCCATGTCCAGGGACGCCGCCCAGAAGCGGTCGTCCTCGGGGGAAGGATGAGCAAAGCCGCTGGGAAAGGAGCTGATCACGACGGTCCGCAAGCCCAGCTTCTTGCAGTGCTCCATCTCGGCGATGGCGCTGTCGAGATCAGTTGCGGGGATGACGCCAACGCCGATGAGCCGCCTGGGGTCGAAGGAGCAGTACTCCTCTGCAAGCCAGTCGTTCCAGCCGCGCACGACCGCCTGATAGGCGTCGTTGTCCTTGATGTTGCGCCAGAACTTCGGGCCCGTGACCTGGCCCGGAAACAGGACCTCGGCGCCGATGCCGTCGGCGTCCATTTCACTGACGCGCTGGGCAGCCGGGCCGGTGCCGGGAGTGTTGTCGTAGGTCTGGCCGAGGGGCTGCCATTGCTCTCTGCCCTTGCCTCCGTAGAGGTCGAAGGGGAACTCGGTGGGTGGAGCGCCCTCGATGACCAACGCATCGGAGCCGTTGGACATGCGGAGCCGCCGGGGGCCGCGGTCGCGGAACTTGGCGTCAATGCGGTGCGTCCAACGCTCCGGGGAAGTCTCCAGGTGAGAGTCTCCGGAGATCCAGCGGTACTCGAAATCCATCGTGGGGCTCCATGGGGGCTGAGTGCGGCGGGCGCCTGTGCCAAAGCTAGCAGCGGGGGGCTAAAGTCGTCAAGGCGCCGGGGTCAGCCCAGATTCACCACCTGGGGATGAAGGAAGCGCTTCTTTGGGGCTGGGAGCTGCCCTGTCCCTGCCCACACCCGGGCGAAGGCCTCACCCGTCTCCCAAAGAAGGGTGCAGGGAACCCTTGGTTCCCGCCGGGGGTACAGGGGGAGTCCCCCTGTTTCTAAAAACGTTGGAGGGTGGTGCGGGCGGGATAGCGGCGCACGCCAAGCCAGACCCTCCGCTCAAGAAGGGCGCTGGCCACAACAAGACCATCCGTCCCCATCGGCGGGCGGACGCCGGAGTCCGGGACCCCCGCCACACCCCTCTTGCAAAATACGAACAATTGTGCTATAGTACCCCCATGAAGTCGGCCACCGGCCCGCTTCTCTTCCTTAGGAGCCTGCCGCATACATATTGTACTGGAGGCTAAACACAGAGAATCCCCCTGTGGCAGGGGCGCTGAGGGAACACCCCGAGGGGCAAGACCGTCCGAGGAAGGCTGGGACCGGAGCGAATGCCGTTGTAAGGCACAGGCTCTTTGGAGCCATCCCGCTCCACAATGACTAATGACTCGTAACGGCTGGGCAACGGTCCGTAACGGCTCCGTAATGACTCCGTAGCGACTCGTAATGGCTTTGTAACGGCCTGTAATGCCTTTGTAATGGCTCCGTGCCTGCAAACCCCGAAATCCGGCTGAGTAACGTTACAAAGCCTCGCTCACCGTCCAGAAGTCTGACCTGGTGCGCGTCGAGGTCGGGTACCGGGAAATGCGGACGCCGGGCAATGCCGGCATTTGCTTTATGAGACCTCGGCGCGGAACCTCTCGAGGGTGCCCGCGAGGTCGGGCGGCAGCGGCGAGGCGAGCTCTAACCACTCCCCCGACGACGGCAGGCGGAAGCCCAGGCGATAAGCGTGGAGGAAGTGACGGGCAATGAGGAGGGGGCGACGGGAGTATGATCCGTCGCCGACGAGGGGGTGTCCAAGATGGGCCATGTGCACCCGTATCTGGTGGGTGCGGCCCGTGCGGGGGGCGGCTTCCACGAGGGTAAAGGGTCCAATCGCCTCCCGCGCCTCGTAGCGGGTGGTTGCATCGCGGCCGCCTTCAACGACGGCCATGCGCTTGCGGTTTCTCGGGTCCCGCGCGATGGGGGCATCCACGACTCCGGACCCGGGCAAGGGGAGTCCCCAGACCAGCGCGAGGTACCCCTTTGCGACCTCGCGTTGCTTGAGCTGCGCCGAGAGGGCGTGGTGAGCCCGCTGATTCTTGGCCACCATGATTAGGCCGGAGGTGTCCTTGTCCAGGCGGTGCACAATGCCCGGACGCATCTCGCCTCCGATGCCCTCCAGGTCTGGACATCGCGCCAGGAGAGCGTTCACGAGGGTTCCGGTAGGATGGCCCGGGGCGGGGTGGACGGTCAGCCCGGCGGGCTTGTCGACGACCAGCAGGTCGGGGTTCTCATAGACGACGGTGAGGGGTATGTCCTCGGGAAGGAGGGCAACGGGTTGCGGCGGGGGAATCACCACGGCGATGAGGTCGTCCTGACGCACTCGGAGCGAGGGCTTGGCCGGCTTGCCGTTCAGGGTTACGCAGCCGCGGCGCATCAGTTCCTGGAGCTGGGAGCGCGAGAGGTCGGGGCAGCGGCCGACCAGGAAGCGGTCCAGCCTGGCTTCCTCCGCGGGGACTCGGAAATCCCTGCGTTCGCTCATCGTTCTCGGCGACCGCTCATCATTTACAAACGCCTGGCCGGTCAGGGCCGGTCGGAGATGGGCGGTTCCTGGCCGGCGGCGCCGCCCCAGCCATCGGGCTGCTCCGGCGGCGGCGCCGGCTTGGCGCCGGGCTGGTAGAGGGCCCAGAGGAGGATGGCGACACCGACAACAATGGCGGTGTCGGCCAGATTGAAGATGGGCCAGGGGCCAATGTCGATGAAGTCGACCACCGCGCCCAGCCGGATGCGGTCAGCGACGTTGCCAATGGCGCCGCCAAGGAGCATACCGAGGCTGAGCAGGGGCAGGATGCCGGGCAGGGAGTGGCGGCGGAAGTAGAAGAGCATCACGGCAATCCCGATGAGGGAAACAACGGTGAGCAGCATTCCCCGGTCGCGAAACAGGCCGAAGGCTATGCCGGTGTTGCGAACGAAGGTGATGCGGAGGAATCCCTGGCGCGGAATGGACTCGCCGGGGTACATGGTGGCGTCCACCAGCAGTTTCACGCCCTGGTCGATGCCGAAGACGATGAGGGCAACGAGCAGGATGACAGCCCAGTGGCGGATGTTCATTGATTGGAATGCGGCATGGGTGTGGGCCTGGCGGCTGTAGCAACGTTCCTGGGAAGTGGGCCTAGTCCTCCATGCTGCACAGTTCCCGCAGGAGGTTGACCATTTCGATGGCGCCAAGGGCGGCCTCGTAGCCCTTGTTGCCCGCCTTGCCGCCCGCCCTGTCGAGGGCTTGCTCCTGGTTGTATGTGGTGAGCACGCCGAAGAGGGCCGGAACGCCGGTCTCGCGAGAGACCGCCTCGATGCCCTGGGCCGCCTGGCTGGCGACGTACTCGAAGTGCGCTGTGTCGCCCTTGATGACGGCGCCGACGCAGACGACCGCGTGCCACAGGCCGGTTCCGGCAAGGACGCGGGCCGTCTGAGGGATCTCGAAGCAGCCGGGGACCCAGACCACGCGAATGTCGTTGGCTTCCACGCCGTGCTCGCCGAGGGCGCTCACGGCGCCGTCCACGAGGCGCCGGGCGATGTCCTGATGGAAACGGGAGGCCACGACGGCCACGCGGAGGCCGTCGCCGTTCAGGCTGCCTTGCACCTCTGCGGGCGCGGGTTCCGGGGAAGGCGGAGGGTCGGGGGGCGGATACGGGGCGGCGCCGCTCCCTCCCTGGGGAGGCCTCTGCCCTTGGCCGGGGAATCTCGAGGTTGGGGGTCTACTCGGTGGATCCGCCTGCACGTCGCCTCCTAGTCGGTGAGGTCCAGTAGATGGCCCAGCTTGACTTGTTTGGTCTCCAGGTAGCGCCGGTTTTCCTCGTGCTTCCTGGCGACGATGGGCACTCGCTCGGTGATCGTCAATCCGTATCCCTCGAGGCCAACGACCTTGCGCGGATTGTTGGTGAGGAAGCGCATGTTCTTGACGCCAAGGTCCAGCAGGATCTGGGCGCCGATGCCATAGTGACGAAGGTCCGGGGCGAAGCCCAGTGATTCGTTTGCTTCGACGGTGTCCAGTCCGCTGTCCTGGAGGGCGTAGGCTCGGATCTTGTTGTGGAGGCCTATGCCTCTTCCCTCCTGGCGCATGTACAGGAAGACGCCGCAGTCCCCCTTTTGTATCGCCTGCATGGCGAGGCGCATCTGCTCGCCGCAGTCACAGCGGATGCTGCCGAAGGTGTCGCCGGTGAGGCACTCGCTATGGACGCGGACGAGCACGGGGGCATCGCCGGCGACCTGCCCCTTTACGAGGGCCACGTGCTGGTCGGGGTCAACCCTGCTGCTGTAGGCGACGGCTGTGAACTCCCCGTATGCGGTGGGCAGCCGGGCCTCGGCCACGCGCTCGATGAGCGTTTCGTGGGCCAGGCGATGGGCGATGATCTGGGCCACGCTGACGATTTTGATGTCCTGCTTTGCCGCGAATTCCTCGAGGCGGGGCATGCGGGCCATGGAGCCGTCTTCGTCCATGATCTCGCAGATGACGCCTGCCGGAGTGAGGCCGGCGAGGTTGCACAGGTCGACGACGGCTTCCGTCTGGCCCGCCCGGACCAGAACGCCGCCTTCCTGATACCGGAGGGGAAAGACGTGGCCGGGGCGGGCGAGGTCCTCGGGCTGAGTGGATGGGTCCACCATTGCGCGGACGGTGGCAGCCCGGTCGTAGGCGGATATGCCGGTGGTGGCGCCCTTGATCACGTCCACGGAGACGGTGAAGGCGGTCCCGAACGTGGCGGTATTGTTGCCGACCATCATGGGCAGCCGCAACTGCTCCAGGCGGTCTCCGGTCATGGAGATGCAGATGAGGCCGCGACCGTGGATGGCCATGAAGTTGATTGCTTCCGGCGTTGCCCATTGGGCCGCTATTGCCAGGTCGCCTTCGTTCTCGCGCCCCTCGTCATCAACGATGATGACGAACTTTCCCCATCTGATGTCGTCTATGGCCTCCTCTACGGTGGCCAGTGTCATTCGCGTGCCTCCAGCCGTTCAGCGGTCTGAGTGATGCAAAAGACGTTCGACGTACTTGGCGATGACGTCCGCTTCCAAGTTTACCATATCCCCTTCGCGCCTCACGCCCAGAACCGTCTCCCTGTAGGTGGTGGGGATGACGGAAACAGTAAACGCGCTGCCCTGGACTTCCACCACCGTTAGGCTGATGCCGTCCACGGCGATGAACCCCTTTGGGACGATGTAGCGCATGAGGTCCGCGGGCGCCCTGAACCGCATAACGCGCGAGTTCCCTTCCGGGACGATGCCAATGACCTCGCCGACGCCGTCCACGTGCCCCTGAACGATGTGACCGCCAAGGCGGCCGGAAACGGCAACCGGGCGCTCGAGGTTAACGCCGTCGCCGGGGGTGAGACGGCCCAGGTTGGTGCGGCTCAGGGTCTCCGGCGTCACCTCCGCGGAGAAAGCGCCGGGCGCCACCGACACTGCTGTCAGGCATGTCCCGTTCACGGCGATGCTGCCACCGATTGCCAGGTCCGCCAGCGTCTTTCCGGCGGCGATGAACAGCGCGGCGTCATCCATTGCCTGCACCCGGCCAATCTCTTCGACAATGCCGGTAAACATGATGTGAGACTACCTGGCGGGGTATCCGCTGATGAGGACATCGGGGCCCACGGTCTCCACGCTGGCGCCGTTCAGCCTGAGGGCCTCCCGCATATGCAGGGCGCCCCGGCCACCCACCGGAGACGGGGCGGCGGCGCCTCCGATAATCGTGGGGGAGACGAAGGCCAACACCTTGTCGACGCAACCGAGGTCGAACAGGGAACCGAGCAGCTTGCCGCCACCCTCTACCAGGATGCCGGTGACCTCGCGGGCGCCCAGCGCTTGGAGGAGCGCTTGGAGATCGATGCCGCCGCTCCTCGATGCCGCCGTCAGCAGAAGCTCCGCCCCGGCCTCCTCCAGCGCCCGTCGCTTGGACTCCTCGATATCGGCGACGGCGAGGAGTGTCCGGCCCGGTTCTCTGAGGACGCGGGCGTTGGGCGGCGTTCGGCCGCGGCTATCAACGACGATGCGCAGGGGTTGCCTTTCGGAGGGGGCGCCGCCCTGACGGAGGGTCAGTTGCGGGTCGTCTTCGATGATGGTGTTCACACCGACCATGACGGCATCGTAGCGGCCGCGCAAGGCGTTGGCGAGGCTGCGGGCAGCCTCGGACGTAATCCACTTGGAGTCGCCGGAAGCGGTGGCTATCTTGCCGTCCAGGCTGGTGGCGAACTTGGCCACGACGAAGGGCATGCCGGTGCTGACCAAGTGGCTGTAGGCCTCAATCACCTCCAGGGCCTCCTGTTCGCGCTCTCCCACCTGGACGGCGACGCCGGCAGCTTGAAGCTCCTGGATGCCCTTCCCGTTGACCATTGGGTTGGGATCCGTGGCCGCGGCGTGCACCACGCTCACGCCCGCTTGGATGATGGCGGCGGTGCAGGGGGGCGTGCGGCCCTGGTGGCAACAGGGCTCCAGGGTGGTGAAGAGAGCCGCCCCGCGGGCCAGGTCTCCCGCTGTGCGCAGGGCGGCGATTTCCGCATGGTCGCCGCCGGGAGGCTGGGTGAATCCCTCTCCGACAATGCCGCCATCCCTGACGATCACGGCGCCGACGGAGGGGTTGGGGCTGGTGGCGCCCAGGGCGAGACGGGCCAATTCCAAGGCCCGGTCCATCGGGGATGGGGCAGGGGCGGTCATTCCCCTGAGCGCTGGGAAGAGTCTTCGGCGCCGGCGGGGCTGAGGCCGCTGTACACCCGTCTGGCGGTGGGATCCGTTGCGCCGGCCGCGGCCCTCAACGCGCCCTCCACAACTCCCAGGGCGGTCTCGATGTCCTCGGCGTTGATGCCGAGGTGGGTGACCATGCGAATCTTGGCGGCGCCCGGCGATCCCGCCTTGACGCCGCGCTGGGCCAGGGCATCGAGGAACGTCTTGGCGTTGGCTTCCGCCAATTCGAATATGACGATGTTGGTCTGGATGTTGGCTGGGTCCAGAAGGATTCCTGGCATACCGGCCAACCCCTCGGCGAGGAGACGGGCGTTGGCGTGGTCCTCAGAGAGGCGGTGGGCGGTCGTTTGGAAGGCCACGAGGCCGGCGGCGGCTAGGACTCCCGCCTGGCGCATGCCCCCGCCCACCATCCGGCGAATACGGCGGGCGCGCCCTATGAACTCCCTGCCGCCGCAGAGCAGCGAGCCGACGGGGCAGGATAGGCCCTTGGAAAGACAGAAGAGCACGGTGTCCACCGGAGCCAGGATGTCGGCGACGGGCAGACCGAGGTGGGTCGCGGCGTTGAAGATTCGGGCCCCGTCCATGTGAAGGCTCACGCCATGCCGCTGCGCTATTTCGGAAACCTGCCGCACGTAGGAGAGCGGAAGGACGGCCCCGCTGCACCGGTTGTGCGTGTTTTCAAGGCACACCAGTTTGGTGGGGGCCACGGGGAGGGCGATGGGGCGTATGGCCTGCTCCAAGCGGTCTAGGTCCATGGAGCCGTCGGGGGTGTTGGGGACTTGGCGCATGACGACGCTGCCCAGAGCAGAGGCGCCGCCCACCTCGTAGTAGTAGATGTGGGACTGATCCCCGACGATGACCTCCTCGCCTCGCTGGCAGTGCGTGAGGACCGAGACGAGGTTGCCCATCGTGCCCGTGGGAACGAAGAGCGCGGCCTCCTTTCCGGTTAAGGCGGCGGCCGTTTCTTCCAGCCTGTTGACCGTGGGGTCGTCGCCGTAGCCGTCGTCTCCGACCTCGGCGTCAGCCATAGCGCGTCGCATATCCGGGGTCGGCTCTGTGACGGTGTCGCTACGCAGGTCGATGGGCCTCATCTATGCTCCCGCACGATTATGCTCCCGGACGGTGGTGGCCCTATTCTAGCAACGACGGCACGGCGGTGCTACATGGGCCCGATTGGGCGGGGCCGCGCTGGGAGCAAGTGCATCGAAAATCGAAATATTGTACCCTGTTTAGGTGCGTTTTCTTCCCATCCTGAAGCGTGGTGGCGCCAATGGCCTTTGAGCATCTGTTCATTCCTGTCCCCGGCTCAAAGCTGGAGGCGAGGCTGCACACGCCGGAAGGCGGAGGCCCCTTCACCGGGGTCGTGGTTTGCCATCCGCACCCCCACTACGGGGGCTCCATGGACAACAACGTGGTGGCCGGGCTGTGCAGCGGGCTCGTGCGGGCCGGCATCGCGGCGCTGAGTTTCAACTACCGCGGCATCGGTCTGAGCGAGGGGTCTACGAACGCCGATGAGCGGGACGTGGATGATGCGGCCGCCGTGGTTCAGTACTTGGGCAGCCGTCTAGGGGTGGGCCCGGGGGCCGTGGGGATTGCAGGGTATTCGTTCGGCGCCAGGGTCTCCCTGAGACTGGCCTCCCGCGAAGATTCGTCCGTCTGCGCCGTGGCCTCGGTGGCGTGCCCGGCGCGAGACCTCTCCGCCCCTGAGATTCAGGCGATTCCGGTCCCCAAGCTCCTCATCAGCGGCGACCGGGATCGCATCGTATCCGAGGAGGATTTCCAACGCCTGTCGCAGCAATTCCGCGCGCCGAAGGATGTTGTTGCCCTCGACGGCGCGGACCATTTCCTCTTGGGCCGCGAGGAGGCCGTTGGGGACCTGGCCGGCGCGTTCTTCGCCCAGTGGCTGTCTCTGCCGGCCGGGGCGCCGCGGCAGGCGATGGCAGGGAAAGAGGGCGCGCCTACGACGCAAGACCCACAGACGCCGCATCTGACGCTCTGCAAACTATGACCGATGCTCTGGGGCGAGGGCTGGTTGGCGTCCTCCCGCACTTTCTTGACGCCCCCATCGACGCTCTGTAGCATCTCCCTCCACCGATGGAAGCAACCCTCGAACGCACCACCCTTTTTGAAACCCACCGCGCTTTGGGCGCACGGCTTGCGCCCTTTGCAGGATGGGAGATGCCGATCCAATACCAGGGCATCCTGGCTGAGGCGCGGGCTGTACGTTCGGCCAGCGGCGTCTTCGACGTTTCGCACATGGGGCGCTTCTTTCTCCAGGGCGCCGGGGCTACCGACCTCTTGGAGTGGGTGGCCACCAACGGCGTTGGCGATCTTGCGCTTGGACGCGCCCGCTACACCCCCCTTTGCAACTCAACGGGCGGGATTCTGGACGATGCCATCTTCTACCGCCTGGCGGAGGACCGGAGCCTCTTGGTCGTCAATGCGGCGAACGCCGGGACGATCTGGAACTGGCTGCTGCAGTGGGCGGAGAGCTTTGGGCCCGTGGACATGGAGGACCGGACTCGCGAGACGGCCATGATCGCCTGCCAGGGCCCGGACGCCATCGGCATCCTCGGCGCGCTGGCGGCTGGATTGGAGTTGCCGCGGTCCTTTCGCTTCACGGAGATCAGCGTGGACGGCGCTCCGGTTCTGGCGGCCAGGACTGGCTACACGGGGGAGGACGGCTTCGAGGCTATCCTGGATGCGGCCCACGCTCCCGGTCTATGGGTCCGGTTGTTGGATCTCGGGGCGTCGCCGTGTGGGCTTGGCGCGCGGGACGTGTTGCGTCTCGAGGCCGGCCTCCCGCTCCACGGCAACGACATCGATACAGAGACCAACCCCGTGGAGGCTGGTCTGGAGCGGTTCGTGCAGTGGGACAAGGAGTTCTCCGGAGCGGAGGCGCTTCGCAGGGTGAGGGACGACGGCCCGGCCCGGCGGCTCGTGGGGCTCCGTCTGGACGGAAGGAATATTCCCAGGCATGGTTACGCCATCCAGGACGCTGCCGGGAAGGGGGTTGGCGTAGTCACCAGCGGCGGCTACTCGCCGACTCTTGACACCAATATTGCGCTCGGCTACGTTGCCCCCGAACTGGCGGCCCCGGATACAACCCTCGCCGTGGATATCCGGGGGCGGGCGGCGGCGGCTCGGGTGGTCCCCTTACCTTTCTATTCTCGGAGGCGTTCGACGCCATGAATCCAGACGATCGCACGTACACCAGGGAGCATGAGTGGGTCAAGGTTGAGGGCGACGGGAAGGCCCGTATCGGCGTCACGGCCTACGCCGTGGAGGAGCTGGGCGACGTCGTCTACTTCGAGTTGCCCAGCGTGGGGGACTCGGTGGGCCAGTCTCAGAAGTTCGGCGAGGTGGAGTCGGTGAAGGCCGTCTCCGACCTGTTCGCCCCCGTTAGCGGGGAAGTCTTGGAGGTGAACCCGGAGCTGGCCAACCGCCCGGAGGCGGTCAACGAAGACCCCTGGGGAAAGGGATGGCTTCTAGTGGTGCACATGAGCGATGAAGCCGAGTTGGGCGGGACCATGTCCTCCCAGGAATACTCAGACCTGACCTCCACCTAGCCTTCCGGGCTTTGCCGCTCTTGGTCCACAACCACCGCTGCCGGGAGCGCTGTGACACAAGCCAACCACCCATACATCCCCAACACGGAGCAGGACCAAAGGGAGATGCTCCGCGCCATCGGCGTTGCCAGCGTGGCGGACCTGTTCGAGGACATTCCCGCCCACTACCGGAACCCTGCTCTGGACCTGCCCCCGGCCCTCTCCGAACTAGAGGTGCGCCGGGACATCGAGCGTTTGGCTGCCCGCAATGCTCACGTGGGAACCCATCGTTTCTTCCTGGGCGGCGGCGCCTACAACCACTTCATCCCGTCGGTGGTGGGGGCCATGCTGGGACGGGGAGAGTTCCTGACCTGCTATACCGCCTACCAGGCGGAGGTGGCTCAGGGAACGTTGCAAGTGGCCTTCGAGTTCCAGTCGTTGGTGTCGCAGCTCATGCAGATGGAGGTTACGAACGCCGGCATGTACGACGGCGCCACGGCCCTGGCCGAGGCCGCGCTGATGGCCTGCCGCGTCACGGGACGGCGCAGCATCGCTCTGCTGGATACGGTCTCGCCCTATTACGCCGAGGTGGTGCGGACCTACGCGGAGCCGCAGGGGCTCCGGGTCGAAACGACCTCCGCATCGGCCCCCGAGGCATCCGAGGCGGCCTGCCTGGCCGTTCAGAGCCCCAACTTCTTCGGATACCTGGAGAACATGGTGGCGATGGAGGAGAAAGCCCACGCCGGCGGCGGCCTTTTCGTCGTGTCGATGGACCCTACGGCCATGGGCCTGTTCAAGCCTCCCGGCGCCTACGATGCGGACATTGCCACGGCGGAGGGGCAACCTCTGGGCGTGCCTCTGGGCTTCGGCGGCCCCTACGTGGGGCTGTTCTCCTGCAAGGAGCGGCACCTGCGCCAGTTGCCCGGCCGCATCGTTGGCCGCACTATGGACTCGGAGGGCCGGGAGGGCTACGTGCTCACACTCCAGACCCGGGAGCAGCACATCCGGCGTCAGCGGGCCACGTCCAACATCTGCACTTCGACGCAGTTGGTGGCCCTGGCGGTGGCGGTGCACCTGGCCACCCTGGGCAAGCAGGGGCTGAAGGAAGTGGCGAGCGCCTGCTACCACAAGGCCCACTACGCCGCGCAGCGCATTGCCGGGCTCAAGGGCTTCGAATTGCCCTTCGACGGCGTCTTCTTCAAGGAGTTTACCGTTCGCTGTCCCCTGGCGCCGGCTGAGATCAACCGACGCTTGCTGGAGCGGGGCATCGTGGGAGGACTGGACGTCAGCGACCTGGTCCCCAACGGTATGCTCATAGCCGTGACGGAAATGAACTCCAGGGAGGACATCGACGCGCTGGTGGATGCCCTCGCGAAGGTGAGCCGGTGACCGGCCCCGGAGAACAGCTCAACCAGCAGCGGCGCCGGTTGCTCATGGACCGCAGCAGAGCCGGCCGGCGCGGGGTGGTGGCGCCGGCGCTGGACGCGCCCGAGTGGGACATGCCTCCCGCCGACCTTCTCAGAGACGACCTGCCCTTGCCGGAGGTGTCGCAGCCTGAGGTGGTGCGCTACTTCACGCTGCTGTCGCAGCTCAACTTCAGCGTGGATACGAACTTCTACCCCCTGGGAAGCTGCACGATGAAGTACAACCCGCGCATCAACGAGGACGCCGCGCGCGTTCCGGGTATGGCGGGCATTCATCCCCTTCAACAGCCGGACAGCGTTCAGGGCGCGTTGGAGTTGATGCACGGGCTACAGGGAATGCTGACCGAGATCACAGGCATGGAGGCAACGAGCCTCGTTCCGCTTGCCGGGGCGCATGGCGAGTTGGCGGGCGTGCTGATGATTCGGGCCTACCACCAGGCGAGCGGCCAGGCCCGGCGCACCAAGATGCTCATACCGGACAGCGCGCATGGCACCAACCCGGCGTCGGCGGCGATGGCCGGCTACGACGTGGTCAGCATCCCGTCGGACAACAGGGGCAACATGGACCTGGAAGCCCTGCGGGAGGCCAGCGACGACGACCTGGCTGGACTGATGATAACGCTGCCCAGCACGCTTGGCCTTTTCGACACCGGCATTTTGGACGTTGTAAGCATCGTCCATGAGGCGGGAGGGTTGGTCTATGGGGACGGGGCTAACATGAACGCCCTGATGGGCCGGGTCAAGCTGGGCGCCCTCGGCTTCGACGTGGCGCACCTGAACCTGCACAAGACGTTCAGCACACCGCACGGGGGCGGCGGGCCTGGGGCGGGGCCCGTCTGCGTCAACGAGCGCCTGGCGTCCTTCCTGCCAGGCCCCCTGGCCGCGGCGGAGGAACGGGAATGCGGGCCGCGGTTCACGCTGGCCACTCCGGAGCAGTCGATAGGGCGGATGGGCGGCTTCCAGGGCAACGTTGGCGTGCTCGTGCGGGCCTACGCCTATCTGCGCAGCCTAGGCGCCGAGGGATTAAGGGCCATCACCGACAACGCCGTGCTCAACGCCAACTACGTCATGGAGGCGCTGAAACCCCAATTCGACCTGCCCTACGACCGCACCTGCATGCACGAGGCTGTATTCTCCGCCCGGCGCCAGGAGGTTCAGGGCGTGAAGGCTCTGGACATTGCCAAGCGGCTGCTTGACTATGGAGTGCACGCTCCAACGATGTACTTTCCGCTCATCGTTGGGGAGGCGTTGATGATCGAGCCGACGGAGGCGGAAACCAAGGAAACGCTGGACTACTTTATCGAAGTGATGAACAATATCGCCGGGGAGGTGGAGAGGGACCCGGAGGTTGTCAAGGGAGCGCCCCATCATGCCGCCAACACCCGGCTGGACGAGGCCGGGGCGGCCAGGCGCCCGGATCTCCGTTGGAAGGCTCCCGGCTAGGCGACGCGCGATGAAGGCGCTACGAGGACGTCTCGGACAGCAATTTACTCAATGAGGTGAGATACATGGCAGTAGAAAGAACGGGTGTTTGCACGGCTAGGGGAAATCCCCTGACGTTGGTGGGGGCCGAGATGACGGTTGGGCAGAAGGCCCCGAACTTCACGGTGCTGGGGCAGGGGATGGCGCCCATCAGTCTCAGCGACAGCGCGGGCAAGGTGCGGATCATTGTCACGGTTCCTTCGCTTGATACACCCGTATGCAGTGAAGAGACCGTCAAGTTCAACGGGCTGGCCGCCAGTCTGCCCGATAATACCGAGATTCTTACCCTGAGCATGGACTTGCCCTTTGCCCAGGCCCGCTGGTGCGGAGCCAATGGCGTGGAGAGCCTGACCACGGCGTCCGATTTCAAGGAACGGGAGTTCCAGGAGACCTATGGCGTTAAGATCAAAGAGAATGGCCTACTGACGCGAGCTGTCTTCGTGGTGGGCAAGGACGATACGGTGAAGCACGCGCAGTACGTCTCGGAGATCACGGACCTCCCAGACTTCGATGCGGCGATTGCGGCGGCCAAGGCCGCTGCTTCGGAGTAGCGCGGCTAGAATATGCGCGCAGAGGGGCGGGCCCGCCGGGCCCGCCCCTCTCGCATTGGGCTGGCGAGGGGTTGGCGGGCGCCTGCCAACCCCTCCGCGTTGACAGGCTGAAATCAGCCATGCTAGCGTTCCCTATTCATTGCTTGTGTTGCATGTTTGGAGGTTCCGCGGGTGGCGAAGAACGGCTTCCGCATTTTTGACAGCGACATCCACGTCATTGAGCCTGGCGATCTGTACCAGCGCTACATCGAGGAGGCGTACCAGGATAGGGCGCCATTCAAGGAGCGCTCGGTGGTCAGCGGCGTGGACAAGTGGGTGGTTGAGGGTATCCCGCATCCCTACTGGGTGGACTGGCCGCAGTTTCTCGAGGCCAACATGCGGCTGGAGAACAAGAAGGAGGATACGCCCTTTCAGGTTAGGGCCTACAAGAAAGGCTTTGATGCGGAGACGACGGTGGAGGCGATGGACATCGAGGGCGTCGATGTCTCGGTGCTGTTCAGGACCCACGGCATTATTGGTCAGGCAATCGACAGCCTGGAGCCGGCGTTCGGGCTGGCCCTCTGCCGGGCCTATAACAACTGGCTGGCCGACTACTGCAAGGTCAACCCAGAGCGACTGAAGGGCGCCGGCCTGATTCCTCTGCATGACATCGACATGGCGATTGATGAAGCCCGCAGGGTGGTTCGGGAGCTGGGGTTCCCCTGCTTGTCAATCCACCCGGAGCCCGTCAACGACCGGGTAGTCTACGACCCTGACGTGGAGCCGCTGTGGGACGAGATCGAAAGATTGGGCGCGGCCGTGGGCTTCCACGGTACATCCACGGGGCCGTCCACCCATGATTTCAGCCGCAAGTACATCGGCCACAGGGCGGGGAGGACGTTCACGCACGCGCTGTCGTTTCCGACGCAGATGATGACGGCCCTCGCCGGCATGACGCTGAGCGGAGTGCTGGAGCGCCATCCGAGGCTGCGGGTCGCTTTCCTGGAGGCCAACTGCGGCTGGCTGCCCTGGGTCCTGTACCGGCTGGACGACCAGTGGCGGAAGTACGCCGACTCGCCCCTGGAGAAGCCCCCGAGCGACTACTTCCTGCGCCAATGCGTCGCTTCCACAGACGCCGATGAGTACCTGGTGGAGGATGTCCTTCGCAGGGTAGGGGACGATCACATTGTTCTCTCGACGGACTACCCGCACCCGGACAGCGCCTTCCCCCAGGCGATCAAGGAGTTCATGGAGTTGGACATCCCCGAGGCGAGTAGGCGGAAGATCCTATGGGACAATACCGTCAGGCTCTACGGGGTGGGGGCCGGGGCGCCCGCCTAGAACCGGCCAGGCCGCTTTCTTGGACGGAAGCCCTCCGCCGGTGGCGCCCGCCCGGCGAGGCTACACCGCCCCCTCGGCCTCCAGGGAGGCGAGTTCCTCCTCGCCGACGCCCAACATGCCGCAATAGACCTCTCGGTTGGCTGAGCCTAGGTCCTTGGGGCCAAGGTGCTTGATCCTGCCGGGCGTGCGGGTCAGGCGAGGCACGACGCCCGGGAGGCCAACCTGACCCAGCACGGGGTCCATCACATTGACAAGGGTCTCCCGCGCCCAGTACTGAGGGTCCTCGAAGATGCCGTCGATGGAGTAGACCGGCGCGGCTGGAATCTCCACCGCGTCGAGAAGACTCCAGGCCTCCTTCATGGGGTGGGCCATGGTGAACTCGGTGACCGCTGCGTCGACCTCGTCCATGTGTTCGATGCGGGCCGTTACGGTGGAGAACCGGGGGTCTTCCGCCAGAGTGGGCTTTCCCATTGTCTTGGCCAGGGTGGCCCACTGATGGTCCATGTTGCAGGCGATGGATATCCACCGGCCGTCTCCGCAGGGGTACTGGCTGTGCGGGGAGGCCATCGGGGTGCCCCTGCCGACGGGGCCCCGGACCAGTCCCTTGACGCTGTATTGGATAGCCAGGGTGTCCATGATGCGGAAGATGGACTCGTAGAGCGCGGCATCGACGACCTGTCCCTCGCCGGTGCGGCGGCGGTACTCCAGGGCCATGAGGGCGCCAATGGTGGAGAACATTCCCGTGATGTAGTCCGTCATGGTGGTTGAGCCGGGCGTTAGGGCCGGCATTTCCGGGGTGCCAGCCAGCCAGGTGAGCCCCCCGAAGGCTTGGGCGACTCTGGCGTAGCCGGGCTTGGGGCTGTATGGACCCGTTTGGCCGTAGCCCGACACCCTGACCATGATTACGTCCGGGCGGACGGCCCGGAGGTCGTCGTAGCCGAAGCCCAGGCGCTCGGCGACGCCGGGCTGAAAGCTCTCCACGACCACGTCGCACTGCCCTGCGAGCTGGAGGACCAGCTCCTTGACCCTGGGATGCCGCAGGTTGGCCGTGATGCACTTCTTGTTGCGGGCTTCCTGGGCCCAGAACAGGCCCACGCCGTCCTTGGTCATCTGCTCCCCACCGAGCGCGCGCAGGGGGTCGCCGACGCCGGGGCGCTCGACCTTGACCACCTCGGCGCCGAACTCCGCCAGGAGGGTGGCGCAGAAGGGCCCGGCAATGTTCATGCCCATGTCCAGCACCCGCAGTCCCTCCAGGGCTTCGGGTGGGGAGACTTGAGGGTCATCCTGGTTGGCCATGCTTTCTCCCTGCTGCGCGAGTGGCCTGAGCCTACGTTGGCGGCGCGACGGTGTCAACAGGATTTACAAGCTGCTTTCTATTGACAAATTCCGCCGGTTGTTTCATTCTGCCACACAACGCTGCGCACTCCCGCATCTGCGCGTGTTCCGCGCATGTTCTCGCGGCCGGGTGCGAACGACGGATGATTCTGGGAGGATGGCGTTTCTCTGCATAGCAGGAAGGAGAGCCGCCCAAACCTGAGCCATGCCGGAAAATGGTTGCATTCGCTAAAGAACCCTCATGATAGAAGCGATATTTGAAGGCCTAACAGGGATTTTCGTTTGGCCCGCCTTTGGGCTCATGATTCTGGGCATCCTCATCGGCTGGTGCGTGGGGCTGCTGCCGGGCATTGGCAGCATTGTGGCCCTCGCTCTGATGCTGCCCTTCACCTTCTCGATGGCCCCCATCGAGGCCTTCGCCTTCCTTCTGGGAATGTTCGTCGTGACCACCAACGCCGGTGAGCTGACGTCCATTCTGTTCGGCGTGCCTGGGGAAGCAACGACCGCCGCCTCCATTCTGGACGGCCACCCCATGACCAAGAGGGGCGAGGCCGGGAGAGCCATGGGGGCATCGCTGATGAGCTCCATCATTGGGGCTGTGATCGGCGCTGCAACGCTGGCGGCTCTCATTCCCGTCGTGCGGCCGCTGGTCCTTTCCTTTGCCGCCCCAGAGTTGTTCGCCCTGACCATTCTGGGAGTGACGTTCATCGCGTCGTTAAGCGGGGATAACCTGTTCAAGGGTGTGCTCATGGGCGGGTTTGGGTTCATGCTGGCCACGGTGGGCATGAACCCGCAGACGGGAGTCCTCCGTTACACGCTGAACCAACTCTACCTGTGGGAGGGCATAAGCCTGATTCCGGTGGCGGTGGGCATGTTCGCCGTGCCGGAGATTATGGACCTGTACATCCGGGGCACCAGCTTGGCCGAATCGAAGGTTGGGAAGCTGGGCGGCGTGATGGAAGGCGTCAAGGACGCCTTCAGGCACATTGGCCTTGTGGTGCGGTGCGGCGCGATGAGCGCCTTTATCGGCCTGATACCGGGCTTGGGAGGGGCCGTGGCGCAGTGGGTAACCTACGGCCACGCGGTCCAGAGCGCCAAGGACAAGAGCATGTTCGGGCACGGCGACGTGCGGGGAGTGTTGGCGCCGGGGGCATCATCGAATGCAAAGGAGGGCGGCGCCCTGGTGCCGACCGTCGCCTTTGGCGTGCCCGGCAGCCTGGCCATGGCTATCCTCCTGGGCGCCTTCCTCATTACGGGGCTGGTCCCGGGGCCCAACATGCTGGAGGAGAACCTGCACGTCACATGGTCGATGGTCTGGGTGGTGCTGTTCGCCACCCTGATCTCCTGTGGCCTGGCCTTTGTGTTCCTGGGCCAGATGGTCAAGATCACCTACGTGAAGGGTACGATCCTGATCCCCTTCTTGGTGCTGCTGATCTGGATGGGGGCCTTCACAGCGACCAACAACTTCGGCGATCTGGTGTCGGTATTCATCTTTGGCATGTTAGGGTTCGTCATGGTGCAGCTTGATTGGCCGCGCCCGCCCCTGATCCTGGGACTGGTCCTGGGAGGACTGACCGAGAAGTACCTGTTTATATCCACCGAGCGGTACGGGATACTGCTCTTTGCACGGCCTGTCGTTATCGTGGTGCTGCTCCTGACTGTGGCTGCGTTCGTCTATTCGATTATGCAGGCTAAGACCATGCGTCAGCAGCGGCTCGAGAGGGAGCGGCGGCAGAGGGAGGCTCGCAGTGCGTAAGTGGGCCGAACTGGCTTTCGCCACCTTTCTTGTCATCTTCTTTGCGGTTGCCATCATCAGCGCCCAGGGCTGGTCCTTCGACGTAAAGCTCTTCCCGCTTGCCGTCAGCTATCCGATGCTGGTTGTCTCGCTGCTCAACCTGGCGTCTACGGTGCGGACCATGCAGAAGGAGGCCAGGGAGGTACGCGCCCGGCCGGTTCCGGTGGCTGTTGCGGACGCTGCCGAGTCCGGCGAGCCTGCGCCGGGGGAGATCGAAGAGCGCCAGCAAGCGCAAGAGGTCGCCGGCGATAAGCCTCAGGCCCAGCCCGCCGACTATCGAGCCGCCTATCAGGCCATGACCGAGGAAGAGATCGACCCAAAGGTCCGGGCGGCCAGGACCCTTGGCATCATTCTCTGGGTGCTGGGTTCCGCCGGAATCCTCTGGATCGTAGGGCTGAAGTTTGGCATTCCCTTTTGGATGTTCCTTTTCCTCAGGTTCCAGAGCAAGGAAAAGATCTGGGTGGCCCTCGTACTCTCCGTCGCGGGCTTCCTCTTCCTGGTGGGCTTCTTCGATCGCGTCGTGCACGTTCCGTGGCCCGACTCCCAGCTCACGCACTGGTTCGGATGGGACGTGACCTTTTGGGATGGTTGGGGCTTCTTCCTGGAGTACCCGTAGCAAGGGCGCCAGGCGCTTGGCCCTCGGCGCGTTGCCCCGCGGATCTGCGCTCGACTTCTCCGCTCCGCCCTTGAGCCGGCGCGTCTCCCGCCGATTCGGGCGCCCCGTTACCGCCGGTAGTTCCTCTTCAGCTCCGAGGCGTATTCGGCGCCGAGGGCGGGCAATACCGCGTCATTGGTCAACCATGCCCGCAGCGAGACCGTCCCGGTGGCCGGCCCGTCCGAGACCAGCATGTTGTCCAGCAATCCGTTCACCTCATCGCGGGTCAGCGCTATGTCGTTCTTGGCCCAGCCGATCAGCCGGGCCAAGAACAGGGCCACCGTCGGGGGTAGATGCAGGATGCGGCCCCTGCCGCCGACGGCGTCGGCCACGAGGCTGGCCATCTCGTTGAAGGAATACGTCTCAGGCCCCAACGCGTCCACGACCATGTCCTCGGACTTCTCCGCGGCCTCAACCGCCTGCCGGGCCAGGTCTTTGATGTAGATGGGCTGCACCCGATATTCCCCCGATCCGGGCACGACGAAGAAGGGGAACCGGCGGATCATCCAGGCGATGTTGTTAAGCAGGATGGCGCCCTCGCCGAAGACGAACCCAGGTCGGATGATGGCGTAGGAAAGTCCCGACTCCCTAATGGCCTGCTCCACCTCCGCTTTGCCCTTGAAATAGGGGTAGGGCGAATCCAGGGAGGGGTTGGTGATGCTTATGTGGACCAGCCTCTGAACTCCGGCGTCCTTGGCCGCCCGGATGAGGGTCTTGGTGTTCTCGATAGCTCGTTGGAACGTGACCTCTCCGCGGTTGAACCTGATCCAGTAGGTGTTATAGAGGGTGGCTGTGCCGGAAAGCTCCGTAGCCAGCTTTTCCGGCTCGTCGAAGTGGAAGGGAGCGACGCTGATCCGGTCCCCGAACGCGTTGGGGCCATCGGGGCGTCCGGTGATGGTCTTGACCCGTTCCCCGTTGGCCAGGAGCTGCAGGGCTATGTGCCTGCCGGTGAAGCCGAAGGCGCCGGTGATTACGCTAAGGCCAGGCATTTGAACCATCGCCTCGACAGGGAATAGACGGGGGGATTCAGCGGACCGGGCCAGGACCACCGACCCCGACGGGGGTCGGTCAGCGTCCGGATGGCGCGAGGTCTGCCCCGCGGGTTTCCAGGTGAGAAACATAGCCGCTGATCTCCACCGATTCAGGCGTCCCGTCGCGGTAGGTGACGCGGTTGGTGGGTAGGGCGGGGACCCGCTGGCCCGGGGTGAGAATACCGGCGAGGTTCAACGGGTCGGCGCCGCTCACCGTCACGACGGCGCCATTGGGCTTGACCCGCCGGGCCGCCCGGAGTTGGCTGATGGCGTGGGGCAGAGCGTACTGCTCGCCGCTGAATCCGGCCACAAAGCGGCCCCCGCGAATCTCGCCACGGGCTTCCAGGCGTCTGTAAACCCTCAACAGGTCGCGCCAGGGCGGGGCGTGCGGCTCACGGAGGAGCAGGCGGTGGAAGACGACGCCGTAGCGCCGCAGCAGCTTGCGGGCCAGGAACTCCGTGGCCTCCGCCTCGTCCATGGCCTCCTGTGGGTTCTCCTGGCCTCGGTCCAAGAGCGACCAGCGACCGGCGCCCCTGCGCTGGGCTATCATGGTCTTGGCCAAGATGCGCTGGCTGGGCCGCAGCCGGTGCAGCGACCGGCTGCGCGCCGGCGAGGTCAGGGAGCGCAGCCCCTCGAAGCCGTCGGAGGTTACGACGCCGCGGGCGACCAGTTCGCTGAGGCCCTCTTCCACCTGGGGAGGCAGCAGGCGGGTGCTCCGGGCGATGTCCTGCATGAATGAAGCGCCTCGCTGCCGCAGGGCGTCCAGGATGTCTGCAACTGCTCCCTTGAAAGGGGGGGTCGCGGCGCTGCTTGCCAGTGAAAGGTACGTGGGCAGGTTTTCCCGGAACACCAGCGCAATTGGGGATGCCCGCGTGGCCCCCGATTTGCGGCCGTTCCCGCCACGGCGGCCGTCGCCGTTCTCGGATTGGGTTGAGCTAGGCGGGTAGAGCCGCGCCCACGCCAATTCTCCCGACAGGCAGAGCTGGTCCAGCCACGATGGGTCGTAGTGGCGGAGGCGGGAGGGCAGGGCGTGACCCTCCCACGCCGGCAGCGGCATTTCGAACCCTTCCAGGAGGTCGAGGATGGCGACAAGGGCTGCCGGCCCTTCGAGACGGGAGTCGGGGGCGACGTGGTGCCAGGCGAACAGGAACCGAAGGAAATCGGCCGCCGGCACGGGTTCGATCTCCGCGCGCAAGCGGTCCAGGGTGTAGCGGTGGATGCGGGCGAGAAGACGGCGGTCGCACCACTCCGGGGCGGAGGCGCCGGTGAAGTGGCCGCGCAGGGCGAACCCCTCTGCCTCGAGGGCGGCTAGGGCAATTTCGAGGGCCGATTCAGCGACGCCTGCGGAGGCGGCCAGCGAGGCCGCGGTGACCGGGCCGAGGCACTCCAACCTGGCCCGCACGGTCTTGCGCAGCGCGTCCTCGGGAGCCCAGCGTACGGCAGCCTCCCGCTCCGGCACACGGACGGCGGGCTCGTTGGAGGCGCTGGGGAGGACGGCCTGAAGCATGGGCAGGCGCTCTGCCGCTATCCAGAGGCCGCTTCCGGCCTCTGGCCCCGGCCCCTTCTCCGCCCGCGGAGAAGGCGAGGGTGACGGCGCTGGGTGAAGGGTCAGACGGGTGGCGCGGCCCTGGGCTAGAAGATCGCCGAGCAGGCCGTGCCAGGGCGCCATCTCGGAGGTGGTCAGGAAACCGGCCAGCATGAGGGCATCGTGCAGCTCGTCGGGGTCCTCCGGTTCTGGCCAGGCCTGCTCGCGCACCCGCTCAATTGCGTCGGCGTCGAGGCGGCCAAGGTCGCGGGCCGAGTCGACATCCAGCGAGCGACGCATGGATACGGCCTGGGTTCGCCGTTCCTCCAGGGGCGCGTCGTCCAGGAAGGCGTAGGGCCTGGCGTTGAGGATCTCGTGGGCGAACGGGGACGGCTCGATGGTGTCCTTGGCGACCAGGGTTACGCGCTTTTCAACAATGCGTTCCAGGACGTCGAGGAAGCCGCTGACGTTCATGGCTTCTTCCAGGCAGTCCCGGAGGGCCTGCTGCACGAGGGGGTGGTCTGGCGCCTCGACATCCGGCGGGAGATTCTCCTGGCACGCCATCTGCGCGGGGAATATGGATGCCAGCAGGTCGTCCGAGCGCATGCGTTGGATGGGCATAGGCACCTTCTTGCCGCCCCGCATCCTGAGCACGGCAAGGGCCCTCGATACGTTCCAGCGCCAGCGGGTTTGGAAGACGGGCGCCGCCAGGACCGCCTGGACGAGAACATCCCGGGCGGTGGCGGGGTGCAGATAGGAGAAAACCTCCTCCAGCGGGAAGCTGTGCTGCATGCCCAGGGACAGAGCGATGGCGTCTTCCGTGGCGGCGGCTTGGAGTTCGAAGTTGAAGGTGCGGCAGAAGCGTTTGCGGAGCGCCAGGCCCCAGGCCCGGTTCACCCGCCCCCCGAAGGGCGAATGGAGGATGAGCTGCATGCCGCCGGTGTCATCGAAGAAGCGCTCCAGGACCAGGGTCTCCTGGGTGGGCACGACGCCTAGGGCAACCTTCTCGGCGGCGATGTACTCAACGGCCTGTTCGGCGGCTGTCCGGTCTATGCCGGCCTCCTCCTGAAGCCAGGCGATTGCCTGCGTTAGGCCGACCTCGGCCCCGTCCACCCGCCTTCCCACCTCCTCCCTCAACCAGGAAACGGCCAGCGACAGCTCGTTGGTGCGGGCGGGCGCTTCGCCGAGCCAGAAGGGAATGGACGGGGGAAGGCCGTGGGCGGCCTCGACGCGCACCTTGCCTGGCTCCACCCGCAGAATCCTCCACGACGAGATGCCGAGTTGGAAGATGTCGCCGGCCATGCTCTCTATGGCAAAGTCCTCGTTGACGCTGCCGACGAGGGCGCCCTGAGGCTCCAGCACCACGTCATAGTCGGCGTTGTCAGGAATCGCGCCGCCGGACGTGACGGCGGCTAGCCTTGCGCCCTTGCGGGCCTTGATTTGGCCGTTGACGCCGTCGTAGTGGAGATAGGCTGAGGTGCGGCCCCGCTGGGTGGAGTAGCCTTCGCCGAGCATGTGGACGACCTGGTCGAACTCCTCGCGGGCCAGGTTGCGGTAGGGATATGCCCGCGTGAACGCGGCAAAGAGCTCGTTCTCATCCCAGTCGTCGACGGCGGCGGCGGCCACGATCTGCTGGGCCAAGATGTCGAGGGGCTTCTCAGGGATCGAGATCTGGTCCAGCGCGCCCTTGTGGACCTGGGAGAAGAGGGCGGCGCACTCCACCAGGTCGTCGCGGGTGGTGGGGAAGAGGCGGCCCCGCGGGGTGGCCAGTAGGGAGTGGCCGGAGCGTCCCACGCGCTGAAGGAACGTTGATATAGCCCTGGGCGACCCGATCTGGCACACGAGGTCCACGGAGCCGATATCGATGCCCAACTCCAGGGAAGCGGTGGCCACCAGTGCCTTCAACTCGCCGGCCTTCAGCCGCTGCTCCGCCCTGAGGCGCTGCTCCTTGGACAAGCTGCCGTGGTGCGAGGTGATTCGCTCTTTCTCCAGGCGCTTCTCGAGGTGGAAGGTCAGCCGTTCGGCGAGGCGTCTGGTGTTCACGAAGATGAGGGTCGTGCGCTGCTGGCCGATGAGCTCGGCGAGGCGGTCGTAGATGTCTTCCCACGTCTCGTTGGAGCAGACGGCTGCAAGGGGCTGGCCCGGCAGCTCGATGGCGAGGTCGCGCTGGCGCTGATAGCCCTCGTCGACGATGGCGCACTGAGGGTCGCCGCGGTGGTCAAGGCGGCCGGCCCCGGCCATGAAGCGGGCGATTTCCACGATGGGTTTTTGCGTCGCTGAGAGGCCGATGCGGGTGGGCCGCTGCTCGGTGAGGGTTTCGAGCCGCTCCAGGGTCAACGACAGATGGGCGCCGCGCTTGCTGGCGGCGACGGCGTGAATTTCGTCTAGGATGACGGTCCGGACAGTGCGAAGGGTCTCGCGGCCCTTGACGGTGGTCAGGAGGATGTACAGCGACTCAGGGGTGGTGACGAGGATGTGGGGGGGCCTTCGCACCATGGACCGGCGGTCGGAGGACGGCGTGTCGCCCGTGCGCACCATGACCCGGACCTGGGGCGGCGTCAGTCCCATGCCGGTCAGGATGCCGCCGATCTCCTCCAGCGGCTCGGCGAGGTTCTTCTGGATGTCGTTGCTCAGGGCCTTTAGGGGAGAGACGTAGACCACCTGGGTCTCGTCCACAAGGGCGCCATCCAGACCCTGACGCAGCAGGCTGTCGAGGCACGACAGGAACGCGGCCAGCGTCTTGCCGGACCCGGTGGGCGCGGCGATGAGGGTGTCCTTGCCGGACTGGATGGCGGGCCAACCCTTGATCTGGGGCGCGGAGGGTCCGGCGAACCGGCCTGTGAACCACTGCTGGATTGCAGGGTGGAAGGCTGTCAGGGCTTCGTGCGTTTTGGACACCGGCAACCCCTACGCAGACGAGTGACGGGCGCTGTACAACGGGTGAGGGGCATTGTAGCGCAGATGTTCTAACGAGTCAAGAAGGCTGCCAACGCTCCTAGGGGAGGGTGCACTGGTCGAAGTTTAGGGAAAACGTTGTGGCGTTGAAGCGGGCCGTGACCACAATTCGCTCTCCCACGGACACGGACTCCACTCTGGCCTTCAGGCTGGTGGGAAACCGGCAGGTGATGCCCTTGTTCGGCCCGCTTTTCAACGAGATGTATGGATAGCCCAGCACCTCCTGCCCGACCTTCCTAACCTGACCGGTGAGCTGCAGGTGCTTCCCCTCGTACTTGTCCATCGTCGTCAGCGCGTTCTCGTCGAACTCTTTCTGGATTGCGGTGGCGGCGACCAGCGGGGGATGGGTCGGCATGGGCGCCAGCGCCAGGCTGCTCTGGGGGCCTGCGCGGGAGGAGAGGATGAGTATGATCGCCACGCTGACCGCGGCCGCCGCCAGCGCGGCCAGGACTACGGGCCGTTTCATCTTGCCATCTCCCGTTGGCGCCTGAACGCGTTCGCTGCGATCGAGGGTCTAGATGGAATTCCTATAGAGGTTGTTGCGCGACCCCCATCCGAATCTTCGCCCGGGTGCGGGGGAAGATTTGGGAGGGTCCTCCCGCCTTGCGCCTGAAACAACTTCCCTGGGAAGTGGGTCTAGACCCGATACCACCGGCCGCCCTTCAGCATCCCTCTCAGGAAGGCGATCTGGCCGGCGTGTTGGAAGTTGTCGTTGAACATGCCCGTCAGGCGTTGACCGACGGTCATAGGAGGGTTGAAGCGCGCGTCGTCATAGGGGGCTTCCAGGGTGTTGCTGTTCTGGCCCTCAAGGAAGGCGCGGGTCCGCTGGGCGACCGCATCATGGAAATCGAGGAGGAGCTGAGCGTCGGCTGGCTGGACGGCGGCAACCTGTTCCGGCGTGTGCATGTGGCCGGAATCGTTGGGGTCGGCAGGCATGTTGAACCTAGCGTGCCAGCCCTCGGTGATCCAGAGTTGGGGCCCGCCGTCCACGCGGGGGATCGTCGTGTCCTGGACCCTCGTCAGGTGCCAGGCGAGCCAGCCGATGGTGTTGGGGTGGCCTTCGGCGTGGTAGAGGAGCTGCTCTGAGGTGACGTCCTTCAGGCCCATGTGGACGAGTTCCTGGACTCGGTCCAGGATCCCGATACAGACTTCGTTGGACCGCATTGGTTACCTCCGGTGGGGTTGTCGCTTTCGAGGGGCGCGGTTCATGCAGACAAGAGACGGCAGGTCCTGAACTGGGCCGAGCGGGTTTTCGCGGCGGCCGCGGCGATCAGCTTGGGTACCACTTCTTTCCCTCGATGATGCCGCGCACGTAAGCCATTTGGCCGACGTGCTGCGCGTTGTCGCTGAGGATGCTGATGAGGCGCACGCCGACGGTCGGCGCCGGGTTCCACTGCGGCTCGTCCAGCTCCCTGGCCAGGTCATCATGGGTAAGGGGCGCCAAGTATGCCTTGGAACGCTCTACGACCGCGGTGTGGTAGTCCAGGATGAGCTGCGTTGAAGGGTTGGTGGCGGCCACTTGCTCCGGCGTATACCCCATACCTGTCTCATCCGGGTCGGCTTCCTTGCCGAACTTGGCGTGCCAGCCGCCGGAGGTCCAGGCTTGCTCCTGGCCGGAGAGGCCGCTCAACTCCCTGTCTTGGACTCTTGACAGGTGCCAGGCGAGCCATGCGAGAGAGTTGCTCGCCTCGGATGGGCGAAACGCCATCTGGTCGGGCGTCATGCCGTCGAGGGTCATGGCAAGGACTTGCTGGTTGCGGTCCAGGGCCGCGATCACCACGTCCTTGGAATGTATGGGCATGGAAGGACCTCCAATGCTGAGGCTGGGCAACCCCGTGGGGCCGCTGTATGCACTCTAACGCCGACGGAGGGGTGTGAGCAAGACGGGTCTGGCGAAGGTCGGAGGCGCATTGCAGCTATCCCCCTCAGAGGAGGGGAGCTGCAATGCGCTCGCTGAGGGGAGCGTTGGGAGGGGCCGCGCAACGCCTCAGGCGGGATACCGCGTTTGCCCTGCAAAAGCCCCTTGACGTAGGCAACCTGCCCGGCGTGGGACAGGTTGTCAGCCTACTGCTCCGAAAGTCCGGCGCGGGCTACGACACTGAACGAGAAGCTACGTCGCTCTTCGCCATTGAGCCGAGCTACCACCACATACGTGCCTAGGTGCTTCAGCGGCAGCCCCATGTTCACGGCGATCTGCGTCCGTTGGTCCTGTCCTGCTGGGATTCCAGGGGGTCTACCGACCTCGAACTAGCCACCTAGCTTGGCAACTTCAGCGCCATCCGCATTGGCGAATTCGATTTCAAAGGTGTGCTTCTGGTTGGTCTCGTTCCACGAAACTCGAAATGCCGCCGCGACAGCCATCTGGTGTGTGACCGGGAGCGGCCTTGCAATAGTAAGCCGATCCCATCCACCCCCGAGGAGATAGAGTTTGTTCGAGGTTACTTGCGCAGCATCCGCTAGAATCAACCACTCTACGTCCATTCCGCCTCACTATGCACTGTTCAGGGTCCACTCCGCCTGACCCGGTTGCCCGACCGATGAGTTTAGAGAGCTAGCCAGTGGGTCGGGGAAATAGGCTACTTCAAAGTCCGAGGCGCCCTGGCTCTCTATAAAGAACCGATCAGAGGAGGGGAGCTACGCCGCGCTCGCTGAGGGGAGCGTTGGGGGGCCGCGCGACGCGCCTCAGGCGGGATACCAGCGTTTGCCCTGTAGAAGCCCCTTGACGTAGGCAACCTGCCCGGCGTGGGACAGATTGTCGGCGATGATGCTCACAAGGCGGACGCCAACGGTGGGCGGGGGATCGAACCGGGGATCGTCGAGCACGCGGTCGAGGTCGTTGCCGGAGAGGGCGCCTAGATAGGCGTTGGTCTGTTCCAGCGTGGCGTCGTGGTAGTCCAGAAGGACCCGTGCGCTGGGAGGGCGCACCGAGGCCACCTGCTCGGCCGTGTGGCCGGTGCCCATGTCGTTGGGGTTGGGGGGGAGGCCTAGTTTCTCATGCCAGTTGCCCTTGACCCAGACCTGGTCCCAGCCGGCGAGGTCGGCGATCTGTTTGTCCTGGCCGCGAGTGAGGTGCCAGGCCAGCCAGCCGATTGGGTTGCTCTCCGGCCCCGGCCGGCGGACCAGATCCTCTGGGCCAAGGTCGGCCAGAGCCATGTCGAGAACGCGCTTGATGCGGCTGAATGAGTCGGCGAGAACTTCGCTTTCCTTCACTTGACCCTCCGTTTTCGTGTGAAGCGGTGTTACCGCGCAATCCCCGTGGCGTAGTAGGCCGCGGCCGGGTCGTCCGCGGCCTTCATACGCTCCACGACGTCCACGAGCAGCTTCGCGGTTGCCGTTTCGCTCCAGAACCAGCGGTGCATGTCGGTCTCCGAGTCCTGGGGCCGCTGGGCCATGCGAGCCTCGAGGACGAAGGCCTTGAGGTCGTCGGAGCAGTGGCGCAGGAACAACAGGAACGGGATATCGTCCGGTCTGTCCTCGGTGTCCGCATGGCCGGTTGCCGCGTAGGACTGGAGCACCCGGATCATGCCTCGGAAGCGGCGCTGCGGGATACCGGTGAGGCCCACGCCTGTGCGCCCGCCGCGCTGTTCCACCCATCGCTCGTAGAAGGGGCGTAGGGCTGTGATTTCGTCCGCTGGGTCAAGCTCGATGGGCTCCTGGTCAACGCCGGTGGCTTGCACCAATTGGGGCCATTCTTCCTCGTCCTCGAAGTCGGTGAGCACGGGGCCGCTGTCGCGTTGCAGCAGGTCGAGGGCGGCGGCGATGACACTGTGCTGATACTCGGGGTCGTTGGGTTTGCCGAGGGCATAGCCGTAGGGGAAGGGGACGAAGAGGCTTCGCGGCGGCTTGACCTTTTCGACGTGCAGGCGCACGAGGGCAATGGAGGTCGTGACGAGGCCCGCCGCTTCAAAGACCCGCGCAAGCACACCCACCGTGTGCGAGCAGAGGGGTCAGGTGGGGGTCAGAAAAACGACGTCCACGCCCTCTGCCCTGAGGCGTTGCGCCGCCTCGGGGCCGGTGTCCTCCATGATGGGCGTAGCGTCGCGCTGGGCGCCCATGAACGAATAGTAGTTGTCGGCAAGGCCGCCGATGACGCCCCGGTCCGCCAGCTCCCGCATCCTGTCCATCGGGAACGTGATGTTGAGGTCTCTATAGATTGCCGTTCGGTCGAAGTCGATGCTGGCGTGGCTCTGCACAATATCGCCGGGCGGCGTTGAGGAGGGTATGACCCGGTAAGATATGTCCCGCTTGTCGAAGAGGCTGGCAAAGGGGCGGTCCGCGCGTAGGTGGAGGCCGGCGGTTGTGACGAGGGCAACCCTGCATTGGGACAGCGGCTTGGCCATTGGCGTCCAGGGGGCGTCATCGTTCTCGATGGCGGGGAAGAAGGTGGCGGACTTGCGGTCCACCTCGCTCAGCGCTTCCAGTCTTACCACGGCCCCTCCTAAGTCTGCGTCCCGCTAGTTCAATTCCTCCGGGCCTCAGCATAGATAGGCCCAACCGCGGCGTCAACGGCGCCGCCTCTGCGGGACGTTTCCAGCCCCGTGGCAATCGGCGCGGCGCCATCCCTGGCGTTGACGGCGCAGGGCAGGGGGGCTAGAGTCCGGGGTGCTTACAGGAGGTGGCCGGAATGAGCGGTGTTCTCGAAGACAAGGTGGCTATTGTAACCGGTTCGGGACGGGGGATTGGGCGTGAGCACGCCCTGGCCCTCGCGGCTCACGGCGCCAGGGTGGTGGTTAATGACCTGGGCGTCGAGCGCGACGGGACTGGCGCCGCTCGGTCGCCGGCCGACGAGGTGGTGGCGGCGATCCGGGAGGACGGGGGCGAGGCCGTGGCCAGTTACGACGACGTCAGCGATTTCAAGGCCGCCGAGGGAATTGTCCAGACGGCCCTGGACAGCTTTGGGCGGCTGGACATTCTGGTGAACAACGCCGGTGTGTTCCGCGACGTCCTCTTCCACGAGATGACGGAGGAGGACTGGGATATCGTGGTGAACGTGCATCTCAAGGGGACATTCAACACCTGCCGTCACGCTGTGCCCGTGATGATGGAGCAGCGGAGCGGACGGATCATCAACACCGCGTCGAGCCAGTGGCGCAATCCCGAGGCAAGAGCTGCATATGGCGCGGCGAAGGGCGGTATCGTTAGCCTTACGTGGGACCTGGCCTTCGAGCTGCGGCATTATGGCATTACGGTGAATGGCCTGGCGCCCATGGGGGCCACCCGAGGCTGGGGCGACAATACGCACAAGGACAGGATGGCCGCGGCGGGGTTGGACAGGAAGAAGTCGCCGGACGAGCAGGGCGACGAGCGGGCCGGGCCCGAGTTCGTTTCACCCATTGTCGTGTACCTGGCTTCAGATCTGTCGTCGCACGTGAACGGACTGGTCTTCAGGGCTGGGTCGGGGAAGATCGGCCTGTACAGCCACCCCTCGGTTGGGCCTGCCATCTATCGGGATTGGCGGAAGGATGGCCCGTGGACGATCGAGGAGCTTCAAACGATATTGCCGGGCACGTTGCTGATGGGAGAAACGACGGCGCCCTTTATTCCCTAGGGATGCTCTGAACAAGCCGGTGCGGGCCGAGGGAATAGTCCCTTCCCCCATTGCAAATTTCGAACAGTTGTGCTATAGTGCCCCCATGAAGTGGACCCCCGGCCCGCCTCTCTTCCTTCGAGCCTGCCGCATACATTTAGCACTGTGGGCTAACCATAGAGAATCCCCCTGTGGCAGGGGCGTTGAAGGAACATCCCCCAGGCGCACAACCATCCGAGGAACAGTGAGACTAGAGCGAATGCCGTTGCGAGACAAGTCTTTGAAGCCATCCGGCTCCGCCACGGTTCGTGACGATTCGGCTATGACTTCACTACGGTTCGTCACAACTCTCTTACAGCTTCATTGCGCCTTGTTATGCCTTCTGTTACGGCTCCGTGCCTGCAAACCCCGAAATTCGGCTGATACGAGTAACGACATACAATCAAACAAAGGCCGGACCGTCGCCTCGGGGGCAGGTGAGGAAGCGTCATCCTCTGGCTCGCGCTTGAATCGCAGGACGTCTCTGACGGCTTGTTCGGAGATTCCCTAGGCTCGCCCCTTGGCCGCGCCCGTTTGGCGCGGGGGACTTAGTCTGCGCTCACCCCGGCCCCCTTTCCACCGCGTCCCATGAGGAGGAATGCCAGGGGGCCGATGATGTGGAAGAAGAGCACGACCATCAGCCAAGCCATCCTGTTGCCCCGGACTTCGTTGGCCGGATTCATGAGGCGCCGCAGGGATATGATTAGCAAGCCGAACTGAATGGCCGCCAACGGCAGGGCGATAATGAGAATCAGGGCGATGGTCGTGAGTCCGCCTGGTCCGGATAGGAGGATGGTCATCTGTTAGTCGTGGCGCGCTTACGGAGGGCGCCGCCGTAGGCGTCGGGCGTTGTCGCCGGTGGCAAAGCGTGCCACAATGAAGCGAGAGGCTCACCGCCTCCGCGCGCTCGTAGCTCAGGGGACAGAGCGTCGGTCTTCGGAACCGAGGGTCGCGGGTTCAAATCCTGCCGAGCGCGCCATATTGCCCCACCCCCATCGCCTGCGGGCGCCCTTCTGACGCCAACCGCTGCCGCCCGCCGCCGCGATTGCCCTGAAACGCCCACACTCGGTTGCGCCGCCCTGCCGATGTCTGTCCGCTCAGCCGCGCATCGATGGATGCCGGACTGAGGCTAACCCTTCAGCGCGGGCCAATCCGAGAACAGCTTCCCTGCGCCCTTCAGGCTGTAGCTCTTCCCCAGCGAAGACAGCAGATACCAGGACCAGGTTGCCAGGCTTGATATGGCCGGCACGCCGTATTCGTCCTCGATGTCCTGGAGCATGGCGACGTGCTCGCTGAGCGGGCCCTGAAAGTACACGGCGTCCACCTGCCCGGCGCGCTCGAAGCAGTTCTTTATGAAGATCCGGGCTTCGTCTCTGCTCATCTGCCAACCGACGCCAAAGTGGGAGAAGGGCTTGGAAGTCGTGAACGTGGCCTCGATGTCTCCTTCCTTGAGGATGGCTGCGATCCCGCCGTCAAAGTGCTCGTCGAAGGGTGTGATGAGCAACACGCGCCGCGCCTCCAGCGCCTGAAGGGCTGCCCTGCAGGCCCGGATTGCGGTGATGACGGGGACGGGGACTGCCTGTCTCAGCTCATCCAGCATCGTGGGATTGAGCAACTCAACGGGGGCGCCGCTGATGTTCACACCCTGCCAGCCCCGTTCGCGGACAGCCTGCGCCGTCCGGGTGACGTAGGTGTCCTTGGTTTCCTTCAGATCGTAGAGGTCGGTTATGAGCGGATTGTCGTCGGCGACGCCGATGCCCTCCACTTCCAACGTGACCTCGTCGGGCATGATGCTGAGAAGATGGGGGTCCAGCGGCGTGGTGAACCTGGGGGCAATGAAGCCAACGCGAATCTGGTCTCCGTCAGCCATGATTCCTCCTGGATGTGGCTTGCTAGCGGTTGGTTGCGCGGGGCATTCTACCGTATGGCGGGCTGCCTGTCTGCCTTTGACAAACGGCGACTGTGGCGTTATGTTTTGTGCCGCGCCGCCCAGCCGCCACCGGGACAGGATGGGCGCTTCCAACCCTCCGCTTGGAGCAGCTTCTTTGGCCCACACCATCACTGTCACCGTCAATGGCGCCAGCTACACCAGAGAGGTTGAGCCGCGCCTTTTGTTGATTCACTTTCTGAGGGAGGCGTTGGGGCTGACAGGCGCCCACATCGGATGCGACACGAGTCAGTGTGGGGCCTGCACGGTCACCGTGGACGGACTCGCCATAAAGTCCTGCACGGCCTTCGCCGTCCAGGCCGATGGCGCCAACATTCAAACAATCGAGGGTCTGGCGGCGGATGGAAAGCTGCATCCCATTCAGGAAGCCTTCCACGAAGAGCACGGCCTGCAATGCGGCTTCTGTACGCCGGGCATGATCATGACGTTGAGCCAGGTCTTGGAGCGCAATCCGGACCCTACCGACGAGGAGATTCGCCACGGCATCGTCGGCAACATCTGCCGCTGCACTGGCTACGAGAACATCGTGCGGGCAGCCCGGTACGCCGCCCGCAAGCTGCGCGAGGAAGGCTGATGATCCCCGCGGCTTTCGAGTACCACGCCCCGGGGACTCTGCGGGAGGCCATTGCCCTTCTGCGCCGCTATGGCGATGATGCGAAGGTGCTGGCGGGTGGGCAGAGCCTCATCCCCATGATGAAGCTGCGCCTGGCCGACGTTCCCCACCTGATTGACTTGGGGCGCGTGCCCGGCATGGCGCACATCAGGGAGCAAGACGGGGGCTTGGCCATTGGCGCCATGGCCACCTACCACTCCCTTGAGCGCTCGCCGCACGTTCAGCGGTACGCGGCCTTCATCGCCGAGGCCATAGACCTCATCGCAGACGTTCAGGTGCGCAATAAGGGAACCATTGGCGGGTCCGCGGCCCACGCCGACCCTGCGGCAGACCTCCCGGCGCTCCTCGTGGCTCTGGAAGCCCGTATCCACGCCACCGGCGGGGCGCGGGCCCGTTCCATAGCCGCCGAGCGTTTCTTTGTCGACGCCTACACCACGGCGCTTGGACCCACGGAGGTCGTCTCGGAAGTCACGCTGCCCGCGCTGCCGCCTCGAACGGGGACCGCGTACGTTAAGTTCGCCAACAAGGCATCCCATTTTGCGGTCGTAGGCGTGGCGGCGGTGGTAACGGTTGGCGCCGACGGGCTCTGCCAGCGGGTTCGGATTGGGGTGACGGGTTCGGGGCCCAGGCCTGTGCGCGCCCGGAGGTCCGAGCGGTATCTGGAGGGTAAGGCGCCGGACCAGGCGAACTCGCAGGCCGCCGCCGGCAGGGCAGGGCACGGGATCGAGTTTCTGGAGGACATTCACGGGTCCGCCGAATACCGGGCGCATTTGACGACGGTATTTACGGCCCGGGCGATTGCCAAGGCAGCCGAGCGGGCGAGCGTCTAGCGCGCTATCCGGAGGAAGATGGCAACGTACACCGGCCAGTCGCTGAGGCGCTCGGAGGACGAGCGGCTTCTCTTGGGCCACGGAAGCTTTACGGACGACATCCAGCTTCCGGGGACCCTCCACGCGGCCTTTCTGCGCAGTGATCACGCCCACGCCCGCATCGTTTCCATAGACGCGTCCGCCGCGCTGGCGATGCCCGGTGTGGTGGCCGTGCTCACGGCGGCAGACCTCGGCGACGTTCCCAACAAGACCATCATCATCAAGCGCGACGGGATGCGGGAAGACAGGATGGTCGCTCATCCCATTCTCGCCGATGGCCGGGTGCGCTACGTGGGGGAACCGATCGCGGTGGTTGTGGCGGAGGAGCGCTACCTCGCCTTCGACGCCCTGGAGCGCGTGGACATCCAATACGAGCCCCTGCCCGCGGTTGTCGACCCCCGCGATGCGCTCAAGGACGAGGTGGTCCTCCACGAGGACGTGGGGACCAACGCGGCGATGCAGGTCATCGAGGGCGAGGGCGACATCGATCAGGCCTTCGCACAGGCTGACCAGGTGGTTGCGGAGCGCTATGACGACCCCCGCATCTCCGCCGTGCCCATGGAGCCCAGAGCGACGCTGGCCAGCTACTCGCCCGAGGACAAACGCCTGACCGTTTGGACGTCCAGCCAGGTCCCGCACCAGCTCAAGCGCTATCTGGAGCCTATGTTGGGATTGGAGCCCGGCCAGGTGCGCGCCATCGCCCCGGACGTGGGCGGCGGGTTCGGTCGAAAGATCGAACTCTGGTCGGACGAGGTCGCGCTCGCTCTGCTGTCGCTGCGGCTGGAGCGGCCCGTGAAGTGGACGGAGGACCGCCGCGAGAACCTGCTGTCGACCCACGGCAGGGCCTTCACCAGCGACGTGGAGGCGGCGATAACGAACGACGGCAAGATTCTGGGGATGCGGTTCCGCATGATCGCCGACCTGGGGGCCTATTTCCATACGTCCACGGGAGGGCCGCTGAGCAACGCGGCTCACCGGGTTGCCGGGCCGTACGCCATCCCCGTCATGGACATTGAGGTCCTTGGCGTGTTCACGAACACCCCCCCAAGCGGGCCGTACCGGGGCGCGGGAGGGCCGGAGGCGGCCCTGTTGACTGAGAGAATCATTGACGCAGCAGCAGCCAAGATAGGCATGGATCCGGCTGAAGTGCGGCGCCGTAATTTCATACCGCCGGACGCCTTTCCCTACCGCACGGCGACGGGCTACACCTACGACTCGGGGGAGTACGAGCGGGCCTTTGACCGGGCGCTAGAGCTGGCCGACTACGATGGCTGGCGCGCGGCGCAGAGGAGTCGAGGCTCGGGTGAGCCGTTGCTGGGCGTGGGCGTGGCGGCGGCGGTCAAGGCGTCGGGCGGGTCGCCTCGGACTCGCACCGCCAGGGCCGACGTTTACGTGGCGCCCTCCGGCGCGGTGAGGGTCACGACCGAGGCGTCGCCGCACGGGCAGGGAACCGAAACGACCTTCGCCCAGATTGCCGCAGACGCGCTGGGGGCGCCGTACGAAAGCATCGCGATCCTCCACAGCGACAGCGACATGCTGGAGTCCGGCCACGGGACGACGTCGAGCCGTGGGCTAGCGGTTGCCGGGACGGCCATGTACGAGGCTCTGACTCAGACCAGGGCGAAGGCGGCGGGCATCGCCAGCCATATTCTTGGGTGTGATGCCGCAGACGTGGTCTTCGAGGATGGCAAGGTGTACAGCGGGCGCGACCCCGAGCAGGCGATGGCCTTCTCCGAGTTGGCTTCGGCGGCCTACCGGCCGGACAGACTTCCGGAAGGTATGGAGCCGGGGCTGGACACCAAAGTCAGCTTTACCCTTGACTCGAACCCGTTTGGGTTCGGGGCTCACGTGGCTGTGGTGGAAGTGGACAGGGACACGGGCGACGTGAAGCTCATCCGCTACACCGCCGTTCACGACTGCGGCATCTTGATCAACCCCATGGTCGTGGAGGGACAGATCCACGGTGGGTTGGTGCAGGGGATCAGCCAGGCCCTCTACGAGGCGATGTTTTACAGCCCCGACGGCCAGCCGCTGACGGCTAGCCTGATGAACTATGCGGCGCCTCTGGCGGAGGGTCTGCCGGCCCTGGTTACCGACAGCATGGAAACCCCCTCGCCGACCAACGCCCTGGGCATCAAGGGAGTTGGCGAGCTTCCCACGGTGGGATCGCCGCCGGCGGTGGCCAACGCCGTTATGGATGCCCTGGCCGGTCTGGGAGTCCAGCGCCTGGATACGCCCATGACGCCCGAGAAGGTCTGGCGGGCTATTCGTCAGGCTTCCTGACGGGCGTTCTCCCGAGGCGAACCGGCGGAGTAGGGGAAGGCCAGAGCTTGTCCTGAGCGGAGCGAAGGAATGGGGGTTTGCCCATGCGTTTCGGATTCGCCTTGCCCTATTCCCTGGACATCGAAGGACTGTGCCGCTTCGCCCGCGCCGCCGACGAGTTGGGGTTCGAGTCGCTGTGGGCAGGCGACCATATTGCCATGCCGGAGGCTGCGCAAAGCCGGTATCCCTACACGGAGGACGGCTCCTTTCGGCCGGGGGTCACTCCCTTCCTCGAGGTGGTAACCCTTCTCAGCTACATCGCCGCGCACACGGAGCGCATCAAGTTGGGAACGTCGGTGCTCATCGCGCCGTACCGGCACCCGCTGTTTCAGGCGAAAGCCCTGGCAACTCTGGATGTCCTGACGGGCGGCAGGGCCATCTGCGGCGCGGGCGTGGGGTGGCTGAAGGAGGAGTTCGACGCCCTTGGGGCGTCCTTCGAGGACCGAGGCCCTCTGACCGATGAGACGCTGCAGATAACGAAGATGGTCTGGGCGGAGGAGCGCAGCAGCTTCCACGGCCGCTTCTTTAGCTTTGATGGGATTCTTTCCTACCCAAAGCCGGTGCAGAGGCCCCACATTCCCATCTGGGTGGGCGGGCACGCCAGGGGGTCCATTCGGCGCACCGTCGCCTACGGTGACGCCTGGCATCCGACGCGGCAGACGCCGGAGTACGTGGCGTGCCTGCTGCCCTACCTGCGGGAGCAGGCGGAGGCGGCGGGCCGCGACGCCGGGGAGATAACCATCTCGCTGAAGCGGAGCATTCACTTCACCGACATCGGCGTTGCGGACGCCAGCGCCGTGCAGTCGCGGGGCGCCATCGTTGGGGCAACCCAGGACGTGATTGACGACATCCTGCGGTGCGAGGCGATGGGCATCCACCAGCTCACGTACGACCTCCGCACCGCCGACATCGCCGACTGCATTCGAACCATCCGGCACTTCGCCGATGACGTCGTTCCCAGCGTCGGACGCGAGGGCTAGGTGTAGTTCCCATAGAGGTTGTTGACAGGTGGGGGGCCTCGCTGTTGCTGTTGTGTAACCAAAACCAGCAGCGACAGGAGGCCCTCATGGAACATCGTAACGCACGCTTGACCCCCGTGACTCGCGCTGAATTGGTCGAACAGGTGTTGTCCGGCTGGCCCCAGGCCGAAGTGGCCCGCTTGTTCCGCGTCTCCCGCGCGACCGTCGCCAAGTGGGTGCTGCGGTTCCGTGAAGGCGGGCCAGACGCGCTCCACGACCGCTCCAGCCGTCCCCTGCGCAGCCCCCGCCAAACCGGTCAGCTGCAGGAAGCAGCCATCTGCACTGCACGCCGCATGCTTGCCTGGGGGCCGCACCGCATCGGGTGGCGGTTGGGCATCGCCCGCTCCACCGTCTACGCCGTCCTGCGCCGCGCCGGACTCCACCGCCTCGCGTGGCTCCATCGCACCACACGGGAGATCGTTCGCTACGAGCATGCCCGCCCCGGCGCGCTGGTTCACCTCGACATCAAGAAACTCGGCCGCATCCCGCAGGGTGGCGGCAAGCGCATCCTGCCCGGCTTCGCGGAGACCCGCAGTGGTCCTCAGCGCGGCCCCCGCCTCGGTTTCGACTTCCTCCACGTGGCCGTGGATGACCACTCCCGCTATGCCTACGTCGAGGCCCTGCCGGACGAACGCGGCCCGACGGCCGCCGCCTTCCTTGTTCGAGCACTTGCCCACTTCGAGCGCTTGGGCATCGCCGCCGAGCGCATCCTGACTGACAATGGCGCCTGCTACGTGAGTCGCATCTTCACCGACACGGCGGCGGCTAGGAATATACGGGTGAAGCGCACGCGGCCTTTCCGGCCTCAGACCAACGGCAAGGCGGAGGCGTTCAACAAGATCATGCAGGCCGAGTGGGCCTACCAGCGACCGTACTCCTCCAACCGCGAGCGGCTCAACGCGTTGCCTGGGTTCCTCGCGTATTACAATCACCGGCGTCCACACGGCGGCATCGGCGGGGCTACTCCCGCGTCCCGCCTGTCAACAACGTCCCTGGGAACTACAGCTAGGGGCCGCTCCTGGCCTGCCAGGGCGAAACCCACGTCAACACCGCAGCCACAGCAACGGTGGCGCCCGCCAGTATGAAGGTTGTATGGGTCCCGTACGCGTCCGCCACAAAGCCGCCGATCGCCGGCGCCAGTCCGGCAACGACCACCATGGCGGCGTAGACGAAGGATACCGTTATGGACCGGACAGACTCATCCACCACGTCCATCGCTGCGGCGATGATTATGGAGGCAAGAGAGAAGACGAACGCTCCGGAAACGACGAGAACGAGCACAAAGGGCCATCCCGCCGGAACGTAGTATAGGCTAGTGTAGCCGGCGGCAAGAATGGTCATGGTCGGAGCCAGCACTGCCTTCCTCCCGACTCGGTCGGAGAGGTAGCCCATGATGGGCTGGGTCCCGATACCCGCCGCTTGCGCCAGCGACAAATACAGCCCCACCGTCAGGGAGGATAGGGCCAGGTCCTCCCTCAGGTAGATGGGCATGAACGTCACCAACACGCTCTGCCCACCGGCAAAGCCCCCCACGATCGCCATCAGGAGGAGCAAGCGGCGGTTGCGGAAAAGACCAATGGCGCCCGATAGGTATTCTCTCATCGAGAAGGAGGCGACCTTGGGCCGGGGCAGGGATCGAATGATGAGCCACACAGCCACCCCCACCATGACGGCGGGGATCACGCTTCCCTGGAGGACTGTTCTCCAGAAGAGGAAGGACAGCAGAGCGCCCGCCAACACAGGCCCCACAGCCTCGCCGATACTGGCGCCAGTGCCGTGCAGTGAAAGTGCGAATCCCCTGCGCTGGGCAAAGATGGTGGAGAGGGAGGCGATGGCCGCCGGATGCCAGAAGGAGATGGCGCCAACCATGACGCTGGTGGCCAGCAGCGCCCACCAGTAGTTGGTGGCAAACCCAAGCAGAAGGGAAAATCCGCCGATGACGAACAGTGTCGCGGCAAGGATGATCTCTCGCCGGTGGGCGTAGCGGTCGGCGAGGAAGCCGGCCGGTATGTTGGCCGCGCCGCCGACGATGTTCTTGACCATGGACAGGACGCCCACCTGCACGTTGGTCAGCTCCAAGCCGGCCTTGATCTCCGGCAGCACAACGAAGAAGCCGGAATTGAAGACGTGCTTCACCGTGTGCCCAGCGACGGTGGTTGCCAGGAAGGCCAACCGCTGCCGGCCCGATAGCTCGTGGCCGCTCGCCTGCCCGGGGCCAGATGCCATGAAGCAGCTCCGTCCTTTGCCCCTTGGGGGGCGCTTGCTGGAACGTTGGGTGGCCTGAGCGCGCCGGGGCTCCCAGCAGGCCGGAAGCCTTCCTAATGATCCTGCCTAGCGGGTTGGGAGCGCGTCGCGATGCGCCGGCGTTCGCCGTTCCTGGGATATCGCTCGGCGTCAGAGGATGGTCTTGCCTGCGTCCCGCCGCGCCGCCCTAGGCGATCTTGCTCGGTAGCCAGGTGGCAATGCCCGGGAACGCTATGACAAGCGCGATGGCGATGATGTCCAGCACGATGAACGGCAGGCTCGCTTTATAGAGGTCAGCCATCGTAGCCCTTGGCACCACCCCCTTGAGGGCGAATAGGACCAGCCCAAAGGGCGGGGTGATGGCGGCCACCGAGATGTTCATAAGGAATATGATCCAGAACCACACCGGGTCGAAGCCAAGGCCCTTCACGATGGGGAGCAGGATGGGAATGGCGACCAGCATGATGGAGAGCTGGTCTATGAAGAACCCCAGCATCATCACGGCAAGCTGAATGATGATGAGGAGAACGATGTCTGGGACGGGGAGTTCAGTGAGAACCCTGAGGAACTCCCTGGTGGCCCCCGTAAGGGAGAGAAGCTGTCCCAGAGCCGTGGCGCCGGTGATGATGAGGAAGACCATGCCGGCGATGTAGAGGGTGCCCATCAGCGCCCGGCGGGTCACGGAGAAGCTGAGCTTCCTGTAGATTATTGCCACGATGAAGGCGCCGATGGCGCCTGTTGCCGCCGCCTCGCTGGGGGTGGTCACGCCGAAGATGATAAAACCCATCACCATGACGACGATGACGGCCAGGGGCGATATCTGGAGGAGGCCGCGGAACCGGGACCCCCAGGTGACATCCCCGGAGGAATAATGGGGGGCCAGGCTTGGATTCAGGCGCACCCGAGTGTAGATGTAGATGGCGTAGATGGTGGACATGAGGAGGCCGGGCAGGAGTCCACCGACGAGCAGGGCGGCAATGGACACCTCGGCAAGGCTGCCAAGCAGCACCGCCAAGGCGCTGGGAGGGATGATGGCGGCCAGCAGGCCCGCCGACATGATGGTTCCCAGGCTCAACTTCCGGTCGTAGCCGCGGCGTTCCATCTCGGGATGGAGCGTCGCGCCAATGAGCGCCGTGTCGGCCATGCCGGCGCCGCTGAGGGTGGCCAGGGCCGTGCCCGCGCCCAAGGCGACGAACAAGAGGCGGGCCCGCATTCTGCCGATCCAGCGGTCGAGAACGTCGATGGTTACTTCTATGACGCGGGACTGGAAGAGGACCTCGCCCATGAGGAAGAACATGGGGACGGCGATGAGGCTGAAACTCGCCACGGAGCGGTAGGCGCTTGCCGGCAGGAGGAGCCAGCCCTTGGTCCCGTCAACCCACCAGGCCAACCCCACGATGTTCAGCAACGCGAAGGCAAACGCCACGGGCATGCCCGTGGCGAAAAACACGAGCAGCATCGCGAAGAAGATGAGGAGAACGAAATACCATTCCATCTATTGCTCCCTGCTTCCTGAAGCCCGGCTCCGGCGGGCGCAGGTAGGTTTGCCCAGGTCTAATGGTTTCGGTGTGCGGTAACGCGAGCCTACGCCAGGCCGCTGCTTGACGTCTGTTTGGGGTCTTCGTGGCGAAGAAAGGCTGTGAAGGAAGCGATCGCCATTCGCATTGCCTGGAGGCTGAGCATCAGGAAACCGAACGGAATGATCACCGTAACCGCTGCCTGGGGCACCTGGATGCCCCCCAGGATCTTGGACCCTCTTTCAAGGTGGTCCAGAAAGGCGAATAGGCTTTGCCAAGCGATGATGCCGCTTGCGATTGAGGCGGCAAACATGCCAGCCATGAACAGCAACTGACGGGGCGTCGGTTTGAGGAGTTCGATCACCGCGGTCATGCGGACGTGCCCCTCTCTCTTGAGGACGATGGGGGCCGCCAGGAACGTGGCGTACAGGAGGGCAAACTCCGTGATGTCCAGCCCCCAGGCGAGGGGGGCATCGAAGATGCGGCGCATCAGGACATCGTAGCTAATGAGGAGCGCCATGAACAGAATGAGGACCGCTCCGAAGACCGACAACGCCACCATGAGCCTGTCGAACCACTCTCCGGCGACTTTTGCAGCCTGTTCTATGGTTTTTTGCATGGTGAACGCTCGGGTGAGAATTTGCCACCGGACCGGCTCGATGCCTCCGGGGCTTCCACCGCGCTACTCCGGCAGGGGGCTGTTCCCTCCCTATCGGGTTAGGCGGGAGTGACGCTGTAGAAGTCCTGGGCGTTGCGGTGGAGAATGGCCTCTTTCTCGTCGGAAGTGAGCTCCTCCATCTCTAGCAGCTCCTCGATTTCGCCCCGGACGCTTTCAAGGTTGACCTCGTGGGGGAAGTCGGAGGAGAAGATCCAGGCCTCGGCCCCCACGGTCTTCACGGCAAAGGGCAGGGCCGGCTCGTCGCCCTCAATGCCCACGCGGATCTGGCCGGCCTGAGCGAAGCGGGTCAGGTAGTCGCCAACGGTCTCGCCGTTCTGGAGTTGGATGAGCTCTCCCCTGGGGTCGAAGGGTGTGAAGCCGCTGTAGGAGCCGGAGAAGCGCTCCAGGGCGAGGAGGAACCAGGCGGCGCCGCCTTCCAGGAAGCCGACCTTGAGGCCGGGGAACTTGTCGAACACGCCGTTGAAGACCAGGCTGGCCATGCTGATCATGATGCCCATGGGGTGGCCGATGGCATGGATGGCCGGGAACACGTTGAGGGTGTTCATGCCCAGGTCGTGATGGGCGCCGCCGTGAACGCCTAGGGCGCAGCCCAAGCGGGCGGCCTCTTCATAGACGGGCCAGTATTCCTTGGAGCCCAGGTGCGTGCGCAGGCCGGTGGAGGGGAGCATGATGCCGGACATGCCCAGCTGGGTGATGGCGCGGCGCATCTCCTCCACGGCGGCTTGGGGTTCCTGCATGGGGATCAGGGCCATCCCCTTGAAGCGGGAGTCCTTCTGGACATAGGCCTCGGCTAGCCAGTCGTTGTAGGCGGCGCAGGCCAGGATGGCAAAGTCGACGTCGACCATGCGACCGTAGCCAAGGGCGCCGGTGGGATAGACGACAGCCGCTTCGAGGCCGGCCTTTGCCATGAACTCGACCCAACCCTCGATGCCAGGGTCTTTAAAGACGCCGTTGGAGATACCGAAGGCGTCTGGGGGGTTGAACATGAGGCCGTGGTGAAGGTGGTCGAGCTGAGGGAACACCCCGAAGAGCCTGGCGATGTTGGACTCGCTAACGGGGTAGCGATAGTGCTTTTTCATCGCCTCGAAGTCTTCGAAAATGTGGCCGTCGCCGTCGATGGCCATCTCCAAGTCCGCCATGTTCCCTCCCGCCTGAGTAGCGACGCGTCCGGTTGCGGTTACGTATACCCGATAGCGAAATGCGTTGTCAATAGCGCGCGGGCCTTGGGCCGCGCCAAGCGCAGTGCCCCTGTCCCACGCGTGGGACAGGGGCACTGCTTCCTTGCTCCGGTTTCCCTCCGGTTTCCGGATGGCTAGCTGGGCCAGCCCTCCCGGGCCTTGGCGCAGGCCAAAGCGTCGGCCAACGGCTGGCCGTAGGTCGGGTCGGCGTCGACGAGGAACTGCTGGACGGTTTGGTTGTAGTAGACGTCCTTGAGGTTTTGAGCCTTGTCCGGGCCAATATCCACAAGCTGCATGCCGTTTTCGGCGAGCATGTCCAGGTAGCCTCCCACCTTGGATTGGGAGCCGTTCCGGTATATCAGGGTTGCCTGGTCGAGCGCCTCCATCACTGCGTCTTGGCGAGCCTCGGAGAGACTGTTCCAGAAGTCGAGGTTGGCCATGAGCGTGATGCCGCTGGCGCTGAAGGGCGGGCCATAGATGTAGCTGGCGACTTCGTAGAACTTGAAGTTCCAGGCGATGGCCTCCGGGGCGCCCATGGCCAGACCGTCAATGATGTCCTTCTGCAGCGCCGTGTAAACCTCCGTGATGGGCAGGTTCACCATGATGCCGCCGAAGTGGCTGTACATGGGTTCGAAGGATGCCGTGCCCCGAAGCTTCAAGCCCTCGAGGTTGGGAATGTCCTGTAGCTCCTTGGTGACGAACCGATACCCAAGGTCTGTGGGCAGGTAGCCGAGGAGTTTGACACCCACCCGGTCCTCGTAGGCGTCTTGCAAAATCCCGTAGGCGCCGCACTCCGTCCACACCTCCGGCGTGGCTGCCGCCAGGTCAATTGCTGAACCCAGAGTCGTGAAGTCGGAGTGATAGGCCGAGTGCGTGAAGAGCATGTCGAACACGCCGTCTCTGACGGGAGCAACCTGTTCGAAAGCGTGGACGGCGTCAGGCCCGGTGGTGTTGACCGTGATGTTGCCCGAGATTTCCTGGATCAAGTCCCGGAAGGGGAAGTAGCCGTCGGGTACTGCGTCGACTGTCTCCGGCCAGGCCACGAGGAAGTCCACTTCTATCGGGTCTTCCTCAGGGGCCATCATGGCCTCGGTGGGGGCCATGGTAGGGGCCATCGTGGGGGCCATCGTTTCATCGGCCATCATAGCCTCGGTGGGCTCCATCATGGCGGTCGGCTGAGGCGTGGCGGTGGGATCGGCGCCGCCGCATGCGGCCACAACGAGGGCGACCATGGCCGCAACTACTGCAAACAAAAGCTTCCTGCGCTTCATCGAGAACCCCCTTAGGGTGAAATTTAAACGACAGCCCACTCACCGTATGCGAGCCAACCGCCATCGACGGCCAGCCACCGTATGCCAGCCAACCGGCTGCTAGCCGACTGCCACCGGGGCCAGGCCATAGAACCGCTGCGAGTTCTTGTGGAGGATGGCCTCTTTGTCCTCCGCACTCAACTCCTCGTTCTCGAGCAACTCGTCGATCTCTTCCTGCACGGTAAGGATGTTCACCTCATGCGGGAAGTCGGACGAGTAGATGAAGGGCTCGGCGCCCACGTGCTTCACGGCGAATGCAAGGTCGAACTCGTCTCCCTCCACGCCCACGTAGATGTTGCCCTGTTTGATGAGCCGCTTCAAGTAGTCGTCCACGCGCTCGCCTTCGCGCAGTTGCATCTGCGGGCGGTAGGGATAGCCGTTGCTGGGCTCGAAGGGAGCGATGGCGTCGTAGGACCCGGGGAAACGCTCCAAGGCCATGAGCAGCCAGCTTACCCCGGCTTCCAGGAAACCCACCTTGAGGGTCGGGAAGCGGTCGAAGACGCCGTTGAACAGCATGCTTCCCAGATTGATGATGATCCCCGTGGGGTGGCCGATGGAGTGGATGGGGGGGACCTTGTTCATGGTGTTCATGCCCAGGTCCTGATGGGCGCCGCCGTGGACTCCGAGGGCGCAGCCGAGCCGCTCGGCCTCTTCGTAGACGGGCCAGTGCTCGGGGTCGCCGAGGGGGGTCTTGAGGCCGGTGGAGGGCAGCATGGCGCCCACCATGCCCAGCTCGAGGACCGCCCGCCGCAACTCCTCAGCCGCGGCCTGCGGCTCCTGCATGGGGATGAGGGCTGTGCCCTTGAACCGGCTGTCCTTCTGCACGTATGCCTCGGCGAGCCAGTCGTTGTAGGCCCGGCAGGCAAGGATGGCGTAGTCAACGTCGGTCATGCGGCCGTAGCCCAGCGCTGCGGTGGGATAGAGCACAGTGGCCTCTATGCCGGCCTTCTCCATGAAGGCGTACCAGCCCTCGACGCCGGGGTCCTTGAAAACACCGTCGCTGCCTATGCCAAAGGTATCGGCGGGGTTTTTGCCGAGGCCGTGGTGAATATGGTCTATTTGAGGAAATACCCCGAGCGTCTGCGTCACGTTGGTCTTGTTCAGCGGGTAGGGCAGGTGCTTCCGCAAATCGGTCATGTTCTCGAAGATGTGGCCATCTCCGTCGATAATCAGCTCCAGGTTGACCATGCTGCCTCCTTCGTTTGGGCATCAGCTAGGCGGCTTACGGTTGAAGGTATAGATATAGCGGATTCGTCGATGGCCTGTCAAGTTACATCGCCATGCTATGGCCTCGCTCTTCCTGAACGAAGCCGGGGGCGGGGATGGCATATGGTGGCGGAGGCCATTGGCCCACCTGGCCACCATCTATCTCCACGCCAAGCTCTGCCCACTCGCGCCGGTCCAGCGATCAACGAACTCAGCGACGAACCGCGCCGGTTGATCAACGGCAACAGCTCGTCAAGCGTCGGCGGCACCACCCACATCTGCTCTCGGCCCGTCGGTCGAAGGGCATCTCTACATTCGCCCGGCTGATGTCGCATCTTACGGTACACCGAACGCGATTCCCATCACCAACGCAGGCTTCTGAGACAGGCTTAGGGATGCTCTGAACAAGCCGGCGAGGGCCGAGGAAGTAGCCCCTTCCCCCATTGCAAATTCCGAACGATTGTGCTATAGTGCCCCCATGAAGTGGACCCCCGGCCCGCCTCTCTTCCTTCGAGCCTGCCGCATACATTTGGACAGGGGGGAGTCACTCCCCCTGTGGCAGGGGCGTTGAAGGAACATCCCCCAGGCGCACAACCATCCGAGGAACAGTGAGACTAGAGCGAATGCCGTTGCGAGACAAGTCTTTGAAGCCATCCGGCTCCGCCACGGTTCATTACGATTCGGCTATGCCTTCACTACGGTTCATTACAGCTCTCTTACAGCTTCATTGCGCCTTGTTATGCCTTCTGTTACGGCTCCGTGCCTGCAAACCCCGAAATTCGGCTGATACGCGTAACGACATACAATCAAAGGCCGAACCGGCGCCTCGGGGGCAGGTGAGGAAGCGTCATCCTCTGGCTCGCGCTTGAATCGCAGTGCGCCTCTGCCAGCTTGTTCAGAGGTTCCCTAGTACAGTACGTGTAGGCCCATCGTTCTAATACAACGCGATGAGTGCGCCAATGGCAGCCGTTAGCAGGACGACTAGCCACGGCGGCCACTTCCAGAACGCCAGAAGCGCGAACGCGCCTGTCGCTAGGGCGAAGTCCTCAGGCGCCTCAATTGCACTGGTCCACACCGGGTCGTAGAGCGCGGCGAGGAGCAGCCCTACCACCGCCGCGTTCACGCCCATCAGCGCCTGTCTGACGCGAGTGAAGCCCCGCAACAGGTCCCAAAACGGTAGTACTCCCAGGACGAGCAGGAACGATGGCGTGAATATTGCCGCGAGCGCGAGCAAGCCCCCGAGCCATCGAGGCGTCGCGACCTCCATCACTGTCCCCAGGTAGGACGAGAACGTGAATAGTGGGCCGGGCACAGCTTGGGCCGCGCCGTATCCTGCTATGAACGCGTCCTCCGTCACCCAACCAGGTGGCACAACCTCCGCCTCCAGCAGTGGCAGCACGACGTGACCCCCACCGAATACAAGCGACCCAGACCGGTAGAAGCTGTCTATCACCGCAATAAGCGAATTGTCTGTGAGTCGGTTCGCCACCGGCAGGGCAGCAAGGAGGACCAGGAATGCGATCAGCGCTGCCGCCCCGACGAGCGCTCCGGTCCGCTTGCCGGTGGCGCCTCTTGGCCGCAACTCCAAGGGGTGGAGGAACGCCAGGCCGAGCACCGCTCCGCCGGCGATCACGGCCAGCTGCGCCGCGATACCGCCTGTTACGAGCACTACGACTGTTGCAAGTACAGCGATCGTGATCCGCGGCCTGTCCGGCGCGAGCGTCCTTCCCATGCCCCACACCGCAAGCGCGACTACTGCGACTGCCGCTATCTTCAAGCCGTGCAGCCAGTCGCTCGCCTGTCCATCGAACCCGTGCACGCCGTATGCGAGTAGGATTAGCGCAAACGCCGACGGAAGTGTGAAGCCGAGCCACGCGACGAAGCCTCCAACTATGCCAGCGCGCCTGATCCCAACGGCTATTCCGAGCTGACTGCTCGCCGGGCCAGGCAGAAGCTGACAGAGCGCAACAAGCTCCCCGAAGCTCTCTTCATTGAGCCACCCGCGACGGACGACGTACTCCTGGCGGAAGTAGCCGATATGAGCGATCGGGCCGCCAAACGATGTGATCCCCAGACGCGTTGCAACTAGCAAGACTTCCCAGACAATACCCATGAGTCTAGGTTGTCTCAGGAGCGCGCTTGCCCAGCGGGTCCAGAGTGCGCGAAGGAGGGTTCTTGGCGCCTATCGCCAAGGCGCCGCTCGCAATTCGAATATCGGAGAGTCGCTGGAATTCATGAGCATCCGCCTGGTTGGCGCAACCTTCTCAAATGCGGAACAGAGGCGTTTCAACTGACCCCAAGTCCGCCACCCGCGGGGGCCTGAGCTTTTGGCGTCGATTGGATAATGGGTATCGTGTTGCGCGGCCCCCATCCTAACTGCCCCCGCACTCGGGGGCGGGGACTGGATCCCCGCCGGGCGCTTGGAGCAACGTTCCTGGGAGACGCTGCTAGGTCTCTATGCCGAAGGTGATGGCAACCACGCCCGCAACGACCAGAAGGGTGCCCGCGACAAGCTGCCAGGTAATTCGCTCCAGCCTCTGTAGGAAGAAGTGGGCCATCACGAGGGCGATGACGGGTTGGAGGGACACGATGGGCGATACGACGATGACGGGCGCCCGCAGCACGGCGCTGTACAGCAGGAGGACGCCAATGGTCATGCTGATCCCTCCGCCGAAGACGAACAGCAGACCCCGTCGGGGCGACATTCGGACGTCTCTGGGAATGCGCGGCCCTATGGCGAGTGCCATGATGAGGCCGCCCGCGAGTAGGGTGAATGACGCGGTGACAATAGGGTTGCCGGAATAGGAGACGGCCTGCTTGCTCATGGCGGGCATGATCCCGTAAACGACCGCCGAGGCAAATGCGGAGGCGTACCCTAGGGAGAAGGGCGTCAGCAGGCGGGACTTGGCGGGCGCCGCTTCCACCGCCCCGCCCGCGGGCGCCGGCTGTGGCTGCGGGCGGGACTCCCGCATTGCCGTCGTTACAACGAGGATGACGCCGGTCATGGTGATGAACATGCCGAGCGCGATGGGCCACGTCATGTGCTCGTCAAGGAAGGTGATGCCGACGAAGGCGGAATAGAGGGGTGCCGTGGCCATGACCGGGTTGGCGCGGGCAACGCCGAGGAGCTTGAGACTTGCCAGGTTGAGAAATCGTCCGATGGGGAAGTTGATGGCGCCCACGGCAACCATCCAGAAATAGGCGGCCGCCGGCATGGTGAACAGGGCGTTGGGCCAGAAGACAGCGGCGATGACCACGATGGGGACCCAGCCGCCCATGACCGAGATGAGGTTCCCCGTGCTGGAGGGCACGCTCACGAGGCCCACTCTGGCCAGTACGACGCCCGCTGCGAAGAGGAAACCCACTCCCAGGGCCATGAAGGCGCCAATGATTTCCGGGGGCAAATGCTCTCCTTGGCGGACCTGCTCGCTTCCGCCCGCCCGCTTCCCTCGCTCTGTCTGTGGAGAGGGCCGGGGCGGATGAGGCCGGCGCTCAGACTACGCGCTTCCAGTGGCTGCCGACCCGTTGCCGGTGGCTGGCGGTCATTGTACATGAAGGCTGTGCATGAAGGCGCCTGTGGGCCTTCGGGGCGCCGCTTGGCGTACTTCCCAGGGACGTTGGCTACAGCCGCGGGGAAAGGAGGCGACCCCCCTCCTCCTTGCTAAATAAGAACTGTTGTGCGAGAGCAGGGTATGGTCAGAAACAGCCCGCCGGCCCACTCCTTGTCTTGGCGCCAGGAAACGCCTGCGTCACGCCTCCACGACTATGGGGCGAGGGGGGAGCAGAGAACGCAGTAACACACATACAATCAAAGACCGAACCTTCCCCCCGTAGTCATGGGAAGGGATTTCGGCAGCTACCCGCCCGCTGTGGCTGTGATGATAACGACGCCCGCCACGGTGAGCGCGGCGCCCAGGACCAGGCGGCGCGATATCCGCTCCAGACGCTGGAGGAAGAAGTGGACCAGCAGCATGGTCACCAGCGGGTTCAGGGAGAAGATGGGCGCGACCACCGCGACCGGGGCCTTGGTGAGCGAGTAGTACAGGATGATGACGCCGATGGACATCATCATGCCGCCGATGGTGACGAGGAGTAGAGGCTTCGGCGGCGACACTCGGATGTCGGTGGGGATCCGCCGGGCGATGAAGACCCCCAGCACCAGGGTGCCGAAGAAGAAGGTGTAGACCGAGGCGACCATGGGGTTGGCGTAGGTTACGGTGACGTACTTCCCAAGCGGCGGAATGGTGCCGTAGGCCAGGGCGGCCAGGGCCGCCGAGCCGTAGCCCACCAGAATCGGGTGGCGCTGTAGGATGCCAAGCCTTTCCGTTGCGCCGCCCTGAATCGGCTGAGGCTGGGTCTCGGCGCGCTGCTGGCGCGAGCCCATGTCGTTGCTCACGACCAAGACAATGCCCGCTATGATCGTGATGGCGCCCATGGCAATGATCCACCGCCATTGCTCGTCGAGAAAGAAGACGGCGATCAGCGCCGAAATCAGCGGGGCGGTGGCAAGCACCGGATTGGCCCGCACCACGCCGAGAATCTTCATGCTGTTGAAGTTCAGGAAGCGGGCTACCGGGAAGTTGAGCGTTCCCGTCAGGAACAGCCAGGGATATGCGGCTAGCGGAAGGCTGATGAGGGCTATCGGATAGAAGATGGCCGCGATAATCGTTACGACCACCCAGCCGCCGGCCAGCGAGAACAGACTTCCCGTGCTGGACGGGACCCTTTGCAGGCCAACGCGGGCAACCACCATCCCGCTTCCGAAAAAGAGGGGAACGAGCAGCGCGAGGAGCGCGCCTGTAGTCTCTTGTGACATTGGCGCAGGCTAAGCCGGCTAGTCTCCTAGGCGCGGTGTTTCCAGACGTAGAGCCGCAGTGTTGCGATAGGCCGACTCCAGTATAGCCAACGCGCGGCCGCCACGCGCCGGAGGGGCGCGGCGGCCGCGGTGTGCGTATGCCGGCCGGCGGCTAGTTCCAGATGGTGATCCCCATGAGCACGTTGCCCGCGTTCACGTCGTCTATGGCGGTGTTGATGTCCTCGAAGCCGTACCGCTTGGTGACGAGGGAGCTGACGTCGATGCGGCCCTGCTGGATGATGTCCAGAACCTCGATGACGTCCGTTGTGCGGCGGGCGGCGACGCCGGTGATGGTCACCTCCCGGAAGGCGAACCCGGCGTCCTTGAGCAGCAACTGCTGGCCTATCAGCGCCCCGACGATGGTGGCGGTCCCGCCCGCCCTGGTGGCGCGGACGATCTGGTCGGCTGTGACGGGGTTGCCGATGGCCTCAAAGGTCTTGTCGGCCCCGCCCTGGGTGATTTCCTTGGCCGCTTCCACCGTGTCTTCCTTGCTGGCGTCGATGGTGTGGGTGGCGCCGAACTGCTTGGCGGCGTCCAGTTTGGACTGGGCAATGTCGGCGGCGATGATGGGGTAGGCGCCAAAGAGCCTGAGGAACTGGATGACGTTCAGCCCAATCCCGCCGCAGCCGATGACGAGAGCGGACTCCCCTGGGGCAATCCTGCCTCCGTTCTTCACCGCGTTGTAGGCTGTGGTCACTCGGCATCCCACGACGCTGGCTTCCTGCAGGTCCACGCCGTCGGGGATCTTGTAGACCATGTAGCCCGGTATCGACATGTACTGGGTGAAGCCGCCCAGGTTCCAGCGGTTGGCTTCGGAGCCGTCGGGCCTTATGAACCCCTTTCCGGGCGGCGGGGTCTGGCAACGGTTCTCGTGGCCGGAGATGCAGTTCTTGCAGCGCCCGCACCGGTAGCGCATGCCAACGGTGACCCGGTCTCCTTCCTTGAAGAACCCCTCGTGACTTCCGCCAACGCCGGCAACGATGCCCGTCACCTCATGGCCCAGCACGGCGGGCAGCTTGGCGGGGAGCTCTCCCTCCTGGACCTTGATATCGGTGTGGCACATGCCACAGGCGGCCACCTGAACCAGGAGGTCGTCGGCGTCGATGATGGGCATGTTGAACTCTTCAATCGCCAGCGGCGCATGAGCTTGATGCAAAACTGCTGCTTTCATAGGTCCCCCTCGTAGTGCTGGATTGACGTGAAGGCTTGGCGGGCTCGGGCTCGGTTCTAGTCGCCCCACAGAACGACGCCCATGAGCACGTTGCCCTGGTGAACGTCGTCGATGGCGGTGTTGATGTCCTGGTACGGATACCGTTTGGTGATGAAGGAGCTGACGTCGATGCGTCCTTGCTGCACCATGTCCAACACCTCGATGACGTCGGTGGTGCGGCGCATGGCGACTCCTCGGATCGTGACCTCCTTGAAGGCAAAGCCGGCGTCCTTGATGAGAAGCTGCTGTCCCACCAACGAGCCGATGAGCGTTGCCGTTCCGCCCGCCCTGGCCGACCTGACAACCTGGTCGGCGGTGACGGGGTTGCCGATGGCCTCAAAGCTCTGGTCGACGCCCCCGCTGGTGAGGTCCTTGATGGCCTCGACGGCATCGTCGTTGGAGGCGTTGATGGTGTGGGTTGCGCCGTAGCGCTTTGCCGCCTCGAGCTTCGAGTCCATGACGTCGACGGCAATGATGGGGTAGGCGCCGAAGAGGCGGAGGAACTGGATGGTGTTGAGACCTACGCCGCCGCAGCCTATCACCGCGGCGGACTCGCCCGGGGCAAGCCGGGCGGCGTTCTTCACAGCGTTGTAGGCGGTGGTGACGCGGCACCCCACCACGCTGGACTCCTCGATGTTGACGCCGTCCGGCAGGTGGTAGAGGACGTAGCCGGGGATGGACATGTACTGGGTGAAGCCGCCGAGGTTCCACCGGGTCACCTCGGCACCGCCGGGCTGCATGTAGGGTGTGCCGGAAGTGCGGGTCTGGCAGAGGTTTTCCAGGCCCGATATGCAGTATTTGCACCGTCCGCAGCGGTAGCGCATGCCGACGGTGACCCGGTCGCCTTCCTTGAAGGAGGCCTCCTGGCTCTTGCCGGCGCCCACCACGACACCCGAGATCTCGTGGCCGAGGACGGCGGGCAGCTTCACGGGGATTTCCCCCTCCTGCACCTTGATGTCGGTGTGGCACATGCCGCAGGCGGCGACCTGGATCAGGACATCGTCGTCACCGACGGTGGGCATGTCGAAGTCTTCGATTTGGAGAGGGGTGTGGAACTCGTGCAAGACGGCGGCTTTCATGGGATTCCTCCTGGTTGAGACCTGTGGTTCCTCCCGGCCTGTATTCATGGGCCTAGGCGCTGGGCCGGGCGCGGCGCGGCGCGGATTCTAACAGACCTCTAGGACACACGCTACAGGGTCGGGCAAGGGGCCGGGTTCCGTGATAGAATTCCGCCACACACAGTGGAGGTGAGCGGCTATGGCTCAGAATGGCTTGGCGATTATGGACAGCGACGGCCACCTGATTGAGTCGGCGACTGAGCTTCCAAGCTACTGCGATGACAAGATCAGGTTCGTGGCCTCGGGCGGCCTGCCGGCGCAGCGCGGGCCGTTTCCCACGCTGGACGGTATCCACAACTACTTTCGGGGCGTTGACGGCCGGATGGGCGGGCCTCGTCAGACGGCCAGCGAGGAGCGGACCGGGTCAGGCGAGGACTGGGCGGAGTTTTTGAACAAGACCGGCATCGAGAAGACGGTCATCTTTCCGACTGAGGGGTTGGCGGTTGGGTTCATCCAGAGCAACGAATACGCCAACTACCTCTGCCGAGGCTACAACGACTACGTGGCGGACCGCTATGCGAGGGTGGACGCGCGAATTCATCCGGTGGCCCTGATACCGATGCAGGACCCTCCCGCCGCCGCCGCCGAGCTCCGCAGGGCCGTGAAGGAGCTGGGGCTGCTGGGGGCCATGCTGCCCTCCACCGGCTTGCCCTTGCACCTGGGACACGACTTCTTCGACCCGGTCTATCGCGAGGCTGCCGAGCTTGACTGCGTGTTGGCCATCCACGGGGGCTCCAACAAGACCATCGGTATTGATACCTTCTCTGACTTCATTGGGTCCCACGTGCTGCACCATCCCGTGCCGCTGATGTACGCCTTCATCTCCTACATGTACCACGGCGTGTTCGACCGCTATCCGGACCTGCGCTTCGCCTTTCTGGAGGGCGGGCCGAGCTGGTTGGTCCCGCTGATCGACCGCTGCTCGCGGGACGATGAGTTCTTCGGGACGGTGGCCCGGAAGTCGATAATCGAGTATCTGGAGTCGGGGAACCTCCTCGTTGGCTGTGAGGGCAACGACGATAGCCTTCCGTACGTGGCAAGCAAGGTGGGGATCGCGGCCTTCGCATACTCGTCAGATTACCCCCACGAGGTGGACATGGCCGGCGCCTTCCACGAGATCGAGGAGACGCTGGAGTCGGAGGAGCTCACTCAGGAGCAAAAGCAGGCGGTGTTGGCCGATAACACGAAGCGGTTCTACCGCCTGTAGGAACTCATGCCGGGCGATGAGGGAGGCGGGTGCTTCGCGCCCGCCTCTTTCCTTTGGCCTGGCAATGATGCAGGGTTGGCCCCAAAGAGGCGATGGCTCTCCTGTTCAGGCGCGGATCTTGCTCGCCTGGCCGATGAAGGCGGGGCGCCGTGTCCGCGTGGGCGAGCCACCCAGGAAAACGTTGGCGGGAGGACGTTGAATGGAAGAGACTCTCGAGGGACGGCGGCCCGTCTTGGAGGCGCTGCGCGCCGGTCGCCCGATGCTCAAGATACTCCTTTCGCGGACCATCGGGCGCCACAGCGTCGTGGCCGAAATACTGCACATGGCCTCCGAACAGGGCGTACCGGTGGAGTACGTGGACAACGTAGCGCTCCGGCGTCAGGCCCGCACCGACCACGACCAGGGTGTGGTGGCGATAGCAGCCGCTATGGAGTTCGCTGCCCTGGACGATTTGTTGGAGGCATCCCTTCAACGGGGCGAGCCTCCTCTCTACGCCGTGCTGGCAGGCATCGAGGACCCCCACAACCTTGGCGCGATCCTGCGGACCGCCGACGCCGCCGGGGTCCACGGGGTCGTTATTCCGACGCGCCGGGCGGTTGGAGTGACTGCCGCCGTTGCCCGGGCTTCGGCGGGAGCGGTCGAGTACGTGCCGGTGGCCCGAGTGACGAACATCGCTCAAACGTTGGCGCGTCTGGGGCAGGAGGGCGTTTGGTTGGTGGGAGTGGACCCTGAGGGGAGCATGGACTACACGGCGATCGACTATCGTCAGCCGACGGCGCTGGTGATAGGGGCGGAGGGCAGCGGTCTTCCTCGCTTGGCGCGCGAGCGGTGCGACGTTTTGGCCGCGATCCCCATGCGGGGGCGGGTGGCCTCGTTGAATACGTCGGTGGCCGCGGCGCTCGTCATGTACGAGGCGATGCGCCAACGGCGGTCGCCGTAGCCCATTGCCGAGGGCAAGCAGCTAGGGAATTGCTGAACAAGCTGTGAGAGACGCACTGCGATTCAAGCGCATGCCAAGAGAAGACGCCGCCTAGCGTTCCTGCGGGGGTGGGGGTAGGGATGGGAGGGTTCCCCCGGCCTCAACCTCATTCTTTGATTGTATGTGTTACTGCGTTTTCTTCTCCCCCGGCGCTCCGTAGGCGTGGAGCCGTTACAAAGGCATTACCAGCTATTACATGGCCGTTACAGGCTGTTACACAGCGGTTACGGAGCGGTTACTAGTCGTTACGGAGCCGTTACCAATCTTACGAGCCGTTACGGAGTTGGATGGCTCCAAAGAGCCTGTGCCTTACAACGGCATTCACTCCGGTCCCAACCTTCCTCGGAGGGTCTTGCCCCTTGGGTTGTTCCCTCAGCGCTCCTGCCACAGGGGGATTCTCTGTGGTTAGCCCCCAGTGCTCATGTATGCGGCAGGCTCCTAGGAAGAGAAGCGGGCCGGTGGCCGACTTCATGGGGGTACTATAGCACACCCGTTCGTATTTTGCAAGGGGGGTGGGGCATAACTTGGGCGGATGGGCTTGTTGTGGCCTGCGCCCTCCATCAGCGGAGGATCTGGCTTGGCCTGCGCCGTTGTCCCGCCTGCCCACCCTCCAACGTTTTTAGAAACAGGGGGACTCCGCTGTACCCCCGGCGGGGGCTGCGCTCCCTGCACCCTGCTTGGGGGAGGGCGGCGTCGGCGTTTTCCCACTTGGCGCGTTGGGATGCTTCCTAGCCAGGGGAAGGGGATGGGACCGTTGCGAAGCGCGATCTAGCGCGGTCACAGCGCGGTCATAGCCCAGTCAAGCGCGGTCATAGTGCGGTCATAGCCCCGACAGCCGTTAGGCCGAGGTGTGATGGATTGTTCCCCGCCCGCTCCACCCTCCGACGTTTTCCAGAACAGGGGGACACGCTGTACCCCCGGCGGGGGCGCAGCCCCCTGACCCTGCTTGGGGGGACGGCGGCGGCGTCATTTGCTCACCTGGCGCGTCGGGACGCTTCCTAACCTAACCCCGTACTTGGGGGCAGGGAGTGGAGGGTTGCCGCGGGGTGGGGACACGGCGCCTCTCTGGCGGCTTGTTCCGAGCATCCCTAGGGGACGCGGACGCACAACGACCAACGCCAGCTTGCGGCCCCATGCCTCGAATCGAATGCAGCGAGCGCCGCGAGAAGAGGCCGACGCTTCAGCGGGCGGTCTCCTGCAGGGCGCTGTACACCCGCTCCGCAGACACCGGAAGCTGGTCCAACTGGATGCCGATGGCGTCGGATACGGCATTGGCAATGGCTGCTGCCGCCGGCACGTTGGACGCCTCGGCGATGGACTGTCCACCAAAGGGCACGGGTCCCTCCTCGCCGTGGAGCAGCACGGTGACCAGTTCCGGAATATCCGGCATGCTGGGCAGCTTGTAATCGCCAAGGTGCAGCGTGGTGACGCGCCCTTCCTCACTGGGCAACTCCGCCATGAGACCGTACCCCATGCCCATAACGAAGGCGCCCTCGATCTGGCCCTGGTGACCCACGGGGTTGACAATGATGCCGATGTCGTGGGCGGTGATCATGCGGCGCAGATTAATCTTGCCGGTCTCGGGGTCCACCTCCACCTCGGCGACCTGAGCGGTGAAGGACATGGCGCTCTCGGGGAACACGGCAAGCTCGACGACGATATCGACCTCCAGCGGCGCTCCCTCGATCTCTTCGGCAAGGGCGCCCAACTCGGCGAGGGTGAGGCGCTGGCTTCCGGCCACCAACTCGGCGCCCTCCCAAGACATCTGGCCCTCGGGCACTTCCAGGCGGGTGGTGGCCACCTGCTTGAGGCGGGCCCGCAGCGCTTCCGCGGAGTCCATGGCCGTCTTGCCGAGGGCGTAGGTTGTGCGGCTTCCCCCGACGCCCATGTCGAAGGGCAGCATTCCGGGGGGCGCCGTGATGATGGTCACCTGGCTGGCGGGAACTCCGAGGACCTCGGCGGCGATCTGCTGAACAACGGTGTAGCCGCCCTGCCCCGGGTCGGGGATGGGCACGAAGACCTTCACTTGGCCGCTGGCCTCAAGGCCGATTCTCATGCTGGAGTTGCCGCCGATTGCGCCACGCTCGTACATGGCGATGCCGCGCCCAACGTTGCGGCTCTCCTTGGATGACCCCCATCCAGCGGCCTCCAGGGCCTTCTCAAGAGTTTCCTTGGCCCGGACGGTGGTCCCCTCTGCGGCTGCATGAGGGTGATCGGTGTTGTCCAGGACGTTGATGAGGCGCAACTCCCCTGGGTCCATGCCCAGCCTGGCGGCGGCCATGTCGAAGGCCCGCTCGACGGCGAAGGTGAATTGCGGGGCGCCTGGGGCCCGCATGTGGCCTCCGGGGATCATGTTGGTGTAGGCGATGGTGCTGTGGATATCGACGGCGGGGATTCTGTAGCAGCTTCCCGCCTGGTCGGCGCCGTGCAGGTTGACGTTGGGTAGGGGCTTGTGGGCGCCGTAGGCTCCGCCGTTGAACACGCCCTCAGTCTTGAGGGCGCAGATGCGCCCGTCCTTCTTTACGCCAAGCGTGACCTTGATGACCCCGCCGTGCCGGGTGTTGGCCGCCATCAGCTCCTCGGTGTACGACATGACGAGCTTGACGGGGGCGCCTGCCGCCTTGGACAGCAGGAAGGCCACCGGGGAGTCCATAGGGGTGCCCTTCCCTCCGAAGTCGCCGCCGATGCTGGTGGAGTGCACGTCAAGCGTATCGGGGCCAACGTCCAGGGCGGCGGCCAACTGGCCCCGCAGAGCGTAGGGGCTCTTGTTGGACGGCCAGATTTCTGCCCGCCCGGTGGACTGGTCGTAGGATACGACGACGGCGTGCGGCTCAATGTATCCGTGGTGCTCGGGGCGGACGCGGAAGGAGTGCTCGATCACCTCGTCGGCCTGGGCCATAGCCTCCTGGTAGTCGCCGTGATGCCAGTGGCCGTAGGCGCACACGTTGGGAAGGTCGGGCTGCTCGGCGTCGGTGTAGGAGTTGGGGTAGCCTCTGGGGTCGTCGTGGACGTTGGGAGCGCCGGGGGTCAGCGCTTCCGAGGCGTCGAAGACGCCGGGCAACTCTTCGTACTCTACCTCGATCAGGGAAAGGGCTTCCTCGGCGGTGTCCTTGCCGATGGCTGCGACGGCTGCGACTCGCTCCCCAATGAAGCGGACCTTGTCGAAGGCAAGCACCGGCATGTCGCGGAGGTAGCGTCCTATAAGGTGGCGGCCGGCGTTCTCGCTGGTGATTACGGCTTTGACGCCCGGCAGGTTCTCAGCCTTGGAGGTATCGATGCTGACGATCCTGGCGTGGGGCAAGGGGCTGCGCAGGATTGCTCCCCAGAGCAGCCCTGGGACCGAGATGTCAGCCGAGTACTGGGTCTTGCCGGTCACCTTGGCTGGCCCATCCACGCGCGGGGTATGGTGTCCAACGACGTTCAGTGTGGTCATGGCGGCTCCTTCTACGGGTCGGTCAAGAAAGCGGTGTCACTTTACCACGGAAGGCAGGGAGGGGGAAGGGGAGAGGCGGGAGGGAGGGGAGCGTTGTCCGGGGCACTGGCGGCGAGAAGGCCCCGGCGAGCGTCGCGGGGCCTTCTTGAGTTCTCGCGCAATGCCGAGCGGCGTTAGATCATCAGCAGCGATGGGGTTTCCAGAAGGCGTTTCACTTCGCCCATGAACTGGGCGGCCTCCGCGCCGTCGGAGGTGCGGTGGTCCACTGACAGGGTGGCGATCATCACTTGGCCCACCACGATCTGGTCGTTCCTGACGACCGGCCTTTTCTTCACCGACCCGGTGGCAAGGACAGCGGCCTGGGGCGGGAAGATGATGGCCGCGAAGCTGTCGACGTTGAACATGCCCAGGTTGCTGAGCGTGAAGGTGCCGGCGGTGTACTCTTCCTGTGTGAGGTGACCGGAACGGGCGCGCTCTGCCAGGCGCCGCACGGCCTTGGATATCTCCACCAGGCTCTTGCTGCCGACATCCAGCACGGCGGGAATGATCAGGCCCTGGCCCTTCAGGTCCATTGCCACGCCGATGTTGATCATTCTGTTCATCTTGAGGGAGTCGCCATCGAAGAAGGCGTTGAGGTTGGGAAAGCGGGCCAGGGCCTTGGCGCTGGCCTTGATTATGAAATCGTTGACGCTGACGCGAAGACCCTCCTGCTCTTGAAGGTCGCGGTTCACCTGCGAACGCGTCTCCATCACGCTATCCATGTCGATCTCGGCCGTCACGTAGAAGTGCGGCACGTCCCTATTGGAGGCGGTGGTGACCCGCGCGATGGCCCGGCGCATTGGGTCCAACTGCACGACATCCGGGGTCTGGTCGATCGCGATGGCGGGGGCGGCAGCCGCTTCTTCGGACGCCTCTTCAGGCTGGGTGGAGGGGACCGAGGGCGCCGACGGAGCGGCGGCGAATGCCTCGACGTCGGTCTTGGTGATGCGGCCGCCGGGGCCGGTGCCGCTGACGGCCTGGAGGTTCACCCCGGTCTCTTCCGCCAGCCGGCGGGCCACCGGGGAAGCCTTGACCGGGCCAGCCGCCGCCGAGGGGGCGGCTGCGGGGGCGGCTGGGGCTTTCTGGGCAGGCGTGACCGCCTCTGCAGGGGGCGCTGCGGGGACATCGGGCGTCCTTTCAGGGATCTCCTCGCCGGGCGCGCTTATGACGGCGACGACGTGGCCCACCGGCACCGTCGCGCCTTCCTCGACATAGATCTTGCCCAGCACACCCGCGGCGTAGGCGGGCATCTCGATGGCGGCCTTATCGGTCTCGATTTCGGCGATGACCTCGCCACGGGCGACCGGCTCCCCTTCCTGCTTGAGCCATCGCAGGATCTTACCTTCCTGCATGTCGTAGCCCATTTGAGGCATTACCACTTCAGTAGCCACGGGATATGTCCTCCGTAGGGGCGCGTCTCCCCTGTTGGTGTGCGGGGCCTTCTCTAGAGTCCGATGACCCGCTCGACCTCTCTCACGACGGCGTCGCCGTTGGGAATTTGAAGGTCCTCGAGGGGCTTGGAGTAGGGCGCCGGGACGTCGGCGCAGCCCACGCGGGCGACGGGGCCGTCGAGGTCGTCAAAGGCGGCCTCTTGGACCTCGCTGGCGACGAACGAGCCGAAACCCCCGAAGCGCCACGTCTCCTCGACGACGATGCACCGGTTGGTCTTGCGCACGGACTTGGTGATGGTGTCGATGTCCAGGGGGCGCAGCGTCCGTAGGTCTATGACCTCCACCGAGACTCCCCGCTCGCGCAGTTTGTTGGCGGCGTCCTCCGCCACCCGGACCATGCCCGAGTGAGCGACGATGGTGAGGTCGTTGCCCTCCCTCGCAATCCTGGCGGAGCCGAAGGGCACGGTGTAGTAGGCATCGGGGACCTCGCCGCGGGTCCTGTAGAGGAGGTCGTGCTCGGCATAGATGATTGGGTTTTGGTCCTGGAACGCCGTTCGCAGAAGTCCGAGGGCGTCATAGGGGGTGGCTGGAGTGACAACCTTGAGCCCGGGCACGGTGGCGTACCAGCCTTCCAGGCTCTGGGAGTGCGTGGCCGCGAGCCCGGCGCCGCCCCCGGTTACGGTGCGGATGATCACGGGGGCCGTGAATTGCCCACCGGACATGTAGTGGATCTTGGCGGCGTGGTTCACGATCTGGTCCATCGCCAGCAGGCTGAAGTTGATGGTCATCAGCTCCACGACGGGTTTGAGCCCGGCCATGGCCGCTCCCACGCCGGCGCCGACGAACACGGACTCTGATATTGGCGTGTCCTTGATGCGGCGCTCTCCGTACTCCTGGATGAACCCCTTCGTGACGGCGTAGGCGCCGCCGTAGTGGCCGACGTCCTCGCCCATGATGAAGACGCGCTCGTCGTTGTCGAGGGCTTCTTTGAGACCCCGGCTGATGGCGTCTCGCATGGTTATCTCCGGCATGGCGTTGCTCCTCTTGAAGTCAGGCGGGAGGCCTAGGAGGCGTACACGTTCTCGTAGAGCGCTTCAGGGCTGGGGAAGGGACTCTCGTCGGCGAACTTGACGGCCTCGTCCAGAACCGCGTCTACTTCCTCCTCGAGGGCCCGGGCATCCCTCTCTCTGAGCAGGTCTTCCTCGATCATCTGCTTGCGCATCGTGGCGATGGGATCCCTGGCCTGCCAGTAGGCCTCCTCGTCCTTGTCCCGGTACTCCCCGGGGTCGGCCATGGAGTGGCCCTGGAAGCGATAGGTTTTGGCCTCTAGGAAGTAGGGGCCGTTGCCCTGCCTGATGTGGTTTACGGCGTTGGAAACGGAGTCCCGCACGGCCAGGACATCCATGCCGTCAACGACGCTGGCTTCCATAGAGTAGTGGACGGAGGCTTTGTAAACGTCGTGGCCGCCGGCGTAGGTGCGGTCGACCCGGGTCCCCATGCCGTAGAGGTTGTTTTCGAGCAGGAAGAGAATGGGGAGCTTCCAAACGGCGGCGAGGTTCATGGCCTCGTGGAACTCCCCCTCATTGAGGGCGCCGTCGCCGAAGAAGCACACCGTCACCTGGTCGGTCCCCTTGTAGGCGCTGGCGAGGGCGAGCCCCGTTGCCAGGGGGAACTGCCCGCCGACGATGGCGTAGCCGCCCATGAAGTTGAGCGAGGCATCGAAGAGGTGCATCGACCCGCCCATTCCCCGGCTGCAGCCCGTAGCCTTGCCGAACAGTTCGGCCATGGCGGCCTTGGGGTCCATGCCGCGCGCCAGGGCGTGCCCGTGGTCTCGATAGTGCGTGATGACGTAGTCGTTGGAGTTGAGAACGGACATAACCCCAACGGCAATGGCCTCTTCGCCGGAGTAGAGATGGAGAAATCCCCGGACCTTGCCCATCATGTAGGCTTGGGCGGCCCTGTCCTCGAAACGGCGTATGAGCAGCATAGCCCGGTAGTACCCGGCTACCTGCTGCTGGTTCAACCTTTCCTTCAACGTCATGTCCTGCCTCCCGTGGCGTCTGGACGCGGCGGAGCGGCCCTAGATGTGGATCGCTTCGGCGTCGGCGGCAAGCGCTGCTTCTTTGACGGCCTCAGACATGGTGGGGTGCGGGTGCACCAACCAGCCAAGTTCCTTGTTCGTGCCTTCCAGCAGGTTGGCCAGGGTCAGTTCTCCCAGAAGCTCGGTGGCCTCGTGGCCGATGACGTGGCCTCCCAGGATCTCCCCAAGCCTGGCGTCTACGACGATCTTTGCCATTCCCTCGGTTTCCGCCAGGGCCTGAGCCTTGCCGCTGGCCTGGAATGGGAACTTGCCTATTTTTACCTCGTAGCCCTGTTCGCGGGCTTCGGCCTCGGTCAGGCCGAAGCTGGCGACCTGGGGCACGCAGTAGGTGGCTCTGGGCATCATGACGTAGTCGATGGGGGGCGAGTCCATCCCCGCGATGCGCTCCACGACAGCCACACCCTGGGCCATCGCCACGTGGGCTAGGAGCATGTTACCCGTCACGTCTCCTATTGCATACACTCCGGGCGCCGATGTGGCCATGTTCTCGTCCACGACGACAGCTCCCTTTTCCAGCTTCACGCCAACGTTGTCTAGGCCGAGGCCCTCCGTGTTGTACTCGACGCCGATGGCCGACAGCGCCTTGTCGCAGGCTATGCTGACCTCCCCGTCCTTTCCATTAACGACGAGCGACAAGCCTTCTAGGGTGCGCTTGGTTTCTTTCACCTGGGCGCCGGTCATGACCCGGATGCCCTGCTGGGCGAAGGACTGCTCCAAGGCCTTGCTGATGTCCTCATCTTCCTTGGGGAGGAGGTGTGGCAGCATTTCCACCACTGTGACCTCGGCGCCGTATGCCCGATAGATGTAGGCGAACTCCACGCCGGTTGCCCCTCCGCCAACAATGACCACCCGGCCGGGCGCCTCGCGAAGCTCCAGCGCTTGGCGGCTGGTGATGACCGTGGTCTCGTCGATGGGCAGGGGGGGAATGCTCCGGGGGCGCGCGCCCGTGGCGATGATGACGTTCTTGGCTTTGAGCGTGCGGCCCTCCGGCGCAACCTCGATGGTGTTCGCGTCCCTGAGAGACCCCGTGCCCTGCACGAAGTCCACCTCGTTCTTCGCGAGGAGGAAGGCTATCCCCTGGGTCAGCCTGCGGACGACCTTGCGGCTCCTGTCCACGGCGACGCCGAAGTCGGCTTGGAGGTTATCGTAGGAGATGCCGAACTCCGGGCCGCGTTTGATGAGAGAGAGAATTTCGGCATTCCTGAGGAGCGCCTTGCTGGGAATGCATCCCCAGTTGAGGCAAACACCGCCGACTTCATGCCGTTCCACCACGGCGGTCTTGAGTCCCAACTGGCCGGCCCGGATGCCAGCGACGTAGCCGCCTGGTCCGCTGCCTATGATTACGATGTCGTAGTCGGATTCAGCCATTAATGACACTCCGCACTGTTCTATTTCGTCCTACGCTTTCCGTACTATTGTAGCCTACCAGGCAGGCCGATGCCTCACCCGGTCCGCCAAGGCCAACGTCTCGCCGGTTCGCCGGAGACGCTACAGGGGCCTGAAACACAACGGCGGGCCCGAGCCGCCGCCATGCTCCCGCTCAGGAGAGAACACCGCGGTCAAGGGCGCGCCGATCTTCCCGGGGGCGGCCTCGGTTTCAATGCCAACGAGTTCCGCCAATATCCTGGGTCCCTCCTCCAGCTCAACGACGGCAATCAGGCGCGGTTCGCCGTTCAGGGTTGCCGATGCCGGGTGGGTGGCCATGATGCTGTACAGGACGCCGCGTCCGCTCGCCTCTGCCCATGTCGAAGCGTTGGCGCCGCAGGCCGCGCAGGTCTCCCTGGGCGGGAAGTGCCAAGTGGTACATACGGTGCAGCGAGGAATGAGCAGCCTGTTCTGGAGTTGCGCTTCCCAGAACAATCGAAGGTCGAGAGCGGCGCCGGCGTGTGATGTGCGTGTGGGCACAGAAGGCCCCACAGGGAACAATGTCCCATGCAGAATAAGGCGTCCTTTGCAGAATAAGGCTCGGCAGGGCGCCAGTCAAGGCGGCGCGACCCAACCAGCCAACCCCCAAGAACCGGACGCCAACAGTCCAACGGCCTGCAATCCAACGCGGCCCAGTGACGCAGAGCAGCCAACCTCCATGCTCACGGTTCGGAGGGGCGGCTCTTGACCAACGTTTCCTTCGCCACCATCCAGAGCAGCAGTCCCGGCGCCAGGATGAAGGGCGCAAAGATGAGGAAGGCCATCCCGGCGCCATAGGCGTTGGCAATGATCCCTCCAAAGAGTGGGCCGCTGATGCCGCCCATCTCCCCGATGACTCGGCGCAGGGCCTGGAAGCGCGCCCTGGCGTGCTCCGGAACCACGTCGAAGGTTGACGTTGCTACGGAGCCCAGGGATAGGCCGTTCGCCATGCCCAGCACCGAAGCTATGATGGCGAGCTCCAGCATGGAGTCGATAAATGGTATGGCGATAAAGGCCAGCGCCGGGATGATGGTGCTGGGAACCGTGGCCCACTTCCTGCCAATCTTGTCGGTGATGAAGCCAGCGGGGATGATCATCGCGAACACGAAGATGGTGGAGATGCCGAAGATGCTGCCCACCTGCACGGGGGAGAAGCCAAGCTCGCTGCCCATGTACAGGGGCAGCATGCTCTGCAGGGCCAGCCGGTAGAGCATCATGGCGAAGGTGGCGACAACAAGGGCGACGTAGGTGGGCCGCAACTGGCGCTCGATCTCGCTGAGGCGTCCGAATTGGAAGGGCGAGGACTTGACCTTCGACGGAATGGGCGCCCGCGCTTCCGAATGGCGGGAGAGCACAGAGCTGAAGAACACGGCTGCGGCCAGGGCCGCATACACAAGGAAGACGGTGCGTAGGTCGATGGCTTCGAGGATGAACCCGCCGGCCACCGGCCCCAGGCTCATTCCCGCCGACGTAACGCCCATGAAGCCGCTCATGACGCGGCCCCTCTGGGAGGGTTTCACCAGGTTGATGCCCGTAACCTCCCGGGCCAACATCCACAAGCTGTCTCCCATGCCCACCACGAACTGGGCGGCCAGGATGACCCAGAAGACAGGCGTGATGGCGATGGCCCCAACGCCCACCGCCACCATCAACGGTCCCACCAGCATGGCCACGCGCGAACCCAGCCGGTCGATCATCATCCCAGCGGGAACCAGGGAGGCGACGCGGCCGATGGCGTAGGCGGTAACAACCTGGGCTGCGAGTCCGACGGAGACGTCGAATTCGGAGGCGATGACGGGGATGGCGGGAATGACCATGCCCTGGCCGAAGCTCATGACCAGGGACGGCACATAGAGGTTGGCGAGGCCGCGGGACGTGGGTGAAGTGAGGGACCTGAGCCTCATGCCAGGCGTTCCTCGATCCGGGTGTTGGTCCTCAGAGGGCTCATCGGAGAGGCGTCAGGGGTTCGCGGTGCGGCCGGCCCTCTGCTCTCATGGTCTTTTCCGGCGGACACCGGGCTAGGGGACAGGGACCCTTCGAGCGGCGTCGGCCTGCTCGTCCGCGTGGTAGGAGGAGCGGACAAGGGGGCCGGAGGCGACGTGCCTGAATCCCCGCCGCATCCCCTCCTCCCGCAGAGCCTCGAATTCCGCCGGCGCGTAGTGCCTGGCCAGGGGCGCATGCTTGGCGGACGGGCGCAGGTACTGCCCTATGGTCAGCAGTTCCACGCCGACGGACCGAAGGTCGTCCATCGTTTCGAGTATCTCGCGCCACTCCTCGCCGAGGCCTACCATCATGCCGGACTTGGTGGGAATGTCAGGGGCCAACTCGCTGGCCTGGCGCAGCACCTCCAACGAGGCGTCATAGTCGCCCCTGGCCCTCACCTGCGGGAACACGCGGCGGACGGTCTCGATGTTGTGGTTCAGCACGGCTGGGCGGGCGTTCAGCACGGACTGCAATGCAGTGTCCTGGTAGTCGGGGATCAGCACCTCCACCCGGCAATCGGGGAGCCGCCGCCGCACCTGGCGGACGCACTCCGCGAAGACGGAAGCCCCGCCGTCCGGCAGGTCGTCCCGGTTGACCGAGGTGATGACGCAGTATCGAAGCCCCAGCCGCTCGGCTGTTCGAGCGAGCCTCCCGGGCTCTGCGAGGTCCAACCCCACCGGCTTTCCGGAGGTCACGGCGCAATAGCGGCAGGCCCTGGTGCAGATGTCGCCGAGTACCATGAAGGTGGCGCTGCGGCGTTCCCAGCACTCGCCGATGTTGGGGCAGTGGGCCTCTTCGCAAACCGTGTGAAGCTCCGCGCCGCGCAGGAGACGGCGCACCTCCTGGTACACGGGGCCGCCGGGCATGGGGACCTTGATCCATTCTGGATGGCGCCGCTCGACCGCCAAGGGGTGCTCCCGGAGTCAGGATGGAGTAAAGCCATGATAGCACAGGCCCGGCCCCTTCCCTTTCCCGGAAGGCGCGGAGGAGAAGGTGCTCTACCTGCCAAGCCTGGTGGACGCCGGTGCCCAGCGACCGGGCCGGTGGGAGTAGCATTGGGGTTCGTGTATAGTGAACTTGGAGGCGTCTCAGCTACGATGGCCACGGCAACACAGGTAATCAAGGGTCAGACGGTCACGGTGCGCTTTACCGGCTGGGGCCGCCTTGGGGAGGTCCTTGCGGAGGTTGAGGGGAAGCCGCTCTTCACCTTCGGCGGCATCGCCGGTGAAGAGGCCGTGGTGGAGATCACAGGCGTCCACCGGAGATACCTGGTGGGCCGCGTGTCGCAGGTCCTGGCCCCATCGCCGCACCGCGTCTCCGCTCCCTGCGCTTATGCGGGACCCTGCACAGGATGCCAGTGGCAGCACATCGACTACGGCCACCAGCTCGAGCTGAAGCGCTTGGCCGTTGAGGACGCCCTGAGCCGCGTCGGTGGTCTCGAGGGAGTTGCGGTCAACGAGACCCTCCCCAGCCCCTCGCCGTGGGGATATCGCAATCACGCCCGATTCACCGTGGACCGGCGGGGCCGCTTGGGCTACGTCAACCGGGAGAGCCGGGCATTCGTGGAAGTCGACCACTGTATGTTGATGCACCCATGGATCAATGGCGCCCTGCGCAGTCTCCAGGGTAGGGTCGGCGAGACCACCCAGGTCGCCATTCGCTATGGAGTGAACACAGGGCGCTACCTTGTCCAACCGACGCTCAAGAACGAGGTCGTCTCTCTGGAGACCGGACAGAGCCACTACGCGGAGCGGATGCTCGGACGGGAGTTCAGCATCGCTTCCCCGTCCTTCTTCCAGGTCAACACCCACCAGGCGGAGCGGATGGTTGAATTGGTCCGGGAGGCGCTCCAACTCACCGGTGACGAGATCCTGGTGGACGCGTACGCGGGGGTTGGCTGTTTTGCCGCACTGCTGGCGCCCCACGTCCGAGAGGCCATCGCCATCGAGGAGTCGGCGCAGGCGGTAAAGGACGGCCGCGGCAATGCGGCCGGTCTGGACAACATCCGGTTCGTACAGGGAAAGACCGAGGAGGTCCTTGGGGACATGGACCCGCCCGACGCCGTCATCCTGGACCCTCCGCGGACAGGGTGCCGCGAGGATGTCCTGGCGGCGCTGTGCGACCTGGCGCCCAGCAGGGTCGTCTACGTTTCCTGCGACCCGAACACGCTCGCCAGAGACCTCAAGGTGCTGGTGGACGGCCCCTTCGTTATCGACTCCGCGCAGCCGGTGGATATGTTTCCCCAGACCTACCACGTGGAATGCGTCGTTGCGCTCTCGTTGCGAGAGGCGGCGCGGCCCACCGCCAGGATTGCGCTGGCGTCGCGGTCGCCGCGGCGGCGTCAGATTCTGAAGGACCTGGGCATCAGGTTCGCCATCGTGGACCCCGAAATAGACGAGGAGTCCATCAGCGGGGACACTCCGGAGCAGGCCGCCACAGCCCGCGCGCTGGCGAAGGCCGCGGCCGCGGCCGCGCAGGAATGTGATGCCGTCATCGGCGCCGACACTGTGGTCGTGGATGGGGAAGAGGTCTTGGGGAAGCCGCACAGCCCCTCTGAGGCGGAGGCGATGCTGCGCCGCCTCAGGGGCAGGACGCACGCGGTCGTCACCGGCGTGGCGGTGGTTGGCCGGGCAAGCGGGCGGACTGCGGTGCGCTCGCGACAAAGCGTCGTGGCGATGCGGGACTACTCCGATGCTGAGATTCAGCGGTATGTTGGGTCAGGCGGGGCGGTGGGCAAGGCTGGGGCCTATGGCATTCAGGATCCTGATTTCCACCCCGCGGAAGTCCTGGACGGTTGCTATCTCAACGTCGTGGGACTTCCTCCGTGTACGGTCGTGGAGCTTCTGAGCGAGGTTGGCGCGCAGGCGGCGCCGAAGGACGCTTGGCGGCCCCCAGACCAGTGTGCATCCTGTCCGCTCGCCGGGAGAAAGGACTAGCCGTGGACTTCTTTGGCATAGGCCCCATGGAGATGATTCTCGTTTTCCTGGTGGCCCTGGTGGTCATGGGGCCGGCCCGGATGATGGAGACGGCGCGGAGCCTGGGCAAGATGCTCCGGCAGGCGCGCCAGGCCACGCAGGATTTGCCCCAGCTCCTGAACCTGGACGAGCCCCTGGACCAACCCGCAGCAGATGAGAAGCCGCCTCGTCCCAGGGGCGGCGAGCCTGGTTCGCCGGACGGAACTTCCAGCTAGGCGCCATCAATGGTAGACGAAGCGCGACCGGTCAGCGCCCACATAGGCGAGCTGCGCAAGCGGCTGGTGCGGGCCGCCATATTCGTCGTGATTGCGACCGTGCTGGCCTTCATTTTTCACGAGCAGCTCCTGCGCTTCTTGATGGGGCCGGCCTCTCAATTCGAGGAGATACCCGGCGGACAGCCCGTGTTCACCGACATGACGGAAATGATTGGCGTCATCATGAAGGTGTCGTTGTTCACAGGCATAGCCCTGGCGCTCCCCTTCGTCATCTATGAGATAGTGCAGTTCGCGGCGCCGGGCCTCACGAGGCAGGAGCGTAAATACGTCTACATCCTGCTGCCGGCGGTGCTGGCCTCCTTTGGAGTGGGAGTGGCCTTCGGATATTACGTCCTTCTACCTCCCGCCATCAGCTTTCTGTTGAACTTCGGCAGCAACATCGCAGTGCCAATGATCCGCATCGGCAGCTATCTCAATCTGATCGTGACTTTGCTGTTCTGGCTGGGAGTTGCCTTCGAGACGCCAATTGTGATGATGTTCCTTGCCCGCATCGGAGTGGTGACGCCCCGCTGGCTGGCCTCGAAGAGGCGCATAGCGCTGGTGGGCGCCTTCGTCGCCGGCGCTTTGATCACTCCCACGTTCGACCCCATCAACCAGACATTCGTGGCAATTCCCCTGTTCGCGTTGTACGAGATCGGCATATGGCTGGCCAAGCTGGGGGCGCGCGCTAGGGGAAGGTCCAGGCCGCAGGGTGTGCCGGAGGCGTCGCCGAGCTAGACGGAGATTGGATCGCCGGGGGCGCGGAGCGCGCGAGGAGTTTGACATTACGCCGCGATCTCTGTGATCTTTTGCGGCGAGTCCCGAAAGGGATTGCAGACATGACGTAGGGAGGTGGTGGGTGGCCCAGGAAGTGAGCTTGTACTGGTGGAAGCGCTGAGGGACGTGCCGCAAGGCGAGAGAGTTGCTCTCGCAGGCTGGCGCGGCGATCACCGAACGCGATTTCTTCGCGGAGCCCCTGTCGCGCGACGAGTTGCTGGGACTTCTGGCGGGCAGGCCGGCGCGGGAGGCCTTCTCCTTCAAGAGCCCGAGTGTGAAGAAGCTGGGGTTGGACCCGGACGCCCTCTCCGAGGAAAAGATGTTGGACCTCATGGCGGAGGAGCCGCGGCTCCTCCGCCGCCCGGTTGTCGTCATGGGCGGCAACGCGCTTTTCGGGCCCAACCTGAAGACCCTGGCCGAGGCCATTGGCGGCCGGTAGGCCAACGGAGGTCTCTCGCTCCGCTGAGGATAGCAATGGGGCGCACGGCTGACGGGCCGGGGCGGGTTGCCACAGGGCGCGGGAAAGATTGGCGCAGGAGCTATGCAGGGGTCTCCTGTTACAAGAAACGTTTGAGGGTGGAGCGCGCGGGGTTGCAACGTCAGCCCTGATTGAACCTGGGGGTTGGGCAGGGGAGACAGCTCTGCCTGGGGGACCGTGAATATCTTCTTCGACGTTGACTACACAATTCTGGCGATGGACGGCAGCCTGCGTCCTCGGACCCACGAGGTATTCCAGGAGCTGAAGGACAACGGCCACGACCTGTACATATGGTCCGGCGTGGGCCTACGGCACTGGGAGGTTAGCGAACACAAGCTGGATCCTTACGTTTCCGGTGTCTTCGTTAAGCCGTTGGGCGCCTTCGAGACCGGCCTGACGACCCACCGCATACCGGTGGTCCCTGACTTCGTCATCGACGACTACCCAGAGATCGTGCATGCGTTCGGGGGCTTCCTCGTCAGAGCCTACTACATCCCCAATCTGCTGGACCGAGAGTTGGACAAGGTGCTTGAGGCAATTTTGACCTTCGCCGAGGAGGGACACTCTCCGGACCCAGGCTTCCGGGCCAAGCGTCTCCCTTCCTGACCAATGCCCATCCGCGTTCTCGATACCCTGGTTGTTGCCAAGATCGCCGCCGGCGAGGTGGTGGAGCGGCCTGCCTCCGTCATCAAGGAACTCGTGGAGAACTCCCTGGACGCTGGGGCCACCCGTATCGCCATCGACGTGCAGGGCGGCGGTCTGCAGTCGATGCGCGTGGTCGACAATGGCGTCGGCATTTCGGACACCGAGGCGGCGCTGGCCTTCGAGCGCTACGCCACGAGCAAGCTAACCTCCGCGGACGATCTCGCCACGATAACGTCCCTGGGATTTCGCGGCGAGGCGCTGCCCAGCATTGCCGCTGTTTCGCGGGTGTCATTGCTCACGAGGCCCGGTGGCGCAGAGGCCGGGACGCTGGTGGAGGCGCGGGAGGGCAGGGTGGTTGACCGCAAGTCCCAGGGATGTCCGCCGGGGACCAGCATTGTGGTGCGGCGGCTGTTCCAGAACGTGCCGGCGCGGCTGAAGTTCCTACGCTCCGAGGCGACGGAGCTGAGCCACATTCAGGACTTGGTGGCCCGCTTTGCCCTGTGCTATCCGGGTGTTGCATTCTCGTTGGAAGTGGAGGGCCGCAACGCGCTGGCTTCCCCTGGGACAGGCAGCGAGCGGGAAGCGGCCGCCGCCGTCTATGGGGCCGAGGTTGCTGCCGGCCTGGTCGAGATTCCCACCACTGAGGCGTCCGATGAGGCTTATCGAGTCAGCGGCCTCGTTGGGCCGCCGTCAGTGCACCGGGCCAACCGCAACGCCATCTCCCTGTTCGTCAACGGGCGCTGGGTGCAGAACCGCAGCCTGACCTTCGCCGTCGTGGAGGCGTACCAGAACCTGCTGCCGGAGCGTCGCAACCCCATCGCCATGCTCCGAATCGAGGCGCCCCTTGCCGAAGTGGACGTGAACGTCCACCCCACGAAGCGGGAGGTTCGCTTCCGGCGGGAGGGCGACGTTTACGCCGCCCTCCAGAAGGCCGTTCGCTCGACCCTGGTGGGCGCCGCGCCGGTGGCGGCCTTTGGGACGTCGGCTCAGCGCTTCGCCCCTCGTCAGCCCCTGTCGCCGTGGCGACCGCCGCCGCGGGCGCCGGTTGGGCAGGGGACGCTTGAGTCGTCGCCGGATGGGGCGTCCGGGGACGGCGATTCGGAGCGGAGGGAGACGCCGCGCAGCATCCTGCCGGTGCTTCGGGTGGTGGGCCAGATTCAGACCACCTACATTGTGGCTGAGGGGCCCGATGGCATGTACCTCATCGACCAGCACGCCGGCCACGAGCAGGTGGTCTACGAAAGGGTGCGGGAGCAGGCTGCATCGGGTGTGGCCGAGCGGCAGGGTCTCTTGGAGCCGGCAGTCGTTGAGCTGACGCCGGCGCTGGAAGCGGCGCTAGCGTCGCAGCGCGAGGCGCTCGAGCGGTACGGATTCGAATTGGAGAGCTTTGGGGAGGGCGCCTGTCTCATCCGGGCGGTTCCCGGCTCCTTCCGTTCACACCCCGGCCAAGCGCTTGTCGAGGTCCTGGAGGCGGTCTTGGACGGTGACCCTGAGCCTTCCTCCCGCGAGTGGCGGCTGGCGGCCACGGTGGCCTGCCACAGCGCCGTGCGGGCCGGGGACGCGCTGTCACAGCAAGAGATGTCGGAGTTGGTGCGCTCGCTGGAAACGGCCAAGGAACCCTACAGTTGCCCCCACGGCCGGCCTATCATCATCCACCTGAGCACGGCGTCGCTGGAGCGGGAGTTCGGGCGGAGGTAGGTGATTCGACAGCCCGTATCCCCCGTAACGTTTGGGTCGCATTGAAGTGGGCGGCCTGCGGACTTGGCCGACGCGGGCGTACAATGCCCCTCAGCAATGGTCTCGCGTCAAGAAGAAGACTAATAGTCCGATGAGCGACGGAGCAACCGAGGGCTTTCGCGGCGGAGGGAATTATGGCAAAGAACATCACCATTCTGGTTGGCACGCTGGGCATGGGGCTGTGGCGGAGCGCCGACGGCGGCGCGACTTGGAGGCGGGGCCGCATCGGGGAGGGATACCAGGGCGGCAGGGCGGTCTACGGCCTGGCCGCGCATCCCCAAGACCCAGCGACGATCTACGCCGGCGCCGACGACGGCATCTACCTGAGCCGGAACCGCGGCGAGAGCTTCGCGCGGATGGAGTCGCCCATGACGGGGGCCAAGGTCTGGCGGGTCGCCATCGATCCGGAGGCGCCGGACACCCTCTTCGCGGGCACGTCGCCCGTCAAGGTCTACCGCTCCGGAGACGCCGGAGGCTCTTGGGATATGGTCTGCGACGATTTCGCGGATGAGTGTGAAAATGTCGGCGTTCCGCGGCCAACGTCCATCGTCGTTGACCCGTACGACCACCGGAACGTTTGGGTGAGCATCGAGGTGGACGGCCTGCGGCGCAGCACCGACGGGGGCGACTCGTGGGAGCGCGTTTCAGGCGGCGGCTTTGACAACCCCGACGTGCATTCGGTCGCCATAGTGCCCACGGACCCCAAGACCATACTCGCCACCATCGAGTACGGGGTGATGGCGAGCCAGGACATGGGCGAGACCTGGCGGGACTTTCTGAACGGGCAGGAGGGCTTTCCCCTGCACTACACGCGGTGCGTCGCCGTCAAGGAGGACGATGCCGCAGTTATGTTCCTGGCCAACGGGGACGAGTCCATCGGCAGCGTGGGCGCCCTTCGGCGGACCACGGACGGCGGCAAGACGTGGGAGGAGGTCGCCTTGCCGGTGGTCCCAAGCTCTCACGTTGAATGCTTTGCGACCCATCCGGCTGACCCGAACCTGATCCTGGCCTGCACCCATTATGGACAGCTCTTCGGCAGCTCCGACGGCGGGGACTGGTGGATCAAGCTGCACAAAGAAGTGACGGAGAACCGGGGGGCGCTTGCCTGGGTCCCCAATTAGCCCGAATCCGGGCGCGGGGGCAAAGCTGCCAGGCGGGGGCGGTTGTTAAGGAGGACTGAGGGGTGATTACAGGGGTTCACGCACTGATCTTTTCCGACGCGGCCGATGACGTCCGGGCCTTCCTGCGGGACAAGCTCGAATGGCCGCATGTTGACGACGGCAATGGCTGGCTTATCTTCGCCCTGCCTCCGGCAGAGCTTGGGGTGCATCCTACGGGCGGCGGGGCCGGCCCCGAGCAGCGCCACGAGCTGCACCTGATGTGCGACGACATCGAGCAGACGATGGCGGAGCTTGAGGCAAAGGGGGTAGAGTTCGCGTCGCCGGTCACCGACATGGGGTTTGGCCTAGCGGCGTGGGTCCATCTCCCCGGGGGCACACTCGGCATCTACGAGCCGAGGCATTCCAGCCCGCTGTTTCCCGGAAAGGGCTAGGACCACCTTGCCCACGGAAATCATTGGGGCCTTCATGGCCCTGGGCGTGGCTTGCTGCTTCGCCGTTGGGGTTGTGCTGGCGCGGGTTGGCCTCGTTAGCGTGCCTTCCAGCACCGGCAACCTCCTTTCCGTCCTCGGCGGGTGGGTGCCGATTTCCGTGGTTGCCGTCGTTCTCTATAGCGATGCGATGTTTACCCTGCCGGCGGCGGCCTACCTATGGATGGCCGCCGCTGGCGCCGTCAACTTCCCTTTGGGGCGGTTCTGCAGCATGACGAGCCTCAAGCTGCTGGGCGTCGCCAGGGCCAACCCGGTTACCTCCACGGCCCCGCTCTTCACCGCCTTTGTGGGAGTCGTCATCTTGGACGAGCACATGACGTGGCCCATCGCGCTGGGAATTCTGGTGACGATGAGCGGCGTCATCCTGGTTGTGACCTCGGCATTGCGAGAGTCTCGTCCACGGCGGGTTGAGGCGCCCGCCGGGGGCTCAGCGGAAGCGCCGCCGGAGAGGGGCCGGATGTGGACGCCCATCCGCGTGGGCTACGCGGCAGCCTTCGGTTCGGCATTGGTCTACGGGATCATGCCCGCCCTGAGCAAGCAGGCGGTGTCGTACTCCCAGAATCCCTTCGTGACGGCTTCCTTCACGCTGATGACGGGAAGCGTGATCATGGCGCTGGTCTTCTCGCCCCGCATTCCCAGGGACTTGCGGGTATCACCCCGGCGGGCCATGGCTTTCGTGATGGCGGGCGGGGCGATCATGTCGATGGGAGTCCTGCTTTCCTATGGAGCAGTCCTCCGAGCGCCCATCATCGTGGTGTCTCCCATCATTTCGGCCCAGCCGGTCATTTCCCTGGCCCTAGCGCACGTCTTCCTTCAGAGGCTCGAACGCATCACTCTGCCCTTGGTGATGGGCACCCTATTGGTGGTGAGCGGGGTTGTTGCGATCGCGCTTGGGATAGAGACGGGATAGAGGCCAACGGCGCGGGCGCAGGGGGCCTCTGCGGGGCACGCGGCGAGAGGACGTAGTGGAAAGCCCTCAGCGTCATCCAATGTGAAGGGCTGCCCTACATCACCCCGCGAATCGCGTCGAGGATCCTGTCCTCTGAGGGGACGAGTTCCTGCTCTTCCAGCGGGCTGAAGGGGATGGGAACGTCGGGAACGTTGACCCGCTTCAATGGCTTGGCGAGGTCGACGCCTGCCTCCGCCACGGAGGCGGCGATCTCTGCGGAGACGCCGCAGGTCAACGAGCACTCGTCGGCAATGACGAGACGGCGGGTGCGGCCCGCCGATTCCAGGACCGAGCCGCGGTCCAGCGGGCAAAGGGTGCGCAGGTCCACGACCTCCACGTCGATGCCCTCCAGGGATGCCCGCTCCGCCGCGTTGAGGCCGCGGACTGTGGTGATTCCGTAGGCCACCAGGGTGACGTCCCGTCCGGGCCGCCTGATGGCCGCCTTGCCGAAGGCCGCGGGTTGCGGTTGGTCTAGGGCGCCGTCCCTGATGTCCTCCTCCATGAGCAGGGCATGGTCCGCCCAGATCGTTGGGCGCTCCGAGTCTAGGGCCGGCTGGACCATCGCCAGGGCGTCCTCAGCGGTTGCCGGGGTGATGATCTGAAGGCCGGGGGTCTGCATGAACATGGCCTGGGGCCGCGCCGAGTGCTGGGCCGCCCCTGCGATGCGAATGCCGGTGAGGACGTGCACCATCAGCGGGACCTTGGTCTGGCCCGCAGTCATGTAGTGAATGTTTGGCGCTTCGTTGATGATCTGAGGCCACGCCTCGTAGATGAAGCTGGACGTGGCAACGGTGACGATGGGCCGAAGCCCTGTCATGGCGGCGCCCACGGCAACCCCGACGTAGCCCAACTCGGCTATGGGCGTGGCGTAGACGCGGCTGGGGAACTCCTCGCGTAGGGGGACGCCCATTGCCGGGTACCGGTGGCCGCCGAACGAGGCGCCGCCGATGATCACGACTCGCTCGTCCTGGCGCATGGCCTGGGCGACAGCGGCGATCTTGGCTTCACCGAAGGTCATCTGGGCCATGTCGACTCCTTAGGGCCAGACGTTGGCGTAGGCCTCTTCCGCCGGTGGGTAGGGACTGTCCATTGCAAACTGAAGGGCGCTGGCCATCGTCTGGCTGACCTCTGCGTCCAGGGCCTGAAGCCGTTCCCGGCTGGCCAGGCCTGACTGCTCCATCTCCGTCACTAGCCGGAGCACGGGGTCGTCGCGGCGGCCCCAGGGGGTGGGGGCGCCCTCCCATGCCCACGGGACGCCGGTTTCCCCGGTATCGCCGGGCCAGCCCCTCGTCCGCGCTTCAATGAAGGTGGGGCCGCCGCCGGACGCTGCGCGGCGGCGCGCCGCGTCTGCGGCGTCATAGACAGCGCCCAAGTCCGCGCCGTCGATGGTCATAGTGGGGATACCGAATGCCGCCGCGGCATCCACGAGTTGTCTCGTCGCGAGGCTGGTCCTGCCTTCGGGTTCGGGGGTTTGTATTTCATCCTTGGCCCAGGCGTTGTTCTCGCAGACCAGCACCACGGGGAGGCCCCAGAGGGAAGCGAGGTTGATGGATTCGTAGAAGACGCCTTCCTCCAGCACGCCGTCGCCGAACATCATGACGCTGGCGCGGGACAGCCCCTGATGCTTGGCCGCCAGCGCGGCGCCCACGGTGATGGGAAGCGTGCCGCCCACGACTGCCGAGCTATAGGGGATGTTCAGCTCTGGCGCGCAGCCGTGGAGGGTGCCGGCCCTGCCTCGGCAGTAGCCGGTGGTCTTGCCCAGAATCTCGGCCATGGCTCTTCCGGGGTCGGCCCCGCGGCTGAGGACGTGGCCGTGGTTGCGGTGGGTGCTGAACACCAGGTCCTCCGCGGCTATGGCCATTGCCACGCCGACGCCCGTAGCTTCCTGGCCGATGTACAGGTGGGTGTGATTGCCGGGGAAATAGGGCTCGTGGACGATGGCGCCGCAGGTCTCCTCAAAGCGGCGAATGAGGAGCATACGCCGAAGGGATTCCCATAGGAGGTCGCTGGGCAGTTGAGGTATCACGGCGGCCTCCTTTGGGAGACGCGGAGAACGTGCGGGATAACCTTCCCCATGCGGGGAAAGGGCAGTCTAGTTGACGGCTGGGGGAGTGTCAAACCGGGGCTGGGGCCGTGATGATCCCGCAGGGGGTGCAGGGGGACACCCCCTGCACCCAAAATCGTTGGAGGGTGGGCCAGGTGGGACAACGGCGCCCGCCACCATATGCTCCCTCCCTCTTGTAAAATAAGGACATTTGTGCTATAGTATCGCCATGAAGTGGGCCGCCGGCCCACACCTTCTTTGAGCCGGGGTGCCGCGAGTTGCAGGGTATAGGGTATATGGAAGGCGGGAGAGCAGATGGTCAAGCAGTGGCCTGGCGGCCCACTCCTTGTATGACGCAAGGTCCCGGCTACGCGACGGCTACGGGACGCCTCGCTTCGGGGGCCGGCTGGAAAGTGGACAAAGGCGTCGCGGACCGTGCCGGAGGCGTGGCAACTGTGACGCCCGGGTGTGCCGGATTAGCCGTGCCGCTGGCGCCGCTCCCTCACTGGCAGTCACGCCTTTACGCACAAACGGGACCTCCGCAGCGGCGTCACGGATAACCGGCGCCGCCGGCTCCCGTCCCTGCCCCCGTACTCGAGGGAAGGCTAGGAAGCGTCCCTCCTCCGTCCCCGGCGGGGGTCCGGCTGGCGTGGGGGGCGCTGCCTGAGGCTTTGGGGATTGATTCTCTGAACGGAGAGGGGTAGCCTGCATCAGGACGAGAGGTGGAGCGCAACAGCGCCAGAGACCGGCAATGAGGAGGCCATGATGCTACAGGTCACGCTACCGCAATATACACATAACCCGGACTACTTTGTGGTCGTTGAGCCAACTCCGAAGCGGATCAGGGGGATGTTCAACGGCGAGTTCGTGGTGGACTCCGAGAACGCACGCATCCTCCACGAGAAGAACCACGTCCCGGTTTACTATTTCCCCAGGGAGGACGTGCGCGCCGACGTCCTGAGTCCCACCGACCACGGCACCCATTGCCCCTACAAGGGAGACGCCGTCTACTGGTCGATGCAGGTGGGCGATAGGGTTGCCGAGAACTCGGTATGGAGCTACCCGGCCCCCTTGGAGGAGTGCCCGGAGATCAGCGGCCTGATGGGGTTCTACTGGAACAGGATGGACGCCTGGTTCGAGGAAGAGGAGGAGGTCTACGTCCATGCCCGCGACCCGCACAAGCGCATCGACATCCTGCCGAGCGCCCGCCACGTTGAGGTCGTGGTGGACGGCGTCACCGTCGCTGACACGCGCCGTCCGGCCATGCTTCTGGAGGGGACGCTGCCGACCCGCTATTACATTCCAAGGCTGGACTTGAACAACGCTGTCCTGAAACCCAGCGATACGCGCACCCGGTGCCCTTACAAGGGAGAGGCGGGGTACTTCTCGGTGCAGACCCCGGAGCGCGAGGTGAAGGACGTAGCCTGGTTCTACCACCACCCCACCATCGAGTCGTCCAAGATCGCAGGGCTCGTCTCCTTCTTCAACGAGCGGGTTGACCTGTACGTGGACGGGCAGCTTCAGGGGCGGCCGAAGACCAAGTGGTCCGAGTAGCGATTCGGCCACTCAAACCGCGAGAGTTGAAACCACGAGATAAGGAGTACCTATGGCAACCAATGGAAGGCCCGCAGTGATTGACGCCGATGGCCACGTGTTCGAGCGCGAGGCGGACATCAAGAAGTACCTAGAGCCACCCTACGATCGCCGCAACACGTCGCTTACGCCCGGCGACCAACCTTGGGACACGCACCTCTACGAGACCTTCGAGGATGCCATCTCGTGGATGGGCATCAGCCCGGCCGAGCAGGTTGAGCGCTGGCACAATCTGATGGACAGGGAGGGGATTGAGACGGCCATGTGCTTCCCGACTATTTCGGGGGGCGTGTCCAAGCTCCAGGAGACCAACTTCCAGATCGCCGCGGCGCGGGCGTGCAACAACTATTTTGCCAATGAGTTCAACGCTCTCTCAGATCGCATGCAGTGCGTCGGCGTGCTTCCGTTGCGTTCGCCGGAAGCTGCGGCCGAGGAGCTGCGGCGGGCGGTCACGGAGCTGGGCATCAGGGGTTTCGAGTTCGTCACCACGGGTCCGCCGTTGGCCCTGGGCGACCCCTTCTATGACCCGGTCTACAAGGCGGCTGAGGAGTTGGGGGCGGCCATCTGCGTCCACGGCACCCGCAGCCAATCGCGGGATTTGGGGGCTTCGGGGTTGAGCACCTTTGCCGAGGTGCACGCCTACGCCTTCCCCGCGGGTCTGCTGCTCCAGTTCACCAGCATGATCTGCCAGGGAATCACGGTCAGGTTCCCCAACCTTCGCATCGCTTTCCTGGAAATAGGGGCCACGTGGCTTCCCTACTACTTGGACCGCCTGAACGAGCACTGGGAGATGCGCGGCGAGTACGAGATGCCGCTTCTGAAGAAGAGTCCCAGCGAGACGGTCAAGGACGCCAACATCTGGGTTAGCCTGGAAGCCGGGGAGACGATGCTTGGGCCGACCGTTGACTACATTGGGGCGGAGCACCTTCTGTACGCGTCTGACGTGCCCCACTGGGACAGCGAGTTCCCCGAGAGCCTTGAGAACCTGTGGGAGCGGACGGACGTTTCGACAGAGGACAAGGAGAAGATTCTCTACCACAACGCCAAGAAACTCTTCGCCCTCTAGGCGTGGTTCCCTTAGTTCTCATAGAGGTTGTTGCGCGGCCCCGCCATCCATCCCTCGGCTATGGGGGATGGATGGCGGGGCGCTTCGGTGTTGACTGCCCAAACGCGCAGGCCGCTAGTGGCGAGAGTTGGGAGTCGCTTAAGCTGACGGAGTAAACGTTGAGAGGCAGCGCATGGCCAAGTACAAAGGCAACCGCGGCAACCTGATGCAGCACTGGACGCTGTGCGAACTGCTGGTCAGTGCGGGCAACCACGCGTCAGGGTTGAGTTTCATCGACGCTCATGCGATGGCGCCGTTGGCTACCGAGAATAAGCGTAAGGATAAGGAGTTCGTCCGTATACAAGACGGCTTGCCTGGCCGAGGCTCGGTCTACGAACAGGCGTGGCACACCTTAGACCCTAACGGGGAGGGCTATCCCAACAGCGCGGCCTTCGTTCGGGAGGTCTGGGAGGGCCAAGTGTCGATGCTGTTGTGTGAAATAGACAAGTGTACAGTTACTGATCTCAAGGCTTGGGCGCTAGGCTGCGCAGGAGTTGAGATTGCCGAGGGTGACTGGCGAGAGACTTTCAAGAAAGGGCTGCAGGATGCGCCCCTAGCGTTGGTCTCGTTCGATCCATACATGTACAACAAGCGCCGCGAGGTTGTCGCCCGAATGAGGGAGAAGCAGAAGGGGAATCTCTATCCGGAGGATATCGAGCGGGCGTTAGATGCGATGAGCAGTCTGCAAGATGGCATTCTCATACAGCTATCTACGTATGACGCGAATGACGGCAACCGGCAGGAGGCTGTGATTTCATCGGTCGACTCAATTTTGGCAGCAAGCGCTTTCACGCTATGTGCGGTGGTGCGGGTAAACGAGAAGATGATGTCGTTGGTCTATGCGCGCAATGTCCCATGGTCGGCTGAGTTGGCGAACCTGCCCGATCGATTCAAGGAGTGGCTTTCGGGATTCTAGCTCTCCCAGGGAAGTGCATCTGCGCCGTCATTCTCGATGCCCTAGATTAGGGTGAACATACCCTGGCCTCCCCCGTCCGCGGAGAAGGCCAGAGAGCATTCTTCCCCTTCCGCCAGGTTCGCTCCAGGCTACGGGATCGGGCCGACGGGCTTTTTCCCTACGACGATCATCCGGCGGGTGTCCACTGCGTAAGGCTCGCCGGAGAAGCCGCCGTAGGCCCTTTTGAACGTCAGGCCTGCCCGCTGGAGCATGGCGATGACCTCGGTGAGCGTGTATACCCGGACGTGATGCCCTTCCATCTCCCTGCGCGCGCCGTTGGGCAGGATGACAGTGAAGGTTACGTGGTTCCGGCCTGCGACGAGGTCCAGCTCTCGGTGCTCCAGATAGATGGCGCCGTCGCTGGCGCGGCGCCATTCATTCTGGACGTAGTTGGAGACCACCCACTCCCGGTTGATGAGGTCTAGGAGGAAGCGTCCGCCCGGCTTCAGCGCCCTGGCGATCTGCTGTAAGACCCTGGCATCCTCCTCCTCCGACTCCAGGTAGCCGAAGGCCGTGAACATGTTAATAACGGCGTCGAAGGCCGCTTCGAAGGGGATTCGCCGCATGTCGCTGTGCACGGCGGTGAGGCTCACGCCCTCGTCCTGGGTGGCCCGGAGCGCTTGCTCTAGGTAGTCCTGGCTCAGGTCCTGAGCGGTCACGTCGAGGCCGCGTTTGGCCAGCAGAACGGCGTGCCGCCCCGGGCCGGAGCAGAGGTCCAGCACCCGGTCTCCGGGGCTGAGACCCAAAGCCTGCTCGACGAAGGCGGCCTCCTGTTGAGCCCGCTCGTCGGTGAGGAGGTGGCCGTAGGCGTCGAGGTAGTCGTCGCTGAAGAAGGAAACATACCAGGGGACGGGTTCTTGACTGGCCATGGTTGATCCAAGACTACGGTGTTGCCGCCAGTGATGCTACACCACGCCGCCGGGCGCGGCCATTGCCTGCAGTGCCGCGTCGTTCGTTGGCGCGGGTCACTCGCCGAGCGGGCCCCGCGCTTGCGGAGAGGGGGTGGGCCGCGCGTGCTATAATTTGCCCGGCCATTCTCTGGATGGGCCAGCCATTCCCCGCGCCTGGACAGGACCATGCTCTCACTTGCCGACAAAGGCGCCCTGCTCCTTGGAACGAGGCGAGTGGGGCAGCGCGTCGCTCACCGGCTGGCTCGGGAGGGCGTGAATCTGGCCATCGCCTACCGCTCTTCCAAGGCGGAGGCCGAAGAGCTCCAAGCGGCTCTTGGGACGGATGTCAACGTGTGCCTGGCGCAGGGCGACGTTGGTGTGGAAGAGGACGTGGCCTGCATGGTGGCGGCGGCAAAGGAGAGTCTGGGCGACCTGTCGTTTCTGGTCAATCTTGCCGCGGACTTTCCTCGCGCCCCCTTTTCCACACTGGACGGCAAGGCATGGGACGACGCCATGTCGTTTGCCAAGGGCAACTACCTGCTGGCAGTGAGCGTGGCGCGGGTGATGCAACAGAACGCGCCGCCAACCCGTGGGCACATCATCATGTTCAGCGACTGGGCGGCCCGGGATACGCCGTACAGGGACTACACGCCCTACCTGACGGCCAAGGCCTCGGTTGACTTCATGACCCGCGCCTTTGCCGCCGAGCTTGCTCCTCACGGAATCCTGGTCAACGCGATAGCTCCCGGCCCCACGATGCGCCCCCCGCACATCAGCGAGGAACTGTGGCGGCGCGGGGTCGTTGAACAGGCGCCCCTGGGCCGGGAGTCGTCAGCGGATGAGATGGCGGAGATCATCGCCGCGCTGCTCAAGTGCGAGACCATCACGGGCGAGACGATCCGCGTGGACTCGGGCCGCCACTTGGCCGGCCCGGGAGTGGAGGGGTAGGTCTTGCCACACAGGGTCACGAGGTCGATCGACTTCTGTTATGGCCATCGTCTGCTGAATCACGACGGCCAGTGCCGCTACCTTCACGGGCACAACGGACGGTTGGAGGTTGACGTGGAGGCCAGCGTCCTTGACGAGATGGGCATGGTGGTGGACTTCGGAAGGGTCCGGGACATCGTCAAGGGTTGGATCGACGCCAACTTGGACCACAGGATGATCCTGTGCAGGCAAGACCCCGTCGTTCCCGCTCTCCAGGGCCTGGGGGAACCCCTGTTCCTCATTGATGAGAACCCGACGGCGGAGAACCTCGCCCGGCTGATCTTTGAGCAGGTCCGGCGCCTGGGCTTGGGGGTGGCGGAGGTCCGCTTGTGGGAGACCCCGTCGAGCTATGCCACCTACCGGGAGGCGTGATGGACAGGGTGGCGGTGCTTGCCAGCGGAGGGCTGGACAGCGCTGTGCTGCTGGCCGACCTCGCCCGCAGCAATGAGGTCTATCCCATCACCGTTCGGGTGGGGCTGGCCTGGGAAGAAGAGGAAGCCCAGGCGCTGGCCCGCTTCCTGCAGGCGCTGGGGGCCAAGACCATCAGGCCCGTGACAACCCTGGCGATGCCCATTCAACCCTTCTACGACAACCACTGGAGCCTGAGCGGCCAGGACCTTCCGGACGCAGACTCGGACGATAACGCTGTGTTCCTGCCGGGGCGAAACATCATCCTGATTGGCCTGGCGGCGGTCTGGTGCTCGACGCACGGGGTGTCCCGTATCGCCATAGGGTCTCTGGGGGACAACCCCTTCCCCGACGCGTCGCCCGATTTTTTCCGCGGGTTTGGGGCCATCCTCAGCCGGGGGTTGGCCCATGAGGTCGCCGTCGAGGCGCCGTATCGGGGGATCCACAAGAGCGATCTGATCAGGGACAACAGCCATCTGCCCCTGGAGCTGACGGTGACGTGCATGGCGCCGAGGGATGGAACGCACTGCGGGGCGTGCAACAAGTGCGGCGAGCGGCGGAGAGCCTTCAACGAGGCCGGAGTCCTGGACAAGACGCCCTACGTCGGGCAGATATGAGTCGCTAGCCGGCCAGGGCGGGCCACTCTGCAAGGAGCCTCCCGCCGTTGGGGACGCTGTGCCTCTGCCCCACCAGCGAGAGCAGATGCCAGAGCATGGCCGGGTTGCTGGCCACGATGGGCGTCTGCATGTCCGCTTCCAGACGCTCTATGATGGGCAGAGGGTCGAGAATGGCGCCCTGAAAGTAGATGGCCTCGGCGCCGCCTGCATTGGCCATGCCCTCCGCGGTCAGCCGGTATACGTCGTCCGGTCCCAGGTTCTGGGCGTCGCGATAGTAGGGAGTCGGCTGCGGGCCTGAGGTCGCCTCGATGCCCGCAGCGCTCAGGAAATCGCGGCACATGATGTTCAGAGACTCATCGAAGGGAGTCATGAGCAGTATCTTGCTGACGCCGAACGCCTTCAGGGCGGCGATGGACGCTTCTAGGGCGGTTGTGATGGGGATCGACACCCGGTCGCGCACCTTCTGGGCCATGCCCGGGTTGTAGAGCTGCACCGGGGCGCCGAGGATTGCGGCGCTCCGCCAGTCCGGGTTTTCACTGACCAGCCGTTCGGATCGCTCAACGCCCACGTCCTCTTTCCCCTGTAGGGAGGTGAGCGGCCCTTCAACCAGCTCCAGCGCGCCTATCCCAACGGTTACGCCGTCGGGCACAAACCGGTTGAAGTCTGCGAAGTGGGGAGAGGATGCGGATACGGGGCTCAGGAATCCTACGCTTGTCGTTTCACCGGCCATGGAAGCCTCCTTCGATGACGGACTGGGCCGCGCTATCTTCGTCCCCGAACTGGCGCTGACTTCTCATCGCTGTGCCTGGGGAGGTTATGAGCCAGGGTTAGCCGAGGACTCAACGCAACAGGGCCGGCCATTCCCGGAGGAGCTTGCCTCCGTTGGGGACGCTGAATCGGCGCCCCAGGAGAGAGACGGCGTGCCAGAGCATCGCTGGGTTGCTGGCGACCACGGGCAGTCCCAACTCCGACTCGAGCCGTTCGATGATTTCCAGCGCATCGAGCACTGCGCCCTGGAAGTAGATGGCGTCCACCTCTCCGGCGTCGGCAAGGCCCTGCTTGGTCAGGTTGTAGACCTCGTCGGGGCCAAGCTTGGCGGCGTCTCTGTAGTAGGGGGCCGGCTGGGGGCCGGAGACAGCCTGGACGCCCTGCTCGGCCAAGAACGCCCGGATTTGGGCATTCATGTCTTCGTCGAAGGGGGTCATCAGAAGGACCCGGCTGGCGCCAAGGGCTTGGAGGGCGGCAATGGCTGCCTCCATAGCGGTGGTCACGGGAATGGGGACTTGGCCGCGGACGTTGGTGGCTAGGTTGGGCAGGTACACTTGCACCGGAGCGGCCAGTATGGCGGCGGTGCTCCAGGCTGCGTTGCCGCTGATGGCGCGGACCGACAGGTCCGTTGCCAGGTCTTCCTTTCCCTCCAGGGAGCTCAGCGGCCCCTCGATTAGGTCCATGCCGCCCACTTCGAGGGCGACGTCTGGGGGAACAAACCGGCTGAAGCTCTCGAAGTGCGAGCCGGTGGACCCCATGGGGCTCAGGAAGCCAACGGTCACCTTTTCATCCGCCATGGAATCCTCCTTGCCTGCGGCCGCGAGATCGTCGTTTGCCCGCCGATGATACTCCCTCTGGAGACCTTTGCATAACCTGCGCCCCGCGCCCCCGGCTCCATTCCCGCCGCCGCCTCGCATCAACCCAGCCATGTGCGACGAAATCCCATCCTCTTGACCGGGGAGGCTAGGACGGGGGTGAGGGTAGGGCGTGGAAGGCTTGGGCGCAGGAGCTATGCAGAGGTCTCAACAGGGCAGTAGAGGGAAGGGGTGGGTGGCGCTCCTTGACCGGCCTAGGGGCCGATGCTACATTCTGCCAAAGCATGGCCGCAGCCTCCAGGAAGCCGGGAGAGTTTCCCATGTTGACTGAAAGACGAGAAGCGATTCTCAAGCTCCTGATTCAGGAGTACATCGCCACGGCAAGTCCGGTGGGCTCCGGCAAGCTGGCGCGTGGTTCGGGCATGAGGCTCAGCTCAGCGACCGTCCGCAATGAGATGGCGGACCTGGAGAACGACGGTTACATCACCCGGCCCCACACCTCGGCCGGAGGCGTGCCTGCGGACAAGGGCTATCGCCGCCACGTGGAGACGCTCGGCGACCTGGCGGAGCCGCCGGAACACGTCCGGGAGGCGGTCCGCCAGAAGCTCACCGAGGCGAGGGACATCGAGCGCTGGACAAAGCTGGCGGCGACGATCCTGTCCCAACTCGTCAGGAACATGGCAGTCGTCACGTACCCCCGGGCGGGCGAGGTGAGGGTCCGCAATATCCAACTGGTCTCCGTGCGCGAGTTTATGGCGTTGGTGGTGATCGTGCTCCAAGAGGCACAGGTCCACCAGCAGATGCTCTCCCTGCCGGAGCCGGCGACGACCGAGGACCTGGTGGAGGTGGCGAACCGGCTCAACGCCCAGTTGGTGGGAAAGAGCTGGAAGGAGATTGCGAGCGCCCAGGGGGAGTTGCCTCCGCTCGAGGCCCAGGTCTCCGGGGCCGTCGTCAGCGTCATGGAGGCTGAGGAGCGGGAGCGGGTGGGCGAACAGTTCGTAGACGGCCTCCGCCACATCCTCAGTCAACCGGAGATGGCGGAGGGCGAGCGGGCCGTGGGGCTGATGGAGGCCCTAGAGGGCCGGACATTGCTGAAATCGCTCGTGGCTTCTCTGGCCGACGGGCCGGTGACGGTGGTCATTGGCCGGGAGAACGAGGATGAAGCGATGAGGCCGTTCAGCGTGGTCGTTTCACCCTACGGGGCGCCGGGAGAGTTCCGGGGGGCCATTGCTACGATAGGGCCCACTCGAATGGAGTACGCGGGCACGATGGGCGCCACCCGGTACATGTCCTCGCTTTTGACTGACCTCTTTGCCGAGGTGTTCCGGCGGTAGGGGACGCTGCGCAACCTTCCCGGGGCGCCCGGGCAGGAAGAGCGGAGCTGCGCCCGGCGTCAGCCTCATTCTTTGATTGTTTGTGACTCTTTGATTGTTTGTGCGCCTGCTTTTTCTTCTCCCGTAGGCGTGGAGCCGTCGTTTATCCGTCGTTATCCGTCGTTAGCCGTCGTGGATGCGTCGCTCAGCCGTCGTGCAGCCGTCGCTTAGCCGTCGCGGATCCGTCGAGCATCCGTCGCTGAGCCGGATGGCTCCAAAGAGCCTGTGCCTTACAACGGCATGCGCTCGGGTCCCAACCTTCCTCGGGTGGATGCGGGCCTGGGGAACGTTCCCAGACCCTCCTGCCCAGGGGGTCTCGCTATGGATTCCCCCAGTCCACCTGTATGCGGCAGGGTTTATGGGGCTACTCTAGCACAATCGTTCGCATTTTGCAAGTAGGGGGTGGCGCTTCCTGGACGGGGGGTCTTGTTGCGGCCAGCGCCCTCCTTCAGGGGAGGGTCCGGCTTGGCCTGCGCCGCTATCCCGCCCGCTCCACCCTCCAACGTTTTTAGAAACAGGGGGACACGCTGTACCCCCGGCGGGGGCTGTGCCCCCTGCACCCTGCTTGGGGAACGGAGGCGGTATCGTTTGCTCACCTCCGCGTCGGGACGCTTCCTAGCCTTCGCCCGTCGTCGAGGGCAGGGAAATCACCCCCGCCTTCCCCCGGGCGCCAGGGAAGGGTGCGTTGCTGCTTGACGGTCGGCGCCCTACAGCTTCTCTCCTCTGGCTTCCCACCTGCCCCGCAGGGTGACCCAAACGGACAGGACCATCAACTTGACGTCCAGCCAAAGGCTCAGCTTGCCGGCGTACGCCAGATCGTAGGCGAGCTTTGCCTCGGCGTCGTCGCGGTTGGAGTAGACCTGGGCCATGCCCGTCAGGCCCGGCCGCAGCACCAGGCGCCGGTCGAACCCGGTGATGCGCTCTTTGTAGTGCTCGTGTTCCGCCTCCGCCAGCGCCCTTGGGCCAACGAAGCTCATATCGCCCTTGAGGATGTTGAGGACCTGCGGGAGCTCATCCAGGGCCGTTTTCCTGAGGAGGCGTCCCACGCGGGTGAGCCGGGGGTCGTTGTGAGCGGTGGACCAGCCCATCTGCTCGGCGTCTCGAATCATGGTGCGGAATTTGATGGCTTGGAAGACGCGACCGTTCTTTCCCACTCGACGCTGGCGGTAGAAGAGCGGAAAGCCGTCGTCGAGCAGGAGGAGCAGGGGGATGACGGTCCACAGGAGGAGCCAGAGGGGCAGCAGCGACAGATGGGCGAGCAGCAAGACCGCGAGGTCGAATGGACGTTTATAAAGGGGCTCAGGCATGAGGCGCGGTCATTTGGAAGGGCCCGGTTATCTGAGCCGGAAGGGAGGATGGGAACTGCATCCAGTCTAGCCATGCGCGGGCGGACGGGTCAACGGCCAGTTGCCGCTTGACAGCCCTCCAAGGCCGTTCCTACCATTGTCGCCCGCAGGCCCATTATCGCCCGCAGGCAATCCGGCCTGCTATCAATCCAGCTTTGCTCTTTATCCGACCTAGAGGGAGGCGCAGTGTACGGCGAATTCGTGAAATATGAGAAGGACGGCGAGGTAGGGGTCATCACCCTGGACCGGCCCGATCGCTTGAACGCATTGGGACAGGACGTGAGGCGCGAGCTGAACGAGGTGCTGGACGAGGTGGAGGTGGACTCCACGAGGGTTGTGATCTTTGCCGGCGCGGGGCGGGCGTTCTGCGCCGGGGCGGACATCAACGACCTATCGGCGGGGCAGGACCTGCGCAGCCCCATCCCGGACCCCTCCGAGACGCCGGAGGTTATCAAGCGCATCGGGAATCTCACGAAAGTGGTCATCGCCGCGGTGCACGGCGCCGCGGTGGGCGGCGGCTGCGAGGTGGCGCTGGCCTGCGACCTTCGCATTGCGTCGGAGAACGCGCGGTTCGGCCTGCCGGAGATCAAGCTTGGCATCATTCCGGGAGCGGGAGGGACGCAACGCATGCCGCGGTTGGTGGGGGAGGGTAGGGCCAAGTGGCTGATGATGACGGGCGAGTTCATTGACGCCCAGACTTCCCTAGCGTGGGGGCTGGTCAATCAGGTGGTCCCCAACGATGCCCTGCTGGACGAGGCCCGCAAGCTCGCTCAGTCGCTGGTGGAGCAGCCTCCGCTGGCGCTGGCGTTCATCAAGAGCGCCGTCGACCGGGGGCTCGACAGCAGCCTGTCCGCCGGTATCGAGTACGAGGCTCGTTGTTCCTACATTCTGCAACAGACCGAGGACAAGGCGGAGGGAACGAAGGCCTTCCTGGAGAAGCGGAAGCCGGTGTTCACGGGGAGGTAGGGGCGGAGGGGAGGGGAGACAGCCTCTTAGCCGCCGCTCCTACAAACGCCGGTTGGAAACGACTGGCTCTGAGGCCAATAGGTCGCGGAGCGTACCCAGGTTGGGCAGCCCCAGGATTTCGGAGATTCCGTCGTCCAGAGAGCGGCGGGCAAGGCAGTGGGCCATCCCCGGCAACCGTTCAAATTCGTCTTCCACCAGTCCATCGAACAGGTTCGACAGGCCTTGTAGTTGCGCTGGCGTAAGATAGCGCACGTCGAGGACGGGCAGCTCTTCCAGGTCGGCCTTCTTCATCGCAACCCAGCCGCCCCTCGTGCTGGTTCTGTGGGCCAAGAGGGTTAACAGACCCAAGCTGGAGTTCAGCCAAACGGCGAGGGCTTTCTCGGCTGCCTCATCCTCAACGCGGACAGGCCACCACACGTTGGACAGCACCCTCGTCTCCGACCGCATGGCCACAACCCGCGTGGTTTCCAACCAAAGCCTTTCGGCGATGAGGAGGCGGCTAGACTGTTGCCATAGGTATTCTCCATAGCCTGGACGCTGTCCGCCTCGTGGCTTAGCCAACGGAGACAAGTAGGAATCGTGTGTACACGTCAGGGACTTGCGTTGCTCCGTATCATGTCCTGCAACGAGGGGGTATGCCGTTACGGAATTGGTCCTGTCGAATCCATCCACTAGTCTGCGTCTGTCAGGCCCGACCTGACCGAGTTGGTCAACACGGCACAGCGGAATGTCGGCAGCCCCTCCCTCGCCAGGAACCCATACTTCACTATTCTCCAATAACCTGAGTGCACTGCGAATCAGGTCGGCGCGGGCGAACTGCATGCCGGACCACTTCTTGCCGGCAATTTGCGATTCACGGATTGACAACATTTCGCCGACATGCTGGCCGTCAACTTCCAGCAGCGCCGCGCCCTCGCCCTCCAATTTGGCTGGGGTCGTCGTGGTGATGGCCTGCGCCATACGATGGGCGTCCAACACACCGTCAGGGTTCCGCCACAGGTTGATGAAGATGGTGCGCCGCTCGGCGGTGTCGCGGTGCTGTGGTCGGCGTGTAGCTATGAGCAGGGCCTCCGAGAGGTCTGTGCTGTCCGAGAAGTTCCATCGCATCGGATCGTGGGACGCAATGACCATGTCAAGTGCAAAGTTGCGTTCTATGAGAGCACGGGTCTGCTCCCAGGATGGACCCGTGCACACCGTAGCGGGCAGCACCAAGGCTAAGCGCCCATCCCCAGGAAGAAGCTTGGGCGAGGCCGCCGCGACGAACGCTGCGCCAAGACCGGCAGTGGCGGTGGCATCCCGCGGGCCTGTCGGTGGTCTGAGACGGCGGGACAACTCGTCCTGCAGCTTGCGCCGGTCCGCTGAAGGTAGGCTGCCGAACAGCAGATTGCCGCCCACGGAACGAGTGAAGGGCGGGTTCATAATCGCAAGGTCTAGGCCCGGTAGCTTGGCCGTTATGCCTTCGTCAACCCCTTGAGAGCCTCCGCCGGATACCCGTTGGGCGTCCCTGGTAGCTACTCCCATACCCTCGCCGGATAGCGACATTTGGACCTCAGCCTCATCCGTCCCTAGGAAGTCCAGCGAGCCCAGGAACACTTTCGAGCCTTCCACTCCGATTGGCATTACGTAGAGGTTCATCCGGTTGAACTGTATATCCGGGTTGAGCATGGCCAGGCTGGTGGCGGCGAAGTGGACAGCGGAGAGCTGCACGTCATAGCCGTGCAAAGCCTGCTCGACCATTGCCTTGTGCAGTTCGGCGGCCTTCCCGCCCCCGGCGTCCCTATGTTTGCGTTCGGCCTCGGCGGCGACCGCCATGAGCAGCGTTCCCGTGCCGCAAGCGAGGTCAGCCACGTTGAGGGAGGCAGGAAATTCGTGGTCGCTCCAGTCAATCTTGGCGGGCCAGTTGTGAAACACGAGGCGGGTCAGCAGTGTGGCCGCCGGAACCGACGTGTAGTAGGCGCCGGTAAACTTGGCGTCGGTCAAGAGTGTGTGGAACAGCCGCCCGGATAGGTCATGCCCTTCCAACCGGCGCGTGTCTCGCGTCGCCTTGATCAAGGGGTCGATGACCGGCCTCTGGACTTCATCCGGTCCATCGCCAAGCGCGCTGAGGATGTTGGCGGCCAGCTCAAACACCGGCACGTAGTCGATGTTCTCGCAAATGTAGCGCCAAGCCTCCAGTAGTCCGGGAATGTCCTGTCCCATCGCTTCGTTGACGGTGGGAACATCCCCGTTAACAGCGGCGAGACGGTCCTGGAAAGCAAGGGCGTTGAAGAGCACGAGACACCCGATGCGCAGGGCGGCGGCTCGGTCCTTCTCTTGGTCGGCTCTGGCGATGATGTCGGCGATGCGGCGGGATACGCGGGCGTGCCGGTCGATTTCCTTGGCTGCCTGTTCCAGCGCGTATCCAACTACTCCGGCAGCGGCTGCCACCCGGTCCCCGCCCTCCAACTCCAGCGGAAGCGCGCGCAGATGGTCGGCAAGCTCTGCGACGGACCCACTATGGATGCGGCGTTCGGGCATGATGCAGCCGCGAGAGCCATGCAGCCACCACTGGAGGTTCGTAGCACCATCAAGCCCGGCGTGCGTGTTCTCCGCATGCCGTAGCCAATCGGGATAGAGAACGCCGACTACTCCAATGGCTTCGGGGAAACTATCCAGCCGGCTTTCGAGTTGCTCTATCAGAAGGCTGGCCGACCCCTCCCATTTACATTCCACCAAGACCGAATCGCCGCTTCTCAACTCGACGCGGATATCGGGTGCGCCTTTCTTGCTGCGGCGCTCCGCCCTGGCCGATATTCCGCGGTCACGGAGCAGTTGAGCCAGAAGGGTGTTAACAGCTTCTTCGCGGATAGTTTCGGGATCGTTCTGCCAGGATGCGGCCGGTTCCGTTTCTTTATTCATAAGAGTGCGTCTGCGTCATGCTGAATCCGGCGCTCTTCAGTTCTCCAACGAGCTTCATCTTCCAGCCTTCGTGTTCATCTAGGGAATCTCTGAACAAACCCCAGTCCCCGGGGGAACCTCCCCGTCCCTGCCTCCAAGTACGGGGGCAGGCTGGGAAGCGTCCACACTCCATTGCCAAATCCGAACGGGTGTGCTATAGTGTCCCCATGAAGCAGGCCCCCGGCCCGCTTCTCTTCCCTGGAGCCTGCCGCATACATGTTGGACCGGGGGCTAGCCACAGAGAATCCCCCTGTGGCAGGGCGTCTGGGGAAACGTCCCCCAGGCCCACGACCGTCCGAGGAAAGGTGAGACCAGTGCCAATGCCGTTTCCAGACAAGCCCTTTGCAGCCACGCGGCTCCGCCGCGGTCCGCTACGATTCAGCGACAACTGCACGACGGTCCATCACAGCTCGCTGACGGCTCGTGACGGCCTTGTGACGCCTTTGTGACGGCCCCGTGCCTGAAAACCCCCGAAATCCGGCAGAGAAATAGTACACATACAATCAAAAGCCTACAAACAATCAAAGGCCATACCTTCCTCCGGCGCGAGCCGGGAGCAACCGTTCCTGGGAGCTGCCTCTAGCCGCGGAAGGCGGCGCCCACCCAGTGGCACGAGGCGCCGAGGGGGGCGCTGACGCTGGTGACCTCCATGTGCTCCACGGCGGCGAGGGTCGTGACGTTCTTCTGGAGCCAGCGGCCGAGGGCGGGCGCGGCCATCAGGGCTATGGTGGATGCCGATATGGCCGACGAGAGGTTCTGAAGGCGGTTTCGGCGGCCCAGGACAATGGCCGAGGCGATGGCGGTGAGGGCGCCTCCCACCAGGATGTTGGTGCCGCAGAAATAGGAAATGGCCAGCTCGCTTTCGCCGGCTTTCAGGCGCCTGAGGGCCTCGGCGGCGGCGGCTTCAACGTCCGCGGTCTCCACGCGGCCCAGGATGAAGAAGCCCCGCGGCGTGGAGTAGCCGGCCAGCGGGGGAGCGATGGCCTCCGCCTTCAGGAGCAGGGCGATGGTGGCGTGCTCCAGCGCATGGTTCATTCTCACCTGGTTCAGCAGTTCCTTGATCACAGCCCCTCCAAGATCCCCTGTCCCGACGGTTGCGGTTTCCCATAGGCGTTAGGCTCCAGTATACGATACGCCCTGTGTCTTTACCGGCTGCCGCTTGCGGGAACTTCGTGAAATGGGTAACAATTAGCTCTACTGACGATGCTGGAGGAAGGCAAGGTGAAAAGGAACATCGTTGTGCTGGCGGTCATCGCGGGGGCGGTCATGGCGCTCGCGGCCTGCGGCGGTCCGGAGGCGCCCACGCCGTACGCGACGCTTCCGGGAGCAACCTCGCCGGCGCCGTCGCCCACGACGCCAAGCTCCGAACCCAGCGGCGGGCAGCCGTCGGAAGGGGAGGCAGCGCCGGTCCCGTCGGGCGGCGATCCCGTCAGAGGGGAAGAAGTCTACATCAACCAGGGCTGCATCGGTTGCCACACGACCGACGGCAGCACCGGGCTAGGGCCGACGTGGAGGGGGATATACGGGTCCCAGGAGGAATTGACGGACGGCTCGGTCGTCACGGTGGATGACGACTACATCCGGAGGTCCATCCTGGAGCCGGGGGCCCAGCTTGTGAAGGGCTACACCGACATTTCGATGACCCTCCTCGATCCAACCGAGGAGGAGATCGAGGACCTCATTGCCTTCATAAGGTCGTTGAAGTGACGCGCTGCGGCTGATGGGGAGGAACGGGGAGACGCCCACGGGCGCCTCCCTCCGCGTTGGAGGCGTTGGCCGGGGTTATGGCTCGGAGCGGGTCAGCTCGGAAAGGGGACGCGGCGCTCGTCGGCCTGGCGGACGATGGTTGCGGCCAGGTAGCCGGCCCCGAAACCGTTGTCAATGTTGACGACGGCCACGCCGGGAGCGCACGAGTTCAACATGCCAAGGAGCGCCGCCAGGCCCTGAAAGCTGGCCCCGTACCCGATGCTGGTGGGCACGGCGATGACCGGAGCGGCGACCAGTCCGCCAATGAGGCTGGGCAGCGCCCCTTCCATGCCAGCGACGACGACCAGGACTCGCGCCTCTCTGAGCATCTCCAGGTTGTCCAGCACCCGGTGCACGCCTGCGACGCCGACGTCGTTGAGGCGTGTGACCTCCGCATCCATCAGCTCGGCGGTCAGGGCGGCTTCCTCGGCCACGGGGAGGTCGCCCGTTCCCGCGGTAACCACCAGCACGCCGGGCGCGGCCTGCGCGGGTGGGCGGGTCCGCAGGACGATGGCGCGGGCAAGCTCATTGTAGGCGGCTTCGGGGAGCCTGCGCCGGACCTGCTCGTAGACCTCGGGGCCAACGCGGGTTACCAGTAGGCGGCCGGCGCGGGCGGCAAGCTTCTCTGCGATCTCCACGACCTGGGCGGGCGTCTTGCCCTCGCCCAAAACGACCTCGGGGAAACCCTTTCTCAGGTCCCGATGGTGGTCCAGCTTGGCGAACCCCAGGTCTTCGTAGGGCAGGCCGCGTAAGGCGTCCATAGCCTCTTCGGGGCTGACCTCCCCGGCCTGCACGTCCCGGAGCAACGAGAGCACGCGCTGGGCGTCGATACCTTCCTCCCCGGAGCGTTGGATTGCGCCGATATCTTATCACGGGGTCGGCCTCGTTGGGGCCGGGCCGGAGAATTGCCAGGGCCTGATGAGGGCGGTTTCTCCAATATATGCCTGTGAATCCTGGGAGTGATGCTACATCTGGGATATATGCGCCGTTGACGATTGTTGAGGGGGCCGCTTATACTGCCCTGTACATTTTTACACCGTCAGATTGGGGAGGCGGGGATGCAGCTTTCCTGCTTGCAAGAGAACTTGGCCAGGGGATTGGCAACCGTAGGTAGGGCCGTCGCCACGCGCACGACGCTGCCGATCACGCAGAACGTGCTGATGACAACCGACGGGGCCCAATTGACCCTTGCCGCCACGAACCTGGAAATCGCCATCACGACGTGGGTCGGGGCGATGGTGGAGGAGGAGGGGACCATCACCGCTCCGGCTCGCTTGCTGACGGAGTTCATCAACTCCCTGCCCGCCGACACGGTCCACATCACCAGCACCGACCAGCCCAAGGCCCTCGATCTGACGTGCGCCCGTTCGCAGGCCCACATCAACGGCACGGAGGCCGAGGACTTTCCGCCCATTCCGACGGTGCAGGACGGGGTCTCTGTGACGCTCAATTCCAATGCGCTGCGGACCGCGGTGCGGCAGGTGCAGTTCGCAGCCGCTACCGAGGACTCCCGGCCTGTGCTGACCGGTATCAAGATGGAGATCAAGGGCCGGGAGTTCATCCTGGCCGCCGCCGACGGCTTCCGGCTTGCAGTCCACACCAGCGCCCTCGAAGAGGAGGCCGCGGAGGCGGTCGACATCATCGTGCCGGCGCGGACGTTGACCGAGGTGGTGCGCCTGCTTGGAGATCAAGAGGAGCAGGTGGAGATGGTGGTCAACGCCGCCAAGAGCCAGGTCCTGTTCCGGCTCAGGGGCGCGGAGTTGGTGTCTCAGCTGGTGCAGGGCACGTTTCCGAACTACGGCCAGCTCATCCCGCAGGGTTTTGCGACCAGGGCCGTGGTCACGCAGTCGGAGATCGAGCGGGCGGCGCGGACGGCCAGCATCTTCGCAAAGGACGGCTCGGGGATCATTCGTCTTCAGATGACCCCCGGCGACGACGGCAACGGCGGGGGCAAGCTGACTGTCTCCGCCAGGGCGGAGGAGGTTGGCGACCACCAGGGGGAGACCGACGCCGCTGTGGAGGGCGAGGAGGGCAAGATAGCCTTCAACAGCCGCTATTTGCTGGACGTCCTCGGGGCCCTGGACAAGCCGGAGGTGGCGGTGGAGATTACTACGCCCTCGAGCCCGGGCGTGTTCAAGCCCGTCGGCTCAGACAATTACGTCCACGTGGTCATGCCGATGTTCGTGCAGTGGTGAAGTAACGCCGGCTGCCCGCCGCGCCTGGTGTGACCAGCGCGGCCCGGCGTCAACCGGCCCGCCCGGCGAGCCAATTGCCGACGGCGTCGAGGTTGAGGTCGAGCCATTTGGCGTTCAGCCTGATGCTCTCCAACGTCTGCTGCACGGTGCGGGTGGCGGATGGGGCGGGGTGGGTCTCGAAGAATTGGCGGACCTCCGCCTCGCGCTCGAGGCTGGCGAAACCGGCAGCGGCGCCCACGATTTGCATGATCGCGAAGCCGCCCTTGCCATAGCGGCGGTCGAGTTCGTCCCAACGATCTTTGATGAACTCCCAGGCGAGGTCGCGCCCTTCCGGGTTGTTGGCGGTCTGCACGAGCACGAGCGGCGCGTCCTGCGCCCGCACTTCCCCTGACATCGAGCGCTCCAAGAGGTCGGATAGGAGCGTTTTGTCGTGGGCCCGCGTCAGGGCGCTGAGGATGCGCATCTTTTCTTCGTGGAGGTCAGCCTCTCGTTGCAGGTGCCAGAGCGCGTCATAGGCGGCTCTGTCCGCCGCCTGCGCGGTCAGGGCGAATGCCACGCCCCGGATGTCGGGAGGAATCGTCCCGGTTCCCGCTGCGTGGGCATCGAAGCGCCTGCGGGCCTCGTCCAGCGTGCCCGGATCACCGTACTCGCCGTAGCGTCCAATTACGACGGTGCGGCGGACGGCGTCGAGGTGCTCCTCGCCTGGACGGGCGTCCCAGCCCACGTCGTCGGCGATCCTGGCGAACAGGCCGCGCGCATAGCGACGAAATGCCGCGACATGGGGCGTGCCGGTGAGCAGGCTTTCCAGGCCGCGCAGGTTGGCCGCAAGATCGCCCCAAACAATTGCGTCGGTCTCACCGAGGAACGCCTCCGCCAGCGATAGGAACACCGTCGCCGGCAGGCGGCCCGCCTTGACGAGTGCGTAGGCGTCGTCTTGGAGGCCGAGACGGTCGATGGGGGGGAGCGATTGGGTTGCAATGGCCTCCTTCAAGAGGTCCCACTCCGCCTCGCTGTAGGCGACTCGAAAGAAGCCGGTCTGGCCGGCGTTCAATTTCAGCCAGCCGTCCTGCGCATCGACGCGGAACCGGCCGTCCTGCGTTGTCAACATGGCCTTAGCCCGCGCTGCGGCGCCGGCGGAGGCATAGGAGATGGGGACCGGCCATACGGAGTCGCCTGCCTCGGCATCGAGGAGGAGGTCGTACAGGAAACGGGACTGGGAGACGGTGACTTCGGCCGGTGATGCGGACCGGTCCACGTCTGCCGTCACCACCGGGTAGCCAACCTGTTTGACCCAAGCTTCCATGAGCTCCGTTGCGGACACTTCATGCCCGGCGGCGCTGCGCTCTGCGGCGGCGCTGATGGACTCCCAGAGGTCTGAACCTCTGGCGTTAGCGTAGGCATGGCCGCTCAGGTAGTCGCGCAGGCCGTCTCGAAAGGTTTCCGGCCCCACGTAGTCTTCCAGCATGCGGAGGACCGAGCCGCCCTTGCTGTAGCTGATGGCGTCGAACAACTCGCGGATGTCAGACGGGTCTTCCACGACCGCCTCGATCGGATGGGAGTTCCGCAGACCGTCGAGACCGAGGGCGGCGTTGGTGTCGTGGGAGACGAACTGGGTCCACATTTGCCACTCGGGAAAGAGGTGATCGACCGTCTTGTCTCCCATCCACGAGGCGAAGGACTCGTTGAGCCAAAGGTCGTCCCACCACTGCATGGTGACGAGATCGCCGAACCACATGTGGGCCATTTCGTGAGCGACGACTTCGAGGATGCGCTGCTTGGCCTGCGCGGCGGAGTTGTCCGGGTCGTAGAGCAGGGCCGTTTCGCGGTAGGTAATAGCTCCCCAATTCTCCATGGCGCCTGCGGCAAAGTCGGGCACGGCCACGTGGTCCATCTTCGGCAAAGGATAGGCAATGCCGAAGTAGTCGTTCATATAGGTCAGGGCCCGGACGCTGCTTTCGAGCGCAAACCGCCCCAAGTGTTCCTTGCCGCGCGTAGCCCATACTCTGACCTGCGCGCCGCCCGGCGCGGTCTCCTGGACGCAGGCCAAGTCGCCGACGATGAAGGCGAGCAGGTAGGTGGACATCTTCGGCGTGGTCTGGAAGCGGACGGACTTCAGGCCGTCGCCCGCGGGGTCTTCGCTGACGATGGGCATGTTGGATATGGCCGCCAGGTTCTCCGGGGCCACCAACGTCACGTCGAACTCGGCCTTGACCGACGGTTCGTCCCAGCAGGGAAAGGCGCGGCGGGCATCCGTTGCCTCGAACTGCGTGGTGGCCAGATAGCGGTCATTACCGTCGGCGTCGGCGTAGTGGCTGCGATAGAAGCCGCGCAGCTGGTCGTTCAGTATGCCGCTGAAACTGAGGCGCAACACGGCCGGGCCGGGCGGCGCTTCCTGGGGGAATCGGAGCGCGAGGCGGTCGGTATCCTCGTCTAGGACGAGCTCGCCAGCGTTGAGGGTCTCGCCGTTGGGCAGTTCGAGGCTCGCAGTGGCAACCTCCAGTTCCGCGGCGTTGAGCACGATTTCCGACACGGGTTCCAGAATGTCTATCTCCACCCACTCTTCGCCGGTGAAGGAGAAGTCTTCGAGGTCGGGCTTCAAGGTGATGTGATAGCGGATGGGCTGGACGTTCGTTGGAAGCCTGAAGGGAGAGGAAGTGGGCATTGCTCGTGGGTCTCCTGAGGATGGGTTGGGGAGCATTCGCTTGTTGCTGGTCAGCGGCTAGTCGTGGTGGTGGCGGCCGGCTATCAGTTCAAACTCGGGGCGGCGGATGGCCAGGTAGTCTGGCGCCTGGCGCCCCAGGATGGCTTTGGCCAGAGCTACGACGGGATGCGGTCCTGTGGGGTAGGGTTGATGTGGGCCGGCCTTCAAGAGTTCGTCCACGGCATCGTCGCCGGCGGCGAACCGCATGAGAATCTCGTCGTCCGAAATGTTGCCGAACTGGCGGCGGACCTCTTGGAGCGTGGGCTCCGGAAGGGGTTTGGTGGCCACCTCCCAGGCGCGTCTCCGGTTCAGTATCCTGTCGCGCACGTCCTGGTCCATAGCGTTTGCCGATTCGTACCCCCACCAGCCCAACGCGTATTGGATGACCTGCTCGGTCACGACCTCGTAGCGGGTGCCGTTGATGACGTTGATGGTTGCCTGTACGCCGACGAATTGGGAGAAGGGGGTCACCATCACGGGGTATCCCAACTCGGCCCGGACCGACTTGCACTCCTCCAGGACGGCGTCAAGCAAATGGCTCCGGTTCAGGTTGCCCAACTGGAAACGGAGGTTGGAGATCATGCCTCCGGGCACCTGGTGCTGGTATTGGCTCTCGTCGTATTCCAGCGGCTCCCCCATCGCGAACCCCGCCCGCCTGACGACGGACGTGAAGTGCGGCTCGACCGGCGATAGGGCTTCCTCGTCTATTTGCGGGGAGTACCCCAGCGCCCGGGCGTTCTGGGCGACGTGGAACAGCGATGGGTTCCCCGACCCGTTGGCGAGAGGAGGAATAGCGGCATGAATGTTGGGGATGCCCAACTTGATCCCCTCCAGGGCGGTCAGCGGCCCCAACCCAGTGGTGCAGTGGGTGTGGAGTTCCAGCGTGTGGCCGCCCAGGTGTCGCTGGATGGCCGGTGTGAGGGTCCGCATGCGTTCGGGGGTAAGCAATCCCCCGGGGTCTTTCAGGCAGATGCGGAATGGGTTCAAGGCGGCGGCTTGTTGGGCCTTGAGGGCGTAGTATTCGTCAGTGTGACGCGGCGAGACCGAGTAGATGAGGTTGATGATGACGTCCAGCCCCGCGGCCTTTGCCATGGGCGTCCGCACGCCCCAACCCTCGGCCTCGTTGCCGGAGTCGGAGAGGCGGAGCTGGTGAACGCCGTTGGCCGCGAGGCGCTCCAGCCACATCTGGTACAGGGCCATCGGGGCCAGGTCGAAGGCGGCGAAAGACCGGCCGCCGACGACGCGCAGGGGGGTGTGCCTGGCCCGCTTGGCGATCTCGCGTATGCGTTCCCAGGGGTCTTCCTTCAGTTCCCGCACGATCTTCTTGCTGGGGTTGCCGTCGATCTCGATGGACTCGAAGCCGGCGTTGTCCAGGTTTTCGATAATGGGGGTCAACATGCCCGTCCGGGTGTTCTGCGCCCAGAGGCTGTTGGGGCCGTCCCTGATGGTCGTGTCGGCGAAGCGGATTTCTGGCATTCCCTGTCCTCTGTTAAGACGTTCGGCGCTCCGGAGGGTTCGCGCTGGAGGCGTTCAACCCGCCGGTCCCATGGGCTCGCGCCGGGTAATGATAGCAGGTTGGCGGGGTTGATTAGGAGGCTGTGAAGGGGCGTGTTATTCTTGGGCCTGCTTGGCCTGCGGAGACGGTGCAGCGCTCGGCAAACCAGGAGCATGGGAGGGCCGTATGTTTCATGTAGACCTGACCCCGTTTGGCGTGGATATGGAGCGGTTGAGGCGGGAGCGGCTGGAGCGGCTTCAGGCGTCGATGGCCACGCGCGGCCTTGGCGCCCTTCTCCTGACGGACCCGCTCAATATCCGCTACGCAACCAATGCGGTCCTCTGGCTCAACATGCGGGCCACTGCGATTCAGCGGTTTGCGTTGGTGCCCGTGGAGGGGGAGCCTATTATCTACGAGCGGCCCCTGGGCAAGAGCCGGGCCGGAGGCGACTCGGAGCCGGGCGGCATTAGGTCGTTCAACTCCTTCATGTTCGCCATGAGGCCCGCGGCGGCAACCGAGCATTTTGCGTCGCAGGTGGCGGACGGCTTGAAGGAGCTGGGTGTGGCGGGAGAGCCGTTGGGCGTGGACGCGCTGAACTTGGGCGCGGTGGAGTCGCTGAGGGCGGCCGGGGCCGCCGCAACGGACGGGTGGCCTGCGCTGCTGGAAGCGCGCCGCGTCAAGACGGTGGACGAAGTCCAACTCATTCGGTGGACGACGCAGACTAAGTTCCGCGGGTACGACTTGGTGCGCGAGACGCTTGCGGAGATGCCGGCCAGCGAGGACCGGCTGAGCCGGCTCATGCTGGACTACCTGCTGGACCAGGGCTTCGAGGCGGGCAGCGAGTTCATCGCCATCTACGATTCCAGTCAGATGGTCGACCGGCCCCACAGCGAGCCGATGGGCACCGACCTGGTGGTGGCGGAGGGAGACCTGCTCATCTGCGACGCCACGGTGGCGGGGCCCGGGGGCTATTACAGCGATTTCGCCCGCACGTATAGCCGCGGGACGCCGCCCGCTGAGAACCGCGCCCGCTACCAGGAGGCCTACGCAACCCTCCAGGAGGCGCTGCCGCTCGTCAAGCCGGGGCCGTGCACGGAGCTTTTCGAGCGCTTTGGCAAGGATGCCGAGGATAGGCTGCCCGGCCTCGACGGGTTTCACGGGGTTGGCATGTCTATCTACGAGACCCCGTGGCTCCGGGGGTGGGACCCTCCGGAGTACGAGGTGGCCCTGGAGGAGAACATGATCATCGCTCTGGAGGTCAACCACTACCCCGTGAAGCTGGAGCACCTCCTCCGCGTCACCGGCGACGGCGCCGAGATACTCTCCACGTACCCCATTGAGCCGGAGCTTGCGGTCATTTAGCCAGCCATAAACCCTGAGGGAGGAATTCGGGATGACACAGCAGAGCCAGTCGTTGGACACCATTCGCACCGACCTCGTTGGCAGTTTCCTGCGGCCGCCGCGGCTGAAGGACGCACATATCCAGCGGAGCCGGCAGCAGGTCAGCGATGAGGAAGTCCGGCAGGTCCAGGACGAGGCCATTCGCGGCCTGATCGCAAGGGAGGAGGCGGTTGGCCTGCCGGTGGCGACCGACGGGGAGTTCCGCCGCGATACCTTCATGGACAGCTTCACGGCTGCCGTGACCGGCATCAATCTGAGAGCGCCCGTGGTGGAGGAGGCTGCAACGCCCAACACGCGGGGGGATGACCCAACCTTCAACCGGCGCCAGCCCGCCACCGAACGCCTGAGCCTGCTGCACAATCTGGTGCTGGACGAGTTCCGGTTCGCCCAGGGACTGACGGGCATCCCGGTCAAGGTCACGCTGATAGGGCCGGGACGGATCATGCAGCTCTACGACCCGGAGAGCGAGGTGTACGCCGGCATGGACGAGTTCCTTGCTGATGTCGTCGCCATTGAGCGGGAGATCATTGGGCAGGTGGTGGAGGCGGGATGCCGGTATGTGCAGATAGACGAGCCGTCGTATACGGCCTACGTGGACGAGAGGTGGCTGGAGTCCATGAAGGAGCGGGGCGAGGACTCGCAGGCGCATCTCAACCAGGCCATTGAGGCCGACAACGCGGTGATGAGCGGATTTCCGGGCGTTACGTTCGGGGTCCACGTGTGCCGGGGCAATCGCCAGAGCATGTACCACCGGGAGGGCGCCTACGACGCGATCGCCGAGCGCCTGTTTACGGGACTCGATTGCCAGCGCCTGCTGCTGGAGTACGACACGCCCAGGGCGGGCACATTCGACCCGCTGCGGTTTGTTCCAGCGGGAAAGGTGGCCGTCCTTGGCCTGGTCAGCACCAAGACGCCGGACCTGGAGGACGCGGATGCGCTCAGGCGCAGGTTGGCGGAGGCCGAGCAGTTCCTGCCCCTGGAGCAGATGGCGCTCAGTCCACAGTGCGGTTTCGCTTCCGGGATAGCCGGGAACCTGCTGGGCGAGGATGCTCAGTGGCGGAAGCTGGAGTTGATCGAAGAGGTTGCGGCAGGCGTGTGGGGCTAGGCGTCCGGCGCGGTCCGCCTGCTTTAGCGGACAACCCCTGAGAAGGAGCCGAAGGCATGTATGGAACCCGAGCCCGCATAGGCTACACGTCTCCGCCGCTGGCTTCGGAGATCTTCCCCTACGAGTTCTACCAGATGGCGCCGGAGGGCGTGGGTCTGGCGCTGGCAACGCTTGATGTCTGGGAGCATACGGTCGACGAGCTGAACGGCAGCTACCACCGCACGGTGCGGGCCGCCCGCGCCATGGGCGAGGCCAGGATTGACCTGATCGTGTTGGGCGGCGTACCCGTCCTTTCGTCGAAGGGGGCTGGGAACATTGCCAGCTTTGCCAGGTCGGTGGAGGAGGAGACCGGCATACCGGTCACCACGGCCCCCGAAGCCTACGAGCGCGCTCTCGACCAGCTTGATAGCCGGCGCATTGTCGTGGTGGAGACGCCGCACATTCCGGAGCGCGGCGCTCTTGACCACGCCGGGCGCGAGGTGTTGGGACGCCGGGGTTGGGGCAGCGAACGGATGGTCGCGTCGACGGTGCAGCCCTCGGGGGAGGTGGCGCGGTTGGGGCGCGAACTGGTGTGGGAGCACCCCGGGGCCGACACGCTTTGGCTGAACTGGCCCCACCGGGCCACTGTCGATCAGATAGAGGGGTTGGAGCAGGAGCTTGGCGTCAATGTTGTGAGCGCCACGCAGGCTATCGTATGGCATGCCCTCAGAAAGGCCGGCGTTAGCGAGGCCATTCCGGGCTTCGGGCGGCTGCTGAGAGAGCCGGAGGCGTAGGCGCGCTTGGCGCGCCGCTTGCGCTTAAGGCTTCGCTCCCGTAGCGCATGTCCCAGGGAAGTATAGCTAGCGGCGCAGAATTAGATATTGGATTCCGGCGCTTTCCGTGGGGACAGCGGCTGGGCGCGCCAACTGGTCATCAAACGCGTAGGCGAAGGGGCGCCGCGCGTGCGCGTTGACGGCCATGGGCGCCGCCCCTATACTCGCCGCGGACGCTCCCTCCCGGGGCCTGATGCATGGGGAGACCCCCGTGAACAATGAAGCCAGCGCCTACAACAGCCCCGATTTCGTTTTTGCCCGGGGCGTACCCGACAACCCCGGCGAGACCATGCCCGCCATCGTGGGGGCGCCGGCCCCTGACTTCGAGGCGGTGAGTCTCGACGGCGGGACCGTCCGGCTGAGCGGGCTGCGGGGGCGTTACGTCGTCATCATGACGGGGGCGGTGACCAGCCCCATGTGCGCCTACGAGGTTCCCGCGCTCAACGCGTTGCAGGGCGAGTTCGGTGAGCAGGGGTTTTCGTTCTTCCTGCTGTACACCCGCGAGTCGCATCCGGCGGAGCATTACCCCGCCCATGCCTTGATGGAGCAAAAGATCGCCCACGCACGGGACCTCCGGCGACTGGAAGGCGTAGGCGTGCCCGTATTGGTGGATGGCCTGGACGGGGCCATTCATAGGAGCTACGGAGCGTGGCCAGCGGCCCTCTTCGTTGTCGACCGGAGCGGGAAGCTCGTGTACCGAGCAAACATGGCGAACACCGTCGAGCTGCGGCAGCTTTTGCAGGACCTCGTTGAAGCGGACCGGCAGGCTGCGCGGGGCGAGGTGCTCCACGGCCAGTATTCGGAGCGTCTGATACCGCATCTGGCCGACAAGGAGACGCACCACCGCGTCTATGAGCGGGCCGGCCCCAAGGCGTTCGAGGACCATTGGGCTAGGAGTCCTCACCAGCGGAACGTCTGGCCTTAGTCTGGTGCGGGTGACGCGCTTCGGGGCGAAGGGGCGCAGTCCCGGACCTTGCGGCGAGTTGCGAAGGGGAGTGCGAACGTCATGCGCGAGATCGCGCATGACTGGGCGAGGATGGCGGTGCTGCCGGGGAGGCCTGGCGGGAGACTGCACGCGGCGTGACCTTCAATTAAGGTGGCGGACATGGAAATGTCGGATGCGGTAGCCACATACAGGAGCGCGATTGGCCTGGTTGCGGTGGGCCGCTTCTACGCGATTGGCCTGGTTGCGGCAAGTGTAATCAACGCAGTGGGGATGGTTGCGATAGGCGCACTGAACGCGATGGGGCTTGTTACGTTCAGCCCCATAAACGCACTGGGATTTGTTGCGGTAGGCGGTGTCAACGCAGTGGGTCTTGTTGCGATAGGCGGCTTGAACGCGACGGGCCTTATTGCGGTAGGCGGGAATGCCAGAAGTCTGCTCTCTCCGTCTTAAAGGAGTCCCCAACCCCTCACAGTGGACGGGTTGGGGATGGAGCGGTGGGGGCGCGGGACGGCCCAACGCAACCGCGAGGCCCGAGCAGTCTTCCCGCCGTGCAGGAAGACCTGCCGCCGGACCGCTGACCGCCGCAACAGGGAGGCCAGCATCGTGACGACACAGAGTGTTATCGGACGGAGCCTGCGGAGAGCCGAGGGCTCCGCCAAGGTCACCGGCGCCGCCGCCTACACCGCGGATGTCGTCCGGGACGGTGCGCTGTGGGCCGGGTTCGTGCGCAGCCCGCATCCTCACGCCCGCATCCGCAGCATCGACGCGAGCAAGGCCCTGGCGCTGCCGGGGGTAAGGGCCGTCGTCACGGGCCAGGACATGCCGAAGATACTGGTTGGCGTCTATTCGTTGAAGGACAAATACCCCATCGCCGTGGACGTGGTGCGCTACGTTGGGGAGCGGGTCGCCGGGGTCGTCGCTGAGGACCAGGACGCGCTGGAGGAGGCGCTGGGCCTGGTGGATGTCGAGTACGAGGAGTTGACCGCCGTCTTCGACCCCTTGGAGGCGCTGAGGCCAGCGGCGCCGGTGCTGCATCCCGACTACTCCAGCTACCGGAGCGCCTTCGACGGAGAGGACGTTCAGGACTCCAACATGGAGACGCAGACGAACACCAAGGCCGAATCGGTGCTGCCCTTCATGCCGGGCATGGTCTACGGCCCCCGAAACCTCGATGCCTCCGTGAAGAACATCCAGACCATCTGGCGGCTCGACAAGGGTGACCTCGATGCGGGGTTCGCCGAGGCGGACCACGTCTTCGAGGGGACTTATGCGACGCCGATCATCTCGCAGGCCTACATAGAGCCCGGCGGCGTGGTCGTGGACATCGATGACGATGGCGTGACGCACATCTGGACAAGCAGTCAGTTGACCTTCCAGGTGCGCCGGAGCTTGTCTCAGTTTGCCGGGTTGCCGGAGGACGACATCATTGTGCATCCGGTGAACGTGGGCGGCTCCTTCGGTGGAAAGATGCTGGCGGAGCAGGCGTTGTGCGGGTACTACCTCGCCAGGGCCGCCGGCAAGCCGGTCCGGATCATCGAGAAGTTTCAGGAGGTGCTAATTGACGGCGCTCCGCGCCACGCCTCCATCGTGCAGTTGCGGGCAGGCGTGAAGAAGGACGGGCGACTCTGCGCCTGGGACGCCAAGATCTACTTCAACGGCGGCGCCTACACGGGCCGGACGCCCCTGAACGGCAACATGAACGGGACGCAGCGCCTGGCGGGGTCGTACCGGACGCCGAACGTGCGAATCGAGAGCAACGTCGTCTACACCAACCTCGTGCCGGGGGGCTATTACCGGTCGCCGGGTGGGGTGCAGGCGCTCTTTGCCGTCGAGAGCCTGATAGACGAAATCGCCACGGCGATGGGCATCGACCGGCTGGAGTTCCGGCTGATGAACGCCGTGCGGCCCGGCGACACGCTGGCCACAGACCAGGCGCTGGAGGACCCCCGCGCGGTGGAAGTCCTCCAGGAGTTGAAGCGGATGACCGCCTGGGGAAGCTCCGGCCCGGCTGAGGCCCCCGCGCCGAACGTCGCCGTGGGAAGGGGGATTGCCTGCGGCCATCGGCACATCGGCGGCGGCGAGTGCCATATGAGGCTGCGTCTGGAGGCGGACGGTTCGTTGCTGCTGATGAGCGGCGTTGCCGACACGGGCACTGGGGCCCATACGATGCATCGCCAGATCGTCGCCGAGGTGCTGGGGATCGATCCGGACCTCGTGCGCGTGCGGGTGACCGGGACCGACGGCCCCTACGATGAAGGCGTCCGGGCAAGCCGCGGGGCCCATGTGGAGGGCCAAGCGGCAGCGGCGACGGCCAACAACTTCATGGAGGCCGCGGTGCGCCAGGCCGCCGAGCACTGGGGCGCGCCGGAGGCCAGGGTCCAGTGGCGGAGCGGGTCCCTCATCAACTTGGAAACGGAGACCCTGCTAACGCTCTCCGAACTTGCCCAGGCGCCGGACGGCGGTCCGGTGGAGGCCGAGGGCAGGTACCGCGGGGGCATTGGGGATGTCTACGACTTCCAGGGCATGGTGGCGGACGTGGCCGTGGACACCGAGACCGGCCAGGTCAGCGTGCTGCAACTCCACTATACCCATGACGTGACCAAGATCATCAACCCCATCCTCCACGATGGCCAGCTTCACGGCGCGATCATCCAGGGGATTGGGCACACGCTGATGGAAGACGTGGCTACGGACGAGGGAACGGTGGTGACTCAGCACCTCGGCGACTACAAGATTCCCAACGTCCAGGACGTCCCGCCGCTGACCATGACGCACGTGGAGGCGGCGGTGGGGCCGGGGCCGTTCAACGCTAAGGGAGTGTCGGAGCTGGGGATCGGCATGGTGGCCCCGGCCATTGCCAACGCCGTCTACGACGCCACCGGCGTCCGGGTGAGGAGTCTGCCTCTGCTGGGAGAGCGGGTGCTGGCGGGACTGCGGGAGAGGGTAGGGGCCGGGTAGGGGGCCGCAAGAAGCCGGTTAATGAGAGAGGCCCCGACGCTCGTCAGGGCCTCTCTGCTTTTACGCCCGCTGGGGTTCGTAGGTCCTCCTTCGCGTGACCTCAGTTCAGACAGGAACGCTACGCTAGCAGCCAGGGGTCACGGAGAGGCGCTGAGGATCCTGGGCCCGTACAGCTTCACCGCGTTGTCCCACAGTATTTTGCGCTTCGATTCTTCCCTGATGGGCTGAGCGTCCAGGTCCGGAAGGGCCTCTGCCGGGTTCGGCGCATCGGGATGGGGGTAGTCCGTATTCCAGGCGATGATGTCGTCCCCGATGTCCTCGATCGTGTGGTGTAGGGCCCGCTCGTCTCCATCACAGGTCACGATGCACTGGCTCATGAAGTATTCGGAGGGAAGCTTGGGCAGCCGTTCGCCGTCCGACATGACGCTGTTGCGCCCATGGGAATGCAGGTCCATCCGGCCCAGCCAGAACGGCGCCCAACCCACGTTGGATTCCAGGATACCGAGCCGGAGTTTCGGGAACCGCTCCAGTATCCTGGTGAAGATGAACTGCCCCACCGTGGTCATGTTGTCCGACGGAAATCCTATTGCGTGGTCGACGGCCTTCAGCGGCTTGTGGCGCTCCTCCGGGCCTGCGTCCTTGAAGGGCTGGAACCGGTGCTGCCGCCACTCGCCGTGCACGGCGATCGGGAAGTCCAAGTCGCTCGCCAGTTCCCAGAGCGCATCGAATTCCGGATCGTGGAGCCATTGGCCCTCCGGCAGCACCAGATTCCGCACGGAAACGGCCCCCAACTCGGTTACCGCCCGCCGCGCCTCCTTCACCGCCTCCTCCAAGTCGCCGGGCAGCACCGCAACGAACTTCAGGCGGCTGGAATCCTCGCTGCAATAATCGCGGGCCCAGTTGTTGTAGGCGCGGCACATCGCCGCGCCAAGCTCAACGTCCGTTAGGGAGGCCCGCGGGGCGAAGTTTCCGTTGTTGCCGGTTGGCAGCAGCACCTGGATGTCCCAGCCGTAGCGGTCCATCTCCTTCAGCCTCGTCTCGGGCGCCCACCAGGTGTGGTAGGCCTCGCCGTACTTCTCCTCGATGTCTTCCCAGGCAGTGGGAGGAGGAACCCGCTGCGGCCTGCCCTTGGGAATCAACACACCGTCCGGCTCATAGATCATGAACGTGCCGTTCATATAGGCGACCTTTGGGACGCGGTCCCTGTAGGCCGGCTCCACATAGCGTTCCCACATGTCCTGGGGCTCGTGCATGTGCGCGTCCGCGTCTATCACCTTCATGCCTTTCCACATATCGCCCCTCCTTGCTGACGGCGCCGCCAAGTTACCGGCCAGAATGCGGCCTTCCGCTCCTCCGAATCGCCGGGACAGCAGTATAGCAGCCCGGACAGCCCATCCCAACGCCATCTTCAGCCCATCCCCGCTCGCTTGACGCCTATCAAACCCCAACCTACGATGGCCTCGGCCTCCATGCGACCAGCCTCCATGCGACGGGGTGGCTCCATGTATTTCGACGCGCGGCTCTTCTCGCTCACCCGCGGTGTGCGGCTACGGATCCTGCTGGCGGCCCTCGTGGGACTCTTGGCCGTGGGCGTGGGCGTGGCCCGTCTTGCCGTGGCCGGCGGCATCATCGCCAGCGTGTTTCTCGGCGCCGGGATGTCCTCCCTAGTCACGCCTCTCATCGCCGCCGCCGCCCTCATGCTGGCGCGGAGCGGCCTCCTCTACCTCCGGGACATCGTCAGCCATCACACGGCGGCCATCGTCAAGGCCCAGGTTAGGGAGAACCTCTTCGAGCATGCTCTAGACCTTGGACCCGGTCACTTCGACCAGACCCGCACAGGCGACGTCGTGCTTTCCCTGGTCGAGGGCGTGGAGCGGCTGGAGCACTTCTTCGGCCAGTATCTCCCTCAAATGATCGTGGCCATCGCCGCCCCGATCCTGATATTCGTCTACATGGCCTTCCTGGACGTGACTGTAGGACTGGTCGTGTTGGGATTCGCCGTCTTCACCCTGTTGGCCCCCGCCGCCTTCCACCGTTGGAACCGCCGCACCAGCAACGCCAGACGCCGGTCCTACGCCAACCTCGGCGCCGACTTTCTCGACAGCGTCCAGGGTCTCGGCACGCTGAAGGCGTTCGGGCAGAGCCAGACCCGCGGCGACCTGCTTGCGGTGCGCGCCCGGCATCTCTACCGCAGCACCATGCGGGTTCTCGCGGCCAACATCGGGACCAGCGGCATCACCATGCTGGGCATCACCGGCGGCGCCGCGGCGGCCCTGGGCATCGGCGTCTTGCGCGTCGGCGACGGCTCGATGGACATCAGGACGCTGGTCATTGTGCTGCTGCTCGGCGCAGAGATTTTCCGGCCCCTCCGAGAGCTTGTCCAACTCTACCACCAGGGCATGAACGCCATTTCCGCCGCCCAGGGCATCTTCGCTCTCATGGACGCCAAGGTCGAGGTGCACGAGCCTGACCCCGAACGCGCTGCCCCCGTCCTCGCGGAGGCCGCCCAAAGCAACGGGGCCGCCCCCCGGACGCTCACCCCCGAGATCAGGGTCGAGGGCGTCGACTTCGGCTATAAGGGCGGTCGAAGGCCGGCGCTGCGCGAACTGAGCTTCACGCTCAGGGCCGGCGAAACCCTGGGGCTTGTCGGGCACAGCGGGGCTGGCAAGTCCACCGTGGTGTGGCTCTTCCTGCGTTTCTTTGACCCCCAGCAGGGCCGCATCACCCTGGGCGGCCACGACCTCCGCGACATTCCCCTGGAGCTTCTGCGCTCGCATATAGCGGTCGTCACCCAGGACACCTACCTGTTCCACGGGACCGTCGCCGACAACCTGCGGATGGGCAACCCCGACGCTACGCCTCAGGAGATGGAGGACGCCGCCAGGTCGGCCAACGCTCACGAGTTCATCCTCTCCCTCCCCCAAGGCTACGACACCATCGTGGGCGAGCGGGGCGCGCGGCTCTCCGGCGGGCAGCGCCAGCGCATCGCCATCGCCAGGGCGCTGCTCAAGGACGCTCCCATCATCGTCCTCGACGAGGCGCTCTCCAGCGTTGACGCCAGCAACGAGGCCGTCATCAGAGAGGCAATGGACCGCCTGATGGAGGGCCGCACCACGTTGGTCATTGCCCACCGGCTCTCCAGCGTCATCAACGCAGATCGTATCCTCGTCCTCAACGATGGACGCCTGGCCGAGGAGGGCGGGCACGAGGCGCTGGTGGCCGCCGGGGGCCTGTACGCAAGCCTCATGGCCCAGCAGCAGGAAGCCCCAGCCCAGGACATCCTCCTCGCCACGCTGCCGGAGGCGGAACGGAACGAGGACGGCCCGGCGCCGCAACAGGCCCCCGCCCCCGCAGGGCGTCCACCCGACCGGGCCGGGCAACCGGAAATCGCACGCCAGTCTATTCTTGGCGTGTGGCTGCGCCTCTTCGCACTGGTGCGCCCGTGGTGGGGACAGCTTGCCTTGACCTTCGGCCTTGGCATCCTGCATCACGGCGCTCTCGTGGCCGTCGCCGTTGTCAGCGCCCTGTTGGTGGGCAGAGTCTTCACCGGAGGCGACACCACCGTCCTGCTCATCGCGCTCTTTTCCCTGGCGCCGCTGACGGCCCTGTTCATGTGGTTCGAGTCGTGGATGGCGCACGATATCGCCTACAAGCTACTGGCGGAAATGCGCATCGACATGTACCGGAAGCTGGACCCGCTGGCGCCGGCCTACCTCGTGCGAAGGCGCACCGGAGACCTGATAAGCGTCGTGGGCGGCGACATCGAGCTCGTCGAACTCTTCTTCGCCCACACCATCACCCCCGCGTTCGTCGGGCTGCTCGTGCCGGCGGCGGTGCTGGCCGTCCTGGCCGTCATTGCCTGGCCCCTGGCGCTGGTGCTGGCCCCGTTCCTGCTGGCCGTGGGCGTCAGTCCAATCTTCGCCCAGAAGCGCTCAGAAGCCGAGGGCGAGGAGATGCGCCGGCAGCTCGGCGTGGTCCACTCCGACGCTGTGGACGGAGTACAGGGCATGAAGGAACTGGTGGCTTTCGGCCAGGGTCCCGCCCGAACTGCCCACCTCGTCAGCAGCACCTGGACATTCGCCGCCGTGCAGCAACGCTTCCTCAAGACTCAGGCGTTCCAGTTCGGCTTCATCGAGGCGATGACTGGGTTCGGCAGCCTCGCCGTGCTGGCGATGGGCGTCTGGCTGGCCTTCCAGGGGAACATGGCCACGGCGCAAATACCCCTGGCCACCATGATCTCCCTGGCTGCCTTCGGCCCGGTGGCCGAGATCGCCAGGACGGCGAAGCAGATCATGGAGACGCTCGCCTCGGCGCGCCGCGTGTTCGCCGTCCACGACGAGCCTGTCCCCGTTGTTGACGGTCCCGGCGCCCCGCCCACGGCCTCAACGAACGGAGCGCAAGCCCCTTCGGTCCAGTTCCAGAACGTTGGTTTCGCCTACGGCCCGGGCGAGCCCCAAGCCCTCCATAACATCAGCTTCAGCCTCGAACCCGGCTCCACCGTTGCCCTCGTGGGCCGCTCCGGGGCGGGCAAGACGACCTGCGCTCACTTGCTGCTGCGCTTCTGGGACCCCGATGAAGGCGCCATCCTCCTGGACGGCCACCCCCTGACAGAGTTTCGCTTGGACTCCCTGCGGCAGCACGTGGCGCTGGTTTCTCAGGACACCTATCTCTTCAATACATCCATCCGGGACAACCTGCGGCTGGGCCGCCAGGAAGCCACGGACGCAGAGGTGGAGGAGGCCGCCCGGCAGGCCAACGCCCACGAGTTCATCGCAACGCTGCCCGATGGCTATGAGACGGTGGTCGGGGAGCGCGGGCTTCAGCTCTCAGGAGGGCAGCGTCAGCGGGTCGCCATTGCCCGGGCCATTCTCAAGAACGCTCCGGTGCTGATCCTTGACGAAGCGACGTCTCACCTGGACGCCGTCAACGAGCACCTGGTCCATGAGGCCCTGCGACGCCTGATGCGGGGCCGGTCGACCCTGGTCATCGCCCACCGCCTGTCCACCATCCGCGAAGCCGACAAGATCGTCGTGTTGGATGAAGGCCGCGCTGAGGACCAGGGCGTCCACCAGGAGCTGCTGGCGAAGGGCGGCCTGTACGCCCGCCTAGTGTCCGCCCAACTGGTCGGCGCGCAGCAGAGCTAGAGAACCTCTGAACAAGCGGTGAGCGACGCACTGCGATTCGAGCGCATGGCAGGGGAAGACGCCGCCTAGCCTTCCTGCGGGGGTGGGGGTGGGGACAGAAGGTTTCTCCCGGCCTCAACCTCATTCTTTGATTATTTGTGACTCTTTGATTGTTTGTGCGCCTGCTTTTTCTTCTCCCGTAGGCGTGGAGCCATTACAAAGGCGTTACGAGGCATTACAAGCCGTTACAAAGCTGTTACGAGTCGTTACGGAGCCGTTACCAATCTTGCGAGCCGTTACGGAGTTGGGCGGCTCAAAATAAGCCTGTGCCGTACAACGGCATTCGCTCCGGTCCCAGCCATCCTCGGACGGTCTTGCCCCTTGGGTTGTTCCCTCAGCGCCCCTGCCACAGGGAGACTCTCGATGGTTAGCCCCTAGTGCTCATGTATGCGGCAGGCTCCGAGAAAGAGAAGCGGGCTGGTGGCCCACCTCATTGGGGGCACTATAGCACACCTGTTCGTATTTTGCAATGGGGGGTTGGCGGGGCCCTCCCTGGGCGGAGGGTGTTGGTGTGGCGTGCGCCGTTGTCCCACCGGCCCACCCTCCAACGTTTTCCAGGACAGGGGGACACCCCCTGTACCCCCGGCGGGAACCAAGGGTTCCCTGCACCCTCCTTGGGGAGACAGGTGAGGCCTTCGCTCAGCATTGCGGGGGACACGCTGTACCCCCGGCGGGGGCTGCGCCCCCTGCACCCCCTGCTTGGAGAGATGAGGAAGGCGCCGTCGTTCCACCTAGCCCGCCCTCCGACGCTTTTGGGAACAGGGGGACTCGCCATACTCCCGCGGAAGCACCGCCCCCTGCGCCCTGCGTGGGGACGGAGGGGGACGGGGACGCTTCCTAGCCTTCCCCCGAGCACGAGGGCAGGGACAGAGGGACGCCTCCAACGGCCCGCGCCGGCTTGTTCAGAGCATCCCTAGCGCCGGGGTTACAGGGGGTCGGTCTCGTAGGTCAGATGCGCCTTGATCGCCCGGTCGATTTCCTGCGTCATCGGGTTCCGAATCTCCTCGCCGATGTGGGCCATGGCCCCCAGCGTGCGCCCTATGAGGGCAAAGGCCTTGGCCATCTGCCAGGGCAGGCCGAGGTCCAGGGCTATAGCGCCGATGGCGCCGGTCACGTTGACGGGCAGGGGGCGGCCCGCCGCTACTCCGGCAAGCTCGGAGATTCGGAGCAAAAGGCTGCAATAACGCCCGAAGACCTCCGTCTCCCTGGCGATCTGAAAGAGGCGGACAGCGCGGGGGTCGCCCTCGGCATGGGTGCGATGTCCTATGCCGGCGATGCGCGTCCCGGAGGCTGCATACCGCTCGACGACCTCGCCGGCGATGCGGTCCACGTCTCCGTCCCCGTCGCCCGCCGGCCAGGCCTCGATGAGCATCCTGGCGCAGTATTCGGACGAACCGAGGTGGACGCTCCCCGCCGAAAGGATCGCCGTCGCCACGGCACCCTGGATAGCCTCCGGGGCCGTGTGGTACGTGGAGCGGGCCGCCACCACGCTGGCGATCATGCCGTGCTCCACGAGAATCACGAGCAGGGCGTCGATCATGCGCCGCTGGTTGGGCGTGGGCATCCGGCCGGCCAGCTCGAACAGGACCATGTCGGTGAAGCTGATGTTGCCCACCAGCTCCTCCGTCAGGTCCTTCCCGCGCACCAGGACCCTGTGGAGCTCGGCAAGTCCAAGACCAGTAACAACCTTCGGTTCATCGGCCATTTTCAAACTCCTTGTTCACGGATTTGAGAACGTCTTTTGTGCAGCCTATTGGACAACAGCGGAAGTGTGGAATGAGCCACGGAACAGCGGCTCGAATTCGTTCACATCACAGCAGGCGAAGGTGGAGGCGCTGAACAACATGGAGTCGGCAGCGGGGGGAAGCGTAGCACGGGCCCCACTCTTACCGTCTCGGTCAAACCTGTTTCCTCTTTGCGTCCTGGGTCATCCCGTACTTAATAGGCTTCTTCCCCGGATTTGTGATCTTCACCCCGACCCTCTCAAGGACTGGCCAGATGTTGTTCTTAAACTCCGTGCCAAACGCAGGTCCGCCAGCGTTGGCTAGGGGATGATCAGGCCAATGCTCCTTGATGATAGGTTGGCAATCCGTGCTCTTGAATGGCCCTTCTGGAATGCCTTCTAGGATTGCTTGCGCCATTGCAGGCCAAGTGTCTCCCACAGATTCTAGTGGGTCATGGCTGGTTGTCTCATCCCGCCGCTTCAGCCCAACCCATACGTCTGTTGGAACTCCGTCGACCCGTGCGCGCCGCGGGGGTGGGATGCCAAATAGCTTGCGCATCGTTCGGGTAAGGCGATTCTGCGTAATGCCAAAGACGAGCTTCCCATCGTTGGAACCGGCGCTCACCACCGCTTCTCTCCAGATAGAAGTCGTGGTGACACGGTCGTTCTCTTGCTTTGTTGCCTCGAACCGACTAGTCAGCCAGTCGTCAAGCTCGGGACTCGTGCTCGTGGCACGGTCGGGCTTGACGACATGTAGCTTGTCAAGTGGAAAGAACTGTTTGACCGTGGCTGATAACGCACCCTCTCGGTTGGTTACAACCCAGAGAAATGGCACCTGGTCATCGGCCAAGGGGATATCGGGGTCGTCGCGAATGGCAACATACAGGGAAACAAAATCACTGTCGTCGCTGAACACTACAACATGCGTGATCCTATTGAGAATCAGGTCAGCCATCGCGTTGGTGGCGATAGCCATGTCCGCCGAATTCTTGGACGACATGCTGAAATGCTGAATGCCAGTAACTACGATTCTCAGGTAGCTGAACCTGCTTTCAGACCACATCCTCCATAATTCAACCTGATCTGCCCGCACGTAAAGAGACAGACGCGATGGCGCTGGCACAGTGGCTGGCCAATTCTCAATCAAGTCTTGAATCATTGGTTGGCCGTCGGCGAGCAGATTCTCTACGTCGACGTACAGTCCAGAGCTCCGACCCAGTCCGCCTTGATACCGGCCCGAATCGTCCCAAGGCTCATCGGCTATGTTCGCCCTCCTTCTCATTACTTCCCCCGCGCCGCCGCCTGCACCACGGCCTTCCCCAGGTCGCGCAACTGCTGGTCTATCTCCGGGTCCAGTGGCCGCCCTTCTGTGTCGAAGGCTTGTGCAGTCTTGGGCACTACGACGAATGGTGGGACTGAGAAGGCTTTGAGACTCCGGGCGCAGGCCTCCATCGTCAGAATGCCTTGGACGGCGTTTGTGCCCGCGCCCGTTGCAATGTGCCCCACCACCTTGCCGGCGAGCATTGGAGGATCGTAGCTGCCCATCTCGTGGATATGGTCCAGGGCGTTCTTGAATGCTCCGCTGAAGCTGCCCTCGTAGACCGGGCTGCTCCACAGCATCCCATTGGCCTGATAGACTGCGTCCACAAGGCCCCGGGTCTCTTCAATCACGCCGCCCCGGGGGAGGTACATCGGCAGGTCCAACTCCCTAAGGGAAAACAACGAGACCTCCGCCCCCGCCTCTTCCGCCCCTTCCAGGGCGATCCTCAACGCGGCAAGGCTGGTCGAGAAAGGGGCCAGCGATCCCCCTAGGCCAACGATTTTGATGCTGTCCGGCATGGTCCCTCCCCGCTCAATCTTGCCGTCATCTTAGCAAAAGGCAACGCTCACAATACAAGTGCGGGCCGGCTTCTCAGCGAGCGCTTGCCCGAAGCTGGGTCAGCGCCGCTTCTTGTACCAGGGCGAGCCCAGGGATAAGGTAGACCCGCCCGGCCCGCGGGCGCCTGCAACCAACCTTCGCCAGGGATGACGACGTAGCGAGTGGATAGCAAACGGAGACGGCCAAGGCTCTTCTACGGATGGGTCATCGTCGGCGTCATCATGCTCGTCGGCTTCACCCAGACCGCCGGGACGTTCAACGTTCTCGGCGTCTTTATGAGCCCCATCACCGGCGAGTTCAACTGGAACCGCAGCACCTTCGCAGGCGCCATCGGCATCGGCTCGCTTCTCGGCGGCGTCATCTCCCCCCTGATAGGCCCTCTCGTCGACCGCTACGGCCCCCGCTGGGCGCTGGTCATAGCCTTTGCCATCATGGGCCTGACCTTTGGGCTCATGGCCTGGATGACCTCCCTCTGGCACTTCTACACTCTGCAGGTCATAGGGCGAATGCTCAACATCGGCGTCGTGGCCGTCGCCACCAGCGTCATCATCCCCAAATGGTTCATCGAGCGGCGCGGACGGGCGGTGTCAACGGGCATGATTGGCGTCTGGCTGGGCTCCACCTTCACTCCGCTGTACGTGCAGGCCCTGGTCGGTCACTGGAATTGGCGGGTGGCTGCCGCGGTGGTGGGCGTAACCCTGTGGGTTGTTTCCATGACGCCCGCGGCGCTCTTCCTGCGGCGGCAACCCGAAGACATGGGCTTGCTTCCCGACGGCCGCTCCCCAGAGGACGAGGCCGACGCATCCCCCGGCGCCCGGGCCTCACCCAGGCCGGAAGAAGCCTCGATAACTCTCAACGAGGCCCGCCGCCTGCCGGCGTTTTACCTCCTGACTCTGGCCATGTCGATGGGGTGGTTCGTGCGGACGGGGGTCACACTGCACCTCATCTCCTTCCTCATAGACCGGGGCCTCTCGGCGAGCGCAGCGGCATCGGTGATGTCCCTCAACGCAGCCAGTGGGATCGTCGGAACGATCATCTTCGGGCAGCTTGCGGACAGAATGAGCGTGCGGAAGCTCATGGCCGCCAATTTCGTCGGCCTCGCCGTCATCGTCTTTTGGATGAACAACGTCGACGCCATCCCCATGGCCTTGGGATGGGCGGTCATCTGGGGTATGACCCAGGGAGGCTTCACCTCCATGCAGCAGATCATCTTCGCCAACTACTTCGGCCGGAGATACCTGGGGGCCATCCAGGGGACGTCCCGCGCCATACAGACGATAGCTCAGGCGGCGGGCCCGATGGCCGCCGCCATCGTCTTCGACACCACGGGAGGTTATCTAGGCATCATCGCCGCCTTCAGCGTTGCGATGCTCATTTCCGCCCTGTCCGTGTTCCTGTCGAAAAAGCCCCAGCCGCCCCAGCCCGTTGCAGTCTAGCCGCGCTTTCCAGGGACGTTCGTTGCAGACGCGAGGCGGGAGAGTCCTCCCGTTCCCACGCCCTCCTCTGTGTGCATAACCCCTTGTCCTCGCCCCGAACGTGCTCTAAGGTGAAATGAGGGCGTCGCAGCTCATCCGCGAGAGGAGGCTGAAGAAACCCATGTCCTACCTGCCCATCGAGAACTACGGCGTGATAGGCGACATGCACACCGTGGCCCTGGTCGGCATGAACGGCTCGATTGATTGGTTCTGCTGCCCCCGCTTCGACTCGCCCAGCGTCTTTGCCTCCATCCTCGATTACGACAAGGGCGGCTATTTCAAGATCGCCGCCGCCGGCGGCGACGTCACCCAGAAGCAGATCTACTGGCCGGAGACCAACGTTCTCGTCTCACGCTTCCTCTCCCCCGGCGGCGTGGCCGAAGTCATCGATTTCATGCCCATTTCCCGCGGCGAACCCGGAGACCACAGGTCCAGTATCATTCGCCAAGTTAGCGCCGTAAGGGGGTCGATGCCCTTCCGCATGGAATGCTTTCCCGCCTTCAATTACGCCCGGTCCCCCCACGAGACCACCATCTACGAAGGCGGCGCCGTCTTCCAATCCCAGACCCTGACCCTCCGCCTGTCCAGCACCGTTCCCCTTCAGACGAAGGATTCCGGCGCCGCGTGCGACTTCACTCTGGAGGAAGGACACAGCGCCCTCTTCACTCTCGAGGAGGTGACTCCGGAATCCAGCCGCTCCGGCGAGCCCACGCTTGAGGACGCCGAGCGCCTGTTCAAAGACACGGTCACCTATTGGGAGCGATGGATATCCCGCTGCACCTACACCGGCCGGTGGCGCGAGATGGTGCATCGCTCCGTCTTAGTGCTGAAGCTCCTGACCTACGAGCCCACCGGCGCGATCGTGGCTGCTCCCACCAGCAGCCTGCCCGAAGCCCCGGGGGGGCCGCGCAACTGGGACTACCGCTACACCTGGGTCCGAGACGCCGCCTTCACGCTCTACGCTCTTCTGCGGGTCGGCTTCACCGAGGAGGCCGCCGCCTTCATGCGGTGGATCGAAGCTCGCTGCTGTGAGTTGAACCCGGACGGCTCCCTCCAGATCATGTACGGCATCGACGGCGCCCACCAGTTAACCGAAGAAACCCTCCACCACATGGATGGCTACCGCGGCGCAAGGCCCGTGCGCATTGGCAATGGGGCCTACGACCAGCTCCAACTCGACATCTATGGCGAGCTGATGGACGCCGTCTACCTTTACAACAAATACGGCTCGCCCATCTCCTACGACTTCTGGAGCCACCTGCGCCGCCTTACCAACTGGGTCTGCGACAACTGGTCCCGCCCCGACGAAGGCATCTGGGAGGTCCGAGGCGGTCCCCGCCAATTCGTCTATTCGAAGGTGATGTGCTGGGTGGCCATAGACAGGGCGCTCCGTCTTGCCGACAAGCGGTCATTCCCCGCCGACCGCAGCCGATGGCTGGCCGTACGCGACCAGATCTTTGAAGACATCATGGAGAAAGGCTACAGCGTAGACCGCGAGGCGTTTGTCCAGTCCTACGGAAGCGATACCCTCGACGCCGCGAATCTGATCATGCCGCTCGTGTTCCTTCTCTCTCCCACCGACCCCCGCATGCTCAGCACATTGGACGCAATCAACCGCTCGCCGGAGTACGGGGGCCTGGTCTCCAATAGCCTCGTGTACCGCTACGATGTCTCCAAGTCCCCCGATGGCCTAGAAGGCGACGACAGCACGTTCAACACCTGCACGTTCTGGCTCGTGGAGGCCCTGACTCGGGCCGGCCGCTTCGAAAGCAGCCGCCTCGACGAGGCGCGCCTGATCTTCGAAAAGATGCTGGGTTATGGAAACCACCTGGGCCTCTACGCCGAGGAGACGGGCCACAGCGGCGAAGCCCTGGGTAATTTCCCCCAGGCGTTCACCCATCTGGCCCTGATCAGCGCCGCCTTCAACCTGGACCGCGCCCTTGGCTCCGGACGGTAGCCGGGACTACTTCAAATCCACCCCAACGTCCGGCCGCTCACGCGCCACCAGCTCCGCCACCAGGCGGCGGTGGCAGAACTCCCCCTCTCTCTCGTGGCAGAGGAGCGTCGCATCCACCCCGGGGGAAAGAGAAGCCAGCCACTCCGACACCTCGCCCCACCGCTCCTCCAGCAACCGCCGGTACATCTCGACGTAGTCCTCGACGGCGATGCGCCCGGAGCGGTAGCCCTTTACCATTTCCCACGTCGGAATCAGGCAGCGCGCCACGCCCCAGTCATACACCGACTTTTTGAGGCCCTTTCCCCGGCCTGCCGTCTGGGAGATGCGGAACAGCTTTCCCCGCCAGTTATGAGGCTCATACCAGCTTGCCAGGGTCAACATCACGGGCCTCCTGCGGCCCGGGTGGCCGCCAGTCGCCATGCTATACTACGGCAGCCGAAGGAGCGGGGCGCCCTAGGGAGCCTCCTGTCCCTGCCTCCTACTTGCAAAAGAAGAACTATTGTGCTATAGTATCGCCGCGATGGTAAAGCATCTCCAACAAGTGGGCCGGCGGCCCACACCTTCGTTGAGCAGGGGGGCCGCGAGTTGCAGGCTATAGGGCATATGGAAGGCGGGAGAGCAGATGGTCAAGCAGTGGCCTGGCGGCCCATTCCCTGTGCGACGCAGGGTCACGGCTGCGCGACGGTCTCGTCACAGCTACGCGACGGCTACGGGACACCTCGCTTCGGGGGCCGGCTGGGAAGTGGACAAAGGCGTCGCGAACCGTGCCGGAGGCGTGGCAACTGTGACGCCCGGGTGTGCCGGATTAGCTACGCCGCTGGCGACGCTCCCTCACTGGCAGTCACGCCTTTACACACAAGCGGGAGCGTTCCCAACCTCCGCAGCGGCGGGACGGATAACCGGCCCGCCGGCGTCGCAGTCCCTGCCCCTGTACTCGGGGGAAGGTTAGGAAGCGTCCTATCCCCGCCGCCATCTTCCCTATCCGAAGCTCATCTCAGACGACAACTTCCGGCGCCGCTGAATGCCCGGAGCGTGTGCGCCGCCGGGAACGGCAGCGGACTGAACTCCGCCGCCAAGAGGACTGACCGGACATGAGAGCAATACGTATCGCGGTTGTGTTGGCCTCCCTGCTGGCCCTGCTCGCCGGGTTCGCCGGCATTGTGCGGGGGCAGAGCAACGACGAGGTCATCGTCGCTGAGGTGGACGCGATCATCACCGGCTTCACCCGGGACTTCTTCGCCCGCGTCTTCGAGCAGGCCGAGCAAGACGGCGCCCAGCTTGTGGTCGTCTTGCTGGACACCCCCGGGGGCGAGCTCGGCGCCACCAGAGAGATCGTGGAGCTGCTGCTGGAATCGAACGTGCCCTCGGCGGTCTTCGTATCGCCTCGCGGGGCGCGAGCCGGCTCGGCGGGGACCTTCATCACCGCTGCCGCCAACTTCGCCGTGATGGCTCCGGGCACGAACATCGGCGCCGCCACGCCGATTTCCGGCACTGGCGAGGAGCTTCCCGAAACGCTCGCCAACAAGGTGACCAACGATGCCGCTGCACTCATCCGCTCCGTGGCCGACGAACGGGGCCGCAACGGCGACAGGTTGGAGGACACCGTGCGCCAGGCGGCTTCCTTTTCCGCAACCGAGGCGGTCGAGTTTGGCGTCGTGGACTTCATCGCCGAGGACCTGAACGACCTGCTCCGGCAACTCGATGGCCGGACGGCGCTCACTCCAGCGGGAGAGATGGTGCTCTCAACGGCGGACGCCGAGGTGCGCCGGGTGAATATGAACGTTCTGGAGCTCCTGCTCAACCTGCTCGCAAATCCCAACATCGCCTTCCTTCTGCTGTCCCTGGGCGGGCTTGGCCTCACCGTCGAACTCCTCAGCCCCGGCTTGATCATCCCCGGAGTGGCCGGAGCCATCATGCTGCTCCTAGCCTTCTTGGCCCTGGGCAGCCTGCCCGTCAACTGGGCCGGCGCCGCATTCATACTGCTGGCCTTTGCCTTGTTCCTGCTGGAGGTCGCCGTCTCCGGCTTCGGGGCTCTGGGCGTTGGGGCCGCCATCAGTTTCATTATGGGATCCCTCCTCCTGTTCGCCCATTTCGGCCCCGCGCCGCCAACGGCTCCGTCCCTCAAAGTCAACCTGATGGTGCTCATTCCCATGGCCGTTGCGCTGGGCGGCGGCGGGGCCTTGATCCTGCGCTCCATAGTGCAGTCCCGGGGTGAGCAGATCATGCCAACGTCTGATGACTTGGCGAAGCGATTGGTCGGGAAATCCGGGCACGCCGTGGGCCGGCTCAACCCCCATGGCGTGGTGTGGGTTGATAGCGAAGAGTGGTCAGCAACGAACGAAGGTGTTAGCATGGTGCGCGCCGGAGACCCCATAAAAGTGACGCGGATGGAGGGCCTCCGGGTCTATGTTAGGAAGGCAACCGAGGGGGAGGAGGCATAGCGGCCCCTCGTATCCGAGAGCCTGCGTCAATCGAGGACATGCTTAGATTCAGTATCTACATCAAGGAGAAACCGTGGCTCTCAATATCGTGAATCAGTACCAGCGTCTCATAGTGCTCCGGTGGGGGCGTTACGTCGGCACCCGTTCGCCGGGCGTCCGTTGGACATGGCCCTTCATGGAGCAGACGCGTCGCGTCGACCTCCGCGAGCAGGTCATCGACGTCCCCCGTCAGACTTCTATCACGAGGGACAACGCCCCCATTGACATCGACTTCCTGTTGTACTTCAGGGTGATCGAGGAGGAAGCCCAGAAAACCGTGCTCGAGGTCCAGAACTTCACCCTCGCCGCTCTGGGAATGGCGACCACCGCCTTGCGGTCCGTCATTGGCGACCTCACCCTGGACGACGTGCTGTCCAAGCGGGAGACGATCAACTCCACCCTCCGGGTCAAGCTCGACGAGATCACCGCGCGGTGGGGCGTCAAGGTCACCGCGGTGGAGATCAAGGAGATCGAACCGCCTCGAGACGTGCAGGACGCCATGAACCGGCAGCTCTCCGCCGAGCGCGTCCGGCGCGCCACAATCACCGAGTCCGAGGGTGAGCGGCAGGCCGCCATCAACAGGGCGGAAGGCGAAAAGCGGGGCGCCATTCTGCGGGCCGAGGGACTGCGGGAGTCTCAGATTCTGGAGGCAGAGGGACAACGGCAGGCCGCCATCCTTCATGCAGAAGGCTTCGGGCTGGCCCTGGAGCGCATCAACGAAACCGCCAGCCACGCCGATACCCGCACCATGAGCCTTCAGTACTTCGAGACCCTCAAAAACATCGGCGACAGCCCGTCAACCAAGTGGATCTTCCCCATGGAGTTAAGCAATATGCTGCGGCCGTTCCTGAACCTCCCCGGTGCCGGCCAACAGGACGGAGACAACAACTAGCCGTCGCCGCATCCCGTCAAGGACCAGCCAGGGGAGGAGGAGTCTGCCGCATGCGGCAGACTCCTCCTCCCCTGCTTCACGTCCATCCTCTCCATTCAGGCAACCCTTGCGGCTATGGTGAAACTCGGTCAGGCCCTCCAACTTCATAGGCCACCGGCGAGGGAGGTCGCTTGGGTGTCCACCCGGACGGCCCAACACATGGTTCCCCGCTACCTCGCCACGAACCCGCCGTCCACAGGCAGTGCCGCTCCGGTAATAAAGGAAGCAGCGTCAGAGCAGAGCCAGGCCGCCGCCCTGGCCACTTCTTCCGGCTCCCCAATGCGGCCCACCGGCTCCTCTCGCTCCACCGTGGCCTGCACCTGGGCCTCCGTGACGCCATCCGTGACCATGGGGGTGCGCACCCAACCAGGGCAGACGGCGTTGACCCGGATGTTCTGGCGGGCGTATTCCAGCCCCACGCTCTTGGTCAGGCCAACGACCCCGTGCTTGCTCGCCACGTAGGCTGCGTTGACGTTGGCGTCTCCCACCAGGCCGTCCGTCGAGGAGTTGTTCACGATGGCGCCCGCCCCCTGCGCCAGCATCTGCCTGATCTCGTGCTTCATGCACAGCCATACACCCGTCAGGTTGATGGCGATGACCTCGTCCCAATCTTCCTGGGGAAAGTCGACGATGCGCAACGAGTCCTTTTCCACGCCGGCGTTATTGAAGGCGCAGTCCAGCCGGCCGTACGTTTCCACGGCGAACCGCACCATTGCCTCCACGTCCCCGTTCTTGGAAACGTCCGCCCTCACAAACGCAGCGTCTCCGCCGGCGGCCCTGACCAGGCGGGCAGTCTCCTCGCCCTCGGCGACCCGCCGGGCCGCCACCACAACCTTCGCCCCCTCCTCCGCAAAGACCAGGGCCGACGCTCTACCGATTCCCGAGCTCCCGCCCGTAATCAAAGCAACCCGATTCTCCAGCAAACCCGCCATGGGGCGCCTCCCCAGCAAGATTCCCGCAACCATACCAGACCAACCCCCGTCTTACGAACGGCGCGTGGCGCCGTGGGTGTGTCCGTTGATGATCGCCTGGCATCCGAAGACGGGCGTATGCTGCTTACGCGCCGCCTGGACATGGAAGCTCTTCATCCTTTGACATTACGCGTAATGCTGTACTATGGTTACGTCAGACCGCGTAGCAAGGCGAAAGGAGTATGCGATGGTAAGCGGAAAGACGCCGGGAGAGAAGCTCGTAGAAGATGTCGATAGCCTGATTGAAGAGGTGGAGCAGGCCGTCCGCGCCGCGGTCGGGGAGGAGACGCTGGAGGAGGACGTCGATGCCCTGGTGGACAGAGTCAACGAGGCCGTCCACGGCGTGGTCAGCGGCAATCGTGGCTGGGTGGCCGTCGACACTCTGGTGGACAAAGTCAGCGATGCCGTCCGCGCTGCGGTCGGTGGGGAGACGCTCGCGGAGGACGTGGATACGCTGTTGGGCAGGGTTGGCAAGTCAGTCCGCGCTGCGGCCAGCAGAGGCTCGGGGGCAGCCGAATCCGTTGGCCAGACCCTGAGGGAAAGGATACGGCTCGTGCTGGACGGCGTACGCGGGTCGGGTAGGGACAGCGTTGTGATGGTGCGCGTCAACAGGTACAGCAGGGAGCGGATGGATGAACTGGTCGAGGCGGACCTGGTTGGCAGCCGGTCAGAGGCGGCGGCATTCCTCATTGCCGAGGGCATCAAGGCCCGGCAAGGGCTCTTCGACGGAATCGAGTTGAGGATCGACGCTATCAGGAAGGCAAAGGAGGAGCTCCAAAGACTCCTCAACGAGGACGAAAAAGCGCGTTCCTAGCGTCCACGCCAAATGCGAGGAGTGCGAAGCCGGGCACAGTTGTTATGAGTCGTTTGCCGCCGAGATGAGCGCCTGCTCCGAGGACGCCTAGGTGTAGTTTCCAGAGTTGGTGTCGCCAGGCGAGGCGCCTCCCTGTCGCTGTCGTGTTGTGAAGCGCACAGTGGCAGGGCTTCTCATGGCCCATTCCAACGCATGATTGGGGTATCCTTGGCCCGCCGGATCTTCCGCAAGGAGCCCTTACCGCCCGTTGAAAGCCCGCAACCCCGAATCGCGCGCCGTCAAGCTGACCCTGCTCGCGGTGGCCACGCTGATCGTCATGTCCGGGGCCACCATCACCCCGTCGCTGCCGGCCATGGAAGCGCACTTCGCCGGCGTCCCCAACGTCGAGATTCTGGTTAGGCTTGTCGCCACCACGCCGGCCCTCTTCATCGTCCTGGGCGCGCCGGCGGTAGGCTACATCGCCGACCGCTGGGGCAGGAAGCGGCTTCTCGCCTTCTCGACGATCCTGTTCGGCCTGGGGGGCAGTTCCGGCCTCGTCATGGACTCCCTGTACGGCGTGCTCGCCGGGAGGGCGGTCCTGGGCCTGGCCGTGGCCGGCGTCATCACCGCCTCCACCACGCTGATCGCCGACTACTACACCGGGTCGGCGCGGGCCCGCCTCATGGGGCTGCAATCGGCCTTCATTGGGCTCGGCGCCTTCGTGTTCGTGCTCGCCGGGGGGGGCGCTGTCCGACATCTCCTGGCGCGGGCCTTTCTTTGTCTACCTCACCGCCTTCGCCTTCGCACCTCTCGTTTTCCTGGCCCTCTACGAACCGGCGAGAGTCTCCGCCGAGGCCGCGGAGCCGGCCAGACCAGCGGTGGGTCCGGGGTCGCCGGAAGCGCCTGCCCGGCGGACCGGGTTCCCTCTGAGAGCGCTTTCCTTTGCCTTCGGTCTGTCGCTGGTGACCCAGATGGTCTTCTACCTCGTTCCGGTGCAGGGACCCTTCTACCTCAAGGAGATGAGCGGCGCCAGCGGCGCGCAAATTGGGCTCGCCATTGCCGCGATCACCATCTTTGGGGCCACCACGTCGTTCCTCTACCGGCGCATTAGCGTGCGGATCGGCATCGTGGGGGTCGTGGTCCTTGCCAGCCTCCTGATGGGCTGCGGCTACCTGGTTGTAGGCCTGGGGTCAATCTACGCCCACGTTATACTGGGCCTCGCCATCGCCGGGCTGGGTCTGGGTCTCACCATGCCGAACATGAATACGTGGGCCGCCGCGATCACGCCCGAACGATACCGGGGCCGCGCGCTTGGGGGCGTGGCAACCTTCATGTTCATGGGGCACTTCATATCCCCGGTTGTCAGCCAGCCGCTGACCATCATCCTGGGATTCTCCACCACCTTTGTTCTTGCGGGGGTACTGCTGCTGTTCGTGGCGGCGGTTTTCCTGATTGCCAGGCCCTGGATACCGGCACCGTCGTCGCGCCGCAGCTGAGGACACCGGCCACCCGTGCTCCCGCCCTAGGGAGACCTTTGAGCAACTCTGGGTGTAGCCTTCGATTGGTCCGCCAGCACGGAGAAGAAGTTCACGGAACCGCATCCAGGGCGGTTCAGGCCACCCACTGCGCGTCCCGGTGTGGCGGCTCCCCCGGGACTGCTCCTACACAGTGGTTCAGGCAGCGCAATCAGCCAACTTGGTCATCCTCCGCAAGTTGTAGGCTATCAGCTTGAACCACATCTCCACGGCGTTGCGTCCCAAACCCCGGTAGCGGACACGGCTATAGCCGTAGCTGCGCTTGAGGGTGCCGAAGACCTTCTCCACCAACGCCCGCCGCGGACGTATCAACGCGTTGCGTCGCTTCTGCCAATGCGGTAACTCCGGTTGATGCTTGTGGGAACGGTGCATGATCCGATCGTTGATCCCATGAGACGTGAGCCACCGACGCCGCCTGTTGGACTCATAGGCGCGGTCACCGTACACCGCCACCTCGTCACCGCTCACCAGCGCATCGGCCACCTCGCTCTCATAGACCTTGGCCGGCGTCAGCATCCCCTTGCGCACCAGCCCCGTCCCTGCATCCACACCCAGATGCACCTTGTAGCCGAAGTGCGCCCGACTCCCACGGTGGCGCGTCCAGTCAGCATCGGGGTCGGTAGCACTCTTGGCGCCACGTCCCGCAGCGAGGGGTGGACGACGCACTTGGGCCTCTACCAGCGTGGCGTCCATCAACGTCCCCTCCTTCAATACCAGTCCGCGCTTGTCCAGTTGGACTTCCAGCTCCTTGAAAAGCTCCTCACTCAGCCCATGCTTGACCAGCTCGGTCCGAAAGCGGCTGATCGTCGAGTAGTCAGGGGTCTCGTCCTGAAGCCCAAGCCCCACAAAGCGACGGAACGATATGCGGTCTCCGAGTGCCTCTTCCATCTGCGGGTCAGACAGGTTGTACCACTGCTCCAGCAGCAGTACCTTGACCATCATCAACGGAGGATAACTGGGTCTCCCTTCATCGGCCGAGTAGACTCCCCCCACCAGAAAGGCGAATCGTTCCCAGTCCACCTCCTCGCCGATTCGCTCCAGACGCTCGTTTCTTCCAAGCGACTGCGGCAACAGCGATTCTGCTAGTGACGTCTGACCCATCTGACGATGCATCTGTACTCTCCGGACTTCCTCGGATGGCTACATTCTCGCCCCACCTGCCTTAGTTACGCAAAGGTCTCCCCTAGGGGGGAAGGCGCTCCTTTGATTGTATGTTGTTAAGTTTGTCAGCCGGATTCCGGGTTTGCAGGCACGGATGCGTCGTGGAGCCGTCGCTGATGCGTCGCTGAACCGGATGGCCCCAAAGAGCTCGTCTCACAGTGGCATTCGCCCTGGTCCCACGCTTCCTCGGAGGGTCCTGCCCCTTGGGTTGTTCCCTCAGCGCGCCTGCCACAGGGGGATTCTCTGTGTTTAGCCTCCAGTGCAATATGTATGCGGCAGGCTCCTAAGGAAGAAAAGCGGGCCCCCGGCCCACTTCATGGGGGTACTATAGCACAATAGTTCTTATTTTGCAAGAGGGGGCGCCTCCTGGACGGAGGGTTTTGTTGTGGCCAGCGCCATCTTTCAACGGAGGGTCTGGCTTGGCCAGCGCCGCTATTCCACCTAGCCCACCCTCCAACGTTTGGGGGTACAGGGAGACACGCTGTACCCCCGGCGGGGGCTGCGCCCCCTGCACCCCGCTTGGGGAGCGATGGGAATTCCTAACCAGGGGAAGAGGGATAGGACCCCCGAGCCTGTCTCACAAGAGAGCGAAGGTCTCGATGTGCGCGGGTCTGTGCAGGACTGGTGTGTGGGTTGGACAGGCGAGCAGGGTATCCGAGGGTGAGGGCCACAGGCTGAGGGCCCGGCTGAGTGCCCGGCCACGACGGGTGAGGCCGAAGAAGGACCGCCTCCAGGCCTTCTGCAGGGTGCGAAGGTTGAACGCCACCGCCAGCAGCGACCACTCGCTGCGGACGGCCTCGATCCCGCGCAACAGGAAGCGGCGCGCCCCCTGTTGCTCCTTCACGATGCCGAACACCGGCTCCACGAGCTGTTTGCGCAGGCGGTAGGCGGCCCGGGTCTCCGGCGTCTCCATCCAGTGGCGGTGGGACTGGAGCGCAGCATCGTGGAGCGATACCTCGATCCGGCGACCTTTCTTGATCGTCGTGCAGAGGCCGAAGGCGGGACAGGCGCGGCATGTGGCCCCGCTGGCCTGGTAGAGGCGGACGGGTGCATGACCCGTCTTTGTTTTGCTGCGGCGGAAGGTGAGGTAGCGGCCCTCGGGGCACTGGTAGCGGTCGGCGGCGGGGTCGTAGGTGAAGTGGCGGTAATGGTAGGGATGGGCGGTGTGGGAACGGGGTTCGGGCATGGCCACCGGTGTATCGTGTAACGCGCACGCCGCTAGGTTGGCCCCGGAGAAGTACCCGGCGTCGGCCAAGGTAAGCGCCGGAGTCCGTTCGGCGGACTCGGCCGCAGCGGCGATGAGGGGCAGCAGTTGCGCGTTGTCCGCTTGGTCCTGGGTCACCTCCGCAGCGGTGATCAACAGCCCGCCGCCGGCGCCGTCGCCATGGCTCACTGGGACGGCCATGGCTTGGGCGTTGTACCCGGTGACGTAGGCGCCGCGGCTGCGCATGAGCCGCGCCTCCGGGTCGGTCAGGTTGGCGTGGCGGGGCCCCTCTTCCTCCATCTCCCGTCTCGCGGCCAACACGCGCTTGCGCCGCTGCTCGGCTTTGCGCAGTTCGGGCGGCAGGCGCGGCGGGGCCAAGTCGTCCCTGCGCTCGTTCTGCGCTTCCAAGTCGGCGATGGCCTGGGCCGTGCGCTCCAAGAGCCGCTCCAGCTCCTGGGCGTCGTAGGTCCGCGACGGCGACGCGTTGGCCTGCACCTTCGTGCCATCCACGGCCTGTACCGCCCAGTCGATCAGGTCGAGGCGGACGGCGGCTCGCACCGTTAGCCGCAGCAGTCCCCGGAGCTTGACGCGATGGGCCTTGTAGAATCGCCAGAGGGTGTTGTGGTCCGGGCGCTGCCAGCCGGTCAGCCAGAGGAAGGGAATCTGGTCCCGGCAGCTCGCTTCCAGCTTGCGCGACGAGCGTACTCCCGTCATGAACCCATACAGCCAAATGCTCAGCAGCGAGCGGGGGTGATAGGCGGGGGCGCCCAGCGCCTCGCCCTCCATATTGACGCCGAATCCGGCCCATTCCTCCTTCGTCAGTCCGTCGACGAAGCTCGCAACAAAGCGCACAGGGTGATCGTCGGGGAGCAGATCGTCTAGAGAGGGGGGCAAGAGCCAAGCTTGCTCTCGGTCCATCGGTCGCCACGTCATAGGCCCCTCCAACCAGCACGCGTTGAGGACAGTCTATCCACTAGCGCCCGCTCCTCACTAGGGGCGCCGGCTACTTTTGAGACAGGCTCCCCCCATCCTAACCTGCCCCCTTCTTGGAGACCTTTGAGCAACTCTGGGTGTAGCCTTCGATTGGTCCGCCAGCACGGAAAAGAAGTTCACGGAACCGCATCCAGGGCGGTTCAGGCCACCCACTGCGCGTCCCGGTGTGGCGGCTCCCCCGGGACTGCTCCTACACAGTGGTTCAGGCAGCGCAATCAGCCAACTTGGTCATCCTCCGCAAGTTGTAGGCCATCAGCTTGAACCACATCTCCAAGGCGTTGCGTCCCAAACCCCGGTAGCGGACACGGCTATAGCCGTAGCTGCGCTTGAGGGTGCCGAAGACCTTCTCCACCAACGCCCGCCGCGGACGTATCAACGCGTTGCGTCGCTTCTGCCAATGCGGTAACTCCGGTTGATGCTTGTGGGAACGGTGCATGATCCGATCGTTGATCCCATGAGACGTGAGCCACCGACGCCGCCTGTTGGACTCATAGGCGCGGTCACCGTACACCGCCACCTCGTCACCGCTCACCAGCGCATCGGCCACCTCGCTCTCATAGACCTTGGCCGGCGTCAGCATCCCCTTGCGCACCAGCCCCGTCCCTGCATCCACACCCAGATGCACCTTGTAGCCGAAGTGCGCCCGACTCCCACGGTGGCGCGTCCAGTCAGCATCGGGGTCGGTAGCACTCTTGGCGCCACGTCCCGCAGCGAGGGGTGGACGACGCACTTGGGCCTCTACCAGCGTGGCGTCCATCAACGTCCCCTCCTTCAATACCAGTCCGCGCTTGTCCAGTTGGACTTCCAGCTCCTTGAAAAGCTCCTCACTCAGCCCATGCTTGACCAGCTCGGTCCGAAAGCGGCTGATCGTCGAGTAGTCAGGGGTCTCGTCCTGAAGCCCAAGCCCCACAAAGCGACGGAACGATATGCGGTCTCCGAGTGCCTCTTCCATCTGCGGGTCAGACAGGTTGTACCACTGCTCCAGCAGCAGTACCTTGACCATCATCAACGGAGGATAACTGGGTCTCCCTTCATCGGCCGAGTAGACTCCCCCCACCAGAAAGGCGAATCGTTCCCAGTCCACCTCCTCGCCGATTCGCTCCAGACGCTCGTTTCTTCCAAGCGACTGCGGCAACAGCGATTCTGCTAGTGACGTCTGACCCATCTGACGATGCATCTGTACTCTCCGGACTTCCTCGGATGGCTACATTCTCGCCCCACCTGCCTTAGTTACGCAAAGGTCTCCGACTACGGGGGCAGGGACAGAGCCGCCCCCGAGTACAGGGGTAGGGAGTGGGGGATGCGTTTGAGTTGCAGGGCGTCTCTCGCGGCTTGTCCAGGAATGCGCTAGGATGGCGGGACACCACGAGGGAGAGTATCCATGACCGCGGAATGGCTGCGGCGCGCCATCGACGCCGCGGCAGGGGCCATAACCGAAAACGCCTCGCTCCTCGACGAGCTTGACGCCGCCATAGGCGACGGCGACCACGGTTCCAACCTGTCCAGGGGCTTCCGCGCTGTGGCCGCCCTCGCTGACGAGCTGGCCGGCCTCGACCTGGGAAGGGCGCTTCACCAGGCCGGCATGACCCTGGTAACAACCGTCGGCGGCGCCTCCGGCCCGCTCTACGGCAGCCTGCTCATGGGCATGGCGAAATCCGCCCCTCCGGATCGGGCCGCGACGCCCGACGATTTCGCGGCGATGCTGCGCCAGGGGATCGACGCGGTGCAACAGCGCGGCAAGGCCGTCGTAGGCGAGAAGACGATGCTGGACGTCCTGGCCCCGGTCTCCGCGGCGCTCGATAGCGCTGTGGGGGAAGGCGTGGGGGGGCCGGAGCTTGCGGCCAGGCTGGTTGCGGCTGCGGAGGCGGGTGTCGACGCAACCCGCGCGATGCCAGCGACGAAGGGCCGAGCGGCGCAGTTGGGCGAGCGCAGCATTGGGCATCCGGACCCCGGCGCGATGGCTGCCTGTCTGCTGGTCAGGTCCCTGTGTGAGGGGATGGACGAGCGGGCGCTGGGCTAGCGCGAACCAGCATCACCGAAACCCCACGCCGCAGCGATTGGTCGTCCGTGGCCACGTCGTCGTTGACCAGGCCGGCGGCTTGGGCGTCGGAGAACATTTCGGCGGCCCTCTCGAAGTTCGTGACGTCCCCGGCGAAGTTCATGCGCGTTGGGCAATGGCGACGAAACTCTGAGGTATGCCTGGGTGGTTGACTTGGATGAGACGGGGGATGGCGGAGGATGACAACTCCGATGGAGTGGACAGTAACACTGGGTTGTTGAGTCAGGTAGTTCGAGTCTTCGTGGGTGGGTGAGGCGGACGGTAGAAGGAGCTGTCTTTGAGATGTGGCTGGGGTAGCCCGTGAGCCTACCCCATCGATCGAACTATTGTGACGCGCCAGGGCAGAGGAACGCTCGGGATAGGAGGGTGCCTCCTCCGGGTCCACGATCAAAACCTGCATGTGGCTCGCATTGGAAAGGGCGTCACGGACGTTACCTGAGCACTAGTGGAGTGTCGTACACTGCAACAATCGCAGTTCACAAAAGACACGAACTACTCAGGTGCATCATTCATAAGTGAATCCAGTATCACTTCTCGGAAACCGCTGTCCCTTATACCTGGTGCGGCAGATTTCCTCTATCGCATTTCTCTGGTGACATATGCCCAAGCCACTTCTCTCTTCAAGCATCGGCACTCTGGAGCTGTAGCAACCCAGGAAAATACGGCTAGTGCCAATTATAGAACTACCAGTGAGTTCAGTGACGCTCAAGTCATCTGGATTCCAGATTCCTGTATACTCCCCGAAAACAGGTGAGCCGGACATTCCTGGGATGGTATGGACGTCTAGGAGCGTTGCTGGCACCTCGGTGCCACCTTTCATCCCACCTATGTCTGAAAACTCGCCTCCGAGTCGTACATCGAATCCAGGCATTGACGATAAGAATCCTGTCTTAATCACAGGTAGTCCTGGCCCGGTGCTGATCCCTTGGGGAAACCCGATTACGATCACTTTCAACCCCGGTTGTATAGGGATCGATGTCTCGTCTATCTTGTTAGCCGCCATGTGGACAGAAGAAGGCCAATTCGTGGGTTTATGAACCGGGATTGCAACTACATCGCATATTGAGCCGAGTTCAGGATGCTCAAACCATATTGGGCCACTGTCGTCTTCTATTTCAACCTTCTGTGCCTGGAAATGCACTATCTTAGCGCCCTCGGGATGCGAGGCATTATCATTCACCATAGGCCACTTCGCCCGTATAAAAAAGGGACTGCGAGCGGGGTCCAACGGTTCCCCCGTCAGAGGGTGTTTCCCAGTCACATTATGCCAGTTGGTAATGACGAATGTTTCGCCTTCACATTCATAGAAGAATGCGGTTCCTAGGCTGATGCCTCCCTGTAGGTCACACATTTGAATCTGAAATGGGCAAGCTATATAATTGTCCTTGAGTACCGGAGTTTGCATTAGTAGACCTCTTCGAGAAGGCGACTCTGCGTTCCTGCTCTCGTCTTGCGGTTCCCCAAAAGCATCCCTACTCCAGGGTATGCTGCACTATCCTGGCGGGGAAGCAGCCGAACACGGGTGGACGTGTGCGGCCTAGGCCACCCAGGCATCCTTGGGCCTCTCGCCTGGCTCGTGAGGCGCGAGCCCCGGTGTCGGGACGGTCCCACAGAGCATGGCACATTTGGTTGATGCGAATCTTGTGGGGAAAAGCATGGGCCGGAGCATACTGAATTGCCAACTTTTACCTGGGCCGTAACAATCTGAACTGTGGGGTGCCGGCGCAAGCCTCTCCGGCTGCCCGCCGCTACCTCACCGGCCAAGGTCGACTCTAGGCGTATCCTTCGCTCGTCGCAACCAGTGGGGCGATCGATAGAAGGAAGGTTCTCCCGCGTAGCTCCTTAGAAGGCGTGGCACAGCATCCAGTGGGCCGGGGGCGCAGGGGATCGCGCTCGCGCCCGTTGGTGGCGTTGCAGGTCGACTCGCTGCCCTAGCTGACGTTCAGGACGTTATTAGTATTCCGCCAAACAGACAGGAGCCTGTGACAGTGAGCCTAGCTCGTGGGTCAGAGGGTTCCGCTCGTTTAGATTCAATGCTTCCGAAGGCGGCGGACGAGCGCACATCAACCGCCCAGTCAGGCGGAACTCTGAGGTTGATGCGGCCGAATAGGGCATTAGCGTTGACCGTGGCCGCACCGTCAACCACAGCGGCGGCGCGGAGATCCAGCTCTACGCTGCCGAAGGTGGCGGAGACGTTGCCCCCGCGGAAGCGTTCGCTGGCGGCACTCTGGTTACTACCGGAGAAGAAGCTGGCGACGTTGAACTCATTGCCTGTCTCTTGAACTCTTTCGGCGCCGAAGCGCCAGTAGCCGAAGATGATGGCTGCACCGATGGCAATAAGCGCTACCGGCCAAAGAGATGAGACGTCGAATCTGAGAATGCCCAGGTTGTACACCAGGAATGCGGCCGCTATAGCAATGACCACGAGGCCGCCCCTCAAATTGCCGCTAGAGGCGCTGGCGAGGCCGACGATCATAAGGAATAGTGGCCACCACTGCCCCAGCGGGACTTCGACGCTGCTCACGAGCGGCAACAGGAACAATACCCCCAATAGGATGAGAGCAATCCCAAGGAATCTATTGTTGGCCATGGGGGGCGCGTCCGCGTTCCGAATTGCCGTCACGAGTATAGCATGGAGGCTGTGGTCGTGGATGCCGTTGCAGGAGGCCGAGTCCCCGGGATCCCATGCCGCAGCGATTGGTCGTCCGTGGGAACGTCGTTGTTGATCAGGACGGTGGCCTGGGCGCCGGAGAACATTTCGGCGGCCATCTCGAAGTTCATGGCGTGCCCGGCGAAGTTCTTGCTCGTCGGGCGATAGCGACGAAACTCTGAGGTATTCCTGGGCTGTGGACTTGGATGAGACGGGGGATGGCGGAGCATGACAACTCCGATGGTGTGGACAGTGGCACTGGGTTGTTGAGTCAGGTAGTTCGAGTCTTCGCAGCGAGGGCGACCTGCCTGCGCTGCCTGAGGCGGTAGCGCTCCCCGTTCGTCTCAAGGAGCGGCGGCCCGCCACGTTCCCCGCTGTGAGCCGATTCGGTGGTACCATTGCAGCGTATGTGGTGGGAAACGTTCGGTAACGGCGGGTACGAAGGCGCGGCCCTTGGCGGTGTCGTCTTCGCTATGTCGCTCGTCTTAGCCGCGGTTGCTACGTTTGTATTGCGATTTGTCGCTGCCCGCCTGGACTCGAGCACCCCTTACGGCATCGGAGGCGTCGCCCTCAGATCGGTTCGAAACTCGCTCTTGGCCATCGTGGTCGTTGTCGGCGCATATGTTGGAATGGGCTCCGTCGAACAGTTGGACCCGTGGCGCGCCGTAGTGCAACAAGGGTTCACCGTTCTCGTCATTCTGATCGGGGCCCACGCTCTGTCGGCTGCGGGCAGCGTGACGATCAATTGGTACATGGTCAACATCGCGCCGCGGACGGAGACAACGTACGACGACCGGCTCCTGCCGCTGCTCCGGCGCTTCTTGCGGGTGTTCGTCTACGGCGTGGCGCTCATCCTTATCCTCGACACCTTTGGCTACTCCATCGGGCTGCTGCTCGGCGGCCTCGGCATCACCGGGCTCGCGGTCGCGCTGGCATTGCAGCCGACGCTGACGAACTACTTCGCCGGCACCTACGTTATGTCGGACCAGGCCATCAAGCCGGGCGACTACGTTGAACTCCAAGGCGGCCCGTCCGGGTACGTGGTTGACGTGGGCTGGCGCACTACGAAGATCAGGACCTGGTTGAACAACCTAGTCATCATCCCGAACTCGGTCATGGCCGATACGATCATTACCAACTACCAAGGGCCCGACCCGGCGCTCAACATCCTCGTCTCGTGCGGCGTCAGCTACACTAGCGACCTACAGCAGGTCGAGGAGGTGTCGCTTGAGGTTGCCCGGGGCGTCGTTGCCGACAACGCCGAAGCCGTGAAGAGCATGGATCCGTGGTTCGGCTTCGACTCTTTTGGCGACTCGAACGTGAATTTCTGGATATTCCTGCAGGCCACAGACCGGGTTGGTTCGTTTGTGGTGACTAACGACCTCGTCAAGCGACTTCACGCCAGGTTCGACGCGGAGGGCATCGAGATCAACTACCCGGTTCGCAAGATCATCTTCAATGAGGAAGCCCCCAACGCATCCCCCTGAGGGCGCTAGCCTCGCTTCCTAGAGCCAACCACGCACATCTTCAATGAATAGGGAGTAGTTGCTATTGCCTAACCTGCTGCCTTCATGGCGTTAGGCAATAGCAACGAAACTAGAGGTGCTCCTGGACTGTGGGCTTGGATGAGGCGGGGGAGGGCGGAGCATGGAGCCTCCGATGGAGTGGAAGGTAGCACTGGGTTGTTGAGGTAGGTGGTTCGAGTTTACGGGGGTGGGCCGGAGGTTTCCGCCTTAGGTCAGGCGCCTAACTGGCTAACCTAGGACGTTGAAATCCCCGGCCAATGGTCGCCTGCCGCTCAGCGCCATGGCAAGGGCGGCGCCATCCCCGTGCGCAACCGCTATCTCGCCCAGAAGCGCCAGCGTGACAGTGAGTGCGTCATGCGACGGCTCCACCGGGACTGCTGCGGCCTGCGCAACGTCCAGCGTGTGGACCACGATCTCTAGGACGCGCGTCGGCAAGTAGTCGATAAGCCGCACAGCGCCAATGGAAGTCGTCAGGGGCGCGGAATCATCAAGGGAGTCAATGATCGCTAGGACGCCGCTGACTCTGGCCAGCACGGCCTCCGCTGGGTCGTCGCCCAGAAGCTCAGCGCTCTCCCGCGCACGCTCGGCTACCTCTTCATGCGCCCGCGGAGAGGACATGGCCTGAACGTAGTATCCAGCGGCGCTTTCCGCAGCAACCGGCCTACCTTGTTCAGCGTAGACGGTGGGACCATCCATGGCCCTGAATACGTGTGCAACCAGCTCCCGTATCGACCACTCCCCAAGTCCGGGTTTGTCCCACGCGTCGGGAGGCACCCGCTCAATAACGTCGACAAACTGGAAAACGGACTCGCGAAACGCGTTCCTTATACTTCTTGCTTGATCCCTCATGCAGCTATGGTATTGCGAAGGCCTCCTCCAAGCAAAGGGAGGCCACTGGAGCTGAAGAACCCAATCGCGCCAAGAGGCTCTAGCAAGTCAAGCCGCACGTCATAGCGCCCCCAGGGGAACGGGTGCAAAGGACAGGCTCCATTGGCTGTCTTTGGCGGACATCGCGTCGTCTTGGCAGGGGAGCTGGGAGGCGAGACCGCGGTCTCGCCTCCGTCTGGTTCGAAGGCCGACACTCCTAGCGGCTGTACCCGGAGTCGTCCGCCGGAACGTAAGGAACGCTCATGAGGAGCGATTCCAACACCTGAACGAAGTCTTTGAAGGCGGCCAGATGGCCCAGGTCGCCTCGCAGCTTCTCCGCAAGGTCGCGCAGGCTCCACAGGTCTTGAGAGTAGCCGCTGCGAGACTCGCGCGAATCGTTCAGCGCGCTGTATCTGTCCGCCACAAGCGCCACGACCGCGCCGAACTGCAACAGCGGGTCCTCGCGAGGACGGAGGACCTCCCCATTGCTTACAAGGTCGCTGCTCTGGCTCCAAGCGCGCCCGCTCTCCGGCTCAACCCAGCGAAGCTCCACCTGCCCCAAGCCGCCCTTCCGCCGGAAATCGTCGTGCAGCTCCAGCTCGTAGAAGACGGTCGTGGCCGCTCCTGAATACATCTCGGCGAACTCTTTCCGGTCCTGTGTGAACGACGCAGCGGACGTGACGCGGTTCTCGTAGCCGATGATGCGCCATGCCTTCACGGCCTCCGGGTCCCAGACCACTTGCGCCCGCGTTTGATCGGCGAAGGGCGAGGCGAGTGCAAGCCAGTTCTCGCGCCGGAACGTCGAGCGCGCCTGCTCCACGTCGAACAGGTAGCGGTACCACCCGTTGCCATACTGCGCCAGCTGTTCCAGCAGGTAGTCATTGTAGTTCTCAATCCCGACGCCCACAGTAATGAGCCGCAGCGGGTTCGCGTCGCTAGGCGCTGACGTGGCTTCCAGGATGGCGAACGGGTCTGTGGCATCCACGTTCGCCACGCCGTCGGACATCAGGATGATATAGTTGAGCGCCTGCGGACGTTCCCGTCGCATCGCGTCCGCCAGCCGCACGCCCAAATCCAAACCGGCCTGGACATTGGTGCTGCCGTGCGGCTCGAGCCGGGCGATGGAGTCCGTCACCGAGCGGTCGTCCGGCGCGGCGTTCTTGACCGTCAGGTAATTGAGTACGTCTGTAGTGAAGTGCACCACCGATATCCGGTCGTCCCCGTCCAGGCTCCGCCGGATGGCCTCGGCCGCCTCGCGGGCGACGGCTACTCTATTGCCCTCCCCCATCGAACCCGAGGCGTCAAGCACTAGCGTGACGTTGAGGGGAGCATCCGCGACCGTCTCCGGCGCTTGGAACGCTATCCGGGCCATGTACCGGCCGCTGTCCAACGGGTGCGCGAGCAGGTCGGACGTGATGGCGAATCGATCGCCGGTGGAGGGGGTGGCGTAGCTGTAATCGAAGGCGTTCACCCACTCCTCGGCTCGCACCGATGCGGGGTCCACCTCGTAGCCCGATCTGACCCAGTTCAACGCCAGTTGGAATGACGTGCGATCGGTGTCCAGGCTGAAGGTGGAGACGCCATCCTCTCCCGCATCCGTGAGCGCCTGTCGGTCGTAATCCTGGAACGAGGTCGCCCCCGGCTGGGCACGGAAGGACGCCTGATCCGATTGCGGAAGAGGGGCGCCGGTGGGGCCGGCAGTGGGCGGCGGCTGTGGCGTCGGGAATGCCGTCGTGGGCGTCCTGAGGCCCGGCGCAAGCGTAGGCTCCAACGCTTCCATCATTGCCTCTGTTGGTTCGTGCATTGGTGGCGCTATCGTCTCCCCTGGCACCATCGTCGCCATCGGCTGTGATAGCGCGTTCGCACTGGGGGTCCGCGCACCGCTAGGGCCAACCAGTCCACCGCTAGGCCCAGGCAGCCCGCCGCCTGGGCCAGCCGGCACAACGCCGGCTCCACTGCCGCCGACCACAAACCACACCGCGCCCGAGGCTGCTACGACGACCGCCACCGCTACCGTCGCCGCCACCGCCCCGCGGAACCCCCCTGCCGGGAAGGCCCGATCACGGAGCCCGGCCCAGAAAGGCCGCGGCGTCTGGTCTCCCAATCGACCTTCCAGCCAGACCCACAGCTCCGGTGTGGGAGGAGCATTGTCCGCTCTGGAGGCGAAATGCGCCTCCAGCAGCCGTTCTATTTCCCGGTCATTCGAATCGTCGGTGTTCATCACTCACCTCTGCTGCCGCGCGTCGTCCAATCGGCGCCGCAATGCTCGATGCGCCCGGTGCAGCCGCGATTTCACAGTGCCCTCGCTCACGCCGGACGCCCGAGCCGCTTCCGGCACCGTCATATCTGCGAAGTAACGCAACGCCACCACCTGCCGGTGCTCCGGGCTCAGATCTCTAATCGCCTGCTGCAACGTCTGTCGCTCCGACTTGGACTCGACCGAAGCCTCGGGGGACTCCAGATCGCCTTCCCATTCGGACCCTTCGATGGGAGTAGTCTCGACCGACCTCTTGCGGCGATGCGCCATCACCGTGTTGACCAGGATGCGCATCAGCCAAGGCTTGAACGGCCTCCCGCGCCCGAACCCGCGTATCCCCTTCCACGCCGACAGGAACGCCTCTTGCGCCATCTCCTCGGCCAGCGCGCGGTTGCCGGTCATGTTGTAGGCCGTACCGAACACAACGCCCTGATGCAGCTCCACCAAGTAGCGGAATGCATCCCGGTCGCCGCGCTGGCAGCGCTGAACGGCCTCGTTCTCGGTCATGCCTGCTCCAGGGGCTCGGTTGCCCGCAGGGTCTCGATCACTCTCTACCGGATACTATGCGCGCTCCGCACGAATCGTTCCCTCAACGGCTCAAGGAATGGGGACGGCATCGTCGCTACGTTCTCCCAGGAGCACGCAGTTTCCTAGGAAGCGGAGGGCGAGGAGCCTTCGGAGCCGCCAACGGAAGGGAGGCCAGCGACGAAAGGCCGGGGCGGCCCAGTTGGGCGAGCGCAGCATAGGGCGTCTGGACCCCGGCGCGACGGCTGCCTGTCTACTGGTTAGGCACCTGTGTGAAGGCATGGACGAGCGGGCACCGGGCTAACACCCCCAGCGCAGCGCCGCGGTTTGAACAGGGGCATCCCAACACCGGAGCATATCGTCGTCCAGGAGGGAGAGCGTGATGGAGCACCCCGCCATGTCGAGGGAGGTCACGTAGTTTCCCACAAGGCTCCGCACCACCTCCACCCCGCTGCCGGCCAACGCCCGGCGAGCGGCGTCGTACATTAGGGTCAGCTCCATGAGGGGGGTTCCGCCGAAGCCGTTCACCAGCAGGAGCGCCCGGTCTCCTGAAAGGGGCTTCAGGTCCTCGACGATGGCTCCCACCAGTTCCTCTGCCACCGCATCAGCCGGCGCCAGTTGCACCCGGCGGCGGCCTTTCTCGCCGTGAATGCCTACGCCCATTTCCATCTCGTCGTTGCCGATGTCGAACGTGGGCCTGCCGACTGCCGGGACGGTGCAACTGGTGAGGGCCACGCCCATGGAGCGAGTCCGCTCGTTCACGCGGACGCCAAGGGTCCGGCAGGCCTCCAGATCCGCTCCAGCCTCCGCCGCCGCCCCTACGACTTTCTCCACAACCAGCGTTCCGGCAACCCCACGCCGCAGCGATTGGTCGTCCGTGGCAACGTCGTCGTTGACCAAGACGGTGGCCTGGGCGCCGGAGAACATTTCGGCGGCCATCTCGAAGTTCATCACGTCCCCGGCGAAGTTCTTTACGATGAACAGCACTCCCGCCCCGCCATCGACGGCCTGCGCCGCCCCCAGCATCTGGTCCGGCGTCGGCGAGGTGAAGACCTGCCCTGGGCATGCCGCGTCCAGCATGCCGCGGCCAACGAACCCGGCGTGCAGGGGCTCGTGGCCGCTGCCGCCGCCCGATACTAGGGCAACCTTTCCGGCCACAGGCGCGTCCCTCCGGGCGACGCAGGTGGGGCCGGTGCGCAGGACTACGAGGTCGCCGTAGGCTGAAGCGAAACCGCGCAGGCTCTCGTCCAACGCGTCTTCCACCCTATTGATGAACTTCTTCATGGGAACCTCGCAGGATAGGACTGGGGCCCCCGGCGTGACGTTTAGTCTGTCCTCAGGATTGACAATCGTCTGGAGCTTCTTCGTAGCTGTACGCCGTAGAGGACAGAATAAGTTTGCGCGGGTTCTCCGCCTGATATCGATTGTTTCTGTCTGCCAAGCGATCTCGGATCAGCTTAACCGATTCACGGGGCGCCCTCTCAGTGTAGTACACGCTTACGACTGCCTCGTTTGGTACCTGAAGCAGATTTATGGGTTGTCCGTGTTGGTCCGTTTCTCCCGTGCCGATGGTCCTGTTCATCTCTATGATCAAGCGCCATTCGTCTTCGTGGGACCAATGATCGCTCTTCATGGACAGAAGGATCGGTAGATTGGACTCTGGAGAAACTAAGACGATCAGACCCGAAATCAGGGCTGGTGTATCGCCATATGTCACACTCCTCAGACATCCCGTCGGTCCAGTAAGTTTGCCGAGTTCCCCAACATCGTAGCCAATGACGAAGCCGGATCCATCGGTGGTGTAGTGAGACCACATTAGCGGGTGACGAGGATGGGTAGTAAACGAGACGATACCTAACCTTGTCGAAACCTGCTCCGTGAATAATTGACGTGTAAACAGGCTGCCGTGTTCTCGCCTAGCGCGGTGTACATCTTCCTCAGTGACTGGCTTGCTTTAGCTGATGTTAGTGAGAATCTTCGCTAATTGGCGGTTCTCTTCCGCTTCTTCCGGAATGAAGTGCAGAGTCCTAACGGCACACTCGAACGGGTCGTTGCGGGCTGCCGGTTGAGTGGCGCGGAGAGTCCCGTCGCCTACATTGGGGATGCAGGTGAGGGCTCTCCGAGGAGTGACGTATTTGTAAAGGATGTCCATGGCGTCCGACGACCCTACTGAATGTGACTGTTAGCTGTCCGATTGTACACCATGTTTCTCTGCGGCTTCCATCGCTGCCCGTGACGCTAGGCGTTCACGCGATTTCGGGCCCGGGTTAACGGGGGCTGACCCTGTTCGCCTTCTACATCTCTTGCCTAGCAGGGTGTTGAAAAAGGTCTGAGAGGTATGGACGCGAAGGTGGGGATGGGAAGGCGTTTGGTTACGCTTGGCGCAGCACGAACGGGAGGCGGCCATGCGCACCGAGGACAACCGGGTCGCCGTGTGACCTGCTCGCCCGCTCGGACGGGGGCTCGGCAGGGACAGTCGGCTGTCGTAGGCGTACGCCCAATGCGCATGGCGGACGTACGCGTAATGTATGATGGGCTCGCTCCCTGGGGACGACCCCCTCGACCGAGGTGATTCTTGGCAACCTCGCAGGCCGCAGTTGCGACGGGCCCAGGCCAGCAGAAGCCCAAGCGGATAGCCGGCTCCATCATTGTCGGCCATGCCTTCCAGCACATGTACGCGGACGGCTTCTTGGTGCTGCTCGACCCCATCTACCAAGCGTTCGGGCTGACCCCCCTAACGGTTGGCGCGCTCTCGGCTGTGCGTCAAGGGGCCGGTGGACTGCTCACGATGGGCGGCGGGTTTGTCGTTGACATGTTCGCCGGCAAGCGCGGGCTTCTCCTGGCGGGGAGTCTGTTCACGATGGGGCTCGGCTACCTGCTCGTTGCCGCCTCCCCGAACTACACGATACTGCTCATTACCCTGGCTCTCGGTTCAGGGGCCGCTTCGTTCTGGCACCCCGTTGGTCTCGGGATTCTCTCCGCGTCGTTCCCCAACAGGCGCGCCCTCATGATGTCTCTCCATCGTTCATCGGGAGGCGTGGGCGGGACTCTCACGCCGCTTGTCGTTGGCGCTGCCCTGTTCTTCATCACCTGGCGAGAAGTTCTTTTCGCCGGGTTCATTGTCATGACGGCTGTCTCGATCACCATGCTGATCGTCCTGAGCAGGCTCGGCTTGCAGAGCCAGGCGACCGAGCATCGGAGCGCCGGCGAGCAGATACGGTCCATCGGACAGTTGTTCAGGCAGCGCGCGCTGCCGACGCTGTTGATCGTCTCCGGTCTGCGCGGCATGGCGGACCGCGCCTTCGTCTTCTTCCTTCCGCTCTTTATCGGCAGGGCGATGCGGCTCGACGACCCGGACGTCGGCATCGAGCGCGTGGCGCTTGTCGTCGGCTTCCATCTCACCCTCCTGTCGAGCATGTCGATCATGGTCCCGCCGGTCGTCGGACTGCTGGCGGACCGCATCGGCCGCAAGCCTGTGATGATCGCCACGCTATTTGCTTCGTCGCTCGTGACGGGCGTGCTGGCCATGGTGGGTGAGATGGGCTGGGCGTTCACGGTACTGATCGGGGCGCTCGGCGCCGTGCGGTTTGCCGTCGCCAACCTCACGCAGGCCGCATCGCTCGACATCGCGGAGGGCAGGCGGCTCGAGGGGAGCATGATTGGGCTCCTCTGGGGCAACAACGCCACATTCGGCGCGCTCTCCCCCCTCCTGGTCGGCGCCATCATCGCCGCGTTCGCCTCGGATGCAGTAGATGCGAACAAGTTCGCGCTTGTCTTCCCTTACGTCGCGATTCTCACCTTCGCCGCCACGATCGCAGCGCTGTTCCTGCCCGGGCACCTGGGCAAGCCGAAGCTGGCCGTCTAACGGCTGTAGTATGCGGGGACCGGCAGGCAACTTGCGATGAGTGGGGCAGGCGGCCCTGGACGCGTCGAATGCGGTGCGCCTTATGACGGTGCATGGCGCCAAGGGGCTGGAGTTCCCCATCGTCTTCGTTCCGGAGGCCCACTTGCATCGCGGGCTGACAACGACTCCGTGCGCTGGCGGAGCGTGGACGGTATCTCCCGCACGCTTGCCCGAGAGGTCGGGGCCGCCGGTAGCCGGCCACGGCCCGGGTTCTACACCTACCTTCTGGACCGGGACGCAGCGGAGGAGGTTGCGGAGCACAAGCGGTTGTTCTATGTTGCCGCGACCAGGGCCGCCGACGCGCTGTACATCAGCGGGAATGAGACGAGCAGCGGGGACGGGTGGCTCGCCGCCGCTTCGGAAGTCGTGGGAACGGCCTCGCGGGACGGTGTGGAGGTCCGGCAGCCGCTGATCGTCGGAGGGGGAGGCGGCGCTCGCAGGCCGGCGCCCCGCTCGTGGAACGAGGGGGGCGTCGCTATCTCACCTTGGCGCGTCCGGACGCTTCCTAGCCTGCCCCTGACTCGGGTGCAGGGACAGAGCCGCTCCCGGCGAGGGGCTGCGCCCCTGCGCCTCGCTCGGGGAACGACAGCCCCATACTTGACGGTGGAGGCGTATTTGTCGTTGTACGATCCTCTCCTAACAACGCAATTGGGTGTATTGGCGTGAACAGGCCCTAGCGGGAGCGGCGGCTCCTCAACGGGGCCTGCCTCACAAAGAGCATCGCTGCGAAGGCGGCAACGACGAATCCCAGCAGCAACAGGAAGCCGTCCGTGATCGCCAAACTGAGGCTTCCCCGCAGCGACTCCAAGAGCTGCTCGCCCACGCCGGGAGGCGTTCCCGCTTCCACCAACACAGCCTGAAGGCGCTCCATGGCCTCGGGGTTTATCAGCGCCTGCGGGTTGTCCGTTATGCCCTCGAGCGTCCCCGGCGGAAGCGTATCGCGCAGCGAGGGATCAACGGTCTGGTCCACCCCGGAAGCAAAGCGCCGCACCATGAAGGAGCCCAGAACCGCCAGACCCACCGCTCCTCCGATGGCCCGGAAGAACTGCGTCGCCGTGGTGGCGATGCCGATGTAGCGGAAGGGAACAGCGTTCTGTATAGTCGTCGTGAAGACCGGCATGGTGGAGCCCAGCCCTATTCCCATCACCACGGTGTAGAGCACAGCGGTGACCCGGCTGGTGTCCACGGACATGAGCGACATGAGGTAGTAGCCAAAGCTCATGATGCCCAGGCCGATGAGGCCCTGGACCTTGTAGCGCCCCCCAAGACGGGCCAGCGCTTGCCCCGACGAAAGGCTCCCCACCACCACCCCCATCATCATCGGCGTGAGGAAGCTCCCGCTGCTGGTCGCCGACGCGCCCAGGACACCCTGAAAGAACAGGGGCACGAACATGATGCCCCCGTACAACCCGAAGGCCGACAGGAACACGGCCAACAGACTCAGGCCAACGATCCGGTCGCGGAACAGGAACAACGGCACGAGCGGCTCTGGAAATCGCAGCTCCCTCCGAACGAACGCGGCGCCCATCACTACGGCGAACGCGAGCGATCCAATGACCTGCGCCGACCCCCACGGGTATTGGACGCCTCCCCACGACAACCCCAACAGCAGCGGCACGACGGTCAGCACCAGCAGCACGATGCCGAGGTAGTCGATCCGGTGCTCACCGCCGCGGCGGACGTCGGGAAAGTAGCGGATGAACAGCAGAATCAGGGGCAGGCCGATGGGCAGGTTGATATAGAAAATCCAATGCCAGGAGAGCGAGTCCGTGATGAAGCCTCCCAGCGTTGGTCCAATGATCGAGGACACGCCGAACGTGGCCGTGATCAGGCCCAGGAACTTCGCACGCTGGTTCGGCGGAAACAGATCACCTATGGCGATGAACCCGTTGGCCATCATCACCCCGGCGCCCAGCCCCTGAACGCCCCTGAAGATGATGAGCTGGTCCATGTTCTGGCTCAGTCCCGCCAACGCAGAGCCCAGCAGGAACACGGCGATGCCCGGGATGTAAAACCACTTACGGCCGTACATGTCCGTCAGCCGCCCAACCACAGGCATCACCGTCACAGAGGCAACGAGGTAGGCCGTGGTCACCCAGGCGTAGCGGTCGAAGCCCCCGAGGTCGGCGACGATGCGGGGCGTCGCCGTGGCCACGATGGTCTGGTCCATAGAGGCCAGGAACATGGCGATCATGACGGCGCCCATGGCCGGGACAAGCTGCCGCCGAGGCAGGACGATGTGCTCGGCGGGGGGTGGAGTCGGGGTCTGCGCGGCTTCGGAGGGTGGTTCGGCTTCGGCCATCAGGCTCCGGGGAACGGCGCTGCGAGGCTGGCGGGCTGCGGTCGCAGCCCTGGCGAATATCGCATCCTCAGTATACCGCTGGTAGAATTCCTGCGGGACGTCCGAATCGGGGCGCCGGGGCTAACTGATACTCGCCCCGCCAACCCAAAGGCCGAGAGGAGGAGCGCACAACATGGCCACCAGGGAACGACGTTACTGGCTCTTCAAGTCAGAGCCCAACGCCTACTCCTACGACCATCTGGTCGCCGACGGCGTGGCCGAGTGGGACGGCGTGCGCAATTTCCAGGCGCGCAACCTCCTGAGAGACGACATCCAGGAAGGGGACGGCGTCCTCTTCTATCACTCCAACGCCAAGCCCCTGGCCATCATCGGCACGGCGGTCGTCGTGTGCGGCGGCTACCCCGATGAGACAGCCTGGGACCCAAACTCCGACCACCCGGACCCCAAGAGCACCCCAGAAAACCCCATCTGGTACGTGGTGGACATCAAAGCCGATCAGCGCTTCGATGCGCCGGTCACCGTCGACGAGATGCGGGCCGTTCCGGCGCTGGAGCAGATGATGGTCCTCAAGCGAGGCATGCGGCTGTCGGTGCAGCCCGTGAAGCCGGAAGAGTGGGCGGCCGTGGTGCAGATGGGCGGCGGAACTCCGTAAGCGTTCCCTGGTCAGCCCCCGGCGGGGTGCAGCGCCTGACTATGCTAGCATTGCGCTGAGGCCGGGAGGCGGCAGGGGCCGGGTCCCCCGGGAATGGCAGCGCGAGGAAGCCATCGAATGAGCGCCATCGCAAGTCGCATTCGGATCTTGTGGGATGTGCCGGCGTCGCAATGGCGCCTGCCCCTTGCGGCAGCTCTGCTGCTGCCGCTTCTTCTGGCCGCCGCCTGCGGAGGCGGTGGGGGAGGGGATGCAGTGAAGGACTTACTGCAAATCCTTCCTCGCGACGCCGATGGGATGCTTTACGTCGACACCCGCAAGGTCTTGGATGACGACGATCTGCGAGGTCTCCGCCGGGCGGTGGAGAGTGCGTGGGATGACACCGAGTTTTCCAGCGACTATGGCATATATCTCAGGGACTTGAGCTACGTCGCCTTCGCTGAGATTGACAGTGACGACCTCTTCGTCCTTGGCGGTCTGGGCGACCCTGATGACTTGCGGGATGAGCTGGACGACCAGGGCTATGACGAAGACGAGATACGGGATGTAGAGGTGTGGGTGGACACCGGGGAGTACTGGGAGGCCCTCGCCTTCCTCCCCAACGGCTCCGTCCTAGTCGCGGAAGAAGAGAGCGTCATGGAGGACGTTCTCAGGAGGCGAGACAGGGGTAGCTCGTCGCTGTACGACGAGGTCGAAGGCGTGGTGTCATCCCTCTCTTCCGGGCTATTGTTGGGTATTGGAACAGATTGTTCCTTCACCGACTGCACCGCCGTGGGGTTCTCTTTCGAGAAGAAAGACTCACGGGATGTCAAGGCGCTGTACGCAGGCGAGTTTGAGTCCGACAGGGACGCCGCACGGGCTTTCGAGATTCTGGAGGACAGCGGGAGTTCGAGCAGTGTTTGCGATGATCTGGGAGTCAGCCGAAATGGGCGCCAGGTCAAGCGTGAGCTCACCTGCGATCTCGACGTACTGGACGAGTTCGAGTTCGACTTCTAACGCCAAGGACGCGGACAGCCCCCGGAGGTGAAAAGGATGCCCATGACAACCGATATTTCCCTGTTCGAGGCAATGTACGCCCAGCGCGCCATCCGGCGCTTCAAGCCGGACCCCGTGCCTCAAGAGGCAATCGACCGTATCCTGCAGGCGGCGGTGCGGGCCCCCAACGGCGGCAACCGCCAGTCCTGGTCATTCATCGTCATCAGAGACCCGGCCATCAAGGCAAAGTTCGGCGAGTGGTACCTGGAGAGCTGGCAGACGTCCTACGTTCCCAACTTAGGCCAGACCACCCCCACGCCCACCATGCAGTCGGCGGAGCACCTGGCCTATCACCTGGCGGATGTGCCGGTGCTCATCCTCGGCTGTGTGCGGCGCTCCCAGGGACGGCTGCCGGGTCTGTCCCAATGGGGCACCATCTTCCCGGCCATCCAGAACCTGATGCTGGCTGCGCTGGCCCTGGGCCTGGGCACCGTGCTTACCACCATGCATGTCTTCCACGAGGCTGAAGCAAAGGCATTGCTAGGCATTCCAGAGGACATCGACACCGCCTGCCTGATCCCGCTGGGCTATCCGGCCGAGGGCGAGCACTTCGGCGGCGCCCGCCGCCGCCCCATAGCAGACGTCACTCACTACGACCGCTGGGGCCAACGCGAGCCTGCATAAGGGCCCGCGCTGGGAGTACGAGGGCAGGGACAGGGAGGGTTTTGCCGGGGGCAGGTTAGACCTTTGATTGTATGTTGTCCTTTGATTGTTTGTTGTTAAGTTTTTCAGCCGGATTCGGGGTTTGCAGGCACGAAGGCGTAATAAAAAGCGTAATAGGGCGTAACGGGCCGTAATGAAGCTGTAAAGGATCTGTAAAGGAACCGTAATGGCTCCGTAACGGAACCGTAATGGAACCGTAATGGAGCGGGATGGCTCCAAAGAGCCTGTGCCTTATCACGGCATTGGCTCCGGTCCCAACCTTCCTCGGAGGGTCTTGCCCCTTGGGTTGTTCCCTCAGCGCCCCTGCCACAGGGGGAGTCCACAGAGAATCCCCCTGTCCGAACATATGCGGCAGGCTCCGAGAAAGAGAAGCGGGCCGGCTGCCCACTTCATGGGGACACTATAGCACAATCGTTCTTATTTTGCAAGAGGGCGCATGACATAGTACCCCCTCCCTCACCTTCCCCCGAGTGTGGGGGCGGGGACTTGGCCCTTCCTCACCCTTATGGGAACTACAGCTAGCGTTAGGAGGCCAGGGCGTAGCCCTCTTCCTGGAGACGGCCCATGATCTGGGCCACGGCCTCCTCGGCCGTAAGGTCCGTGGTGTCGATGACCAACTCGGCGCGCTCCGGGATCTCGTAGGGGTCGTCGATGCCGGTGAAACCCTTGATGACTCCGGCGCGCGCCTTGGCGTAGAGCCCCTTCCGGTCCCGCTCCTCGCAGATTTCCAGCGGCGTCGCCACGTGGACCTCGAAGAACCCGCCGAACTCGCTGACCATGTCCCGCACCTGGCGGCGGGTCGCCGCGTAGGGAGCAATGGGAGCGCATATGGCGACGCCCCGGTGCTTGGTGATCTCGCTGGCCACGTACCCGATGCGAGTGATGTTGAGGTCGCGGTGCTCCTTGGAGAACCCCAACTCGCTGGACAGGTGCTTGCGGACCAGGTCGCCGTCCAGCAACGTAACGGGCCGGGCGCCATGCTCCATAAGCTTTGCCAGCAACACGTTGGCCAGCGTGGACTTGCCCGAGCTGGGCAGGCCGGTGAAGAACACCGTGAACCCCTGCTCCGACTTGAGGGGGTATGACCTCCGCAACTCGGTGATGACGTCGGGGTAGGAGAACCACGAGGGAAGGTCGTCGCCGCTACTCAAACGGTCGCGTAGCTCCGTGCCCGACACGGACAGCACCTTCGCCCCCTCCGGCACCTCGGTCACTGGCAGGTACTGGTCGACCTCCTCCACGTACACCATCTCAGGGAAGGCCGCCAAGCGGACGCCCAACTCCTCCTCGTGCTGCCGGACGAGGTCCTGGGCGTCGTAGGGGCCGTAGAAAGGCTTGCCGGAGCGGTCGCTGCCGGGGCCGGCGTGATCCCGCCCAACGATGAGATTGTTGCAGCCGTAGTTCTTGCGGATGATGGCGTGCCACACCGCCTCCCTGGGCCCGGCCATACGCATGGCCAACGGGAGAAGACTCAACATCGTGGATTCCTTGGGGTAATACTTCAGCACCGCCTGGTAACAGCGGGCGCGGATGAAGTAGTCAACGTCGCCGGGCTTGGTCTGGCCAACCACGGGGTGGATCAGAAGGTGAGCGCCGGTCTCCCTGGCGGCCCGCTGGGTCAGCTCCACGTGGGCCCGGTGCAGGGGGTTGCGGGTCTGGAAGGCAACAACGTTGCTCCACCCCTTCTGCTCGAACACCTGCCGGAGCTGGGCCGGCGTCTGACGCAGGTCCTGGAAGGTGTGCTGCGGCGGCGCCTCCACGCCCTCCAGCGTTCCCCCAACGTAGAAGGGATTGGTCTGGTTGAACAGCCGGAACACGCCGGGATGGAAGTCGTCCTCGGAGCCAAAGACCGACCTGGCCTCCTTCGCGAGGTCCGGCTGCCAGATGTCGCCGACCGTCAGGATCGCCAGCACCATGCCCTCCGGGTGCCGCAGAGCAACGCGGCTGCCCCTGGACAGGCTGGCGGCGAACTCCTCCGAGACGTCCAGCGCGATGGGAATGGACCAGAGCGCGCCATCGGCAAGGCGAAGCTCGTCGCACACCCGGTCATAGCCTGCAACGCCCATGAAGCCCTCCAGCGGCGAGAAGCCGCCGCTGAGGAGCAATTCGGTGTCGCAGAGTTGGCGTTCGTTGAGGTCCCAGGCGCTCAGGTGAAGGGCCTCAGCCTTGAGTTCTCTGGCCCGCTCCTCGCTCACCATGAGGTCTTTGAGGACGCCGCCGTGAGGTTGAATGAGGCCGGCGGAGGTCGTGGGGGCCGCGTCTTGCGTCTGCGTCATAGAGTTCACTCCTTGTTCTGTCTTGAGTTGGTCCGCGCGTGGCTGGTCTTTGGAAGCGCCTTGCTAGCCGTTCTTTGACGGGATGACGTGGAGGCCGCATTCGGTCTTGCCGAACCCGGACCAACGGCCTGCCCTGATGTCTTCCCCAGGCTTCACCTGACGGGTGCAGAACGTGCAACCGAGGCTTGGGTAGCCCTCCTTGAGCAGGGGGTTGAAGGGAATGTCATGCTCCTCCACATAGGCCCACACCTGCTCCTCCGTCCACAGCGCCAGTGGGTTGACTTTCACCAGTCCGAAGGTCTGGTCCCACCGGACGATGGGCGTCTGCTTGCGGGTCCCGGACTGGTCGCGGCGCAGGCCTGAGATCCAGGCCAACGTATTTTCCAGCACCCTATGGTTGGGCTCCACCTTGCGAAGCTGGCAGCAGAGATCCGGGTCCTTCTGCCACAACCCCTCCCCGAACTCCCTCGCCTGTCCTTCCGGAGTCCAACGGGACTTGATGCCCTCGGTCCTGATGCCGTACCGCCGCTCCACCTCGTCTTTGAGGGCGTAGGTCTCGGGGAACAGGAAGTCGGTGTCGATGTAGAACACCTTCAGGTCAGGCTCGATCTTGTGGGCAATGTCCAAGAGCACCATGCCCGTGGCCCCGCCAAAGCTGCAGGCCAGTTTCAGGCTGGGGTGGAAGGTCTCGTAGGCCCACTGCAGAATTTCTTCCGCCGCGCGCCCCTCGAACTCCTGGTTCAGCCTCTCCAGGTCCTCCAGGGTAAGAGCGCCGTCGATGGTCCTCACCTCGTTGGTCTCAGGCAGCGTGATCTGCACCATTCCTCCTCAGCAGGCCCTACAGCATTCGCAAGCCGACAACAAACAACGTCGCGATGACCACGGCCCGCAGCCCTCGGCTGGGGATGAAGGCCGTCAAACGGCTCCCTATCAACACCCCGGGAACCGAGCCGATGAGAATGTTCGCTGAAAGTATGAAGTCCACGTGGCCCGCGCCCCAGTGAGCGAGCCCCGCCACACTGGTCAGCATCAGGGCGTGGAAGACGTCCGTACCCACCACCCGCCGCATGGCCATCACCGGGAACATGCTCAAGAGGACGACGACAAAGAGCGCGCCCCCGCCCACCGACGTGACGCCAACCAGCACACCCACGCCGAAGGCTATCGCCGGCAGTGCTCGAGACTTCTCCAGGGAGAAGCCCTGCGCCCCTGCGCCGCTCCCGAAGAGACGCCACCGGCCCAACGCCATCCGGGCGAGGAGCAGGACGGCCACCAGCAGCAGCGCCACGCCCAGGGCCTGGCTCACTACGGCGTCGACGGCGACGCCCCGACGCTCCAAGAGCGCCAGGAACCCTACGCCCGCCAGCGCCCCGGGGACGCTGCCGACAGCCAGGCGAAATGCCAGCCTGTAGTCCACCGAGCCCTGCCGGTGGTGTTGCCAAGCCCCGAACGCCTTGGTAACGGTCATCTGGACAAGGTCGGTGCCCACAGCAACGACCGGCGACACTCGGAGCACAAGGATGAGCAACGGCGTCATCAGCGAGCCGCCGCCCATGCCCGTCAGCCCAACCAGGATTCCAACCACGAACCCGAATCCTATGACTAGGTAGTGAATCTCCAAATCCGGTTGCTCTCCCCTCTGTCGCCGTGAAATATCGCCGCAAAGTCACTGCGCCCCTCTCGCATCGCGGGAGGGGCGCAGCTTTCGTTCTTCCTGGCGGTCGGCCGGTAACGCTACTCCGTTCCCCTCCACGCGGGCGTACAGCAGCAACAACATGGACAAGAGCACATCAGGGTCACCCGCCCTTCAGCCATTCTCTCAGTTCCTGCTCTGCCCACTTCCGTTGCTCCCATAAAAAATCGCCCCGCCGTTCTGGCCAGGGCGACTCGCGCTTTTCCCGTTGGTTCCGACGCCTGCCCGCAGGCACCTCAGCCGCGCAAACCCTGGCCGGTTGAGCCCGGACAACACAGACACGCGCACATCGCCTCCTGGGCCGGTGCGTAGTCTCGATTGCCGTATCGGGTCACAGCCAAGTGCGCCTACCTTTACGAATTCTGTCACCATCGTATGGACGGCAACAAACCTTGTCAAGCCCTTGCGCAGTCCCTGCCCGCGTAGCCGGGGGAAGGTTAGCGTAGGGGCCGCGCAACAACCCCTAGCGGTCCGGCCTGAGAAGCTTCTCCGGAAGCCATCGCCGCAGCAGGCCGAGGAGCTCCTCGCGGCACTCGCGAAGGCCGTGCCCCGCACCGGGATAGATGACCTTCTCCTTCGGTTCGAAGGCCCAGTCGTAGATTTGATGCGCATTGTCCACCGGAAGGCGCGCGTCCTCCTCCCCGTGCACAATCAGCAGCGGACGGGGAGTTAGCAGCACCACGTCCTCCGCCCCGTAGGTCTGGCTCGCCAGGGTGACCGCGGCCGCGATGAGCCGGCTGTACCTCGCCGCCGACAACGCGACGGCGCCGCCAAAGGAGTGCCCCACCACGCCGATGCGACGGCAACCCAGGCTGCTCAGGTAGGAGACCGAGGCCAGAGCATCCAGGACGCATTCGTCCAATTGATTGGCGCGCCGGTAGCAAAAGCGCAGCGTGGCGATGCCCTCGCCGGCAAGCTCGTCGGCAAGCTGTGGATAGAGGCCGTCCGCAGGCCCCCCCAACCCGCCTCGAGCGCCGACGGCCATGAGCACCGCCGCCTCGGTCGGTTCGGAAGCCGGATGCAGCAGGCAATGGACATCGCCGCGGGTGGTTTCGAGGCAGACTCCTTCCCCCACCTCGCCCTCGGGCGCCTCCTCCCGATGGTCGCCGGTGCGCTTGATGGACAACATGCCTGAGGGGGGCCGGTCGTCGGAGTTGCCGCTGAGTGTCATGGGTTTGCCCTATTGCAGAGAACGCGGAAGCGGCAGGGACAGAGCCTCGCGCATCCGCCGCCTTCCGCTCCCGCTAACGCGAATCGCCTTTCAACGCTGTTGCTCAGCCCGCCAGCCGGATGCTGCCCAACTGTTGCAGCATTGTTAGATCGGTGCGCAGCTCCCAGCGCTCCACCATCTTTCCATCCACAACCCGGCAGATGAAGATGCCGGCCCAACGGACCGTCTTCCCCGTTGCCGGGGCGCCGAAGATCTCGCCCTGGTGCGTGGCCTCGGCGGTGAAGCGCAGCGCGGCCATTTCCCCCTCTCCTATCAGGTCGTACACCTGGTAGCGCATGTCGGGGAGGGAGGTAAGGATTCTGCCGAGGCTGGTCCTCCAGCCCTCGCGGTCTGAGGTGACGCCCATGCTTGGGGAATGATTCACAAAATCGGGCGAGACGATTTCATCGAGGACACCCAGGTTGTTACTATTGAGGATGTCCTCAAAGAGCCGCAGCAGCACAGCCTTGCTTTCTTCCGACATGTCTTTCCTCCCCAACGCGGGCTACGACGGGATCACCCCAAGCTGCTGCATCGTGCTCAGATCGGTGCGCAGCTCCCAACGCTCCACCATCTTCCCGTCCACCACGCGGCATGTAAACATGCCCGCCCAATGCAGCTTCTTCCCGGATGGCGCCGCCCCGAACAGGTCGCCCTGGTGCACCCCCTGCGCAACAAAGCGCAACGCCGCCATCTCCCCTTCCCCTATCAGGTCGCTGATTTCGTAGTGCATCTCCGAAAAGCCAGCCACCAGCCTGCCAAGACTGGTCCTCCAGCCATCGCGGTCGGGGGTCACGCCCATGCTGGTGGAATGATTGAAGAAATCGGGTGAGACGATCTCGTCCAGCACTTCCAGCTTCCCGCCGTTGAGGATGTCATCGAACAGCCTTTTGAGCACAGCCTTACTTTCTTCGGACATGCTTCACCCCTCCTCAGGGCTGGGACCCGGGTTGCCCAGGTCAACGGATTCGCAGCGGCGCTTTCCCTTTATTCTCCTTCCTTCAGGATGCCACCGCGCCGAGTTGCTGCATTAGCCCCAGGGTGTCGGAGACAACCCACGACTCGGCAACCCTGCCGTCCGCGACCCGGTGAATGGACATCGCGTTCACCGACACAGTCCTGCCGGTGGCAGGCAGCGGCGGGTGTCCAGGAAGCTCGCCGCTGTGGGTACCCAGGAAGCGCCAGCGCGCTGCCACCCGGTCCCCTTCGGCAACCATGCCAGCCACTTCCACGCTGAAATCGGGGAAAGCCCCCAGCAAACCTCCGACAAGAATCTCCTTGAAGGTCTCTAAGTCCGCACCCTGCACAGACAGACCGGGGTCGTGGTGAGCGTAGTCCGGTGTGCAAACGTCGTCCATTGCGGCAACGTCATGACTGCCGGCCGCGTCCAGCCACCTCTGAACGATTCCCTTGTTCTCCATAGACATAGCCACCTCCTCGCCGGGCCTTTTCCATCGTGACGGAGCGCATTGTAGAGAGAAAGGCCGCGGGGCGCCACTGGCGCCCCGCGGCCTCTGGGTGTCGACGACTCTCTTTAATTGGCGGTAAAAATAGCCAACCCAGCGCCCTGCGGGTCCAGGAGCACCGCAATGCGGCCCACGCCGGGAATGTCCATGGGCCCAGCCACCACCGTGCCCCCAAGGGGCTCCACCTGCTTGGCCGACGCGTCCACGTCGGCGACGCCGAAGTAGGTTCCCCAGTGGGGCGGGAGCGGGCCCATTTGCGGCGTCAGGGCCATGATCCCGGCAACGTCGTTGCCAGCAGCCTTCAAGACGGTGTACTCCATGGGTATATCCATATCCGCCTTGCCCGATTCCGTCTCGAACACCGTGGCGTAGAACTGGGCCGCGGCCTCGGCGTCGCTGGTCCGCAACTCGCTCCACACGACAGCGCCGGGCTCGTCCTTGATGCGGGACCCAATATGCTGGTTGGGTTGCCACACCGCGAACACGGCGCCCTGGGGATCCATCAACATGCACGTCCGCCCCGCCTCGAAGACATCCATAGGGCCGAAGACCACGGAGCCGCCGGCAGCCTTGGCCCGCTCCACGGCGTCGTCGGTATTCGTCACGGTGAAGTAGGTGCGCCAGTGGGCGGGAATGCCCTGGGCCTTCTCCTCCGGACCCTGTTCGTACAGTGCGGCGGCCTCCAGGCCTCTGAGGCGCTGCATGTGGTAGAACCCCATGTCGGGCCCCATTGACTGGGCATCGTCCTCCCAACCCAGCAGAGCGCTGTAGAACTCGAGGGCCCCCGCCGCATCGGTGGTGGAAAGCTCTGCCCACGAGGGCGTCCCCTGCGGGTATCCGGTGATCTCAGGCATAGTCATGCTCCTCAATGTGTGTGATTGCCATTAGGCGGCAGTATGATGGTAGGGTATGGTTTCGCGGCATGGCAAGGGCCGCGCGTCACACTTGCTGGACAACCTGGAAGAAGGGCACCGCCAACCCAGCGGCGCAGCGGCTGGATGCGGCGAGCCAACCGTCGGAACACCAACTCTCTTGAAGGATTTAGCCATGGTCTGGAGCAGCGCCCAAACCGTCGAAGAGTACCTGGCCGAGCTGCCCCCGGACCGGCGGGAGGCCATCAACGCCGTGCGCAAGGTCATCCTCGACAACCTTCCCACGGGGTACGAGGAGATGATGCAGTTCGGCATGATCAGCTACGTCATACCGCTGGAGCGGTACCCGGTGACCTACAACAAGCAGCCCCTGCAATATGCCGCCCTTGCATCCCAGAAGCACTATATGTCCGTGTACCTGATGAACGTCTACGGCGACCCGGACTCCGAGCAGTGGTTCGTCGAGCAATACAGGGCCAGCGGGAAGAAGCTGGACATGGGCAAGTCGTGCGTCCGCTTCAAGAAGCTGGACGACCTTCCCCTAGACCTCATTGGCCGGGCCGTCGCCCGCACGCCCGTTGAGGCGTACATCGAGGTTTACGAGGCCGCCCGCGGCAAGCGGTAGCCGGCTGGCGCTTGCCGCGCTCAGTCTTGACACCCTCCAATCCGCCAAGCGTACACTACCAGTCAGCCAGACGGGGAGGGGATCTATGCTCAAGGCGTGGGACGCCGACGGCCACGTGATGGAGTCGGAAGCAACGTACCAGGAGCCCTACTGGGATACCGAGTCCCTGCATCGCAGGCCCTACGTCGTTGAATCCGACCACTCCGGCACCCTTTCCTGGGTCATCGACAGCCGCCTGTTCCCCGTTCGCACCGGCCCCTACCAGTCCGCCGGCACTCCCCTCAGCAAAGACGGCATCCCCTGGCGGGCCCCCAACTCCGAGCTCATGGCCGAGCGACGGGAATACGACACCGTGGAGAGCGCCGAGTTCCGCTCCGCCGCCATACGGTTGGAGCAACTGGACAGGGAGAACATCGATGTTCAGATCAACTATCCCACCATGTTCCTCTCTTACCCCATCACCTACGACCCAGCCCTGGGCACGGCCCTGACCCGCTCCTACAACAACTGGGTCGCCGACATATCCAGCCAGGCCCCCGACCGCTTCAAGTGGGTCACCGCCATCGATCCCCAGGACCCCAAAGCAGCGGCCAACGAGGTCTATCGCACCGCCGAGATGGGCTCCGTAGGCGTCATGATCCTCGGCATGACCGGCGACTTCCGCATAGACGACCCCGAGTTCGAAGGCGTATGGGCCGCAGCCGCCGAGACCAACCTCTCCGTGGGCGTCCACGTGGGCCACAGCTTCCGGGCGCTGGGAGAGGTCTGCGACACCCATCACGACAAGACGGTCCTACCCTTCTGGCTGACCCTCCTTTTCGGCTTCCAGCGCGTCATTGCCAAGGGCATCGCCGACAAGTACCCCAACCTGCGCATCGCCTTCCTGGAAGGCGGCTGCTCCTGGGTGCCCGGCCTCGTGGACCGCATCGCCGAGCACTGCGGGCTGCCCGGCTCCCGCAGCGGCCCCTCATTCCGCAAGGGCTACCTCGCCCAGCACTACCCCCAGGAATACATCCAGCGCGGCCAGGTCTATTTCGGGTTCGAGGTCGAAGAGGGCATTCTCCCCTACGTCCTGGAGGAGTTCGGCGACGAATGTTGGCTCTACGCCTCCGACATCCCACACCGAGACCGCCTCTACGGCTCGGTAGGCCTCTTCCAAGAGCGCACCGACATCAGCGAGGAGACAAAACGGAAGCTGCTGGTTGACAACACAGCCCGCTTCTACGGCCTCGATCTTGCCACCAAACAGCCGCTGGCCCAGGGCGCGGGCAGTGGCGGAGCGGGGGGCTAGCGCTTCGCTCTAAGCGGACTTCTCCCCTTCCTGACGGAGCGGGGAAAGGCCGGCAGCTTCCTACGCGCCCCACCTTTGACACCGGGAGATCACTCATGCCACCAACCGTTGGCTTCATCGGCATAGGGACAATGGGCAGCATCATGTCCCGGCGCATCCTGGACGCCAGCTATCCGATGGCCGTTTACGACGCCGCGCCCGGCAACGCCGCCCCGCTGGAAGAGGCCGGCGCAACGGGGGCAACCAGCCCCAAGGACGTCGCCGCCCAGAGCGACGTCATCCTGCTGTCGCTGCCCAATTCGGCCATTGTAGAGCGCGTCTGCTTCGGGGACGACGGTGTTGCAGCCGGCGCAAAGCCCGGGGCCGTCGTCGTCGACCTGACCAGCGGCAACCCTCCCGACACGGCCCGCATAAGCCAGCGCCTCGCCGAGACCGGCGTTCGCATGATCGACATCGGTCTGCTGGGCAGCACCGGGCCCGCCAAGCAGGGCAAGCTCGGGCTGGTGTTCGGCGGCGACGATGCGGTCTTCGAGGAGGTCCGGCCCATCTTGGACAATATAGGAGACCGGTCGTTTCACATGGGGGCCATCGGCAACGGCCACTTCGCCAAGGCACTCAACAACCTGCTTGGCACCGTCAACTACCTGGCCGCCTGCGAGGCCTTCATCGTCGCAGCCAAGGCCGGGCTCGACCCGGCCGGCCTCGCCGACGTTATCAACAGCAGCGGGGGCAAGAGCCAAGCCACGGAGCGGCGGGTGCCGGAGTGGCTCCGGAGGGAGTTTGGGGAACCCGGCTCCGGCATGGCGCTGGACCTCTGGATCAAGGACGTGGCCACGGCGTGCGGGATGGGTAGAGAGACGAGCCTTGCCATGCCGCTTTCAACGCTCGCCCACCAGTTGCTTATCCAGATCACCAACGAGTTGGGCGGCAGCCTCCCCAACAACTCAATCCCCCTGGCCTACGAGAGCTGGGGGCGCGTGGAACTGCGCGAGAAAGAGTAGGGTAGGAGTCGTCGCCCCCCGCACTTCCCGGAAACGTTGCTGCAAGCGCGAGAAGCATCTGGCCTTCCACCTAAGTACGAGGGAAGGCCAAGATAGGGGTCTCGCAGCACCCTGCCCGAGGAATTACATCCAGGGGGAGGCCCGCTTTCGACTCCGTACGGATGCCCAATTCAGGAGGGTGCGTGGGCAAGCTGCTGCGCCTCCACGTCCACAAGCTCTTCCAGGGTGACGTCCCGCAGCATGTTCCAACCCTTCATCCACTCGTAGGTGCGGCGAAGCTCGTCCTCCGGGATGGGTGCCGGGTTCGCCACCTGAAGCCGGCTGGGGCGCAGGTCGTCCACGGTAAGCTCGGCGACGCGGGGATCGTCCTTGTGCCGGTCGATGAAGTACTGGAGGTACTTTGGCTTGTCGGCGTTAATACGCGCCACGGCCTCTCGCACCGCCCGGTTGAAGGCAAGGTAGGTCATGCCGTCCACCTCGGGGGTGGCCACCTCCGTCCCGTGGAAGAACGCCGAGCCCAGGACCCGGCATCCCGCCCGCTCCGCCACCGTGATGTAGGGTTCCGTCAACGTCGTGGCGTCGAGGTCGCCGCTCATCAACGCCTCGAACCGCTTGCGGCCGCCGTTCGGGGCCAGGCACGTTTTGATGGCGTCGCGCGGCAGGAACCCCTCCAGAAGAAGGATTGCCAGGTAGTGGGTGCCCGCGTGATACGGCACGCCGACCGGAACATTGGCCAGTTGTTGCAGTGTGTAGGCCTCTGATTGCGGCGCCACGACGATGGCGCCATAGACCATAATGGCGCGGCGCCCCACCTGGCGGCTGTTGGTCCTGGAGTCGTCAACCCGGCGGTAGTTGCCCCACTCGCAGGCGTTGTACATACAGGCCTCGCCTCCCTCGGCGGCGCTGCCATGGCTGCCAAAGGCGCTCACCTCGTTCCAGTCCGTCACATTGCGGTCGGCCTTTGCCGGGGCGCTCTGTCCGCGAGGGATCCACTCGATTTCCAGACCTTCCGCCTCGAACAAACCCTCCTCGTAGGCCACAAGCTCAGGCAGTCCTTGGAACGGCGCCGTCGTTTCGAGTCGAAGTTTCTTCAGCATCCCTGCCTCCCTGGTCGAAGACTTCCGGCTGGCGGAAGAGCCACCAACTGCGACTCTAGCATACGGGTCGGCGGGGCGGCAACAAGGTCTCGCCAAGCTCCCCCCGGCGGCGCCGATGCCCTAGAAAGCGAAACGGGCCTCCGCTGCGGAGGCCCGTTTCCGCCAAGTCCGGCACTCCTAAAGCAAGGCGTGGGCAAGCTGCTGCGCTTCCACGTTCACCAGCTCTTCCAAGGTGACATCCCGCAGCATGTTCCAGCCCTTCATCCATTCGTAGGTGCGGCGAAGCTCGTCCTCTGGAATGGGAGACGGGTTCGCCACCTGAAGCCGGCTGGGCCTCAGATCGGCAACGGTCAACTCAGCGACCCGGGGATCGCTCTTGTGGTAGTCAATGAAGTATTGGAGATATCTCGGCTTGTCGGCGTTGATCCTAGTGACGGCCTCGCGCACCGCCCGGTTGAAGGCCAGGTACGTCATGCCGTCCACTTCAGGGGTCGCCACTTCCGTGCCATGGTAGAAGGAGGAGGCAACGATACGGCATCCAGCCCGCTCGGCGACCGTGATGTAGGGTTCCGTGAGCGTGGTGGCCTCAATCTCGCCGTTCATGAGGGCGTCAAACCGGCGGCGGGCCCCATTCGGCGCAAGGCAGGTCTTGATGGCGTCCCTGGGCAGAAACCCCTCGAGGAGCAGCACCGCCAGGTAGTGCGTTCCCGCATGGTAGGGCACACCCACAGGAACGTTGGCAAGCTGCTGGAGGGTGTAGACTTCAGAGTCCGGCCGAACAGCGATGGCCCCGCAGGTCATGATCGCCCTTCTGCCTATCTGTCTGCTGCTGTTCTTGGAATCGTCGACGCGGCGGTAGTTGCCCCACTCGCAGGCGTTGTACAGGCAAGCATCACCGCCCTCCGAGGCGCTCCCGTGGCTGGCGAACGCGCTCACCTGATTCCAGTCGGTAACGTCTCTGTCAGCCTGAACGATGTACGTGGACTCCTGCTTGGCGGTCCACTCTATCTCCAGTCCCTCAGCCTCAAACAGACCTTCGTCGTAGGCGACGAGTTCAGGAAGGCCCTGGAACGGATACGTCGTCTCCAGCCGTAGCTTCTTCAGCATGCTCCCCTCCTCTCATCGCGCGCTGACCGAAACGCCGAGCCTCGCTGCACCCCGACTCTAGCACCGCGCGCAACTAATCGCAAGGACATGCATGGCTCCTTCACCCCTGCAGGGGAGGGCTCTAGAGAATCTCTGAACAAGCTGTAACCGACCCACTGCAATTCGAGCGGGCGCCAAGGGGTTCCCCTAGCTGTGGGAGGAAGGGGGCTCTTGGTGGCGGACGCCGTTGTCCCGCCTAGCCCGCCCTCCAACGTTTTTGGGGACAGGGGGACTCGCTGTCCCCCTGCGGGGGCGCAGCCCCCTGCACCCTGCTTGGGGGACGGAGCGGACGCTGCTGTCCCGCCTGGCGCGTCCAGACCCCCATCCCAACCTGCCCCGACTCTATGGGGAATCCCCCGTCCCTGCCTCGCACTCGGGGGAAGGTCCAGTCTTTGATTGTATATTCGTTACGCGTATCAGCCGGATTTCGGAGTTTGCAGGCACGGAGCCGCCACAGAGGCGCAACAAAGGCGCAATGAAGTCATAAGAGAGTTGTAAAGAACCGTCGTGACGTCGTAGCGAATCGTCATGAACTGAGGCGGAGCCTTACACCTCCAAGGAGCTTGTCTCGAAACGACATTCGATCTAGTCCCACGCTTCCTCGGAGGGTCTTGCCCCTAGGCGTGTTCCCTCAGCGCCCCTGCCACAGGGGGATTCTCTATGGTTAGCCCCCAGTGCTCAATGTATGCGGCAGGCTCCGAGGAAGAGAAGCGGGCCGGGGGCCCACTTCCTGGGGCTACTATAGCACACCGTTCGTATTTTGCAATGGGGCGGCGCTGGCTTGTTCAGAGCATCCCTAGCCTATGTCGTCGAGGGTGGAGCGGAGGTCCTTGGCAACGCAGGTGAAGATGGGCGTGTCCCTGAGGGTGTAGCGGCTGCCCTCGGTTGTCCGCAGCTCCATGACGAGGTCCAGGAAATCGCTCAGTTCGGCGGTTTCAAAGGAGACGAGGAACTCCTGGTCGTCGAGGCCGAAGGAGTAGGCGGTGTTGATGCTGACGGTTGGGTACCTGTGCCCGATCTCGAAGTGGGCGTTCATCATGCGCTGCCGCTCTTCCCTGGGCAGGAGATACCAATCCCTGGTCTTGAGGAAAGGATAGACGATGAAGTAGGGGGAGCCGCTGGGTTCAAGGGCGGCGCCGGAGCCTTCCTGGCCCGCGTGGCGGTGGTCCTGGACATACTGGGATGGGCGCTTCATTGCGAGGTAGGAGTAGGGCAGGGTGAAGTAGGGGGCGAGGGCCGTATGGTTGAGCTGAGCTCCCATTTCCTGCAACGGCTCCAAGTCCCAGGCCGTCTTCCATAGGAGGAGGTCGCAGTCGCCGCGGACGCCGACGAGGCTATAGCAACGAGTGGCGACGCGGGGGCTGGACTGCTCGACGGCCGCTATGAACTCTGCCTTACTGGCTTCCAACTGGTTAGGAGGCAACAGACGCCACTGAGGGTCGATCTTGTAAAAATCGAACTTGAAGACCTGGCGCCGCTGCTGGGGCATTCGTTCCTCCGGAGGCTGGCTCGGAGCATGGTAGCCGACGCTTGCAGCTAGGGGCAACCGCGGCGTTGGGGGTGGCAGGGGCCGCTGCTGCCGTCTGGCGGCGCCAAACTGGGATTGAACTGTCGTACACTGTCTTGGGGTGGCCCTATGACCAATGTGCGAGTCCTTCTTTCCGTGACGGCGCTGGCGGTTGTTGCGGCTGTTGCCGTCGCCGTCTGGCAGTTCGGCCCCGACGACGCCAGACCGGCGAGCGTCGGAGTGGATGCTGGGACGCCCGGCAGTACGGCGACTCCGGTGGTGGAGGCCGAGGCGCCGCGTAGCTACCGGATCGTGACGGTGCTGGGCAAGGATGAGATACCGGCAATTCTCAATCCCAACATGGCGCCGGCCCAAGAGGTTGATGCGGTCCTGCGGGATACGACGCCGGTGCTGGCGCTGTCGCTGAACGGTGACCACCGGGCCTATCCGATTGGGACGCTGAGCAGGCACGAGATTGTCAATGACGTGGTGGGAGGGATGCCTGTCGCCGTGACGTGGTGACCGCTCTGCTATTCGGGCATCGTGTATGCCCGGGAGATAGGGGGGCGGGAGCTGACGTTCGGGGTGTCGGGCAAGCTAATCATGAACGCCCTGGTGATGTTCGACTATGAAACGGACACGTTGTGGAGCCACTTTCTGGGAGAGGCTGTGGAGGGGGCGCTGAGGGGCGAGCAGTTGGAGTTCGTTCCGGCGGCGCAGACAACGTGGGGGGCGTGGAAGAAGGCGCATCCGGACACGCTGGTGCTGGACACAGGAAGGCCGGTTTTCGATCCGTACGCGAGCTACTACGACGACGAGGATGCGCCCGGCATCATTGGGGAGACCCACGCGGATAGCCGGCTGCGCCGCAAGGACCTGGTGATGGGCCTGCTGATCAGCGGGGAGGCGGTCGCCTATCCATTCAAGGAGCTTGCCTTTACGCCGGTGGTCAACGATGTTGCCGGAGGCGCTCCGGTGCTGGTGGTCTTCGATATCCTGACGCAGTTCGCCGCCGCCTACAGCCGGGAGGTGGGAGACCGGGTGCTCACATTCGCTGTGCTGGAAGAGGCGGAGCACGGCGAGGTGAGGATGAGGGACGAGGAAACGGGGTCGCTGTGGGATGGGCTGACGGCGGAAGCGCTGGAAGGCCCCCTGGCAGGCGAACGGCTCCGGCAACTGCCAAGCAACTACTCCTTCTGGTTCGCCTGGAAGGACTACCATCCTGAGACCGCGCTGTTCGACGAGTAGGGGGTCTCCAACTGCCTCGTTGGGCCCGGCGGCCTGTGCTTGGCGATAGGGTTGGAGGGACTGACGCCCGCTGGTCCTGTGCTGGGGGTTCGGCCTGGCGGCGGTTGGTTGACACCGCCTGACCGGCACAGTAAGAATGGGGCATACCCCCACTGGGCGGACGCTGGCGACGCCGCGTGCCCTGGTTGGGGGCGCTCTGTGCATTCTTGGAGGATTGCGGTATGGCCAAAACGGCGAGGAAGAAAGGTAAGAAGCCTTCCACCATCGGCGAACTGCGCGCCAGCGGCTACGAGGCAGTGACCGTCAGGGAGGAGCTGCGGCGGAACCTCATTGAGAAGATTCAGAAGGGGCAGACGCTGTTGCCCGGCATTGTGGGGTACGAGGACACGGTGGTCCCTCAGATCGAGAACGCCATTCTGTCTGGGCAGGACATCATATTGCTGGGCGAGCGGGGGCAGGCGAAATCGCGCATCTTCCGCAGCCTGGTTGGCCTGCTGGACGAGGAGATCCCCGCGGTGTGGGGCAGCGAGCTGAACGACGATCCGTATGCTCCCATCAGCCGCTACGCCAAGGACCTGATAGAGGAGAACGGAGACAAGACGCTGATCCAATGGGTGGGCCGGCAGGCCCGGTTCGGGGAGAAGCTGGCGACGCCCGACATTTCCGTGGCGGACCTGATCGGCGAGGTGGACCCCATCAAGGTGGCCGAGGGGCGTTATCTGTCGGACGAGCTGACCATCCACTACGGTCTAATCCCGAGGAGCAACCGCGGCATCTTCTGCATCAACGAACTGCCGGACCTGGCGGAGCGCATCCAGGTTGCGCTGTTCAACTTGATGGAGGAGCGAGACGTTCAGATCAAGGGGTACCGCGTCTCGCTGCCGCTGGACGTGTTCGTGGTGTCGAGCGCCAACCCGGAGGACTACACGAACCGCGGGCGGATCATCACGCCGCTGAAGGACCGGTACGGCTCCCAGATCCGCACGCATTACCCGCGCACCGTGGGGGAGGAGATCGACATCGTCGAGGTGGAGCGAACCCGATTTGACGATGTCGACAGCCGGCTCCTGATGCCGGGGTTCATTCAGGAGATCGTTGGGGAGTTCACGGCGCAGGCGCGGCGGAACTCCGAGATCAATCAACGCTCCGGGGTGAGCGTGCGGGTGTCCATAGCCAACTACGAGAGCGTGGTGAGCAATGCGCTTCGGCGGTCGCTCCGGTTGGGGGAGGCCCGTATCGTGCCCAGGGTGAGCGACCTGCCGGCGATGTACGCCACGACGGCGGGCAAGATCGAGCTGGAGAGCGTGGAGGACGGCAGGGAGCCGAAGGTGGTGGACGATTTGACGAAGAAGGCGGTGCTGGCGGTATTCAACCGGCACTTTTCAGCGGAGGACTTCGAAGGGATGCTTCAGAGCTTCGATGGGGGTCTTGTTGCAGAGTTTGGAAGCGAGGTGAGCTCGCAGGCGTATGTGGACCTGCTGCCGCAGTTGGACGGCCTCAGCAGTTCCCTTGCGACGCTGGGTCTCCCGGACGATCCTGCGGCCACGGCATCGGCAATGGAGTTTGTGCTGGAGGGGCTTCACCTCAACCGAAGGCTGAACCGGGAGGTTGTGGGAGGGAAGTACCTCTACCGCGGGTAGGCGCGGCGCCAGGAGAGCCTAGCAGAGGCGGGGCGGACAGTGGTTGGCTGAGGGCTTCCCGGTTGGCCTGCGGGTCAGGGTGGAGTGGCGCAGGGCTCCCGATTTCGATTCACCGTCTCGAGATATTTGGCGGACCAGAAAGAAGAGAGGAGGCCCCCGTTCTACGGGGGCCTCCTCTCTTCTTTCAATACTGGGTCCGGACTGGGCCGGGTGGGTTAGACCTCCTGCTTCCGGCGGGATCGCAGGAAGTAGGCGCCAGTGGCGATGAAGGCTACGGCAGCGGCCACGAGGGCCATGATACCGCCAGCGCCGAGGGTGGCGTCACCGACGACGGGCAGGATGACGGTTGGCGGGATCGGCGGAGGGGGCTCAGTGGCCGGGGGAGGGGGCACAGGGGGATTCACCGCCAAGACTGCGAACAGGGAGAACCTGCTGACGCGGGTTGTGAGAGTCCCGTCGGCAATGTTGACGATGGTGTCCAGGCCGCCCCAGCCCTCGCCCTCGCGGAAGGCCAAGACCTTGAGGTTGACCGGGCTGTTCTTGGCCGCCTCAATGTCGCCGCCGGAGTATTTGACCACGAGGCTGACCGGCTTGGCGAGCCGCTCGCCAGCGGCCTCGGCCCCGTCGGCCCCGAGGAGGTTGATGCGGAAGACGGTTGCGCCGTAGACGGCGCCGGCCGGCGGGTCTGGCGCCTCGGCCATGGCTTCCTCGAGGGTGACAGGGACATAGGTCAGGGTTCGCTGGCCGGAGGCCACGGTTCCCTCGTCGACCACGACGGTGACGATGTCGCCGTCAAACGTGTGGGCTGTGTCCGTGCTGGGGGTGATAACAAGATCGTTGCTGGCGGTCGCTGCGGTTTCCTCAGTATCCTGCTGGGCAGGGTGGGCCCAGACGCTGGAGTAAGACAAAGCGAGGAAGCCAGCGATGGCGGAAGCAAGGATGAATACCAGGGTCAATCGGCGCAGGGTTGCATCTTGCATGAAACGGCCTCCTGGGGCGGCTGGTTGGGAACTATAGCCTTCGCTCGACCATGGGACGGTGCAATCTTACAACCGCCCAAGGCAAAGCGCTATGGTGCTGCGGACTCGCGGTCGACACATGGTGTATCTCAGAGTGGCGCAACTCCAGTGTATGGTACGCACGAAATCAATGTGAAGGCTATCACAGAGCATCAAGCTTGGTCAAGGGCCTGTATGCGTTTCTGCCGCAGCTACGGCTGCAGTCAGAGCTTACGCTCGGTGGCGGTGAGGTTCTTCCGTAGCTCACAGGGAGGGGCTTGGGAACGACCCCCATCCTAACCTGCCCTCGTACTCGGAGACCTTTGCGTAACCAAGGCAGGTGGGGCGAGAATGTAGCCATCCGAGGAAGTCCGGAGAGTACAGATGCATCGTCAGATGGGTCAGACGTCACTAGCAGAATCGCTGTTGCCGCAGTCGCTTGGAAGAAACGAGCGTCTGGAGCGAATCGGCGAGGAGGTGGACTGGGAACGATTCGCCTTTCTGGTGGGGGGAGTCTACTCGGCCGATGAAGGGAGACCCAGTTATCCTCCGTTGATGATGGTCAAGGTACTGCTGCTGGAGCAGTGGTACAACCTGTCTGACCCGCAGATGGAAGAGGCACTCGGAGACCGCATATCGTTCCGTCGCTTTGTGGGGCTTGGGCTTCAGGACGAGACCCCTGACTACTCGACGATCAGCCGCTTTCGGACCGAGCTGGTCAAGCATGGGCTGAGTGAGGAGCTTTTCAAGGAGGTGGAAGTCCAACTGGACAAGCGCGGACTGGTATTGAAGGAGGGGACGTTGATGGACGCCACGCTGGTAGAGGCCCAAGTGCGTCGTCCACCCCTCGCTGCGGGACGTGGCGCCAAGAGTGCTACCGACCCCGATGCTGACTGGACGCGCCACCGTGGGAGTCGGGCGCACTTCGGCTACAAGGTGCATCTGGGTGTGGATGCAGGGACGGGGCTGGTGCGCAAGGGGATGCTGACGCCGGCCAAGGTCTATGAGAGCGAGGTGGCCGATGCGCTGGTGAGCGGTGACGAGGTGGCGGTGTACGGTGACCGCGCCTATGAGTCCAACAGGCGGCGTCGGTGGCTCACGTCTCATGGGATCAACGATCGGATCATGCACCGTTCCCACAAGCATCAACCGGAGTTACCGCATTGGCAGAAGCGACGCAACGCGTTGATACGTCCGCGGCGGGCGTTGGTGGAGAAGGTCTTCGGCACCCTCAAGCGCAGCTACGGCTATAGCCGTGTCCGCTACCGGGGTTTGGGACGCAACGCCGTGGAGATGTGGTTCAAGCTGATGGCCTACAACTTGCGGAGGATGACCAAGTTGGCTGATTGCGCTGCCTGAACCACTGTGTAGGAGCAGTCCCGGGGGAGCCGCCACACCGGGACGCGCAGTGGGTGGCCTGAACCGCCCTGGATGCGGTTCCGTGAACTTCTTTTCCGTGCTGGCGGACCAATCGAAGGCTACACCCAGAGTTGCTCAAAGGTCTCCAAGAAGGGGGCAGGTTAGGGAGAATTCTCCCGCCTTACGCCTGTCACCAACGTTCCTGGGGATAATGGCTAGTCCAGGGGAGGGCGCCATTGGGTGTCGAGGACGCCTTCGCACCAACGACCGACGGCGAGGAGCCGCTCCTCTTCCCATGGCCCAGTGACGAGTTGTATAGCGAGGGGCAGCCCGCCCTGGCTGAGGCCGGTGGGGAGGCCGAGGGTGGGGAGGCCGGTGATGGACCAGGGCACCTGCATGATCATGTTGCCCGTGGTGGTCCGGTCGGGGGCGGGGGCTGGGATGCAGGGGGTTAGCAGCGCGTCCCAGGACTGGACCAGGGGAACGAGGGCGGCGATGAGCTGCTGACGGTACTGGAGCGCCAGGGAGTATTCGAGGCCGGTGGTGGCCAGGCCGTGTTCGATGATCTCCTGGGTGCGGGGGCCGATGTCGTCCTTGCGGGTCTCGTAGGTATCCTTGTGGATCGTCGCCGCGTCGGTGTCCATGATGACCTTGTGATGCAAGCGGACATCCGCCAGACTTTCAGGGACGTCGACATCCTCTACGATGGCGCCAGCATCGGCGAGGCGCTGGGCGATCTGCTCGGTGTGGCGGCGGGTCTCCTCATCGGCGTTGTCGAAGAAGAACCCCCGAGCGAGGCCGATGCGAGGGGGCGATAGCGGCTGGTCCAGGGCCGCCCGGTAGTCGGGGACCGGCATGTCGACGGTATACGGATCAAAGGCGTCGAACCCGGCGATGACCTGAAGGAAGTCGGCGGCGTCCTCAACGGAGCGAGTGAATGTCCCCGGATGGTCCATGACGTGGCTGATGGGGAGTACGCCGTAGCAACTGACCCGGCCCAGGGTTGGCTTCAGTCCCACGACGCCGTTGTAGGCTGCCGGGCGCAGGACGGAGCCGCCGGTTTGGGAGCCGATGGCCAGGGGCGTCATCCTGGCGGCCACGGAGGCGCCGGAGCCGCTGCTGGAGCCTCCGGGGGTGTGACTGGGGTTCCAGGGGTTGTAGGTCGGGGAGGGCTGGAGCATGGCGAACTCGGTGGTGACGGTCTTGCCCAGGACGATTGCGCCTGCCTGCTTCAGCCGGGCGACGGCGGTGCAGTCGAAGCTGGGGACGTAACCGGCCCAACTCCTGGAGCCCATTTCCGTAGGCAACCCGTTGGTGCGATAGATGTCCTTGATGCCGATGGGTATGCCGTGCAGGGGCGACTTCCGGCCGATGACGAGCAACTCGTCGCCAGCGCGGCGGGCGGCGGCCACGGCACCCTCGCGGTCCACGTGGGCCCATGCGCGTAGGGCATCTTCATGGGCTTCGATGCGGGACAGGCAGGACTCCGTAAGGTCGAGGGGAGACAACTCGCCTTTGTCCATGAGGAACCGCGCCTCTGCGGCGGTCAGCTCAAAGGGGTCGTTTGCAGCCACAGGCGCCTCCGAAATTCGGTGGGCCAGCCGCCGGGTTATCCCGAGTAGCTGTAGTTCCCAGCGAGGTTGTTGCTTGTCACCATCCTAACCCTCCTCCGGCCACAGGGGAAGGGATGGGAAGATTCTCTCGCCTCCCCGTTTGGAGCAACGTCCCTGGGAGGCGCCAGTAACGGCGAAAGCATAGCAAGACGGCTTGTGGAGCAAGGGCCGCGAGAGGCCGTCGGCAGGATTCACCACCAGTGGGTTTCGTCAAGTGAGGGGGCCTCGGCTTGGGGGACGTCCCAGGGCCGGGCCGGGAGGTATTTCCAGCCGCCGTCCGAGAACATGACGACGATGTTGCCGCGGTCCATGCGTTCGGCAACCCGCAGGGCCGCGTGGAGACAGGCGCCGGAGGAGACGCCGGCGACAATGCCCTCCGACCGGACGACGGCATGGGCCGTGCTGAGGGCGCTGGCGCTGTCGACGAGGAACCGGCTATCCAACTGGTTGATGTCCAGGAGGGGAGAGGCGAAGCCCTCGGACAAGCTGCGCAGCCCCTGGAGGCGGTCGCCGAGACGGGGCTCGACACCGATGATGCGGACGTTGGGGTTGGCTTCGCGCAGGCGGCGTCCGGCGCCCATGACGGTGCCGCCGGTGCCGATGCCGGCGACAAAGGCGTCCACCTGGGGCAATGCCTCGGCAATCTCGAGGCCGGTGCCGCCGTAGTGGGCCTGGACGTTTTCGCCGTCTTCGAACTGGTTGAGGAGAAAGAAGCCGTTGGCCTCGGCTTGACGGAGCGCTTCGTCGATGGCGCCCTTCATGCCGGCATGGGAGTCGCACCAGGTAACGTCGACGCCGAACAGTCGGAGCAGGTCAACGATGGTGGCGGGGACACCCTGGGGAATGACAACCCTGGCGGAGTACCCCTTCTGCTTGCTCAGGGATGCAATGGCGATGGCCGTGTTGCCGCTGCTGGCGTCGATGATGGTGTCGCCGGGGCGGAGGTCGCCGCGGCGCTCGGCGGCCTCGACGATGGCCTTGACGATGCGGTCCTTAATGCTGCCGCTGGGGTTCTGCCCTTCGAGCTTGGCGAACAGGCGCACGCCGGGTTTGGGGGATAGGCGCTTGAGCTCCACCAGGGGCGTGTTGCCGATGAGGGAGAGCAGGGGAACGGGCGGCATGTGGGTATGGTACAGGGTGGAGCGAGCCTGTGCATTGCAGAGTGTTGCGGGCTGGGGCGCGGCGTCGCTTTGAGCAGACCACGGGGACGGTGGGCGGGGTTTTCAGCCATGCCGGGGCGCGGGCTGCGGATGGCCTGACTTGACATGGGGGGCGCGGTTCGTCACCATCCGTCCATTCAGCGACATCAGCGGATTGGGGCTGGCGGGCGCCGCAAGCTGCCGGCATCTGAGCCCCAAGCCCTGGCCGCCGAGCCTAGCGCAGAGGGGGTGTGTCGTGGCGTCCGTTGCTCTCAATGTTACCGACCTCTTCAAGCGGTTCACCACCGACCAGGGGCAGGTCAAGGCAGTGCAGGGAATATCCTTCGATGTTGAGTCGGGGGACTTCTTCACGCTGTTGGGGCCATCGGGCTGCGGGAAGTCGACGACGCTCCGCTGCATTGCGGGGCTGGAGCGTCCGGACGGAGGAGAGATCACCATCGATGACACGGTGGTGGTCATGGCGTCCCGAAACTTCTTCATGCCTGCGCACAGGCGGCCCATCGGCATGGTGTTCCAGTCGTATGCGATATGGCCGCACATGGACGTGTTCAACAACGTGGCGTTCCCGTTGACGCAGGGGGGCGTGCGGCTGTCGGGCGCGGAGGTGCGGGAGCGAGTGCACCAGGCGTTGCAGCTCGTGCGGCTGGAGGGGTTGGAGAAGCGGCCGGCGCCGCAGCTATCCGGAGGGCAGCAGCAGCGTCTGGCCCTGGCCCGCGCCTTGGTGCGGGAGCCCAAGGCGCTCTTGCTGGACGAGCCGCTGTCCAACCTGGACGCCAAGCTGAGGGACGAGATGCGGGTTGAGTTGAAGCTGCTGACGCAGAGGCTCAATATCACGACCATCTTCGTGACGCACGACCAGTTGGAGGCCCTGACGCTGTCGGACCAGATTGCCATTATGCAGGAGGGCCACATCATCCAGTTGGGCACGCCGCAGCAGATCTACTCGGCGCCGGCGACCAAGTTTGCGGCGGAGTTCATCGGGACGACGAACATGTTCGATGGGAAGGTTACCTCGACCGCCGACGGCGCGCTGAACGTTGCGACCAAGGAGGGGCCGCTGTCCTGCTCCTCTCACCACGCGTTCGCGGAGGGCGACGAGGTGGCGGTGGCCATCCGGCCCGAGAACGTGCAGGTGTGGACGGAGAGGCCGGCGGACGAGGACGTCAACGTCCTGGAGGGAACGGTGGCGACGTTGGTGTTCCTGGGGGAAGCCATGGACTGCCGCATTGCTGTGGGGGACCAGTTGATCCGGGCGAACCTGCATCCGTCGTCCATGGTGCGGAGGGGCAATACCGTTTACCTGGTCATGCAGCCGTCGGACTGCCGGGTGCTGCCCATCGACAGCGTGGAAGTGAGCCCTCAGATCCAGAAGATGACGGCGTAGGTTTCTCTCCGGCCAGGACAGCAGAGGCGGGGCGGCGCCGGTTATCCGTGACGCCGCTGCAACCCTCCCGCTTGTGCGTAAAGGCGTGACTGCCTGTGAGGGAGCGGCGCCAGCGGCACGGCTAATCCGGCACACCCGGGCGTCACAGTTGGGACACCTCTGACCCGGTCCGCGACGCCTTTGTCGCACTTCCCAGCCGGACCACGAAGCGAGGCGTGCCGTAGCTGTCCCGTAGCCGTCGCGTAGCTGTCCAGTAGGCGTCGCGCGGCCGCAACCCTGCGCCACACAAGGAATGGGCCGCCAGCCCACCGCTTGACCATCTGCTTTTCCGCTTGCCATATACCCTGTACCTTTCAACATATCTTTCAACGGGGACGGATGGTTTTGTCTTGGCCTGCGCCCTCCATCAGCGGAGGGTCTGGCTTGGCGTGCGCCGCTATCCCGCCCGCACCACCCTCCAACGTTTTTGGAAACAGGGGGACTCGCTGTACCCCCGGCGGGGCTTTGATGCAAAAGTCCTAGCAGAAAGCGGCCATTGCTTGAGCAATTGAGGACACGAGCGCGAGCAGCAGCGTGGCGGCTGCCACCGTTGCTGTGAACCAATTACGTTTCCACCACGTTCGGACTGGCCGCTTCAACTCCTCTAAGTAGTTGAACCCGCTCAGGGTGATACGGTAGATCGGAGGGTCACCAAGTCTAGCAAGATGCCCCGCGGTGGAGAGCGCCGTCGTTGCATTATGGCCTACTTGGGGAGTATTGAGTGAAGCAATCCAGTCCACACTCGAATCCCGTGCTAGGTTTTCCAGAATCTTGATCATCTCTTGACGTAGTTCCTTGTTCATGCCTCACCTCTTTGACTGGTAAAAAGCCCCACTCCAGGCGCCGCCCTGCGACTGCCCCTTTGTCTCTCGCCCAAGAGTTTTGCATCAAAGCACCCCCGGCGGGGGCTGCGCCCCCTGCACCCTGCTTGGGAGACGGACCCCCTTCCTAACCTTCCCCCGAGTACAGGGGCAGGGACAGAGGGTTCCCCCGGCATCAGCCTCGTTCTTTGATTGTATGCGTTACTGTTTTTTCTTCTCCCCCGGCCCCCGTAGTCGTGGGGCCGTAACAAGGGCGTAACAAGGGCGTAACAAACCGTAAAGAAACCGTCATGGAACTGTAAAGGAACCGTAAAGGAACCGTAATGGTTCCGTAACGAACCGTAACGGAACCGTCATGGAGCGGGATGGCTCCAAACCGCCTGTGCCTTATAACGGCACTGGCTCCGGTCCCAGCCTTCCTCGGAGGGTCTTGCCCCTTGGGTTGTTCCCTCAACGCCCCTGCCACAGGGGGATGCTCTGTGTTTAGCCTCCAGTGGAGTATGTATGCGGCAGGCTCCAAGGAAGAGAAGCGGGCCGGCTGCCCACTTCATAGGGTACTATAGCACAATTGTTCGTATTTTGCAAGGGGGGTGTGGCAGGGGCCTCGGACTCCGGCGTCCGCCCGCCGATGGGGACGGATGGTTTTGTCTTGGCCTGCGCCCTCCATCAGCGAAGGGTCTGGCTTGGCCTGCGCCGTTGTCCCGCCCACTCCGCCCTCCGACGGTTTTGGAAACAGGGGACTCGCTGTACCCCCGGCGGGGGCTGCGCCCCCTGCACCCTGCTGGGGAAAGGAGGCGTCGTCGTTTGCTCACCCGGGGCGTCGGGGGATGCTTTCTAGCCTTTCGCCGAGGATGGGGGTAGGGGCGGAGGGTTGCCCCGGTTGAGGGGGGATGGAGGGAGCTTTCGGTGGCGTACGCCGTTGTCCCACCTAGCCCACCCTCCAACGTTATTGGAAACAGGGGGACTCCCCCTGTACCCCCGGCGGGGGCTGCGCCCCCTGCACCCTGCTTGGGGACGGGGGCAGGGACGCTTCCTAACCTTCCCCCGAGTACGAGGGCAGGGACAGAGGGTTGCCCCTGTTTCGGCGCCATTGAGCGTCGGCACGTCTCTGTAAAGCCCCGTTCAATGACCTCATCCGAGCTCCTACGGCCCGCGCTGGCTTGTTCAGAGCATCCCTAGGAGCCGGGGCTGCGCTGGGGGACGGAGCCTTTTCATGGGCTAAGTCTGCCGTGTTTGGGTAGAAGCCGGGGTTACTTGCGGGTCTTCGGGTTGTGGAACGTCCCCTCGATCATGCTAGGCGGTCCTAGATCGAGCCATGCGCCGATGCTTTTCGACTGCCCTCCGCCGGACAACCGGGCCTTGCAATGTATGAGGTATCCCGACCCTTCCCACAACTCGACGGCGGCATGGTATTTCTTGGCGTTCTCGCGGCTCAGGTAGCCGATGGTCTGCAGGTCCTCGGTCATCACTTTCACGGCATTCGAGTCGTATTGGTTGTCGGGCTCGCGGGCGAGGATGGTTTTGATATAGCCCTTGCCCGCGTAGTCCTTCACGCCTTCCTTGGCCCGGCTGAGGGCGCCTTGATAGTTGGACTCGCCGACGATAAGTAGGTCGAAGTCCCGCGTGCTAAAAGACTTCGTCTTGAGCTTACGCTGGGGCTTTGCGTCGGGGGCTTGTTCGACCGGGGCTTGGGGACGCTGCTCCTCTGCCTTGGCCGCCCGTTCAGCCTCGTACTTGCGACGCTCCTCGGCAAAGTCTCCAATGATGTTTTCCTTGACCCACTTCAAGACCATCGTACTCACTCCTCCTGCGTCACTGGGCACGGACTCCTATCCAGCTACGATGCACTTCGTATGCACATAGCCATCATCAATGTCTTCCCACGCGTACGCCATGCGCACCTCCGTCCCGTAGTCAAAGGTGGTTAAGGGATAGACGTACGTCTTGAACCCGTTGTCGTCCTGCAACTCCGCCCACGCGTCGAGGGCTCTCTTATTTCTAACTACCTGCACCTCGCAGTTTTTCATCTTTGGATTGCTGTCTAGTAGGGCCTGAATGCCGCTAGCCCGTGAGTTGAGGGTTGGCGTCTCCGTGGGCTCAGGAGAGGTGCTGCACGCTGCCGCCGCAGGCCAGCGTTCCCATGATCTGGAAGCAGACCAACAGGAAAGCTATTCTCAACACTCCTCCCTTCGGAATAGGTAGTTAGGGCTTGCCTGCGTCAACTCCGCCAGGCGGCTATAGGGTATCAGATGTTTTGCTTCCTGCTCCTCAGGAGCCGGGGCGGGGCGGGGGGAGGGGGCCGTTCATGGGCTAAGTGTTAGAAGAATCATTCGCGCCGTGTCGCTTATTGGATAGTGCTTGTTGACGCCGCTTAACATCGGCGGGACGGACAAAGTAGAAATCATACAGTAACTCAATGACGTCTAGACACCATTCCGCTTCTACCGGTTCAACTGGCACAATTTCTCCGGTATTAGCATTTTTGGTTGGATGCGCTCCCACGTTTCCTAGTTCGCGAAGCGTGTGGAAGGAATCGACTAGGTCTGATGGGAGGGTAGCAGTGTCAATGACCTCCTGGATTTGGTCATACAGGGTATACTCTTTTACGCCAGCCTTTTCCTGCAAAATATGTTGCAAACACCGCCGACTCAGTGCGGCGCTTGCCTTGGGGCTATCAGCAAGAATAAGACATGCTTCCTGATAGTCCTCCCTGAATGTTTCGAGCACATCGTCTGGCACAGGAGGGCGATTCGAACCTTTGGGGTATACAACCCACCCCTCTTCAGGCTGGTCAGTGAACTCAGCACGCTGGTCAGTCAACTCTCTAGCAGTTGACATCTTTACTCGGAACTGCCTCGATCCTGTGTTTCGTTTCAGCCCTAGACTGATAATGTATCTTTGACAAGAGGCACAGACAGTTGCATCAAAACTCCACCATCCATCTCGGTCTTCACCAAGAACGCGGTAATAGTCTGTCTCTGAGTGAAAGTACATAAGGCAATGTGGACATTTCATCTGCACTCTCCGCCTGTCATGCAGGTACCGTCGTTTTCGCTATCCTAGCCATTAAGTACTCCTGGGGCCGGTCGCTCTTGAGGGAGTTAGAGGCCCCGCAGAGTAGCTGCAAGTTGTCCAGATGGTCCGTGCCGCCCTTGCTTTGAGGCACTACGGGGTGAAGGTGAACTCCAAGGAGCCGGGGCTGCGCTGGTGGATGCTGCCTTTCATGTCACGGCATCTGCGGGTCCAGCTTCCCATCCTCGCTCAGCTTCTCCCGATGCGGATTGGTTGGCCGAATTGGGTAGAGGGAATCCAGGGTCTCCAGGTGCTTGAAGACGTTCCAGAAATCGCGGCGCACCTTTGGGCTACAAGTTTGGATAGCTTTTATCAGGTCTCGAATCACATCATCCTGGTGGCCGCGTGCCTGGCGCCTGTGTGCGTTCTGAGCGATATTGACTGAGAAGTTGTCGTGGCTGGTTACCGCTGTGAAACTAGGCGTCCGCGGAACCCAACACAGGTTGAGAAGGTCGCTCTCCTCTTTGACCGTTATCTCGACGACATCCACGCCTCTGTTGCGGAGGGTGTCCAGCTTCCCGCGCTTCCGGTCGTCCGGCGGGCTGGTGACGACGACTTCGATGATTCGGACGGGCTTATCGTCGTCGCCATAGAGGATAAGGTCGGGCACCACTCCGCCAACGTTGTCCCACTCGTCGGGGACCTTCACTTTGGCGACGCCTTCCCTGAGATTGTGCGAGAGGTCGCCGTCCGGCGTTAGCCTCGCCCGTATCTCCTCATCGCAGTCGGGGCGCGTAAGCTCGTCGTAGAGCAGCGCCACCGCCCGCTGGTGAAGCCAGGACACCGGGTGTAGGTCTGTTCCTACATTGCGCATAGCCTGATCTGTCATCATTTCTCTCCGATGAGGGTCTGGAGGAGTTCGGCGAAGTTGGACTGGGGGGCATGTCAGCCTCCCAGCAACTGTTTCAAGCCCACGAAGGCAGCGAAGACTGCGACGCAGGCAATCAAGGCGCCGATTGCTCTCGCCATCGTCATGTCAGTCCTCTACAGCCAATAGTGCCCCCGGTCCGCCAGCCTGCTATTCCGCCAACGACGATGCTCACCTTCCATCCGTGCTCCAAATGCCGAATACGGCGCGCATTCTCGACGCCGCATAGGGCGGCAGAGCGCCCGGATGCCGGCGAGCAGCAGTTGTGCAGGAAGTCCAGGCGGGAGACCCTCCCGTTAGGCGGTGACGGGGGCGAGCCTGTAGAGGCGTTCGGCGTTCTTGTGGAGGACGGCCTCTTTGGCGGTGTTGGCGAGGCGGTGGTTGTCCAGGACCTCCTGGATCTCCTCCTTGCACATTGCGTTGGTGACCTCGTGGGGGAAGTCGGAGGAGTAGACGAAGGCCTGCTCGCCGATGGCGGCGACGGCTTGGGGCAGCAGCGGCTCGTCGCCCTCAATGCCGAAGCAGAGGCGGCCCTCCTTGACGTGCTTAATGATGTAGTCGCTGACGAGGGCGTCCTGCTGGGGGCCCCACTGCTGGTAGGGGTCGAATTCGGGGTGGGTCACGTGGGAGCGGTCGTAGCGCTCCATGCAGACCATCGTCCAGGCAACGCCGCCCTCGAGGAAGGCGTAGCGGGCGTTGGGGAAGCGGTCCATGACGCCGTTGAACACGACGCTGGCGAAGGCGACCATGACGCTGAGGGGGTGGCCGACGCCGTGGACGGGGGCGTAGCGGTTCATGCGGTCCATGCCCATCTGGTCGTGGGAGCCGCCGTGGTAGGCGATGGCGCAGCCGAGGCGGTTGGCCTCCTCGTAGATGGGCCAGTAGAGTTTCGAGCCTGCGTGGGTGTCGAAGCCCTTGGCGGGCAGCATGGCGCCCTGCATGCCGAGGACCTCGACGGCCCGCCGGAGCTCTTCGACGGCGGCGTCGACGTCCTGGCCGGGGATGAGGGCCATGCCCTTGAAGCGGGAGCTGCGGGCCATGTAGGTCTCGTAGAGCCAGTCGTTGTAGGCCCTGCAGGTGGCGATGGCCCAGTCGACGCTGACGATGCGGCCATAGGCGAGGCCCGCGCTGGGGTAGAGGACGGTGGAGTCGATGCCGACGTCGGTGAGGAAGTCGAACCACTCCTCGGAGCCGACGGCGCCGCGGCCTTCAAGCTCGGAGGAGGTGATGACCTGGTTGTGCTTGTGCATGTGGTCGATCTCGGGGAACATCTTCTCCACCCGGACGACCCCTTCGCTATAGGGATGGGGGATGAACTTGGCTATTCCCGCCAGGTCCTCCAGGATGTGGCCGTCGCCGTCGATGATGCGCTCCAGATTGGTTTCCGCCATGACGTTGCCTCCTCTATGTGATGGAACGGGACCGCCTAGGCCTGGACAGGGGCCAGGTTGTAGAGCATTTCAGAGTTCTTGTGCAGGATGCCTTCCTTGGCCTCGTCGCTAAGGTCTTCGCTGTCCAGGACCTCCTGGATTTCGTGCTTGCACATCTCGTTGGTGACCTCGTGGGGGAAGTCGGAGGAGTAGCAGAATGACTGGTGGCCCAGCTCTTCCACGGCGTCGGGCACGAGCGGCTCGTCGCCCTCGATGCCGAAGAAGAGGCGCCCTTCCTTTGCGTGCTTGATGATGTAGTCGCTGACCTTCTCGTCGACCTGGGGGCCCCACTGATGGTAGGGGTCGAACTCGGGATGGGTCTCGAAGGAGCGGTCAAAGCGCTCGAGGGCCATGAAGATCCAGGCGACGCCGCCCTCGAGGAAGGCGTAGCGGGCGTTGGGGTAGCGGTCCATGACGCCGTTGAACACGATGCCGGAGAAGGCCTGTAAAACGCCCATTGGGTGGCCCATGGCGTGGACGGGGGCGTAGCGGTTCAAGCGGTCGAAGCCGAGGTTGCCGTGGGTGCCGCCGTGGAAGGCGATGGTGCAGCCTAGGCGGTGCGCCTCCTCGTAGATGGGCCAGTAGAAGTTGGCGCCGACGTGACTGTCGAAGCCGGTGGCGGGGAGGACGGCGCCCTGCATTCCGAGGTCCTCGACGATGCGCCGCAGCTCCTCGACCGCGGACTCCACATGCTGGCCGGGCAGAAGGCCCATGCCCCGGAAGCGGGGGCTGCGCGCCATGTAGGTCTCGTAGAGCCAGTCGTTGTAGGCCCGGGTTGTGGCGATGGCCCAGTCAACGCTGACGATGCGCCCGTAGGAGAGGGCGAGGGTGGGGTAGAGGACTGTGGCGTCGATGTTGGCGTCGGTGAGGAAGTCGAACCACTCGTCGGGGCCGATGTCGCGGGTGCGGCCGGAGAGTTCGCCGGAGGTTGTGACCTGGTTGTGCTGGTGCAGGTGGTCGAAGGGGGGGAAGATGCGCTTGATGTGGACGGCCCCCTGGTTGTAGGGAGCGGGAATGAACTTGGCAATGCCATCGAGATTTTCGAGTATGTGGCCGTCGCCGTCGACGACGCGGATTCTTGACGTCATTTGGGAACCTCCTTGGCAACGCGCGCGCGGGTCGAGGTTCATCATAGGCTGGGCATCGGCGGGGCGTCAAGAAGAATATGAAGCATGGCGCAGGGGGTGGTGGGCGTTTGACGACGCCACGCGGGAAGTCCAGGATTGAAGGAGAAAAGGAAGGGGGAATCCATGACGCAGCAGAACGTTCGGAGCGCCGTGCGGCAAGCCTACGGCAAGATCGCCGTTGACTCGGGTTTGTGTTGCCACCCCGCCGATTGCGGCTGCGGGGCGGCAACCGCCGATCCTCGGGCTGCCGGCGAGGCGATAGGCTACTCTCCAGATGAGCTGGCGGAGCTGCCCGAGGGGGCCAACCTGGGGTTGGGGTGCGGCAATCCCGTTGCCCTTGCCTCGTTGCGGGAAGGGGAGACGGTCCTCGACCTGGGTTCAGGAGCGGGCATCGACTGCTTCCTGGCGGCGAAGCGGGTGGGCCCGGCGGGGCGGGCCATTGGGGTCGACATGACCCACGAGATGTTGAGCCGGGCGAGGGAGAACGCGGCCAAGGGCGGGTTCGACAACGTGGAGTTCCGGCTGGGAGAGATCGAGGCGCTGCCCGTGGCCGACTCGTCGGTGGACGTGGTGATCTCCAACTGCGTGATCAATCTGTCGCCGGAAAAGGACCGGGTGTTTGCGGAGGCTTTCCGGGTGCTGAAGCCGGGGGGCCGGCTGGCTGTTTCGGACATCGTGCTGCTGGGAGACCTGCCGGAGGCGATGGCGCAGTCGATTGAGGCGTACGTGGGTTGCCTTTCGGGGGCGGTGCTGAAGGATGCCTACCTGCAGGCGATACGCGACGCCGGTTTCAGCGACGCGGCGGTGGTGGACGAGACGGTGTATCCGATGGACGAGATCTTCGAGCCGACGCTGGCCGCGGCCCTGAGGGAGAAGCTGGACGTGCCGCAGGGCGAGTTGGACAGGATCGCTCGCCTGGCAACGAGCGTGAAGGTGCAGGCGGTGAAGGGTCGGTAGTTGGCTTGACGCGCCGTCGCGCTGCGTGATACATCGGGCTCAGTCCGCTACCGGGAGCGCAGAGGACACGCATGGCGAAGAACGGCTTCAGGGTGATGGACAGCGATATGCATATCATGGAGCCTCCCGACCTGTGGGAGCGCTACCTGGCGCCGGAGTTCCGCAGCCAGGCGCCGCGAGGGCTGGTTACGGAGAACGTTAGGGAGTTGCGGATGGTCACTGCCGACGGCGAGCCGTGGGGCTTCAACCCGGACGCGGCGTCGCTTGGGCAGGACCCGGACCCGGTGAACCCCGGCAAGAAGCTGTACAGGAACATGCAGTACGCCGGCCACAATTACGAGCGCAACCAGAAGACCTACCGCTCGCATGCGGAGCGGGGATGGCTGCCGGAAGTGCAACTGGAAGCCATGGACGTGGAGGGCATCGACGTGGCTGTATTGTTCCCCAGCCGCGGACTGATGGCCCTGACCCGTCCGAACATGGAGCCGCGGTTCGCCGCCGCCCTGGCGCAAGCGTACAACAACTGGCTCTACGACTTCTGTCAGGCGGACCCCGGGCGCCTCTACGGCGCGGCCATGATTTCGCCGTTCGACGTGGATTCTGCAGTGGAGGAGGCGACTCGCTGCGCCAAGGAGCTGGGCTTCGCGTCCGTGTTCATGCGGGCGAATGTCGTCGCGGGGCGCAACTGGCATGATCCCTATTACGAGCCCTTGTGGTCTGCGCTCGAAGACCTTGACCTGCCGATGGGCTGGCATGAAGCTTCGACGTCGGCCAGCAGGCAGACCGCGGACAACTTCACATCCAACTTCATGATGCGTCGGCTGTACGCGCAGCCGGTGGAGCAGATGCTGGCCGTGGGGCCCGTGTGCATGGGCGGCGTTCTGGCCAGGCATCCCAAGCTGCGCATGGCTTTCCTGGAGGCTAACTGCAGTTGGGCGCCCTGGCTGCTCTGGCGCATGGACGAGGGCTGGGAACGGGAGGGCGACATCCTGGCCCCCGATTTGACGGAGCCCCCGAGCGCCTACTTCCGGCGCCAGTGCTGGATCTCCGTAGAACCGGACGAGACACCCGCCCGGTACGCCCTGGACTTTCTGGGCAACGACAGGATTGTATACTCCACCGACTACCCCCACGGTGATTCCAAGTACCCCAACGCCACGGAGCAGTTCCTCAAGCTGGGGATCACGGACGAGGACAAGCGCAAGATCCTGTGGGACAACTGCGCCTCGTTCTATGGCCTCGGGGTTCCGGCGGGGAGATAGATGGGGGGCATGATTTCGCCGCTCGACGTGGATTCGGCGGGGGGGGGCGGCCCGCTACGCCAAGGATCTGGGCTTCGCGTTCGTGTTCATGCCCATGGGGCAATAGCGACGAAACGTTGCGGTACTCGTGGGTCGTGGGTCTGGATGCGGTCGGCGATGGCAGTACAAGAACTGCCGACCGGCCTGACGCTTCTGTCGTATGCTGTACCTTGCGGATGCCCCGACGGGTAGTCGCCTGAAGAGGATGGAGAGCATGACGCAAGTCCAACAAGAGACCGTGGAATGCAACCTATGCGGCTCTGCGGAGCACTCGCAACGGCGCGTCGTCCGGGGCTACACCGTTGTCCGGTGCGACCAGTGCGGCCTGACGTTCCTGAACCCGCGTCCGGTAGCCTCGGAGCTGTCGACTATCTACAACACGGCGAGCTATTACGATGGAAGCAGCGACTATCAGGGCGCCCAGGTCGGCTACACCAACTACCTGGGCCTAGTGGACCACCTTCGCTTCGTGGTCAGCGAGCTGCTGCGTCCACTGAGGGACGCGACCCCGGGGGTGTCGCTGGACGTCGGGTGCAGCATGGGCATCGTGATGGACCAGCTGCGCCGACGCGGTTGGACGCCCTACGGCGTGGACGTGTCCGCCTACGCAACGGATTACGCCCGCCGGGAGATGGGACTCAACGTCTTCACCGGGACACTAGACCAGGTCGAACTCCCTCCGGAGAGCGTGGACCTGGCCACCATGCTGCTGACGATAGAGCATCTGCCGGACCCCAAGAGCGTCCTGCGGTCCGTGTCGCAGCTCCTGAGGCCCGGAGGGGTCTTGATCATCGCCACCCATGACGTTGAAGGACTCTGGCCGAGAATGGCCGGGGGGCGCTGGCGACACTACAACGCGCCGGAGCACATCTACTTCTTCTCCCGCCGCACGATGACGCGCATGCTGTCCGAGGCGGGCTTCGAGACCTTCAGGGTGGCCGAAACCCCGACCCTGGCCGCGGTCACTGAGTCCAATGACACCGGGACGGAACTCTACGCCCCGGTCCGCTTCCTCCACAAGACGAGGCTGCTCTTCGCGGCAGCGCCGCTGCTTCGGGCCATGCACGGACTTGCGCGGCGGCTGGACTGGTCGGACGGCATCACGACGTACGCACGCAAGGTGTGACCTCCGTAGGGCGAAGGAGCCGCGCGTGTGCGCTCCGTCCAGATGGGAGCGCCGTCTGCTGGGGGAATAGCGCCTATGGGCAGGCCTCGCCGCCGGAGGGGGAACGGTTTTCCGTTGGGCGGTGGCCCTGTGAGACGTTCATAGGACTCGGCGAATTTCGTCGATGGTTGCCCTCGGGGTTCCGGCGGGGAGGTAGGGGCGGGGACCTCGCTCTCGGCCCCACGAAGAATGCCAGAGCACAGTCAAAGGGCTCGGTCATTGGCCGAGCCCTTTCATGCTTGTCAGGCAATAGCAACGAAACTCTGAGGTATTCCTGGGCTGTGGACTTGGATGAGACTGCAGACAACGGTGCATAACAACTTCGATGGTGTGGACAGTAGCACTGGTTTGTTGAGTCAGGTAGTTCGAGTCTTCATGAGTGGTGCTAGCCAGCACTCGATGACTCACCACTTTCGGCAGGTCCGACGTTGGCGCAGGCGGCTCCGGCCTCAGCCGAATCCACACGACGAGCGCTCCGATGGAGATGGGCGGTGCGAAGTTGCCACAACGGGCCCTGGGCTAGATAGGAGAAAGGAGAAAGGAGATACTTCTGTGGTGACCTGCAAGAGAGTAATTCTGTTGGCGTTGATTATTGGCATTTCAGTAGGTTTCGCGCTTTGGGTCGCGACTGTCTTTACGGGCTTAACCTTCATTGAAGTGCTGAGAGAGTTGTTGGATAATCTCGGAATGTAGCGCCGATATCATGGCGGCTCGGGAGTGGTCGCCGGCGCAGGTGCGGGTGTTGGGGTTGGCGTGGGCATGGCCGCAGGCGCAGGCGTAGGCGTAGCTGTTGCAGCGGCGGTTGGGGCGATATCGCAAGCCAGCACCAAGACTGCGGCGAGCAAACACAGGAGTTCAAAGCGCGCCGTATGGGGAGCGGTCCTGCGCAAGTCGCTGAGCACGTGGGAAAAGAAGTCCACCTGAGTCGACCTCCTAGTCGCGTGTCGGGCATAGCTAAGCGAACTCCAACTTGAACCTGAGCACGAAGATTCTTGATCTTGTCCAGCCTAGTAGGCTGGCGTGGGCTACATTGGAGAGTGGCTGAACACCATAGGCAGCGGCCAGTATGAGGGTAACCTGCGTAAGGACGATAGTATTGTGTGCTAGCGGCGTCACTTGCCGAGGACGATTGCCTCTGACAATGCGCTGGTGCCGCCCATGGCATCAGCTCTCTTGGTGCCCCTTGCATACTGTGAATGTTCCGAGCTGAAGTAACTCCTGCCTCGCTTCAAGAGCCCACACCACCGCACTCTCGGGGTTTCGTCCTCTTACATGTGTCCCATCTGTAGTGACGATCCACAATAATCCTTATCGTTTTGCTGGCTGGTAGGATCGAAATACGCAGCTCTGGCCCACATCGAAGGCGGTCTTCGCCAGGAGCATCGTTCCACCGCCTCGACGTTTGATTTGTTGTGCATTTACACTAGTGACCCATCCAAGGCCAAACAGGGGATGCGACACGCGTTGACCCTCGTGCACGCTACGATTCCGAGTCAGCGAAATGACATCCCGGTCCTCAAACTCCTCACGCCTATGGTCAACAGTTAGGTCGTTTGCCTCTACGGCTCTCATGGAAATTCGGGTCAATGCCTCTGCAACGCGGAGAAAATACCCGTAGTCCTGCATGGCATTGGCCCATCGATCCGGAACAGCCATCTGTCCCCCATGAGCGCATGTCAAGCCTCCCACCATTGCCGCAATCGTGTCCGTATCGGAGCCAAGCATATTGACAGCCCTTAGAACCGCTCGCTCGTAATTTCCGCCATGTCGAAGGAATATCCCTATCGCTGCGGCGACAGTCCCCGTACCCGAGCCCTTCGTAGCAGGCTCCAAGCAACCAAGCTTCTCATACATCTCGCCAAGGGACCCTTGCCTTTCCGCAGCAATAGTCAGCAGGGCCACTGTTTCGGATCTGACTTGCTCGAATCGTTCGCTGAATGGGATGCCTGCGTATCCCGACCACCGAGACATCCATCGCTGTACGTTTTCCGGGAGTGTCTCCAGTTGCAGAGTTCTAACAGACTCCACAAGGGAGCCTACGAAGTTTATCTCGTCCTTAGCCTCATCGTTGATGAGGAGCAGCAAAGCCTTGCAGTATACGAGCGCTCCTATGATCGCTCTGGGATGGCCGTGCGTTACTATTGCGTTGTGCCAGGCGGCAGTGAGTCCCTGCGTCTCATCATCTTTGTTGGCAAGTGCGACCGGGGCAATCCTCATCGCTGCGCCGTTTGCTCCCGCATCGATGTAGCTAGCTTTCATTCCATCCCCAGACCCATACTCGAAGAAATTGCTATCCCATACAACGTTCTTCTTGCTAGCCGCTGTCGCTGCTCTAGTGACGGTCGCGCCTGCGCCCCGCAAGTAGGATAACCAGACTGGGAGCTCTACCTTTGCGAAATGCTGACCATCGAATGATCCGTCGGCTCGCATGGACCGCGCTGTGCTTAGGGCCAGCTGGGTATCATCCGAGTAATTGCCCGGTTGAATGTAATCTATGTACGTGTTGAAGCGACCACCCGTCCGCTTCTCCCAAGAAATGAAATCAGTTATTTCCTCAATGCGCAGTGTTCGCTGAAGTTGGGCCTTCGTCTTGATGAATTCAGTCGGCCAGCCCAGAGCATCGGCCACAGCTGTTCCGAGCAGAACGCCTGCAATCCTATCCTTCAGAATTCCATAGCGTCCAGTCTCCAACGTAGCAACGCCGTTCTGATCGATCCTATCTTGTTGGTGCATCGGCTCCCACCTCCTCCGGCCTACATGTTCCCTCTGAAATTATACGGGTTGACTTGGAAGTCGAACGTCTCGGCAACTCTGTTTCCATTGGAAAATCGAAGGTGGCTGGTGTTCCGAGCAGCCTGGTCCTTTGAAGCGTTGCTGTGAAAATAGAGAACGGGAAGGAATTCGCCAATGGGGACGCAATCCGGCACTAGGATCTCCACGGCGGGAGGGGTTGGAAAATTCGTAGTCGGGTTATCGAACAAGGAGTCGAAGGTCCTAGCAGTGTAGTTTTCGCGTAACCGGCCAATGGTGATCGAATTGGAGGAACTCCAATCTGGAGAGAACAGGGTCCCTTTGCGCCAGATCAGGCGAGGCTGCAGGGTGATGAGAACCTTCTTGTCGGGCTCGTGTCTGGACATTCCCCACGGGCAAACCAACGAACAGCAGATGTAGCCCTCCATCTCCTCGGCCTTACCGGAGGTACCCCAGCCGCTCATCTCATACTGGATACCCAGAGAGTGCATCTTGCGTCGGCTTAGGAGCCCGCAACGAAACACAGACTCCAGTTGGTCAATCCTGCTTAAGTGCCATAGTGGGTGGATGGAACGACGGCGTATGTTGTGTTCCAGTTGCTGAGCGTCTGGGTCCGGTACAAACTCGGACATGGTTAGGCCTGCGGTCAGTAGTTCGGGAAATAGGCGCGACGGCCGGCGCCGGGATTATAGCATGGGAGTATACTGCGGTTGGTTGACGTAAGCTAGGCTGAGGCGGCAGTTCTCTTACCCGCAAGCCAACCTGCAGGATAGCCGGGTTGAAGTTGTGGCGGAGGATCGTTTTAGCTTTCCGTCTAGGCTGGCCCGGGGGGGAGCAGCTTCAGTTCGCGCGTCGCTATGCTGAGAGCCGACCCCAACGACGAGGGGGGACGATGGCGGGGCGTCGGGGCGGAGTTGGGGAGGGGCGGCTTGAAAGGCGCGCCGCGGGTCATTTCGAGAAACGTGGGGTGAGCGAGGGGATTTGAACCCCCGATCTCCAGGGCCACAACCTGGCGCCTTAACCTCTTGGCCACGCTCACCGCGAACAAGGCGATTCTAGCAGCCGCGGTTGACGAGGGTCAAGGAACGAGGCCGTCCCCGGCGCTATGCTCCGCTCTCGTTTTGGGCTTGGGTGCGCTGGGCGGAAATCGAGTACGCCCCGATGATGTCCTGCCGCCTGAGGACGCCGATAAGTCGCTGCGGCTCGTGGGCGTTGATGACCGGTATGTAGCCTGCGTCACGCGCCCCCAACTGCTCCATGACCTCGGCAAGGGTCTGGTCCCCATGGGCGGTCACCAGCGACCGCGTGGCGATGTCGAGGGCGGTTTGCGGTCCAGCGGACGCCGCGAGCGCCCGTTCGACGTCGGTGGAGGTGACCATTCCTACGAGGGCGCCGCCGTCCAGAACGGGCAGCCCGTGGACGCCGGTCTGCTCGAATAGGCGCCGGACGTCCTCGATGGAGGCGGAGGCGTGGACGGTGGGATAGCCGGTGGCCATGACTTCCCAGACCCTCACGTTGGAACCGGGGTCAGCCCTAAGGATGCGGCGCAGGTCGATGCCGCGGCGTATGAGGCGCGCTGTGTAGATGTTCTCTCGGCTAAGTTTGCGGGCGATGGCGGCGCTGATGACCACGGTCAGCATGAGCGGCGCGGCCAAGGAGTAGCTGCGGGACATTTCGAAGACCATGAGCACGGCGGTGATGGGCGCAGAGGCGACAGAGGCGAACACGGCGGCCATGCCGGCTAGGCCGTAGGTCCCCGGGTCTCCGGCGATGCCCGGGAGGGCGCCGCCCATGATCTCGCCGAAGGCGCCGCCGCCCATCGCTCCGAGGAGCAGCGATGGAGCAAAGACCCCGCCCGTGCTGCCGCTCCCGATGACGAGGGCGGTGGCGACGGGCTTGAGGAAGATCAGCGCCAGCAGCAACAGGAAGGGGAGGCCGCCGCTGAGCGCGTCGGTGATGACCTCGTAGCCGATGCCGAAGACCTGAGGGTAGAACACGCCGATGACGCCGACGCCAAGCCCGCCGATGGCGGGCTTGAGGTAGTCCGGAAGGTTCGACCGGGAGAAACCGCCTTCGACAATCTTGATGGCCTGCATGAAGCTGAGGGCCAGAAGGGCGGCGCAGACGCCGAGCAGGGCGAACAGTCCAAGCTCGGCGGGATGGTTGAGGGCGTAGACCGGGATGGCGGACGCTTGGAAGTCGCCGAATTCGTCAAATGCGCCGACCGGGATGGTGAACGCTTGGAAGTCGCCGAATCCGCCGACGGCAACCGCCGAGGCGGTGACGGAACTGATGACCACCACGCCAAAGGTTTGGAGTGAGAAGGTGCGGAGGATGACCTCCATGGCGAAGAACACGCCGGCGATGGGGGCGTTGAAAGCCGCCGATATGCCACCCGCCGTTCCGCAAGCCACCAGTATCTTGAGCCAGCTTTCGCTGACGCCGAAGCGCCGTCCGAGGAGGGAGCCCATGGATGAGCCTATCTGGGCAATCGGCCCCTCGCGGCCGACGGAGGCACCGCTGCCAATGGAGACGGAGGTGGCGAGGAGCTTGACGAGCCAGACCCTTGCCCTGATGCGGCCGCCATCCCGAGCCACGGCCAGTATGATGTCCGGGATTCCGCTGCCGCGAGTCTCGCGGGCAACGAAGTAGATCACGGGCCCGACGATGAGGCCCCCAATGGCCGGGAGGAGAAGGACGGCGTACCTGCCGAGGGGCGAAAAGGAGTTGAGGAGGGCGCTGAAGAAGAACGCGTCGAAGATGTCTATGAGGCGGTCGAAGGCGACGGCGGCCAGGCCAGACAGGGCGCCAACCGCCGCGGCAAGAACGAGGGCGACGGTGAAGGGCGAGGGACGGAATCTTCTGGGGAGAGCAGCGAGGATTGGCCGCCCAAGGAACCCACTAAGGAAGGAGGGGCCGCCGGGGGTCTGTTTGTTGCCTGCGTCCACGCTCGCACCCTAGCGCTGGGGCGGCGATGCGTCAACGCTGGGTGGGTGGCGGGGGGAGGTTTCCTGGGTGTTCAAGGGAGCACGCGCCTCATATGGCCGGCACTACCCGTTGCTGTGGCCGCGGATGATCAGGTGGGCCATCTCCCGGCCCAGCTTCACGCTGTAGTTGGTGCCCCGGTCCTCGGGGTAGATCTGGGTGGTGTTTGCCAGGTAGAGATTGCGGAAGGGCGTCTGGAATTCCGGGATGCGCTGGGAGTAGCCGGTCTCCACGACGGGCTGGGCCGCCGGCTCGCGGTGGTAGTGCCACTTCCGTATCCAGGAGCGGTTGAAGTTGGGGTTGATGCGCTGAAGGTGGGGCAGGTACTCCTCGAGCAACTCGGTGTCCTTCATGTGGAACAATGGATGCTCGCTGCTGAGGTAGTTGGAAATATAGACGACGTGGTTTCCGCCGTAGACCTCGGGTTCGATGAAGTTGGTGTGCTCAATGACGCCGACGAAGGGTACGGAGCTGTCGGCGATGTTCAGCCAATAGATGGATGACAGGGGCTGGTCCAATTCCAGGACGATGAGGACCGCCGCCAGGTACTTGATGCTCTGGAGCTTCGAGGCGTACTCCTCCGGCAGCGGGGGCACGAGCCTTGGGAAGACGTATGACGGCACCGTGGCCAGCACGACGTCAAAGCTGTGCTCGGTGGGGCCGGACCCGGGGAGTTCGACCTCTAGGCCGCGGGCGACGCCGTCTTCGACGAGGACGCGGTTGACGCCGGCGCCGGTGTGGACCTCACCGCCTCGTTCGCGGATGAGTTCGGCTGTTTTGTCGAAGATCTCGCCAAAGCTGCCGCCGGGGTAGCCGAGCTTCTCCTTGGCCATGCCCTTGCCCCGTGAGGTGAAGCGGGTGTGCATCTTGCCCCAGAACCAGGGCATCGCCACCTTGTCGTAGTACTCGCCGAACTTGCCGCGGAGGAGGGGCCCCCAGACGGCGTCGTAGGCGCGGGGGCCGGCGAACCTGCGTATCCAGTCGGAGGCGGTGATGTTTTCGAGCTTGCGCCAGTTCTTGTAGCGGCTGAGGTACAGGGCGACGACGCCCATCCGTATGCGGTCGAGGAGAGGTATGGCGGAGAACCGCAACAGGTCCGTGGGGGTGACGAATTTATAGATCCTGCCGTCGCGGAAGATGCCCATCTTGGACTCGATCCAGCGCATCTTATGGCCGAGGCCCACCTCCTCGGCGAGCTCGACGATGGCGGTGTCGCTGGTGAAGAGGTGGTGATAGGCCCGCTCCAGCGGGGCGCCGCCGACATCGAAGGTGGAGGCCTGGCCGCCCAGGAAAGGGGCGCGTTCGTAGACGGTGGGGTGGTGGCCCTGCTGGACTAGCTCCCAGGCGGCGCCGAGTCCGAGGGCGCCGCCGCCAATGATGCCGACGTTCATGCTCGTGGTTCTCCTTGCGCAGATATTAGCTACAACAGCACACCTTACCAGACGCGGGGCCGGAAGCGGGCATCGGCGGGGTATTGGGGGCGCTTGCGTAGGGAAGCCGGCCGGCAGGGGGTGGCCGATGACATTGACCCCACTATGAGGGTGTGCTATAAGCGGGGCAAGGGCGTGGTGGAGGAGCGACATGCTGACGGCTGAACAGAATGCAAGGTTGACCGAGGTGGGGCCGGGCACGCCGATGGGCGAGTTGATGCGCCGCTACTGGCAGCCCATTGCCGCCGAGATGGAGTTGGAGGAGAACCCCACCAAGGAGGTCCGGCTGCTGGGTGAAGACCTGGTGCTGTACAAGGACCGGTCGGGGCAGTACGGCTTGATAGACCGCTTCTGCGCCCACCGGCGGGTCAACCTGGCCTACGGGATACCGGAAGAACGCGGTCTGCGCTGCATGTACCACGGCTGGCGCTACGACGAGACGGGGCAGTGCATAGAGCAGCCCTTCGAGGAGACGGTGCGGCCGGAGGCGCGGTTCAAGGACAAGATCAAGCTGAAGGGGTATCCGGCGGAGGCTCTGGGCGGGATGATCTTCGCCTACATGGGCCCGGCCCCGGCGCCCCTGCTTCCCCGCTGGGACGCTATGGTGTGGGACAACGTGGTGCGCGACGTGACGTTGGCGATACTTCCTTCGAACTGGCTGCAATGCGTTGAGAACTCGCTGGATCCGGTCCACACGGAGTGGATCCACTCCTACCTCACCGAGTACCTGCGGGAAAGGAAGGGGCAGGTGTTGACGGCGTTCCCGCCCTCTGAGACGGCGCGGCACAAGAAGATCGGGTTCGACGTGTACCGGTGGGGAGTCATCAAGCGCCGGCTGGTGGGGAACGATACGGAGGAAAGCGACGACTGGTCGCGGGGGCATCCTCTCATCTTTCCCAACCTCCTGTGCGTCGGCGCCCGCGAGGTGAACAGGGTGCTCCAATACCGGGTGCCCATTGACGACTACAACACCCTGCAGATCTCGGTGTACGTGCACCGGCCTCCGCAGGGGTATGCGGCGCCCAGCCAGGACTCTGTGCCCTACCGCTATGTTCCGGTCCATGACCAGAACGGGCGCATCTTCCATGAACGCAACGTTGACCAGGATAAGCTGGGGATGGTGGCGCAGGGCCCCCTGATTGACCGCACCTTGGAGCGGCTTGGCGAGACCGACACGGGTCTGATCATGTTTCGCAAGCTGTTGGAGGAGCAGATGGGCATCGTGCTTGATGGCGGCGAGCCCATGGGGTTGGTGCGGGACCCCTCCGAGAACGAGTACATTGATCTGGCGACGGAACGCGTCTACCAGGGTTTGGACAGCTCCTCGATGGTCATGCAGTACATCCCCATGGAGGAAGGCGACAACCCGGCGGTAGACCTTATCGAGGATGTCCTAAGGTCCTGGAGGCTCTATCTGGGGGTTGAAGAGGCTGCCCAATAGGCGGGTGTGCGCGTGGGTTGGGGCCGTCCGGTTGTAGAGGGCTGATTCAAGCCCGGCAAGGGGGTTCGCAGTGACGAGTATTTCATTGGAACAGGAAGAGGCCTATTACGGTAGGGTGGCCGAGCGGAATCTCCATCCGTTGTGGAAGTTCCCCCCCCAGCCGCCGGAACCCCGGCCCCGAGCCTTGCCGCACGTGTGGCGCTGGGACGCGGTGGTGGAGTTGCTGGACGAGGCCGGCCGGATGGAGCACACCATCGATCAGGGGGGCGAAAGGCGGGCCCTGGCGATGATCAATCCCGGGTTCGAAGGGCCGTTCTCCGGGACGACGCCATCCATTGCCGCGGCGTTGCAGATGATCAAACCGGGAGAGGTTGCCAACGCCCACCGGCACAGCATGGCGGCGATCCGGTTCATCCTGCGGGGCAGTGGGGCATCGACGGTGGTGAACGGCGAGAAGGTCGTGATGGAGGAGGGCGATCTGGTGCTGACGCCCCAGATGGTCTGGCACGACCACATGAATCCAATGTCTCAGGACCTCTACTGGCTGGACGCGCTGGACGCGCCGCTGGTTTTCCACCTGAACGCCAACTTCTACAACTTTTACTATGAGGACGTTCAGCCTGAGACGGTTCCCGAGAACCACACGGAGGACAGCCTGGGACGCGGCCTCTTGCGCAACGCCTACGCGCCTCCCAGGGACAGGACGCTGTCGCTGATCTACAAGTGGAAGGACGCTTGGGCCGCGCTGAACAGCGCCACGGACGGCGAAGTCAGCCCCTACGACGGCGTCATCTTCGAATACGCGAATCCGCTGGACGCGGGCCACACGCTGCCCGGCATGTCCTGCTTCCTCCAGCGGTTGCGGCCCGGCGAGCACACGCGGGCCCACCGCCACACTACCAGCGTCGTGTACCACGCCTATCAGGGAAGCGGCTCGACGGTCATCAACGGCCAACGGTTGGAGTGGGGGCGGGGGGACACCTTCGCGCTGCCATCGTGGGCGTGGCACGAGCACGTCAACGGCTCGGAAACCGAGGATGCGGTGCTCTTCTCCGTCAGCGACCTGCCGGTCATCGAGGCCATGGACCTCTACAAGGTAGAGGAAGGCGACAGGCAAGAGGTCGCAGGCCTTCTCAGCGGCTAGGCGGGGCTCGGCTCTTTCAATCCAGACCACCGGAGAATAATGGTCCAGGCCAATCCAGGGACCGAACAGCGGGTGAGCCAGCGACGCCTGAAGCTGGGCCTCGTGGGGCTTGGCGTGGGAACGTCGATGGCCTTACCGGAGATACTCTCGCTGGGGGACCGGTACGAGGTGGCCGCCGGCGCCGACGTGAATCCCCGGGTTGTGGAAGCGTTCCGAAGCCAGTTCCCCGAAGCCCGCGGCTACGACGCGATCGAGAAGCTGGTCGAGGACCCCGACGTGGACGTGGTGTGGATCGGCACGCCTAACCAGTTTCACGCCGGACATTCGTTGCTGGCGGCGCAGAGCGGGAAGAGCGTGGTCGTCGTAAAGCCCATGGCGACGACGATGGAGGAAGCGGCGCAGCTCGTGGAGGCGGAGGAGCGGTACGGGGTAAAGATCATCGCGGGGTACTCGGCGGCCCTGAGCCCCGTGTTCCGGGCGATGCGCCGCATCGCGCTGTCGGGCCAGATAGGGGAGCTTCGGGCGATGCACAGCGTGGCCCACACGGACTGGCTGATCATGCCCCGCAACCTCGATGAGGTGGACCCCAGCATCGGCGGGGGGCTGATCTTCCGGCAGGGTCCCAATCAGATGGACACCGTCAGGGTCATTGGGGGGGCAATTCGTAGCGTGAGGGCCGTGGTGGGGCAGTGGATGCCCGAGCGGCCCTGCCCCGGCTACTACACGGCCTTGGTGCAGTTCGAAAGCGGGGTTTCCTGCACTTTGGTCTATAACGGCTACGGCTACTTCCTGACCTCCGAGCTGGTCCCCTGGGGGACCACGACGGGATTGTTCGGCATGTACAATCCGGAGCAGCGCGGAGAGGTGCGAAGGGCGCTGCGCGATGGGGACAGGGACGAGGCGAACCTGAAGGACATGCAGCGCATCGGGGGGAATCAGGCAGGGGCCACCACGGCTCAGAACGACGCGCAGCGCGCCTGGATACCGAACCACCTTGGAATCTTCGTCGTGAACTGCGAACGGGGCGACGTGCGGCAGTCGGCGCACGGCCTGTACGTTTACAGCGACGACGGGTTGGAGGACGTTCCTGTGGAGGGGGCGAACTCCCTGGGAGGGGCGGAGCTCAATGAGTTGTACGACGCCATTGTCTACGGAGCGCCCATCTGTCACGACGCGCGTTGGGGCATGGCGACGCTGGAAGCGGTGCTGGCGATTATGGATTCGGCCAGGCTGGACAAGGAAGTGCGGCTGAGTCACCAGGTCTCGCTGCCCGACACCTACGTGTAGGCGTCGGACTGAGGCCGATTACGCCGGCTGAACGACGGGAGAGTCTGCCTACCAAAAAGGGAGGAATCGTGGCTACGAAACGCGGCTGGCTGACGATTAGGCATCTGGGGATGATCGCCGCTTTGGCGATGGTGACGTTCCTCCTTGGAGCGTGCGGAGAGGATCCCACGGCTATCCCGGCGGCAACAGCGGCGCCCCCCGCGGCCACTGCAACGGTCGCGCCGCCCACGAATACTCCGGCGCCAGGGGTGACGCCAGTGGCCACCGCCGCGCCAGCAACAGCAGCGCCGGCCACCCAAGCCCCCGCCGCCACTGCTGAGCCGCCTGAGCCGACTCCTACGCTGGGAGAGCCGTACTTCGAGGGCAAAACGCTCCGCTTCATTGTGTGCTGTTCACCTGGGGGAGGCCAGGACTTCTTTGCCCGCCTCCTTGCCAGATTCCTGCCACCCTACCTGCCTGGAGACCCGGCCGCCATAGTACAAAACAGACCGGGCGCAGCCGGGCTAGTGGCGGCAAACTACACCTACAACCAGGCCAAACCTGACGGTCTTACCCTTGGGAATGTCCTCTCCCCGCTGGCGGTGAACCAGATTGCCGGGTCCTCAGGCGTCGCCTTCGATTTAGCCAAGTTCCATTGGCTGATCAACTTGGAGGGCGCCAGCTTCACGTGCTACGTGCGCTCTGACACCGGCATCAGAACCCTGGATGACCTCAGGAATGCCCCTGAGCCAATTCCCATGGCTGCGCCCCAGGGGGTCACCACGATGATGCTCACGCTTATGAAGGAGGATTTGGGGGCGAACGTTCAACTTATCCGAGGGTACAGCGGCAGTACGTCCGAGGAAGTCTTGGCGGTTGAGCAGGGCGAAGTGCTGGGCACTTGCAAGAACTGGCCCGCCGTAGGCGGCGCCCGTCCAGACTGGATCGCGACCAACTTTGTGACGCCCATTTTCCAGTTTGCCTCTGCGCCGGGCGACCCTTCCGTGCCGCCGGGCGTTCCTACGGTCACCGACGTGCGCTCGCAGGTCAACGAGACTTCTTACGCAGCCATGCTGATTGCCGCTTCGGCGACACAGTTTGCCTACGGCTATGCAACACACCCCAACACTCCGGTCGATGTGGTGAATATGCTGCAAGATGGCTTTTGGCAGGCCGCCAACGACCCCGCGTTCATTGCAGCGGCGCAGCCGCGAGGGTTCCTCGTGACGCCGACCCACGGCGCGGACATGCAGGTGATCATGACGGAGGCGCTGAACGCGTCCGCCGAGGTCAGGGCCAAGGTGATTGAACTGTTGGGAGGATAGCCGCCATGCCGTCAGACACCAAGGACGCTCGATACCAGGTGGCGGTGGCAACGCGCGTGCTTGCCAAGGTGGGGCTGTGCAACGGCATATCGTCGTCAATGGGGCACGCCAGCATCCGCGTCCCGGAGCAACCCGACCAGTTCGTGGTGAAAGGGCGGGGCTACGAGGTGGACGCTCTGGCGGTCATGCAGCCGGAGCACATGGTGGTGTGCAACATGAACGGGGCCAAGGTGGAAGGGCCGAAGGGGGTTACGCCGCCCAACGAGGTGAAGATGCATTCCTGCATCTACACCGCCCGCCCGGACGTGCAGGCGGTGGTGCACGTGCACCCTACGTTTGTGGTGGTCATGAGCGTGCTGCGGGCAAGGCTATATCCCATGTTCATCCAGGGCGCAGCCCTAGTGAGGGATGGCCTGCCGGTGTACCCGAGTCCCGCCCTGATCACGACGGAGGAAAGCGGGGTTGACGTGGCGGGCCTGCTGGAGCAAGGGCAGGCCGTCGTGCTGCGGGGGCATGGCGCGGCGACGGTGGGCGCGTCGGTGGGGGAGGCGATCTCCACCATGATGGAGCTGGAGGAGCAGGCCAAGCTGAACTGGTATGCCCATTGCGCCGTAGGGCCGGGATACGAGGGGTTGTCCGAGGGGCTGCTCGACGAGTTCAACGCGACCATCGCCAACCTGCGCAACCTGGAGCACCTGAAGGACGCCGAAGGGGAGACGGGGCGCCCCAGGACCAGCGGGACGTACGACTACTATTCGATGCTGGCCGCGGGAGAGATGTAGGACGGGGCGTTAGGGGACCAGTCCGTCGCGGTAGTAGAGATAGACGTTCTCGGCTCTCAGGGGGTCCACCTCAATCTTGCGATTGAGGATGTAGTCAATCACCTCCCTCCGTTGCCCGGCATCGGTGAACCCCGCCCACAGATCTCCCAGGTCGAGGCCCTTGTAGGTCTCCGGGAACCAGTAGAGCCGGAGCGCCTCTCTGTGCTGGGAGAAGCCTTCGAGCTGAGGGTTCACGTGGCTCTTGTTGTTGCCGCTCACGAGGACCACGTCTCCACGATCCTCGGGGACCTTGCAGTCCGGAGCGTCCAAACAGACGAAGCTGACGTTGTTGTAGTTGCGGAGGTACCACGTCCACGTCCAGTAGTCGTCGTTATCGACGACGAGGGCAAGGTCGAGGTCCTTGCCGGAAGCGGCGGCCAGCCTGTCAACCTCCCGGCTGAACTCTCGCACAGCGGGCGTGCTGTGGGCGTACACCAGCATCTCCCTGCCGACCTCGTCTTCGAAGAAGGATGCGACGATGCCGGTGCGGGCGCCATAGAGGAACAGCGCGGCGGCGAGTCCGAGCAGGACGATAGACAGTCCGTTCCGCACGCCGATCCTGGCCGTGAGAAGCGCGGCCACCCCCAGGATCGCCGCGCACACTGCCGCGGCGGTCCAGAAGGCCCTGGCGTCGGCGGTGGGTGACTGGAGTAAGAGAAGGATGAGGAAGGCAACGAGGAGGGGGGCGCCGAGGAGCAGGAGAGCGCCCCCCACGCGGACAGCCCGGCCCCATTCCACCGTTTCGACGAGGTCGCCCAGGAAACGCGCCGACAGCAGGATCATGGGTACGGTGATGTTGACCAGCAGCCAGGGCATCTTCTCCCCGGCCAGGGTGTAGGCAAGGAAGGTGGCGCCGGCCCAAAAGACCAGGAACAGGGCAAAGGGGTCGAAGTGGCGTTCGAGGGCTGCAGGAATGGTCACGGCCGCCAGGATGAGCCCCACGGCCATGTGTCCGAAGTAGCCCGAGGCGCTGCCGCCAATCATGTAGCCGATGGCCAGCGACGCCGCCGCAATGAGCAGCAGGCCACCTCCGAACCGGCGGCCCCTTGGGCCGCTTCGCCAGGCGTAGCACCCGCCCGCTATGAAGAGGAACAGGAAGGGCAGGGCCTCGTACAGGGAGGAGATCACGAGGTAGTAGTGCCAGGGCTGGCCGCCTCTGGCCACGTCGTGTTGCGCCACCCAGTACCCGAGGGACTGCCAGACGCCCGTGCCCAGGCCCAGCCAGTTGGTGAGGAACGTGGTGTACAGGAGGCCCCACACCACGTAGAAGAGCACGGCGGCGGGGAGCCAGACGCGCCAGTTCCAGGCCAGTCCCCAGATCAAGGAAGCCGCGCCAAGCACCCCCAGAATGGCGAATCCCACCGTCCACCCCGCGCCGTCGGGGGTCCCGACCTGGTCCAAGGGACCGTCCGGGATGGCCAACGTGACGGGGAGGATGTCCTGAAGAAAGGCTGTCCCCGCCGCCCATTGGGGCAACGTCAGCGTAATCATCAACAGGAGAAGCGCGCCCGGTCTTGACGCGCGGGGCGCCGGAACTGTGCCCAGCCAGGCGAGGAACTGCCAGATCAGTCGGAAGGGAATGAGGAGCGCCTTCAATAGAGACCAGCCCCTACCCGGCGCCTCGAAAACCCTTCTCCACCTTGCGCCAAGGTCGATGAGGGCTTCGCCTACCGCCCTGAGGGCCGCCGATGGGACTGATAGTGTCCCGTTCCGGGCGCCGCTCTGAATCCAGGCGCCTAGGTCGGGCAGGGCGCGGAGACCCAAGAAGACGCCGAACATGGCGATGATTATGTAGGACGTTTCCTTGGTGGCGAGCGCCAGGGCCAGGAAGAGGGCTGTGAGGTAGAGGTAACGCCGCTGTCCTGTGTCCAGGAAGCGGAACATCGCCGCGGCGAGGGCCACCGCCCACACCACCATGTAGATGTCGTTGCGGGCGTAGCGGCTGTAGTAGAGGAGGATGGGGGAGAAAGCCAGAAGCGCAGCGGCGAACAGGGCGCCGTATCGGCCAAGGTAGCTCCTCAGGAGAAGGGGCAGGCCAACGAGGGCGGCGCCGAAGAGGGCGGGGAGGACTCTGGTGGTGGCAAGGTTGTCGCCGAAAAGATACAGCGATAGCGCGGTCCCGTGGAATTGGAAGGGGCCGTGCATCATCGGCGAGTGGACGTAGCCCTCGCCGTTGAAGAGGCGCCAACTGAACCAGGCGTGGAGTATTTCGTCGTGGCTGAGGGCGCGGTCGCCGAGGTCCCACAGGCGCATGCCGAGGGCAACGGCGATCAGCCCTGCATAGATCGCCAGCTCCCAGCGGGTGATGGGTAGACGCCGCGGCGTCTGAGCGGGAGCGGGGGCGTCAGGGCCTTCGTCATTGGCCGATTCGAGCGCCCGGCCGTTCGAAAGCTCCTGTTCTTCGTCCGGACCCGGTGGGTCGTGGGCGGGGCGCTCGTCTTGGTGTTCGCTACTGAGAGACACGGTAGACCTTCACGCCGCCTTGGTCGAAGAGAGGCTCCATGAAGAGCGAGAATTTCGCCAGGCCTTCACTGCCATAAGCAATGCGCTCGCGGGGCCCCGCGATGACGTAGGTGACGTCGTATTTATCAAGAATCCGCTGGGCCTCGGCCGGGTCTGGCGTGGTGTAGAGCAGCGCCACGTCTTCCTGGCGTCCGGCCAGGGGGTCGGCGCTGCCCCGCCATTGGATCTGGTGGCCGGGCCAGTTGAGCACGGTGGCAAGTCCGGTGCTGGCGGCAAATCTTCCGTGGGACGTGTAGCTGCCGCCGACGGCTTCGACGATGCCCTCACCAGGGGATGCGATGCGTTGGAGGGTCTGGATTGCTAGCACTTCATCGGGATGGTAACGGGCCAGAGCCTGGAGGCCGTCCAAGATGGGCTCGGAGTTGAAGCCGTTGGTCTTGCTGGGCAGTGCTGCCGCTGGATAGTAGAGCGCGGCGGCGACCAGCACCGCTAGGCCAGCGATCCACAGCCATCGACCCACCGAGGATACCGAAAATCGCGATGGCCGCCAGCGTTCAAAGACATAATATAGGCCGAAGCTGGAAGCCAGGGCAAGGAAGACCCATGCCTGGTAGGACAGCTTGAAGACGGTGTTCATCCGTGAATTGAACACATCAACAATGAAGAACAGGTCGGCGCCGATGACGAGCAGGACGCCGAGGCTGCCCACCAGCAGGGCGCCGGTTAGGCCCACTTGCCCTTCGCGGCCCGCCCAAGTCAGCAGGCCGTAGACCATGGCGGAGAGCAGGAGCATCCACGGCAAGAGGTTCAGCAGGCGCTCGAAGATGATTCCGGCGCCGGCGCTGGCAACCAGCTGCCACGCGACCCACAGGGCAAAGGGGGCAAGGGGCGCGGCGGCGGCAAGGAGCAAACGGCTTCGCCGCGGCCTGCCGGCGTTAACCGCTCGCCGGAGTTGCAGAACGGCCAGCGGGAAGGCAATGAACAGGAAGAGGCCCCACAGCAGGAAGTGGTGGATGGGCCTGCTTGCCACCGGGTGCACGGGAAGGAGTCCGGAGACCTGTGTGCTGAGGTTCAGATATTGGGGAAGGTAGGCCAAGACCGCGATCGCTCCGACGATGGCGATGGGGGGAGCGGCCTTCCTCAGCATGGGGCGCCAGCCTGGGGACGTTCTGTAGGCTATGAGCAGAGCGGCGCCGCCGAAGAGGGCGAGGCCCGTCGGCAGGTCCCAAGTGTTGAGGAAGCCCAGGGCGCCGATGCTCACGCCGGCCGCGATCAGCCAGGGGATGCCCCTTCCCAACGCCATACGCCCCGTTAGCGGCCGGCCGGCCAGCACCTCCAGGGGTAGGCCCACGGCAAGGAGGAGGAAGGGTAGAGCGCTGACGTGGGGGTGCAGGTCGCCGAGGAGGAAGCTGAAGAAGGGAAACTCGGTGATGGTCGCGTCCATGCTACAGCCGGAGGCGGGAGCGGCGGCGTCGCAGCCGGAACGCAGGGTGTCGATCACGCGGCTGGACCGCCACCACCACCAGGATTCGGAGGGAATGAGGCTTGGGGCGTTGGAGGATGCCGCCAGGCCCTTGACGCCGATCCAACTCCACAATCCGTCGCTGCCCCAGCCGCGGGCGCGGACGAACTCCAGTCCACCGACGAGGTTCCCGGCAAGGAGGAGGAGGGCGGGGGCCGACAGCGCGGCAACCATGGCCCTTGGGACCGTCACCCTGGCGAGGCGCAGAAGGTTGTAGCTCAGTCCGAAGGCGGCGGCGCCGGCCATTCCGGCAACCAGGGCTAGGGCCAGGGAATAGGCCACGCCGGAGGCCACGCCGGTGAGCTTGGCCAGGGCGCCCCAGAGCATGTAGCCCATGTAGTAGTAGCTGATGGGGAGGCCGCGCAGCCAGGGGTCCTCCGGGGGGAAGTAGGTCGCCGCCATGTTGGCGTTGAGGAAGGCGAAGTCCATCGGCTTCTCGGTGGAGGTTATGTCGGGGTCATAGGAGCGGTAGATGACCCAACCTACGAAGAAGACGAGGAACACCGCCTCGGTGAGCACAATGACGCGCCAGTGTTGGCGGAGGTGCTGCCGGATCTCAGGGGCGCGCCAGCGCGTGAGGAAAAGGGCGGCGACAGCCATGACGGCGATGAGCGCCATGATGCCGACTGTGCTGTGAGGCAGAATGTGCAGGGAGCCGAGAAGCCAGAGGGGATAGCCGAGGAGAAGCAACCCGAAGGGCTTGGCGAGGGAGAGGCCCCGGTCGGGGAGGCGCGAGAAAGAGACGAAGGCGAAGGGCGCCGCGGCGAGGGTGATGACCTCAATGGCCAGAAGCCAGGTTAGGGCCTGAAGCACGGCGGTGGAGCAGAGGGCATGAGGTTAGCGCAAGGGCGCCGCGTGTTGAGAGTCCGAGGCGAAGAGCGCCTCGATAAAGATGCGTGGATCGAAGGGCGATAGGTCATCAAGGCCCTCGCCGGCGCCGACGAAGAGCACCGGCAGCTTCAACTCTTGGGCTATGGGCAAGACGATGCCGCCCCTGGCGGCGCCGTCCAGTTTGGCCAAGACGATGCCGTCGCAGGCGACGGCATCGGTGAAGTGGTGGGCCTGGGCCAGTCCGTTCTGACCCGTGGTGGCGTCGAGGACAAGGAGGGTTTGGTGAGGAGCGGTGGGGTCGAGGCGTTGGATGACCCTGTGGACCTTTCGCAGTTCCTCCATGAGGTTGGCATTGGCGTGGAGCCTGCCCGCGGTATCGATGATGGCGATGTCGGCGCCGCGGGCGCGGGCTGCTTCCAGGGTGTCGTGGGCCACGGCGCCCGGGTCGCTGCCCTGCCTATGCGCAACGACCTCGACGCCGATCCTGTCGCCCCAGATCCTGAGCTGGTCGATGGCGGCAGCGCGGAAGGTGTCGGCGGCGCCCAGGATGACCGTGCGGCCGTCCTGCGCGGCTCGGTGTGCGAGCTTGGCGATGCTGGTGGTCTTCCCGGAGCCGTTGACGCCAACAACGAGCACGACCATGGGGTGCTGCTCCGGTGGGGCGGCGGCGTCTTCCGGCGGGGCGGCGTCTTCGAGGATGGCGACCATTTCATCCTTGAGGAACGCGAGGACGGATGCGGGGTCGGCGCGGCGTTCCTCGTCGACTCTTTCCCGGACCCTGTCCAAGAGGTGAGAGGTGGCGGCCATTCCCACGTCGGCTGAAACGAGCGCCTCTTCCAGCTCTTCCCAGAGCTCTTCGCTGACCTCTGCGGCCCGGAAGAGGCCGGCAACCCTGGAGAACCAGGCGCGGCGGGTCCTTTCCAGTCCTTGTTGGGACTGCTCCAGGATGTGCTCCTGCTCCTGCTGCAATGCTTCAGGAGGCTCGTCTGTGCTCTTGCGTCGAAAAGGCCAGCCCAACGAAGGCTCCTTGGGAGGGAATAGGCTGCGATAATCGTAACACGGCGAGGGAGGGGCCGGCTGCGGGCGCGGGGTTAAGGTTCAGGCCCCAGGCAGGAGCGCGAGCGCCTCTTGGGCCGCGGCCCGCTGGGCGTCGACCTTGCGCAGCCCGCGCCCGCGGCCCAAGACCGCGTCTTCAACCAGCACCTCCACCTCGAAGAGGCGGGCATGGTCCGGGCCCTCCTGCCCCACGGTGCGATAGGAGGGCGGAGTCTTGCCCTGGGCTTGGACGGTTTCCTGGAGCAGGTTCTTTGGGTCCTTGGGGACGCCGTCTCTCTCCAGCCGGCGCAGCTCGTCTTTGAACAACCGGAGCGCGAACCCGCGGGCGACCGCGTAGCCCCGGTCTCGGAAGACGGCGCCGAGAATGGCTTCCAATGCGCTGGCAAGGATGGAGGGCCGCTCCCGTCCGCCCGTGGCTTCTTCGCCGGATCCCATGAGGAGATAGTCGCCGAGGTCGAGGGACGCGGCCAGCCGGGCCAGGGTCTCCCGTCTGACGAGAGCGGCGCGTTGCTCGGTGAGGTGGCCCTCGTTGATGTTGGGGGAGCGGACGTAGAGGTGATTGGCGATGACCAGGCCGACGAATGCATCGCCAAGGTACTCCAAGCGCTCGTTATCCCTGAGACCGGCCTCTGGGTTCTCGTTGGGATACGACCGATGCACCAAGGCCTCCTCCAAGAGCCCTCGGTCCTTGAAGGTATAGCCTAGGCTGGTTTCGAGAGCATCCAGACTCGGGGGTTGGGCGAGGTTCACTTGGCTAGTCGTAGACTCCCTTGGGCCAGGGTGGTTGGGGGTGTTTGATCTCGCCGATGTAGGGGTGCCGGCCGATGAGGTCCACGAAGCTCTTGAACATGCCCACTTCCTCGCCTTCGGGCGGCAGGAGCGTCTTGAGAAATGCGGCGTGGCCGTCTTCGAAGATGAACGTGGGGGTGCCGAAGACGCCGTGCTGTTCCACGGCCTGCCGATGCTCCTCGGTGATGGTCCGCGTCGTTTCGGGGTCTTCGTAGTCCCTCTCGAACTGGGCCGCGTCGAGGCCTGCGCTGCGGGCTACGTTGAAGACCACGTCCCGGTCGTTGAGCTCGGCGCGCTCCTTGTGGCGGGCGTCGAGCATGGCCATGTGGTAGCGGTCAAAGGCGTCGGCGCCCTGTTTCCGCGCTGCGACGCCGCCGCGGAGAGAGGGAAGGCTTCGCTGCTCGCTTTCCGGCTGCTCCCAAGCCTTCCACTCGGGCCCTTCCTTACTGTTGATCTGCTGAAGGACGAGGTTCCTCCATTCGACTTCCACCTCCCCGGGGAGCGCCTTCTGAACCCTGTGCAGCCAGACCGCTGCGTTGTACACAAAGGGTCAGGTGTAGTCGAAGTAGACGACCAGCTTTTCTTTGCCGTCAGCCATGAGTGCCTCCTGGGGCGCCAATGTGTCCAATCGGGGCCATTGTAGGCTCGACGGGGCGCCCCGTCAAAGGGCGTGATACCATCGGGAGGTCACAGAATCGGCCCTGCCGAACCCGCTGGCAATACCTTGCGATGAACGCTTCCCTTACTCCACGAAACATCCTCGGAAACCTGCCGGCGCGCCTGGGTTCCGCTGTTGACGAGGCTCGCTCCGCGGCATCGGAGCTCGGGGTTGAGGCGCACCTGGTGGGCGGGCCGGTGCGCGACCTTCTCCTGGGGCGCGAGGTGGTTGACTTGGATCTGATGGTGGTGGGCGATGGGGTTGCGTTCGCCCACGCGCTGGCGGAGCGATTGGGGGGCGCGGTGGTGGGCGAGTCCCAGTTCGGGACCGCCAAGGTGGAGGCGGCAGGGGTTGCCATTGACGTGGCCAGCGCCCGCAGAGAGCGCTACGAGCGCCCCGGCGCCTTGCCGTCGGTCGCGCCCGGGAGCGTGGATGACGACCTTGCCCGCCGGGATTTCACCGTCAACGCTATGGCAGTGGCTCTGCACGAGAGGGAGTTCGGCCTGTTGCTGGACCCTTGCGGCGGGCGGCGGGACATGGCCGCCCGGCTGCTTCGCTCGCTGCACGACGCCAGCTTCCGGGACGACGCCACGCGCATGCTGCGGGGCGTGCGTTACGCCGTCCGCCTGGGATTTGCGTTCGAGCCGGGAACGGCGGCTCTGGTGAGGAGCGGCGCCGGCTACCTCGACGCTATCAGCGGGGACCGCCTGCGCAACGAGCTTTACAAAATGCTTGGGGAACCGGACCCGGCGGGGTGCCTGCGGCTGGCGGGCGAATTGGGTCTGCTGCGGGCCATGCACCCGGCCTTGGCCGATCACAATGCCATCACCGGCAATGCGGCCAAGGCGGGTATGGTCGGGAGCGAGGCGGCCATGGTGGCGGCGGTGGCCTGGGGCCTCAGCCCGGAGGAGGCGAAATCGCTGGCTTCCCGGCTGCGGCTGCGCACGGCTGATGCGGCGATGATGGAGGACGTGGCGCGCTTTGCTGAACTCCGCCCGGCGCTGGCCAGGGAGGGGCTCCGCCCAAGCGAGGCGGTGCGCCTGCTGGACGGGCAGTCGGCGGAGGCGCTTCAGGTGGTGGCGGCGCTGACGGATGACGCACAGGTGGAGCGGCTTGTGCGAACCTACCTGGAGGAATGGCACAACGCGCTGCCGCTCCTCACCGGGGATGACCTGCAAGAGTTGGGCGTCTCACCCGGCCCGGGCATGGGCGTACTGTTGAGTGGACTACGCGACGCCCGCCTCAATGGCGAGGTAGCGACGCGGGAGGATGAGGAGCGGTGGGTGCGGGGGAGGGTTGAGGGGGACCGGTCGCCATAAGGGGTATGGCGCTAGGGATGCTCTGAACAAGTCGCCAGAGACGCGCCGCGCGCCAACTGCCCGCCGCGACCCCTCCTACTTGCAAAATACGAACAATTGTGCTATGGTATCGTCAAGATGCTCAAGTGTCGCCATGAAGTGGGCCCCGGCCCGCTTCTCTTCCTTGGGGCCTGCCGCATAACGTATGTACTGGGGGAATCCATGGAGAATGCCCCTGTGGCAGAGGGTCTGGGGAACATCCCCCAGACCCACAACCGTCCAAGGAAGGGTGGGACCAGAGGGAATGCTGTTGTGAAACAAGCTCTTTGGAGCCATACGGCTCCGCGACGGCTCCGCGACGCATCCACGACGGCTCCGCGACGCATCCGCGACAGCTCCACGACGCATCCGCGACAGCTCCACGACGCATCCGCGACAGGTTCGCGACGCCTCCACGACGCATCCGTGCCTGCAAACCCCGAGATCCGGCTGACAAACTTAACAACATACAATCAAAGGCCTAACCCGCCCCCCCCCCCCCCCCCCCCGCCAATCCTCCCATCCCTGCCTCGTACTCAAGGGCAGGTTAGGAAGCGGGTCCTACCCCTTCTCCTAGCATGGCCTTGCGCGTGAATCGCAGTGCGTCTCCCAAGCTTGTTCAGAGATTCCCTAGGCGAAATCAAGCCAGTCAGACGCGTTAGAAGCGCGAGCGGCCCGCATCGAGCCTGCGCCGATAGAAGAGGTATTGCTGGGCGTAGCCTGCATAGCCGCCGAAGTGCTGGCGCGCCCACGCCTGGATGGCCTTGTCGGAGAAGGAGGCGCCGTCGAAGTACCATTCCTGGACGGCGCGGCGCACCCAGCGGTCCAGGGGAAAGGCGTCGAGCTTGTCCAGGGAGAAGACGAGGGCGCAGTCGGCTACCTTCTGGCCCACGCCCTTGAGGGACATCAGCCTGCTTCTCGCCTCATCGGTGGGAAGCGAGCGGAGGCTCTCGATGTCTATTTCGCCCGAAGCGACGGTCTTTGCCAGCGGGTCGACGTACCTGGCCCGGAACCCGAGCCCAAGCTCCCGCAGCTTCCCTTCCCCCATCTCCGCCAGTGCTTCCGGCGCGGGCAGTTCGTAGAGACTGCAATCGCCGAGGGTGAGAAGGTTGCCGCAGTGGGCGGCCAGGCTGTTGAGGTTGAGCCGTATCCGCGGGATGTTGGAGTCGATGGAGCAGACGAAGGAAAGCAGGCACTCCCAGGGGTCCTGGCGCAGCAGCCGCAGGCCGCGGTTGCGTTGCAGCGCCTCGCGGATGTGAGGGTCGCTGCGGAGATGCCGGAGGACCGTTCGCATGGGGTCGTCCAGGCGGAGGAAGGCATGGACGGCGTCGAGGGCGCCCGCTACGTCTTCCGGGCCGTCCGCTGCCCCGGAGGCAGTGCGAGGAGGGGATATCGCCCAAGATTCCCGGCGCTTCGGGCCTGCTTCGACCTCGATGCCACTCTCGACCTGGCGGAGGTGGACGAGCCGCCCGGCGAGGGGGCCGCAGAACCAATCGCCGTGGCGGCGCCAGAGGAATACCTGGCCGCTCTCGATGGTCTTCTCGAGGTCGAGAGGTTGAGCGACCGGCAGGAAGCCTACGGCCGCTGAAGCCATGCGTGGACCTGACGGCGAAGCTCGGTGATGGGGGCATCGGTGGTGGTGCAGCCGGGGATGGCGTTGATGAAGGCCTTGCCGTAGCCCCGCGACGAGAGCCGTCGGTCCAGCGCAACGATGACGCCCGCGTCTTCGCGGCTGCGGATGAGGCGGCCAAAACCCTGCCTGAACCGGAGGATTGCCTGGGGAACGGCAAATTGGTTGAAGGGGTCATCGAAGTGTTCGGAGCGGGCTGCGAATACGGGGTCGTTTGGAGGGTTGAAGGGGAGCCGGGCCAGGACCAGCACCTTCAACTGACCGCCCCGTAGGTCCACGCCCTCCCAGAAGCTGGCGGTGCCGAGGAGCACGGCCTTGGGGTCGTCCTGGAAGCTGCGGAGGAGTTGACGGGGGGCTCCCTCGATGCCCTGGCCGAGGAGTCTGATGCCTGCGGTGCCCAGGGATCCCAGAACGCCGGCATGGGTGGCGCGGAGGGAATTGTAAGAGGTGAACAGGACCATTATGCGGCCTTCGGCGGCGAGGGCCAGCTCGATTACGGCGTCGTTCAGCGCCTGCTGGTAGGCGGGGTGGCTGGGCTCGGGCATGTCCTTGGGCACGCCGAACAGCACGGCCTGCTTGTAGTCGAAGGGTGACCCAACGAGCAGTTCGCGGCCGTCATCGATGCCGACGCGGCTGCGAAAGTAGTCGAACCCGCCGCTGGCGCTGAGTGTGGCGCTTGTCAGCACGACCGACTTCTTTTGGGCGAACAGTCCGTTCTGCAGCGCAGGTCCAACCGACAGCGGAGCGGCGTGCATGTCCGCGGCGCCTTCCACGACGGAGGCGGTGAGCCAATAGACCATTTCCTGCTCGGGGTGGATGACGAACTCCAGGGTGTGGTCCCTCAGGTTGGCGCCCTGTTGCTGGAGGGAGCTTGCTTCCAGCAGCGCCGCGTCCAGGCTGGGAGGGCGGTTGTCGGCGTCGGTTTCGAGGGAGGCTAGGAACGCGTCCAACTCTTCCAGGACCTCTTGCAGCGAAATGTCGGCGTTCTCCCAGGCGATTTCGACGTCAGCCCAACCGGGCTGGGCTCTTACCGCACTGGTGACCTGTATCTGCGAGTTGTCGTCCCCGGGTTCGCGGTACTGGAGCATGATGCTGAAGACGACGCGTCGGAACTGCAGCCACATCCGCCGCCAGTGGAGCGTGTCCTCGGCGAGGCGGGTGAGGAGGGCGTCCATGTCGCGGCGGCGATGGTCGGGCAGCGACGACTGGCGCAAGGCGTGGCGGGCCCTGTCGACGAGGCCTCCTGGGCCTGCCAGGCCGTCGACGATGGCTTCAGTTTCCCTGTGAACGATGTTGAATCCGAAGCTGCGGGTGGCCTCTTCCTCCAGGTGGTGGGCCTCATCGATGACGAGGTAGTCGTATGGAGGGATGGCGCCGCCGCCTCTGGCGAGGTCGGTTAGTAACAGGGAGTGGTTGACGACCAGCAGATGAGCCCCCTCGGCTTGGTCCTTGGCGCGGCGGAAGAAACAGACGCCGTTGGGCGCCTTGCATTCGCCGCCGTCAGCGGAGAAGCGGTTCCACCACTGCATCTCGCGGCCTGCGACGCCGATCTCCGAGCGATCGCCGGTGGTGGTGTCCTGAAGCCAGAGGAGGGTCTTCGAGAGCAGGCGGGCCTCTTCGGGTGATAGGGTCTCGCTGTCGCGGAGATTGAGCCAGCGGCGCAGGCACAGGTAGTTGGAGCGTCCCTTGAGCAGGGAGGTCTGGATATCGGCATTTTGAAACTCCGGCTCGGTGGACAGCGCCTCAATCAGGGCCGGGATGTCCTTGCGGATGAGCTGGTCTTGCAGGTTGAGCGTGGCGGTGGACACAACAACCCGGACGCCGTTGGCGAGGGCAAACAACAGCGACGGCAGCAGGTAGGCCAGGGACTTGCCGACGCCGGTTCCGGCCTCTACGACGAGGTGCACGCCGCTGTTGATGGCTTGGGCGACTTCCAGGGCCATCCTCTGTTGTTCCTGCCGCGCCTCGTAGGCTGGGAAGCGCCGGGAAAGGGGGCCGCCGGGGGCGAAGAAGCGCTTCAGGACGCCGAGGTCGATGGGCTTGAATTCGCGGGCGGCGTTGAGGGGTCGGGATCTGGGAAGCCGCTTGCCCAACGCGGCGATGTCGATGACCTGGGTCGCTTCCGATGGGGCGGATCCGGCGAGGGCCGCGCCTTCCACCCGCTTCAGCAGGGGGGCGGGGCTCCAGCCGGAGCGGTTGGCCCACCGGGCGATTTCGGAAAGATGGTGGGCCGGAATATCGAGGGCTCTGTCCACCAGCGCCAGAAAGACCCTGCGAGTCACATCGGCGTCTTCCCAGGCTCGGTGGGGACGGGGATGGGGGACGTTGAGTTCCTCGGCGAGGCGGGCAAGAGAGTATTCGGGTAGGCGCGGCAGGAGCGCCGAGGCGAGATCCCTAGTGTCGTAGGGGGGATTGGACTGGGCCACGAGCTTCTGGCGCAGGAACGCCAGATCGAAGGCCACGTTCTGCCCTACGATGGGGTAGGTTCCCAGAAACGCCATGAGGTCCGGGGCGATGGCCGAGAAGTAAGGCGCGCCGTCCAGTTCCTGTTGCGTGATGCCCGTCAACGACCGCACGAACGGGGGCAGGGGCCTACCGGGATTGACGAGGGTCTGGAAGGTTTCCAAGACTTCCTCGCCCTGGAACTTGACGGCGCCGACCTCGATGATTTCGTCTCGTTCGGCGTCGAGGCCGGTGGTCTCAAGGTCGACGGCAACGCAGACTTCGTGGAGGGGGAGATTGGCCAAAGGGGTTTGCGTCACGCGGTGGTCCTTCCTCTGCTCTGCGGCGGTTGCCGTACAGGCGAACGCTTCGGGCGGGTGTTGGGCCCGCTCCAGCCAGGGTGTATGAGGCCATCTTCCATCATCAGAGGCGCCATTGGCTAGCGGGGAATGTCAGCGCCATCGCTGTCGGGCCGCCAGGCCTCTACGAGGTAGGCGCGCCAGCCTCGGGCGTGGGCCAGCAGGGCGCGGGCCGCCACCGCCTCAGGGCGCTGGGAAAAGAGGGCGTAGAGCGATGGCCCCGTCCCCGATAGATGCGCGGACTCAGCCCCGGCTCGCAGCATCCCGTCGCGATATTCGGCCAGGCCCGGAAATGCCTGGAGGGCCTCGTCATCGAAAGCGTTGTAGAGGAGGGCGGGGGGAATGTCTCCGCCTGCGCGGATGCGGCCTGCGAGCTTGAAGGTGAGCGCGCCGCGCGTGTGGCGATCGGCGGGCAGGCGGGAGTACAGCGTTGCCGTCTTGTGGTCGAGGGGGATGTCGGGACACAGCAGGACGATGAAAGGAAGGTTGGCCGGGGGCAGGGGCTCGATCTTTTCGCCGCGGCCCAGGCAGAGGGCGGCCCCGCCGTGCAGAAAGAACGGCACGTCGGAGCCAAGGCTGGCGCCCAGGGCCTCGAGCTTGGCGAGGGGCAGGCCAAGGTCCCAGAGCCGGTTGAGCCCTCTGAGCGCGGCGGCCGCGTCGCTGCTGCCCCCGCCGAGGCCCGCGGCCGTGGGTATCTCTTTTTCCAGGAACATGTGAGCGCCCTTGGCGGTCCCCGTAGCTTCCCGGAGAAGATGGGCTGCCCGCAGGACGAGGTTGTCGGGGCCCATAAATGAGGCGTCGGAGCACTCCAGGGTGACCTCCGGGGCCTTCTCGAGGGTCAGCGCGTCAAAGAGGGTGACCGTTTGGAGCAGCAGGGTCACCTCGTGGAAGCCGTCGGGGCGGCGACGTATGACCTCCAAGGTGAGGTTGATCTTGGCCGGCACCCTGAGCGCGAGGGTCGTCATGAGGGTTCATCCAGGGCGCGCGTCAAGCGAGACCAGTCATCGAGTGAAAGGTCTGCGGGCCGCTGGGTGGGGTTGAGGGCGGCTCTGTCCAGCATCGCCGTGACGGACTCCCGGGGCAGGCTGAGACCCTGGGCCAGGGAGTTGCGGATCTGTTTGCGGGGTGCTGCGAAACCACCGCGCACGACCCTGAAGAAGGCGGCGATGTCGGGCGCGTCAACCGCCGGTTGGACATGGACGTCAATGCGAACTACGGCGGACGTCACCTTGGGCCTTGGGTGGAATGCGTCGGGCGGCACGGTGCAGACCAGGCGCGGCGCTCCATAGGTCTGCACGGCAATGCTGACCAGGGACTTGGCGCCCGACTGCGCCACCATCGCTTGGGCTACTTCCAGTTGGACCATGACCACCATGACGCTGGGCGGGCGGGCGGCTTCGAGGAAGCGCCGGAGTATGGGGAGAGCGGCATAGTAGGGAAGGTTGGCGGCGACCTTGTATGGGCCCTTGGCGCCGCCCAGGGCGTCGTCGATGTTTATCTCTCTGGCGTCGGCGTGGAGGATGGAGACGTTTGGAATGTCTCGGCAGGCCGCGTTGAGGGCTTGTGCGAGCGCGGGGTCTAGCTCTACAGCGATGACCCGGGCTGCGAGGCGGGCCAGTTCCTGAGTGAGCGAGCCCTGGCCGGGGCCTATCTCGATAACGGTGTCCGCGGGGCCAACCTCGGCGGCGGTGGCGATGGCTTGCAGGATGGGTCGGCTGGCGAGGAAGTGCTGGCCAAGAGACTTGCGAGGGCGCGCGGCAGGCAGGAGCCTGCGAACGCGGTCGGGGATGGAAACGGGGGCCTCAATGGTCATGGGAGGCCTCGATGGCTATGAGGGGGTTGTAGGCCGTGCACCCTCCTTCGATCCGGAGCTCCGGGCCCGCCACTCCCAGGGGAGCATTGACCAGGCTGGACTGGGCGCCCAGATGGATACCGCTTACCGCTGCTCCCTTCCGGGCCTGACGGGGTTCACGGACTTCTGTCGCGCAGGGCCCGGCCAGCTATCCCTGGGGCAAACGAAGATCGGAGACAAACCTCGGGAGGGAGTTCAACCCCGCTGTAGCGGATTGCGGGTGCAGGGCACCGCTAGCTCCCCGTCTAGCACGGCCTGCGTCAATCGTAGGGGGGGCGGGGGCGGGTGTCAACGGCGCGTCGATGGAGGAGCGAGCGCGTTGGAAGTGGGATAGTCGAGAGCTTCGATGGGGATGCCGTTGCGTGCGGCGCGGCTTTTGACCCCTTCAGAGGTGGGTGGTATTATCCGCGTGTGAGTATCGAGGTAGCCCTTCCCTGAGGTTGGTCCGCGTGTCCGAGCTTCAGGACGTTGCTGAGACGATTCGGTCCTGCGAGGACTGCCCGCTGTCCCGCGGCCGGATCCAGGCTGTTCCCGGCGAAGGGTCTGAGACGGCCAACGTCATGTTCATCGGCGAGGCGCCCGGCTTTTGGGAAGACCAGCAGGGCCGGCCTTTCGTGGGGCCGGCGGGGAAGTTGCTGGACCAACTTCTTGCCGGGGTGGGCATGAAGAGGAGCGACGTTTACATCACCAACATGGTGAAGTGCAGGCCAGCGGACAACAGGGACCCATATCCCGGCGAGCTTCAGGCCTGCGCCAAGCACCTGGATCGCCAGATCGAGCTGATTCAGCCGAAGGTGATTGTGACGTTGGGGCGCCACTCCCTGGCAAGGTTCTTCCCCAAAGAGACCATCGGCAAGGCAAGGGGCAAGGCCAGGAACGTTGGCAATGTTACCGTGTTTCCTGTGTACCATCCGGCGGCTGCGCTAAGGCAGGAGAGCTTGAAGGAGGTCCTGGAAAAGGACTTCGAGCGCCTGCCGGAATTGGTGCGGCGGCCCCCGGAGGCCGAGTCGCAGGAGCAGGATAGCCAGCAGCTCCCCATGTTTTAGATTCGTTTCGGCGAAGTGGGCCGTTCATGCGGGCGGCGCGCGGTTGAATGTCACTGTCCAAGCCTTATGCACTGGGGGAGGAAGCCCTGCTTATGAACCGAGAAGCTCTTCGCGTTATTCCACTGGGCGGCCTTGGCGAGATAGGCCGCAACATGCTGGCCCTAGAGTATGGCGACGACATCGTTGTCATTGACGCCGGTCTGCTGTTTCCCAAGGAGGACATGCTTGGCGTTGACCTGGTATTGCCCGACATCACCTACCTTGTCGAAAACAAGGAGAAGGTGCGGGCGATACTGATTACCCACGGCCACGAGGACCACATAGGCGCGCTTTCGTACGTGCTGAAGGACCTGGACGTTCCGGTTTACGCCTCCCGGCTGGCGCACGGCTTGATTACGGTGAAGTTGCGGGAGCACCGAGCCCTGAAGGGACACAGGGTGGAGGTGATCGAGCCGGGGGTGAAGTACCGGTTTGGGGAGTTCACGGCGGAGTGGTTCAACGTTTGTCACAGCATCCCCGACGCCATGGGGATTGCTCTGTGGACTCCCGTTGGTCTGGTGGTCCACACGGGAGATTTCAAGATCGACCACACGCCGGTGGACGGCAAGACCATGGACTTCGCCCGGCTGGCAACGCTGTCCACAGAAGGGGTGCTTTTGCTCCTTTCCGACTCGACCTATGCCGAGCGGGGCGGGCACACGCTTTCCGAATGCATCGTCGGCGATGCGCTGCACAAGGAGATTGGAGAAGCGACCGGGCGCGTGATGGTGGCGACGTTCGCCTCGCTGATATCCAGGATGCAGCAGGTCATCAACGCCGCGGTGGACCATGGGAGGAAGGTGTCCGTGGTGGGGCGCAGCATGGTGAACAACGTGCAGATGGCCACCAAGATGGGCTATCTGGAGGCGCCGCCGGGAACCTTGGTGTCGCCGGCGGAGTTGCGCAAGTACGCGCCTGAGGAGTCGGTGATTCTGTCTACGGGGAGCCAGGGTGAACCGACATCGGTGCTGGTCAGGGTATCGAACAGGGACCATCGCGATATCTCCGTGATGGAAGGGGACACCATCATTCTGTCGTCGCACCCCATTCCCGGCAACGAGACGGCGGTTGCCAAGGCCATCGACAACCTGTGCCGCCAGGGAGCGAGGGTGCTCCACTCTGGGACGTCACTGGTGCACGTGCACGGCCACGCCAGCCAGGAAGAGTTGAAGCTGATGCTCAACCTGGTGCGTCCCCAGTACTTCGTGCCCGTTCACGGCGAGTACCGGCATCTGGTGGCCCACGGTGCGCTGGCAAGGTCGGTGGGGGTGGAGGCTGATAACGTTTTCGTTCTGGAGGATGGGGACATGCTGGAGATCGGGCAGGAAGGCGCCGAAGTCGTTGGGGAGGTTCCGGCGGGGATGGTGTACGTGGACGGGCTGAGACTCTGGGACATGGCCAGTGTTGTCCTGCGGGACAGGCGAACACTGGCCAGGGACGGCATTCTGGTGGCGGTGGTGGCGGTGGATGGCCGCACGGGCACAGTGGCCCGGCGGCCGGAGATCGTCTCCAGCGGATTGGTGGAGGGGGACGAGGCGTTGGATTTGTATGAGAGGACGGCTCAGGCTGTCATGGACGCGCTGAACCACGGGGCGCCGCTGCCGGCCGACTATGGCTATCTGCACGCCAAGGTGAGGGAGACGGTGGCCGATTTCATCTATCAGGAGACCCGCCGGAGGCCGATGATTATACCTGTGGCCATCGAGCTCTAGGATGCACAGTCGGGTCTGACCATCTGGATCGTTGGCGCAGCGGGCTCCGGTCTGCGCCGTCCATTGCGTCCGCCGCGCTTCCCGTATATCAGAGAACTTTCCATAACCGGCGCCACGCGCGCATGGCTCCATGCCCACCGTGATACCGCGCATCAACCCGGCGTTGTACGACGAAATTCCTTGCTCCGTAGCCGGGGGGATACTCACGTCCCTTCCCGCGTGTTCGGGTGAAGGTTAGGATTGGGTCAGGGTAGTGCGGAAAACTCGGCGCAGGAGTTGCGCAAGGGTCTCTTTACCCGGTGGGACGGGCTCTAGTTACTCCTGTGAGAGGCCCATCTTCGCGGTCGTTGAGTCGAGCCGCTTCGCCCCCTCTGTAGTGCGAACGTCTGTTTGGGGTTACAATGGGGGAGCGCGCGCACTCGCGTTGCGCTGGGGTTGCGGGCTGAATAGCTATGAGTATCGTGAACCGCTACGTTCAATTGCTCCTCCTCCTCACCATTGCGGTGACGGTGGCCTCCGTCGTCCTGTGGGCACGCGTGGCCGAGGGAGTTGCTTCGCTGGGGGGCTGGCTTCTGGAGTGGGCGGGCCTGGCCTGGCCTGTGATACTGCTGTGGGTCCTAGCCCTGATGTTGGCGCTCCGTTTCCAACGCTTCGGGGTTCTTAAGCGTTGGCCCCGATGGCTGGGAGCGCTGGCGCTCGTTGGAGTGGCCACGGGCGCAGCATCCTTCTTCACCGTGCCGTGGGAACGTTTCTATGACCTGAACTTGGGAGGAGCGCTGGGCGGCGCCATAGCCGGCAAGAGCGTTTGGCTGGCCTCTCTGCGCCTGACGCTGCTGGCGTTGATAGGCTTCGCAGGGGTGGGTCCGGGGATTGCAGCCGGACTTGCGCGCGCCTCCGGGGCGCATACCGTGGGGGCTGCTCGAAATGCCAATCTCATTGGCAGGGTGATATCGGCGCCGTTCAGGATGCTCGGGGCGCTGGCGTCGAGGCGGAGGGAAAAGGCGCCTCGGCCTAGTACTGCGCTTTCCCTCGCGTCTGTGGATGCCGAGGAGATGTCCGGCCCCGGAGGTTGGGAGACGCTGAGGAAGCCCGACTTCGGGCCGGTGGGGCCGGGTGAGTCCCGCGCCGGTCCATCTTCGTTTACGCGGGAGCCGAGGCAGCCTGTGCGGGGAACCGGAGCGCCGCCGGAAATGCCGCGCGAGGCCCCCAAGGAAAGGCCTCGCTTTGTGACGCCGGCCCCTGCTGCGCCTGCCTTCCAGCCCGGCGCTTGGCAGCCGGTGGCCAGTGTGCAACAGCCGCCGATTCAGGCCCCGGACGAAGTCACCATTGCTGAGCCGGAGGTGAGGGAGGAGACTCCTTCCGGGGTTGAAGAGCATCTGCTGTACGAGGACGAATTCGAAGCGACGCCCTGGCGGTCGCCTGCGCCACCGGCGCAGGCCGGCGGCGGCGTGGCTCGCTCAAGCCTACCGGGCAATGAGGGCAGGGTCGCGCCGGTCAAATCGTCTGGCGATGGCTGGAAACTCCCGCCGTCGGGGATGCTGCGACTGGGCGCTGAGGAGCCGGTTGATGAGGTGGGGAACAGGGAGCGCGCCGAGCTGATAGGCCAGACGCTGGCCGACTACGGCATAGAGGTCGAAGTCTCCCAGATACGGCCTGGCCCCGTTGTAACCATGTTTGGCCTGACGCCGGGATGGGTGAGGCGCAGCCGTCAACAGGCCCTGCGCGATGACAATGGCGACCCGGTGCGGGACGAACGCGGACGGGCGGTCACGCGTATGGTGGAGGAGCGCACGCGGGTGAAGGTAGACGCCATCCTCGCCAGGGAGAATGACCTGGCCCTTGCGCTTGCCTGTCCCAACCTCCGTTTCGAGGCGCCGGTGCCCGGCGAGAACATCGTGGGGATCGAGGTGCCCAACCCCCGGCAGTCAGTGGTTACGTTGCGCTCGGTAATGATGGCGGAGGAGTTCAGCCGCCACTCCGGCCGGTCTCGTCTGGCGTTCGCCCTGGGCAGAGGGCCGGGCGGGGCGGCGGAGGCTGCGGACCTGGGGAGCATGCCGCACCTTCTAGTAGCCGGGTCCACGGGCAGCGGCAAGAGCGTCTTCTTGAACTCTGTGATTCTGAGCCTGATCTACCAGTGCACGCCGCTGGAACTCAGGCTGTTGCTCATTGACCCGAAACGGGTTGAGTTGACGCCCCTGAATGGCCTCCCGCATCTGCTGGAGCCAGTCGTGGTGGAGCCGGAATTGGTGGTGCGGCACCTGAAAGGTCTGCTGCGGGAGATGACCAAACGGTACAAGCAGATGGAGGCCTTGGGGGTTCGAAACATCCAGGGCCACAATGCCGCGGTTGAAGAGCGGGACCGCATGCCTTTCATTGTGGTGTGCCTGGATGAGTTGGCCGACCTGATGATGGTGGCCCCCCAGGACACGGAGCAGGCCATTTGCCGCCTGGCGCAGTTGGGCCGCGCAGCCGGTATTCACTTGATCGTGGCGACGCAGCGGCCGTCAGTGAATGTGGTTACGGGGCTTATCAAGGCCAACTTCCCCGCTCGGATCAGTTTCAATGTTGTGTCACAGGTGGACTCGAGGACGATTCTGGACGCGGTGGGGGCGGAGCGGCTGCTGGGCCGCGGCGACATGCTGTTTCTGCCTCCCGAGTCGTCCAAGCCGCGGCGGATTCAGGGGACCTACGTTTCCGACGACGAGATCCAGGCGGTGCTGAAGTTCTGGCAGTCGCAGCCCTGTCCGCCTCCACCAGCGATCGACCTCAGCGCTCCTCCGTCTTCGGAAGAACGAGGCGTGGCGGGGGGCCATGACGACATGTTTGTGCAGGCGTTGAAGGTGGCCCGCACCCAACGCACGCTATCCACGTCCTTTCTTCAACGCAAGCTGCGCATCGGCTACCCCCGGGCCAGCCGGTTGAAGGAGGAGCTGGAGGACGAAGGCGTAGTTGGCCCTACGGGCGAGGTATCCTCCACGATAGTCGACGACCTCCTGATGAGCCTTGAGGACGAGGGATAGCGCCATGCGCCAGATCACCGACATGCTGGGCCGCCGCGGCCGCGAGGGAGCTTCCAAGACGGCGGGGGTTCCGGACCGGGAGACGTGCCTGTTCTGCAACTCTGCGCTGAAGGACAACGTGACGTACCAACGGCACCGGGTATGTCCCCAGTGCCGATTTCATTACTCTGTGACTGCCCGCGAGCGCGTGCTGCAATTGGCGGATCCCGGCTCCTTTAAAGAGACCCACCGCTCGCTGATTTCGCTGGACCCACTGTCGTTTTCCAGCCAGGTGTCGTATCGGCGGAGGCTGTTCTCGGACCAGCGGCGGACGGGCCTGACGGAGGCGGCGGTGACCGGCGCGGCGACCATCGGCGGACTGCCCACGGTGTTGGTCGTGCTGGACTTTGGGTTCATGGGCGGCAGCATGGGCAGCGTGGTTGGCGAGAAGGTGGCCCTGGCCTTTGAGACGGCGGCTAGGCGGAAGATGCCGTTGGTTGCGGTGGTGACGAGCGGCGGCGCCCGGTTGCAGGAGGGCCCGCTGTCGATGATGCAGATGGCCAAGACCGTTGTTGCCGCCGCCCGCTTTCACGAGAAGGGGCTTCCCTTCGTGTGCGTTATGGCCAACCCCACGTCCGGCCAAGTCTACGCGTCCTATGCCAGCCTTGCCGACGTCATCATGGCGGAAACGGGCGCGCTGATGGGCTTCGCCTCGCTGCGGGGCATGGAGGAGGCTACGAACCACCCCGTGCCCGCGGGTGCCCATACGGCAGAGGCCCACCTGGCCCACGGCGTCCTTGACTTTGTCATCGACCGGGAGCAGCTCAAGGAGACACTAGGGACGCTTTTGGACCTATTGCGCCATCGTTATTCGCTGCGGCCGGAGGGCAAGGTTCAGCACGTTGACCAGATCGAGGACCCCACTGTGAAGCCAGCCTGGGGTAGGGTGGAACTGGCCCGGCACAGCCGCAGGCCTTCCGGCAAGGACTTCATCGAGCGAATGGTGTCGAACTACGTGGAACTCCACGGGGACCGGGTGTACGGCGACGACCCCTCGGTGATCGTTGCGCTGGGGTCTCTGGGTGGGCAAGGGGTCATGTTCATTGGGCACGACCGGCGCAGTGGCGACGGCCAGCCCCTTCCAGAGGGATTCCGCAAGGCCCAGAGGGGCATGAGGCTGGCCGCCAAGTTCGGGTTGCCGGTGATCACGCTCATCGACACTCCGGGAGCCAACGCCAGCCTTGAATCGGAGGAACGCGGCATTGGGCAAGCGGTGGCCTCGGCTATGGCCACCATGGCGGAGTTGCCCGTCCCCACGATAGCTGTTGTGCTGGGCGAGGGCGGCAACGAGGCGGCAATTGCCTTCGGGGTTGCCGACCGCATCATTATGATGGAGAACGCCATCCTGAGCCCGATCTCGCCGGAAGGGGCGGCGGCGCTGCTTTACCGGGACCCGAGCAGGGCGAACGAGGTTGCGGAGTCGCTGAGGCTTACGGCCGCCGACTGCTTGGACATGGGCATCGTGGACGGCGTAGTGCGCGAGCCGGACGACGGGGCCCATGCCGACCCGGCGGCCGCGGCTCGGCGCCTGGAGCGGGAGCTCCTGTACAACCTGTCGCTGTTGGAGCAGCACAAGATCAAGCAGCTGCTCCGGGACCGCTACCGGAAGTTCCGCCGCATGGGTGAGTACAGTTCTCGCTTCAAGGCCCTGGTGGTGAAGGAAGCTGAGTTGCTTTCGGGCTACCTGGCCGGGCGTGTTCGCCGCGCCCGGCGCCGTCACGACGAGGCGGAGGAAGAAGAAGAGGGTATCCCCGAGTAAGGGTCTGCAACCGCGTCCCGTCAACTGCGCGTAAGCGCATGGGTGCCGCTCGCGCTTCTCCGCCCCCGAAGGTTGCCGCGGCTCGGGTCGACCCCGCCCCTGAAGGACTATCGAGCGCCGTCATGTCCATGTCCTCCGATGCCGACTTGCTTCACTCCGCCGTCTTGGAGACGCTCGACGCCAATCCTGACCTTGTCCGGCGCTGGTTGAGCAACGAGCCGGGAAGCTGGGGGGCGCTGGCGGGGAAGGGGGTGGTGGCCTACCGCCAGCGGCTGGGGCGTAGGCTGACGGAAATCGAGCGCAGGCGGGTGTGGGCGTTGCTTTGGGACCGGCTAGCGGGGCTGCAAGGTCAGTAGGCCGCGGCTCCAAGGGACATGGTTACAGGCGTGGAGGCGGGAGGGGCTGCCGATGCCGCCGCTAAGGCTCTTCCTCTCTGTTCAGCAGGTCTTCCACAAGGGGCAGTAGGTTGGCGACGGCGTAGTCGTATTCCTGGCGGACGGCGTTAGAGGAGAGGACGGCGGGCTTGGAGGTGTCCCGGTAATCGGAGCGCAGTTGGAAGCGTCCAAGGAAAGGGATGGCCAGTTCCTCGGACAGCTCCTCGCCGGCGCCGGAACCGAACATGTCGCCGGAAAAGTTTTCCACGACGCCCATGACGCGGATGTTCATCTTCTTGATCATGTTGATGGAGCGCTTGGCGTCGAGCTTTGCCAACTCCTGGGGCGTGGCAACTACGACAAAGCCGTCTGGGCTGATGAGCTGCATGACGGTGAGGGGAGCGTCGGAGGTGCCGGGGGGCAGGTCAATGACAAGGAAGTCCAACTCGCCCCAATCGGTTACCTCCAGGAATTGGTTAATGGCGTTGTGGATCATAGGTCCGCGCCAGATGATGGCCTCGTCCTCGTGCTCTTGGAAGAAGGCCATGGACACGACCCGGAACCCGAAGGTCTGGCTGGGGATGATGTGGCCGTTGACGTAGGCCGGGCGCTCGGGGACGCCGAGGAGCTTGGGAACGTTGGGGCAGTCGATGTCAGCGTCGAGGAGACCGACGCGGTAGCCGCGGTTGGCGAGGTTGGCGGCGAGGTTGACGGCGACGGTGGTCTTGCCGACGCCGCCCTTGCCGCTATAGACGCCGAGGCGCACCTTGATTTGTTTCAGGCGCTCGCTGATAGCCTTCTGTCGCTGCCACGACTTCTTCATCGCATCCAGGCGTTGTTTTTCCTGGGGCGTCATCTGACGCGGGGCGCCGCGCTGAACGTCTGCCATGAAAGGCTACCTCAACTGAAGCTCTGAGTATGGGCGCCAGAGGGCCGCTGTGGCCGGGCATGGCGCGCGGAGAGGGCGTGAGCGGAAGGAACTTCGCGAGTCTGTGGGCTGTCTGGGGTGATTGCTAGTCGTCCATGCCAAGGAGCTTGCGGCCTTCCTCGGTGATGCGTTCGGGAGTCCAGGGAGGGTCGAAGACGACCTCCACGTGGGCTTCTTCCACGCCTTCCAGTTCGGTGATGGCCCACTCGGCGTTCTGGGCGATGAAGGGGCCCATGCCGCAGCCGGCGGCGGTGAGCGTCATCTCGACGTAGACCTGGTTGCTTGCGTCGATGTCTACGCCGTAGACCAGGCCGAGGTCGACGATGTTGACGGGAATCTCAGGGTCGTAGACATCGCGCAGAGCGTCCATGACCTCTTCCTGCGTTACCTTGCTTTGTTGCACCATCGGGGCACCCCCTGCTGATTTCAACGGACCCTTTGTCATGGACCCTTCGTCGTTAATGGCTCCTCTATCTTGCCGCGATTGTAGGGTTAGCGGGCTGCCAATGTCAAAAGAGGAAAGAACCACAGTTGCCGCGTTGGCGTGGCCAGTGGGCAAAGGGGGGAGGGATGGCCGTGGGCGCGGCTGCGGCGCCACTATTTCGACAGCGTGCTGAGGAGCAGTCCTTCCGCCGTCTGCCGCTGGGCTGCGATGGCGAACACCACGCTGCTGCCGCTGTTGGCGACAAGAAGTTCGAGGCCGTCGATTTCACGGGCGTAGGCCTTGACGTCGTCGCCGATGGTGACGGCTGCAAGGCCCGCCTCGCCTGCGAAGCTGCTGAGTAGGAGCCCCAGGAGGAAGCTGGGATAGCCCGAATGTGCAACGAAGACGGCGCCAAGTCCAGCCTCCTTGAAGAAGGCCAGGTCCACCCTGTCTGGAATCGCGAGGGCGGGGTCGGCGTAGACGCCAAAGGCCGCGAGCCTCACTCGAAGAGCGCCCAGCGACGGAGTGACCCCCGCCGCGTCAACGCCCCCCTTTCGAGCCATTCCCTCAATGTCCAGGTTCACTACATCCAGGAAGCCGGCGGCTAGTGGCGGGACGGGCGGATGCTCCGGGAGGCGCTTCATCAACTCCCAGGCTTCCTCGTTGCGCTCCTCCAAGGGGCCGAGGGTGTGGGTCTGGACGGAGCGTTCAACCGCATCGCGCCAGAAGCCGTTGCCCCGCGCGAGGTGGATGGTTGCTCCTGACCTGACGCTCCACAGCATGGCGTCGCCGCGGGCGGCCAGCGCCTGCTGGAGGCGGACGGCGTCAGCCTCGGTCGGAAGGGTGATCCCACTGCCAAAATTGCCCACCGTTGGGCCGGACCACGCCGTCACCGAGCGGACGATGATGTTGCCGGCGTTGTCCGAGGCGCCGGCGAGGTAAGCGTTCGGGATCTGGAGGGGCGAGGCCTTGGAGGTGTAGACGTAGGCGGCGATGCCGGCGTCCGGCAGGACGGCATCGGCGAATCCCGGCGGGAGGGCTGGGTCGCCCTCGGGCAGACCGCCGGTGCAGGAGAGCAGTAGGAGAAGGGCGAGCGCGGCCAGCGCCAGGGGACAGGCCCCAGGCCAACGCAGGGGCGAGGCGGCAAGGCAGCCAGGCATGGGAGGGAGGAAGCTCATGGCGGCGGCGAGGCGGTGGGGACTCTCGGGCGCCGGCTTCTCAGCGCCGGCCCCGGACCAGCTCGGTGTCCTTGGCGGGGTCGGGCTGCAGGGCCAGGATCTTTCGCAGGTCCACGATTTCGTCCCTGATGAGGGCGGCCTTCTCGAACTCCAGGCTCTTGGCGGCTTGGCGCATCTGCGACTCGAGATCTTTGACGACCCTGGTGAGTTCGTCTCGCGGCAGTTCCTTGCTGACGTGGTAGGGGGCCTTTTCCTCGGCGACGGCGCGGATGCGCTCCGTGATATCGCGGATGGCCTTGCGAATGCCCTGGGGGGTGATGCCGTGCTCCTCGTTGTAGGCCTTTTGGATGGCGCGGCGGCGGTCCGTTTCGCCGATGGCGGCCTTCATGGAGGCGGTCATGTTGTCGGCGTACATGATAACGTGGCCGTCGATGTGGCGCGCTGCCCGACCGATCATCTGCACGAGCGAGGATGATGAGCGCAGGTACCCCTCTTTGTCGGCGTCGAGGATGGCGACGAGGCTGACCTCCGGTAGGTCGAGGCCTTCCCGCAGGAGGTTGATGCCGACCACGACATCGTAGACGCCGAGGCGGAGGTCCCGCAGGATTTCGGAACGCTGGAGGGTGTCGACCTCCGAGTGGAGGTAGTGGGTTTTGACGCTCATTTCCAGGAGGTAGTCGGCCAACTCCTCGGCCATGCGCTTGGTGAGGGTGGTGACGAGGCAGCGCTGGCCCAGCTTGACGCGGCGGTTGATCTGCTCCAGGAGGTCGTCTATCTGACCGCGGGTGGGCTTGACTTCAAGGGTTGGGTCGAGGAGTCCCGTGGGGCGGATGACCTGCTCGACGATCTGCTGGCTGTGCTGCAACTCGTAGGGGCCGGGTGTGGCGGACACGTAGACGGCCTGGTTGATGTGCTGGTTGAACTCGTCGAAGTTCAGTGGGCGGTTGTCTATGGCCGAGGGGAGACGGAAGCCGAAGTCGACGAGGGTCTCCTTGCGGCGGACGTCCCCGTGGAACATGCCGCGGACCTGGGGCAAGGTCATATGCGACTCGTCGATGAAGAGGAGGAAGTCGGCGGGGAAGTAGTCGATGAGGCACGAGGGGGTGGACCAACAGGAGACGGCGAGGCGGCCGTCGGGCGGAGCATGGCGGCGCGCCAAGTGGCAGGAGTAGTTCTCGATGCCGGCGCAGTAGCCCGTCTCGCGGATCATCTCGATGTCAAAGCGCGTCCGCTGTTCCAGGCGCTGGGCCTCCACGAGCTTATCGCGGTCGCGCAGCCAGTCGAGCCTCTCCGCGAGCTCCAGCTTGATGTCCTTTATAGCCTCCTCCATCTTCTCCTCGCCGGTGACGAAGTGCTTGGCGGGGTAGATTTCGATGCTATCGCGCTGGGCCAACATCTCGCCTGTGAGGGGGTCGACCTCCATGATCCGCTCCACCTGGTCGCCGAACCACTCCACCCTTAGGGCGATTTCCTCGTAGGCGGGCAGGATTTCCAGGGTGTCGCCCCGGACGCGGAACCGCCCCCGGGAGATGTCCATGTTGGTGCGTTCGTACTGCATGTCGACGAGGCGGCGTATGGCGAGGTCGCGGCTGGTCTGCTTTCCCTGCTCAAGGGCAAGCACGAATTGGAAGTATTCATCGGGCGAGCCGAGTCCATAGATGCAGGATACCGACGCCACGACGACGACGTCCCGGCGGGTGAGGACGGCCCTGGTGGCGGCGTGACGCAGCTTGTCGAGCTCGTCGTTGATGTCCGACTCCTTTTCGATGTAGGTGTCGGAGCGGGGAACGTAGGCCTCGGGTTGATAGTAGTCGTAGTAGGAGACGAAGTACTCGACGGCGTTGTCGGGGAAGAAGTCTTTGAACTCGGTGGCGAGCTGGGCGGCGAGGGTCTTGTTGTGGGCGATGACGAGGGTGGGTCTCTGGACGGCCTCAATGACCTTGGCCATGGAGAAGGTCTTGCCGCTGCCGGTGACGCCGAGGAGGGTCTGGTGCGCGAGGCCGCGCCGCAGCCCGTCGGCCAGCGCCTCGATGGCCTGGGGCTGGTCGCCGGTGGGTTGGAACTCTGCGGCTACTTTGAAGTCAGGCATTGGGTGAAGTCAGTCATTGGGTGGTGGGGAGCCAATCCAATCATACCAGAAGAGGAGCTCCGAGCCGGGGCGCCGCCGAATGACTCGTGTCATTAGAAGTGGGAGGCGCGCCGCGGCTCTGGGACAACGCGCTCTCGCGCCTGCACTCCTCTAGTAGAACCCCGGGGCCTCGATAGGTGGGTCACGCGTCGGTGGTTTGCCCGCCGTCAATGACGAGGTTGTGGCCGGTCACAAAGGAGGACTCGCTGCAGGCCAGGAAGAGGGCGGCGTAGGCTATCTCCTCCGGCCGGGCGATGCGATGCAGGGCCCGGACGTTTGCCCGCCGCCGGTCCATCTCCTCTTCGAAATTGCCTCGCAGCTTGGCGTTGCGGATGCCCCTGGGCGTCTCCACCGGTCCCGGGCAGAGGCTGTTTACCCGGATTCCCAAGGGCCCGTAGTCGATGGCGAGTTGACGGGTCAGATTCACCAACGCCCCCTTGGACGCGCAGTAGGCGGGGTAGTCCTCAGTTCCCAGCACTCCGAGGCTCGACGCCATGAGCACGATGGCCCCTTCTCCACGCTCGACCATGTGTTTCAACACGGCCCGGATGCCGTAGAAGGCGCCGTGCAGGTTGATGTTCAGGACCGAGTGCCACTGCTCGTCCGTGGTCTCATGGGCCTTGGAGCGCACGCCCGTTCCGGCGATGGGCGCAAAGACGTCGACCTTTCCATAGGTTTCCAGGGCCAGGTCCAGCATGCGCTGGTTGGCCTCGGCCTGGGTCAGGTCGGCTTGCATGAAGGCCGCTGCGCCGCCGTCCGCCTGGATCACCACATCAATGCGCGGCTGCACTGCTTCGCCGTCGATATCAACGGCGAGCACCTGTGCCCCTTCCCGGGCAAACAGGCGGGCGATGGCCCGTCCGATGCCACTGTTGGCCCCGGTCACTACAGCAACCTTCCCATCCAGCCGCCCAAGGCCATGTTTCATCAGCGGGTGTTCGTCCGTAGCCGATGTGGTCATTGTTCCTCCCTGAGGAAAATGCGGCGTTGCTGAGCCCTTGGGCTGCCCCATCCAGTGGGTCAGGAGGGCCACGCCATGAAGAAGTTTAGCATTTGCAGCGGTTATGCTTCAGGGATAGGAGGGCTCCTCTGGCCTCGTCCTTTGATTGTATGCGCTACTGCTTTTTCTTTTCCCCCTCGCCCTGTAGTCGTGCAGCCGTAACAAAGGCGTAATAGGGCGTAACGAGCCGTAATGAAACTGTAAAGGAACCGTAAAGGAACTGTAATGGTTCCGTAACGAACCGTAACGAACCGTAACGGAACCGTAATGGAGCGGGATGGCTCCAAAGAGCCTGTGCCTTATAACGGCATTGGCTCCGGTCCCAGCCTTCCTCGGAGGGTCTTGCCCCTTGGGTTGTTCCCTCAGTGCGCCTGCCACAGGGGGATTCTCTGTGGTTAGCCTCCAGTGCACTATGTATGCGGCAGGCTCCTAAGGAAGGAGAAGCGGGCCGGTGGTCCGCTTCATGGGGATACTATAGCACAATCGTTCGCATTTTGCAAGGGGGGTAGGGGAAGGATGGAGGATTCCTCCGAGTACGGGCACGCGCTTGGGGAACAGCGCGTCTCTGGCGGCTTGTTCGGAGCATCCTTAGGGCTTCAGAGCGAGACTCCACTGTGGACGCCAGGTGTGAGTAGCGCCTTTCGACGCCGATCCGAATCAGCCCTCATACACCCGGCGACTGTTACAGCCATCGTCGTGCTGCTTCTGAACGACATGGTGTTGTCCCTCTTGGCGGGTGGAACTGCGGTTCGCCAGCGTGGGCGTGGCACTGGTCAACAACCTCGAGGGGAACTCCGTCCGGCGCCTCGATGGCCTGGGGCTGGTCGCCGGTGGGCTGGAACTCTGCGGCTACTTTGAAGTCAGGCCTTGGGTGGATTTCGTGTTCGCTTGGCGCGTAACTGCCAATTAAGCCGCAGCGTCGTGGGGTTCGTCCTCAAGTTCACCTTCACCGATGGCGTCAAACTCTGGCTCTTCGTCGACTGGGTTGGGGTCGGCGGATCCTGCCGACCGCAGGGCGTCTTCGGAAACGTCGCGCCCACTTTCAGGGTCCCGATCCATTGCCTGGCCAATCAATCTCAGCATAGATTCGCCGCGTTCCACGAACGATTGTGCAAAATCGTCTTGTTCCAACGTGCGTGGGCCCAACCAATGAGACTTGAGGATGTGGTCCAGCATTTCCGGCTTTTGCTCCGGCATGCTAGGGCGCAACTTGGGTAGATAGGAAGACGGTGCCTGGCCACCTATCATTTTATTGGTGTAGGCATCTATGGGAGTCTTGTTAATGACCGAATCGTAAAGCCGGGGCGGTATAGCAGCGTTCTTACACCATGCCTTGGGGAATATGTGGTGGATGTCAATGTTCTCGTTGTGGAAAGTGGCTATCGAGAGTTGCTCGCCTGTGATCCAGTCCGACGCTCCATTTCTCATTTGTAGGGCATAGAGCCCCTTGTAGGCGGCGATATTGCGGGTGCGCAGGGTAAGCAGCCGCTCAGGTGCGAAACTAGATTGGGTTACCAGGGTTGGCGGCGTCCCATCCCGGACATATTCAGCCACCTGCACCAGGTCAAGGGCGAACTGAGTCTCGACGCTTCCTCCGTAGACCTCTCCGAAGATACCGCTCCAGAACCAATGCTCCAGGCGGCTAATAGCTATGGCTGTGTGCAACTCGTGGCCAAGTTCCACGTATAGGGCCGCCAGCGGGACCAACTGAGTGCTATACGGCACGTTGCGTTGTCCGAATACAAACTGGTTTCGCAAAAACTTGGCCGCCTCGATGAAGCCGCTCTCGACTTTGTCGGCCCAACGCAGGTAGTCGTCCAGTTCCAGGTCGAGGATATGCCGCTTTTGGCAACCGACGCCGGGAGCTTGGGTGGGACGGGTGCCCTTGGAAATAGCTAGACGCCGGTCTTCCTGGGTCTTGACCAATGCAACCGCCTGTAGAAACTGGTCACCCTGGATTCCTTGCAACGCGCCGGCAAAAGAATACATGCGCTGCTTGCGGCCCTCCCAGTCGTCTCGCAACGAGAAATTCTCTGCATCGGCGGCGAACGATGCGGTGGCGAGCTCGAAGACGTTGAGGATTACGCCCCCGGTATTCACTTTCTCGAATACAGTGCAGACGGCCTCTTTCGGAGTATCGCTGCCCAAGTTGATAACCGGCAGTTGATAGTCGGTGAAATTCGCCAATACTGCTTGCTGGAACTTTTTGAAGAACGCGATTGCGTCGTTCTCGGGGTGTAATCGCGCTGGGTTGCTCCAGTATCCAAGATAGCCTATCATCCAATCCATGGGATCCATCAGCCGCCCGGTAGGGATCATGTGCTTCTCATATTCCAGTTCCGGCGTAGAGAGATCTCGGACTAGCGTCCGCCCGAAATCCTCAGTAACCTGTCGGTTTTCCGGAACACTGATGATTGCATCTTCACGGTCCACCGAAGGATTCAGTGCTACCGTCATGTCCATGTAATATCGACGCTTAATCCGCTGGCGGCGGTTGTCATGGGTGTCCACCGCGTCTGGATGCCGTAGCGACTGATATAGGGAAGTTAGGTGTTGTTGCCCATCCAACAAGAACGCGGCGGGAGCATCGGTGACGTTACTTTTCACTCCCTCTATGGGGCGCGCCTTGAGCTTGATGTCGCTTCCTGACGACAGGGTCATTACGGCCCCCACGGGGAAGCCGCGGGATATGCTGGCCAGGAGGCCGCGTATGCGGTCATCGTCCCAAACCCAGCCCCTCTGGAAATCGGGAAGTTGGATTTGGCCGCTCTCCACTTCGTTAAGCAGGTTTGTCAATAACACTGGGTAAGTGGTAAACAACGGTTTCTCCCCTCGGTTCTTACGTGGGACGCCAAGAATACCGCAACATGGCGGCTGGGGCAAATGGGTAGGGCCCTAGTCTAGCTTGAAATAGCGAAATGCCTCCGCGTATTCGAGGCCGCTTTCGCCGGCGGAGTAGCGGGCCATGCGCTGCACCATCCCCAGCGCCTCCGGCGAGTTCTCGGTGCGGCCCCGCATCTGGCTCTGGTGCTGATGAAGCGCCTTGACCTTCATGTCGAGTGCTTCGGCGATGTCGAAGTGAACGTCAGCCTCTTCGGCGGGGGAGGAGATGTAGATGTGCTTGATCTTGTGGGGCATCAGGCCCTGTTCGATCAGGTCCGGGTAGACGTGGTAGTCCCTGGCCGAAGGAAACGCGGCGTCCAAAGCGGCGTCGCCGGCGGCTCGGTGGTCAGGGTGATTGATGTAGCGGCCAGCGAAGTAGCGGCGGGTGGGGTCGTTGCAAACGAGGGCGTCGGGGCGCAGGCGGCGGATCTGCCGCACGAGGTCCTTCCGCAGCTCCAGCGTATTCGCCAGCATGCCGTCCGGGTAACCCAGGAAGGTGACGTCTTCGACGCCGAGTACGGCGCACGCCGCCCTCTGTTCGGCTTGGCGCAGCGGTGCAAGGACCTCCGGGGTCTTTTCGGGGTCGTCGCTGCCTTTGTCGCCGTTGGTGCAGAGGACGTAGGAGACCCGCCGGCCCTCGCGGGTCCAGCGGGCGACCGATCCCGAGCACATGAACTCGGCGTCGTCGGGGTGAGCCACGACAACCATGACGTGGTCGCCGGGACCTTCGTGCTTGATGGGTTCCAGCATATGACCTCTCGATTGGGTGGGGATGCCATCGAAAAGTGTAGCACGGGAGGGGCGTGGGATGACGCTCCCCGCGGCGCCGATGTACCATCAGCCCAACCGGACGGGGAGGCGGAGCTATGAGCCAGGCTGGGAACGGAAGCACTACCCTATACGTTGGCTTGCATGAAGGCGTCTGCGCCCTGAGCAGCGAAGACGGCGGCGCCTCGTGGCGCAGGGGGCCGGTCACGCCGCTGGAGCACGCCGCGGCGAAGATCGCCGCCTGCCCCTCCGACCCAATGCGGGTCTATTTGGCCGCCTACGAAGCCGGCGTCTACCGCTCCGACGACCGTGGCACAACGTGGCGGAAGCTGGACAGCTACCCGGTCGAGCACGCCCATTCTCTCGCCGCGCGCCCGGACAATCCGGACGTTCTTTACGTGGGCAGCGAGCCGGCAACCGTCTTCGTCACCACGGACGGGGGAAAGACGTGGGACGAATGTGCGGGCTTTCGCCAGGTTCCCGAGGCCGGCGGGTGGTCATTCCATTGGGAGGGCCGCCACGGGCACGTTCGCGACCTGCGGCTGGCTCCGTATGACCCCCAGCTAATCTTCGCGGGGATAGAGGTGGGCGGGATCATGCGGTCCACCGACGGCGGGCGGAGTTGGCGCCAACTGTCCGGGCCCGACCCGGACGTCCACACGATTCAGATTGATCCGTTACATCGCGGGACGGTGTTGACCGCCACCGCCGCCGGACCCTATCGCTCCGAGGACAACGGCGATTCCTGGGAGTACGTCGGCGATGAGCTAGAGCGCCGTCACACCATTCCCCTGGCTATGTCTCCCGCCGAGCCCGAGCGCGTCCTAGTCGGCGCGGCAAGCAGCGCCCGTCGGCAGGAAGCGCAACCGTACCTCTCGGTGGACGGCGGGCGGAGCTGGCGCGGGCTGGAGGGCCTCGGAACCCCGGAGGACATGGTGGTGGCGCTGGCCTGGGATCCCGCAGACCCTGACCGCGTCTACGCCGGCGCCGACCAAGGGAAGCTCTATCTGAGCGGCGACCGCGGCGAATCGTGGAGGCAGATGGGGGTTGACCTGCCCAGAGTGGCGGTGGGGGCCATGGCGGCGGCGTATCCAGGGTAGGGGACGAGAGGGGGAACGTCCCCCTGGCCTTTGCGCTCCCTTTGTCTGCGCTATCCTGTGGGGCTCTGCTGGAAGGTCTCCCACACCCGGCCCACGAGGTCGGGGCCGGGCTGCAACGTGGCGCTGCCCGGCGTCCAGTCCACTGGGCACGCTTCCGTCCCGCCCGAGTTGCGCACACGCTGGTAGGCCTGGAATTGGCGGAGCGTCTCGTCGATGCGGCGGCCAACCGGGGGCGTCAGGACTTCCATAGCCTGAATGACGCCGTCGGGGTCGATGATGAAGCGGCCGCGGATGTCGACGCCCTCATCCTGGTCATAAACATTGTAGATACGGCCGATGCGCCCTCCTGGGTCCGACACCATGGGCCAGGGAATGTCCCCACCTGTCATACGGGACAACTCGTATTCGACCCACATTTTGTGGACGTGCTTGCCGTCCACACTGATGGTGAGCACCTGGATGTCCAATTCCTGGAACTCTGCGCACCTGGCAGCGACCGCTGCGATTTCAGTGGGTCAGACGAAGGTGAAGTCCCCGGGATAGAAGAACAGCATGACCCAGCGCCCGCGGTAGTCGGACAGCTTCACTTCGAGGAACCGGCCTTCATAGAAAGCGGGCGCCTGGAAATCCGGGGCCGCCTTGCCCACGACCGCTCTTTGGGTGATTTCCTCGGCCTGAGACATCGCGCCTCCTGATCGGTCGTGGCCCTGATGCGCAGGGTTGCATGTAAGGAAAGCGTAATGCCCGTGAAACGGGGCTGCAAGCGCGTTATGGTGGCCCGGCAGGATGCCTGATGACGAATTCCTGGGCATTGGGGGGCATTCAGTGCGGATGAAGGCGTATTACCCCTGGGAACTCGTTGACAAAGGAAGTTGTATGGCTATAATGACGCCATTCGGAGACGCCCCCTCGCGGGGCGCCGTTCAGTTTGGGTAGGAGGAGAGTATGGCAATTTGGGACGACGTGCTCAGTGACCGGGACCGCGCCGTGTTCGAAAAGTTTACGAAGGGCCATGACAATCCCCAGGGAGACAATGCGGCCCTGGGAAAGCGAGCCGCGGTCATCGTGGTGGACGTAAACTACGCCTTTGTTGGGTTGAAGCCGGAGAACATCTTGGACTCGATTGACGACTACATTACCTCCTGCGGAGAGGAGGGATGGGCCGGCGTCGAGAGCATCCGGCAGCTTCTGGAGGTTGCCCGCGGGGCGGGCTTGCCCGTTATCTACAGCACGAGTGTGACCTTCAACTACCAGGGTTCCGGCTGGCACAGCCGGGCGCGGGGTGGCCGCAACCGCGAGCTGTTGGAGGCGGACGAGCTGGAGCATCGGAGGCTGGGCAACAGGATTGTGGAGGAGATTGCCCCGCAGCCCCAGGACATCGTCCTGGAGAAGAAGGCTGCCAGCGTTTTCTCTGACACCCCGCTCTTGGCGATATTGAATGAGTTGGACATCGACACCCTGATCATAACCGGAACGTCCACCAGCGGCTGTGTGCGGGCCACCGTAGTCGACGCGGCGTGCCACAACTTCTTCGTAGGGATTGTGGAAGAGGGCTGCTTCGACCGGTTCGATGTCAGCCACAAAGTCAGCCTGATGGACATGCATGCGAAGTACGGGAAGGTGATCTCCCTGGAAGAGGCCAAGGACTATGTGAAAGCGGAGGCTGAGGCCACGCTGAAGACTGAGGCCCTGGCCACATAGGAGCATCCAGGATTGGCTTGCCAGTTACGCGAGGTTTAGGTTCAGCTGCACTTCAGGAGGCAACCATGACGAGGAAGTTGGTCTTGGGTGGCGTGTTGACCGCGGTGGGCTCTCGTCGTGTTGGCTGCCTGTGGCGGCAGCGACCCGACGGCGACGTCCCCACCTGCGACGATGGTGCCGGAGGCGACGATGGCCCCCACGATGGCGCCGGAGGCGACGATGGCGCCCGTAGAGGCAAAGGAGATTAAACTCATCGGCGCTTGGCCGATGAACTACCCCATCAGCAACTGGCAAGAAGTCGCGATGATGGCGAAAATGAACGAGTTGGGCCAGGGTAGCCTGAACGTGCATCGCGTTGCCGGTCCTGATCAGGTCCACCAGGCTGGGCAAATAGAGCCGTTGCGGGGGGGGGCATCTACGACATGATCAACACCGCGGGGGCGTACCACGCCAATATCACGCAGTTGGCCAACGTGGAGAGCTACACGGGCGGCGCTGACCAAGAGACGCGCGTTGCCTGCGGCCTCACGGACCTGTTACGGCAGGTCTACGCGGAGAAGGCTGGGATCTACTATCTTGGCCCCTTCATCTTCGGAAGCAGCGGGCACATCTACCTGTCTGAAATCGTCGACGACTCAGGGCAGAAAGCCGACCTCACCGGGCTGAAGCTGCGTGGGCACTCGTTGTACCGGGCCGCCGTTGAGGAGCTGGGAGGCACCATCGTCCAAATGACGGGGGCCGAGGTCTACACGGCCATACAGCGGGGCGTTATCGAAGGCGCTGTCCTCGGTGGAGGTTATCAATACGCCCGTGACGTCAAATTGGATGAGGTGATGAACTACATCTATGACATCATGCTGGACGCCGAGTCATCCACGGTGTACGTCAACATGGACACCTGGAACAGTCTGAGCACGCAGCAGCAGGATGCCGTATACAACGGCCTCATCGAGAACGCCAACGAACAGCGGGTGGAAGTGATGCAGCGAAACCGCGATGCCCTGGATGAGATGGAGGACAAGGGCGTAAGGATCATCAAGCTGCCGCCGGATGAGGAGCAGCGGGTGCAGAGGCTCTGGCTTGAAGAGAACGTGCCAGGCGTCCTTGAGACCGACCCCGTCTGGGGTCCGCAGATAGGCGACGCGCTCCAGTGCATTTGGGACGAGGTGCTCGCCTAGAATGACGCCTTCTGTGGGAAGAGGCCCGACGGTGTAATCCGGCGGGCCTCTTCCGCAGGCCTGATGAGGGCCTTCATGCGAAAGGCGGATATCGCCCCCGGCGGATATCGCCCCCGAATGAAGGGCCGGCTAGGAAGTCGGGAGAATGGACAATGGATATCGCAAGGCAACTACTGCACTCATCGACGGCGGCCTTTGACCGGTTTCTCACGTTCTGTTACGTGGCCACCGGCTTGATGGTGTTGGCGATGGCGATGTTCGTTGGGTACGAAGTGCTCATGAGGTACGCGTTCGACAAACCCACCTTCTGGGTCATTCAGGCCAGCGAGTACATTTTGGTGTATATCACCTTCTTGGTGGCGGCTCCGCTTCTTCGGGACGGCGGCCACACCAAGATGACGATAGTCATTGAGCGGCTGGGCGCCCGCAGGAGCCGGTATCTTGATGCCTTTACCTCGACGGTGGGTTTGGCGGTGTGCATTATCTTCTCGTGGCAGACAACCGCCAGAGTCCTAGACGCCATAGACCGCGGCGTCGTCTACCGGGATGGCTTCCACCTGCACCAAGCCGTAGTGTGGTGGGTGATGCCCCTTGCTTTCATCTTGATGTCCATCCAGTTCATCCGGCTGTTCATGGAGCAGGCCTACAACATCAAGAATGACATCGTTCCTGGAGGAGAGAAGGCCACGCACGGAATGGCCTGATCCCTGATCCCAGGCCGGGAGTAGGGTAGGTGGCTTCACATTCCTGCCGCAGCGCTTGTTTATATGACCTCCGACCTGGTAGCTCGGGGTTGGCAGAAGCGCTTTCTCACGCGGCTCGCGTCCCTCAAGTTACCCCACTCGCACCGCCAAGCATTGGAGGATGTCTGTGGACTGGTGGCTAGTACTCGGACTAATCTTCGTCAGCCTGATAGCCGCGATGGCGACAGGACTGCCTGTCGCCTTCGCCTTCATGATTCTCAACATCATCGGGCTGTTTATCGTTGCCGGCGGGACAGTCGGCTTCATATTGCTGCCTGGCGCCATCTACACGTCAGTTTCCACCTTTCCTCTGATCGCCCTTCCCATGTTCTTCTTCCTAGGGGAGCTTCTCTACCATTCCGGGGTCTTCGGAATGGTTATGGACACGACCGACAAGTGGATTGGGAAGGTCCGGGCCCGCCTATTGTTTGTGGCTCTGGGCTCCGGGACCATCCTGGCTGCGCTGAGCGGCGCCGGCATGGCCGACACGGCCCTGCTGGGGTCCACCATCTTCCCGGAAGTGGAAAGGCGAGGCTATGATCGGAAGTTGTCACTAGGCATCATTACCTCGGCGGGCTTGCTGGCGGTCCTGATCCCGCCCAGTGGTTTGGCCGTGCTCTTGGGAAGCCTGGCCGAGGTATCCATTGCCGGTCTCCTCATTGGCGGCATTGGCCCCGGGCTATTGATGGTCTTCCTCTACTTCTGGTACATCATCATCAGGGTACGGCTCGATCCCTCCCTTGCCCCTGTCTATGATCAGGCTGGCGTCCCTCTTTCCGACAAGCTGCTCTCCACGGCAAAGCTCTTTCCCCTGCTGCTTATCATCGTTGCCGTTGTGGGCTTCATTCTCTTCGGCGTCACAACGCCTAGCGAGGCGGCGGCTACGGGGTCAATCGCGGCGCTCATCGTCACCGCAGTCTATCGCCGCCTGAACCTGGAGGTGCTGAAGCGATCCCTGTACGGCGTCGTCAAGATCGTTGGCATGGTGCTATTGATTATCAGCGGCGCGGTGTCCTTCGGCCAGCTGCTGGCCATGACCGGAGCGGCCAGGGAGTTCATGGAGTTCCTCATTGCCCTGCCGGTCGACCCCTACGTTATTCTTATCGCAATCCAGGTTGCCGTCCTTCTCCTTGGTCTCTTCATCGACGGCATCTCCATCATGATGATCACCATCCCGGTGCTTGTGCCGGTGGTGCAAGGCTTCGGGTGGGACCCAATATGGTTTTGGGTGTTGTTCCTGATGAATATGACCATAGGAGCGGAATCCCCGCCGTTTGGGCTGTCCCTCTTTGCTTTGAAGGGCGTGGTCCCGGCCCATGTGACCATGGGAGACATCTACCGCGCTCAAATACCATTCGTGATTATGGATTCCTTCGCGGTGGGCATCGTGATAGCTATTCCTCAGATTGCCACGTATCTGCCCAGCATTGCCCGCTAGCCGGGAGGGTGAGTCGCGCCTTTGTCGATTGACCAACCATAGAGGTTGCCCAGCTCGATGGATGGAAGCGATGGTTTCATATGACCTTCTTCGTAGTATGTTCACAAGCTGTCGGCGTGGGAGGATGCCCGAGAGCCCAGGCGGAGGGGCTTGATAGGCGGGCTCTGACCGCCTATCAATGCTGGGATTGACTTGTCGGCCAAAATAGGATTTACTTGCCAGCCACACGAGGTTTAGCATTCGGTTTCGCTTCAGGAGGTAACCATGAAGAGGAAGTTGGTCTTGGTCGGTTTGTTGACCGCGGCGGCTCTCGCTGTGTCGGCTGCCTGTGGCGGCAGCGACCCGACCGCGACGTCCCCGCCTGCCACGATGGCGCCGGAGGCGACGATGGCCCCGGAGGCGACTATGGCCCCGGAGGCGACAATGGCTCCGGAAGCGACGATGGCGCCGGAGGCGACAATGGCCCCCGTAGAGGCAAGGGAGATCAGGCTCATCGGCGCTTGGCCGGAAGGGATTACTATCACCGACTGGCAAGAAACCGAAATGATAGCGAAGATAAATGAGCTCAGCGAGGGAAGCCTCAGCGTGTCCCGGGTGGCCGGACCCGCCGAGGTGCACCAGGCAGAGCAGATGGCGGCCATCCAGGCGGGCATCTATGACATGATGCACACGGCCAGCGCCTACTTCCGGGAGTTGACCGTGCTGGCTAACACCGAGGGCTACGTGGGTGGCGCCCCCGTTTCCCTGCGGGAGTCCTGCGGGCTCGAGGACATCCTCCGCGAGATCTACGACGAGCAGGTCGGGGTCCACTACGTTGCCCCCTCCACGTACAACAGCAGCGGCCACATCTACTTGTCCAAGCTGGCCAACGAAGACCGCTCGGTTGTGGACCTGACGGGTCTGAAGCTACGCGGGCACGCCTACTATCTGGGCGGCACGGAGGCGTTGGGCGGCTCGATCGTGAATATGCCATCCAGTGAGGTATACACGGCTGTGCAGCGCGGCGTGATCGAGGGGTCTGTCGCCGGCGGCGACTACATGTACCCCAGGGACGTGAAGTGGGACGAGATCATGAACTACGTGTACGCGATAGACCTAGACAAGGAGTCCGGGCACGTGTTCATGAACAAGGACGTGTGGAACGACCTGACGCAGCAGCAGCGGGACGCCATCTACAATGGCGTTGTGAATATCTTCGAGGAGCTGGAGTCGGAGTTGGTGATTAGGAAGGCAGAGGCTCTGGCGACGCTGGAGGAAAGGGGTATGGAAGCGATCCGGCCCCCCGAAGAGGAAGTGAGGCGGGTGCAGGGGCTCTGGATCGAGAAGAACGTTCCCGCCGTTCTGAACGCGGAGCCCGACAACAGCCCCCGGGTGCTGACAGCGCTGCAGTGCATTTGGGATGAAATGGGAATCGAGGTGAACCTCTAGGGAAGGACCACCTAGATGCTGAGAGCCCGCCGGCCGAGGCCGGCGGGCTCTCAGTGCATTTCATTGTGTGCGGGGGACTTGGCTTGGCTGGTTCCCCGTATGCGGACACAAACATAGATGTTGGAGAGACCCGCTGATGGAAACGGCGAAGCGTATCAACAACCCGGCGCAGATGCTCCTCGACTGGCCCTCGGAGCGATGGCGTCGGCAACCCGGTCGAAGTCCCATCCTCAGAATGGCGACGATGCTCTTCGACCTGCTCTTGGATCTCTGTTACTTCTTCACTGGCGGCGTTGTGGCCGCGGTGGCGTTGTTCGTCGTCTATGAAGTTTTCGTCCGGTACGTCCTGAACGACCCCACCTATTGGGTCATTCAGGGCAGCGAGTATGGCCTAGTGTACCTTGCCTTCCTCGCCGCGGGGCCGGTCCTGAGGGACGGCGGACACACCAAGATGACCATCATCCTGGAGAAGCTCGGCCCTCGAAGAGGCCGGTATCTGGACGCCTTCACCTCACTGATTGGGCTGGGGGTGTGCGCCATATTCTCCTGGCAAACGACCACTCGAATCATGGAGTCCATTGCCCGGGACGCGACCTACAAGGAGGGCTTTGCCATCAGTCAGGCTGTAATCTGGTGGGTAATGCCCTTTGCCTTTATGACCATGGGCCTGCAGTTCATCAGGCTGTTCATGGAGCAGATGTACAACATCAAGCATGACATCGTTGTTGGCGGCGTGGAGGATGCGTCGCATGGAATGGCTTGATGCAAACGCGGGGAGAGATTGAGCTGTTGTGCATTGCCGGGGATGCGCCGTTTTCGATACCTCCCGGCCTTGAGGGGTTGAGCCTTGAGGGCAAGCCTCTCGCACTCTGCGCCCTGAAGTGACGCCACACTGGCGCCCCGGCGCCCTGGAGGATGTCCCGTGGATTGGTGGCTGATACTCGTAGTCATATTCGCCAGTATCATGGCGGCAATGGCAACCGGCTTGCCGGTGGCCTTCGCCTTCATGATTCTGAACATCGCAGGGCTGTACATCGTCACGGGGGGCATCGTTGGCCTCAAGCTGCTGCCGGGGGCCATCTACACCTCCGTCGCCACCTTCCCCCTGCTTGCGCTTCCGATGTTCTTCCTGCTGGGAGAGCTGCTGTACCACTCCGGCGTCTTCGGCATGGTCATGGACGTTACGGACAAGTGGATAGGGAAGGTCCGCGCCCGTTTGTTGTTCGTGGCCCTGGGGTCAGGGACACTTCTGGCGGCGTTGAGCGGGGCAGGCATGGCGGACACGGCCCTGCTCGGGTCCACCATCTACCCGGAGGTTGAGAGAAGGGGCTACGATCGGCGGCTGGCCTTGGGCGTCATTACCTCAGCGGGCTTGCTGGCGGTCATGATTCCTCCCAGCGGGCTGGCGGTGCTGCTTGGAAGCCTGGCTGAAGTGTCCATCGCGGGCCTGCTCATAGGCGGCATTGGTCCCGGATTTGTGATGGTCTTCTTCTACTTCTGGTACATCCTCATCCGGGTGCGGCTCAATCCATCCTTGGCGCCTGGCTACGAGCAGCAGGACATTCCCTTGGCCGAGAAGGTGAAAGCCACCGTCTATCTCACTCCCCTGCTGCTCATCATCGTCGCGGTTGTGGGCTTCATCCTCCTTGGCGTGGCCACGCCTAGCGAATCGGCGGCTACAGGGGCGCTTGCCGCCGTCATCGTAGCGGCTATCTACCGGCGCCTGACCTGGACAGTGCTGAAGAGGTCGTTCCTGGCGGTCGTAAAGATCATTGCCATGGTGCTGCTCATCATCAGCGGCGCCGTGTCCTTCGGGCAGTTGCTGGCCATGACCGGCTCGGCCAGGGACTTCATGGAGTTCCTCGTCGGTCTGCCGGTGGACCCAATTGTCATTTTGATCGCCATCATGTCGGCGGTCCTGCTTCTTGGCTTCTTCATAGACGGCATTTCCATCATGCTGATCACCATCCCCGTGCTGGTGCCGGTGGTGAAGGCATTCGAGTGGGACCTCATCTGGTTCTGGATTCTCTTCCTCGTCTGCCTGACGATTGGCTCTATGTCACCGCCCTTCGGGCTGGCGCTGTTCGCTCTGAAGGGCGTGGTGCCGCCACACGTGACCATGGGAGATATCTACCGGGCCCAGATACCGTTTGTGCTCATTGACTTCGGGGTGGTTGCGGTGATCATCGCTGTGCCGCAGATTGCCACCTTTCTTCCCAGCCTCATCCGGACGTGAGCATGGCCTGACTCAGCCTGGGGAGAGATTCGGACTACGCGCGTAAGGATGCCCCTTAGACGCCTGCCGGGCGTTTGTGACCCCTAGGCGGCCTGCGTCCCGGAAGTAACACCGCCAGCACCCCAACACCTTGGAGGATGTCCGTGGATTGGTGGCTGATACTCGTAATCATATTTGCCAGCATCATGGCCGCAATGGCCACCGGCTTGCCGGTGGCCTTTGCCTTCATGGTCCTCAACATCATTGGGTTGTACATCGTGACGGGGGGCATTGTTGGCCTCAAGTTGCTGCCGGGGGCCATCTACACCTCCGTTGCCACCTTCCCCCTGCTTGCGCTTCCGATGTTCTTCCTGCTGGGAGAGTTGCTGTTCCACTCCGGCGTCTTCGGCATGGTCATGGACGTTACGGACAAGTGGATAGGGAAGGTCCGCGCCCGTTTGTTGTTCGTGGCGCTGGGGTCAGGGACCATCATGGCGGCGCTGAGCGGCGCGGGTATGGCGGATACGGCCCTGCTTGGGTCCACCATCTACCCGGAGGTTGAGAGGAGGGGCTACGACCGGCGGCTGGCCCTGGGCGTCATAACCTCGTCCGGCCTGTTGGCGGTCTTGATTCCTCCCAGCGGGCTGGCGGTACTGCTGGGAAGCCTGGCCGAGGTGTCCATCGCGGGCCTGCTCATAGGAGGCATCGGCCCCGGGTTTCTGATGGTCTTCTTCTATTTCTGGTACATCCTCATCAGGGTGCGGCTCAATCCATCCTTGGCCCCCACCTACGAACAGGAGGCCCCTCCCCTGGTCGAGAAGGTGAAAGCCACCATTTACCTCACTCCCCTGCTGCTGATCATCGTCGCGGTTGTGGGCTTCATCCTTCTTGGCGTGGCCACGCCAAGCGAGGCGGCGGCAACCGGCGCCGTTTCCGCTGTCATCGTTACGGCTATCTACCGGCGCCTGACCTGGACAGTGCTGAAGAGGTCGTTCCTGGCGGTCGTAAAGATCATTGCTATGGTGCTGCTCATCATCAGCGGCGCCGTGTCCTTCGGGCAGTTGCTGGCCATGACCGGCGCGGCCAGGGACTTCATGGAGTTCCTCGTCGGTCTGCCGGTGGACCCGATTGTCATTCTCATCACTATTCAAGTGGCCATTCTCGTCCTTGGCTTTTTCATAGACGGCATTTCCATCATGCTGATCACCATCCCCGTGCTGACGCCGGTGGTGAGGGCCTTTGGTTGGGACCCAATTTGGTTCTGGATTCTCTTCCTCGTCAACATGACCATCGGCTCGGAGTCGCCACCCTTCGGGCTGGCGCTGTTCGCTCTGAAGGGCGTGGTGCCGCCACACGTGACCATGGGAGACATCTACCGGGCCCAGATACCGTTTGTGATCATGGACTCGGTGGTGGTCCTCGTCATCATCTTTGTGCCGTCGATCGCGACGTATCTGCCCAGCCTGATACAATAGCCGGCCCGCGCCCTCATCTGTTTTGGGTGTTTTGGCCGCAGGTCGAGGGCAGGCAGGGGCGCCGCTGAGGATCGAGGGCCTGACAGCTTCGTACAGCTAGGGATAGTCTGAAGAAGTCCGTAGATTGCGGCATAGTTCAGATAGAGAAGATGGTAGCGCTGGCCACTTGTTCAGAGGTTCCCTAGGATTGACTTGTGAACCGAATGTGGGTACGATTTATGGAAATTGTGTCAGGAGGTACATATGAGGCTGAAGTTGATATTGGCTGGTATGTTGGCTGCGGTCGCTCTCGTCGCGCTGGCTGCCTGTGGCGGCAGCGACCCGACGGCGACGACGCCACCTGCGACGATGGCTCCGGAGGCGACGATGGCCCCGGAGGCGACGATGGCCCCGGAGGCGACCGACGCCATGGAGCCGACCGAGGCTATGGCGCCGACCGAGGCCATGGAGCCTGTAGAGGAAAAGGAGATCAGGCTCATCGGCGCATGGCCGGAGGGCATCACCATCACCGACTGGCAGGAAGCGGCCCTGATGGACAAGATTAACGAATTGGGGCAGGGAAGCCTCAACGTGCACCGGGTGGCTGGGCCCGCTGAGGTACACCAGGCCGAGCAGATGGAGGCGGTGCGGAATGGCATCTACGACATGCTGCACACGGCCAGCGCCTACTTCCGGGAGCTGACGCAGTTGCCCAACGTGGAAGCATGGCTTGGCGGCGCCCCCGTTTCCCTGCGGGAGAGTTGCGGGCTCGAGGACATCTTCCGCGAGATCTACGACGAACAGGTCGGTGTCCACTACCTAGGCCCATCCGTGTACAACAGCAGCGGTCACATCTACCTGTCCGAGCTCGCCAACGAAGACCGCACGGTCGTCGATCTGACGGGCCTGAAGCTGCGGGGTCACGCCCTCTACCAGGGAGGCACCGAGGCCCTGGGCGGTTCCATTGTGAACATGCCTTCCAGCGAGGTCTACACGGCAGTGCAGCGCGGCGTCATCGAGGGGTCTGTCGCCGGCGGCGACTACATGTACCCCCGCGACGTGAAGTGGGACGAGATCATGAACTACGTGTACGACGTTGACCTGGACAAAGAGTCCGGTCACGTCTACATAAACAAGGACGTGTGGGAAGGGCTAGCGCAGCAGCAGCGGGACGCTATCTACAACGGCCTGGTCCAGGTCTTCCAGGAGTTGGAGCCGGAACTGGCGGACAGGAAGGCAGAGGCGCGGGACACGCTGGAAGAGAGGGGTGTGGAGATCATCCGGCCTCCGGCTGAAGAGATTGCTCGAGTCCAAGCCCTCTGGATCTCGGAGAATCTTCCGTCAGTCCTGGATCAGGACCCCGAGAACGCTCCGCGGGTGAAAGAGGCTCTCGCGTGCATTTACGAGGGAGTTGGGATGGACGTGGATCTAAGCTAACGTCGCATCAGTAGTAAGAGGACTTTAGCAAGAGCCCGCCGGCAGCCTGTCGGCGGGCTCTTGCTTTTTAGGAGCGCGACGCTGGCAGGGCCGCCGGCTGTTGCTGCTGGATTGAGCGTCCTATTTCATCACGGAGAAGCCGGGCGGAAGAGGGCCGCGCCCTGTGAGGGCCAACGCGACGTCCGGCCCTTCGCCTTGGAGGAGCGCTAGGTCGGCCAGCAACGCCAGCGTGGTTGAAAGCGGCTGCGCTGGCGGCTGCGCGCGCAGCTCCACGGCCCTGGCCAGGTCCAACGTGTGCACGATCAGCTCCAACGTCCGCGTTGGAAGGTAGTCGGAAAGGCGCACGCCTCCGGTGGGCGGGGCCAGCAGAAAATCATCGGGGATGAGCTGGATGCTGTCCAAGACCCGTTCGGCTATCTCCCGGACGGCGGCCTTTTGGTGGTTTCCAAGGGCCTGGCCTGTTTCCCGCCCCCGCTGGTCGGTAGCGACGTGGTTGGCCAGCATGCCAAGGGCGCGCATGAAGTAGTCGGCCGGGCCGCTCACCACGCGGGACTCCGCCGGACGCTCGCTATAGGCCTCCACGGTGAGCAGGGCGCGGGTGGCGTGCCCCACCAGGTCTCTGACGGTCCAGACGCCCAGAGCAGGCTTCTCCCAGGCGTCGTCAGGGACCTCTTCGACAGTGGTAACCAGGAAGTGGGCGGCCTGCCGGTAGTCGTCTCTGAACACAGCGCTGCCTCGGTTTTCGCCGGAATGGGAGGCAGTATAGCAGCCCCGGCGCCCTGTCGCGGGGGTATTGGACAGCGTGGTATACTAAGGCCACTCGTACACATCCCCGTGGGGCGGAGCCGCGAGGAAATCTCAGTGCGGGTGAAGGGGGCGCCACATTATCGACTTAAGTAGACCAGGCTCCCCGAGTCGGGTCGCTGTCAAGTAGGATGCCGGCCGGCAGCCGGTACTCCGGCGGGTGACCTTGCGGTGGCAGGATGCCGCTCACTGGGCGGAACCCCTTCTGCGCTGCGGAGAGCTCGCTGGGGCTGACCCTGCATTGCGGCTCGGCCCTCTGAAGGAGGGTGCAGGGACGGCCTACTGTCTAGTTCGGGCGGACACACGCGGCCGCCCGGCCCTGGAGGGTTTCCAGGTGGACCAGCGCGAGCCGGGGTGGAGACGCTACGGCGGTTTGTCTCCCTTGCCAAGGGCGGCGGGCTTCTGGAGCATTGAAGCGCCGGTGAGAGAGCAGCCGGATTCTCAGGCGCGGCGGTGGCCACCGCAGGCGCCTCGGGTTACCCGGCTGCTCTTGCTTTATCCTGTTGGACGCCTTCATCTCCTCCCCCCAGCGCCCACCACCTCCCCCGCCGGAGATCTTTGCACAGCCGCCGCCACGCGCAAATGGCTCCGTGCTTACGACGATTACCTCGGATCAACCCGACGTTGCCCAACGCAATCCCTTCCCCCGGTACTCGAGGGAAGGTTAGCAACTGTCTTGAAAGTCAAGCGGTTTGCGGGTTCCAGGCGGTGTGATGTTTGAGCATGGCGTTGAGGATGGTCAGCAGCTTGCGCATGCAGGCCGTGAGCGCCACCTTCTTCGGCTTGCCCGCCCGCAGAAGCCGCTCGTAGAACTCCTTCAGCGTGGGGTTGTAGCGCACGCCCACCAGGGCGGCCATGTACAGGGCGGCGCGCACGTGCCCCCGCCCGCCCCAGCATCGGCGCGAGCCCCGGTGCTTGCCACTGTCCCGGTTGAGCGGCGCGACCCCCACCACCGCAGCGGCCTCTCGGCGGTCGAGCGACCCCAGTTCCGGCAGTTCGGCCAGCAGGCTGAACACGGTCGCAGGCCCGATCCCAGGCACACTGCGCAGCAGGTCCTCCCGCTCGCGCCACAGCGGACTCTCCCGCAGGCGTCGCCCGAGCTCATCGTCGATCTCCTTCACCTGGCGGTTGAGGAGGGCGATCACTTCCTCGATCCCCTCTCGGACCACGGGCAAGGCGCGTTGGCGCCGCTGCTGCTCCGCGGTCCGCATCTGGATGATTTGCCGCCGCCGGGCGACGAGTCCCTCAAGTGCACGGGCTTCCGGGGAGCGCAGAGCCTGCCCGGTGACCCCGCTGGCCTGCCCGAAGTGGGCGATAACCGCGGCGTCCAGGCGGTCAGTCTTGGCGAGCTTCCCTTGGGAGCGGGCGAAGTCACGGACCTGGCGGGGGTTGACGACGGCGACAGGGAGGCCGGCCGCCCCGAGTGCGGCAACGATGGGCGCCTCATAGCCCCCGGTGGCTTCCATGACGATGCACTGGGGGCTCATGGCTTGGAGCCGGAGCACCAGCGCCTCTCCCCCCTCCTGGTCCTGGTTCACCCGCCACGCCTCCCCCGTCGGGCGCACCGCCGCATCCACCCATGCCTTCGACACATCGATGCCTACGAACACCGGAGCCTCACTCGCCATCAGTCCTCCTTTGGCCCGTCCTTGCTGATACGGGCTCGGTGGCCCAGGCAACTGTTCGGGCTCTATGATGGGAGACGGCGGGGCGACCACGCTAACCTACGGTCTTGTTCAACCCAGGATGAAACGGTCTGCCCCGCCTTCTCTGCCAAAGATACCCAAAGATACAAGGATGGGGGTTCATGGTTGATGGGGTAGTGCGGGAGACTCGGCGCAGGAATTATGCAAAGGTCTTGCCCTGGGGGAGGAATGAGGGGGGCCTCCACTGGTCCCGACGCCAGGGTTCTCTGGCCTTGTGCTGCCGTTCTGCGGCGGCTGAGGTCCGGGGGGAATGCGCTTGTCCGGTCAGATGGTAGTATGAGGGCCGAATTGGATGGCGGTCTTCGCCCACGTAAAGCCCAGACAAACGGAGACACGGTCGCGCCCATCCAAGCTCCGTTGCTCAGATACGGGTTGGCGGCAATGCTCGGCCTCATCCTTGTCGTAGGCTGCTCCATGTCGGCCCCGACGCTGGCCCCGACGACGGGCGCTACGCTTACGCCTACGCCAACGCCGTTCCCTGCGCCGACCGCCACGCCAACGCCAACGCCTGCACCGACCGCTACACCGATCCCTACGCCAACCCCCCCACCGACTCCTACGCCAATCCCTATATCGCCGGACAGGGCTGCGCTGGCGGCGATCTATAATGCGACGGGCGGGGCAGGCTGGTCGAACAACTACAATTGGCTGAGCGACGCGCCGATCGGCCAATGGCAGGGCGTGGCCACGGACGGCAGCGGCCGCGTTACAGAGCTGGTTCTCAGCGACAACCAATTGAGCGGAGAAATACCGCTGGAGTTGGTCGGCCTTACTAACCTGAGGGGGCTGTATCTTAATGACAACGAGTTGAGCGGGGAGATACCGGCGGAGTTGGGCAGACTCACCAACCTGGAATGGCTGGGCCTCGGTGGAAACCATTTGAGTGGGGAGATACCGCCGGGATTGGACAGACTCGTGAGACTGTCTGATCTGCACCTCCACGGCAACCAGTTGAGCGGAGAGATACCGTCCGAATTGGGCAGTCTTCCCAACCTGGAATGGCTGGGCCTCAGTGGAAACGGGTTGAGCGGGGAGATACCGCCGGAGTTGGGCAGCCTCACCAACCTGGAATGGCTGGGCCTCGGTGGAAATCAGTTGAGCGGGGAGATACCGCCGGAGTTGGGCAGACTGACCAACTTGACATTTCTCTACCTCGGTGGAAACAAGTTGAGTGGGGAGATACCGTCGGAGTTGGGCAGACTCACCAACCTGACATATCTGATCCTCAGTGGAAACAGGTTCACCGGGTGTGTGCCTGATGAGTTGCGAGACCTACCCTCTCAAAGCCTGGGTGAGCTTGGTCTGCTGTCTTGCGGCGTTGCCTCGGATAGGGCTGCGCTCGCGGCGCTCTATAACGCGACAGGCGGGGCAGGCTGGTCGAACAACAGCAACTGGCTAAGCGAGGCGCCGGCCGGCGAATGGCAAGGCGTGACCACGGACGGCTACGGCCGTGTTACAAAGCTGGATCTCGTCAGGAACCGGTTGAATGGGAAGATACCGCCGGAGTTGGGCAACCTCGTCAACCTGACATGGCTGGGCCTTTACGATAACCATTTAAGCGGGCAGATGCCGCCGGAGTTGGGCAACCTCGTCAACCTGACATGGCTGGGCCTCGACAACAACCAATTGAGCGGGGAGATACCGCCGGAGTTGGGTAGCCTTGCGAACCTGACATGGCTGGGCCTCTACGACAACCAGTTGAGCGGGGGGATTCCGTCCGAATTGGGTGGCCTCGCCAGCCTGACATGGCTGGGCCTCTACGATAATCAGTTGAGCGGGGAGATACCGTCCGAATTGGGTGGCCTCGCCAGCCTGACATGGCTGGGCCTCTATGATAATCAGTTGAGCGGGGAGATACCGCCGGAGTTGGGCAGCCTTGCGAATCTGACATGGCTGGGCCTCTACGACAATCAGTTGAGCGGGGAGATACCGGTGGAGCTGGGCAGTCTCGTCAACCTGCGGGTGTTGGACTTCCACAGCAACCGGTTGATCGGGGAGATACCGGCGGAGTTGGGCAGCCTCGTCAACCTGCGGGTGCTGGACATCCACAGCAACCGGCTGAGCGGGGAGATACCGGCGGAGTTGGGCAGCCTCATCAGCCTGGGGGTGCTGAACATCCACAGCAACCGGCTGAGCGGAGAGATACCGCTGGAACTGAGCAGCCTTGCCAACCTGACACTGCTGTACCTTGGCGGCAACCAGTTCACCGGGTGCGTGCCCAGCAGTTTGGAAGATGTGCGGAACGAAGACTTCGCTGGGCTTGGCTTGCCGTTCTGCGGCGGCTGAGGTACGGGGGCGATGCGCCTGTCCGGTCAGATGGTAGTATGAGGGCCGAATTGGATGGCGGTTTTCGCCCACGCAACCCCCAGACTCAAGGAGATACACTTGTGCCCACCCTGGCTCCGTTGGTCAGATACGGACTGGCGGCAATGCTCGGCCTCCTACTCATCGTGGGCTGCGCCACGTCAACCTCTGCGCCGAACACCTTGGACAGGGAGGCGCTTGTCGCGCTCTACGACGCGACGGACGGGGCAAACTGGTCGAGCAATAGCAACTGGCTGAGCGCCGCGCCGATTGGGAAATGGCACGGCGTAACCACGGATTCCAACGACCGCGTCACGGAGCTGTTCCTGGAGCAAAACCAATTGAGCGGGGAGATACCGCTGGAGCTGGGCAACCTCATCAACCTGGAATGGCTGCACCTTTCGGGGAACCAGCTAAGCGGGTGCATACCCGAGGCACTGCAATACGTACCGGAGAATGACCTCCCGGGACTTGGTCTGCCGTTCTGCGAGCCCATTGACAGGGGCGCCCTGGTCGCGCTCTACAACGCGTCGGGCGGACCGCGATGGACGGACAACGATAACTGGCTGAGCGACGCGCCAATCGACGAATGGAGCGGCGTCTTCACGGACCGCAGCGGCCGCGTCACAGAACTGTACCTCGATAACAACGAGTTGAGCGGGGAGATACCACCGGAGTTGGGTAGCCTTGCCAACCTGGCATATCTGGACCTTTCGGGGAACCAGTTGAGCGGGCGGATACCGCCGGAGTTGGGCGACCTGACCAAGCTGATCTCACTGGCCCTCTACGACAACCTGTTGATCGGGGAGATACCGTCCGAATTGGGTAGCCTCGTCAACCTGACATGGCTGGGTCTCTACAACAACCAATTGAGAGGCAAGATGCCGTCCGAATTGGGTAGCCTCACCAGGTTGGAAGAGCTGTACCTCTACAACAATCAGTTGAGCGGGCGGATACCGCCGGAGCTATGGCGCCTCACAAACCTGGAAGTGCTGTGGCTGAGTGGAAACGAGTTTTCAGGGTGCATACCGGGAGCCTTGCGAGACGTACCGGAGAACGACTTCTTTGATATTGGGCTGTCGTTCTGCGGCGGCTGAGGTCCGGGGGCAATGCTCCTGTGCGGTCAGTCGGTAGTATGAGGGCCGGATTGGCGGGGGCGCGGGGATAGGACGCTTCCCAACCTGCCAGCGCACTTGGGGGTAGGGACGGGAGGGTTCCCCGGCCTCAACCTCGTTCTTTGATTGTATGTGTTCCTGCTTTGATTGAATGTATTCCTGCGTTTTCTTCTCCCTCCCCCGGCCCCGTAGCCGCGGCGCCGATACGAGCCCGGCGCCGCTTCACCGTTTGGATATCCGTCGCGCCCCGGAATCCACCGCGCTCCTGCCTGTAGGCGTCGCGCCCTTCGCGGGCTGCGCGGTAGGCGGCCCTCCGGCAGCCCACGGAACAGGAGAGGGCGTCCAGGCGTGGAGCAGGCGGAAGCCGGCGGGGGCGCCAAGGGCAACAGCGGCGGGAGCGGGAGCGGCGCTGCATAACACTCCGGGGGACAGATGTCACGACTGTGGGACGGTTGGGGACGCTTCGCGACGTTTACCAGCGGTGCCTCGAAGGGAGCCGGGACGGAGCTGGGACAGAGGTGTGACCGAGCCGTCCCGAACCGCGGCGAAACCGAGACGAGCCTTAGCGGCTCCAAAGAGCCTGTGCCTTACAACGGCATTCACTCCGGTCCAGCCTTCCTCGGACGGTCTTGCCCCTTGGGTTGTTCCCTCAGCGCCCCTGCCACAGGGGGATTCTCTGTGGTTAGCCCCCAGTGCTCATGTATGCGGCAGGCTCCTAGGAAGAGAAGGGGGCCGGTGGCCCACTTCATGGGGTACTATAGCACAATAGTTCTCATTTTGCAAGTAGGAGTTGGGAGGGACTGAGGGGAAGGAGAGGGGACTATTTGGACGGTAGACAGAACCATCTTCGAGATGTGGCTGGGGGCTCTGTGAAACTACCGAGGCCGGCTGCACGACAATTGTAGCGCCAAGCCAGCGGCGTACCCGGTCAGAGTTAACCATGATGTCAGCTACACTGATGCTCTATCCACGACCTTCGTGCTCCCGCGTCTCAGCGAGCTGACCACCCTTTGTGCGAGCCAAGATTGAGTGGAGCACGGTGAGGTTCATTTCCCTATCTGATCATCGTCCAAGAGGCCGTTACGCACAGCCCAGACCACCAACTCCTGCTTGGTCTCGATCTTGAGCTTGTCCTGGATGCCATAGACGCCGTTGCGTATAGTCACCGGCTGGTTGCCCCTGGCCTCAGCGATCTCAGCGTATGACAGGCCCCGCGCAAACAGCGTGAGTATCTCCCGCTCCCGCGCGGTCAGCCTGTTCAACTCGCGTGTCGGTTGCGGCACCCCTGTGCGGAATCCGGCGAGCACGCGCTTCATTACGGCGCCGGGTATACGGTACTCTCCCTCCGCCACGTCGCGGACGGTACGCAGCAGATCCTCCTTGCCGGAGTACTTCTGGAGGTAGCCGGTTGCGCCCGCAGCTACAGCCTCAATTACCGCGTCCTCCTCCGATGAGGCCGTCAACATCAGCACCCTGGTGTTGGGGAGCATCTCCGTGATCTCACGACACGCGTCGATGCCGTTCTTGATCGGCATCATGACGTCCATGATGATCACGTCGGGCCTGAGACTCTGAGCGACCCTCACCGCCACCGCGCCGTCTTCGGCCTGCCCCACGACCTCGTAATCCCCGGAACGCTGGAGCACCTCCCGCAGGCCGTCGCGCATGATCTCGTGGTCATCCACGAGCATCACCCTGATCTGTCTGTTCGGCGCCAAGCTACGCGCCTCCTCGATTTGCGTCATAGGGAACCACGCAGGTTACGGTCGCGCCAAGTCCCGACTCGCCCGGGCCCACTTCGAGGCTGCCTCCCATTCGCTCGACGTCCGTCCTCATGTTCCTGAATCCGTGGCCGCGCTCGGCGTAGTCTTCGGGGAGGCCTGTCCCGTCGTCGGATACGGACATTCGGAGCTTGTCGGCCTCGAAGCTCAGCGCAATGGCGACCCTGCCGGCGCGCGAGTGCCTGAATGCGTTGGTCATGGCGTTGTGGGCTATCGAGAAGAGCAGCCCCCGTGTGACAGTGGAAAGCCGCGGCTCCCTGCCGGACAGCTCCACCCCGGTGGGGATCGACGTGATCGTGGTGAACGTGGAGGCGTGGGAACGCAGCACCCGGCCAAACTCACTGCCCTCGAAGATAGGTCCCGCGTCGATGGGATGCCTCAACTCCCACATGGTCGACTTCGACAGGGCATGGACCGCTTCCAGCTTGGCGATCAGTTCGTCGCGGCCCTCGTCGTTCTGGGCCTTCGCCATCTCTATAACGGTCTCGATGCCCAGGCCAATCATGTAGGTGGACTGGGCGATGGTGTCATGAATGGTCTGCGAGAGTTCAATCCGCTCCCGCTGAAGCTCCCCTTCCCTCTCCACTGCCTCTCTCCTTCTGGTCCGTTCGAACCTGGAGACCAGGTTGACCGCCGCGACGACCGCGTACATGACGACAATCCTGGTGAAAAGCACCTTCTCCTCCTTGATCTCGTAATCGACGCCCGGCTCCATCACCAGGCTCAACGCCGCGTACACCACCGCAACCATCGTGACCCAGGCGAAGCTGAGCCTGAAGGAGGTGAACACCACGGCGAACATGGCGAGGGCGGGGTAGTACAGCACGAAGAAGGTGTTCTGAAACCCACTAGATGAGATCGCGATGCCCGCCGTAATCATCGCCGCATCCATCACGCTGAGAGCGAGCGCCCAGCGCCGCGTGACCGTCCGACTCGACTGGACGCGGTAGTGAACGTAGCCGTTGAGGGCCAGCACCGATACCGCCAACAGCATGGTGGGAATATAAGCAGGGTCCGCGAAGTTTGGCCGGTAGTTGAACTGCAACAGCCAGGCTATCAGGAGAAACCATCGTACCCATACCGAAATCCTCAGGCTGTAGCGCAGGTCGTCCGGACCGGTCCGATCAGGCTCCCGGCGGGGCCCTGCAATCGCATCGCGCGGCGTGGTCTGCAAATTCAAGCCTCAACTAAAGCAAATAATGTACGCCGCTCCACGACGGAGGCAAGGTTCAACCGCACCTTGCCGGATTGGTACAAATGTACCCCTTCGAGTAGGTACAAACGAACCTTACGACGCGTCATGCGGAAGGCTAATGTAGACCCGATCGTGGCACTGAATCTTGCACCACTGAATCTTGCACCGAGGAATGTGATAATGTCAAAGTCTATTGCCCTAGGATTGCTATGCGCGGGTGCGCTACTCCTTGCCGCACTCCTGACCGGGTGTTCCGATACGCCAAGCCCCACGCCGTCGGCTGGGGCCGTTCCCACCCCCACTTTCACAGCACAGACCGGAGTCACGCCGGCGCCAACGCCGACGCCCACCATGGCTCCGACAAACACGCCCACGCCAGTGCCGACGCCTGCAACAGCGACCTTATCCCTTGACGAGTACCTGACGCAGTGCACCCCGAGTAGTGAGAGTGCCGACACCTATGGCGAAATCTCCGCCCTAGCTGGGGAGCATATACAAAGACTTGAGGCAATGGTTCCGCCTGCCGAGCTGGCTGAATGGCACCGGCTTCAACTGGATGTCGTTAGAGACTTCCAGGTGATTGTAGACGGCCAACCTAAAGACGGTGCGGTTGACTTTGATGAATTTGCGGCTTTGATAGTGATGGGCGGACTAGAAGAGAAGGAAATCGAGGCCTCCAGCCGGTTGCCAGAAAACGTCCGCAAGCGGCTGCAGGAGGCGGAGTGCGCGAATTTGTTTAGCGTGGAGGGCTCCGTTGAGTCCGTGACTCTCACAGATTTGCCAGAGGCCGATGATCACGGCAACGACTTCGAGAGCGCCACCCGAATAGCCGTAGGGGAAACCGTTGCGATCGTACTCAAAAGCAGTGACGATAAAGACGTGCTCGTCTTCCTCGCCGAACCTGCGGCAGCATACGTGATTACGCTGCAATTGGATGGCGCTTACGTACGTGCCACTGAAGGGAAGGGTCCAATTGTGGCTCTCTACGACGCCGGCGGCTAGGAGCTTGCACGCCTTGAGGAGTACGACTTTTTTCAGAACAAGATAATGTGGCAAGCTGTGACCGCAGGTGACCATTACATTGCGGTAGGGGACGGAGCGATAAGTGCCTCTTTCACGCTCACCGTAACCGGCGGGGAAGCAACGGAACAGCTGGAGAGAGACGACCATGGCAACTCGGAGGGGGACGCCACCGCGATAAGAGTGGGAGCGGATGTTCGGGGAGCGCTGGACTACGATGATGACATCGACTACTTCCGCTTCCAAGCCGAGCAGGAAAAGTTCTACCAGATAGACGTGGCCCTGGGAACGCTGGATGACTCGGAGCTTCTGCTGCTGGATTCCGACGGCTGGGAACTGGCTTACAACGACGACCACGGAGATACCTATGCATCGCGCCTCTATTGGGAAGCTCCCAGTTCCGGCGAGCGCTACGTTTTAGTTGGGGGGGCCTACACCTCCAGTCAAGGGACTTACACGCTGACGGTGTCCCTTTCAGACCTCATTGACGATCACGGCAACGACATAGACGACGCCACCGCGATAGGAGTGGGAGCGGATGTTCGGGGAGCGCTGGACTACGATGATGACATCGACTACTTCCGCTTCCAAGCCGAGCGGGGACAGAGCTACCAAATAGACGTGGCGCTGGGAACGCTGGACGACTCGATAGTAGACCTGTACGACACCGACTGGTCGTTTCTGGACACCAACGACGACTACGGGGATACCTATGCATCGCGCCTCTATTGGGAAGCTCCCAGTTCCGGCGAGCGCTACGTTTTAGTTGGGGGGGGGCCTACACCTCCAGTCAAGGGACTTACACGCTGACGGTGTCCCTTTCAGACCTCATTGACGATCACGGCAACGACATAGACGACGCCACCGCGATAGGAGTGGGAGCGGATGTTCGGGGAGCGCTGGACTACGATGATGACATCGACTACTTCCGCTTCCAAGCCGAGCGGGGACAGAGCTACCAAATAGACGTGGCGCTGGGAACGCTGGACGACTCGATAGTAGACCTGTACGACACCGACTGGTCGTTTCTGGACACCAACGACGACTACGGGGATACCTATGCATCGCGCCTCTATTGGGAAGCTCCCAGTTCCGGCGAGCGCTACGTTTTAGTTGGGGGGGCCTACACCTCCAGTCAAGGGACTTACACGCTGACGGTGTCCAGTGTTGGCGATCATGGCAATGCAACGAACTCGGGGAACACGAACTACGACACGGACGGCGATGGACTCATTGAAGTGTCCGATCTGATGCAGCTGAATGCCATCCGCTGGGACCTAGATGGCGACGGCTCGCCCGCGTCCAACGCCACGGGGTACAACGCCGCCTTCCCCAACGCAGCCGCAGGCATGGGGTGTCCCGACTTCGGATGCTCCGGATACGAACTCATCTCGGATCTGGACTTCGATACCAACGGCAACGGCCGGGCCGACGCGGGCGATGCCTACTGGAATGATGGAGAGGGGTGGGTGCCCATTGGCGACGACACTAACAACTCCGCCTTCAGGACTTTCTTCAATGGCGGCGGCCACACCATCTCCAACCTGTACATAGATCGCAGGGACGCTAGGTACATCGGGCTGTTCGGGATAACTTGGTTCGACGGGATTAGTAGGGGTAGGGTTGGGCTGAACAACAGCATCAGGGACCTTGCCTTGGTCAACGTGGATGTGCAGGGCGGCTTGTACACCGGCGGCCTTGCCGGGGCCAACAACATTGTGATAGTCGCCTGTTCCGTGACCGGCGTCGTGAACGGCAATATTAAAGTCGGCGGGCTTGTGGGACGCAACCCCAACGGCACGGTCATCGCCAGCTACTCCACCGCCAGCGTGGGCTACGCCGAAGAGGGATTCGGGGAAAGGGGATTCGGAGGATTGGTCGGGAGCAACTACGGCGGCACAATCATCGCCAGCTACTCCATAGGCAGCGTGACCAGTGACTTCGGCGAAGTAGGCGGCCTCGGCGGCAGCAACTTCGCGGACCGAGGGACCGCCCGCGACAGCTACTGGGATACCCAGACCTCCGGCCAGTCCGAGAGCGCCGGCGGCGAAGGCAAGACGACCAGCGAGTTGCAGTCGCCCACAGGCTACACGGGCATATACGAGAACTGGAACGTGGACCTGGATGAGGATGGAGTTGGTGACGACCTCTGGGACTTCGGCACGCCTAACCAATACCCAACGCTGAGATCCTAGGACAGAAACCCGGGACACGCCGCCCCACGGGCCCGGTTTCGGATAGATCTGCGCTGGTCGCCCTCTACAGCGCCACTGATGGGCCGAATTGGAGGGACACAGCGGGAACTGGCTGAGCGGGTGTGTGCCAGGTAGCTTGCGGGCCGTAAAGGACTATCCCACAACAGACCTTGGTGGGCTGCCGTTCTGCGGCGGCTGAGGTCCGGGGGCAATGCTCCTGTCCGCCCAACCCCTCCTGTTCTTGGGCTTGGGAGCGGGGGGTTGGTTTGTAGTACAATAAATCCTCGAAGAAGCGCCCCTCGCGACGCGTTTGGTAGATTCAAGCAAGGAGTGGCCCCATGCTGACCGCTGAGCAGAACGAAAGACTCACCAGAGTTGGCCCCGGAACCCCCATGGGGGACCTGATGCGGCGCTATTGGCATCCGATTGCCGCAATCTCACAATTCAAGACGCGCCATTCCCAGACGGTCCGGTTGCTGGGCGAGGACCTGGTGCTCTACCAGGACAGGTCGGGGACATTTGGGCTGATCGGCAGCCAGTGCCCGCACCGGAGGATGTCCATGATCTACGGAATACCCGAGGAGCGGGGCCTGCGTTGCGCCTACCACGGCTGGGTCTTCGGAGAGGACGGCGCGTGCTTGGAGCAGCCCTACGAGGAGACCGAGGACCCGGAGGGTCGCTTCAAGGAGAAGGTGGCCATCAAGTCGTACCCGGTTGAGGTGCTGGCGGGCATGGCCTTCGCCTACCTGGGCCCCGAGCCAGCGCCGCTCCTTCCCCGTTGGGACCTGTTCGTCAAGGCGGACGTCGTCAGGGACATCGGCTACGCGGAGGTCCCCTGCAACTGGCTCCAGATCATGGAGAACACCCTGGACCCCGTCCACGTGGAGTGGCTGCACCAGAACTTCGCCGACTTCGTGGCCCAGCAGCTGGAGGCGCCGGAAAAGCGGACCTCGCGCACCCCTCACGTGAAGATCGGCTTCGAGGAGTTCGAGTACGGCATTCTGAAGCGGCGCGTCGTGGAGGGCGCCACGGAGGCCGACGAGGACTGGGCGGTGGGACACCCCATGGTCTTTCCCAACATGCTGCGCCAGGGCCTGAGCCGCAAGGGGCACCGCTGGCAGGGGTTCCAGATCCGCGTCCCCATAGACGATACGCACACCGCTCATTGGTGGTACGCCTGCTATCCCGACACCGGCAACCAGCAGCGGCCTGAGGACTACAGGTTCTATCGCGTGCCCCTTCCGGAACTCGACGAAGAGGGCCAGCCGCGATGGGACCTGCTGGACAACAACAGCGGGCAGGACATGGCGGCGTGGGTCACCCAGTGCCCCATCATGGACCGGACCACCGAGGTGTTGGGCCGGTCGGACAGGGGCATCATCATGTACCGCCAGATGCTGGAGGACAACATGCGGTCCGTGGAGGACGGCGGGGACCCGATGAATACCTTCCGGGACCCGGACCGGAACGAGCACCTGGAGTTGCCCAACGAAAGCGACCCGCTCTTCGCCCGGCCTCTCTACGACGGGCAGGCGGCGGCGACCAAGTACAGCCCAGTCCTTGCGGGGCCGGTCACCTCGGAGTAACAGCGGGCTGCCTTGACACTCGAAAGGCGCCGCCGGATACTGCAAACACTCAGAGCTACGACGGGGAACAACGCTGTTGGGAGTGGAGGGACGCCATGCCAGGAATCTATGACGCCGACACGCACATTGCGGAACCCTCGGCTATGTGGGACAAGCTGGACCCTGAGTTTTACGCCCGCCGGCCGGTGATTGTGGAGGTGCCTCCCGACACGATCTACGGCAAGTCCGACCATATGTGGCTCATCGACGGCCATATCTTTCCCCGCACGGCGGGGAGGGGCAGCGCCTTCCTCGTCACGCCGGTTGAGCAGACCTTTGTCCAAGAAATGCCGGACATAGGCGCGAGGGACATGACGGACCTGGACTCCCGGATTACCGAGATGGACAGGCTTGGGACGGAAACGCAGATCGTCTTTCCCACGCTGTTTCTGACCTACCTCACCGACGACGCGGACTTGGAAATCGCCCTTTGCAAGGCCTACAACCGCCACATGGCGGAGGTTTGCGCCAAGAGCGCGGGCCGGATCGACTGGACACTCATTCCGCCCCTGCGGGACATCGAGGCCTCCGTGGAGGAGGTCAAGTTTGGCGCCGCCAACGGCGCAGCGGGACTCTTCTTCCGGGGCATTGAGAGGGACCGCACCCTGGACGACCCCTACTTTTTCCCTGTCTATGAAGAGGCCCAGGCCCACGACCTGACCATTTGCGTCCACCAGGGCTCCGGCTCGCCGGCGCTCAACAGCTTGGTGGACGTTCGGCGCAGCCACACCTTCACTCACGGGCGGATCCCGCCCATCGTGGCTTTCCGCAACCTGATTGCCAATAGGGTTCCGGAAGACTTTCCGAACCTGCGATGGGGCTTCATCGAGGCCGGCGCTTCCTGGGTGCCCTACGCTCTGCATCAATTGCGCACCCTGGGCCACGACCCGGTGAGCTGGGGTCCCAAGATGTTCGACAAGTACAACATGTGGGTTGCCTACGAGGTCGACGAGGACTTGCCCTATCTGGTCAAGTACATTGGGGAAGACCACGTCGTCACGGGGACCGACTTCGCCCACCATGGCAGAGAGGGGACTATCGCCGACCCGTCGGCGCAACTCCACATGGTGCAGACCATCAGGTCTCGGGAGGAGTACCCCGCCAGCCTGGTGGACAAGATGCTGGTGGACAACCCGCGGGCGCTCTACGGCCACTCATAGGGAGCACCGCGGGCCGCGCTAGACGTCCTTCCTAGGAACGTTGTTACAGCCAAGGGGCGGAAGAATTTTCCCGTCCCTTCCCTCGTAGTTGAGGGAGGTTGGGGGGTTCTTCCAGCGAGCTCCGCTAGGGCCCCTCGCCGCCGCCGAGCGTAGGCTCTGGCCGAGCTACGGCTGAGGCAACTTGACTGACTCCCATCCGCCCCTTCGCGCGGGTTGACAGGCCTGCTGGCTATGCCGACACTGCCCTCGCGTTGTTGTTGAGAGCCTTGGGGTCGGCCGGTCCACCGAGGAGGAGAGATGCCAGGAACCTATGACGCCGATACCCACATCGCTGAGCCCGCGGCCATGTGGGACCTGTTGCCCCCCGAGCTGTATGCCCGGCGTCCGGTGGTCGTGAAGGTCCCGCCGGATACGCTGTATAAAGACCGCGACGCGATGTGGCTCATCGACGGCAACATCTTTCCGAGGCCGGAGGGCAGGGGCGCGACCCGCCTCATCACCCCGGTTGACCAGACCTTCGCCAAGCTGATGCCCGACATCAGGGCTAGGGACATGACCGACCTCGACGCCCGTCTGAGGGAGATGGATGTTCTGGGAACCGACGTGCAGGTGGTGTTCACGACGCTGTTCCTGGCCTTCTACACCGATGATGCGGAGTTGGAAGTGGCCATGTGCAGGGCGTATAACCGGCACATGACGGAGGTCTGCGGCAGGAGCGAGGGCCGGATAGAGTGGGTCCTAGTCCCTCCGCTGTGCGACCTCGATGCGGCGGTGGAAGAGATCCGGTTTGGGGCCGCCAACGGCGCGGTGGGCGTGTTCTTCCGGGGCTTCGAGAAGGACCGCACCCTGGACGATCCTTTCTTCTTTCCCGTCTACGAGGAGGCCCGCGCGCAGGACGTGGCCATCTGCATCCATCAAGGTTCGGGGTGCCCAAAGCTGGACAACCTGGGCGATTTCCAGCGGGGCCAGACCTTTATCAGCAATCGAATTCCTCCGGTGGTTGCCTTCCGCAACCTGGTGGCGAACAAGATACCGGAGGAGTTCCCCGGCCTGCGATGGGGCTTCATTGAAGCGGGCGCGTCCTGGGTTCCCTATGCGCTGCACCAGTTGCGGACGATCGGCCACGATCCCGTCAATTGGGGGCCCAAGTTGTTCGACCGGTACAACATGTGGATTTCCTATGAAGTGGACGAGGACCTCCCCTACCTCGTGAAGTACATTGGCGAGGACCATGTGGTTGCCGGCACGGACTTCGCCCACCACGGACGGGAGGGAGTCATCGCCGATCCTTCCGCACAGCTCCACATGGTGGAGACGATACGGGCTCGCGAGGAGTATTCCGCCAGCCTGATGGACAAGCTGCTCATCCACAATCCGCGGGCCCTGTACGGGCACTCCTAGCGGTGCTTCCCAGGAACGTTGCTCCTGGCGCGAGGCGGGAGAATCCTTCCGGAGCCTGTCTCAGAAGTTCCCTCTCCCCCGTGTGAGACCTTTGCGTAACTGGCGCCACGCGCATATGGCGCCGTTCCCACCAACGGCGCCTCGCATCAACTTGGCGTTGTATGACGAAGTCCCTTCCCCGTACTTGAAGGAATCCTCGCGTCCCTTCCCTCGTACCCAGGGGAAGGTTAGGATGGGATGCATAGGATAGTGCGGGAAGCTTGGCGCAGAAATTATGCAAGGGTCTTGTGGTTGGGGAAAGGTGAGGATGGAAGACGCGCCCCGGAGGGAACGCAAAGGCCGGCCGCCGTTTTCCTATAGCGGCGCGCTCTTGAGTTGGGGCCATCGAGGGAATGCAAGAGGGGCGGCGAACCTTCAGCGCCGGCCTGGGAGGCTGGCCGCTTGGACGGGTCGGAGGAGCCCGCGCCCTGGCCGCGCGTGTGATCCGGCAGACCCGCCCGGCCGCATTTTATTGTGGAGAGCGGTTGTATGGACTTGAAGGCCGCGACCGATGAGGCGCTGCTCCTGGGCATCCAGCAGCAGGACGTGGGCGCACTGGAGGAGTTGTACGACCGCCACCACCGGATAGCTCTTGCAGTGGCGTACCGGGTGTTGCACAACAGGGAGTTGGCGGAGGACGCTGTGCAGGAGGCCTTTCTGGGGGTCTGGAGACGGCCGTACACCTATAAGCCGGAGCGAGGCGCCGCCAAGACCTGGCTGCTCACGGTAGTGCGGCATCGGGCCATCGACATCACCCGCGGACGGGTCTTTTCGCAGGAGACTCAGATGCTTGACGAGCGCGCCTATGCCATCCCTTCTCCCGATACGTGGGCTCAGGTCGATAGCAGGTTGGAGAGGGAGCGCATCCGGAATGCGATGGCGCAGTTGCCGAAGGAGCAACGGGAGGCCATTGATCTGGCCTTCTTCAGCGGGCACACCTATCAGGAGGTCGCCCAGAAGACGCAGACGCCCCTGGGCACGGTCAAGGGCAGAATGCGGCTGGGTATGCAGAAGCTCCGCAGCCTCCTGGCGGACGTAGATGGAAGAGAAGCCTATTAGCGAGTTGCCGTTCGAGGTCCATAGCCTTCACGCCGCCGTCTCCCAGGAGTTGGAGGAGGTGGCGGTTACCTTCGCCCTTGAGGCTCTCGACGACCAGGAGCGAGATGCCTACTTGCTGCACATTGAGGGATGTCAGGTTTGCCGCGCCCTGGCCGGGGAATACCGGGCGGTGGCGGAAGTCCTGCCCGAACTTGTCGCGGAGGAGGCGCCGTCACCCGGCCTGAAGGAACGAATATTGGCCCAGGCCAGGGCGGAGATGGGTCCTCGGCAGGCGCACCCCGACGAGGCTCGCGCCGTGAGCGGCGGGAAGCGGGATACGCCGTGGTGGCGGCGCCGTTGGCTGGCCCCGCTTCCGGTCGGGGCCACTGCCGCGGCGCTGGCCGTGATCGCCCTTGCTTCTTGGAACATTGTCCTTCAGCAACAGATGGACACTCAGCAATCGGTCATCAACGCCGGGGATGTGACCATGGCCGAGCAGAAGAGGGTCCTGGCATCGTTGGACCAAGAGCTGGAGGCGAAGGTGCAGGCCATCAGCTTCCAGTCCGATGCTATGGCCGAGCAAGAGCAGGTTCTCGACGCGCTCGTGGAGGGAGCAAGGGTGTGGCCCATGTCCTCCATGAGCGAGAACCACAAGGACGCGAGGGCGGCTGTGGTGCAGTACAACGGTGAACGCATGGTCCTGCTGTTGGTCAAGGACCTGCCTGCTCTCCCCTCCGGCCGGATCTACCAGGTGTGGCGGATGATGGAGGACAAGACCGATAGCCCCGGATTCATTCCCGAGGGGACCGACGGCTTCCAGACCGTGATGCTGGAGACGGATTTCACCGATGCAGAGGCGGGGGGCATCAGCGTGGAGCCTGAGGGAGGGAGCAGCCGCCCCACGCTCATGGTGCTGTTTGGACGATACCGCCGCTAAGCCCAGGTAGGCGTTCCCCAACGCGCCGTCAATGACGGGAAGCCCTCGGCATTTGCGGGAGTTAGGCGCTGCGCCGCGGGCGGGCCGTTGAACCCACTTGCGGAGCCTGCAAGTTCCGGGTACCTTGGCGCCATTGCTCCAGCAAGGAGGTTCGCGATGCCTGTAGACCCTCAGGCTCAAGCGGTTCTGGACAGGGCGGCCGCAGCCGGCCTTCCACCACTCCACACCATCACCCCCGAGGAGGCCAGGGCCAACTTTGCCCTCCAGGCCAGGGAAGCCGGGCCGGAGGTGGGGAAGGTTGAAGACCGGAACATTCCCGGACCGGCAGGTGGTCTTGATGTGCGAATCTACCACCCCGAGGGCCCGGGACCCTTTGGCGTCCTGGTCTGGTTCCATGGAGGAGGGTGGGTGCTGGGCGACCTCGACTCCACGGACTGTTCCTGCCGCCACATGACGAACCGGGCAGGGTGTGTGGTGGTTTCGGTTGACTACAGGCTGGCCCCGGAGACCAAGTTCCCAGGAAATCTGGAGGACTGCCTTGCTGCGACCGAGTGGGTGGCCGCCAACGCTGCTTCGCTGAATGTCGACGTCGGCAGGATTGCCGTGGGAGGGGCCAGCGCCGGAGGGAATCTGGCGGGTGGGCTAGCGCTCATGGCCCGCGACAGGGGCGGGCCCAGCATCGTGCATCAGTTGCTCGTGTATCCTGTCGTGGGGCGTGATTTCGACACGGAATCCCATATGCAGTGCGCTGAGGGATTCGGGCTTACCCGCGCTTCCATGATGTGGTTTTGGCAGCATTACCTTGCCACCGACGCCGACGGCGCCAATCCCTATGCGGCCATGGACCAGGCGCAAGACCTTTCAGGTCTGCCGCCCGCCCTCGTCATTACCGCCGAGTACGACCCGCTTCGGGATGAGGGTGAGCGCTATGCCCGCAGGCTGGAGGAGGCGGGCACCCCGGTCGTTTGCACGCGCTACGACGGGATGACCCACGGTTTCTTCAGTTCCCCGAAGGCCCTCGACAAGGGCGACGCGGCCATTGATGAAGCGTCCGCGGCGCTGCGGGCGGTGTTCGGGGGCTAGTTGTGCGTCCCCGGGGCGTTGTTCCAGGCGGGAGATGGCTGAGGGGCCGGCGCCTCCCGGCCTCTGCTGAGCCCGGAGATTAGCCGCTGCGGAGGCCTGGTCCCCCCGATGATGCGGCCCAGAAGCAAATTCAGGAGGTTTCCCCATGGCAGGAGTCGTTGACGCCGATACCCACATCATCAAGCACGAGGGGATATGGGAGTTCATGGACAGGGAGTTGTACTCCAAGCGCCCCGTTCTTCTGGCTGGTCCCAGCGACACCCTGTATAAGGGCGCCAATGGCTTCTGGCTGATCGACGGTTCCATTGTTCCCAAACCGGCGGGGAAGGGCAGCGTGGCCATGGCCAACCCGGCTTCGGACAATGAGAAGGCCCGGGTAGACATTGACCAAGACGTGCGGGAACTGACCAATCCAGTGGCCCGCATCCGCGATATGGACGCTCGCGACGTGGACATTGAGGTCATCTTTTCGACGCTCTTCATCACCCATCTCACCGACGACGCCGACTTGGAGGTGGCATTGTGCCGGGCGTACAACCGCTACATGGCCAACGCCTGCAAGGACAGCGGCGGGCGGCTGCAATGGGTGGCGGTCCCTCCTCTGCGGTCGATAGAGGATTCGGTCATGGAGATCAACATCGCACGGGAGAACGGGGCGGCCGGCGTCCTATTCCGCGGCGTTGAAGGCGACCGGTCGTTGGCGGAGTCGTATTTCTTCCCGGTCTACGCCGAGGCCAGCAGGCTTGACATGCCCATCTGCATCCATACCGGCGCCGGCTCACCCGGCCTGTCCCAGGTCTTCGACCGCACCGTCAGCCACAACCTGCCCCATGTCCGCGCCCTGCCCATGTTCGCCTTTCGCGACCTGGTGGCGCACAAGATCCCCGAGCGGTTTCCCGACCTCCGCATCGGATTCATCGAGGCGGCGGCCTCATGGGTTCCGTATGTCATTCACCACCTGCGGCGGTCGTCAAAGGCCCCGGCCCAGTGGCTCGGCGGCGGGGAGACGCCCAAGGACGATGAATGGGGCCCCAAGATGTTCCGCGACAACAGGCTCTTTGTTGCTCTGGAGTCTGACGAGGACATTCCCTACCTGCTCAACTTCATAGGCGAGGACAACGTGCTCATCGGGTCCGATTACGGCCACCAGGACCAGTCCCGGGACGTGGGCGTCGTGGCCACGCTCAAGGCGCGCGAGGACCTTTCCGCCACAACCAAGGAGAAGATACTCTCCGCCAACCCGCGGCGGTTCTACGGGCTGAACTAACCGCCATCCCAGGAAAACGGGCAGGGGACGCCGGCGTTTCGGACCGCGCGGTGTCCCCTTATTGCTTCCTCAGCGGCGTCACAGCATAATGCAGGCGAGCATGTCGTAGGCCAAGGAGCGCTGCTTGCTGGGACTCCGCCGATCTCGTCCTGAGGAATCTGGCGACCCCTCGACTACAGAGGGACGAACCGGCAATTCTCTCCTCACCACCCTCTCCCTCGGCCACATGGCCATTCACTGGTATCAGCAGTTGTGGCCCATTGCGTTGCCGTCCATCAAGGCAAGCCTTGGGCTGACCGACGTTCAAGTTGGCACGCTGGCTTCCGTCAAGCAGTTCACCACGGGCCCGCTGTTTCTGCCCGCCGGCATCCTGGCCGACTTTTTCCGCAGGCGCACGGCCCTGATACTGGCCGCTTCCTTTCTCTTCCTGGGCGGTTCCTATGCCCTGGTCGCCCAGGGCTCCGCCTACGTGTGGGTCATTCCCGGCGTCGCCCTGCTGGGGATTGGAACGGCGCTGTGGCACCCCACGGCTGCGGGCGCTCTGTCCATCCGCTATGCCGAACGCAGGGGCACGGCCCTGGCGTTCCACGGAGTTGGCGCCAGCATCGGTGATACGGTCGCGCCCATTGCCATTGGGGCCTTGTTGGGGATTCTGACCTGGCAGGGGCTGCTGCGGGCCAACATGATTCCGGCCTTGCTCATCGCCTTTGTGCTGTGGCGGGTGATGGGCAAGATATACCACGTTTCGGAGACGGGCAGGCCGGAGATCCGCTCCTACATGACCGACGCTAAGAATATGTTGCGCCACCGGTTGGTGGTGGTGGTCATAGGGGTGATGATCCTGACCACAGCAGCGCGGTTGGGCATCATGACGTTCCTGCCGATTTACATTCAGCAGGACTTGGAATACTCCACCCTGCAACTTGGTTTCTACTGGGGGCTTCTGCACGCCATGGGCGGCATCTCCCAACCGGCCATGGGGTATCTGTCGGACAAGTTCGGCCGCAAAGTTGTGCTGATGCCAAGCCTGATCCTGTTCGGCCTCCTCTACGGCGCGCTCTCGGTGGCCGAGCCAGGAATCCAATTTATATTGGTCATTGGCGCTCTCGGGTTGTTCTTCTACGCCCTTCAGACGCTGACGATGGCAACGGTGATGGACGTCGCCGGCGAGCACGTGCAGGCGTCGTCCATGGGCATCACGACGATATTCACGCAGCTCCTGGTGCTCCCCAGCCCGCTGCTCGCGGGGTATTTGGCGGAGCAGTACGGCATCAAATCGGTCTTCCTGTATGCCGCCTTGCTCACGCTTCTGGCGGCGCTGTTGGTGGCCGTCGTGAGGGTGCCGAAAACAGGGAGACGGACGCCGCGCATCTCTGGGTAGAGTTTCGTCCGTGGAAAGCCAACGTATGCCGCCTGAGGACAGGAGGTCCCATGCTCTTCATTCACAACGACGTCGTTCAGGAAGTGTTGACCATGGAGGAGTGCATCAGCTCCCAGGAGGAGGCCTTCCTGGGTTTGGTGACCGGCGATTCCGTGCATCGCGGCCGCATTGACGTGATGGCCCCCTGTGACCGCGAGGATGGCTACTACCGGTGGGGCACGATGGAGGGGGCCAGCAACACGCTCGGCGTTTTTGCCATCCGCATGAAATCGGACATCGTGTACTGGCCCACCCACGAGGATGGGGGCCGCACCGAGGAGAAGTATTGCGTAGAGCCCGGCACGTTCTGCGGCCTTGTGTTCCTCTTCAGCACCCGCAACGGCGAACCCCTGGCCATCATCAACGACGGCCATCTCCAGCACATGCGGGTTGGGGGAGGAGCGGGGCTGGGCGTCAAGTATCTGTCGCGGATAGAGTCCCAAACCGTCGGTATGATTGGGTCAGGGGGCATGGCCAGGACATACCTGGAAGCCTTCTGCTGCGTTCGCGACATCCGCAAGGTGAAGGTTTACAGCCCAACCAAGGCTAACCGGGAGACCTACGCCGCCGAGATGAGCCTGAAGTTGGGGCTGGAAGTGGAGCCAATGGACAACCCCCGCGATGTCGTGCGGGGGGTGGATATCGTGAGCACCTGTACGGACAGCATGAAGCCGGTAATCGAGCCTGATTGGCTGGAGCCCGGCCAGCACGTGACCAACCTCAGCCACGTGGAAAGCCACCCGGGCATCATAGAGCGCGCCGACGTTGTCATACAACAGGGCCAGTCCACCACGTATGTCTCGGACGACAACGAGGGGATCGTGGAGATGGGCCGCGGCGCCAGCATGGTGGGCTTCATTGCGGGAAGTCCCGAGGAGAGGAAGCGACTGCCGGAGTCCAACCCCGGCTTCGCAAAGGTGAGGCACTTCCCGTCCTTCACCGCGCTGGCAAGGGGCGATGCGCCCGGCCGCACCAGCCCGGATGAAATCACTCTGTACCACAACACCGGCTACCAGGGCCTTCAATTCGCCGCCGTAGGCTCGGTGGTGTACCGCGAGGCCCGCCGGCGGGGAATGGGCAGGGAGCTTCCCACCGAGTGGTTTCTGCAGGACATTCGCGACTAGGGTCTCTGTCCGCTCTGAGCGGTCCGGCATGGCGCGATGGGGGCGTGGCTCGAGGGGCGCGTCAGTCGGCTGCCGGGGGGTTGACGGCGACGGGATGCAGAGAATAGAGCGGCGCGGGAGTGTGCGAATGCTCGGACGGACATTCGCCGATCAAGGATTTCGGATAGACTTCTAAAGCGGCCCTTGCGATAGGCTTCTCCAGCGGCCAGCACCAGCGATAGGAGGAATTCCCATGACACTACCGAACAGCAGCAGAGCGGCAGTCCTGGTGGAGTACGAGAAGCCCTTGGAGATACGGGAGCTTCCGGTGCCGGAACTGGAGTCCGGCGCGATGCTCGTGAAGACCGACGCCGCCACCCTGTGCGGCACCGACTACCATATGCGCCACGGCGACCTCAGCTTTTTCTCCAAGACCCCCGTCCTCCTGGGACACGAGTACACCGGCACGGTCGTGGCCAACAACGGCCGGGAGCGGGACGCCAACGACCAGGCCGTCAGGGAGGGAGACCGCATCGTGTGGGCATATCCGTGGTGCGGCAAGTGCTACTTCTGCACCATCGCCCGCCAGCCTACGGCCTGTCCCTACACCCAGATGTACGGTTGGGGCCCCTGCGACATCCCGCCCTATCTGACCGGCGGTCTCTCCGAGTACATGTACGTTCGGCCGGCGTGCCATGTCCTCAAGGTTCCGGAGGGCCTTGACCCCCACGTCGTAGCTTCCACGACCTGCGCCTTTCGGACCGTCATCCATGCCTTCGAGCGCCTGGAGCTCATCGGCAGCATCCGCTCCCACGAGACCGTGGTGATCTTCGGCTGCGGACCGGTTGGCCTGTTTGCCCTGGCGGCGGCGGTGGTGCACGGCGCCGGACAGATTGTGGTCTTGGGTGCCCCGGCCGGTCGATTGGAGGTCGCCAAGCGATGGGGCGCGGACGTGACACTCGACATCCAGACGACTACGGCGGAGGAGCGCAAGGAGGTTGTTCGCGGCCTGACGCAGGGGCGCGGCGCCGACCTTGCCATCGACTGCGCGGGACCGGCAGCCGCTTTCACGGAGGCGGTGGACATTGTGCGGCGGGCGGGCAGGGTGCTGGAGATAGGCGCCTCAGACCCCAAGCCGGCGTCGATCTCGCACACCAACTTCAACGCGAAGATGGTCGCCGTCATAGGCTCGCTGTCGGGCACGATCGCCCACTATCGTGGGGCACTGCAATTCATCAAGCGGCATGGGGACCGCTTCGACTTCCGTTCGATGATCACGAACATCTACCCCCTCGATAAGGTCAATGAGGCCCTGGACGCCATGGAGCGCCTGGAGGAGATTAAGCCTTCTGTCCAGGTCGACGCCTGACGCAACGCTTGGCGATGGAGGGGAGGAGGGCAGTCAGTCGGCTGCCCTCCTTTTTCGTTTCCTTGGCGCAGAGATTTCCGGGCCGCCGCCGGCGCCGCTGACGACGCATCGGAGCTTGACCCTCAAGGTGGCCAAACGTAAGATGCCAGTAATGCGGGGCTGCGTTCGCCCCCGGTTTGGGGAGGGCTTCATGCTGACGAAGGCTCAGAACGATGAGTTGACCCGTGTGGGGCCGGGGACGCCCATGGGCGAGCTGATGCGTCGCTACTGGCACCCCATCGCTCCGGCATCGGAACTGGACGAGAACCCCACCAGGGAGGTCCGGCTGCTGGGCGAAGACCTGGTGCTGTACAAGGACCGGAGCGGCGCGTTGGGGCTCATCGATCGCTTCTGCGCTCACCGGCGAGTCAACCTGTCCTACGGCATTCCTGAAGAGCGCGGCCTGCGCTGCATGTACCACGGCTGGCTCTACGACGAGACCGGGCAGTGCATTGAGCAACCCTTCGAGGAGACCGTGCGGCCCGAGGCTCGGTTCAAGGACAAGATCAAGGTGAAGGGCTATCGGGTGGAGGAGTTGGGGGGCTTGATCTTCGCCTACCTGGGGCCGGAACCGGCGCCCCTGGTCCCGCGCTGGGACTTCCTGGTGCAGGGCGGCAACACCCGCCGCGAGTTGTTCATCACCGAGGTCCCCTGCAATTGGCTCCAGTGCCAGGAGAACTCGCTGGACCCCGTACACTTGGAGTGGCTGCACGGCTACTACGGCATGTATACCGCCGAGCGCAAGGGACTGGTGGAAGAGGGCGCAGCCGGGCGCTGGGTGACCTCTTCCGGACATCATAAGAAGATAGGCTTCGAGGTCTTCGACTACGGCATCATCAAGCGCAGGATATGGAGCACCACGTCGGAGGAGAGCTCTCAGTGGGAGCTTGGCCACCCGGTTCTGTTTCCCAACATCCTGCACCAGGGCGGGGACGGCCGGTACTTCCTTCAATTTCGGGTTCCCATTGACGACATGACCACCTGGCACCTGGAGTACACGCTGTACTGGTTACCCGAGTGGCTGGACCTGCCGCCCCAGGAGAACATTCCGGTCACGTATTATCCGCTCCTCGATGAACGCGGCAATTTGCGCAACGATGACATCCTGGACCAGGACCAGATGGCCTGGGTGGCCCAGGGCGACGTGATGGACCGTAGCCTGGAGCACTTGGGCGAGTCGGATAGGGGAGTCATTCTGTTCCGCAAGCTGCTTCAGGAGCAGATGGCCGTCGTTCAGGATGGCGGCGACCCCATGTGCGTCATCCGCGACCCGGCGAAGAACGAGTGCGTCCACATCCCCCAGGAGGCGCTCAGGCCGCTACCCTTGGACGCCGACCTGGATGTAGTGGCCCGGTACGGCAGCAAGTTAAGGCAGGAGTTCGGAGAGCTGATGAAGGTGGCCAGCGAAACAGCCCCTGCTGACTACTGGGAGAAGGTGGGCCGCTGGGATCCCCGGTAGGCCCTCCGCCGGCTGGTTGAGGGACTATTGCGGCCGTCGCCGTTGCCGTCTTAGCACGATGCCCGCCAGGGCCAGAGGGAACGCCAGCATCACCAATCCCAGCACGACGACCACCGCCAGGGGGCCGAGGCCCAGGATCGCGTCTATCTGGTGAAGCAGCCACTCGAGGAGGGTTGGGTCTATCGACTCTGAGTGGTGGGTGGCGGTGTTTGCTGGCGCTGCCATTGTCTCCAAGTCCTCCGAATGAGGGCGAGTTCCAGACTCGCCGGAACGATTCGCTCAGTGGGGCGGGTCCGGGCGCGTGGGCCTAGGCAGACTGCCTTTGTGCGGCGGCCTGTCCGGCCAGGATTGGGGCATACCGCACAGACAACCTTCCCTCCCGAATGGACAGCGCCAGCAGACTCGCAACGACGAGCAGGGCCGCGCCTGCGGCGAATCCGTAGTCAAAGGTCCCGGTCCAGTCGAACACCAGACCCACCAGGAAGGCCGCGGCGGCCCCTCCCAACTGGTGAGCCAGGTTGCTCAATCCCGCCAACACACCCAGATGCCTCAGCCCGTAGAAGTCGGCGGTGAGGGCCGTAGTCAGGGGCACGGTCGCAAGCCACGAAAAGCCGCCAACGACTGCGAAAACCCACAGCGCCGATGACCCGGGCAGCACAACCAATGCCACAAAGGCCAGGGCGCGTACGGCGTACACGCCGGCAAGCAGCGTCTTGCGCTGCATGCGGTCGGAGATGAACCCAATGCCGACCACTCCTGCGGCGTTGATGCCGCTCAGCAGGCCGAAGGCCAGCGCCGCCGTGCCAGGAGAAATGCCTTCCGTTTGGGCCCACCGCACGAAGTGAACGGAGATGATCGCGGTGGTGACGCCGCACACGACGTAGGCCAGAGAAAGCTGCCATATGGGACGGGACCGGAAGGACTCGCGCCACCGGTCCACGAATAGAGGCCCAACCGTAGAGCGCCGGTTCTCCCGGGCGCTTTCCGATGCAGTCAGGGCCCGGCCGCCGTCGGGCCGGAGGCCCATGGCGGAGGGATCGCTTCGCACGACGAGGAGGATCAAGGGCAGCCCCACCGCCAGCATGATGACGCCCAATACGAGCCACGTGGTGCGCCAGTCGGTCAGGACGAGGAGGTAGGCCGAAAAGGGGATCAGCACCATGCCGCCAATCGAGCCCCCAACGGCCACCAGGCCTATGGCCGTGCCGCGGCGCCGCTGGAACCATCTTGAGACGACGGCGCCTGCCGGGGTCATCGCAATGCCGCCGGAGGCTGCTGAGACCACAATGCCGTAGAGGAAAATGAGGCCGAATATGCTGTCGACCAGGCTCATGGCGATGCTGCCGGCCCCTATGACGAAGACGCTGGCGGCAATGACTCGCCGGCCGCCTATCCGGTCGGTCAGCCGCCCGAGGAACGGTTGCACGAACCCATTCGCCAGCCAGCCGACGGAGGCGGCAACGGAGATAGTGGCGACGCCCACGGCGAACTCATCCTGCCACGCCGAAACGAAGACGCCGAAGCTCATCCTGGCGCCGAGGGCGAAGAAGGTGGAGAAGGACAATGCGGCAACGACGTACCAGCCGTAGAACACGCCTTTGTTGTTGTCGTTGTCGTAGGTGGCCATAGGGAAACCGGGGGACATTGTCTACTGTATCACGCACGATGGGGCTCAGCCACCAACGACGCGGGGTCGTGAACGAAACGGCCCTCGGCGGCCCGTGATAGAATCGCGTCGAGGCGCGGGCAGGGCCTGCGAAGGGGGTCGAACGATGGTCCAAGATAGTGGGCTTACAATGCGCATCGGAGTGGCCGGTCTGGGAGTGGCATTCACCAATATGATGCGGGAGTTGGCGGCCTATCCCCACGGAAGGGTGACCGCCGCCGCCGACTTTCGACAGCGGGCCCTCGACAGGTTCGCCTCCGAGTGGGGTGGCGAGACCCACGCGACCGTTGAGGAGATGTGCGCCAGCCCCAATGTCGACGTGGTCTATGTTCTGACGCCAGACCAGTTCCACGCCGAGCACGCCATCGCCGCTGCTGAGCACGGCAAGCACGTCATCTTGGACAAGCCCATGGGCCAGAGCCTGGAGGAGTGCGACCGCATCATTGAAGCGATTGAACGGAATCGCGTCCGGGCAGTTGTGGGCCATTCTCAGAGCTTGGATCAGCCCATCATCGCGATGGCTGAGGTGGTCAACAGCGGGCGGATCGGCAGGCCCATCATGATCCATACGTCCTTCTATTCTGATTGGGTGTACCGGCCGCGTGCGGCGGAGGAGCTGGACCCGGCCCTAGGCGGCGGCATCGTGCGGCGGCAGGGGCCCATTCAGGTGGACATCGTGCGGATGATGGGCGGCGGCTTGGTGCGCAGCGCCCGGGCCATGACCAGCCTTGCTGACCCCAACCGGCCCGTAGAGGGAAGCATGGTCGCTTACCTGGAGTTCGAGGACTCCACCCCTGCGACCATCGTGTACAGCGGCTACGGCCATTTCGACAGCACCGTCCACACGTGGGGGATCGGCCTTCAAGGCTACGAAGTGGACGCGTCCGCCCATCACGGACAGGCCAGGAAGCTGCTGAAGGGCTTCGCGCCGGAGGACGAGTGGGCGCACAAAGAGGAAACCCGCTACGGCGGGACCAAGGTTGGCCAGACGCCCCACCGTGGCCCAGACAAGCGGCACGCCTTCTTCGGGGTGACGCTTGTCGAATGTGAGCGCGGCAGCGTCCGGCAGTCGCCCAGCGGGCTGATCATCAATGGCGACGACGAGATTGAGGCGTTGCCGGTTTCGGCGGGTGAGGAGTATGGGAAGCGCTACACGACTTCAGAGCTAAACATTCTTCGGGAGGCCATCGCAAATGATGCCCCGCCGAGACTCCACGGCCCGCGCTGGGCCAAGGCGACTCAGGAGGTTGTGTTCGGGATTTTGGAATCCGCGGCCCAGCGGAAAGAGGTCTACTTCCGGCATCAGGCACCGTTAGCGCCCTTCTGGTAGGGGAGAGAGCCTCGCAACGCCGAGGCTTTGCCCGCTCGCCGTCTCGCCAGAAAGAATGTGACGCTCCGGCGCGCCGGGCCGCCCGACGGCGAGCACACCTGGCGGCTTCCTATCTTCCCATGATTTCCCGCATCCGCGACTGTACGCCGTTTCTGGCGCACTCCTCCTCGAACCAATGCAGGATGCGGGGGTCTTCGTCCTCGTACTCGATCTGGATGCCGCCCTCTTTCACGCTCTTGTCCATAACCTCGAAGATCGCGGTTCCGCCTGTCCCCAGGTCGGTGGCAACGAAATAGCGGGGTCCGCCGAAGCCTATGGCCATGTAGCGGGCAGGGGTGGGGCCGGTGTTGAAGTGCTGGTGATAGCCCACTGGAGCGAAGAACGAGCCTGGGTTCCAGTCGATCCTCACCACGTCGTCGAACCCGCCGCTGCCCTTCCAATAGCGGTTGTCCGGCCAGACAAGGGTGAAGCCGGAGCCTTCGAGGATGATGATCTGAGCGCCCGCGGCGTGCCCATGCGCCTTCTTGTACGTGGCGACGGGGAACTCGGAGATGTGGGTGTGCATGTTGTTGTCGGCCAGGTTGAACTGGAGGTTGATCCCGCCGGCGCCCCGCGCCTTCCACTCCGCGAGCTGGAAGCTGCGGGCGTCCGGAACGAAGTTGGTTTCCCACCATGTTCTGCCGGGCCGAACGGGGTGCAGCTTGCCCTCGCCCTGGAAGAAGTCCGCCTGGCCGAAGCGCTCTAGGAAGACGAACGGGTTGTTGTAGATGAAGTTCATGTCATGGAACATGTTCATCATAAGGGGGGCGCTGGTCACTGCGAGAACCCGGGCCGTTTCGTCGCCTGCGCCGTTGAAGTGTTGGTAGTTGGCGTTCAGCGGGATGGAGAACAGGCTGCCCTCCTGCCATTCGAAGGTCTGACGGTAGCCGTTGTCCAGCCAGACCGACGTGGCGCCGCGGCCTTTGAGGACGTACAGGACCTCTTCGAATAGGTGCCTGTCCGGCGCGCTGGATGTTCTTGGGGCGAGCTCCAACACATAGGCGTCGGCGTAGTCATCCATGGCCCTCAGGTGGATGATGGCGCCAAGAGCGCTCTTGCGGCGCCAGGTTCCAACCTCGACCTCTGCTGGCTCGACGCTCCACCCTGTGGCTACGGGGATGCCTTCGTCCTCGACCCACTGCTCGTATGCGCTGAAGTGTAGATCGACGGCCATGCAGTCTCCTTGCGGCGTCGCTGAAGGCGGGGCCCGAGGGGAAAGGGGGAGGCGGAACCCTCAAGGGCTTCCGCCTCCCCACGGCCGACTATCTTCCCAGGTACTCGCGCATGCGGGAGACGCCGCCGTTCTTCCGGCACTCCTCTTCGAAGACCTCCAGGACCTGCGAGTCCTCGTCTTGGTATTCGATTTGGATGCCGCCTTCCTTGACGCTGACGTCTGCGCCGGCGGCTGCGGCACGGCTTCCGGTCTGGGCGCTGGAGACGTGATAGCGGAAGCCGCCGAAGCCCATGGCGAGGTAGCGGGCGGGATCGGGGCCGGTGTTGAAGTGCTGATGGTAGCCCATGGGCACGAAGATGCTGCCCTTCTTCCACGGCACCATCTCCAACTCGTCGCGTCCGCCGCCATTGCCGCGCCAGGTGCGACCATCGGGCCAGCAGGTCGAATACCCAACGCCCCCGAGCAGGATGATGTGGGCGCCGGGCCCGTGGCCGTGCGCCTTCTTGTACATGCCGGGGTCAAACTGGGAAATATGGGTGTGCATGGTTGCGTTGGCCAGATTGAACTGGAGGTTGATGCCGCCGGCGCCCCTGTTCTTCCAAGGCCGCAGCTCGAAATTATCGGCGTCAGCAAGGAGGTTGGTTTCCCACCAGGTGCGGCCCTCGCGGACCTCGTGCATCTTGCCTTCACCCTGGAAGAAGCCGGCGTCGCCGAACCTGTCCAGAAACTTGAAGTCGTTGTGCCAGATGAAGTCTTCGTTGTGGAACGCGTTGAGCATGAGGGGCAGGTCGCTTACGGAAAGCAGACGGGCGGGCTCATCCCCGGAGCCATTGAAGTGCTGGTGCAGGGAGTTCAACGGAACGCCGAACAGGCTTCCGGCCTGCCACTCGAAGGATTGCGCCGGGCCATCCTTGTCCTGAGACACGGAGGTTGCGCCCCGGCCGCTCAGGACATAGACCAACTCTTCGTACATCTGGCGAACGGGCTTGGAGCTGCCACCGGGCGAAATCTCCATCACGAAGTCGTTGCAATGGTCGCCCATGGCTTCCAGATGGAGGATCGCGGCGTCGACCCCCTTTCGGTCCCAGGGGGCCAGTTCAAGGTCGGGGGGGTGGATGCCCCAGCTGGAGTAGACGGGGAGTCCCTCGTTCTCCACCCAGTTTTCGTATCCGCTAAAGTGCAGGTCGTCCGCCATGCGTCCTCCTCAATGTGTTGCCCTCGGTGTTTTGGCCGGGTAGCCGGTCGGGCATAAGGTACCCGCGCGGGGCTCTGCATGACAAGGCCCAGGGTCAGCAGCCCTGGGCCTTGTCATGCGGCCTGTCGGCGGGAGTCAGGCCACGCCCAAGAACTCCCGCATCTTGGACATCGAGCCGTTCTTGATGCACTCCTCTTCGAACAGGGGAAGGATGCGCGGGTCCTCATTCTCGTATTCGATCTGGATGCCGCCCTCCTGAACGTTCTTGTCCATGCCATCGGCGTCCTCTCGGGTGCCGATGGCCGGCGCGCCGATGTGGTAGCGGAAACCGCCGAACCCCATGGCGAGGTAGCGGGCGGGTTCCGGGCCGGTGTTGAAGTGCTGGTGATAGCCCATGGGCACGAAGATGCTGCCGGGCTTCCAGGGGACCATGACATGCTCGTCGAAACCGCCGCCGTTGCCGACCCAGTTCTTGCCGTCCGGCCATATCAGTGAGTAGCCAACGCCGGACAGCAACACGATGTGGGCGCCGGGGGCGTGGCCATGCGCCTTCTTGTAGGTGCCAATCGGAAACTGAGAGATGTGGGTATGCATGCTGGCGTTAGCCAGGTTGAACTGGAGGTTGATGCCGCCGGCGCCCCGCTTTTCCATGGGCCGCAACTCGAAGTTGGGGGCGTCGGCGAGGAGGTTGGTCTCCCACCAATGGCGGCCTGGGGCCACATCGTGCATCTTGCCCTCGCCTAGGAAATAGCTCTCGTCGCCGAGCCTGTCGTTGAACTTGAAGTTGCTGTTCCAAATGAACTCTTCGTTGTGGAACATGTTCAACATGAGCGGCAGGTTGGTTATGGAGACGAAGCGGGCTGGTTCGTCTCCGGCGCCGTTGAAGTGCTGGAAAGTGGAGTTGAGGGGGATGCCGAACAGGCTTCCCGGCTGCCACTCGAAAGTATTCTTCCTGGAATCGTCATGCCATACGGAGGTGGCGCCGCGTCCGCTGAGGACGTAGACAAGCTCCTCGTACAGGTGACTGACCGGCTTGGTGCTGGCGCCGGGAGGGATTTCCATGACGATGTCGGTGCAAGTGTCGCCCATTGCCTCGAGATGCAGGAGGGCGGCGTTGGCGCCCATGCGGTCCCAGGGGGCCAGCTCTAGGTCGGGTGGGTGGATGCCCCAGCCGCCGTAGATGGGAAGCCCTTCGCGGGCGGCCCAGGTCTCGTAGCCGCTATAGTGCAGGTCCTCTGCCATTGGTTTGCCTCCTGAATGGTTCCGTATTGCCCGGTGTCTCGCACAAGGTACCGCCAAGCGGGGGACAGGACAAGGACCAAAGCTGAAAGCCCTGGGCCTTGTTCCAATCTTTGGGTGGTCTGCTGTGGTGAGCCTACGCTATTCCCAAGAACTCCCGCATCTTGGATTTCGAGCCGTTCTTGATACATTCCTCTTCGAACAATGGGAGGATGCGCGGGTCCTCGTCCTCGTATTCGATTTGGATGCCGCCTTCCTGAACGCTCTTGTCGCCTCCTGCGGCGTCTTCCCGCGTGCCGTTGGCCATGGCTCCAATATGGTAGCGGTAGCCGCCGAACCCCATGGCGAGGTAGCGGGCGGGTTCCGGGCCGGTGTTGAAGTGCTGGTGATAGCCCATGGGCACGAAGATACCGCCGGGCTTCCAGGGGACCATAACGCGCTCGTCGAAGCCGCCGCCGTTGCCGATCCAATTCTTGCCGTCCGGCCAGATCAGCGAAAAGCCAACGCCCGACAGCAGCACGATGTGGGCGCCGGGGGCGTGGCCGTGCGCCTTCTTGTAGGTGCCGACCGGAAATTGGGAGATATGCGTGTGCATGCTGGCGTTCGCCAGGTTGAACTGGAGGTTGATGCCGCCGGCGCCCCGCTTTTCCATGGGCCGCAGCTCGAAGTTCGGGGCGTCGGCGAGGAGGTTGGTCTCCCACCAATGCTTGCCAGGGGCCACGTCGTGCATCTTGCCCTCGCCCAAGAAATAGCCCTCGTTGCCGAGCCTGTCCTTGAACTTGAAGTTGCTGTTCCAGATGAACGCTTCGTTGTGGAACATGTTCAGCATGAGGGGCAGGTTGGTTACGGAGACGAAGCGGGCCGCCTCGTCGCCGGCGCCGTTGAAGTGCTGGTAGGTGGCGTTGAGGGGGATGCCGAATAGGCTTCCCGGCTGCCACTCGAAGGTGTTCTTCTTGGACTCGTCCAGCCAGACTGACGTGGCGCCGCGCCCGCTGAGGACGTAGACAAGCTCTTCGTACATGTGACTGATCGGCTTGGTGCTGGCGCCGGGAGGGATTTCCATGACGATGTCATTGCAGGTATCGCCCATTGCCTCGAGATGCAGGAGGGCGGCATTGGCGCCCATGCGGTTCCAGGGGGCCAGCTCCAGGTCGGGTGGGTGGATGCCCCAGCCGCCGTAGATGGGAAGCCCTTCGCGGGCGGCCCAAGTCTCGTAGCCGCTAGAGTGCAGGTCCTCTGCCATTGGTCTGCCTCCGAGTTGGATTGTGATGCTGAGTCTCGCGCGCAGCGTTTACAGGCGATGGATAAGCAAGGCCCAGGCTATGCGCACAGCCTGGGCCTTGCTTCGGCGCCACCCTGCCCAGATCGGGAGGAAGCTACCTCACGTCGCGGAACTGCTTCAGGTACTCGCGCATCTTGGATTCTCCGCCGTTCTTCCTGCATTCCTCTTCAAACCGTTCAAGAATGACGGGGTTTTCGTCTTCGTACTCGATTTGGAACCCGCCCTTGCGAGTGCTGACATCGGCGCCGAAGGTGTGGAACTTCGTTCCCATAGTGTCCCTGCCTACGTGGTAGCGGAATCCGCCGAAGCCCATGGCAAGGTAGCGGGCGGGCTCTGTACCGGTGTTGAAGTGCTGGTGGAAGCCCATGGGCACGAAGATGCTGCCCTTCTTCCATGGCACCATAACGACCTCGTCGAAGCCGCCCCCATTGCCTTTCCAGTTCTTGCCATCGGGCCAAACCAGCGAGAAGCCAACGCCCGACAGCAGCACGATGTGGGCGCCCGGCTCGTGCCCGTGCGCCTTTTTGTACATTCCGGGGGAGAACTCGGAGATGTGGGTGTGCATGGTGCTGTTCGCCAGGTTGAACTGGAGGTTGATGCCGCCTGCGCCCCGGTCCTTCCAAGGCCTCAACTCGAAGTGGTCAGCGTCGGCGAGGACGTTTGTCTCCCACCAGGTGCGTCCTTCCCGGACCTCGTGCATTTTGCCTTCGCCCACGAAGTAGCCGTCGTCTCCGAACCGGTCGCGGAAGTTGAAGGGGTTGTTCCAAATGAAGTCCTCACTGTGGAACATGTTCAGCATAATCGGCAGGTCCGTGACCGTGAGGAATCGGACCGGTTCGTCGCCGGAGCCGTTGAAGTGCTGGTGGGTGGCGTTCTGGGGCACGCCGAACAGGCTGCCCGCCTGCCATTCGAAGGTCCTCTTGCTGCTCTCGTCATCCAGCCAGACTGAGGTTGCGCCCCGGCCGCTCAGGACGTAGACCAACTCCTCGTGCATTTGGCGGATTGGCTTGCTGCTGCCGCCCGGCGGCATCTCCAGCACAAAGTCGTTGCACTGGGTACCCATTGCCTCTAGGTGAAGAATTGCTGCGTCCATGCCCTTGAGGTCCCAAGGGGCCAACTTCAGGTCGGGTGGGTGGATGCCCCAGCCGTCATACACGGGAAGCCCCGCGTTTTCGACCCAGGTGTCGTATGCGCTATGGTGCAAGTCTACGGCCATCGTTCCCTCCTCGGAAGTGGAAATCCTCAAACTCGACTCAATTGTTTGGGCACAAGGTAACCGCCACGGGCTTCAATGACAAGGCCCTGGGTCGTCGACCCAGGGCCTTGCTTCGGGCGATCGCGCCAGCCCGATCGGTGGCTAGGCTACGTCGCGGAACTGCTTCAGGTAGTCGCGCATCCTGGACGTGCCGCCGTGCTTTCGGCATTCCTCCTCGAAGATTTCGAGAACCCGCGCGTCTTCGTCCTGGTACTCGATTTGGATGCCGCCCTCTTTGACGCTCTTGTCCATGGCGTCGGCAGCCTCGCGGTTGCCGATGGCGCCCCCGCCGACGTGGTAGCGCATGCCGCCGAAGCCGATGGCCAGGTAGCGGGCGGGGTCGGCGCCGGTGTTGAAGTGCTGATGATAGCCCATGGGCACGAAGATGCTGCCCTTCTCCCAGGGCACCAACTCGCGGTCTTCGTAGCCGCCGCCGTTGCCCCGCCAATTCTTTTCGTCGGGCCAGCACACGGAGTAGCCAACGCCGGACAGCAGAATGATGTGGGCGCCGGGTCCGTGGCCGTGGGCCTTCTTGTACGTCCCGGTGGGGAACTCCGAGATGTGGGTGTGCATGGTGCTGTTGGAAAGGTTGAACTGGAGGTTGATGCCGCCTGCGCCCCGCGCCTTCCACTCGCGCAACTCGAAATTGTCAGCGTCGGCGAGGAGGTTGGTCTCCCACCACGTGCGGCCTTCGCGGACCTCGTGCATCTTGCCCTCGCCCTGAAAGTACCCGGTCTCCCCCAAGCGGTCCCTGAACTCATAGGGGTTGTTCCAGACGAACTCCTCGTTGTGGAACATGTTCATCATCAGAGGGAGGTTGGTCACGGTGAGCAACCGGGCCGCTTCATCGCCCGAGCCGTTGAAGTGCTGGTGAAGGGAGTTCAACGGCACGGCGAAGAGGCTCCCCGCCTGCCACTCGAAGGTCTGATTGCTTCCGTCGCCCGCGGCCACCGTGGTGGCCCCGCGTCCGCTCAGGACGTAGACAATCTCTTCGAACATTTGGCGGACAGCCTTGGTGCTGCCCCCCGCCGGAATCTCCATCACGATGTCGTTGCAGTGGTCGCCCATGGCTTCCAGGTGCAGGAAGGCGGCGTTGACGCCCTTGCGGCCCCAGGGCGCCAGTTCCAAGTCCGGAGGGTGGATGCCCCATCCTGTGTAGACGGGCAGGCCTTCCTTCTCGACCCAGGCGTCGTAGGCGCTAAAGTGCAGGTCCTCTGCCATACTCTCCACCTCCTCAGGTGTGCGTATAAGGTGTGCGTCGCGGGAAGCCCGTCAAGGCTTCCTCCTAGTTCGATTGAGTAGAATATCACATCCGGGGCTAGGGGGAAACTTGGCCGGCGCATTGACGGCGCTAGGCGGCGGAGGGCCGCCGCTTCCCTCCTAGCGTTCCAGCACTTGCGACCGGTCTCGCCACGTGGAAAGCACCTCGGTGATTGCCTCCAACGCCGGGGTCTCTCCCTGCTCCAGCGGGATGTAACGCACCTCCGTCAGCTTGTCCCACCCGTTGCCCACCCGCTCCACCGGCACTTGGATCGACCGGGCCGACTCCTCGTCGCGGAAGACGTTCATGGGGTCGCCGCCGTCCTCCACGATGCGCATCTGCTCGTTGAGCAGCTTGCGCAGCAGGATGATGCCGGTGTCCGAATCGCCAAGGGCCTCCCGCTCGCGCTGGGCGATAGCCCCCTGAGTGGCCCACGCCATCTTGTCCTGGTCCAGACTGAAGTCGACGGCGAAGCCGCCGTCCTCGTTGTACATGCTGACGCGGCGATAGGGTACGCGCTCTTGGGCCGGCGCTTGCGCTCCCGGCGCGGCCTCGTAGGCGTAGAAGCTGACGTGGAGGGTGCGCTCGTCGTCAATGGGGACGCGGTGCTGAAGGGTGGCGAGTACCCCGCCCGCTTGGACGTACAGGATGTGCGGGAACAGGATGGGGTGTCCCACCTTCCAATCGTCGTCATCCTCGGTGTACCCGTCCAGGACGCGGCGTTTGATGATGCCGTGGTCGAACACGTCGAAGCCGATCTTTCGGTGGCGTATCTTGGGCGGCTGCGTGTCGGCGATCTTTCCCTGGCGCATCCAGACATAGCTGGTGTAGTAGCGGTGCAGCCATTCGACATGGACGGGGTCGAGCGAGTTCTCCATGCATTGGAACCAGTTACAGGGGATCTCGGTGATGGCAACTTCCCGGACGACGTTGTCCCAAATCAGCGGCCCCCAGAGCGGCAGGTAGGGAGCGGGCGCGGGGCCCATGTAGGCGAACAACAGCCCGCTCTGCTCTTGGACGGGGTAGCCTGGAAGCTGGATTTTGTCTTTGAAGCGGGACTCTGGCCTGACCGTTTCCTCGAATGGCTGCTCGATGCACTGGCCGGTCTCGTCGTAGAGCCAGCCGTGATACATGCAGCGGAGGCCTCGTTCTTCGGGGATGCCGTAGGCCAGGTTGACCCTGCGATGGGCGCAGTACCGCCCGACCAAGCCATATTGTCCGGAGCGGTCCCTATAGAGCACCAAGTCTTCACCTAGGAGACGGACCTCCTTGGTGGGATTCTCGTCCAGCTCGGCTGTGGCGGCGATGGGGTGCCAGTAGCGCCTGAGCAACTCCCCCATCGGCGTGCCCGATCCGACGCGAGTGAGGCGCTCGTTTTCCTGTACGCTGAGCATGGCTGCCTCCTTGTAGCCCTGCGCCCGTTGGGCAAGACCGCTAGCGCCCGCTGGGCAAGACCTTGATGGCCTCGGCGACGCGCGACCCGAGGGAGATTTCGTTCCCATTGATCTGGAGAACGACGGCGTCCCGGTAGGTGGCCAGCTCGCTGACGAACACCTCTTGACCGGGGACGATCTGATTCTGCGCCAGGTAGGCCACCAGTTCCTTGTCGTCCTCTGGCAGCATGGCGACGCGGTAGAACTCGCCGGAGGCCGTGCGATTCAGCGGGATATGGGGTCTTTCTGGCTTCACATAGCCGCTGTCTGGGATGGGCCTGCCGTAGGGACAGATGGAGGGCTCGCCGAGGCGCAGATAGATGCGCTCGAGGACCTCCGGAGAGATGAAGTGCTCCAGGCGGTGAGCCTCTTCATCGGCGTCGTGCAGGTCCACGCCAAGGAGACTCACCAGCAGGCATTCGGCGAGATGGTGGCGGCGCGCAACGTCCTTGCCGGCCATCGTGCCGCGCTTGGTCAGGCGGACGCGTTTGTCGCCGCCCAACTCCACCAGACTCTCCCGTTGCAGCCGTCGCAGCATCCCACTGACGGAGGGAAGGGTTGTGCCGAGGGCCTCGCTGGGTGGGAAGTGGCGCAGATGGGCGGCCAGTTGGGAGAGCGTGGGATAGCCGCGCTCCTCCTGGAGGTCATACAGGGCCAGAAGGTAGTTCTCCACGGCGGGCGAATACGGCTCCCCCTGCTGCCCCCTCTCTGTTGTCTGACGCTGTGCCGATGCGGCCATGGCCGCCTCCTTGGCGAACGCCATCAGGATAATGGATGGCCCTTGTCAGGGAAAGCCCACCGTGGCAAGGCGGAGTGCGTGGTTGGGGCAGAGGGAACGGGATGCCGGGCTTGTGAGGCCCATATCGGGGTGATACGCTGCCTCCCGTCTTGCTCAGGAGGTGTTCCTTGCGCCAACTTCGCCGTTCCATGCTGTTCCTGCCCGGGAACAATGCCCGTTTTCTCTCCCGCGCCCTGGAATCCGAGGCGGACAGCATCATTCTGGACATTGAAGACGCCGTTGCTCCTCAGGAGAAGGTCAACGCCCGGAATGCTGTCAAGGAAACGTTGAGCGCCGTCGATTTTCGCGGGAAGGAACGGGCCGTGCGCATCAACGGACTCACCACGCCGTGGGGCCACGATGACCTTGTGGCGGTGGTCGAAGGCGGCGTGGACCTGGTCGTCGTGCCCAAGGCCGACAGCGATGAGATCGTCAGAGTGGCGGACGTCATCATCACCGAGGTGGAACGCCGCCTGGGCCGCCCGGATGGAACTGCCCGGATGATGCCACTAGTGGAGACGGCGTTGGGCATCGTGAACGTGGACCGGACGGTGTTCGGCAGCGCCCGGATCGACGCCGTGGCCTTCGGCGGAGGGGACTATGTCCACTCGACGCGAGGCCTGTATACAGCGGACGAATCGGAGTATCTCTATCCTCGGTCCCGGGTGCTGGTGGCTGCCAGGGCTGCGGGCAAGATGCCGGTTGGCACGGTGTTCCAGCGGGTTCCCGACATAGAAGGGCTCTACGCCGCCGCCCATCGCGAGCGGGACCTGGGTTACGAGGGCAAGATGGTCATCCACCCCTCGCACATCGGCCCGGTGCACGAGGTCTTTACACCGAGCGCCGAGGAGATCGACTACGCCAGGCGGGTGGTGGAGGCCTACGAGGCGTCGGAGAGAGAGGGCCGCGGCGCCACAACGGTGGACGGCAAACTCATCGAGCATCTGCATGCTGACGACGCCCGCTACGTTCTGGACATCGCCAGGCAGGCCGGGGCCTTGTAGCTTCTGTGAAGGCGGGCCTGGGCCAACGGCGCTGCGCTGCGATGGGCGCTGAGATGGAGGGGGCCAACCGAGGGAACTCAACGGCGCCATGACCGAAATCCACCTGGAGAACATCACCAAACGCTTCGGCGACGCGACCGTCCTGGACGGCGTGACCCTGCAGGTGAGCAGCGGTGAGTTGCTGGTCGTTGTGGGGCCGACGGGGTGCGGCAAGACCACCATGTTACGCATCATCGCCGGGCTGGAACGGCAGGATTCCGGGTCGGTGCGCTTTGACCGGGAAAGCATTGATCACATACCTGTGGGGAAGCGGGACGTTCAGATGATCTTTCAGAACTACGCTCTGTGGCCCCACATGAAGGTCATGGACGAGAGGGACTACGCTAACCTCAGCCTGCCCCTGAAGGTGCGGCATTGGGCAGCCGACAGCATCGGGGCGCGCATCAGGCTGGCGGCTCAGCGCGCCGGTCTGGACCAGGCGTTATTCGGACGCAAGCCGGACGAGTTGTCCCAGGGCCAGAGGCAGAGGGTCGCCATTGCCAGGGCGCTGACGGCCGCGCCCCATGTCTTTCTCATGGATGAACCCCTGTCCAGCCTCGATCCGCCGAGCCGGGTCACCGCTCGCGAGGAGATCAGAAAGCTCCAGCAGGACGAACGCGCCACCACCATCTACGTCACGCACAACATGAGGGACGCTTTCGCTATGGCGGATCGGATAGCGGTCATGCGGGACGGGCGGTTCGTGCAGATTGGGACCGCGGAAGAGCTGTGGAACCGCCCCGCCGAGCAGTTCGTCTCGGACTACCTGCGGAGTTAGGGGCGCATGAACGTTGTCGGCGCCTCCGTTCGCCGCCCCGACGCCATCGAGAAGGTAACGGGCCGCGCCGTCTACACCGGCGATATCGAGCTGCCGGGGATGGCCCACGGCAAGATACTGGCTAGCCCCTATCCCCACGCACTGCTCAAACGCGTCGATGCCAGCGCGGCGCGCCGGCTGCCCGGGGTGTTCGGCGTGCTGACCGGAGACCGGCTCACCAACATGAGCCCATACTATGGCGCCGACATCAAGGACCGGCCGGTGATCGCCATGGACCGGGTGCGGTTCCAGGGTGAGGCGGTGGCTGCGGTGGCTGCGGTTGACGCGTCGGTGGCGGAAGCGGCGCTCGGTCTCATTGAGGTGGAGTACGAGGAGCTCGAGCCGGTCACCGGCGTGTTGGAAGCCCTGGCGCCCGGGGCGTTGCGGCTCCACGAGTCTAACCTATGCCACCAAGCCGAGTACGCGTGGGGTGACGTGGAGCGCGGTTTCGCTGAGGCGGACCACGTGTTCGAGGATGTGTTCACGTTTCCGATGGTCTACCACTACGCTCTGGAGCCGCACGTTTGCATCGCCAGGTTCGATTCCAACGGGCTGGCGGTATGGTCGTCGGCGCAGCACCCCTTCCTAGTCAGGGCGGAGCTTGCCCGCATTTTCGACCTGCCTCTGAGCCGGGTGGAGGTGACGGCGCCCTACGTGGGCGGAGGGTTCGGCAGCAAGTCCTACGCCAAAATCGAGCCGCTGACCGCTGCGCTGAGCCGCGAGGCGGGCAGGCCAGTAATGATAGCCCTGACGGTGGAAGAGGCGGCGCGGACGGTGCGCAGGCATTCGGCCCACTGCGTACTGCGCACGGCCGTGCGGAACGACGGCTCTTTCCTCGCCCGCGAGTGTCGTATGCACCTGGACACCGGGGCCTACGCCGACAACGCCTCCACGGTCAACGACCGGTGTGCTCATCAGATCGCTGGCCCATATATGTGGCCGCACCTCAAGGTGACGTCCTATGCCGTGTACACCAACACAGTTCCCGCAGGCTCCTTCCGGGCGGTCGGTGGGCCTCAGGCGGCGTGGGCCAGCGAGTCGCAGGTGGATATCATTGCCCACGCGCTGGGCATGGACCCGGTGGAGTTGCGGATGAAGAACCTGGGCCGTTACGGCGATGAGGTGCGCCGGGGCGAACGGCCCCTGAACGCCGACATGATGGGAGCGCTCCGGAGGGCGGCGGATGCCATGCAAACAGGTAAGAGCCGGCAGCCTGAGCCTGCCGACCGCCCGGGCCGCAGGCGGGGGGTAGGCTTCGCATGCTCCATCCTCGGCGCTGGGGCTGCCGCCGCTTCCACCGCGCTGATGCGGTTGCACATGGACGGGAGCGCAACGGCGCTGGTCAGCTCAGTGGAGATGGGGCAGGGCTCTCACTCTGCCCTCGGACAGGTGGCCGCGCAGGCCCTATCGTTGCTGCTGGACCAGGTTGTGGTCATCGCTTCGGCCACGGGCGCCGTTCCCTACGACCGCTCCACAGGGGCCAGCCGCTCCACGACACTGGTGGGGCTGGCCATTCAGGATGCGGCGCGGGAAATTAGGGAGCAGCTTCTGGATCTGGCCTCGGCGCACTTCGAGGCCCCCGGGAGCGCGCTGGCATTCGAGCAGGGAAGCGTGGCCTTTGGAGAGGAGAGGATTACCTACGCCGCTTTGGTGCGGCAGAAGTTTGGCTCGGCCGCAGGAGAGCTGATGGGGCGTGGGTACGTGACGCCTGGCTCCGGCGGCGTGGGACAAACACCCATCCTTTGGGAGTCGGCGGTGGGGGCGGCCGAGGTGGAGGTGGACACGCGGACCGGGGCCGTCCGGATCCTTCGCTACGTCTCCGCGTCCGACGTGGGCAAAGCCATCAACCCCAAGTCGGTGGAGGGCCAGGACGAGGGCGCAGCGATGCAGGGAATGGGGCATACGCTCTTTGAAGAGCTGATTTACGAGGACGGGCAACTCCTCAACGCAAACCTCATCGACTACCGCGTGCCCACGTTTGATGAGGCCCCGGAGGTGTTCGAGACCATCCTTATCGAAAACGAGGACGGGCCTGGGCCGTATGGCGCCAAGGGGGTGGGGGAGTGCGCCATCACCGTCGTTGCGCCGGCGGTGGCCAATGCCATCTTTCAGGCGACGGGGGTCCGCATACGACAGGCACCCCTGACCCCGGAGCGGGTCTGGCGGGCGCTTCAGGAAGCCGCCGGCGACAGCGAGGGCTAGGATGGGCCGACGCGCCGCGATCACTCGCCCCTTGCCCCGCCAATGTCCTTGCGCTGGAAGAGCCAGAGTGCAGCGGCCCCGGTGATGACGATGTACGCGGTGACGACCAGGAACGCGTGCAGTTGACTCGGCAGGTCACTGAGAGTGAATAGGGCAGCGTCACCACCCGTCGCCTGGACTCCGGGTTCGGTCATCCAAGCGATGATGCTGGGGCCAAGGAGGAAGTCGGAGACGTTGTGGAACCAGTCGAACACGCTGGTCAGGATGCCGATGAGAATCAGTTCGGCGAAGTAGTACGCCATCGCTGCCGCGATACCCATGCTCGACGATGAAGTCAGCACCGACAGGAACAGCGTCAGGATGACGTAAGGGATCAGTCCGTAGACCGCCTTGCCGAATAGTGTAGCCGTTGCGGACCACTCGCCGGAGGCAGCAAGCCCTCCGCCCTCGCCCGAGATGAACGAAGTGGCGATCAGGCTGCTAATCACGATGGCCAGGGACACGACAAGGAAGCCAGCTCCACCCAATAGCAGAAGCGACAACGCCTTCGCCCCTAGGAACTGCCAACGTCCGATACCCTTGGTCAACGTAGACCGTAACGTGCCCCAGCCATACTCGCCTCCCATCGTTGACCCCGCCAGGATCATGCTGAAGATGATCCCGAACGTGGAAGCAACCGCCAAGCCGGTTGAAAGGCTGCCGGGAAGGACAAAGAACTGGCGCAAACGCTGGCGTTCGCGAGTTGCCTCTTCAATGCGTTCAGGGCAATGCTCCCTTTGCCGTTCGATCTCCGCGAGCACCCGCTCCCGGTTCTCTTCCGGAACGCTCGCCATCGCCGATGCAACCTTTGCGTCGTCGATATCGACGCATGAGAACTCTGTAACGGCAAGAAGACCGCCCGCATCCGGCGGTCCGTGGTAGACCCTAAAGTCCGCCTCAGGCGCGTTGCCGTACGAAAAGTAGACGCCCCACAGGGAGACCTGGGTGATGATCACGACCAACCCGAGGAGTATCCAGGGTATCCATCTCTTGCGGAGCTTGAAAAGCTCCCATCTAGTCAGGCGCAGCATTGATGCGATCATTCTGCGTCTTTCCGACCGTCGCCGGTGATGTCCAGGAAGTACTGCTCCAACGACATCTCGTCGGCTGCCATCTCCGTGACGTAGACCTCCGACCGGCCCAGGGCCGCGCTCAACTCCGACGCCCTCTCGCTTGGCGCCGCCACTACGACCACCTCGCCATCCATCGTCACGTCACCGACCCATTCCAGTGCGGACAGCACTTTCACCGCCTTTGCATTGTCCGTGGTGCGCAGGCGCATTCGCTCGCCTGCTCGCGCGTGCACCAGGTCAGCGACTCTGCCCTGGGCGATGAGCTTGCCCTTCGAGAGGATGGCCACGCTATCGCACACCTGCTCAACCTCGTGCAACAGGTGGCTCGACAACACCACCGTGCGCTCACCCGTACCCAGGTCCCGTATCATCTCCCGCACCTCGGCCATGCCCGCAGGGTCCATACCGTTGGTCGGCTCGTCTAGGAACAGGAGTTCCGGATCACCTAGCAGAGCGTAGGCCAACCCCAGGCGCTGCTTCATGCCCAGTGAGTACGTGCGGAAGCGGCTGTGTGCGCGGTCGGCAAGGCCCACCTTGCCCAGCAGACTGTCCAGCTCCCTCCGGTCGCCTCTTCCCGTGATTCCCTGGAAGTAGGCGAGGTTGTCTCGGCCCGAAAGGTACGGATAGAAAGAGGGCGTCTCGACTATTGCGCCTGTACGGTGGAGCGCATCCTGATGCGATATGTTGCCGCCGAACAGTTTGAAGCTGCCCGACGTGGGTCTCACCAGCCCGAGCAGCATGCTCATCGTGGTCGTCTTGCCCGATCCGTTCGGGCCCAGAAGTCCGAAGATGTGGCCGCGCTGCGCCTCGAGCGAGAGGCCGTCCACGGCCACGATTTCGCCGTATCGCTTCGTCAGTGCATCGGTCTGGATGACGAGCTCGTTCATGCAATCCATCCTTTCGCACACCATGTTTGCGTTCCAACCGGAGCCTTGGCGCACACATAGGGTATCGCAGGGTAGCGAATCGCTCCGTTGGGAAGGGACGGGAGGGGATCCTCTTGGCTTTCCTGCATGAACGATGAGGAGCTACACCCAAACCCCCTGCTAGCCATCCTCCGGGCTGACGTACTGTTCCCAAGTGTGCTGAATCCTGAACCCCAGGCGCTCCTCAGCCTTGGAGGCATCCATGCAGCTCCAGTTGCCGGTTAGCCCCTGGCGAATGTTATCGGCGTCGGGCAGGTAGCGGCGGATGAGTTCGTGGGTGTCATCGGGCGCGCGGCTAGTGGGCGCGGCGATATTAAACGCCGCGTGGCCTTGGATGCTGGCCTCCGCCGCTAGCCGACACGCCATTGCGGCGTCTCTGCCGTCCACGTAGGTCCAGAGGATGCGGACTCTCGGCTGGGGGTTCCGCCAGACCTCCCGGAACCCCTCGTAGCTTGGGTCGAAGTTGATGCCGGTGATCCGCAGGCTAGCCACGGTCATATCCGACACACTGACGAAGTAGTCGGCGATGCGCTCTCCAACGACCTTGGACAGGCCGTAGGGGTCCTGGGGACGGCAGGGGTGAGACTCGTCGAAGGGCAGGAAATCCGGGGCCCACATCTGGGGGGCATAGATGAAGCCATACGCAGCGATGCTGGAGGCAAAGACGACCCTCTTCACCCCCATGTCGGCGGCGGCCTGGAATACGTTGAAGGCGATGGCGACGTTGTTGTTGAAGGTCTCGGCGTTGGAGGTCATGTTGGGGGCCTGGAAGGCGCCAAGTTGAATGACGGCGTCAACCCCCTTCAGCGCTTCGTGAGCCGATCCTACGCTCGTCAGGTCCACCTGCCATGAAGGGCAGAGGCGTTCCGGCGGCGGCGCCTTGTCGAGGCTCAAGACTTGGTGTTCGTGGGCCAGCAGTTCCCTGATGGTGTGCTGGCCCAGCCGCCCACTTCCTCCTGTGACGACGACCTTCATCCTCTTCCTCCCGTGAGAACAGGCGGGCGCATTTCAATACGCGAGGGGGCGGCCCTGGCCGCCCCCTCGATCTCGGCGCAGGTGGGTTCAGACGTCAGCGGACCGGAGACGGCTGTGGGAGCGCCCCGGCTTCCTCTAGCTCCCGTCGAAGCTGCTCCCGCGCCTCGTCGGGCATGGGCTTGGTGTCCCACTTGGGGAAGCGCTGCACGGCGAAGCCCCGCATGCGATAGGTCTCGGCCACGGTGCTCCGCCCGTACCGTTGAATGGCGTCTCGGACAAGGCGCCAGGTTGTGTTGACCTGTTCCTGAAGCACCACGGCCCGCTCGTAGTCCCTGCTCTCCAGGGCGTCCCACAGGGCGACGCACAGCTCGGGAGCGAAGCTCGTTGGTGGGTTGATCATGCCCGCCAGCCCAAAGGGTGCCAACCCGAAGAGGTCGGCGTTGCCCGTGAAGACTGCCACGTCGGGCAGCAGGCGGACGTAGTCCAACATGCTCCCGAGTCCATAGGCGACCTTGATCCCTTTGATGGAGGGAATGGCCTCCTTCATGCGCACCGCCAGGTCTGGCTTGATCGAGATGCCGGCGTAGCGCGGGTTTTCGTAGATGAACACCGGCAGCGGCGTGGCCTCGCCGACGGCCTTGTAGTGGGCAATAATCTCGAATTCGGTATGGTCGGAGTAGTAGAAGGGCGGCACGACCGCTACTGCGTTGGCCCCCTGCGCCGCGGCGTGTTCGGCCAACTCCACGGTAACTTGGGTATCGGCGGCGCCGACGTGGACAACGACCGGCGTGCGGCCCCCAGCTTGTTCCACGGCTGCCTCGGCGGTTCGCTTCCGCTCCTCCGTGGACATGACCGGGCCCTGCCCCGATGAGCCGAGAACGAACAGGCCTTGGACGCCCGTGCCGACATAGAAGTCAACGATCTGCCTCAGTATGGGCTCGTCGACGCGCTGCTGGTCGTCGAAGGGAGTGATGACGGGGATAAGGATGCCTCGAATCATTGGCGTTGCTCCTGTCCTGTCCTTAAATGCGAGGAAATGGAGGCGGACCGGCGGTTGCTGAGGCCCTCTGACCCAGCCCTGGCGCCCCCTGTATCTTAGGCGTAGGCGTCCACCTCGAAGCGCTCCCACTCCTCCTTTGGGCGGCTGCGGCCGTCCCAGCCTATCTGGTCCATGCCGCAATAGAACTGGAGATGGTTGCCCTCGGGGTCCTCGAAGTTATAGACGTAATTCCCGCCGGCGCCCTCGTGGCGGAGCTTTGCGTCGCCCTTGACGCCCTTGCTGTCCAGATGGCGCTTTGCCGCCTTCAGCTCTTCCAGGTCGTTGACGGCCATCGCCAGATGGTCCATGACGGTCTCCCTGCCGGCGTCCTTCATGTCATCCGGCATGGGGGCCAGGGTGAAGCTGTGGTGGTCGGCGCCGAAGCGTAGGAACACCAGCCCGCGCTCATTCACGTCCGAGACGTGCATCCCGAGCACGTCGGTGTAGAACGCCCTCATCTGCTCGATGTCCCGGCAGTACAGGCCTATGTGGCCGATCTTCTGGATGTTGATCATGGATGCCGTGCTCCTTGGCTACGTTGCGCTCTTGGGCCGGACGCCGACAAAGGAGTCGAGTTGGAACAGGTCCTCGGCTTGGTCCCAGGTCAGGACCCCCTTTGGCTGCTCTCCATTCACCGCCGCCTGGATGTTCTGGCGCAGCAGCCGGCGGATCATGATGACCCCTAGGTCGGAGGTCCCCAGGTGCTCGGGGCGCTGGCTGAGGATCCCCTGCGTGCCCTGGGTCATGACGTCTTCTCGTCGCACGTTGCCCCGGAAGGGCATGTGCTTGCGGCGGTCGTACTCTTTGACTTCCTGCTTCGGGACCTCCCGCTTCCGCATTTCCTTGAGGTGCTCGAAGATGTCCGGGTCCGGGCCGGAGTAGTGATCCACCGTGAACATCATGAAGTGGTGGTCGTCGTTGGGGGTAATGAACATGGCGTGCTCGAAGTGGGAGCCCTTGTTTTCCAGGGTCTCCTTGTCGAGCTGGGCGTGGACGAACTCTGTATCGCCGATCTGTAGGATGCTGGGGAGGCCGAGGCTCATCTCGTCAACGACCTCTGTCCCGGCGGAGGGCCCGGGTTTGGTCATGACGATCTTCATGCCGTAGAAGGTCTCCACGGGCTCGTAGGCGGGCGGGTCCGCCATGCTGAAGAACTGGTCGCCCCAGCTCTGCTGCCCATAGCCGCTTTCCCTGTGGAGGATGACGACGTGAATGGGATCGGCGCTGTTTTCGTAGAAGTTGAGCCAGTTGTAGTCGAAGTGGCGGGTGGGCTCTATCTGGCGGAGGCCGCCGCGTTCGGCAAGGGGAGCGTAGCGGGGCAGGGGAGGCGGGTTGTCTCCGTCCGGCCCCAGGTAGGCGAAGATCAGTCCCCCCATCTCCCGGACTGGATGCCATGAGTGCCTGATTTTGGTGTGGAAGATGCTCCCTTCAGGCTCGGCCGGCTGCTCCAGGCAGCGGCCCTCCACGTTGAACAGCCAGCCGTGGTAGGCGCAGCGAATTCCCTGCTCCTCGATGTCGCCGTACTCCAGCGACGTGCCTCGGTGGGGGCAGGATGCGCCGATGAGACCGGGCCGGCCCCGGAGGTCGCGGAAGAGAACGAGGTCCTCTCCCAGTACCCTGATTCCCACCGGGATGTCGCGCAGGTCTTCGACTCTGGACACCGCCATCCAGTAGCGGCGGAACCACTGACCCGCCGGCGTGTCCGGGCCGACGTGAGGGATGTCCTCGTTCCGGACCTTTACGGGTGTTGTCATGAACGCCTCCCTCTTGTGCTTCCTAGCCGCGGCCGACGAAGGCGATGGGCTTGCCTTCGGTGCGCTCTAGGTACCGCACGAAGGTGTACTTGTTCTCAGCGAGGTCGGTTGTGGGCCTTGGAGTCTCGCGGTGCAACAGGCTCTCTTCCACCTTGCAGACGATGAAGCTGGCGTGGCTGTTGCTCAGGGCGGTGGTTACTTCTTGCTTGAACTCCTCGATGTCCCTGACCGTGACGGCGTGCTGAATGCCGGCGCCTCTGGCTATCTCGGTCAAGTCCGACCTGCCGCTGGTGGCGGTCGGTTGGCTGATGCGGGTGCCGCTGTAGACGCCGTTGTCAAAGACAACCACGGTCATGTTGGGCGGGTCCAGATTTGCCAGGGTGGGCAGGTTGAACAGGGACAGGAGGACGCTGCCGTCGGACTCCAGGGCGATGACCTTTCGGTGGGGCAGGGCTAGGGCCAGCCCGACGCCCACGCCCACGGCGCAGCCCATGTTGCCCACGAGCAGGTTGCCCGGATGGTCGGTCAGGTGGTTCCACTCGATCCGCTGGCCGCTCTGCGACGTGGTCAGGAGATGGTCGGTGATCATCGGGGCCAGGGCTTCGAGACATTCATAGCGGATCATACGGAGAACTCCCCGGCGAAGAGTAGGGCGACGGGCGAACGCTGGGCGTTGGCGGTCCGCACAGCTTCCTTGACCTTGGATTCCAGGTTGGCGCCGTCCTCGATGACGCGGCTCTCGATGCCGAGGCCGGTGAGGACGGGAATGGTGTGCTTGCCGATGTTGGCGTAGAGAAAGCTGTTGCGCTGGTCTTCGAACCCGCCAAGGAAGCCGACCACGAGCAGTAGAGGCGCCCCCAACGACTTGCCGGCAATGAGAAGGCTGTAGGATGAGACGAAGATGCCTGTGCTCTCCATGTAGACGGCGGCTTGCTTGCCGCCCAGCACGGCGCCGGCGGCAATGGTCACGGCCTCGGCCTCGCTGGAAACGGGGATCAGCTCCATTGCCGGATCATCTCGGATGAGGGGCAGTATCTGGCTGAGGCGGGTCTCCGGCAGGAAGGTGACGAAGTCAATGCCCGCCCCTTTCAGGCTGTTCACGAGCTGCTCGGCGAGTTGTGGCTCCATAGGCTGGGTTCACCTGTACCGTAATTGCGCGTCCCTGGCCGCGTCGCCAGGTGAAGCGAGTCTAGTATTGCAGGCGTTGGCAGTCAAGAACGCCGGCCAGCGACCGCCCCCACCCCCACCACGGCTAATCCTCCCTTCCCCGCCCGTACTCGGGGGAATCCTCCCGTCCCTGCCCTCGTACTCGGGGGAAGGCTAGGAAGGGGGTCCCCTCCCCACGTCCCAGCTAGAGGTCTTGGACGTTACCGCTTAGCCAGAGAGCATCGGCGAGTGCGGCAAGCTGCCAGCCCGTCTCACCTGTTCCCAAAGCGGGTGCAGGGGGCGCGCAGCCCTCGCTGGGGGTGTGGGGTGTCCCCCACAACAACCTTCGAGGGTGGGGGGTGGGACAACGTCGTCTGCCCCGCCCCCCCACCCCGTGTTCGAAGTCTTGGACGTTACCGCGTAGCCTTAAGACCTTCGGAAAGCGCGGCAACCTGGTGATCCCGGCGCCGTGCCCATCCGTGACGGCAAGGTGGCTAAAGGGCGGGAGGTCGCCGTTGGGCCCAGTCCGTGGCGGACTGGTAGGCGTGGCCGATGGCTAGCACCGCCGCGTCCTCTAGGTGTCTGCCCGCGATTTGGACGGACAACGGGAGCCCGTCTGACGAGAAGCCGCTGGGAACGGCGAGCGTCGGCTGGCCGGTGAGGTTGAAGGCGCGCATGAGGTTGGACAGGAAGCGCCGAGCGTCCTGCTCCTTTCCCCCGATGGTCACGAGGCGCCCGGCCAACGGCGGCGCGGGAACCTGGGCTGTGGGCGCGACAATGGCGTCGACGGTCCGCAGGGTTTCCTCCATTTGCTGTTCCAACACCCGTCGCACACGCTGGGCGTGGACGTAGGCGGTCGCCGGGATGGCGAAGCCGGACTCCAAGCGGATCCGCACCTCCGGGTCGTAGGCCGCGGCGCGCTCTTTGAGGAACGGAGCGTGATAGGCGGTTGCTTCCGCCATCAGGATTGTTGGGCCGATGTCGGGGGCATGCCGGAGGTAGGGAATGGAAACCTCCTGCACCGTGGCCCCGAGTTCTTCCATGACCCGCAGCGCCTCTCTGAAGGCGGCCAGCACCTCTGGGTCGGCCTGCTGAAACAGTGGGTCGTCCACGATGCCCAGCCTGACACCCTTGAGGTCGGTCCTCAGCGATTGCCGGTAGTCCACGGCGGGGCCGGGGATGGAAGCGTCGTAACGGGGGTCGTATCCGGCCATGGCCTGAAGGAGCAGGGCGCAATCCTCCGCCGTGTGGGCCGTGGGTCCCCCGTGGTCGAGCGACCAGGACAGCGGCATCGCGCCGTAGAGGCTCACCAACCCGAAGGTTGGCTTTAGGCCGGTGATGCCGCAGAGCGCGGCCGGGATGCGGATGGAGCCGCCGGTGTCGCTGCCGACGGCCCCGTAGACCATGCCGGCGGCCACGGCCACGCCGGGCCCGCTGCTGGACCCGCCCGGCATGTGCTGGGGGTTCCAGGGGTTGCGGGCCGGTCCGAAGTGGTTGTTGAGGCCGGTTGTGCCCAGTGCTATTTCGTTGAGGTTGAGCTTGCCGATGAGGATGGCGCCCGCGGTTCGCAGTCTTGTGGCCACGGCCGCGTCATGGTCCGGTGTGAAGTCGGCGAAGGCGGCGGAGCCCGCAGTGGTGGCAACGCCGGCGGTGTGGTATAGGTCCTTGAGGGCTAGGGGGACGCCGTGCAAGGGCCCGCGATAGCCGCCCGCTCCGATCTCCTCCTCGGCCTGATGGGCGGCGGCCAGGGCAGCCTCCGCTTGGACGGAGATGAAGGCGTTCAGGAGTGGGTTCAGGGCGTCGATGCGCTCGAGGGAGGCGCGGGTGACCTCAACCGGCGATAGCTCGCCGCTGCTCAGGCGTTCTGCCAGATCGGCCAGGGTCAGAGTGGCGAGGTCGTCCGGCATGGCTATTCCTGCGCTTGTCTGGGCAGTGTGTGTGGCTCGGCCTCCCCGACGTCGAGGTCAGCGACCCTGGCTATGCCGTCGAGCATCGCCTCAACCTGGCTCTGCATGAGATCGAGTTCTTCGGCGCTCAGTTGGACGCCCGACAGCGACGCCATCTGCCGGATGGCGTCTCCTGTAAGTTTCGCCATACGCGCAACCTCCTTAGAAGTAGGGCAATGCTTGAAGCGGGCGCAATGCCTAGAGTGAACTGGGGCCAATTATGGTGGCCCATCCCATGACAGGCAAGCGGGTGCGTTCGTCCACGCCCCGCTAACGCTGCCCCTGCCTCCATACTCGGGGGCAGGCTAGGAAGCAGATCCCGACGCGCCAGGCGAGAAAACGCCGCCGCCTCCGTCCCCGCCGGGGGTACAGCGAGTCCCCCTGTTCTGGAAAACGTCGGAGGGCGGAGCGGGCGGGATAGCGGCGCAGGCCAAGACAGACCCTCGGCTGTAGGAGGGCGCAGGCCACAACAAGACCCTCCGTCCAGGAGGCGCACCCTATTGCAAAATAAGAACGATTGTGCTATAGTATCCCCAGGAAGTGGGCCCCGGCCCGCTTCTCTTCCTTGGAGCCTGCCGCATACATTTGCACTGGGGGAATCCATGGAGAATGCCTCTGTGGCAGGAGCGCTGAGGGATGTTCCCCAGGCCCACTACCGTCCGAGGAAGGCTGTGACCAGAGCCAATGCCGTTTCGAGACAAGCCCTTGGGAGCCATCCCGCTCCGTCGCGATTCACTACGGTTCGCTACGACATCACTATGGCTCGTCACAACTCTCTTGCAGCTTCGTTGCGCCTTGTTATGCCTTCTGTTGCGGCGCCGTGCCTGCAAACCCCGAAATCCGGCTGATACGCGTAACGAAAATACAATCAAAGGCGGCGCTTCCCCCTCGGGGAAGGCTAGGAAGGGGGTTCAAGCGCTGCCCATACTTGGGGAGGGTTAGGAAGCGTCCCCTCTATCCCTGCCCCCGTACTCGGGGGCAGGAGAGGAAGGGGGTAGTGAGGCGCCGGTTATGCAAGGGTATCAACTTCCGCAGCGGGGTGTTCCTCATCGAGCCGCTTCTTCCTCTGGCATGCGCTAGAATCGGAGTGCGCCGCTCATAGCTTGTTCGGAAATTCCTAAGCTGACCGCTTCCTAAGGAGGGGCTGCCATGGCAACCGTGAAGTCACCCGACGAGTTCATCGAGGAGCTGTGGGGCTATGCCCGCGAAGCCCCCATGGCCGAACACCCGTGGTTCAAGGGCATCGTGGAGCACCGGTGGCACCGGGACCAGATCATTCTGGGGGAGACCCAGCATTACCTCCGGGTGCGCAGCAACCCCGTCTATTTCGGCTACATGGCCATCAACGCCGCCGCTGAGGGGTTCCAGGACATTCAGGAAGTCGTCCAGGAGAACCTGAAGGAAGAGTTCTACGGCGAGAAGAGCCACGTGGACATCATGTTGCAGTTTCTGGAGGAAGCCGGCATAACCCGGGATGAGGCCGACCGGGCGGAGCCCGCCCCAGGGACACTGGCCGCCATCGAAATGCTGATCGGCTGCTGTCAGCGCCGGTCTGCGCTGGAGGGGCTTGCGATGCTGGCCTTCATGGAGAGCCAGCACGGCGGTTCCGGCGGCGCCGCTGACGGCGTCTATGGTGAGCTCCGGGGTTACTATGGCTTCTCAGAGCGGGCCACCCAGACCTACAACCTTCATGCCGTTGAAGACGTGGGCCACGGCGCCCGGCAGGTGGACATCATCCGGTTGCACGCCACCGACGCCGAGACGCAGGAGAAGGTCCGCCGGGCCGTGAAGCTGGGCGTAACGGCGTTTACTCTGGAGTGGGACGGCCATGTTCAGGCCATGACAGGACGCCGGGAATTCTGGCCGGGAGTGGCGCCCCTCAGCCTCGATTTGCCGAAAGTGCGCCTGCCGCAGGCTGCGGGGTAGCGAGGCGATCAAGGGGAGGGAGTGGCCTCATGAGGGCTGTGGCCGGACTGCACGGCTGGTGCAGGCTTGAGTACCCCAGGGTGAGGAAGGCCGCTCGCGTTGACAGTGTTGGCGCGGGGGTTGGCGTCCTGGGTTGCCGCGGGTTGAGATGTTTCAGACTGGCAAGCTATTACAGCGATCAACCCACATAGGCTAACCGTCAAGAGGCGGAGGCTCCCTTTCACGAGTGGGCTATGAGGTACTCCTGAGGTCTATTCCGCTTGATCCGGGTTTCCTTTTTCTTCCGGGACTCTTTGTTGCTTTCCTGAACTCTTTCCACGATATCCGATACGGCCTTGAGAGCGATCGCACCTGCCACCGCTACTGTCGTCACCGTCTTCAGCAGTTTATCTTTGTCCATCCCTCCCCCTTCATTGTCTTGTCGACATTGTCTTGTCGACGAAGTCCGGTTGCGTCATTTGGCCATCAGGTCAGCGAACCTGCCTCCCGCCAGGCAGGCAGGTGTGTATGCCCCCCAGTCCTCAGCCGACAGCATGGGCTACCCCAGCCAGCACCCTAGAAGGGCCAGTCCGCGGGCAATTGTTGACGTATCTCTTGGAACTGCGGGTCGCTGGCGTACTCCTTGCCGATGCGCGCCAAGTCCTCTGCCAACTCCCCAGCAGTCATACCCACTGAATTCGAGACCATGCCCGTGGTCTCCTCGAAGTCGCCGCTTCACCGGCGGTGTCAGCCACGCATGAGCGTAAGCTTTCTGATGTCCTCTTCAGGGATCGGCACGACGCCCTCGCCTGCTTCGATGACGTGGCGGCATTATAGCATCAGGCCGCGGGAGTCAAACGGAAAATCCCACCGACTGGGCTGTCACGGACTCGCAAATGACCGCCGGCGTCCCGCCGCTCTGGGCGACCGGGAGCAGCCTGGCGAACACCCGCCAGGGCCACCCCCCCTGTTCCACCCGAAGGATGAGAAAGGCATTGGTCACCTGAGAGCCTGGCTCCTCGGCAAAGTCTACGTCCACATCAAGGGACGCCTCCGCGCCCGCGGGAAACGAAAGCGGCGGGAGGAGGAGTGAGCGTTGGCTGAAGAACTGGTTGTGGGGGAGCCACGCTTCGAGGATCTGGAAATCTGCCTGGCCCCGGTTGGAGAGGGTGAAAGCGCAGCGCCAGTTCCCCGGCCCGCCGCCGGTGCCGCAGGCGATGGATTCGACGGACAGCTGCGGGGCATCGCTGGTCATGAGGGGCGGAGCTGGGAGGAGGGGCACCCCCACTCGAGGACGCACTCGCCGCAGAGGGGGCGCTGCGCCTTGCACACGCGGCGCCCGTGGGTAATCAGATAGACGTGGAAGGGGTAGACCTCGTCGGGCTGGACCATCCCTTCGAGTATGGGATGAGCCTGGTCGGCGGTGACCTTTGGGCCAATAAGCCCCAGCCGTTTGGACACCCGGTGGACGTGGGTGTCGACGGCCATCGCAGGCATTCCCAGCGAGAAACACAACACCACGGCCGCTGTCTTTGGGCCGATGCCCGGCAGGGCCTGGAGCCAGGCCTTTGCCTGGTCCAGGGGTAGGTCTTTCAGAAAGGAAATATCAAGGGAGCCCCGGAGGTCAAGGACGCGCTGCAGCACGGCCTTGACCCTGGGCGCCTTGACTTGGGCCAGGCCACCGGTGCGTATGGGTTCAGCGATATGCTCCGGGTCGGCGGCGGCCACTGCTTCCCAGGAGCCGAAATGTGCGAATAGACTATGAAACGCCCTTTCTGAGTTGAGGTCCGACGTATGCTGGGAAAGGATCGTGAAGACCAACTCAGAGATGGGGTCGAGACGGGGTTTCGGGACGCTTTGCCCGTACTCCGGGGCCAACAGGGCAAGGACGTCTGCCGGGGCCACGCGGGGCTTGCGAGGCTTCCTGCGGCGTTCCTTCGTTGGAGTGGTTCCGGCCATCGGTGACCTCCAAAAGCAGGAGGGCCATTGTACCACCTCGCTTCTTGCGGCTTGCGGAGGCCTCAATTATGGTAGGGGTGGCGCCGGGCACAGCCGGCAGGGATGAGGCGATGTCTTTGGCTCACTGCATGACAACCCTGGCGGACGGGTCGGTTGACCCGGAGCGCGTCGACTTGTTCCCGCTGTCGGGCCTAGCCCACAGCGAGGTTGAAGAGTTCGAGGGCGTTTGGGGTTCGATAGAACCCCGGCGGCGCCGGACCATCCTGAGCACCATGGCGGATAAGGCTCGCGACAACATTCAGTTCGACTTTAGCTCGATCTTCCTGGCCTGCCTCCGCGATGCCGACGAGGATGTCCGCCTGCTGTCTATCCACGGCCTTGGCGAATATGAGGATCGCTCCGCCCTGGCGCCGCTCATCGACATGTTGCGAGCCGACGATTCGCCGCGGGTGCGCGCCGCTGCCGCTGAGGCTCTTGGGCGGTTCTCGAGTCTTGCTGAAGAGGGAAAGCTCCTCGCCCGCGATGGAAAGAGGGTCAAGGATGTTTTTATGGAGACCCTGGCCGACGAGGAGACAGAGGAGCCGGTGAGGAGGAGGGCCTTGGAAAACGTAGCCTTCTTCAACGACGATGATGTTCGCGCCCTGATTGTGAACAACTACAACCTAGGCAGCGTTGCGATGCGCCGCAGCGCCATTGTGGCAATGGGCCATAGTGGTGCCGAAGAGTGGCTAGGAACGATCCTAGGAGAACTGTCCAACGTAAGAGACGATATGCGGGTGGAGGCGGCGAAGGCTCTGGGAGAGCTGGGCGAAGAGGCGGCGGCGCCCCATCTGGCGGGGCTGGTGGAGGAGGACGAGGCGCTGGACGTGCAGGTCTCGGCCATTGAGGCGCTGGGCAGGATCGGGGGGCAGGCCGCGAAACGAGCCTTACAGCAGGTGCTGGAGTCGGGCGACGCCCCGCTTCAGGAAGCCTCCGAGGAAGCCCTCCGCCAGATCGCATTCGAGGACAGCCCTCTGGGGCCGGCCGGCTAGGAGCGGGCGGCGGCTCCGCCCCACTGGTCGAAGACCAGCGCTGCCGCGCCGTAAAGCGAGACCTCGTCGCCGAGCGCGCAGGGGTGCACGAGGTTCCGGCCTTTCTGATGCCCCATCAGCCGCTCTTCCACGGTTGTTTCCAGGGTGGGGCGGATGAGGTCGTAGTCCCGGGTGATTCCACCGCCGAGGAGGACGGCCTCTGGGTCGAAGATGTGGATGAGACTGACGATGCCGTAGGCCGTGTAGACGGCAACGTCCCGCATGATTTCCAGTGCCAGGGGGTCCCCCTGACGCGCCGCCTCGCCGACATCCTTGGCTGTGACCGAGTCCGGGGTGGCAATCTGTCGCAGTGGTCCCCCTTTGCCCTGGCCCAGTTCACTGCTGGCCCTGCGGGCGATGGCGGTGCCGGAGGCCATGACCTCAAGGCAGCCGGTATTGCCGCAAGCGCATTTGGGGCCTGTGGGCTCCACGATGATATGGCCTACCTCCGCGGCAAAGCCCCGCGCGCCGTGCAGCACCTCGCCATTGATCATGATGCCGCCGCCCACGCCTGTGCTGATGGTCATGTAGATCAGGTGCGACATGTTCTGACCGGCGCCAAAGCGATGCTCGCCGGCCACGGCAAGGTTGGCATCGTTGTCGACGTAGACGGGAATCCCAAATGCCTCCTCGAGGGCGGGCTTTATGGTGTAGCCATTCCATCCGGGAAGGTTGGGAGGGTGATGCAGGATGCCCGTTGCTGGGTCCACCGGGCCCGCCATGGACGCCCCTATGCCAAGCAGCGGCGGGGTCCCTGCCTCCTCCACCACGCGGCTGACGGCTTCCACGATCCTCTGTGTGGCCCCCAGCGGGCCCTCGCTTGCCTGGGTCTTTCCCTTTTGGACGGCGGCGAGTGTTCCATTGCTGTCGACGACAGCGACCCGGTACTGGGTGCCGCCGACATCCATGGCTATAGCACATTCCCGGTCTTGCACGGCGCGGCTCCTTTAATCTGGTTGATGCCAAACGTCGTCTGGTTGAAGCCAAGCATCGTTGGCTGATGCCGACCGCCTGCTGGATACCTGGAAAGCTGCCAAAGGCGGCCGCCGGTGGTTGGCATTCTACTCCCATTGCTTTGCGGCAGCCGAAATGGGCCGCTGCTATAATGAGGTCGCCTTCAGGCTGGCGCCTTCAGGCCGGCAAGGAGGCGACCCGGTAAGGAGGAGCTATGGTAATGGAAGAGGAGGTCCGCCGCCTATGGAGCCTCTTCCCCACAGGAGTCGCCTTGGTCAGCGCCGTGGGCGCCGACGGGCGGGTGTACAGCATGACTGCCAATTCGGTGATGTCGGCGTCCCTGGAACCGCCCCTCGTGTTGATATGCGTTGGCCACGAAAGGACCATGCATTCCCTGATCGCGCAAGGGAGCGCTTTCAGCGTTGGCTTTCTCACCTCGGAGCAGGGTGACGCGGCGGCGCATTTTGCCGTGAGCACCAACCAGCGCGGGGGAGAGGCGCCGATCGCGTACCGGATGAGCGCTTCCGGGGCGCCGCTGCCGGATGGCTGCCTGGGTTCCCTGGAGTGTGTGCTGGAGGCTTCCTACCAAGCCGGGGATCACACCATCTTCCTAGGACGGGTCTTGGAGTTGAATCGCGGGGAGGGCCGTCCGCTGGTCTTCTATCGAGGAGGCTTCACAAGGGTGGACGAACCCTAGGCGATGGGGTCTGCGTCGGTGAAAAGAGAGGGCCTCCGGCTGAAGGAGGCCCTTCCGCTTAGGACCGGCTAGCGCAGTGATGGAGCGCGGGTGACCAACGAGCGGTCGATGGCGGCGATTGTGGGCCGACCGCACAACGCCAGGGTGATCTCCATCTCCTCCCTCAGTATGTCCAGGATCCTGCGCAGGCCCTCCTGGCCATCGGTGGCCAGGCCCCAGAAGATGGGCCGTCCAATCAGCGCGGCCCGGGCCCCCAGGGCCAGGGCCTTGACCACGTCAGCGCCGCGGCGAATTCCGCCGTCCAAGTAGACTTCCAGTCTGCCTTGGGCGGCTTCGACCACCTCTGGCAGAACCTCGATGGTGGCGAGCGTGTTATCCACGTTGCGCGCGCCGTGGTTGGAAACGATGAGGCCATCTATGCCGAGTTGCACACAGAGAGCCGCGTCCTCTGCGGTCATGATGCCCTTGGCGATGAGCGGTAGGCCGGTCTCATTCTTCAGCCACTCGATGTCTTTCCAGGTGGCGCTCGCGTCGACGATGGCCCTGGCGGTTTGCCCCGAGGCGTTGGCCTGCTGCACCTTGGAATGGTCCTGCTTGGAGGCGTCGCTATAGTTTGGTCCCAGGCCCTTTTGCCGGAACCCATTGCGGATGTTGCGCTCCCGCTTGGAGGGCCAGAAGGAGTCCAGCGTGAGACAGATGGCGCGGTACCCTGTGGCTTCGGCGCGGCGGACTAGGGAAAGGGTTAGGCCCCGGTCCCTGAAGATGTATGTCTGGAACCATAGGGGGCCAGGGGCGGCGGCGGCGACCTCTTCCAGGGTGTAGCTGGCGTGGGACCCTGCGATCATCAGGGTGCCGGCGGACCCCGCCGCCTGGGCGGAGGCCAACTCGCCTTCGGGATGGGCCAGGGAGTGGTTGCCGCAGGGCGCAAGCATGACCGGCAGAGAGACCGGGGCGCCCAATACGGTTGTGGATAGGTCTACCCTGTCCACGCCGGCCAGGACTCGGGGGCGTAGGGCGATAGCCTCGTAGGCCTGTCGGGTGCGGCGCAGGGTCACCTCGTCGGTGGCCCCTCCGGCCACGTAGTCGGAGTCCACTGCGGCCATGCGCTCGCGGGCGAGGGCCTCGAAGTCGAAGAGGTTGATGGGGCTCGCCTGGGTGATCATGCTGCGCTCCGTCCGTGACCAGGGATGGGGTCTGAGGGTCTATTCCTCCTCATCAACGGCGTCTTCCTCATCGTCCTCTCCCGGTTCTTCCGTCGCCGCTTCGTCGCCGTCAACCTGGAGGTTCGCTGCTGCGACGTGGCCGTTGGTGGCCTCCACGCCTGGAGCGATTTCCATCTCTATCTGGTTCTTGGCCTGAGCTGGCGGGGTGGGCTCGTTCGTCTGATCGTCTTCCTCCTCGACGGCGTCCCAGCAGTCCACAGACACTACGACCGCGTTGTCGTCGAGGTCCATGACGCGTACGCCCTGTGTAAGCCTGCTCATGGAGCGGATGGTGTCGACGGGGGTGCGAATGATCTTGTTCTGGGAGGAGATGGCCAGAAGTTCCTCACATTGTCTGACGATGACGGCAGCCATAACATCGCCGGTCTTGTCGGTGATGCGTTGGGCCATGACACCCTGCGTACCCCTTCCATGTGAAGTGAAGGAGGACATGGGGGTGAACTTGCCGTAGCCCCGTTCGCTGACCACGAGGACCTTGCCGGTGGCTAAGGCCACGTCCATGGAAACGACGACGTCGTTGGGCTGAACAAGTTTGATGCCGCGCACGCCGCCGGCTTGACGGGACCGTTGCCGCAGGGTGGCCACGGGGAACCGGACGGCCCGCCCCTTTTGCGTGACCATGAAGACCTCGTCGCTTTCGCCGGCTGGCCGCACGGCCACAACCTCGTCGCCCGGCTCCAGGTCCATGCATATGAGGCCGCTGGAGCGGATGGTCTGGAAGTAGGCGCTGGGCATCCGTTTGGCCTCGCCTTTCTTGGTGGCGATGACCAGAGAGCCGTCCCTCGCAACCTCCTTGACCGTCATGACAGCCTGCACCCGCTCATTGGCCTGCATCGAGGTAATGAGGTTGATGAGGGCCTTGCCCTTGGTCGTGCGGGCCTCCTCCTTGGGGATGTTGTAGCAGTTCAGGGAGTACACCCTCCCGCGGTTGGTGAAGAACAGCACCAGATCATGGGTATTGACGACGTGCAGGCGGTGGATGCGGTCGCCGTCTCTGGTCTGGAGGCCCACGACGCCCTTGCCGCCGCGGTGCTGCCGCTTGAAGGTGTCCATGGGCATGCGCTTGATGTAGCCTCGCTCGGTGAGGAAGACGACGACCCGTTCTTGCTTCACGAGCTGGGCCTCGCTGACTTCACCAGCCTCCTGGTCGTCGATTTCGGTGCGGCGGTCGTTGCCATGCGAGTCGACCAGCGTCTTGGTCTCGTCCTTGATCTTGGCCAGAACCTTGCCGGGGCTGGCAAGCAAGTCTTCCAGCTCTGCGATGGTGGTGCGGAGCTGTTGGTATTCATCCTCCAATCGCTGGCGCTCGAGGCTGGACAGACGCCTGAGCTGCATGTCCAGGATGGCTTGGGCCTGAGCGTAGGAGAGGTCGTACGTTTCAATCAGGGCATTGCGCGCCGTCTCCGTGTCGTCGGAGGCCCTGATGAGGGCGATGATGGCGTCCAAGTGCTCGATGGCCGTGCGCAGACCCTCGAGGAGGTGGGCCCTCTCCTGGGCTTTACGCAGGTCAAAGCGGGCCTTGCGCTCGGTGACCTCGCGGCGGAATGCTATGTAGTAGTTGAGAAGGTTCTTCAGGGTCACGACTCTGGGCGCGCCGTCCACGAGCGCCAGCATGTTGACGTGGAAGGCGGAGCGCATGGGCGTGTGGGCGTACAGGGACCTCAGAACGTATTCGGGGTCGGAGTCCCGAGAGAGCTCCACAACGACCCGGATGCCCTCGCGGCCGGACTCATCACGGACATCCATGATGCCGTCAACCCTGCGCTCCTTGGCTATGGTGGCGATCTTCTTGACGAGGGTTGCCTTATTGAGCTGGAACGGGATCTCGGAGATGATGATCTGAGGCCTTCCGGCGCCCCTTCCCCGTCCTCCCTCCACCACCTCCGCTTTGGCCTCGATAACGACGCGCCCCTTGCCCGTGGTGTAGGCGTCCAGGATGCCCCGGCGCCCTTTGATGATGCCGCTGGTGGGGAAGTCGGGACCCTTGACGAACTCCATGAGGTCGAGGAGGGTGGCCTCCGGGTGGTCGATCAGGTGCATGATCGCGCCGCCGACCTCGCGGAGGTTGTGGGGCGGGATGTTGGTGGCCATGCCGACGGCGATTCCAGAGGCGCCGTTGACTAGGAGGTTGGGGAGCCGGGCGGGAAGAACCAGGGGCTCGTCCAAGGAGCCGTCGAAGTTGGCGGAGAAGTCGACAGTCTCTCGCTCGATGTCCACGAGCATTTCCTGGGCCACGGGCGACAGGCGGGCCTCGGTGTAGCGCATGGCTGCGGGCGGGTCGTCATCGACGGAGCCGAAGTTACCCTGGCCGTCGACGAGGGGGGCGCGCATGGAGAAGTCCTGGGCCATGCGCACGAGTGCGTCGTAGACAGGAGCGTCGCCGTGGGGGTGGTACTTGCCGAGCACCTCGCCGACGATCCGGGCGCTCTTCTTGTACGCTTGGTTGGGCGCTAGGCTGAGCTCGTGCATGGCGTAGAGGATGCGCCGGTGGACGGGCTTGAGGCCGTCCCTTACGTCTGGAAGGGCCCGGGCCACGATGACGCTCATGGCGTAATCGAGGTACGAGCTACGCATCTCCTCTTCGATGCGAAGGGAGAGCTCAGGCCGCTGCGATAAGGTCGTCATTCAACTCCCTCGCGGTCAGGTTTGATGCAAATCTCCGAGGAGGCCCGCGCGTGAGTGGCCTGCAAACTACCCCGCCAGCTTTCGGCGAATGAACACGAAGACGGCGGAGATCACGAGACCTCCGGACACCGGCCAGGCAATGAAGAGCCAGGCCAGCGCCAAGGCGCGCGACAGCGCTTCGATGAATGCGCTGTCGGTCCGGGAAGAGAACCCGGCCAGTAGAAAGGCAACTGCCCCAAGGCCGATGATGAGGGTGGCGGCGGCGCCAAGAAGCCACGCCTCGAGTCGTCCTCCGGGCTTTCGCAGTGTGCGGGGCCGGTTCTCGTAGGTTTCGGTGTTCATGCTGAGCCGTTGACACCCAGGGGAGGGAGTGAAGGTCTGCCGGCCCCATACCCTTCTGAGCGCTCAACAAAGGCGTCGAACAGGAGGCCGAAGCTGGGAGGGCATTCCTTCTCCAGCTCCGGATGCCACTGTACGCCGATGACCCAGGTCTGGCCCGGTAACTCCAGACCCTCAATCAGCCCGTCATCCAATGCATAGGCCGTGGTGAGGAGCCTCGGGCTCTTGTGGGCGTCTCGCAGTCCCTGGTGGTGCAGACTGTTGACCTTGAAGAAGCCGCCTGCGCCGATGGTGGCTGCCAGCTTGCTGCCGGGGGACAGATAGATTGAATGTCGCGTGGATTTCCATTCTCCACCGTCGCTGAGGATGGGTTTGTGGTTAGGCAGGTCCTGGATGAGGCGGCCGCCAACAGCGACGTTGAGCAACTGCATGCCTCTGCAGATGCACAGGGTGGGCATATTGCGGTTGATGGCCTCTTCGATCAGGGCGATTTCCATGGCGTCGCGTTCAGGGAGGACCTGCAGGCCGGCATCGGGGTGGGGTTCTTCGCCGTAGAAGGCGGGGTCCACATCCTCACCTCCGGTGAGCATGAGGCCGTCTATTTCGTCCAGCACGGCCTGGGGGGAACCGGGGTGGCCTGGGAGGATAAGGCGTACGGTTGCGCCCCGCTTTTCCGCCGAGGCCGCGTAGGGGCGCGCTTCGCGTTCCGTGGATGCCGTGACGCCGACCAAGGGCACGGCTGACTACTCCTCCGAGGGGTACTCTATTCTACCATATTTGCCGCGTTCTTAGTTATTGTGCCCCATTGTTAGTTATGACGCCATGGATAGATGGCTGCCGGAATCACCGCCCTGGGGATGAAAGAAGCGCCTCATTGGAGCCGGGGAGTGCTTGGCGCGTCCCGGCTCCAATGTGAGAAAACGGCCCCCCCAAGCAGGGTGCAGGGGGCACAGCCCCCGCCGGGGGTACAGCGAGTCCCCCTGTTCCTAAAAACGTTGGAGGGTGGAGCGGGCGGGATAGCGGCGCACGCCAAGCCAGACCCTTCGCTGATCGAGGGCGCAGGCCAAGACAAAACCATCCGTCCCCATCGGCGGGCGGACGCCGGAGTCCGAGGCCCCCGCCAGCCCCCTATTGCAAAATCCGAACAATTGTGCTATAGTATCCCCATGAAGTCGGCCACCGGCCCGCTTCTCTTTCTCGGAGCCTGCCGCATACATGAGCACTGGGGGCTAACCACAGAGAATCCCCCTGTGGCAGGGGCGCTGAGGGAACAACCCAAGGGGCAAGACCCTCCGAGGAAGGCTGGGACCGGAGCGATTGCCGTTGTACGGCACAGGCTCTTTGGAGCGGGATGGCTCCAAAATGACTAATGACTCGTAACGGCTGGGCAACGGTCCGTAACGACTCCGTAATGACTCCGTAGCGACTCGTAATGGCTTTGTAACGGCCTGTAATGCCTTTGTAATGGCTTCGTGCCTGCAAACCCCGAAATCCGGCTGAGTAACGTTACAAAGCCCCGTTCGCCGCCCAGAATTCTGACTGTTCTCGCCTCGAGGTGTTATGGATTACCGCTTGCGCTCTCTCCGCCGGTATTGCTCCTGGCGCGCCCGCTGGCGCTCGCCTGCTCTGCGGCTGGACGCCCCAGCTCGCGTGACGGCTGGGGGCCAACGCCGCCAACCTTTGGGCCTGGACCAGAAATTTCGGGCGCGACAATGGCAGTCTGGGCATTCTGCGGTAGGATATGATGGCGCGGGCTGTTAGTCCTTGGACTTGGAGAGGGAGACGCATGAAGCTGGACGTCAAGGCGTGGGTCGATTCCCCTGGCGAGACGCTGAGCGCGGCCAAGGCTGCCGAGGCTATGGGATTCGATACTTTTTGGGCCAGCGAGACCACCCATGACCCCTTCCTCTTGGCCGGCCTTGCGGGCGCTGGGACCGAGAGGCTCGGGGTGGGGACGGCGATCGCTCTCGCCTTCCCCCGAAGCCCCATGCTGACTGCCAACAGCGCCTGGGACCTGCAGCGGCTGACCAACGGGCGTTTCATCCTGGGGCTGGGGCCGCAGGTGCGAGCGCACATTGAACGACGGTTCAGCGCATCATGGACGCCGCCGGCGCCCCGCATGAGAGACTACATTGGCGCTGTAAGGGCGGTCTGGGCATGCTGGCAGGATGGCGAGCGGCTCGATTACGAGAGCGGGAACTACCGTCTGAGCCTGATGACGCCCTGGTTCTCGCCGGGATCCATCGACAACCCGCGTATTCCCGTGTACCTGGCGGCGGTGAACAGGGATATGCTGCGGGTGGCGGGTAGCGTTGCCGATGGGGTGCACGTTCACCCGATGAACACAGCGCGCTACATCCGTGAATTCGTCGTTCCCAATGTGGAGGAAGGCGCTCGCCGGGCGGGGCGGAACCCTGGCGGCGTTGAATTGGCCACCATGCCCTTCGTGATCACGGGCCGCAACGCTGAGGAAATGGCGGAAAGCCGTCGCAGGGTGCGACGGCAAATAGCCTTTTATGCTTCAACGCCAACCTACCGCCCGGCTGTGCTCGAACCCGACGGCTGGGGGGAAGTGGGGCAGCAACTGAGCCGGCTCGCCCGCGAGCAGCGTTGGCGGGAGATGGAGGAGTTGGTGCCCGCGGAAATGGAGCAGGCCATCGCGGTGACGGGCGCCTGGGACGAGGTTGGGCCGATGATCAAGGAGAGGTATGGCGGCCTGCTCGGTAGGGTTGCCCTTTACATAGACTTCAGGCCGGGGGTGCAGGACGACTTCTGGCGCACGCTCATCCGCAGCTTCTATGGCTGACGAGCGCCAGCCTTGCAGAAGGCCCGCAGACCGCCGGGCGAACGGTTCCTGAGGATCCCAACGTGACCCGCGGATTTCCTGGCATCAACTGGCGCAGGCATGTGCTGCTGCCCAGTCTCGTGGGCAGCGCTATCTTTGCTGTCCTGGTCATAATCGCGGGGGCCGGGAGCTTCGCCGAGCACGTCGCCGACTTTCCGCTGGCGCTGGTCCCGCTCCTCCTGGCGCTTTCGCTTGGAAACTATGGCCTGCGCGCCATGCGGTGGGTCCTGTACCTGCGCGTTCTGGACCGGAGCGTGGGCGCGCCGGTGCTGGTGCGGGTATTCGTGGCAGGGCTGTCCATGTCGGCCAGTCCGGGAAAGGTCGGAGAGTTCCTCAAGGCGGTCTGGCTGAACGGGCTCTCTTCCACGCCTGTTTCCAAGACGGCTGCCGCCGTTCTGTGGGAGCGGGTCCTGGACCTAGCGTCCGTGGCGCTACTGGCGCTGGGCGCCGTCACGATGGCGGCATGGGCGGCGCCGCTTGTTGGCGGCCTTGGAGGGGTGGCGGTGGTGGGCTTGGCTGTCGCCTTTGCGGCGCCGCCCTCCCGAAGACGGCTCCTGGCGTTGCTGAGACATCCCCGCCTGTCCCGCGTGGCCGCCGCCTACGAGGCGCTGCGGATACTGGCTGGGCCGAGGACCCTTGCAGTGGCGATTCCCCTGAGCGTCCTTGCCTGGTCGCTGGAGGGCCTTTCCCTGTGGATCATCCTGGACGCGCTGGGCGTGGAGTTGCCCATTCACCAGGCGGTGGCGCTCTACGCTCTGGCAACGTTGGCTGGCGGGCTGAGCCTGCTGCCGGGTGGCCTGGGCTCGACAGAGGCAGTGATGGTTGGCCTGCTTATAGCGGCCTCGGCGTCCGGGGCCACGGCGACGACGGCGACGGTGCTGGTGCGCGCCGCCACGCTCTGGTTCGCCATTGTGATAGGGCTTGCGGTGTTGCCGTTGGTCTTTCGGGAACTCCGAGCGGCCCAGCGCAGGCGGTCAGAAGAGGGGTTGGCCAAGGACGGCTGAACGGCAGGGGGCCGGAAAGGCTCTGACGGAGCGTGTGTGCGCTGCGGTCTGCTCCGGAGGCCCTGGGAGAGTTCGGTAGGATTGCGAGTTAGCCGGCCAGGACCGTCTGAGCTGCCTCCAGGCTTCTGCCCCTTGCTACCTCGTAGCCCTCGGCCGAAAGCGATTGTTCCAGCGCCGATAGTGCGCGCAGGACGTTGCCGGGGTTGGCGTTGTGCCCCATGAGGCCGATCCGCCAGGCCTTCTCTCTGAACACACCCAATCCCCCGCCGATTTCGATGGCGTGTTCCCGGAGCATCCGCCCGCGAACGGCGGCGTCCCCGATGCCCTCCGGAATGCTGACCGTGGTCAGAGGCGGCGCCCAATTGCTCTTGACGACGGGCGCCAGCCCAATGGCCTCCAAGCCCGCCCGGAGAGCGGATGCAGCGCGGCGGTGGCGTTCGTAGCGAGCGTCCAAGCCCTCCTGGAGGATGAGGTCCAGGGCCTGCCATAGGGCGTATATCATCGTAATGGGGGCGGTGTGGTGGTAAATCCGGCCGCCTCCCTCAGTCCAATACTGGTCCAGAATAGAAAGGTCGAGGTAGAAGCTCGACACCTTAGATTGCCGGTTGCGAAGCCGGTCCATGGCCCGCTCGCTGAGGGCAAGGGGGGCCAGGCCAGAGGGAGCGCCCAGGCACTTCTGGGTGCCGCTGTAGACGACGTCCAACTCCCAGGCGTCCATGTCTAAGTTGCAGCCGCCAAGGGACGTCACTGCATCAACCAACAAAAGGGCGTCCCTTTCGTGGGCGATGGCGGCCATGTCCTCAATGGGGGAAAGCACGCCGGTGGAGGTTTCGGCGTGGACCACACCGACCATCTTGACGTTGTCCTGCCGGCGGACTGCGTCGCGGAGCGGCTGAGGGTCGATTACGGCGCCCCATTCATATTCGACGCGTTCGACTCGCGCCCCGATTCGGGAGGCAATGTTTTCCAGCCTGCCGCCGAAGAAGCCATTGACGGCGACGACGATGGTGTCGCCGGGCTCCAAGAGGTTGACGAGGGCCGCTTCCATGCCGGCGGTGCCGGTGCCGGACACCGGGAGGGTGAAACCGTGCTGCGTTTTGAACACCAGACGGAGCATCCGCTGCACATCGTCCATGATGGCGACGAAATCGGGGTCGAGGTGGCCAAGCATGGGGGCCACCATGGCCTGGGCTACCTTGGGGTGAATGTTGCTGGGACCCGGCCCCAGCAGCAGGCGCTCGGGTGGGTTGAAGACGTTGGATGATTGGTGCTGGTCTGGCATCGGCTCCCTTTGTGACGCAGGGTGCGAAGTCGCCTCCGCAATTTAGCAACCCATCCGAATCTCGTCAAGTTGGGCGATTGCCTGGCGCTTTTCGCGGCGCATTTCGTTGGACGTATTCTGTAGGCTGATGGGCCGGCTCAGCGCTGACGGAAGGGGGAATCGGCGGGCGCCCCGGCCCACTGCCCTACCGAAACAGCGAGGCCCTCCGTCGAAGGGGCTTCGCTGTTGGGAGACCGGCGGCGAGCTACGCAAGCGCCTCGGTCAAGAGCTGCCGGCGCTTGCCGTTGAGGTTGGCGAGTAGTCTGTCAAAGGAATCAGCGAACGCCTTGACGCCGTTGGCCAACAGCGCATCTGTCACGTCCGACATGTCGATGCCCAGCCCGGCCAGCGCTCGCATTGTCTCCTCGGCGTCTGCAACGTCCCGCTCCAACGCGAGGTCCGCGGCGCCGTGGTCGAGGAAGGCGTCGAGGGTTGCCGGAGGCATGGTGTTGACGGTGTGAGCGCCAATCAGCGGCTCGACGTAGAGCAGGTCGCTGTAGTTGGGGTTCTTGGTGCTCGTGCTTGCCCAGAGGGGCCGCTGCACCCGTGCGCCCCTGGCTTCCAGACTGCTGAAGCGGCTGCCGCCAAAGGTCTCCCTGAAGGCCTGGTATGCCAGTTTGGCATTGGCGACCGCGGCCTTTCCAAGCAGCGCTCCGCCCTCTTCACGGCCATCCTCGATGGCTTTGTTTACGAGGCCGTCAACGAGCGTGTCCACCCGGCTGACGAAGAAGGAGGCCACCGAACCTGGCCGGGAGACATCGCCACCCTGGGCGGCGAGGGTTTCCAATCCTGCGATGTAGGCATCCATCACGCGCCGGTAGGCATCCACCGAGAAGATAAGAGTAACGTTGACGTTGAGCCCTTCGCTGATGAGCTGCTGGATGGCTGGGATGCCCTCTGGAGTGCCGGGAATCTTGATCATGACGTTGGGACGTCCGACTGCCCTGAACAGGCGCCGGGCCTCGGCGAGGCTTCCGGCGGTGTTGTGGGCGAGGAGGGGGCTGACCTCCAATGAAACGAACCCGTCGGCGCCGTTCAGCCGGTCGTACACCGGACGGAGGATGTCCGCGGCGGCGCGAATGTCATCTATGGCTACACTTTCGTAGATCGTCGTGACGTCGTCGGTGGACCGGGCCAGAGCCAGGATTTCAGCGTCGTAGGCGGCGCTGTCGGCAAAAGCCTTTTCGAAGATGGAGGGGTTGGAAGTGACACCGCCCAAGCCGACATCAACGAGGCGGCCGAGTTCACCGGAGGCGAGCAGATCCCGGCTGATGTAGTCCAGCCACACCGACTGTCCGAGGCTCCGAAGCTGCTGAAGCTGATTCGACATGGGCGTCTCCCTTGTGCTCGTCATCCCTGAAGCGACTGCCGCTCCAGATCAAGGACCTTCTGTAGCCTGCGCTGGTGCCGTTCTTCTCCGGTGAAGGTTGCGTCAAGGAAGGCTACCACCAACTCCTTGGCCACTTCTATGCCAACGATGCGGGCCCCGAGGCAGAGTACGTTCATATCATCGTGTTCCACGCCCTGGTGGGCCGAGTAGGCGTCGTGGCAGACGCCGGCTCTCACGCCGGGTATTTTGTTGGCTGCGATGGATGCGCCCACGCCGCTGCCGCAGATGACGATGCCCTTGCTCACCTCGCCGGAGGCAACGGCCCTGGCGACAGCGGCGGCGAAGTCGGGATAGTCGTCGTGGGGGTCGGGTTCGTTAGCTCCCATGTCCAGGATGGTATAGCCGTCGGCCTCCAGCCAGGGGTGGAGGTCAAGCTTGAGTGCTAGGCCTCCGTGGTCCGCGCCAATGGCGATGAGGGGTATCATAGGGGCGCTCCGGATTGGAGGCGCGGCGGGTTGGGGATGCAGATGGGCGCCGCGAGATGGGGGCTCGATCCGGCAGGGTGGGGCTGGTAGGCGTGAGCGAAACCAACGACTGGGTGGCCGTGCAAATGGAAAAAGCCGCTTCCGTGGAAGCGTACGGTAGGCGCCGGGGTGTCTAGCAGTAGAGCAGCCACTCCAGCCTTCCGGAAGAGATGGACGCCGTAGCGTCAAAGTGAGTGGACGGTCGAAGAGGGGGCTGGGGTGGCTAGTCCTGTCGGGTGACGTAGGTGGCTGCGATCAAGGCCAAGGCGCCGGCGATGGTTGCCAGCATACCGACTCCCGCTATGGCCAAGCCCAAGTAGAGGATCTCCACCAGCTACCTCCTTTCTCTGTACAAGCCGGTTTCAGGCGTCCGGCTTCGGCGAAGCCATGATACCAGAGCCGGGATGGCCCCGCAACGGCGGCGCTCGCCTAGAATCCGTTGCTTTGTTCATCCGGCCGCGGGGGCGCGAGCCGGGATTTCATCGCCCAGGGTATCTGGCGCTATCTCGACCATCCGCCTGCTGAACACCTTCCCGAAGTTTTCCGCGACTGCCAAGGCTATTTCGTCAAGGGGGACGGGTTTGCCAATGACCGCGGCGAGCGACGTTGCCGCTCCTTCAGGGTCGCCGCAGGGGATGATGTGCTCGAAGTAGGACAGGTCGGTGGTGACGTTCAGGGCGAAGCCGTGGGTGGTGACGTCGCGGCTGATGCGGACGCCAATGGCGGCGATCTTCTTGTCGCCGACCCAGACGCCGGTGAGTCCGGAGATTCGCCTGCCCTGGACCCCGTGATCGGAGAGCGTGGCCAGAATGGTCTGTTCCAAGCCCCAGACGTACCGCCTGGGGCCGCCGAGAAGCCGTATATTCATGATCGGGTAGCCGATGAGCTGGCCGGGTCCGTGGTAGGTAACCTCACCTCCGCGGTCCGTCTCGCACACGTCCGCGCCAAGGGCTGTAAGCGTGGCTGGGCTGGCTAGGATGTCTTGCTGCTTGCCGCGGCGTCCCAGAGTGAAGACGTGGGGATGCTCCATAAGCAGCAACACGTCTGCCATGCCACCCTCGTTTGCCGCTGCCTCCTTGCGGGCTTGGGCGATGGCGCCCTGAAGCTCCAGACCCTGTCGATAGCCCAAGAGGCCCAGTCTGACAAAGGTGCAGGTCTGACTAACCACTGGCCGGCCTCGCTGCGGTTTCCAGGAGGTTGATGATGTCCTGGCGGCGGGGCATGGCCCGCTGGGCCCCCTGCCTGGTAGTGGCTATTGCCCCCGCTGCCGCGCCCCAACGAACGGCTTCTGAAACGGGATGCCCTTCGGCGAGAGCGACGGCGAAGGCGGCGCAGAAGGCGTCTCCGGCGCCGACGCTGTCCACAGCGTCGACCTGAAAGGCGGGCGCGTGGCCTTCATCCTGAGGGCAGGCGTAGTAGGCGCCCCGCGCGCCGAGCTTGACCACAGCGATGGGAACGCCCCGGTCCTGGAGGACGTGCGCGGCTTCCGCCGCGGTGGCTTGGTCGACGATGGCGACGTTGGTCAAGACCGCAGCCTCGCGCTCGTTGGGGAGAATCGCGTCGAGGAGGGCGTATTCCTCTTCCGGAAGCGGCGATGCCGGCGCTGGATCGAATATGACCCGGCAGCCGAGGTCTCTGGCCTGGCGGGCCGCTTCCAGGGACGCGTCGATGGGCAGCTCCATCTGCAAGAGCAGCGCGTCGGCGCCGGGCAAGGCGCGCCGGAGGCGCTCCATCTCCGAGGGGCCACAAGTGGCGTTGGCCCCGGGAGCGATGATGATCTTGTTCTCACCGGCCTTGTTGACCTGGATGTGGGCGACACCAGTGGGTGCGCCGTCATCTCTGGCCAGAGCGTCTATATTCACGCCGTTGGCCTCGAGCTCGCGGGCCAGAGTGTCGCCAAAGGGATCCCTACCAACGCGGCCTATGAACACAGCCTGTGCGCCCAGGCGTGCAGCCGCCACTGCTTGGTTCGCTCCCTTGCCGCCGGGTGTTGCCTGAAAACTGTTCCCAAGGAGAGTTTCGCCCGGCTCGGGGAAGATGGGCGCCACTGCGACGAGGTCCATGTTAGCCGAGCCCAGAACAATGATTCGGGGATGCGCTTGATGGGGATGCCGGAGGGCCATGGCGCGATTGTAGGCGGCGTCAAACGAGGCTGGCAACTAGGAAATCTCTGAACAAGCCCCCAGGGAACCTCCCATCCCCACCCCCGTACTCGGGAGCGGGCTAGGAAGCGTTCCGACGCGCCAAGTGAGAAAACACCTCCTCCTCCATTCCCCAAGCAGGGCGCAGGGAGCGCAGCCCCGCCGGGGATACAGGGGGAGTCCCCCTGTTTCCAAAAACGTTGGAGGGTGGAGCGGGCGGGATAGCGGCGCAGGCCAATCAGACCCTCCGTCTAGGAGGCGCTCCCTATTGCAAAATAAGAACGATTGTGCTATAATAACCCCATGAAGTGGGCCGGGGGCCCGCTTCTCTTCCTTGGAGCCTGCCGCATACATTGAGCACTGGGGGCTAACCATAGAGAATCCCCCTGTGGCAGGGGCGCTGAGGGAACACCCCAAGGGGCAAGACCCTCCGAGGAAGCGTGGGACTAGATCGAATGTCGTTTCGAGACAAGCTCCTTGGAGGTGTAAGGCTCCGCCTCAGTTCATGACGATTCGCTACGACATCACGACGGTTCTTTACAACTCTCTTATGACTTCATTGCGCCTTTGTTGCGCCTCTGTGGCGGCTCCGTGCCTGCAAACCCCGAAATCCGGCTGATACGCGTAACGAATATACAATCAAAGGCCACGCCTTCCGCTCGGGGTAGGGATGGGAGGGGGGAGCCTGTCTCAAAAGTAGCCGGCGCCCCTAGTGAGGAGCGGGCGCTAGTGGATAGACTGTCCTCAACGCGTGCTGGTTGGAGGGGCCTATGACGTGGCGACCGATGGACCGAGAGCAAGCTTGGCTCTTGCCCCCCTCTCTAGACGATCTGCTCCCCGACGATCACCCTGTGCGCTTTGTTGCGAGCTTCGTCGACGGACTGACGAAGGAGGAATGGGCCGGATTCGGCGTCAATATGGAGGGCGAGGCGCTGGGCGCCCCCGCCTATCACCCCCGCTCGCTGCTGAGCATTTGGCTGTATGGGTTCATGACGGGAGTACGCTCGTCGCGCAAGCTGGAAGCGAGCTGCCGGGACCAGATTCCCTTCCTCTGGCTGACCGGCTGGCAGCGCCCGGACCACAACACCCTCTGGCGATTCTACAAGGCCCATCGCGTCAAGCTCCGGGGACTGCTGCGGCTAACGGTGCGAGCCGCCGTCCGCCTCGACCTGATCGACTGGGCGGTACAGGCCGTGGATGGCACGAAGGTGCAGGCCAACGCGTCGCCGTCGCGGACCTACGACGCCCAGGAGCTGGAGCGGCTCTTGGAGCGCACGGCCCAGGCCATCGCCGACTTGGAAGCGCAGAACGAGCGCAGGGACGACTTGGCCCCGCCGCGCCTGCCGCCCGAACTGCGCAAAGCCGAGCAGCGGCGCAAGCGCGTGTTGGCCGCGAGACGGGAGATGGAGGAAGAGGGGCCCCGCCACGCCAACCTGACCGACCCGGAGGCGCGGCTCATGCGCAGCCGCGGCGCCTACGTCACCGGGTACAACGCCCAAGCCATGGCCGTCCCAGTGAGCCATGGCGACGGCGCCGGCGGCGGGCTGTTGATCACCGCTGCGGAGGTGACCCAGGACCAAGCGGACAACGCGCAACTGCTGCCCCTCATCGCCGCTGCGGCCGAGTCCGCCGAACGGACTCCGGCGCTTACCTTGGCCGACGCCGGGTACTTCTCCGGGGCCAACCTAGCGGCGTGCGCGTTACACGATACACCGGTGGCCATGCCCGAACCCCGTTCCCACACCGCCCATCCCTACCATTACCGCCACTTCACCTACGACCCCGCCGCCGACCGCTACCAGTGCCCCGAGGGCCGCTACCTCACCTTCCGCCGCAGCAAAACAAAGACGGGTCATGCACCCGTCCGCCTCTACCAGGCCAGCGGGGCCACATGCCGCGCCTGTCCCGCCTTCGGCCTCTGCACGACGATCAAGAAAGGTCGCCGGATCGAGGTATCGCTCCACGATGCTGCGCTCCAGTCCCACCGCCACTGGATGGAGACGCCGGAGACCCGGGCCGCCTACCGCCTGCGCAAACAGCTCGTGGAGCCGGTGTTCGGCATCGTGAAGGAGCAACAGGGGGCGCGCCGCTTCCTGTTGCGCGGGATCGAGGCCGTCCGCAGCGAGTGGTCGCTGCTGGCGGTGGCGTTCAACCTTCGCACCCTGCAGAAGGCCTGGAGGCGGTCCTTCTTCGGCCTCACCCGTCGTGGCCGGGCACTCAGCCGGGCCCTCAGCCTGTGGCCCTCACCCTCGGATACCCTGCTCGCCTGTCCAACCCACACACCAGTCCTGCACAGACCCGCGCACATCGAGACCTTCGCTCTCTTGTGAGACAGGCTCGGGGGTCCTATCCCCCCGTCATTTCCCTATCCGGCCATGCCGCGCTCAAAGGACTTGTGCAAACTATCCTTAGCAAGGCACTGCACCCTCTCTCTTCGCCGATGGTACGATGATGGGCATGGAGACTAGGGACGACAAAATCATGCGCTGGGGATGTCTGCTGAGTGGACTTGCCGTTGTCTTGGTCGTGTTGATTCTGGTGGTCCTCATGGTGGCGGGGGCTGTGGGATTCCCGGTGCGCTGATTCCCTGCTAGGAGCGAACAGATGTCTTCGGTGCTTGTTGTTGACGACGAAGTGAACATGGTGGACGCGCTCCGCTACGTTCTCACAAAGGAGGGGTTTCGGGTGGAGACGGCCTCCAACGGACTGGAGGCGGTGGAGGTTGCCCGCCGCCTGCGTCCGGAGCTTGTAGTGCTGGACCTGATGCTGCCCGATCTTAGCGGGTTTGAGGTTTGCCGCCGTCTGAGGCGGGAAAGCTCGGTGCCCATCATCATGCTGACCGCCAAGGACGATGAGGTCGACAAGGTGGCGGGTCTGGAGATGGGCGCGGACGACTATGTCACGAAGCCCTTCAGCATGCGGGAGCTGGTGGCCAGGGTCCGGGCTCAGATCCGCCGCTCAGAGGCTGCGGCGGGGGCTGAAGACGATGGGGGGGCTGGGCGCATCGTGGCCGGCCTGTTGGACATCAGCCCTGCTTCACACGAGGCGTTCCTGGGCGACCAGCCACTGTCTCTTCAGCCGCGGGAGTTTGACCTGCTGGCATTCCTCGCTCGGCGCCCGGACATGGTGTTCAGCCGGGACCAACTCATCGAGCGGGTGTGGGGTTCCAACGCCTTCGTCGATGCCCGCACGGTGGATGTTCACATCCGGGGGCTGCGCAAGAAGATCGAGGCCGACCCGTCTAACCCCCGCTACATCGAGACCGTCCGGGGTGTTGGATACCGCTTTCGCAGAGGGGGGTAGAGAATGGCGGCGCTCATCGTCGCCTTGGTGGCGGCGGTGCTGTTGGCGGGGGCTGCCGCGCTGGCCTGGCACTACCGCCGGGGGCGCCGGGAGGCCATCCAGAGGCTTCGCGAGAAGGAGATAGAGTCGCGTTGGCTTTCGGAGTCCCACACCGACGCCCAACGGCTTGTCGATGCCTTCCTGAAGGGAGCGCCTGGCGCCTTTATCATTTCCGATAGCCATCGCACGGTCCAGCGTTTGAGCCCCCAAGCGGAGGATCTCTTCAGCACGTCGGAGGCCCAGGCTTCGGGCCACTCCCTGATTTCCGTGGTGCGCGACCACCAGATCAATGACCTCGTTAGCGTTGCTCTGGAAGCGGAGGCCGTCAGAGAGGCAACGATAGAGCACCGGCCCACCCGGCGGGTTCTGGCGAACCGCGCTTTCCCCATCCACGACGGGGGTGGGGAGGTCGTGGGAGTCCTGTTGGCGGCGCAGGACGTTACGGAACTGCGGCGTTTGGAGCAGGTGCGCCAGGAGTTCGTCACCAACATATCCCACGAACTCCGCACACCGATGGCTTCCATCAAGGCAATGGTGCAGACGCTTGAAGAGGGCGCCATCGACGACCCGGCCGTGGCCCCGGACTTCATGCGCCGCATTGACGTCGAGGTGGACCACCTGACCCAATTGGTTCGGGAGTTGAGCCTCCTCTCGAGCATTGAGTCGGGCTTGGCGCCTCTACAACGTATACCAACGAGGGTGGAGAGCCTTCTCAGGAGCGCCGTGGACCGTGCGGCGGCGCAGGCCCAGAGGAAGCAGGTGTCACTGTCAGTGGAGACGCAGGGGGAGCTGCCTGCCGTCCTGGCCGACCCCGGCCGCATAGAGCAGGCGTTGCTGAACATGCTGAGCAATGCGGTCAGGTTTACGGTGCCGGGCGGGTCCGTGACGGCGTCGGGGCTGGCCCAGGATGGCTTCGTCCGCATCTTCGTGCGGGATACGGGTGTGGGCATCTCCAGGGATGACCTGCCGCGAGTATTCGAGCGGTTCTACAAGGCGGACAAGGCGCGCTCTGGGGAGGGAACGGGGCTGGGGTTGGCGCTGGTGAAGCACATCGTCCTGTCCCACGGCGGCGACGTTGCGGTGGAGAGCGAAGAGGGCAGGGGGTCAACGTTTTCGTTTACGCTGCCCCTGGCATAGGGGGGCGTGGGCTGTCGCCAGCGTTCCTAGTCCGTTGGCCGATGCGAGTCCAGGTGCTGCGGACGGGCAACCCGGCGGGGCGGGGAGAGCACGGCTCACGCGGCCCGCCGCCCCAAGCATCCTAGAGCGGCGGCCGCTGCCTGAACCATTGCGCCTGCTGCTCATAGGCGTGGGCAACGCGCAGCACTGTTCCTTCGTCGTTTGCCTTGCCTACGATTTGCAGTCCTATCGGAAGGCCCGCCGCACTGAAGCCCGCCGGGACCGATATAGCGGGCAGCCCGGCGAGGTTGAAAGGGGCCAGGAGATTGTGGGTTACCTGGATCATGACGGTCGTGAGTTGATCGAAGTCCTCGAAGGAAGACGCTGGCGTGGGCTGCGCGGGCAGGGCCAGCGCGTCGACTGACTGGAAGATATGCTGCAACTCCCGTCGCGCTTTCCCCCTGGCGCGCTGCGCCTGAACGTAGTCCGCTGAGGATGCCAGGCTTCCGATGAGCAGGCTGGTCTTCCGGGATCCCTCCGGCTGGGCCCCCGATTCCAATGCCTGCCGCGCCAGCACCAGCTCCTCGCTGAAGTAGATGGTGGCGTTGGCGGCGGTCGCGTACTCCAATGATGGCAGGTGTACCTCCTCGATGCGGGCGCCCAGCGACTCAAGATCCCGCAACGCTTGGTTGAAGGCGCTGAGTGTGTCTGCGTCTATGCCGAGGCCGGGCAACTCTAGGAAGTGGCGGGGGACGCCAATCGTCATCCCAGCGATATCCCCGGTTAGGGAAGCGGCGAAATCGGGGACGGGCGCGTGGCTCGAGGACGAGTCACCGGGGTCGTGGCCGGCGACAGCCTGGAGAACGAGGGCGGCATCCTCCACGGTGCGGGTCAACGGGCCGCAATCATCCAGGGAATAGCTGAGCGGGGCTAGACCGCGACGACTGATCCGCCCGAACGTGGGCTTGAAGCCGACGGCGCCGCAGAGGGACGCTGGCTTGCGAATGGAGCCGGCGGTATCTTCTCCGAGAGAAGCCGTACAGAGGCCGGCCGCCGCCGCCGCCGCCGAGCCGCTGCTGGACCCGCCGGTAATGTGCCCGACATTCCACGGATTGCGCGGCGCCGGACTCGTGGGATCGCCGGGCATGACAAGCTGGCCAAGCAGCACTGTGCCTGCCTCTCTGAGCCTGGTCACGGCGGTGGCGTCGAGGGGGGCGGAGGGAGGTGGGCCGCCGTGCGCCCGGACGGGGCTGGGGCGTCCCTGGACGTCGTACTGCTCCTTGTGGGCAACGGGGATACCGTGCAGGGGGCCTCTGTAGTTGCCGGCCATGATGTCGCGCTCGGCGTGGCGGGCTGTCTGTAGGGCCTCTTCGTTGAAGACCGCGCGGTAGGCGTGGAGTTGGGCATCGACCGAGGGGATGCGCTCCAGGAATGCCTCGATGAATTCGACCGGGGACAGCGACCGGGTGGAAAGGAGTGAGGCGGCTTCGCGGATGGAGAGGAAGCAGACGTCGCTGGTGGGTTCACTCATGGCTACCTCCGTTCGCCGGCGTTGCCAGGTTGAAAAACTGCCCCCAGGGGCTCCTCGTCCAGGTCCGCGGCGTGGAGAGCAGCCAGGCTTTCCAGGTACCGCTCGACCACGGGCCAGACTTCGTTGAGTTCGGCCTCGTCAAGGGATATGCCCGCCCTATGGGCGGCCCTCAGGACTTCTTCACGGCTCAGGCTCTGCATGGGCGTCTCCTTACGATGCCGCGTTATGCCTCTTGTTGCTCGCGCCTGCCCTCCCTCACCTGTGTCAGGAGAAGCATACCACCCGCGATGACCCCGCTCAGGGCCAGCCACGCCACCTGATAGCCGGAATGGTCTTCCACGAAGCCGAAGATGGGCGGAGCGATGACGATGCTCATGCGCTGGAGGGCGGATGCGTAGCCTACGGTGGTTCCCACTCGTCCTGGGCCGCTCAGCTCGGCCAGCAATACGGTGTGCAGGCTGACCCAGGACGTGGCCGTGGCCCCCAGACCGATGGCCACCAGGACCAGCGCCCAGTACGGAGCGCCTTGAGGCAGGAGACCCATGGCCAGCAGAACTCCCGCCGTGGCTAGGCCAGACACAAAGAGGACCGGCTTACGGCGGCCCCTGCCGAGGGTATCGCTGATGACGCCCCACCCGATGCGCATGACAATGCTGCTGACTTGGAGCGTGGCCAGCAGGCCTCCGGCCACTACGAGGGACACGCCCAGCTCATCGTTGAGAAAGAGGATGAAGTAGGTGAGCGTTGCGACTTGGGCGCCCACCAGCGGGAAGCCGAAGAGAATGGCCATGGTGACCTGCTTGTCGCGCATGACGTGGCGGATGCCCTTGAAGAACGGGACAGGCTCTGGGCGCTGGAGTGCGGCTGAGGGTCTGTCGCGGTACAGCAGCACGATGGTGACGCCAGCGGCGGCTATGAAGCATCCCAGCGCGACCGCCGCAACGCGCCAGCCATAGGCGATGGCAAGAGGCGGCACGGCGACAGCCGCGATAGCGGACAAAGCGGGATTCCCGGCCTGTTTGATGCTCATGGCCGTGCCGCGCCGGGCCTTGCCGATCCAGTCCATGACGGCCCTGGCCCCCGCGGGATGGCCCGCGGGCCTGAGGGCGCCCATGGCGGCCGCAACCAGCAGGACCATCCATAATCCAGACGCGAAGTAGAGGGACATGACGACGAACCCGCTGACCACCATCAGTGCCCCGCCTATGAGCCGAACGCCCAGCCGGTCCACCGCCCAGCCGAAGCCGACGCTGGTAAGGGAAGCGGCGCCGTAGATCACGCCGGAGACAAGGCCGACCTGGGTGCTGGTGAGGACGAACTCGTCGCGGATGAAGGGATAGAAGGGGGTGAAGCCCTGACCCGACAGGGAAAAGCCGCCATGACTTAGGACGGCCAGCCCTACCACGATCAGTGGGTAAAGGGAGGCGTGGGATAACCCCTTGGGCTTTGGCGTAGCCTGTGGCGCCGGGGCCGGGTCGGTGGGGGTATCTTTCAAGGGGTGTCCACGTTGGCGGGCGGGGAGTGGCCTCAGTCTATGCCGAGGGTCTGTGCGTTTGCAAAGGCGGGCCTTCCTTGCGAGCCGGCCGGGGTTTGCTGGAACGACCGGCTCGCCGAGTGGGTCAAATTGCCCGCCGCGAAGCGCCGCCGGTATAATGAGGCTTACACCCCATCCGCGGCTTTTCGGCAGGGGTATTGCCACCAAAGGAGACGGTTCCATGACCGGTGCAGACTCTGGCGCCCTGTCCGTCGTCTCCCTGGACGACAAGTACACGGTTGAGCAGGGAGAGGTCTACCTCAACGGGATCCAGGCGCTGGCGCGGTTGCCCTTGGACCAGGCACGCCGGGATCGAAGGGCCGGCCTCAACACCGGCGTCCTGGTCACCGGCTACGAGGGCTCGCCGCTTGGCAGCTACGACCTGGCCCTGGAGCGGATGCACCATCTGCTGGACCCCCTGAACGTTGTGCATGCGCCGGCCGTGAACGAGGAGATGGCGGTTGGGGCAATCATGGGATCGCAGATGCTGCACCATTTCCCAAAGCCCAAGGTTGATGGCGTCGTGGGGTTTTGGTACGGCAAGAGCCCGGGGGTGGAGCGCAGCGGCGATGCCTTCCGGCACGCCAATCTGGGCGGCGGCGGCAGGTGCTCGGCGGCCGTTGCCATCGCTGGGGACGACCCTGCGGCAAAGAGCTCCACGGTTCCTGGCCAGAGCGAATACGCTTTTCTGAACGTGGGGATGCCGGTGTTGGCGCCCAGCACCGTGGGAGAGATGCTGGAGCTCGGGCTGTATGCCGCAGCCATGTCCCGTTTCGCCGGGCTCTGGGTGGCGCTGAAGGCGCCCACCAACCTCTGCGACGGGGGCGGCGTCATTACCGTTGGCCCCGATAGGCCGATGGTCGTCGTGCCTTCCGACTTTACGGTGGAGGGCCGTCCATACCAGAAGGCGGACAACTTCATCTTCCTCCCGCCGGCCACCGTGGACATGGAGCGCCATCTCTACCACGAGCGGCATGAAGCTGTCCTGGCGTTCGCCCGCGTCAACGCGCTGAATGAGATCGTGACGTCGGTGCCAGGGGACCGTCTGGGGATTGTCACGGCCGGCAAGACTACGGGCGACGTCATCCAGTCGCTGCTGGACTGCGGCCTGGACGGCGCCGAGCTTCAACGCCTGGGTGTCCGCATCCTGCGGCTGGGGATGATCTATCCCGTGGAGCCCGGCATCGTGCGGCAGTTTGCGGAGGGCCTCGAAGAGGTCATCGTTGTGGAGGAAAAGCGCGATTTCCTCGAATCCCAGATCCGCAGCATCCTGTACGACCTTCCTAGTCGGCCCAAGGTGGTTGGCAAGCGCGACGAGAACGGGAGCATTCTCTTTCCCATGTACGGGGAAATGGACGCCGACATGGTTACGGAGCGCTTGGCTCCTCGTTTGCTGCGCTTGGAGCGGCGCGAGGGCGTTGCCCGGCGGTTGGAGCAACTTCAGATCATTCGCCACCGCCCCTACGAGATTTTTGCAATCCGACGGCCCAACTACTGCTCGGGCTGTCCCCACAACCGGTCCACTGTTGCCGTGGATGGCGAGGTGATTGGCGGAGGGATTGGGTGTCACAGCCTGACCGGCCTGCAAACGCAGCCGGAGCGGCAGATTGGGTACCTGACGCAAATGGGCGGCGAGGGCGCGCCCTTCATCGGTATGTCCCCCTTTACGGAGACCGAGCATTTCTTCCAGAACATCGGCGACGGCACCTTCTTCCACTCGGGCAGCCTAGGCGTGCGGGCGGCGGTGGCGGCGGGCATCAACACGACGTTCAAGATCCTCTTCAACCGCACGGTGGCCATGACCGGCGGTCAGGCGCCGGAGGGCGGAAGGGACGTTCCGGATCTGACCCGCCTCCTGGAGGCGGAGGGGGTGAAGCGGACGATCGTCGTGGCGGAGGAGCCGGAGCGGTACGACGGTCTGGGGGCGATGGCCCCGAACGCGGTCGTCTACGAACGGGAGAGGTACACCGACGCCATCCGGGAGCTGAAGGCCGTGACGGGGGTCTCGGCCCTAGTCTATGACCAAATGTGCGCCAACGAAAAGCGCCGTCTCCGCAAGCGCGGCCGGATGGAGGAGCCCAACCGCTTCGTGGTCATCAACGAGGAGGTCTGCGAGGGTTGCGGCCACTGCGGCGAGGTCAGCAACTGCATGTCGGTCCAGCCGGTGGAGACCGAGTTCGGACGCAAGACCCGCATTCATCAATCGTCGTGCAATAAGGACTACTCCTGCCTTGGCGGCGACTGTCCGTCCTTTCTCGTGGTCGAGGCCAGGGGAGGCGCCGGCTTGGCCAAGAAGCGGCCGCCGGTATTGCAGGCGGACGACATCCCCGAACCTCGGGACAGGAAGGAGATCGGCGACAGTTACCACATCTACATACCGGGGATTGGCGGGACGGGCGTGGTGACGGTCAATGCGCTGTTGTGCTACGCGGCGGTGATGGAGGGGGTGGGCGTCATCAACCTTGACCAAACAGGACTGGCGCAGAAGGGCGGCGCCGTTCTTTCGAGTGTCGTGCTTACCAACAAAGCTGGGCGCCTGCGGGCCAGCAACAAGGTGGGGGTCGGGAAGGCCGACCTCCTCTTGGTTCTGGACATGTTGGGAGGGGTGACACAGGTGAACCTAGACCGCGCTTCCCCAGACAGGACAGTGGTGGTGGCCGACAGCACGGGGACGCCTACCGGAGAGATGGTGCGCCACGTAGACATGCTGCAACCCAGGACGTCGGAGCTCCGGGAGGCTGTTGACCGCTACACCAGGGCTTCGGACAACGTATACCTCGAAGGGGGGGAGCTGGCCGAGAAGCTCTTCGGCGATCATATGGCCACCAACCTGTTCATGCTCGGCGCAGCGTACCAATGCGGGTTTGTTCCGTTGAGTTCGGGGGCCATCGAGCAGGCCATCCTCCTCAACGGCGTGGCGGTGGAGCAGAACACGCAGGCCTTCCGGTATGGACGCCTCCAACGTCACGATCCCGCCCGGGTCCTGGCACTCGTGGACCCACCGCCGCTGACCGCAGGGGAGGAGCAGGCGCGGGCGCTGGAGAGCATGGGGCGGGAGTCGAGGGAGGGACGCGCATACCAGGGTTTGGTGGAGCGGTGCGCTCGACTGGACCAGGAGTCGCAGCGGCTGCTGGCCATCCGAGTGGCGGATCTGATCAAGTACCAGAACGCGGCCTATGCGGAACGCTATGTACGGCGGGTCCTGGCGGTGGCGGACCGAGAGGCTGAGGTTGTGCCAGGAGAGGCGCGGCTGACGCAGGCGGCCATTCGCCACCTGTACAAGCTGATGGCCTACAAGGACGAATACGAGGTCGCACGGCTCCATCTCAAGGATTCCGTCAAGGAACGCTTGGACGAGACGTTCGGAGGCGCGGCCAAGGTCAAGGTGGCGCTGCATCCGCCGATCCTGCGGAGTCTGGGCATGAGGAACAAGCTTGAATTGGGGCCGTGGTTTCGGCCATTTCTGCGAATGCTGGTCCCGATGCGGCGGCTGCGGGGTACGGCCTGGGATCCCTTTGGACGCACGAGGGTGAGGCGGGAGGAGAGGGCGCTGGTCCAGTGGTACGAAGGCGTTTTGGACCAGGTGATGGAGACGCTGTCCGCCGGCAACCATGAGACGGCGGTTGAGATAGCCGGCGCGCCGGACGGGATCCGAGGCTACGAAGAGATCAAGATGCGCAACGCGGCCAAGGTGCGGGAGAGGGTCTCTGAGTTGCTGCCGCGGCTGGCCGAGGCCGAGGCTCAACCGGTGGCCTAGAGCCTCTGAACAAGCTGTCAGAGGCGTCCTGCGATTCAAGCGCGAGCCCGAGAAGGGCGCTTCCGCACCTGCCCCCGAGGCTCCGGTTCGGCCTTTGATTGTATGTCGTTACGCGTATCAGCCGGATTTCGGGGTTTGCAGGCACGGAGCCGTAACAGAAGGCATAACAAGGCGCAATGAAGCTGTAAGAGAGTTGTGACGAACCGTAGTGAAGTCATAGCCGAATGGTAATGAACCGTGGCGGAGCCGGATGGCTTCAAAGACTTGTCTCGCAACGGCATTCGCTCTAGTCTCACTGTTCCTCGGATGGTTGTGCGCTTGGGGGATGTTCCTTCAACACCCCTGCCACAGGGGGGAGTCACTCCCCCTGTCCAAATGTATGCAGCAGGCTCGAAGGAAGAGAGGCGGGCCGGGCTCCCACTTCATGGGACACTATAGCACAACCGTTCGAATTTTGCAAGGGGGGAGAGCGGGGACACTTCCTCGGCCCGCGCCGGCTTGTTCAGAGTATCCCTAAGGCGCCGCCGGAGCGAGTCCGGGCGGGGGGTCTCGGTTGTCGGGGTGGGCGCCGTGGGCTACACTGGCTTACGCACGGATGCTCGGGGCGTAGCGCAGCGGAAGCGCGCCTGGTTTGGGGCCAGGAGGTCGGCGGTTCAAATCCGCCCGCCCCGACCATATGACAACTTAGGGCCGTGTTCTCAGTCCTCGTGACTATGGCAAAGTTTGAAAAACAAAAATAGAATGCCTAACCGAAAAGACGAACGTTACATACTATCACTTGCTATATTGTTCGTTGCGGTAGTTCTAGCTACAGTATGGATAGCAGCGTGTTCGGTTCCGACAGAGGATGAGCGGGAGTCTAAGCCGACTTCGGCGCCGGTTGTGCCGGTAAACCCAATTATTACGGATACTCCGGTTGCTAGACCAACTCCAACGGTATATCCAACACGGACCCCGGAACCAACGCTAATACCGACTCAGGTTATTGGTGCCCCGACGCCAACCCCTTTGCCACCTCCACCTCCGACGCCTGGGCCAACCCCAACATTTGCTTATGCCCCGACGCCAACCCCATCTCCGACCCCGACGCCATATCCAACTCGTTTGCCAGCTCCAGTTGAGACTCTCACTGTAATCTGTACGGATAGGGTGCCTATCGAAATTACTTGCTTCGATAGATTGCATGTTGTACGCAATATTCGATTCGACGAAGATTACGCCACGCCAAGTAGGTATCACAACATATCAATAGGCATTGGCGATATTATTGTGTATTATAGAGGAGCGCTATTGGGGGCTAATCAAGTTGTAGAAATAGATGCAGTTACCGTTGGAGGGAAAAAGCCAAAGGGTTATCAAATCCTATATGTTAGTGCCTTGACCGGGGGCTTTCGAGCCTCAAGTTGGCTCAACAAAGAGGAAGTGGTGGGCGTGGTGAACAGTGTAGATAAAAATTACTACTGCAATGACCATAACATAACCTTATTTCATGATAATAAGAATGAGGCTCCAAGTCATGACATTCAGTATCACCCGGATTACTGCGCCGAGCTCGTAGCGGCTAAAATTAGAAAGAAATAAGGGAGAATGAGCGATGCCGCTAGGGTTAGGAGGCAGGCTCCCTAGGGATGATGGGCCCCCAGATGTGAGCACTAATGATACCCAAGCTTGACCCTGAAGAGTATTGACAGAAGACGCAGTCCGTGATAGGCTACGAAGCGTAGAAGAGCACTCGCAAAACCGCTAATCCTTGAGCAGCGGAAAGGGAGGCACAGCATGGCAAACGAATGAGTGAAGACCTAAGGCATTCGGGAGCCACGCGGTGGCAGCCTGTTCGGCATCCCGACCTGCTTTAGGCAAGATGGCTTTCTGGTTGTATTCTGATTCCTCGGTAGTATAGACATCTGCTCAAGGTGTCTATTTTTTTGTTCACGGACATGCTTGATGGCGAGCGTGGCGAGAGATCACCTAGAGGAGGAGGAGAAATGAGGAACAGAGCATTGCCTAGTACACTGAAGCATCCACTAGTGAAGAAAGGCTTCGATGCTACCTTGACCCTTATGCTTGCTCTTTCGTTGCAAGCGCTTTTGCTGGAATTGATAGCGGTGGTTTTTGTCATCCCCGTTGTTGTCATTGTAGTAAATGCCAGAAGACAATGGACTAAGATAGTGGGGTATTTCTTAGCCATCATAATGGTTGCCGTCCTAGTTCCAATAGAGTGGCGATTGGTGGCGACAGATGGCCCTCCTTATGTCATGCTATCCCTCATACTCGGATCCGCGTTAGTTCTGTCGTTTGCATGGGAGGTATTCAATGACGTCCGCAAGGGACAACCATGCTAACGAAATAGCCCTCACCCTCACGTTCTTTGAAGCAAGGAACACCTCCCTGCGCCCTGGCGGGACTCTCAGTGGCCATAGTGACCCCGAGGCAGGGGTGTGGAAAAGCAGGGAGAGGCGGGCCATCGGCCCGCCTCTCCCTTTTGTAGCGATAGCATCGCCGGTCGTTGGATGCTAGCCGCCGTTGGCGGCCATGACGTCGATCAGCTCTTGAACGGACGCCGCGGATCTTTCCAGGGCTGCCTGCTCGACGGGAGTGAGAGTGAGTTGGACGATTTCCTCGATTCCGGCGGCGCCCAGCTTCACGGGGACACCGGCGTAGACGCCGTTGATGCCGTACTCGCCTTCCAGCAGGGCAGCGCAGGGGAGAATTCGTTTCTGGTCGAACAGGATGGCTTCCACCATTTCGGCGGCTGCGGCCGACGGCGCGTAGTAGGCGCTGCCGGTCTTGAGGAGGTTCACGATTTCCGCTCCGCCGTCCCGGGTGCGTTGAACGATGGCATCCAAGCGCTCCTTGGAAAGGAGTTGGGGAATGGGCACGCCCGCCACGGTTGTGTGGTTGACCAACGGGACCATGGTGTCTCCGTGGCCGCCCAAGACGTAGGCTTGGACGTCCCGCACGGAGACGTTCAACTCCTCGACCAAGAAGGAGCGGAAGCGAGCCGTGTCGAGGATGCCGGCCATGCCCACGACCCTATGCTTGGGGAAGCCGCTCACCTTGTAGGAGCGGTAGACCATGGCGTCGAGCGGATTGGACACCACCACGAGGATGGCGCCGGGGGACTGTTTCGCAACGGCCTCCGTAACGTCGCCGACGATCTTCATGTTGGTGAGGAGCAGGTCGTCCCGGCTCATACCCGGCTTTCGGGCGATTCCTGCGGTGATGACGACGATGTCTGAGCCTGCCGTCTCCTCGTAGCCGTTGCTCCCCACGATCTTTGCGTCAGACCCGATGACGGGGGCCGCCTCCAGCATATCGAGGGCCTTGCCCTGGGGCATCCCCTCGATCACGTCCACGAGGACGACGTCCGCGTAGCCCTTGTCGACGATGCGCTGAGCCGTGGTGGCCCCTACGTTTCCCGCCCCTACAATCGTTACCTTCTTTCGCATGCCGGCCTTTGCCTCCTGGTGATTATTTGGTTCCTCCGAGCCCTGGCCGCGTACTCAGGAAGGGGACAGGTGGTCTTGCTTTGGCCGGCGCCCTTCTTCAGCGAGTGGTCTGGCTTGGCCTGCGCCGCTATCCCGCCCGCTCCACCCTCCAACGTTTTTAGAAACAGGGGGACACGCTGTACCCCCGGCGGGGGCTGCGCCCCCTGCACCCCGCTTGGGAAACGAGGGGAGTGTCGCTTGCTCACCTGGCGCGTCCAGACGCTTCCTAACCTGCCCCTGTACTTGGGGGCAGGGACGGGAGAGTCCCCCCGATGGGAAGGCGTGGCCTTTGATTGTATGCTTGTTGCGTCCATGAGCCGGATCTCGGGGGGTGCAGATACGGAGCCGTCGCGGATGCGGCGGGGAGGCGTCGCGTATCTGTCGCGGAGGCGTCGCGTATCCGTCGCGATGGCGTCGCGCATCCGTATACCGGCGCCGGAAGAGGAGTGGGCCTGCGGCCCGCTTGTTGGAGATACTTGAGCATCTTGGGGGTACTATAGCACAATAGTTCTTATCTTGCAAGAGGGAGGAGTAGAACGCTTCCCAACCTGCCCCCGTACGTCGGGGGCAGGGACTGGACAACATCGGCCGCCGTCTCGCCCGTAATACCTAGGGACAGAGGGTTGCATCGATTGGGGGGGGGGGGGGGGGTGTTCAGGGCTTCCCTAGCTGGTTGCGACGTACTCCTCCCACCGCGCTTCCACGTTGGGATCGGACATGGTTTCCAGGATGTAGTCTCCGAGCTCCTGGGCGGTGGCGCCGGTGTTTCGTCCGGTGGTGACCAGCCTTCGCTCGTACTGGCCGCAGATGTCTAGGGCACGGTTCAGCTTTCTGCCCAACTCTTCGAAGCCGATGTGCTCCAGCATCATAGCGGCGGCGCGGACCATGGAGCTGGGGTCGGCGTACTGTGCCCGTCCCTCGGTGACCATACGGGGAGCGGAACCGTGGATGGCCTCGAACATGGCGTGCCGCTTGCCAATGTTGGCGCTGCCGGCGGTGCCGACGCCACCCTGAATCTGGGCTGCCTCGTCGGTGATGATGTCGCCGTAGAGGTTGGGGAGGACCATGACCTCGAAGTCGCTGCGCCGAGCGGTGTCGAGGAGTTTGGCGGTCATGATGTCGATGTACCAGGCGTCCATCTCGATGCTGGGGTATCTGGCGGCAATTTCCTTTCCGAGGTTGAGAAACTTGCCGTCGGTTGTCTTGACGATGTTGGCCTTGGTGACCACCGTCACCTTCTTGCGGCCAGTTTTCTGGGCGTGGTCGAAGGCTGCCTCAATGATGCGTTCGGAGCCGGGCGTGGTGATGACCCGGAAGTCTATGGCCAGGTCGTCGGTGACATTGATGCCCTGGCTTCCCACAGCGTACAGGTCTTCGGTGTTCTCCCGGAAGAAGACCCAGTCGATTTTCTCTTGGGGAATGCGCACCGGGCGGACGTTGGCAAACAGGTCAAACATCTTGCGCATGGCGACGTTGGCGCTTTCGATGTTGGGCCAGCCGTCGCCCTGTTCAGGGGTGTGTGTTGGGCCTTTGAGGGTTACGTGGCATTTGGCGATCTCCTGGGCAACGTCGTCAGGGATTGCCTGGAGGCGCACTGCGCGGTTCTCGATGGTGAGGCCCTCAAGGACCCGGAACTCCACCTTGCCCGAGTCGACCTGCTCTTGAAGGAGATGCTCGAGCATGCGCTGGGCTTCAGCGCTGATGTAAGGTCCGATGCCGTCACCGCCGAGGATGCCGATGATGATGGGGCTAATCTGGGAAAAGTCCTGCCATGGCTCGGCGCCCTTGAGCCGGTCGACTCGTTCCAGTTGCTCGACGAGCACCTGGCCGAAGTGGTCCTTGGCGGCCTCAATTGCATTGTGGTCTACCATGCTTTCGCGTTCCTCCCGTGTGTATCGTTTCTTCGCCCTTGCGCTCTCCGCGGAAGGAAGAGGGCAGGGTCTGCTTTCCGGTGTCGAGGGCCGCCCTGAGGGGCGGCGGTCTTCGGCTCTATTTGAAGCTTCGCCTGCCGCGGCGAGCTACTCCGGTGGCCCTTGCCGCTCTGGCCACGGCCTTTGCCACCGCCGGGACCACGGCGCGGTTGAAGACGCTGGGAATGATGTAGTCCTCTTGGAGGTGCCGCCGGCTGATGGTCGAAGCGATGGCGGTGGCGGCGGCCATCTTCATTGTCTCGTTGATTTCGCGGGCCCGGACGTCCAGCGCCCCACGAAAGAGCCCTGGGAAGCATAACACGTTATTGATCTGGTTTGGATAATCGGACCGGCCGGTGGCGATGATGCGGGCGATGCCCTGGATCTCGTGGGGCATGACCTCGGCCACGGGGTTGGCCATGGCGAACACGATGGGGTCAGAACCCATGCGGCTGATGTCTTCAGCCGTAACGAGGCCCCGACCGGAAAGGCCGATGAAAACGTCTGCGTCCACCAGGGCATCTGCGATGCCGCCCTGGATGTTGTCGGGGTTGGAATGCTCGGCGAACCATTCAAGCTCGGGGAACATGCCAACGGTGCGTCCCCGGTAGACGATGCCGTGGAGGTCGCAGCCTGTTATGTTGCGGACGCCCTGGGCGATCAGCATCCGGGCCACCGACATACCGGCGGCGCCAACGCCAAGCAGGGCGACCTTAATGTCGCCGAAGTCCTTGCCGACGATTCTGAGGGCGTTCAACAGGGCGGCTGTGACAACGACGGCGGTGCCGTGCTGGTCGTCGTGGAAGACGGGGATGTCCAACTCGTCTTTGAGGAGGCGCTCCACCTCGAAGCACCGGGGAGCGGAAATGTCCTCCAGATTGATGCCGCCGAAGCCGGGGGCAATGTGACGCACCGTGGCCGCGATCTCTGCGGGATTGGTGGTGTCTAGGCAGAGGGGCCAGGCATCAATGTCGGCGAACTCCTTGAAGAGGACGGCTTTTCCCTCCATGACGGGCAGGGCTGCCGCGGGGCCGATGGTGCCCAGCCCAAGGACAGCCGTGCCGTCGGTCACGACGGCTACGGTGTTGCGCTTGGAGGTGAGGTTCCAGACCGTTTCCGGGTGGTGATAGACGTGCATGGACACGCGGCCAACGCCGGGGGTATAGGCCACCGACAGGTCCTGACGGGTCTTGAGGGGGACCCGGCTCTTGAGTTCGATTTTGCCGCCGAGGTGGGCGAGGAGCACAGGGTCGGACGCCTGCCGGACTTTTATGCCCCGGAGGCGGCGGAGCTCGCGGACGATGGCCTCGGCCTGGGCCTCACTGTCGCAGGTAAAGGTAATGTCCCGAGTGACCTTGTCGGCAGTGATGTCTACGATGTCGATGGCGCCGAGGTTGCCGCCATGTTCTCCAACAGTGGCGGTGACTTTGGTGAGGGTTCCGGGCTGGTTGCTCAGTTCGATTCGGACAGTAATCGGGGCCCCGAGGGAGGGAACGATCTGCTCCCGCCTTCTTGCGCTTGTGGGGTGGTTGCGGGTGGCGGCCATCGCTTCTAGAGGGGGATGCTACCGTGCTTCTTGGGGGGCAGGGTGTCTCGCTTGTCCTTGAGCATGTCGAGGCCCTGGATGATCACGCGCCGGGTTTCCGGGGGGTCGATGACGTCGTCGATGTAGCCGCGGGCGGCGGCTGTAAATGGATTGGCAAACTCGGTGCGATACTCTTGGACGAGGGCGCGTTGTGCGGCGACGGGGTCATCCGCCCGCTTGATGCGGTTGCGGAAGATGACGTTCACAGCGCCCTCGGGGCCCATGACGGCAATCTCGGCGGTGGGCCAGGCATAGTTGAGGTCGGCGCGCAGCGACTTGCTGCCCATGACGACATAGGCCCCGCCGTAGGCCTTGCGAGTGATGATGGTGATCTTGGGGACGGTTGCCTCGGCGTAGGCGTACAGGAGCTTGGCTCCGTGCTTGATGATGCCCCGGTACTCCTGGTCGGTTCCGGGCATGAATCCGGGTACGTCGACAAAGGTGATGATGGGGATATTGAAGGCGTCGCAGAAACGCACGAACCGGGCGGCCTTCACCGAGGCGTCGATGTCCAGGACGCCGGCCAGGTAGTTGGGCTGTTGACCGACAATGCCGACCGGGCGGCCGTTCATTCTGGCGAACCCCACGATGATGTTTGGAGCGTACTGCTCGTGGACTTCCATGAAGTCGGCTTCGTCGGCCACGCGGAGGACGATGTCCTTCATGTCGTAGGGCTTCGACGGGTCGTCGGGGACGATGTCCGCCAGTTCGGGATCGACGCGGTGAATATCGTCGTAACAGGGCTCGAGGGAAGGGTCGTCCATGTTGTTGGGCGGCAGGAAGGTGAGCAGGCGGCGGACTTCCTGGAGGCATTCCTCCTCGGAGTCGTAGGAGAAGTGAGCGACGCCGCTTTTCGAGGCGTGGCTGGCGGCGCCGCCCAACTCCTCATGGGACACGTCCTCGCCGGTGACGGCCCGCACGACGTCGGGGCCGGTAATATACATCTGGGCCGAGCCTCTGACCATGAATACGAAGTCGGTGATGGCTGGGGAGTAGACAGCGCCCCCGGCGCAGGGCCCCAGGATGACCGAAATCTGCGGGATCACGCCGGATGCCAGGGTGTTCCGCAGAAAGAGGTCACCGTAGCCGGCGAGGCTGACGACTCCCTCCTGGATTCGCGCTCCTCCCGAGTCCTTCAACCCGACGACCGGGGCACCGGTCTTGACCGCGAGGTCCATCACCTTGCATATCTTTTCGCTGACGACCTCTGACAGAGAGCCGCCGAACACCGTGAAGTCCTCGGCGAAGACGAAGACTGTGCAGCCTTCGACCTTGCCCCAGCCCGTCACGACGGCGTCACCCAGGAATTTCTGCTTATCCAGGCCGAACTGCGAGGTCCGGTGGGTGACGAAGGGGTCGAGCTCCACAAAGGTTTCTGGGTCCAAGAGCAGCGCGATGCGCTCGCGAGCGGTCTTCTTACCCTTGGAGTGCTGGGCGGCGATACGCGCGTCGCCGCCTCCGGCCAGACTCTGGCCCCGCATTCGTTGGAGCTGGCCGCGCTTATCTTCGAGTTGTTTCTCGATGGTCATGGGTCTACAGAGCACCCTGGCTGGGAAGGAGAGGAGGGGGAACGGATTCAGGCGACATACTACCAGAAGGCCAGGGCGGCAACAACATCAGGGGGCATGCCCTGCGGGTGAGCAATGAGGAGCGTTTCATCATTGCTGGGGTTATTATTGATGCGGAAGGCTGGGCCTGTCGCGCCCGTCGCCCAGGGCCATGCCAACGTAGAAGGAACAAGCCGATGCAGAAGCCTGCGAACACCGTAATCGGAGGGCGCGAGTTCCGCTGGGGCGAGCGCACCTACGTCATGGGCGTCATCAACGTCACCCTGGACTCTTTCTCGGGCGACGGTTTGGGCTCGGACGTTGCTGCCGCCGTGGCGTTGGGACTGCGTTTTGTGCAGGAGGGGGCGGACATTCTCGACGTGGGTGGGGAGTCCACCCGACCGCCTCATGCCGCCCGCGCCGAGTCCAGGTTTTCGGCGGAGGCCAGGGCGGGCGCCATTGTCGACGAAGAGGAAGAGCTGAGCAGGGTTCTCCCCGTCATCGAAGGGTTGAGAAAGGCTACTGAGGTTCCCATCAGCATCGACACGTATAAGCAGGGCGTCGCTCAGCGGGCCCTCGATGCGGGGGCATCGCTGCTCAACGACGTGTGGGGGACATTCACGGAGACGAACGTTGCTCCGGTGGCGGCGGAGCGGGGCGCGCCGGTGGTGCTGATGCACAACCAGCAGGGCACGAAGTACTCTGGCGACCCGGTGACGGAGATCATTGCCGGGCTGGAGCGGGCAAGAGACGCGGCGCTGGCTGCAGGGGCGCCCAGAGAGAACATCGTGCTGGATCCCGGCTTCGGGTTTGGCAAGGATGCCCAGGCCAACCTGGAAATACTGCGCCGGCTGAGCGAGTTTCAGCGTCTGGGGCATCCCCTACTGGTTGGCGCGTCGCGCAAGTCAACCATTGGGCTGGTGCTGGACCTGCCGCCGGACGAGCGCGTGGAGGGGACGGCGGCGCTGGTGACTCTCGCCATCGCCGGCGGCGCCGACATTGTGCGGGTCCATGACGTGAAGCAGATGGCCAGGGTCTCCCGAATGGCCGATGCGGTGGTGCGGGGTTGGCGGCCCGCGGCGTCCTGATGACTGAGGCCGCGAGAGAGACGACGTTCCTGGGCCTCGGGTCGAACTTGGGGGACCGCGAGGCCAACCTGACCCGCGCCGCCGAGTTGTTGTCGCAGCGCGCTCTGTCCGGCATGATGCTGTCGGGCCTGTATGAAACGGACCCGGTGGATTTTTTGGAGCAGCCCCAGTTCTTGAACGCCGTGATCCGGGGCGCGACAGCCCTACCGCCTGGAGAGCTTCTGAGGGTTTGCAAGGAGATCGAGCGGGAGGTTGGGCGGACGCCCACGTTCCGCTATGGCCCCCGTCACATCGACATCGACATCCTGTTCTATGGCGAGTTGGCGGTGGACCTGCCGTCGCTGACCCTGCCGCATCCAAGGGCGGCGGAGCGCGCCTTCGTGCTGGTCCCACTCGCCGAGGTGGGGCCTGAATGGGTGCATCCCGCGTTGGGGATTACGGCCAAGGGGCTTGCGGAGCGGGTGGGGGGCAGGGAGGGGGTGCGTTTGTGGAAGCGGGTTTGGGGAAGTGCTAGCCCGTCTGCTGGGGAGGCGTGAGGTTAGGGATGCCGTCGCTGATAGGGTAGTCTATCGTGCAGTTCCGGCACTGGAGCGCTCCCCTGAGGACTTCGCCGTTCTCCTCTGATTCGACGACGAGTTCAAGGACGCCCTTGCACACAGGGCATGCGAGGATGTTGATTAGGTCTGGCTTCATGGTCCGTCTCGGGCTGCCGCGGCTAGGCGGAAAGCATACCCCAAGCGCAAGAGAAATAAAAGCCGCGGGCCTGATCAGCCGCCGGCGCTGGCGGTCCCTGCTGGCACTGTTTCACTCCTCGGAAACTTCAACCCACCGGCCAGTGTCGTGGGACTGCTTCACCGCATCGAGGACGAGCTGGCAGCGGTAGCCGTCGTAGAAACTGGGCGGCGGCGACGAGCCTTCCCGGATGCCGCGGGCGAACTCCCTGACGAGCAGGCGGAAGGGCAATAGTCGGTGGTCCCTTGCATCCTCGAAGGAAGTCAGGCGCTCCGGCATGGGCAACTCGTGGAGATCGGGGTCTCCGAGACGCGCTCCGTACACCTTGCCATCAGGAGGCGGGTTGAACCCTGCGTGCGGCGCTGAGAGGGCGCCCTCCGCGCCGTAGAGCTTCATTTGTGCGCCCTGCCCGAAGGGGGCTTCGCGGGCGCCGCTCATGGTAGCGTAGCCTCCGGCGGCGAAGGTGGCTGTGAAGGTGAAGCCGTCGTCTACGTCGGTGGTAACGCTGTTGCCCGCCTCGTCGATGCGGCCGGGGTCGTGAACGGCAAGTGAGCCGAAGACCCCGTTGATCTCGCCGATCAGAAAACGCAGAGCATCGATGAAGTGGGAACCCAGACCCGCAAGGAACCCACCGCCCATAGCGGCCTCGGAGTTCCATGTCATGGGTTTGGCATCGGGGACGGAGCGGGGGCCTTGCAGCAACTCGAGGGCGGCCAGGCGGAACGTTCCAATATAGCCGTCGTCAAGCAGCTCCTTGAGGTAGGCCCGCTGTGGAGAGAATCGGAATTCGTGGGCGATCATGGCGGTGAGGCCCGTTTCCAAGGCTATGTCCAGCATCTCGCGTGCCTGTTGTTTGTCCATTGCCATGGGCTTGTCACAGAGGACATGCTTGCCCGCCTTCAAAGCGGCGATAGTCATTGGGTGATGCAGGGAGTTCGGCGTTACGATGCTGACGGCATCGAGGTCGTCGCGCTGGACGAGTTCCCGGTAGTCGGTGTAGGCGTGGGGGATGTTGAAGGCGGCGGCGGTCTTGTTCACTCGCTCCGGGGTGCGGCTGCAGACGGCCACGACCTCCCAGCCCTCGGACAGGAATCCGGGGATCTGGACGGTGGCGCCGAACCCGACACCGATGACGCCGAGGCGCAACTTTTCTCCGGCCATAGGAAACTCCTATAGGGTTGTTCAGATGAGGGGCGCCGAGTCTAGTACCACCGTTCCTTGTCCACCACGTTCTTGAGCGGCGTTCCGTTGAGGTGGCGGCGGAGGTTCTCGCAGAGGATGTCGATGCTCTCGCTCATGTAGCTCTCGCTGGGACCGGAGTTGTGGGGCGTGACCAGGACGTTGGGCATATCCCAAAGTGGGCTGTCCTGCGGGAGGGGCTCCTTGCGGAACACGTCCAGCCCGGCGCCGGCGATGCGGCCCTCCCGGAGCGCCTGAATCAATGCGTCCTCGTCGACAAGGCTGCCCCGGCCGACGTTGATCAGGTAGGCTTCGGGTTTCATGCGGCGGAGTTGGCGCTCGCCGATCATGCCCTCGGTCTCGGGTGTGCGGGGCGCAGCGAGGACCAAGAAGTCGCTGGCCTCGGCGACGGCGTCGAGGTGAGAAGGCGGCAGGAACTGGTCGACGCCATCGGCGCCCGGCGCCGGCTCGTTTATCGAACGGCGCACGACCAGGCATCGCATACCCAGACTCCTGGCCAATCCGACGAGATTCTGGGCGATGTCCCCGTAGCCCACGATGCCGACGGTCTTTCCGCGCAGCTCGTAGGGGCGGGCGCCCCTGCTGTCCCACCTGTGTTCTCGTTGAAGTTGCTGGGCTATGTGGAACCGCCGGGAGAAGTAGAGCATCTGGCCCAGGACGTGCTCCGCCATGGTCCAGCCGAGGACGCCCCGCGCCAGGGCGATCTGGATGGGGCTGGCCACAACGTCGGGGGTGAGTTCGGTGTCTGCGCCGTGGAAGGGTATCTGGGCCCACTTGAGATTGGGTGCGCGCTTCGGCAGGTCGGCGGGCAGGCCCCAGCAGAAGAGCACCTCCGCCTGTGATAGGAATTCGTCTACGTCGGGGCGGAGGCCATCCGCCTCGTCGAGGTTGCCCTGGCGGCGGGCGCGGCGCTCGCGGTAGACGAGGTCGCCGGCGTCGAGGAGGCGCAACCTGGGGGAAATGGCCCGAACGCGCTCCACGAGTTCAGGAGCCAGCTTGTAGGCCAATACGACGGTTGTTTTGTCGTCGGGGTTCAAGACGCTCTCCCGGATTCTTCGCCAATGATACCGCAGGCTGGCCTCAGGCGTTGAGGGCGCGCTCAACCAGGATGCGCATCACCTCGGAGAGGAGGACGACAGCGACGCCTGCGAGGGCCACGGTGGTCGTGCTGGTGAGGGCGCGACCAATACGGCCGGGCAGGGGCGGCTCGTCGGCGAGGTCTATGGCGGCGCGCCAACCCCGGCGCTTCGAGGCTCTGCGCCGGAGCCAGGCAAGCCAGAACACCCATAGGGCAAGTGAGACATGGAGGGCGAGGATGATGCCGTAGAGCGCCCCGGTGTAGGTGGCTGTGAGCCGGGTGATGGCGAGGACGGCGCCCGTGACCAGGAGGGTGAGGATGCAAAGCTCGACGACGCTGCCGAAGTTTTCACCCAGGCCTCTGAGGAAATCCACGCCTGGGGACCCGTGGCGCGCGATGGTGGGGCGGAGGACGAGGACATAGAACAGGCTTCCTCCGACCCATGCCACGGCTGACAGGATGTGCAGCCAGCGCACGACCAAGAGGAAGCCATCGTTGATGGTCATTGGGGCGTTTCACTGAGCTATGGCGGGCAACGCCGGGAACGACGCGGGGCCGGTTCCGGGCGCTGCCAGGGGCGAGTGGCGCCTATTGTAGCAATTCCTCCGTTATCGATTCCAGGGTGGACCGATTGAGGGGGCCCGCCCACTTGCGGTGAACGGCGCCGTCCGGGTTGAGGAAGACGGTGGTGGGCATGGAGATCACCCCATAGTCGGTGATGATGCTGCTGTCCTGAGCCTGGCCGACGGGGAAGGAGAGTTCGATGTCGTTGAGGAACTCGATGGCCTGTTCGGCGTTGCCCAAGAGGACGAACGTCCCGACGTCGACGCCGATGAACTGGACACCCCGGTCTTTGTAGGACTGCCAGACCTCTTCGAAGTGGGGCATTTCGGCGCGGCAGGGGGGGCAGAGGGGCGCCCAGAAGTTGATGACGACGGGGCGCCCGTTGAAGTCCGCCAGGGAGACCTCGCCTCCCTCGGCGGCTAGGCTTGTTTGGTAGAGGGGGATGGTGAAGTTGGGGGCGGCGTCGGGGGAGCGGGTTATGCCGGTTGAGGGCTGGGTGTTTGGAGGGTCGGCGGCGGTGGGGGCGCCGGAGCCGTCGTTGCCGCAGGCGACGGCGGCCGCGAGGGCGGCGGCCGCGGCGATGACGGTGAGGGATTTCAGTTTGAGGAGTTGCATGAGGTTAGCCTCTCGTTTGTGGGTCTACTGTTGATTGCGTTGGGAGGGGCGTAATTGGTTGGCCACGCTACGATTGGCGGTCGTTGGTTTCTTGGATGAGCTGCTGACCGAGGCGGAGGAGGGCTTGCCGGCGAGGCGTGGGGACTTGCTGGTCGTCGAGGTACCGCTCGAGGGCGTCGGTGGGGGTCATGGTCTCGGCGCCCGCCTGAAACCGGGGGCGCCGCTGCCGAACGATGTCCCTCTGGATGGCGGCGAGGTAGTGGGCGCCGGCAAGGGCCTGCCTGATGGCGGTGTCGTCGATGCGGTCCTGGAGTTCCTCCGGGAGGCGGATGGAGAGGCGGACGATGGCGTCGTGGAAGTTGTGGCGCTGGATGGCCTGGACGACGCGGGCGGTGGGGTCGAGGTCGTTCTGTTCGAGGTTGACGTTAATGGTAACGAAGCGGCGGGCGTTGACTGGGAGGAATTGGAAGTCGGCGAGGCGGGCGCCGCGGGGTTGGCGGGGATCGATGTCGACGAGGCAGAATCCCTTGGGGTCGCGCTCTTCGCCGAAGTCTATGCGTTGGAGGCTGCCGCTGTAGGCCATGAGCGGAGCGCGCCAGAGGACCTGATGCTTGTGTACGTGGCCAAGGGCGACGTAGTCGAAGGCGGGGTTGGCGAGGTTGCTCTGGAGGAGGATGTGGTCGTGGCCGAGCATCATGGTCTGTTCGGAGCTGAGGACGGCGGTGTTGAGGGAGACGTGGGCGGTGAGGACGGCGGGGATGGCCTGGTCGAGGGCGTCGATCTCGCGCTGAAGGAGCGTGGTGAGGCGGTCCTGGAGCTGCCGGTTGATCTGTTCGAGCGTAAGGTCCCGGGTTTCTTCGCGGGCGAGGAATGCGCCGCGTCGGATCCAGGGAAGGGAGACGACCTGAAGAGGGCCGTCGTTGGTGTGGACGATGGTGGTTGTGAGGCGGTCGGCGACGTGGACGCGGGGGACGTTGAGAGTAGGGAAGATGTCGAGGGCGGTGGCGCGGCTGGCGGCGGCGGGGAGGTCGTGGTTGCCGATGAGGAGGAAGACGGGGATGCCGGCGCCGGTGAGGGTGGCGATGCGCTTGGCGAATTCCCGCTGGTGGGTCTGGGAGGGATCGCGGCTCTTGTAGGCGTCGCCGGAGAAGAGGACGAGGTCGGCGGGGGCGTCGAGGGCGCTCTGGACGACTTCGTCAAATGTGCCGAGGAAGTCCTGGAGGCGGGTGGAGAGCCCGGTTCCAGAGTCTACGACGCTGTAGTTTTCCACGCCTATGTGGACGTCTGAGAAGTGGAGGATTTTCATGGGCTAGGGTATGCGGGGCCGGTTGGCGACGGAGGTTGACTTTGACTGCTTGGAAGCATTTTCGCTGGGTGGGAGCGGAGGCGCAACGGGCCGGCTCGATTGGAGCGACAGGTTGCCGTTGCGCCAGCGGGACGCTCCGGGCGGGGCAGACATGGATGGCCTACTGTTTGATTGTTCGTCGCTTTTGATTGTTTGCGGAGCATTTTACTTGGTGGGAGTGGAGACGTGACAGGCGGCGGCTCGTTTTGTCACGGGTAGCCGCGGCGCCGGCGGGGCGCTGCGGGCGCCGGGTTAGATATAGATTCCGTAGTGTTTGAGTGGTTGGCGGCGGCTCTCAGAGGCGTCCTCAAGGCGTTCCTCAACGTTTGATTGTTCGGGGGCGGCCGCGTCCCGGCTGGCGGGACGGTTCGGCGACGGGCGCTTTTTGGCGACGAATGCGGGATGCGGCAGTGGGCCGGCGTGTGGGCTGTCGTCGGGGTAGGAGAGGCGGCGGAGGGTGTCATAGGCGTCGGGGTTGGTGTTGGCGAGGGCTCTGTTGACCCGCCATCTGAGCGCGTCGAGGCGGCGTTCGAGGGAGGCCCGGAGACGAGGGATGTCTTCAGGGGAGCGGGCTTGGTCGGCGGCGATGCGGCTGTCGCGGGCTGCGGGCATGTTGAGGCGGATGGCGGCGTCTACAAGGTCGAGCTTGGCGCGCCGCCCGTGCTTGAGGGCGTTGAGGTTGCTCCTGGGCGCTCCGGCGCCGGGACGCTTGCCGCCACGGGGCATTAGTAGGGCCTCCTGAGGATGGATGAGGGAACCGGGAAACGGGCCCGCGGCCCTCGCAGCGCGGCGGGGCGTGGGAGGATGGGCGGCGCGAGCCATTGCCAGGAAAGACGATCCCCATACCCTCGTTGGGCTTTGAGAGTTAGAACAATTGTACTACATCTGTGCGCCGGGGTCAAGGGGCGGATGGCAGAGAGGGAGAGAGGGGAGAGTGTGGACCTGTGTCCACGCGGCTGAGGCTCTCCTGGTGGTCACTCAGTGGCGTTATGGATGTCTTGCCAGTAGACTTTCGCGCTCTGATATTCAGCGCCTTCTTGAGCAGCTATTCGAGCAACGTTCTCGCAGTGGGAATGAAACCATTGAAGAAAATTGTCATGAAGCGCCCGCGCTTCCACGTAATCAGATTTGAGTTTTGCCGGGAGCAGCGACACGACATGATTGAAATGGAAGCTAAGACTCATAAAGAACTGTTGAGAGAATCCCGGATGCTCGGTGTCCAAATGAGCTATCGTGGAGACAAGAGCGTATAGAAACGCCTCTTGAGCTTGGACGCTAGCGTGGGGGATTTCAGGGGGACTAGTCATGGGTCCCTCGTAAAACACCGTTCCGAGTAAGTTCCTGCGATTCAGTACATCTGAGCGCTACCGTATGCTGGGGGAGTAGACGGAACAGGCTCCGTATAATTTGTCCAGGCATAGGCACCGTTGCTCTCATTGGGCCAGAGCAGATCGTTCTATGAGAGAGTCAGACTTGGCTCAAGCGCCTTCGCTGGCTTAGCGAGTTAGAACAAGCGTACTGTATTTGTGTGCTGGGGTCAAGGGGTGCGGGGCAGGGGGGGGAGACGCAGTGTTCAGCCCTACGGAGATATTGCCCTTCGGGAACTTGTTCCGACACGTTGGGCAAGTGACGGCCTCATAGAGTGCCGATGCTTGGATTCCACGTGCGGGATTGTACTCCACGCCGCAGCTTATGCTCGGAGCGTAGGGAGGCTTAGGGTCAAGCTGAAGTTGGTGAATTGGCTGCTTCATGGGTTGTCAACACTCCACTCCTATGCGTGGTTGGGATAAGCGCAGCCATTAGGTTATCTTTAGATATGAGACCCCATAGCGATGATCACACCGCAAACGAAGAGTACCCACCCGAACATACGACTGACGGTCGAGAGCTTCATCACAAGGATCGACTCTGTCCATCGTTCAGGCGCAAGTCTGGACCCAAACCAAAGAGTAAGCAATCCGACTAAAATCAAAGCCAAAACAACCAAGGCAAATATAATTGACCAAGACATCTAACCCCTTCTCGAACGGATTCTTCACGCAGGGTTCGGACGCTGGGACATGTTATTGGCTTGCCTTCTTCTTCTTGGATTGGCGAGGTTCGCGTTTCGCGCTGATGTCTTCGACTAAGCGCTCCCAAGCGATGTGACCGTCTGGCAAGCAAAACGCCTTAGAAAACTCTTGCGTCAAGCGGTTGATGATGGCTGCCCATTCACGGTCAAATTCCTCTTTGTACTTCAAAGGCTCATTGTGCATGAGACGTATCAACTTCAAATAGAAGTCGGGATCGCCGGTGAGTTCTTCCCAGAACACCTGGCCGGAGCTGTCGCGATAGTTCTTGGTAGCATTTGGTCCAGACACCGTGCGCCCGTAACCATGACCCACTAGTGGGTCAAACTCCTTCAGGGTCTTCTGAAGGCGGGACCTAAGTGCATTGAATTCAGTGTTCTGGCGTCGTTTCTGGGAGGCGTTGAAGATGTTGGGGCCTGATTTGACAGCAATGGCCAAATACTTTGAGTCCGTTGCTACAACTACGTCAACTCCTTGAGATTCAGCTGCCCTGCCTCCGGATGCCAATAGTGCTAGAGGTTCGAAGAAGGCATTGCCAAAGATGGTTTCGTCTGACTCCTTGAGATGAGATTCAAGTAGGGAGGTCATCAAAGTGGCTGCGACTTCATAACCCAGAGCTCTGTATAAGTAAGGGTTCTTCCTCCTGATAAGAGGCAGCATCTTCAGATCCTGCGCTTTTTGCAGCCTTGTTTCGTGGAACTCCTTCAGGCTCCTTGTGATTGCCACCTCTAACTTAGCTGTGTCCATTGCGTTGGTGCCTCGCTTTCGTAGATGTCTCGTTGCCCTTGGCTACGGCTTCTAGAGAGATGCCATAGTATTCCTGCGATAGTTCAATACCTACGTAATGCCGGTTAAGGTTTATGGCAGCCCGCGCTGTTGTTCCTGATCCCATGAAAGGGTCGAGAACCATATCTTCTTCGTCGGTCAGCAATTTGATGAACCACTCGGGGAGCGAGAGTGGGAATGTTGCGCTATGAGCGCGATTACCGCATTCCGTGGCAAGGTGGAGAACATTGGATGGATAGACCATGTTGCGTCCAACCCAGTTGGACACGTTCTTGCCGAAGCCACTCCCTACTTTTGATTCGTCGCGCAGACGATCAGTGTCGCTCAGGTTGTGCAGGCGAGTCTTGGCCCAATCTCCTACTGGAACCATTACCCTATCCTGGCGCATCTTGAATCGTTTTTGCAGAGTGAAATGAAGGCACCGCTCCCAAGAATCACGGAATCGATTCGGCCATTTTCCGGGATAGCAGTTTGATTTGCACCATAGATATTCTTCCGTCCAAAGCCATCCTTGCTTCTTCAAAGCGAGGATAAGCTCCAATACATAGGTCTGACGCTCCCCATCAGTGGCTCGCTCCTTGATGTTAAGGACAAAAGATCCCGTAGGTTTCAGAACGCGCTTCAACTCGCGCGAGATGGGGAGAAAACACTCAGCATACTTGTCAATGGGAAAGCCGCGATAAGGGCCTTTGCGATTATCTGCATATGGCGGAGAAGTGACCACCAAATCGACAAACTCGGAAGGAAGGTCCTTTAGAATGGTTGCCGCGTCTCCTAGGAATAACCTATCAGAGTACGCTTCGTAGGGAGGGGGGCTTTCGTCCGGGTGGCTTTGGCCAGTGAATTGCACGTATGCGGCTTCTGGCAGAGGCAAAGCACCCTGAGGGCCGTTATAAGGTAATGAGCCCATATGCCATCCACCTTGGACTGGGAGTGAGTGCCGACGATTCCTGCGATCAGTGTTTCAGGATAATCAGGTTGTGGCAAGGACGCAAGGGGCCGTTGGCAGGAGTTTGACTTGGGATCGAGTCGAGAGGGGTTTACCAATCCAGGTGCAGCATAACGGTGTCGCCTTTCCACGGCGAGGCGCTGTTGACCCATTCGACCAGCTCGTCGCGTTCGTGGGTGGAGAGGCGATGCTGCCTGGCGTAGTACCGCGAGGCGGCGAGGAGTCGTTGGCGGTCGGTCTGTAGGAAGAAGTTGCCCTCCCAGGCTCCGCTCCAAGAGCTGTTGTCGCTGTCGAGGAGAGAGGGAAGCTCCTGGATGAAGCCGTAGATGGGTTCATCTGGCCGTTCAAGGTACTCGATGGTTACGACGCCTATGTCAGTGCCCATGCCTGTCCTCCGCGGTGAAGATGGGGCATGTTAGCGGACCGCCGGCGGTTTGAGAGGACCCTGGCGGGGAGGGGTGTGGGGACAGGTTGCCCCCTTCCTAACCTTCCCCCGAGTACAGGGGCAGGGACAGAGGTTCCCCCTCGTACGAGGGGTGGGATGGGAGGGGCGGGGATGGGGACGGGAGGGGCGGGGGAGGAGGGGAAGGGGCGGGGATGGGGCGGGGATGGGGAGAAGGGGCGAGTCCCGCGTTTACGAGGGGTCTTCTTCTTGGTACAGGCGGATGCGTTCCGGTTCGACGATCCACAGGCGACCGTCCAACGCGTCTTGCTCAAGACCTCCGGCCAGCGTACGCACTGCGTCGTAGAGGTCGCCTGGCGAGCTGCCGGAGCGCAGGCGAAGCACAGCAATTCCGTGGTAGTCGGATGGCGGGAACAGGAGCGGGTTGCCGAACTCAAGGTCCAAGGTAACCAGGCCCCTGCCTTCCTGACGGCACAGGTGGATCAGTGAGCGGTCGTCCGAGCCTCGCATGTCCTGCTCCGCCACTGTGGTTCCATCGCGGCCAGCCTGGCGAAGCATTTCTGCGATTTGGCTTCCCAGGTTTTCGTCCAGCTTCAGTCTCAAGAAGCCGTCTCCGCCGGGATGTCCACGTAGCGTTCGCGGGACATTTCAGCCCCGTAAGCGATGCAGGCCAGGACGTCTGCTTCTTCCAGGTCCGGGTAGTCGTTGAGGACGTCTTGGAGGGTCCAGCCGGCGGCGAGGTGGTCGAGGATGAGGGAGACCCAGATGCGATGGCCTCGGATGCATGGCTTGCCGAAGCAGACCGTTGGGTCGATGCTGATTCGAGCCAGCAGCTCCTGTTTGGTCATGGGTGGCATGGGTGGCTCCGCACCGCAGCCGAGGCTATTGGCCCAACGCCTGGGGGTCCTTGAGTGGTTGACGGCGACCCTCGGCGTCCGGGTGGTGAGACCATGATAGCGGTGGTGCACCGTGGTGGGGAAGGGGGTTGCCCCGCGTGCGGGGAGAGCAGGGAGGGGAGGGGGCTTATGGCGGCGGACGCCGTTGTCCCACCTGGCCCACCCTCCAACGATTTTAGGAACAGGGGGACGCCCCCTGTACCCCCGGCGGGGGCTGCGCCCCCTGCACCCTGCTTGGGGGGAGGGGGCGGGGACAAGACGCTTCCTAGCCTTCCCCCGAGTACAGGGGCAGGGACACGAGAAGATCAGACGTTTTTGACGGCGGTGGCTAGCTCGCTGAGGGCTTTCTTGGCGTCGGCGAAGTACATCATGGTCTTTTCGCCGTAGAAGAGGTCGTTGTCGATGCCGGCGAATCCGGGGCTGAGGCTGCGCTTGATGAAGATGATGGAGCGAGCGCGGTCGACGTTAAGGATAGGCATGCCGTAGATGGGGCTGTCGGTGACGTCGCGGGCGGCGGGGTTGGTGACGTCGTTGGCGCCGACGACGACAGCGACGTCGGCGTCATCGAAGTCGGCGTTGATCTGTTCGAGGTCGTAGAGCTGGTCGTAGGGGACGTTGGCCTCGGCGAGGAGGACGTTCATGTGGCCGGGCATGCGGCCTGCGACGGGGTGGATGGCGTATTTGACGTTGACGCCCCGCGCTCGAAGCAAGTCGGCGAGCTCGCGGGCGGCGTGCTGGGCCTGGGCGACGGCGAGGCCATAGCCGGGGACGAAGATGACGGTGCGGGCGTAGGCGAGCGCGATGGCGGCGTCGTCGGCGGTGGCGGAGCGGACGGGGCGCGCGCCGCCGCGGCCGGCGGTGGCGCCGGTGACCTCGGCGGTTGCGCCGAATCCGCCGAACATGACGTTAAAGATGGAGCGGTTCATGGCGCGGCACATGACGGAGGTCAGGATGAGGCCGGATGCGCCTACGAGGGCGCCGGCGATGATGAGGATGGTGTTGTTGACGGCGAATCCGGCGGCGGCGGCGGCGAGGCCGGAGTAGGAGTTGAGGAGGGCGATGACGACAGGCATGTCGGCGCCGCCGATGGGGACGACGAGGAGGATGCCGAGGAGGAGGGCGAGGCCAATAAGGAGGATGAAGAGGGGCAGGCTAGCGACGGTAGCGATGATGAAGCCGACAATGGCGAGGCAGCCCAGGAAGATGAGGGCGTTGATGGGCTTTTGCAGGGGGAAGACGACGGCTCTGGAGGTGACGAGGTCCTGGAGCTTGCCGAAGGCGATGATGCTGCCGGAGAAGGTGACGGAACCGATGAGGACGCTGGCGAGGATAGTGACGGAGGCGTCGGCGGGGAGGTCGCCGGAGGGGGAGCGGAGGCGGAGGAGCTCGGCGGCGGCGACGGTGGTGGAGGCGCCTCCCCCGAAGCCGTTGAAGATGGCGACCATCTGGGGCATGGCGGTCATCTTGATGTAGCGGGCGAGGAGGATGCCGATGAGGGATCCGATGATGATGCCGGCGATGATGAGTTCGAAGCTGAGGATGTTCTCGTTAAAGAGGGTGACGACGACGGCGATGAGCATGCCGAGGGCGGAGAGGAGGTTGCCGGAGCGGGCGGTTGCCGGGGAAGAGAGTCGTTTGAATCCGAAGAAGAAAAGGATTGCGGAGATGAGGTAGGCGCCGTTGATGACGTTGGCGAGTTCCATGGGTGAGGCTACTCCCGCTCTCGGTCTCTGCGGAACATTTGGAGCATGCGGTTGGTGACCATGAAGCCGCCGACGACGTTGATGGTGGCGAGGATGACGGCGACAAAGCCGAGGATGCGTCCGATGGAGCTGTCGGTCTGGCCGGCGACGACGAGGGCGCCGATGAGGATGACGCCGGAGACGGCGTTCGTGCCGGACATGAGGGGGGTATGGAGCATGGGGGGCACCTTGGCGATGAGCTCAAAGCCGACCATGATGGCGAGGACGAGGATAGTGACGAAGATGAGGACGGGGAGTCCTTCGAACATCGGTTGCTCCTTTTCAGGGGGGGCGGTGGGGCCCCGGGGATTGCTGACGCCGCCGGCTTCCGCTGGGCGGCTGGTTGGGCACGGCCTGCGCCTTGCTCCCGCCCGTTTCGCGATGGGGCGCTTAGGCTTCTTTAAAGGAGGTCTGGGTTACTCCAGGCTGGCCATTTTCTCGTCGAGCTCCTGGCGGGTGATGACTCCCTTGCTGACGAGGATGTTTTCGGCGGAGAGTGCCCACTTCTCGTAGTAGCGCAGGGTCTCGTACTGCTCGTTGGTGAGGTTTTCGGTGGCGCGTCGGGACTCGTCGCGGCAGTTGATGCCCTTCTGGTTGAGGAGACGGGAGAGGGCGTCGATACGGATTTCCCAGTCGTCCAAGACATGCTGGGTCAGATCGATGGGGTCATTGGTGGGCCAGCCGCCGCGGTCGTGGACCCTAGGCATCGCTTCCCCACTTGGCCTCGATGGCGGCCATAGCCCGGTCGAGGTCCTGGTTGGAGAGAATGCCCTTTTGGGTGAGGACGGCCTCGGCGGCGGCGGCCCATTGCTCGAAGTAGGTGGAGGATTCGGAGTCGTCGAGGGAGGCGACGGCGGGCTGGGTCTTCATGTCCTGCGGGGTGACGACGCCCTTGGCGGCGAGGAGTTGGGCGATGGCGTCGATGCGGCGTTCCCAGTCGGAGAGGGTGGGATCGGCGCGGTCGATGGGCGGGTCAAGGTCAGCCATCTTTTGGTCGAGCTCCTCCGGGGCGATGATGCCGGCGGCGGCGAGGTTGCTTTCGGCGGCGGCGGCCCATTTTTCGTAGTAGCGCAGGGTCTCGTACTGGGATGGGGGGAGGCTTTCGAGGGCGAGGCGCATCTGGTCGACGGAGGCGATGCCCTTGTTTCTGAGGGCGAAGACGATGGCGTCGATGCGGCGCTCCCAGTCGTGGAGGACGCGCTCGGTGCGGTCGATGGTTGTTTCTGTGGGCCGGCCGCCCCTGTCGTGGGCCCTGGGCATGGACGCTCCGCGCTGGTTTTGTGAGGGCAGACTACATTTCGAGGGGGCCTCCGTCAATATGGGGGGAGGGCGAGACCCCCAGAGCCTGTCTCACAAGAGAGCGAAGGTCTCGATGTGCGCGGGTCTGTGCAGGACTGGTGTGTGGGTTGGACAGGCGAGCAGGGTATCCGAGGGTGAGGGCCACAGGCTGAGGGCCCGGCTGAGTGCCCGGCCACGACGGGTGAGGCCGAAGAAGGACCGCCTCCAGGCCTTCTGCAGGGTGCGAAGGTTGAACGCCACCGCCAGCAGCGACCACTCGCTGCGGACGGCCTCGATCCCGCGCAACAGGAAGCGGCGCGCCCCCTGTTGCTCCTTCACGATGCCGAACACCGGCTCCACGAGCTGTTTGCGCAGGCGGTAGGCGGCCCGGGTCTCCGGCGTCTCCATCCAGTGGCGGTGGGACTGGAGCGCAGCATCGTGGAGCGATACCTCGATCCGGCGACCTTTCTTGATCGTCGTGCAGAGGCCGAAGGCGGGACAGGCGCGGCATGTGGCCCCGCTGGCCTGGTAGAGGCGGACGGGTGCATGACCCGTCTTTGTTTTGCTGCGGCGGAAGGTGAGGTAGCGGCCCTCGGGGCACTGGTAGCGGTCGGCGGCGGGGTCGTAGGTGAAGTGGCGGTAATGGTAGGGATGGGCGGTGTGGGAACGGGGTTCGGGCATGGCCACCGGTGTATCGTGTAACGCGCACGCCGCTAGGTTGGCCCCGGAGAAGTACCCGGCGTCGGCCAAGGTAAGCGCCGGAGTCCGTTCGGCGGACTCGGCCGCAGCGGCGATGAGGGGCAGCAGTTGCGCGTTGTCCGCTTGGTCCTGGGTCACCTCCGCAGCGGTGATCAACAGCCCGCCGCCGGCGCCGTCGCCATGGCTCACTGGGACGGCCATGGCTTGGGCGTTGTACCCGGTGACGTAGGCGCCGCGGCTGCGCATGAGCCGCGCCTCCGGGTCGGTCAGGTTGGCGTGGCGGGGCCCCTCTTCCTCCATCTCCCGTCTCGCGGCCAACACGCGCTTGCGCCGCTGCTCGGCTTTGCGCAGTTCGGGCGGCAGGCGCGGCGGGGCCAAGTCGTCCCTGCGCTCGTTCTGCGCTTCCAAGTCGGCGATGGCCTGGGCCGTGCGCTCCAAGAGCCGCTCCAGCTCCTGGGCGTCGTAGGTCCGCGACGGCGACGCGTTGGCCTGCACCTTCGTGCCATCCACGGCCTGTACCGCCCAGTCGATCAGGTCGAGGCGGACGGCGGCTCGCACCGTTAGCCGCAGCAGTCCCCGGAGCTTGACGCGATGGGCCTTGTAGAATCGCCAGAGGGTGTTGTGGTCCGGGCGCTGCCAGCCGGTCAGCCAGAGGAAGGGAATCTGGTCCCGGCAGCTCGCTTCCAGCTTGCGCGACGAGCGTACTCCCGTCATGAACCCATACAGCCAAATGCTCAGCAGCGAGCGGGGGTGATAGGCGGGGGCGCCCAGCGCCTCGCCCTCCATATTGACGCCGAATCCGGCCCATTCCTCCTTCGTCAGTCCGTCGACGAAGCTCGCAACAAAGCGCACAGGGTGATCGTCGGGGAGCAGATCGTCTAGAGAGGGGGGCAAGAGCCAAGCTTGCTCTCGGTCCATCGGTCGCCACGTCATAGGCCCCTCCAACCAGCACGCGTTGAGGACAGTCTATCCACTAGCGCCCGCTCCTCACTAGGGGCGCCGGCTACTTTTGAGACAGGCTCCCCCTTCCTAGCCTTCCCCCGAGTACAGGGGCAGGGACAGAGTTCCTTGCCCCTGTGGCTGATTGACCGGGGTTGGAGGCCGCCGGTACACTTGGCCGGGCTATTCGCCCTTCAGTGTTCAATCCATGGTCGGAGGAGATCCCCTCGTGAAGGTGGCCATTCCCAAGGAAATCGTAACGAACGAGCGTCGAGTGGCGCTGGCGCCGCAGGCCGTGGCTCGACTGACGGCAGCAGGGGCGGAGGTGGTAGTGGAGGCGGGGGCCGGCGCGGCGGCCCATTTCTCGGACGCTCAGTATGAGGAGGCCGGCGCCCGGATTGCTTCCGGCCCGGTGGAGGTGTTCGGCTCGGGGGAGGTGGTGGTGAAGGTGCAGGGCCCCGTGATGAATGAGGCGCTCGGCAAGCACGAGGTGGACCTGCTGCCGCCGGGAACGACGCTGATCTCGTTCCTGTACTCGCTGACGCACCCGGATGTGGTGAGGCGGCTGTTGGAGGCGAGGGTGACGAGCTTCAGTATGGACGCCATGCCTCGCATCGCCCGGGCTCAGAGCATGGACGCCCTGTCGTCGCAGGCGACGGTCGCCGGCTACAGGGCTGTGCTGGTGGCGGCGGGGGCGCTGGGGAAGATGACGCCAATGATGATCACGGCGGCGGGGACGCTGCCGCCGGCAAGGGGGCTGGTGTTGGGGGCCGGGGTGGCGGGGCTCCAGGCGATCGGGACGGCCCGGCGGCTGGGAGCGGTGATGGAGGCGTTCGACGTGCGGCCAGCGGTGAAGGAGCAGGTTGAGAGCCTGGGAGCGACGTTCGTCGAGTTGGCGTTGGAGACGGGAGAGGTGGAGGACGCCGACGGGTACGCCAAGGAGCTGTCGGCGGAGACGCACCTGCGGGAGCAGGAGTTGCTGGCCGACCGGGTGGCGGCGGCGGACTTTGTGATAACGACGGCTGCGGTGCCCGGAAGGCCGGCGCCGGTGCTGGTGACGGAGGAGATGGTGAAGCGGATGCGGGGCGGGTCGGTGATCGTGGACCTGGCGGCGGAGACGGGGGGAAACTGCGAGCTGACCCGAGCGGGAGAGGTTGTGATAGCCCACGACGTTGCGATTCACGGGCCGGTGAACGCGCCGAGCTCGATGCCGGTGCACGCCAGCGAGATGTATTCGAGGAATATCGCGACGCTGCTGAACCACCTGACCAAGGAGGGGCGGCTGAACCTGGACTTCGAGGACAGCATTACGGGCGGGTGCTGCATCACCCACGAGGGCCGCATCATGCACGAGGCTACGACGGCGGCGATGGGGTAGGGGGGCAACGAGAGGGGTTGACTGGAGAAGGACGACGGCTTCGCGGTCCGGCCAAGCGCTTTGGCCTAGGGGGAATGTACGGCCGGTCGTTGCTTTACCTCACTGCTGCTGCACGGCAGGGCCTTGCGGGGTTCCAGATGCCTCCTGGAAGGGGGAAGCCCGCTCCGCTTCGAAGGGGACAACGTTACCCATGGGTGGTTTCAGTTTTCGATTGAATCCGTTTCGGGTTCTTCTGCCGAAAGCACGCTGCGATATTCACACAGATTATCGTGCAGCCATTCCGAAATCCGCGGCCAGTTATTCCGATCGTGGTAGTCAATCACCAGCTGTCTGACTGAATAATGCCGTGGCTGGGGCAAGCTCAACTGGTCCTCGAGATCAAGTTCCATATCGGTGTCCGATCCCATGCCGTCCTTGCTCAGGGCGACATGGTAGCGTTGGAGCCGTCGCGAGCTTTCCGCACTGGAATCGCCGTCTGGAGCCCGCAAGTATATTCCAACTTGTTTCTGCGCCACGTACTGGGAAACGACCAAGTCTGCTATCTGATGATAGACGTTGCTATTCTTAAATCCCTCGCGTAATCGAATGTCGCCGGGGTATTTGATGGTATAGAACTCCCAGAAGTCTTGGCGAAGCTTGCGGATTTCGTCTGAATCGCTCCGTTGCTGCGAGGCGTGGACTTGCCGGTCCCATTGGCTGGGACGTTCTAGGACCTCAAAGAGGGGAGCGACGGGTGCGGATACGTCATCACCGATTCGCACCACCTTCACCCGGACGGCGAAAAATGCAAATGGGTCGGCCGTGTGCTGGTTCAGCCAGCGAATGGCGGACAGGTGGGGTTCTTGGAAGCCACGGGCAATCCAGATAACGGTCTGGGTTTCAAGACCGGCCAGGTAGGTGAGGATCTGCCCCAGGTGGGTGTGGTCGGTGTTTTCCAGCTGGTTCTCGATCAATACCAGGCTGTTGTCGGCGGGGTTGCGGGCGAGGATGTCTGCCGAGAATTGCTCAACTGATACTTCTGAGCCTTCCAGCTCCATGGGGATACCAATTGCCTGGGAAAGCCTGTCCAGGTTGTCCGCCAGCCAGGGCGTGAAGTCCTTGGCTTCGTTCGGCCAAGCCTGCCGCAGGTCCACCTCTATCAATCTTGCAAACTGCATGGACCTGGTGTTTCTCCTCCCCGGAGTGTTCCCCTAGCCCCCACCAGTGCCGCCAACGCCTTATCCAACCTGAACGGGTGCACCGTGAAACGGACGCCGTCGGCGATGGCGGCATGGCGGGCGCGAAAGGCCAGCCACCGTCAGTCATGGGATTCGGACGCCTTTCGGCGAGATAGGTCTGGGACAGCGTCCCCGCCTCTCTGAGCCGGCTGGGCCTCTCGTCCAGGGTGGCCCTATGGCGCCTTAGGGTGCGCTGTGGGGGGCGTCGGGGTCAATGGGGTTCTGTCGCTGGCTGGGGGCTGGTTCACCGGGTGGGGTCGACGCCACGGGAGTAGTTACCGTGGGGGTTGTTGGGGGACCCTCTATCCTAAACTTCCCCCCGACTACTAGAGAGGAATGGGAGGGTTCTCTTGCCTTGCGCTTGTGTAGCAACGTCCCCGGCAGGCGCCCCAGGCTTCTTTGAACGAGGGGCCATGAACGATGCGCCCATAGGCGCTCCGTCCGCGGACGGAGCGCCCGGGTTGATTGACAAGGGTCCTGGGTGGTATACTATAGGCCCGCAGGAGGGGTGGTGGCGGTCAGGGCGGCGTTGGTTTTTGAAAGTGGGTTCCTACCCACTTTCTTTGTTAGTGGCGGGTTCGCTGAAAGCGCGATGCGGGTTGTGCAGTGGAGAGCTTTGGCGAGGAGATGAGCGGACCATGAAGAGCGAATTCTTGCTGGCGGTGACGCAGCTCGCAGCGGAGCGAAATCTGCCGCGCGACAAGATTCTGTCAGCCATCGAGGCCGCTCTGGTGTCGGCGTATAAGAAGGACAACCAGGGGGCGGGCCTCAATGTGTCGGTGCGGCTGAATCCGGCGACCGGGGACATGAAGATCTACTCCTTGAAAGAGGTTGTGGAGGAGGTGGAGGACGCCCACAGCCAGATGACGCTGGAGGAGGCCCGCCAGTACGACCCTGCGGTGGAGGTGGGGGGCACGCTGGAGTTCGAGACGGAGCCGAAGCTGGGCCGCATCGGCGCTCAGACGGCGAAGCAGGTGGTGATGCAGAGGCTCCGAGAGGCGGAGCGCGAGTTGGTGTTCGAGGAGTACGCCCATCGGGAGGGGGAGGTGGTGTCGGCGACAGTGCAGCGGTTGGAGAAGGGCGACATCATCTTGGACCTTGGGCGGACGGAGGCGGTGCTGCCTCGCACGGAGCAGGTGGCCACGGAGCGTTACCGTCCGAACCAGCGAATGAAGGTGTTCATTCTGGAGGTGCGGCGCTCGCTGAAGGGGCCGGAGGTTGTGGTGTCGAGGACGCACCGGGACCTGGTGCGCCGCCTGTTCGAGCTGGAGATACCGGAGATATACAACGGGATCGTAGAGATCACGGCCATTTCCCGCGAGCCCGGGTCGCGCAGCAAGATGGCGGTGCACGCCCGGCAGGACGGCGTCGACCCGGTGGGGTCGTGCGTAGGGCTGCGGGGCATCCGCATCCAGAACATCGTGACGGAGCTTCAGGGAGAGCGCATTGACGTTATCCCTGGTCACCGGGACGTTGCCATCTTCGTCGCCAATGCATTGAGCCCGGCGACGCCCGTGCGGGTGGAACTGAAGGAAGACGACAATATTGCCACCGTGGTTGTGCCGGACCGGCAGCTTTCCCTGGCCATTGGCAAGGAAGGTCAGAATGCCAGGCTGGCGGCGCGGCTCACGGGCTGGAAGATCGAGATACGGAGCGCCACGGAGTTCGAGACCGAACGGCGGGGAAGAATAGAGCCTGCCCGGGAGGCTGTGGTCGAGACGCCTCCGGCGGAAATCGCCGAGGTGGCCGAGGCGATCGCAGCGGATGCGGCGGAAGTGGGCGAGGCAGTGGAGGAGGTGGCGGCGGAGGTGGCGGCGGAGGCAGTGGCTGAGTTGGGGCTGGCGGACGCGGCGGCCGAAATGCCGGTTGGCGAAATCGTGGAGCCGGTGGAAGAGCTGGCGGAGCCGGTATCCGGAATGACCGCCGAGGAAGCGTTGCTCGAAGAGTCGCTGTTGGAGGAAATGGCTCCGGCAACGCGCGTGGAGGCCGAGGTGGGGGGGGTGGACCTGGACGAGGAGGACATCTGGGCTGTTGTGCCGGTGGCCCAGGAATCGGCGTCCGGCATCCGGTTCGCCGAGGACATCATGCCGGAGTGGGGGCGGCGCGGCAAGGGAAAGCGCAGGGGCCGCGGACGCAACCAATCGGAAGGGCCGGTGAAGGGGCGGAAGACCGGGGCTGGGGGGCCAGCCAGTCCTACGACCCCGACCGGGGCGACGCCGGACGATGCATAGGATGCGGTGACAAAGTCGAAACACACGCCGGAACGCTCTTGCGTTGCCTGCGGAACTAAGCGGGCAAAGGCGGATTTGGAGCGGGTGGTCCGCTCGCCTCAGGGAGAGGTGAGAGTGGACGCCACCGGGAAGATGGCGGGACGGGGGGCCTATCTCTGCGCCCGCTCGGAGTGTTGGGAAGAGGCGCTGTCGCAGCGGAGGCTCGGAAGGATTGAGCGGGCGCTGCGGGGCAGGCTGGGGCTAGAGGAAAGGGCGGTGCTGGAGGGCCACGGCAGGGCGTTGGCGGGGCCGGAGATATCGGGGTAACCCAGGAGTGGTATGACAACGAACGACGGCGGAGCGGCGACTGCGGGAGGAACCCGCGGCCGAGAGGGCCGGCGAAGGTCCAAGGAGGTCCAGCTTCCCAACGCGGTTAGCGTGGGCCAGATTGCCGAGATGTTGGGTCTAAATCCGGTCGACGTCATCAAGCAGTTCATGCGCAACGGAATCATGGCCGCCGTGAACCAGTTCGTGGACTACGAGGCAGCGGCCATGGTGGTGCGGGACTTTGGGCTGGAGCCCGTTCAGGCGCAGTCTCCGCAGCAGGAGGGAGTGCGCGGCGGCAGGACCGACTCGTACGGTGATGAGGACGTTTCGAAGCTACAGCACAGGCCGCCGGTGGTGACGATCCTGGGGCACGTGGACCACGGCAAGACGACGCTGCTGGACTCGATTCGGAAGGCCAACGTGGTGGACCGGGAAGCTGGGGGGATCACGCAGCACATTGGGGCTTACCAGACGGAATACAACGGGCAGAGGCTGACGTTCATCGACACGCCTGGGCACGAGGCGTTCACGGCGATGCGGGCGCGGGGCGCGCAGGTAACGGACATCGCGGTGCTGGTGGTGGCCGCCGACGACGGGATCATGCCCCAGACGATTGAGGCCATCCACCACGCCAAAGCCGCCAAGGTGCCCATCGTGGTGGCGGTGAACAAGATGGACAGGCCGGATGCCGACCCCGACCGGGTGAAGCGGCAACTGGCGGAGCAGGACCTGTTAGTTGAAGACTGGGGAGGCGAGGTCGTATCGGTTCCGGTGTCGGCGAAGGTGGGCACGGGAATAGACGACCTGCTGGAGAACCTATTGGTGGTTGCGGAGATCGAGGACCTGAAGGCGAATCCGGAGCGGGCAGCCCGGGGTGTGATCATCGAGGCCAAGCTGACCCGCGGCAAGGGTCCGGTGGCGACGGTGCTGGTGCAGGCCGGCACGCTGCGGCAGGGCAACCACGCTGTGGTGGGAAGGTTGCGGGGGCGGATCAAGGCGATGTTCAACGAGGCGGGCCGGGGGGTTAAGGAAGCAGGCCCGGCTACGCCTGTGGAGATCAGTGGGTTGTCGGAGCTGCCTGAGGCAGGAGACCTGCTGGAAGTGGTGGGAAGCGAGCAGGAGGCTCGTCTGCTGGTGGAGCAGAGGATCAAGGAGCACGACCAGGCGGGGCGCGTGGCGGGTCTGGAGGAGATGTACGCCCAGATCCGAAGCGGAGAGATGGCGGAGTTGAACCTCATCGTGAAGACGGACGTACAGGGCACGATCGATGCGGTGACAGCCTCCGTGGCGCAGTTGAGCAATAAGCGGGTACAAGTCAACTTGCTGCACGCCTCCAGCGGGAGCATTACGGAAGGCGACGTTCTTCTGGCAATAGCCTCCAAGGCGCTCATCGTGTCGTTTGGGGCACATCCGGCGCCGGGGGCCCGCCGCATCGCGGAGCAGGAAGGGGTGGAGATACGCTACTACGATATCATCTACCGCCTCATCGACGACCTGAAGCAGGTGGTGGCTGGGATGGGCCTGGCGGAGGTGGCGGAGGTGGTGGACGGCCACGTGGAAGTGCGGGCGATTTTCCCGATGGGTCGCCGCAACAAGGTGGCGGGGGTGATGGTGCGGGACGGCAAGGCGCTGCGGAACGCGTCGGCTAGGGTGATTCGAGGCAAGGAAGTGCTGTTCGACGGGGCCATTCGCAGCCTGCGGCACTTCAAGAACGACGTACGCGAATTGGCAATGGGTATGGAGGGCGGGGTGGTGCTGGACGGATTCGACGACTATGAAGAGGGCGACGTTCTGGAGATTCACCACCAGGAAAAAGTCGCCAGATAGCTTACGCTGGTGGATGGCCCCGGCTGGGTTGCCCCATTGGGGGGCGGGCCGGGGCTGGTTTTTGCTTCCGCCCTTGTCGAGGTGACGCTTGAGCAGACGTGTGGAGCAGGTGAACAGGTTGATTCGACAGGCTCTGAGCGACCTGTTGGCCCAGGCCAAGGACCCCCGCATAAGGACGATCACGAGCGTTACAGAGGTCGTTGCCTCGCCGGACCTGGGGCAGGCGCGGGTATACGTGAGCGCGATGGGTTCCGAGAAGGAACGCAGGGAGACGCTGAAGGCGCTGACGGGGGCATCGGGGTTCCTGCGCAAGGAGTTGGGACAACGGTTGGAGCTGAAGAAGGTCCCGGTGTTGGAGTTCGTTCTGGACGAATCGCTGGAGGCGGGAGCGAAGTTGCTGAGGCTGATAGACAAGGTGGGAAGGGAAGCGGGGCCGCCCGCCGCATCGGAATAGAAGATTGGGGCGCTTCTGGTCGAGGCGGCGCCGGAGATGAGGCATGAATGGCGTTCTGAACATGAACAAGCCGGAGGGGTGGACCTCGATGGACGTGGTCCGCTTGACGAAGAGGCTGACGCGTGAGAAGCGGGTGGGGCACGGGGGCACACTGGACCCGCAGGCCACGGGGGTGCTGCCCATCCTGCTGGGTCAGGCGACTCGATTGATGGAGCACCTGGTCAACACGCCCAAGCTGTACCGCACGGACATTGTGCTGGGCACGGAGACGGACACCTACGACGGCGAGGGCAGCGTGGTTGCGGTGCGGGACGCTTCGGGGCTGACGCTGGACCGGATCAGAGAGGCGTTGGCGTCGTTCGTTGGGGTCACCTACCAGGTCCCTCCGATGTTCAGCGCCCTGAAGCGGGAGGGCCGGCGGCTGTACGAGTTGGCCCGCGCCGGAGAGGAGGTGGTCAGGGAGGCCAGGAAGGTGGTGATATCCCGTCTGGACATTCTGGACTGGAATCCGCCAGTGCTGACCGTGGAAGTCGAATGCCACCGGGGCGTGTACGTGCGTTCGTTGGCCCATGACTTGGGGCAGGCGCTGGAGGTTGGGGGGCATCTGAGGAACCTGGTGCGGCTGCGGACGGGCCACTATCCAATCGAGACTGCGCTATCGGCGGACGACCTGAGGGACGCCTCTGACCGGGGCGACTGGCGGGACTACGTATTGGCGATGGACACCGTCGTGTTGCATTTGCGGGCTGCGGTGGTTGGCGCTTCGGGGGAGGCGCACATCCGCAATGGCCAACCCATCGTGCTTCCAATACCTCGATTGCCGGCGCTGCACCAAGAAACGTGCCGGGTCTACTCGGAGGATGGCCGGTTGCTGGCGCTGGCGAGCTACAACAGCGCGATGCACGAATGGCAACCGGAGACGGTGTTTGGGCCGGAGAAGGGCAAACGCGAGGCCGGACTGCGATTGGGGTAGGATGGAGGGGCAATCGAGGGGTGAAGCGTAGCGATGGAGAGAAGCCCACCTTCCTGCGGCAGTGTCGGCGGATAGGGCTCTCAGGCGTGAACAGGGTTGACAATCCAGGAGGGGGGACTATACAGTCATACGAGCTTTGAGGCTGAACACCCCAGCTTTGAGGTCGAGCACCCGCAAAGGAGGAACGCTGCATGGATGCCTACTGCTTTAAGTGCCGGACCAAGCGCGAAATCAAAGACGCCACACAGGTAACGCTGAAGAACGGCAGACCGGCCACCCAGGGATCGTGCCCGGTATGCGGAACGAAGGTGTTCCGAATCGGCAAGGGCTAGGAAACACTGAACCGGGTTCCAACAGGCGCCCCCACAAATTGGGGGCGCCTCGGTTTTTGGGGCCGGTCCGTGCGCCTAGCGGCTGCACTGGCCCCGCTGCAAGAGGCCCCGCTGCTAGTGACTGGCGGCGGGGCCTTGTTCTATTGACAGCATGCGACGGAAACGCCAAGCGTTCCGTCGCCTTGACACCCCTCGCGGCTCGTGATACATGGGACGTAGTCTAACGACTGTGGGATAAGGAGACCGGCGATGGCCAAGAACGGCTTCCGCGTGATGGATAGCGACATGCACATCATGGAGCCGCCGGACTTGTGGGAGCGGTATCTGGAGCCGGAGTTTCGCAGCGCGGCGCCCCGGGGTCTTCTGTCTGAGAACGTGCGCGACCTGCGCATGGTGCATCCAGACGGCAAGCTGTGGGGTCTACCCGACGGGATGGAGGGCATCTTCGAGGGGGAGGACCCGGGAACGATGGCGCCTGGGGAGCTTTACTTCCGGCGAAACAAGTTTGGCAGTGGCCACAACTACAAACGCAACCAGGAGACGTACCGCTCCTTTTCGGAGCGTGGATGGCCTGCGGAGACGCAGCTTGAGGCGATGGACGTGGAGGGTCTGGACGTGGCAGTGATGTTCCCGAGCAGGGGCTTGCAGACGCTGGTGGAGCCGAACATGGCGCCGCGGCTGGCGGCGGCGCTGGCGCGGGCGTACAACAACTGGCTCTACGATTTCTGCCAGGCCGACCCGAGCCGGATGTACGGTTCGGGGATGCTTTCGCCGTTCGACGTGGACGCCGCGATTGAGGAGGCGGAGCGGTGCGCCAAGGACTTGGGATTCGTTTCGGTGTTCATGCGGGCCAACATTGCCAACGGGCGGAATTGGTACGACGCCTACTACGAGCCACTATGGACGGCACTGGAGAAGCTGGGGTTGCCCGTAGGCTGGCATGAGGCGTCGTCTTCGTTGTGCAAGCAGGTATCGGACAACTTCGAGCCGAACTTCATGATGCGACGTCTCTATGCGCAGCCGATGGAGCAGATGTTGGCGATAGCGCCCATCTGCCTGGGCGGCGTGCTGGAGCGTCACCCCAACCTGCGGATGGCCTTCCTAGAGGCCAATTGCAGTTGGGCGCCGTGGCTGCTGTGGCGGATGGACGAGGGGTGGGAGCGGGAGGGGGACGTTTGGTTCCCGGAGTTGGCGGAGGCGCCGAGCGCGTATTTCCGGCGTCAGTGCTGGATCTCCATTGAGCCGGACGAGGAGCCGGCTCGCTACGCCCTCGACTACCTGGGCAACGACAAGATCGTGTATTCGACGGACTACCCGCATGGCGACTCGAAGTTTCCTTACGCCACGGAGCAGTTGCTCAGGCTGGACCTGTCGGATGAGGACAGGCGGAAGATCCTGTGGGACAACTGCGCGGCGTTCTACGGGCTGGAGGCGCCGTCGGGGAGGTAGAGGGGCGCGTCGGCCTATGAGGTAGCCGAGGGCCGTTCGATGGCCACTGCCGGTCCGCAGGGGTCTTTCCGGGACCTACGGCCCTATTGCAAAGAGCATTGCTGCTTCCGGCGCGGTGGGCGGGGATGGCTCAGGCCCGCGGCGGCTGACGAACACAAAACCCGTAGAGGGAGGACGAGATGACCGAAGTGCGTTTCGTTGACGTGACCATCCGCGACGGACAGTTGAGCGTCTGGGCGGCCAACATGACGCTAGGCATGATGATCAAGCCGGCGGAACACATTGACGAGGCCGGTTTCGACGCCATCGAGTGCGGGTGGGGCAACCCTGAGAAGAACATGCCCATCCACTTCGAGAACCCCTTCGAGGGGTACCGCCTGCTGAGCAAGCGTTTCAAGAAGACGCCAATGCGGTTCCACGGCGGGGGGTTGCAGAGCTTCAAGCCTGGGCCGAGCATCATGCGGTCGTTGGGCTACCGGATTGCGGCTAATATCGGGGCTGACCAGACCCGTATCTCGGACCCGTGGAACCGGGTGCGCGTGTGGGAGCGGCGGGTAGCAGACGCCCGCGAGGCGGGGCTGAAGCCCATCGTGAACCTGGCGTTCTCGATCTCGCCGCGGCACACCGACGCGTACTACGCGGAGCGGGCGCGGGGAGCGGCATCGCTGAAGCCCTACCGGATTTGTCTGAAGGACGTGGACGGGCTGCTGACGGTGGACAGGGCGCGCACGTTGGTCCCGGTCATCATGGAGAACGCTCCGGGGATCGAGTTCGAGCTTCACGGCCACGACACGACAGGACTAGCGACGTCGGTGGCCCTGGAATGTGTGAAGCTGGGGATTCACATCATCAATTCGACGATTCCGCCGCTTTCGTATAGCGGGGCGCAGCCTTCTGTGCACAGCCTAGCCCGGAATGCGCGGGCCATGGGCTACGAGACCAACATCAACGAAGAGGCACTGAAACCGGTCACGGAATACTGGACTGCAGTCGCCAAGCAGGAAGGCTTCCCCATCGGGACGCCGGTGGAGTACGACTCCCGGCAGTACTTGCACCAGATGCCGGGGGCCATGAAGAACAATCTGCGGCGCCAGTTGGCGGAGGTGGGGTACGAGCACGCGATGGAGGCGGTGCTGGATGAGGCGGGGAGGGTGAAGGCTGAGTTGGGGCACCCCATCATGATCACGCCGCTGGCGCAGTTCGTGGGCGTCCAGGCGGCGATGAACGTCATTGCCGGGGAGCGCTACAAAGAGGTCAGCGACCATGTCATCTTGTACGCGCTGGGGCGCTACGGGCAGGAGGCGGTGACGGAGATGGACCGGGACGTGCGGGCCAAGATCCTGGACCGTTCGCAGGCCAGGAAGATCCAGGAGGAGGAGCAGTCGGACCTGTCCATCGAGGAGTTGAAGAAGCTCAACGGAGGGTCGCACATCTCGGACGAGGAGCTGATGTTCCGCCTGCAGGTGGACGAGGAGATGCGGAGGAAACTTGTAACGCCGACGGAGTACGTGATTATGAACTCGCCGGTGGTGTCGCTGGTGCAGGAACTGACGAAGACGGGCAACCGGCGGATACACCTAACGCGGCCAGGGATGACGCTGAGCATGGGGCGGTCCCAGAGCGACGGGGCCACCGAGGCGGCGCCGTCGGGCGCCAGGGGCTAAGGGGGACTCGTGGCGGACGTGCGCTTCGTAGACGTGAGCATACGCGACGGCCAATTGAGCGTTTGGGCCGCCAGCATGAGCATCGGTATGATGCTGAAGGCGGCGCCGTTGCTCGATGAGGCGGGGTTCGATGCCATCGAGTGCGGCTGGAACAACCCTGAGAAGAACCTGGCGGTGTACCGCGAGCACCCGTTCGACGGCTACCGCATGCTGCGGGAGCGGTTCAAAAAGACGCCGATGCGGTTTCACGGGACGGGACTTCAGGCGTTTAAGCCTGGCCCCAGCGTGATGCGGGCGCTGGCCTTCAGAATTGCCGCCAAGATAGGGGCGCAGCAGACCCGATTCTCTGACCCGTGGAACCAGGTCCACGTTTGGGAGAGACGGGTCGGGGAGGTTCGGGAGGCGGGCTTAGAGCCGATTATCAACCTGTCCTTTTCGTTGTCGCCGCGGCACAGCGACGCGTACTACGCGGAGCGGGCAAGGGGCGCGGCGGCGCTGAAGCCCTTCCGCATCTGCTTGAAGGACGTGGACGGGCTGCTGACGGTGGAGAGGGCGCGTACGCTTGTGCCTGTCATCATGGAGAACGCCCCCGGCATCCCACTGGAGTTTCACGGCCACGACACAACCGGACTGGCGACGTCGGTGGCGTTGGAATGTATGAAGCTGGGCATACACATCATCAACTCGTCCATTCCGCCGTTGGCCTATTCCGGGGCGCAACCCTCGGTGCATAGCCTAGCCCGGAATGCGCGGGCCATGGGCTACGAGACCAGCATCAACGAAGAGGCATTGAAGCCGGTCACGGAATACTGGACGGGCGTCGCCAGGCAGGAAGGGCTGCCGATAGGGGCGCCGGTGGAATACGACAGCCGGCAGTACCGGCATCAGCTTCCGGGCGGCATGATCAACAACCTGTTTCGCCAGCTCGGAGAGGTGGGCTACGCGCACCGCATGGACGAGGTGTTGGAGGAGACGGGGAGGGTGCGGGTTGACCTGGGTCACCCCATCATGATCACGCCATTGGCGCAGTTCGTGGGGACGCAGGCAGCGATGAACGTCCTCGTTGGGGAGCGCTACAAGGAGGTCAGCGACCAGGTCATCTTGTACGCGCTGGGCCGATTTGGAGAGGAGGCCCCGAGGGTGATGGACCAGGACGTGCGGGCCAAGATCTTGGACAGGTCACAGGCCAGAAACATACGGTTGGAGAGGCCCCCGGACCCGACCATCGAGGAGTTGCGGAGGATGTACGGAGGCCCGCACATCAGCGACGAGGAGCTGATGTTTAGGGTGGAGGTGGACGACGAGACGAGGAGAAAGCTGCTGCCTCCAACGGAGTACAAGGTGTGGGAGTCGCCGATGACGTTGCTGTCGTCCGCGCTGGCGCGGGCCGGCGGGTACAGGCACGTCCAATTGACCAAGCCGGACATGAGCCTGACCATGGGGCGAGCTCGGCCGGGTGGGGGAGTGGAGGCTTGATGGGCCAGGAGGGAATATGCGGCTGAAGGGCAAGGTGGCGATTGTGACGGGGGGCGCTCAGGGGATTGGCAGGGTGTACGCGCTTCGCCTGGCTGCCGAGGGGGCCAGCGTTGCCGTGACCGACATACTGGACACGAGGCCGGTGGCGTTGGAGATTGCGGAGCAGGGAGGAGAGGCTCTTGCCTTGCGCAACGACGTTGCCGACCCGGAGAGCGCGGAGGCGATGGCCCGGGATACTGTGGAGCGCTTCGGTCGGATCGACGCGCTGGTGAACAACGCGGCGCTGTTCGCGCCGATCCCGGCGCGGCCCTTCGAGGAGATTCCCCTGGACGAGTGGGATCAGGTTATGTCGGTGAACGTGAAGGGGTTGTTCCTCTGCTCGCGGGCCGTTGCGCCGTACATGAAGGCTCAGGGTTCGGGGGGCATCATCAACATCTCCTCGACGACGACGCTGAAGGGAGTGCCGGGCTTGCTGCACTACGTTAGCTCCAAGGGAGCGGTCACGGCCTTTACGCGGGCGCTGGCCCGGGAGCTTGGCGACTTTGGCATCAGGGTGAACACCATTGCTCCGAGCCACACGCTCAGCGAGGGCGTTCTGGCCAAGGGGCAACAGAATCTTGGGGTCGCGGCGACGCGGGCCATCAAGCGAGAGTCTTATCCAGAGGACATGGCGGGCACGTTGGTCTTCTTGGTGTCGGACGACAGTGCTTTCGTGACGGGGCAGATGATTGTGGTTGACGGGGGGAGCTTCATGCACTAGAGGCCTGCCGCGGCGGTGAGCGGGGGGCCCACTGCGCCATCGAACGTTTGAGACACCGGGACGGATATGCGGCATGCGCGCGCCGCCGATTCCGGAACAGGAGACAGCGACATGAGCACAGAGGAACCACGAGACGGCTTTACGCAGACCCAGGGCATCAGGCTTCACTATTTGGAGTGGGGCAGCGCCGATGCCCCGGACCTCCTGTTGGTGCACGGATGGACGAGCTTCAGCAAGACCTGGGCATCGGTTGCCGCTCACTTCCACGACCGCTACCACATCGTGGCGCCGGATTTGCGGGGTCATGGGGAGTCGGACAAGCCGACCACCGGCTACCGTCTGCGGGACTTTGTCGAGGACATTGGACAACTGATTGAGAACCTGGGGTTGGACAAGCCGGCGTATGTGGGGCATTCGTGGGGCGGAAACATTGGGACGATGATGGCGGCGCAGCATCCCGATGCAATCTCGCGGGCGTTCCTGGAGGACCCGGTCTACTGGAAGATGATCAACGCCTTCGTCACGAACCTTCCGAAGGCGACTGCGCGACTAGACTGGCCCGAGGCGGACATTCGGGCCGATGCGATCAAGCAGGGACTCTCAGACGAGCAGGCGAGCCATGAGGTCTACCGGCATCATCATTTCTCGCGGGAGGCGGTGAGGAGGCTGTTGACCGACAACAGGGACTGGGCCTTTGCTTGCGAGGAACACCTGCGCCGCATCGCTGTGCCAACCTTGGTGCTGGCCGGGGACGTGGAGGCGGGGGCGTACATGCTCCCTGAGGAGCTGGCGTATTACCGGCGCATCGCTTCTTCCAATGTCGAGTTCCGGCACTGGAAACAGGTGGGCCACATGATGCACGACGCTAGGCCGGAGCAGTACAACGAGGAACTAGCGGCCTTTTTGGCAGAGTAGGAACCCCAACCCCGCTGGAAGTCCAACGAGGCGGTCCGGGTCACGACGCGTTTCAGGGCGCGAGCACGGGGTGGCGGCGGTCGTTAGCGCGTCGGCGCTTGCCCTTATATGGGGTTCTTGCGAGGCCGGCCGCGCGGGCGCGGGTTCTCATCGAGCCAGAAGTAAACGTCGTTGTTCAACCGCCGGATGGCGATGGATTTGCCCGATGCCTTGGCGGCCTGGGTCAGCCGACGGCGCAAAGCCATGGAGCTTTCCCCTTCGTCTGGAGTGAGCTTCCCGGCTCCACCTGGGCCCACTTGCTGGATGAACTGCGTGTATTCCCGCAGCCGTTCCGCCCGCTTTCCCGTGGCCGTCAACATCCTTGCTTCCTCAAGCGATACGCGTTCGAACGAGGGCATTGCTACATCTCCCTTCCTCGCGAAGATCACTCCCCCCCTGGAGAGAGCGGAAACAAGCGCCGAAAGCGCTAAGAGTAATTGTAGACAAGTAACGTTCTTTGAGCAAGGGGTCAGCGTTGCGAGAACATTACAAGAAGTGGAAAAGGCAGCGGTCGAGGGAACTCTTGAATAGGGGCACTGTGGGCCTAGGAATGAGCTAAAACATTTCGCGAGTGGCCAACGTCGTTTGGGGCCCCTGCGCCGTCCGCGAGTGCTATCGGGGAGAAGAAAGCAAGCGTCTTCGGGGCGCGACGCCGGGATCCAGACGGTTTTTCGCTATGCTGGGGCATGTGTCTTTGCAGGGGCGCGCCGGTAGGACGCTACCTCCCTGGCGAAGGAATCTACGACTGCTGGATGGCGGCCTGAGCGGCGGCGAGGCGTGCGCCGGGCACCCGCATGGGGGAGGCGCTCACGTAGTCGAGGCCGATTTTGTGGCAGAAGAAGATGCTGGCGGGGTCGCCGCCGTGCTCTCCGCAGATGCCGAGACCAATGTTGGGCCGGACTGCGCGGCCATTCTCAGCGGCCATGCGGACCAATTGGCCGATTCCGGAGATGTCGAGGGTGTTGAAAGGATTGGTGGGAAGTATGCCCATGTCGAGGTAGGTGTTGAGGAACTTGCCCTCAGCGTCGTCGCGGCTGTAGCCGAAACCCATCTGCGTAAGATCGTTGGAACCGAAGCTGAAGAATTCGGCTTCCTGGGCCAACTCGGCGGCGGTAAGAGCGGCCCGAGGGACTTCAATCATGGAGCCGTATTTGACATTGACCCTGGGGCCTCCGGCCCGTTCGACCTCATCTTTGACCCGGTCAACGAGGGCGCGAAGGTGGGCGAGTTCGTTGACGTGGGAAGCGAGGGGAATCATGATTTCGGGATGGACGGCGACGCCCTCTGAAGCGAGGCCGGCGGCGGCGCGTAGGATTGCGCGGACCTGCATTTCATAAATCTCGGGAAAGGTGATGCCAAGCCTGCAACCGCGATGGCCGAGCATGGGGTTGGCTTCCCGAGTGCGCTGGACGAGGGTAAGAACCTGAGCTTCATCCAAGTCGTCATCGGCACCGCGGCTGATGGTTTCGACGAAGTCGGGAATCTCCTCTGCGGTGGGGAGGAACTCGTGGAGGGGGGCGTCGAGGAGGCGAATGACGACGGGGAGGCCGCGCATGGCGCTCAGTATTCCGGTGAAGTCCTCGCGCTGGAACTCCTCCAAACGCTCGAGGCCCTCTCTGAAGCGGCGGACGGCTGGGGACGTGGGAAAGCCGGCCTGGAAGTTGTCGAGTTGCTCTTGGGCCTGGGCTCTGCGGGCGAGGGGGGCCTCGGCGACCTGTTTTTCGAGGTTCTGGCGGCGCCCAGTGAGCTCTTGGGCTTCACCGGCGTTGAGGAGGACCTGGCGCATGTGGGGGAGGCGTTCGGCGGCGAAGAACATGTGCTCGGTGCGACAGAGGCCAATGCCCTCGGCGCCAAACTCTCGGGCGCGTTCGGCGTCGTTGGGGGTGTCGGCGTTGGCCCAGACCTGGAGAGTGCGGGCGTCATCGGCCCAACCTAGCAAGGTGGTCATTTCGTTGAGATTTTCGAGGCTGGGGGCAATGGTCTTGATACGGCCGATGTACACCCTGCCTCGGGAGCCATTGAGGCTGATGGTGTCGCCTTCCTCAAGGACCTTGCCGCCGGCGGTGACGGTGCGGTTTTCCATGTCGACCTGGATTTCCTCAGCGCCGACGACGCAGGGCTTCCCCATGCCGCGGGTGACGACGGCGGCGTGGCTGGTGAGTCCACCGCGGCAGGTAAGAACACCCTCGGCCTTGATGATGCCGTGGATATCGTCAGCGGAGGTCTCATTGCGCACGAGGATGACGCGCTGGCCCTGTGCGGCGGCGGCAACAGCCCGGTCGGGGTCGAGGGCGATCCTGCCGGTTGCGGCGCCCGGGGAGGCGGCGAGACCCTTGGCGATTTGGGCGCCCCCCTCGTCGGCGCGGCGGAGGGCTTCGGTCTCGAACTGAGGAAGGAGGATGGTGGGAAGCTCGCGTGGGTCGACGCGCTGGAGGGCCTCCTCTTTTGAGATCAGGCCCTCGTTGACCATCTCCACAGCGATACGGACAGTTGCGCCGACGCTGCGCTTGGCGGTGCGAGTCTGCAGCATGTAGAGCTGGGAGCGCTCGACAGTGAATTCGACGTCTTGGACGTCTCTGTAGTGCCGCTCCAACTGCTGGGCCACCCGGTAGAGCTCGGCGTGGACATCGGGTTGAGTGGCCTGTAACTGGTCGAGGCGCGTCGGGGTGCGGACGCCGGCGACGACATCTTCGCCCTGGGCGTTGGGGAGGTACTCTCCGAACAGGACTGGCTCTCCGGTGGCGGGATTGCGGGAGAAGAGGACGCCGGTGCCGGAGTCGGGGCCAAGATTGCCGTAGACCATCCGCATGACAACTGCGGCGGTGCCCATGTCGCCGTCGATGCCATAGTAGTCGCGATAGTGGACGGCCCTAGGGTTGTCCCAACTGGCGAAAACGGCCTCGATGGCGTGCTGGAGCTGTTCCCAGGGGGCAGTGGGGATGCGGCCTTCGGTGAGGGTGGTAAATTCGGCGATAATCTGGTTGAGGGACTGGGGCTGGAGCTCGAAGTCGAAGTTGACCCCGGCCTTGTCGCGGTGGATGTCCAAGATGCGTTCGAAGGCATCGCCTGGGACGCCGAGGACGACGCTACCGTAGCTTTGGAGGAAGCGCCGGTGCGAGTCGAGGGCGGGCCGCGCATCGCCCATTTCGCGGCCGAGGGCGGTTGTGGTGGCGTGGTTGAGGCCGAGGTTGAGGATGGTGTCCATCATCCCGGGCATGGAGATGGGGGCCCCGGAGCGGACGGAGACAACGAGGGGGGCCTCGGGGTCGTTGAAGCGCCTGCCCGTGCGCTCTTCGAGAGCCTGGAGGCTGGCAACGACCTGGTCCCAGAGGCCGTCGGGGAACTGACGATCCTGGCGGTATTGGCGGCAGGCTTCGGTGGTGATGACAAACCCTGGGGGCACGGGAAGCCCGAGCCTAGCCATTTCACAGAGATGGGCGCCCTTGCCTCCGAGGAGGCTGGGGCTGGAATCCTCCACGTCTTCGAAGCGAAGGACGAATTGGATGTCGTTACCGATGACCATGCAAGCCTCCTTGTCATTGGAGCGGGCGCGGGGTGTGGCAGGCACCGCCCCGACGACGATAGTCATACTACTGAGGGCCAGACTGAAATTTCAACGGGTGACAACCAGTGTACCACTGGGAGGTACAGGTAGGGGTTATGTCAGGTCGCTAGCGGGTCAGGGGGTTCGGGACGGCTAGTCTTGGAGCAGGCGCACGGCAGCGGCTACGTCTTCTTCGGCCAGTCCACGCTCTACCGCGGTGGTCCAGAAGCGGCGGGCGGCTTGAAACAGGGATAGGGGAGACCGAGGGCCCGGGCAAGTGGTCTGGTTCTTGACGACGAGGCGGATGGGAGCATCGGACGGGAAGCGGCCCTGGCCCGATTCACCAGAGTTGACCGTAGACGGCGAATGCAGGTATCGCGACGTTGACCGATCGTTTGCCGGCTGGCCATATTCCTTTCGGTCCTGGTAGGGACCTTTTTCTTGCCGTCCAAGATTTGCTCAAGACGCAGCGAGTAGGACTCAGGAGCCTACTTGGAGCCAGCGACGGCTGCAACAAGAAGCGCGAACGCTGCTGGCAGGTAGAACGCGCCTATGGACAATATCGTTATGGCACAGAATCCCAGAAGCAAAATGGACGGACTCCAAAAGAGTATTTTGCGTCTTGTCTGCCTGCTGTCGGTGAGCCGAAGGGCCAGCAGGGCAATGCCGGTCAACATGACTGGCACAAGCAACAAGAGGATAATCTGTAGGCCATTCACCTCCACCGCCGTAGCGCTAAACCCCGTAACCTCGCCTCCAGGTTCACCAGGGAGGGCCGGAGTTGCTGATTCACCCGCGTACGCGGGTCCGAACGCCAACCAAAACACGGCAGCCCAGGCTAGAGCGTGGGCCGCCCATGCTGAAACCGCTGTGGCGCCAATAGACCTCAATAGTCCCTCTGTACTAGAGATTTCAACGTTTGACGCATAGTGCTTGCACGTATGACGGTGCACGAATGCGGAGTTGGGTGGGCCCGGGTTTATCCGATTTGCACTCATTCTCGATGCGGCGCCACAGCGTGAATAGGTCGGCTATTCTTGGAGCAGGCGCACGGCGGCGGCTACGTCTTCTTCGGCCAGTCCACGCTCTGCCGCGGTGGTCCAGAAGTGGCGGGCGGCTTGAAACAGGGATAGGGGGAGATCGAGGTCCCGAGCAAGACCGTCTATGAGGGTCTGGTCCTTGACGACGAGGCGGATGGGGGCGTCGGACGGGAAACGGCCCTCCAGCACCCTGGGGACGTTGCGCCCCCACATGCGGCTGGCTCCGTAGGACGCGCCAATGATCTCGTTGAGCATAACTGGGTCGGCGCCGGCCTTCATGCCCAGGACGATGGCCTCCAGAGATGCGGCGCTGTGGATGCTCATGAGTAGCTGGTTGACGAGTTTGGCGACGCTGCCTGCGCCGCTGGGCCCCAGGTAGCGGACAGTCTTCCCCAGACACTTGAGGACGGGTTGGACGGCCTGAAACGCCTGCCTCTGGCCGCCGGCCATGATCGCCAACGTTGCCGCGGCCGCTCCCTCCACGCCGCCGGAGATGGGGGCGTCGACGAACTCGGCGCTGCGGGCGTGGGCCTCGGCGGCGAGGCGCCGGGCGGTCTGAGGGTCGATGGTGCTGTTGTCGACAACGATGAGGCTGGGACGCGCTTCAGAGAGGATGCCGCCGTCGCCTGCGATGACAGACTCGACGCTTGGGACGTCGGGAAGGCAGGTGAAGACGATATCCAGTGCGCGTCCCATCGCAGCCGGGGAGGCGCCGCGGGTGGCGCCGGCGGTGGCAAGCTCCTCCTCTACGGCCTTGCTGCGATTGAGGACGGTGAGGTCGTAGCCGGCTCTGAGAAGGTTGAGGGCCATGGGCTTGCCCATTCTTCCCAGGCCAATGAAGCCGATGCGCATGGCGTCCTCCCTGCGGCGCGGGTGTTGTGGGCATTACGATACGCACGCGGGGGGTGGCGTCAAGCGGGGGCGCCGGAAAGCGGGCGACGCCTGTGATACGATGCGATTCCCGCGGGGAGCGTGCGCCGAGGAGCGATGAGGGCGGGCGGCGGACGTTGAACCGGCCCAGACCGGCGCGAGGGGACAGGGTGAGGTGACGGCGATGATAGCAATGGGACAACAACGCGTTACGACGCGCGTTCCGGCCACGACTGCCAACCTGGGGCCAGGCTTTGATTGTCTTGGAATGGCTCTCGACGTGTGGAATGAGGTGACGTTAGAGGTTGCGGAGGAGACACATGTTGTCGTGAGCGGCGAGGGAGAGGAGTCGCTGGCGAGGGACGAGACCAACCTCGTTGTGAGGGCGGCGCTGCGGGCCTACGAGGAGGCGGAAAAGCGGCCTCCGGCGCTGCGGGTCTTGTGCCACAATGAGATTCCCCTAGCGCGGGGTTTGGGCAGCAGCGCGGCGGCGGTGGCGGGGGGTCTGGCGGCGGCCAACGCCCTGGGAGCGCTGGGGTTGCCGAAGGACCGCCTTCTTGGGCTGGCGGCGGAGATGGAGGGTCATCCCGACAACGTGGCGCCGGCCCTGTTGGGGGGGTTCCGCATCGTGTACGAGGAGAATGGGATACGGACGGCGGCCGTTCCATTGCCGAGCGGCCTCCAAGCGGTCCTGTTCATTCCCGACATGGAGATGCCGACGAAGGAGGCGAGAGCCCTCCTACCTGAGATGGTGACCCGCAAGGACGCGGTGTTCAATATGGCGAGGGTTGGGCTGCTGGTGCACGCGATGGAGTCGGGGGAGCTGGGGCTGCTGAAGGATGCAACCAAGGACCTTCTGCACCAGCCGCAGCGCCAACAGGTCTTTCGCCCCATGGGGCACATCTTTCGGGGGGCCGAGGCCGGAGGGGCGTTGGGCGTGTTCCTTTCGGGGGGCGGGCCGACGGTGCTGGCGTTGACGATGGGCCAGGGTCTGACCATTGGCTACGAGATGGCGGATGCGGCCAACAGGTTGGGGATTTGGGGGCAGGTGAAGGTGGCGCGTCCCGTGGAGCAGGGGGCGCACTTCGTTTGAGGGGGAGGGGCAGGGCCACCGGCTGCGGTGTTTCCTGTAGAATGGATTCGTAACTCCCATTGCTGAGGCTACGAAAACAGATGTCTCTTGTTGTTCAGAAGTATGGCGGCACGTCGGTGGCCGACGCGGAGCGCATCAGGAACGTGGCGCGTCGCGTCGTCGGGGCGAAGGAGCGAGGCGATGAGGTGGTCGTCACGATTTCGGCCATGGGGAAGGCCACGGACGAGCTGATTGATCTGGCGAGAAGCGTGACGGCGCATCCGGCGCCGCGTGAGCTGGACCTGCTTCTCTCCACCGGGGAACTGGTGTCGTGCTCATTGTTGTCGATGGCGCTGCGGGACCTGAACGCTCCTGCGGTGAGTCTGACGGGTCAACAGGCGGGCATTCGCACGGACACGTCCTACGGCAGGGCTAGAATCGCGCAGATCGATTCCAGCCGGGTGCGGCAGGAGTTGGACAACGGCAAGGTGGTGATTGTCGCCGGGTTTCAGGGCATCTCCGACGACATGGAGGTGACGACGCTGGGGCGCGGCGGGTCGGACACGACGGCGGTGGCGCTGGCGGCGGCCCTTGAAGCGGACCGGTGCGAGGTGTACACCGACGTGGAAGGCATCTACACAGCCGATCCGCGGGTCGTCCCGGATGCGTTGAAGTTGAGGGAGATCAGCTACGAAGAGATGCTGGAGCTTGCGAGCTACGGGGCCAAGATGCACCCGCGCTCGATTGAGCTGGCGGCAGTCTACGGTGTGCCGGTGCTGGTGGCGTCCAGCTTTGTGGATGCGCCCGGCACATTAATTCACGGGGGGGCTAACATGGAGCTTCGCAACAAGGTGCGGGGCGTGGCGTACGAGACGAATGTGGCGAAGGTGACGCTGCTGGGGGTGGCAGACCGGCCCGGCATCGCAGCGACGATCTTCGAGCCGCTGGCGGAGGTGGGCATCAGTGTGGACACGATAGTGCAGAATGCCAGCGTGGACCGGCTGACCGACATGACCTTCACGGTGGCCCGCAGCGACCTGACGGGGGCGTTGGGGGTGGTGCGGGACATCGCCAGAGCTGCCGGCGCCCGCGAGGTGGCCAGCGCCGACAACCTGGCCAAGGTGAGCATCGTGGGAACGGGGATGCAGAACGCGCCCGGCTATGCGTCGAGAATGTTCCGGGCGCTGTTCGATGCGGGCATCAACATCGAGATGATCACCACTTCGGAGATACGGATCACCTGTATCGTGGGTGAAGACCAGGCGCGGGACGCGGTGAGGGCCCTGCACCAGGTCTTCGAGCTGGAGACGGAGTAAACTATCCGGCGGCAGGGCACCACCCCATGGGCAAGGCCCGGCGCAGCCGGTACAGGACTGGCCCTTGAAGCCCTTTCTCTCGGTGGTTATCCCCGCTTTCAACGAGTCCAGCCGCATTGTTGCGACGCTGGAGGAGGTGACGGCGCATCTGGGAGGCCAGCCCTATGACTGGGAGGTGGTGGTGGTGGACGACGGCAGCGGCGACGATACGGCGTCATTGGCGGAGGCGTTTCGGTCGGGCAATCCTCGCGTGAAGCTGCTGCGGGTTGCGCATGGCGGTAAGGGCTGGGCCGTGAAGAACGGGATGCTGGCCGCCCAAGGGGAGTTCCGGTTTCTGTGCGACGCCGACCTGTCGATGCCCATCGAACAGGTGGACCGGTTTCTACCTCCCCACGTCGAAGGCTTTGACGTGGCCATAGGATCGCGGGAGGTTCCCGGCGCCCGCCGTTTTGAAGAGCCGTCGACTCGGCACCTGCAGGGGCGGGTGTTCAATCTGGTGGTGCGGACCCTGGCCGTGAGGTCGTTCAGCGATACGCAGTGCGGGTTCAAGTGCTTCCGCGGCGAGGCGGCTGAGGACTTGTTTGCGCTCCAGCGGCTCAACGGGTTCGGTTTCGACGTGGAGATCCTGTTCCTGGCGGCGCGGCGGGGCCTGAAGGTGGTTGAGCTGCCCATTGACTGGCACTACAAGTCGGCGAGCAAGGTCCGCCCGGTGCGGGATTCGGTGGGGATGCTGAAGGATGTCGCCTCGGTGCGGTGGAACCAGTGGATGGGAAGGTATGCGCATCCGGCGTCAACGGCGTCGTCGGCGGCACCGACGGACGGGGAGGGGTGAGCTTTTGTCTTGTGCCTCTGACGCCGTTGTCACACCTGCTCCACTGCCAACGTCATAAAGGGTTCGCGGAACACAATAGACACCATAAGCCCCGGCGCTCGTGTGCGGTAGGTTTGGGAAGGCGAGCCGTCTGGGAACGTTGGGTTTGCCGCCTAGGTGTAGTTCCCAGGGACGTTGTTGACAGGCGGGACGCGGGAGTAGCCCCGCCGATGCCGCCGTGTGGACGCCGGTGATTGTAATACGCGAGGAACCCAGGCAACGCGTTGAGCCGCTCGCGGTTGGAGGAGTACGGTCGCTGGTAGGCCCACTCGGCCTGCATGATCTTGTTGAACGCCTCCGCCTTGCCGTTGGTCTGAGGCCGGAAAGGCCGCGTGCGCTTCACCCGTATATTCCTAGCCGCCGCCGTGTCGGTGAAGATGCGACTCACGTAGCAGGCGCCATTGTCAGTCAGGATGCGCTCGGCGGCGATGCCCAAGCGCTCGAAGTGGGCAAGTGCTCGAACAAGGAAGGCGGCGGCCGTCGGGCCGCGTTCGTCCGGCAGGGCCTCGACGTAGGCATAGCGGGAGTGGTCATCCACGGCCACGTGGAGGAAGTCGAAACCGAGGCGGGGGCCGCGCTGAGGACCACTGCGGGTCTCCGCGAAGCCGGGCAGGATGCGCTTGCCGCCACCCTGCGGGATGCGGCCGAGTTTCTTGATGTCGAGGTGAACCAGCGCGCCGGGGCGGGCATGCTCGTAGCGAACGATCTCCCGTGTGGTGCGATGGAGCCACGCGAGGCGGTGGAGTCCGGCGCGGCGCAGGACGGCGTAGACGGTGGAGCGGGCGATGCCCAACCGCCACCCGATGCGGTGCGGCCCCCAGGCAAGCATGCGGCGTGCAGTGCAGATGGCTGCTTCCTGCAGCTGACCGGTTTGGCGGGGGCTGCGCAGGGGACGGCTGGAGCGGTCGTGGAGCGCGTCTGGCCCGCCTTCACGGAACCGCAGCACCCACTTGGCGACGGTCGCGCGGGAGACGCGGAACAAGCGGGCCACTTCGGCCTGGGGCCAGCCGGACAACACCTGTTCGACCAATTCAGCGCGAGTCACGGGGGTCAAGCGTGCGTTACGATGTTCCATGAGGGCCTCCTGTCGCTGCTGGTTTTGGTTACACAACAGCAACAGCGAGGCCCCCCACCTGTCAACAACCTCTATGGGAACTACACCTAGTTACCCGCGCTTTCTCTATTTAGCGTTGCGTGCGTTACTGTACCTCTTCGGCAAATATGATTCTCCACTCCCCTGCCACGTCCCGGAAGCCCATGCGGATGCGTCGCTTGCCCAGGGGCTCCTGCATGGTCAAATACATTTCTCTTTCGTCGTGGCTGACCACCCACGGAGAGGTCTCCTCGCTCAACCCCAGCTTTACGCGAAAGCGCTTGATGTTTCCTATCTCGCCGCGGACTGCTTCATCCCGCTGCCGGCGGTAGTCCTCCTCCAGATACCCCAACGCACTGTCAGGGTCGTAGGCGTTGAAGGCTTCCCAATAGGCGAAGGCGAGCTGCCTGAGAGCGTCTGCCTCCTGGGGGTCACCCACGGGGCCAGGATCCAGGGTGGCAGTTGGCGAGCTTTCGCAGGCAACGCTGATGACGGCTAGGGTCACAAGCACCCCAGGGGTTACCCACCGTCTCAGAATCGTTCTCAACACACCTCCGAGGAGCCTCTCACTGTGGGTTCGGTCTCTTTCGATTAGGCATGTCCAGCGGTTGGCCGAAGGATAGGCATGAGCTAAACCCCTGTCAACGAACTTGGGTAGTGCTGCATTGAAGATCAGGGGGACACCCTCTGCGCCCCAGGCGAGGTTCAGGAGAGGCTGGCGTTGGTTGCGCCGTCGCCGCCTTGGGCGAGTGGGGCTGGGGAGTGGGCCGCCACGAGGGGATGACTACTGAGCCGCTCCTGCACAGCCCGCCGCAGGGCGCCGGTCCCCTTGCCATGCACGATCCTGACCTCGTCGAGGCCGGCCAAGATTGCGTCGTTGAGGAAGGACTCCAAGCGGTCGAGAGCTTCGTCGACGGTGAGGCCGAGGAGCTGGAGCTCCGGGCTGAGGGATGGAGGGCGTGGGGGGAGGTCGATCCTAGTTGGGCGGGGCGGCGCTTCCTGCTCGCGGCGCTCGACCATAGCAAGGTCGAGGCGCATGCGCAACGGCCCAAGCGAGACCTGGATAGCGTCGTTGTTGAGGTCGGGGGGCTGGTCGACGCGGGCGGGTTGATAGAAGCCCTGGATGCGGACGGTGTCGCCGGGCTTAAGCTGCTCCCGCCAACCGGGGGACTCGCGGACAGGGGGACGCCACTCCGGCGAGGCGAGCTCCTGTTGGACCTCTCGGATCTGCTGCCGGCCATCGTCCGCCGGTTGGACGGGGGACGGTTGCTGCCACCGGCGCTCGGCGTTGCGCAGGCGGCGGGCCAGGCGCGAGGCCCGGTCGAGCAGGTCCTTGCGAGTCTGCTCGAGGAGGTGGGCCTGACGCTCCTCCATGTCCATCTGGCGGGCGCGCAGGGTTTCACGCAGCTCGTCGACCTCTGCTTGCGTCTTTGCCAGGTGATGTCCCTGTTGCGTGAGGTCATCCTGACGGCGCTGCACCTCGGCGAGCAGGTCTTCCAAGCGAAGCTGGTCCTGATCGACCATTGAGCGGGCATCGTCCAGGACGGGCGCCGGCAGACCGAGGCGGTTGGCGATGTCCAAAGCAAAGCTGCGCCCGGGCAGGCCCACGTGCAGGCGATAGGTTGGGGCGAGGGTGTCGGGGTCGAACTCCATGCTGGCGTTGAGCATGCCCGCTTGGCTTTGCGCGAAGGCGGCGACTCCGCGGTGGTGCGTGTTGGCAACAACGAGGGCTTGAGAGTCGCGGAGGGCGCGTAGGACGGCCTTGGCCAGAGCCGCGCCCTCGTCGGGGTCTGTGCTGGCGCCGAGTTCGTCGAGAAGGACGAGGGCGTGGGGGCCGGCTTGGGCGAGAGCCTCGCGCAGATTGATGACGTGGGAACTGAAGCTCGACACGGACTGTTCGATGCTCTGCTGGTCGCCGATGTCGGCGAAGAACGATGCAAAGGTGGAGAGACGGGCGTGGCGGGCGGGAACGTGCAGTCCCGCCTGGGCCATGAGGACACACAGGCCTACGCTCTTGAGCGTTACGGTCTTACCTCCGGTGTTGGGGCCCGTGACTAGGAGGACGGTGTGCTCGCCGCCGACTTCCACGGAAACCGGCTCGACATTGCCAGTGAGGAGGGGGTGCCGCACGCCGGCGATGTCGATGTGGAGCGGCTTTTCCGGCGGAATGAGCGCGGGGGGAACGCCGGCAATGGACCGGGAGAAGCGGGCGCGGGCGAAGATGAAGTCCAACTGGGCGCCGGCTTCGATGCCGCGGTCGAGGGCCGGGGCGAGGGCGGCGGCCACTTCAGATAGGTGGCGGAGGATGCGCTCGATCTCCCGGCGCTCCATGGCCTGTGCTTCCTGGAGGTCGTTGCCGAGGTCAATGGTGGAGAGGGGCTCAACGAAGAGGGTTGCCCCGCTGTCGGAGGCGTCGTGAACGAGGCCCCGCAGCTCGCGCCGGCGCTCCGACTTGACGGGAAGGACCAGGCGGCCGCCCCGGATGGTGACGATGGGCTCCTGGAGCGTTTCTTGGAGGCGCCCGTCGCGGACGAGCCTGGTCAGTGCGGCGTGCAGGCGGTCGTGGGAGCGGCGGGCTGCGGCGCGGGCGGCTCTGAGCTCGGTGGAAGCGTTGTCGAGAAGCTCGCCGCGGCCGTCGAAGGAGCGGAAGACGAGGTGCTCGAGATCGGTGTCGCCGGGCAGTGCGTGGGCCAGGGCGTCGAGGCGAGGCGCGGCGGCGTGGCGGCGGAGGACGGCTTCCTGGAGTTTGCGGAGGGCGGCCAGGGTTCCGGCCACGGCGAGCAGCTCCGGACCGGTGAGCAGGCCATGGCGGCCGGCGCGGCTGACGATGGGGCGGGTGTCGGAGGCGTCGGTGAGGCCGGGGTCAACGCCCGCATCGAGGAGCCGGCTGGCCTCGGCGGTCTCTGCCTGAAGGGCGACGGCGTCGTCGTGGGTCAGGGCGGGGCGCCATTGGAGGGCGATGTCCCGGCTGGGGCCGAAGGTGGCGTGGCGGGCCAGGCGCTCCAGCACTTGGGGGAACTCTAGGAGGGCCAGGGCCTTCTCCTGGATGGGTTCCAGGAGGGCTGAGGCGCCGGAGGCCGGCGAATGGTGGGTGGAGATAGTGGATGGCTGCATGGGGACGCTTCCATCGTAAAGGAACCCCGGAGCGCAAAGGAACCCCAGGGGCGAGTAAGCGCTGATCGAGTGAATGCTGATGCGGGGAGCCTAGGAGACGGTGGATTTCCCCGCGCGCTTTGTCTATACTACTGCGGACGAAGCGGCGCCGGAGTGGCGGGCTTCAATTTACCGTGAGCTTGTATGGGCTTGTAAGGAGTACGTTTCGTGAGGATCTACGTAGGGAACTTGCCGTACGGAGCAACCGAGGAAGAGGTGCAGGACGCCTTCGCCAATCATGGTGAAGTGGAGTCGGTCGTGATCATTCGCGACCGGGAGACCGGGCGCTCCAAGGGATTCGGTTTCGTTGAGATGACCTCTGATGAGGACGCCGAGGCGGCTATCGCCGCCCTAAACGGCAACACATTCCAGTCGCGCACGTTGACCGTTAACCAGGCGCGCCCGCGGGAGACCCGGGGCTTTGGTGGCGGTGGCGGCGGTGGTGGTGGCGGCGGCCGCTGGTAGTCGTCTCCCCCACGGCCTGACGGGTCTGGGACCATACTCCAACCGGGCGCGTTGCACCCCTAGAGCCGAGCGTTGCTTTCGAGAGAGGGGCGTGCTGGGTTGTTTTGCTTTGCGCTAGCGGCGGGGCCTATCAATGGGCGCGGCGTAGGCTTTCTCTCTTGACACCGTTGTTGGCCTTCCCCGCATGACCGCGCGGCGTGGCGCGTTGCCGGCGTTTGGCCTCCGATTGACGGGATTCCGGCTGCTTTGCTATGGTGGGGGAAACAGCAGGGTGAGACAGTCGGGAGCTCGGGGGTAGCCGGGCTGAGAGGGCGGCCACAGGATGTCGCCGACCGCCTGAACCTGATCTGGGTAATGCCAGCGCAGGGAGTGACGCGTCACGTATTCCGCCGCCGGCATTGCCGGCGGCGTTTGTTTTTGGGGAGGAGGCGCCAGATGCCGGATGAACTTGTCATCGGGAACAAGAGGTTCACATCCCGCCTGATCGTGGGGACGGGGAAGCATCGCTCCACGGAGGAGATGGTGGCATCCATCGAGGCGTCCGGGGCGGAGATGGTTACCGTGGCCCTGCGGCGGCTGGACCTAGACGACCCCAACAAGCGCACCATCCTGGACGAGATCGATAGGGACCGTTACACGATTCTGCCGAATACGGCGGGATGCCAGACGGCGGACGAGGCTGTCAAGGTGGCGAGGCTGGCGCGGGCGATGGGTCTCGGCGACTTGATAAAGCTGGAGGTCATCCCCGACGCCAAGTACTTGCTACCTGATCCCATCGGCACGTTGGAGGCGGCCCAGCAGTTGGTGGGCGAGGGGTTCGTGGTGCTGCCCTACATTAACTACGATCCCGTGCTTGCGCGGCGGCTGGAGGAGGTTGGGTGCGCGACGGTGATGCCGCTGGCTGCGCCCATCGGATCGGGGCAGGGGATGGTGTTCTTCGAGCAGATCAAGATCATCATCGAGCAGGCGTCGACGCCGGTGGTGGTGGACGCGGGACTGGGGGCGCCTTCTGACGCGTCGATTGCGATGGAGTTGGGGGCCGACGCGGTGTTGGTGAACACGGCCATCGCTCAGGCGCAGAACCCGGCGCTGATGGGGGAGGCGTTCAGACTTGGCGTGGAGGCGGGGAGGAAGGCGTTCCTAGCGGGTCGGATTCCCAGGAAGGCCTATGCCACGGCGAGCAGCCCCAACGAGGGCCTGGTGGGGAGCGGGAGCCCGTCCTAGCGATGGCGCTGCCGAGACCCATCCTGTGCCTGGTCACCGATCAGCCGGCGCTGGGTGATCGGCCGCTGCCGGAGGCGGTGGAGAAGGCCGTGGCCGGTGGGGTCAACGTGGTGCAGCTTCGAGACAAACATCTTCCGGCGCGTGAACTACTGGCATTGGCGCGCCGTTTGCGGGACGCGACTGAGAGCCGGGCCCTCCTCTTCGTGAACGACCGCGTGGACGTAGCGCTGGCTGCCGATGCCGACGGCGTGCAGTTGCCGGAGGCCGGACTTTCGGTGGAGGAGGTGCGGCGAATCGCCGGGGCCCGCCTGCTTGTGGGACGGTCGGTGCACAGTGTGCGGGGAGCGATTGAAGCTGCCGAACAGGGGGCGGACCTGGTGCAGGTTGGATCGGTGTTTTCTTCGCAGACCCATCCGGGGCTTGAAGCCGTGGGGGTGGGGGTCGTCGCGATGGCGGCGCGCTGGGCGTCGGCGCCAGTTGTGGGGATCGGAGGGATCACGGCGGGAAATGCCGGGGAGGTCATGGAGGCGGGCGCTGCGGGAGTTGCGGTGGTGCGGGCAATTCTGGCATCCGAGAGGCCTGAGGAGGCGGCAGCATCGCTGAGGGGCGTGATCGAGGCCGCGTGGCTGGAGCGGGGCGGGTAGCCGATGGCGACGCTGACGGTGAATGGCAAGAGGCGTGAGTTGGAGGATGGCCTGACGCTAAAGCGCTATCTGGAGTCGCTGGAGGTGAACCTTCAGTTTGTGGCGGTGGCCTACAACGGGGAGGTCGTGGAGCGGACGGACTTTGGGAGCATTGTGTTGAAGGAAGGCGACGACTTGGAGGTTGTGCGGCCTGTTGGGGGAGGGTGAGGCGTGGGCTGACGGATTTCGGGCAAGCCCCGGCTGAGAGATGGAGAGGCTTCGATGGGGTCGAGGCGACGGGGGCAGTGAGGCTCGATTTGCCGCACGTGCAACCCGCACGCGCAGGCCCTGTATCCTGTATACAGAAGACAGGCCGCCTGATGCTGCGTTGATTGGCGCGCAAAGCTCGGCGTGGTACTGTATCGGCGCCCCCTGAAGGGAACCCCGCTGGATGGAGAAGGCATGAGCAAAGAGATCAAGTTCGTTGACACGACCATTCGAGACGGCCATCAGAGTCTGTGGGCCCTGAACATGAAGACGGGCATGATGCTGTCGATTCTTCCGGACCTGGACCGGGCGGGATTCGACGCCATCGAGTTCACGGTCCTAACGGCTCAGATCAGGAAGATGGGCAAGGACCTGGGTGAGGACGCTCTGGAATGGATGAAGCGGGGAACAGCCCTCAACACCAAGACCGAGCTGCGGCTGCACGGAGGCATCCGAGGGGGGTTGAGCAAGATCCCGTTGTCGGCGTGCCGGCTGCTGGCGCAGATGGTCTTCGACCACGGGATCCACGTAAACCGGACGTCCAATCCATGGAATGACTTCGATGAATTCAAGGAGGAATTGGACGACCTGAAGGCCCTGGGAATGAGGACGGTGCTAAACGTCATCTACTCGGAGTCGCCCAAGCACACCAACGAGTACTGGCGGGAGCGCATCAAGAAGGCCGCCGAAATCAGGCCCTATCGCATCTGCTTCAAGGATGTGGGGGGGCTGTTGACGCCGGAACGGGCCCGGGAGCTGACGCCCATCTACATGGAGAACGTTGGAGACATCGAGTTGGAGTTTCATGCGCACTCCAACAACGGGTTGTCGCCGCTGAACGCGCTAGAGGTGGCCAAGGGGGGCATCAAGTACATTCACACCGCGGTGCCGCCGCTGGCCAACGGCACGTCTCAGCCGTCGATTTTCAACGTAGCCCAGAACCTGCGCGCCCTCGGATTCGATGCTGTGATTGACGAAGAGGCGCTGCGGCCCGCGGAGGAAAAGTTGACGACCATCGCGCAACGGGAGCACCTGCCGATGGGTGAGCCGCTGGTGTTTGACCAGTCGGTGTATACGCACCAGGTGCCGGGGGGGATGATCTCCAACCTGGCGTACCAGCTCAGGATTGTGGGCATGGAAGACCGGCTGCAGGAGACGCTGGAGGAGGCGGTCAAGGTGCGTGAGGAGTTTGGGTACCCGATCATGGTGACGCCGCTGTCGCAGTTCGTGGGGAGCCAAGCGGCGATGAACGTGATTACGGGCGAGCGTTACAAGCAGGTGAGCGACGAGGTGATGCAGTACAGCCTGGGCCTGTGGGGCAGGGAGCCGGTGACGGAAATGGACCAGGACGTGCGGGCCAAGATACTGGACAGGCCGCGGGCGCAGGAGTGGGCGAGGTGGACGCCGCCGGACCCGTCGCTGCAGGAGTTGCGCCACCGGTACGGCGAGAACATTTCGGATGAGGAGCTGATTCTGCGCGTGTTTGGCGGGGACGAGGGGTACAACGCCATGGGCGTGGCCAGCTCGCCGGAGGACTTTCTGAGCGCGCGGCAGCCGCTGGTGACGCTGGTGGACCAACTGTCCAAGAAGCGGGGCTTCAAGCAGGTGGTGGTGCAGAAAGGAGACTTTTCGCTAGCGGTGAGCGGGAGCGGGGAGTAGCGGGTTACCTTCTCTGGCTGGGTTATGGGGGGCGTTGGGGAAGGAGCGCTGCGGTATTAGCCGAGCTGATGTGAGGAAGGGGGCGGGCCTATAGGCCCGCCCCCTTGCCGTAGTCTCGCACGGGCGTCTTCGCAGACGCCGGGTGGGCGCAGGACGGGGCGGCTAGCCCTTTCGGTTCAAGGCTATGACGGGGATCTGCCTTTCTGTACGGCCCTGGTACTCGCCGAAGACGGGTTGGCTCTCGACTTGGCGCGCGTAGAGCGCGTCGCGCTCCTCCCCGGTGACGACCACGGCCTCGGCCTCGAAAGTTTCGGCGTCGACTTCCACCGTGACGTTGGGGTTGGCCAAGAGGTTGAGATACCAGTGGGGGTGATGGGGGTTTCCGCCCTTGGTGGCGAAGATGAGGAAGCGGTCGCCGTCGCGCATGCAGGCCAGTGGATTGATGCGGGGCTGTCCGGACTTGGCGCCAACGGTATGGAGGAGGAGGAGGGGCATGTTGGCGAAGCCTCCGCCCACCTGGCCACCGTTGCTGCGAAACTCATCTATGACCTTGGTGTTCCTGGCGTGGCGTTCTTCACGGTCGCTGTTGGTTGTCATGGGCATCACCTCCGGGGTATGTGATTATGATAAGGAATGCGTTGGCGAATGAACAGGGACCCGAAATGACGGCGGCCGACGAGCCCTTGTGAGCCCGGCGCCAGGGCTTCACCGGGTTTCCTTCCTGTTCTTGAGAAGGTTGTACACCCGCTCGGCGGTAACGGGGATTTCTGTCACGGGCGCGCCGATGGCGTCGGCGACGGCATTGGCTATTGCGGCGGGGGTGGGGACATTGGAGTGCTCGCCTATGGCCTTGGCGCTGTAGGGGGCGGGGCCTTCCTCGGGCTCGAGGAGCACGGTGGTTAGCTGGGGGATGTCCTGGATGTTGGGTATCTTGTAGTCGCCGAGGTGAAGGGCGATTGGCCGGCCATCGTCGAGGACGTGCTCTTCCATGAGGCCGAGGCCCATACCCTGGAGGGCACCGCCTTCGATCTGGCTCTGGTGGCCCACCGGATTGACGATGACGCCGACGTCGTGGGCGGTGGTGAGGCGTTGGAGCGTCACCTGGCCGGTCTCGGGGTCGACCTCAACCTCGGCGACCTGGGCCGCGAACGAGGTGACCTCTTGGGGCTCGCCAACGAAACGAACGGCGGCCTCGACGGGGCCGCCGAGCGTCTCGACGGCCAGGGCCGCCATCTCGCGGAAGGGGACCACCCGCCGGCCGCCGACGACGGTCCCGTTGTCCCATCTGAGGGCGTCGACGCTCTCGCCGAAGCGTTCAGCGGCCACGTGAAGCATCTGCTCCTGGACCTGCCGGCTTCCCTGATAGGCTGCCTGTCCGCCGACGTAGGTGACTCTACTGCCGCCGACGCCGGAATCAGACTCGAAGTTGTCGGTAGTGATGACCTGGATATCGACGTCGTCGAAGGGAATGCCGAGGTTTTCGCTGACGATCTGGGCCATGACGGTGTAGCCGCCCTGGCCGGGGTCGGGGGCAGGGGTGATGATGGAGACCCTGCCGGCAGCGTTGACTGAGATCTTGACGTTGGCGTCGCCGCCGCCTGCCGAGCGCTCGTACATGCCGATGCCGCGGCCGACGCGGGGAGCCTTGGGGGTGTTCCAGCCTGAGGCGTCGAGGGCCTTCTGCAGCGTTTCCCTGGCCCTTACGCTGGACCACCGCTCTCCCATGGGGTTGGAGTCGCCGGGGCCGAGGACGTTTCGCAGGCGGAACTCACCGCGGTCGATGCCGAGGTTATTGGCGATTTCGTCGAAATGGGCCTCAACCGCCAGGGAGGTTTGGGGCCCGCCGGGGGCCCGCATGTGACCGGATGGCAGCGTGTTGGTGTAGATAACGAAGCTCTGGATGTCGATGGCGGGGATGCGGTAGCAGCTTGCGGCCTGGTGGATGCCGTGGACCTGGACCGTGGGAATGGGCTTGAACCCGCCGTAGCCCCCGCTGTTGAAGTAGGCCTCCACCCGCATTCCAAGCAGGACGCCTTCGTTGGTGACCGCCGATTTGACGAAGATGGTGGCGGGATGGCGGGCGTTGGCGGCCATGAGGTCTTCGGTGTAGGACATGACCATCTTCACCGGCCGGCCCGTCTCCTTGGAGAGCAGGTAGGCGGAAGTGACGTCGAGGGGGTGGCCCTTGCCGCCGAAGTCTCCGCCGATGCTAATGGGATGGAGGGTAATAGCGGCAGTGTCGACCTCAAGGGCATCGGCGGCGTTCTTCCGCATGGGAACGGGGGCCTTCACGGACACCCAAACATCGGCGTGGCCGCTGCCGGGATCGACGGAGACGAGGCAGGCGTTGGGCTCTATGTAGCCGTGGTGCTCGAGGGGGGTGCGATACACGCCCTCGAAGACGTGGGCGGCGTTGGAGAAGGCATCCTCGACCTCCCCGTGGGTCCAACGGTTGTAGGAGCAGATGTTGGGGTAGTCGGGCGCCCCCTCTGCGGGGTTGGCGCCTGGGTAGCTGCGGGGGTCGTCGTGGAGCATGGGGGCGCCGGGCTTGATGGCGTCGAGGGAGTCGAACACAGCCGGAAGCTCCTCGTATTCCACCTCGATAAGGGAGAGGGCTTCCTCGGCGGCGGCGGGGTCCTCGGCGGCGGCAACGGCGATGCGCTCGCCGACGAAGCGGACGCGGACGCGGGCAAGGAGGTGCTGGTCGCGGACGCGCCGGCCAACGAGTTGGTGGGCTGGGATGTCGAGCCCGGTGATCACGGCGGCCACGCCCGGGACTTGGCGGGCCTTCGAGGCGTCGATGCTAATGATGCGGGCGTGCGGATGGGGGCTGCGGAGGGACTTGCCCCACAACATACCGGGCAGAGTGAAGTCGGCGGCGAACTTACTCTTGCCCTGGACCTTCTGGCCGCCCTCCTTGCGAGGGACACGGGTTCCGACGACGCGTAGGGTGGTCATTCTCAGAGTCTCCCGGTGACGTGTTGGCTGTTTGTAGACGTTGCTCGCAGACCAAGCAAGATGGACAGGCTGGACGGGCGGCGGGTCTTGCTGGTGGCCACGCGGCCTTGTCAACCGCCTTGCATGTAGGTGGCAGGTAGTTTATCATGGCGCAGATTTCGCGGAAAAGAGGGATGAAGATGAGCGATTCGCCCAAGGTATCCATTAGGCTGAGTATCAATGGCCAGGCATACGAGCAGGAAGTGAAGCCCAACCGGCTATTGGTCGATTTCATCCGGTACGACGTAGGGCTGACGGGGACGAAGGAAGGATGCAGCGTTGGGGTGTGCGGGGCCTGCACCGTGCTGCTCGACGGAAAGATGGTGAGTTCGTGCCTGACGCTGGCGGTCATGGCGGACGGCGCCGACATCACGACCGTCGAGGGGCTGGCCCAGGACGGGGAGTTGCTGCCGATCCAACAGGCATTCATCGACCAGGGTGGCTTCCAGTGCGGAATCTGCACGCCCGGGCAGGTCACGGCGGCCAAGGCGTTGCTGGATGCGAATCCCAGGCCGAACGAGCAGGAGATCAAGGAATGGATGATGGGCAACCTGTGCCGCTGCACGGGGTACTACGGCATCATCCGGGCCATCAAGGCGGCGTCCGGGCAGGAAGTTGAACCGATTCCCGGCGCTGCTGACTAATAACCCATCCAGGGAACCCGAAGGGGGCAACCGATGAGAGGATTTGAGTTTCACGCTCCCACCAGTCTCCAGGAGGTCCTCGGCCTGCTGGACCAGTACGGCGAAGACGCCAAGCTGATAGCGGGGGGCACGGGGCTGGTGCTGATGATGAAGCAGCAACTTGTGGTCCCCGACCACATCATCAGCCTGGGCAACGTGGCCGGGTTGAGCGGCGTAAGCAGCGACAATGGCAACCTGCGCATAGGCGCCTCGACGACGCACCGGGCCTTGGAGACGTCGGAGGTGGCGCGCCAGGGGGCGTCGCTGCTGAACGACACCTACAAGCACGTGGCCACCATCCGGATTCGCGAAGTGGCGACCGTTGGCGGCGCATTGACCCACGCCGACCCTGCCCAGGACTCGCCGCCGGCGCTGCTGGCGCTAGGGGCGTCGGTGACGCTGGCGTCGTCGCGGGGCGAGCGGACAGTGGATCTGGTGGACTTCTTCGAGGACTACTACGCGACGGTCGTCGAGCCGGACGAGGTATTGACCGAGGTGATTGTGCCGAAGCCGCCGGCCAGCGCGGGCAGCGCATTCCTGAAGTTCCTGCCCCGCACGGCGGACGACTACGCCACGGTGTGCGTAGCCGCGGTGCTGGACGTGGACGCCGGAGGCCGCTGTCAGTCGGTGAGCATAGCCCTTGGGGCCGCCGGTCCGACGCCGATCCGGGCGCGCGCCGCCGAGGCGGTGCTGGCGGGGCAGCAGGTGACGCCGGAGGCGATCCGGGAGGCCGCGGAGGCCGTTCGCGGCGAGGTGGACCCGACGGCGGACATCAGGGGCTCCAAGGAATACAAGACCGATATGTCGGTAGTGTTCACGCGGCGGGCGCTGGAGCAGGCTTTGGCCGGCGCTCGTAGGTAGGCGGGCGCTTTACGCAACTGCCATCGCCGGCTGTCCCATTGAGGGCTGACGATGGAGCGGGGGCTCGCAGAGGCGTGGAAGACCAGGAGGACTGACGCATGAAATTCGAGCAACGCGCATCGGTGAAGGCGCCGCCCGACAAGCTGTGGGCTTTCCTGATGGATATTCCCGCGGTGGGCGGCTGCATCCCGGGGGTGGGTGACGTGCAGGAGATGGGTGATGGCAGCTACCAGGGTACACTTCGGGTCAAGGTGGGGCCGATTGGCCTGAACTTGGCCGGGAAGCTGACAATGGAAGACATCGATGAAGAGGGCCACCGGGGAGTGATGGTTGCGGAGGCGAAGGACCGGAGGGTCGCCGGCGGCGTGCGGGTGCGGATGGGTATGCGCCTGGAGCCCCAGGACGCCGAGAACACGGACGTGGTCATCGAGACGGAGACCACGTTCATGGGCAAGCTGGGAGAGTTTGGGCAGCCCATCATCCGGCGCAAGGCCGACGGTATGATGAAGGACTTCACGAAGAACCTTCAGCAGAAGGTCGCTTCGGGCTAGGGCCGCAGCCGGGAACGGCGCGGAGAGAAGATGGACGATAGGGCGAAAAGGCCCGGCTCGTAGAGCCGGGCCTTTTCTTCATAGGGGCTTTCCTGCCTGGCGCCCTCACCCTCGAGTTACCTGGAGCGCCGCTTAGGGCGCCTGCCGGGAGTCCTTGACCTTGCCGGCTGTCGGGCCGTCCTTGTCCACGTCCTTGGCAATAGACTGAACGGTATGAACACCAAGGCTACGACGAGGCCCAGAGCCGATGCCTGAACGAGACCGGACCTGAGGTCGCCGTTCCTGAAGGCCTGGACTGCCGGCCAGAGCGCCGGAAGCAATGCGATAAGAATCATTCCCCTGAGAAAGTCCCAAACTTTGCCGAGCAGAGCATCAGCATGGCGGGCGCCTCGGAAGCCGAGCGACTTCAGCAACGCTCCGACAAGACTGACTACCAGGATGCCAACCAGGAAGACGACGGGCCCTAATAGGTGGATGAGGAGGCGGCTCACCGCGAGCGTGACAATCCCCACCAACGCTTTCCTGCGCCAGCGCGCAGGCACGCGGCGCCAAGCACGGATCAATACGCCCAAGAAGGACCCTCACTCGAGGCGCGTCGGCGAGCCAACGCGCCTCTGCATTGCGTATTTTCGTCTGGGTTTGATTTGCGTTTCCAAAGCTAGTATGCCGCCGCTCGCTGTCCGAATCAACTTCGCAGGCGCCTTCATACGGCTACGGTCGCATGTCGACGCTACCCAGCAGGCGAGGCGGTCAAAACGGACGGCTGTGGCCACGGACGCAAGTTCCGGTGCGCTATAATTGAGAGGCTCCGGCTGTTGGCTTATCCCTTAAGGACAGAGGCGGCCGGCCCCTTGGGGGAGTGTCGGAGCTGGCAAGCGGGCATGATTCAGGATCATGTCCGGCAGGGCGTCCGGGTTCGAGTGGCGCTTCTCCACGACTGCTCCACCAAACTCAACGAAGAGATTTATCGAGGCGACTCCATGAACACTCTCCTAAAACTCGCTCTCGGCCTGATGTTCGCGTTCTTGTTCGTTGCCTGCAACGGCTCCGGCCAGGAACCGACTGCAACTTTGCCGCCCTCCCCGACGTCTCCGGCGGAAATCGCGACTGCAACTTCGCCGCCCTCCCCGCCGACTCCGACGGAAATCGCGACTGCAACTTCGCCGCCCTCCCTGCCGACTCCGACGGAAGTCGCGACTGCAACTTCGCCACCCTCCCCGCCGACTCCGATGGAAGTCGCGACTGCAACTTTGCCGCCTTCTCCGCCGACTCCGACGGAAATCGCGAAGGAAGAGAAAGTTCTGACGATCCTCTATTGGCAGGCCCCCTCTCTGCCTGGCCCGTATTGGGCTGACGGCTATAAGGACCGGGACGCCGGCGCGGTTACCCTCGAACCCCTGGCCAGCTACGATCCCGATGGCGAGCTCACGCCAAGGCTGGCCGCCGAAATCCCAACCCTTGAGAACGGCGGCGTGGCACAGGATACGGTGTCGATCACGTGGAAGCTGCGAGCAGGCCTGAAGTGGTCGGATGGCAGCGAGCTAACGGCTGACGACGTGGTGTTCACCTGGCGCTACTGCGCGGAAGAGGAGACCGGCTGCTCCGGGAAGGACGCATTTACCGGCATCGCCTCGGTGGAAGCCCTCGATAGCCTCACCGTCAAGATCACCTTCGACGCGCCTACACCCTATCCATACGCCGCCTTCACCGGCGCCGGCACGCCGATCATCAGCAAGGCGCAGTTCGCCGGGTGCGTCGGCGCGGCCGCGAGCACCTGTGAAGCACAGAACACCGCCCCGCTTGGGTCCGGCCCCTATCGCATCATCGAGTTCACGGCGAACGATGGGGCTGTGTATGAGCGCAACCCGTTCTACCGGGGAGCGGCGCCCTATTTCGACCGCGTGGTCTTCAAGGGAGGCGGCGAAGCGATCACAGCGGCCCGCGCCGTCCTGGAAATGGGTGAAGCCGATTACGCCTGGAACCTGCAAGTGGCGCCGGAGACTCTTGCGGAGTTGGAATCGGCCGGGGTAGGCAAAGTGGTCTCTGCGTTTGCGAGCGACGTCGAGCGCATCGTCGTCAATCAGACAAACCCGGACCCTGCCCTGGGCGACAATCGCTCCGAGTATATGGGAGGCCAGAATCCCCACCCGTTCCTGACGTTCACGCCGATTCCCCAGGCCATGTCGATGGCAATCGACCGCACGCTCATCTCGGAGCGCCTCTACGGCTTCGCCGGCAAGCCCGCCTGCAACTTGGTCGTGGCCCCCCCGAGGTACGCTTCGACCGGGAACAGCGGGTGCCTTACCCAGGATATTGAAGGCGCCAACAAGCTGTTGGACGACAGCGGCGTCCTCGACACCGACGGCGACGGCGTCCGCGAATACAACGGCGTCCCCCTGCGGATCAGGTATCAGACGACCGCCAACGCCATCCGGGAGGCTACCCAGGCCCTGATTCGCGACTGGTGGCGCGAGATTGGGATCGAGGCCGAACTTGTGCAACATCCCGCCGGCGTCTTCTTCGGCGGCGACCCGGTCATCGACAAGGAGGCGTCGTACCGCAGGTTCTTTGCGGACGTACAGATGTATACGACGGGCCCCGGCATCGACCCGCAGCAGTATCTGTCCGGCCAAGGTTGCGACCACGTCCAGGCGCGGGGCAACAACTGGACCGACGGGAACAACTCCCGCGCTTGCAATGAAGCGTATGACGAGGCGCTAGTCCAGTTTGCCGAGACCCAGATAGGGCCGGAGCGCGACGCCCTGGCGAAGCAGCTCAACGACATCATCGTGGAGAACTATTACGAGATCCCGCTGGTGACCCGAGGCTTTGTTTCGGCGCACGTCAACGGCCTGCAGGGCGTCCGCATGAACGCCTGGGACAGCGAGCTGTGGAATATCGCCGATTGGCGGCGTTGACCTCGACTGGCTTCGACGACGCGGAATCAAGAAAGGGAAGCGCGGCGACCCAGGCCCCGCTCTCCCAGGAGATTGTCCAACGCCATAGGAGAGTAGCCGTTGCCGCGGTCTGCGGTGGCCTCTTGCAGCTGGGATCTATGCCCTCACAGGGCTGGGTTGGAATGGACCGCCGGCGCGTCGGCGGTCCATCTTTTTGTATCTGCGGTCGCGGCTGGGGACATAAAGACGGGGGGTTGAGGTCGTGGGGGGTGTCAGTCATGTTGAAGCCCAAGGGTGATTCTGGTAGCCTCGCACGGGTTTCATGCGTTTCCCATGCCCATAACGTGGCTTGGAGCTTATGCGCCATGTTCGTTTTGGGCTCGCTCCTGTGAATGCTGAGGGGCTGCGTGTGGCCTGAATAGTCCCGCGCCGCACAACGTCTTGCCCAAAATGCAGCCCACTTCTTGACCCACTATCGCCCATTCGCGCGCGCGGCCCTGGCAGCCGCCGCGGCTCTGGCGGGGCTGCTGGTCATGCCGTCCGCGGACCATACCCTTGCCGTAGGGTCGAGCGGGGTTGCCTACAACGTCAATGTGGACGTCGCTCCCGCCGTCGTTCGCCAAGCCGACAACTCCGTGCCGACGGTGGTGTCCATCAAGCGACAGGACCCGAAGGCGGAACACACCAATTTGGACAGTCTGACGTGGCGGGTGGTGTTCAGCGAAGGTGTGGTGGACGTGGACGCGGAGGACTTCTTTGTATTGGGCGGGTCAGCCGAGGTGAGCTACACGGAGGCAGTCGGCGGCAGCGAGACGACCTACGACGTGACCGCGAGCGGCGGCAGTCTGTCCAGATTTGACGGTGAGGTCTCCCTGGAGTTTGCCGCAAACCAGGAGATCTGGGCCTCGGCCGCCCCGAACGCCGACCTAGACGCTACGCTGCCCACGGGCGCGAACTACGAGACCTACACGGTGGACAACACCGCGCCGACGTTGACGATAATGCCGGTGGACGCGAGCACAGCGACGTTCACGGCCACCGTCGCCTTCAGCGAGAACGCGACCGGTTTTGACGACGCTGGGGACGCAACGGCGACGGGTGCGACGGTGGGGACGCCAACGAAGAAGGGCGCCGACGCCAGCGCGTACACCGTGGTGGTGACGGTGTCGAACCCCGGCGCGTCGAAGACCATCATGCTGAGGGTGGCGGCGGGCAAGGCGACGGACCTGGCGGGGAACTACAACGCCGCGAAGTCGCAGGACATCGAGTACACGGCCCCCGCGGCCACGCCCGGTGCGCCAACCATTACCAGCGTGACGCCGGGCAACGCTATGCTGACGGTGACGTGGACGGCCCCCGCTGATGTCGGTGGTTCGGCGATTACCGGATACGACGTGCGCCACAAGCTGACCAGCGCGCCGGACATCGACGCAAACTGGACGGAGGCTGCCAACACCGGCGATGATCTGAGCCACACGATCGGCAGCTTGACCAACGGTACTTCTTATGACGTGCAGGTGCAGGCGTCCAACGGCGCTGGCGATGGCGCGTGGTCAGACGCCATTGTCGGCGCTCCTGCGGCCCCGACCGCGCCGAGGGTGATGTCGGTCACGCGTAAGACGCCGACGACCGAGCACACCAACGCCGATAACCTGACCTGGACGGTGGAGTTCAGCGAGGACGTGCAAGACGTCACGCAGGACGACTTCACTACTACCGGGACGACGGCGACGCGCACAGTGACCGGCGCCAATAAGACCTATGACGTGAGCGTCAGCGGCGGTAACCTGGCCGGTCTGAACGCCACGGTCACGCTGGACTTCGCCACGTCCCAGAACATCGAGGCGACAGCGAGTGGCAACGCTGGTCTGGAACCGGCTATGCCGCAGGGCGCCGCCAACACCTTCGTCGTGGATAACGCGGCGCCGAGAGTAACGAGCATCAAGCGGCAAACGCCGTCGGAGGAGAGGGTGGCCGCGGATGCGCTGGTCTGGCGGCTGGAGTTCAGCGAAGAAGTGAAGGAAGTGACGGTAGGGGACTTCGACGCGAGCGGCACGAGTGCGACGGCGACGGTGGTGGAAGCAGACGGGACGAGCACGACGGTCTACGACGTAACGGTGAGCGGAGGGGATCTGGCAGGGCTGAACGGAAAGGTTGAGCTAGGGTTCGCCTCGAATCAGGACATCAAGGACCGCTCCAGCAACGACCTCATCGCCACACTGCCGACGGGCGCGAATTATGAGACCTACACGATGGACAACACCGCGCCAACGGTAACGAGCATCCTGCGGCAGACGCCGTCGGAGGAGAGAGTGGCGTCGGATGCGCTAGTCTGGCGGGTGGAGTTCAGCGAGGAAGTGAAGGAAGTGACGGTGGGGGACTTCGACGCGAGCGGCACGAGTGCGACGGCGACGTTGGTGGAGGCAGACGGGACGAGCACGACGGTCTACGACGTGACGGTGAGCGGAGGGGACCTGGCCGGGCTGAATGGGAAGGCTGAGCTAGGGTTTGCCGCAGACCAGGACATCAAGGACCGCTCTGGCAACGTCCTCATCGCCACTCTCCCGACGGGCGGGAACTATGAAACCTACACCCTGGACAACCCTCCGCCGAGGGTAACGAGCATCAAGCGACAGGACCCGGCGACCGAGCACACGAAATTGGACAGCCTGACCTGGCGAGTGGTGTTTAGCCAAGACGTGCAGAATGTGGACGAGGAGGACTTCACGGTATCGGGCGGGTCAGCCGAGGTGAGTTATGCGGAGGCAGTCGGTGGCAGCGCGACGACCTACGACGTGACGGGGAGCGGCGGCAGCCTGTCCAGATTTGACGGCGAGGTCTCCTTGGAGTTTACCGCAAACCAGGACATCGAGGCTACGGCCGCTCCCAACGCCGACCTCAACGCCACGCTACCGACGGGCGCGAACTACGAGACCTACAAGGTGGACAACACCGCGCCGACGTTGACGATAATGCCGGTGGACGCGAGCACGGCAACGTTCACGGCCTCCATCGTTTTCAGCGAGGACGTGACCGGCTTCGGGGCCGACGGTGACGCAACGGCAACGAACGCTACCCTGGGGACACTGACGAAGGGCGGGGACGACCGCATCTACACCGTGTTGGTGACGGTGTCGGACCCCGGCGCGTCGGTGAGTATCAGGCTAAAGGTGGTGGCGGGCAAGGCGGCGGATCTGGCGGGGAACTACAACGCGGCGACGTCGCAGGATATCGAGTACATGGCTCCCGCGACCACGCCCGGCGCGCCAAACATTTCCAACGTGACGCCGGGGAACGCCACGCTGACGGTAACGTGGACGGCGCCAGGCAACAACGGCGGGTCGGTGGTCACCGGCTACGACGTACGGCACAAGTTGACCAGCGCTCAGGATATTGCTGCGAACTGGACGGAGGCCTCCAACACCGGCGATGACCTGAGCCACACCATCGGTAGCTTGACTAACGGAATGCGGTATGACGTCCAAGTGCGTGCGGTCAATATTGCTGGAGAAGGTGCGTGGTCAGACACCACGGACGGCGCGCCGCGGACCACCCCTGCCGCGCCAACCATAACCGGCGTGACGCCGGGGAACACCATGCTGACGGTGATATGGACGGCGCCAGCCAGCAACGGCGGTTCGGCGGTCACCGGCTACGAAGTACGGCACAAGCTGAGCAGCGCGCAGGACATTGCGGAAAACTGGACGGAGGTCGCCAACACTGGCGATGACCTGAGCCACACCATCGGCAACTTGGCCAACGGGACTTCGTACGACGTGCAGGTGCGGGCGGTGAACGTTGCTGGAGACGGCGCGTGGTCGGCTACCACCGACGGCGCGCCGCGGACTACCCCCGAGGCGCCAACCATTACCGGCGTGACGCCGGGGAACGCCACGCTGACGGTGACATGGGTGGCGCCAGCCAACACCGGCGGTTCAGCGGTCACCGGCTATGACGTGCGGCACAAGTTGACCAGCGCTCAGGATATTGCTGCGAACTGGACGGAGGCCTCCAACACCGGCGATGACCTGAGCCACACCATCGGTAGCTTGACTAACGGAATGCGGTATGACGTCCAAGTGCGTGCGGTCAATATTGCTGGAGAAGGTGCGTGGTCAGACACCACGGACGGCGCGCCGCGGACTACTCCTGCGGCGCCAACCATTGCCAGCGTTACGCCGGGGAATGCGTCGCTGACCGTGACGTGGACGGCGCCAGACGGCAACGGCGGCGCGGTGGTTACTGGCTACGACGTGCGGCACAAGCTGACCAGCGCGCCGGACATCGATGCAAACTGGACGGTGGTTGCCAACACCGGCGATGACCTGAGCCACACCATTGACAGCTTGGCCAATGGGACTTCGTACGACGTGCAGGTGCGGGCGGTGAATGTTGCTGGAGATGGCGTGTGGTCGGCCACCACCGACGGCACGCCGCGGACTACTCCTGGGGCGCCAACCATTTCCGGCGTGACGCCGGGGAATGCCACGCTGACCGTGACGTGGACGGCACCAACCAACACCGGTGGTTCGGTGGTCACCGGCTACGACGTGCGGCACAAGCTGACCAGCGCGCCGGACATCGATGCAAACTGGACGGTGGTTGCCAACACCGGCGATGACCTGAGCCACACCATTGGCAGCTTGGCCAACGGGACTTCGTACGACGTGCAGGTGCGGGCGGTGAATGTCGCTGGAGATGGCGTGTGGTCGGCCACCACCGACGGCACGCCGCGGACTACTCCTGGGGCGCCAACCATTTCCGGCGTTACGCCGGGGAATGCGTCGCTGACCGTGACGTGGACGGCGCCAGACGGCAACGGCGGCGCGGTGGTTACTGGCTACGACGTGCGGCACAAGCTGACCAGCGCGCCGGACATCGATGCAAACTGGGCTGTGGTTGCCAACACCGGCGATGACCTGAGCCACACCATTGGCAGCTTGGCCAACGGGACTTCGTACGACGTGCAGGTGCGGGCGGTGAATGTCGCTGGAGATGGCGTGTGGTCAGACACCACCGACGGCGCGCCGCGGACCACCCCTGATGCGCCAGCCATTGCCAGCGTGACGCCAGGCAACGCGTCGCTGACGGTGACGTGGGCGGCGCCAGACAGCAACGGCGGCTCGGTGGTCACCGGCTACGACGTACGGCACAAGCTGAGCAGCGCGCAGGACATTGCGGAAAACTGGACGGAGGTCGCCAACACTGGCGATGACCTGAGCCACACCATCGGCAGCTTGGCCAACGGGACTTCGTACGACGTGCAGGTGCGGGCGGTGAACGTCGCCGGAGACGGCGCGTGGTCGGCCACGTCCGCCGGAGCACCTGTGGAGACGCCCGGCGCACCAGCAGCCCCCACCGTGACGGCGGGCGTCGGCCAGCTGACCGTGACATGGACGGCCCCCGCGGATGTCGGTGGGTCGGTGATCACCGGTTACGACGTGCGACACAAGCTGAGTAGCGCGTCGGACACCACTGGAAGCTGGACGGAGGCCGCCAACATCGGCAATGACCTGAGCCACACCATCAGCAGTTTAACGAACGACACGCAGTATGACGTGCAGGTGCGGGCGGTGAACGCTGAGGGGGACGGCGCGTGGTCGGCGACGACGACCGGCAGGCCACGGACCACCCCTGCGGCGCCTGCGGCCCCCACCTTGAGGCCGGGCAACGGGCAATTGACGGTTGACTGGACGGCCCCGGCCGATGGCGGTGCGACGATCATTGCCTACGACATGCGGCACAAGCTGACCAGCGCGCCGGAGGCCGATGCAAGCTGGGTGGAGGTTGATAATGTCTGGAGAATTGGCCCACTGACGGCCGCCATTACCGGCCTCGCGAATGGTGTGCAGTACGACGTGCAGGTGCGGGCGATGAACTCGGCGGGAGATGGCGCATGGTCGGCCACGTCCACCGGCGCGCCTGCGGCGACGGGGCCTACGCCCGCACCCGGCGCTCCCGCTCCTCCCGCCGTGACTGCGGGCAACCGGACGCTGACTGTGAGATGGTCCGCCCCTGTAGACGAAGGCAGCGCGCCAATCACCGCCTATGACTTACGGCATCGTCCTAGCGGTGGCGGCTGGACCATCGTTGAAAGCGCCTGGACCTCAGGCGCTCTGCAACACACCATCGCCAACTTGAACCATGGTGCGCAGTACGAGGTGCAAGTGCGCGCGGTCAGCGCTGCGGGGGCTAGCGGCTGGTCAACGACGACGGCTGGCATACCTACAGCCCCGCCCCTGCCCCCGCCGCCGCTAGAGGTCGAAGGCAGTGGCGCCAGCAGCGCGCCGCCGCTACCTCAGAACCAGGCGCCAGCATTCGCGGAGGGCATCTACACCACCCGCTCGGTAACCGAGAACGCGGTGGGGGGCGCCAACGTGGGATGGCCAGTCGTGGCCACGGACGCTGACGGCGATAGGCTGACCTACACGCTGAGCGCGGCTTTGAACTATGTCCTGACCGCCGCCGACTTCGAGTTCTTCGCCATCGACCATGCCGCGGGGCAGATTACGGTGCGGCCAGGGGCTACGCTGGACTACGAGATCAAGGCCACCTACGTGGTCGTGGTTTCGGTGCGGGACGGGAAGGGGGAATTCGGCGAGGCTGACTACGCGACGGACGACTCCATCACGGTGGCCATCGAGGTGACCAACGTGGAGTTGCCGGGCGTGGCCAGCGCATACGATGCGGACTTCAATGAGGTTCTGGACAAGGATGAGGTCCTCAAGGCCATAGACGACTACTTCAGAGACGGCATGAACAAGGAAGAAATGCTGGAGACCGTGGGCCTCTACGTTCCCGGCTGAATTCGTGGGCGGGAAATGTGAAACGATACCCACAGAAGAATAGGCGAGGACGGGGTCTATCAAAACACTATTGGCGCTGTTGGCGGTTGCCGGGGTAGCCCTCGGGTTGGCGGCGCTCTTGCAGCCCGCGCCCGTGGAGGCGACGACGCACCGCGCAGAGAGGTCGTTCTCGGCGGCGTCGGTCCTGCCGGGCGGGCGGTTGGAAGTGACGGTCGTGGTTGCCGGGTACGGTAGAGTTGGCCAAGTGGTGGAAACGCTCCCAGCGGAGTTTAGCTACGTTGGCTCCGACCTATCTGAGGCTGCGGTGGTAGTGGAAGGCCAGACGGTCAGATTCAACCTACTGAGAGGGGAGGGCGTCACGTTGGTGGAGGAGGACGCTTCACATACACCGCCACCGCTCCCAGCGTCGAAGGCGCCTGCTCGTTTTCCGGCGTCTTGGTGGACGAGGATAGGATGGGGCAGGCGGTGGGTGGCGACTCGGTGCTGTGGGTGGGCGCACCTGCCACCGCGACACCCCTCCCGACGCCAACGCCGACTATAACGCCGACGCCTCTGCCGACACCCACGCCGCCTCCGACGGCTACGCCGAGTCCCTTGCCAGCGGCTACGTCTAGCCCCACGCCAACGGCCACGCCGCTCTCTACACCGGCACCGACGGCCACGCCTAGCCCCACGCCAACGGCTACGCCCACACCCGCGCCGACGGCCACGTCGTCGTCCACAGCAATACCCACCCCAGCGCCGGAGGCTACGCCGTTGCCCATAGCGACGCTGGCTCCAACGCCAACCGTGGCCCCTGAAGAGGGTGGCGGCTTCCCGTGGCAGGTCGTAGTGGTCATTGTGGTGGCGCTGGCGATCGTTGGCGGGGCGGGCTACTACTCCATGCGCCACCGGCGGTAGGGGTCAGGCGCGGGGTGGGCGGGGTGAGGGTGATCGACCCTGGCGCGGGCCATGCCAGCGGAGGCGAGCCGCTGTGCGGACGCATCATCGCCGCGTTGACGCAATAGAGGGGTAAGGCGCAGCCAGCGTTTCGTTGCCAGTCGGTGGCCAAAGCAATGCAGAAGCGGTTCCCAAGGGAGGCATGATGAGTTCCAAGACTCCGGACCAACTGACCGCCGATGTCCTCAAAGACCAGAAGGACCGGGAAGACGCCGCCTACCCGGAGAACCTGGCTCTGAGGGTGCATCGCGCCATCAGTTGGATTCGGCGGGCGGAGATGGTGGAAGGAGACCCCGACATAGGGTTCACCTGCTATTGGATTGCGTTCAACTCGGCCTACGCCGAAGACACAGGGGATTCTGTTGATGTCCCTGAACGCGAGGTTTTCCAGAAGTATTTCAACCGGCTCCTTGGCCTTGATAGCCAAAGAGCCATCTACGAGGCGATCTGGCGCCGGTTCTCGGGTCCGGTGCGCGTGCTGCTGAAGAACAAGTACGTTTATCGGCCCTATTGGAAGCACGCGAACGGCGTTGAGGGATATGGCAAATGGGAAGAGTGGTTCGACCGGGAGCAGATGTCGATCAACCGCGCTCTTGCTACCCAAGAGACATTGCTCATCCTGACCCTGCTGTTCGACAGATTGTATGTGCTGCGGAACCAAGTTCTGCACGGTGGCGCGACCTGGAACAGCAGCGTCAACCGCGATCAGGTTCGAGACGGCGCTGCGATTATGGGATTCCTCATCCCTCTCTTTGTCAAGGTGATGATGGACCATCCCAACCAGCCTTGGGGCGCGAACTACTACCCGGTTATGGACCTTCAGGACTGATCGCAAGGGGTATTAGGGGAAGAGTGCAGCCCTAGTTAACGGGCCGCAAGCCTAAGGCAATCGCCGCGTCTCCCTTAGAGTGGGATTCTGGCCAGGAGCAGGAGACCGAGCCAGAGGGCGTGGGACGCTGTTGGACGGGTTGACTGCCGCCCGGAGAGCGTAATTCAACAAGGGTCCGGCCAGTCCAACCGCCAAGGTTGCGGGTCGTCCGCCCAACTAGAAGAACATGGAGGAACCATGGAATTCGATAGTGAAAGTCACCTAGCTGCCGTAGAGCGCTCCGTTTCGTCGCTGGAGAGAGATGGACAGCCGGTTCGCGCAGTCACCCTTTCTCGCAGTTACGCGACGACGGTTGAGGATTTGTGGGACGCCGTGACGAACGGTGAACGTATTCTGGACTGGTTTATGCCGATCAGCGGCGAGCTCGAACCCGGCGGCCGCTATCAGTTGGAAGGCAACGCAGGCGGCTTGATCACGACGTGCGAACGGCTATCACACTTCGCGCTCACATGGGAGTTCGGCGAGGACGTGAGCTGGGTGGACGTACGCGTCTCGGACGAAGGGGCCGGCCGTGCGCGGCTTTCACTTACGCACACAGCGCACCTTTCGGAACACTGGGAAATCTACGGGCCGGGGGCCGTCGGTGTCGGCTGGGAATTGGGTCTCATGGGACTAGCGATCCATCTCACGCAACCGAACGCGCCAAAGCCTGACGAAGCCGCCTTTGCAACTTCGCCGGAAGGCAAGGCGTTCATCACAGGTAGCAGCGAGAGGTGGGGGCAAGCGGCGGTCGCGGCCGGATCGGACCCCGACACTGCGAGGGCGACAGCAGGGCGCACCACCGCGTTCTACACTGGTGAATCGGCCGAGCCTGCCTGACGCACGGCCATTGTCGAACCTTCGAGACTCGAAGGGATACAATCGATGCGGGTCATGGTCATCGCTGGTCTCATCCCACGAGACTCCTGCCCATTGGGGTCGGATGCCGAAGGGGGAGCCGACGGGTCCTCCTCAAGGACGATAGCACCCCGCACGAATTGTGTCGTCCGACTACGCGCTAGCTTGAAGTCCTCCGCCCGCGAGCACCTCAGCGTTTCGCGTCTATTGTGTGCTGCGAATGTTTGAGTGAATAGTGGCCCTTCGCTGAATATACCAATCCCTTCTGTCGGAAGATTGTAAAGCTCTGTCGGAAGATTGTAAAGCGGGCCACGTCATCCGCGGGTGTGATGAAAGACGTTTAAGGGACTGTGCGAGTCACATCGCCACTCCTCTTGGTCAGAGGGCTAATATTCCATTGTGAACTCCAGGAGTTGACACTCTCCTATGTTGCACGCTGCGAGTCCCTGGGGCGGCGAAGCGACTGTCCGCTTCGATATGTAGCGACTCGCCAGAGCCACTCTGCGGGTCCGAAGAGGAAGCGATTCAACCACGCCTGCGACCACCACACCTGCAGCGTCCACACCGCGAGCACAAACACCAAGACGGCGCTTCGGTTCATAGAGTCGACATCGCCTAGCAAGATTGTCAAGACAAGCACGCCCAGCACCGTCTGCGCCAAGTAGTTGGTCAATGCCATCTTCCCGACTGCGCGTAGACGCTGCTTCAGCCAGTTGTCCGAGCGGTTGTTCCAGAGAATGATCAGGCTCATGTACCCCAACGAGGCTGGAATCGTGCCGAGCGTGTTGGGAATCTGACCGATAAAGGCGACCTCGCGAGAGTAATCGTTCACTGCGACAATGATGACGCCGGCGGCGGCAAGCGGCAAGCCGACGGCAAGCCCGACCATTGCGGTCAGTCGATATGTCCTCGCAGGCATGCCGCCGTTCATAAAGCCCGTCCGATACAAACCGGCGCCGACGAGAATCAGCCCCATTGCGCGCAGGAAGTAGCCCAGCAGGAAGGGGGCCGCAATAACTTCTGGGTCGGAAACCTCGCCCGGTGTCCAGAGACCGGATAGCGATGCGCTAGTCGTGTCGGCGATGTGCTGCGTGAGCAGCGCTGTGGCAACGGATAGCGCGAACACGGTGACTCCAACGGAGATGAGCGCCCAATTCGGCAGCTTTCGCAGAGCAAGCAGAATGACCGATGAAACGGCGTAAACCATCAGCACATCGCCATCCCAGACCAAGAAGTGGAGGACGCCGATCACCAGCAGCAGCGCGTTTCGCCACAGGTTCAGCGCGACTGCGCGCCTCCCTCCCCGGCTGGCGCGGTCGATGAAGAGAATCATCCCCGCGCCAAACAGCAGCGCAAACAACCCCATGAACTTCTGGTCGATGAAGACCTCGCCGAAGATACCCACAGCCCAGTCGAGCCGCGTCTCTGAGCCTCCCGCGCTCAGGTTGAAGTAAGGTTCGCCGCCGAGCTTGAAGTACACAGCGTTCATCAACAGAATGCCGAGCACCGCAACTCCGCGTATCAGATCGAGGCTAGTTATGCGCGCTGGCTCGCGGACGGGACCGGAATCAGTGGACTGGGAGCGCGCTGCCAATAGTTCGAACTCCTTGAGCGAGGCTGGGAGAGTTAACGCAGCCTCAGGGGCGCCTTGCGGTAGGACGATGATGTCGTGAGCCACCGACACTCGTGGCGGAGATGGTCACCCCTGAGTATATGCTGGCTTCAAGCCCACAACCCATGAGCACCTGAGTGTTTCGTCTCTATTGTGTACTGCGAGTGTTCGGGTTGGCAGTCCCACTATGGAGGCTGAGGGGTCGATATGGCGTCGTCGCCCTGATCTCCTTCTTCTTGCGACGGATCTTCCGGCAAGGGATCTTCTGGCGGGGGCATGGGCACGCCAACCCTGCCGTGGACTGCCTGTTTCTCCAATGCGCGTGCGCGCCTTCCGTCCGAATCGAACAACGCAGCGACGGCCAAGACTAGTCGCAAGGCAAGCTCTACCGCTATGAGAAAGACCAGATAGTAGAGGATGCTCTCGCTGTGGTTAAAGGCGTCATTCAGGATACCCATGGACTCGCGAATGTCAAAATAGGACCCGTCAATCAGGAAGATCGCCAGAACCGCAAAGGGCAGGATCTTGGCTAGATCCCTGGACAGGTCTTCGTTGAAGTATGCCGTCACGCGGATGGCGCTGACGGTGGCCAGGGCTATCAGCAGAATATCCGCAAATGCCCGATCTCTCGAGAGGAGGGCCAGGATTAGCGTGAGGACAGCGAACCAGAAGAAGGCGAACATCGGAAACAAGACAACGTATTTCGCACCGTATAAGACGAGGTGAAAGAAGCCTCGCAGCCACCGATAGCGCGACTCCTCATACTTGGACAGGTCCAATTCAAACATGTCGCGGGAGGCAAGGAACCGATAAAACTTGAAGATAAAGATGGCGTAAATAGCCATGCCCAGGATATAGACCGCCACTGGCCACATCAGCTGAAGGGCTTCATCTATATCCAATCCATTGGGGAAGACGGATTCAATTGCCATGAGCCCTATCACCTTTTCCAAGACCCTGGTATTGAGATGCGGCGAGCGGATTATTAGAGGAAGGCGGTCGCGACAAAGATGCGTCCCCAAGACAAAAGTAAGTTGGGGCCGCAGGAAGCGTCGTCATGCACTGTCCTCCCGCATCAGTGGTCCCTTTCCGCAGCAGCGGGCCGTCATCATATCCAATGTCGTCAAAGGCCGGGCAGCGGAACAGCCGACATTATGCAATCCAGCCCTGCGTTTGGCAAACGTTCTTGTGTTATGCAACATGGGTGGCGCCTTCGGGTGGCGAGCGCCGGCGCCCTCGGCGCCTAGGTTGCGAGGAGCGGCTGGTCGAGGTGTTGCGCAGGGAGCAAGACGCGCTAGGGAGACGGCCCGCGCGGCGGCGCGTTCGATGGTGAGCCGCGGAAGGACGGCGTCGAAACCGGCATGAGGGCCCCGGTCACATGGGGTTGAGGACCAAGATCACCGGCAAGGCCGCCAGAGGGACGGCGCTAGACGTGGCGTGGGGCAACACGAGGCTGCAAAGGATGCGCATGGGGCCGACGAGTCCGTCTCTTGGCGGCAACAGCCTTGATTTCTCACGCCCTGGCCTCCTAAACTAAGGTCGTAAAGCACAAAAACGGGCCGGGCGCCTTGATCTTGATCAACGAGGCGCCCGTTTTTGTGACGCCACGCCAGATTTTTGTGACGCCACGCCAGAAAGGACTGACAGGCCGACACACCGATGCGATTCATAACCGCCGCAGCCATTAGTAAAAGAACGGTCACCCTGCTGGCGGTGGTCCTCCTTCTCGCCGGGGGTGTCTTCGCGTACAACTCTTTGCGGGTAGAGCTCTTCCCTGAGATCGAGTTTCCTCTGGTCACTGTGACCGCCTCCTATCCCGCCGTCGACCCGGAGGGGGTGTTGCAGGAGGTTACCGCTCCCATCGAAAGGGCCATCTCCGGCGTGGAAGGACTGGAATCGGTCCAATCGACCAGCTTCGAGGGCAACTCGATCGTGCTGGCGAATTTCGAGTTCGGCACTGACATGGCCAATGCGGAAAGCACCATTGAGTCTGCAGTCAACGGCATCTCATTCCCCGTAGGCGTCGAAGGGATTAGCGTAGGGCGGATCAACCCCGACCAGTTCCCAGTGCTGCAGTTCAGCGTGGTGTCAGGCCAAGAACCGAGCGATGTCGCTCGGGTGGTTGAGTCGCAGATCCTTCCCGAGCTCTTTGCCGTTGATGGCGTCATGCGAATGGATGTAACGGGGCAGGCCGAGCGGCTCGTACAGGTAGCCGTCGACCCGGACCTCCTGGAGGAAAACGGGACGTCCATTTTCCAGGTTGCATCCGCCCTAAGCGACAATAACGTTACGCTGCCTGCCGGTCTCATCAGCGGCGAAGGGCAGTCTGTGCTGGTGAAGACCACGCACACCTTGGATTCCGTGGAGGATATCCGCGGACTGGTGGTTGGGGCATCGCCATCCGGACCGGTCCTGTTGTCCGACGTGGCAAGCGTCGTCTTGGCGGATGCCGGGCGAACCAGCATATCCCGCACCAACGGTCAACGCTCCGTCGGGGTTTCCATTGTCAAAGACCCCGAGGCCAACACCATCGAAGTTACTGAAGCTGTGCGGGATGTCTTGGACAACCTGACGAACCTTCCCCCTGGGATGGAGATCGTCATCGTTTCGAACGACGGGCCTGAAATCCAGGAGCAGATTGACACGCTGCTCCGTGAAGCCGGATTTGGGTTCCTGTTTGCGGTCGCCGTCATCTTCGTGTTCATGTTGTCCACAAGGCCAACGGTGTTCCGGGGTGTGCTCCGCTCGCTCCGCCCCACCATCGTGATAGCGCTTGCCATTCCCCTTAGCGTATTGACGGGCGTACTCCTGTTGGCATGGCAGGACATGTCCTTGAACTTCATGACGCTGGGAGGACTGGCCATATCGGTCGGCCGCGTAGTGGACGACGCCATCGTCGTGCTGGAGAACGTTTACCGGCACATTCACGCCGGGCGCGAACGTTGGCGGGCGGCGTTGGAGGCGACGGCCGAGGTGGGGCCGGCCATCTTTGCCTCAACCCTGACGACCATCGTGGTGTTCCTGCCGTTGGCGTTCATTGAGGGCCTAGTCGGGGAGTTCTTCCTGCCCTTCGCGCTCACTATCAGCTTTACGCTTGCTGCTTCGCTGGTGGTGGCGCTGACCGCCGTTCCGGTGCTGGGCGCGTACCTGCTACGCCGCGGCGATCTGCCGGATGAGGCCGGCGAGGACGAGGTCGCCTTCGTGCAAGAGACCTGGATGCAGCGGGCTTACACGCCTGTGCTGCGCTGGGCACTAGGGCATAAGGCAGTCACCCTTGTCGGCGCCACCGCGATCACAGGGGCCAGCCTGCTCTTGCTGGCCGTCATCCCGATTACGCTCTTCCCTTCCGGCGGAGACCGCCAGGTACAAGTCGAGCTCTCCCTGCCTCCGGGGACCTCGCGTCAACAGACTCTGGAGGAGGTCGTAAAGGTAGAGCAGCGCGTCCTCGGCTACTCAGAGCTCTACACCTCTACGGTCGGCGCGACCGGCATTGGCCTGGGCCGCGGACCTGCAGGGTTGAACGAGGCCAGCCTTCTGCTGGTGCTGCGCCCGGATGCCCCTGATGACGTGGTCAGCATCATTAGGGAGGAGTTGGAAGAGCCGGGCAGGGTGATAAGGGTCAGCGAGATTAGCGCCGGTCCACCCACGTCCGGAGTGGAGATTTCAGTAACGGGGCCGAACTACGACGACATTGCCGCCTTCTCCCGCGAGCTGGTGTCTAGCCTCTCCAACGTGGAAGGAGTAATCAACCTGGAGAGCGACGTGGCGCTTGCTCGTGACGAGGTCGCGATCCGAGTCGACCCCGCCGCCGCCGCCGCGATCGGGCTAAACACGCGTCAGGTTGGTCTTCAATTGAGTCAGTTCCTGGTGGGACGCACCGTCACGACGATCAATATCGATGGGAGGGCCACCGATGTGGTGGTTTCAGGTAATCGGCAGGCGGTCAGCAGCATTGAAGGGGTAGGGGACCTGGTAATCGTGGGACCGCTGGGGGCTGCACCCCTCGGCGAGTTGGCCGAAGTGCGGATGGACGAGGGGCCCGTCACCATTACCCGTACGGACGGCAGACGGTCCGCCAGCATCACGGGCGATATTATTGTAGACAACACGCAGGCCGTCGGCGCCGAGATAGATGCAAAGATAGCGGCCCTGGCCCTACCGCCCGGCGTGAGCGTTTCCAGCGGCGGGATATTTGCTGACATAGCCGAGGGATTTCAGGCGATTTTCTTGTCAATGGCTATCGGCATCGTCTTGATGTACCTCGTTATGGTGGCCAGCTTGGGATCGTTAAGGAATCCAATCGTCATTATCACGAGCCTGCCGCTGGCCCTGATCGGCGTATTGTTAGCCTTGGCCATTTCTGGCCGCGCCCTTAGTCTGCCGGCCATGATGGGCGCCCTCCTGCTTATTGGGATTGTCGTGACCAACGCCATCGTTCTCATCGCCTTCGTTGAGCAGTTGCGGGCTAAGGGGTTTGGCGTCATGGAAGGGCTGATAACCGCGGGCCGCGTGAGGTTGCGACCAATCCTCATGACGGCGCTGACCACGAGCTTTGCGCTGGTGCCCCTGGCGGCATTCTCCGGGGGCGCTGGTGGAATCATAAGTGCGGAGTTGGCTACGGTGGTGATTGGAGGACTGATTGCGTCGACCGCGCTGACGCTTATTGTGGTGCCGGTCGTCTACTACTTGTTCAACGTTAGCATCCCCGGTCTTTTCCGACGAGGTAGTTGACCGGGGCCTTGGTTAGCCGGCGGAACCCTTGGGTTCCGCCGGCCGCTTCTATCCCCTGTCCCCGCGTGTGCCGGGGAACGAACCTCATCGCGAAGGTCCTTTGATTTTGTATGGTTTTTTGTGCGATATGATTGGGAGCGCCTCGTTGGCTGCGCCCGAGTTAATAGACGCAGGGGTGTTGTCGGTGTTGCAGCAAGCATACCCTTGCTACTCCTCCATGCGCTTCATGGGATACAGACTCAAGCGTTTTCCATCGCCCTGTTAGGCCTCATCGACGTCCTCTTAGCGCTGGCCCCGTTGCGCTGGGTTTCGGGTCCTCGCAAAGGACAACTCCGCAAGTCTTTCCGGTTTGATTGAGCGCTGTCTCACACCTACCGTTATGTATGCTATGATGTTGTGAAGGCATCGGCGATATCCCCCGATAGCCGAACACGACAGAACAAAGAGGAATTGGTTTCATGCTCACCTCCATCCCTGAAAGTCTTCGCACCGGTTGGCGCACCGTGGCCGTCGTCGCGCTCTCCCTCGTTGCAGTCATCGCCGTCGCTGCCTGCAGCCCGGACCCGACGTCGACCCCCGTCCCCACACCCCTGCCTACCGAAACGCCTACGCCGATTCCGCCTACGGAAACCCCCACGCCGGAGCCCGCTCCCGTCGGCTCCATAGATGACCTCGTCTTCAACGAAACCACCACCGGACGCGACGTGATGGCCTTCTTCTCAGAAGACGAGGTCGCCTGCGTCCGTAGCACCCTCGGCGATGACGTGTTCAACATGCTCATCGACACCCCTGTCGTGGGGGGTAGCGGAACGACGCCAGACTTCCCATTCGAGTGCCTTACGCCGGAGAATACCACCGGCTTCGGGGTCGCGATGATCTCCGCGCAAGCTGGTGGGCTCAGTGCCGAGTCGCGCAGCTGCATCAAGGACGTCGCCGCCGCGAACCCAGGCGTACTCGGGTTCCAGGAGCCTACGAGTGAAAGCGACTTCGCTGCTCTGTTGGCCTCCGGGATCGAGATGCAACTCTGCCTCACCGACGAAGAAGCCATGGCCCTCGCGGGCGGTGAGGGTGGAGGCGAGCTTCCACCGCCATCCGTCATGCGATGCATGGAGGAACGCTTGGGGAGTCAGGAAGAGTTCCTGGAGATGTTCCTATCCATGTTTTCCGGTGAGGTGACTGACCCCGAGGCGCTTCTTGCCGTATTCGCGGCAGCCGACGAGTGTGGGCTCGAGATGGGGCCGCCGCCGGAAGGCGGGTAGCATTGCGCTCCTATGCGCCCCTGAACGGCTCCTTCGTTGCAGGGTTGCCTATCCCCGCTGCTCATATGCCTTACGCCTTAGCGCCTGAGCTTTGACGCGATACCGCGTCGCCCATGGCATTGGCCAATATGCAATGGGGGCGGACAGAGCCTACGAGCGATCTACCGGGCAACTAGGATTGCCTGTGTGCCGGTCTATCCCCGCGTGTGCGGGGGAACCCACTTGTCCGCGCTGGATTCATCGAGATCGATCAGCGGTTGGAGCAGCGGTCGCACCGCTGCGCAAGCGCGCGGTGTAGGCGAGGGGATTGCCAACCCACTCTCGTGGCGTCGTCTCTGTGAGGAGAACCTCAGCTAACCGGCCGGCAGAGGGCGTATCGGCCGCGCCAACCCTCACGGTCCGCCAAGACAGCAGCCCGATGCCCAACACCACTGTGCGCAAGGGAAACCACTTCAACGCGTTCTCCAAGAGCAGCAGGAACGACGGTACAGCGTCCGCAACATTGTCAAACACCGAAGCGCGAGGTGGGCAAGGGGGAGAGCTTCTATGGCCGCGAGTCCGGGAGGTAGGGTTTCCAACCTTCCTGACCCAGCGCCTGCTACGGCTCGATGGCCCGCACCCTGCCGGCGAACTCCTCGCTTACGTAGATGCGGCCGTCCATTAGGGCCACGGCCGTTGGAGAAACCAGGCCGCTCGCCACCACCGTGATGGCGCCGTCGCGCCAACGGACCAGCCTTCCAGGAAACAGGTGGGAGTCCTTAAAGCCAACCTCGGTCAGGGCCTTCATGTCGCCACTGTACTCGGTGACCAGCATGGCGCCATCCGCCTCAAAGGCTACGTCCGTTGCGGTGGTGAACCCGGAGGCGTAGACGGTGGTCTCGCCGGAGTCTAGGGCATCGCCATCGCCGTTGCCATCCTGCAACCGCAAGACCCGTGCGCCGCCAGAGGGGAAGTGAAATCCCGTCAGGGTGGCAACGTAGGTTGCGCCATCGGGACCCGACGTCATTCCCGTAGGCACGGCCTCCACCTGCGCCGGGCCATCCGACGTAGGGTGGCTCTGAGGTTCCAGCTGGGCGTAGAGATGGATGTCGCCGGTTAGGGTTACGCGCCAGACCACGTTGGCGCCCGCGTCGCTGACCAGCAAGCCGTCGCCAGAGGGCGCGAGCAGCAGGTCGTAGGGATTGACGATGGGTTTCGGGGGAAAGATGCCCAAGGGGTCCTGCCCGGTCAGACCCGCGGGGTGGGCTCCCGGGGTTATCTCGTAGACCTCGCGGAACTCCTTGGCCCGGGCTTCCCCCACCACGTAGTACGTGGCCGCGCCCAACTGCACTGCGGCGGAGACCCCGGCGGGCGCGCCCTCTGGCCCGTTTTCCAGCCGCGGCAGGTTTTCATACAGTACGGAAAGCCGGTGTTGGCTATCCAAGACCAGGATCCGGCCGCCGCCCACCTCGGCGATGAGCAACCGGCCGTCACCCAGGGAGGTCAATCCCCGCGGCGACGCCAGCCCGTCCACGACGATGGGGGCGACTGGCGTCGCCGCGGGGGCACAGGCCGCCACTATGGCGGCGATGGCTACACCCAGCGCGGCTATCCGGCCCACGCTGGCCCAGAAGGGCACTCTATGGGTTGGCAACTGTGGGCGGTGCAGTTTCATGCGCGTCTTTCAATGCAACTGGCCCCGCCTTGTGTCGGCAAGGTGGGGCCAGTCAGCATGAACGATTTAGCGGCGCTCTAGGAAGCGACGGCTTCCTCAATCTTTTCCGCGGCGTCCGAGGTTACCCAGTTCTTCTAGGCCGAGTTGCTCCGCAGGAACTGGTCTGCCGCGGCGACATAGTTCCCATCTAGGTTGGCGAGGTACCCCTCTGCTTCCAACTGGTTGGAAGCGTTGAAGTCCCACTTCTCGAACATAGCAACCAAGTCAGGCGCCTGATCGATCAGGTCTTGCCGCAGGACGATGAGCACTTGCGCTATTGAGTAGCCGCAGCCCCGCGCGGCCTCCCAGCACTCTGCGCTGTACGGGGGCTCTTCCGGGAGCTTGAAGCCGGCATACTCGTTGTTCAGGGCGTTGCTCAAGGTAGTGGGCCCCCAATAGTAGAAGAGCACCGGCTCCTGCCTTTCAAAGGAGCCCCGGATCTCCGCCTCCAGAGCCTCGCCCGAGCCTGGGTTGATCAACTCAACCACGTCGTCCAATCCATAAGCCGTAACCTGCTTCGTGTTGTTGATCTCGCACTCCCAGCCGGGAGGACAGTTCAGCAGCCGAGCTTTCCCGTTGGAATCCGGAGTCACAAAGAGGTCCATATGATCCCGCAGGTCCTGGACGCTTTGGAGGCCGGGGTTGGCATCCGCTACGTATTGGGGAATGATGAAGGCGCTCTGCCAGTTGTCCTCCAAGCTGTTTCCTATTTGCTTAATAGTGCCCTCGGCGACGGCCGCGTCATAGGCTTCCAGTTGGTTTGGCAGCCAGATCTCCATGGTGACGTTGGTGTCCCCTCTGGTGAGAGCCTCCATCAGCGGCACGGTGCCGCCAAACACCTTGTCGGTCGGATAGCCGTACCCCGCTTCGACGATCCTTGCCGCAATGGCGTTTTGCAGTTGGGCGCTGTCCCAGTTGAGGTCAGAGAAGATGACGGTAGGTTTCTCGTCTTCTCCGCAGGCTCCTGCTGCAAACAGGAATGCCACCACCATGGTGAGTAGCCCGATTCCTATCCTCCAAGCCTTCCAACTCTTAATCTTCATGACGCGACTCTCCTTGTGTCTTGCTCTTGGACTTCCTGAATTTGCTTCCTGCATTGCTAAGACTTTTCGCCCAGCGAGGCCTGCCGGCTCCGCGCCCACGCTTGGGTCATTCGGTCCAGAATGATTGCCAGCGCCACTATGGCTAGGCCCGCCAGCAGCGCTTCCCCAGGTCGGAACCGGCCTAGGGCCCGCAACACGTCCTCGCCCAACCCACCGGCGCCCACGAGCGACGCCACCACCACCATGGCCAAGGCCATCATGATGGTCTGGTTTATGCCTGCCATGATGGCGGGGAGGGCCATAGGTAACTGGACCTTCTGCAAGAGCTGCCGGCGGTTAGTCCCGAAGGACTGGGCGGCCTCCACCACCTGGGGCGTCACCTGTCGGATGCCCAGGTTGGTCAGCCTGATGGCGGGGGGCAGGGCGTAGATCACCGTGGCGAAGATACCCGGCACGTTGCCGATGCCGAACAGCATGATGCCGGGCAGGAGGTAGACAAAGGGCGGCATGGTCTGCATGGTATCCAAGATGGGCCGTATGGCGGAGTCCACGGCGTTGCTGCGGGCCGCTAGAATGCCCAGTGGGATGGCTATGGCCACGGAAAAGGTCGCCGCCACAACGATCAAGGCAATCGTTTCCATGGCGCTTCCCCACAGGCCAACCATGCCCGTCGCCACCAACGCTCCCACAGCGAACAGCCCAAACTTCCAACTCACGGTCCGCCAAGACAGTAGCGCGATGCCCAACACCACCGTGGGCCAGGGAAGCCACTTCAGCCCGTTCTCCAAGAACACCAGGAACGACAGCACAGCGTCCGAAACGGCGCCAAACACCGGAGCGCCGGTGCGGGTCAGCCAGCGAAGGGAATCGTTAACCCATGTTGAAATACCCGGTCCCAAATCCACTGGGAAGGAGACTCCCATTCCCCAAATGATCACCACGATGGCTGTGCATACAGCCATTGCCAAGATGCCCAACAGCAAGGCCTGCGCGTAGCCCATCTGCCCAAAGGCGGCGCCGACGCGTTCAGTCCGAGATTGGTCTAGGGGCGATCCCCCTTCCTCCACGGCTGCGGGCGTCGCTGCCCCGTGGGCTTTCGTGCCGGAGACCTCGGCTTGGGATGCGGCCGTTCCGTAATTGCCACTGGAGGAGCCGGGCAGCTCAAAGGCCGCCTGGAGGAGGGCGTCCCGGTCTATCACGCCCACCAGGGCGCCGGACTCATCCATCACCGGGAGCTGTCCAGGGGTGGCCCATCGCTGGGAAAGCGCCTCATCCACCGTTTGCTCAGAAGCCACTTCAGCGTTGGGTCTGTCGAGCCCCGCCGGCGCTTGCTTGGTCTCTTGGCGGTCCATAACGTAGCCCACCGTCAGGACGGTGGACGGGCGCACGTCTCGCGTGAAGTCCGCCACGTACTCATCCACCGGCTCAGCTACGATCTCCTCAGGAGTCCCCAACTGGATGATAGCGCCATCGCGCATGATGGCGATGCGGTTGCCTAGCCGCACGGCTTCTGACAGGTCGTGGGTGATGAAGATAGTGGTCTTCTGCATCTGCCCCTGAAGCCGCATGAGTTCGTCCTGCATGTCCCGGCGTATGAGGGGGTCAAGGGCGCTGAATGGCTCGTCCATCAGCAAGATTTCCGGGTCGCTGGTCAATGCCCTGGCCAGGCCAACGCGCTGCTGCATGCCGCCGGACAGCGCGGAGGGCCGATACTCTCCCCACTGCCCAAGCCCCACAAGCTCAAGGACCTCTTGGGCGCGTTCCGACCGCTCTTCGAGGGAAACATCCTGAATTTCCAGGCCCCACGCGGTGTTTTCCAGAACGGTGCGGTGGGGCAGGAGGCCGAACTGTTGGAAGACCATGGAGGCCTTGGTCCGGCGGAACGCCGTCAACTCCTCGTCGTCGTATCCCATAACGTCATCGCCGTCCACCAGGACGGAACCCGTAGTGGGTTTGATGAGGCGGTTGATGCAGCGGACCAGGGTGGACTTCCCGCTCCCGGAGAGGCCCATGACGACGAACGTCTCCCCATCGTAGACGTCAAAGTTGACGTCTTGTAGAGCAACGACGCAGTTGTGGGTGGCCTGAGCTTCAGCCCTAGACAGTCCAGCGAGCCTCTCGAGCATTTCAGGGCCTTCGTTCGGGCCAAAGACCTTCCAGAGGGCTTGAAGGCTGACTCGGACCTGACTTGAGCGCCGTGGCTTTGGGAAAGCTTCAGTTGCTTCGAGCGTCATAATGACCGCTACTGGCCGCTGATTCCAAGACGGAAAGCAAGGATGTCTAGGAAGATTCGGGCCAGCATAGTTTGATGTGGTGGGCCTGTCAACGTCGTCTTCCAGGCGCGCCGGCGGTTGCACGGATATCCCCTCATGCGTCGATGGGGGCAGCGGTGGGGGGCAGCGGGGCGTCTCCCGGGCGCGGGCGGCCCAGACTTGCGCCTCAAAAGCGAAAACCCGACATAAAAAGCGTCTCCCGGGCGCGGGCGGCCCAGACCCTGACTCCCTTCGAAGTGTTCAGCCTCGCGACCCGCGTTCCCGCGGCGTACCGCCGCCAAGCCCTCGCCGACCGGGGGCTGGCGCTGCTGGCCAGAAGGGACAGGGCCGCTGTGGGCGCGGCGAGGAAGCCTTGGAGCGTGACGCCCCTGAACACCGACCATCCTGCCGCTTGCGGTGTCTGTACACTCTCACACGCAGATCATCCGGCTAGAAGCGGCGGGAGCGGAGGGGCTTGCTCACGACGAGTGCCGTGAGGCTCTTGGCCGAAGTTCTCTGTTTCCATTGCACGCTCCATCCTTCGGAAAGATTGATGCTCTTCCTGTTTTACGTACCGCCAAGACTGTGGAACGATGAAGTTATCAAACAGGCTCCTCAATGTGCTAAGTCCCGGCGGGTTTGCATATTCCCAGACTTCGGTGATCTCTAGAGCATACGCCATAGACTGTCCTGCGTAGTAGGCGTCGAAGTCATCCTTGTTAACGCCAGCCCATTCGGACACCTTCTCCCAGATGTCCTGCGGCGTCCCTGTCCATACCTCTCCGACGCGGAACCCGCCCCGCAACTCCATTATCGGACTGGTAACGTAGACGAACACATCACGCCCCTCCATCTGCACCAGAGAGCGCCTCCGGAGCTCGGCTTTCTTGACACCCTCAAATATGAGGTCTGCGTAGCGGGGTTTCAGTGAAAGAAGCAGGGGTTTCGGTGGCTCACTCATGTGGTTGCTCCGGGTATCCTAGTCTGAATAGCTTCCGAAACGTGCCAGGCTGTATTTTCCTGGGCGATTGCAGCGTTCGTGCAACTCCGTCCTCGTCGAACACCTCCCAAATGTCGTCCAGCGGGACCCGTCTCCGAAGAGGAAAGGTGTGCGAGAACAGCAAGGCCATGACCTTCTTCGAGATGTCGCCACCGCATGTCTCGTAGAGGTGCTTCCACTCGAATGTTCCGTATCTCCTAAATCTCCTGAAAAGCTCCTTGGGTCTGTCGAGCACAACTTCGTCAAGATGAGATACGGCTGCAATCTCTTTTGAGTCTCCACTCACATACCACAGTATTCGCCCGGGAGCCGTTAGCATTTTGTGCTGGGTCGCCGCTCGATAGTACACGTTGCTCCAACGTAGGAGCACGTCTGGGTCTCCTCCGAACATATCGGATGACGATAGGCGTCTGTCGACGAGGTTGCGGGCGTAGCTTGGCCTGATCGATATTAAGAAGTAGTTCTGGGCCGCGTCGGAAATCAGAGGGGAACAGGACCGTTCGAGCTCAAGTTCCGACATATCCGCGTATTTGTCCGCGCAGTCTGGTAGCAATCCGGCAATCTTAGACAACGCTGCATCTCGTTCTAGATAACGCGTAAGGCAGAATCGGACGAAACCGCCGCCGTAGCGTGTGAATGCCATTTCCGGAAGGGCGGCTAGAAGGTCCAGTGGAACGGCGGAATCCTCCACCTTCAGCATATCGAGGTTCTTTGTGACGGCCTTGTTGATGACATCCGCCACCGGAAAGTGTCTAATCGACGAGGATTGAACAGAATTGGTCACCCTGCAAAAGGTGATAGTGAGGGAGCTTGGTGAGCCATACGCAAGACCCCGAAGAGCAATCGGCTCGTTACTGGACCTAAGGACTTCAACTTCAGTCCTAGGGGCATCCGAGAGAAGTGAATGAACTTTCGCTTCGAGATCTCTAGGCCGTTCTCCATGTTGGAGGAAGTGATCGAAGGGAAAGACCACGAGGTCTTCCGATGTCAGGCGGTGCCATGAGAGATTGAGGCCAGACACATGGTCGGGGGCATAGGGCTGTGTCTCGGAGAGTTCACGAAGCCTTGCGATCAGCCCCGTCGGGGAGAGCACGTGGACATTCACTGCCTCCTCGATCTGTGCGGCTTTGGTCAGGAGCGGTCGGTCTCTGGTTACGAAGATATCGATTTCTGAGGCGGCGGTTTTCGCCAGATGCATGATGTCCGATAGCTGATTCGCTTTCTGGCTAGGCAAGATCTGCTTGAGCTTTGCCACAAAACTTTCGACCAGAGGTGGATGATGCTTCACCTCAAAGAACTGTCTGGCTCGAGTTCTCGCCTCTTCCCGTTCGGATGTGTTACGGTTGCGATTGATTTCACTGAGGAGCTCATCGGTGAACCAGAGATTCACCGAATCGATGAAAAGGTCCGAAATCAGGGCCTTCGATGGCTGTGTGACGTCGCCATCCGGTCTATCAAAGTCAAAAAATATCTGAGCGTCGATAACGACATCAAGGACGTCATCGGACATATTGGCTCGGAAGAGCTCCAACTGATCGTGACGCGCCAATTGAAGACGCCAGAGAGTTAGAGGGTGACCTTCCTTTGACCGGCCGGGGCTTTCATCTATGGGCACGAATCCTAGCTTCGGCCACATCCTATGCGCTAAGTAATCGTTACGACATCTTAGCGTTACGATTTTCTGGGTGCTGGCGGATGCCTTCAGAGCTTCTAGAAGCTGCCTTGCGACGCCCTGGCCCCTGCGGGCCTCCGATACGCAGAGTTGCGCAATGCGAAATCGGTCACGATTAGCTGCATACATGAGGTAGCCAACGAGTCGACCGTCCTGAGTCTTGGCTCCTAGCACGCATTCCTTTTGAAGATAGTCTTTGATGGCGGCAAGTGGAAGAAAGCCAAGTGTGCTGCCGTAACGCTTCATCAGTTCGTCGACAGCGTCGAGGTCGGCAATCGTCAGTACGGAGATCATTGTAGCGAGCTCCTCGATCACCAGTCCATTCTTCGAGCCTCTAAGCCGAAAAGCGCCTCTCGCATCCATTACCATCGGTCGCTTGACCAGAACGCACTGTACTGAGAAATCGCCCGCTCAGGGCGACCTCTGCGGCGTCTCTGCCTCTACTCTGCTGGATTAACCACAACAACTGAAGCGCTTAGTGTTAGGGAAATTGGCTCCCGGAGCAGGATTCGAACCTGCGGCCAACCGGTTAACAGCCGGTTGCTCTACCGCTGAGCTATCCGGGAGCGCAAGACAGACACCCCAAAGACGGGGCTCACAGCAAGTGTAATCCTAGCAGAGGCATGGCTGGCGGACAAGCTGGGGCGCCTGGGTTACCCCGTGCCGCCAGTGGAGGAGCCGCTCCGGTGGGAGGCGGGGGTGTTGGGTGGGGCTGCCGGCGCCCCTTTTCACGGCGGCGCTTTTCTGTTATCCATAGCCAAGCGCCGCCTGGCCTCGCGGGGTGGCAATCACACGTCCAGCAGTCACGGGGGGAACCCATGCCAGTCATAGACTCCGATTGCCATGTCATTGAGAACGAGCACACCTGGTCGTACATGGTTGACGCTGACGAGCAGTTCAAGCCGGTCACGGTGATGGCCCCTGACGATCAGGGGCAGGAACGCGCCTATTGGAAGATAGAAGGACGGCTGGAGGCGCGCAGGGCTTTCGATCCGGCTAGGACGGGGACGGCGGTTGAGAGTTCCGACCTGGTGGACGTCGGCGCGCGCCTCGCCCACATGGACGAGCTGGGCGTCGACGTGCAGATGCTGTATCCGACCGTGTTCCTGAACCTGGCCTTCAACCGCCCCGAGACGGAGGTGGCTATGTGCCGGGGCTACAACCGGTGGATGGCCGACATCTGGAAAGCGGCAGACGGCCGGCTGGGCTGGGTGGTCATGCCGCCGACGATGACCATGGACAAGGCCATTGAGGAGCTGCACTTTGGGAAGGAGCACGGGGCCTCCGGCGTGTTCATGCGCGGGATGGAGCAGAGCAAGATCCCCATCGACCCCTATTTCTACCCCCTGTACGAGGAGGCGAGCAAGTTGGACCTCGCCATCTGCTTCCATGCCGGGTCGTCGAGCGCCTTCTTCGACTCGGTGATGATGTCGAGGCAGGCGCTGCTGTGGATCGCCAAGGTCCCTGCAATTGCGGCGTTCCACTGCATCGTCGTCAGTCAGCTTCCGGAGAAGTACCCGGACCTCCGCTGGGCCTTCGTGGAGGTCAGCGCCTCCTGGGTCCCGTACGTCATGCACGACCTAGCCGCGCGGTTCCAGCGGATGTCATGGGCGTTTCCCGACAGGTCTGTTGGCTCCGTGATGAAGGACTACCAGATGTTCGTGGCTTGCCAAACCGACGACGACCTGCCGTATGTCCTGACCTACGCGGGCGAGGACAATCTGCTCATTGGCTCCGACTATGGCCACGCCGACACGTCGAGCGAGTTGGAGGCGCTGCGCAAGCTGAGGACCTCGGGGGTCATACCGGCGGAGGCGGTGGACAAGATTCTGGACGATAACCCCCGCCGCCTCTACAGGCTCTAGCCGTAGTCCCCAGAGAGGCTGTCGGGCGACCCGCATCCTAACGTTCCCGCGACTGCGGGGGGTTCCGGCCCTGCCGTAGGCGCTCTGCGGCGCTACAGGCCGAGGAAGGAGCGGGGGTTGGCGTCGAGCATGGCGTCAAGGTCTCCGGGAGCGAAACCGTCCATGGCGCGAAGCTCCGCGAGGGTGTTTGGCCAGGTGCCGCTGGGGTCCTGGTGAGGGAAGTCGCTGCCTACGATAAGGCGGTGGTCCGGTAGCTGCTGGAGCAGGGCAGGGAGGCGCCGCTCACGCGACAGCACAGCCACGTAGAACCTGGAGAAGTACTCCGATGGCGTGTGCTTGAGCCTGGTCACCACTTCGGTTCCGCGGCGGTAGTGGTCGTCGTAGTAGACATCGAGGCGGTCCATGGCATACGGCACCCACTCGGCCCCGGCCTCGAAGAAGCCGAAACGGAGGGTGGGGAAGCGGTCCATGGTGCCGCTGAAGATGAGGTTGGCGATGGCCACCATGTAGGTGAACGGGAACCCGTAGGCCGAAGAGAGGAACCAATACTCGGGCGGGAAGCTGGAAGCGCCGGCCAGCAACGGGTTGATGGGCTGGTCGTCATAGGTGCGGGCGGGCGGATGGAGCAGCAGGGGGACGTCCAGTTCGGCGGCTTTGGCGTAGAAGGGCTGCAGCTCGGGGCTGCCCAGGTGGACGGAGTCGTAGCCGCCCATGAGCTTGACGGCCTTCAAACCGAGGACGGTCACGGCTCGCGCCATCTCGGCGATGGCTTCTTCCGTGTCCGGCAGATACACCCAGGCCACGCCGTAGAACGGGCCGCCCGCCTTCAGGTCCTCGGCGGCGGCGTCATTGTAGGCCCTGGCAAGGGCGCAGCCCAGGTCGTGCTCCGTTTCGTAGATGAGGGGCCGGTTTTCCGGGATGAGCACCTGGAGGTCGAACCCGTCCTGCTGCATGCTGGGGATTCGTTTCTCCAGGTTCCAGACGCTCTCCTCGAAGTTCATGACCCGCCGGCCGTTACGGTAGAACGCGCCGTCCCCGCCGTTCCACTCGATGGCGATAGCGCCGCCTATCAGGGCCGGGTCGACGCGGTCGAGCCAGGAACGGGGCAGGAAGTGGGTATCGCAGTCGATGAGCACGCGCCTCCTGTCTTAGCTGCAAGGCGGTTGGGGTCATCATAGTGAGCGGCCCCGCGCGTGTCCAGCGGACGCGCGAGGGGCGTTCTGGTACAATCCGCGAAACCGGGGCGGAGAGAGGCGGGGACGAGGGCGGGACTTGACCGGCTCCAAGCGAGGGCAAAAAGACAGCGCGGAGGAAATCGATGGTTGACGTAGACGTGATCACCCAGGAAGTCATCCAGGCTCGTCTTGACGGCATAGTGCGGGAGATGGAGGTGGCGGTGCTTCGAACGGGCTTCTCTACCATCATCCGGGAGTCGCACGACTTCAGTTGCGGCATCCTGGACAGGCAGGGCCGGGTGATCGGCCAGTACTCCGGGCTGCCGCCGCACCTGGGCGCCTACCCCGACTGCGTCAAGGGCGTGCTCCAGTTCTACAACATGGATGAGATGGAGGAAGGCGACTGCTTCCTGAGCAACCATCCCTACTACAGCGGCGTGCCGCACCCCATGGACATGGTGGTGGTGGCCCCGGCCTTCTATGACGGGGAGGTTGTGGCCTTCTTTGCCAGCATGGGCCACAAGAGCGACATTGGGGGCGTATCGCCGGGGAGCCGCAACTCCCAGGCCAGGGACGTGTTCGGCGAGGGTCTGCATATCCTGCCGGTGAAGTTCCTGAGCAAGGGCAAGCGCGTGAAGGAGACGGAGCATTTCCTCACCGCCAACAGCCGGACGCCCCACCTTGTGCTCGGCGACCTCGGCGCGCAGGCGGGGGCGCTTCAGACGATGGGCGTGCAGCGGCTCCAAGACCTGATGGACACCTACGGCAAGGACGTGGTGCTTTCGGCCTTCGAGCACATCGCGTCCCGGACTGCGGAGCGGATTCGCCAGGAGGTGGCTTCCTGGCCGGACGGAGTCACGGAGATGGAAGGCTCCATCGAGGACATCGTGAATCCAGGCGTCTACATCAAGCTCCACGTAGCCGTGATCAAGGAGGGGGAGCGGGTCGTGCTGGACTTCTCCGCTTCCGGCGACCAGAGCGCGGGCCCCATCAACATCCGGCCCCCCTTCGCTAGGGGGGTGGCCTACCATGCGGTGCTGGCGGTGATAGACCCTTCGATGCCCAACAACTACGCGCTGGCCGACACCGTGGAATGCCGCTTCCGCGAAGGCAGCATTCTGAACCCGTTGTTTCCCGCTCCGGTGGGGTACTACTCTCAGACGATGCCCGGCGTCTCCACGATGGTCTACTCGGCGGTCAGCCAGGCGGCGGGGCGTCCGATCATCGCATACTCCGGTCAGCAGTGCTCGACCATCATCAGCCACATGTCTGAGGGCAGCCGGCCCTACGTCCAGTACGAGCTGCTGTCCCCCGGGGGCCCAGCGCACGACGGCGGGGACGGCTGGTCCGGTTCCGGCCACGGTTGGAGCGGCGGGGCCAAGTTCACCAGCGTTGAGATCGTGGAGTCGGAGTTCGACATCAAGATACTGAATTTCGAGGTGGCGCAGGACTCCGGCGGTCCCGGCAAGTTCCGGGGCGGCTTGGGCTACCGCAGGGACTACCTCATCCAGGGCAACTCGAAGTTCACGGGCGGGTCGGCGCGCCGTCCCTCTTCGGGAGTGGCGGGAGGCGATGAGGGGAAACTGGGCTATGTCTTCGTCAATCCCGGCGCCGACAACGAGCAGAAGTATGACCATCCCGTCTCTGGCCTGGCGGTCGGCAACGGCGACGTGCTTCGTCTGGAGCCGGGCGGCGGCGGCGGCGTGGGGTCGCCCAAGGAGCGGGATCGCGAGCGGGTTATCGAGGACCTGGAATCCGGTTTCATCTCAGTCCAGGCGGCGAGGGACGTGTACGGGCTGGCGGATGAGGTGATAGCCGAGGTGGTTGGTAGCTCCTAGGGCCTGGGCCTAACCATAGCCCGCCAACTCGCGATGCCCATGGGTCTGCATTGGGCTGAGTGCGCGATCGGCGTGGGTACCGCGTTCTCGTTCGATCTTCGCGCCACCGATACTTCCCATGCGCTGGAGCGGTAGGGCGACGCTAAGCAACCGCCCATCGCCGCGCCACTGCCCGGGGCAGCGTTCTTGCCCGTGTGGCTTCAGACAACGCTCGTTTGTTCCCGCTCCTTGACCTATACTACAGCCGCGCCGCCGGGCGGACGCTCGGCGGGCAGCCAGCGCGGTTGAGGAGGCGTTCATGACGGACAAGGTGTTCAGCAGGCCGCTCAGCCCTGTCGACTTTCTGGAGCGGAGCGCGTTCGTCTATCCGGACAAGCCGGCCATCGTCTACAACGACCAGGTATTCACCTACAGCCAGTTCGCGGAGCGGGCGCACAGGCTGGGCGAGGCCCTTCGGCAGGCCGGCATTGGCCGGGGAGACCGGGTGGCCTTCCTGTTGCCCAACGTCCCGGCCATGCTGGAAGCCCACTTTGGCCCGATGGGCATCGGCGCCGTTCTCGTGGCCCTGAATTACAGGCTGTCCGCCGCCGAAATCGCCTACATTTTGAACCACTGCGAGGCCAAGGCCCTTGTCTTCGACTCCGAGTACGCGCCCGTCGTGAGGGAGTTCCGGGAGCAGGTTCCAACAGTGGAGACCTACGTGCAGGTCGTCGACGCGGCCCCCAAGGCCGAGGATATCCCCGGCCCCGATTACGAGTCGTTCCTGGCCTCGGCCCCGCCGGGCGCGGCTGGGGACGGTGTGGTTTCCGAGTGGGACCTCATCACGATCAACTACACGTCGGGCACAACCGGCGCGCCCAAGGGTGTGCAGTACGCAGGCCGGGGCGCCTACCTGAACGCCCTCGGCGAGTGCCTGGAGATGGGTCTCACGCCTCGCAGCTCCTACCTATGGACGCTTCCGATGTTCCACGCCAACGGTTGGTGCTTCACGTGGGCGGTCACCGCGGTGGGCGGGACGAACGTCTGCCTGCGGCGGGTGGAGGTGGAAGAGGTCTACCGCCTGATACGGGAGCGGGGGATCACCCACATGTGCGCCGCTCCCACCGTGCTCGTTTCCATGTACTCCTCTCCTGCGGCCAAGGGACAGGACCTGAGCGGCCTGACCATCGCCACGGCCGGCGCTCCGCCTGCCCCGCAGGTTATCCGGACGATGGAGGGCATGGGGGCGACCATCCAGCACATCTACGGCCTGACCGAGACCTACGGCCCCCACACGATTTGCGCTGCTCAACCGCACTGGGAGGGCCTGGATTCCGGCGAGCTGGCTACCATCAAGGCCCGGCAGGGGGCGCCGTACATCATCGCCGGCACTGGGCTGAGGGTCGTGGACTCGGAGATGAACGACGTCCCTCGGGACGGCGAGACCATCGGCGAGGTGGTCATGCAGGGCAACAACGTCATGCAGGGGTACTACCTGGAACCGGAGGCGACGGCAACGGCATTCCACGGGGACTGGTTCCACTCGGGGGACCTGGCGGTCTGGCATCCGGACGGCTACATAGAGCTCCAGGACCGGGCCAAGGACATCATCATCTCCGGCGGCGAGAATATCTCCAGCCAGCAGGTCGAGAAGGTGATCATGGAGCATCCCGGGGTGCTGGAGGCATGTGTCATTGGCGTCCCGGACGAGCATTGGGGCGAGGTCCCCAAGGCCTTCGTGATTCCCCGGCCTGGCGCGGCCGTCACCGCCGAGGACGTCATCAGCTTCACCAGGGAGCGCATCGCCCACTTCAAGGCCCCGAAGTACGTGGAGTTCGGCGACCTGCCCAAGACGGCCACAGGCAAAATCCAGAAGTACGTGCTTCGGGACAGGGAGTGGCAGGGCATGGAGAAGCGTATTCACTAGGGCGGAGGCTCGCGCCCGACGCGCCGTGAAGGCGGGTCAGGGCGAGAACATCCAGCGGTGAGCAAGTGGCTTAGGCCGCGCCAACGTCTCCACCGCGTCGGACCACACGCCACAGGGGGTCGAAGATGAGGCCGTCTGTAACTCTGCAGGACGTCCGCCGGGCCCAGAGCGCTATCGCTCACCTGGCGCTCAGGACCCCCATGTTGCCCGCGCGCTCCCTGGGCCAGATGGCGGGGTGTGAGCTTTTCCTGAAGGCCGAGAACCTTCAGAGGGCGGGCTCTTTCAAGGTCCGAGGCGCCGCCAACAAAATCGCCGCCTTGACTCCGGACCAGAAGGCCAGGGGCGTAATCGCCGCCAGCGCCGGCAACCACGCCCAGGGAGTCGCCTTGGCGGCCGCCAATCTTGGCATACCGTGCACCGTAGTAATGCCCGCGGGCGCTTCCCTCCCCAAGGTGGAGGCCACCCGGGGCTATGGCGCAACGGTGCTCCTCCAGGGCGATGACTTTGACCAGGCGCAGAGACACGCCCGGCGCGTCATGCGGGAGAATGGCATGATCTTTATCCCCGCCTTCGACGATCCGGCAATAGTGGCGGGGCAGGGGACCATCGGCCTGGAAATGCTTGAGCAGGTGGATGACCTGGACGCGGTTGTAGTGCCCGCGGGAGGGGGAGGCTTGATAGCGGGTATCGGCCTGGCCATAAAGGAGACGGCGCCTGGAATCAGGGTGGTGGGAGTGCAGGCTGAGGCGGCCACCGCCGTTGTCAACTCGTACAAGGCCGGCAGGCGCGTGACCGTGAAGGGGCGGGCCACTGTGGCCGATGGCATTGCCGTGGGCGCGCCCGGCAGGATCACCCTTCCCCTGGTTTCACGCTACGTGGACGATATGGTCGTGGTTGAGGAGGACGAGATCACGCAGGCCATGATGCTGCTCCTGGAGAGAGGCAAGCTGCTCGTGGAAGGGGCCGGCGCGGTCGGATTTGCGGCCGTGCTGGGAGGCAAAATCGAGGTCGCGGGGAAGAGGGTGGCGGTGGTGCTGAGCGGTGGCAACGTGGACACGCACCTGATAGCGCGGGTCATGGAGCACGGCCTGGCCCACGCGGGCCGCTACCTCGTGCTGCGCATCATGGTGGAGGACCGCCCCGGTCAGCTGAACCGTCTGCTCAACATCGTGTCTGGCGCAGAGGCGAATGTGCTGGACATAGGCCATCTCAGGCATGCCCCATCGGTGCACTTGGGCCAGGTGGAGATCCAGCTTACCCTGGAGACGAGGAACGACGCCCATGCCGACGAGGTGCGGGAGCAGCTTCGCAACGCGGGGTACGCGCCCGACGAGAGTAAGCCGGCTGGCGGCCTAGCCTCGTCCCTGGAGGGCTCGTCGACTCCGTAAGGGTGAGGCTCCAATCTCTGCGTCGTCCTCACCGGGCTCAATGCTGGAGGCCAACTCGAACGGGCCGGGGGACGGCATCTATGCCCTGCCGAGCTGGCAGCGGCAGGCGGCGGACGCCCTTGCCCTGGCTAAGGACATGAAGGAGTGAAACATGCCCGGTACTTATCACATCATCCACTTGGATGCCCGATATGCCACCAGTCGGGTGCCATGCCACGAGACTGGCCGATACCATCGGCACAAATCCCACGAGGAGGAAACCGTGCCATCTGCATGTGGCAGAACCTTGGTTAAGGGAAGAGATCGATTCTGCCACCTTAGCATCGCAAACCCCAATTGGGATTACGACTGGTGCCATGACTGCGTTAGGGCTTTCCCCTGGACTGCTGATGCAGGGAATATATGGCTGAAGAAAGGCATAGACACTCTCGATCCCAAAGATTTGGAGGACTGAGCTTCGGCTTGGTCGCTCATGTCGAGGATCGAACATGAGAGATTGCGATGAAGACATTCGAGCCGGCGGTTAAGGCAGGTGCCATGAAGCGACCCCTGCCGCTGTTGGCTAGCCTCGCGTCGGTCGCCTTTGCCCAGGCTATGGAGGCTTAGGGGAAGAATGAGGAATTGGCATGAACCGGAGGACCTGGGACGCGAGCAAGACGAGCGCGACGCCGCTATCTCTAACCGAAAATATTTTGTCTACGTGCTCAATACCGACTATGGCCATTACGTAGGCCATACTGGGAACCTCAGAGCGCGGATACGAGCACATCAGAAGGGTGAAGTTCAGTCCACCACTGGAGGACACCCTAAGCGTGTGTGGACCTCTGGCAAGTTCTCAACCCGCGCAGACGCAGCGAGTTTCGAAGCTGCACTGAAGAATTTGCGCGACCAGCGCTCGCCGCGCTTCCAGGAACTCACCGGCCTTAACCCAATCCCGTACTCGCGCCGCGAAAAGGCCGCTTCGTTCGGGCGGGTAGCCAAGGTCGTGGGCAAGGCCCTGGCGAAAGTGCTGGCAACGCTGATCGTCCGAGGGCTTGGTTTTGGCCGGCGGCGGCGTAAGCCCCATCAGCGGCGACGAAGGAGATGACGTTGCCCCCCCGCCCCCCCGGGGGAACCGCCCGTCCCTGGCCCCGTACTCGGAGGCAGATTAGGAAGCGTCCCAGCCCCGTCGCCCCTCCTTATTGCAGGATAGAAACCTTTATCCTAGAGTCTAGTCAGAAGTGCGCCACCGATGTGGCCAGGTGATGGAGGGGGAGGGATAACTCAGATGAGAAATCTTATGGACAACGGGCTCTAAGGAGGTTGATATGCTTGAACCAGAGGATTTTAGGGAACTCAGACCTGGGTTTGAGGAAATCCGTCGGCTTCTGAACGCCGCCTATATGAGCGGCAGTGCAAGCGCAGAGGACGTTTCCGACGCTGCCTGCGGGCATTACACTCTAGCGTTGGCTCGCATGGAAGAGCTTATTGAGGAGGTTACCAAAGAGGAAGGGCATGGCATCAGGGATGTGCTGAGGCGAATGAACGATGCTGTTAAACCCGCGGAAAGAGCGGGAGGACTCGGAGCATTGGGAGGGGCAGCACTGGCCGCGTCTAAGACAGGGCTTGGCGGCTGGGGTGTAGTAGCTGGAGGAGGAGCTTTCGGAATACCCGGTTTAGGTGGTGCGGCAGTAGCTACCGGAGGGGTAGCGCTTGCCGGTGCGGCTGGGTTCTATCTGGCGTATAAGGGCGTTGCTGTGGCCCTTGAGACCGATCTAGGCCAGAATGTTGCCGACCGATCTAAGGCTGTTGGGAGATGGGCGAAAGAGCGATTTGGCAAGGGCTCGTGAAGCGACCCCTGCTGCTGCTGGCGGGTCTCGTGGCGGCGGCGCTGATTGCAGCTTGTTCCACTGGGCCGGAGCCGACCGCCACACCGACGATGGTGCCGCCGCCGTCGGCTGCCCCCATTGTCATTCCCCAAGCCCCTGGCGCTACTGAGGATAGCCGCCCTATCGTTGCTCTGCCCGACGGCGGCACGGGCGCTATCGACAACTGGGAGGTGACCGCCAGCTTCGACAAGACCATCGCAGCTCCTGGCTTTTACGGCTACCGCGAGATCTACTTCAGAGTGCATATACGGTGGACGGGAACAGGTGGAGGAGGAGAATGGATGGATTCCTCCTTTCTTCGGAGCCATATACAGTTCGTCTCCCCGTCCGGAAGGATTGCCGCGGTGTACTTGTGGCGTTTTGAGCACGGTAGGCCGGACCCCACCCCGGTGCTTACACCGGAGCCTACCCCCACCCCCCCCTCCGGGGCCTACCCTGCCGCCTATTCCGACGCCTAACCCGGACCCTACCCAGTCCGAAGATCGAGTTTTTGACGGGTGGGCATACCACCGCAATGATTCGCTGCCAGACGAAGCGGGAACCTTCTTCCTGACGTTCGCCCCACATCCATTCAAGCACCGGCTGGTGTGGAGCGTGGACCTGCCCTACTTGGACCCGTAGCTTTGTCGCCAACGCCCACAGCTATGCACAGCCGGTTGGCCCAGGTGCCCCCCGTCCTGCAAGCAGGGTGCAGGGGGCGCAGCCCCCGCCGGGGGTACAGCGAGTCCCCCTGTTCCCAAAAACGTTGGAGGGTGGGCTAGGTGGGACAACGGCGTCCGCCGCAAAAGAAACCCTCCCTGCCCCCCGTACTTGGAGGCAGATTAGGAAGCGTCCCACCCCCGCCGCCCCTCCTTATTGCAGGATAGAAACCTTTATCCTAGAGTCTAGTCAGAAGCGCGCCACCGATGTGGCCAGGTGATGGAGGAGCGTGAAATCTATGCGATGGGTCATTCCATTTTCTATTCTCTTTGTACTGCTTATCGTGGCGTGCGATGCGGGCCAAGACGTCCAGGGGCCGCAGGGGTCTGAGGGGTCAGAGGGATCAGCAGGGCCACCGGGGCCACAGGGACCAGCAGGGCCACCGGGGCCACCGGGCCAACAGGGGCCACCGGGCGAGTCCACAGATGTCTGGCCTGAGTTGCAGCTTGACTTCACCATAGATGAGGCCTGCGCCGCGCGTATACACGCGGTCGTGGAATATAGTGGGACTGCGGAAGAGATTGGAAGGGAACGGGAGCAGTTGGACATTCTGTTTAGCATCCCCGCTCGATTCATGTCTCGTGACCACACTGGCAGGCTCTGGTCTATGATGGATCAAGTTGAGTATATGTCCCAGGAGAATGATGAGGCTCGTAGCCCGTGTGTACGCAGCGCTGAGGCGCTAGCCTTGTTCGAGGGGGTCCGGCAAAGCAACCCGATGGGACAGTGGAGGTCGGAGGTGCTCCATAGCTATTGGAGGTGCACTGATCCCGGTTCAGAATGGCTGTCCGGAGGCAGCCGGCCGAATGAAGGAGAGTGCAGGGAGCTACTGCGGTGGCTGCCGGAATCCTGGATACCGTAGGCGCCTTCGCTGAATGCCGCCCGAACTGCCGCCAACGCCCACAGCTATCCACCAGCCGGTTGGCAAAGGCCCCCCCAGGGAAACCTCCCGTCCCTTGTGAGCAGGCTAATAAGCGTCCTATCCCCGTTCCCTCAGACAGAGTGCAGAGGGCGCAGCCCCCGCCGGGGGAACAGGGGGTGTCCCCCTGTATTCAAAAACGTTGGAGGGTGGGCTAGGTGGGACAACCGCCTCCGCCACCAAAGGCCCCATCCCTGCCCCCGTACCCGCGAGGCGGGCTAGGAAGATCCCCCTGCCACCGCCTACTTGCAAAATCAGAACGATTGTGCTATAGTGGCTCCATGAAGTGGGCTGCCGGCCCGCTTCTCCTCCTCGGAGCCTGCCGCATAACGTATGGACTGGGGGCTAACCACAGAGAATCCCCCTGTGGCAGGGGCGCTGAGGGAACAACCCAAGGGGCCAGACCCTCCGAGGAAGGTTGGGGACCGGAGCGACCGCCGCTGTAAGGCACAGGCTCTTTGGAGCCAACCAACGCAGTAACGGCTCGTAACGTCTGGTAATTACTGGTAACGGTTCCATAACGGCTGAGTAACGACTCGTAATGGCTTTGTAATGGCTTGTAATGCCTTTGTAACGGCTCCACGCCTACGGAGCGCCGGAGGAGAAGAAAACGCAGTAACACATACAATCAAACAAAGCCCCGTCCGTCTCCCAAGCAGGGTGCAGGGAATCCGATGTTCCGCCGGGAGGTGCAGCGAGTCCCCCTGTTTCTAAAAACGTTGGAGGGTGGGCTAGGTGGCAGAACGGCGTTCGCCTCCATAAGCCCCCTCCCCTTTCCCCACACTCGGGGAAGGGAAGGAAGCCGCCCCCGCCTACTTGCAAAATAAGAACAATTGTGCTATGGTGTCGTCATGATGCTGGAGTATCCCCATGAAGTGGGCCGGGGGCCCGCTTCTCTTTCTCGGAGCCTGCCGCATACATGAGCACTGGGGGCTAGTCATGGAGAGTCCCCTTGTGGCAGGGGTGCTGAGGGAACAACCCGAGGGGCCAGACCGTCCGAGGAAGGCTGGGGCCAGAGCCACTGCCGTTGTGAGGCAAGCTCCTTGGAGCCATCCGGTTCAGCGACGGATCCGCGACGGCTAAACGACGGATCCACGACGGCTAAGCGACGGCTAAGCGACGGCCAAACGACGGCTAACGACGGCTAACGACGGATAACGACGGATAAACGACGGCTCCACGCCTGAAAACCCCAAAATCCGGTGATAAGCGTTACGCCTACCGGCAAAGGAGGAGATGCAAAGAGTCCTACAGGACCTGACCCATGGCCTGTCCCTGCCCCGCGCGCTTGGGGAAGATGAGGAAGCCGTCCCTATGCGAGTACGGGCCGCGGCGGCGGCGGCCTACGCGGGCGTCAGCGGCGCCACGCTGAAGATGACGTGGAAGGGCTTGCAGTAGATCACCACCGACTGCCACTGCGACGCGTCCGAGCCCTCGGGCAGCTCGTAGTTCTGACTGCCCCGGTTGCCCTTGAGCTTGGCCAGTTCGATGTAGTCTGCGCCCTTGAGCTCGTCCCGGGTCGTCGGGTCCGGGTGGGCGCTGAGGAGCACCACGAGCGCGGGGCCGTTGGTCACGTCGATGTTCTCCAGGCGGAGCAGATGCCCGCCCTCCGGCACGGAGTAGATCGTCGCTTGGCCGCTGCCCAGGTGGAACCGGTCGCCGTCCCGAAGCGAGCCGCTGCTGACAACCTGGGCGGTCGCCATGTCCTCCGGCATTGCCTCCATCATCTCGCTGTCCATCTTGGCCATGGTCTCCATGACCATTTCGACCTCAGCGCGAGTGACTTCAGCCGGAATCTCGGCCGTCACGGTCCGAGGGAACTGTTCGTCCACGGTCTTGTTGAGGAAAAGCGGCGATCCCAGCCACCAGGCCAGGGCAATGGCCGGTATGGCCGCCACAGCCAGCGCGATCGTCACAATCCGTCGAACGCGAGTCGCCAGTGCCCATTGAATCGGTCGCACGCTGCCTCCTAGGGAAACGCGGAATCAGGCCAGCCTGCCGAGGTCGGCCCCGCCCTGTCAACGAAGCGGGGCGCGGCCTGTTGGTCTCACCACTGCAACTAGCAATGCGTCTCAAGGCGCCTCCGGCGGTCGCGCCCGTGCTAGCCCGTCCGGTGGAGCCGGTCTGCCGGGGCGGACGCTATCGGTAACGCCGGGGCGCCGGTTTCTTTGGGCTGCCCTTGACAAGCACAGCGAAGAAGGGCGCGACCACCAGCCAGAGAGCAAGGGTCACGAGAAGGGCCTTGGTGTAGCCAATGGTGGGTATTCCCAGATCCGGGGCGATGATGCCCCAGAACATCATGGCCAGCCAAGAGCTGAGAAAGAATCCCAATGCTGCGGCCGGTATGGCGTAGAACCCGCCCATGGCGCCTCCTTTCAACGTGATGGCATGTTAACACTCTATGGCGAATTGCGTAGGAACGCTAGTCCTCCGGACGCCGGGGCCGGGGCGCCGCACGCTAGGCGAATGCCGGAATGACCTCTTCGCCGAAAAGTTTGAGGGACTTGGAAACCTGCTCCATCGGCATTGCCCCGACGTGGAAGTTGCCGATATAGACGTCGAGGCCCATGGACTGCTGCTGTTCCTTGATCTTCTGGATAACGGTGTCAGGACTCCCGACGATGGCGATCCCGTTGTCGACGGCGAAGTCGTAGGACTTGCCGACTTCGCGGAAGACCCGGCCGCGTTCGCGGATATCCGGGGTGTCCTCGTTGCCGACGCCCCTTGGCGAGGTTCCCATGCCAACGCGCGTGTTGGTGACGAACTCCCGGCCCAGGCTGAAGTCGATGGGGACGTGGGCCTCGGCTTCTTCACGGGCCTTCTCGTCCGTCTCGGCGACGTAGACGGTGCGCATGAGGAGGGTGCGGGGCATGGGGCCGGGATGCCCGCATTCGTTCCACACCTGGCGGAAGTAGTCGAACTTCTGGACCATATTGGCGTCGGTATCGATGTTCTGGGCGACGTGATAGTTGTTGCGGGCGGCGAAGGCCAGGGCGCGGGGGCTGTGGGCGGCGGCCCATATGGGGGGATGCGGGTCCTGGTAGGGGGAGGGGCAGGGGAGGGCCTCTTCGAATTGCCAATACTTGCCGTGGTAGGTCACCCGCTCCTGTGTCCAGGCCATTTTGATGATATCGAGGGCCTCTTCACCCATCTTCTGGCGCTCGGAGAAGTCTAGGCCAAAGCGGATGAACTCGTGCTCGTGGATGCCGATGCCGGTCCCGAACTCGACCCTGCCTCGCGACAGATGGTCCAGCATGGTGATTTCCTGGGCCAGCCGCAGGGGGTTGTGGAAGGGAAGCTGCCAGATCATCGTGCCGAGGCGCAGGGTGGCCGTGTGCTGGGCTATCGCCGTGAGCAGCACGGTGGGCGAGGGGATCTGGCCGACGAAGGAACCCTGGTGCTCGATGGTGTAGTAGTGCTGGAACCCCACCTGCTCCATCAACTGGGCCAGGCGGATGTGGGACTCGTAGACGTCTGCGGCGGAGGAGGCGGCCTGGAGCTCCGTGTAGCGGTACTGGTCCCAGATGCCGAATTCGAGTTTGGCCATGTGGCGTCCTTCTGGAGATTGCCTGCCTACGCCGGCGCCTGGATGTCCGGGGGACGCGTGGGCCATGCCGCGTGCTGCTGATAGGCGTGGCCGACGCGCAGCACGGTCGCCTCATCGAAGGCCCGCCCGACAAGCTGGAAGGCGATGGGCAGGCCGGCGCTTGTGAACCCGCAGGGCAGCGTCATGGCCGGCGAGCCCGACAGGTTGAACGGGGCGTTGAAGTCAGGGCTCAACTGGGTTCGCAGGGACTCGAGGGGGGTCATTTCCTCAATGAGGCTGGCGGGCTGCAGGTGGCCGGGCAGGGCCAGGATATCGACCTGCTGGAAAGCCGCGGCCAATTCCCGCCTGAGCCTCTGCCGCAGGCGTTGGGCCTGGAGGTACTCGGCGGCCCCGGTCAGGGCCCCAAAGTAGACGCGAGCCCTGCGGGTGTCGGAGGCGATGTCGACGTGATGCTGAAGCCCCAAATTGCGGCCTGAGAGGTATTCGCAGCAGTAGAGGACGCCCGTGGCGATGCTGGCGTGTTCCATGCTGGGAACGTTCACCTGCTCAACCCTTGCGCCCAGCGCCTCCATCGCCCGCAGCATGGCGTTGAAGCTGGCGGCAATCTCGTCGTTGAGGCGAGGGCTGAGCACATCCAGGTAGTTCTGGGGCACGCCCACAACGAGGCCCTCGATGTCCTTCCCCAGCGCCGCTGCATAGGCGTCGACCGGCGCGGAGCTTGTGGTGTGGTCTCTGGGGTCCTGGCCGGCTATCGCGCCCAGAACGTGGGCCGCGTCCTCAACGGTCCTAGTGATGGGGCCGCTGTGGTCCAGCGACCAGCCAAGGGTGGCAAGCCCGCGGCGGCTGACTCTGCCGTAGGTGGGCTTGAGCCCCACGATGGCGCAGCAGGAGGCGGGGTTCCGGATGGACCCGGCGGTGTCTTCGCCGAGGGATCCCATGCAGAGGCCGGCGGCAATGGCGGCGCCGGATCCTGAACTGGAACCGCCGGGCGTTCGCTCGATGTCCCAAGGGTTGCGGGGCTCAGGGTGGGCGCCTGGCAACCCGGACATGGCCAGCTTTCCCAGGACGACGGCGCCCGCTTCGCGCAGCTTCGACACGGCCCCTGCGTCCTCGGACGTTTCCGGCGGGGGAATCCTGACGAGGGCAGGCGCGCCAGCGAAGTCGTACTGGTCCTTGATGGCGACTGGAATGCCGTGAAGGGGTCCGCGGCTTCCTGTGGCGGCTATCTCCGCCTCTGCCGCCTCGGCCTCGGCGAGGGCGCTGCCGGCCGTGAGCTTGATGAAGGCGTGGAGTTGGCCATCGAAGGCTTCAATGCGCCGCAGGTGGGCCTTCGTCAGCTCCACGGGAGACAGCTCCCTCCGCGCTATGAGCCCTTGCGCTTGGTCAATGGACAGGTAGCAGAGGTCGGCATCGCTGGACAAGGCGGCTCCTATATCTCTCTGGCGAGGTCGAAGACGGTGGCCGGCTCCTCGGCCCCGAGGTCAAGGGAGCGGAGGGTCTTCAGGTCATTGAAGTAGAGTTCGAAGACCGGAGCAAGCCGCTCGATTTCCTCCCGCGAAACGCTGATGCCCTTGGCCTCAAGCTGGCTGACGATGTCGTCGATGGACATGTCCATAAGCGTCAACTTCCTTTCAACTCGCTGGCCGCCCCGCCGGCGGGGACCGGTGCCTTTGGCATGTACTTTTGGAAATCGTCGATGGCTTTCTGCCCGCCGAGCCATTCTTCCGGCCGGTTGGGCGCCGGCTGCAGGCCCATCGTCTCGCGATAATAGGGTGAGACGCCCTGCCCGCGGCGGCGCAGCTCCCGCATGTGCAGCGTCTCGTCCAATGCGGCGCGTATATCGCTGGCCGCCGTCCACGTGGCCCTGAAGACGACGTGGCCTGTATGGTCGATGATCCAAGACATGTTGGAGACGGCACCGTAGACCCTGTTCACGCTGCCGTTCATAGAATCGAGGAGGATGGGCCGTTTCAGGCCTCTGTCGCGGAAGGCCTGGGCGTGACTGACCTTCTGCTCCCATGATTTGTGGTGGGGGAAGACCTCGCCTGGGTGGGCTTCCCTTATGTAGACGAACAGGAAGTGGGCCCGTTCGGCGTACTCCTCTGCCAGCTCTTCCATACGCGGACACTCCGCGTAGCAGGGAGGTCAGGTGATGCTGCCGAACTCCAGCATCACGGGCTTGCCCCGAAGCGAGGACAGCGTCATCTCCCCGCCGTCGAGGGTGGGGAGGGTGAAATCGGGGGCCATCTGCCCCACCTTGGGGCCTTCCGACTGGAAGTAGGCTCGCTCCTTTCCGGTAGGGCGCCAGTCGGCGAAGTTGTAGGGCCTGCCCAGGAACTCGGTTTCTGCGTGGGTGTCTTCCTGCGCCATGCCTTTCTTCCTCCTCCGGGGCCTACCTCGGGCCCGAGACTGCCTCAGCGCAACGAGGTCTCTCGCTCCTGCCTGACGAATAGACTATCCCACCGCCCGCGGGGCGTGTCAACCGGAGGCCAAGCATGGAACGAGCGCGGCCCTGGACGGGGACGCGTTTGGGCGGGGCGTTGCGGTCGCCGTTTTCGGGCCGGGGGCAGAGAGACGTGCCGCCCTAGAAGAAGATGCTGAGGTTCTTGGCGGGCAACACGACGTCATCGAGCAGCAGTTCGCGCCTGGCGATTCTCCAGGCGCCATCGACTCGTCGCAGCTCATCCCGCCGCGAGCCTACGAAGACATCCCTGTCGCGCTCCAACTGCGTCCGGTACACGAGGAAGTTGGACCTGGCTAACACCTCGGAGGGATCGGCGCGCAGTTCCACTTCGATGTTGGTTATCAGGTGACGCGTACGGGACGCCGGCACTTCCCGCCAGGCCACGCCCGTGCGCAGCCTGGCGACCCTGGCCATGAGCGTGTCCTTGGTCTCCTCGAACAGCGCCATCTCGCCCGGTTTGGTGATGCCGTCTTCGGGACTGCTGCTGCGCCAGGGATTCATTCGGACCGGCATGCGATAGACGGCGTCGTCGGTGAATAGGTCCAGCCAATCCTCGAACTTCTGCTCGTCGAGCAAACGCGTTTCCATGGTGAGGAACCGCTCGACCTCGTGCCAGAGCTCGTGACTCATCTCGTCGTCACTTGTCCCGTTGCCCTCAGGAAGGACGTCATTGGGTGAATCGCCGCATCGGCCCAGCGTTCTGCGTTCATCAGGTTCGCCCATTGCTGGTAGAAGCCGCGCAACCGCGTGCCGCCGGACGGGCTTTCGATGTCGTGGCCAAGCCCGGCCTGGATGTTCATGGGGTACTGTCTGGCCACCCAGCCTCGCGCCGTGGTGGTGCAGCCGGCCCAGTTGTTCATATCGTCCTGCTCCACGTTGCCGGACGGTCCGAAGGTCTGTATGTAGTGGAGCAGGAGCGCGTCCTTCACCTCCTGGGGCGCGTCCTTTTCCACGATGCAGTACGACCATATCTCAGTCTGATTCGGACCCCTGGGTTGCCAGACCCGCACGGTGTTTCGAGTGAAGTTCACCGAGCAGTTGGGAAAGATGTTCGTCACCATGAGCGTGGAGCGGGAGCGGGCAAGTCCCAAACGCTCCTCGGCCTCGTCGAGGTGCTCCAGGTAATAGTCGCGGATGAGGCCGCGGGGCAGCGCCGCCAAGAGAGCGTCAGGGGCCATTGGCTCTTCGTTGTTGGTGCTGTAGTACCGGTCGTCCACGGGCACGCGTCTCACGGAGGCGTGGGTGATGGTGTGGTGACCGTCGTCTCCGCCGAAGTTGTCGGCGCCAAACTTCCAGTTGGCGTCCAGGGTCCAGCGGTGGACGCCGCCGATGATCTCCGTGCCTCCGGCTCGCCTGTCCAGGAGCATGTCCAGGTCCCAGCCGGCCCCGGCGAGATAGTCGAGGAGCGGGGGAGCGCTCGCATCGAAGGTGGCGAAGACGAGGCCCTTGTAGGTGTCGAGCTGCGCCACCTCAACGAGCCCCCACCGGCTGGTGTCCAGGTCGTTGAAGTAGTACTGCTGCATCCCGGGCACGGTGATGAGGCTGCCCGTGGAGTCGTAGGTCCACCCGTGATAGGTGCACATGAAGGCGCGGGCGTTTCCGGAATCCGCTTTGCAGACGGGGTTGCCGCGGTGCCGGCACATGTTCAGGAACGCGTGGATGACGCCGTCGGCGTCTCTCCACAGTATGATGGGATCCTCCCCCATGTAGGCGGTGAGAAAGTCCCCTGGATTCGGGACCTGGCTTTCGTGTCCCACGTACAGCCAACACCGGGCGAAGATGCGCTCCAACTCCTGTTCATAGATGCCCAGGTCGCTGAAGCAGGCCCTGTTCACCAGGCCGCTCTCAGGATCGAACAGTTCCCGCGATTGCCCGTTCGTCATCGTTCCTCCTATTGCTCAACAGCCCATTGCTCAACACCGAACTGTCCAGGCAGGTCTACCCTCAGACGGCGCCACTCTCCAGCAGGCGGCGACGGCCATCTTCAGAGTAGCCCAATTCCTCTAGGATTTGGGCGTTGTGCTGCCCGAGTGTGGGGGCCGGGCCCACCGACCTGCCGGCGACGACGCCAACGGCCCCGCGTGGATTCCACTTCCACGGGCCGAGGGTGGGGTGGTCGATTTCCTCGAAGAAGCCCCGCGCCTGGAGTTGGGGGTCGGGTGGCATGTCAAGGGCGGTGGCCACAGGCGAGGCCGGGATATGCCGCCGTTGGGCCTCTTCCACGATCTCCTGTTTGGTGAATTGACGGGACCAAATGGCGAGGCGGTCGAGGATCATGTCCCGGTTGGCTGCCCGGTTCGCCTCGTGCTCCAGGGATTCGTCGGCCATGAGCACGGGGTCGTTTACCCATTCCATGAACGCCCGCCAGCCTTTTGGCGAGTGGGGCACGCTGATCATCCAGTAGCCGTCCTTACAGGGAAACGCCCCGGATACGGCGGTGCCGGAGCCCCGGTAGCCGCGGCGCTCGGTGATCCTGTCCTCGAACGTATAGGTGACCATGGCGAACTCGACGAAGGTCTCCAGGCACTGGCGCAGCGAGACCCTTACCGTGGAGCCGCGCCCGAGCCGTTGCGCTTGGTGGAGGGCGACAGCCGCTGCCAACGCCACATACAGCCCGGCGCCCCCGTAGACGATGTGCCCCCCCAGGACGGCGGGCCGGCGCCCCGGGTGCCCAGTGATGGCCAACAGACCCGCCCGGGCGTAGGCGCACAGCTCCGGGGTGGCGTCGTCTTCGACTTCGACGGTCACGAGGCGGGGGTTGGCCTGAGTCAGGGCCTCGCGGCTCACGGGGAAGGGGGTCTGGCCCACCACGGCGTCAGCGGCGCTAACCAGGGAAAGGAAGACCTCCCGGCCGGCGGCGTTTTCCAGATCGAGGGTTATGCTCTGTTTTCCGGCGTTGAGGAAAAGGTGGTAGGCGCCGCGTTCCAGGTCCGGCGCGTCCCCGAGGAATGGCTTCAGGCGGCGGAGGGCGTCTCCGCCGGGGGGCTCGACGCGCACCACCTCATGCCCGCTCTCCACGAGGAGCCGAGTAGCGTAGACCGCTGAGTGGGCGGTGAGGTCGATGATTCTCGCCATTGACCTACGCTTCCTTCCCGCCTTCATCCGGCATTCTGGACAGACGCAAGACCTCTCCGCCGCCGCCAATGCATGCTAGCACTTCGTCCGCCCCCCGCGCTGCGGGCGCCGAGTGTCCATTGTGCCGCGTTCGTCTAGGTTAGGGCCCCCTCGTCGAAGAAGGGCTCCGTTTCCTCGGCGGACATGCCCAGCCACTCATGCAACGCCTGCTGGGTATGTTCACCGAGCCGGGGCGCTGGCGCCGGCGGGGCGGCGCCCCCAACGTCGAACTGCATGGGGAGGCCGGTGACCAGCATAGCGTCTGGCGGGTCCTCCATCCAATGGAACGCATCCCCGGCATCTGGCGCCCCCACGATCTCGTTGATGCGCCTCATACGCTCGGCGGGCACACCTGAGGCTTTGAGGCGGCGCTCAACCTCGATGCTCGAATGCTGGCTGGACCAGGCCTCAAGGCGCTGGTCCAACTCGTCGTGGTGCTCCAACCGGCCCTGGACGTCATCGAATCGCGGGGCGCTGGCCCAGTCCGGGCTGCCCAGGGTTTGGACCAAGGCTTGCCATTGTTCATCCGTCTGCACGCTTATGGTGCACCAGTCGTCCTCTCTGGCACAACGGTAGCAGCCCTGAGGGGCCACGGTGGTGGAGCGGTCGCCCAGACGGGGCGGCGCTTCGCCGTGGTATGCGCTGGCAAGAACCAGGGGGGCGATGGTGGCCACGCTGCATTCCAGTTGGGCGAAGTCGAGGTGTTGGCCCGTTCCCGTGCGCTCTCGCTCGGCCAGCGCCTCCACGACGCCGAAGCTGGCGTGCAGGCCGCCGATGTAGTCGTTCCATGAATTGGAGATGGACGTGGGCAAGTCGCCTGGGGCGCCGGTGACCATCAGCAGCCCGGAGTAGGCTTGGAGCGTCATATTCATGCTGATCCAGTCGCGCCGCGGGCCGGAGTGGCCGAAGCCCGACATGCTGACGAAGATGAGGGCCGGGTTCAGGGGCTGGAGGTCCGCGTAGCCCAGCCCCAGCCTTTCCATCACCCCGGCGCTGAAGTTTTCAACTAATACGTCCGCTTTGGATGCCAGGCGCATGGCCAAATCCCGCCCTCCGGGGGTCTTGAGGTTGAGGGTGATGGAGCGCTTGTTCCGGTTGACGTTGAGGAAGAAGGGGGGCCGGTCCTGGCGGCGGTGCGGCGGGAGATCGACCTTGGTGGCGCCCAGGCGGTCCGGTCGCGTGGACGACTCCACCTTGAGGACCTCGGCGCCCAGGTCGGCCAGCAGCCGGGTGCTGAAGGGGCCGGCCAGTACGTGGCTGAAGTCGAGGACCCGGACGCCGTCCAAGGGCGGCGCTTCCTGCGGGTCCGGGACGGGAGCCGGGGCGCGCTGTTCGTGTTGTATGGCGAGCCTTTCTCTTTCGGCAGTTTGGAGCGGCCGGATGGCCCCCGGCGCGCGCCGCCGCCGGGCTTGCTATCGCGTTGGCCGGACCTTGGGCAGGGTAACCCCTTCTTCGACGTCTTGGAAGATGATCTCCACGGGCATGCCGATTGCGACATCCTCTGGAGGACACTCGATGACGTTGGTGGCGAACATGGGGCCCTCCTCCAGCTCGATCAGGGCGTAGACATAGGGCGCGTCGTCCCTGAAGGCGGGGTCGAAGGCGACGTTGTGGATGTTGAACGAGAAGACGGTCCCTCGTCCGCTGGCCTCCGCCAGTTGAATGTTGGCCGCAAAGGGCTCGTTGGGGTGGTTCCGGCAGAAGGCAAAGGGCCAGTACCAGGCTCCGCAGGCGACGCAGCGGTACAGCTTGAACTCGCGGCGCTGGACGGCTTCCCAGAAGTCCTGGTTGTCCTCATCGATGTTGGGCTGGGGCCTTTCCGATGCGATGGGGACTACCTCCTGAGTATCAGGGTCGAATGCATGGAGCTCATGCCTGGGGACACGACCTCTCCTCCGTGCCCCGTCACCATGCTGAAGGTGACGTTGGGAAGCTGCCGGTCGCCGGCCTCGCCCCGGAGTTGGGTCACTGCTTCCGACAGGCCCGTCATGTCGGCATAGTGGTACGCCGACATGAGGCCGCCGTTGGTGTTGATGGCAAGGCCGCCGCCAGGGCCCAGGTTCACGGACTCCACGAATGGCCCGCCTTCTCCCTTGCCGCACCAGCCGTAGTCCTCCAGCTGAAACAGCACCTCGGCGGTGAAGCAGTCATAAAGCCAGGCGTGGCCGATGTCCTCCAGGGTGATTCCAGCCTGGCTGAAGGCCTGCTCCTTGGCCGTTTTCACGGCCAGCCGCGTGTAGTTGGCCTTGTCCCACCACAGCTCCTCGATGGCCTCGCCGAACCCAACACCGGCCACGTACACCGGAGGTTTCGGAGCGTCCTTGGCGCGGTCGGCGGTGGTCAGCACGTACGCAATGCCTCCGTCGGACACCAGGCAGCAGTCGAGAAGGTGGTAGGGGTGGACCAGCACGTCCGAGCTCTGATGGTCTTCGAGCGTCATGGGCCGCCCGTACATCTTGGCTCGCGGGTTCAGGGATGCCCACTGGCGAATGGCCACGGCGATGCGGCCCAGTTGCTCACTGGTGGTGCCGAACTCGTGCATGTGCCGGGCTGCAAAGAAGCTGTGGTGGCTCACCGCCCGCAGGTCGCCGAATGGCTTGCCCCAATAGCCTTCCTTCTCCTTGCCTCCGGCGCGGGCGTTGCCCCGCTCGGCCCGTTCCTGCCGGGCTCTGCGGGCGCGGGACCAGCCATTGGCGCCGACAGCCACCACAACGTAGTTGGCGATGCCAAGCTCCAGGTATCTGGCCGCAGCCATGATCCCCTGGGCTGCAATGCCGCCGCCGCGGCCGGTCTCGGAGTAGAACTTGACGGGCAGGCCTAGCAGTCTGGGAAAAGCATCGGTGGAGGAGGGCGTGGAGCCGCTCCCGGCATGCATGGTGAGTTGGATTGCGCCGTCCACGTCTTCGCGTTGGAGCCCCGCGTCCTCGATGGCTAGGCGGGCGGCCTCTGCCTCGATCCGGCGCACGCTTCGCCCGGGCTGGGGCTCCGTGACCATTCCCAGCCCTATGATCGCTAGGTCGCCGTCACCCTGCCGCGTCATAGCCTGACGCCACTCCTTGGTTGATCCGGCCTCGCTGTCAAAAGGCCCCTGGCGTTTCCCAGGGGCCTTGCATGCGCGTCGACTCAGGTATGAAATTGGAGGCGACGGGCGGATTCGAACCGCCGGATAGGGGTTTTGCAGACCCCCGCCTTAACCTCTTGGCTACGTCGCCCTGGTGCGGTTGGTGCCGAGGAGGAGATTTGAACTCCTACGGGCTAACGCCCACGGCCCCCTCAAGACCGCGTGTCTACCTATTCCACCACCTCGGCAAGCCAATACGACGGGAGCCTCGGCTCCCAGGAGCCATTATGACGAGGGGCCAAACTGCGTGTCAATCGAGATCATGGCTGAGGCCCTCTGCTTTGTAGAGACGTCCCTCCTCGGCCACGGACTCGTTGGTGTACCGCATCATCGCAAGCTGGGCCTCCGACACGGGGCCCTTCACGCGGCCGGGGACGCCTACCAGGAAGGACCGGTCGGGCACTTCGGTATTGGCCGGCGCGACGGCGTTGGCCGCTATGAGGCACTCCCTGCCTACGCTCGACCCCTCCAGGATGGACGAGTTGTTGCCCAGTAGGGAGCCCGCTCCCACGCGGGAGGCGTGTACCACTACCGCGTGTCCGATGCTGACATTGTCCTCTATGACCATGGGGTCGCTGGAGTGGAGGATGGAGCCGTCTTGGACGTTGACGTTGCGGCCTATGGTCATCTTGCCGGGGTAGGCCCGGATGACCACGCCCGGCCAGATGCTGGCGTTCTCCCCGATCTCCACGCCGCCGATGACGTAGGCGTCCAAGCTAACGAACGCCGAGGGGTGGATGCGCGGCGCTTTTCCTTTGAATGCGCGGATCAAGGCCTCTCTCCATAGTGGGGTTCCGTAGGCTGTGAAGGAACGACGACGGCTGTTGGGTTTCCTGCCTGAGCGGCGCCGCCCCGGATGCCGCGTAGGACAGGGACTGGAGGTGACCTTATTGTACGCCGCCTTCTGTTCCGGCCCCGGCAAGATCGTACACTGCGTAGCCGTCGGCGTTGGCGACAAGCGGGAAGTTACTGCGGACGTAGTTCCCCAACGCAGGATAAATCGTCAACAAGTCGCGTGTCTCCACGAGAAACTCGGGAGACCTCGCGTCGATTAGGGCCTTGAACTCTTCTAAGGCGCGCTGCTCCTGGTCCGCAGACGGGGCCTCCTTCTCGGATAAGAAGCCCTGGCGGAAAAAGGCTTCGACGCCAACTTTGACTCTCTTGATAGGCCTCGGAGGGTTCCAAATCCAGCCTGAGACCTCTCCGTGATACGCAAGGAGTTCATTGCTGGGTCCAAGGAAGAACACGCGTTGGCTGTGATGCATCTGCTCGCCAATTTGTTCTAGACTGGCAATCCTATACTCTGGCTCCGAAGCCTCTATCGCCAGCCGGGCATTGACGGCAGCTAGAACCAAAGCAAGGCCTATCAGGCCGCCCAGCGTCATCATCAACCCCTGTCTATTCACTACCGCGCGGACTCGCTTCCCCAGAAGGGAGATCAGGGGAATGAGAGACAGGGCTACGATGGGAATGAGCTGCAACTGGTAGTAGTCGTGGGTGTAGATGTGATAGGAGAATACCAGTCCAAGGAGGAGGTAGGAGACCCAAAGCGACAGTAGCAATTGCCGCGCCCAACCTGGACCGGCGACGATGGCGCCAAGCAGTGCGGCGATGAGCGGCGCCGTTCCCAGGACGTACAATGCCAAGACCAACCATTGATGCCAGTATCTCAAATCAAACCAGAGGCTTGGGACGAACCTTCCCCCGGTTTGGACTTGAACTGCGCTGCCCAGAAGCGGGTCGAGGCCGTAGTAGAAAGCAGCGGGAAGCAGGGCCACCGCTAGGAAGATTGCCGTGGGCCGGCTCAGCAACGTCGCTCGAAGTCCCCGTTGCTGGATGGATAGCGCCGCGAAGACGGCCATGATCGGGAATAGGGCAACAGGCTTGATAAGTAGAGCCATGCCGGCAACGGCAGCTCCCAGTAGCAGACGAGCCAGTGTTGGGCGCTCACTGTAGCGCAGGATCAGCAAGAGGCTCGCCAGCATCAGCATGATCATCAACGGGTCTGGCTGGAAGCTCCGGCTGGCGAGAACGGCGAAGGGGAGAAAGAGATAGTAGGATACGGCTATTGCGGCGGCCCAGGAGGGGCCGAATCTCCTGCCAATGAAGAACAGGAACGCGCCGCCCGCAAGCCAAAACAGGGAAGAGAAGACGCGGGGAATCCACCGATGCTCTTCCCCAGCCAGATAGTAGGCTCCAGCCGCCAGATACTCAGTGATCGGAGGTTCCAGGAGGGGCTCGTTGTCTCGGTTCATCCCAGCCACATTGCGCCGCCACTCTGGGATATCGTCCGCTAGCTCGAAGTAGTAGGCCCTGGCGAGAATGTCTGAGTGGTACTGGCGAATAACGTGGAAGTCAGAGGGCGAGTCAATGCGGTACAGCCGGATTCCGAGTGAAGCAATGAGTATCAGCGCCAAGAGGGCCAACACCACCCGGGAGCAGCGGACCCCAAAGAGCGTTCCGCCGGGTTCCTCTCCCGAGATTCTCGAACCCCCGGTCTCAGATATGTCGTTGTCCATACGGGAAGGAATCCTTTCGTTGAGCCATAAATCGAAGCCATACATCGAGGGGCTTCTAAAGAGTGCCCCATGAAGGTTCTGCTGGCAAGGAGGCGTCCAGGCTACAGGTATGCCGGAACGCCGCCCGAACGCCTACGGAGCCGGGAGAGGGCGGGTGTTTCCAGCGCGGGCGGGCAGGGGGCGGATGGTTGCTGCGCAGTCGCCACCGATGGTCTATAATACCCCTTGGCCTCAGCGCTGAGACATGCCGGACCCGATGGCCGCGGCGCTGGTGAGAGCACCCCCATAAGTTGACAGGAGGCGCTATGCTCAGATTCGCCGAGGAGATCATCCTGCTGCTGCTCAACGACGAAGACGGGAGGTTCGCGACCGTGCCCAACTGGTCGCTGGACTATGCCCTCGCCGGCGGTGTGCTGATGGACCTGGCGCTGGAAAACCGCATCGACACCGACCTGGAAAAGCTCGTTCTGATCGACTCCACGCCTGTAGGCGACAGCCTTCTCGACCCAACGCTGGCTAGCATTGCAGCGGGGGAGGAGCGGGATGCCCGCACTTGGGTGGAGTTGACGGCGGGACGCGCCCAGGCCCTCCGCGAGGAAGCGCTGGCCCGCCTCATTGCCAACGGCATCCTGGAGTCCCGGGACGACCGGTTTCTGTGGGTGTTCCAGTCCCGGCGCTACCCAACCATTGACGGTAAGGCCGAGCGCGAGGTGAAGCTGCGCATCATGGAAGTGCTGTTCAGCGACGAGATCCCGGACCCCCGCGACGTGGTGATCATCTGCTTGGCCGACGCATGCGGTATCTTCAAGGGACTGTTGTCCAAGCAGGAGCAGAACCAGGCCGCCCCTCGCATCGAGCAGGTGCGCAAGCTGGACCTCATCGGGCAGGCAATGAGCCAGGCGATCACCGATATCGAACTCTCGGTCGCCGCCTCGGTGCACACGCACATGTTCTAAACCCGCCGCTGACGCCGGCGCGCCCAAGCAAGTCCCGAGGGACTGCTGGATATCCGCCCGCCCCCGTGGCCGGCTAGCTCAACCTGGCAGAGCAACTGACTCTTAATCAGTAGGTTCAGGGTTCGACTCCCTGGCCGGTCACCAATCCCAACGCCTCGTTTCCAAGAAGGCCCCGGGAAGATTCCCAGGGCCTCCTTGCTTTAAGCAATGGCCGTACGGTGGCCAAGCCACTCCGCCGGCGGCTATCGGCGTCCGCCACCATAAGGCCCCCTGCCTCCCCCCAGCCTACCCCCGCCTCCAGGGAAATCCCCCTGCCTTGTGGGCAGGCTAAGAAGCGTCCTATCCCCCCGTTCCCCCAAGCAGGGTGCAGGGGGCGCAGCCCCCGCCGGGGGTACAGGGGGAGTCCCCCTGTTTCCAAAAACGTTGGAGGGTGGGCCGGTGGGACAACGGCGCAGGCCAAGTCAGACCCTCCGCTGATGGAGGGCGCACGCCACAGCAAGACCATCCGTCCAGGGAGAGCCCCCGCCACTCCCCCATTGCAAAAGACGAACAGTTGTGCTATAGTGCCCCCATGAAGCGGGCCGGGGGCCCGCTTCTCCTTCTCGGAGCCTGCCGTATACATATTGCACTGGAGGCTAAACACAGAGCACCCCCCTGTGGCAGGGGCGCTGAGGGAACACCCCAAGGGGCAAGACCCTCCGAGGAAGGCTGGGACCGGAGCCAATGCCGTTATAAGGCACAGGCTCTTTGGAGCCATCCCGCTCCATTACGGTTCCGTTACGGTTCGTTACGAAGCCATTACAGTTCCTTTACAGATCCTTTACGGCTTCATTACGGCTCGTTACGCCCTATTACGCCCTTGTTACGCCTTCGTGCCTACACCCCCGGCTGAGAAATGTTACACAAACAATCAAAGACCATCCCTGCCCGTACTCGGTGGAAAGTGTGGAAGGCGCTCACCGGGTCGTGAGGCGCCCCGGCGGAGCGCCTCAATATGGCCCAGCCCTATATTTCGGCCAATTGCCTTTTGCTCTGCGGCCCAGTAAAGGCTACAATCGGCTTCTCGTTGGGGAATAAGGCTAGCGGGAGTATGGCGCTCTCAATCAGGAGGTGGCCGCCATGAAGAACGGCTTCAAAGCTATGGACTCGGACATGCACATCATGGAGCCCGCGGACCTATGGCAGCGCTACATTGATCCTGCCTACGCCGAACGGGCGCCCGTGGGTCTCACGGAGATCACCAGGGACATACGGGTGGTGGTGGAGGGGCAGACACTGTCCAGAGGGGTCTTCTCCCGCTACTTCCGGGACAACTCGAGGTCCGGTGTGCTGGACCAGCGCCTCAAGGATATGTATGGCGACGCCATGGCCCGGGACTTCGACGGCGTGTCGCAGGTCGAGGCAATGGACAAGGAGGGGCTGGACGTGGCGGTCCTGTTTCCGACGCGCGGCCTCTTCGTGCTGGGCATCGACGGGTTGGACCCCGACCTTGCCGCCGCCATCGCCACGGCCTACAACGACTGGCTGCACGACTTTTGCCAGACGGATCCCGCGCGTATGTATGGCTCGGCGATGGTGGCGCCCCACGACGTCGAATCGGCGGTGGCCGAGGCTCGGCGCACGGTGGAGGAGTACGGCTTCAAGTCCATCTACATGCGCCCGACCTATGTGAACGGCCACACCTGGAGCGACCCGTACTACGACCCCCTGTGGGCTGAATGCGAACGCCTGGGCGTCCCTGTGGGCTTCCACGCCGCCGGGTTCGTGGACCTGCCCCAACCCGTGCACCGCGAGTTCACGCCGACGTTCTCTCTCCAGAACACGCTGACGTTCCCGATGGAGAACATGACGGCCTGCGCCGACATGCTCTTCGGGGGCGTGTTCGAGCGGTTCCCCAAGCTGAAGGTGGCGTACCTGGAGGGCAACTGCTCATGGATGCCCTGGCTGTTGTGGCGCATGGGCGAGTACATGGAGGTCACCGGCCACCTGGAGTTGCCGGAGCTCACCATGATGCCCGACGAGTACTTCAAGCGCCAGTGCTACACAGCCATTGAGTGCGACGAGATTACGGCGGCGCACCTTCCGGAGTACGGTCTGGAGGACAACATCGTCTTCTCCACGGACTACCCGCACCTGGACGTGAAGTACCCCCACGCGGTGGAGGCGATGCTGGGCATGCCCTTCCCCGACGAGCTGAAGCGCAAGTACCTCTGGGACAACTGCGCCCGGCTCTACGGCTTTGAATAGCGAACTTCAGGGCCTGCGGCTCGTTGGCCGGGCCTTGACCATGCCGGGCCAAATCGGATTAGGCTAACTCAACCACCGAAGGCAGGAGGAGCGACCATGCGAGGCATAGTGTTTACGGGGAACCGAGGGGCGGAGATACGAGACTTTCCCGACCCCCACGCCGGTCCGGGCGAGGCCATCGTGAAGATTCGGGCCTCGGGGCTGTGCGGCACGGACCTCCACTTCTACCGGGGTTCGGTGGGCGCCGAGACCATCAGCGGCCATGAGCCTTGCGGCGTCATCGAGGAACTGGGGGCCGGGGCGCCTGATAGCCTGAAGGTCGGAGACAGAGTCGTGTGCCACCACTACTCCGGCTGCGGCGCCTGCGAGTTCTGCTGCATGGGTTACGAGCAGCTCTGTCCCCACGGGCACGTTACCTACGGCGGCGGCACAGCCCACGGGGCCAACGCCGACTACATCCGAGTGCCGGCGCGCACACTGGTCAGCCTTCCCGACGAGCTGTCGTTCGCAGCGGGGGCGGCCATCTCCTGCGGGACGGGCACCGCTTGGAACGGCTTGAACAAGATGCACGCGTCGGGGAAGGACACGGTGGCCGTCTTTGGGCAGGGGCCGGTGGGCCTTAGCGGCACACTCTCGGCGAAGGCGATGGGGGCAAGAGTCATTGCCATGGAGGTGGTCCCGGAGCGGCGGCAGTTGGCCAAAGAGCTGGGAGCGGACCACGTCATCAATCCCCTGGAGACCGACCCGGTGGAGGCCATCAAAGAGCTTACAGGCGGGATGGGGGCGTCGGTCATGCTGGAGACATCCGGCAACCCCACGGCCCGTCAGCAGATGTTGGCGGCCATGCGTCCCTTTGGGCGCGCCTGCTACGTCGGCGCCGGTGCCCCGGCTGAGATCGACTTCAACCGCGACGTTATCTTCAAGGTGGCGACGATCTACGGCTCGTGGACGTTCAGCAAGGCGGAGCTGATCGAGATATGCCGGTTCATGGTGGACACCAAGGCGCCGCTGGAGCGGCTCATCACGCATCACTACGACCTGGACCAGGCGGTGGAGGCCTTTCAGACCTTCGACGGAGCGACGACAGGGAAGTGCGTCTTCTCCATGGACTGACCGCTACTCCCCCGAGCCGCCTTGAAGGGTCACGGATACATCGCCCTTCTGAACCACCACGCGCCTGAAGTTGCGCCTCTTCGACAGCTCGTCTATAAGCGTGGCCACCGGGTGGCGCACGCTGAGGAAGTCCTTCGGGGCGCTGGCCTTGCCCATCACCTCGTAGGCTTCGTCGCCGCCGAAGAAGCGCAGCACCAACTCCTCGTCGCTGATGTTGCGTCCGAACTTTGCCCGCACCTCCTGCAACGACGGCTGGGGAGGCTGCCAGTTCGCCAACTCCCTGGCGCGGGAGCGGTCGAGGATATTGGCGCGGACGTCTTGGTCCATTGCCGTAACCGCCTCTCTTCCCCATAGGCCAAGGGCGAACTGGATCACGGCGTCGCTGGCCAGCTTGTAGCGCTCGCCGAGGATGACGTTGATCGCTGCCTGGCTGCCGACGAACTGCGAGAGCGGCGTCACCATGATCGGATAGCCAAACTCGGCCCGGACCCTGACGGTTTCCTCCAGTGCCTCCTGTAGGCGGTGCTCCATCCCCACAAGCTTCAACTGGTAGGCCAGGTTCGATAGCATGCCCCCGGGCACCTGGTGCCCATAGATCTCCTGGTCGAAGAGACGCGGCGCGCCGATGGGCAGGTGGTGGCGGTGCGCGATGGCAGTGAGCTTCTCGCTGGCCGGACGCAATGGCGCCTCGTCGATAACGGGATCGAAGCCGAGAGAGCGCAGGTTTTGGGCCACGTTGAAGATTGAGGGCTGCGACGTTCCGTTGGCCACGGGAGGGATGGAGGTGTGGATATACTTGATGCCGGCCTTGGCCACCTCCAACGCGTTCAACGGCGCCAGGCCGTTGTTGGAATGAGCGTGGAATTCCAGTTCCACGTCCCCGGCGGACTCCTTGAAGATGGGCGCCAACTCCCGGGTCCGCTCCGGTGTCAGCAACCCCCCAACGTCCTTGAAGCAGATGCGGTATGGGTGCAGCGCGGCCGCCCTGGCGATGCGCTCGCGATAGTACTCGTCGGTGTGCCGGGGCGAGATTGAATAGATGACATTGACCACCGTCCTCATGCCGGCCTTCCGCAGGTCCTCCACCTCGGGGGCGTGCTCAGGGAAGTCGTTCCAAGCGTTGGATGACCGGTTCAGCGTGATGCCGTGGGCCACGATGATGTCCACCATCAGCTTGCGGACGGACAGTGGGATCAGTGAAAGGCCGCCCCGGATGCCCCCGTGCAGACGAAGCTCGGTCTTGTTGTTGAGGGCGGCGCCTCGCTTCAGCCATTCCAGGGCGTCCTCGCCGAGGTCCTTGCCCAGCTTCTTGATCTGGATACCGTGGTTATAGAACTCGATGGAGTCGAAGCCCGCCTCGTCGAGGTGGGGCAGGACGGAGAGCATCATCCCAGTCTTCATGTTGAAGGCCCACAGGCTCTGGTTGCCGTCGCGAACGGTGGTGTCGATGAACTTGACCTGGTCGCCCATGAAGCTCCTTGGCGGGTGTGGGGTAGGGGTAGGCTTATTAGACGGGCGGGCCGCCGCTCGCGTCAATTGCGCCGCGCCTCTGCGCCGCGCTACCATGGTGGCCGTTCGCCGACCCATCTCTCTGAGAATGATAGAGGTGCGCTGTGCCTCCAAAGGTTATCGATACGGCCAGGCTGACCTACGGCCAAGACCCCGCCGACTGGCAGGAGCGGTTGAATGTGGACCGCATGCGCCAGGAGCGGGCCGAACGGGCGCGCCAGATCATGCGCAAGTACGGCGTGGCCGCCCTTCTGGAGTCCAACGCCTCGAATATCCGCTACCTGACGGGGCTGATTGGCTTTCCCCTGCCGCAGACTCGGTACGCGCTGTTCTTTGCCGACCATCCAACCGTCATGTACGAGCACAACGGTTGGTTTCACCAGATGCCCGACCAGGCGCCCTGGATTCAGGAATGGCGCCCGGCCCGCGGCTGGCTGGCGGGTGCGCCGGGCCCCGATGCGTCCCTGTACCAGTCGAAGCTCTTCGCTGGTGAAATCGCCGAGGAGCTGCGCCGCCGCGGGCTGCTGGAGGAGAAGATTGCCGTGGGCGGCCTGGACGGCATGGCGCTGAATGCCTTGGCGGAGGCCGGGGTTGCCAACATTACCACCAGCGTCCCCTTAATGCTGGAAGCCCGCATGATCAAGACCCAGGACGAGATCGCCTGTCTCAAGATGGTGGCGGCCATCTGCAACGGCATCTGGTTCCGGGTGTGGGAAACTGCCCGGCCCGGTATGCGGGACACAGACCTGGGCAAGATGGTGGCTCAGGCGGGCTATGAGTTTGGCGCCGAATCCTCCCACTACGGGGGCTGGCGGAGCGGCCCCATGACCTTCGAGCAGGGTTTCTCCAACAGCGGCCGTCTGCTGCAGACCGGCGACCTGATGTACGGTTCGGTGTGCGGCTTTACCTACCTGGGCTACGCGAGTTGCACCATCCGCACACTCTCCATCGGCAAGGAACCCTCGGAGAAGGCCAAGGATTGGTATAAGGAAGTGCTCGAACGCGTCGACACGATTGTGAGCGAAATCAGACCAGGCGCCTCTACCGACAAGGCGGCCAGACACTTCCCGCCGGCTTCCAAATACGGCTACCGGCTGGAGGAGGAGCTTCTCACCGCTGAGAACGGCCATGGCGTTGGGCTGGGGGGCATCTCCGGCTACGACTACCCCATCTTCAACCGTCAATGGGGTCTCCAGTTTCCGATGGAGATCCAGGAGGGCATGGTCGTCGCGGTGGAGACTCGAGAAGGCGAGCACAGGGTGGGCGCCGGCCGTTTGGAAAACATGGTCGTGGTGACCAAGGATGGCGCCGAGATCATCGACACGTTCACCCGGGACCAGATACTGGTGGCGCCGCGGTAGACTAGTCGCCGTTGCATGGAGGGCCGGGCCGGCGGGGGATGCCGGCTGGCTGCGGCTTGCCTCGCCCTGCTGCTCATGGCTACAATGAGCGTCGCAGCCGGGCAGGTTGGAGCGATCGTCCGCAGCGCCCGGCAGGGCGTAAATTCAACTGGGGCTTCATCCATTGATTCTCGCCAACGAACAGACGCGGCTTCTCGTACAGGGCATAACCGGAAGGGAAGGGGGCTTCCACGCCGAGCGGTGCATGGAGTATGGGACCAACCTCGTTGCCGGGGTTACGCCCGGCCGAGGAGGCGCGCTCTTTGCAGACCGCGTGCCCGTTTTCAACACCGTGGACCAGGCGGTGCGCGAGACGGGCGCCAACGCCTCCCTTATCTTCGTGCCGGCGCCCTTTGCCGCCGACGCCATGGTTGAGGCCGTCGACGCCGGCCTTCCGCTGGTCATATGCATCACGGAGGGGGCGCCGGTCCTGGACACCGCCAGTGTCAAGCGCTATATGCAGGGCAGGGCCAGCAGGCTGATAGGACCGAACTGCCCCGGCATCATCTCGCCGGGGGCAAGGTGCAAGATGGGCATCATGCCTGGCCAGATCCACTCCGCGGGGAAGGTGGGAGTGGTCTCTCGCAGCGGCACCTTGACCTACGAGACGGTGAGCCAGCTCACGTCGAGGGGGATCGGCCAGTCTACGTGCGTCGGCATCGGCGGTGATCCCATCATCGGGACTCCCTTCACCGATGTCCTACAGCTCTTCGAGGACGACCCCGACACGGAGGCTGTGGTGCTGATTGGCGAGATCGGAGGAACGGCGGAGCAGGAAGCGGCGGAGTTCATCGGCAACCACATGACCAAGCCGGTAGCGGCCTTGATCGTTGGGCAGACGGCCCCTCCCGGACGCCGGATGGGTCATGCGGGGGCAATCATTACCGGCAGCGCCGGCAGGGCGGAGGAGAAGATGAATGCGCTCGCGGAAGCGGGGGCGTTTGTCATTCCCAATCCAACCGAGATCGGCGCGACAACGGAGCGGATGCTGGCTGCGGCGGGCGCCCGAGAGCGCCTGGAAAGGCCGGCTTGTTCGGATTGGCTCTGAAGCTGTTAGGCCCCGCATTCCTTTGTGTTCTGTTGTCGTTGGGGGCCGCCTGTGCTGGCGGCCAGGGCTCGGACCCGGCGGCCGATTTTCCGGCTACTGAGGCGTCGTCCCCGGCGCCTCAGTCCACCTCTCCTCCAGAGCCAACCCTTTCGTCTCTGGCAACGCCTCCACCCACGCCTTCGGTCGCCTCTACGCCGCCTGCCACCCCGCGGGCAGTGCCCACTCTAGCGGCGACCTCTGCCCCCGCGACCACCGAACGGGCAACGCCCACTCCCGCGGTGACCTCCGCCCCCGCGGCCACCGTTGAGCCCTCATCGCAGGTCGCTGAAACCCTGGACGCTCTGTCGTCGTTTACCTCAGAACTGAGGGGTCTGGAGGCCAGGGGGGACGTGACTCGCGTGTTCGTCAACGATGCGGAGATGGCCCGGCGCATTCGACTGAACTTCGAGGAGGAAGTGGACCGGGAGGAGATAGAGAGGACCAGGCGCATCCTGGTGCTGCTGGACCTTGTGGGGCCCGACCTGGACCTCTTCCAGACGTACACCGACATCTACGCCGAGCAAGTGGTGGGATACTACTCGCCTGATGACAAGGAGATGGTTGTCATCCAAACGGAGGATGACCTCAGTCCCGGAGACCGGATAACCTATGTTCATGAATACACGCACGCGCTTCAGGACCAACACTTCGACCTGAGCGCGATGGACGAACGCTTGGAGGCGCAGGGCAACTCAGACGCAGAAGCCGCCTTTGCTGCCCTCGTTGAAGGCGATGCCACCCTCGCGATGAGCATCTACGCTTACACCAAGGTGGCGGAGGAGGATTTCGCCCAGTTGGCTGGGGAGGATAACGGCAGCCTGGCCTTCGACGGGGCGCCGGTGTTCCTGCAAGAGGCCATCACGTTTCCCTATGAAAGAGGGGTCGACTTCGCGAGCCGGCTCTGGAGGCAGGGAGGCTGGAGCGCCATCGACAGGGCCTTCAATGAGCCTCCGAAGTCCACTGAGCAGATACTGCACTTCGACAAGTATCTGGCCGGCGAAGCTCCCGTGGAGGTGTCGCTGGAGAAGGTGAGCGGGTTGCTGGCGGACTCCTGGGAGGAGGAGGACAACGACACGCTCGGCGAGTTCGTTCTGTATCACGTGCTGAAAACATTCCTGCCGGAGGACCGCTCCATCGAGGCGTCGGAAGGTTGGGGAGGCGACCGGTATGCATACTATGAAGATGCATCCGAGCGGCAGTTGCTGGTTGTAGCCACGCGTTGGGACAGCGAGCGCGACGCCATTCAATTCTACGAGTCGTACGTTACCCTAGTAGGTTTAAAGAGCGGTGGGGCCTGGCTGCAAACAATGGTGCGTCCGGCTGGCCCCACACTGTGGGAGTCAGCGGAGGGAACGGTAGTGATACGGAGGGAGGAAGATGGCGTGAATATAGTCCTCGCCCCCGATGCGGATCTGGCTAAAGAAGTGCTGGCGAGCCTGATGAGGGGCACACCCGCTTTGTGACGGTTGACACAAACGCGCCACTCTAGCTACAATGTCGGGAAGTAGCTTGGGCCTGTGCGGGAAGGAGCTTTGGCCTGCCGGGAGAGGCGACATGCAATTCAACGTTGCACAGCTACTGAAAGAGCCCATCGGCGCCCAACGAATTCACCGCCTGGATGAGGATGCCGGTTCCCTTCAAGAAATGGGCGCCAGCCACATCGCCGGGGATCTGCGCTTCCTTCGCACTGAGGACGGCGTGTGGGTTCACGGGGCCATTGACGCAAAGGCCGCCTCAGTCTGTGCTCGCTGTCTTGAGCCATTCGCCCAGGTCATGCACTTCCTCATCGACGACGTTTGGCATCCCCTCATAGACGTCGACACTGGGGCGCGCCTCCAGGCCCCCGATGGGGACGTTTTTACCATTGACCTTCACCATGTCCTCGACTTGAGGGAAGCCGTCCGGCAGTACCTTCTTACCAGCGCGCCAATGAAGCCACTTTGCGGTTCGGACTGCTCGGGCATTTGCCCTCGATGCGGCGCACAGCTAAACTATGAAGAATGCCGCTGCTCCGGGCTCCAACGCGACCTTCGCTGGGGGCCTTTGCTGGACCTACTGGCTCAGGAGCAGCGCTAGGAGAACAGAGCCCTCATGCCTGCTGTACCCAGAAAGAAACGGACCAAGAACAGAATCGGCAAGCGCCGCGCTTCCCAGCGGCTGAGTGCCCCCGCCCTGACCGCCTGCCCAAGGTGCCACGCCGCCAAGATGCCCCACAGGGCGTGCCCATCGTGTGAGACCTACAAGGGGCGCTTCGTCACGGCGGACGCAGGCGACTTGGCATAGGTTGGCGTAGCCAGGATAGACTCGCTATTGCCCCAACGTTGGGCCCTAGGAGATAGAGATACGTGGTGACACACACTGCGGATAGCCGCTCCAAAGGAATGCTGGCGCTGTTGTTTCCAGGGCAGGGTTCCCATCAGGTCGGCATGGGCTATGACCTGCACCGCGCCTTCGATTCAGTGAAGACCTTCTTTCGTGATGTCGACGCCGCCGTGGATTTCCCCCTGATGGAGTTGGCGTTCGAGGGTCCCGAGGATGACCTTCGCAAGACCGTGAACGCCCAGCCCGCCATCATGGCGGTAAGCTTGGCGTGTCTGCTGGTTCTGAGGGAGCTTGGCGTGGCTGACGGCCTGGCCGAGCCGGCGTATACGGCTGGCCACAGTTTGGGTGAATACAGCGCGCTCGTTGCCGCCGAGGCCCTCAGCCCGCTGGACGCCATCCGGCTGGTGCGGGAGCGCGGCCTTCTGATGCACGAGGCTTCGCTGCAACGGGACGGGACCATGGCCGCCATTCTTGGCCTGGATGAAGAGACCCTGGAGTTCGTATGCCGTGAGACCGGAGCCGAGATTGCCAACATCAACTCCGACGAGCAGATAGTCATCAGCGGCGAGCGCGCCGGCGTTGGCCGTGCCATGGATCTGGCCGCGGCCCGCGGCGCTAAGAGGACCGTGCTTCTCCAGGTGGGAGGCGCCTTCCACTCGAGCCTTATGGCCCCCGCCCTGGAGGGGATGAACCTGGCGATCTCCGGTGTCACCGTGTCTGATCCCAAAGTCACCGTGGTGGCCAACACCAGCGGGCGGCCCCTTACAACAGCGGACGAGATCAAGGACGAGCTCGTGAACCAGGTGTGTTCCTGCGTTCAATGGCGCCGTTCGGTGTCCTATCTGCTGGACTCGGGAGTGACCCAGTTCGTCGAGCTTGGCCCCGGCCGGGTGTTGAGCGGCTTGGTGCGCCGGATGAGCCGTCAGGTGGACGTCAAGGCAGCCGGCGATGTTGCCACCGTGCAGCAATTGCTGGCCCGCTAGTTGTCCGGGCAGGGTCGCCATCGGGGCCATCTCACATGAGCGCCGATAAACACTTCACCCCCCGCCATAAGGCCAGGGCCATCGTCCTGCAGTGCCTCTATGAGATCGACGTGGCGGGCCACCCTGTGGACGAAGTGCTGGAGCAGAACCTGGCCCGCGTCCGTCTGAGCCCCGAGCTGATGGATTTTGTCCGGTCCCTGGTGCGGAGCGTACGAGAGGAGGTTCCGCGCTTGGACGAGCTGATCGGCCGGTTTGCCCCCGCATGGCCGGTGGCCCAGCTCCCGTTTATCGACAGGAACGTGCTGCGGCTGGCCATCTACGAGATTACGAACGGCGAGCAGACGCCGCCCAAGGTAGCCGTCAATGAGGCCGTGGAGCTGGCAAAGAGCTTTGGTTCAGAGAGTTCGCCCAAGTTCGTCAACGGAGTCTTGGGGTCGGTTTTGGCAACCGCCGAGCAGTGACCCTATAATAGGCGCAGTATTCATTGTTCTAAGGAGGTCCCAGGGGTGGCTACCGTTTTTGAGCGCGTGAGAAAAGTTGTGGCGGAGAGACTGGACGTGGACGAGGCCAAGGTGGTCGCGACCGCAAGGTTCACCGATGACCTAGAGGCTGACTCGCTGGACTTGGTGGAGTTGACGATGGCCTTCGAGGAGGAGTTCTCGAACGATGACAACCGCGTTGAGATCTCCGACGAGGACGCTGAGAAGATCGTGACCGTCCAAGATGCGCTGGATTTCCTCAAGGAAAAGGGCGTCTCCGACTAGACTCTCGCTTCGAACCGAGGAGAATGCGATTGCGCCGTGGGTCCTATCGGGCCCGCGGCCTTCGTCGTTGAGTGGCGCCCCGCCGACCCGTTGAGCGGTGTCCGCTGGTGCGTTGGGTGGCGCTCCCCCGATTCCTATCCCGCTTTCGGTCGGACGTTCGGAGGCGCTCCGTGGCCAAGGTCACCGAAAGGCAGTCGAAAGATCGTCTGACCGTACTCTGCGACGTATCGCCGCCCCGCGGCGCCAATCTGGACCCGCTGGATCAAGCCGCCCTCGTCGATGCCGACTTCTTCTCTGTGGCGTATAGTCCGGGCAAGTCCGTGAGGCTGGATTCCGTCACCGCGGCCTATCTCTTGCAACAACGGTCGGGTAGGGAGGCGAGCTTCACCCTGGCCTGCCGTGACATGAACCGGCTCGCCCTGCAGAGCCAGCTCCTGGGAGCGCAGGCCCTCGGCTTGGAGAACGTTATAGTGGTGGGCGGCGACCCCTTCAGAGGGTCCGAGCGCGGCGCGGCCAAGACCGTCGATGACTTCACCCCCACCCGGTTCATCGCCTCCATCCGCGCCATGAACGAGGGCTGCGACGCCCGGGGCCTCGAGCTTCCCGTCCCTACCGACTTCTGCATCGGAGCGACTGTGGATCTTGGGCGGGACCTGGACAATGAGACTCGATTGGCCGGCCGCAAGGCGGACGCCGGCGCCCACTTCCTCATAACCCAGGCGCTCTTCGACCCGTCCCGCGCCGAGCAGTTCCTGGAGTTGTATCGCAGTCTTCGCGGCGCTGACCTAGAGATGCCCGTCTTCTTCGGCGCGCCTGTGCCGCACCGCGCCGGCCTGACCTTCGGCGCCATGCCGGAGAAGATGGCGAGTGACCTGCAAAGAGGGCGGCCAGGCGCGGAGATTGCGTTGGAGCTGATCGGGGCATTTCTGGGCCGCGGTATCGACCGTTTCTACCTCGTTCCGCCCATCCTCAGTAGAGGCCGCCGCGGCTACGAGGCGGCCTCCCAGGTTCTGGAGGCGGCGCGGCGGTTGTAGGCTGCCGCTCCTTGGGCACACGCTCTCCCTGTGGCGCAGGCTGTTGCGTCCGTTGACATCAACCGCCCCTTGTGATGGAATTGGCCCGCCTGCCGCAGGGTGAACCCAGATAACCACGCCGCATAAGGATGGGCTATGTACGGATACCGCGCTCGCATTGGCTACACATCGGCGCCCGCCATTTCGGAGGCGTTCGTTCATGAGTTCTATAGAATCGCCCCCGCGGGGGTAACACTGGCCATCAACACCGGCGCCATCGTTGATCTGACGGATGAGGAGATCGCACGGGGCGTGGAGCAGAGCCTGGAAATAGCCAAGGTCATGGCCCGCCGCAAGGTGGACATCATCATCCTCGGCGGCATTCCACTGAACCTGTGGGTGGGCTACGAGCGCATCGGGAAGTTCCTCAAAGACCTCGAAGAGGAGAACGGCGTTCCGTTCTCCAGCAGCATCACCTGCCAGATGAACGCCCTCCGGCAGGTCAGGGCGGAGAAGCTGGTCGTGGTGCAGATCGCCGACCCGCCGCCAGTCCCGGAGCCCAAGGACGACTACCTTTCCATCGAGGGCTTCGAAGTCCTGGGCGTGAAGGGGGTGGGCGTCGGCGAGGACTGGCTGGCCCGCACGCCCTCGGCTCGCTCGGCGGCCCTGGCTAGGCAGTTGATGGAGGAACACCCGGACGCCGACACCGTGTATATTCCCAGTCCCAACAAGGCCACCGCCGACCAGATCGAGGCTATCGAGCGGGACACTGGCGCCAGTGTGGTCACCGCCAGCCAGTCGATCATATGGGAAGGGCTGCGCCGGTGCGGCGTCACCGAGCCCATCTACGGATGGGGTCGCCTCTTCCGCGGTCCATGGGAAGGCTTGGCCTTTCCGGCGTAGGACGCGTATCGAGAGCGCCATACGTAGGTTGCCATGCCCCAGAGGCTGGACTATGACGACAACCTTGAAACGCTGCGCCATTCTCCGATGTAGTGATGCCAGCCGGACGGGACTGGAATCGGGAAGTGAGACCGTAAAGCGGATGGCCAACCCTCGCCGAGCGTTGCCCTCCGCCGGATGACGGCTCGCGCCTCCCGCTGTACAATCCCCCCAGTTCTTCCGCTGGAGGCGCGCCGTGGATGTTGCCGAGTTCCTGGTCTGGGCCGAGCAGTTCAAGAACTGGGGCCGCTGGGGCCCGGACGACGAGATCGGCACACTGAACCACGTCACGCCGGAGCACATCGTCGAGGCGAGCCGCCTGGTGCGTAAGGGCAGAGTTATCAGTCTTGCCATCCCCTTCAACATGGACGGACCACAGCGCCGCACCCCCACGAACAAGCGCTTCAACGCCATCCACGCCATGCTCAAGACCGGCATCGACGACCCAGCCCTTTTCTCGGACAACCCGCCCATTCTCCACGTCACCGACGACATGGCGACGCTGGCCCTTCAGGGGCAGACCCAATGGGACTCCCTGGCGCACGTCATCTTCAAGGGCAGGCTCTACAATGACCGTCCCCACTACCTGGTGACGGGCAACGGCGCCGAGCGTAACAGCATGGACAAGACCTCCAACAAGATTGTGGGGCGGGGTGTGTTGCTGGACTTCCCCAGGTACAAGGGCGTCGACTGGTTGACGCCGGGGACGGCCATCACCATTGACGACCTGGAGGGTTGTGCCGCAGCGCAGGGTGTCGAGGTGCGACAGGGGGACTTTCTCATGATCCGAACGGGGCACGTGGCGCTCTGCAAGGCGAAGCGGAGCTGGGACGGGTTCGTGTTCAGCGATTGCGCCGGTCTCTCCGTCCACACGATTCCCTGGCTGTTCGAGAAGAAAGTGGCAAGCGTCGCTGCGGACAATTTCGCCGTTGAGGTGCATCCTACGGAGGTGGAGGGCCAGCGCATCCCCTTCCACCTGGTCGCCATTGCCTACGTCGGCCTGCTGTTGGGTGAGATCCTGGACCTCGACGAGTTGGCCGAGGCCTGCGCCGAGGACGGCGTCTACGAGTTCTTCTTCGTTGCCCCACCGTTGCCCATCACCGGCTCCGTCGGCTCCCCAATGAACCCACAGGCGATAAAGTAGCCGGCGGCGCTGGCCCTATTTGATTCGCTGCGGAGGTTTCGGCTTCGTGATGGCAGGGCCTCGCAGATAGCGGGGTTGCAGGGTGGCGGCGTCGGCAGTGTGGCCGGCTGACAACCTTAGGCGCCCAAGGGATGCCAGCGCGGAGAGGCGACGGGTGGGGGCGGGCGCCAACAGCAGGGCCGATCCCGGCGGCGCCTGACCCTGCAGCTCCTCCCGAACTGTCTCGAGGCCCTCGCCGCAAAAGATGACATCGCCGGGCACTGCCCTGAGAACGTCCTCCAGCGGTGAGACCTGCTCCTCGACGAGTGCCCGCGGCGCCCTCTCCTCCCAGCCCTGGTAGACTGCCCAAGCGACGTTGCCACGGCCGGCATCCATCAGCGGGCAGACAGCGTGGCTGAGGCCGAGATAGGGAAGGGCCTCGATTTCCAACGTTCCCACGGGGACCAGCGCGACGCCGGTGGCGTGCGCCAACCCCTTGGCCAAGCCCAGCCCCGTGCGCAAGGCGCTGAAGTTCCCCGGGCCGATGGCCACGATGAGGGCAGTCAGATCAGCCGCCGGTAGGCCCCCATCCTTGAGCATGCGCTCGATGGCCGGCGCCATCTCCATCGTGTGGTTCTGCCGGGAGCGCCAGGCCGTCTCCCTGGCCACGACTCCATCCTGCGCCAGCGCAATGCCGGCCCACCGGGATGAGGTGTCGATGCAGAGTTCCATGGCCTACGACGGGTGGGCGAAGGCGCGCTGTAGTCTCTCCACGAGCTTCTCGTAGCGGGGGCCGTTAGGGACCAAGGTCAGCCGCCTCGCCTGTTCGCCGGCAGTTTCCAGCCGCACTAGCAGGTGATCGCCGGGGAAGCCCTGGGGCACGCGCTCCGCCCATTCGACCACCAGAACGCCATCGCTGTCGTCAACGTACTCGTCCAAGCCCAGGTCGTACAGTTCCTCGATGGTGCTGAGCCGGTACAGGTCGGCGTGGTGCAGCGGCAGCCTTCCCTGGTATTCGGTCATTAGCACGAATGTGGGGCTTCGGGCATGGTCCTGGACGCCCAATCCCCAGGCGATGCCCTGCGTGAGGCAGGTCTTCCCCACACCGAGTCCTCCGCTTAGCAGGAAGACGTCGCCCTGCTGGGCCAGCTCGCCCAGGGCGCGGCCGATGCGCTGCGTTTCCTCCGGGCTGTGCGCGGATAGCTCCATTAGGCCTGGCTCCGGCGGAGGTGGTCCCACCCGCCCGCCGCCGCGGGCGCCGTCTTCCCCTGGGCGTCGACCACATCGACGTGCCCGGGGCTGCCCGCGACCACGGCGCCGATGACTGCTGGCGGGGTAGGGAGGAAGGGCAGGGCCTTTTCCAAGGCAATCTCGTTGGCGGTGAAGAGAAGCTGATAGTCCTCGCCTCCGTTCAACGCAAGCTCCAGCGCATCAGCGGGGAAGGCTTTCCAAAGGGCAGGGTGGATGGGCGCCGCGTGCGCTTCGATGCGGGCGGCAACCCCGCTGGCCTTGCAAAGCTTGCCAAGGTCGGCTAAGAGCCCGTCGCTAACGTCAATGGCCGCGATCACCCCTGCGCCGGCCAGGATCCGGCCCGCCGCGATCTGCGGCGCGGGCCGGAAGTGCGCCTCGAGCAGGGAAGCGGAAACGGCGTCCGAACTGGACGCTGATTCTAGGAGCAGCCGCAGCCCCCCTGCGGACCCCCCCAGTGCTCCCGTGACAGCGATACAGTCTCCAACTCGTGCGGCGGTGCGGGTCATGAGTATCCCGGCGCTGTATCCGGTGAGGCTAATCGTCACGAAGAACACCGGCGACGCCACAACGTCCCCGCCGACGATGGCGCCCCCGTGGGAATCGCAGCAGTCCAGCATGCCCTGGTACAGGGCGTCCAGATCGGCCACGGCCGCATCGGGGGGCACTCCCAGCGTGACCACCGCGAAGCGGGGATCGCAGCCCATGGCGGCGACATCGCTCAAATTGGACGCCATGGCCTTCCAGCCGATGTCCTTCCAGGGCATTATGCCGGGGAGAAAGTGGACCCCCTCTACCATCGTGTCCGTGGTGGCGACCTCTGCCCCGCCAGCCACCGTCCAAGCCGCCGCGTCGTCGCCGATTCCCAGAAGCAGTCCCTCCGGGGGGCGCTGCCGCCGTTCGACGGTGGCCCGCAGCCGTTCTATGAGCCCAAACTCGCCAAGGTCTTCCACGTTCATGTGTGGATTATAGGCGTCGCCGAAAATCGTCACAACAACGACCGTTCGTCTCCCCGCTCCAGCCGCCAAGGATCTGGAGCGGCGCTATAATGTGGGCTGTTAGTAAAGACAGAGCGGAGCGCCAAGACATCCCAGCCCCGGGATGGAATCAGGACGTAACGCGTCGTGTTGCTGAGATTGGTGAATCTGACGGCTGAGTTTCTCGGTGTGATCAGCGACATGCGCGGGAAGGAAGGGTAGGCTGTCGGGCCATTTCGGCGCTGGCTCCGCCCTGTCTGCCCGGGATCACCGATAGCGCCGCGGGGCGCCATGCACAATAGGAGGGATTGATGAAGATTGGCGCACATGTATCAAGCTCTGGCGCCCTCACCAACGTCTTCGAGCGGGCCGAGGCCATTGGCGCCGAAGCCATGCAGCTTTTCATTTCCTCGCCGCGGTTCTGGGCCATGAAACCCATCGCTGATGAGACCGCAGGGGAGTTCCGCCGCCTGTCGGAGGAGACGGGCATCGGCCCCACCTATCTGCACGGGATCTACCTCGTAAGCATCTGCTCCCCCAACGAGGACCTCGTTGGCAAGTCCGTGATGGCCCTTCAGAACTACATGGGAGGGGCCGGCGCCATCGGGGCCGCGGGGGTCATCTTCCACTGCGGCAGTCACGGAGGCGAGGGCTTCGACGCAGTGTTCGACCGGGCGGTCAAGGCCCTCGAAGCAGTGCTCGATGCAAGCCCTGAGGACGTGCAGATGGTCATCGAGAACAGTGCGGGCATGGGCAACCACATCGGCTCGAAGTTCTCCGAGATCGGCAGGGTTCTGAAGGCGCTCGGTGATCCCAGGGTCAGGGTATGTCTGGACACCCAGCACTCGTTTGCCGCCGGCTACGACCTCACAAAGAAGGACGCGCTGGAAGCGGTCATGGACGAGTTCGACCGGGAAATCGGCGTGGACAAGCTGGCCGCCGTGCACTGCAACGATTCGAAGATTGCTTTTGGCGGGGCCGTCGACCGCCACGAGAACATCGGCGAGGGGAAGATGGGATTGGAGGCCTTCGAGATCATCATGGCCCATCCCGCCTTCAGGGATCCGCCCTTCCTTCTGGAGGTGCCCGGCGGCGGCAAGGAGGCTAGGGGGCCGGATAAGGAGAACGTGGATCGCCTGAAGCGCATCCGGGATTCGCTGGGCCTCGGCTAGGTATGCGTTTGAGCCGCAGGGAGTTCCGCGACCTCGTGAGGGAGGCTATCGAGAGCCTGCCGAAGGACTTCTTGGACCGGATGGAGAACTGCGACGTCGTCACTCAGGACTGGCCTGAGCCCCAGCAACTCGACATCAGCGGCTTCGAGACGCAACACGACCTGCTGGGTCTGTACGAGGGCATTCCTCTCACGGAACGGGGCTTCTACGACTTGGTTCTGCCGGACAAGATCACGCTCTTCCAGCGCCCCATCGAGGCCATCTGCAGAACGCAACAGGAGGTGGTGGAGCAGGTGCGCCTTACCGTTGTCCACGAGATCGCCCATCACTTCGGCATCGACGACGAGCGTCTGGATGAACTGGGCGTGGAGTAGCCTGACGAAGGCGGCCCCAGAGCCGGCCAATCCCAAGGATTCGGAGGGCCGCTAAGCCTGCTTGGCCAGGACGCCCTTTGCTTGACCCATGCTCCACGGCGGCGCACAATGAGCGGACTCTGTGGAGCATGGAGGGCGTGATGGCAACGGACGTGACGAGCAGTCGCTTCGTCGACGAGGTTATCCGGGATATCATCGAGCCTGGAACAGAGCGGTTGATGGAAAGCCGTTACTTCACAGACCTTCGCTCCGGCAAGCTGACCACGCGGCGGCTCCAGGGCTTCTCCATCCAGCACTACATCCACAACATGGCGGTCCTTAAGCTCATCGTCTTGGGGGCCGTGCAGCGCGCCACAAACGACGGGCCCTTCATGGCCGTGGTGGAAGCGCTGAACGAAGAGGTCTCCCACCCGGCGCTGGCAAAGAAATTTGGCCTGGCGTTGGGTCTGAGCGAAACAGACTTTGAGCGGTCGTTGCCGGCCTACGGTTGTCTGCTTCATACGGGCGCCGTGCTGCACGGCGTGTTCTTGGGTGGAGAGGTGGACCTTCTCACGGTGTTGTTGTCCAACGAGACTATGGTGCAGCGCTACGCCACGGAGTTTGACGCCAATCTCCGCACCCACTACGACATCCCCGAGGAGGCCCTGGAGTTCTTTGTAGTGCACAAGGGGGCGGACGTTGAACATACGGCCAGGTCGGCCAACGCCATTGCGGGCATGGCCAACACGGACGAGGACCAAGAGCGGGTCAGGGTAATGTGCCGGAACATGGCCCGCCTCAAGCTGGGCAAGTTCGACAGCATCTACGATGAGTACGCCTGAGAAGCGCGGCTCGGTTTTCAGTCCTTCCAGAAGCGCTCTTCTTTGACGTTCCAGCCGGCGGGCGCCAGCCGTTCCTTGGCGTCTTCGATCATGCCGGGGTGGCCGCACAGGTAAACCAGCGTCGTTTCCCTCTCTAGGCCGTACTCCGCGAGGTGCTTTTCCACCAGGGTGTTGACCCTACCGGTTTCGCCTTTCCATGAGGCGTTTCGCTGTTCCTGCGGCCTGCTGATGGTCTTCATGAAGCGCACGGTCTCCGGGTGACTGAGCGCCAGCGTCTCCAGTTCGTCGTCGTAGCCGAACTCATCGACGTAGCTGGCCCCTTCTAGGACAAAGAAACGAAGCCCCTGTCCCCCGTCGTTGAGGTAGTGGCGAATCATACTGATGAAGGGAGCGACGCCTGTTACCGTGGCCACCATGAGATGGTCCCGGTAGTCTGGCTCCAGGGTGAAGATGCCCTTGGCCCTGGGCCGAATCGTCACCGTGTCCCCCACGCTCATGTTGTAGAGGATTGGAGTCAGATTGCCGTCGGGCGGGGGCACCAACTCAACGAACAGTTCGATGAAGGGCTCGTGGGGGGCGGACGCGATGGAGTACGGCCGCTCGACGCCGTCGGCGCCGACGGTTACGTATTGTCCGGGCTTGAACGCGTAGTCGATCTCCGGCTCGAGCTTGACGACCCAGAGATCCGCGCTGATTTTCCGGCGCTCCGCGATTGTGGCTTTTGGGAGATCGGCCAAGGCATCCTTCTCAGGGGTTGCGTCACCCTTTGGCGAACTTGCGCTTTCAACAGCCAGAGGCCCCCGCGCGCGCGGAGAACCTCACGGCGTGAATTATTTCACAATTGCTTCGCCGGCGTCAAGAGGCCGTGGATACTCGGAGCACCTCTGCCCACAGGCGGCCGTCCGAGAGATCAACCACTCTTGCGAGGGTGGCGGCGTTCCCGAGGGGTCTTTCTGAGACGGCGAAGACCCTTGCGTAGTTGGGAGCGTGTCCAGCCCACGCCCTCCCAGCCCCAGAGGGAAGGGTTGTCTCCTCCTCCCAGAGGACATGCTGCTCCGTGCCGACCTGGTCACGGAGGAAGGCCAACTCCTTGCGGTCCGAGAGCAAAAGCATCCGCGCCACGCGCTCGCGTTTCACCGCCGGTTCGACGCGCCCCGCCAGGTAGGCCGCCGTGGTGCCCGGCCTGAGGGAGTAGGGGAACACGTGCATCCATGCGAGATCCGCGCTCTCGCACAGGGCGAGCGTGTGTTGAAATTCATCGTCGGTCTCTCCGGGGAAACCGGCGATGACGTCAGTGGTCACACTGGCGCCCGGTATGCTCCGGTGGATGAGGTCCACCGCGCCGGAGTAGGCGGCCGAATCGTAGCGGCGCCCCATTCGCTGGAGCACCGAATCGCTGCCGCTCTGCAGAGGAACGTGAAAGTGTGGGCACAGGCGGGGGTTCCGCCACAGGTGGAGGAGCTCCTGGTCGATTTCTTGTGGCTGCAGCGACGACACTCGCAAACGCTCCACGGTGGTTTCCTGGAGCAGCGCCGTCAACAGCCCTTTGAGGCTCTCCCCCGGGCGGTCGAAGCCGTAGGACCCGAGCTGCGTGCCGGTCAACACCACCTCTCGGTAGCCCTGCGACGCGAGGCCATGCACCTGCTCAATGAGAGATTGCTGCGGGATGCTGCGCTCGCGCCCCCGCACCTTGGGCACGATGCAGTAGGCGCAGACCTGGTTGCATCCTTCCTGGATCTTGACCATGGCCCGGGTGCGAGCCGCGGGAGGCATTGCCTGGGGGGAGACGCCGCTTGCAGCCGAGCCAGCGCCTGCTTGACCGCGGGCCGCTAGCACCCGGTCTACAAGTTGCGCCTTGTCGTGGTTGCCCACCACAAGCTGCGCGCCGTCGATCGAAGCGACCTCGCCTGGCGCTCGCTCGGCGTAGCAACCGGTGACTACGACGAGCGCCGAGGGATTGCGGCGATGCACCGCCCTCACAGCCTGCCGGGCCTTGGCGTCGGCAACGTGGGTAACCGTGCAGGTGTTCAGCACATACACGTCTGCAGGCCCGTCCCAGGACGCAAGGCGAAAGCCCGCGGATGTGAACTGCCGACCAAGCTCCTGGACATCGGACTGGTTCAGCTTACAGCCGTGGTTTTCGATGGCAACAGTGGGCAGCGTGTTAGGGTTGACCATAGGGGCTACAATACTAAGAGAAACTACGCTAAGTATAGGCATAATTGGGGCCGGCCTCAAATAAGGGCTGGTTCCATCGGTCTCCTCTCCGCGATCCTTTCACAACCCTGCGTTGGGAAGATTGCCGAAAGGAGGCCTATTTTGGCGCCATCTTCCGGAGACCTTCAGCGCTCATAGCAATGGCCTACAAGCCAATCCGAGCCTACGGCATCATAGGCGATACACATTCGGCAGCCCTGGTGGGCCTCGACGGCTCCATTGATTGGGCTTGTTTTCCCCGATTCGACTCTCCAAGCGTCTTCGCCGCCCTCTTGGACGACCAGGAGGGCGGCTCTTTTCGGATCAGTCCGGAGGCGCCGTCCCAGAGCCGGCAGCACTACGTGGGCGACACCAACATACTTTCCACGTCATTCGAGACGGAGGACGGCGAAGTTGAGGTGGTCGACTTCATGCCCATAACCGAGGACGGCAGGCCGGGGCCATTGAACTGCCCGCACGAGATCCACCGGGTTGTCACTGGGGGGCGCGGAAGGGTTCGTATGGTGTGCCGATTCGAGCCCCGGCTGAATTACGGACAGACGCCCACGATCACGACGGTCATGCCCCACGGAGCATTGGCCGCTGGCGAGGGTGGCTGCATTGCTCTCTCCACCGAGGCGCCGATGCGCGAGGCGCTGGGTGGCGTCGAGAGCGCGTTCTTCATCAACGCCGGGCAGACCGTCACCTTCGTGGCCTCTTACGGCAAGACTCGGCCGACCAGAGTCAGGTTCCTTGACACGCAGGCAAAGCTGACCCGGACCCGCCGGTACTGGGAGGCGACGGCCGCCAAGGTTTCGTCCACTCTGCACAGAGGTCCCTGGCGGGAGCAGATCATACGGTCGTTTCTGGCTTTGAGCCTCATGGTGTACCGGCCAACAGGCGCCATCGTGGCGGCCGTCACAACCTCGCTACCGGAGGCCATAGAGGGACAGCGCAACTGGGACTACCGCTACTGCTGGCTCAGGGATGCCGCCTTTACCCTTGGGGTCTTCTACCGGATGAGCGATCCGCGGGAGGGGAATCAATTCCTCCGGTGGCTTCTACACCAATGCAAGGTGACGATGTCCCAGCCAAAGATTCTCTACGGCGTCGACGTTGCCTCCGATACCCGGGAGCGGGAGCTGACCCATCTCAGCGGCTATCGCGGGTCTAAGCCGGTCCGCATCGGGAACGACGCCGGCGACCATTTCCAGCTCGATGTCTACGGCGAGGTCATCAACAGCATTGCAACCTTCCGCAAGTACGGTGGAACCGTGGACCACCAGACATGGTCGATCGTGGAGGCATTCGCCAACGCGATCTGCCAGCGCTGGAAGAGGAAAGACCGTGGGATATGGGAGGTCCGAGGCCCCACGCGGCACTTCGTCTACTCGAAGGTGATGTGCTGGGTTGGGCTGACCGCTGCCGCGGGCCTGGCGGACCGGCTGGAGTTCGGCAGCAAGGCCGACGAGGAACGATGGAGGGCCACCGCCCAGGTCATCAAGGACGAGGTTCTCGAAAAGGGTTGGAGCGAGAAGCTTCAGTCGTTCGTCCAGTACTACGGAGCCTCCAACCTTGATGCCAGCACGCTTATCATGTCCATGGTGGGGTTCCTTCCCGGCGACGACGCCAGGATTCTCAGCACCATTGAGCGCATTCGCGAGCGGCTGAGCGATGGCGGCGTCCTCGTGCGGCGCTACGACACCGCTCGCACTAACGACGGGGTTGGAGGGACGGAAGGGGCATTCACGTTGGTCAGCTTCTGGTTGATAGGCGCCCTGCTCTATGCTGGGGAAGTGGACGAGGCGGAGCAACTGTTCCAGGAGCTCCTCGGCTACGCGAACCATCTGGGCCTGCTCTCTGAAATGGTCGATCCGGTCACGGGGGAAGCTTTGGGAAACTTCCCCCAGGCGTTCAGCCACATTGGACTGCTGCACACGGCCCGCAATCTGACTGTGGCAAGACTCTCGGAGCAGGGCGCCATCATCGTGCCGGTGGGGGCTTCCGAGTAGGCCGGCCAGCTTATAGGCTGCCGGGTCCCGGGGCATTGGCGACCGCCGGGGATGGTCTGCACACGTCCGTGGAACACGGCATAGCCAGATAGGGACGATTCCTGACCTGCCCTCGTACTTGGGAGCAGAGACGGTCTTTGATTGTATGTGTAACATTTCTCAGCCGGATTTCGGGGTTTGCAGGCACGGAGCCGTTACAAAGGCGTTACAAGGCGTTACAAGGGCGTTACCAGTCGTTACACAGTCGTTACTAGGTGTTACGGAGCCGTTACGATTCGTTACGGAGCCGTTACGATTCGTTACGGAGCGGGATGGCTCCAAAGAGCCTGTGCCTTACAACGGCATGCGCTCCGGTCCCAACCTTCCTCGGACGGTCTTGCCCCTTGGGGTGTTCCCTCAGCGCCCCTGCCACAGGGGGATTCTCTGTGGTTAGCCCCCAGTACATACGTTATGCGGCAGGCTCCGAGAAAGAGAAGCGGGCCGGCGGCTGACTTCATGGGGATACCATAGCACAATAGTTCTTATTTTGCAAGGGGGGCGCATGACATCATATTATGGTTACCGAAGCAGGGAATGCACCTCAAAATTGCGGTTATCGAGCGGGAGACCATGTTAGCGGATCACCGCGGCGCCGGCCTGCCGCCGCAGTGCTGTCGGCGCCGGGCAGTTAGCCCCAGAGGGAGAGGTATTCATGGATGAGCCGAAGATCGCCGAACGAGTCAAGTTCTGGCAGGAGCAGGACCGCATCAACCACGAGTTGATCCCCAGGGTCATAAAGAACCACGAGCTGCTTGCCAAGCACGTCGAGAGCCATGAGGACGGCGATCCGCTGGCCAGGGCTCAGATAGAGACGCTCGAAGCGCGCGTGGCTGAAGGCGATTCGCTGGTCAGGGCTCAGATAGAGACGCTCGAAGCGCGCATGGCTGAAGCCGATTCGCTGGCCAGGGATCAGATAGGGGCGCTCGAAGCGCGCGTGGCTGAACTCGAACGCCCCTTTGGCAGGGGCCTGGTGAGCTGGGTCCCCTATGCGGGCCTCGCCCTCGCGTTGGCGGCGCTCATCCTGGCGCTGGTGGCGTAATCGATGACCATGCAGTCCCTGTCCCTGCTTCCCGAACTGCAGGAGTTGCCCGCGGCCGAGGGCTTCGAAGCCCTCGGGCCTGACGACGCGGTCGCTCACATCCGCGGCATGGACCGCAATCACTTCGCCATCGAGGTTTCCCTAGCCACCGAAGAGGCGCTGGAGGCGCTGTTCCACGCGCGGAACGTGCCGGACGTGCTAGAAGAGGCGCACGGCTTGGCCTTTTCCTCCGTCGCAGAGGACAGCTCCCTGCACGAGCATTACCAGGAAATGCTGGGGCGTGGTTCAGGCTCGGTTATGGGCTTCATGTCGAACCTCAAGGGCAAAGTCGCTGAACTGAAGGCCGAGTCGGCTCTCGAAGAGCGATTCCCAGGTTATGACTTTAAGCTTGCGCCAAGTCCGACGCAGCCGGGCTGGGACCTTATCGGGAAGTCGCCGGATGGCGAGGACATCCTCATCCAGGTGAAGGTCGGCGCCGAAGGATATGCGGACGACGTTGTAGATGCCATGCAGGAGCATCCCAGCTTGCCATTTGCCGTGAGCAGCGAAATCCACGCTGCAATAGAGGAGTCGCATCCAGAGCTTCTGGGTCGTCTCATTGATGTAGGCTCGGCCGCGGATCTGACCGAATCGGTAAAGGATGGGCTCGACAAGCTGGCGGGGAATCTCGGCGTGGATGTGCCCGACTCGCTTGGTGAAGCGCTGCCCTTCATTGGTGAAGTGATGCTTGGCATCAAGCTCATTTGGGGAATGGTGAAGACTGAACGCCAACTCGCGGACGTCGGTCTGACGGACCGGTCCAGGGTTCACGGCGTCAGGACACTGGCGCTGTCGTCGAGGTTCGGCATCAATCAGGTGTGCATGTGGGCCGGCGCAGGGGCAGGGACTGCCGCGGGGTCAGTCGTTCTTGGAGTTGGGAACGTCGTCGCAGGACTGGGCGGTGGGCTAGCAGGGCTTGGCGGCGCAGTAATGTTGAACAAGATGCTGCAACCGCGCATAGAGGAAGTTGCCATGAGACTCATCGGCGGGGATGCCGACGACATGTTCTATTTGATGAATAAGGTTGAGATCGACGAGTTGGGACAGTCGTTCGTTACAACGCGGGTAGCGTGATGTTGACGCTCCTCCGCGTCCGGCGTGATGCGCGGTTGCACCTTCAGATATGAACGGCAAGACGGAAGGGAAGAGTGGGTGGCCGCGGCCACCGCTTGGCTGACGCCACGCCGCGGTTGACGCCCCGGCCTGGCGTGGCTACAATGAACAGCGATAAGGATTTCGGTGGCTTTAGCGGGGTGGCTCCACCCGTTCCCTTCTCGAACACGGAAGTGAAACGCCCCAGCGCCGACGATACTGCGTGGGTGACTGCGTGGGAAAATAGGTCGCCGCCGAGGTCCTTTATCTTTTCCTCTCTCCCGCCTCCTCTCTCCACGTCTCCCTACTATGCGCGGCCCTCTGCCTGCCGTTCCGACGCGGCTTTCGGCTTCCCCGCCGTCCTCGCCTCCGCCCGTCGCCGTTGCTCCGGGGACTAAGGTTGTATAATCAAGCCGTCTCAACGCTTGCGCCGGAGGCCAGCGCCCGCGCTCCGGCATGGATCCCCGGCGGAAACGCCAGGGACAGTGGGCCAAGGATCAGCCGATCAAAGGCCGGATGCGCCAAGGAGGGAAGACCATGCTCTCGGTGATGGAGAATGAACGCCTGACCAAGGTGGGTCCCGGCGCCCCTATGGGAGAGCTGATGCGCCGCTATTGGCACCCCATCGCGCCGACGCGAGAGTTGGACGAGAACCCAACCCGGGAGGTCCGTCTGCTGGGTGAAGACCTGGTGCTGTATAAGGATCGCAGCGGACGCTACGGACTGGTGGGGCGGTACTGCGCTCATCGCCGGGTGAACCTGGCCTATGGCATTCCCGAGGAGCGCGGCCTCCGCTGCATGTACCACGGATGGCTCTACGACGAGACCGGCCAATGCGTCGAGCAACCCTTCGAGGAGACCGTTCGCCCTGAGAGCCGCTTCAGGGACAAGATCAAGCTGCCCGGTTATCGCGTCGAGGAGTTGAGCGGACTGCTGTGGGCCTACATGGGTCCGGAACCGGCGCCGCTGCTTCCCCGCTGGAGCGCCCTCGCAGAGGAGAACGCCGTCAAGGACATAGCTATCACCCACCTGCCCGCCAACTGGCTCCAGTGTATGGAGAACTCACTCGACCCGGTCCACGTCGAGTGGCTGCACACGCACCTGACCGAGTACCTCAAGGAGCGGCGCGGGAGCTACGTGCGGACGGCCTTCCCCACCCGGCGGCGGGCGCACCTCAAGATTGGGTTCGACGTGTTTCCCTACGGCGTCATCAAGCGCCGTCTGGTGGAGGGCGATACGGAGGAGAGCGACGATTGGAAGGTGGGACATCCCATCCTCTTTCCCAACATCCTGTATATCCCAGGGATGGAGGTCATGCGTTCGTTCGAATGGCGGGTCCCCATCGACGACGAGAACACCTTCCACGTATCCATGTATATCCACGTTCCCGCGCCGGGTCACAGGGCGCCTGCCCAGGACTATGTCCCGTACCGCTACGTTCCCCTGTACGACGACGCTGGTTGGCTCCAGATTGAGCGCAGCGTGGACCAGGACAAGGCGGCCATGGTGGCCCAGGGGCCCGGCCCCGTCGTCGAGCGGGACCTGGAGCGGCTGGGATCCTCCGACACCGGATTGGTCCTCTTCCGGAAGCTCCTGAACGAGCAGATGGACATCGTGATGGACGGTGGAGAGCCCATGGCCGTCATCAGGGACCCTGAGCAGAACGTCTCCATCGATCTGCCAACGGAGCGAGAGTATCTTGGCCTGGAAGGCGGCAAGCACATGTCTGCGAAGTACTTCGACGCAGAGGCGGGTGAAAACCCGGCCCGTCCCCTCATTGACCAGGTTCTGGCAACCTGGCGCGGGGACTAGGGCTGGCTGCACGCGCTTACCGGCGTCGCAATTCGGCGGAAATTGAACGGGGGTGAGCAATGAAACTGGTCTGTTTCAACGACTATCGTCTGGGAGTCCAGAGCGGCGCAGGCGTCGTGGACGTCACGGAGCTCGTCAATGAGGTGCCCGATGCGTGGAAGCGTCTGAGGATGATCCGCCTCATCGAGAACTTCGATGCGTTGGAGCCCCAGCTTGCGCAGGCCGCCGCGAACGGCCCGGCGGCGCCCTTGGACTCGGTGACGCTGCTGGCCCCGCTGCCGCGGCCGGGAAAGATTATGGCGGCGCCCGCCAACTATATGCGCCACGTGCGGGAGATGGTGGCTGAGGACAGTCCACTGGCGAAGATAGGGCTTTTCCTCAAAGCGTCGTCGGCGGTGATTGGCCCGTCGCAGCCCATCGTCCTTCCCTATCCCGACCGCCGCACCGACCACGAGTCGGAACTGGTGATCGTTATGGGCAAGCGGGCTTCCAAGGTGTCTGCCGAGGACGCATTGGACTACGTGTTCGGGTATACCTGCGGTCTGGACATCACCGTCCGCGGTGACGAGGACCGCAGCCAGCGCAAGTCCTTCGACAGCTTTGCTCCCCTGGGACCGGCCATCGTCACGGCGGATGAAGTCCCTGACCCCCAGGCGCTCGAGATCAACCTTTGGGTCAACGACGAGCATCGCCAGCACGCGTTCACCAACGACATGAGGGAGAGCTGCCGAAACATTGTCGAGCGCATGTCCGGGGTCATGGCCATGGAGCCGGGAGACGTCATCTTCACCGGCACCCCCGAGGGAGTGGGTCCATTGGCCCCCGGCGACGCGGTGCGCATCAACATCTCCAGCGTGGGAGAAATGACTGTCGCGGTGGCGGCGGGATACGCCTAGGCGCACTTCTCACGAGCGCTGTTTACAGGCGCGGGTTGAGAGAATCCTCCTATGCCTTCCCCGCGTTACATGGACACAGGCAGCAACCGGAAGCGTTTTCCGTCGGGCCGCTCCACGTAGCCGGCGCGGTTTTCTGGGTCGTGAGAGAAGAGCACAATCCACCGGTCCCGCTCGGCGCGTTCCAGCAGGTCCCGCTTCCGCTCTAGCGTCTCCTCGGGAAAGGAGTCCACGGACGTAATCCAGGCCGGGGCCATGTGGTGTTGGGTCGGCACAAGGTCTCCGAAAAACGCCGCCGTCTGGCCTCCGCTCTCCGCGACTGCGATTTGATGGGCCTGCGTGTGCCCGCCGGTGACGCGCGTCCAGACGCCGGGGATCACCTCGGTGTCGCCGTCCAACAGATCCAACTGCCCGCTGTCGCGCAGCGGCAAGTAGTCGTCGGTGAAGGCTGACCCTCTTGCCCGGTCGTTGGGCGCCTTGAACTGCTCCCAATCGGCGCGCTGAATGAGGTGGCGGGCATTGGGAAAGACCAGCGCCGCGACGCCGTCCGGATCCAGACGGGTGCAGCCGCCCGCATGGTCAAAGTGGAGATGGGTCAGGATGACATAGTCTATGTCGTTGGGGGAAAGCCCGGCGGCCCCGATTTCTCCCAGGAGCAGGCTGCGGCGATGGCCAAAGCGTTGCCGCATCAGTGCCCGGCGCTTGCCTCCGTTGCCTGTATCGACCAGGACGTTGCCGCGTGGCGTTTGGATGAGCACGCAGTTGAGGCCCAGAGCGACGCGGTTGAGCCTGTCTGGCGGGATCCGCCTCCGCCATATGGGCTTGGGGACGATGCCGAATATTGCGCCGCCGTCAAGGCGGAAAACGCCATCGCTTACCGAACTGACCGTGAAGTCTCCAAGTTTCATGCCATTTCACCGTTAGCGCCAGGCTGAGTGGAATCATTCTCAGGCCCCAGCCGAGTCTGTCAACCTAACCGGCCATTCGGCGGCAATCGCTCTCCCAAGACCCTGCGTCGTTGCAATCATGGAATTCCCGGTGTAGGATATCCGTTTTCCACTTTCAATGAGCCGAATCCTGAGCAGCTATCGCCTTTGCAGGGGATGGAGGATCGACGGAGGTGCCGCTATGACCCGAGTGTTCTTCGACAAGGACCTCGCCGACCTGACGGACGGTGTGCTCGAGATGGGCAGCATGGTGGAGGAGGCCATCCAATTGGCCGTCGCTTCACTGAGGGATCGGGACGTTGAAGTTGCCAAGAAAGTCGTTGCTCAGGATGACGTCATAGACAGCAAGCGCTTCGAGTTGGAAGAGCGCATCGTTGAACTCATCGCTATGCAGCAGCCCATGGCCCAGGATCTTCGCACAATTGTGTCGTTGCTCCACATTACGTCCGAGTTGGAGCGGATGGGCGACTACGCCGAGGGCATCGCCAAGATCAATCGGTTGATGGGCGACGAGCCTCTGCTCAAGCCCCTGATCGATATTCCCCGCATGAGCGAACTGGCGACGGGGATGCTGAGAGATAGCCTGAGCGCTCTCGTGGAGCGGGACGTGGCGGGTGCCTATCGAGTCTGGCACAGCGACGATGAGGTCGACGGCTTATACAACCAGGTATACAACGAGCTGCTGAGATTCATGATTGAGGATCCCACGACCATCACGCGGGCTACGTGGCTTCTCTGGGTTGCCCACGACCTGGAGCGCATTGCCGACCGGGCCACGAACATTGCGGAGCGGGTGGTCTTCCTGGTCACGGGGCGCCCGGTGGAAACGAGCGCAGTCCTGTAGGGGAACCTCTCAGGGACTATGGCCAGAGAAAGGCGCCAGAGGCATGGACGGCGGGCGCCGGCAGCCATGCGCCTGCGTAGCGCCTAGTACGGAATGCCCCAGAGGCCGAACCACTGCTCCGAGTCCTGCTCCAGCGGCAACTCTTGCTTCATTGCCCCGGCCATCCGGTTCTCCATTGCGCTGTCCCGCAGGCGGTTGCCCTGGGGAACGAAGGGGTAGAACTTCCCGGACTTGTAGTTGTACACCCAATGCAGCTCCCGTCCGTCCTTGCGAAAGCCGAACACGGCCGCCAGTATCTGGTCCCGGAACCCGTGCCCCGTCAGAGTCTCGGCGACCATGTGGATGGCCGTGACCAGGTCCTCGAAGTCCTCGTCTTCCAGCAGCACCCACTGATAGCCGAAGTCGTCCTTTCGGAGCGACGAGCGCGTGTTTGCGGTCCTTTCGCTGATGCGGAGGACATCCCGTATCTCCTCCTCGGCCTTTTCGTAATAGGAGGAGGGGATGGGCCGGAACGACAGGGCCGCCCTCTCGCCGGGTACAAGGTCCATCTTGTCCAGCAGCACAGGGTAGGCCGTAGCCATGGCAAACACGTCGCCCGTGTTGGAGCGGGCCTTGCTGGTGCGGCCCAAGAGGGCGTCGAAGAAGCCCACTAGGCCTCCATGTCCTGTTGCATCTGGCGCAGCCTTCGCACCCGTTCGTCAACCGGCGGATGCGTGGCGAACATCGAGGCGATGGAGCCCTTCTTCAGGGCTGGAATGATGAAAAAGGCGCTTGCTCCTTCGTTCACCTCGCGCAGGTCGCGGTCGGTGGCGCGTAGCGAGGCTGCCTGGATCTTGAGCAACGCCGTGGCCAGGTGTTCCGGTTGGCCGGTGATGATGGCGCCGCCCCGGTCGGCGGCCAACTCCCTGTAGCGGGAAAGCGTCATGATCAAAAGCTGGGCAACGAAATAGGTGATGATGGACACCACCATGACGGCCAGGATGACCATGGCCGCCTGCCCGCCGCCTCCACGGTCTCTGCCGTGGCCGAAGCCCCCGAAAATGCCCATCCAAAACAGCGAGTGGAGCAGCATGGAGATGACCATCAGGAAGAAGCTGGCGATGGTCAGCACCTGAACATTGCGGTTCTTGATGTGGGTCAACTCGTGGGCCAGCACGGCCTCCAACTCCTGGGCGTTGAGCCGCTGCATGATGCCGCGAGTCACCGTGACCACCGAACGTTTGGGACTGCGCCCAGCGGCGAAGGCGTTGACGATGTGCAACTCCGACACGGCGATCCGGGGCTTGGGGATGCCGGCCATGAGGGCGAGCCGTTCCACGGTCTGGTGCAGAACGGGCTCCTGCTCGGGCTGTGTGATCTTGGCTCTCATCGACCTCAACACGAGCTTCTCTGAGAAGAAGAATTGGATGACGGCGAACCCAACCAGGAGCACGATGGGGATGCCGATATTCCACAGAATCAGAATGAATGCGGCGTAAACCAGCCCCAGCATGAACATCGTGAAGAACATGCGGAGTTGAAGCTGGCCGTCGTGGCCGATAGTCCGCTGTCGTTGCATTGGTCCTACCTCTTACTGGCCCCTGTGAGCATCGGGCCGTTTTTCTTGGATAGCTCCGCGCAGTATACGGTCGTGGGGCAGGGCGGCAACCCGGCGCTAGTACCGCCTGCGGCGCCCTCCGCCGGACAACATTTGGATGAGGCCGACGACGGAGGCCAGGATGCCCGTTACGATCATGATGAAACCGATAACGTTGAGAAGCCATTCGAGGACACCCGACTGGACGAACCACCCACCCACGATGGTGATGAGGCCGAGCATGAGTAGGGACGCGCCTCTGAAATTGGACATGCAAAGACCCCTCGTCGATGGATGGCCGGTCCCCCGGCTCCAGCCATCATAGCTGTCTCCTGTTCTACCGTAAACCGCTGAGGCCCCGGCGGACCCGAATCCACCACCTAGGGAATCACGAGGAGGCATTGAGTGGGGTATAGAGGCTTACCAGGGTCAACCGCTGCATCGCCGGGTCCCGGCTGAAGGCCAGCGCGGGTATGGCCCACCATCCGGCGACGCCAAGACCGGGGCCGCTTCACCGTCCGGATATCCGTCACGCCCCGGAAGTGCACCGCTCTCCTCTCTGTAGACGTCACGCAGTTCATGGGCCGCTCGGTGGGCGGCCATCCGGCAGCGCCCGGAACAGGAGAGGGCGTCCAGGCGTAGAGCAGGCGGGAGCCGGTGGGCGCGCCAAGAGCAATAGCGGCGCGCGCGCGGGCGGTAGTCCATAGCACCTCAATGTGACAACTGTGACGACTCGGAGACGGTTAGTGACAATTCGTGACGCTTGCCTCCAGCCCTCGAAGGGAGCCGTCACGAGCCGTCACGAGCCTTAGCGAAACCGCGGGGAGCCTTTAGCGGCTCCCAAGGGCTTGTGGCCCTACAACGGCATTCGCTCCGGCCCCAGGCTTCCTCGGAGGGTCTTGCCCCTTGGGTTGTTCCCTCAGCGCCCCTGCCACAGGGGGACTCTCCATGGTGAGCCCCCAGTACCTACGTTATGCGGCAGGCTCCGAGAAAGAGAAGGGGGCCGGTGGCCGACTTCATGGGGACACTATAGCACACCCGTTCGTATTTTGCAAGGGGGGTGTGGCGGAGGCCCCGGACTCCGGGGTCCGCCCGGCGACGGGGACGGGTGGTATTGTCTTGGCGTGCGCCCTCGATCAGGGGAGGGTCTGGCTTGGCGTGCGCCGTTGTCCCACCGGCCCACCCTCCAACGTTTTGGGGTACAGGGGGACACGCTGTACCCTGCTAGGGGAACGAGGGGGTGTCGCTTTCTCACTTTGGCGAGTCCAGACACTTCCCAACTTTCCCCGAGTACGGGGACATGGGCGAGGGCTACCCCTGGCGGGGGCCATTGTCCCACCTAGCCCACCCGCCAGCGTTTTTTGGTACAGGGGGACACGCTGTACCCCCGGCGGGGGCTGCGCCCCCTGCACCCCGCTTGGGGATGGAGGATGCGCCTCTTTCATCCTAGGTGATGAATCTGGGGCGGCGCCCCTTCGTTGAGGGGGGCCAGGCCCTGTGCTACGATAAGCGCAGTCTTTCCCCACCTCCCATGAGGGTATGGAAACCTCCCACATCCGCAATTTTTGCATCATCGCCCACATCGACCACGGCAAGTCCACCCTCGCTGACCGTCTCCTCGAGGCCACCCACGCCGTCAGCGCGCGGGAGATGACTGAGCAGTTCCTCGACTCCATGGACCTGGAGCGCGAACGGGGCATCACCATCAAGGCCCAGGCAGTCCGCATGGACTACCTGGCGAGAGGGGGCGCCGCCTACCAGCTCAACCTCATCGACACGCCCGGCCACGTGGACTTCAGCTACGAGGTATCGCGTTCCCTCAAGGCCTGCGAGGGCGCTCTGCTGGTGGTCGACGCCACCCAGGGCATCCAGGCCCAGACGCTGGCGAACGTCTACCTGGCCCTGGAACAGGACCTCGCCATCATCCCGGTGATTAATAAGATAGACCTGCCGGTGGCGGAGCCCGAACGAGTCGCTGCAGAGCTGGAGCGGGCCTTCGGCTTCGACTGGGGCGAGGTGATGATGGTGTCGGCCAAGCAGGGCAGCGGCGTGGATGACCTCCTCGAAGCCATCGTGGAGCGGATTCCACCGCCGAAGGGCAACGTGGATGCCCCCCTGCAGGGCCTCATCTTCGATTCCAAGTACGACCCATACAAAGGGGTCATGGCCTACATCAAGATCGTGAACGGCGTCGTGAAGGCTGCCGACGCCGTGCGCATGATGGGAACGCACACGAAGGCCGATGTCCTGGAGGCCGGTGTCTTCCTCCCGCGGCTTACTCCTGCGAAGACCCTCCGCGCCGGCGAGGTTGGCTACGTTGCCACGGGGCTCAAGGATGTCCGCGAGTGCAGGGTAGGGGATACCATAACCCTGGACTCGCGCCCCGCCCCGGGGCCGCTGCCGGGCTACCAGCCATTGAAGCCGATGGTCTTTGCCGGCCTGTATCCGGCGGACGGGGAGAGCTATCCGGCGCTCCGAGACGCCCTGGAAAAGCTGCAACTCAACGACGCCGCCCTTACCTTCGAAGCCGAGAGCAGCGTGGCCCTGGGGTTCGGCTTCCGCTGCGGCTTCCTGGGCCTGCTCCACATGGAGATCGTCCAGGAGCGGCTGGAGCGGGAGTTCAGCCTCAATATCATCGTTACGTCGCCCAGCGTGCGCTTCCGGGTGCTGCTGACCAACGGCAACCAGGCGACCGTCCACAATCCCACGCAGCTTCCGCCCGTTCAGGACATCGACACGGTGATGGAGCCCTGGCTGGCCCTCACTATCGTCGCTCCCTCCAGGTTTATTGGGGCGGTGATGGAGTTGCTGTCGGAGCGACACGGGGAATTCAAGCGAATGGAATACATGGAGACGACCGGAGACGAGGCCGACGGCCTGCACGGGCCTTCCACCGACCCTCGGGTCCTGATGGAGTTCGCAATGCCCTTGGCGCAGTTGCTGGTCGGCTTTTACGACCAACTCAAGTCCCGGACCCAAGGCTACGCCAGCCTGGACTACCAGTTCAGCGGAGAGCGCCCGGGAGACCTGGTGAAGCTGGACATCCTGGTCAACGGAGATTCCATCGACGCCCTCTCCACCATCGTGCGGAAGGACGAAGCCTACGAGCAAGGCAAGGCTGTAGTGGAGCGACTGCGGAAGGTGATCCCCCGGCAGATGTTCGAGGTGGCCCTGCAGGCGGCCGTGGGAAGCAGGATCATCTCCCGCGAGAGCATCAAGGCCCTGCGCAAGAACGTTCTGGCCAAGTGCTACGGCGGCGACGTGACCCGCAAGCGCAAGCTCCTAGAGAAGCAGGCCGAGGGCAAGAAGCGCATGAAGCGCGTAGGCAAGGTGGACGTGCCCCAGGAAGCATTCCTGACGATTCTCAAAATGGACAGATAAGGCGCGTCAACGCTCTACCCGTGCAATCCCGTCGTCACCGGCAGGGCCTCGCCGGTCTCCACCAGCGTCTTGATCGAGCTGAGCATTAGCGGCCAACCTTCGGCTGTTCCTTCGTACGCAGGGTTGCCTTCCCGCCAGTGATCGTGGACCAGGGATAGCTTTGTGCAGGGGCCCGCGGACTCCAGGGTGTACGTCACTCGCGACTCGAAGTCCTTGTGCTCGGCGCCGTAGGCTTCTCCAACCCGGCAGGTGTAGCTGAACCACCGGTTGGGCTCGAAGGCCAGGACATTGCCATAGATGTGCACCGTGTGCCCGCCGTCCCTTCCCGGTCCCACCCAACGGAGCCGGCCCCCGACCTCAAACGTCGACTGGAGTTCACTGCCGAAGGCAATCTTTTTGGAGGCCTCCGGCGAGACTGGGGCTTGCCAGACCTGTTCAGGCGCGCCGTTGATATAGAATACGCAGGTGAGATCGTTGATGTTATTTCTGCGGCGCGGAGCGTGTTTGTTGAAAGGCTGATCCGGCTGCCCGGCTCAGACCCTCTGTGCTATGGTGAGGCCAACCCACACGGCGGCCAGCCCCAGCACTACCTGCAGGGCGACGTTTCCCAGCCCGGCTGCAACCTCGCCCTGGCGCATCAGGGTAACCGTTTCCAGGCCAAAGGCGGAGAAGGTCGTGAAGCCCCCCAGCAACCCCACGAGAAGAAAGGCGCGGGTCTCGGGGCTGAGCAGTTGACGGGTGTCCGCGAAGCCGGCCAACAGGCCGATGAGGAAACAGCCCGTCACGTTCACGGCCAGCGTTCCGTAGGGAAACCAGGGTTCGCCCGCGGCGGCGAAGATCCACCGCCCGACGAGATAGCGCGTCACGGAGCCAATTAGTCCGCCAGCCCCCACAAGCACAACAATCAGCACGCTTCTTCCTCCATTGCCATGAAATCAGACCGGCTGTACAGCGAGCTTGCTCACCTGTGGCCCCTCCTCAGCGACCCGACGGAGTACGCCAAGGAGGCCGGGTATTGGCGCGAAGCCCTGCGCCAGTGCCTCGGGCCTGGCCGTCACCACCTGCTGGAACTGGGCGTTGGGGGCGGACACAACCTATCACACCTGACGGCGGAGTTCGATGCCACGGCCGTGGACATTTCCGAGGAGATGATTGCCCACTCAAAGAAGCTGAACCCCGGGGTGGAGCACCACGTGGGGGACATGCGCACCGTCAGGTTGGGCCGCAGGTTCGACGCCGTGGTCATCCACGATGCCATCGCCTACATGACCACCGAAGCCGACCTGCTGGCGACCCTCGTGACTGCGAGGGAACACCTGAACCCCGGCGGCGCGCTGTTAACGGCGCCCATCTTCTACGTGGAAACATTCGCGAGCGCCCTCCCATGCACCAGCAGAAGGAGCGAGGGGGACCTTGAGCTAACCTACGTAGAGTACGATCACGACCCCGACCCGTCGGACTCAACCATCGAGACGATCTTTGTCTATTTCGTCACGGAGAAGGGGAAATTCCGCGTCGAGATGGACAGGCACGTGACCGGCCTGTTCTCCATCGAAACGTGGGGCCGTTTGTTCGCCGAGGCGGGCTTCATTACCCATAGAATGCCCTATCCCGTGACAGACCATCCGGAGTCCGATTTCCTGTGGGTGGGGGTCCTGAGGGCAGCATGAGAGCGCCACCCGGTCCGCAAGCCCCGCTTATGAGGCCCCTTTGAGCCAGCCCGGACCTACCTCAGAGCCGGCAGAGGCCGCCGGTCGCGGCGACCGCAGGACGCTGTGGTCGGTGGTGGCGGGACACGTGCCCGTCCACTTCTACCCCCAAGGCTTTCTGGTCGTTGTGCCGTACATCGCTGAGAGTCTTGGCCTGAGCGCCATTCAAGCGGGCCTCTTCGAGACGACTCGCATGGTCGGCGGCGGAGTCGCCAGCATCGGGGGCGGCATCATAACCGACCGGTTCCAGGCGCTGCGCCGACATTTCATGATCCTGAGCCTTGTGTCCATGGCGGCGGGCTACATCCTCACGTCGCTGGTGGGCGCCTACGGGCTCATCCTCATTGGCTTGGCCATCGGCGCGGCGATGGGCTCCTTCTGGCACCCTCCCGCCTCCAGCGTACTTTCTCAGCGTTTTCCCGAACGCCGCGGCTACGTCATTGCCCTTCACAGGTCCAGCGGGACCGCCGGGGACACCGTGGCGCCCTTTGTCGTCGGAGCGTTGATCGGCGTAGTGTCGTGGCAGGTCGTCGTTCAAGGGTCCGGGATCATCACCCTGGTCTTCGCCGGAGTCCTATGGGTGACGCTGGCTACCCTGAGCATGGGCCGGGCGCAGGGCCGGGCCAAGGGCGGTCAAAGGGGCTTCGGGGCGCAGTTCGGAGCAATGGGGGGGCTGCTGAAACAGCGGGCGCTGCTCATCTTGCTGCTGGTGTCCGGCGTGCGGGGCATCGCCGACCGGGGTCTCATCGTCTTTTTCGCCTTCTACCTCAAAGAGACACTGGACATGTCGCCGCTGATGGTGGGCGTCCACTTTGGCCTGCTGACGGCCTTAGCGATCGTGACGGGGCCCTTCTATGGCCGCACGTCGGACCGGATTGGCCGGAAGCCGGTTATCGTGGCGATCATGGCCGTGTCGACGGTCCTGGTGGTGCTGATCGCGCTTGCGGGCGGCGGCGCCAAGTTCACCATACTGGTCATTCTGCTTGGCAGCGTAATGTTCTCGGTGAGCTCTCTGGTCCAGGCAGGGGCAATGGACGTGGCGCACGGGCTCAACCTGGAGGGAAGCCTCATGGGCCTGTACTGGGGCGTCAATGCGCTCTTCGGCGGGGCGTCTCCGGTCATCCTGGGGGCCATTCTGGGATGGCTGAACAACGACTACACGATCATTTTCTGGTATGCGGCGGTCTTCTATGCCGTGGGCGCGCTGCTGGCCCTTGCGCTTCCTGCCGTGGCCAGCGGAAGGAAGGCGGCGGCCTGACGTCTGGCGGGGGCCTTCTGCCCGGCCTGGCCTATTGAAGCACTCGTTCCAGGCTGACGCCGTTCTCCGTCAACACCCGGGCAGCGTATCCCTCGCCCTTCCGGGCCACGCCGCGGAGAATGTGCTCCGGTCCGATCGGTTGCCCGCCCGCTTCTTCCCTGGCCAGCCCGAGGATCTCCTGGGCATTGGCGGTAAAGGGGAGCTGATCGGCTGGGGTTGCATTCTTGGGGCCGCCGCTCAGGACCTGGTCGGCGGCGGCCTTGACGGCGGCGGCGTCCACGCCCACCGCCTCCAGGGCCTGTGGCTGCGACGCCGACATCACGTCCACTGAGGCAAAGAGCAGGTGCACGGGCCCTATGTGGTCGTGCTCGTAGTGCGCCGCCTTGGCCCGAGCGATGCCGAGCGCTTTCAGTGCTTGATCCGTGAAGCTGTCCGGCGAGTCCGCCATGCGGGCCTCCTCGTATCTCGGTCTAGGGATAGTCTACACAAGTCCGTTGAGCGCGGCATGGTCGGATAGGGGAGATGGCGGTGGGGATAGGAGGCTTCCTCACCCTCCCCCGAGGGGAACGCGTGCCCTTTGATTGTATGTTGGTTGCGCTAGCCAGCCGGACATTGGAGGGTGCAGGCACGGAGGCGTCGCGGATGTGGCGCGGAGCCGTCGTGAACCGTCGCGTATCCGTATCCGTCGCGGAAAGAGGAGAGGGGCGGCGGCTTCCTTATTCTCACGCAGCTTCATATAGCTGCAGGTCTGTGTGGCGCGCAAGCGCGTCAAAGTCGGCGTCGTCATGCACAATCTGCGCCCCGGCGCGTATGGCGGTGGCCGCGATGAGGCAGTCGATGAGCTTGCGAACGGTCGCCCCTTGCTGCCGACAACGGCGATAGAGCGCCGCAGCCGCGTCATAGTCCGTCGCCCGCGTTGGCAGAACCGTGGCCCGCGCCAGCAGCCGGCGAAGGCTTAGGAGGTGCGATTCGTCCCGCGCCCCTGCGAGGACTTCCATCCGCACTGCATCACAGATGGCGACTTCTTGCGCCAGCAACTCGTCAACGAGAATGCAGGCTGGGGACCCCGTGTCTCGAAGAAACTCTATCCAGGCCGAGATATCGATCAGGATCACTGCGAACGGCCGGTGCGCATCGCGTCTAGGTCGCCTTCCCACCCGATTCCGCGAAGAGCGCGTGCCTCGTTGACAGGCAAGGGTTCGGCAGCCAACGCCTGCAACGCGAAGTTTATCGCCTCGCGCTTGGTCGCGAGGCGATACCGTCGCATCACCTCGGCGCACGCCTGATCGTCGATGTCTACGTTAGTGCGTCCCATACACACATGATACACCTGCAGGCGAGAGCCTCGCCAGGTCCCGCCCCACGCGCATTCAATAGCTCTTGACCGCAAGCCCCCAGTCCCAGAAGGGGCGCTCGTATTCAGAGACAGAAGAATCTGGAGTGAGCAGGCACGGAGGAGTCGCGGATGTGGCGCGGAGGAGTCGCATTTCCGTCGCGAGCCGTCGCGGGCCCGTCGCGTATCCGTCGCGCAACCGCATCCGTCGCGGAAAGAGGAGAGGGGCGACGGCCCGCTTCTTGGAGGTACTCGGGCATCTTGACGATACCATAGCTCAAACGTTCTTGTTCTACAAGAGGGAGGGGCGGGGGGCTTGTTCAGAGATGCCCTAGAGTTCTATGCGGGGCAGGTCCAAGCTGAGGGCGGTTTGGTCGTCGGGGGAGGCGTTGAGGGCGAAGAGCGTCGCTTCCCACTCCGCCAGGCTATCCACCAACTCCGGCTGAGCCTTTTTGAGCTGCTCCCAATCCTCGGGCGTATCAACGTCGAAGCCGATTTGATGTGACCTATGGATCACCACCTGATATCTATCGGCGCGCAAGGCGTCCAAGTGCCGGTGAAAGCTGGACGGGCCCAAGAGGGGCATGAAAGCGGGGCCCTTTGGCAGCAGCAGGCCATTCGTGCCTCCGTCGCGCTCCGCCGGAGTGACGACCGCCTTCTCCAGGGTCTGGGACTGGGCCACGAGGCGGTCGATGGCCGGGCCGGTGAGGAGCGGTAGGTCGCCGGGCAGAAAGAGAACGGCGTTGGCGCCCGCGCCGTAGGCCTGGGAAAAGCCGGCGGCAAGGCTGCGGTTCAGGCCGGCGCCCTCGTCCGGGAGCCAGCGGTTGCTGATGGCGCCCGCCAGCCGCCTTACAGCGTGGTCGCCGCCGACCACCCAGACCTCATTGACGGAAGCGGCCTGGCGGGCGCTCAGGATCACCCTGGCGAGCATTAGGAGACTCAGGGCTGCGCGTTGGCCAGCTTCCAGGGCCGGAGCAAGACGCGCCTTCCCCTCAGCGAGGGGCTTCATTGGGACGACAGCGATTAGCTTTTCAGGGCGTTCCATCATGCGGCAAGCTCCAGGACCCGCCTTGCCAGCTCGATTCTGTCTTCCAGGTTGTTCATCACCGTCCGCTCGGCCACTGCCCGCAGACCCCAACGCTCAACGTCGGGGGCCGCGTTGCGGTCAACCTCGTCTATGACCAGGATGTCGCAGATCCCCGATAGCCGACGCGCAATCGCGCCGGCCCCCGGTTGTTCACCAAGCTCCCTGAGCATTTTCGCCGCGGGTCCTCTGATGGCCTCGCCGCCGACGATAGGACTGACGGCAATCCGGGGTCCGGAAAAGCCCTCCAACCGCTCGCGCATTCCCTTCAGGGCCATGATCGGCCCGATACTCAGTATGGGGTTCGATGGCCCATACACCACAGCCGTGGCGTTCTGCAGGGCCTGGCTGAGGCCCTCCGAGGGTCTGGCCGCATCGGCCCCCCCGTATTCGACAGCCGTGACCGGAGGCTCGCACCTTAGCCGGACGAAATAGTCCTGGAACGCCAGCGGGCCATCGGGCGTATGCACCACCGTGGGCGCAGGCTCGTCGCTCATGGGCACGACGCTGTGCCTGACTCCCAGACGACTGCAAAGCTCCCGGGTGACTTCTGAGAGGGACTGGCCCTGGCGCAGAAGCTGGGTGCGTCTGATGTGCGTTGCCAGATCCTTGTCTCCCAGGTTGAACCAAGTCGGCGCTCCCAGCAGCCCGAGCATGGACAACCCGTTGAACGCGTCTCCCGCAACGCCCCAGCCTGTTTCATGGTTGGTGAGCCCGGCCAGAGCGTACATCACCGTATCCAGGTCAGGGGAGACGTGGAGCCCGTGGAACACCTCATCGTCGCCGGTGTTGACCGCGATAGCGAGTTCCTCAGGGTTGAGCAGGTGGGCCAATCCCACGGCCAGCTTGGCTCCCCCCACGCCCCCGGCCAGGTAGACGATGCGCCTGGTCATGCGGGGTTACGAATCGGTTGCCTTGCCGGTTGTCTTGGGATGCTCGTAGCGGAAGCCATCCATCTCGATGAGCTGGAAGTACGAGCCGAACTGGCTGGCGTCCTCGACCAGGTCGAGGGGGTCGGGCTCGTCCTCCATGCCGTCAAAGGTCTTCAGGATTTCGTATTTCGTGCTCCGTTCGGCGGGGATGCGGCCCGCTCCCCGGATGAGGCCCCGGAATTCGGAAGGGCGCATAAGCTGGCCGTGGGACGCCCCCGCCGACGTGGAGATGCTCTCGTTGATCAGCGTGCCGCCCAGGTCGTTGGCCCCGGCCGTAAGCAGAAGCTGGGCAACCCTAGCGCCCTCCTTGACCCACGACACCTGGAGGTTCGGAATGTAGTTGCTCAGCATCAAACGGGCGACGGCGTGCACGCGCGCGACCTCCACACCGCTTGGACCCTGGCGAATGTTGTCGACGAGGCTATGGCTGAACATGGGCGCCTCGGTGTGCACGAAGCTCAGCGGCACGAACTCCGTGAAGCCGCCCGTGGCCTTCTGAATGTTTCGCAGGTAATCGATGTGGGCCGCCAGGTGATGCGGCGTCTCCACGTGGCCGAACATGACCGTCGACGTGGTGGGGATGCCAAGGTCGTGGGCTGTCGTGATGACCTCTGTCCACTGCTGGACGGTGATGCGCCCCGGGGAAATCCGGTCGCGCATCTCCTGGTCGAGGATCTCCGCCGACGTCCCGGGCAGGCTTCCCACGCCGGCGTCCTGAAGGCCCCTGAGATAGTCTCGGATGCTCCAGCCCGACCGCACGGACCCGTACAGCACCTCCTCCGGCGAGAAACCGTGGATGTGGATGTCTGGCAGCTCTTGCTTGATCGCCTCGCAGAGGCGGATGTAGAGGTCGCCTTCCATCTTGGGCGGGAGCCCCGCTTGGACGCAGACCTCGGTCGCTCCGAGGTCCCATGCTTCCCGCGCCCGCCGGAGAACCTCGGTTATGGGCAGGAAATAGCCCTGCTCCTGCCTGAAGTCTCTGGAGAAGGCGCAGAACCCACACCGCTTGATGCAGACGTTGGTGAAGTTGATGTTCCGGTTCACCACGTAGGTGACGACATCTCCGGCGGCCCGGCGCCGTAGCTCGTCGGCTGCGAGGGTCAGGGCCAGGAAATCGGGACCGGTGGTCTCCAGGAGAACGACGGCCTCGTCCACGGTGACGTCGTGGCCGTCCAACGCCTTGGCAAGGATGCGCGCCACGTCCGGCCTTACGGTGGAGACCAGCCGCTCCAGCGAGGCGCCGTCCGTTGATGGAGTATGGGTCACGCTGGACCTCCTGCGGCCAGGCCGCCCTGTCCTGCGCTGGCTGCGACCCGCTCCCGCAGGGCTGGGTCGACGAACTGTTCGAGACCATCCGTCGCGTACTCGGGGTAGAGGGGCAGGCGGGGCGCCAAGCGATGTCCGCGCTCCTCGGTGTTTCGTCGCAGCTCTGCTATCTGAGGCCAGGGCGCCTCCGGGTTCACGTAGTCGATGGTCACCGGAGAGATGCCGCCCCAGTCGTTAATGCCGGCGTCCAGGTACTGCGGATAGTCCTCAGCCGTCAGGTTGGGGGGAATCTGCAAGTTCATGCTGGGCCCCAGCACAATGCGAGCTAGGGCCACGGACCTGAGAATGGCGGGGACGCCCGGCTCCGGTGCGTCCTCCATGGGTGTTTCGGGTTTGGCGCGGAAGTTCTGGATGATGACCTCTTGGATGTGGCCGTACCGCTGATGTAGGTCTCTGATGGCCAGCAGGCCATCGACCTGCTCTTCCAGCGTCTCGCCGATGCCGATAAGCAGGCCCGTGGTGAAAGGAACGGCAAGCTCGCCCGCCAACTCCAGGGTCCGGAGCCGCACGCGGGGCCGCTTGCTGGGCGCGTGTTCGTGGGGGCCGCCGGGGGCGTGGAGCCGCTCGCTCACCGACTCCAGCATGAGCCCCATCGAGACGTTAACCGGGCGGAGCGAGGCTAACTCGCGGCGGGACATTGTGCCTGGGTTGGCGTGGGGGAGGAGACGCGTCTCCTTGAGCACGAGTGCGCACATGGCCCGCAGGTAGTCAAGGGTAGACGCGTAGCCGTAGCGGTCCAACCAGGCGCGAGCCTCGGGGTAGCGCTGCTCGGGCCGTTCTCCGAGGGTGAACAGCGCTTCCCAGCACCCCATCCGCTCGCCGGCGCGGGCAACCTGGAGGACCTCCTCGGGGGTCAGGTAGGCGGCGGTCCTATCCGGTTCCTGGCGGAACGTGCAATAGCTGCATGTGTCCCGGCACAGGCGCGTGAGGGGAATGAAGACCTTTGGCGAGTAGGTGACGGTCTTACCCCTGCCGCGGTCTCGCATCTCTGCTGCTGCGCGGCAGAGCAGATGCGCCTCGCGGCCGGGCGCTGTGGCGAGGTTGAGCGCGTCCTCGCGGGTTACTGTCCCGCCCACCAGAACGCCTTCCAGCAGGGATGCCAGGTCTGGCGAAACCTGAGAGGAGGCGTCGGCGGGAGCGGCGGCTAGGGGTGTCATGCACCTATTCAAGCATGCGGAACGGTTGAGCCATTGTAGCACCGGCTAAGAAGGGCAACAAGGAGAGGGGCAGTCACCGTAGACCGGCGGGAACCTTGGGTTCCCTGCGCCCTCCTTCAGGGGGAGGGTCTGTCTTGGCCTGCGCCGTTGTCCCACCTAGCCCATCCTCCAACCTTTTTGGGTACAGGGGGACTCCCCCTGTACCCCCGGCGGGGGCTGCGCCCCCTGCACCCTGCTTGGGGAACGGAGGCGGCGTCGCTTCCTCACCTGGGCGCGTCGGGACGCTTCCTGGCCTGCTCCCGAGTACGGGGGCAGGGACAGAGGCGCCCCCGCTGTTGATAACGCAATTCGGCGTAGTAGCGTGAACAGGCCCTAGCAGCAGGATACCCTGTAGACGCCACAAGATGCTGACTGAAACGGAAAACACTCGCCTGGCCGGTGTCTGGGCGCGGGGCGGCGGCAAAAGGCAGAGGGGGCGCCGCCTGGCGCCCCCTCTGCTTTAGGCCATCCGTCCGCGGATGGATGGCTGGTCCCGGGGAATCGCGGTTAGGACGGGAGTGCCGCCTTGACCTTTGCGGCGACGTCTGCGGGAACGAACTGGGACCAGATGGATTCCTGGTTCGTCAGGTACCAGAGCGCCGCGGCTTCAACCGTCTCGTTGTTCTCGCCCATCCATCCCTCGGCCGCCACTTGAGCGGCGGCCGAGAAGTCGTACTTTCGCAGGAACTCGACCACGTCAGGGGCCCTGCTCGGCAGGCTTGAGTGCACGGCGACGAGGACCTCCGCCGTCGGGTAGGCACATGCCTGGTCGCCGTCCCAACAGGCCTTGCTGTACGGGGGCTCTTCGAGAATCGTAAGGTCCAGTTCGGCTGCGGGCTTTGTGGGGCCCCACAGGTAGCCAATCCAAGCGTCGCCCCTCTGGTAGGCGCCTTCCAGGTCGGCGAAGAGGCCTGCGCTGCTGCCGGGGTTGGTGAGCTCTACCACGTCCTCCAGACCGTAGGCCATGACCTTCCTGGCGTTGACTTTCTCACACTCCCAACCGGGGATGCAGTTGAGTACGCGGGCCTTGCCCCTGCTTTCGAGCGTGACGAAAAGGTCCATGTAGTCGGGCAGGTCGGTTACCGACACGAGGCCCGGGTTGGCCTCAATGACGTAGGTGGGAACGACGAAGGCGCTCTGCCAGTTGTCGTCCAGGCTCTTGCCTACGGAGATCACGGCGCCGTCCTTAATGGCCTTATCCCATACCGTTTGCTGGTTGGGAAGCCAGACCTCCATGGTCACGTGCACGTCGCCGTTCTGCATGGCGACGAACCCACTGATGGTGTCGGAGGCAATCTTGTCCACTGGGTAGCCGTACCCATTTTCGATGATGAACATCGCAATGCGGTTCTGAAGCTGAGCGCTGGACCAGTTCAGGTCGGAGAAGATGATCGTCTCCTTGGGCCCTGAGGGCGCCATCACCTCCACTTCCTTAATAACCTCCACTTCCCTAACAACCTCCACTGTCTTCTCAACCTCAACCTGCACTTCCTGGGTGACCTGGACTTCCCTAATGAGCTCTACTTCCTGCGTCACCACGACTTCCCTAACAACCTCCGTCGTAACCTCGACGATACGGGTCTCGGCTGTCGGCGCAGGGGCAGCCGTGGGGTCGCTCCCGCCGCAAGCCGCCGCCATCAAGGCAACCACCGCTATCAACAGGCCCAATAGGCCCTTGTGCGATTTTACGAAACTCATGCGAACACCTCCTGAGTGTCTCAATGCTCTGCAATTCCTGCTTGGCTCATAGGACGCCGCCCCGCGCTCGAGCGGAGGGCCGTTATTGCTCCGGTTCCAACCTCCTCCCATAGGATTGCCCAAATATGGCTAAATGCGTTCGCTGTGTTCACCTGCCCCGCAGGGCCTCCTGCCGTTTCTTGACGATGCCCTGCGTGACCCGGTCGATGATGATGGCCATGATGACGATCGACGCGCCGCCGATCAAGGCGGCGCCCGGCTCCTGCCGTCCCAGGGCCCGGTTTACGTCCTCTCCCAGTCCGCCCGCTCCGACCAGGGAGGCAATCACGACCATGGCGAGGGCCATCATCGTCGTCTGGTTGATGCCCGCCATGATTGTGGGGATGGCCATGGGTATCTGGACCTTCGTGAGCAACTGCAATGGCGTGGTCCCGAAGGAGCGGGCTGCATCCACGACTTCAGGCGACACTTGCCGGATGCCCAGACTGGTCAGCCGTATGGCGGGCGGCACTGCGTAGATGATGGTGGCCATGACGGCTGGGACGTTGCCCAGGCTGAAGAACATTATAGCGGGCACCAGGTAGACGAAGCTGGGCATCGTCTGCATGCCGTCCAGGATGGGGCGAAGCACCGCGTCGAACCTGTCGCTGCGGGCAGCGGCTACGCCCACAGGAACGGCGATTGCTATGGAGAGTGTGACCGCGGTGGCAATGAGAGCGAGGGTCTCCATGGCGCTCGGCCACAGGCCCACCAACCCCAGCCCCATGAGGCTGATGAACGACATGATCGCCAGGATGGCACCGCCCAGCCGGAGGGAAATCAGGCACACCAGGAGGATCAGGCCGGGCCACGGGATCCATAGGAGCGAGTCCTCGATGGAGATGAGGATCTTGATGACAAACACCTTGACGAAGTCGAAGAACCAGTCAAGGTTGACGGTGGCCCAATCTACTGCGGAGTCGATCTTGGCCCCTATGCTCCGGCCCGCGTCTATGGGGAAAGCCATCTCGGGGCCCCAGATCGCCGCCGACATGAACACGACGATGGCTGTGACAACGGCGCCCAGCCCAAGGAAGAACAGGGCGTTGTATTGCAGTTGTTGGAAGTTTACACCCAGCCGCGTCGCTGGTAGGGGACTGTTCATGATAGCTTCCTCGGGGGATGTGCCCGGGGATGGCGCTATGCGCCATTCTCCGAGTTGGATCGGCCCGACATGCTTGCCGCCAGCGTCTTTCGGTGGACGACGCCCACCAGTCTGCCGCCGTTATCGACCACGGGGATGGGCCTGTCGGAGGAAAGGCTGAGGGGGATGAGTTCGCTGAAGGAGGTCCCCCTAGAGACAGCCTTGAGGGCTGGGTTTACGGCGCTTCCCAAATCGGCGGCGCCGGCGCTCTTTGCCCGCTCCACGTCGTCCACCGTAACGCAGCCAGCGTACACTTCGCTGTCGTTCACCACGCAACCCGAGTCGAGGGATTGCGACCGGAGAATGTCCAGGGCTTCCTGCGGCGTCTGGGAGGCGCGCAGGACGGCTTCGGCCTTGTTCATGACACTGGAGGCGGTCAGCACTTCTTCCCGGTTTATCTCTTTGGTGAACTCCTCCACGTACTCGTCAGCAGGGTGAAGGATCACATCCTCGGGGGCGCCGATCTGGACAATCTGACCGTCGCGCATGATCGCTATGCGGTCGCCCAATCGCATGGCCTCCTGAAGGTCGTGGGTAATGAACACGATGGTCTTTTTGAGGTCCCGCTGGAGCTTGACCAGTTCCACCTGCATGGAACGCCGGATCAGGGGATCCAAGCCGCTGAACGGCTCATCCATCAGCAGAATCTCCGGATCCTGGGCCAAGGCGCGGGCCAGACCCACCCGCTGCTGCATGCCTCCGCTGAGCTCCCTGGGGAAAGCCTGTTCCCACCCCTGGAGGCCAACGAGGTCCAGGGTCGTTTGCGTTCGCTCGTATCGCTCGTCCTTGGTAAAACCCTGGATCTCCAGTCCCCAGGCGGCGTTGTCTATCACCCGCCGGTGGGGCAGCAGGCCGAAGTGCTGGAAGACCATGGCTATCTTGGACCGCCGGAACTGGACGAGCTGCGCTTCGCTATAGTCGAGGATGTTATCGTCCTCGATGACGACGCTGCCCGCCGTGGGCTCAATGAGGCGGATGAGGCACCGGACCAACGTCGACTTTCCGCTTCCGGACAGGCCCATTACCACAAAGGTCTCGGCCCTGTCGACCGAAAACGAGACGTCCTTTAGAGCGATGACGGCGCCGTGTTGCTCCAGGGCATCCTGCTTGCTCAGCGGGGCTTGTGCCGGATCCTGGAGCAGGGACAGGCTGCCTCCATAGAGCTTCCAGAGGCCTTCAACCTTGATGAGGTCTTTCTGGGTCGTCTGTTGCTCCCTCGCAGGCGCCCGCTCGGCGACCGTCGAAGCTGTTTCTCGAGCCATGCGAACCTCCTCTGTGCCCGACAACCCCTTCATCCAAGAGGCCCTTGCTCGCAATTGCAGTCAGTTGAGCTAGATTTCGTTGGGATAGGGGAGCCGAGGGCCGCATTGCAGCGGCTGGATAGCTGCGCCCTCTGCCAGCGCTGCCGGGGAGGGCGGCTTCAGGACGCTTGCGGAGCAGGAGCGACGCCCCCCATGAACACCTTCCACATTGCGTCTCTCCGTTCCCCCACGGCATCTGACGTAGCCGCTCAGGGCCCAGAGCGTGGCAAGGCTCTGCACCAAGCCAAGGAACGCCGTAGCCGCCGCGTCCGAGTCCAAGTCGGCGTGCAGAGTTCCGTCCTCCACGCCCTGTCTCAGCACCCGCTTGGCGCTTTCAAGAAACCTGTTCATCAATTCCAGGACGCGATTGCTGAGGCCTATGCCGTTGAAGCCCATCGCTTCGGTGATGATGACGAACGTGACGGCCTGGCTGCCATACTTCTCTGAAAAGAGCGAGTCGAGGATGTGCTTGAGGTTCTCGAGGGCCGATTCGCCCACCACCTGCGCCTTCTCAACGGTATCCAGCAGAGACCGCTCGGTATCGTCTATCAACAGGGAGAGGATCTGCTGCTTGCTGGAGAAGTGCCGGTAGATGGCGCCTTCGGTCAGTCCCACCGCGTCCGCGATGGAGTTGATGGTTACCCCCTCCATCCCGCGGTTGATGATCAGATCGCGCACCGCATCGAAGATTTGATGCTGGCGGACGACGGTTCTTTCTCTGAGTACTCTCATAGGCTGGGTAAAAGGCGCTCGGCTACCCTCGCAGCTATGCTAGCGTTGGCTCACTTACCGAGTGATTGGCCTACCTTAGAGACCTCCATCCGGCTTGTCAACCCCGAAACGAGGGGGAAAAACGCCGGGGAGAGAATGTCGCCGCGGCCTACATATGGGAATAGACCTACACGGGAACGCAAGGTGTTGTAGGCGGCGGGGGCGGAATTCGACGCAAGCAAGGGGGACGGGTTGCGGCCTCGTTCAGACCCGACGACACCTGCATCGGGTTCCGGTTGCCCGGTTCGTTGACGCTTCCAGGGGGGACTTCCTATGATGCCTGCATGAAAGAGGCGCAGCAGCACGCAACCCCAGCCGGCCCCCTCCAGTTGCTGCGCCTGTTGGTCCTTTCTATGCGCCCCCCCCAGTGGACCAAGAACCTGCTGGTGTACGCCGCCTTCTTTTTCACCCTCAACGACCACTGGACCTTCGACCAGCCCGGTGACGCGGGCCTGCTGCTCGCCCGGGCCACGGTAGCCCTTCTGGTGTTCACCGCCGTTTCAGGGGCGACCTATTTGCTCAATGACCTCGCCGACCTCGACCGGGACCGTATTCATCCGCGCAAGCGGCGCCGGCCCCTGGCTTCTGGAGCCCTCCCCGCGCCCTTAGGCGCGGGCGCAGCGGCAATCCTGGGCATCGGCGGTTTGGCCGGAGGGTTTGCGCTGTCGACCCAGTTAGGGATCGTGGCGCTGGCGTACGCGCTGCTTCAAGCGGCGTATACGCTCCAGCTGAAGCACCTGGTCATCATCGACGTCATGGCGCTTGGGGCCGGGTTTGTTCTGCGCGCGGTGGCCGGGGCCGTGGCCATAGACGTTCCCATTTCCCCGTGGCTCTACGCCTGCACGGCCCTCGGCTCTCTGTTCATCGGCTTCGGCAAGCGCCGCAACGAGTTGGACACCCTGGGTGGGGAGAGTACGGGCACTCGTTCGGCGCTTGCCCAGTACACCATCCCACTCCTGGACCAACTGACCACTATCGTTGCCACCGCCACCCTCGTCGCCTATACACTCTACACGGTCACGGCCGAAGGGATGCCGGACAATAACGCCATGCTGCTGACTGTGCCCTTCGTGGGGTACGGCCTGTTCCGATACCTGTTCCTGATTCACGGGCGCAATGTGGGCGAGAGTCCGGAGGAAATACTGCTGACCGACCGGCCCCTCCAAGCGACGATTGTCCTCTGGGTGGCCTCGGCGGTGGTGGTGCTGCTGGCGTTCAGGGCCTGACGGGGTTTCCAGCGCGGGTTGGGCGTCGAACGCCGGGCGCTGCTGGGGAAAAGATACGCGGAGCCGGACGACCCGAAGGAACGCTCCCACGGCCGCAGAGTCCTCGCGCCGCTTCCCACGTAGTTGGGGCAGGTTAGGATGGGGGATCCTCTCCCGTCCCTGGCCCCCGGGCGAAGGCTGGGAAGAGGGCCGCGCAAAAACCGCTATGGCAACGGTGCCTAGTCCCTGCCTTTTGGATTGACCATGACCCGCCGGTCGGGGCCTTCGCCGACACTCTGCGTCGTAACGCGGTTGTGGTTCGCCAGCGTGATGTGAATGATTCGCCGTTCGGCAGGCGACATAGGGTTCAGCCCGACGGCGCGGCCGGAACTGCCGACGCGTTCAGCGGTGCGGCTGGCGAGCTGGCGCAGCGATCGGTAGCGCCGTTCCTTGTACCCCTCCACGTCAATCTGGATCCTGGATCGTCGGTTAAGGCGCTTGCTGAGCAGGAAGTTGACCAGGTATTCCAGGGACTGGAGCGTCTCGCCGCGGCGTCCGATGAGCAGGCCTGAGTCCTCCCCTTCGATCTCCAGCACCGGACCTTCGGGAGCCTCTTGAAGGTAGACTTGGGCGCTGACCTTGAGGTTCCGCAATAGGTCATTGACGATGGACTGGCCAACCGACGTGGTCTCGGCGTCTGCGACAGCAGCGCCCTCTTCGTCGTCCTGGGCTGTTGCCCGCGCTGCGGCCACGGAGGCCCCGAGGCGGCTCACTCTGACTCTGGCCGGGTCCGACCCGAAGCCCAGGAAGCCTGGGCGGCCTCTGCTAAGAACCTCTACCTCTACCTCGTTTCGGTCGGCGTCGAGCTCCTTTAGGCCTATTTCGGTAGCTTCCTCGACGCTCTTCGCCACCACTTCCAAGTTGTCGCGCTTCTCCATTGAACTCTTGCTCCTGAGTGTTCGACGGGTTTGTCAGGATCGCGGCTATTCCGGCGGGCGCCGGCTGCCGAGAGCGCCGCAATGAACCCCAGCCGCCCACGAAATACTGGGTTACGAGGCGGAACAAATTGGATACGAAGATATAGAAGGAGAGGCCGCTGGGCAAGGTGAATGCCAGGATCGCGAAGAATCCGGGCATCATCCACAGCATCAGCCGTTGCTGGCGCGCCTGGATGGGGTCCGTGGACGGCGTCGTGCTCATCTTTTGCATCAGCCACATCGACCCCGCCACGAGCACCGCAAGGATGCCTATGCTGTCGGGGACCGAAAGGTCCATCCATAGGAAGTTGCCGTTGACCGGCACCACGCTATGGGACACCGTCACCCCCGGATAAAGCATGTTGCCCAGTTCCATGAGGCGCTCGGGCGACGTTGGCAGCACCCGGATGACTGCCCAATACATGCCGATGAGGATAGGCATTTGGATGACGAGAGGACCCAGGCACCCCACGGGGCTGACGCCGAACTCCTTGTAGAGGCGCATCGTCTCTTGGGACATGCGTTGCCTGTCCTGGCCATAGCGCTTCTTGAGCTCCGCGATCCGGGGCTGGATATCGCTCATGGCCTTGGTCTGCTTTATCTGACGGAGCGTGAGCGGCAACGTAAGGATGTGGACAATCACCGTGAAGGCCATGATTGCCAGGCCAAAGTTCTGGAACAGGTAGGCGTACAGGATCAACAACAGGTTGATCATGGGGCGCATGATGCCCTGGTTCCAGAAAACGCCGAAGATGTCGGTTAGGGCTTCCACTGTGTTTGCCTGTGCTCCCTAGTCCAAGAGCCGCTCGCTCCAAAGCTGCCTGCGCTGCTCCACGTCAAGCGCCAGAAGAACATTGTCGATGGACGTGACGTAGAGGATGTTCCCGTCGGACGCCATTGCCGCCCTCACTTGGGCGCCCACCGCCAGTGTCCAAACCTCTACGAGGCTTCCTTTCTCTAGGACGTACACATTCCTGTCGTCCGAGCCAATGGCAATCCAGTCGTCGCCGACGAATATCGGGGGCGCCACGATGGCGCCCTCAGTTGTGTAGCGCCGTTGCGCCTCCAGGCTCTCGCCGTCCCAGGCGTAGAGGTTGCCGTCCAGATTGCCCACGTAGATGAACTCGCCGTCGGTGATGGCGCCGCCCCAGAACCAACCCTCGCCCTCGAGCCGTGACACCTCGGTCCCGTCTGAGGCATCGAGCGCGTAGAACGTCTTGTCGAACGAGCCGATGTAGACCCGGCCGTCGGCGATTAGAGGAGTGGTGGTGATGGCCCCCTCCGCCTCGAAGGGCTGGTCCCACACCTCCTCGCCCGTTTCCAGCGAAACGGCATACATCTTGTGGTCGAGGGCTCCGAAGTACACGACCCCGTCGTGGATCACGGGGGTTGTCCAAATCTTGCCAATCTCCCCGGAAGCGGGGAATTCCCAGAGGGGCTCTCCGCCCCGGTCCGCGTCGTAGCTGAGCAGCTTGCCGTTGGACGACCCCACCACAACCTTGCCGCCGTCCACCACGGGCCCGCCAACCACCGAGTCGCCGGTGTCGGTCTTCCAGAGCAGCGCCCCGTTCTCGATGTTCACCGCGTAGAGAAAGCCGTTGTACTCGCCCACGTAGGCTATGCCCTCGCTGACAGCCGGCCTCGCGTAGATGGCCGCCACCTCCTCCGAGTCGCCTTGCGGGAACTTCCAGCGGCGTACGCCGTTGGGCCGCACGGCCAACACACTGCCGTCGGGGGCGCCGATGATCAAATCTTCAGAGGTAAGGGCGATTCCCGACCAACCCTTGGCGGAAAACTGGCCGCCGATGCAGGCCCCAAGGCCCAGTGTCAGCAGGAGGAGAAGAGGCAATAGAAGGCGAGCGGCTGACAGACGGCCGGCTCTTTCCCGAAGGCTCCTTGATTCCAAGCGATGTTCCTCGAATACCCTTATAAAGAATGCGTTCATTCAACGACCGGCTGTCTATGGGCCTGTCGCTCCAATATGCTATGCGGGACTCGTTCCCGTGTCACGGCGCCGGGTCGTACCCGCCGCCCCCTAGGGGGCGGCAGCGGGAGAGGCGGCGCAGGGCCAGCCAGGCGCCATGAAGGGCGCCGCGTCGCTCAACCACCTCGTAGGCGTAGTGAGAGCAGGTCGGCTCGAACCGGCAACTGCCCAGCATGAAGGGCGAGATCCCTACCTGATAGGCCCGTATGGCCTGCAGCAACAGAGAGCGCACTACTGCGCCTCCCCGCGGCTCTCCGCCACATCCAACAGCCGCGCCCTCTTCAGCACGTGCCCGACGGCGCTCTGTAGCTCCTGGAAGCTGGCGGTGGATGCATCTTTTCTAGCGATGATGACGAGGTCCCAGCCCGGTCTTACGCCGGACACTCTAATGATTTCCCGCAGCCGCCTTCTGATCCTATTGCGCCGGACGGCCGCGCCCAGCCATTTTCCAACGGTGAGCCCAACGCGGCTCTGTGCGAGCCCACTGGGAGCGGCCTGAAGCACCACGTATGGATTGGCCCAAGACCTGCCCTTCCGGCGGGTCTCCTGAAACTGACTTCTCTTGGTAAGGCGAAGCGGCGAGCCCACAGAGGCGTCCATTAGACGGTGAGCTTGGCTCTTCCCTTGGCGCGTCGCCGGGCCAACACAGCTCGACCCCCGGGGGTCGTCATGCGGAGCCTGAAGCCGTGTACGCGGAACCGGCGGCGCTTCTTGGGTTGGTAGGTTCGTTTGCTCATGACGCACCAAATTATAGGCGACGCCGCGAGGGGTGTCAATTTGAGACCCTGCTGCCGCCTGCGGAACTCCTCCTCGGTGTGGGGTGGCCCCGCCGCCTCCCCGCCGCCGGGTAACTGCGCCCCGTGCGGCGCGCGGCATGTTGTACCCTATACCGCAATGCAATCCCGCAAGCGCCGCTTTGCAAATCCGCATTCCAGAGGGTAGAGGAGACGTGGCCAGCGACCAGCGCGAAAAAGACGGCGACGCTGGGGCATACCGGGCAAGGCCGGAGGGGCGCAGCAGGGCCGTGATATACGGAGCGGTGCTGCTGAGCATGATGGCCGCGGCCATGAACTCCACGTCGGTGAGCACCGCCCTTCCCCAAATAGCGGCCGACCTCGACGGGATGGACCAGCTGTCCTGGATCTTCACCAGCTTCATGGTGGCGTCGGCTGCCGGGCTTCCCATCTTTGGCAAGCTCTCGGACACCTATGGCCGCAAGCGCTTCTTCATGGCAGGCATGGCGATCTTGCTGGTGGGCTCGGCTCTCGCCGGAACGTCCCAGAACATGTGGCAAATGGCGCTCTGGCGCGCCGTCCAGGGTCTCGGCTCCGGGGCGCTGGTGGCCAATTCCATGGCCATCGTCGGGGAGTTGTTTCCTCCCCGCGAGATGGCGAGGTGGAGGTCGCTGAACCAGGGAGCCTTCATGATCGCCAACACCATAGGGCCGCTCGTCGGCGGGGTATTGACGGACAACCTGTCCTGGCGGTGGGTCTTCTACATCAACATTCCCATTGGCATCGCGGCGCTGATCATCACCTGGGCGGTGATGCCCGCTTTCGTCAATCCTCGTGACAATGCCGGGCGAAAGCACACCGTCGATTACCTCGGCGCCGCCGTCCTGCTTCTTGCCGTCATTCCGATGCTGATCGGGCTCTCGCTGGGTGGCGTCGCCTACCCCTGGGGCTCCCGCGAGGTGGTGGGGCTGGTGGCCTTTTCCGGCGTGATGCTGGCGCTCTTTGTTTGGGTGGAGTCCCGGGCCGTGGAGCCCATCCTGCCCCTGTCGCTCTTCCGCAACAGCATTTTCGTCATCTGCGGAGCGGCCTTCTTCATGCTGGGTATGGGCTACATGGGCGCCGTGGCCTACTTGCCGCTGTTCATGCAAGGTGTGTTGGGCCAGAGCGCCACCGGCTCCGGCCTTGTCCTGATTCCGATGATGGTGGCGACGTTCGCCGGCGCGCTGGCCTCCGGGCAACTGCTCTTGATGTCGGGGCGTTACAAGCTGTTGGCCATCGTGTGCCTGGGCCTCAGCACCTTGGGCATGGCGCTCCTGTCGCGCATGACCGTGGATGTCGGCGGCTGGACGACGGCCATCTACACGACGGTTCTGGGCGCCGGGTTGGGCATGGGTTTCCCGCTCTTCATGGCCATCATGCACAACGCCTTCCCGCAGCAGATGCTGGGCGTCGTCACGTCCAGCGCGGCCTTTCTCCGGGCGATTGGGAATACGGCCGGCGTTGCGATGATGGGCGCGCTGCTGATCTCGCGGTTCACGGCGTTGTTCAAGGCCGGCCTGCCCGACGAAGCTGCCCAGGCTATGCAGCGGGCGGGTGTAATCCTGCCCACCGACCCGCAGGCCCTGATAGACGATGCAACGTTGGCCGGCATCCGCGGGGCGCTGGAAGACTCCGGCGGGGCCGGCGTGGTCGAAACCGTGCTGGAAACCATGCGGGCGGCCTTGGCAAGCGGGTCGGAAGCAGCCTACCTGGGAGCTGCCGCGGCAATCGGGGTCGTCTTCATCGCCAGCCTATTCCTGAAAGAGATTCCCATGCGGCGCAGCAACTAGCCGCCGCCCTCCACCGCCTCCACCGCCTGCTGAGAGCCCTCATCCGGCCCCTCCATGCGCAGCCGGGAAAAGCGAAGCAGAATTCCAGAGGCGGTCAACGACAGTCCGCCGAAGCTGAGGATCGTCAACGTCAGCCTGAGGTCGTCCGTGGCTTCCTGGATGAAGCCGGCGAGCAGAGGGCCTAGCACCGTGCCCAACGAAATCGCCGATAGCAAGAATCCCAGGCCAACTGCCACCTCTCGCGGCTTCACGCCGGGCAACTGGAAGGCCACCGTATGCAGCACCGGCCAGCATCCCCAGGTCAGGCCGTTGATAAGCGACAGCGCCAGCAGCAGGGGCAGGTTGCCGGTGAGGGCGATCCCCAGATACGTGCCGGTCATCACCAGACCCTGAATGATGATCAGCGGCCTGCGCACGTCAACGTTCTTGAGCAGATATCCGACGCCCAGGGATGATGGACCCCCAACGATGATCCCGACCGCCAGTATCACCCCCGCCATTTCCAAGGAGATGCCGGCGGTTTCGAGGGCGTGGGTTGGGAAGAAGGCCACGAACGCGCCCCAGGGAATGGTGATCCCCACAAACCCCACGCCCGCGATCCACAGGTCGCGGTCGCGCAGCGCGCTGCGAAGAATGCCCAATTCCGTGGGCGTCCTCCTGTCCGGCGAGGCGGCGGGCCCTTCCCTGCCGATGATGACCCAGAGCACAGCCATGACCGCTGTGGCAACGGCGAACGCGTAGAGCACGATTCGCCAATTGTCGCCCAGGGCGCCAAGCAGGAAAGGGGTAACGATGAGGCCCGTTCCCACGATCACTCCGAAGAACGAGTCGCCGATGCTGTTGACGAAGATGACCTCGCGCGGGCGGAACCACTGCCGGATCAGGAGAGCTCTGGCGGGTTCTCTCGCCAGAACGGCTACCCCCAGTCCAATGCGTCCCAGAACAAGGACGAAAAAGGCGGGCGACCAGCCCTGGAGCAACAAACACAGGAAAGCCACGATCATGGTGACGGTGGTGAGTATCTTGGGGCGGTACCGGGACAGGAGCAGGCTGAGAGGCACCGCCAACAGCAGGCTGCCCCAGAAGCCGGCGGAACCGAGGATGCCCTGCTCGCTGGGAGAGAGGCTCAGCTCACTGCTGATGGACGGCAACAGGATGCCCAGGACGACGACCATCGCGACCCCGGCCACCCAGAACAGGACCCATGTCCCGAAGATGACCCAGCGGTAGGCGGAGGTTTGTCCCTGATTCACGCGCCCTCCTAGGCCCCTAGCCTAAGTCAAGGGGGCCGCGTTGTACACTGCTGGCCCATTGTTCGTAAAGCCTGACCTGTCCGCGGGGCCTGATGAGGCGGGGAGTGGCTGGCGGGTGGGGCGCACGGGAGCTAAGCCGAGGCCGGCGTCAGGTATTGGGCAACCACCTGGTCCAACGGCAGCGCCTCGCTGTGGAGGACGTTCCGCACGATTCGGATGGCGTATTCCTTGACCTCCGGTGGCTCCTCCGGCCGGTGGACCATTGTGCAGTCCTCAACCAGCACCACCTTGTACCTGAGTTGGAAGGCGTCGGCACAGGTCCAGAGGACGGTGTTGTCGGTGGAGGCCCCGGCGACGATGACGGTATCCCTGTTGGTGGTCCGCAGAATGTAGTCGAGGTCGTTGTAGGAGAAGCCGCTCAGGTAGCGCTTGTAGGTGATGATGTCCCGGGTCGTCGGCTGAAGCTCGGGGATCACCTCGAGACCCTCGGTCCCTTCCAGCATGGTGGAGTGGCCGACGCCGTCGCTGGGACGGCGCATACTGTTGACGTGGATGACTTGGGCGTCAGCCGCGTAGGCCGCGTCCTTGAGCGCCCGGACGCGGGCCACCATGTCGTACCCGAAGCTGCCGGGCTCCCAACCGTAGCCCTTGGCCATGTCGAGGATGATGACGGCTGGATTCATGCTTGCCCCCGTATGCAGAGGATGCCAACGTTCTGGGTCAATGTACCACAGGGCTCGTTGAGGAGCGCGGTTGACATGGCCACCCCGCAAGCCTACATTTCGTTCGCAACGGCAGGTCGAAACCGTCATTCCCCGCCAAACCCCAAGCTGAAGCCGGAAGCTCAAACCGCAAGCCGCGACACGGAGGAGCCATGCCTGGAGTCGTCGACGCAGACACGCACATTATGGAACCCGGGGCCATGTGGGACCTGATGGGCGAGTCCCAGTATCATAGAAGGCCCGTCCTCGTGACGGTGCCCAACGATACGCTTTATAAAGGCTTCAACGCCTTCTGGCTTCTCGACGGCGACATCTTCCCCAAGCCCGCTGGCAAGGGCGGATTCCCGCTGGCCACCCCCACGGCGGCCGATGTCATTATGAATCGCAACCAGGACATCAGCATCGGCTCCATGGAGATCACCGACGTGCCCGACCGTTTGCGCGACATGGACACCCTCGACGTGGACGTTCAGATTGTCTATCCGACCCTGTTTCTGGTGTGCCTGACCCAAGACCCCAAGCTGGAAGTGGAGCTTTGCCGGGCGTACAACCGGTTCATGGGCAACGCCTGGGCGCAGAGCAACAATCGCATCCGGTGGGTGCTAATGCCCCCGCTACGCGACGTCGACGCCACGGTCGAAGAGATGCGGTACGGCAGGGACAACGGGGCGGTTGGCGTGTTCTTCCGGGCGCTGGAAGTGGACATGTCGCTGGCCGAGCCCTACTTCTTCCCCGTCTACGCTGAAGCCGCCAGGCTGGGCCTTCCCATCTCCATCCACACCGGCGCCGGCTCGCCCACCATCACCAACGTCTTCAACTACGACATCAGCTTCACCTTCCCCACGATACGCATTCAGCCGCTGATGGCGTTCCGGGACATTGTGGCCAACCGCGTGCCCGAGAAATTCCCCGGCCTGCGCTTCGGCTTCCTGGAAGCTGAGGCCTCATGGGTGCCGTACGTGCTGCACAACCTCGGCCGCTACTTCAAGCTCATCAAGGACGACACTCGCAAGGGCGGAGTCAAGCTCTTCGAGGAGTACGGCATCTTCGTTGCCTGCGAGGCCGACGAGGACGTGAACTACCTGGTGGACTACATGGGCGAGGACCACCTGATGATCGGCTCCGACTATGGCCACAACGACCAGTCCTTCGAGGACAACATGGCCCGCGTGTTCAGGGGTCGCGAGGATGTTCCCAGCAGGGTCATCGAGAAGATCCTCTGCGACAATCCGCGCGCCTTCTACGGCCTGGAGCAGTAGGGCTCTACGCCCCGCCTGCAGTGGCCGGCGGCGCATCGGCGGACGCCGCGCCTCACAGCCCGGACACCAGCAGCGCGGCCCCCACCATGGACAGCAGCATCGCTGCTATCGTGCGGCCGTTGAAGACCTCGGTTTGCCGGTTTAGCGCGTATGAGTAGGCGATGGTGAACAGGGAGTTGGTCTCCACCAGCGGGGCCACGACCGTCACCGGGGCCAGCGAGATGGCCACGTAGCGGAACAGGTGGGCCATGAAAGAGCTGACCGTCCCGGCGGCGAACCAGGGTATCGCGGCCCGGTTCATGCCCATGACGCTGGCAAGCTGTCCCGGAATGGCCAGGATCAGCAGCATGGCGCCCGCCGCCGTCATGTAGGAGATCAGGCCTCCGGCAACACCCATGCCCGTGTTCTCCAGGGCCATGCGCATGAGCAACGGGCTGGACCCGTAGCCCACCGCTGTCGCCAACCCGAAGAAATACCCCTCCGCCTGGCGCCGCACGAAAACGGGCTCGGTCTTGGAGGGCGTTTCGGAGGACTGGGGTTCTGCGCCTCCGCTGGGGACGGGCGCAGCCTTACTCCGCCCCTCCAGCATCAGAAGAGGAGCAATGACCAGCAGGGCGATGCCGAAACCCTTGGCCGTCGTCATCTCCTCGCCCAGGAAGACAATTGCGGAGACGACGGCGATCAGCACGGCGAAGGAGCGCAAGGGCGTCGAACCGTTGGCCCCCAAGGCGCGCACGGCGCGGTAATTGCAGTACCGGCCAATGAGCATGTTGGTGAGGCCGGATATGGTCAGCAACAGCCAGTCGGCCCCGGAGAACACCGACAGCCGGAACATCTGCCCCGACACTGCCCCGGCGATGAGAAACAGCGGAACGCCGGCCAACACGGTGACGTACATGCCCTGAAGGGCGCTGGCGTAAAGGACGCCCCGCCGCGCCACCACGCCGCTCACGGCGAACGAGGCGCCGGTCAGGATGCCGAAGATGGGACCAATCATGAAGCCTTTGTGCTGAGGCCTGTCGTGGGGCGATTCTATGCGCCCCTCCGCCCTTCCCGCCACTGCGCTAACATAGACGCCCGTGGGCCGGCCAGCCCAAGGCTTCACATGGCTGTCCCTCCTGTCCTTTTCGGCGGCATGACGGTATACCCCTGATCGCGGCGGCGGCGGATGGCGGCGCCGGCAGAGTGGGACCACGGCAACCAATTGGAACCGGCTCTGCCGGGCAAGCGAGGGAGCATGATCGCGCCTGTTCTTTCACGCATGGGCGTTGTTTCTTTCATTGGCCTCATGGTGGCGGCTTGCGCCTCTCCCACAGCCGTGAATTCTCCTGACGAATCCCGTTCAGCCGTAACTCCGACCCAAGGCGCTGATGTCGCGCTGCCAGCCGGGACATTAAGTCCCATTACCCCTTCGCCCAGCCTAACCGCCGGCGCCTCGGCGGCGTTGCCCGCGCCCACTTTGATCGAAACTCCGCCTCCAACACCGCCCAGAGACGCTCCCGTGGAGCTGCCGCCCACTCCTCTAAGGCCTATGCGCGTCGGACCTGCTTTTCCCAACCTTTCCTTCCACCGGCTGACCAACCTCGTCGACGCGGGCGATGGGCCCGGCCGGCTGTTTGCCACGGAGCAGAACGGCCGTATTCGAGTGTTCCCCAACGAGACCGGCGTCACCGATGCTCCGGTTTTCCTGGACGTTAGCGGGAACGTGAGCACCGGCGGTAATGAAGAGGGCTTACTGGGCCTCGCGTTCGATCCCGCCTTTGCTGAGAACCGCCGCTTCTATGTGTACTACTCAGCATCGGGCCCGCGGCGCTCCGTTGTGTCGAGCTTCACCGTCGATGCCGATGATCCCGGCCGCGCGGACCCCGCCAGCGAACAGGTGATTCTTGAAATCGAGCAGCCCGCCAGCAATCACAACGGTGGGCAACTCGCCTTTGGCCCGGACGGATACCTCTATGTGGGTCTAGGCGACGGCGGCCGCGCCGGTGACCCTTGGGGCAACGGCCAGGACCCCGGGACGCTGCTGGGCTCTATCCTGCGCGTAGACGTGAGCGGTGAAGGCTACAGGGTTCCGTCAGACAATCCGTTCGCAGGTGTAGACGGGGCCAGGATGAGGTCTGGGCATACGGCTTCAGAAATCCCTGGCGGTTCTCCTTCGACCCGGCAACCGGCGACCTCTGGGTTGCCGATGTCGGCCAGAACGCCTGGGAAGAGGTGAACGTTGTGCGTCCGGGGCTGAACTACGGCTGGCGCATCATGGAGGGCCTGGCCTGCTTCAGCCCCAAGAGCGGCTGCAACGAGTCCGGACTTCAGCTCCCGCTAACGACGTACGGACGCGACGACGGCTGCTCCATCAGCGGTGGCTTCGTGTACCGCGGCCAGAAATTGCCGTCGCTGGAAGGGGCTTACGTCTACGGGGATTTCTGCTCCGGCAAGATTTGGGGCGTGCGCTACGACGGCGCATCCGTTACGGAGCATGGCCTGCTGGCGGACACCAACTTGGAGATCACGTCCTTTGGCGTGGACGCTGCCGGCGAACTCTTCGTCCTATCACGCGATACGGGTATTTTCCTCTTGAAGCCTGCCTAGTGAGGCTTGACGCATGCGTGTGTCGTCCGACTTCTTAACGAGAGGACTCCTCATCTGCGGACTGGCGGCGCCAGTGGTGCTGACGGCCTTCGTCGCGTGGGGGACCATGGCCACGCCCGGATATAGCCAGTTGTCCCACACCGTCAGCCAACTGGCTGCACAGGGCCGGCCGCATCCTGCGATCATGAACGCCGGCTTCATCGCTACTGCTGCGCTGATGATGGGTTTTGGCTACGGCATGCACCGTCTTCTGGGCCGTACCCTCGGCGCCAAGGCCGTCGGACTACTTGCCGGGCTGCACGCCTTCGGCCTGGTCATGGTGGCCGTCTTCCGCGACGACATGAAAGAGTCCGCGGCCGCGGACTCGGCGGGAGGCATGCTCCACACGGCCTTCGCGCTATTGGCGTTTCTCGCCCTTGCCCTGGCGATGGTGGCCTTTGCCTGGGCCGTCCACAAAGCGCCGGCGTGGCGTTTTCTGGCATTCCTGTCCCTGGTCATCATGCTGCTGCTCTGTGCGTTGGGGTTTTCCTTCCTGTTCCTACAGTCGGGGCCGTTGGAGGGATTGGTTCAGCGCTTGTCTCTGATGCTGTTCATGGTCTGGGCCGTGGCCGTCGCCTCCCGGGGCCTTTGGCTGACCCGTCCCTCAGCCGTCGGCTAGCCCACCGTTCGGATTGACGCCGAGGGAGGTGGCGATTAGGGATCTGGCCGGGCGGTTGTAGGGTGGCGGGAAGGGGGATGAGCGTTCCCCAGGCGTTCATGCGGGAATGAGTCCGAAATGAAGCCTGAAATGAAGTTGAAATGAACTAAGCTCTTCGGTATCATTTTACGAGTGAAATCACGAAACGAACCCGAAATGGACCGGAATGAGCTGTACATGACCACCGCCCGCGTCAGCCGTTACTCCGTCCCCCAGCAGTGGCTGCGCTACGACGGCGCGGCCATAGCCGGGCTGCTGATCGAGGCCAAGACCGCCGCCGGCGTCCTGAACCGCCTGCCGTACCTCCCTCAATGGATCGAGCAGGCCCATGAGGAGCAACTGCGACTGGAGGCAGTCGGCACATCGCGCATCGAGGGCGCCGAGTTCACCCCACGCGAGCAGGACGAAGCCCTCGCCCGCGACGTTCCCTCGCCGACCGGACTGACTCATTCGCAACGGCAGTTGCGGGCAGCCGACTCTGCCTACCGCTGGCTGCGCTCGCTGCCGGCTAGCCAGCCGGTTACCGCCGAGTTGGTCCTGGACGTCCACCGGCGCATCGTCACAGGCTGTGATGACGACCATTGCGAGCCCGGCGCGCTGCGGCGCGCCGGAGCGAACGTTACCTTTGGCAGTCCGGTCTGCCGGGGCGCGGAAGGGGGTCCCGAACTCGCCGACGCATTCGGCGCTCTCAGCCAGGCCATGGCCGGAGAGTTCCGGCGGCGCGACCGTATCATTCAAGCGATGGCCACCCACTACCATATCGGCTCCATGCACCCTTTCGACGACGGCAACGGGCGCACCGCACGCGCGCTGGAGGCGTTTATGCTGCGAGAGGCCGGCGTCAACGACATGGTTATGGTCAGCCTGTCCAACTACTACTACGAGCACAAGGATGAGTATCTGGCGGCGTTGTACGAGTCCCGCGAGCGCGGGCATGACCTCACCCCGTTCCTGACGTTTGCCTTGCCGGCGGTCGCGGAGCGGTGCAACGCGCTCGCCGAAGAGATCGTTACCCGCAACAAGCGGGTGCTCTACCGAGAGTTTGCTCACTCACTGTTCGGGCGGCTGCACAGCCCCCGCCGCCGAGCGCTGGCGGAGCGGCAACTGCGAATCATCGATTTCCTGCTGGACGCCGGACCCGTGAGCCTGTCTGATGTGACAGATCAAGTGTGGGTGCATTACGTAGACCTCAAGTTTCCTGGACGCGCGATGGTGCGAGATATGCTTGGACTGCTTAGCCTGTCCGCCGTCGAACTTAGCGGCAACCATGTCGCCGTCAACCTGGACTGGCCACGGCAAGTCTCGGAGTCGGAACTGCTGGAACGATATGAGAACATGCCGTCCGCGGCATCCGCCAGTCATCCAGCTATGGCGGAGCTGTCGCGGCTGCTGGGCCGCCGGCGCTGAGGAGCGCCGACCGTCCGCATCGTGCCTGAGAGTCCCACCTATGGCGCATAACAGGACTGGCCCGGGAGGTCAACCCCGGATTGACGCAGGCGGAGTCGGCCATTAGGGTTGGCGATGCACGCAATAGCTCCTCCGCGAGGGATCAACCATGACACTGCGCGTCGATCAGGTCGGCAGCCTTCTGCGCCCCCAGGCCCTGAAGGAAGTCTTCGAGCGCCACGCCAAGGGCGAGGCCAGCGACGATGAGTTGCGACAGGCCCAGGATGCCGCCGTCAAGGACGTCATCGCCCAACAAGAGGCCCACGATCTTCCGGTCCTCACCGACGGAGAGTTCCGGCGCCTGGGCTTCAAGGATAGCCTTGGGGATTCAGTGGCGGGTTTCGAGGAGGACGCTCAGAGCACCCAGTGGTTTCAGCAATCCGAGGCTCAGAAGCCGCTCCAGCGCTGGGACTACGGTCCCCCTGAGGAGAAACAGGTGCTCCGGGGCTTCGGGAGGCCTCTGACCAAGCGTATGACCTTGGCCAGAAACGTCCCGCTGGACGAGTATGTCTTTGCACAGAAGCTGACCTCGCGGCCTGTGAAGGTGACGCTCATCGGCTCAGGGCGCGTCATGGAAAACCTTCGCGGCGTCGACCCCAACCACCTGTACGCCGACGTCGACGAGCTCGCCGATGATGTTATCCAGGTCGAACGGGCCATCATCGGCGGCCTGGCCGAGGCAGGCTGCTCCTACGTCCAGATCGATGCGCCCAGCTACACGGCCTTCGTCGACCAGCCCTCACTGGACGCGATGCGGGAGCGGGGAGAGGACCCGCAGCGCAACCTGGAGCGGACCATTCAGACCGACAATGCCATCATTGCCGGCTTTCCGGGAGTCGCGTTCGGAGTCCACCTGTGCCGCGGCAACGAGCGCAGCATGTGGCACCGAGAGGGCTTCTACGACGCCATCGCCGAACGCCTCTTTGGAGAGTTGCGCCACGACCGTCTGCTTCTGGAGTACGATTCCGAGCGGGCAGGGGACTTTGCGCCCCTGCGGTTCGTCCCCAAGGGCAAGGTGGTGGTGCTGGGGCTGGTCACCACCAAGACCCCCGAGATGGAGCCGCCAGACGACCTGAAGCGGCGCATCGACGCTGCCAGCAAGCATCTTCCGTTGGACCAACTGGCGCTCAGCCCCCAATGCGGCTTCGCCTCGGGAATCGCCGGCAACATGCTCGGTGAGGACGATCAGTGGCGGAAGCTGGACCTCATCATCGAAGTCGCCGCCGACGTCTGGCGCTAGCAGCCTAGCCATCCAGAGCATCTGGTAGGGGCAGGTCTGTAACCCGCCTGAGATTGAGGGCAAGGCGGGGAGCGGCCGGCGCCAGGGAATGAAGAAGAGGCCTCGCCAGAAAGTTCAGGCCTCCGAATCCGGCAACTCCGGCAGGTCGAGGTTCTCGCCGGCGGCGATCAGCGAATGGGCCTGCTCAACATCGGGTTCCAGCACCATTAGCCGCACGCCAAAGGAAAAAGCCAACTCCGGGCGGAAGCCGCCCGCGTCGTCGGCAGCCACCATCGCCCTGATGCCGTGGGCCTCCAACATCCCCTTCACGATCTCCGCCTCAAGGCGGCCGCTGAAGGTCTTAACACAGACAATGCCGGACATGGCGCCTCCTGATACTGCGTTACCATCATACACGCACGCGAGCGTAGCGGGGCGCCGCCCCCGCGGCCTTGGGCGGCTCGCCAGACGGCGGGTGGCCCGTTATCATCGAAAGGCGTGTTTCCGCGGCGTCCCACGGGCGGCTGGATCCTGCGCCAGGAGGCGCATTCCCAGGAGCGGCCGCGGGAAGCCTGGGAAGGAGTTGGCCTCACTTATGCGGAGGGGTGGCAGAGTGGACGATTGCGACGGTCTTGAAAACCGTTAACCCGCAAGGGTTCATGGGTTCGAATCCCATCCCCTCCGCCAGCAAATTGGAACAACTGACCCCCTGTCTGGAACAACTAAAAGGAGGTCCGCTTTGGACCTGGAACTGACCGGAAGGACAGCCATCGTCACTGGCGGCAGCCGCGGTATCGGCAAGGCCATCGCCAGGGAGTTGGCGTTGGAGGGCGTCGACATCGCAATCGCCGCAAGGGATAGGACCGCGTTGGATCTCGCCGCCGCCGAACTCGCCGCGGAAACCGGACGGCGAGTCGCGCCCATTGCCGCTGACACGGGCGATGACGAATCGGTTCGCGCAATGGTGGAGGAGGCGGTTGACGCTCTGGGACGGGTGGACATCCTGGTGAACTGCGCCGCCAAGCCTGGCGGGCAGGGGCCCGCGCCGTCGCTGGCCGAAATCACCAACGACCTCTTTTGGGATGATGTGAACGTGAAGGTCATGGGCTATCTGCGATGCGCCCGCGAGGCGGCTCCCTACATGAAGCAACAGGGGTGGGGGCGCATCATCAGCATCAGTGGGTTGGCCGCCAGGCAGTCGGGCTCCGCCATTGGCAGCATCAGGAACGCCGCGGTAGTGGCTATGACGAAAAACTTGGCCGACGAACTCGGCCCCCACGGGATCAACGTCACGGTCGTGCACCCGGCAACGACGCGCACCGAGAGGACTCCAGCGGTCCTGGAGGCCCGCGCCAAAGCCGAGGACGTTTCACCCGAGGACATCGAGCGCCGGATGGCCCAGGGAAACTCCGTGCGCCGCATTATCGATGCACAGGAAATCGCCTACGTGGTGACGTTCCTCGCCTCACCCAAGGCGGGGGCCATCAATGGGGACGTCATCGCCGCCGGTGGCGGGGCGGGGAGCGCCATCTTCTACTAGGGCGCTCGTGGATTCAGGAATCGCATCATCAAGGGAAGACTAGGATTGCTCACCATGGCAGACCAGCAGGTGGCTGTGCTCATTGACTTGGACAACGTGAGCCTTGGCTCGATCCCATCGCTCTTCGACCAGATATCCGAGTTCGGAAGAGTGGTCGTCAAGCGGGCCTATGCGGATTGGTCGGCTGCCGGCAACAAGAAGGAGAGCGAACGCCTGTTGGAGCTCGGCATAGAGCCGGTGCACCTGTTCCGCAATGCCAGGTCGGGCAAGAACTCCACCGACATCCGTCTTGTCATCGACGCCATTGACCTGCTCTATTCGTCTCCCGTGGATACCTTCGTCGTGGTCTCATCCGACAGCGACTTCGTGCCCCTCGTCAGCAAGCTGCGGGCGGCCGGCAAAATGGCCGTCGGCGCCGGCAGAAGGGCGGCGGTGTCACAGACGTTTGTGCGGTCGTGCGACAGGTTCATCTACCTGGACGACAAGGAGCAGAAGGCCGCGGAGAGGGTTAAACCGCCTCGCAAGGAGAGCCTGATCGTGCGCGCCCTCAGGGCTTCTATGGACGAGCAGGGTCAGGTGGGGGGAAGCAGGCTATACCAGACGATGCAGCGGCTAGACCCAAGTTTCGATTTTCGTTCCGAGGGCCACTCGACCTTCGCCAAATATCTGGCGGCTTCCCAAGAAGTCACCGTCAAGAGGTCCATGGGTCCCGGGGATATGATCGTAGAACTCGCCGACACCATGAATGCAGACCCAATGCGCATTGATATCCAACGGGCCAATGTCAGCCCCGAAGTCCACGCCTGGCTCATTGATCGCTTCGTCGCCACCAACAAGCAAAGCGACCGCATCGCCGCCTCCGATGTGTGGAAAGAAGCGTCCCAAGACGGCCAGACAGCCTTTGGCCTGACCAAAAACAAATTCACCCGCACCATGAGTGACATGTTCACCGTGAAGCCCCCCAGACGCGCCCGCATCGGCGGCGTCCTTACCGACGCCTGGATTGGCCTCAAATGGGCCGACGGGACAACGCAATCCGCCCAAGGAGTTTTCAATGGGCAATAGTAGTCTTTGCACTATCGCCTCATAAACCCCTGGGAATGGCAGCAATGGCAACTCGCTGAGGTAGTTGATTAGCCGGCGCCGGCGGCCCATTCCAACAATCGTCCGTCGTGGTCCACGAGGCGGACCGGCATCCCCAACTCCGCCAGGTCCGTCTCGACCTCAGCCCGGTCGCCCACGACAAGGATGCGCAGGTTGTCCAGGTCAAGGTGCTCCTCGGCGACCCTGCGCACATCCTCCAAGGAGACGCCTTCGATGCCTGGAGCGATGGTGGTGAAGTAGTCGTCGGGCAGATTGAACGCGGCCAGGTTGAACAGTTGCTCTAGGATTTCGCCCGCCGTCTCGAAGGATGCAGGGAACTCCTGAAGCAGGGCCGACTTGGCCGCTGAGAACTCCTCCTCCGTGACCGGGCGCTCCCCCTTGAGGTCGCGGAACTCCTTGAGCGTTTCCGCCACCGCCTCTTTTGTAACCGCCGTCTGCACCGAGCCCCCGGCCATGATCGCCGACGATTCGCTGTGCCACTCGATCATCGACCGGTATCCGTAGCTGTAGCCCTTGTCCTGCCGCAGGTTCATGTTCAGCCGGGCGGTGAACTGGCCCCCGAATATGTGGTTCAGCACGACCAACGGGAAGTAGTCGGGGTGTGACCTCGGCGCTCCCACGAACCCGGCGCGGATCACCGACTGGGCAGCCCCGGGCTTGTCGAGGAGGTAGACGACTCCAGGCGACGGCGCTGTGGCCGCGGCCCTTTCACGCCGCGCCGCGGGCGGCGCGGCGCTCCAGCTTCCAAGGTGCTCCTCAGCCAAGGCCAATACCTCTGCCAAGGACGCGTCGCCAACAACGGCCAGGGTCGCTCCCTGCGGGCCGGTATATCCCCGTAGACGGCTCGACAGGTCGTCGCGGGAGATGGCCTCCAACGCGGCTTCCGTCCCGCTCATTGGGTGGCCGTAGGCGGCGTCTGGGCCGTATATCAGCATCGGCGCTACCCGCCCGGCCAGCGCCCCGGCCTCGTCTCGGAGGCGGCGCAGCGCGGTAAGGCGTTCGGTGCGAACCCTCGTCAGCTCGTTCTCGGGGAAGGTGGCATGCTGAACGATATCGGCGATGATCTGGAGAGCGGTCGGCGCGTGGCGCGTCAGCGTCTCGGTCGCCATGATGGTCTGTTCTCTGCCGGCTGAGGCGGCAAGGCTGCTTCCAATGAACTCGAAATCCTCGGCGATCTGTTGGCTGGAGCGGCTCTGGGTGCCCTCTTGGAGCATGGCGATGGTGAAGGACGTTAGCCCCGCGGCCACTGGCGGATCGTCGGCGCCGCCGGTGTTCAGGGCCAACCCCAACGCCACGATGGGCAAACCCCGGCGCTCCACCACCAGAACGTCCACGCCGTTGGCCAAGCGCCCCCTCTGCGGCTTTGGCGGCTCGAAGGAAGGGGCAGGGGCGGGGGCCGGCGCCAAGGACCGGTCAAGAGCGAAGGTGGACTTGCTATAGGCCGGTTCGGGCAGGACCACCAGCCGCACCTGCCGGTCACCCAGATAGCGCTCGGCAACCCGGGCGACGTCCTCCGGCTGCACGGCCATGTACCGGTCGACGTCGCGATTGACCAGGTCAGGGTCGCCGGCCATCACGCCATAGCCATTGAGCGCGTCGGCCCTTCCCCCGAAACCGCCGATGTTGGCCATCCTGCGCACGCGCTGAGATTCGATGCGGTTCTTGGCTCGGTCCACCTCCCGCTGCGTGGGAGGGTTGTCGTGAAGCCGGTCCATCTCCCGCCGCGCCGCGTTCTCCACGTCCTCTGCCGTATGGCCGGCAGCCGCCGTTGCAGACACGTCGAGGTCCCCGGCGATTTCGGCGGCGCCGTGGTGGGCCCCCACGTTCTGGGCTACCTGTTGCTCATACACCAGGGCCTTGTGGAGCCGGGAGCTTCTGCCGTCGGCCAGGATGGCGGCCAACACCGACAGCGGAGCCTCGTCCTCGTGGAAGCGGGGCACGGTGGGCCAGCTCGCAAACCAACGCGGCAGCGTTACGCGGTCGTACAGGAGATGGTCCACCCGCCCCTGGAGCGGCGAGTCGAACCGTTCTGCTCGCGGGACGGCGGGGCCGGGTGCCAATTCCCCGAAATACTGTTCCACCATCTCGGATACCTGTTCCGGGTTGATGTCCCCAGCGATGGCGAGGCTGGCGTTGGAGGGCGAGTAGAACCGCTGGAAGAACTCGCTGACGTCATCCAGGCTGGCGGCGTCCAGGTCCTCCTGCGATCCGATGGTGGGCCAGTTGTACGGGTGCGGATGCGGGTACGCGGCCGCCTGCAACTTCAGGCCAGCCACGCCGTAGGGCCGGTTCTCGTAGCTCTGCCGCCGCTCGTTCTTGACCACGTCGCGCTGGATGTCGAACCGGCGTTGGTCCAGGGCGTCCAGAAGGAATCCCATGCGGTCGGCCTCGAGCCAGAGCGCCAGCTCTAGGTGGTTCGATGGCACATTCTCCCAGTAGTTCGTACGGTCCGGGTTTGTGGAGCCGTTGAGGTTGGCGCCGATCTTCTGGAGAGGCGTGAAAAAGCTCTCATTGTGGTTCTTCGAGCCCTCGAACATGAGGTGCTCGAAGAGGTGGGCAAAGCCGGTCTTCCCCGGCTCCTCGTTGCGGGATCCCACGTGATACCAGATGTTCACCGCCGTCAACGGCAGCGAGTGGTCTTCGTGAAGGATGACCTGCAGGCCGTTGGCCAAGGCGAACGTCCGGAAGGTGATGGGTTCCATAGATCCTCCGTATGGCAGGTTGTAGCAAGGTGTACGGCGCCCGAGGCCGCCTGGCGGCGCCATCGCCGGCAGCGGGAGCCATTGCCGCTGTCGTGGGCGCGGCAAGAATGCGTCGGCCGGCTGTACTTCCCAGGGAAGTTACTTACAGGCGCCAGGCGGGAGAATCCTCCCCTCCCTTCCCCCTCCCTCCCTTCCCACCCCCCAAGCCCGCGGGCATTGTACCCGCAGGCCGGTGGAAGGGGCCAGCAGCGCGGCTTCCTGGCCGGCCCAATTCGGTGCGCAGCGCGGCCCCGTTCCGGTGAGAAGGGTGGCGGTATACAATCGCGGCGCGTTTCCGGGTCGCAGGAGGCCTCTTGTTTCGTTGGGTCACAACCATGCTGGGCATAGCCGTCGGAACGACGCTGGGGTACATGGCGGCAAGCGTTCTCTACGTCATCGCCCAGAAGCTGCTGACCCCTAACGACCCCGGCGAGGCGCTGCCGGCGTTCCTGATCGGCCTGGCCGTATTCGTTCCGTTTGGGGCAATCATGTCCGGAGGGCTGACCTATCGCTGGGCCACGAGGCGCATGCAGCAGATGGGTCCGCCCTTCTGAGCGGGCCCTCGACCGCAGGCCACCCGCTCCCGCGCAGTCGGCTTGCGAAGCATTGGCCGGGACGCGGACGCGTTTGGGAAACCTTTGAACAAGCCCCCAACCCTCGGCGGCGCCCCCATTGCCCCAGCTGGGGCAACCCTCTGTCCCTGCCCCCATGCTCGGCTGAAGATTGGGAAGCGGGTTCCGACGCGCCAGGTAAGCAAACGCCGCCGCCTCCGTCCCCCAAGCGGGGTGCAGGGGGCACAGCGTGTCCCTCTGTTTCTAAAAACGTTGGAGGACGGGCTAGGTGGGACAACGGCGTCCGCCACCATAAGCCCCCTCTCTCCTTCCCCTCAGTCCCGGCCCTCGTACTCGGGGGCCGGTTAGAAAGCGCCACCCCCCCCCCATTGCAAAAAAGAACAAATGTGCTATAGTATCCCCATGAAGTCGGCCACCGGCCCGCTTCTCTTCCTTGGGGCCTGCCGCATAACGTATGTACTGGGGGCTAACCACAGAGAATCCCCCTGTGGCAGGGGCGCTGAGGGAACAACCCAAGGGGCAAGACCGTCCGAGGAAGGCTGGGACCGGAGCGACTGCCGTTGTAAGGCACAGGCTCTTTGGAGCCATCCCGCTCCGTAACGAATCGTAACGAATCGTAACGACTAGGCAACGGCTCCGTAACGATTCGTAACAGCTTTGTAACGGCCTGTAACGCCTTTGTAATGGCTCCGTCCCTGCAAACCCCGAAATCTGGCTGACAAACGTTACAAAGCCTCGCTCACCTCACACAGGCGGGAGAGTCCCCTACGGAGGCGGGGACGTAACGGCGCCACGACTACAGGCTCGACTACGGGAAAGGGGACTAGCCGGTGGCGGATGCGGTGGTAATGACGGACCTTCCCCTTGGCGGAAGGTGAGGAAGCGTCCTATCCCCGCCGCCATGTTCCCTAGCTGGCCATGCCGCGCTTCACGGACTTGTGCAGACTAGCCTCAGCAGTGTAGGGGCGGTTCCTCACGGCAACGGCGATGCATCCTCCTCCGGCGCCAGACCGAAGAAGTCCCGGACCTGCGATTCGAAATCAACGTCGAAGTTGCCAATGGTCCCCAACTGCAAAAGGCGGGCCAACGGCAATGGAGGCTCGGCGGGCGCCTCCTGAGGCTCGTTGCCAATGACGCCGCTCTGTTGCATGGCAGCTATCCGCTGCTCCGACCAGCCGAGGATGCCGCCGAGCACTCGATGGTTGTCCCTACCGAGGGTTGGAGCGGGGGACGGCGCGGCGCCCGGAGTCTGGGAAAACCTCCACGGGGCGCCTGGGTAGGGCAATGGGGGTAGGCCGGTCTCTGGGTCGTGATAAACGATGTCGAAGAAGCCCCTGGCTCTCAAATGCGGGTCGAAGAGCAAGTCTCGTCCCGTGGCGGCCATGCCGGCCGCTACCCCAGCTTCCTGCAGGCGATGCATCAGTGCTTCGGCGTCTTCCCCCCGCGTCCACTCGCTCAGGGATGCGTTCAATTCCTCGACGTGAGCTAGGCGGGACTGCGCGGCGTTGAACCTGGCCTCCATAGCCCAGGGTGGGTTGCCCATGACGCCGCAGAGCGAGCGCCATTCTCCGTCGCTGGCTGCGGAAATGGCGATCCACCTGTCGCGGCCGCGGCACGGGAAGGCGCCGTGCGGGGCCATGGTGGGGTCGCCGTTGCCGGCAGGCGCGGCGACGCGGCCGTTGAATTCGTAGTCGAGGATGGCTTCTCCAATGGTCCCTGTCTGCGCCTCGGTCTGCGATAGGTCGAGATATTGCCCTTTTCCCGTGCGCTGCCGGTGCAGCAGGGCCGCCATGAGCGCCGCGAGGCCGTGCTCCGCCGCGGTGTAATCGGTGTGGGGCAACTCCGGTAGGACCGGCTCGCCGTTCTCGCCGTTGGCGTAGCCGGTCAGGCTCGCCAGCCCCGACGCCGCTTCCGTAGTGGGGCCAACCGCGCCATAGTTCTCCCACGGCCCTCCGGCCCCGTAGCCGGTGGACGTGAGCATGATGATGTCCGGCTTGATTGCTCGAAGGGTGGGGTATTCGATCCCCAGGTTCTGAAGGACCCGCGGCCTGAAGTTGACGGCGAATACGTCCGAAACGCCAATCAGCTCGAGGAGCGCGTCCCGCCCCGCAGTCTTCGACAGGTCGAGGGTGATGCCCAGCTTGTTGCGATTCTGGTCGTTGAAGTTGGCGGCCCGGTTCCACGGCTGTGGTCCCAACGCATTCCCGTAGAACGCGTCGCCCCTGTGCGGGTCCAGCCGGGTGGTGCTCTCAATCTTGATGACCTCCGCTCCCATGCGGGCCATGAGCCGCGTCAGGTGGGGAACCGCAAGAAGTTGGCCCATTTCCACGACCCGCAGTCCGTCCAGGGGGAGCGCCATCTACACAATCCCCCTGCTGCGGAGCGCCTCGACATCGCCTTTGCCCATGCCGAGCCATTCGTTGAACACTTCCTCGCTGTGCTGGCCCAGTAGCGGCGCCGGGCCGGGCGGACGCGCAGGCGTGCCGCTGAAGACGACGGGGTTGCCGGGGTAGGACGCCGCCCCGGCAATAGGATGGCGCGCCTCCGCAAAATAGCCCCGCGCCTGAAGCTGAGGATTCCTGAACACCTGCTCGACGTTCTGCACCTGCCCAAAGACTAGGCCCCACTCCTGAGCTTGATGAAACAGCTCGTCGGCCTTCCAGTCCTGGAAGCGGGCTCTCAGCAGACCGTGAAGCTCCTCGGCATGGTCCAGCCGTCCCTGGGCGGTCTGAAAGCGGGCGTCCATCAGCTCAGGCGCGTCGAGGAAATTCGCCAGCACCTCCCAATCGACGCCTCCATAGGGGATGGGCGTGACATACCCGTCGCTGGCCGGGACCATCCGGCCCAGGCCCTTGTTGGCCGCCGGCGGCCTGGCGCGCACTGCCCCCTGGTACGCGTAGGCGCTGATCGCGTCCCTCAGCGAAACCGCCAGCGCCTCCTGGATGGAAACGTCAACCCACTGCCCCTGACCGGCGCCGCGCTGGTGATACAGAGCGATGAGCGCCGCCGCCGCCGCGTAGGCGCCGGCCTTGTACTGCGCCTGGTCGAGTCCATGCTTCAGCGGCTCGCGGGCCGCGTCACCGAAGATGTGCATAAGCCCGCCCAACGCGTACTCCACTAGGTCCGTCGCCTTGTAGCCGCGATAGGGTCCGGTCTGCCCGAAGTTGGAGATCGACACCATCGCGAGGCCGGGATTGACGTCCGCCAGCGCCTCGTAGCTCAGACCGAAGCGGTCCATGGTTCCAGGTGCCAGGTTTTCCACCACGATGTCGGCGCGCCCGGCCAGTTCTCGGAACAGGGCCGCTCCCTGTTCGTCCTTCAAGTTCAGGGTGACGCCGCGCTTGCTGGTGTTGAGGTAGAGGAAGGGAATGCTCTTCTCGGGATGCGGGTCGTCCCCGGCGAAGGGACCCCGGCGGCGCAGCCCGTCCCCCGAACCTGGCCGCTCAACCTTGACCACGTCTGCCCCGTGCGAGGCGAGGAGCTTCCCGCAGTAGGGGCCGGCGACGTAGTGGCCCGCCTCCAATACTTTCACGCCCTCCAGGGCGCCGGCGGTGGTCATAAGGCTCCCGTAGTTTCAGGGTAGCGGTCGTAGGGGCTGTTCTCCGCCCGGCGCCCGCTGTAGCCGACGGCCCAAGCGGCGCGGCGCCCCTCCGCCATACCGCGTCAATCGGCAGGGCGGTCTAGTTGAAGCGGGTCATGGCGCCTTCCAGCCCGTCCGCAAGAACGGCCTCGATGGCGCTGGCGGCGTAGGCGGCTGCCTCTTCCAGCACCCGGAGTTCCTCTTCCTGCGGTTCGCTCAACAAGAACGCAATCGGGTCCACGTTGACGGGGGGACGGCCAACCCCTATGCGGACCCTGGGGATGTTCGGCGTGCCCATGTCTTCAATTACCGACGCTATTCCCCGGTGCCCCCCCGTTCCACCCCGGGGACCCAACCTCACCTTCCCCAAGGGTAGGTCCAGCTCATCGTAGACGATGATGATGTCCTCGGCCCGCGCCCTGAACCGGGCCTGCAGATACTTCACGGCGCGTCCGCTGAGGTTCATAAACGTTTGGGGCATCGCCAACACAGCCCGCTCGCTCCCGATGTGCCCCTCCCCGAAGACGACCAGCCTCTTCAGACGACCCAGGAGCCCGCGTGGTTTGACGGCGATGCCATGACGCCGCGCCAGTTCCGCCACGCACCAGAACCCCAGGTTGTGCCGCGTCGCCTCATAACGGCTGCCCGGATTGCCCAGGCCAACGATGATTTTCATGGGCTGCCCGAAGACTCCCGCAAGCATTGGACAGCCTCGGCATCGAAGACGGCGGCTAGGTCCCGCTTCAGAAGCGACGCTCGGCCGTATAACCTGGCGCAGTCAGCAAAGAAGTAGGGCAAGCTCTCGGCCCCGGCGACGTCCCGCAACCGCGAAATCCTCGCATCAACCTCGGGCGGCTGCTGCCCGGGAGCCTTTGTCGGCGCATCGAGAGGGGCAAGCCCCTTGAGTCTTTCCCCGAGCCGCGCCAGAAGCGGCCCAAGATCGGAGGCGTCCGATGCAGGCAGGCCCAGGCTTTCGCCAAGGGCAACGGCAAAGGGCAGGGCCTTGTCCCAGGTGGGGCCTCCCTGGTAAAGGAGTCGCGAGGGGGCCTGTAGGAGGGCCTCGTCCCAGCGCACGTCGGCGATGGTGTAGGCGGTGAGGAAGCGGCCTGGAAGGGACTTGCCGTCCACAGTGGTGACGGAGTGACCCTCCCGCAATTCGAGCTCCGCCCTGCGGCCGGGGAGTGCGACAAAGCACAGCGTGAAGAGGAGCGGCAGCCCCCCCGGTAGCCCCACCGCCTCCGACAGGGCCAGTTCCAAGTCGCCCCAGCCCAGGGCGCCGTCGTTCCCGTCAAGGCCGTCCTCGATGACGTCAAGGATCGGAGAGCCGGCGTCGGCCAGGGTTGTGGGACGCCCGCTCGTAGCCAGTCCAAGACCGGGTGCAAAAGCCGCCGCCGCTTGCCGCGCCGCCGGGGATTCGCCGCCATTGACCAGCGCAGAGAAGATCAGGGGGACATCGGCGCTCAGCGTGTGGGTGAAGCCGGATGGATTGATGGGCAGGGCAGGGTAGGCTGCTTCCAGCAACGCCTCGGCGATGGTCTGGACCCACTCCCGGCGTCCCCCCGCTCCGAAAACGGCCCCCGGTGCCAGCGGCGCGTCCGCAGCAAGAATGGCGCCGTCGCGAAACGCCGCGGCTTCCTCTTCGTTGCGGCATGCCATCACAGATGCCGCGGCCTCCGGGCCGGATTGGGCCGCATGCGCGTCCCAGCCTCCGGCAGCGCGCAGCTCCCGCTCAACCTGTTCCCGGTGAACCTGCCGGTCGTAGCCGGGTACGCAGGCGGCGACCCGGGGAATCGTAACCCCGCCCACTGGAGCGCCCTGGGCCATGCTCAGAAAGACAACCCGGGCGTGCGCGTTGCGGTTCAGGGGAGCAACCAGCATGGGGTCCCAGCTAGGGGCGAACACGACCTCGCAGAAATACTGCAAACCTCTGTAGGTCACGGGCCAAAGGCCCCGCTGCGGTTCGGGCGCCGGGGCGGAGGGAGCGGGTGCGTCGATGGTCATCGGAAGCGGTGGCGGGTCGTGGGCGGCGGTGCTCGCAGGCATGGGTTGAAGGTATACTGCTACGGGCCGAAGTATAGCATGGGCAGAGGGGGAGCGACGGCGTGAGACAGGAGTTCAATTACTGTAATCGTTGCGGCCAACCCATGGAGGTGCGCGAGGCCCACGGCGACCGGCGGCCCGTCTGCACCAGTTGCGGGTGGGTCGTCTTTTTGGACCCCAAGGTCGTTGTGGGTATGCTTCTGTCCATCGACGGCGGCCTCGTCATGGTCAGGCGGGCCACCAATCCAGGCAAGGGCCTATGGAGCTTTCCCGCTGGCTTCGTGGACCGCGGCGAGGTCGTCGAGGACGCCGCAGCCAGGGAGACCTGGGAGGAGACGGGCCTGAGGGCGCAGGCCAAGAGCATCATTGGCGTGTATTCCCGCACCGGCGATCCCCTGATCCTGGTCGTCTTCGACGGCGACATCGTGGGCGGCGAATTGGCGCCGGGGCTGGAGGTGGAAGAGGTCGCCGCTTTTCCGCCCGGCCAACTGCCTCCCCTGGCCTTCGAGCGCGACGGCCCCATCATTCAGGCCTGGCTCAATGGCCTCGCCGAAGCCTCCCCCTAGGGATGCTCTGAACAAGCCGACAGAGAGTCGCCGCGTATCAAGAGCATGCCGGTGCTCGGGGGCAGGCTGGGAAGCTTCCGGGCGCGCCAAGGCGTGATAGCGACCCCCTTCTCTCCCCAAGCGGGGTGCAGGGGGCGCAGCCCCCGCCGGGGGTACAGCGTGTCCCCCTGTTCTGGAAAACGTCGGAGGGCGGAGCGGGCGGGATAGCGGCGCAGCCCAAGACAGACCATCCCCCCGCCCTGCCCCCAGTCGAGGGCAGGGCGCCGCGTCCACCCCACGCCAAGCAGGCGCCCAACCCCAACGGCGGCGCCGGCGGGGAATAATCCATCACACCCCGGCTGGCACGGTTGTCACGGTTGTGTCGCGGCTATGTCGCGGCTATGTCGCGGTTATGTCGCGGCTATATCGCTCTGGTGTCGGGGCCATGACCGCGCTGTCCGGGCTATGACCGGGCTAAATCGCGCTTCGCAACGATTCCCAGCCGGCTCTCTCAAGTGCGCCGTTGCGGAGCCGTATCGGCCCCAAAAAAAGAAGCAGGCCGGCGGCCCACTTCATGGCGATAATATAGTGAAAAAATTCGCATTGTATAATTCCGCATTGTGTAATAGGGAAAGTCAGGCGCAGCGCGCCGGAACCCGGCATCCGCCCCAGGTCCTCGGGGAAGGTTAGGAAGGGGGTCCCTTCCCCGGCAACCCCCCCCCGAGGACTTGGCTCGTCTCCTCCGTTCCCCTATACTGTGCCCGCCATCCAACACCCAAGGAGTCTGCTCATGACGCAGGCAAGCGAGCCGGGACTCGGCCAAGCCAACCAACTGAGAGAGGAAGTCGCCTTGGGCAACCGCCTGCTGCACCACTGGGGACTGGCGACGTATCTAGGCCACGTTAGCGCCCGCATACCCGGCGCCGATAGGTTCATCATCAAAGGCAAGCCCCAGGTCAGCATGGACCGCCTCCAGCCCGCCGATCTGATGGTCATGGACTTCGACGGCAATGTCGTGGAGGCCGGCGATGACTATCCCAACCCAGTGTCCAGTTGGGCCATGCACGCCGAGATCTACAGGGCTCGCCCGGATGTGAACAGCGTGGCCCACACCCACCAGAAGTGGTGCACCATCCTTGGTATAGCGGGCAAGGACGTATTGCCCCTCCAGCATGCCAACTCTGCCGTCATCGCCGTCAGGCCCTGGCCGGTCTACGACGAGACCTATGACAACGTCACCGGCAAGTATCAGCCAAAGGTCGTGGCCCGAACCCTCGCCGACTTCCCGGCTGTCCACCTGCGCAACCACGGCATGATCTTTGTCGGCGGCAATGTGGAAAAGGCCATCATCGGGGCCCGCAACGGCGAGTACCAGGCTGAACTCACGTGGCGCTCGCTCGTCGTGGGAACGCCGGTCCTGCTGCCCACGGTCTTCATGCGCGACGAGATGGACAGAGACCTGACCCCCAGCATCTGGGAGGTGCGGGACGGCGTGTCCATTGACGAGATGACGATCCACGCCTGGCTTGACGAGAACAGAGAGGCGGCCCGCGACCGCAAGGTCCGCTTCTAGCCCAGCCCAGCGCCTTGTCTCAAGGGGAGCGCCCATGTCCATCAAGACTCCAACCCTGGACCAACTGAAGGAAACGGTGGCCTTGTCCCACCGCATTCTCTACGCCGCGGGGCTGGCCACAGACCGAGGCCACTCCAGCGCACGCGTGCCCGGAACGGACACCTTCCTGATCAAGCCCTGGCCCCACATTCAGATGTGCCGCATCAAGGGTGAAGACATCATCACGATGGACTTCGAAGGCAACATCGTGGGCGGCAAGCGGGAGGGCGTGACCCGCGTCAGCGAGTGGCCCCTTCACGCCGAGCTCTACCGGGCCCACCCCGACCTCGGCGCCGTGATTCATACCCACCAGAAGTGGGCCAGCATGATGGGCATCGCTCAGCAGACCGTCCTGCCCGTTTTTGGCGCCAGCCAGTCCGACTCCGTCGCTGATGGCATCCCCATGTACGACGACGACCGGGCGCTCATCCGGCAGAAGTGGCAGGGCGAGCTGATGGTGAAAGTCATGGGCGACGCGCCCGCCGTCCACCTCCAGAGCCACGGTATGGCCTTTGCCGGCCCGAATCTGGAGAGCGTCACTATCGACGCCGTGAATATTGAGTACCAAGCGGAGTTGACTTGGCATGCCTTGGCCATCGGGGGTGCCCATGCCATCCCTCGTTACTTCACCCATCCCCACGTTGAACGGCGCAAGCTGGCCGAGACTCCCGAGGCTTGGGAGCATTTCTGGAAGTGGGTGGACGAGAACCCGGAGTCCTACCACGTGCGCGGCGTACACCTATAGCAACGGGCAGCCTACATCATGACATCATTCGGCCCAAAATGAGGGCAAAATGACTGCCATCGGCAAGCTATCCTGCCTCGTTATAGACGCCACCGACCTTGACCGGGCGGTGGCTTTCTGGTCGGCGGTCCTGGGCGTTGAGCCGGGGGAACAGGATCGCAATTGCCATCTTTTCGGCCGCCAAACCGATGGTGTGCGCGTGGTCCTTCAAGAGGTTCCTGAGCCCAAGATAGGCAAGGCTCGCGTTCACCTTGATCTTGCCTGTGATGACCTGGACGCCGCTGCGCAGCGCGTGCAGGACTTGGGGGGGGCGGTTGTGGAAGTCGTCGACGATCCGGGTGACCCTTTAATCGCGGGTGACCGTTTAATCGTGGTCGTTGACACTGAGGGCAACGAGTTCTGCCTCATCTCCCCCTAGCAGGGCGTTACCCTGCCCGCGCTTCCTTCAATGCCCGCCACACCCGCTCCGGCGTCAGAGGCAATTCCTTGATCCGCACCCCTGTGGCCTGAAACACAGCGTTGGCTATGGCCGGCGCAATAGCTACGATGGGGCCCTCTCCGATGCCCTTGGCCCCGAAGGGGCCGGGGCCATCCTCGTTTTCGATCAACACCGTCTCGAACTCCTCCGGCATCTCGTCGAAGGTGGGGACCCGGTAGTCGATGAGGTTGCCGTTCAGGAGTTGTCCATCCTCGTATACGAGTTCCTCGAACAGGGTGTGCCCGATCCCCTGCATGGCGGCCCCCTCGTCCTGGCCCTCCGCCTGCTTGGGATTGATGGCCTTGCCTATGTCCGACACCGACGCCAGCCGCAGGACGCGGAGCGCCCCCGTCTTTTCGTTGACCTCCACCTCAACGCCCACGACCGCCATCTCCCAGAACACCGGCAAGCCCTTGAGCGGACCCTGGTCTTGGGGCGTGACGTAGCCGCGCCCCATCAGCTCCCCCGCAGGCCCCCCGAACATCTGCCGGATCAATTGGGCGTAGGTGATGCGCTCCTCGCCATAGGCCACGGCGCCGGCGGACAGCCTGACGCTGTCCGCCGGCGCCTCGAAGTGGGCGGAGGCTAAGTCCAAGAGCTGTTGCGCCACCTCTCTGGCGCCCAGTTGCACGGCAAGGCCCACCAGGGTTGTGGACCGGCTGGCCCCCGTCGAGCGGTCATAGGGTACGATGGCCGTGTCAGAGGCTACGACGGCCACGTTCTCCAGCGGAACCTGGAGTTCCTCAGCCGCGATCTGGGCCATGACGCCGCGTGAGCCTTGCCCCACCTCGACGGTGCTGACCATCGCAGTCGCGCTCCCGTCGGCGTGGAGGCGCACCAGGGCCGTGGACGTGGGGCTGGCCCCGGCGTTGAGCACGGAACACGCCAGGCCGGTGCCGCGCTTGAATCCTTCCGGCGCCGAATCCGTCCTTCCGTCAGTCCCCTTCGAACGGATGGCTCTTGCCGCTTCCCGCAGGCCGGTGGCAACGTCGGCGTCCAGGGGGTTCTTGTCGCGTCGGATCACGTCGCCGGGGGCGCCGAGGTTCTTCAAGCGAAGCTCCAAAGGATCTATGCCCAGCGCGTCGGCGATGATGTCCACCTGGGACTCGCTGGCCCACGCTGCCTGCGGCCCGCCGATGGCCCGGAAGGAACCCGCCGCGCCGGTGTTCGTGTATAGGCCGCGGGATGTTACCGACAGATTGGGCCACCTGTACGGCCCAGGGACCTGGTCGGCGCAACGTTCGGTCACCCGGTTGCCGTTGTCGGCGTATGCGCCGGTGTCGAGGATGATGTCGCAGTCCCGGGCAACGAACGCGCCGTCGTTGCGAACCCCGGTCTTGAGCGTAATGCGGGCCGCGTGGCGGCGCACCGTCTTGGCCGACTGCTCCACGGAGAAGGCTAGCTTCACGGGCCTCCCGGCCTCCCGGCTCAGAGCCACGGCGAGCGGCTCGATTTTGATGTAGGACTTCGAGCCGAATCCGCCGCCAACGTACGGCACAACCACTTGCACCCGGTTCAGGGGCAGGCCGAACAGACGCGCGAGCTCGTTGCGGACCAGGAAGGGATGCTGCGCCGAATCCCAGACCGTAATGCCCATCTCGTCGAAGCGGGCGATGACGGTATGAGGCTCCAGCGCGTAGTGGTAGACCATCGGAAACGTGAAGGTGTCCTCGAAGACCCGGTCGGCCTCGGCGAAACCCTTCTCCACGGCGCCCCACTCGTAGTGGGCCTGGTGGCAGAGATTCGACTCGTGGACCGCTGCGGCGCCGTCGGCTAGGGCGTCGTCCATGTCGGCGACGATCGAAAGGTCCTCGTATGCCACGTCGATCAGGTCGAGGGCGGCTTCAGCGGTCTCCGAGTCCACGGCGGCCACGGCGGCCACCGGCTCTCCCTCGTACCGCACCTTGTCAATGGCGATGATGGGCCGGTCCTTGATGTCAGAGCCGTAGTAGGGGTCCATATCCCCAAGCTCGTGGGCGGTGAGTACGCCGAAAACGCCCGGCAGCTTCCGGGCCCCGGAAGCGTCGATACGGAGGATGCGGGCGTGGGGTAGGGGAGAGGGCAGCACCTTGCCGAAGGCCATACCGGGGATTTCGAGGTCTCCGGTGTATGCGCCTCGGCCCGTGACCTTGTCCACGTAGTCGGGGCGGCGTTCGGAGGTTCCAACGATGGCCACGGCCGGCGGCTACTCCCGCATCCGCTGGGCAGCGTCTTCGATGGACTCCAGGATCTTCTTGTAGCCGGTGCACCGGCAGAGGTTGCCCCGCATGTACTCCTTGACTTCCTCCACCGTCGGGTTGGGGTTGAGATCAAGGAGCGATTTGGCCGCCAGGATCATGCCCGGCGTGCAGAACCCGCACTGAAGACCGGCGTTATCAATGAAGGCGTCCATCAGCGGGTGCAGCTTCGCGCCGTCGGCGAGGCCCTCTATCGTGACCACCTCGGCGCCGCGGGCCTCGAAGGCGAGGTAGGTGCATGAGCTCACGGGAGCGCCGTCCACGAGCACAGTGCAGGCACCGCACACCTGCATGTCGCAGGAACGCTTGGCTCCCTTCAGCGCCAGACGGTCGCGCAGCAGGTCCAACAGCAGCAGGTGCGGCTCGATCTCCATGCCGACCTCTCTGCCGTTGACGACAAAGCTGATTTGTATTCGTTGAACGTCTGCCAAGACTCTAACCTCGCGCCACGGTTTCCAGAGCTTCCTCTAGGAAGACCCGCAGCAGGTGTTCCTTGTACTCGGCGGAGCCATGGAGGTCGGTGACAGGCTCCGACGCCTCCGCCATCATCCGGCCAGCCTCGTCCAGCAGCGGGGCGCCCCGGGCACTGCCCAGGACATCGGCGAGGCGCGCTCCCTGCAATCGCTCCTCTGCGTCCCTGACCCGTACAGGCTTCGGGCCAACAGAGCCAACCGCAATGCGGACCTCCGCAACGTTACCGTCGTCTATCCTCGCCGCCAACCCCAGCCCCAACGTGGGACGCTCGTGGTAGCCGAACTTGATGTAGGCATGCCGCGCCCCGTCCGGCAGGCGGGGGGCCAAGATCCGAGTCAGAAGTTCGTCAGGCTCTCGCGTCGTCTCGTACGGCCCCAGGATGAAGTCCTCGAGGCTCTGCACTCTCTCGCCACCGGGCCCAGAGAGTTCGACCCAAGCGTCGTGTAAGAGGAGGAACACCCCTGGGTCCGAATGTGGCTCAGCGAAGCAAAGGTTGCCGCCCAGGGTCCCAACGTTGCGCACCCGCACGTTCGCCACCCGACGCTCCGCGTCGGCAATCAGGGGGAACTGCTCGCCCACCAATGGCGAGCGTTCCAGGGCGCGGTGCGTTGCCGTGGCCCCAATGGCGAGCACGCCCGCCGAACTGTCGTACGATACGCCGTCAAGGTCAGGGATGGCCTTGATATTCACGAGGTGGCCGTAGCTGAGCAGGCCTTCCTTCATCGCCAGCAGCAGCTCCGTGCCGCCGGCATAGACGGACGCATCGTCGGCAAGCTGCGCCAGCAGCGAGACGGCTTCAGCGACCGTCGCGGGTTCGTGGAGTTGGAACGGCTTGAGCATGGTGTTACCGGCGCGCCTGCGGGGAAGCCCCGAGCGCGCCGCCTGTGAATCGTACGCGCTGGCGGCCCGCGATTTCAAGCCCGCGTGCTCCTTCTATAAACCAACGGCGCTCGGCTTCCTGGAAGGATGGCCATCAACGCGAACGTTTACCGTAGCCCCACCTGGCCCGCCGCGGCAAGGGGTGGATGGCAAGGGAGTGGCTGTCTGCGTTAGCCTACCAGCCCACGGCGGCCCCGTCCGACCGAGGCTCAGACCCGGCGATGATGACCCCGCTATCGGCGTCGCGCTGGATGACCTGGCCGCCGCCAAAAAGCGTCCGTCCGTAGCCGCCCACGATTGCCACCGCATGACCCCGCCGTTGCAACTCAGCGACGGTGGACTCAGGGATGTCTTCTTCCAGACTCGCGCCGCCGCCACCCTCCACGTCAACGCTGAAACGCAGGGCGTCCAGCGCCTCTTGCGGGTCCATGCCGAAGTCCACCATATTGGAGATGACCTGCAAATGGCCCTGCGGCTGCTGGAAGCCGCCCATGACCCCAAAGCTGAGCCACAGCTCGCCATCCCTGGTGGCCATTCCGGGAATAATCGTCTGGTACGGGCGCTTGCGTCCCTGAAGAAAGTTCGGGTGCGCGGGGTCCAGCGAGAATAGCGCCCCGCGGTTGTGCAGGGCAACCCCGGTCCCCGGCGCCACCAATCCAGACCCGAAATGCGTGAAGACGCTGTTGATGAACGAGCAGGCATTGCCTTCCCCGTCAACAACCGAAAGATAGACGGTGTCCGAGCCGCCCCAAGGGTTGCCGTGCGGGGCATGTTCGAGCGCCTTGCCGGATATGAGCGACCGCCTCTTGGCCGCGTAGCCCTTGTCCAGGAGCTGTTCGATGGGCGTCGCCGACACCCGGGGGTCGGCGACGTATCGCAGCGCGTCCGCAAAGGCCAGCCGCAGGGATTCGATCAGATAGTGATAGCGGTCTGCAGACTGCGGGCCCATGGCCCCAATCTCAAACCCCTCGGCGATGTTGAGCGCCATCAGGGCGGTGATGCCCTGCCCATTGGGGGGGCATTCGTGGACAGTGACCCCTCTGTAGACGGTGGAGATAGGCTCGTCCCAGTCGGAGTGGTGCGCGGCCAGGTCCTCCTCCGAGAGCCAGCCCCCGTTCGCCTGCACAAAGCTGGCTATGTTCTTGGCAATGTCTCCGCGGTAGAAGGCGTCGCGTCCGCCTTCAGCGATCGCCTCCAGCGTGTCTGCCAGAGTGTCCAGGCGGACCACGTCGCCATACCTAGGCCCCCGACCACTGAGCAGTAGCTCGTTTCCGGAGGGCCGCCGCTGGAGCACCGGGGCAGCCCGGCCCCACTTCTCGGCAATGACCTCCGTCGCGCCGTAGCCTTCCCGCGCATAGCGGATAGCGGGCTGAAGCGCATCGTTGAGCGTCATTCGCCCGAACCGCTCCAACAGCGTCTGCCAGCCGTCAACGGCCCCGGGAACGCTCACCGCCAGCCCTGCGTCGGGGCCGGTGAGGGGGATGGCCGCATAGCCCTTCCGCGTCACGTTCTCAGGACTGGCCGCCGCCGCCGAACGGCCACTGCCGTTCAGGGCTGTCACGCTCTTGGCTCTGTTGTCCCAGACGAGCGCGAACATGTCCCCACCGGGGCCTGTGCTGCCGGGTTCGAGAACAGCGAGCGCGGCCGCCGTGGCCACCGCGGCGTCAACGGCGTGGCCGCCCTCCTGGAGGATGCGAAGGCCCACCAGGGCCGCCTGCGGTTGACTGGTGGCCACAGCCCCTCTGCGGGCAACGATGGCGGAGCGGCGGGACCGGAAGTAGCTCATGTCTGAACGTAGCTCATGGTCGGAAACCTCGCTCGCCGGCGTTCCTGGGACGCGGATCACTCAAAGGCGCCCCGGCGCCAGGAGCCAGAATAGCATAAGGGCGGGAAGTGAGGCGGCGCTCCGCGAGAGGCCCCTGCGCTTGACCACCCTCCGCGGCCTTAGTTATAGTGCAGTCAGCTTGACGCTAGGGTGATCGCGTGGCCAACGAGCAGGGCAAGCGGTATTTCTGCGAGAAGTGCAGATCCGAGTTTTTGGTGACTAGGGGCGGCGATGGCGCCGTGGCCTGCTGTGGCCAGCCGATGGCCAAAAAGTAAGCAGGGGTCGCGTAATCAGATGGCGAATCAGCTCGGTAAGCGCTATGAATGTCAGACCTGCGGCGCCATCGCCCTGTGCACCAAGGCGGGCGAAGGCGAGGTGCATTGCTGTGGCCAGGTGATGGAAGTTCAGCAGCCCCGCAAGCTCCCCTCCTCCGACTAATTCCTCCCGGCTGACCGTTCTCGCCGTCGTACAGCAGACCCACGACAAGGCCGTGGGTCTGCTGCTGTGCCGGGCAGTGGCTGAGCCGCAGGCGCGGCCACGAGGCGGGCCGCCAATGGGCAGTGGCCGAGGCATTCGCAGGGCGGAGGCAAGCTCAAACCGCTTCTCATTCCACCGCTTCCATCGCAGCGAGAGTACTATGGGGCGGCGCGTCCAACCGTGGCCGCCGCGGGAGACCGATGATCGCCATCGCCGCCGCCATTCTGGCCGGCCTCTTCTACGCCCTCACCTCCCTCTTCAGCCGCGTCGGATTGGAGCGGGCTCAGCCCGGTTCAGCGGCGATCGTATCCTCTTGGATCAATGCCCTGGTTTTCTGGCCGATTTTCCTTGTCGTGCTGCCCCTAGGCCTGCTGCGGAGCATGGCGGTTATCCCCTTCATCGCTGCCGGCATGGCCGGTCCGTTTCTGGGCAGGCTCACCCTGTATTACGCGATCAGACGGTTGGGCGTATCGCTCTCGGAGCCGCTGTTCAACGCCCAGGTCGTCTTCATAGCCCTGGGTGGAGTCATCTTCTTCGACGAGCGGATCACCCCACTCGGCGGCCTGGGAATAGCCATCCTGATGTTGGGATTGGGGCTGATCAGTACCAACATGGAGGCCGGCAACATCGGGGTTGTGAAGAAGAAGCGCTACCTGCTCATACCGCTGGTGTCGGCGTTCTTCTTCGGCATCTCTACCCTGGTGCGGAAGGTAGGCCTTTCCATCGAGCCCGAAGTTTTTCTGGGTCTGCCGGTGGCGGCCACTTCGTCGCTGTTCTCGCTGTACCTCAGCGCGCCGCTCACCAGGCAAGCAATTTCCATTCCGCGCGGCCGGGTTCTGATTCCGCTGGTGTTGGCCGGCTGCTGTAGCGCCACCGCTCAGTTCATGAGCCTCACGTCCATCAACCGGGGTGACCTCGTAGTCGTCATCCCGTTGCAGAACATGAGCCCCATCTTCACCGTCGCAATCACCGCACTGCTGCTGCGACGGCTCGAAAGGGTGACGCGCGGCGTCGTAGTCGGCGTGGTGTTCGTGGCGGGAGGAGCAGCGCTGGTGAACTTCTGAGCGCTTGGATGGGCGCCACCGCGCCCATCCAAGCACTCTGCGCCCGCCGAGACCGAGCCAGGTTGCCAGCACCTGCTCGGTCTCGGCGCGGGCCGGCGTTCACCGTGGTGTAGTCCAGGCTGACACGCCCTTCCTCGTCGTATACGGGAACGTAGCTGTAGGCCGCAGACTATCCGACCTATCGGTTCGTGACGAGCAAGACCTCTCGGTGTCCCAACCCATGGAGACCCATCCCATAGCCTCGACCAACGCACCTCCGCCTGAGGCGGGAGGCCGCGGATCGAAAGGGTGACGAGCGGCGGCGCGGCTAGGGTGTTGTTGGAGCAGGGCAGCGCCTGTGAGTTATACAAAACGCGTGCCGGGCCGGGCTAGATGTAGTTCCCAGGGACGTTGTTGACAGGCGGGACGCGGGAGTAGCCCCGCCGATGCCGCCGTGTGGACGCCGGTGATTGTAATACGCGAGGAACCCAGGCAACGCGTTGAGCCGCTCGCGGTTGGAGGAGTACGGTCGCTGGTAGGCCCACTCGGCCTGCATGATCTTGTTGAACGCCTCCGCCTTGCCGTTGGTCTGAGGCCGGAAAGGCCGCGTGCGCTTCACCCGTATATTCCTGGCCGCCGCCGTGTCGGTGAAGATGCGACTCACGTAGCAGGCGCCATTGTCAGTCAGGATGCGCTCGGCGGCGATGCCCAAGCGCTCGAAGTGGGCAAGTGCTCGAACAAGGAAGGCGGCGGCCGTCGGGCCGCGTTCGTCCGGCAGGGCCTCGACGTAGGCATAGCGGGAGTGGTCATCCACGGCCACGTGGAGGAAGTCGAAACCGAGGCGGGGGCCGCGCTGAGGACCACTGCGGGTCTCCGCGAAGCCGGGCAGGATGCGCTTGCCGCCACCCTGCGGGATGCGGCCGAGTTTCTTGATGTCGAGGTGAACCAGCGCGCCGGGGCGGGCATGCTCGTAGCGAACGATCTCCCGTGTGGTGCGATGGAGCCACGCGAGGCGGTGGAGTCCGGCGCGGCGCAGGACGGCGTAGACGGTGGAGCGGGCGATGCCCAACCGCCACCCGATGCGGTGCGGCCCCCAGGCAAGCATGCGGCGTGCAGTGCAGATGGCTGCTTCCTGCAGCTGACCGGTTTGGCGGGGGCTGCGCAGGGGACGGCTGGAGCGGTCGTGGAGCGCGTCTGGCCCGCCTTCACGGAACCGCAGCACCCACTTGGCGACGGTCGCGCGGGAGACGCGGAACAAGCGGGCCACTTCGGCCTGGGGCCAGCCGGACAACACCTGTTCGACCAATTCAGCGCGAGTCACGGGGGTCAAGCGTGCGTTACGATGTTCCATGAGGGCCTCCTGTCGCTGCTGGTTTTGGTTACACAACAGCAACAGCGAGGCCCCCCACCTGTCAACAACCTCTATGGGAACTACAGCTAGAGCGCCCTAACCTCCGCGGCTGCCTCGTCAAAGAGGGCCTCGATTTGGGTGGCGTTGGGGCTGTAACGGGCATGAGTGGCCTCGAAGACGGTCCTGCTGAACTTCCGGCCGGCGCCCATCTTGTTCTCTTCCGTAGGTAGGGTTAGCACGATGTTCTTGCCGGGGTCTCGGATGACGCACATGGGCTCGCCACCGTCTTCAACAATCTGCATTTGCTCCTGAAGCATGCGGCGATAGAGGATCAACCCGCGGTCGGACTCCCCCAGATGTTCCTGCGAGCGGTCCATAACCGATCCCTGAATCACCCAGGCGAGGTTGTCCTGGGCGTCGATGGTGTCATCGACCAGGCGGCCGTCGTCGAAGCGGAGCGGAATGTCGTAGTAGGGAATTCGCTCTTGCCTGGGCACTTCCACGTCCGGGGCAAAGACCTCGTAGGCCCAATGCATCGTGTTGTGATCGTCCATGGGGACCCGGTAGTGGTGCTCGTAAACGCCTGCGCCACCAAGGCGGAGGACGTTGGGAAACAGCACCGGGTGCCCCATTTTCCAGTCGTCGTCTTCCTCGGTCTGACCTTCTGTGACCCGGCGCTTGATGAACCCGTATTCAAAGGGGTCGAAGCCTATCTTGACGTGCTTTTTCCAGTAGAGGGGACGCTCCCTGTCGAGGCTCATACTCTCAAGCACGTGGGCGAAGAATCGTCCGTGAAGCCACTCTGTGTGCACGGGGTCGGCGGAGTTCTCCATGCACTGGAGCCAGTTGCACGGAAGCTGAGTTGAGCCGATCTCTCGTATGACGTTGTTCCACGTGAAGATGTCCCAACGAGGCAGAAGGGGCGCGGGCTGGGGTCCGAGGTAGGCGAAGAGGAGTCCGGCCAACTCTTGGACGGGGTAGCCCTTCAGCTTGATCTTGTCCTTGAAGCGGGCGTCGGGGCGGACGGTCTCTTCGAAGGGCTGCTCGATGCACTGGCCGGTCTCGTCGTAGAGCCAGCCGTGGTACATGCAGCGGAGGCCGCGCGCCTCGGGAATGCCGTAGGCAAGGTTGACCCGGCGGTGGGCGCAGTACCGATCGATCAAGCCGTACATTCCGGATCGGTCCTTGTACAGGACGAGGTCCTCACCCAGGATGCGCACTTCTTTGGTGGGGTTCTCCTGCATCTGAGCGACGGCGGCGACGGGATGCCAGTATCGGCGCAGAAGTTCGCCCATCGGCGTGCTTGGCCCGACTCTCGTCAGGCGTTCGTTCTCTTCGACGGTGAGCATTGCCTACCTCTTTCCCGTTGCCATTCTGAGAGAACGAGGGACCACAGCGCTGGCCCCATGATCACCGTATCGTCCTTACCCAACTTCACGCGCCTTCTCTAAGAGCCTGCGCTGTGGTTCTTCCTGCGCCCCTCACAATGACGAAACGGGAGGTTCGCTCCTGTTCGCATTCGCCTTCTCTAGCGAGCCCAGGTGGCCAGCACCTGCTCAATCTCGGCGCGGGCCGGTGTCTCGCCGGCCTCGATGGGAACGTAGCGGGCGTCCACCGTGCGGAAGGGGATATTCTCCGCCTCCGTCACCACCCGCGCGCTCTCCTCCGTCCAGAACACGTTCATCGGGTCGCCTCCGTCGGCGACGATGGCCATCTGTTCCTGGAGGAGCTTGCGGTAGAGGATTACGCCCCTGTCGGACTCGCCCACGTGCTCCTTCGACCTGTCCATGACTGGCCCCTGGATGATCCACGACAGCTTGTCCTGGTCCACGGTGTAGTCGCGGCTGATGAGCCCCTCTTCGTCATACACGGGAACGTAGCGGTAGGGCGTCCTGTCCTGATGCGGCGCCTCGTAGCCGGGCGCCGGGTACCAGGCCATGAAGGTCACGTGCAGGGTGTTGTGGTCGTCAATGGGCACGCGGTACTGGTAGTTGCCGGAGACGCCGGCGACGCTGACCTGGAGAATGTGGGGGAAAATGACCGGATGGCCGATGCGCCAGTCGTCATCCTCCTCAGTCTGGCCCTCGACAATGCGCCGCTTGATGATGCCGTGGTCGAAGACGTCGAAGCCGATCCTGGTGTGCTTGGTCACCGTGGGGAAGCTGTTGTCGGCCTCGCCTCGCCGCTGGAGGATGAAGTGCCGGTAGTTGACGTGGAGCCATTCCACGTGCACCGGGTCCATGGAGTTTTCCATGCACTGGAGCCAGTTGCACGGCACCGTGGAAATGACGACCTCGCGCACGACGTTCTCTTTCAGGAAGAGGTCCCACAGCGGCAGGTGGGGGACGGGCGCCGGGCCCATGTAGGCGAACAGGACGCCCGCCAGATCCTGGACCGGGTAGCCCTTGAGCTTGATCTTGTCTTTGAAGCGCGCCTCGGGCCGGACCGTTTCCTCGAAGGGCTGCTCGGCGCACTGGCCCGTCTCGTCGTAGAGCCAGCCGTGGTACATGCAGCGGAGGCCGCGCGCCTCAGGGATGCCGTAGGCCAGGTTGACTCGGCGGTGGGCGCAGTACCGGTCGATTAATCCGTACGTCCCCGCCCTGTCCCTATAGAGGACGAGATCCTCGCCAAGGAGACGGACCTCCTTGGTGGGGTTGTCGTCCAACTCGGCTGCGGCGGCGATGGGATGCCAGTAGCGGCGCATCAACTCGCCCATAGGGGTTCCGGGCCCCACCTCGGTGATGCGATGGTTGTCTTCGACGCTGAGCACCGTTCACCTCAACCAAGTTTTCAACATTCTGGATAGCACATCCACCCAGGGCTGTCAACGAACGCCCGGCCACCTGCGGTTGCTGAGTAGCTCAACGGAGCAATGCAAGCAGGAGGGCGGCTATCGCCAACGCCCCTGTCGCGGCCAAGGCCCAGGAGAGCACAACCAGCCTGGACGACATTGCTTGCATCCCGCGCAGCAGAGCTTCCTGATTGGCGGCCATCTGAGAGATCAACTCAGCCTGAAGGTCGGAGGTATCGTCAGTGCTATCACGATCCGGCCCCCCACGCTTCCGGTTTCTCACTTGTTCAATCAGATTCGCAGCAGTATTCACTATCGCAGGAGCCCTAGCGATGGCTTCTTTCAACGCAGCACTCTTCAACGCTGCCAGGACGAATGGCTGCCATGGCATGGTGTAACCTCCGGTTTTTCCCGTGAGCGAACGCTGGCTGCGCTTCCTGGGGACACAATCTACAGGCGCGAGGCGGAAGAATCCTTCCCTCCCATCCCTGCCCCCGCCTACTTGCAATACGAGAACGAATGTGCTATAGTAACCTCAGGAAATGGGCCGCCGGCCCGCTTCTCTTCCTTGGAGCCTGCCGCATAACGTATGTACTGGGGGCTAACCACAGAGAATCCCCCTGTGGCAGCGTTTGGGGAAACGTGCCCCACGCCCACAATCATCCAAGGAAGGCTGGGACCAGAGCGATTGCCGTTATGAGGCAAGCTCTTTGGAGCCATCCGGCCCTGTAACGGCTCGTAACGAATCGTAACGACTCCGTAACGACTCCGTAACGACTGGTAACGCTTCCGTAACGTCTCTGTAATGGCTCGTAACGCCTTTGTAATGGCTCCGTGCCTGCAAACCCCGAAATCCGGCTGACAACATACAATCAAAAACAACATACAATCAAAGGTCGTCTCTGCCCCCGTGCTCGGGGGCAGGTCAGAAAGCGTCTCTATCCGGCCATGCCGCGCTCCACGGACTTGTGCAGACTATTCCTAGAGCTAACCGGGGAGCCCCTGCTATCCCCCCTGCCTCCGATACCATGCCGCAAAGTCAACGATGGAATCCGCTAGGCTGAAGCGAGGCACGTAGCCGAGTTGGGCGCGCGACCGGCTCAGGTCGAGAGCCGTCGTCCGCTGCCGCAAGCCAGGCCCCAATGTTGTTTCCTTGACCCGCACCGTCACCTCCGGCATGGCCGCCTTGAACGCCGTCGCCATGTCCTCCCCGTCAGACATGACGCCGGAGCCGAGGTTAAACACCCTGTCGACGATGTTCTCGGCCTGGAGCGCCAACACCGTCCCCATAGCGGCGTCCTTGGAATAGACCCACTCCAAGGTGCGGGCCGGAACGTCCACCTCGCCTGTGTCTACGGCCTGTTGCACAAGGGAGCGGAAGGTGTTGCTCGGCTCGCCGCCTCCGCGGCCCCGCCACGGCCCGGCGATGGCGGCGTAGCGCACCGCCCGCACGTCGATGCCGCACCACTGCGCGTAGTTGGCGGCAAGGCTCTCGGCGGCCTGCTTGGTTGCCGCGTAGAAGGTCGTGGGGCGCGGGAAGGCCTCCTCCCTGGCGGTGTCGCCGCTGTCCCCGCCGCCCGCCATCTGCCCCGTTAGAACGCCGGAACTCACGATGACCATTCGCCCGATGCCAAAGATGCGCGCCGCCTCCAGCACGTTCAGCGTCCCCACGACGTTGATCTGGACAGCGGCGTAGGGGTTGGCCTGGGCGCCCACGGTAAGCATGGGGTAGGCGGCCGTGTGAATAATCTCGGTGATGCCGTACTCTTGGATAGCGCGGGACAGGTCGAATGGGTTCAGTATGTCGCCCCGCACGACTGTTACCTTCGACGCGTCGACGTTATCGGCGAGGGCCTCCGGTTGTGGCGAGTAATCCAGGATGACCGGCGGAGCGCCCTGCTCCACGAGGATGTTGGCGATCTGGGAGCCAACGACTCCGCTGCCGATGAGCAATATGGCCATGAGGCCCTCCCTTCCAGTGGGTTAGATGGTGTCAGTCCAAGGACGTGGCCACGTCGCCGACCAATCGCAAGGCCCGGTCGAAGGAGGCCTCCCGGTCCGGCCCTGCGGCCAGCGGCGAAACAAAGATCTCCGTCGCCCCGATGGCGAACAGCTCGCCCAGCCGGCGGACCACCTGCTCCTCATCCCCGGAGTACAGGACGGAGTTGACCATGCCGTCGCTCCAGACGCCTTCGTTGACCTCGGGGTAGCCTGCGGTCGTGAACATGCGGGCGTAGTTGGGGCGGCCCATGTACATGGTGAACCGCTCCAGAAACGCCTCCCTGACCTCGTCCGGGTCCTCGTGGACGCAGATGGCGGCGTGGGCGATCAGGGGTGGGGTAGGGCGGCCAGCCGACTCGGCGCCCTTCTCCATGGCGGGCAGGCCGTGATCCCGGAGGTAGGTCATGGGGCATATCCAACTGATGGCGCCGTCGGTCTCCGCGCCCGCCACCTCGAAGGCGCCGGGCTGCACCGCGGAGATCATCACCGGCGCGTCCACCGGCTCGCGGATCCTTGCCTTGGAGGAATAGTATTGGCCCTGGAAATCCACAGAGGCCTCGGTTAGGATGCCCCGCGTAATCTTGACGTACTCCCGGAGTTGCGACATCGGGGCCGTGAAGTGAGTGCCGTAAGCCTCTTCCACGATGGCCTTTCCGCTGGTGCCCAGCCCTAGGCGGAACCGGCCCGGGGCGATTTGGTTGATGACCTGCGTGTACTCGACCACCGCGATGGGGTGCCGGGGCCAGGTGACCAGAATGGCGGTGCCCAGGGCAATGCGGCTGGTCTGGGCCGCCGCCGCCGCCAGCAGCGCCAGGGAGTCCCGGCGGACACCCCCGCCAACTACTGCGGCGCCTCCCGTGGTCAGCCAGGCGGAGTGAACGCCCAACTCCTCGGCCCGGCGAATCCGCGAGAGGACCTCCTCCGCTGTTGCGCCCGGAACCTCGATTCCCAACCGTTGTGTGGCCATGCATTGCCTCCGGTGGTCAAATGCCGCGGCGCTTGTCGAACGCGTTGGCGGTTTCTCGAACGCATGGGCGATTGTAGTTGCGCTGCCGGCGAGGGTCAAACTGCCGGGCGCGTCGGCCCGCGCGTCCCGCGGCCTCATTATTACCGGCGCGGCGCGTCCCCGGCGATGCCCTGCCCTGTGTCAATAGACATCACGCCCGTCATAAACACGGACCGCAGCGCTGCGCCAAGCTGCACCAGAAAGGCCAAGACCACAAGATACACGACGCCCATTATCACGAATGCGAACGTCGCTCCGAATTGGTCGGCTATCTGTCCGTTGGCGAGGCTGGCGAACCCCATCATGCCGCCGGCGTGCATCATGGACAGGCTGGACATCCGCCCGCGTACGCTGTCGGGGACCGCCCCCAGGATGAAGGCGTTGGTCATCGACATGAAGGCGGTCTGTGATGCGCCAACCATGAAGGCTAACGGTAGCGCAAGGCTGTACAGCGACGTCAGCCCGAGTCCGATGGGCGCCAGGCCGCTGGCCACCCCCATGACGAATAGCCATCTGCCCTTGGACCGGTCGGTGCGGAGGTTGGCCATCAGCAGTGACGCGGCCACCGCGCCGACGCCAACGCCCATGAAGAGCGTGCTGTAGGTTGTGCTGTCCCCGGAAAGGTTTTTCTCGGCGAAGACGGGCAACACGGCCTCGTAGGACATGGTCAGGCTGCAATGGGCGGCGATCAGCGCCATCGTCAGGGCGAGGGCAGGCCGGGCGTACAGGAACCGCAGCGCCTCCATGAAGTTCTTGATAACGTGCCGCGACGCGTCCGCCGACCCCCTCGAAGTTGTGCCGACGCCGAGGGTAAACAGCGCCGCCAGCCCCGAGGCCACCGCTGCAGAGGCGAATGCCCCACTTGGCCCTACCGTCGGCAACATCACGGCGGCCAGCGCCGGCCCCGCCAGCCGCGCCCCATGCCGCGCCATGCCCATGAGCACCACCGCGTTCAGCAGGTCGCTGCGCGGCACGAGGGTGGGCGCCAGCGCCTGGATGGAAGGGTTCTCCACAGAACGCACGAACCCCGCGAGGAAGGCCAGCGCTATCACCAGCCACACATCCGCGCGCCCCACCGAGGCGAGAGCCGCCAACACCGCGATGAAAAAGAAGTTGACGACGAAGGTCATTGCCGCCAGCTTGCGGCGGTCGTAGCGGTCGGCCATGGGGCCGCCCAGCAACGGACCTAGCAAGAACGGCACGAAAGCCGCAAGGGTCGCCAGGCCCACCAACGTCGCCGACCCGGTCTTGTCGTGGATGTACCACCCCTGGCCAACCAGCATGGCCCAGCGGGACATGCTGCCCAACACTGCACCGGCCCACAGGAATCGAAAGTCCCTGTGCCTCAGGGAGGCCAGCACCGCGACCTTGGGGGTGTCTCTATCCTCTGGCGTCTGCGCCACATTGCCCCCTGCGCGCCGTTACCCACGGCTCGTCCGCGCTCGCATCATCACAAATTTACAAGAGTTGCCCCCGCCACGACTAGGGCCACGCCGGTGACCACGGGCTTGGTTACCCGCTCGCGCCGCCGGAGGAATATCGCCGCCATGGTAATACTAAACACTGGGCCAACGTTGTGAAGGGGTATCACCACGGCAAGATTCCCGTTCTTGATCGCCCACATGCTGAAGAGCTGCGCAAGCGTGGCCGCCACTCCCGCCACCAGCAGGATGAAGAACGCCGAGTTCCTGGGAATGGTCACGCGCTGCTTGGTGACGGGTGAGGCCAGAAAGACCGACAACGTCGACGTCGTGGCCACCACCGGCAGTGCCATGAACAGCTCCGGTTCGATGTTCAGCCCGGCCTTCCGCAGTACGTAGGACGCCCCGAAAAAGCCCCCGGCCAATACCGGAATGGCAAGGTCGCGCTTCCGTTTGAGTCCGACAATATTGCCCGCCCGCCGGTCCAGGCTTACAATCGACAACCCACCTAGCAGAACGGCGATGCCCAAACCGCCCAGGGGCGTGATGCGCTCGGAGAAGAAGAACACTCCGCCGGCCGCCGCGAAGATGACCTGTGCGTTGTACAGCGGCTCGGAGAGTGCTATCCCCATCCGCTTGATGGCCACGAAGAGCATCCAGCGGCCAAGGAAGGGGCCGGTAATGCCGGCCCCCACGAAGGGCAGTATGGCCATCGTGGCGAGGACCTGCCACGGCAGCGTCGCGAAGAAGATGGCCCAAAACACGAGGACGCTGACGCCCCCCGATATGAACGTTGCAGTGGCGGCGTTGGTCCGTTCCATCCCCATGCGGCTGAAGAAGGACAACAACGAATACGATAGCCCCGCTGCTAAGGCCGCCAGCGCTGGGAGCATTCACCCTCCGCCCGTGATTTCCCAAGATGGGTCTGCCCATGTTACCCCAAAGCGGCCCAGGGAACTTGCGCGCCTGGGGAGCGCCTGGCATCGGCGGAGTCGCGAGGATGAACTGCGAGCGAGGCGGATAGCATAGTCGGCCCGCCGGCGGCATGGCCGCCAAGCCTGGCGATGCGAGAAAACGAGGATGCTGATTTACCGCATAACCCCAGTGATTCCCATAGGCAAACGCACAACTATCGTTAGGGCAATGGAGGAGCAAGCGGGGCTAGGCGCGCCTCCCTGGAACGTTAGCTACAGGGGGGTGGCGCGTTAGTGACAATCGCGAAGCGGAATTCCTCTGTCCCTGCCCTCGTAGTCGGGGGCAGGCTAGGAAGGGAGTTCTTTCCCCTCTCAGCTAGCTAGCGCGGCGCTTGTTCAACGCCTGCTGGAGGCGGCTCTTGCGGCGCGAGGCATTGTTGCTGTGAAGCACGCCCTTGGTGGCGGCGTGGTCCAGGGCCTTTTCCGCCGCTTGCACGGCCTGCTCCGCCGCTTCGAGGTCGGGCCCCTGGAGCGCCCGCCGCGCCCGCGCCACCATTGTCCTAGAGGTCGTGCGGTGCTGCCGATTCACCGCGGCCCGGGACTGGGCCCTGCTGGCTGCTTTCTCTGCTGGCAAATGAACCTCCCTCAATCCGTTCTATATCGTTTTGGTGGCCTGCCGGGGCGCCGGAGCCCTCGGCGCAGGCTTGCTGCGGCTCTTAACGCCGTTGGACGCGGAGGCCGCTTTGCTCCGCCGGGTCTTGGCACCGTCCGCCTTTGACGCAGGGGAATCCGACATCGCGGCCCGGGAGACGCCTAAGACTCCCTGAATTCCCTCCAGCTTGGCTGACAACCGGCTCAGCTGGTCCAGTCCCGTAGTATACAACGTCAGGAAGAAGGTTATCTTCCCCTGTTCGTACTCCTGCGTGAGCACCGAGGCAATGTTGACCCGCTCCTCGGACACCAGCGTCGAGATGTCCCGCAGCAGACCCATGCGGTCCCACGCCTCGATGCGGACCTGCACGGGGTGAAGCTGCTGCACCCGGCCCCAGTTGACCGGAACCAGCCGCTCGATTTCCTTCACCGCAGTGATGTTGGGACAGTCCTGGCGGTGGATGGACACGCCTCTCGTGCGCGTGATGAAGCCAATGATTTCGTCGCCGGGCAGGGGCGTGCAGCATTGAGCCATCTGCGTGAGGAGGTCCCCAACGCCAAGGACCTCCACTCCTGATGTTGGCCCCACGGGTGGGATCGCAAGAGGGGGGCGCTTGTCGGGCCCCTCCTGCTGAGCGGCGTGGATGCGGTACACGATCTGATTGACCGTGATGGAGCCGCTGCCCACGGCCACGTAGAGGTCCTCGACCGTATCCAAACGCATCAGGCGGGCGGCTTCGGCCGCAGTGATGTCGGTCCCGGCGCGCCGCAGCTCCTTCGCCACGAGATCGCGTCCGCGCTCCAGGTTGGCCCCTCTCTCCTGCTTGCGAAACCACTGGCGGATCCGCTCCCGCGCGCTCGCCGATCGCACGTACCCAAGGTCAATGTTGAGCCAATCGAGGCTCGGGCCCCGGGCAACCTTGCTGGCGAGGATCTCAACGGTGTCGCCGTTCTTTAGTCGGTAGTTCAGCGGCGCCAGCTTGCCGTTCACCTTCCCGCCGATGCATCGGTGCCCCACCTCCGTGTGGATGCGGTAGGCAAAGTCAATCGGCGTGGCACCGGCGGGGAGTTCCTTGATGTCTCCCTTGGGCGTATACACGAACACCTGATCCTGGAAGAGGTCCAGCTTCACCCCTTCCATGAACTCTTCGGGCCCGGTAACTTCCCGCTGCCATTCCAGTAGCTGGCGGAGCCACGTCATCTTCTCTTCGAAGCGCATGTCCGCGGCGCTGCCTTCCTTGTACTGCCAGTGGGCGGCAACCCCGTACTCGGCCAGCTCGTGCATGCCCGAGGTGCGGATCTGCACTTCCAGGGGCTTCCCCCGCACTCCCATCACCGTGGTGTGCAGGGATTGGTACATGTTGTCCTTCGGGCTGGCTATGTAGTCGTCGAACTGCCCCGGCATTGGATGCCAGATCTGATGCACGACGCCCAAAGTGGTGTAGCATTCCGGAACGGTCTCAACCGTGACCCGCAGCGCCAAAAGGTCGTAGATCTCCCCGAAGTCCCGGCCCATCTGGGCATACTTGTTCATCTTGTGGTAGGCGCTGTAGAGGTGCTTGGCCCTTCCGGTTACCTCCGCCTTGATTCCGTACCGGACGAGCTCGGCCTCCAGGACCGCCAGGACCTCGGAGACGTACTGCTCTCGCTCGTCCCGCTTCTCATTGACCAGAGAGGAGATCGCCTTGTAGGCGACCGGATTCACGTAGCGAAAGGCCAGGTCCTCCAGTCGCCATTTGATCTCGCCGATGCCCAGCCGGTGGGCCAGCGGGGCGTAGATCTCCAGTGTCTCTTGGGCTATGACCTTCTGCCTCTCGGGAGACAGCGCATCAAGCGTTTGCATGTTGTGGAGGCGATCCGCCAGCTTGATCAACACGACGCGAATGTCTTCGGCCATCGCCACCAGCATCTTGCGAAGGCTGGCTGCGTGGCCCGCGTTCTCACTGGCGGCCTGGGCCCGTTGGAGGGCCTCGGGGTCGGCGTGGGTGATCAAGTCCAACTGCGTCAGCTTGGTCACCCCGTCCACCAGCTTTGCCACCTCCGGACCGAACCGCTCCTCGAGCTCCCGGAGGCTGACGCCGCAATCCTCCATCACGTCATGGAGGAGACAGGCGGCCAGGGTCTGAGCGTCGAGGTGCAGATCGGCCAGGAACAGGGCGGTGTTCAACGGGTGCACGATGTAGGGGTCGCCAGAGCGCCGCGTCTGTCCGGCATGGCAGGCGTTGGCAAAGTCGCAGGCATCCTGCAGGAAGCCGAGGCGCTCCTTGGGGAGGTACGTCTCAGCTTTGGCCAAGAGGTCGGAGAATTCCACGTTGTCCGCGCCGGCGGACCCAGCCTGGTGGCCGTAATCCATTATTTTCACCAAGCTCCTTTCATTCAAGTATAGCTATGGCTACCCTAGCGGGCAAGGACGACCCCCGCAGGCCAAGGATGCTTCCCCGGAACGGCACGGAACACCGCAAAGTGGAATCCTCCCATCCCTTCCCTCGAGTACGAGACCTTTGCGTAATCCCCATTGATGCGCCGTTTGGTTGGAATGAGGGTTCTGGCGGGGATTGGGGGGCCTGATGGCGGCCTGCGGCCTGGCTCTCCTCCCCGGTCTCCCTGACTTCTCAGGGCTTCCCGGGCGCTTCCACCCCCTGCGGGCACACGCCGCCCCCGGCGGTCAGGCGGCATCCAGCAGGAGACGGTCAGCCCGCCGCAGGTTGTATGCCGCACACTTGAAGAACAGCTCCGTGGCGTTCCGCGCTAGCCCCATGTACCGCACCCGCCGGTAGCCGTAGGTCCGCTTCAGCGTCCCAAACACCTTCTCCACCGCCGACCGCTGCTGTGCTATCAGTGCGTTCCGCCGCTGCTCCCACGGCGGCAGCACCGGATGATGCTTGTCCGCCCGCCGCATGATCCGGTCCTTGATGCCCAGGGACTTGAGCCAGGCACTCCGCTGCTTCGACCCGTAGGCCTTGTCCGCATACACCGCCGCCTCATCTCCCCTCACCAACGCCTCCGCCACTTCCGTATCGTTCACGTTGGCCGGCGTCAGCACCGCCTCCCGGATCAGCCCTGACCCTGCATCCACCCCCACGTGCGCCTTGTAGCCGAACTGCGACACCCCCCGCTGGCGCGTGAACCGCGCATCGGGGTCGGTCTCGCTCGGCGCTCCCGGCCGCCTCCCTCGCAGCGAAGGACGCTTCGCCTGCGCCTCCACGATGGTCGCATCGAGGAGCGTCCCCTTCTTCACGAAGAGGTTGCGCTGCGCCAATTGCCGGTCCATCTCCTTGAACAGTCGCGGGGCCAAACCCCGCTCCGTCACTTCCCTGCGGAAGCGGCTGATCGTCGAGTGGTCGGGGACGGCGTCCTCCAGGCCAAGCCCCACGAACCGCTTGAACGAGACCCGGTCCCACAGCGCTTCCTCGATCGCTTCGTCGGAAGCGTCATACCACTGCTGGAGCACCATGACCTTGACCATCACCACCGGCGGATAGCTCGGACGGCCTGACGGGGCGGCATAGATGCCCTTGACCACGTTGGCCAACTCCTTCCAGTCCAGCATCGCCTCGAGCCGCTCCAACTTCCCGTTCCGTCCGACTCGGTCCGGGAGAAGCACCTCAATGAACGACTGTCCACGTATCGTCCGGTGCATGGCTTCCCCTCCTTGGCGTTGGCTCTCTGTGCTGATTGTGCCTGACCAGAAAGAGGTTATGCAAAGGTCTCGTACCCGGGGGGAGGGACAGAGTGAGAGATGTGCCCTCTGCTCCCCTATTGTGAAGCGATTCGGGCCGTGTTCAGGAGAGGTGGGGGGGGTGCTATGATGCCTCGGCGCGACAACTTTCTTAACGCTTGGGGAAGGCCGTGATCATCGTGACGACGGATGGAGTGCCCGGCAAGCGGATCAAGCGCATGCACGGGTTGGTGATAGGCAACAGCGTGCGGGCCCGCCATCTTGGGCGGGATATCACCGCAGGGTTGCGCTCCCTCGTTGGCGGGGAGGTGCCGGAGTACACGCGCCTGATGTCCGAGTCCCGAGACGCGAGCGTCATCCGCATGATTGAGCAGGCTGAACTGCTGGGGGCCAACGGCATTGTTGGTGCACGCTTCGTTACCGCAAGTATTATGGGTGGGGTCGCCGAGTTGTTGGCCTACGGGACCGCCGTCGACCTAGAAGACGAATAGTAGAGGAGAGAGAGTCCATGAATCCAAAGCGCATAGGGGTCGCCGCGATGTACGGCGACGCTCCGTCCATCCTGAACCGAATCGGGGAGTTGGAGGACCGTGGGATTCCCGTGGCGTGGCTTTCGACCGGGGGCATTCGGCTGGACGGCATAACGCTGTTCGCCGCGGCGGCGGCCCGGACGTCCAGCATCATGATGGGAACCTGCATCACGCCGACATTCCCGCGGCACCCGATGGCGACAGTGCAGCAGATACAGGTCATCGCCAGTTTGGCGCCGGGACGGTTCCGCCTGGGGTTGGGCCCGAGCGGCAAGGAAGGCGTAGAGAATATGCTGGGCCTGAAGTTCACGGCGCCGCTGGGCCATCTTCAGGAATACGTCCGCATTGTGAAGGGGCTGCTCCATGACCGGACCGTCGACTACGCCGGTGAGCACTACGAGGTGCACGCCCGGCTCAACGAGGCAGTCCACGACGAGATAGCCGATGCGATGCGGGACGTGGGAGTGATGATTTCGGCGCTCCGGCCCAAGTCCTACGAGTTCGCCGGGGCGGAGGCGGATGGGGCCATCAGTTGGGTGAGCCCGCACGAATACCTGCGGGACGTTTCCCTCCCGGCGCTGCGCGCCGGGGCTAGGCGTGCGGGGCGGGACGCTCCGCCCCTGATCGCCCACACCCCGGTTGTCGTGCATGAGGATAGGGACGAGGTGAAGGCGGCGGTGCGCTCCTACCTGAAGCCGTACCCAACGCGGCCCAATTACCAGGCGATGTTCGTGGACGCGGGCTACCCGGAGGCGGCGGAGACGGGGACGTGGAGCGACCGGATGATTGATTCCCTGGTGGTGTCTGGTACAGAGGAGCAGGTGGCGGATCGTCTTCAGGAGCTGTTCGACTGGGGCATTGACGAGCTCATCTGTGACGTGCTGCCAGCGGGGGCAGACCCGAAAGTGAGCTGGGACCGCACCATTGATACGCTCGCCGCCGTGGCCGCAAAGCAGTCGTAGGCGGTTCTCCTGCCCGCGGGTTTTCTACGGCTATTCGAGGGTGTGCTTATGGGCGCCGACCCTGATTCCTTGGGAGCTGTACGTGAGCCTTGAAGGCGATAAGGCGGCGCTGCTCGCCAAGCTGGCCTGGGAGATAGGGGACCCGCGCGTCATTGAAGCGATGTGGGCGGCGCCGCGAGAGGCCTTCGTGCCTCGGAAGGTGCGCCATCTCGCCTATCGTGATGAATCCCTGCCTATCGGCGAGGGGCAGACGATCTCTCAGCCATACATGGTGGCCTGGATGACCAGCGCCCTGGAGCTACAGCCTAGCGACAAGGTGCTGGAGGTGGGGACCGGCAGCGGGTATCAGGCGGCAATCCTGGCGCAGTTGGCCCGCGTGGTCATCACCCTGGAGCGATTCCCCGCGCTTGCCTGCAGCGCCCGCACGGTGTTGCGCGAGTTGGGTCTGGCCAACGTGGAGGTGCGGGAGGCGGGGGATGTGCTGGGATGTCCGGAGGAGGCCCCGTTCGACGCGATCATCGTGAGCGCCGGGGCGCCTCTGTGGATACCGCAAACCCTGTTGGACCAGATGGCGCTGGGATGCAGGATGGTGATACCCGTGGGCAGCCGCCGCGCTCAGCAACTCATGAAGGTGCTGCGGACGCTGGAGGGCCACTCGGCAGGGAGTCTGGGGCCTTGCCGCTTCGTTCCGCTTATTGGGCGCGGCGGCTGGAAGGACGAGGCCTGATCATTGGCCCCGCCCCGGCGGTGGTGGGAGCGCGGCGTCCGGTGTTGCCTCGGGCCAGAGATGGCACGCTACGCTCTGGGAGGGCCGCACGTTGAGCAAGGCCGGCGCGTTGACCTGGCAGCGGTCGAAGGCGTGGGGGCAGCGGGGGTGGAAGTGGCAGCCCGGTGGCGGCGCGGCGGGGCTGGGAGGCTCGCCGATGGTGGTGGCGCGGCGGCGGAAGCGGTTGGCGGGGTCGGGCTCCGGCGCGGCCTTGAGCAGCGCCTGGGTGTAGGGATGCAGTGGGTTGCTGATGACCTGGCGGGTGGGGCCGGTCTCCACTATGCGCCCGAGGTACATGACGGCGATGCGATGGGAGAAGTGATGCGCGGTGGCGATGTCGTGGGTGATGTAGAGGAATGCAGTGCCGCGCTTCTCCTGGAGGTCCCTGAGAAGATAGAGGATTTCGGCCCGGTTCGAGGCATCGACCATAGAGACAGGCTCGTCGGCGATGACCAACTCGGGTTGGAGCACCAGAGCCCTGGCAATGGCAACCCGCTGGCGCTGCCCGCCGGATAGCAGGTGTGGATACCTGCCTGCGATATCCTCGGCGGGCAGAAGGCGCACCTCCTCGAGGGCCTGGCGCACGGCCCGTTTGCGGCTGGCGGCGTTGCCTTCTCTGTGAATGACCAGGGGCTCCTCCACAATTTGTCCAACGGTCATGTAGGGGTCGAGGCTGGAGAAGGGGTCTTGGAAGATGCCCTGCACTCGATGGTAGAAGGCCCGCGGGTTGCTGTGGCTGACGGCGATATCCCGGCCATCGAATCGGACTGCGCCGGATGTTGGCCTCAACAGGCGGAGGCAGACCCTTCCCAGGGTGGTCTTGCCGCTGCCGGATTCCCCGACGATGGCGACGGTTTCCCCGCGTTCGAGGGTTAAGGACACGCCGGCAAGCGCCCGCACCGGCACGGATGCGAACAGGCCCCGGCGGGCGCGGAACTCCAGAGAGACGTCACTGAGTTCCAGGAGCGGGGTCACGGCGTTTCCTCTAGGAGCCAGCACGCTCCCCGGCTGCCGGAGGGCGTTGCCATGAGCGGCGGCAGGTCGCGGGAGCACCGGTCGAAGGCGTGGGGGCAACGCGGGTGGAATCGGCAGCCGGGGGGGAGAGAGGCCAGATTGGGAGGGACGCCGGGGATGGACGCGGGCTGCTCCTCCTGGTGGAGGCGGGCGACGGAGGCCAGGAGGAGGCGGGCATAGGGGTGCTGAGGCGCTGTGAGCACGGCGTCGGCGGCGCCTATTTCGGCGAGCTTTCCGGCGTACATGACCCCGATGGTGTCGCAGATGTCGCTGGCCAAGGCGATGTCGTGGGTGATGAAGACCAGGGCTAGGCCCAAGCGCTCCTTGAGGTCCTTGAGCTGGTCCATGATCTGGGCCTGGGTCGTGACGTCCAGGGCGGAGGTGGGCTCGTCGAGGATGAGCACCTGAGGCTCCAGGACGAGGGCCATGGCGATGACGGAGCGTTGCTTCATGCCGCCGCTGAGCTCGTGGGGGTAGCGGTCGAGGATTTCGGGGGGAAGGTAGACCTGTTCGAGGGCGCGGCGGGCCTCGCGGACGGCCTCCTGCTTGGATGCGCCGCGGTGCACGTGAAGCGGCTCCATGATCTGGGCGCCGACGCGAATAACGGGGTTCAGAGACTCGGCGGCGCCTTGGAAGACCATGGAGAGCTTCTGCCAGCGCACCTGCCGGCGGAAGGCGTCATCGTCCAGGGCGAAGAGGTTGGCTCCGCTGAGCTCTAGGCGGCCCGATACGAGCCGTCCGTTGGCGGGCAACAGGCGCATGAGGGCGAGGGCTATGCTGCTCTTGCCGGCGCCGGACTCCCCGACGAGGCCGAGGGCTTCACCCTTGCGCACTGAGAAGGAGATGCCGTCAACGGCGGGAAGGTCGCCTGCCTCCGTGGCGTAGGAAAGGCGGAGATCGGAGACGCTCAGCAGGGGGCTGTCACTCATAGGGCCTGCCTTATCTGGCTCGCCGGAGGCGGGGATTGACAACGGGCTCGAGGCCCAGGGCCAGCAGCACGAAGGTCATCGCCGTCATTACGATCAGCAGCCCCGGTGGTAGGATCCACCACCAATAGCCGAGGTACACGGCGCTGGTCCTGAAGCCGTTTTCGAGGATCTGGCCCCAGGTGGGGATGGAGGGATCGCCGAGGCCCAGGAAGCTGAGGCCGGCCTCGGCGAGGATGGCGGCGGGCGTGAAGAAGATCATCTGGGCAAAGACGAAGGGGGCGATTTGGAACAGGATATGCCGGAACATGATGCGCATGCGCGATGCGCCGAGGGCTCGGGTGGCCTCCACGAGCTGGCCGGACCGGATTTGCAGAACCATTGAGCGAACCACGATGGTGAGACCCGGCCAGCCGAACAGGATCATGATGAGCACGACCAGCCACAGGCGCTGGCCCAGGACAAACACGAGGAAGATGAGGACGGGCAGAAGGGGGATGTTGCTCCAGATATCGGCGAAGCGTTGGATACCCAGGTCGGTCTTGCCTCCAAGGAAGCCGCTGACGATTCCCATGAAGGTGCCGATGGTGGTGGCAAGCAGAGAGGTGACCAGCCCAATGGTAAGCGCCACCGGAAACCCGAACAAGAGGCCCAGAGCGAGGTCGCGTCCGTTGGCGTCGGTGCCCATGAAGCCGAAGGCTCCGCCCGCAAGCACAAGGCTGATGCCGCCAACTGTGTCGCTGGGGGCGGCGGCTAGGACTTGGACATCGAAGCGGTAGCTCCCCGGCAGGGGGTCAAACCGTTCCAGGCGTTCGCCCGACAGCGAACCGAAAACGGCCTGCTCGGCCTTGCCGTCGAGGGCGTTGGCTGAAACCGGGGCGCCGGACTGGCGGCTCACAAAGGCGGCCAGCGAGGCGAGGCTGGCCTGGGCGCCGGAGAGGTTTATGCGCAGCGGCGCGTCGGCGTGTCGGACGTAGGGAGGCTGCTCGCCTGGCCGCTGGCCTCGGACGACGTCGCGGTAGAGGGTTACAGAGTTGCCGTCGGGCCTGAGGACGGCAACGGAGACCTGGGGCGGCTGCGTCTGGAAGCGGACGTTGGACAGGGTGAAGGACATGAAGGTGGGCAGCGAGCCGCCGTCGTAGTCGACATCGAAGGCGTAGGTCCGCAGTTCGGCTGGGCCTGTGGGGATGACCCCGGTGGGGCTGGACGAGTCGAGGATGCGATGGGAAACGGCGTCGCTGCCGGGCCAGAAGGTTGTCCAGGCTGGGGGGACGGCCTTGGGGTTGTCGGACCACTGGGCAGGGTCGTTCCAGCGCTGAGAGCCAAAGTTCAATGGCAGCTGCATGACCACAACGAGCGAGACAACGACCAACACGGCCAGGAACAGGACACCGGCCTTGCCGGACCCGCTTCCCAAGAGCACTCGCAGGATGTCGCGGCCGTTCATTGAATGTTGCTACCGCTCCGAATAGCGTATTCGAGGGTCGAGGACAATGTAGAGGATCTCCAGGAGGAACCTGGCGCCGACATAGAGAAGCGTGAACATGAAGGTAAGGGCGACGATGACGGACTCGTCGGCGCCAATGATGGCCTCGTAGTAGAGGCGGCCCATGCCGGGCCAGTTGAACACGGTCTCGGTCAGGATTGCGCCGCCAAGGGAACCGGCCAGGCCCAGCACGAGATTGGTGGCGATGGGGGGAGCGGCCACGCGCAGTATGTAGCGCCGCATGACGCGGCCCTCGGGCATGCCCTTGGCCCTGGCGGCGGTGACGAAAAATTCCTGGGCCGTGTTCAGCACCATGGTGCGGACGGTGTAGGTCCAAGCGCCCAGAGATACGATTACCAGGGTGAGGACGGGGAGAACGGCGTGCCACAGTAGGTCGAGGAGCCGCTCGAGTCCGGCTTCCGGCGGGGGGGAGCTGTAGAGGCCCCCGGAGGGGAGCCAACGAAGTTGGAAGGCCAGAACGAGGATCAGGAGAATGCCGGCCCACCAGGCAGGCAGGGCGTAGGAGACGGCGGAAAAGTAGGAGGCGATGCGGTCTAGTTTGGTTCCCACGCGGGTTGCCAGCTTGACGCCTATGAGGAGGCCAAGGACAGCGGTAATGGCCATCGAGGTGGTGATGAGCAGGATGGTGTATGGGAGACGCTCGAGCACCAGGCTGACGACCCGCGAGCTGCCCTCGAAGGTGCGGAGGGTGCGGGCGTCGCCGAGGTCGAGGGTGATGACCCTGCGCACCATGTCGGGGAGGCGCTGATGCCAGGGGTTATCGAGCCCGTAGAAGCGCTCCAATTCCACGCGTTGGGCCTGCAGTGCGGCCTCGAGGTCGGAGGGGTCGCGGATGGTTTGGGCGAGGCCCTCTCGAATGCTCCTCAGGTCCTCGTTGACGACGGCGCTGAGGATGCTGTCGGAGAAGCCGGTCGCGCCCAGGACGACGACGAGGAGCACGAGGACGGCGAAGAGCACGCCCAGGAGGGAGAGGCCCCTCATTGCCAGGGTCAGGGCAAGGGACAAGGCGAGTCCTTACGATAGCTCAAGCGGCTAGGCTCTTTCGCGGCGCCGGCGGCTTGGAGGCGCTACGCGTCGTTCTCATAGAGGTTGTTGCGCGCCTCCCGTCCGTGCCTTCGGAGGGGGAGGAACCCCCATTCCAACCCTCTCACGAGTACGGGGGCATGGGCGCTTGGATAGCCTCCCCCGGCTATTGGGAAAGGGAGGAGCCGACTCTTTCGCCTCGCATCTGTGGCAACGTCCCTGGGAAGTACAGCTAGCCGCTATCTTCATACATTCGGCCCGGGCCGGAGCAGAAACCGCCGCCGCCGCCCGGCGGCGGTGTTGGGGCGGGCGTTGGACTTGATGAGACCTCCGTGGGCGCAGAGGTTGATGTTGGCGCCTGGCCGACGACCAGTTCGAGATCGACGCGGCGCTCCACGGGGGTGGAAACCTGGTCGCTGAAACCTACGATGAAGAGATGGTAGAGGCCCGGCGCGAGGCCGCCGGTTAACTGTGTCGGCAGGGCGACGGAGTAGTCGTCGCCGGCAACGGCGGTGGCTTCGCCGCTGCTGGCCACCTCGCCCGTGGCCGGGTTGCGCAGAACGTAGCGGGCGCCCTTTTCTCCCGGCCCGATAACTTGGAAGTCGAAGGCGGCGGATGAGCCGATGCCGACGCTGGCCGTCTCGACGGAGCGGAGGGTGACTGCGGGCGGCTTGCCGCGATACCAGTCGCCTGGCTTGAAGGGGTAGGAGGGGTCCCGGAAAGCCTCGACCTCGGCGAACTGGGCTGGCGGGTCGTAGCGCACAAGCTGGAAGGGGCCGTTGCTGATGACGGCCATACCGTACTCGGCGATCCATGCGAGGGCGGCGGCGTAGCGGCTCTGGGCGTCCTGGGCCGAGGCGTAGGACTTGCCGCCGACCTCGAATGCGCCGGTGGGGAGGATGCCATCGTCCTGCATACTCAGTAGGGCGCGCCGCACGAGACGGCTGTCGTTGTCGAGGACGAGATTGATCCAGGGGACGCTGAAGCGCTGGGCGGCGGTGCTGCTGTAGGCGGCGCGCCTGTCCTGGAAGACGACCTGGTCCATGGCGGCGAGAATCTCCCAAGGCATGGAGAGGCCGCTGAGGCTGGCGTATTCGGCAATGTAGTCCTCGACGAAGTGCCAGTAATCGACGTAGACCTCCAGCGTCTCGTCGTCGACGACGCGGATTCCGCGCACCGTGTCCAGGAAGGGCTGGCTGGTGACGGCAAGGGCGACCTCGATGCGGGACTTGTCCGGGTCGCGAGCGAGGTCGAACCGCTGGGCGATGGAGTAGAGCACGTCCGCCATAGTGATGGGTTCGCCGTGGTGCCAGGTGGACTGGAAGTATTTGGAGTAGTCGAAGACGACTTTGCTGGTGGCCGCGGTCCCGGAGGGGACGGGGACGAAGCTGTCGGCGGCGGCGTCCCACTGGACGGCGTCGGAGGGGACATCCAGCTTTCCAGACGGCCCCGCGGTCGTGACGTCATAGGTTGTTCTGAAGGGTATGGGATCACCGGAGAAGGGGTCGCGCCAGGTGGGCGGGTCGTGAAGGGTGCGCCAGATGTCCACGCTGTAGACGTCGCCGAAGCCGCCCACGGGGTTCCACGTGGTGCGGGGCGTCGAGACCCAGAGGTTGCCGACTTCGAGTGTATCGCGGCCGGGGATGTAAGCTTCGCGGAGGGTCCAGATGGACTTGGGGCCGGCGGTGACGTCCTCCGTGACGCCTTGGAGGCCGCTGACGGCAGGCAGGCTGTTTACGATAGTGGCCAGCCAGATGCGCACCGACTCGTCTATGGCGATGCCGGTCATCTCGCGATAGATGGCGTCTCTTTCCTCGGCGTTTTGGAAGACGCCCTGGAACAGCCTCTTGCCCAAGTCGTCAAGACGCTGGTTCTCGTACTGCCAGAAGCCCGCTTCCTGCCAGCCGGGCATGTTGCCGAGCCAGGGAGCGGTCATGCTGTTGATGGTCCCATAGTCGAAATGCTCTGCGGCGCCGCGGCCCCAACCCTCGGTGTAGAGGTGCCACTGCATGAGTTGGGGGTCTGTGCTGTAGACGGTGAGAATGGCCGGGGCGAAGTTCAGATAGGACGTGCTGACGGCGAACCCCAGCTTCTCCAACTCTGCGCGGATGAGGTCGCCGACGTCGCGGCGCTCGTCTTCGACGCGGATGATGAAGTTGAGCCGGACGGGTTTGCCGTCATACTGCCACTGCCCATCAACGAGGGCTGCTCCCTCGCCGGTCATGGCCTTTTCCACGAGCTGACCGGCGAATTCAGGGTCGTAGGTGATGTCCTCGGCTTTGAGCTGCTCGTAGGTGGTCAGATAGTCGTAGTCGAAGGGGCCGACGTGGGCCAGCATCGGCTCGGCGAGGCCCTTATAGATCTCCTGGGCGATGAATTGGCGGTTGACGGCGTACTGGAGGGCGTAACGGACGTCCCTCAAGGAAAAGGGGTTCAGTTCGCCTTCAGGGGCGGGCGCGGGGTTCAGCAACAGCGAGATCGTCGAGGCGGGGGCCCGGTAGAGGGTGACGTCCTGGTTCTCCCTGATCTGGCGGGCGGCCTCGGTCTTGAGGCTGAACATGTAGTAGTCGATATCGCCAGCTTCCAGGGATGCTCCGGCCAGGTCCACGTGCACCGAACGGAAGCGAATCCTGTCGGAAGCTGGGCCTGGGTTCTGATGCGGCGGCTCGTAGCTGTCACCCTGCGCTGCGGCCTGGGGCGCGATGCTGATGCCCAGAACAAGGGCTGACACGAGCATGACCAACAGCAGCCGCTTACTCATCGGCGGGTTCTCCCGGTTCGCTCGGCGGCGCGGGGGGCGGTTGGTGGGTTGGAGGCGCCGGCGCGGGCCGTTGTCGGCGTGCGTGCAGGACCGCCCAGGCCGCGGCTGCCCCTGCTATAAGGGCTGCTCCAGAGCCGGCGCCCAACGCTATCCAGAATGGGTTGGCGCCTGAGCTTTGGGCGATTGGCCGGGCGTTGAGTTCATCAACCGTGGCCCGGAGGCTCTGCATCTCGGCCACCAGGGGTTCGATCGAGCCGTTCCCGCCGTCGTTGTCGCCGGCGGGGGCGCCCTCTAATGCGTCGACCTTGAGGATGAGGGTATCGAGCTTGTCGACCGTTTCCTCAACGTTGTCGAAACCGAAGTCCATGAAGAAGGATGTGCTGGCCACGTTGCCGGAGGACTCTATGACGCGGATGTCGTGGGGCCCCTCGCCGGAAATGGGAATGAAGATGCGGGTGTTGAAGCCCCCGTCGGCCTGGGTGCGGGCAGTGGAGACGATGACGCCGTCCACCTGAACGAAGATGTCCTGGTGAGCCTGGAAGTTGAAGCCCTGGATGACCACGTCCTCGCCGGCGGGACCGGAGGGTGGCGAGATGAAGATGGATGGCTGAGGCATGAGCCTGGTGCGGGCGAAGGCGATCTTCTGGTTGGCGGGACCGAACTCGCCGAGGCGGCTGTCGGCCCAGACGAGGTAGACGTCGTCGGAGGTGGCGCTGATGGCAAAGTAGTCGCCGATGAAGCGGCCGGAGGGGAAGGCCCTGTTGGGATTGGAAGGAAAGTCCGTGACGCGGCTGTTCTGGCTCCAGGTCTGGCCGCCGTCCTCGGAGGTGGAGTAGTAGATGTGGTAGCTCACGTGGTCGCGGTCGTCCCGGAGGTCGCCCCACATGGCGTGGAGGTTTCCGTTGGGGTCGGAAGTGAGTTCGGGGAAGAACTGGAAAGCCGACCCGTCGTCGTCGTTGACCTTGACGCGCCGTGACCAGGTTCTTCCTTCATCGGTGGACGTGGTGGCAAATATGTCGCCGTCGTCCTGGGGGTCGTCGGTGGGGATGCCGGTCCAGAGGACGGTGACGTCACCGGAGGGGGAAATGGCGAGCTTGGGGAAGGATGAGGACCAGGAGCGGAAGGGTAGGTTGCGCGCCCGGAATGCCGGTTCCAGGAAGGCGGCTGCCGTGACGGGGGAGTGGAAGGTTGCGCCGGCATTGTCGGAGCGGGAGATGCGAATTTCGGCGCGCCCCTCGAACGAGTCGTCGTCGGTGGAGTCCATCCACGCCACGTAGACCGTACCGTCGGGGGCTACGTCGACGTCGGGGCCCTGGACGATCTGGCGGGGGCCGGCGACAGGCCCCAGACCCTCCTGGCCCGGCGGCCCGGCGTCCTCCTGGTCGAGCAGGACTCTGTAACTGGCGCGGGGGCTGACCTCTATGGGCTGGCTCCAGGTGATGCCGCCGTCCTCGGAGCTGACCATTTCGATAACGGTTTCAAGCCCGGTGCCGCTGAGAACAGGAAGCTCGTCTATCCAGAAGATGTTGGCGGTGTCGACGAATTTGGTGTAGACGACGTAGATGACCTCCTTCTCCGGCTCGGTGGGGTGGGGGCCAATGGCCATCCAGGGTTTGTCGAGGAAACCGAGCTTGATTTCCCCCCGGACGCGGCCGTCGGGGCTGGGAAGGACCCGGGTCTCGATGACGCTGCGGGATGAGTCGACGGGGTCTTCCCAGGAGAAGCCGCCGTCGGGCGATCGGGCCACGGTAATGCTGGAGACGACGGCCCGGGCCAGGAAGGGGCCAATGGTGAACTCCTCGACGTCCAGGGAGATGAAGCCGTAGTAGGCGACGCCTTCCCGATCAAAGGCGACGATGGGGTCGCCGGCGGAGGCGAGGTTCTGACGGGGATATTTGGCGCTATGCGGCCCCTCCCAGCTTGCGCCGCCGTCTATGCTGGAGTAGGTGACCATGTTGGGGAAGCCGTAGTCTATGAGGCCCAGGAGCAGGTGGTCGGGGTCCTTTGGATCGACGGCGAGACTTGGCTCGGTCTGGAAGGTGAATTGGGAAACGTCCTCCGAGACCAGGACGTTGCGGCTGAACTTGGTGGATGGGTCGCGGTACGGGACGAGGGCCGCCGCTCCGCCGCCCGCCTGGGAGGAGGGCGTGAGCCGTCCGGAGGTTGGGGCCCCATCCTTGACGCCATCGAGGCCGACGCCCAGCACAGGGTCCAGTCCGCTGGTGATCATCCACGCGCGGCCGGATAGGAATTGGCTCCACGTCTCCGCGGGCGACGCGAGGTCCACGGGTCTGAGCTGGGTGATGTCGGCTTCGCCATCTTCTGCCCAGAGGATGGCGGGCGCAAGAGCGAGGACGGCAATGAGTGCGAGGATAAAGCCGCGATGCTTGTGCAAGGAGTCCCCCGACGGATGATTGGGCTGTCAGCCCGGGCGGGCACCGGACGCATGAAACCACTCAAATTGTATTCGGGCAGGGCGTCGTATTCAGATCACCGGCGTTTTATTCACCGGCGTTCTATACTACACTACATAGGCTGAGTCAGGCCATCCGTGAGCCAGCAGACCGCTCCGCAGCGCACTCTTCAACGAAGCATTTTGGCCGGGACGTTCCCTGCCCTAAGCGAGGAGACCCCTTGAAAGCACTACTCCTGATTGTAGCGTTGGTTGTTGCCCTGGCCGGGTGCCGGGGCGGGGAGTCTGGAGAGGCGTCCCCCACCCCCATGCCCACGGCGACTGTTGTACAGGCAACGTCAATGCCGAACCCCTCTCCCTCGGCAACGGAAACGGCGGTTGCCACCGCGATCCCCGTGGCTACGCCGGCGGCCCCGACGCCTGGAACGACGCCTGCAGCAACGCCTGACCGGCCCGCGCCGACGGCCACGCCGGCGACGCAAGGGGCGGTTGACGTGCCTTCCAACTACCTGACTCATGCCGACCAGGTATTTGGGGTGGAGGTGCGGTATCCCCCCGACTGGGAGGCTGTCACCGCGGTGGCGCCCCCGGCAACGCTGTTCCTACGGGGGCCCGAAGACAACGAACCGGCGATGAGCGTTTCCCTGCGCTACGGCCCGAACATTCTCAGCTCTGCCGACCTGGTTGATCTGCTGCAGGGCGGCCTGCTGGAGCGGCCGGGATTCCGCACCCTGGAGGAGGAGAATGTTACCCTTCAGGACGGGCGGGCTGGATTTCAGGTTGGGTATCAATGGCGGGGCGAGGATGGGGAGAGCCGCGGGATACTGTTCGCCACAGTGGAGGAGACGCGGAACTTCGTGGTTCTTGCGGAGGCGCCGGCGGCGGTCTTCAGCGCCAACCGTGGGGAGATTGAAGCGGTGATCTCCAGCATTCGAGTGGTGGACCCCGCTCCTCTGGGGATTCCGCGAGACCAGGCCCTGACGCTCTACGAGACGGAGCCGCTGATTCTCGATCCCGCGATAGCTCAGGAGGTCGGCTCGATCCAATACATCTCGCAGTTGTTCTCCGGCCTGGTGTCGTTCGACGAGAACCTGCAACTTCAGCCTGAGTTGGCGGAGTCCTGGGAGCCGGAGAGGTCCGGGGAAGGCGTGGTGTATACGTTCAAGATTCGAGACGACGCCGTGTTCCATGACGGCAGGAAGGTGACCGCGGAGGATGTGAGGGCCTCCTGGACTAGGGCGGCGTTCTTGGCGCGGGATTCGTCCGGGTCGGTGGGGTCCACTACGGTTGGCACGTATCTCGGCGACATTGTGGGTCTGGCCGAGGTGATGGCCGGTGAGGCGGAGGAGATCAGCGGGCTGGAAGTTGTGGACGAGACGACGTTGCGGGTGACAATCGACGCGCCCAAGCCCTATTTCCTGTCCAAGCTGGCCCACTCCGTCGCCTTCATCGTTGACCAAACGCAGACGACGCAAGAGGAAGGGGAGGGCGCTCCCTGGTGGGCAAAGCCCAACGGGACAGGCCCGTTCCGCATGGTGGAGTGGATGCCGGAGAAAGTCATAGTCATGGAGGCCAACGAGCGGTATTACAGAGGTGTGCCCACGACGCGCAACGTGGTGTTCCTGCTGCATGGCGGGATCCCCTCGCTGATGTTCGAGTACGGGGACATTGACGTGGCTATGGTGTACGCCGACGAGTTGGCGTCGATTAGGGACCCCGCGAACCCGCTGTCTCGGGATCTGATCGAGATTGCGGACCTGGGCATTAGCTACGTTGGCCTGAACTCGGCCCGGCCGCCGTTCGACGATATGATGGTGCGGCGGGCGTTCCTGCTGGCGACGGACCGGAGGACGCTGGTTGAGTCGGTGTATGGCGGGAGCGTGGAGTTGGCGTCGGGATTCGTGCCGCCTGGGATGCCTGGGTTCATGTCCGAGGTTGAGGACATACCGTTTGACCCGGAGGAGGCGAAGCGGCTGCTTGCGGCCTCCACCTACGGGGAGACGGGATTGCCGGACATGGTGTACCTGGCGCCGGGGTCGAGCCGGCCGGGGGAGGGCGTGACGGCCCTGATCAACATGTGGCGCCAGAACCTGGGCGTGGACGTAGAGGTTCAGCTCGTGAACCCGTCGCTCTACTATTACGGGCTGGAATTCCAAATTGCGCAGGGCAACTTCTTCAACTACGGGTGGATCGCCGACTACCCGGACCCCCACAACTTCCTGGACGTGCTCTTCCGCGGCGGGGTGACGAACAACGTGGGGGGCTATAACAACGACGAGGTCAATGCGCTGCTGAACCAGGCGGGCGTGGAGGATGACGCGGCGGAACGGGGGCGAATCTACCGGCGGGTTGAGCGGTTGCTGGTGGATGACGCAGCGGCAATCCCACTGTACTACAGCCGGTCGCAGTATCTGGTGAATCCCAACGTGAGAGGGCTGTCGCTCACGCCGTTTGGGTTGCTGGACCTCAGGAACGTGGTGTTGGAGGATCAGTAGTCCGCCGGCGCTTCGCCAGCAACTCGTTGCGGGCTTCCAGGGAAGCTGGGTGGACGATGCCGTCCCTGGCCAGGAAGGACATCATCTCCTGGTTGAGGAAGTGAAGGACCGCGGCGTCGAGGTCCTCCTGGGCCAGCCGGCGCACCTCCGCCTGGAAGGGGTAGCGTCCGGCCTTGTCCCTGTCCAGCTTGTCGGCCAGAAACACTGCCTTCCCCAGAGCGCTCAGGCCCCGCGTGGCCGTTGAGTGCCATCGCACGGCGTCAAGGATCTCCGGGTCGTCAATGGCGAAGCGCCGTTGAATCCAGGCTGCGCCGACTGGGCCGTGGAGCAGGATGGGCAGGTCTTCCTCGACCGGGTGTACAGGCAGGGCGTAGGCTGAGGCCAGGCGGCGGAGCTCCGCCGCCGCGGTGAGCCGGGCGATGTCATGGGCGAGGGCCGCGACGTCCACCCGGTCATCGTCCAATTGAAAGCGCTTCGCCAGGGCGCGCGCCTCCAGCCTGACGCGGTGGATATGCTCGACGAGCGAGGGGTGCAGGGTTCTGACGTAGGCCGCTATATCCCTGTAGGAGTGATCGTACGTCATCAGCCCATTGCTCCCAGCCGCCGGCCCGCCAGCAGGTGAAGGTGCAGGTGAGGGACCTCTTGGCCGGAGTCCGGGCCCTGATTGATGACCAAGCGGTAGCCTTGGGCGGCGATACCCTGTTGCTTAGCCACGTCGGCGGCAACTTCGACCATGCGGCCTAGGGCGGCGGCGCGGCCCGGGGCGTCTTCGGCCAAGGCGCCGACGTGTTCAAAGGGGATGATGAGGAGGTGGGTGGGGGCCTTGGGGTTGATATCGGCGATTACGTAGACCTGTTCATCCCTGTGGAGCATGGCGCTCGGAACGTCTCCTGAGCCGATCTTGCAGAATATGCAGTCGTTCACCGCGCCGTTCACTACGGGCCTCCATAGAGCGTTGGGATAAGGGTCAGTTCGTTACACCGTGGGGTGGCGGGTTCATGTGGTGGCCGTTGGGATTGATGAGGTTGTGGACGGCTCCCGTTGGAGAATCCTGGCGAGCCCTTCCCAATGGACGTCGGCGTTGCCGAATGCGAGCTCCGACGCCTTCGCCCGGCGGGTATAGAGCTGGAGGTCGTGTTCGCTCGTGAAGGCGATGGCGCCGTGGCACTGGTGGGCCAGGGCGCAGATGCGTTGATAGGCGTCGCTGACGAAGCCCTTGGCGAGCGCTACCTCGTATTCGGCTTGGGCGCTGGTTGCCAACTGCCAGGCGGCCCGGTAGGTGATGTTGCGAGAGGCGGCGACGTCGATGGCTATGTTGGCGCAATGGTGCTGGACGGCCTGGAAGCTGCCGACGGGCCTCCCGAATTGCACGCGCTGGCTGACGTATTGGACGGTCATGTCGAGGACTGCCTGCTGGCCGCCGAGCATCCAGGCGCACTCGGCGGCGGCGGCGCGTTGGGCCGTCCATTGGACGACCTCCCATCCCCTGTCCACCTCCCCAAGCACGGCGTCGAGGGGGACGCGGACGGCGTTGAAGGCGACCTCCGATTGCTTGTCGTCGGCGATGGTGTCGAGGGGGTGGACGGAGACGCCGGGGGCGTTGGCGGGCGTTAGCAGGCAAGTTACGCCGGACTCGGGGTGGGGCGCTCGGGAGGAACGGACAGGGACGATGAAGTAGTCGGCTGAGGCGCCGTAACGAACGAACAGCTTTGTGCCGTTGAGAACGTAGCCTTCGTTGTCATGGGCGGCCGGCATCTGGACGCCGGCCGCATTGTGAGAGGCGGATGGCTCCAGGTGGGCCAGGGCGACGATGCACTCGCCGCGGACGATGGCGGGAAGCAGCGACTGTCGCTGGTTGTCTGAGCCGAACGCCATGAGGGGCAGGGCGCCTTCAGTGACGGTGGACCGGAAGGGGCCCGGGGCGAGGAACCGGCCCATCTCTTCCAGCAGGACGCACAGGTCCACGAAATCGCCCCCCTCGCCTCCGTAGCGCTCCGGGGCCGCGAGGCCAAGCCAGCCCTGTTCGGCGATGAGGCGCCACAGGGCTGGCGGAAAGCCGCGGGGGTCGCCCTCCATGTCCCGCACGAGGGTCGTGGGGCACTGGCGCTCCAGGAGGCCGCGGGCGGTGGCCCTGAGCATCTGTTGGAACTGGCTCAGTCCCAGGTCCATGGGTCTAATCTGCGGCCGGTGGGCGTACGCCGGTCATGGCGGCGCCGGCGGCGTTTGCAGTGGGGTTTGGGGTGGGGGCAGCCATGGGCGGCTCCTTGGAGCGAGACGCTGCTTTGATTGTTCGTGGGCTCTTGAAGAAAGGCGGGAGGCGATGTCAAACGACGGGATCCGCCGCTTCCGCGAGAACCTCTAATACGTCCATGACGGTCTCTTCGGGCTCTCTAGCGAGGCCGCATTCGGTGGAGATGCCGAAGCTGACAGGGGCGGCCCTTGCCGCGGCGCCGGCCCTGCGCCAGGCGCCCTGCGGGCCGTCGTTATGGTGGCCGTAGGCCACGAGTCCAAGGTAGAGCTCCGTCTCAGGCGAGAGTTCCAGGGTTTTGAGCGGCGCGAAGTAGGCGTCGTCGCTGCGGTCGTGGGGGACGGGCATGTGGATCCAGTTGAGGGGACGCGCGATGCCTGCGGCGATGCCATTGGCGACCCTAACGAGGATGCCCATGTCGGCGGGCTGTTTGAAGTGCTCATGGCCGTGGTCGCCGTAGCAGAGGTGGAACCCGGCCTCCACGTCCAAAGGAACGGAGTTTCCCAGGGTGGCCAGCCGCTCTATAACGGCGTCGAAGTCGTTGCCGATGTAGGCGGGAAAGACCCCCTCCAGCAGGCCGAACTCCGAGGCGATGTCCCACTGGATTGCCAGCTCTTCGTGGGGAATGGCGGCGCAGATTTGTTGAAGTTCCTGTTGCTGGCGCCTGGCGTAGGCGGGTTCGAACGCGGCCTGCATGTCGGGCCGGACGTACATCATGGTGAAGCCGAAGGCGGAGGGGATGCTGACCTGGAACCGCCAGTGGGCCGGCAGGACGCCCTGGGCCTTCAGCGACGAGAAGATGGCGTAGGAGTCGCGCGCCACCCTTGCGTAACCGAGGTCTTCGATGACTAGGTCCTCGGGCCGCACGCCGGGTCTGAGCTCCAGCAGGTCGGTACGGGGCAGGCCCTCCTCCGGTCTGCCGATTCTCTGCAACTGAGGGTGGCTGGCCAGAAGATTGCTCTGCCAGCCAAGCCACTGGCGGCGCACCCCCGTTTCTCCGTCCGGCGCGCGCCGGAGGCGGTTGCCAAGGACCCGGCTGAGGGTGCGGAACACGGTTTCAGCGTCGGGGAGGTTGACGCCGCCGGTCAGGTGTATGCCCGCCGGTTTCTGCTGTTGAGTCATCGTTGTTCACCTTGGTTGGAGGGGGGCTGGCCCGGGGTTGGGGCGTGAAACTGATTATAGCGCCTGCCGGCGGATTGAGGGAGTGGCAGTTGGCGCAGTGGGCGGGGCCGCTGGGGGCGGAGTCCGGAGTCCCCAGAGAGGTTGTCGAGGAGAGGTTGTCGCGCGGCCCCGATTCTAGCCTTCCCCCGGGTGCAGGGGAAGGGACGCCACGTATGAGGGAAGGGAGGGGAAGATCTGTCCGCCTCGCATCTGTGTGAGCGTCCCTGGGAAGTGCGGCTGGGACGGCCACTCAGGAGTTGGCAAAGCGACGGCTTAGGGCGATGTGCCGTAGTATCGGCGGTTGATTATTTCCTCAGCGATGGCCGCGTTCTCCGGGGTTGCGCCGGTCACGAAGGCTGCTTTGATATACGACAAACCCGCATGGGGGCCTGTGTATAGTAGAGAGTCGAAATCGAAATCCTCGTAGCTGTGTACGAAGGTCATTGAATGTAAATCCCTGAATCCTTGCCGGAATGCCTCATCCCCTAGGTTCTGATACAAGTCCAAAAACATTCCTTCTCCCAGCGCGTAGTTGCAGCCAAAAAGTTTGCGGTCGTTTTGTCCAATGCTGATTATTTCGGCAATAGTTTTGACTGTTCCGCACGAATCGAGAGCTTTAGGCAGAGATGTGTTGTGAAGAGATGTCCTTGTTATCGTTTCGAGGAAATTCGCTCCACCCTCGTTAATCCAATTGCCAATTATTGTGCCAAAGTAGGCATGCCCTACTTCGTGGGCAATGACATATTCATCGACGGTGGAGGAGTTGATATGGGACCTGACATAACCCCCGTCTGAATACCCTCGATCAAAAATGCTCATGACAAGCTGAGGGTCGGGGAAGGGAGCGCCCATGAACTCTTCCTGCGTGCGAACTGAGTACTCCAGTATATCCATAGCGCGAGAGACCTCGGCATCTGACGCTGTCTTGCCAGGTATAATACCCACCAGCTTTACTGTGCCTGTATGGGGAAGGGTGATGACGCGTTCTTGTGGAGAAGTCTGTTCTGGGTCCAGTAAGTAGTCCAAAGATTGGGGAACCCAGAGCTTGCCACTGAAGACGCTACTCAATACGGAAACGACCGGCGCAAGGTCATCTGTTATGCCGTCCCGCAACGTTGGGTGAGACAGTATTTCATGAACAGAAGGGTAATCATAATGAAGCAATGATTGCAGCGAATTGGCGGCTCGGGCGTCGATGGCGTCTATCGTCTCGAGGAATGGCATATCGAGCAATCGCAGTGCTAATGGTTCACAATCAGGTGCACAAGACTTGGCGGTGGGTGGATGATGTGTTCCAACGAAACTGAATATTGGTCCGATGGTCCATACTTCAACACTTGTAAGGCCATCTTGCACCCAGGGCTTGGCTACCACAGCCAAAGCAAGAGGTTCGGAATATTCAGGATTCCAAGTGTAGGTCTCAAGGCGACGCTTGTAATATGGTTCATCACCGGTTAGACCGTCGAGGACCCAGGGCAGTGCTTCGATTGCCCGCACGGCATTGGGCACGGGTGTGGCGGTTGGTCGAGGTGGGGCCGGCGTGGCCGTTGGCCAAGTCCAAGGCGCGGGTGTAGGCGTTGGGGATGGCTGCGGCGTGGGCACGAGCGTGGCCGTTGGCCGAGGCGTGGCGGTAGGCGTGGGCGTCTGCGTAGCCGCTGGCGTTGGTGTGTGAGGCGGCGTGAGCGTAGGAATAGGCGCGACTAGAGACGAAGGCGTTCCGGTAGGCGTGGGGCCGTTACCGCAGGCCAGCAGAAGCACAATTGGCGGCAGCGCAAACAACAGGGCTATCAGTCTGGCCCTGGCGATCCACCGAAAGGCTCCCCAAGCGGCGCCTTCTGCTGCCCTCAACTGCGCTGCTCCATAGCGTTTTGCTGCACCCTAGCCCAGCCGCTTCGACATCGGCACGTGGTCGATCCCCGCCTCGACGAACGGCGGCCCCGTGACCCGGTAGCCGAGCTTGTCATACAGCGACTGTATGTAGCTCTGCGAGTGTAGACTCACTTCGGTGGCGCCCAGCTTCCGGGCCTCCGCCTCTAATGCGGCTAGCATCAGCCCCGCGATGCCCCGCCGCCGCCACGACGGCAGCACGGCCACTCGTCCGATCCGCGTCTCCTCGTCCCATGTCAGGCGCGCCGTGCCGCCGGTCTCGCCGTCGCACCCTGCTACGACGTGGATTGCCGTCGCGTCCAAATCGTCCTGCTCGATCTCGGCCGGCACACTCTGCTCGACGACGAACACCTCGCGGCGCACGGCGAGCGCGGCTTGCCAGTCCTCGCTCCCCGCCACGACGCGCACTTCAATTTGCCCCGGCCCGTCCATACCGCGACTCTACAAGAACTTCAGGAGTGCGTCGAGCCGTTCGTCTGTCCGCTATGAGATCCGGCCTGTGGGCGCTGTGGTGTTACCAGGCGCCAGTCACGCTCTCGCCGTGACTCGACCCTACATTCGGCATTGGTCTGTGCGTGAATCCCCGGCTAAGTCCTCCAACGGCTGCTTGGGAAGTCTGCTAGGGATGCTCTGAACAAGCCGGCGCGGGCCGAGGAAGTAGTCCCTTTCCCCATTGCAAATTCCGAACGATTGTGCTATAGTGCCCCCGTGAAGTGGGCCCCGGCCTGCTTCTCTTCCTGGGAGCCTGCCGCATACATGAGCACTAGGGGCTAACCATAGAGAATCCCCCTGTGGCAGGGGCGCTGAGGGAACACCCCAAGGGGCAAGACCGTCCGAGGAAGGCTGGGACCAGAGCCAATGCCGTTTCGAGACAACCTCTTTGGAGCTATCCCGCTCCGCGACGGGTACGCGACCGATACGCGACGCTTCCGCGACGGCTGCGCGACACAACCGCGACGCCTCCGTGCCTGCACCCTCCGAGGTCCGGCTGACAAACTTAACAACATACAATCAAAGGCCACGCCTTCCCCTCGGGGAACCCTCCCGTCCCTGCCCCCGAGTGCGGGGGCAGGTGAGGAAGCGTCATCCTCTGGCTCGCGTTTGAATCGCGGTGCGCCTCTGAAGCTTGTTCAGAGGTTCCCTAGTGCCGCATCATCATCGCGGCGATGAAGACCGAGGCGCCATGCGAACACCGCGATGCGACCTCGGAGCGAGCCCGCTCGGCGCTCAGGAGGCGTCAGCTGTCTCGCGGCTGGGCCCGATCCTCATGTCCTCGACATTCGGGTCGCTGCCGGCGACATGGAGGATCTCCAGAGGTCCCGTTCCTGAACTCTCGAACCAGTACTTGAAGCCATGGGGCATCACGATCCCCTCTTGCACGCCCAACTCGGCCAATAAGACGTCACCCTCACCGTAGAACTTCACGGCGCCCTGCATCACCATGAAGAACCCATCGCTTACCGTATGGCTGTGCAGCCTGTTCTCCCCGCCTTCTTTCACGAGCTGGATGTCTGCCGACAGCCTGTCCGTCATGCAGAGAACCGTCAGGTTCTTTGGTCGGTCGTTGTCTGGCCGCTGGTAACTGAATCGTTGTAGTTCCATGCCGTTTCAGCCTCCATCTACCACCTGCGGGGTGAATGCTCACTCTCTCCTGTCGTGTCGGGACAACATCCGGGGGTTGAATCCCTTGTCGGGGAGTATAGAGAAATGGTGAGTGGCTGTTGATTGTAACGCCGCAAGAACTTCGGGAGCGCGTCGAGCCGTTCGTCATTGGACCCCTAGGGGGTGGCTGTACTCTCCCTCAGCTTGGACGATCTTGTAGAAGGCCTCGGTCTTCCCGTTGGTCTGTGGGCGGTGGGGCAGGGTGCGCTTGAGGCGGATGCCGGACCGCTGGGGCGGCTGTGGAAGTTGGATTGGGGTCTGTGTATACTCTGGCGGCCGCGTGGGGCAAACTCCATGTGGCAAAACTGAGCAAACGTTGAGAACGGGAGTGGGAAATGAAATTGGCATGTGAGGGCTGTGATGCGGTTCTGCAGGAAGAGGCAGCGGAGGGGCTGCTGGCTGCGATGATGGCGCACGGGGAGGGGGCTCACTCGAATCTGTTCGAAGGCAAGAGCGCGGAGGAGCTGCAGCAGATGCGGCCGATGATGGAGGCCCACGTGCGTCAGATGATCGTTGACCAGAACTGACGGGGCGCGTGGCCATTGGGGGGCCGCGGTGGTGGATTCGCCGCGGGCCTAGATGCCGGGCAGCAGATTTTGCTGCTCAACGATGTCCCGTCGCTGGAGACGCCGCATGGGCGGATCCTTGGCCTCCCTGTATGCTACCCAGGTTGGCGCTAGCGTGGAATTGGGGCGCATCTTAGGGCTGATAATCGTCTAGCCCTCAGCAAGCGGCAGGCGCATCACGTGCCGCCGCAAGCCCGCAGTCCCAACCTCACGAAATCCGGCGGCCTCGAAGAGGGGGACGAAGCCCATGAACCGGTAGCTCGGCGAGTCCGGGTCCACCGGATAGGCCTCGAGGACCGCTGCGCCCTTGCTCCTTGCGTGGTCGACCGCCGCATACAGCAGGCGCTTTGCGACTCCACGGCGTCGGAGCCTGCGAGGGACGAAGAAGCAGGCCAGCGACCAGACGCTGCCCGGCTCATCGACTGACTTGGAATGGTACAGGACGGACCTGGAATGGTGCAGCCCGGCGCGGTAAGTTTCGCGCGGCGCGATTGAGCACCACGCTACGGGATCCCCATCGACGTACCCCAGGATTCCTACGGGAATGTCTTCCCGGATACGCTGCTCCAGAGCGGCCTTCTTGGCGCGTCGGTCGCTCCTGCCGGTCACATCCGGCATCGAGCGCCATACCATGCACCAGCAGTATTTCGGCCCTCCGGAAGACTCGAACAGCCGCTCGAGGTCGCCCCAGCGGTCGCTGTCCACTTCGTGGAACGTCAGCATCTCCTGCATGAGGCTAGTGGGTCCTCGCTTGATACGCCGTCTTCATGTGGCGGTCGCCGCTGCGCAACTCGTCGAGTATCTGCGTGAGCCGTCTCTTGAGGGTTTCCTCCCACTTGGCGCGCATGACCCAGCCGATGTAGCCGGAATTTCCCATATCAGGGTGCCTGGACCTGAGTGCCTCGCGATCTTCGATGAGCGCCATGGTGGGTTGGCTCGCAAATCCTGTCAGCCGTCCCATCAAACGCGCAAATTACCTGCCGGTTCGTCAACCGGCGCTCGATGGGCAGTGGAGTGGCCTTCACTACATTGCTGTTCTCTTCGAACTCTTCCAGGTGGGCGCCTCCACTTTGGCTTTTCCTTATCTTTGACTGATCTGGGAAATGTGGACGCGCCCGATAGAAACAAGTGGCTTTGGAACCCAACGATGATTCCGCTTACCTACGCCGTCCTGTAGCCGGAGTGTTGCTGGTGGTGCCCCCAGCGGGATTCGAACCCGCGATCTTCACCTTGAAAGGGTGGTGTCCTGGGCCGGCTAGACGATGGGGGCACGGCGGGCGACGCGCCCTTTCGGCGCGTCGATTTTCGTTATCAGTATACCGGAGGTCACGGGTACAGGGCCAGCGCCTGAAGGCCGGTCGTCTCCTCCAGGCCGAACATGACGTTCATGTTCTGGACGGCCTGTCCGGCGGCCCCCTTCACCAGGTTGTCGAGGCAGGCGATGACGATCAGCCTGCCCGTGCGCGGGTCGAGCGTCGGATGGATGATGCAGTCGTTGTTGCCGAGGGTGTGCTTGGTGCTGGGGACTTTATCGACGACCCTCACAAAGGGGTGGCCATCGTAGAAGCCTCGATAGAGGTCGAACAGGGCGTCCTGCGCGGCGTCGCCGGTGGGCAGCGCGCCTTCCTTGAGCGTGGCGTAACAGGCGTTCAGGATGCCGCGGGTCATTGGTATCAGGTGGGGAACGAACGTCAGCCGCACCTTCTCGCCGGTGAGAAGGTTGAGGTCCTGGGCCATTTCCGGCATGTGCCTATGGCCGCGGAGGCTGTAGGCGGAGACGGCCTCGTTGACCTCCGAGAAGTGGGTGGACAGGCTGAGGCCGCGCCCTGCCCCCGACACGCCTGACTTGCCGTCGACGATGATATCCGCCCCGACGATCCCTGCGCTTACGGCCGGGGCGAGCGCCAGGATGGCGCAGGTGGAGTAGCACCCGGGATTGGCGACGAGACGGGCGTTGCTGATTTCGGCGCGATGAAGCTCGGTAAGGCCGAAGACTGCGTCCTCGATGAGGTCGGGGCAGGGATGGGCGGTGTCATACCACGATTCGTATTCGCCGACGTCCTTGAGCCGGAAGTCGGCGGAGATGTCGACGACTCGCAGGCCGTCCCTCACCAGGGGGGCCACGCCCTCGGCGCTGGCCTTGTGGGGCAGGGCCGAGAAGACCACGTCGAGGCTGCCGGACAGGTCATCTTCGATTGGGAGGTCGGCGCCGGCGAGATGGGGGAAGACGTCTTTGAGCCGCTGGCCGGCGGCGCTTCGTCCGGTGACGGAGGTAATGTTGGCGTCGGGGTGGTGGCAAAGGATGCGGGCGAGCTCCACGCCGGCGTAGCCGGTGACGTTGATGATGCCTACGTTCATGGGACGTCCTGAGGGTGGTGTTGTTGAGGTATGGGTTGAGGTTGTATGGGTTGAAGTATAGGAAGTATAGAGGGAAGGCCTGAGCGCGGACAAGGCGGATGGGAACCTTCGCTCCGCCGCAGCCATAGCTGCGGCCAGAGCTTACGCTCGGCGTCGGCGAGGGTCTGAAGTGCCCCTAGAGGTTCGCCACGACGTCTTCGGCGAAGAGCCGCACCTGGTCTCGCTGCGCCTCCAGAGTTCTGCCGCGGGGATTGATAACGAGGTGCTGGATGCCGGCCTCCTCGTAGCGGCGGACGTCATCGCGTACATGCTGGGGTGTGCCCTCGAGGGGGATGGCCTCTTCTGGAGCGCGTTCCTGATTGATCGAGATGGGGGTGCGCATGCCCATCGTGAAGCCTTCGGGGCTGCGTTCTTCCTCTTCCAGGAGCTGGTGCAGCCGCTGGATTGCCGCCGGGATCTCAGGGGGCCGATGGCGGATGCCCTGCCAGCCATCGCCGAGGCGGGCGGCGCGGCGCAGGGCCGGGCCGGTGATGCCGCCGATCCAGATGGGGAGCGGGTCCTGGATGGGCTTGGGCTCGAAGCCGAGGTTGGAGACGGTGTAGAAGGGATCGTTGAAAGAAGGAGAAGGGGAGGTCCAGAGCTCCCGGAAGAGGCGTATGTAGGAGTCGGTGGCGGCGCCGCGGTTGGCGAAGGGCGGGCTCTTCAACACATCGAACTCCTCGGACATCCACCCGGCCCCCGCTCCCAGGATGACCCTTCCGCCGGATAGGACGTCGATGGTGGCGAGGGTCTTGGCGGTGACGACGGGGTTCCGGTAGGGGATGACGAGGACGCTGACGCCGATGCGGGTCCGCTGGGTGGCGGCGGCCAGCGCGGCCATGACGGCCAGGGGTTCGAGGACGGGGTCTGTGGGCTGGACGCTGAACTCCCCCGATGAGCGGTAGGGGTAGCGGGATGCGATGTCCCTGGGCACAACGACGTGGTCGCTGACCCAGACGGAGTCGAAGCCCAGCGCTTCGATCTCCCGGGCGAAGCTGAAGACGTCGTCCCCTGTCTTGAGGAGGCCCATATTGGGAATGCTGACACCGAACTTCATAGCCGCCGCCTTTGGCCCAAGCTGGGGCCAACTCTACGCTTCCCTAGTCCGGCGGGCAAGCAGGAATGCGGCGGGTAGCCAAAGGAAGTGATACAATTCGACTCAAATCTATTGACTAGATAATGCTGCGCTAGTAGGATATGTAATGAGCGATGTCAAAGGCGTCGCTGCGAGGAATACATTTACTTGGAGGTGCATGATGTTGCTTCAGCGATGGACCCCCTTTGAGGAGCTGCGGCGGGCGAACCTGGAGATGGACCGACTGCGGCGAGGGTTTTGGGGCAATGGCTACGGCCGCGAACGAGAGCCCGCGGCGTGGGCCATCCCCTTGGATGTCGTAGAGAGGGATGGGGAGTTTGAGGTCCACGCGTCGTTGCCGTCGGTGGACCCAAAGGACGTCGAAGTGTCCACCGACGACGGAGTGCTGACGATCCGCGCCGAGGCCAAGGAGGAGCGGGACGAGGAGAGCGACAAGTATCTGCTGCGGGAACGGCGCAGGGGCGCCTTCTACAGGGCGGTTCGGCTGCCCGACGCAGTTGATGCAGAGAGGGCACAGGCCCACTACGACCGGGGCGTGCTGACAGTGACGTTCCCGAAGGCCGAGGGCAAGAAGGCCCATCGGATTGCCGTAGAGGTGAACGAGGCGTCGGCGATCGAGGGCTAAGTCGCAGGGGGATGACAAGCGCGCAGACCGGCGCCCCAACGGGCGCCGGTCTGCGCGCGGGGAGGCGGGCGCCTCAGCTATCCGTGGAAACAGTGGCGGGCGGGGATGTTTTAGGAGGGTGAAGGAACGAGCGACGCGTCCTCGGTGTTGTGGGGGAGGCGGGGTCGGCTGGCGCTCCCCGCCATGATGGCCCCCACGAGGCAGGCCAGCGCCAGCGCTGCGAACGCAATCCGGTAGTCGCCGAGGATATCGTAGAGGCCGCCGGTGAGGACCGGCCCTATGGCGGCGCCGCCGGTCTGGGCCGTCAGCGTCACGCCGCGGATGGCGCCGAGGCTGCGGCGGCCGTAGTAGTCGGCCCAGGCGGAAGGCACGACAACGAACATGCCCGACAGGCCCAGGCCGAACAGGCACACGCTCACCAGGGCAATCGGAACGGAGCTCGCCTGGACCATGACGAGGCCGCTGGCCGTCAACATCAGCGAGGACAGGGCCATCCCCGCCCGCAGGGGTATCCGCCTGGCGACGGCGCCCCAGAGAAAGCTGCTCAGGCCCAGGGATATGGCGTAGGCGCTGGCCATGGACGCGGCTACCAGGGGGTCGAAGCCCCGCTGGATGAAGTGGGGGATGTGATGGAGGCTGACGCCGCCGTGGAACATGAAGGTGGTTGCTGATGTCCCCATGATCAGCCACAGGGCGGGGGTGCGCATCGCCTGGCGTAGCGTGAAGTTGGTCTCCGTGGCCGATGCGGGCTTGGTCGCGCCCGTTGTGGCCTCGCCGGGGGGCGGTAGCGCAGCGTCTCCGTCGGGGAGGAGGCCCACGTCCTCCGGGCGGCGGCGTATGAAGATGGCCGACGGGATGACGCCGATCACCAACATGCACATGCCCAGGGCCAGCCAGGCCGTCCTCCAGTCGGCGGCTGCGGCGATGGCGCCGGCCATGGGCGGGAAGATGGCAAGGCCAATGGGAGACGTGGCGGACACGGCGGCGAGGGCCTGGGGACGGCGGCGGATGAACCAGTTGCTGACCGTCGTGCTCATCCCCACTTCCATCGGGCCGACGAACAGCGCCCGGCCCAGGGTGAAGGGGATGTAGAACATGAGGGGCGTGACGGTGTAGGAGAGGAGAAGGGCGAAGGCGCCCATGAGCAAGGACGAGCCGCTGAGGATGACCCTGCTGCCGTAGCGGTCGACGAGGCGGCCGGCGACGGGGGCGGTGACGGTGGCGACGAGAGCGCCGGTGGTGAGGACGCCGGAGATGGTCGTGCGGTTCCAGCCGAGGTCGTCGGACATGGGGCCGATGAGCGCTCCCAGGATGGAGGCGCCGAGGATGGCCCTGGGGATGCCCACGGAGATGGCGCACCCAACGATGACCCAGCCGTAGAAGAAGGGAGGGTTGACGGGGAGCTTGGCGTGGGACTGCTGCAAGGGAGTGGCCTGGATCGGAGCCGGGGACTCGCGGGAGCGAGTCGTTAATGTTTTGGAGCCGTCGCCGGACCCAGTACCGGACCGGCGGAGCGGAGGTCTCAACAGGGTAGAGGTAGCGTACTAGAGCGGAGCGGTGAACGGAAGGAGCGAGGAGAGACTAGTTTCCACCCTGCGCCGGCGCCGCGGGGTCTCTCGGAGGGTGCTGGGGGCGATCCACTTGCTTGACCTGAATCGAATACTAGGCGTCGAGGGTCTCAATCGGGGTAAACTGGTGGCAACCCGGCGATTGACTGCCTTGCAGGACCTGACTATGGCGCCGCGACGTCGTTTGGGCTGCCCTTTGAGCCTGAAGACTCCCTATATGGGAAATCCTGGTTGCTCTTCTCATTAGCCGAACTTCCTGAGGACGCTGCTCACTCTCGCGCACTGCACTAAACTGGATCGGCTCTGGCGCCCTGACATCAGACTGCCGGGGCTTCGGACGCGCACACACGGAGGATGGCATGATACGAACGTGGAAGGTGAGACTGCCCATCCTTGCGGCGGCGCTGCTCGGCGTGCTCGTGCTGAGTGGCTGCGCGAGCAGCGATCCGACTCCGTCGCCGACCGCGGCCCCGGCATCCACGGCAGCCCCAACGCTGGCGCCTAGTCCCACCCCTCAGCCCACCTCCAAGCCTCCGGTGCCGACCGCGACTCCGGCATCCGCGGCAACCCCAACGATTGTGCCTAATCCCACCCCTCAGCCCACCCCTACGCCGCCGCCGCCGACCGCGACCCCGGCATCCACGGCAACCCCAACGCCGGCGCCTATTCCCACCCCTCAGCCCACCTCTACGCCCCCGCCGTCCCCTGAAACGCAGGAGGAGATCGTGGCGCGGCTGCGAGGCGACGCCGACAGTTTCGAGTACGCCGTCGGTACACCCGGCGGCTCGATCACGTACGCGACGATCAGCGAACCGCTGACGTTCAACCTGCCGCTCGCGAACGATGCCGGTTCGTCCGGTTACCTCAGCTACGTGTTCGAGGGGCTGACCGAGACCTCGTGGCTGGACGACGCCATCGAGCCGGGACTTGCGGAGTCATGGGAGCACTCGAATGACGGCCGGGAGTGGACGTTCCACCTGCGCCGGGACGTTTCGTGGCACGACGGCGAGCCGTTCACCGCACGCGATGTGGACTTCACTTTCAACCGCATCGTCTACAACGACGACATCCCCACTTCCGACCGCGAGGCGTTCACCTTCGTCTACGTCGACGAGGCGACCGGCGAAACGACGGATGGGCGGATGACCGTCACAGCCTTGGACGACTACACGGTGCGGTTCGTGCTGCCCGTCTCCTACGCGCCGTTCCTCCGCTCGATGGGCTACGCCATCTACCCGGAGCACATCCTCGAGCCGCACGTAGACGCTGGAGCGTTCGAGGATGTCTGGGACATCGAAACGGACCCGTCGGAGGTCATCGGCACGGGGCCGTTCACCATCGCTGGCTACACGCCGGGCGACCGGCTCACGCTCCGGCGCAACCCGGACTACTGGTTGCGGGACAGCGCGGGCAACAGCCTTCCGTACCTGGACGAGATCGTCTACCGCATAGTCGAGGACTTCGACGCCGAGCTGGCGCTCTTCCAGGCCGGAGAGACGGACGCCCACGGTGTGCTGGGTGTGGAGTATCCGCTGCTGGAGCCGCTGCAGGAGGAGGGCAACTTCACCATCCACCGGCGCGGCCCCGGCTTCGGCACGACGTTCCTCACGTTCAATGTGCACCCTGGCATGAACCCGGACGGGGAGGCGTACGTGCGCCCTGAAGCGCGGGCGTGGTTCGAGAGCCGCGAGTTCCGGCAGGCCGTCGCGCACAGCGTGGACAAGGCCGCGATCATCGAGGAGTCGCTCGGCGGACTCGGTTACCCCCAATGGTCGTCCATCAGCCCCGCCGCAGGCGACTTCCACAACCCTGAGACCCGGCGGTACGAGTACGACCTTGACGCGGCGAAGGCGCTGCTCGACGGCCTAGGCTGGACGGATGCGGACGGCGACGGCGTCCGCGAGGACGGCGCGGGTAACCCCATCTCGTTCACGCTCGTCACGAACGAGAGCAACAGTGTGCGGGAGAGCGCGACGCGCATCATCCAGGACGGCATGCGCAGCATCGGCCTCGGCGTGGACGTCCGGCTCGTCGACTTCGGCGAACTCGTCCGACAGCTGATCGCCACCTATGACTGGGAGGCGGTCGTCATCGGCTTCACCGGCGGCCCGGACCCGTACAGCGGCATCGCGTTCTGGCACAGCGGCGCCGACCTCCACCTGTGGTATCCGAACCAGCCGGAACCGGCCACGGCCTGGGAGGCGGAGGTCGACGATCTGTACACCGCGGCGAGCCAGGAGATGGACCACGAAGAGCGGGTGCGGATGTATCACCGCGCGCAGGAGATAGCAGCTGAGCAGGCGCCTGTCATCTACACGGCGCTATCGGAGCAGCTGAGCGCGGTGCGCAACGTGTTCGGCAACGTCACCCCAACGCTCTACGGTCTGTGGGACGACCGCTACATCTACCGCACGGAAAAATAGCTCGCAGCCTGGTTGCTGCAAGAGTGGCCCGGGTCGGGGCTGAGGACTCGCAGAAGCGAGCCTTTGATAATTGTCTGGTGCCGCTGCCGGACCCAGGTTCCAGCCCGGCGTAGCGACGGTCTCAGCAGGGTAGAGCCAGAGTATTGGAGCGGAACGGTGAACGGAAGGGGTAGAGGTTGGGGGATTCGTGACGGCCATGGAGGTTTAGTTCCCGACTCTGAGCTCGCGCAGCAGTACCATCTTCCTTCGAGATTGCAGGAAGTCGTGAAAATGGTTAGCCTCGCTGGGCCGCCCCAATGTCATGCTAATCTGGCGGCAATAGCGGCAACTGTTTTTGCCGTTGGGTGTCCAACAACTCTGTATCTGATAAAGGAGGAGGTTTCTGAGGGAACAGGTACTCGCCGAGCGGGTCGTGGTCTTGATACCGTTTTAGAGCAAGAGACCGTCGTCGAACAGCATAACAATATACACATCCGTGTGGGCACGTATCGTAATCCCCGATGTCTTTTGACTCGTAGCAGCCGCACCCCAGCCGCATGCCCTTCAGTCTTGAGCGGAATGGACGCCCTGTTACATTCATCAGCCGCTGCGCATCAACACAGCGTGCTTCACTTACACCGGGCACCGTGAGGTCAGGCTGAGTGCAAATCGAAAGACGCATGGCATGTTCATCTGCAATCTCCACTAGGTCACTAAGTAGTGCTCGTTTTACTTCTGTTGGGGGGTCACACCAGTCGAAATTGTTTGCTCGCGCAGCCTCATCTAAATTGAATTGAGTTTTCCTGTACAGTTGCATGAAAGAAACTACAACCTCGTCCGTATAACCAGACAACTCAGAAGCAAGGCTTGCAAAGTTGTCTCGGTGGAAGTCAGCATCAGTGCTCGTCGAAAAAATTATCGTGTCGTAACGCCAAACAAAGGCCTGTTGCCCGTATTTGTCGGAGGCCGACTTGAAATTCTTCACTGATCGGTTTGCGTCTACGACACGCGTTTCAAGTGCTCTAGGATAGCCATTGATTGTGTATTGCACGACGAACGGGAAACCTTGTTGGTAAACCTCGTCCAGTGTATCAACAAAAGGAGCCAGATTCTTCGTCCAGAAGACAAATCCGTCTACATCTTCCTCACGCAATGATATCATATAATGTTGGCTCTTGTTATAAGAGTTAACCATCCGGCAAAATCCGGCATGAAGTCTATTCCGGAACCACTCCCCGTAGAAAGCTGGAATGTCGGTCTTGTAGCTAGCAAAAATAATCATTGCTCACCCTAAATCCTGTTTACAACGAACCAGAATACAGTCGGATTGCGATGTAGGTTGGTGAAGAATTTGATGCGCGGACGTCGCTTGAAGGTGTCTAGCAGCATTTGTCCCATTTCAGAGGTTTGCTCATCGCCATCAAGGGTGCCGCTCAGAGTGTTGACATTGACTTGAACACCGAATGCCGAAGCGAATAGACTAGCTACATCACTTGTAAATTGCTGGTTATTCTCGAGACGGTCAATGACAACAACCGAACAATCCTTAGGTGTAATTTGCGCAAGACGTTCAAGAGCTTGCTGGGCTTCGCTTAATTTGGTCTTGTTTTCGGAAAAGAGATAATTGAAGACTAGTATGTCGGTATTTGTGAATTGAAATGCAAAATCCTGGTAAGAGGAGGAGGCTAGAACGTTGAAAGGAAGGAACGTCTGATTGATCGTCGGAGGTTGGACCCCATGAGGACTCAGGGAGGAGGAAAGCTGCTGCTCGACGGCAGCAGCAAGTTGTTGCCACGTTTCAGCCCATTGGGGAACTGTGTCAATTACGGTGAAAAAGATCTTACCAGGAGGGGCGACATTTGGATACCGAAGCAAACGCTTGGCGATTCCAAGTAATTCAGTGTCGGGACCACCACCCAAGGAGCATATATTGAGAACGCCTTGAGCGGCGTCTTTCATTTTTTGCCTAAGGTTGTCTGATTCCCTGAGCACCGTCTCAAAAAGAGTGGCATTGATAGGGACGTTCATGTACAAATATCCCAGTCTGCACAATGGATCATCGTATTTGACTTTGGGCTCAACATTCCAGTATTCATCGGAGGTGGCCTCAATATGTTCCCGGATTGTTTCAAGCACTTCCTCCTTCGTCTGCTGGGTATTCGCGGCGTGTAGGGCAACGGCCTGTTCTATGACGCGGCGAACTAGTTCAATGTACATGTGCCTCCTATATATTGCCCAAATGCGCCAGATGCTATCATAGGCTGTCTCCTTGGTTGTCTTGCTACTGCTCACCTACTGCTCGGCTTCTGACAATCGGAATCGAAGCATCCGTGCTAGGCGCTGGGTAGGGAGGGTGTGGGAGTCCATCTGGGGGATAGTTCTGCAGCACTCAAGATTGGCGCGGCAACAGATTGCGTTGTTTGGTACGACGGATGCGCCTTAGAGGGAATGAGGGGACGATAGCAGGGGCATGCCACCTGGGGCAAGAGCCTGCTGACCGCCTTCTCCTCGCGTCCCATCGCCACCCCCGCCTCCCTCGGAAGCCCCCCATCCCATCCCGCCCCCCAGGGGAAGGTTGGAAAGCGCGCCGACGCCCCAGGTGAGCAAACGCCGCCTCCGCCGTCCCCCCCAGGCGGGGTGCAGGGGGCGCAGCCCCCGCCGGGGGGTACAGGGGGAGTCCCCCTGTTTCCAATAACGTTGGAGGGTGGGCAGGTGGGACAACGGCGCAGGTCAAGCCAGACCCTCCGCGAAAGGACGGCGCAAGCCAAAACAAGCCCACCCATCCCCAATCCCTGCCACCCGCCGCGGGGGAAGCCTCTGCCACCGCCTACTTGCAGAATAAGAACGATTGTGCTATAGTACCCCCATGAAGTGGGCTGCCGGCCCGCTTCTCCTCCTCGGAGCCTGCCGCATACATGAGCACTGTGGGCTAACCATAGAGAATCCCCCTGTGGCAGGAGCGCTGAGGGAACAACCCAAGGGGCAAGACCCTCCGAGGAAGGTTGGGGACCGGAGCGACCGCCGCTGTAAGGCACAGGCTCTTTGGAGCCATCCAACTCAGTAACGGCTCGTAACGTCTGGTAATTACTAGTAACGGTTCCCTAACGGCTGAGTAACGACTCGTAATGGCTTTGTAATGGCTTGTAATGCCTCGTAATGCCTTTGTAATGGCTCCACGCCTACGGAGCGCCGGGGGAGAAGAAAACGCAGTAACGCATACAATCAAAGAACGAGGCTGAGGCCGGGACAGCCCCTCTCTCCTTCCCCGTACTCGGGGGCAGGCTAGGAAGCGACCCGCCGCGCCAGGTGAGCAAACACCGTCGTCATCCTCCCAGCAGGGTGCAGGGGGCGCAGCCCCCGCCGGGGGTACAGCGTGTCCCCCTGTTTCTAAAAACGTTGGAGGGTGGGCAGGTGGGACAACGGCGCAAGCCAAGCCAACCCCCCCGCTGAAGGAGGGCGCACGCCACAGCAAGACCATCCGTCCAGGGAGAGTCCCCGGCCCCCTTCTCTTTCTAGGAGCCTGCCGCATACATCTAGCACTGTGGGCTAACCATAGAGAATCCCCCTGTGGCAGGGGCGCTGAGGGAACACCCCAAGGGGCAAGACCCTCCGAGGAAGGCTGGCGCCGGAGCGAATGCCGCTTCGAGACTAGCTCTCTGGAGCCGCTAAGGCTCGTCTCGGTTTCGCCATGGCTCGCGACGGCTCTGTCTCAGGTCTGTCCCGGCTCCGTCACGGCTCCCTTCGAGGGCCGGCTGGTAAACGTCGCGAAGCGCCGCCAACTGTCCCACAGTCGTGACATCTGTTCCCTGGAGTGCTATGGATTACCGCTCCCACTCTCCCCGCCTACCGCGCAGAACACGGACGGCGCGACGCCTACAGGCAGGAGCGCGGTGGGTTCCGGGGAGGGACGGATAACCAAACGGTGATGCGGCCCCGGTCTTGGCGGCGCCGGGCGCGTATCGGCGCCGCGGCTACGGGGCCGGGGGAGAAGAAAACGCAGTAAGACATACAATCAAAGCAGGAACACATTCAATCAAAGAACCAGGCTGAGGCCGGCGGAATCCTCCCATTCCTGCCGTTGTACTCCGGGGAAGGCTGGGACGGGCGTCCCCCCTTGCAGCCCCGGCATCCGCCGCCGGATAATCGCGATATTCCACGGTGGTAAGACGGAGGCGGGATGAACGTGATCAAAAGGCGGCGGCTTGGGCGGGGCGTGGCCATCGTGGGGGCGGGCATGTCGCATTTCGGGGCCTTCCCCGGCCTGACGAGCCGGGACCTCTTCGTGGAGGCCTACGACGACATGGCCGCCTCTATGGAGAAGGGCTTCGACGCCGCCGACGTCGAGACCATGTACCTGGGGAACTTCTCCAGCGATCTGTTCGAGGGGCAGGCCCACACGGCCCCGATCATGGCGGACTGGCTGGGGCTGACGCCGAGGTCGGCAACCCGCATTGAGAACGCCTGCGCCAGCGGTGGCAGCGCCCTGCGCGAGGGGATGATGGCCATCGCCTCCGGCATGTACGACGTAGTGCTGGTGGGCGGCGTGGAGAAGATGAGCAACCTGGCCACGGAGCGGGTCACGGACACGCTGGCGCTGGCCGCCGACGCCCTCTACGAGATACCCGCCGGGCTGACCTTTCCCGGCATCTTCGCCGCCATTGCCACGGCCTACATGCACCAGTACGAGGCTGGCGCAGACCACCTGGCGAAGGTCGCTCTGAAGAACCATGCCAACGGGGCGCTGAACCCCAAGGCCCAGTTCAACCGGCCGCTGCGGGACATCATGGACCGTCGCATCGCCCGGGCGCAGGAGCGGGGCGAGCCGCCGCCCGAGTGGGAGGACGAGTTGGATTTCCTCCACGACGACCGGGCGAACCCGGTGGTGGCGTGGCCGCTGCGCCTCTACGACTGCGCCCCCATCACCGACGGGGCTGCCTGCGTATTGCTGGTTGCCGAGGAGTTGGCGTCGAGCTTTACGGAAGCGCCGGTCAAGGTCATCGGCATCGGCCAGGCCACGGGCAGGCCCCTGCACGACAGCGACTCATTGACGTCGTTGCCGTCGGCGAAGGCCGCAGCGGAGGAGGCCTACCTCATGGCGGGCGTTGGGCCTCAGGACATCCAGGTGGCGGAGGTCCACGACTGCTTCACCCCCGCTGAGATCGTGGCGACGGAGGATCTGGGGTTCTTCGAACCCGGCGAGGGCGCCCGCGCCCTGGACGAGGGTCGCACGACGCTCCGCGGCGATATGCCGGTTAACACGTCGGGGGGACTGAAGGCGAAAGGGCATCCGGTGGGCGCTTCCGGCGTGGGAATGGCCGTGGAACTGTTCCACCAGCTCCGGCAGGAGGCCGGGGAGCGCCAGGTCCCGAACGCCGGCCTGGAGTTGGGCCTGAGTCACAACGTCGGCGGGACGGGCGGCAGCTGCGTGGTGACGATTTACCAGCGGGGCTAGGGCTTGTTCACGCTAAGACATCGAAATGGGTTGTCAAGAGAGAATCGTATAACGACAAAGACGCCTCCACCGTCAAGCATAGGGCTGTCGTCTCCCCAAGCGGGGTGCAGGGGGCGCAGCCCCCGCCGGGGGTACAGCGAGTCCCCCTGTTCTGGAAAACGTCGGAGGGCGGAGCGGGCGGGATAGCGGCGCAGGCCAAGCCAGACCCTCGGCTGTAGGAGGGCGCAGGCCAAAACAAGACCATCCGTCCCCTCCCTGCCCCCGTGCTCGAGGGAAGACTAGGAAGGGGGTTGGCGGAGCGTGGTTGTGCGGGCTGTTAGTGGGTGGTGTCGAAGGAGGCGGCGGCGATGCGGGGCCGTGGGCGTTGGTGCAGCCGCATGAGCGCATCCGCCAGCAAAGCCGGGTCGTGGTGGTGGGGGAAGGCGGGATTGATGACTGAAGTCGTATAGAGAGGGATGCCGGCAACGGCGTCCTCTCCGGAGGGTGGCGGTATCCGGTTCTCCTCCGATGAAGAGACCTTGCCGGAGTCTGCGAGCACCCAGTCCACTATGCCGGGCCCCACGTGCTCGGTGAGGGCGCGGACGTGCTGCTCCACGGAATAGCCTGTGGTCTCGCCGGGTTGGGTTGCCACGTTGCACACGTAGACGCTCAGGGCGGGGGACGCCTCGATGGCCTGGCGGATGCCTCTGACCATGAGGTTGGGGATAACGCTGGTATAGAGGCTGCCCGGCCCGATGACGATGATCTGTGCTTCCAGGATGGCCTTCACGGCCTCGGCGTAGGCGAGCGGGGCCTCCGGGTTCAGAGACAGGGCGGCGATGCGTCCGTGGCGGCTGGGAATGGCGCTTTCCCCTTCCACGACGGCGCCGTCCTCCATGCGGGCCACAAGGTTAACGTTCTCCAGCGTCGACGGCAGAATCTGGCCTCGGACGGCCAGCACCTGGCTCGCGTGATAGATAGCGGTGTCGAAGTCGCCGCACACCTCGGTCATAGCCACCAGAAACAGGTTGCCGAAGCTGTGACCCTCGAGCCCGGCGCCCTGGGCGAAACGGTGCTGGAACAGGCGGGTGAGCAGGGGCTCGGCGTCGGAGAGGGCAACGAGGCAATTCCGGATGTCGCCGGGCGGGAGGACGCCCATTTCGCGGCGAAGCACCCCGGAGCTGCCGCCGTCGTCAGTGACGGTGACGACGGCGCTGATGTTGTTGGAGTGGTGTTTGAGACCCCGCAGCAGCGTCGAAAGACCCGTCCCGCCCCCGATGGCCACGATCCGCGGGCCGCGTTCCAGAGCGCGGAGTTGGTGGTAGGGAAGTGTGGCCGAGCCTCGGCGGCTCATGACCTGCGCGGTTGCCCTCGTCACGCCCCACCAGCCGGCCAGTGCAAGGAGGACGCCTATGCCGGCAACCACGGACGCCAGCGCCAAGGGTGAGAAGGGAATCCAAGAGGGAGTCCCGTTGATGAGACGGCTCATGGCGTAGCCTGCGGACAGGGCGATGAAGACTGCGCCCAGGCTGCCGAGGAAGAGCCAGCGCTTAAGGCCGGCGCCAAGGGAGACGAGGTCGCGGAGGGACAGGCGCCGGGGCGATGGGTCCAGGCTGTGGCGGCCGTTGGCGGAGGGGACGCTCACGCCTCTTCCCGCATTCCTTCGAGGCGCTGCTTGAGCAGCTCTTCGGCGAGGGACGGGTTGGCCTGGCCCCGGCTGAGCTTCATGACCTGACCCACGAGGAACTTCACGGCGGTGTATCTGCCCCCAATGTAGTCTTGGACAGCCTTGTCGTTGGAGGCGACTGCCTCTTCGACGATGGGGCCCAGGGAATCGGCGTCGGCGACCTGGACGAGGCCCTTCTCGCGGACGATGTCCGCCGGAGGGCGTCCGGTGTTGAAGACCTGCTCGAAGACCTCCTTGGCCATGGAAGTGCTGAGAGCGCCGTCATCGAGAAGGTCGAGGAGCTGGCTGAGGTGGCGCGGCTGCGCGGGGGCCGCCGACAGGTCCTTGCCGGTGGCGTTCAGCAGGCGCGTGAGCTCTCCGAGGATCCAGTTGCCCGCGGCCTTGGCCCGTTGCCGCAGGCCGTCGCCCTGGAGGTTGTCGGGGCCTAGGGCGGCTTCGAACCAATCGGCCATTTCCCGGCTAACGGTGAGGAGGTCGGCGTCGTAGGAGGACAGCCCGTAGTGAGCGGCGAAGCGTTGGCGCTTGGCCTCCGGCAGCTCGGGGAGCCGGGAGGCGATGTCGTTCACCCATTCCCTGTCTATGACGAGGGGCGGAAGGTCGGGTTCGGGGAAGTAGCGGTAGTCGTGGGCGTGCTCCTTGGAGCGTTGGGAGACGGTGACGCCCCGTTCCTCGACCCAGCCTCGCGTTTCCTGAGGGATGCGCTGGCCGTCCTTGGCCAGGTTGGTCTGGCGTTCGATCTCGTAGGCTAGGGCCCGGTGAACGGCCCGGAAGCTGTTCATATTCTTGACTTCGACCTTTGCGTTGAGGTGGTGGGCGCCCTTGGGCCGGACGCTGACGTTGGCGTCGCAGCGGAGGTTGCCCTCCTCCATGTTGGCCTCGGAGACGCCAAGGTAGCGGAGGATCGACCTGAGCTCGATGAGGAAGGCGCGAGCCTCGTCGGGGGAGCGAAGGTCGGGCTCGCCGACCATCTCCATGAGGGGAACGCCGGCCCGGTTAACGTCGACGAGGGTATGGCCGCCGGATGCGTCGGAGGGGCGGTGGAGGAGTTTGGCGGCGTCCTCCTCGATGTGGACTCGCGTCATGTTGATGCGGCGCTGTTCGCCGGCGACGCGGATGTCGAGGTAGCCGCCGGAGCAAATGGGCAGGTCGTATTGGGAAATCTGATAGCCCTTCATGAGGTCGGGGTAGGAGTAGTTCTTGCGGTCGAGCTTGGTGTGCTCTGCGATGTGGGAGTGGAGAGCCAGGCCGGCCATGATGACCATTTCGACGGCGGCCCTGTTGATGACGGGCAGAACGCCGGGGAGGCCGAGGCAGATGGGACAGACGCGCTCGTTGGGCGGGGCGTCCTGGTAGTTGGCGTCACAGGCGCAGAACATCTTGCTGCGGGTGCGCAACTGGACGTGGACCTCGAGCCCTATGACGGGTTCGAACTCCACCGATTCGATTGTTTGCATGCGATGGGCCACGGGCAGAGGCGGGGTGGAGGCTGGTGATTCAAGGCCAGTATAGCAATGGGATCGCGGGGCGGGCAACGCGGTGTTTGCCCGCGCCGGGCATGTGCCCTACAATAGTCAATGGTCCGCGAGTCCATGATTCACGTCGATGTTCTAGGGCGGAGCGCCAGAACTCGTCAAAGCTCCACAACTCTTCTTGGGCTGGGTATGGAAGCCTATCTACATATCTCTCAGATTCTTATTGCGGTGCTGCTCATTGTCATCGTGTTGCTTCAGGTGCGCGGCGTAGGGTCGGGGCTGTTTGGAAGCGCCGAAGGGGGCTTCCGCACCCGCCGCGGGATTGAGCGGACGATGTTCAGGTTCACGATCATGCTGGGGGTTATCTTCGTGCTCCTGGGGATACTGAGCTTCCGCTTCACCTAGCCGCCCTCCGTGTATCAATACCTCATTGTGGCGGGTGTGTCTGCGTCGCCTGTGGGGGAGTTGCTGGTGTCCATCCCCCTCGGGTTGAGCCTGAAGCTCTCACCGCCCTGGGTAGCCCTTATCGCCGTTGTGTGTAATTTCCTGCCGGCTCTGGCCATTGGCCTGGTGTTCTCGCGCGCCGAACGCAGCCAGGGGCCGCTCCGTTGGCTGACCCACTTCCGGCGAGAGCGGGTGGCGCGGGTGGTGGGGCGTTTTGGGTTGCCGGGCATCGTGGTGGTGACCCCGTGGCTGGGAGTGTGGGCGGTGACGGCGACGCTGGAGGCGGTTGGCGTGTCCCGGGTGAGGATCCTGGGGGCCGTGCTGATCAGCCTGCTCCTTCACGCGGCCCTTCTTCTGGGCGGGTACGAGCTGATATTCGGCTGAGGGTCAACGCCTGACCTCAAAGCCGGCCAGACCGCCCTGGGCCGCGCCCCACGTCAACTCGACGGCGGACACCGAGGCGCCGGGAAAGGCTTCGGCAAGTGTCTCGGCCAGCGCCTCCAGTGCATCGCGGCTGCCTTCGGCAAGCACTTCCACCTCGCCTCCGGGTTTGTTGCGCACCCACCCCGCGAGGCCTAGCGACTTAGCCTTGCGCTGGGTGAAGTCGCGGAACCCAACGCCCTGCACCCAGCCGCGGACGACTGCGTGGAGTCGAAGGGGACGCCCTGGAGCTTCAGCCATGTGGTTGGATCATGGCGTTGGGGGATGGGGTGTGTGCATGGGGCGCAAGCCACATGGAAGCGGCCCCCATCCTAGCCTTTCCCCGACTACGAGGGAAGGAATGGGATTTTCCTCCCTCGCGCTTGGAAAAGCGTCCCTGGGAAACGCCGCTAGCGTTGGGTGTCCACCCACAGTCTGGCCCCATCGGTGGAAAACGTGATGTTGCCCTGATTGGCGGTCGTGTAGACATTGGCGGCGCCGACGGCCGATTCCAGCCGGTCGAGGACGGCGGGCGCGGGATGGCCGTAGGCATTATCGGCGCCGGCGGAGATGACGGCAATCTGAGGGGCGGCGTGGTTGAGCATCCGGGGCGTCGAGGATGTGGCGCTGCCGTGATGGGCTACCTTGACCACCTCAGCCCTGTCCAACAGGCCGTGGTTTGCCAAGTAGTGTTCGCCGAACTGTTCCATGTCGGCGAGGAGGAGGAAATCTATGGCGCCGTAGCTCAGGCGCAGGACAACACCGGCGTTGTTAACGTCGGCGCCGGTCCCGAGGACGGGGCGCTGGGGAGGGCTCAATACAACGGCGCGAGCTTGGCCCAGGCGGAAGTGCTGGCCGGAAGTGGCGGTGATGACCTCGGCGCCGCTCTCCCTGACGGCCTGTTGCCACAGCGGATCGGGGAAGCCGTCCTTGACCTGCGGACCTATTAGCACGGAGCCGACCTGGTATCGGAGCAACACCTCGATGAGGCCCATCAGGTGGTCGGCATCGGGGTGGGTGAGCACGACGGCATCCAGCGAGCGGTCCCAGAAGGGCATGCGTTCGCCGATGGCATGGACGGCGCCGAGGGGGCTGGGGCCGCCGTCCACCAGCACCTGGTGTCCTTCGGGGGTCTGGATGAAGATGGCGTCGCCCTGCCCGACGTCGAGGACGGTGACCTGAAAGAAAGTGGGGGTTGGGCGAGGGCGGCGATCCAGATGGCCGCCGCGAGGATGGCGAGCGGGGCCAGCGCCCAGGGAATCCTGCGATGCGGCGTCGAAGGCTGCGGTGGGCTGGCGATAGGCGGCGCGTCCGGTAGAGGGTTTGACCTTCGGAGGCGCGAGGGGAGCAAGAGAGCGCCTGCAAGGGCTGCGTAGTAGGCTGCAGCGAGGGGCCATGTCAGCGGGCCTGTACTGAAAGATGCGCCGGGAAGCCTGGCGAACAGTTCCACGAGCGCCGTAGTGTAGGATGTGGCCAGCCAGGCCAGCCATCCGGCGGCGATGCCGGCCTGCGGCAGGACCAGATGTCCCACGGCGGCGGCAAGGGACGACAGGAGGACAACGGGCATGGCGGGAAGGGCCAACAACGTCGTTGGAATGCCTACGGTGGAGACCTGCTGGAAGTGGAGCGCAACCAATGGGGCCGTGGCCAGGACCGCCGCAAGGCTCAAGGCAAGCGAGGCCTTGGCGGGTCCGGCGATGCGGAGTGGGCCGGAGTCCGGGGTTGGCAGCCAGCGGTCGAGGCGGTCCTGAATTGGAGAGTGGAGGGTGGCCAAGCCGATAACGGCGGCGAAGCTGAGTTGGAAGGAGACGCTGCGGAGGAGGTTGGGGTCTAGGGCGAGCATGACTGCGGCGGCGGCCCCAATGGCGGGCCAGGCGCTTCTGGGCCGGCCAAGATAGACGCTCCAGAGGTAGAGGCTGCCCATGACGGCGGCGCGCCAGACGGGCGGGGCCATGCCGGAAAGCGCGGCGTAGAGCCAGATGCCGAGCAGGGGTATCAATACGTACAGGCCCCACCGCCGGCCGGCAAGCAATCGGACTGCGCTGATGAGCATGACCATGACGATGCCAACGTGGAGGCCCGAAATGGCCAGCAAATGCGATGTGCCGGTCCTCCGGAAGGCGTCGGTAAGATTGGCGGGAATGTCGCCTCTGAGGCCGAGCAGCATGGCCCGGTCGACCGACGACTGAGGCTCGGAGACGGCGGCTTTCAGCCCTTCGGCCAGCTTCAGGCGCCAGGCCGAGAGAGCGCGTCTGACTGGGTCGCCGTGGCCGGGTTGCGCATTGGAGATGGAGGGGAACCGCAGCACTGAGGAGATACCCTGCTGGGCCAGGTAGGCGGGGTAGTCGAAGTCCTCCAAGGGGACTGGGGCCTCGAGAACGCCGTGGAGGGTGAGTAGGTCGCCGTACCGCAAGAGGGGCGGCTCGTCTCTGGGCATCGCATCGGGAGATGCCGCGGCTGTGACTTGGACGGAGCCGGCGGCGGGGTGCCACGCGTCGGCCTCCTGAATGGATTGGACCTCCAGCCGGAAGCTCAGCGCGGCGCCTGCCGCCTGCGGGTCGGAGGCGACGATTCCCTGGAGGGTGGCGGGGAGGCCGTGGTAATCGAAGAGCCTGCCGGGCCCCTGGGGGAGGACAGAGGCGCGGGCGAGGCCAAGGGTGAGGAGCAGGAGAACGAGGGCCAGCAGCAGGGGGGCCTTACGCAAGGCGACGAGCCCGGCGGCAACGGCGGCGGCGGCAGTGAAGAGGACCGCTGCTTCCCAGGGAAGCCTCAGTATGCTCCACGCGGCAAGGCCCAGGGTGAAGGCCCCAGATAGGACTGCAAGGCGCATGGGGTCAGCCGACCGTTGCCTGGGTCTGGAGACCTTCCAGCGTAGCTGGGCCGATGCCCGGCGTCAGAAGGAGGTCCTCGAGGCGGAGGAAGGGGCCGTTGGCTTCCCGATATTCTACGATGGCCTGGGCCAGCACCGGGCCGATGCCGCGCAGGGTCTGAAGCTCCTCGCTGTTTGCTGCGTTTACGTTGACCATGGACAGCGGGGCATTTGGCAGGGACGGGAGGGACTCGCCGGCGGTTGGAACATGGACATGGACTTCATCGGCGATGCGCTGAGCGAGGTTGAGGCGGTCAAGGTCGGCGTGGGAGGTTGGCCCTCCGGCTGCCTGAATGAGGTCGGCGATGCGGGCGCCAGCGTCGATTGTGTAGACACCGGGGCTGGCGACTGCGCCGCTTATATAGGCCTGGGCGACGGGGGTTGGGGAGGGGGTGGGGAGAATGACTTCAATGCCGGGCGGGGTGTTGCCGCGCACGGCGAGAAGGGCCAGCCCGGCGCCCGCAAAGGCCAGGGCGACCACGACGGCGACCGGAATGATCAGGTTGCGCCAAGAGTTGGGCATCGCCTCCACACACCTGCTCCGCGGCACTATAGGAAGGCGCTCTACGGGTGTCAAACACGGCGGAGGGCTGGTATTGACGTGGTATTGACGCACCGCCGGGGGCCTGTGTAGTCTGCCGCTACGACGGCGAGGGACGGGGCGACATATGGAGTCGAGCGTCGAGGCGAGGTACAAGCAGGGCGACCGGGTGCGCGTTCGGGTGGACGACCCGCCGGGTCACTATCGGACTCCGGCGTACGTACAGGGCAAGACGGGGACGGTGGAGCGCGCCTACGGCGCCTTTCGCAACCCCGAACTGTTGGCTCTGGGGGAGGACGGTCTGCCCAAGAGGGTTCTGTACAGCGTCAGCTTCCCGCAGGCCGAGCTATGGGAGAACTACGACGGGCCGGCCGTGGACACGCTGCACCTGGACATCTACGAGCACTGGCTTGAGCCTGCCTAGCCCCGAGTCCCCATAGAGGTCGTTGGACGCGGTCCCCGTCCTAGAATTACCCTTCCTCGCGTCCCTGCCCCCTGTATTTGGGGGAAGGCTAAGATGGGGTTCCTTCCCAGCGGCCCTGAGGTACACCTAGCCTGGAGGTAGGACATGAGCGGCCAAGAAGAGGCGCATGACCACGACGAGGATGAACACGAAGGTATGCACAAAGGCGGCGTGCCCTACTACGGCAAGCGGGTGATGGCCTTGGAGGCGCTGCTGGAGGAGAAGGGAATTCTGACCGGGGATGAGGTGCAGCGGCTAATCGATCAGACGGACGCCGTGTCGCCAAAGTACGGGGCGCGGGTCGTTGCCAGAGCGTGGGTGGACGAGGAGTACAAGGCCCGCCTGCTGGCGGAGCCGAAAAGGACGCTGGAAGAGTCGGGGTACGGGGAGCTTCCGGAGGACCCGGTTGTCGTTGTGGTTGAGAACAGCGGGGCGTTGAGACATCTGGTGGTGTGTACACTCTGTTCCTGCTACCCGCGGATGCTCCTAGGGCGGCCTCCCGACTGGTACAAGAGCCTTGCCTACAGGTCGCGGGCTGTGAACGACCCGCGGGGGGTCATGGCGGAGTTCGGCCATCACGTCCCGGAGGACGTGGAGGTGCGGGTGCTGGACAGCACGGCGGACATCCGCTATCTGGTCATTCCCGAACGGCCGGAGGGAACGGATGGCTGGACTGAAGAAGAGCTTGTAAAGCTGGTGACGCGGGACAGCATGATCGGGGCGGGAGCGCCCCTGAAGCCTGAGCAGGCGCTCGTGGGTTAGGCGTAGTCCCCCCAGAGGGGGTTCTTTCCAATTCACAACAGGTCCTGAGTGGGCTGCGCGGCGGGCCTGGTGGTCCCAGCGTTTCTGATCGAACTTGAGGCGGTTGCCGACTGAAGAGAGCCTACGTGAGGTCTGACATGGCCATTGAAAGAATCCAGCCGGATGGAGTGGCGCCCACGAACCGCTACAGCCACGTGGTGAGGGCCGGCGACACGGTCTACATCGCTGGGCAGACGGCGCGGGACGCCGATGGCAACATCGTTGGGGAGGGGGATGCGGGGGCGCAGACGGACCAGATTATGAAGAACATCGCGGCCTGCCTGGCCTCGGTGGGCGCCTCTTGGGAGCAGGTCGTGAGGACGAGGGTTTATCAGACGGACCCTGCTCAGATGGGGGCTGTGAGGGAGGCGAGGGACCAGCATTTGCTCAAGGACCACCTGCCGGCTAGCACGTCGCTGTTCGTGGCGGGCCTGGTGGACCCGGCGTTTCTGATCGAGATTGAAGCGGTTTCCTATTTGGGAGAGCCTACGGGAGGGTCTAACATGGCCATCGAAAGAATCCAGCCGGATGGAGTGGCGCCTACGAACCGCTACAACCACGTTGTGAAGGCCGGCGACACGGTCTACATCGCTGGGCAGACGGCGCGGGACGCCGATGGGAACATCGTTGGAGAGGGGGATGCCGGGGCCCAAACGGACCAGATTATGAAGAACATCCAGGCCTGCCTGGCCGCGGTGGGCGGAACGCTGGACAACCTCGTGAGCGTCACCATCTACCTAACCGCCCCCGAACAGGCGGACCGGGTCCGCGAGGCGAGGGCGAAGTATCAGCGGCCCGACGCGCTGCCCGCGAGCACCTTCGTATTCATCAGCGGCCTGGCCGCGCCTGAATACATGGTGGAGATAGAGGCGGTTGCGTATTTGGGGTAGGGGTAGCGCCTGAAATTGAACTGGGCGGCTCGGAATGGCGGAGCGTTTATAGGCGGACGCGGCGGGGAGGAATGCGGTAGCGCTCGGCGGTCATGATGGCCTTGATGGCGGCTACGGTCTCGTCCAGGGAGTCGTTGTGGTTGACGACGGCGTAATCGAACTCCGGCAGGGCTTCCATCTCGACGCGGGCAGTTGCGAGCCTAACTTGAAGGCGTTCCTCCGGCTCTGTTTGGCGGGCGCGGAGCCTGCGTTCAAGCTCCTCGAGGCTGGGGGGGGCAAGGAAAACGGTGGTGGCGCCGTCGACGACGCGCCGCAGGTTCCGGACGCCCTGGACGTCGGTCTTGATGATTACGTCTCTTCCCTCCCGTAGCGCTTCCTCAATGGGCTGTTTGGGGACGCCATACCAGTTTCCATAGACGTTGGCGTGCTCCAGAAGGCTGCCGCTGTCCCGCATCTCGAGGAAGGCATCCACGGCCAGGAAGTAGTAATCGACGCCGTGCTGCTCATTGGCGCGGCGTGGGCGGGTGGTGGCGGTGACCACGAAATGGCGGTTGTAGGCGCCGGACTGCATTCGCTGAAGGGTGGCGTCCTTGCCGACGCCGGAAGGCCCGGACATGATGAGGAAGAGCGGCCCGGCGGGCTGAGTGAGTCCGTGGGCGTCGTTGAGGGTCATCCCTCACCCGCAAGCGAGGCGAGCGTGTCCCAGAAGGTGGGGTACGAAACATCGGCGGCGGCGGCGCCCAAGACCGTGGTCTGGCCCGCTGCGAGGGTTCCAGCCACAGCAAGCGACATCGCCATGCGGTGGTCGCCGTGGCTTTCGACGGTTGCGCCGCGCAACGGCCGTCCGCCGTGGATGGCGAGTCCGTCCTCGCGTTCCTCCACGGAAGCGCCGAGCCTGGACATCTCCTGGACGATGGCCTGGATACGATCAGTTTCCTTGACGCGAAGCTCCTGGGCGTCCCGGATGGTGGTGGTCCCCTCGGCGAAGCAGGCGGCGACGGACAGGATGGGAATCTCGTCGATGGCTCTGACGACGAGGTCGCCGGCGATTTCGGTGGCCCTGAGCTGCGAGGAGCGGGCGACGAGATCTGCAACGGGCTCGCCCCCAGAGGTGCGGCGGTTCTCCACGGTAACGTCGGCGTCCATGGCTTGTAGGACGTCGAGCACACCGGTGCGCGTGGGGTTGACGCCGACGTTGAGCACGCGGACGTGGGCATTGGGATGGCACACGGCGGCGATGAGCCAGAAGGCGGCGCTGCTGATGTCGCCCGGGGCCACGACATCGATGGCCCGCAGGTCGGAGGGATGGACGGTGAGGACCAGGCCGTCTTCGTCGACGCGGGCGCCCATGGCCCGCAGCATCAGCTCGGTGTGGTCGCGGGACAGGGCGGGCTGGCGGATGGTGGTGGGGCCACCGGCGGCTAGACCGGCTAGGGTGATGGCGGTCTTGACCTGTGCGCTGGCGACGGGGAGGGTGTGCTCGACGCCTTTGAGGTTGGTGCCGCGTATCGCCAACGGGGGCAGGCGGCCGGAGTCGCGGGCGGAGAGAACGGCGCCCATCAGGCGGAGGGGCGCCACGACGCGATAGACGGGCCGGGAGCGCAGAGAGGCGTCGCCGGTGAGGACGGAGAAGAAGGGGTGATGCGCCAGGACGCCGGACATCAGCCTCAGCGTAGTGCCGCTGTTGCCGGCGTCCAGAACGTCGTCCGGCTCTGCGAGTCCGAGCGCGCCTGACCCGTGGATGACGTAGGCGCCTTCCTGGGCGGTGGGTTCTATGGAAACACCCAACGCTTGCAGGCAGCGGAGTGTGGAGGCCACGTCTGCGCCGTGCGATAGGTTGGAGACGGTGGCGCTGCCGGTGGCGATGGCGTTGAAGATGGCGGCGCGGTGGGAGATTGATTTGTCGCCGGGGAGATTGACGTCGCCGGCGAGGCGGGGGGGACGGGCGAGGATTGTCTGCGAGGGGAGAGGAGCAGCGGACTTCGGCATGATGACGTTAGTGTAGCGCACAGGCAGGGTTGTATGGCAAGGCGTCCCGCGGGACGATGGGATGCCGCGGCGGCGGGGGTATGGGGTTGTCTCGGGCAGCTTGACTGCGATTCCGTGGCTACGTACAATGAGGCTACGTTGGAATCCCAAGGGAGCATGGGTTTACCTATGACTACTACGACTCGTAAGCCACGGCAGCAGGCGCCTCTGACGATTCACATTTCGCCGAACGCGGCCAAGCACGTGCGTCAATTCTCCGGCGTCTTGATGGAAGAGGAAGACTTGCTCTGCCTGAGGGTGGGTGTGAAGGGCGGCGGCTGCTCCGGCCTCACCTACGAGCTTTCGTTGGGCGATGACCCGACGGAGGCCGACAAGGTTGTTGAGGAGAACGGCGTCCGCCTGATGGTCGACAAGAAGAGCTACGTGTTCCTGGCGGGCACGGAGTTGGACTACTCCGGGGGGCTGAACGGCAAGGGCTTCGTGTTCAACAACCCGAACGCCAAGACGCAGTGTGGTTGCGGGACATCGTTTTCGGTTTAGGTTAGCTCCGATACTGCAGGCGCCGCCTTACTCAGGTAGTATGGCGGCGCTTTCTTTTGGAGGCATGATGAGGCGGACTCCGTTGCTTGCGTCGCACCGGCGGGTTGGGGCGGTGCTGGAGGAGCGAAGAGGTTGTCTGCTGCCTGCCCGGTTCACGTCTGCCGAGGAGGAGTACGCTGCCGCGATGAGGGCCGGGGCGGTGGTTGACCGGTCGGGGGCGGGGAGGCTGGTGTTCCGCGGCAAGGACGTGACCGACCTGCTGGAGCGGCTGTCCACGAACCGCGTGGATCCGCTTGCGCCCGGCGAAGGGGTTTCCACGGTGCTGACGACCAACAAGGGCCGCATTGTGGATGTCGTTACGGTCACGGCGCTGGCGGAAGGGTATCTGGTGGTGACCGGGGCGTCTATGGAGCGGAGAGTAGCGGAGTGGATTGACGGGTTCACGTTCAGGGAGGACGCGGAGGCGGAGGATGTGACCCGCAGGACGGCGCTCATCGGCGTGATGGGGCCCAAGGCGTCCCGGCTGCTGGGCAACCTGTCGGGGCGCAGCGTTGCGGCCATGAAGCGCTGGCATAATGCGACGCTGACCATTGCCGGAGCGGAGTTGGTGGCCATTCGCACGGACGCGGTGGGAATGGCGGGCTATGACCTGCTGGTTCCAAGGGGGCGCGCTCGCGGCGTGTGGCGGGCGCTCTTGGAACGGGGCCGCCGCTATGGAATAACCCCATTGGGCTTTGAGGCCTGGGACATGCTGCGGGTTCGCAACGGGGTGGGTGAAACCGGCCCCGAGTACGGGGAGGCCTACAATCCGCTGGAGGCGGGGTTGCTGAACCTCATCAGTTTCAATAAGGGCTGCTACGTGGGGCAAGAGGTTGTGGCAAGGCTGAACACATACGACAAGGTGCAGAGGACGCTGGTGAGGCTGGCCTTCGACGGCGAGCCCGCGGCGGCTGGGGCGCCCATTTTCTACGAGGACCGAGAGGTTGGGGCCGTGACATCCGTGGCGCGGCTACCCGGCGAGGCCCATGCGTCGGCGCTGGGCTATGTCCGTAGGGCCTACGCCGACGGCGGCAGCCGTTTGACGGTGGGCAGGGACGGGGACGCGGTGGGCGCAACGGTTGCCGGCGGCTGAGGGCGGGCAGAGTTAGGGGAGGAGGGAGACGCCGCCGTCCACTGCGATGACCTGGCCCCGTATCATCTCGGCTGCTGGGGAGCACAGGAAGACGGCCGCTTGGGCGATGTCCATCTGCGTCACCATCCGGCCGGCCGGGGTCTTGCGGCGCGCTGAATCGAGCATCTCGTCTTTGTTGGGGAAGTGCTCGAGGGCATCGGTTTCAACGTAGCCGCCAGCGACGGCGTTGACTCGAATGCCGAGGGGCGCCAGCTCCACGGCGAGGTAGCGGGTGAGGGTTTCGAGCGCTCCCTTCGAGACTCCCACAGAGAGGTAGTAGGGGAGCACGCGCTGGGAGCCTAGGCTGCTGATGCTGACGATGCTGCCGCCGCCGGCCATGAGGGGCGCAGCTTCCTTGGCGCACAGCCAGGGGCCCCGGGCGTTGATGTTCATGGCCCAGTCCCAATGCTTCGTTTCCAGCTCCAGGGCGGTGCGCTGGACGCCGGACGCGGCGTTGTTGATAAGAACGTCGACGCGGCCGAACTGGGCGGCGACCTTCTGGAAGAAACGGGAGATGCTGTCGGGGTCTCCGACGTGGGCTTGGGCGGCGAGGCATCGGACACCAAGCGCCTCGATCTCGGCGGCGGTCTCGCGGGCGGTCTTGTGGCTGCGCAGATAGCCGAATGCGACGTCTGCCCCCAACCGGGCGAATTCCAAGGCAATGGTGCGCCCTATTCCGCGGCTTCCGCCCGTCACCACGGCCACCTTGCCATCGAATGTTGTTTCCCTCATGGCGTTAGAGGCTGATGCCGCCGTCCACAGGAATGGCCTGGCCGGTGATGTAGCGGGCCGCGTCGGTGCAGAGGAAGGTGATCATGCCTGCGATGTCGCCGGGGTCGGCAAAGTAACCGAGGGGAATGTGGGCGAGGACGATCTCCTTAACGTTCTGGTTGATGTGGGCCACGATATCGGTTTCGACGTAGCCGGGGAGGACGGCGTTGGCCGTAATGCTGCGGGTGGCGACTTCCCTGGCGATGGCGACGGTCAGACCGAGGAGGCCGGCCTTGGAGGCGGCGTAGTTGGCTTGGCCGGTGTTGCCGGTGAGGGCAATGGCGGAGGAGACGTTGACTATGCGGCCCCAGCGGTTGCGGACCATGGGCCTGATAGCCTCGCGAGTGCAGAGGAAGGCGCTGCGCAGGTTGGTGTTCAGGACGTCGTCCCACTGGTCGTCGGACATGCGCATGAGGAGGTTGTCGCGCAGGATGCCGGCGTTATTGATCAGAATGTCGACCCTCTTGAACGCGGCGTTGGCCTCATTGAACATCGCCTTGACGTCCTGGGGGTTGGACACGTCGGCGCCGATGGCTAGGGCTTGGCGGCCCTTTTCCCGAATTTGGTCCACGAGCCGGTCGGCCGCGTCGGCGCGCGTGTGATAGTTGGCGACGATGTCGGCGCCAGCGTCAGCGAGACGCAGTGCGACAGCGCCGCCAATGCCGCCCGATGCGCCGGTGACGACCGCCACCTTTCCGGTTAGATCCATGGTCAACATGCGTTCTATCTCACTTTCATCCGGGCACTGCGGCCTCGGAGTGCTGCTGGCGCCGCAGGCGCCAGGGGGTCAGGAGGAAACCAGGGCATGGACTCGCTGCAATTCCTCGGCCAGGGAGGGCGCGAAGTTGGTGTCCACCATGAGCTTGGCCATGCGGATTGCCTGAGCAACCTCGGATGCCTGGGCCCGGCCGTGGCCCACGATAACGGAACCGTTGACGCCAAGGAGCGGCCCGCCCCCGGTTCCCTCGACGACGTTTGTCAGACTACGTACCTGGCGGGCAATGGCCGCGGCCCGTTCCTCGGACAGGTCGGCTTCCAGAGCATGCAGAAGCCAACGCTCGAGCGCGGCGCCTATGCCTTCGGAGAACTTCATGAGGATGTTGCCGACGAATCCGTCGCAGACGACGACTTCGACGTTGCCGGCGAGGAGGTCGAAACCCTCCACGTTCCCCACAAAGTTGAGGCCGGATTGCTTGAGCAGGTCATAGGCTTCCTTGACCTGGCGGTTGCCCTTGCCCTCCTCGGCGCCGACGCTCAGTAGGGCTACTCGGGGGTTCTCCACGCCGAACAGCTTGTTGGCTAGGACGGACCCGATGACGCCGAAGCTGAGAAGCTGGGCCGGGCGGCAGTCCACGCTCGTTCCGAGGTCGAGGACGACCGTGTTGGGGGCGATGCTGAAGATGGGGCCTCCGAGGCTGGGCCGCTCGACGCCTGGGAGGGCGCCGAGGGCGAACATGGAAGCGGCCATGGCGGCGCCGGTGGAGCCCATGGTGACGGCGGCGTCGGCGTGGCCCATCTTGATGAGCTGCGCCGCCACAGAGATGGAGGCTTTGGGCTTGTGGCGCAGCGCTGCGACGGGGTTCTCACCCTCCTCGATCACGCCCTCGGAGGGTATCACCTTGACGGGTAGATCGCCGGCGCCGGCGTTGCGGAGTTCCGCTTGCAGGACATCGGGGTCACCGACGAGAAGGGCGGCGATGCCTCCGCCACTGACAGCCTGCAGGGCGCCCTGCACAGGAGCGGCAGGGGCGTTGTCGCCGCCCATGGCGTCGATGGCGACGCGGACGAGGCCGGCGGGCGCTTGTTCTGAAGTCATGGCGTCTCCGTATTCATGGCGGCGAGCGGGATGGTAGCGTCGCCGGTGATGAGGTCATGCCCGCTTTGACTGCGGCAGCCGATTCGGCAATCGAGGTAGTGTTTGCCGTCCCTTTCGACCATTCCACTCACGGACCCCACAGTTGTCACCGCGTCGCCGAGGTAGGCGGGGGCGCGGAAGCGCACCTTGAGGCGTCCACCCTCCAGCCAGGCGGCGCCGAACGCCTGAGTAAGCATTTCGGAGACATGCGCGAGGAGGAGCATGCCATGGGCAATGACGCCGCCGAACTGCGTGTTGGCGGCGAAGTCGTCGTCGAGGTGAACGGGGTTGAAATCGCCGGAAGCCTCTGCGTAGCGGCGCACCGCCTCGCGGGTGATGGGCTTGGTCAGGGCCGGTAGAGCGTCGCCGGGTTTCAACATTGCACTAGGACTCGGGAAATAACACGGTGCTCCGTCCCGACAGCACCTCGTTGCCTTGGTTGTCCACCGTGGCTAGGTCCACGACCAGCCACCTATAGCCGCCCCGGATGCTGTTCTGGGCCACCGTTGCCGAATGTATGACCGTTTCGCCCACCGCCAGGGCCCTATGAAGGGTCAACTCCTGGCTGGCGTGGACGGCGCCCGGGAGCAACTCCAAGTGCTCCAAGACGGCGCCAAGGGCCCGGGCGGCTATCGCCGTGGGCGGGGCGTAGTCCAGAAGGGTAGCGTCGCCGACGGCCTCCCGGTAGCTGTCCACAGAGGCCGCGTCCATGGCCATGGAGTGTGCGGGGAAGCGGTAGCCGGGGCTCAGGGATGCATAGTCCATAGTGGAAGTGGGGCCAAGAGGCAGGACTGATTATACGGGCAGCCGGTATGGAGAGGCAACCGCAAGCGCTGCTTTCATCACCTCGATGGCCTTGTCTGCGAGGCTGAGGAGAGCGCCTTCAGCCTGTCGCCGATGCGAGCTCGGCGAGGCCAAGACCGGGGCCGCTTCACCGTCCGGATATCCGTCACGCCCCGGAAGTCCACCGCTCTCCTCTCTGTAGGCGTCACGCAGTTCATGGGCCGCTCGGTGGGCGGCCATCCGGCAGCGCCCGGAACAGTAGAGGGCGTCTGCCCGCAGAGCAGGCGGGAGCCGGTGGGCGCACCAAGAGCAATAGCGGCGCGCGCGCGGGCGGTAGTCCATAGCACCTCGATGTGACAACTGTGACGACTCGGAGACGGTTAGTGACATTTCGTGACGCTTGCCTCCGGCCCTCGAAGGGAGCCGTCACGAGCCGTCGCGAGCCGCGGCGAAACCGAGACGAGCCTTAGCGGCTCCAGAGAGCTAGTCTCGAAGCGGCATTCGCTTCGGTCCCAGCCTTCCTCGGAGGGTCTTGCCCCTTGGGTTGTTCCCTCAGCGCCCCTGCCACAGGGGGATTCTCTATGGTTAGCCCACAGTGCTAACTGTATGCGGCAGGCTCCGAGAAAGAGAAGCGGGCCGGTGGCCGACTTCATGGGGTATTATAGCACACCCGTTCGTATTTTGCAAGGGGGGTGTGGCAGTGGAGGCTCGCGCGGCGGTGGGGACGGATGGTTTTGTTGTGGCCTGCGCCGCTATCCCGCCCGCTCCGCCCTCCAACGTTTTTGGGTACAGGGGGACTCGCTGTACCCCCGGCGGGGGCTGTGCCCCTTGCACCCCGCTGGGCGTCGGTCGCGAGCTTGCGTTGGCGCGTCTGGGAGCTTCCTAACCTTCCGCTGGGTACGGGGGCAGGGACTGAGGGGAAGGAGAGAGGGGGCTTATGGTGGCGGACGCCGCTATGCCGCCCGCTCCACCCTCCAACGTTTTTGGGTACAGGGGGACTCGCTGTATGCCCGGCGGGGGCTGCCGGCCCCTGCACCCTGCTTGGGAACGGAGGCCGCGTCCTTTCCTCACTTGGCGCGTTCAGACGCTTCCTAACCTGCCCCGAGTACGAGGGCAGGGACGGGGGGCGCGGCGCCGGCGGTGGCGCAAGGGGGATGGTTACATTATGCTTTGGGCAGTGTGAGCTACGGAGGAGTATTGGCGGATACGCCGGTCATTGAGACTAAGGGACTGACCAAACGGTACGGGCGCATCGTGGCGGTGAAGGATCTTTCCCTCCGAGTGCCGGCGGGCGGGGTGTTTGGACTGCTGGGACCCAACGGCTCCGGCAAGACGACGACGATGGGGATGCTGTTGGGCCTGGTCAGGCCCACGGCGGGTTCAATCCGCCTCTTCAACGGCCCGGAGGGGGTTCCTAGGGAGGCCCTGCACCGCGTGGGGGCCATCGTCGAGTCGCCGTCGTTCTATCCCCACCTCTCCGGCTGGGCCAATCTCCGGTACTTCCAAGGCATCCTCGGCGACGACCCCGCCGAGGTGGACCGTCTCCTGGAGATGGTTGGCCTCACCGAACGGGCGCGCAGCAAATTTTCCACCTACTCCCTCGGCATGAAGCAGCGCCTGGGGATTGCCTACGCGCTGCTGGCTGACCCCGAGCTCGTGTTTCTGGACGAGCCGACCAACGGCCTGGACCCGGCGGGCATGGCCGAGGTGCGGAGCCTGATTCAGGGGCTAGGCGCCGGAGGGCGGACCATCCTGTTGTCGAGTCATCTGCTCCATGAGGTGGAGCAGGTCTGCGACAGTGTCGCCATCCTGTCGCGCGGCGAGCTGATCGCCCAGGGGCGGGTGGAGGACCTGGTGCGGCGCAGGGGCGCCATCCGGTTCAAGACGACCGACGATGCAAACGCCAGGGCGATCGCGGCCGGCCTGGACTGGGTCGAGGACGTCAGCGAGGACGAAGGCTACCTTGTGGCGGCCGGCCCTCCGGAGCGCTCACACGAGCTTACGGCGGCGCTGGCGGAACGCGGCGTTTGGGTCAGCGAAATGGCGCCCCAGCACGTCTCGCTGGAACGCTACTTCTTGGAGATCACCGGCGGCGACGCCCACGGCGAAGGCGAGGGGAGCGAATGATCCCCTACGTCCTCCGGCTGGCGCGTTGGGAGTGGTTCAAACAGCGGCGGCGCTGGCTGCCCTGGGTTCTGCTGGCCCTCTTCATGGTGATCCCACTAGCAGCTTTCTGGGGGGGCTTTGCCTCCAGCCAGTTCCAGGATAACGAGGGTGTGGGGTTCACCTTCAGCAGCGGGCGCGGCCAAGAGCCCATCTACATCACCTGTGAAGACATTCTCTCAGGGGATGCCGCGGATGTGCCCCAAGCGATTCCCCCCGAGATGCTCAGCGATTATGAGCGAATCTGCACCCAGGATCTGTACAACGCGAATGAGTACGACCGCATCGCTCTTCCATCTAGCCTGAGCAATGCCGTTCAGGCCGGCTCCAGCTTCGCATGGCTGCTTGTGATCATTCTCACGGCCTCGGTGCTGGGAACGGAGTACGCCTGGGGAACGCTTCGCAACGTTCTGGCGCGGGGCACAGGCCGGTGGCAGTTCCTGGCAGGAAAGGGCGCGCTCCTAGTGCTGCTGCCGTTGGCAGGGATGCTGATCCTGACTGCCCTGACCGCGGTGAGCAGTCTCATTGCCACTGCCATTGTGGACGCGCCCCCGGGGTATGCGTCTTCAGAGACGTGGCCGGGCCTCCTCGCGGTCCTGGGGCGAGCGTGGTTTGCGGTCGTTCCGTACATTGCGCTGAGCGCGTTCGCCACGGTGATCGGCGGCTCCTCCAACATGGGACAGGGGCTGGCCTTTGGCTACTACTTCGTAGAGCTGACGGTGTCGGCCATCCTATCGAACCTCTTCGACTGGTTCGACACGATAGGGGACTACCTGCTGGGCCAGAACATTTCGGCGTGGCTGTCCGCATCGGGAAACTCGGAGGGCCTGACTTTTTCTGTGGGGCGGGAAAGTCCGACGGGAGAGCTTCACGCGGCCCTGGTGCTGGCGGCTTACATCGTGGGTTTGAGCGGGCTGGCGCTGTGGCGCTTCAGCCGGAGGGACGTGGGCGGCGCTTCGGGGGGCTAGACGTAGGCCCCAGAGGGGTTGGGCAGAGCTTCGGCGAGAACCTCGGCAAAGTGTTTGGCCTCCACGCCGGTCCCATGCGCTATCTGCTGGCGGCACGATACGCCGGCAATGACAACCTCGGTGTTGGGCGGCGCCTGGCGCACGGCGGGGAAGAGACGCTGCTCCCCGATGGTCATGGAGACGTCGTAGTGCTCCTTCTCGAAGCCGAAGGAGCCTGCCATGCCGCAGCACCCGGATGCGGCCTCCGTCACCTCAACGCCGGGCACGCTGCGAAGCACCTGTAGCGACGGCTCGGCGCCGACGATGGCCTTCTGGTGGCAGTGGCCGTGGAAGAGAAGGCTGCGGGGAGTGTCTTGCCAGGCGATGCCGAGAGCGCCTTCACTGTCCAGCTCCAGCAGAAACTCCTCCAGCATGTAGCTGGCCTGGGCAACGGCCTTCGAGGGAGCGTCCCTGAGGAGTTCGGGGTACTCGTCCCGCAGCGTGAGCAGGCATGACGGCTCGGCGCCCACAATCTTGAGGCCCTGCTCCACGTAGGGATGGAGCGCGTCCACGTTGTATCGCGCGTTGGCCTGGGCCTGGGGGAGGAGGCCCTTTGAGAGCATGGGACGGCCGCAGCAGCGCTTGTCTGGCAGCACCACCTGGAACCCAGCCGCCTCCAGGACCGCCACGGTTGCCCTTCCGACCTGGGGGTAGTTGTAGTCCATGAAGGTGTCGTTAAACAGCACCACCTGACCCCTGGGGGCCGCGCGCCCGGTCTGCCGGGTCTTGAACCACGAGGGAAAGGTCTGGCGGGCGAAGGCGGGCAGGGTGCGGCGCCGGTCGATGCCGAGGAACCGGTCCAGGAGCCACCGCAGGGAGGGTAGGCGGTTGGCCCAGTTCGCCAGGGGGGCTGTGGATGCCCCCAAGCGGCTCAGTGCGGCGATGTTGCCGAAGAGCCGGGACCGCAGGGGCGCGTCGTGTTGTTCGTAGTATTTGCCCAGGAATTCGAATTTGAACTTGGCCATGTCAACGCCGATGGGGCATTCCTTCTTGCAAGCCTTGCACTCCAGGCAGAGGTCGAGGACTTCGAACATGCGGCGGCTGGCCATTTCCGAAGGCGGCAGCTCGCCGGTCAGGGTGGCCCGCAGGGCGTTGGCGCGGCCCCTGGTGGAATGCTCCTCCTCGCGGGTGGCCATGAAGGATGGACACATCGCGCCGGTGAGAGTCTTGCGGCAGGCGCCGATGCCGGTGCACAGCTCGATTGCGTGCCCAAAGCTGACGTCGGAGGTGAAGTCGAACTTGGACGGCAGCACGGGTGTCCGGTATTTGGGGCTGATGCGCAGGTTCTCGGTGAGCGGAGGGCAGTCTATGATCTTGCCGGGGTTCATGATGTTGGCCGGGTCGAAGGCGCTCTTGAGCTCCCGGAACGCCTGGTGGAGGGTGGGTCCAAACATTCTTTCTGTGAACACGCCCCGGACGATGCCGTCGCCGTGCTCGCCGCTGAGGGATCCGCCGAACTCCAGGACAAGATCGGCGACGGCGTTTGCGATGGACTCCATGCGGTCCAGGCCTTCCTCCAGCTTCAGATTTATGAGCGGCCTGACGTGGATGCAGCCGACGCTGACGTGGCCGTAGAAGCTGGCGGTGGTGTCGTGGTCGACGATGATCTGGTTGAAGCGACGGACGTAGCCGGGCAGCAGCTCCGGAGATACGGCGGTGTCTTCAACGAAGGTGATGGGACGGTAGTCGCCGCGGACGCTGAACAGGAGGCCCTGCCCGGCGGAGCGGAGGGCCCATACCGCGGCCTGCTCCTCGGGCGTGATGGCGAACGCGCAGGCATAGCTCCAGCCCGCGGTGTCTCTGGCAATGGCTTCCAGGCGGCTTTTGACCTCTGCTTCAGACTCCCCGGAGGCCTCGACGGCGAGGATGGCCTTGGGGTGGCCCTGGATGAAGCCCATCCGCCCCTGAAAGCCGCGGTTGATGCGCGCGTTGTCAATGATGAGGTTGTCCATCAGCTCCACGGCGGAGGGAGCGTGGGGCAGAATGGCCATGGTGGACTCCATGGCGGCGATGAGGTCGGAGAAGTGAAGGACGGCCACGGCGGTATGGGCGGGGTAGGGCTCCAGGTTGACGACGGCTTCGGTGAAGGCGCAGAGGGTCCCTTCGGAGCCGACGACGATCTTGGTGAGGTCGAACGGGCCGGCGCCGGTGAAAGCGTCGAGATTGTAGCCGGACACGCGGCGCATGATTTTTGGGAACCGCCGCTCGACCTCGCCGCTGTATTGGGCGCCCAAGCGCTGCACCTCTCTGTAGATCCGGCCTTCAAGCCCGGATTGAGCGAGGCGGGCGCCGAGGGCCTGCTCGGAAAGGGGCAGGAGAGTGGCGGTTGCGCCGTCGGAGAGGACGACGTTGATCTCTTTCACGTGGTCTATGGTCTTGCCGTAGACAATGGAGTGGGAGCCGCAGGAGTTGTTCCCAATGGCGCCGCCAACGGTGGCGCGGCTGGTGGTTGAGGGGTCGGGGGCGAACTTGAGGCGGTGAGAGCGGAGGAGGTGGTTCAGTTCGTCTATGACGATGCCCGGCTGGACGCGGGCCTGCCGCCCCTCCGGGTCGACGTCCACGACGCTGTTCATGTACTTGGAGAGGTCCATGACGACAGCATGGTTAACGGTCTGGCCGGACAGGCTGGTGCCGCCGCCCCTGGGCAGGACGGGAACGCCGTGGCGGTGACAGGTTTCCACTGTGGCCTGGACGTCGTCGGCGTTCCTGGGCGCGACGACGCCGACGGGCATCATCTGGTAGAGAGAGGCGTCGGTGCTGTAGAGGACGCGGGAGTAGTCGTCGAAGCGGACCTCGCCGGAGATACGCTTTTGGAGTTCGTGGACCAGTTCTTGAGCGTCGTCCATGTTGGCCTCCGACATATTCTACCCCAGGGTTGGCGGAAGGCATCGCTGTTCGCTTGGCGCCGAGGGGAGGGTGGGAAGCGGCCTCTGCCAAGCGGGGCCGCGGTCCCGACGCGAGGAGAGACGCCCTGTGGGCGTCTCTCCTCGCACTGCGCGGGCTAGCTGGAAGTTCAGGCGGTGATCTCGAAGGCCCACACCTGGTGCGTGATTTCGGGCTCTCCTATGGGGAGCAACTGGATGGGGTCGGTGACCTCGGCGAGCTTCCATTTGCCTGCCGCTTCCAATTCGGCGTGTTTCTCCCTGAAGCCGTCCGTTTCGTAGAGGTCGGGGCGCAGGGTGTAGACGAGGCAGCCGCCCGGCTTGGCAATGCGGACCAGCTCGTCGAGGGAGCTTGCGGGGGCGTGGCCGACAGTCATGACGCCGACGCTGATGACGGCGTCGAAGACATTGTCGGGATAGCCGAGGGGGCCGCCGAGTCTGAGGAGCCGCAGCTGACGGTAGATCCTCCTCTTTCGGGCCACGGCCAGCATGCCCTTCGACAGGTCGAGGCCTTCCAGGTTCTTGTAGCCCATCTCTGCGAGGAGCTCGCCAACCTGTCCGGTGCCCACGCCAGCGTCCAGAATGAAGGCGTCCTTGTCGGTGGCGTATTTCGTGAAAACATCCACGGCGGTCTTGGGGCCGAGCCAGGCAAAGTCGCGGGCCAAGTCGGAGTCGTAGTCCTTTGCCCATTCGTCGTAGCGTTCGGCCAATTCCCCGTCGGTCGTCGAGGAGTAGACCCACTGAATCCTGTTTTGCTGCTCTGTCATACCAACCCCCTGGATGGCCGCAGCAGGCGCCAGCGGCCAAGTTCCGGGGCAGAGTAGCGAGCTTGCCCGGCGGTGTCAATTGCCTTGACCTGACCCCTCCCTTTGACTACCATCGGTTGAGAAGGCCCTTACACTTACCCCTTTGGCCTGCTGAGGAGAACGGTCCCTTCCGCGTCGGGGCGCGACATGCGACATATGGAGATACTTCAGGAGCTTCCCCCGGCCCCACCAGGCAGTGACACCTACCTGACCATCGGCGTGTTCGATGGGGTGCATCGCGGACACCAGCACCTGCTTCGGCGGGTTGCTGCATTGGCTTCCAATGCCGGCGCCGCCAGCGGCGCCGTGACCTTTCTCAACCACCCCCGCGAGGTCCTTCAGCCCTCGTTTCAAGCCCAGTATCTCACTTCGCCGGAGGAGAGGCTGGAATTGCTGAAGGCCTGCGGGCTGGACTGGGTGGCGCCAGTAACCTTCGACCTCCCGCTGTCGCAACTCTCGCCCAGGGAGTTCCTTGGCCTGCTGCAGGAACGGCTTCGGATGCGTGGGCTGGTTGTGGGCCCAGACTTTGCCCTGGGCAAGGGACGGGAGGGGGATGTCGCCCGTCTCCGTGCGCTCTCAGGAGAAATGGGCTTCCATTTGGAGGTCGTCTCACTCCAGGCGATGGGGGACGAGCTGATGCGGAGCACGGCGGTGCGGCGGCGCCTGCAGGAGGGGGACGTGGGCAAGGCTCGGGAGATGCTGGGCAGGACATTCAGTTTGCAGGGCGTCGTTGTACACGGCGAGAGCCGGGGGCGGGGGTTGGGTTTTCCGACGGCGAACGTTGAGGTTCCGAGCGGCCGGGTCGTCCCCAAGGATGGCGTGTACGCAACGTGGGTTGTCCTGGACGGCGTCCGGCTGCAATCGGCGACCAACGTGGGAGTCCGGCCCACCTTCGGGGAGGGTGAACGGACCGTCGAGGCTTACATATTCGATTTCGACGAGGACCTGTACGGGTATTCGATCCGCCTTGAGTTCCTTCACCGCCTGAGAGACGAACTCAGCTTCGATAGCATTGAGGACCTCAAGGAGCGCATGGCGAGAGACGTGGAGGACACCAGGGAAATCCTGGCGGCAGAAGGCGTGAACGGGTCCAGTCCCAGGCAGCCGATGCTGCCGACTCGGTAGAGCGCGATGGACGACCAGACCAAACAACGGCTATTGCGCCGAGGCGTCGTGGAGGTCATCGTCGAGTCGGAGTTCGCCCAGCGGCTCGACGACGGCAAGCCGCTGCGGTTGAAGATGGGATTCGACCCGTCCCGTCCCGATATTCACCTGGGCCACGTGGTGGGTCTGCGGAAGCTGAGGCAATTCCAGGAGGAGGGGCATCAGCTCATTCTGATCGTGGGGGATTGGACGGCCCAGATCGGCGACCCATCGGGGCAATCGGTGACGCGGCCGATGCTGACCGCGGAGGAAGTGCGCGAGAATGCCCAGTCGTACATGCGGCAGTTCTTCAAGGTGGTGGACCGGGAGCGGACGCAAGTAGTGTGGCAATCGGAATGGTTCGGGGCGTTCACGCTGGCTGACATCATTGGGTTGACCTCCCACTTCACCGTGGCCCAGTTTCTGGCTAGGGACGACTTCAACAACCGGTTCAGGGAGGGCAGGCCAATCGCCATCACGGAGCTGTTGTACCCGCTCCTTCAGGCCTACGATTCCGTGGCCATCCGCGCCGACGTGGAGTTCGGGGGAACGGACCAGAAGTTCAACCTGCTGGTGGGGCGGGAGCTTCAGGAGAAGCTGGGTCAACGGCGGCAGCAGTGCCTGATCATGCCGATCCTGCCGGGAACTGATGGCGTGCGGAAGATGAGCAAGTCGCTGGACAACTACATCGCCGTGGAGGAATCTCCCGACGATATGTTCGGTAAGGTGATGTCGTTGCCGGATTCCATGATCGCCCCCTACTTCGAGCTGCTGACGGATGCGCCGTCGAGCGAGGTGGAGGAGATGCGGCTGGCGAGCGGCGGCGGCTCGAATCTCATGGACATCAAGAAGCGGCTGGGCGAGGAGTTGGTAGCCACGTTCCATGACCAGCAGGCGGCGCAACGGGCGCGCCAGCATTTCGAGCGCGTGGTGCAGCGGCGGGAGGCGCCGGAAGAGGCCCAACTTGTGGTTGCCCCGGTCTGGAGCGCCGATGGTGGGCATGGCGCCGTTTGGCCCGACCTTCGGGTTCACGCCAGGGACGGGAACAGCTTCACGATTGACATGAGCGCACAGCGCGGGAGCGAGGCGCCCGCGGCCCCGGAGCTGGCAGGCGGCGAGTTCCTCGTGGACTTGGGGGAGCTCCTCACCAGGGGCGACATGGCCGCCAGCAAGGCCCATGTGAAACGGCTTCTTGCCCAGCATGGCGTGGAGGTTGACGGGCAGAAGGTGGAGACCATCGTCTGTGCGGCGCGGCCCGGCAATGTCATCAAGGTAGGCAAGCGCGACTTCATCAAGATAACGGAAGGGGGCTAGGGAGGCGCGGCGCATTGTGAACGGGGGCCCTCTGTGCTAAAATTCACAATCGGCAAAGCCCTCAAAAACGCCCTTGAGGAGGCAGTGTGAACCTAAGGATTCCAGGACCTACACCAGTACCCGAGGATGTGTTGCAGGCCTCGGCGGCGCAGATGATCAACCACCGCGGCCCGGAGTATAAGGCGCTGATAGAGCGGGTGACGGACGGGTTGAAGCGCGTCCTTGCGACTGAAGAGGACGTGTTCATCCTGACCTGCTCCGGCACGGGAGCGATGGAAGCGGCGATCGTGAACATGCTGTCGCCGGGGGATCACGTCCTGAACGTCAGCATTGGCGTTTTCGGCGACCGTTTCGCACAGATCTCCGAGGCCTACGGGGCCAGAGTGACGCGCCTCGAGTTCGAATGGGGGACCTCCGCCGATCCCGACAAGGTCCGCGAGGCTCTGAACCAGCACCCCGATATTGTCGCTGTCTCGGTGACGCACAACGAGACCTCCACGGGCGTTACCAACGACCTGGAGTCGATAGCAGGCGTGGTCAAAGGGGAGTTCGGCAAGCTGTTGCTCGTGGACGGCGTGTCCAGCGTGTCCTCGATTCCGTTGCTGACCGACCAGTGGCGGTGCGACGTTGTGGCCACGGGTTCACAGAAGGGTTGGATGGCCCCGCCTGGGCTTGCCTTCAACTCGGTGAGCCAGGAGGCCTGGCAGGCCTATGAGAAAGCCACCATGCCCCGCTTCTACTTCGATTTCGGCAAGGCCAAGCAGTACCTGAAAAGCGGCCAGAACCCATGGACGCCGGCGGTGTCGGTGATGTACGCCATGGATGCCGCGTTGGAGAAGATACTGGCAGAGGGCATAGCAAACGTCTACGAGCGGCATGCCAGCATTGCCCAGATGACACGCGACGGCATCGAGGCTCTGGGGCTGGAGTTGTTCCCCAAGGATGAGGACGCCTCCAACACCGTTACGGCCATCAAGGTGCCTGAAGGCGTGGAGTGCGCCGAGCTGGTGCGCCGGATGCGCACTGAATACGAAGTCGTGATTGCTCCGGGCCAGGGCCGCCTGACGCCTGATATATTCCGCATTGGCCACATGGGCTTCGCCAGAGAGGAAGACATCAGGAGCCTGCTGGACGCCCTGGCCGATCTGCTGCCCAAGATAGGATTCAAGCCCAGCGCGGCGCGGAGCGCCTAGATGGCCCGCATTTTGGTTGCCGACTCCATCGCCGCGGAGGGCATTGAGTTGCTCAAGGAGTTGGGGGAGGTTGACGTGCGCACGGGCCTCTCCGAAGACGAGCTCTGCGAGGCCGTCGCTGATTACGACGCTCTTGTGGTGCGCAGCCAGACCAAGGTGACGGAACGCGTCCTCGAGGCTGGGGTTCGCTTGCAGGTCGTGGGGCGGGCGGGCGTGGGCGTGGACAACATCGACTTGGAGGCGGCGACGCGCTCGGGCATTGCCGTGGTCAACGCGCCGACAGGCAATATCGTGGCCGCGGCAGAGCACACAATCGCCCTGATGTTGTCGGCGGCCCGCATGATTCCGCAGGCCCATGCCTCCCTTATCAGCGGCCAGTGGCGGCGGAGCGAGTTCACGGGCCTGGAGATCCGCAGGAAGACGCTGGGGCTGGTGGGATTGGGAAGGGTTGGCGCCGAGGTGGCTCGGAGGGCCAACGGGCTGGAGATGCGCGTCCTGGCCTACGATCCGTTTGTCACCGCGGCCCATGCGCGCTCCATAGATGTGGAGTTGGCCTCGTTCGAGACGGTGCTGCGGGACGCCGACTACGTCTCGCTGCACACTCCATTGACGGAGCAGACGCGGGGCATCATTGGGGCTGCGGAGCTGGCGCTGCTCAAGCCGTCCGCCTTCCTGATCAACGCCGCCCGAGGCGAGCTGATTCACGAGGACGCTTTACTTGAGGCGATAGAGGCACGGCAACTGGCGGGCGCGGCGCTGGATGTTTTCTCCCAAGAGCCGATAACGGAGAGTCCCCTGTTTCGCGATCCGCGGATTATCGTGACGCCGCACTTGGGGGCCTCAACTCGCGAGGCGCAGTTCGAGGTGTCGGTGGAAGTTGCGGAGCAGGTGCGGCTGACGCTGGAAGGCAAGCCGGCCCGTCACGTAGTGAACGCCCCGTTCGTGGCGCCCGAGACTCACGCCGTCGTTGCGCCCTTCCTGGACGTAGCGGTGCGGGTTGGAAGTCTCGTCGCGCAGTTGGCCCAAGGCCGGGTGCAGGGCGTCCATGTGCAGTATGACGGCGACATCGGCGAGTACGAGACCAACCTGCTGAGGGCGGCTGTTCTCGTTGGGATTCTGGGGCGGACGTCGGAGGAGCGGGTGAACGTGGTCAACGCCCACCTCATCGCTTCCCAACGGGGCCTGGAGGTGGTGGAGAAGAAAGGGGGCAGCGCGGGCGACTTGGTGAGCCTCCTGACCGTGGAGCTGATTACCGACGAAGGCGCGTCAAGGGTGTCGGGGACGGTGTTGCGACAGGCGACGCATATCGTGCGCGTCGGGGACTACTGGCTGGACTTTGCGCCGACGGACGGGTATCTGCTCATCACCGAGCACCGGGATCAGCCGGGGATGATCGGGGCCGTGGGGACGATCTGCGGCAGAAACGACGTGAACATCAGTTTCATGGAGGTGGGCCGCCTGGAGCCCCGGGGCCGCGCGGTCATGATCCTAGGTCTGGACGACCCTCTTGCCGAGGCTGTCCTCGCTGAGATCAACCAGGTTTCGGGCGTGGAGAATGCCCGGGTGGTGCAGGCGTAAGGCTTACAGCACCCGCTTGAAGGTGCAGTACCACCCAGCGATGTAGTCGGGCACCGAGAAGGGCGCCTCGGAGTCGAACGACGTCGTTGAGCTGCGGTGCTGGATCTCGATGCTCTCGGCGCCCCACACCCAGTTGGGCGTCATGGTCACGAGGTCCCAGTCGTCTCTGCCGAGGCGATTGAGTTCGCTCTGGATCCTGTTGAACGGGTAGGGGGACTCGATGTCGTCGTCTTCGTCCTCGATCTCGATGGCGGCAATGTAGACGTGAAAGTACTCTAGGGCCATGGAACCACCTCTGAACGGCTGTTCAAACCTTAAGGCCGCCCCTCCGAAGTGTCAACAGCGCGCCGACCGCCCGTGCGGCCCGGAGAAACGGGCAGACCGGGGCCGGCCCTCCGTGGAGTAACCACAGAACATGCGGGGAACCGTCTCAGTAGGCATCATGGGGTGTGGGGCCATTGGCGGGGAGTTGGCCGGCGCGATTTGCGCCGGCACCGCCGGCGCCGCCGCCGTCACAGCCCTCTTCGACGTGGCCGCCGACGCCACGGAACGATTGAGCCGGCAGTTGCCGTTTCCCGTAACTTGCCACTCCAGCTTCGATAGCTTCCTGACCCATCCGGGCTTGCAACTGGTGGTGGAAAGCGCTTCGCAGGATGCCGTGAGAGCGCACGCGGCCAGCGTCCTGGCGGCAGGCAAGGACATGATTGTGATGAGCGCCGGCGCCCTGGTGGACGAGGATCTGTTCCTGGGGCTTTCCCGGCTCTGTGAGGAAACGGGTAGCCGGCTGATGATCCCCTCCGGCGCGCTGGGCGGCATCGACGCGATTCGGGCCTCAAGGCCGCATCTGCGCACCGTAACGTTGACGACGACCAAGCCGCCCCGAGCGCTTCAGGGCTCGCCGGGCTTCAGGGATTGGGAGGCGGGGAATCTGGCGCAGGCGGAGGTGGTGTTCGAAGGGCCGGCGCTGGAGGCCGTTCGCCTGTTCCCCGCCAACGTCAACGTGGCGGCGACACTGAGCTTAGCCGGCTTGGGCCCGGAGCGGACAGTGGTGAGGATCGTGGCCGACCCGGCGGCTGAAGGCAATACCCATGAGATTGAGGCCGTGGGCGCGTTTGGGGTGATGCGGTTCACGCTGGAAAATCAACCCCACCCGGACAATGCGCGCACGAGCTATCTGGCTGTGCTGGCCGCGTTGGAGACGCTGCGCGCCGCTTGCTCCGCGGAGCCGAGGGTGGGGACGTAGGGTCGCTTGCTGTCCTCCTGCCGCAGCCGCAGCTGCGGTCAGAGGTTACGCTCGGCGGCGGCGCCGCTCTTGCGTAGCTCGTGGGCGCGCCGGCTGGGAAGGAACCCGCATCCTGGACTTCCTCGCACCTGGGGAAGGGGGGGAGTGGGGCTAGCTGATGGCCACCATCCGCTTGATGGGGAGCCGGGCCCGCTCTGCTATGTCCTCCGGCACCTTCACCTCGTAGACGTCATCCCTGAGGGAGTGGTACAGCTTCTCGAGGGTGATCATCTTCATAAAGGGGCAGACGGACTCCTCGCTGATGGGGAAGAAGCGCTTGCCGGCGTTGTGCTTGCGCAGGGGGTGGAGAATGCCCGTCTCCGTGGCGATGACGAACTCGGCGGCCGGGGATTCCTTAGCCCGCTTGAGCATGGCGCCGGTGGATAGCACCCGCGCGTTCTCGGTGCTGGGGTCGCCGACGCCGGCCAGGTAGAGCGTGGTGGTCGTGCATCCGCACTCCGGGTGGACGAGGAACTCCGCGTCGGGGTGGGCGGCGCGGGAGCTGGCAATGTCGCCGGACGTCATAGCGGCGTGGACGTGGCACTCTCCCATCCAGACCAGCATGTTCTTGCGGCCCGTGACCTTGCGAACGTAGTTGCCCAGGAACATGTCGGGCAGGAAGAGGACCTGCCGGTCCTCCGGCACGGCCTGCACGACCTGCACGGCGTTGGATGAGGTGCAGCAGTAGTCGCTGAGGGCCTTGACCTCGGCGGAGGTGTTGACGTAGGAAACGACGACGCCATCGGGGTGCTCGTCCTTCCATGCCCGTAGTTGGTCGGCGTTGATGGAGGCCGCCAGGGAGCAGCCTGCCTCCAGGTCCGGGATGAGCACCCGCTTGCTGGGGCAGAGAATGGAGGCGGTCTCGGCCATGAAGTGGACGCCGCAGAAGATTATGGCGTCGGCCTCGGTGCGGGCCGCTTCCTGGGATAGGCCCAGCGAGTCGCCGGTGAAGTCGGCGATGTCCTGGATCTCCGGGACCTGGTAGTTGTGTGCCAGGATGACGGCGTTCCGTTCCTGTTTGAGCCGCAGGATCTCCGAGGCGAGTTCCGCGACGCGCTGGGCTTCTTCCTGAGACGTGACCATGCGCCAAGGATAGCCGAGCGGCGCGAGCCTAGCAAGAAGCAAGGGTTGAAGCCGGGGCATTTGCCGGAACCGTCTGAAGGTGGGGCAACCCCGTCGTTATTCTCCCGCCAGCCTTTCCAAGACCCTCGCCAGTTCATCGCGCTCGAAGGTGGGTAGGGGCGTTGGTCCCTGGGGTCCAGTAAGGACTAGGCCCTCCGATTTCTCTGTAACGCAGCCGATGACTGTGCAGTTGACTCCCTCGGCGGCGAGGGAGTCGGCTACGAGCGGCGTCGAGCTGACAGGCAGGGCGATGAGGAGGGCGCCGGAAGCAAGGAGGCCCAGAGGGTCGATCTTCATGGCCTCGCAGATGTGGGCGCACTCGGGAAGCACGGGGATGCAACGGAGGTCCACCTGCACGCCGACGCCAGCGGCCTCGGCCATCTCGCTCAAGGCGGTGGCTAGGCCTCCCTCGGTGGGGTCGTGCATGGCGTGGACGGGGGCAGCGCCGACGGCGGCCAACGCCTCTCTCGTTACCCCTATTCCCTGGGTGGAGAAGTAAGCCCCTGCACTCTCCAGCGTTGCTATGCTCACTCCGGCGTCCAGAAGCGCCTGCGGCGCCTCGCGAGCCAATATCGCCGTCCCCTCGATGGCGATTCCCTTGGTGAGCAGAATGGCGTCGCCTGGGCGGGCGCCGGAGGTGTACACGAGGCGGTCCGGGGCCGCCTCGCCGAGCATAGCGCCGACAACGATGGGGCGGTCAATGCCGAGGGTAATCTCGGTGTGGCCGCCTATCAGCGATACGCCAAGCTCTGAGCAAGCGTCGGCTATCTGGCTGAAGATGCTCTCCGCCAGGGTTTCCGAGGCGTCCTTGGGCAGCAGGACGGTGGCCATGAACCAGCGAGGGACAGCGCCGCGCGTGGCGACGTCGTTGGCGTTGACCTGGACAGCGCACCACCCAATGAGGTCGGTGGTGAAAGTGATGGGGTCGGTGGCGACGACCAGGGCTCGGTCGCCCATGTCCAGAACGGCGGCGTCCTCTCCGACGCTGGGGCCCAGCAGCACCCTGGGGTCGGTGGCGGGATGGGAGGCGAGCAGCCTGCGAAGGAGGTCGGCGGGTAACTTGCCGGGCTTCATGCGGCGGATTACAGCAGACGAGCCGGGGGAGGTCAAGCTGCTTTGACGCTCGTTGGAGCGGTGGGTACACTTGCATCAGCCCTCCGGCGAGCCTCGGGGCGCCCCGTCAGCAGCAGTTGGAGTCATTGGATGCCGTTCAACCAGACCGACGAGAGCCTGGCCCTGCTCACCGACCTCTACCAGTTGACGATGGCCCAGGCGTACCTCCAAGAGGGCATGTCGGCCCCGGCGACCTTCAGCCTGTTCATTCGCAGGTATCCCAAGGACCGGAGCTACTTCGTTTCGGCGGGGCTGGGAGACGCGCTCCGTTACCTGGAAGAGTTCCACGTCACCGCCGCCGACGTGGACTACTTGCGGAGCACGGGCATCTTCACCGACGACTTCTTGGAGTTCGTGCGGGACCTGCGCTTCACCGGCGATGTCCACGCCATTCCCGAGGGGCGGCTGTTCTTCCTGAATGAGCCGGTGTTGGAGGTCACGGGGCCGGTCATCGAGGCCCAGTTTGTGGAGTCCTTCATCATCAACCAGATCAACCTGCAGAGCCTCATCGCCACGAAGGCCAGCCGTTGTGTAACGGCGGCGCAGGGCAGGGGCGTTTTCGACTTTGCACTGCGCCGCGCGCACGGCGTGGACGCGGCCATGAAGGTGGCTCGGTCGTCGCACATGGCGGGATTCATGGGGACCAGCAACGTGGCTGCGGGCAAGCAGTACGGCATCCCGGTCAACGGCACGATGGCCCACTCCTTCATCACGGCATTCGAGCGCGAGGGCGACGCTTTCAGCGCCTTCGTCCGGAGCTTTCCCGACCATGCGGTCCTGCTCATCGATACCTACGATACGGTCGGGGGGGCGCACAAGGCGGTTGAGGTGGCCAGGGAGATGGAGAGCAGGGGCGCCCGGTTGCGCGGCGTTCGCTTGGACAGCGGAGACCTCGTTGCGCTCAGCCGGGAGGTTCGCCGCATCTTTCAGGACGCCGGGCTCGGCTACGTGCGCATCCTCGCCAGCGGCAGCCTGGACGAGTTCGAGATCGCGGAACTGGTGGCGCAGGGCGCGGAGATCGACGCTTTCGGGGTGGGCACCAAGATGGGGGTCTCTGCGGACGCCCCTTGGTTCGACATCGTTTACAAGCTGGTATCCTATGACCGGCGGCCGGTGCTCAAGCTGAGCGCGGGGAAGCGCACGCTGGCCGGCGAGAAGCAGGTCTACCGCTATGTGGACTCGCAGGGGCGGCTGACCCATGACGTGATCGCGGGCCGGGACGAACTGTCGGAACCTGGAGCGGAGCCGCTGCTGCGCAGAGTTATGGAGGGTGGCCGGATTACTGGATGCCAACCTTCCCTGACTGAGGCGCGGGAGTGCTTTCTGGACGAGTTCTCCAGGCTGGCGCCGGAGATCAGGTCGATCGCGGACCCGGCGCATTACCGGGTGGCGCTGAGTCCGGCGCTGGAGACGTTGCAGGAAGAGGCGCGGCGGGAGGTTGTGGCGCGGGAGTTGTGAGCAATCGAGTGTAGTTCAAGCGCGTCCAATGGAGTGAGCCGGCGGCTATGCGGCTCGGGAGGTGCAGACATGGTTGAGGAATCTCGCATCCTGCACATCTGTAGCGCCTGCTTCAGCGTATCGGAGGCGCCTGAGGAGTGTCACGGCAAGCCAATGACCGAGGTCGACTGCGGGCAGCCGGGAGCAGCGTCTTCCTGGCCCTGCACAGACCGGGAGGGCCGTCTCACGACCCGGGCACCCCGTTGGTGGGTTGAGCAGGTCTCTCATCCTAGTTTCGACGAGCGCAGGAGGTCTTAGCCCCGCTATGGAAAACGTCATCATACTTGGGTCGGGCCCCGCCGGGCTGACGGCTGCCCTCTACGCTGCGAGAGCTGAGTTGAGCCCGCTGGTCCTCACGGGGCCGCAGATCGGGGGACAGATCGCCATTACGGGCATCGTGGAGAACTATCCGGGATTCCCCGACGGCGTGACGGGGCCTGAGTTGGTGGAGCTCATGCAAAGGCAGGCCGAACGGTTCGGCGCCCGGCTGTCGCTCGACAGCGCTTCAGAGGTAGACCTGACCCATCAGCCGTTCAAGGTGCGGACGCTGAACGAGGAGGAGTACGAGGCGAGGACCCTGATCATCGCCAGCGGAGCGACGCCGCGCAAGCTGGAGATCCCCGGCGAGACGGAGTTCACGGGCAAGGGCGTTTCCTATTGCGCCACCTGCGACGGCTATTTCTTCCGGGGCAAGGATGTCCTGGTGGTTGGGGGAGGGGACAGCGCCTTCGAGGAGGGACACTTCCTCACCCGCTACGCCAACAGGGTGAGCGTGGTGCACCGCAGGGACCAGTTCAGGGCGGGGCCTCTTCTCCAACAGCGGGCCAGGGACAGCGAGAAGATGGATTTTGTGCTCAACTCGGCGCTCACTGGCATTGGCGGCAACCGAGAGGTTAACTCCGTCAGCGTTCGCGACCTCGTCACCGGCGAGGAGCAGTCCATCGAGACCGATGGGGTGTTCATCTTCATTGGCCATGACCCGAACACAGAAATGTTCAAGGGCGCGCTGGAGATGGACGAGGCCAACTACCTGGTGACAGACGGACAGGCGGGCGCCGGCATTGCAGGGGTGTTCGTGGCCGGCGAGGCCGGCGACCCCGCCTTCAAGCAGATCGCCAGTTCCGTAGGCATGGGGTGCATGGCGGCGATTCGAGCGCAGCGGTATCTGGAAGCGCTCGACTGAGCGCGCATTAGCGGCCGCTGCAAAAGGCCCCCGGCGTCGTGGTAATATGGTCGCCGGAAATCGCCGCGGAGCAGCCCTCAGATGCCAGCAGACTATGCTCGCCTGATTCGGAACATTCCAGACTTTCCCCAACCGGGCATTATGTTCAAGGACATAACGCCCCTTCTGCAGGACGCCGAGGCGTACCGTGGCGTCGTTGCCGACATGTGCGCGCCCTTCCGGGACAGAACCATCGATCAGGTGGTGTCCATCGAGGCGCGTGGCTATGTGCTCGGCGCTCCCATGGCCGTGGAGCTTGGGGCCGGATTCGTGCCGGTGCGCAAGGCCGGCAAGCTGCCGTTCCACACGATCCGGGCGGAGTATGCTCTGGAATACGGAGAGGCCGTCATCGAGATGCACAGCGACGGGCTTCTTGGGGGCCACAACGTCCTGATTGTCGATGACGTGCTGGCGACGGGGGGCACTCTGGCGGCGGCGGCCGGTCTGGTGAAACAGACAGGGGCCACGGTTGCGGGCATAGCCGTGATGATCGAGCTGGACGCCCTCCAGGGTCGAAAGGCTCTCGGGGAGCACCCCGTATTTTCGTTGATGCATATGTAAGGCGCGACGCGCTCCGACTCCCTTGCGAGCGCCGGGAAGCGGCTGTGGCGCAGGGAGCCGGCAGGCCATCGTAAGGGCGGGGGACTGCCTCTGCCGAAGAGAGACTATCCGCATGCACAGAGTTGAGCCGGTGGTTTTCTGCGTGGGCGAGACCCGCGCCAACGATGACCAGATGCGAGCCTACCTCGCCCACATCGGCGCGCCGGACTGGGAAACGGACGCCCCCACCGACGTGGAGGAAGTCATCGAGGTGATGGCGCGCGCCTGCTATAAGTCCTTTGGGCCGGGGCTGAATCCCAACGTGACGCGGGTGCGGCCCGACAACAGGTCGCACTTGGGAAACCTGGTGAGGGTGGGGCACGGCTCGACGCTGGAGCACAGCTTCGTGAACTTCATGTTCTGCGACGTGAGCCGCGTATTCACCCACGAGTTGGTGCGGCACCGGGCGGGGACGGCCATTTCCCAGGAAAGCCTGCGTTTCGTGCGGCTGGAGGACATGGGCCTCTGGACGCCGCCGTCCTTTGCTGGCAACGAGCGGGCGGAGAAGGTCTTCGAAGACGCCTGGCGGATACTCGAGGAGAAGTACGGCGAGCTGATTGACATCGCTGCGGAGATGGAGGGGCGCCCCTTCGATGAGCTTCCCTTCCACCTGAAGAAGAAGTACACGTCGGCTGCCCGGCGGCTTGCGCCGATTGGGTTGGCCACCAACATCGGTTGGTCGTGCAACATCCGGACGTTGCGCCACGTGATCGAGATGCGGACCGACCCCAGCTCCGAGGAGGAGATCCGCCTGGTGTTCGCCAAGGTGGCTGAGATCGCCATCGAGCGTTGGGGCAACATCCTGGGCGACTACACGGTGGAGATGGTGGAGGGCCTGCCGCACTACCAGACGGCGCATCCGAAGGTTTAGGGATAGTCCGCACAAGTCCGTGGGGCGCTCCATGGCCGGATAGGGACGATGGCGCCAGGCGGAGACTCCCATCCTAACCTCACCTCCCCCCGTAGTCGAGACCTTTGCATAACCTCTTTCTGGTCAGGCACAATCAGCACGGAGAGCCAACGCCAAGGAGGGGAAGCCATGCACCGGACGATACGTGGACAGTCGTTCATTGAGGTGCTTCTCCCGGACCGAGTCGGACGGAACGGGAAGTTGGAGCGGCTCGAGGCGATGCTGGACTGGAAGGAGTTGGCCAACGTGGTCAAGGGCATCTATGCCGCCCCGTCAGGCCGTCCGAGCTATCCGCCGGTGGTGATGGTCAAGGTCATGGTGCTCCAGCAGTGGTATGACGCTTCCGACGAAGCGATCGAGGAAGCGCTGTGGGACCGGGTCTCGTTCAAGCGGTTCGTGGGGCTTGGCCTGGAGGACGCCGTCCCCGACCACTCGACGATCAGCCGCTTCCGCAGGGAAGTGACGGAGCGGGGTTTGGCCCTGCGACTGTTCAAGGAGATGGACCGGCAATTGGCGCAGCGCAACCTCTTCGTGAAGAAGGGGACGCTCCTCGATGCGACCATCGTGGAGGCGCAGGCGAAGCGTCCTTCGCTGCGAGGGAGGCGGCCGGGAGCGCCGAGCGAGACCGACCCCGATGCGCGGTTCACGCGCCAGCGGGGGGTGTCGCAGTTCGGCTACAAGGCGCACGTGGGGGTGGATGCAGGGTCAGGGCTGATCCGGGAGGCGGTGCTGACGCCGGCCAACGTGAACGATACGGAAGTGGCGGAGGCGTTGGTGAGGGGAGATGAGGCGGCGGTGTATGCGGACAAGGCCTACGGGTCGAAGCAGCGGAGTGCCTGGCTCAAGTCCCTGGGCATCAAGGACCGGATCATGCGGCGGGCGGACAAGCATCATCCGGTGCTGCCGCCGTGGGAGCAGCGGCGGAACGCACTGATAGCACAGCAGCGGTCGGCGGTGGAGAAGGTGTTTGGGACGCTGAAGCGGACCTACGGCTACCGGCGGGTGCGGTACATGGGGCTAGCGCGGAACGCCACGGAGCTGTTCTTCAAGTGTGCGGCATACAACCTGCGGCGGGCTGACCGTCTCCTGCTGGATGCCGCCTGACCGCCGGGGGCGGCGTGTGCCCGCAGGGGGTGGAAGCGCCCGGGAAGCCCTGAGAAGTCAGGGAGACCGGGGAGGAGAGCCAGGCCGCAGGCCGCCATCAGGCCCCCCAATCCCCGCCAGAACCCTCATTCCAACCAAACGGCGCATCAATGGGGATTACGCAAAGGTCTCGTACTCGAGGGAAGGGATGGGAGGATTAGCCGGGGGCAGGATAGGCCTTTGATTGTTTGTTGTTACACTGGCCAGCCGGATTTCGGGGTTTGCAGGCACGAAGGCGTAATAAAGGCGTAATAGGGCGTAACGGGCCGTAATGAAGCTGTAAAGGATCTGTAAAGGATCTGTAATGGAGCCGTAACGAACCGTAATGGAACCGTAATGGAGCGGGATAGCTCCAAGGAGCCTGTGCCTTACAACGGCATGCGCTCCGGTCCCAGCCTTCCTCGGAGGGTCTTGCCCCTTGGGTTGTTCCCTCAGCGCCCCTGCCACAGGGGGAGTCCACAGAGAATCCCCCTGTCCGAACATATGCGGCAGGCTCCGAGAAAGAGAAGCGGGCCGGCTGCCCACTTCATGGGGACACTATAGCACAATCGTTCTCATTTTGCAATGGGGGGTGACGCGTTTTCTAACCTGTCCTTGAGCACCGAGAGAGAGGTGGGGGCTTATGGCGGCGGACGTGGTTGTCCCACCTAGCCCACCCTCCAATGTCTTTGGGGTACAGGGGGACTCGCTGCACCCCCTGCGGGGGCTGCGCCCCCTGCACCCCGCTTGGGGAGATGGGGGGCGCCACCTTCTAACTTTGCCGCGTCGGGACCCACTTCCTAGGCTGCCCCTGCCCCCGAGGGCAGAGGCGGGAAGGTTCCCCCGAGGGGAAGGCGTGGCCTTTGATTGTATGTTGTTAAGTTTGTCAGCCGGACCTCGGAGGGTGCAGGCACGGAGGCGTCGCGGTTGTGTCGCGCAGCCGTCGCGTATCGGTCGTGTACTCGTTGCGGATGCGTCGCGGAACTGTCGCGGATGCGTCGCGTATCCGTCGCGGAGCGGGATAGCTCCAAAGAGGTTGTCTCGAAACGGCATTGGCTCTGGTCCCAGCCTTCCTCGGACGGTCTTGCCCTTTGGGGTGTTCCCTCAGCGCCCCTGCCACAGGGGGATTCTCTGTGGTTAGCCCCCAGTGCTCATGTATGCGGCAGGCTCCCAGGAAGAGAAGCAGGCCCCCGGCCCGCTTCTTGGGGATACTATAGCACAATCGTTCGGATTTTGCAATAGGGGGTTGGGGGGGTGAGCGGTCTCCACCTTGCTCCGCCTGATTGTAGTTACCGCCTCCCTTCCGCGCAGGCCATTCAGACACTCTCTAGGAACTAGAAATTGAAAGGTGAAGGCGGTCGTTCATCAAAGGGCTTACCTTCAGCCTCTGCCGCGTCCCGTCGGCGGTGCCAAGCCTCCCACCTACTTTCCATGGCTGTCTTAGGCATCTTTGTAACATCAGGCGTCTCTTTGACAACGGGCTTGCCCGGTAGACGTGGATCGTCCGGCAGATACTCTGGCGTATAACGTTTGAATATCAAGTAGACCGCCTCAAGTATTCCCCCGCCCCTGTTCATTGGGATGCAGGAGATGAGTTCCCAGTCGTCCTTGCCTCTAACGTTTAGGTCTTCGGCCGTAAGTGAATCTATGTTCGGGACCACCACGCCGCTGGTCTTGATCTTCTCAATCCGGTATTCCCAAGGCATAGGGAGTCTCCTTAACAAGACCTAGTGGCATCGGGCCATGCTGGCTGACTGTGTATGCTGACGCAGCCAAAAGTGGAACTGCTCTGGGGAGCTACATACTTGACGATCCAAGTGATTTTTCTGCGAAGTAGCTAGGGGTTGTGAGGATTGAAGTCCGTATGCCCAGGTTGGAAAGCTCGATAGTGGCCACTTGGTAGCAGGACTCGCATCTCTTGCCATACTCGGATCTTGGCAAACTCCCGCAACACGTCGCTTGGAGCCACCCCTTCAAACATCATACTCGCTGCCTGGTTCAGTAACGCCTGTGCTTGGTCCTTTTCCGACAGTTGGCAGAAAAAGTCATTGCAGCAACCTGTCGTCAGTGGGTAGGCCTCTGACCATCCGGTATAGTCGGGCCATGGCCCAACCTCAACGCCGGGGCTACCTGATGATGGCAAATCCCAGGCTATCATGTAATTGTTTTCCTGATAGATCGCCAATTGAAGCCTCCTTGCGGCAGGAATACTGGGCTACTTCGCCACAAGCTGCCCCGACCCTCGCGCTGACAAGGAGGCACGAGGTGCCGTTTCCATGCCGTAGTCGCGTGGCACCGTGATAGAGGCTTGGAACTGGGGCTACAAGAACTTATGGCGAAGTTCGCTTGTCACTCCAGGGCGAGGTGGTATGAGCGTCAAGGAACGCGGACAAGACGCCTGGCAAAACAGGGAGGAGGAAGACATTGCCTGCGCCACTCAGCAAGACCATAGCTGTGTAAGCGCAGGAGGGCTGCGTCATCGCAAGAAGAAGTTTATCTAGGCCGTGACGGAAGACTTCAGGGTAACGTAGGCGACCATTTCGCCAGGTTGGAGGGAGATGTCATCGATGGAGCTTGCAGGAGGAATGGTCTTGCCGTCCTCTGCCAGGATACTGACGAAGTCAGCCAAAACGTCCTCAGCATTGGCTAGGGCCTCGTCTACGGTGTTTCCCATGGCGCAGGCCCCAAGTATGTCAGGGACCACGACGCCGTACGCCCCTTTGGACCCGTCTATCACCGCGGGGTACTTCATCGCTCTGAGGTCTCCGTCCATCGTAACTACAGTGCGGGGCCTGGAGCTTCCACACGCTGGCGCGCCAGCTTACCGCTGCCGCTTCTCCTGACGTATCAGGAAGTCGAGGATGTGGCTGTCAAAGCCCGTGGCCTCGGCCTGGGCGGCGTCGGCTTTGGCGCCGTCGTCGTCGCCGAGTTGGGTGTGGGCAAGGGCGCGGATGGCGTAGGCTGAGCCCTTAGTGTCGTCCAACTCCAGAATGCGGTTGGCGTCGTCGAGGGCTTCCTGCGACCGTCCCATTTCGTAGAAGGCGCCGGCGCGGTTGTTGTAGGCGTCTATGTGGCGGGGGTCTCTGGAGATTGCTTCCGTGAAGTCATCAACGGCAGCGGCGTGTTGGCGGAGGTAGATGTAGGCCATGCCCCGGTTGTAGAAGGACTCGGCATTGGAAGGGTCGAGCCTGATGGCTGCTTCGAAGTCCTTGATTGCGGCCAGATGCTCTCCCAATTGACCCTGGAGGACCCCCCGCTGGCGGTGGGCGTCGGCGTCGGTGGGATTGGCGGCTATCCGGCTGTCGAGGTCAGCGAGGACGAGGTGCAGGCGCTCGACTTCGCCGGCTGAAGCGGCGTCGTAGGGTTCGGTGGGGTGCACGGGTTCGCTCGTCAGGGGGCAGGATGGGGCTAGTGTAGCAGAGGCCGGGTGGCGATATAATCGCTCACAAGCAGTAGCTCGGGAGGTCGCATGGCGGACACAAACATATCCTGGGGCATCAGCGTTCCCCAGGCCTTCGACGACGGCGTGGTGGACATGGGCCTTGTCCGGGAATGCGTCGTCTAGGCCGAAACGCTGGGGTACGACAGCCTGTGGGTGCAAGAGCAACTCTTTGGGCGGATGGACGTCCTTGAGGCCGTCTCGCTGTTGGCCTATGTGAGCGCGGTGACCTCTCGGGCGAGGTTGGGGACGTCGGTGATGCTACCCGCCTTCCATGACCCGATCCGCCTCGCCAGGAGCCTGGCGTCTGTCGACCAGATGTCCGGGGGAAGGACCATTCTGGGGGTGGGATTCGGGGGATGGCGCGACAACTACGCGCCGCTCAACGTGCCGCGGGAGGGGCTCGCTCGGCGCTTCGAGGAGTCGCTGCGGGTGATGGAGTCCCTGTGGGCCGAGGAGCAGCCAACGTTCGCCGGGGAGTTCTGGCGGCTGGAAGGCCAGTCGATGAAGCCAAAGCCGGCCCAACGTCCGGGGATTCCCATCTGGTTTGGCGGGAGAGCTGCGGCGGCGCTGCGGCGGGCGGTGCGGATGGGCAGCGGTTGGATGGGGGCCGGCTCATCGAGCTTCGACAGCTTTGTTGAAGGGGTTGGCGTTGTGCGGCAGGCGCTGGAGGAAGAGGGGCGCGACCCGGCGGGCTTCACCGTGGGCAAGCGCGTGTACGTCGCTGTCGACGATGACAAGGAGCGGGCGGAGCGGCGCCTGGTGGAGTGGTTTGGTCACTACTACGGCAACGGAGATCTGGCAAAGCGGGTTGCGGTGTGGGGCAGCGCGGCGGAAGTTGCCTCGGAGCTGGGGAAGCTGATAGAGGCGGGCGCTGAGATGCTGATGCTCAATCCCGTCTTCGACTTGCCCTATCACGTGGAAACGTTGTGGCGGGACGTGGCGCCGCTGGCGGAGGGGGGAGGGGCGGCTGGGGTTCGACTCGGCTAAGATAGCTAGCTGTGCTAGACATCTTTCTCGAAGTCATCCTGCCCGTTTTCGTGGTGGTTGGCGTTGGCGCGGCCTACCACCGCTGGCGAGACGTTCCATCGCAGACGCCGGCCCAGATAACGGTCTACCTGCTCACGCCGGCGCTCATCTTCAATTCGCTGCTGAACACCGACGTACCGGCGCAAGCCTCGCTGCAGATTGCGGGCGCATCCGTCGCCGTTTCCCTGCTGTTGGCCGCGGCCACCCTTGTCCTTGGGGGCGCCCTGAGGCAGCCGCGGGCCACGCGCAGCGCAGTCGCGCTCGTGGCGGCGTTCCCCAACTCAGGCAACCTGGCGCTGCCGGTCATCCTCCTCGCCTATGGGGAAGCGGCGCTATCCTTTGCGGTCATCATCTTCGTGGTGCTGTCTGTCTACGCCTGGTCGGTGGGGGTGTTCATCGCATCGAGAAGCGAGATGGGGGGGCTTGCCTCTCTGCGGCAGGTCCTCAAGATGCCCCACGTCTACGCCGCCACCGCCGCCTTCAGCGTGAAGGCCATCGGCTTCGACCTTCCCGCCGCCGTGGACGCGCCGATTGGCCTGCTTGCCGACGCCGCCCTTCCGATGATGCTTCTGGTGTTGGGGTTCCAGATTGGAAGGGGGTTGACCGTCACGGAGCTGCCGTCGCTGGTCGTGGCGGTGGTTGTGCGGCTGATAGGGGCGGCGGGTCTGGCGTATGCGATGACGCTTGCTTTCGGCCTGGATGGGGTGGAGCAGCGGGTGGTCATCGTCATGGCCGCGATGCCGACGGCTATCTTCACGACGATTGTGGCGACGCAGTTCCGGGCGAACCCGCAGTTCGTTACGGCGGGGGTCGTTGCGGGGACGTTGGCAAGCCTGGCGACGCTCACGGGGCTGCTGGCGTTGTTGGGCTAGCGCCGGGCGGGCGACGCGAGGAGTCAGCGGCGCCGTTTGGCGACTTGACCGGAGCCTAGGCGATGGCTACGGTACTATGCGCGTTGGCATTCCCCACTCTGTTGAACGTGACGATGTATGTGGAGCCAAGTGTCCATCGAGGGCAGGCCGCGCTTGCTCATAGCGAACGCCTGCGCGGAGGTAGGAGGCGACGAAGTGGAGTTCTGCCGCCGCCTGTTCGGCGCGCTGCGGAGGCGTGGGCTCGACGTTGTGGGGCAGGGGCCGTTGGACGTGACGGACGCTGGGGCTGTCCTGGCTTCCGCGGACCGGCCCAACTGCCTGTTCCTGCTTGCGGAGGACGGGCGCGCGGAGGAGTCTTGGGCATATCTGGGGCAACGCGTCCAGAAACCCCTGTTCCTCTCGGTGTGTTCACTGGGCGGCGCGGACCCGCAGGTGGCTGAGGACGTCCTGGCGGGCGGCGTCGTCGCCCCTCTTGCTGTTGTTCAGGAGGGGCCAATGACCGCAAGGGCGGCTGGATTGTACTTCCTGAAGCTCTACACCGAGCTATCCCTACATTCCGAGGACAAGATCACGGGCAAAATACTGTGGTTCTCGGCGGCCAAGGCCAGAGAGCTTTTGAAGCGCCGGAGGCTGGAGGGGAAAGTGGGGGTGCGATGCTGACTATCGCGGGGGCTGGCAACTGATGGAAACCCAATCGACATTGGAGCGGTTCGCCGTCCTGGCCCAGGGCCGGGACGATGAAATCGACTTGGGCCTCGGAGCGCTGCTCATTGCCGCCTCCGAGTATCCGGACATGGACATTGAGCGGGAGGCGGCGCTGCTTGACGGCCTTGCTTCGGCAGTGGAGCGGAGGATAGCGGACCGGTCTGACGCGCTGCGGACGCTGAACACCCTGAGCCGTTTTCTTTTCGACGACCTTGGCTTCCGGGGCAACGACGATGACTACTACGATCCCCGAAACAGCTTCCTCAACGACGTGCTGAAGCGTCGCCTGGGCATACCTATCACGCTGGCGTTGTTGTACATGGAGGTGGGAAGACGGGTGGGGGCGCCGCTGCAGGGCATTGGGATGCCGGGACATTTCTTGGTGCGCCATCGGGACGAAACGGATGTCTACGTGGACGCGTTCTACGGCGGCATTCTGCTGTCGCAGGAGGAGTGCGCCGACCGCTTCCGCAAGAGGACGCGCATGACCTTCCGTAGCGAGGAGCACCTTGCGCCGCTTGGCGGCCGGGAGTTCCTCGGCAGGATGTTGAGGAACCTCAAACACGTCTACCTGGAACGCGGCGACGGCCTGCGAGCCATCCGCACGGTGACGTGGCTCCACGCGTTGGACCCGGAGAGGACCGAGGAGCTGAGGGACCGGGGCCTGCTGTACTATCGCCTGGGCCGCTACGAGGAAGCGCGGGACGATCTGAACGTCTACCTGGAGTCTGGACCCACCGGCAATAAAGCGGCGGCGGTGCGCCGGGTGCTGCGGGCCATCGAGAAAGGGGCGGCGAAATAGGGGGAGGGCTCGGTGGAGTTTTCGTAGAGGTTGTTGCGCGACCCCCATCCCAACTTCCCCCGGCTTCAAGGGCAGGGATGGGATTCGGTAGCAACGTCTCTGGGAAGTGCCGCTACTAGGGTCGGGCGCCCTCGAAGAAGCGCCGCACTGCGCCGTTGAGCAGGCCGGGCAGGGCAACCTGGAAGTAGCGGACGCCTTTCTCGTGGTAGGCCCGATAGCGGTCGGTCTGCGACGGCGGGATGGCGCCGACGCCCATGGCCGGGAAGGGGTTGCCCAAGGCCGTGACGGTGGCCACGGCCTTGTCCACTAACTCCAGCACCTCATCGTGCCAGGTGTTGGCGCCGTGGCCGAGGGAGAGCGCGAGGTCGTTGGGGCCGATGTGGACGGCGTCAACGCCGGGAACCGAGGCGATGTCGCCGATGGCGGCCATGCCCCTGGGGTCCTCCACCATGCAGATGACCAGGGTTTCCCGGTTGGCCGCAGCGTAGGCGTCCTTCTCGCCGCGGTAGGTGATGGTCCAGCGGGCCGGGGCAAAACCCCGATTGCCTTCGGGGGGGAACTTAGCAGCCCTGACGACCGCTTCAGCCTCCTCGGAGCTGGACACCTTCGGCACGACAATGCCGTGAGCCCCTCTATCCAGGAAGATGCCGATGACCTCGGGCCTGTTAACGGGAACCCTCACGAGAGGAGTGATGCCGGTCAGCTCAGCGGCTCTCACAAGGTCCTCGATTTCGCTGGGGTCAAGCGGGCCGCCCTCCGAGTCCAGCATGACGAAATCCATGCCCGCCACCGCCAGCAACTCCACCAACGAAGGGGCGTTGATGGTCACGGGGACGCCGTAGACCGCCTCCCCCTTTGCAAGCTTTTCCCTGGTTAAGTTCTGGCCCAAGACGGCCTCCTGGCTGAGCGTGGTTGATGTATCGGAAAGGGGCGGCCGGAACGGCAGTCCTACTGGAATCTCGGCGCGACGTTGGCCATCAGGCGCTCCATGGTCTTGAGCATGGTGTCCGGTGTTTCGTTGGTGACCTCAGGGGTGCCGTAGAACATGTCCAACACGGCTGCGGTGACGCCGGCCTCCTGGAACGCCTCCAGCGAGCGTATCACGTCGTCCTCGGCGCCAATGAGAGGCTCGGTTGTGTCCGGGGCCGCCGGGGCGTCGGTGAAGAGCAGGCAGTGGCGCAGGGCGATGGGGATCGCCGATGCATCCCGGCCAAGGGGCTCGCATAGGCGGGCCAGCTTTTCCCTGCCTTCCTTGATCATCGACGTCGTGGGACGGGTAGGGTGCCAGACGTCGCCGTGCTCCGCCACGCGGCGGAGAGCCCGTCCAGTGCTGCCGCCGATCCAAATGGGCGGGTGGGGTTTCTGCACCGGCTTTGGCTCCAGAACGACATCGGAGACCTGCCAGAAGCGGCCCTGGAAATCGGCGGGGCCGTCGCCCCAGATCTGTTTGATGAGGGCCAGAGCCTCGTTGGTCACGTCGCCCCGATTGGCGTAATCGGCGCCGGTGACCGCAAACTCGCCCTCGAAGCCGCCGACGCCGGCCCCGAACAGGACGCGCCCGCCGGACAGGACGTCCACGGTGGCTACAGCCTTGGCCGTCAGCACGGGACTGCGGAGAGGCATGACGAGAACGCTGCTGCCCAGGAGGATGCGCTTGGTGACGGCGGCTGCGAAACCAAGAACGGTGGTGGCCTCGTACCACACGGCGCCGCGGCGCTCGATGTGCTCGGTTGGGATCGCGAGGTGCTCGCTGACCCAGACGGAGTCGAAGCCCATGGCCTCGGCTTCTTGGGCGACCCTGATGATGCCGTCGGGAGAGGCTGCCTGGCGGAAGTGGGGCAGCATGATGCCGAAGTGCATGACCGCTCCTTTGCTTGCCGGTTGTGCCGCCCATGATAGCGCGGATTCGGGCGGGCTGCACGACGTTGGATGGAGGCGCCTGCCTCGTTTCGTCCATTCCGGCATCAGGGAGGCGTTGTGGGAGCGCCGGTGTGCGAGGACGGCGGGGAGCCGCCGCCGTTGCCTTGACACCCCCGAGAATGGGCCGCAACAATGGGCGCACTTTGACGAGGGAGGCGGCTATGGCGGACTATGCCCGGCCCGAGCTTCTCGCTGAGACCGGCTGGCTGGCGGAGCATCTGGATGACGCCAATCTGGTGGTCGTGGACTGCCAGGAGCATAGGTTGTACCTGCGGGGCCATATTCCGGGGGCCGTCAGTTCGCCCAGCTACAGCGACCGGCTGAAGGACCCGGACAATCCGGCGTTCGTAATGACGCCTGGGCAGTTTGCCGCACTGATGGCGGAACTGGGCGTCGGCGACGACGACCTGGTCATCGCTTACGACGACAACCGGAGCCTGTTCGCCTCGCGGCTCTGGTGGGTGCTGAACTACTATGGCCACCACCGGGTCAAGGTGCTCAACGGGGGTTGGAACAAGTGGGTCATGGGGGGTCACCCCGTCAGCATAGCGAAGTCGAAGCGGCAGGCGAGCCCTTTTACGCCCCGTCCCCAGGATGGTTGGGTCATTGCCGCCGACGAGGTACGCGCAGGCCTCGGAGATTCCAGCTTCGTGGCCTTGGACACCCGCAGCGATGGCGAGTACAACGGGGCGAATCTGCGCACGAACCGTTTCGGCGGGCACATGGCGGGGGCGGTGCACCTGGAATGGCTGAACAACATGGTGGACGACGACACCCACGTCTTCAAGTCCGCCGATGACCTGCGAGCGATGTACCGCGGCGCCGGGGTTACGGAGGACAAGCGGCTCATAGCCCCCTACTGACAGGGCGCGGTGCGTTCGTCGAACGCAATGCTGGCCCTGATGCTGTTGGGGTACGACAACGTGCGCAACTATGATGGCTCCTGGGGGGAGTGGGGCAGCGACGAGCGCTTCCCGATCGAGGGCCGGACGGAACGCTCCGCTGGGCAACAGACAGGGTAGGGCCCGCGCTTGATTCCCAAGTTCAGGCTGGCGCCCCGCCAGGCCATGCTCCGCATGGCTCAGCAATGGCGCGACCCGGAGGGAGAGGGAAACACGTTCGTGCTCCTGCCAGGGAACGCGGCGCCGATCGCCGCGTCGCTGCCGAAGCCGGTCCAGGCTGCGGTGGAGAAGTCCACAACGGGCGCTGTGCTCTTCGTGGGCCGCCCCGATATCCATGTTGTTCTGCCGCCCTTTGCTCCAACCGAGGCTGCGGTGCTGTCCGGTTGGGACGCGGCGCCCCTGATGTCGCTGCTCGCGGCGTCACGCACCGTGGGGGTGTTGCTGTTGAGAAGAGGCGGGTACGGGGTGGGCGTGTTCGAGGACGAGTCCCTGGCCGTTTCCAAGGTGGGGCGTCGCTATGTGCAGGGACGCACGAAAAAGGGGGGCAGCTCCTCCGGCCGGTTCGCACGTCGCAGGGGGGAGCAGGCGAACGCTCTGATGGAGAAGACCTGTGACGTGTTGCGGCAGCGGCTAGAGTCCTATGGGAAGGCGATTGACCACTTCCTGCTGGGCGGCGACCGGCTGTTGCTGCAAGCCTTTCGGGAGCGGTGCCCCTATTTCAAGCGTTACGAGGGGGTTGTGGCGGAGCGGCGCCTCGAGGTTCCGGACCCGTCCCAAAGCGTGTTGGAATCATTGCCGCGAGTCATCTATAGCTGCCGCGTGGCCAGCCTGCATGCCCAGGAAGAAGCTATGCCAAACGTAAAACACGGGCTAGTTGGGCATTCGGAGGGATAGCGGCACCGTGATGTGGGGGGCCGAAGAGGTTGCTGGCGCTTCCCGTCCTCGTCTTCCCCGGGCGCCCTGCTCGGGAAGAACTCCCATCCTTGTATCTTTGGGTATCTTTGGCAGAGACGGCGGGGCAGACCGTTTCATCCTGGGTTGAACAAGACCGTAGGTTAGCGTGGTCGCCCCGCCGTCTCCCATCATAGAGCCCGAACAGTTGCCTGGGCCACCGAGCCCGTATCAGCAAGGACGGGCCAAAGGAGGACTGATGGCGAGTGAGGCTCCGGTGTTCGTAGGCATTGATGTGTCGAAGGCATGGGTGGATGTGGCGGTGCGCCCGACGGGGGAGGCGTGGCGGGTGGACCAGGACCAGGAGGGGGGAGAGGCGCTGGTGCTCCGGCTCCAAGCCATGAGCCCCCAGTGCATCGTCATGGAAGCCACCGGGGGCTATGAGGCGCCCATCGTTGCCGCACTCGGGGCGGCCGGCCTCCCTGTCGCCGTCGTCAACCCCCGCCAGGTCCGTGACTTCGCCCGCTCCCAAGGGAAGCTCGCCAAGACTGACCGCCTGGACGCCGCGGTTATCGCCCACTTCGGGCAGGCCAGCGGGGTCACCGGGCAGGCTCTGCGCTCCCCGGAAGCCCGTGCACTTGAGGGACTCGTCGCCCGGCGGCGGCAAATCATCCAGATGCGGACCGCGGAGCAGCAGCGGCGCCAACGCGCCTTGCCCGTGGTCCGAGAGGGGATCGAGGAAGTGATCGCCCTCCTCAACCGCCAGGTGAAGGAGATCGACGATGAGCTCGGGCGACGCCTGCGGGAGAGTCCGCTGTGGCGCGAGCGGGAGGACCTGCTGCGCAGTGTGCCTGGGATCGGGCCTGCGACCGTGTTCAGCCTGCTGGCCGAACTGCCGGAACTGGGGTCGCTCGACCGCCGAGAGGCCGCTGCGGTGGTGGGGGTCGCGCCGCTCAACCGGGACAGTGGCAAGCACCGGGGCTCGCGCCGATGCTGGGGCGGGCGGGGGCACGTGCGCGCCGCCCTGTACATGGCCGCCCTGGTGGGCGTGCGCTACAACCCCACGCTGAAGGAGTTCTACGAGCGGCTTCTGCGGGCGGGCAAGCCGAAGAAGGTGGCGCTCACGGCCTGCATGCGCAAGCTGCTGACCATCCTCAACGCCATGCTCAAACATCACACCGCCTGGAACCCGCAAACCGCTTGACTTTCAAGACAGTTGCTAACCTTCTCTCAACTACGGGGAAGGTTAGGGGCGGCGTGCATTCTCCCATGTGCGCCGGCGGAGGCCTAGCCTAAGCGGTTTCGGCCCCGGCGATGGCCTCACGGGCCTGGCGGCGCTCTTCCCGCTCCTGCACGCGGCGCTCCGCCTGCTGCCACATTCGGCAGAAGGCGCATACCTCGCCCGTGGTGGGCTGGCCGCAGATGGCGCAATCCCGGAGCTCATGGTCGTCGGCGCCCACCTCAAGGCGGGGCTTGGCGTGTTCGAGGAATTGGAGCACGAAGCTGTGCTTGGCCCCGGGAGACTCCCACTCAATGCGGTTGAGGGCGTCCTTGTAGACGAGGGACTTGGCGCCGAGGGCATTGGGGCACTCGTCTTCAACGTAGTCGATGCCGTGGAGGAGGGCATAGGCGGCGGTTTCCCGCTCCGTGAGGGTGAAGAGCGGCTTGACCTTTTTCACCAGCTTCTCCGTGGTGGCCTGGAGCGCCGGCGACTGCCGAGCCAGGTAACCCATCTGCCAGTGGAGGACGTTGCCCATGAGCGTGGCGGCTTCATCGTCGAGGTTGTGGCCGGTGGCCACGACGTCGAAGCCCCTTTCGTAGGCTTCTTTGTTCATGATGTAACGCTTGCTGAGGCCACAGCCGGAGCAGGCCACCCTTTTCAGCGCCCTAGAAAGGTCCGGTACCCCCATCCCGTAGGTCTTTGATAGATCCACGGTGGCAAGTTCGAGGCCGTGGGCATTGGCAAACTGCGCCGTCTTCTCGTAGGAGGCCTCTGAGTATTCGCCTATGCCGAGGTGAATGTGCAGCCCCGACGTTTCGTAGCCCATGCGGTGGAGGACGCTCCATAGCGACAGGCTGTCCTTGCCTCCGGATACCGCCACCATGATGCGGTCGTCCTGGGCGAACATGCTGTTGCGGCGGACGGCCCGTTCCACCTGGTTCTCGAAGTACTCGACGAAATGGGGCTTGCAGAAGGCGGAGTGGTGCCTTCTGAGCTCGATGATGGCCTTGTCCGGGCACTTCACGCAGCGCAAGCTAGCCTCCAGAGATGGCGGAAAGGACTTCGATGGTGTCGTCAGCTCTCAGGTGCTCGTCCCGGGTGAGCAATTCGCCCGCCCGGACTACGAGGACCGACTCCGGGTTCAGGTCGAGATGGCGCAGCGCGTCCTGCACGCGCCAGCCCTTGCCGTCCAGTTCGATCTCGCGCCTCTTGGGGTTGCGGATGATGACTTTCACCACGTTCTGATGCTCCGTTCGATGGTTTGCCTTCGGCGATGGCTTTTCCGTCCCCAGGCGGCGCCGGGCGCGTGGCCTTGAAAGAGCGCCACGCTCACCTCCCGGCGTGCTGGGCTTCACATTCAGGGCAACGGCACACAGCGCGCAGCAGGTCGAAGGGGTAGATGCCGCTGTCGTGGAAGTCGCTCCAGAGGAAGCGAAGGGCGTACCGGCCCACCTCCATCCAGTCCACGGCTTCCACGTCCTCTTGGACGTTGTTGAAGCCAACGATGCGCTCGCCGGTGAACTCGTTGACACAGGCGGCGCACCGGCACTCGGCGCGGAGGTTGCGGTGGGGGTAGTAGCCCTTGTGGCCGTCGTCCCAACGGAGATGGATGCCGTCCTCGGCGATGACGACCTCTTTGGCGGTGTTCATGGCGCTCCGTATCGCGGCGATGCCTTGACTGATTATCAGCAGTACGCAGAGAGGGTGTCAAACGACGGCGGCGGGAAATCGTCTTCGCGGCGCGAGTGACCCGCCTCCGGCAAGGTGCTACAGTTGAGGTACGCTTATCGAGAGGAGAGGCCATGGACACCAAGGCCGTTGACCAGATGCTGTCCGAATATGTCCGCGTGGACACCTATCCCGTGGCCATCAAGCTGTGCAGGGACGAGTCGGAAATTCCGGACCGGGCGCGGCGGCCTTTGAGGGATCTGGGGGACCGTATTACGGTCTGCCAGGCGTACGGCATGGCGCGCCGCTATGGCTGGGTGCTGGCGGTGGGAAAGGAGGACCAGATATGCCCCTACGGGATGCTGATGCTGGGCCACCTGCCCCGCAAGAAGCAATTCGACGACGGGTCGGTGTTCGAGAGTCTGGACCCGGAGAATCGGGAGATGTGGTCGAAGTCGGCGCACGAGGTGGCCTACCTGGAGCACGGCAAGTTTCCCTATCTGGTGGTGGCGCCGCTGCACCGGGCCGACTTCGAGCCTGACGTTCTCTGCGTCTACGGCAACTCGGCGATGGTGATGAGGCTGGTGCAGGGGGCCGTTTGGAGAGGGGGGATGCCTGTGAGGTCAGCTTCCGTTGGAACCAGGGACTGCGCCGACATCATCGCCCAGGCTTACAACACCGGTGAGCCATGGTACGTGCTGCCGTGCAACGGCGACCGCATCTTTGGGATGGCCCAGGACCACGAGATGGCTTTCACGACGCCGTGGTCCCACGTGGAGCGCATTCTGGATGGGGTGGCGGCGAGTCACAAGAGCGGCCTGCAACGCTTCCCCACAACGACCTTCCTCAGGTTCCAGCCGGAGATGCCGGCTTCCTACAACGCGCTGCGCGAGTTTCTGGAGGAGTAGGGGTCGGGTAAGGGCGAGCGCCGCGCTTGCGGGAGGGCCGCAGTGGACCGGGGGGACGGCCGAAACCCCTAGGAGTTCACCAAGCCTTGGAAGACGGCGTCCAAATCGCCTGAGGTCATGACGCCGTAGCCTTCCCTGAAGGTGATGAGGCCGTTGCCCCCGACCGCTATCTTGGTGGACCTGACCGTCACGTTATAGTCCACGAGGATTTCGCGGCTTCCGGCATACAACTGGAAGGGAAGTCCTTCCTTGTCCCTAAAGCCGCGGAGAAAGTCCGGTCGACTATACTCGGAGGGGTCAAAACCAACGGCAATGACCTTGACCTGTCCTTCGTAGGCGGGGGAGACTTCCTTGAGCGTCCGTAACTCGGCGCGACACGTTGGTCACCACGTTGTAAAGAAGTAGAGGAGGAAGGGCTGGCCCTGGGAAACCAGACCGTCAAGGCTGACTACTTCACCGTCGATGCCGGTGACCATGAAGGCAGGAGCAAGGTTGCCTTCCTTTGAGCCGAGGGGAGCATCCGGGACCGGCGCCGAAGTGGGGGCCGGCGGCTGCGTAGGATCGGGTTCAACCGCGGCAGTGGCGGTAGGGCCTGCCGGCGGGTCGGCGGGCGTCGGCGCCGGGGTGGACTGGCTGTCAGAGCCCGTGGCCATAGCGCTTGCGGGTCGCTGCGTGGCCGGGGCGAGCGTTGGGGCGCCTCCGCCGGTGGGTGGGGCGTCCGGGGTTGTGGCGGGCGCGGGCGTTAGCGTTGGCGCTGCAGGCTGTTTGGTGGCCGGCTCAGCGCCGCCGCAGGCGACGGCAAGCGCGGTGAGGAGCAGGCTCGCCGCGAGCGTCGCCAAGAGGCGACGCGTGAAACGCCGCTTGGCGACTTGGGTGGGTAGGGGTCCCTTGGGGATTCGCATCTACTGAAATTACGGTCGCGCCGAATGGTCTGGATCAACCGCTGGGGGTCCCGAGTTGAAGGCTGTTCTCACTATACCACGTCCCACGCTTCCTTGACCCCGATGGCGTTGAGGTCGAGGTTGTCCACTATAGGTATGTCGCCGTCTCCATCCTTGATCTTTAGCAAGAGCCATTCTTCCAGAACTTCCCAGAGAAGGTCCTCGCATGTTGGCCTTGAATCCGCTTCAGCCAGCACACCGGGGAAGTCGGGTATCTGCCCATACCAGTGTCCAGCCTCTTCCTCGTAGAGCGCCTGCTGCATGGCTTTGTCTGAGAATTCGTTCAGCATGGCAACTCGCCTCTCAGCAAGGTTCCTACAGATACTCCTTCACCTTCTGGGCCAGACGCGTCGTCATGCCGGGAACCGCCGCCAGCTCGGTCACTGACGCCTCCCTCATGGCCCCAAGGCCTCCGAACTGACGCAGCAACATGCGCTTGCGGCGGGGGCCGATACCCGGCACCACGTCCAGCACGGACTGGGTCGCCTTGCGGGAGCGGATCCGCTGGTGGTAGCTGATGGCGAACCTGTGGGCCTCGTCGCGAATACGCTGCACGAGATAGAGCGCGGGAGAAGTTCGCGGCAGGAGGATCGGTTCTGAGAGGTCGGGCATGAAGAGCTCTTCCCGCTCCTTGGCGAGGGCTGAGAGGGGGATGAAGTTGATGCCCAGCTCCAGAAAGACCTCTTGCGCAGCCGAAAGATGCCCCTTGCCGCCGTCGATGATGACGAGGTTGGGGACGGTGTTCCACGCGTCGGCTGCGGAGGGTTCTTGGTCTTCGGCGCCGGGGGGGATGGGGGCGGGGACGCCGCCGGAGGCCGCCATGCTGGAGAGGCGGCGGAAGCGCCGGCGCAGCATTTCCTGCATCATGGCGTAGTCGTTGGGGCCTTCGACTCCCTTGACCTGGAAACGCCGGTAGTGGGCCTTTTGGGGCTGGCCGTCCTGGAAGACGACCATGCTCCCGACGGGGTGGGCGCCCTGGGTGTTGGAGATGTCGTAACACTCCATGCGCCGGGGGAGGTCGGGGAGGCTGAGCTCCTCTGCGAGGTTGGCCATGGCCTGATTCAGTGCGCCTCGATCGGTGGCCCAGCTCGTCATGAGTTGTGCTAGACCCTGGCGGGCGTTCTCTTCCACCATCTGCAGGAGCCGGCGCTTTTCGCCCCGTTGGGGGACGAGGAAACGCACGGGTCTGCCCCGGCGGTCGCTGAGCCAGCGCTGGATGGCCGGCAACTCCTCTTCATCGAGGGGGGTCTGGAGCAGCACCCTTGGGGGGATGAAGGGCGCTGAGTCGTAGTACTGCTTGACGAAGCCGGCCAACAGGCGCCCCTCCTCGGTGTCCTGTGCGCCTTCCATGATGAAGTGGTCGCGCCCCACCAGTGACCCGCGGCGGATGGTGAAGACCTCGACCCAGGCTTCGTCGCGGGCGCCGCGGGCCAGGGCAATGGCGTCTTCGTTCTCCAAGCCGAGGGAGGCAACCTTCTGACCTTCGTTGACCCGCTCGATGGCGTGAATCTGGTCGCGCAGCCTCGCCGCCCGTTCGAACTCGAGGTCGTCGGATGCCTGGCGCATGCGCCGTTTGAGGTCGCGCACGACAGTTTCGGTGCGGCCGTCCATGAAGGCGATGACCTGCTGGATGACTTCCTGGTACTGCTCCTTGGTGGCGTAGCTCACACAGGGGGCGACGCAGCGGTTGATGAAGTATTCCAGGCAGGGGCGGTCATCGTTGCCCGTGATGACCTTTGTGCAGGACCGGTAGGGGAAGAGCTTTTTCAGCAGGTCGAGAGTCTTGCGCACCGACCCGGCGCTGGCGAAGGGGCCGAAGTAGCGGGCGCCGTCCTGCTTGACGCGCCGGGTGATGTAGACCTGCGGAAACGCTTCCTTGAGGTCTATCTTGATGTAGGGGTAGGTCTTGTCGTCCTTGAGCCTGGCGTTGTAGCGGGGCTTGTGCTTCTTGATGAAGAGGTTCTCCAGAAGCAGCGCCTCGGCCTCCGACTCCGTGACCGTGAACTCGAAGTCGGCGGCGCGCTCCATGAGCCGACGAATCTTGGGCTCTTGCCCCAGCGCGCTCCCGAAATACGAGCGGAGACGATTCCTTAGATTGGCGGCCTTGCCGACGTATAGCGCCTCACCCTGGGGTCCCTTGAAGTGGTAGACGCCGGGGCTGGCCGGCACGGCGCCCAGGCGTCGATACATGCGGCCATAGGCGGGGGAATTCGGGCGAGGAAGGGGCTGCGTCATGGCCACGCCATTGTAGCACGCAGGGCGCTAATGCCTCGGCCCAGGGTGGAACCGTTCGATGCGCCTCGGGGGCTAACCCAAGACGACGGTCAGGGCGCTCAGAACGGCGACCATGACCACGGTTATTGCGCCTATGCGCATCAGGTCGCCCTTCAACTGGGCCTGCACTGCGCTCGGGATGGACAGACGGTCCGCCTGCTGCCGAGACTGACGGGAGACCCGGAACGCGGCCGGCTGGGGCATGGCCCGCGTCCCGGCCTGAGGGGCGCGGCGAGCGGGCGCGGGCGTAGGCGCGGGGGCGGCAACGTCCTCAGGACCTGCGTCCTGGGCGGCGGCCTCAACTGCCGGGGGCGCCTCGTCCATGGGCTCTTCGAGCGGGGCGGCCGGGGAATCGACCGGTAACGGCTTCTCGTCGCTGGCCTCTCTGGCCTGTTTGCGCGCCAACTGCTCCGGGGCAGAAGGCCCCTTGCGTCGTTTCGAGTCCTTTTGGGGGCGCCTGGGCATTGTCGTCTCCTAGCTGGCCCTGGGCAACGTTGCGGGCAGGGCGGATATTGCTGACGTTAGCTGCTGATCTGCTCCAGCTTGCGAGCGGCGGTGGCCACGATTTCGGTGGCCACGTCTATGGGGGTTTGGCCGGTGTTGATCGTCACATGATAGATGAGCGAGTTCGCCGGCTCAACCTTGAAGAACCGCCTGAAGAACCATATGCGGGCCCGTTCCCGCACCTGGAGTATACGCTCGGCTTCCGCCCGGGGGACTCCGTCGTCCTCCATGAGGGAGGCGATGCGATAGTCGAGGGACGCGGTCGTGCGCACGTGCAGGGCGTGGGGGACGTCCGCCAGGATCATGTTGCTGGCCCGGCCTGTTATGACCACGTTGCCGTCTTGGGCAATGTCCTTGATGACCTGGCTCATGGCCTTCATTAGGCCTTCGTCGTCAAGCTCCTGGGGGCGGGTGATTGGCTCCTGGTCCATGTCCTCGTACTGGCGGCCAAGGAGCACGTCGAGACCAGGGCCGAAATAGGGCTCGCCGCCGGAGCCGGCGACGGCGGAACGCTCCAGCATCCGCTGCAGGAACTTCGCCACGCGGTCGCCAAGCGTCTCGGGGCGCTCTTCCTTTTCCTCCAGTGCCTCGACGGTTGCGCCTATCCGCCGGGCGGCCTCGGCGAGGATGACGCGGTCGACGTAGTCGGTTCCCAGCATTTGAGCAACGCTTTGACCAACGATGCCTCCGCGGCTACCGACTTCTCCGTTAATCGTGACCAGTGGCATGACACACCTCCGTTCAGAGGGTTGCGTTGCTATGAGACTGGTAGGCTGTCCATTTCGTTGACCCGTTCGATGTTCTGGCGCTCCCCGGCGTCGATTTCGGCGGTGAACCAGGCGTCAAGTATTTCGGACGCGACGGCTGTTGAGGTGGCGCGCAGGCTGAGGCAAAGGACGTTGGCGTCGTTGTAGGCCCTGGCGCCCTGCGCGGTTGGGGCGTCGCCGCAGAGGGCGGCCCTAACGCCGGGGACCTTGTTGGCGGCAATGCTGACGCCTGTGCCAGTCCAGCACATGAGCACGCCCTGCTGGCAGGCGCCGGAGGCAACCTGCCGGGCGACGGCTCTGGCGACGAGGGGCCAAGCCGGGTCGGCGTTGGCGTCAAGCGCTCCGTACAGCTCAACGGTAAGGCCGCGGCGACGCAGCTCCTGCACTACGGAGCCGGTCAGGGGGGTTTGTTCGTCGGCGCCCACGGCAATGCGCAAGGTGTAAGACTCCTCGGTCCCCTACGACCTGGGATGAGCCCGCAGGTATTCTTCGCGGACGTGCTGGCTGGTCAGGTGGGTGTATATCTGCGTAGTGGCAATGGAGGCGTGACCCAGCATGTCCTGAACGTGGCGCAGGCTGGCCCCGCCCTGGAGAAGGTGCGTGGCGAAGCTGTGCCGTAGCGTATGCGGCGTGATGTCTTCGTGGATTCCGGCTCGGCGGGCGTAGGTCTTTATCAGAAGCCACACGCCCTGCCTGGTGAGGCGCTTGCCCCGCCGGTTCAAGAGGAGGGCAGGCTCGCCGGCGCGCTTGACGAGCTGCTTTCTGCCTTTTGCCAAATACTCCCTGAGCGCGCCCACGGCCACCGCGTTCACCGTGACCAGCCGCTCCTTGCCGCCCTTGCCCTGGCAGCGCACGACCCCGGTATTCAGCGCTGCGTGGGCCTCGCCGGCTTCTTGCTCGGAGAGGCCGGCCTCCATCAGCGCCGCGGTGGAGGCGTCCTTCACGGCCTTCAATGACCCAAGTTGCTCCTCGACGCGGCGCTTCACGGCATGGCCGATGGCAACGAGGTCGTCATCGTAGAACACCTCTGCGAGTTCGCCCTCCAACTGGATTCCCGCGACATCGACGTCGCCGACGTCTAGAGAGACCAACTCGGTGACCCGCATACCGCTGGCGTACAGCAGCTCGAACATGGCGCGGTCGCGCATCCGCTCCGGCGTTAGGGCGGGGGTTAAAGCAGCCAGGAGGCAGTCGATTTCTTCTTGGGAGAGCGCCTTGGGAAGCCTCAGGCCGCCGCGGGCGGACGTCAGCGGGTCGGTGGGGTCGAGGGGAACCTTCCCCTCCTCCGCCAGATAGCGGAAGAACGATTTGACGGCTGCCACCTTTCGGCTGAGGGTGGCGGGAAGGTAGCCGCGCTGCCCGAGTTCCAAGACGTACTGGGCCAGCGTCTCGAGGTCTATGGCCGCCCAGGTCTTTGCGGCTTTGGAATCCTCCAGATGCGTCACGAACTGTTGCAGGTCGTTGCGATAGGCGGCGACGGTGTGAGGGGAGAGGTTCCGCTCAACCGTGAGATGGTCAAGGAAGCTGTCGACTGCTTGACGCATGGTCTTCGGGGCAGCGCAGGATGGGAGCATTGTAGCATACGCGTACCTGCGCAATCCCCGCACGTTTCGCCAAGCTCACGGTAGAATAGTCGTTATGCCCCTGTTTCGTCCTATAGGCGCTGGCGCGAAGTCGGTCCTGCGGATGCCCTATCCGTGGGTGGTTGTCATTGTGGCGACGATGGCGCAGGGAGGCTCCAACGGGCCGTTCCAGGCGCTTCCGGTGCTGTTCCCGTTCATGGAGGCGGACCTGGGTCTCAGCAAGACGCAGATCGGCTTCTTCGTGGCGGCAATGGTGGCGGGCGGCACGAGCACGATTCTCCTGGGCGGGGTGCTGACCGACCTGTGGGGTGTGCGCAAGGTCACGACGCTCCTTCTGGTGGCGCTGCTGCCGGCGCTGGTGGCGTTGGGACTTGCCAGCGCCTTCTGGGTTCTGCTCGCGCTGGCGGTGGTGGTGGGGATGATTCAGTCGCCGGGGTTTCTTTCCACCTCGCGGGCGATACTGGACTGGCTTCCCAGCAGGGGCCGCGCCGTGGCGATGGGTATCAAGCAAACAGGCACGCCCACGGTGGGGGTCCTGGCGGCGGCGGGGCTGCCAGCCCTTGCCGAACTCTGGGGGTGGCGGACCGCCATCATGGTGGTGGCCGGGGTCATCTTCACCACCGGCGTGATCTTCTTCGCGTCGTACAGGGACAAGCCGGCCGAGGCGCCAAGCAAGCGGGACTCTCTCCTGGGCGGGCTGGTGGACGTGGTGGCGAACCGCACCCTGCTATTGACTACGGCGTGGTCGACGCTGCTGTCGGTTGCCAGCATCGCCGTGGGCGCCTACTTGGTGCTGTTTCTGGTGGAGGACCCGAAGCTGTCTCCGGTGGTGGCTGGAGGGCTCATGGGCCTGGCGCGGGTGGGGAGCATGATAGGAAGGATTCTCTGGGGCGCCGTCAGCGACCTGCTCCTCCGTTCGCGGCGGATCATCGTGTTGGTCATAGTGGGGGCGCTGAGCGGCCTGGCGTTCTTCGGGACGGCATTCATTGGCGAGGGGACTCCCATCTGGTTCATCGGAGTTGTCGCCTTTTGGCTGGGTCTCACCGTCCTGTCCTGGCGCACCGTCTTTGTGGTCCTGGTGGGCGAACTGGCGGCGCCGGGGCGCATCGGCACGGTCATGGGCACGACGAGCACCATCGCCAGCATTGGCTCCCTGATAGGGACGCCGCTGTTCGGCGTGATGGTGGACGCCACCGACTCCTACTCCTTTGCCTGGACGACGACCGCCATCGTGGCGCTGGCAAGCACAGCGCTGCTGTGGCTGCTGGGCAGGGAGCCTCGGAAGGAGGCCGTCCAGGCTTAGGTGGTTCTTCCAGTTCGGCCCCGGTGGTCTACAGCGCAGCAGTGCAACAGAGGGACTGGGGCAGGGAGGAAGACGCGAGGGCGTCCTTCGCGGCCTGTTGTCTGCGGAGGTCTCGGAAGCTGGGGCGTTTCGGCCCCAATCGGCGCCGCTGCGGCGCCCGGCTACGCGCCGGCCGAGGGCGCGGGGTTCGCAAGGCCGCCGGTGATGACGCGGGGCGCGACGTCATCCAGTTCGTCCAGCGTCCAACGGCCATCGGGCTTGACTATGGAGCGGGTGGGTCGCGGCTGCTGCATCAATTCGATGTTGCCGCCATGCACCCAGAACACCTGCCCGTTGACCGCCCTGGCGGCATCGCTGGCGAGGTAGCAGACCATCGGGGCCACGTCCTCTGGGTCGGGGAAGGTCACGTCGGCGCCGGGAAATAGCCTGTGTTGACCGCCTTCGGGATCGAAGCCCGCCAACCTCGTGCGGGCCCTCGGAGCGATGCAGTTGACGGTCACCCCGTATCTGCCGAGGTCTCTGGCGACGACCCTCGTGAAGCCCAGGATGCCGGCCTTGGCGGCGGCGTAGTTGGCGTTGCCGACGCCTCCCTTGAGGCCACGGCGCGACGTGAAGGTGATGACGCTGCCGCTTCCCTGTTGGCGGAATATGGGCGCGGCGTGGCGGACGACGGAGAATGTCCCCTTGAGGTGGACGGCTATGACGGTGTCCCACTCCTCTTCTGTCATGTCGTGGATGAGGGCCTCTTGGATGATGCCCGCCGGCGTCACCACTGCGTCGAGCCTGCCGAAGTTGCGGATGGCGGCGCCAACGATGTTGGCGCCGCCGGCCATGCTCGCGACGGAGTCGTAGTTCCCGACGGCGGAGCCGCCGAACTCGCGGATCTGCTGCACCACGCGGTCGGCGACGGCGGTGTCGCCGCCTGTGCCGTCGGCGGCTGAGCCGATGTCGTTGACGACCACGCTGGCGCCCTCGCGGGCCATCAGGAGGGCGATGCCCCGGCCGATGCCGCTACCGGCGCCGGTGACGACGACGACCTTGTCCTGCAACGCGTTGGCCATGTCTTTTCCTCTCGCTGTCCGCCCCATGCAGTCGTGCGATAGCTGAGTGACGCTGCGGCGGGGGCTGGCCCGGATGATAACCCATCGGCGGCGTTGGGCCAACCGCGTGCGCCGGGGCAGGCGAACGTCGCTGTGGGGTCGTAGGGCCGCATTCAGAGCGTCGCCTCGGTCTATACTGTGGCCAGTGTCGGCAGATGTCCCAGCGTGGGCGTTGGAGGGCTGGGCGCCAAGCGCATGGACGGAGACGCAGCCCAGAGGCAGAGGAGGGATGCTTGCGGAGGCTGAAGCTCTACATCGCGGCGAGCCTGGATGGGTACATCGCTGGGCCCAACGGCGAGATCGACTGGCTGGACGCGGGTGGCGACCTCGATTACGGCTACAGCGACTTCTACGCGTCAATCGACGCCACGCTGATGGGAAGGGCCACCTACGAGGTGACGCAGACCGTTGAGGAGTTTCCCTATCCAGACAAGACGAACTACGTCTTCACGAGGGACCCCGCCGTTTCCGATACGGCGAACGTCCGGTTCGTCTCAGGAGACATCGCGTCGTTTGCGCGGGGTCTCAAAGCGGAGGAGGGCCAGGACATCTGGCTGGTCGGCGGGGGGCAGATCAACGCAATCATGCTGGATGCGGACCTGATAGACGACATCATCCTGACGGTGTTCCCCGTGGTGCTCGGCGACGGCATACCGCTGTTCGCGCCGGGCGCGCGGCAGTCTGCGTTCAAGACCGTCGGGTGCGAGGTGTACGAGACGGGCCTGATTCAATGGCGCCTGGCGCGGAGCGGCCCGCGGGGGCTTCTGACGAGGGAGTGAACGGCGGCGGTCCCGAAGAGTCACGCCCTTGACGGCAGCGACACCGTTGCCAAGCCGGGGGTGGTGACGTCGCCGGCGGCAGTCTCCGTCCAGATCTCGCAGTCCGCCCGATGCTCGCCGTTCTCCTCGTATTTGTGGATGACGCGGCCTCGGCACGTTAGCGGGCTGCCCGGGGCGTCCATGCCCCGGTACTGGACGGATAGCTTTTTGAGCGCGCCGGTTTCGCCGATCCAATCTGTGACAAGCTGGCCCAGGAAGGCATTCTTCAGGGCGCCGTGAAGGATGACGCCGTCCAGCCCAGTGCCTCGGGCGAAATCCCTGTCGTAGTGGATCTCGTAGAAGTCGCCGGAGGCCCCGGCGTACTGCGCGAGTTGACGCGTCGTTGGGTGCTTCACCAACAGCGGCAACTCCATGCCTTCAGCGACGTCTTCGAAATAGAGAGTCATGCCATTGCCTGGCCCCGCTGGGAAAGGGGGGGAAAAGAGTCAGAAGCGGGGCTGCCTGGAAGGTTCTTGCCGCCGCGCTCGGCCAGCCGTGCGACGGCAGGACGTATGATAGCATTGCGCCGCAACCGGATGCACGCAGGAGGAGACATGCGCTTTGGGATGATGGCCGCCATCCAATTCACCAGTGACCAGTCGTTTGCCGCGAAGGTCCAGGACGCGCTGGCGGAGGTGAGGGCGGCCAGGGAGGCGGGCTTCGATATCATCACGATGGGGCAGCACCACCTGGTGAACCCGTTCATCATGCCTTCGATGTGGCCCTACCTGGGCCGCCTGGCCGCCGACGCCGGGGACATGCGGCTGGCCTGCGGCGTGGCCCTGTCTTCGATGCACAACCCGGTCGACCTGGCGGAGCAGGTGATGACGATGGATGCCATCACCGGAGGGCGGTTCGTGTGCGGCGTGGGTATCGGGTATCGAGAGGAGGAGTTCGCCGCCTTCGGCGTCCGGCGGGGCGAGCGATTGGCCCGGTTCCTGGAAGCGCTGGAAATCATGAAGCTGGTCTGGACCCAGGACACCGTCGAATATGACGGCCGCTTCTGGCAGTTGCCCAAGGTCAGGGTGACGACGAAACCGGTGCAGAGGCCCCATCCGCCTATCTGGATAGCCTGCAACGCCGACAAGGCAGTGGAGCGCGCGGGCCGCATGGGCCACCCCTGGCTTGTGAACCCGCACGCCACGGTTGCCACTGTTCAACAGCAAATGGATGTCTATCGCCGGGGGCTGGAGGAGGGGGGCCGCGATGCGCCGTCGGAGCTGCCGATGATGCGCGAGCTGTACATTCATGAAGACCGGGAGACGGCCTGGCGCGAGGCCCAGCCATACCTGTACGCCAAGTATCAGGCCTACGCAAGCTGGGGTCAGGACAAGGCGCTGCCAGGCGATGAGGACTTCACGGCGCCGTTTCAGGAGCTTGCCCGCGACAGGTTCATCATTGGGACGCCGGAGGACTGCGCGCAGGAGTTGCAGCGCTATCGCGATGAGTTGGGCGTCACCACGATGATTGCCCGGCTGCAATGGCCAGGGATGCCGCATGAGAAGACGCTCAACGTCATTCGCTTGATAGGGGAGCAGGTGTTGCCCCGGCTGGCATAGGAGTCAACGAGGGCCTGGCGCGGGCCACCGGCCCGCCTTCTTGCAGAATGAGAACTGTTGTGCTCTGCCATGTTTGCTGTACGCTTGACCCTTCTGCCCCAAAACAGGGCCTCAGGTTTATTCCTAGTCCCACCGAGAGGAAATGAAGCGAATGACGCCAAAGCTAACTGAACTCATCGCCCGGGCGCCTTGGAGGGAAGCGGTTACCTATCGGGATACCTGGCCTCACGAGTACGTAGTGTCTGAAAAGGATGGTCAGCAGGAGTTGCTGGAGGCGGTTTGCCAGCGATTCCGCGCCGGGGAGGGCGTGGCTGGTTGGTTCTTCCCGATGAACAAGACCTACCTGTTCATCGGCGACTACAAATACTGGCTTGAGGACCACTGGGACACCCTGGAACCGGGGCGCGACTACGTGCTGAACCGCGCTCGGCTCTACCGGGACCGCCGAGACTTCGTGATCGAGCCCGGAGACGCGGGCAAGCCGGAAGACTACCCGGTTAACCCGGCGTATCAACGTTAAATCGGTGGAGGGAGGTCTCTTATGGACGACGACGCAACGTTGATGGCTTACCTGGTTCCAAAACTCACCAGCCATGTCGAGGATGCAGCGACGGACGCTTTAGCTTATGTTTTGAACAAGTCCGCAACATCGCGAGATGCGCTGAATAGCCTGCTCCGGGAAGGCGGTTTTGCTGTACCGCCAATTACCAGATTTGAAACTCAGGTGACCTATGAAGATGGTTCCCGGCCTGACATGACTGGTTACGACGAAAACGATGTGAATCGCCTGCTGGTCGAGTCAAAATTCTGGGCTACTCTCTCGAAAGGTCAAGCCAGTAGTTACTTCAACTTGCTCGACCAATCCAGCCCAGCAGTGCTCTTGTTCATCGCTCCCAACGGTAGAATCGAGACACTATGGGTGGAAATCGTCCGGCAAATTACGGAAGAAAACCCAGGAACAGAGCTTGCGCCCGTGGGTTCTTCAGATGATTGGCGAAGCGCGATGGTTGCCGGAGCCGAAAAGCGCTTGGCGTTGGTCAGTTGGGTCCGATTGCTTGATAGCATGGCTGACAAGGCTGGCGACGCTGGTGTTAAAGCAGACATTCGGCAGCTTCGAGGGCTGGCCCAAGGACAAGACGCGGAAGCGTTCTTGCCGATGCACTCCGGCGAACTGAACCCTGCCTCCGCGCGCCGTCTTGTTGGCTACACTAAACTTGTCGAGGATGTGGTCCATTCCAGGGGAGTTTCGCAAGGATGGATGAACACCAACAATTTATCCGCATCTGGGTATAAGTACGGGTACGGGAGGTATTTCCGATTGACGGGGGTGTCACCAGACATATTGTGCTGGTTTGGAGTCAGTTATGACAGGTGGGCCCAATATGGAGATACTCCATTGTGGCTGGTGGTCTATCGCGGTCAGCAGATTGCCATGGATGGAATAGTGATGAAAGAGATCGGCAAAAGACTGAATGTACAGGCCCGGGACGGCTGGGTCCCGATTTACCCCAAACTCGGTGTGGAATATTCTGAAGTTCTGGACGATGTGGCGTCCAGGTTGAAGGCGATAGCCGAAATTGTTGGGGCCCATCTGCCGGCAGAGTGATCGCCTACGCGAACAGGCTATCTGTTCGCCTTCTGTTCAGTCCGGCCCTCCCCGCCAGCCCCTATTGGAAAATGCGAACGATTGTGCTATAGTAGCCCCATGAAGTGGGCAGCCGGCCCGCTTCTCTTTCTCGGAGCCTGCCGCATATGTTCGGACAGGGGGATTCTCTGTGGACTCCCCCTGTGGCAGGGGCGCTGAGGGAACAACCCAAGGGGCAAGACCCTCCGAGGAAGGCTGGGACCGGAGGCAATGCCGTTATAAGGCACAGGCTCTTTGGAGCCATCCCGCTCCATTACGGTTCCGTTACGGTTCGTTACGGAGCCATTACAGATCCTTTACAGTTCCTTTACAGCTTCATTACGGTTTGTTACGCCCTATTACGCCCTTGTTACGGCTTCGTGCCTACACCCACCGAAATCCGGCTGAGAAATGATGCACATGCAATCAAAGACCATTCCTGCCCCGGTACTCGGGGAAGGTTAGGAAGAGGGTCCTCGACAAGCGATGGATATCCGCAGGGTGAAGCGGCAGGTCGCGGGGTGGGCGCAAGACATCTGCTAAACTGCGCCTATGGCCTTGCTCCGGCGTCCGACCCTCCAACGGTTTGTTCCCTCCTTCCTGCGAGCGGCCTTCGCCGACAGACCGACTCCAAAGGGGCGGAAGCGGGTCATCGCCTACGTAGCGGTCTCGATAGGCATGATGGTCGCGGCCTTGAACATGACCGTCGTGAGCGTGGCGCTGCCGCGGATCGCTGCGGACCTGAAGGGGCTGGACCACTTCCACTGGGTCTTCACGGGATACATCGTCACCGCCGCCGCCAGTCTGCCCATATTCGGCAAGCTGTCGGACATGTACGGGCGCAAGCTGTTCTTCTCCATCGGCCTGATCATATTGATGATTGGGTCGGCGCTGTCCGGGATCGCCCAGGACATCTTCCAGCTCTCCATTTTCCGGGCCCTCGCGGGGATAGGGGCGGGCGCGCTGATCGCCAATTCGATGTCCATCGTGGGGGAACTGTTCACTCCGAAGGAGCAGCCCAAGTGGCGGGCGTTGAATCAGGGCGTGTTCGCCATTTCCAACATCTGCGGGCCGCTGGTGGGCGGACTGCTGACGGATCATCTGTCCTGGCGGTGGGTGTTCTTCATGAACATCCCGGTGGCGGCCACTGCCCTGGTTTATGCCTCCTTCGTGCTGCCGCCGTTCTACTACCGGGGGCGACGCCACCGGATCGACTTCCTGGGAGCGGCGCTGCTGCTGGCCTTTGTGATCCCGCTGCTGGTCGGCGTGTCGCTGGGAGGCAGGCAACTGCCCTGGGGGTCCTGGCAGGTGGTGGGGCTGCTCTCGGCATCAGGGGTGCTGGCGGCGGCGTTCCTGGCGCAGGAGCGACGCGCCCCCGAGCCCATCCTTCCACTTCCCGCATTCAAGAACGGCCCCTTCGCCATTTCGAACCTGGTGTATCTGCTGATTGGCCTGGGACTGTTCGGGACGATGCTGAACCTGCCGCTGTTCGTGCAGGGCGTGGCGGGTAGAACGGCGACGGAATCGGGCCTGTTTCTGATGCCCATGACCATCAGCAGCTTCTTCGCCGGGCTGATCGCGGGGCAGTTGCTGTCGCGTTGGGGGCGCTACAAGGTGGTGGCCATCTTCAGCACGGCCACAGCGACCCTCGGCATCTACCTCTTGTCCACGATGGACGCGAGCGCGACCCGGGCCACGATCACCCTGTACGTCGTGATCATGGGGATGGGGATGGGGGTGGCCTTCCCCCTGTTCATGGTCATCGCCACCAACGCCGTTCCGCAGCGGATGCTGGGCGTCGCCACGTCGTCTGCGGCCTTCATGCGGAACTTCGGCGGGACCATCGGCGTGGCTGTGATGGGGACCATGGTGGGCTCCCGCTTCGCCTCGGGATTTCATGCGGACATCCCGGCGCCCGCGCAGGCCGCTATGGAGCGGGCCGGCGTCCTCCTGCCCACCAACCCTCAGGCGCTGTTGGATGCCGACACGGTGGTCAACATCGAAAACGCGCTGATCGGCGCCGGGGGGGTGCAACACCTACCGGTCATACTCGACACCATGCGAGCGAGCCTGGCGTCCGCCATCGGCGACTCCTTCCTGCTGGGGGCGTTCTTCATGGGCATCGCGGTGGTGGCGTGTTTGTTCCTGCGGGAGGTTCCGCTGCGGACGAGCAACGACCCGGAGCCGGAGGATGACGTCACGCGGCCCCCCGCGGCTTCCCGGACCTGACGCCGGCCCCAATGCTGAAGCTGGCCCCAATGTATAATGCTTCTCATTCAACGCCCCCGGGAGGCGCGGCATGACGGAAACACTACCGGCGTCGATTAGCGAGGGCCTCACCGGCCTCGGCATCGAGGAGCTTCGCCAGCTCTATGCGGAGAAGCAGATCGCCTTCGGCAAGGCGACCCTGGAGCTCGAGCGGAGGCGCCGGCAGAAGCGCATTCACGTCCTCGCCAAGGATGCCCCGGTGGGCCCGGAGGCCGGTCCCGACCAGCGCATGATCATCGGCCCGGAGCTGGGCTTCGACGTGTACAACTTCCACATCTTTACGTCGGGCAGGGCGGCGGGGTCGGACCGCTATCACTCGCACGGCGACGCCATCAAGTTCTACGTGGCCGGTGGGGGGTATGAGGTCGTCGGCGACGAGCGCTACGAGGTCAAGGTCGGCGACTTCATGCACGTTCCCGGCAACATTTGGCACGGTACCGAGAATCCCGCCGACGAGCCCCTAGTCTTCCTGGCGGTGCAGCAGTTCGTGGGAACCCTGCGTCAGGTTCCGACGCCCTTCGTCCACGAGCATCCTCCCTACGAGTTGCCGGACGAGGAGCTCACCGAGGAGGTCATGGGCGGGTTGGATCCCTGGAGCATGTACCGCCTCTATCTCAGGCAGCAGGTGGAGTTCGGACGGGTGGCCCTGGAGGTGCATCGGAGGCGGGAGCAGAAGAAGCTGTACGTTGCCGCCGAGGACGCTCCGCTGATGGAGTGGGGCCCCGGCAGGCACATTGTCATGGCGCCGGAGCAGGGGTTCGACCTGTATTCGTTCCAGATCTTCCTGGACTGCCTGAAGCCTGGCGAGGAGCAGGGCCTGGCCCTCTCCGGCGGCGACCTTGTGAAGCTATGCTTGGCGGGCCAAGCCGACGAGCTTGTGGGAGACAGGCGGGTTGAGGTCAACAGGGGTGATTTCCTGCACGTCCCCGCCAATTCCCGCCACGAGACCAAGAGCACGGGCGGGGAGAACCTGCGGTACCTCTGTTGGCAGCAGCTTCCGGGAACCTTCCTCCAGACGCCCAGCCCGCTGCTGCCATAGGCAGAGTCACTACAACATCGTTGGCGGTTCACCTACCGGCTGTGGGATGCTCTCTTGGGAAAGAGCGCGCATGCCGCGGCCGCGGCATGCGTTCTTGACGAGCGCTAAGGCCTCCAGCAGTGCGACAAATGCGGCAAGTCTAGGAAGCATAGAAAAAGAAGGGTCGTCCCAATCGGACGACCCTTCTTCGTTATTCAGCGCTGCGTCGCTAGTGCTGGTCTGCTAGGAGTCTGTCTTGCGGCACCCCTCGAGGTAGCCCCTCGCTGATTGGATCAACAGGGCGCTCACGCCGGTGCAGAGGTACTGGAAGCCGGCCTCCCGCCATCGAGCGTAGGCATTCGGGTCGCGGGCGATGGTGCCGGCGTACTTGCCAGCGGCCGCGATCCTCTTTCCAGCGCCGGCAATGGCGGTAATGACGTCGGGGTGGGTGGGCTGGCCGGTGTAGCCCATGGACGACGACAAGTCCGAGGGGCCGAGAAAGACCACGTCGACACCGTCCACGGTGAGGATGTCGTCCAGGTTATCGAGCGCTTCGGTGGTCTCGACCTGCACGGTGACCAGGGTCTCCCGGTTTGCGCTGGCCACGTACTCGCCCATCGACTCAAGGATGCCGAACGAGCCGGCCCGCACGCCCGCCAGTCCCCGCTTGCCGATGGGCGGGTACTTGACAGCCTCCACGACCGCCCTGGCCTGCTCTCCGGTGTTGACGAGGGGGATCTGGGCACCGATGACGCCGGCGTCGAGGAAGCGGAGGATGTTCTGGTGGACGCCCAGGCCGATGCGGGCGAAGGGGGCCGTCCCGCTGACCTCGGCGGCGCGGACCATATTCTCCATCGTCTGGTAATCGACGGTGGAGTGCTCCGCGTCGATGATTGCAAAGTCGTAGCCCAGCCAGCCGAGAACCTCGATTTCACCGGGTGATTGGAAGTTGCAGAAGAGGCCGAGCACAGGCTCGCCGCGGTGTAGCTTTTCCTTTACTTTGTTGGGTCGCAATGGTGGCTCCTTTGGTGTTGGGGTGTTTACCTGGGTTGCTAACAAATGGCCCATTTGTTAGCATTTGACTGAGAGGTGGTTGCCTGAATGCCAGTAATCGCTGACTCTTCTGTCCTCATCACCTTGGCCAAGGTTGACCTCTTGCATCTGCTCCGAGACCTCTACGGCCGGGTGCTGATGCCTCCCGCAGTGTACCAGGAAGTCGTCCTGCGAGGGAGTGAGCTTCACAAACCAGAAGTCTACGCAGTGGAAGATGCTCTGACCAATGGATGGGTCATATTGTCGCCTTTGCCGGAGTCGGCCGTTGGCAACGCGCAGACCTATCGCGCTCGGGCTGGTATAGGGTCCGGAGAAGCGGAGGCCATAGCATTGGCGGCCGACAACGCCTTGCCCCTGCTGTTGGACGACAGAAACGCCAGACGGCTGGCTGAAAGCCTTGGGCTGGAGTATCTGGGGACAGCGGCGGTTCTATTGGAGGGTCGTTTGGCAGGCATCTTGGATGAGCCAGGCTTCCTAGCGCATCTGCGAAGCCTTGGGCGGGTGCTATGGCTGTCACCTGACGTGATAGCTGACCTTATCGCCCGAAGCGGGAGGACTTTATGAAGAAGGACACAATGGTGGGCGCCCGTCTGCCGGAGTCGTTGATAGCTGATCTGGAGGCCATTGAGCAGGCCGAGCACACCGATCGCTCCACCACTGTGCGGAGGCTGCTGCTAAGGGCAGTCTCGGTGTGGAAGCTGGAACACTACGCCGCTGCCTATGCTCGCGGGACACTCACGCTGGCGCGCGTTGCCGAGGAAGCGGGTGTATCCATTTGGGAAATGAGTGAGTACCTACGCCAACGAAATATCCCCAGTCAGTACCAACTCGCCGACCTTGAGCATGACCTGGGGATCCTTTCGAGTAGACGCGGGAAGTAGAGCTGCGCCGCCCGGGCTACATGTGCTCGGGGGCGGTCATGCCCATGAGGCCCAGGCTTCGGGCTAGGACGGTCCTGGCCGCTTCTACCAGCTTCAGCCGCGCCTTGCCCAAGGGGAGATCCCCGGGGTCGCTGGAGACGACGCGGCACTGCTGGTAGAACCAGTGAAAGGCCGTCGCCAGGTCCAGGGAGTAGCGGGCGAGGTGGTGCGGCTCCATGTCCTCGGCCATGCTCTCCACGAGCTCCGGAAGCTGGACCATCTTGCGAATGAGGGCCAGCTCCGCCGGATCCTTCAATAGCGAAACGTCGCCGTCTGCATAGTCGATGCCCCGTTCCGCCGCCAGGCGGAGGATGCTGACGATGCGGGCGTGGCCGTACTGGACGTAGTACACAGGGTTGTTGGCCGACTGCTCCTTGGCGAGGTCGAGATCGAACTCCATCTGGCTCTCGGCGGAGCGAGACAGGAAGAAGTAGCGGCAGGCGTCCGGGCCCACGTCGTCCACGAGGTCCCGCAGGGTGATCAGATCGCCGGAACGCTTGGAGACCTTGAGCTGCTCGTCGCCGCGCCTGAGGGTGACCATCTGGGATATCATCACGGAGAGGCGGTTGGGGTCGATGCCGAGCGCCTGGACCACCGCCTTGACGCGGGATACGTGGCCCTGGTGGTCGGCGCCCCAGATATCGATGACGTGGTCGAAGCCGCGGTGGGCGAACTTGTCGAGGTGATAAGCCACGTCCGACGCAAAGTAGGTAGGTTGGCCGGAGGACCGCACCAGCACGTTGTCCTTGTCCTCGCCGAGGCTTGTGGACGTGAACCAACGGGCGCCCTCCCTGTCCGACACGTAGCCGCTGCCGGCGATGAGGGCCATCGCCTCGTCGTAGCGGCCGGCGTCGAAGAGGGAGCGTTCCCGGAACCAGATGTCGAAGGCGACCCCCACCTGCTCCAAATCGTCCTTGATGCTGGCCAGCATCTTCTCCAGGCCAATCTCGCCGATCTCGGCCATGGCTTGCTCTTCCGGCGCGTGGAGAAAGCGGTCGCCGCATTCCTGCTGAATCTGGCGCGCCAGGTCACTGACGTATTCTCCCCTGTAGCCGTGCTCCGGCAGAACAGCCTCGCGGCCGTGGGCCTGAAGATAGCGGACGTACAGCGAGCGATAGAATTGCTCCATCTGCGAGCCGTGGTCGTTGACGTAGTACTCGCGGGTTACGTCGTATCCGGCGGCGGTCAGGATACTGGCCAGGGTGCTGCCAAGGACAGCGCCCCTCGTGTGGCCGACGTGAATGGGGCCGGTGGGGTTAACGGAAACGAACTCAACCTGGACCTTGCGGCCTTGGCCCACGTCGCTGGCGCCGTAGCTGGTTCCGGCCTGGAGGACCGCCTCCACCTGACTAGTGAGCCACGCGTCGCGCAGGGCGAAGTTGACGAAGCCCGGCTTGGCGGCCCATACGCGGTCGATGAAGGGGGCGTCGGGGATGTTGTCGGCGACGTGTTGGGCAATGACGAGGGGATCGAGGCTGAAGGCCCGGGCAAGGCGGAGGGGCAGGTTGGTGGCGAAGTCGCCGTTGTCCTCTCTCTGAGGGCGCTCCACGACAATGGGGGGCAACTCGCCGGCGGGGAGGCTCCCCTTGGCCTGAGCCGATGCTACGCCGGCGACGATTGCTTCAGCGATGTCTTTTCTGAGGCTCATAGCAGACGTAATCTTACACCACTACAAGCTACGGAGACAGCTTTCGACAGGCGGGAGTTGCATGGCGCGGGCGGACGCCTTTTCAGCCGCGTTCGCGCTTCAGGAGGGGGCACCGCAGATTGACGCTCCTTTGAGGCCCGTTTAGGATGGCTGGGGGGAAGCAAGTATGGCAACACAGGCGCTACCGGCAACGCCCCAGGGCCTTCGGATGCTATGCCGCACGGGCGAGTTGGACAGGCCCACATCGGGCATGGCGCCGGGCCACGTCCAGGCAAACCTGGTCGTGTTGCCCAGGGACATGGCCTTCGACTTCCTGCTGTTCTGCCAGCGGAACCCCAAGCCCTGTCCGCTGCTGGAGGTTCTCGAACCGGGGCAGACCGAGCCGTCGCTGGCGCCCGGCGCAGACGTTCGCACTGACCTGCCTTGCTACAGGGTCTACCGCAACGGCGAGATGGCTGAAGAGCCGACGAGCCTCCATGCCCACTGGCGGGATGATCTCGTGACTTTCCTGTTGGGGTGCAGCTTCACCTTCGAGCGCGCCCTGACCCAAGCGGGGATTGCTCTCCGGCACATCGAGGAGGGAAAGAACGGTTCGATGTACGTGACGAACATACCCACGGCGCCGGCAGGCGCCTTCTCCGGTCCCATGGTGGTCTCCATGAGGGCGATTCACCGCTCCCAGGTTGTCAAAGCCGTTCAGACCACGTCCCGCTTTCCTAGAGCGCACGGAGCGCCGGTGCACCTTGGCGACCCCAAGGCCATCGGCATCGAAGACCTCGACAGGCCGGACTACGGCGACGCAGTCGAGGTGAAATCGGACGAGACGCCCGTCTTCTGGGCGTGCGGCGTCACTCCGCAGGCGGTGGCCCAAAGCTGCCGGCCGCCACTGATGATTACCCACAGCCCCGGCCACATGTTCATCACGGACGCCAGGGACGAAGACTTGGCCGTTCTGTAGGGGTGCCCATAGCCGCGCCGAAAGGGGAGTGAGCCGCTGATCTCCATCGAAGACATCATTCTGGATCATGACCGGCGCGGCATCGCGGCCCTTCGCGGGCGCCTATCGCCGGACTTCTGCACGCGGGCTGCTCGATTCGCCCTGGAGGTGCCGGGCCCGGTATTCATCCTGACGGGCTGGTACATCCCCGCCCGCCAAGCCGCCGAGACCGACGGGCTGGCTGGGGCATTGGCGATGGGACGGGCTCTGGACTCGATCGGTTTCACCACCCACTACGTTTCGGACGGGCATGCCGCTACGCTGCTGCGGCAAATGGCCGGCCCGGAACGGGTGCTGGAGTTCCCCCTGACAGGCTTCGCCGAGAGCGAGACGTTCGCAAGGGACCTGCTGGAACGTTACGCCCCCTCGCTGGTCGTCTCGATTGAACGCCCCGGCTTCACCGCGGACGGCTCGTACCGGAACATGCGGGGCGAGGACGTTTCGCCTTATTCGGCCAAGCTGGACTACCTGGTCATGCACCATCCCCGCACCATCGGCATCGGCGACGGCGGGAATGAGATCGGCATGGGCAACCTGGCGGAGCACATTCCGGCGGTGGGAACGCTGCTGGACGCGCCCTGCACCACGACCGTGGACCATTTGATCATCGCCAGCGTGTCCAACTGGGGCGCCTATGGGCTGGTTACGGCGCTGTCTCTGGAGACAGGAAGGGAGTTGTTGCCGTCGGTGGAGGACGAGACGCGCCTGATCGAGCGCCTAGTGGAGTTGGGCGCCGTGGATGGGGTCGTGGGGCAGCGGCAGCCAACGGTGGATACGTTCACGTTGGAGGAGAACGGGGCCATCCTGGGGCGATTGTGGGCGCTGATGGAAGGGTAGGGGGCGGGAGGCGCTGACCGCTAGGTTAGGGGGAGGCCATCGCTATACCTGCGATGGCCTCCCCCTGTTCGTTCCATATATGCGGGGCTTCTTTGTCGCCCGGAATCACTGCCGCCGTTCCCTGGTTGTTGCCATGAGGCCGTTGACAAAAGAACATACGTTCTCCATCATGCCTTACTGCCGGTCTCACCGGACTTCCCCATCCAGGAGGCGCTTTGAGGGTCGCCTGTGTGCTCATCACCCACCTGCGGGCCAAGGTCGAGCTGAGAAGGCAGCCGCGCCTGAGGGACAGCCCCGCCGTCATCGTCGATCGCTCTAAGGGGAGCGCCTTGGTCGTCGACGCCCTACCCACGGCCGCGGGGGTGACCGCGGGCATGACCCTGGAGCAAGCCTTTTCCCAGTATGCCGACGCCGTCGTTCTGGAAGCGGACGAACCCTCCTACCGGAGGGTGTTCGGCCAGGCGCTCACCTCTCTGCAGGGGATCAGCGACCGCGTGGAGGGGTCGGAACTGGGCACAGCCTACGTGCGCCTGGACGGCCTGGAAGATCTGTACGGTGGCGAGGCCCGGCTGGTCAACGCCCTGCTGAACTCCGTCCCCCAGGACCTGCACCCGCGAGTTGGCGTAGCCGACACCAAGTTCCCCGCATTTGTCGCAGCCCGAACGAGCAGGTCCCCGGGTGCCGCCAAGGTTTCCCCCGACGCAGCCGCTTTCCTTGCGCCCCACCCCGTTGACCTCCTTCCCGTCTCCTCCGAGGTCAGGGCGGCTCTGCGCCGCTGCGGCCTCCACGCGATGGGTGACGTCGCCTCTATGAAGGAGGAGACCCTCATCGACCGGTTCGGGCTTGCGGGGAAGCAGGCCTGGCGCCTCTCCCGCGGCATCGACGACAGGCCCCTGGTCCCTCTGCAGCAGGAGGAATGCATCGTGGAGCACACCGCGCTTCCCTTCTCCTCCTCCTCCATGGAGCTCCTTCTGGCGGCGGTGGACACTCTCCTCAAGCGGGCCTACTCCCGGCCCAGGATGCGGGGTAGCTATGCGGGGAGGGCCACGCTCTCCTGCACCCTCTTGGACGCGCCCCCATGGGAGAAGGCATTCCACTTCAAGCAGGACGCGGGGGACTGGGAGCGGGCTTCCTTCATCATCAGGGGACGGCTGGAGGCGGACCATCCCCCGGCCCCCGTGGAGGAGGCGACCCTGACCCTTGCCAACCTCGCGGGAGAATCGGGGGTGCAGATGGGGCTGCTCGACGATGCGCGGAAAGACCGGCAGCGCCGGTTGGCGGAAGCGGAGCGGCGGCTGCAAGCCCGGATGCAAGGCCGCCATGTCCTCCACCGGGTGGTCGCGGTTGCCCCCTGGCATCCGGCGCCGGAGAGGCGCTCTGTGCAGATACCGATCGACCCTTCGGGAAGCGGCGCCATCAAACCGCTCTCGACACCCGCGCCGGTGACGGTTCGGGAGGGGTTGGACCATCAGCCAGTGGCGGTGCGCCTAGAGGGGAAGGAATGGCGCCGGGTGGCCCGCATCGAAGACCGCTGGTGCTTCGACCTCTGGTGGACGCCGGAGCCCCTGACCCGCGCCTACTATCGGGTCAGCTGGGAGGATGGGCGCCAGGTCACCCTGTTTCGAGACCATTGGGGGGGCTGCTGGTATCAGCAGCCCCCCTAGAGCCGGAGTCCTCCCGTGGTTGCAGGCTACGTCGAGCTGCACGCCATGAGCTTCTACTCCTTTGGGGTAGGGGCGTCCCACGCCCATGAGCTGCTGGCCCAAGCCGGGGAGTACGGCTATACCGCCTTGGCCCTGACGGACGCCAACCTGTGCGGCGCCCTGGAGTTCGCCCGGTTGGCCGACAGCCTCGGCATCCAGCCCATCACCGGGGGCGAGCTAACGCTCCTGGACGGCGCCCGCCTGGTCCTGCTGGCTGGGACGCGGCAGGGGTACGCCAATCTCTCCCGGCTCTTCACCCTGGCCAACGCCGTGGACCGGAGGGCCCCTAGACTCGATCCGGCGCATCTGCCGGATCATGCCGAGGGGGTGGTCCTCCTCACGGGAGGCCGCGACGGCCCCCTCTCGAAGCTCCTCCTGGTCAGCCGCCGTCAGGAGGCCATGGCGCTGCTCAAGGACTACCGGGAGTGGTTCGGCCCCGACTCGGTGTACGTGGAGCTCCAGCGGAACTTCCTGCTAGGGGACACCGAGCGGAACAGGGAACTGATGGTACTGGCCCGCGACGCGGGCGCGCCGGTCGTGGCCACCAACGACGTCCACTATCACGCCCCGGAGCGCTACCGCCTCCAGCACGCGCTGGCGGCCGCCAAGCGCAACACCACCATCGACCAGGCCCTTCCCTTCATCAGGCCCAACCATCACCTCTCCCTGAAGTCCCCCGCCCGGATGGCGCGGCTCTTCGCGGACTGTCCGGAGGCCGTCGTCAACACCCTCCGCATCGCCGAGCAGTGCGCCTTCAACCTCGGCGCAGACCTGGGCTACACCCTCCCGGTGCCTGCCGCGCCGGAGGGCTACACCGCCGAGAGCTATCTGAGACGGCTCTGCTCCGAGGCCGCCCTGCGGCGCTACGGGTCTGTGCCGCCGGCGGTCCAAGAGCGCCTGGAGGAGGAGTTCCGGCTGATAAGCAGGCATCGCCTGGCCGGCTTCCTCCTCCTCTACCGAGAGATCGTCCTCATCGCCCAGAAGATCATGGAGGAGCAGGGCATGGCGCACCCGGAGACGCCCTTGGAGGAGCGGCCGCCGGGCCGGGGCCGGGGCTCCTCGGTGGCCCTGCTCACCGGCTATCTCATCGGCATCAGCCACGTCGATCCCCTGCGGTGGGACCTGACCCTGGAGCGGTTCATCCCCGAGGACATGTCGATGCTCCCCGACATCGACCTGGACTTTCCCCGCGCCCTCCGGGACGAGCTCATCCGGCGGGTGCACCAGCACTTCGGACCCGATGTTGCCGTCCTGGCCGGGGCCGTCGCCACCTATTCGGTGAAGGGGGTCATCCAGGACCTGGGCAAGGCCCTGGGGCTGCCGAAGGAGGACCTGAAGCTTCTTTCAAAGCAGCTCCACTCCCGCGAGGGGGCCAGACTCCGGGAGGAGATGCTGGAGCTGCCCGCCTTTAGGGACCGGGTGGAGGCGCCGGGCTGGCGAGACCTCATTGCGCTGGCCCCCCAGCTGATGGATGCGCCCAAGAGCCTGGGCCAGCACGTCGGGGGCATGGTCCTCAGCGACTCCCCTATCTCCGGGATGGTTCCCGTCCGGGCCGGGGCCATCGATGGGCGGTTCATTATGGACTGGGACAAGGACAGCGTGGCCGACGCCAACTTCGCCAAGATCGACCTCCTCTCCCTGCCTGTGTTGGACCAGATCGAGGAAGCCCTGGATCTCATCGATCAGCGCGAGGGACGGCGGCCGGACCTGAGCAGGATCGACCCCGAGGACCCCGCAGTGTACGACATGATCAACGCGGGCAGATCGAAGGGCGTGTTCCTGCTCCAGTCCCCCGCCCAGCTCAAGATGGGGCAGCGCCTGAAGTCCCGCACCCTTCTGGACCTGGCCTACCAGGTCGCCCTCATTCGCCCTGGCGTCGGTGTCCAAGGCAGCGCCGTATCCCAGTTCGTGGAGCGGTATAGGCGTGGGGACTCCTGGGAGTACGACCACCCCCTGGAGCAGCGGGCTCTGGAGCGGGGCTACGGCATCATCGTGTGGCAGGAGCAGGTGGTCCAGCTCGTCATGGACGTGGCGGGGATGGCCGCCGCCCAGGCCGACGAGGTTAGGCGGGCCTTCGCCAAGCCTAACAACGACCATCTCATTGCCATGCATTGGCGGCGGTTCCTAGAGGGGGCGCAGGGAAACGGAGTGTCCGAAGAAGTGGCCGGGAAGATCTTCGCCAAGATCAACGGCCACTACATGTTCCCCGAGTCCCACTCCCACGCCTTTGCCGTCACCGCCTATCAGGCCGCCTGGCTGAAGCGCTATTACCCGCTGGAGTTTTTCGTTGCGCTGGTGAACAACCAGCCGATGGGCTTCTACCCCCTGGAGACCCTCAAGGAGGATGCCCGGCGCTTCGGTGCGCCCTTCCTGAATCCCTGCGTGAACCGCAGCCGGGCGCAGTGCATTCCCGAGCAGGGCTCGGTGCTGCTGGGGCTCCAGCTGATCAAGGACGTGGGGGCTGCGGCAGCCGAGCTCATCGTAGAAGAAAGGAGCAGGCGCGGCCCCTACGCCGGGGCCGGAGACCTGGTGCGGCGCACGGGCCTGAAGCCCCGTACCGTGGAGTCGCTGGTGATGGCCGGGGCCTTCGATGCCGTCGCCGCCAATCGCAGGGAAGCCCTGTGGGATGCCGGCCTCTCCACCCGTCCTTCCAGAAACGGACAGAGGGCTTTCCCCGTCTTGATGGAAAACGGCGCGCCCGAGCTTGCCGACTTCACCGAGTACGAGAAGATGGTGGGCGAATACGGGGTCATGGGCATCTACCCCAGAGGCCACCTGATGGAGTTCGTGCGGCCCGTGCTGAGTCCCCGCGTGCTTCCCGCCGCTGCTGTGGAAGACGTCCACGAAGGAGAGGAGGTCCTGGTGGCGGGATGGCCCGTGGCCCGGCAGCATCCCAGGGGGCAGGACGGGACGGTGTTCGTGACTATCGAGGACGAGACGGGGGACGTGCAGGTCATCCTGTGGCCTCGGGTCTTCGCCCGATGTCGCAGGGAGCTGGGGAGCCAGGTGCTCTTGGTCCGCGGCGTCGTCTCTCGGTGGGATGGGACGACGAACATCATCGTCTCCGACGTGGAGCGTATTGACACACGGATCCCCATGCCCACCGCCCACGATTGGCATTGAGCGGCGGCACGACACAGGAAGGCTCTAACTGACGCGCTAGCTCCGCTTTGGACACAACCTCGCAGGACTACAGGCGCTGCCGCCAATTCCGCGCCAGAGCTACTGGATTCCGGCGCCGCTGAATGGTTGACTCGGAAGGAGCAGGCTTCAATGCGAGTCGCGGAAACTTGAACTAAGCCCAGACGAATGTACTAAGTGTCGGGAAGGCGTTGGATACCCAAGCCGTCCTCTGACTCAACCCTGCGAAAGGCCTTTCATCACCTCGCCGGCAGCCTCCAATGTTTGGTCGATGTCGTCCTGAATGTGCAGGAGGGAGACGAAGGATGCCTCGAAGGCGGAGGGCGCCAGATAGACGCCCCGCTCCAACATGCCGTGAAAGTAGGCGGCATACCGTTGGGTGTCCGATGCGGCAACGTCGTTCCAGGTTCGGACGGGGCCTGGATTGAAGAAGAGGGTCATAACGGAGCTGACGCGGTTTACCGCGACCGGCGTCCCCGTCGCAGCGGCCGCGTGGCGTAGGCCCGCTTCCAGGCTGGCGGCGAGGGCGTCAAGGCGCTCATAGGTTTCCGGCGCTTGCAAGAGCTTGATGGTCTCGATGCCGGCGGCTACGGCGATGGGGTTCCCGGACAGTGTGCCTGCCTGGTACATGGGTCCCAGGGGCGACGTCTGCTCCATGATGGCCCGGCGTCCGCCGTAGGCCCCCACCGGCAACCCCCCACCGATGATCTTGCCCAAGCAGGTCAGGTCTGGCGCGACTCCGTAGACTTCCTGGGCGCCGCCGTAAGCGACCCTGAAGCCCGTTATGACCTCATCGAAGATGAGGACTGCGCCGTTGTCCTCCGTCACCCGCCGCAGGCCTTGGAGGAACCCATCTGCGGGAGGAACGACGCCCATGTTTCCGGCCATAGGCTCCACGATAACGGCCGCTATCTGCCCCGCCCATGCGTCGAAATGTGCCTGCACGGACGGGAGGTCGTTGTAGTTGGCCACCAGGGTTTCCTGGGCGTAGGCCGGCGGAACCCCGGCGCTGTCGGGGACGCCGTGAGTTGCTGCGCCGGACCCCGCTTTGACCAGCAGGGCGTCGGCGTGGCCGTGGTAGCATCCGGCGAATTTGATGATCTTGGGCCTGCCGGTGAAGGCGCGGGCTAGGCGGATGGCGCTCATGGCTGCTTCGGTCCCGGAGTTGACGAGGCGGACCATCTCCAGAGAGGGCATGGCCTGGGTTATGAGCTCCGCCAGTTCAAGCTCGCCGAGGGTGGGCGCGCCAAAGCTGGTCCCTTGGGCCGCCGCCTGACGCACCGCCTGCACAACGTGGGGATGCGCATGCCCGGCAATCAACGGCCCCCACGAGGCGAGGTAGTCGATGTATTCGTTGCCGTCCACGTCCCAAACCCTCGATCCCCTGCCTCGGGTGATGACAATGGGATTGCCGCCAACGCCGCGAAACGACCGTACGGGACTGTTCACGCCACCGGGAATGACTTTCTGGGAACGCGTGAATATGGAGACGGAGTAGTCAGTCTTCACGGGTGTCCTTGGGGAAAGGCTGGTTTCCCGAAAGGGGCGCCAGCCTGAGTGTTGGCGTAGGCGGAGGGCCGGCGATGGGGGACATTCGACGGAGCGTCTCGACCATCAGACGGCTACTGCGATCCTGCTCGTATCATGTCGATGACCTGGTCGTGGTTGCGGATGCGGGCAAAGCGGGGGAAGACCAACTCCATGAACGCCTTCTCGGCGTCTTCGCGCATGGACGTGCAGCAGTCGCGAACGATGACTTGGTTGTAGTCCCTGTCCCGAGCCGAGAAGGCGGTGCTCACCACGCCCACTTCAACCGCCCCGCCGCAGAGGACGATGGTGTCGATGCCGCGGGTGCGGAGGCTGAGGTCCAGGTGGGTCTGATGGAAGGAGTTCCAGCGGTGCTTGTTGATCAGGTAGTCCTCGCCGGGCGTGAACAGCTCTTCGATGGGGTCTCCCGACCAGTCGTTCTGGGCGACGAGATGATAGGCCGTGAACTGCTCTTTTTCGGGATCGCTCCAAGGCTGCAGCTGCATGTCGGTGTCGGAGTAGAGACGCGCCGAGTCCATGCCGTCGGGACGATGGTCGGCCTTGGGGAAGAAGGAGGGAATGCCAACCGCCTTGGCGGCTTCTTTGAGGCGCACGCACCGCTCGACGATGGGCTCCATTCTGCGTTGCGTCTCCTCATCGGCGCCGCGGAAGTAGGCGTTGAGAAAGTCGAAGAACACGAGGCCGGTGCGTTTGGGGTCTAGCGCGTCGAAAGGCATATCGACTCCTCCTCCGGGAATATGTCTGGCCCGCACGGACCTTTTGGGTTGCCGGACGACCGGCGTCTGCGCCGCCGGCTCACTCCGCCAGCCAGCGGGCGGCATCCTTGGCGTGGTAGGTGATGGTCAGGTCGGCCCCGGCCCGCTTCAGCGACGTGAGCGTCTCCATGACCACCGGCTTTTCGTCCAGCCAGCCCAACTGAGCGGCAGCCTTCACCATACTATACTCGCCGCTGACGTTGTAGGCCGCCAGGGGGGCGTCGAAGCGCTGGCGGGCCTGGGACAGGATGTCCAGGAAGGCCAGCCCCGGCTTCACCATGAGGATATCGGCGCCCTCTTCCATGTCCAATTCCATTTCGCGCAGCGCCTGCCGGGACGATGCAGGGTCCATCTGATAGGCCCTGCGGTCCCCGCTCTGGGGCGTAGAGCCGGCGGCGACTCTGAACGGCCCATAGAACGACGACGCGTACTTGGCGGCGTAGGCCATGATGGGCGCGTCGGAATAGCCGGCGCTGTCCAACCCGGCGCGCAGGGCGGCAACCTGGCCGTCCATCATCGCTGACGGGGCCACCATGTCCGCCCCGGCCTCCACGTGGGACACCGCCGTTTGCGTCAGCAGATCCAACGTGGCGTCGTTGTCCACGCGTCCGTCCTCGCGGAGGATGCCGCAGTGTCCGTGGTCGGTGTATTCGCAGAGACAGACGTCGGTGATGACCGCGAGGTCCGGCGCGGCTTGCTTGATGACCCGGATGCCTTCCTGAATCACGCCACGCTGGTCGTAGGCTTCCGAGCCGCCGGCGTCCTTGGAAGAGGGCAGGCCGAAGAGCAGGACCGCAGGTATGCCAAGGCTGGCGATCTCGTCGATCTCCGGCAAGAGCATATCCAGCGAAAGCTGAAAGGTACCCGGCATCGGCGGGATGGGTTCCCTGACGTTGCGGCCGTGGGCCAGGAAGAGGGGATAGATGAAATCGTCCACGGAGAGCTGCGTCTCGCGGACCAGGTTCCTCATGGCCTCCGACGAACGGAGGCGGCGCAGGCGCACCTGGGGAAAGCCAGCCATCTCAACCACCTCCTCGCTCGAAGTGGTCGGCCAACGCCTGGACGAGGCCGGGAATGGTATATTCGGCGGCCTGCGCGTGGACCGTCAGCCCCATCTCCCTGGCAGTGGAGGCGGTGATGGGGCCTATGCACGCTATCATCGCGCCCTGGAGCGCCGACACGTCGCTGTCCAGCAGGTCGATGAGGTTCCTGACCGTGGATGAGCTGGTAAAGGTGACGATATCCATTCCCTCCGCAAGCAGGGCGCGAGCCTTATCCCGAGAGCCGGGCGGCGTCAGGGCGCGGTAGAGGGACACCTCGTCCACCTGCGCTCCGGCCGCCTCCAGCCCCACGCGCAGCGCGTCGCGGCCCATCTCGGCGCGGGCCAGCAGAATCCGCTTTCCTTCAACGCCCTCGTTGCGGAGGGCCTCCACGAGCGACTCTGCTACGTATCGCTCTGGGACCATGTCCGCCCGGACGCCCCGCTGGGCGAGGGCGGCGGCGGTGGCCGGCCCAATGGCGCAGACCCTAACGCCCGCCAGCGCCCGGCTGTCCAGCCCGGTTGCATCGAGATGGTCGAAGAAGACGGCAACTCCGTTGGCGCTGCTGAAGACCAGCCATTGGTAGAGCGCCAGGCGGTCGATGGCGGCTGTGAGGGCTTTGTTGTCTGGGATAGTTTCGATGGCTATGGCGGGCAGCTCCACCGGCTCCGCCCCGCGCTCGGCGAGCATCTCAGCGAGGGTGCCGGCCTGCTGGCGAGTGCGGGTCACCAGCACCCGCTTGCCGAACAGCGGACGGGTATCGCACCAGGCGATGCGCTTCCGCAGGCCAACCACCTCCCCAACCACAGCGACAACGGGCGGCTTCAGGTTGGCATTCTCCGCCTGCTCTGCGATGGTGTCCAGCGTACCCACGACCGTCCGCTGCCGAGGCCCCGTTCCCTGCTGTATCAGTGCAACGGGCCGGTCGTGCGGCAGGCCTCCATCCCGCATCGCTTGGACTATCTGAGGCAGGTTCCCGAGGCCCATGAGTATGACCAGCGTATCCGCCGATTTGGCCAGAGCGGGCCAGTCCACGCTGCCTTCCGGTTTTGTAGGATCCTCGTTGCCGGTGACGATGGCAACGGACGAGCTGACGGCCCGGTGGGTGACGGGAATGCCGGCGTAGGCCGGGACCGCCACCGCCGAGGTCACTCCGGGGACCACCTCAAAGGGAACGTTGGCTTCGGCGAGGGCTTCCGCCTCCTCACCGCCCCGCCCGAAGACGAACGGGTCGCCGCCCTTGAGGCGCACGACTGACTTGCCCTGGCGGCCCAGCTCAACGAGGAGGGCATTGGTCTGCTGTTGGGTAAGGCGCTGGTCGCCCGGAGCCTTGCCGGCGTCAATGAGGTCGGCGCCATCGGCGGCTTCATCCAGCAGCCTTGGGTTCGCGAGGCGGTCGTAGACCACAACGTCGGCCTGCCGAAGGAGGCGCAGGCCTCTGACGGTGATGAGGCCGGGGTCGCCAGGGCCGGTGCCGACGAGGTAGACAATCCCGCTCACGAGCCTGCCTCCGCCACCAGCGCCTGCGCTCCCTGAGCCAACAGCGATTCGGCCAGCCCCCGGCCGATGGCCTCCGCCGTGGCGGCGGGGCCGGAGGCGCCGCCTCTGTAGAGCTTCCGGCCGTCTTGGGCGCCAATGAATCCTGTGAGGGACAGCGCGTCTCCTTCAACGGAGGCGTATGCGCCAATGGGCAGGGCGCAGCCGCCGCCAAGGGCGCGCAGGAAAGCACGCTCGGCGGAGACTGCCGCATGAGTCGCGTCGTGGTTGACGGCCTCGGCCAGCGATGTCATGCGGCTATCCGCTGAGCGGACCTCGATGGCAAGGGTGCCTTGGCCTGGCGCGGGAATGAAGTCCTGGGGGTCCAGGAGCTCGGCGGCTTGGGCGAGGAGGCCCAGGCGCTCCAGACCGGCGGCTGCGAGGACGAGGGCGTCGTAGTTGGAACCGTCTAGCTTGGCCAGACGGGTGGGGACGTTGCCGCGAATAGGGACGACTTCGAGGTCTGGGCGGACGGATTTCACGAGACACTCCCGGCGCGGACTTCCCGTGCCAACCCGCGCTCCCGCAGGCAGTCCGGCGAGACCGGCCCCGGTCGCGCTGACCAAGGCGTCCCGCGGGTCCCGGCGGGGGCCAACGGCGGCAATGCGGAGGCCGTCCGGCAGCTTGGTGGGGAGGTCCTTGAGGCTGTGGACGGCCATGTCCACCTCGCCCGCCAAGAGCGCTTCCTCCAACTCTTTGACAAACACGCCAACGCCGAGCGAGGGAAGCGGAGCGGCGGCGTCCCGGTCGCCGGCGGAGGAGATGACGCGGATATCGAAAGCGACGCCGAGTTGAAGGGATTGGAGGGCAGCGATGACTTCCTCAACCTGGCGAAGGGCCAGCTTGCTGCCGCGAGCGCCAACCCGAACGGGCCTGGTAGCCACGGCTAGGCGTCCGCGCGGTCCAGCCGGAACAGGCGGCGCACGGAGGCGAGGTCGGCGGAGCTTTCCTTGCTGCGAAGAACGTCAACAGGGTCGTGAAGGAGCTTCTTGACCAGCGCCCGGCTCATGGCTTCGACGCGGCGCTGCTGGTCGGCTGTGAGGTCCGGCAGTTGTTGCAGCGCCCTGGCAACCTCCTGGCGGCGCATGTCCTCGGCCTTCTGGCCCAGGGCGCTGATGGTGGGTAGTGACGATAGCCCGTCCCACCATTCCACGAATCGCTCGACTGCCTCTTCCACGAGCGCTTCGACCTTTTCCGCCTCTCGCAGGCGCTCCTCGCGGTTCGCTTCCGAAATGCTGTCGAGGTCGTCTATGTCATAGAGGCGCAGGCCTTGAAGGGCGGCGGCTGACGGTTCAACGTCCCTGGGGACGGCGATGTCGATGATGCAGAGAGGCCCGTTGGCGCGCTGTTCGACGGCGCGGGCAAGGGTGGCGTGGTCCAGAATGTAATTTGGCGAGCCCGTGCAAGTGATGACGATGTCGGCGTCAGGGAGCGCCTCTTCCAGACGGTCGAAGGGGAAGGCCACGCCGCCCAATTCCAGGGCCAGTCCGTGAGCGCGATCATGGGTGCGGTTGGTGACCATGACGTTGCCGGCTCCGCTGTTGCCGAGGGCCTGAGCAACCAGCGCCCCGGCTTCGCCCAGGCCGACCACGAGGACGTTGCGTCCTGAAAGGTCGCCGAGGACGCCCCGGGCCAAGCCCACGGCCGCGTAGCTGACCGATAGAGCGTTCTGGCCAATGCCGGTCTCCCGGCGGGCCCGCTTGCCGACCCGCAGGGCCTCGTGGAAGAGCTTGGAGAAGGGGCCGGTGGCGGCGCCCTCTGCGATAGTGGCGCTGTAGGCGTCGCGCACCTGGCCAAGGATCTGCGACTCGCCGATGATCATGGAGTCGAGGCCGGCGGCCACTCTGAAGAGGTGGTGGACGGCCTCGCGGTGGTCCAACGAGTAGACGTAGGGGCTGATGCTCTGCCAAGGGACGTTGAAGAGGGTGGTGAAGAGGCGCCCAATCTCCTCCTCAGGGGAGCCGTGGCCGTCGTCGAGGGTGTAGATCTCCGTGCGGTTGCAGGTGGACAGGATGAGGCCCTGCCCGAGGCGGTCCTTGAGGACGGCGGTCGCTTGGGGCAGCGTTTCGGGGCTGACGGCAACGAGCTCGCGCACATCCAGCGGGGCCGTTCGATGGTTCAACCCGAGAGCGTAGACCTTCATGCCCCTCCCACTGCGGGCGAGACGGCGCCCTCCTCGAGGGCCTGGGTCAACTGCCGACGCGCTTCCTCTCGGCGGCCGGCCTGCACCAATTCGAGGACCTCGTCGGTCATGCAGCGCTGCCAGTGGTCCGGGAGGACGCGCACGTCCCTGCTCCGCAGGTCGAGGCGCACGTCCTGAAGCAGGCCGGCGGCGTCGGCCCAGGAGAGGCAGGCGCAGTGCTGCTCGTCTTCCATGCGCTCACGCAGGCGGCGGGCGAGGGCTGGGCTTGCGCCGCTGGTGGAGATGGCCACGGTGACCGGGCCTCGCTCCACGATTGCGGGGGCGATGAAGCCGCAGAGGGGCGGCGCGTCCACGACGTTGAGCAGCACCTTTTCGCGCTCCGCTTCCTCGGCGACATCCTCGTTCACCGAAGTGTCGTCGGTTCCGGCGATGGCGAGGAAGGCGCCCTGCAGGTCGCCGTCTTGATAGCGGCGGTGCCGCCAGGTCAGACGGCGTTCCCTGGCCCACGTTTCCACATGGTCCGTGACGTCCGGCGACACGACTGTCACCGCTGCCCCACACTCGAGGAGATAGCTCACCTTGCGTTCGGCTATGACGCCGCCGCCAACGACGATGCAGGGGCGGCCTTGGAGGTTCAAGAATACGGGATAGTACGCCGGCATAGCGCCCCCGCTATCTGTTGGCCGCTGCGGGGGCCATTGGCTGGGACACGCGCTCCACCTCATCCTCAACAAAATAGCGTACGCGGGTCTTCTTATATTCGCGGGTGCTGTAGAGCAACTGGAAGTCGGTCACGCCGATCTGCTCGGAAATCTCGCTGGCGACCTGCTCGCACTCGGCTTGGTTGACGGCGTGGATCATGGAGAAGTGGGTGTAGGGCCAGTCGGGGAACGTGGGGCGCTGATAGCAGTGGCTGACCGCCGGGTGCTGGGCCATCTTTAGGCCGACTTCCTCGGCGCGCTCCTCCTCGACCTTCCAGACGCCCATGGCATTGGCTCGGAAGCCCGCCCGGCGGTGGTGGAGGACGGCGCTGAACCGGCGCATGACGCCGCGCTCCCTGAAGTCGTCTGCGTGGGCAAAGAGCTGCTGGTTGGAAATCCCAAGGAAGCGGCTCATGTCATCGAAGGGCCTGGGCGCGAGGGCTATGTCCTCCTGAAGCTGGCGAATGACCTCGATTTCGAAGGGGGTTACCGGCTCCACCTTGTTCCAGTCGTTGAGGGCGCGGCTGTCGTCTTTGCCATAGCCGTCGGGGCTGAAGTAGTCGTAGGAGGCGCCCTTGCGGGTGAGCATGTCGAAGTTGACGCCGATTTTGAAGAAGCGGATCGTGGGCATGATGCGGACCGCCTCGGCGCCTTCCTCCTGTCCCATGCGCTCCACGACCGCTTGCAGGTCGTGGTGGGGAGGGACGGCGATGGTGAACCACAGGTTGAAGCTCCCGGTGCGCTCGTAGTTGTGGGAGACCCCTGGGTGGCGGTTGATGTGGAGGGCGGCCTTGTGGAGGTTCTCCTGGGGGAAGCGCATAGCGACGAGGCTGGTCTTGTACCCAAGCCGGCGGGTGTCGAAGATGGCGCTGATCTGGCGGACGACGTGGATTTTCTTCATGGCCCGGATCCGGTCAATGACCTCGTCGGGCGGAAGGGAGAGCTGGTCGCCGATGGCTTGGAAAGGCTCTTCCGTCAGCGGAAAGGCGGACTGGATGACGTTGAGGATCTGCCGGTCTGTCTGGTCGATCCCCTGAGCCATGCTGGGAGCCTCCTGAAACGGGGGGGGTGCCTGCTTGATTGTTCGTTGGAGCGGGAGCCGGCGTCGGTTGGCGGTGTGGCCTGGAGATGACCGGCGGCGCCCTTTCCGGCCGCCCTTCGCTTCAACTAGGCGGGAGCTGTGACCGTCCCTTAGTCACGAACACGCTCGGTAGAACGCTCAATTTCACCAGGCCCAATAGTGGGCGAGCGCTTGATATCGTAGCATATCTGGGCCTGAGAGTACATGCGCGCATGTGGGGCTGGGAGGGCTGGGCGCTTGCTGCTACACTGCGGTCAGCGCGGCCAGTAGGCTAGGGGCGGCGGCGGAGTTGGGACGCTTCCCAACCTTCCCTCGACTATGGGGGTAGGGACGGGAAGCGCAGGTTTGGCCAGCAACCCAAGTCAAGGAGGAATGATGTTCCAAAAGCGCGTCGGCGTTGCAGCCATGCGAGGCGATACGAAGGAGATGGTGGCTCGTGTGGAGGCCTTGGAGCGGGCGGGCATCCAGGCGGCCTGGTTGACGACCGGGGGCATGCGGCCCGACGGCCTCACAGTGTTGGCGGCTGCGGCGGCCCGGACGGAGTCCATCATGCTGGGCACGGCCATCACGCCCATCTACCCCAGGCATCCTCTGGTGGCCGTGCAGCAGTCGATTGCCATTGCGAACCTGGCGCCCGGAAGGTTCCGCATCGGACTTGGGCCAAGCCACCAGCCCAGCGTGGAGTCGGTGTACCACTACGAGTGGGTGAAGCCGCTGTCGCGCCTGCGGGAGTACGTCCAAATCATGCGGACGGCGGTGACGGAGGGGGCGGTGGATTTCTCCGGGGAGTTCTATCACGCGCACGGGGCGCTGGAGGCCCCGGCGCCGGACATCGGCATCATGATTTCGGCGTTGAGGCCAGGCTCGTATGCGCTGTCAGGAGAGCTGACCGACGGCGCCATCAGTTGGGTGAGCCCCTACGAGTACCTGCGCGACGAGTCGCTGCCGGCGATGCGGCGGGGCGCGGAGAAGGAGGGCAGGGAGGCGCCGCCTCTGGTGGCCCACATGCCCGTGGTGGTGCACGAGGACCGGGAGGAAGTCCGCCGGGTCGTGCGCGAGTACCTGGCCCACTATCCAACGCGGCCCTTCTACGCCCGGATGCTCGCAGAGGCGGGCTTTCCGGAGGCGGAGCAGACGGGGCAGTGGACCGACGCTATGTTGGATGCTCTGGCCGTCTCCGGCGGCGAGGAGGACGTGGCGTTGCGGGTGAAGGAGATCTTCGATTGGGGCATGGGCGAGGTGATTGCCGATATCATCCCGGTGGGGCAGGACCCCGACGCGTCGTGGGACAGGACAGTCCGTTTGCTGGCGGAGGTGGGCAAGGGGCTATGAGGAGTGGGGGGTGGAGAGCCTGGCTGGTGGGTGGGGGGACGCTGCCTAACCTGCCCCCGTAGCGGGGCGCGGGGCGTCAGCGCTCTCCGAAGAGGTCGTCGGCGTCCCGGTCCATTTCCTGGGCAAGGTCTCTCTGGTGGCGGAAGCCCTGGAGCTGAGCGTAGGAATCGGCGGAGCCGTACTCCCTGGTCTGCACCACCAGCGGGAGAGGTAGGGCGTGCCCGAAGATGAGCGCCTGCTGCTTGCTTTCCAGCCTGGAGAGCACGCGTCGCAGCTCGCGCCCGCCCGAGACGCCGGTCAGGACGGCGTCCACGTCGCGCTCGTTGTCGAGGAGGCAGCATATCTTGGTCCCGATCTGGCTCATGACCTCGTCGTCGATGCCGCTGGGGCGTTGGTCGACGACGAGGAGAGTCACGTTGTATTTGCGCATCTCCCGCGCAATGTTGCCGAAGATGGTCTGCTGGGCGATGCCGGGGTTGAGGAAGCGGTGGGCCTCCTCGATGACGATGACGAGGGGCTGGGGCATCTGGCCGGCGCGCCCCATGAACTCCTCGGTGCGGCGGACGTAGCGTTCGTGGATGCGGCGGGAGAGGAGGTTGGCGACGAGGACGTAGGCGGTGATGTCCCTGCCGTAGCGCCCGAACTCCAACACGACGTGCATGCCGCGGTCGAGATATTCCAGGATGCGGCGCATGGCCTCCTCGCCGCCGGTCTCCGACGCGGTGAGGAATTGCATGTGCTCCAGGGTCCCCAGCTTGCGGCGCAGCGCCCCCAGGGTTCCCTCGTGGGCGTTCAGTTGCGTCGCCAGCTCGGAGAGTCCGTCGCGGGGCATGTCCAGGAAGCCCTTCAGCCAGTTGCGGCTGAAGTGGCGGGCTATCTGGGGCACGACCTGGGTCTGGATGGGAGTGAGGTTGAGGGTGCCCGCCAGCAGCTCGATGTCCTCCGGCTCGATCTCGCCGTAGCCTATGCGGACGAGGTGGTCGGGGGAGAGGTTGCGGCGGCGGGCGTTTTCCTCGTCGAGGGAGAACACGGCGACGTTGGACGGGAAGAGCTGCTTGAGGCCCTTGACGGTGCGGCCGCGTTCGGGGTCGCGCGCTTCCCAGCCGTACTCGCCGTGCATGTCGAAGACGAGGGTGGAAGCAACGTTGCTCTGTATGAGGCCCACGAGGATGAGGCGGGTGAGGAAGCTCTTGCCGGCGCCGCTCTTGCCGAAGATGCCGTTGCTGCGCTGGGAAAAGGCCTCCAGATCCAGGCAGACTTTGGTCTCCATGTCCAGCGGCGTGCCGATGTGAAAGTGCTTCTCGTCCTCCTCTCCGAAGACGAGGGCGATGTCCTGCTCGGAGGCGGTGAACACCCGAGAAAAGTGGGACGGGACGGATTTGGCCGGCTGGGGGCCGTCCAGCATGGAGGAGGCGTCGCCGGTGATGGTGACCTCCGGCCTGACGGACATGACGCCGAAGAAGCCGGCGCCCTGCATGACCTGGGCGATGAGGGGGTTGGACAGGTCGGGCGGGGACATCTGCATACGCTGGTCGAGGGATTGCAACGTTACGTCGGTGACGAGGCCGAAGTAGCGGTACTGAGCACCCTGGATGGTGACGAAGGTCCCCGCCTTGATTGCCTCCACGGAGGTGTCGGGGTCGAGCTTGACCTCGACGCCCTGGGAAAGGGCACCGGAGACCACGACGCCGAGGGGGCGGGCCTGGTTGCCATCCCACTGATTGATTTGATTCATTGGCCCTCCTGGTTCACGCGGCCTCCAGCGAACGGCGGCACCCATCCGGCTCTTGGCATCCTGGGCAAGGGCGGCGCATTGAAGTCACGCCAATCTCCGGAGGAGACCATTGAGCCTGATGCCCTGGCCCTGGAGCAACACGACCAACTCCTTGCCGGCGCGCACGAGGAAGGCCTGCGGGTCGTCATGGCAGCGGGCGGCCTCGCGAACGAGGGCGGCCAGCGCCTCGTCGGAGGAGGAGATGGAGTTCAGGAGCAGCTCCAGGAAGCCCATGTCCCGGGTGACGTCGCGCCCTTCCTGCAGGGAGCACCTGTGGACGAAGGCGTGGATACGGGGCGGCAGCGGCGGCAGGTAATGCCGAATGACGTCTTCCTCGCGGTGCCCGATGATGACGACGTTGAACTCGGTCTTCAGCAGGTGCTCGAGCTGGGGGTTGTCCCGGTAGACCGACGCCTCGTCGGGGAGGTGTTCGCCTCTGGCGATGGGGCGCCGGTTGGGGTCGATGCCGCGGGTGGTGGTGTAGCAAACGGCGCCGTAGACCGGCGAGTCGCTGCCGGCGCGGACGAGGGCGCCGAGGGGGGGCGCTTCATAGAGGCGGTACGCCTGAGCGGTGAACGCATCCGTGGACGCCTCGATGACTTCGCCGACGCGGAGGTCCATGTTCATAGCCACTTGAGCCTCTTCGATATGTCCTTCTCCGACGTTGAGGGCGCAAGCCCCCGCCGTTGGAGCGACTCCTCCACCAACCGGGCAAACTCCTGCCGGTCGCGGCCCGTGACCACGGCCTGCTCGTGGGCCTCGGAGAGGGCGGCGGGGTAGCCAAGGCCCCGTCTGCTCTGGTCGACCACGAGGGCGTGGGTGAGCGAGAGGAGGTCTTCTTCTTGGGCGACCCAGGCGGGGACTTCTACGCGGCCGATCTCGTTGCCAACGTTGACGTAGAAGAAGCGCGCCTCGTGCTCCCCGTACCAGTCCTGCACGACCGAGGACTGGCTGGAAAAGACGCCGGAGCGCTCGCCCTCAGCGAGGTGGCGCGCTAGGACGTCCCTGTCGCGCAGGCCGTCGACGGGATCGCAGGGGCGGTCGCCCGGGCGGATGGCGCGGCAATGGGCGTCGCAGTCGGGGGGGTCATAGGGACAGAGGGAGACCCGCAGGGCATTGACGACCTCGGCGCTGTTGGGAAGGCTGATGTAGCCGGCGACGGCCAGGGGCCTTCTTTCGGCCAGCGACCGGAGCTGGGCCAGGGCGGGCAGGAACTGCTCCTGCAACAGCTTGCGTTTGACGTAGTCGGGAAAGGTTTGCCCAAGGAGGCTCAGGAGGATCAGCGAGCCATCCACGAGGGCTAGGGCGGGTATGTCGTCCGGCAGGCGCTCGGCGAGGGCGGCGAGGGCCTGGAGCTCCTGGATGCCCCGCATGAGCCCGAGCAACTGCCCTTCGATGAGCTGGGGGCGCAAGCGGTCGAGGGGGTCGGTGACGGCCATGTCCTCAGGGTCGGCGTAGAGGCGGGGGTGGCTCTCCAGCCGGGCGCCGGGGGCCGAGCCGTAGCGGAGCTCCACGCCGCCGATGTTTATCAGGAAGTAGCGGGCGGCGGCGTGGCGGCTGACGTCGATGTGCGAGCCGTCGGCAGCGAGGACGGCGAAATCCGGCGGCAGGGCCGGGCAGGGGACCTGCAACGACAGCGGGCCGGTGATGCCCGGCACGAGGAACGTCGTCTTGGCCCGGCGCCGTTTGTTCTCCAGGGCGATGAAATCCGATTGGCGCAGCTCTTGGATGGCGCGGTCAAGCTGTTGGCCCCGTTGGGGGGCGCGGGCCACAACCTGATCGGCCATGGCCTCGACTTGGGAGGCGACCTTGAGGAAGTCGAGGGCCACGGCTATCTCAAGACCCGTTCGTCGCCGTTGCGGCGGGTGATTCGCTGCTCGTCGAGATATTCCAGCAGGGCGAGGACGTATTTGCGGCTGGCGCCGAGGAGGTCGCGCGCCTGGGCCACCGTGATGCTGCCCTGCTCTCTGGTCCGCCCGACCACGAGGTTGACCATTTCATGGAAGGCGGCGGCGTCAAAGGCGACCTGGTCCGACGCGCGGACTATTGCACCCTCGTCCACGAGGACGTTGAGGAGGTCGGCGTCCAGGGCCGTTTGGGGCGCCGGAGCAAAGGGGGCGGCCTGGAGCTCTTTGACGAACCGTTCCATGCGTTGGCGGTCCTCCGGGTTGACCCGGACCTGATGGGAGGCCAGCTTCACCAGGGCGCCGTCTTCGGCCAGTTGGCCCTCGGCGCCAAGGAGGGCCAGGGCTTGGGCAAACGTGGCGGAGGTGAGGGCGAGGCGGCTGCGGAGCTCCTCCTTGGGCAGGCCCCTGCGGACGGGGTGCTCCCGGTGAAACTCGGCGAGGGCGCTAGCGGCCTTGGCTGCGAGGGACTGCCAGCCCGGGGAGGTGTAGTAGACGGCGTTGGGGGGGGTGCCGAGGGCAACCACCGAGCCGTCGTTCACAAGGCCGTCGATCTCGCGCTGGGCCTCTTCGAGGGAGAGGTTGGCGCCGGGCGCCAGGGATTTGAGGCCGCTGGGCTGGCTGGTTTCTAGGGCCTGGAGCACGAGGTCGCGCGGGGTCCCGTTGGCGAGGATCTCGAGGCGGCGGAGGGTGGGGGGATGGAAGCGCCGGCGGCGCTTGGCGTGCGGCTCGGTCACGGTCCCGCCGCCGAGCGTGGCGTCTGCGGAGCGGATGACGAAGAAGTCGCCCCGCAGAACGGGGGTGGGGTGCTCTAGCTTGATCTGAGCCCAGGTTTCCTCGCCGGGTTCAACGGTGTCCCGCTCCAGAAGGCGCACGCGGGCGGGGCTCTCGCTACTGCCGGTGTGGAACGTAACGCCGACGTTGTGGCGCAGGCCGTGAGGGGCCTTGGGAATGAGCCTGAGCCGGACATCGATGGCGGTTGAGGGTTTGAGGTGGCGGGGGAGCGCCAGGACGTCGCCGCGTTCGAGGTCGTCGTGGGAGAGGCCGGAGAGGTTGACGGCGGCGCGGTTGCCGGGCTGGATGGCGTCAACCTTCTTCTTGTGGGTCTGGATGCCTCTGATGCGCCCGGTGAGACCCTTGGGGGCCACCTCGACCTCCTGGCCTACGGAGAGGGAGCCGTCGATCAGGGTTCCGGTGACGACGGCGCCAAAGCCGGTCATGGTAAAGGAGCGGTCCACCGGCAGGCGGGGCCTGCCCCTGTCGGCCCGCACCGGGGTTTCATCCAGAAGCTCGTCCAGGTTTTTGAGCAGATCGGGGATGCCCTCTCCGGTCACTGCCGACGCGGCGAGGATGGGAATGCCCTGCAGGGCGGTGCCGCGCAGAACGTCGGCGACTTCTTCGATAACGAGGTCGCGGATCTCGTCGTCGACGAGGTCCCGCTTGGTGACGACGGCCAACCCGCGTCGCACCTGGAGGAGGTCGAGGATGGCCAGGTGTTCCCTGGTTTGGGGCATGACCGACTCGTCGGCGGCGATGACGAGGAGGGCGAGGTCTATGCCGCCAACGCCGGCGAGCATGTTCTTGATGAACCGCTCATGGCCGGGGACATCGACAAGGCTGATCTCGCGGCCGGATGGAAGCTCGAGCCAAGCGAAGCCGAGGTCTATGGTGAGGCCGCGCTGCTTCTCTTCCTGAAGGCGGTCGGGGTCCATCCCGGTGAGGGCCTTGACGAGCGTGGATTTTCCGTGGTCGACGTGGCCTGCGGTTCCAACGACGTACATGGGCGCGCTTGTGGGAGTGTTGGGTATGTCCGGCTCAGGATAGCACACCCAAGGAGCAGCCGATGCCGGGCAACGAGAATCGAAAACACTGGCTTCACGTTCCTTCTTTGCTACAATGGCCTGGCCGCTTCCCCCGACCGAGGGCCGGAAGGCAAAGGAATTGACCATGCTGAGCGCTGAGGAAAACAAGCTGCTGACGGAGGTGGGGCCGGGAACCCCAATGGGTGGCCTCATGCGCCGCTACTGGTTCCCCGTTACCGCCTACGGCGAGATTCTGAACAGGGAGTCCCGAACACTGCCCGTGCGCCTGCTGGGGGAGGATTTCGTCCTGTTCCAGGAGCCTTCCGGCAAACTGGGGCTTCTCGGCCGGTACTGCACCCACCGCGGCATGGACTTGGTGCGAGGGTTCGTGGAGGAGGGCGGCATACGCTGCATCATCGACGGCTGGAAGTTCACGGCGGAGGGCCGGTGTGTGGACCGGCCGTTGGAGAACGACGCCGGGCCGCCCAGCCGCGAATTCGACAACACGGGCCACCCGGTGCAGGAGTTCGGCGGGCTTGTGTGGGGCTACATTGGCCCTGAGCCCGCGCCGCTTCTGCCTCGCTGGCGCCCACTGCTTGGGACCAACGACGTGCGGGACATCGGGATTACGGACATCCCGTGCAACTGGCTGCAACTGATGGAGAACTCCATGGACCCCACCCACGTGGAGTGGCTTCACGGGTACTTCGGCAGCCAGGTGAAGGACGACCGCTACAAGCCGCGAAAGCATCAGCGGATTGGGTTCGATCCGTTCAGGCACGGCATTATCAAGCGCCGTCTGCTGGATGGGCAGACGGAGGACGACGACGAGTGGAGAACGGGGCACCCTGTGCTGTTTCCCAACACGCTCTACATTGGGGACCAGATCAAGGAGGGGCTGCAAATCCGGGTTCCTGTGGACGACGTCCATACGCGCCACTACTGGTACAGCATCTTCAAGCCTGCCCCGGGGGCCGCGGCTCCGAAGCAGGACGTGACGCCGCACCGCCACGTGCCGATCTATGACGAGGACGGGAAATTCATCACCACGCATACGACCAGCCAGGACTACATGGTGGCGTTGCTTCAGGGGCCGATCGTGGACCGGACGATGGAGAATCTGGGGGAATCGGACAGGGGCATCATCATGTACCGCCGGTTGCTCAAGGAGCAGATGGCCGTCGCCGAAGACGGCGGCGATCCAATGAACGTCATCCGCGACGCCGTCGACAATGAATCCCTGGACGTTCAGGTTGAGACGGTGTTCTGGGGCCAGTGGGACCGCATTCTGCGCAGTCCGTTCTCGGAGCCGGGCGAGAGCCCCGGCATGGCGGAGATCAAGGCAGTGCTGGAGACGTGGCGGGACTTTTCGCCGGGCGGGTAGGGCCTGCCGGGATTGCCCTAGCCTGACTCTTCCTGCCTGCCCAGCATGGCCAGCCCTTCCACGGCCAGCCCGTAGCCGAGCATGTCCTGGAGCAGTCGCTTCAGGTGGAGCGTCAGCACCACGCGGCTATAGCGCAGAGCCAACGTTGATTGCTGCGAAAGCTGTTGGGCCAGCTCCCAAGCCCGCGCCATCAAACGGTCCTTGGGCAGCACCTCGCTGACGACGCCGAGGGCAAGGGCCTCTTGGGCCGACAGCTTTTGGCCCGTGAGCAGGAAATACCTGCCCCGGTTGGGGCCCAGCAGGAGCGGCCAAACGACGTGGACGCCGTCGCCGGGGACGGTTCCCCTGGGAAAGTGCGGCGCGTCCTGGAACTCGGCGCTCTCCGCTGCGAGGACGATGTCGCTGAGCAGGGGGATCTCGGCGTGGACGAGGGCGGGGCCGTTCACGGCGGCGATGATGGGGACCTCGATCTCAAGAAGGTTCATGAGCAAGCGCTTGCCCTCCCAGTAGGTCTTGTCCCACGTCTGCGGCGACCTCCGCCCGCCGCGCAGTGCCATCTGGGCGCAATAGTCGTCGCCGGCGCCGGTCATGATGATGACGCGGTTCTCAGGGTCGCTGGCGATGTCGGCGAAGGCGTAGCCGAACTCCATGTGCGGCGAGGGGTCGCCGCCCCAGACCAGGCTGCCGCCATCGGTATGGAAGGTAAGCTGGAGGATGCCTTCGCGCCGCTCCATGTGGATGGTCGTGTACTTGTCGGCGTATTCCTCGAGATGGGCCATGGTTCACCTTCCTGTCGGGATGAAAGAGGCGGGGCCTCGGCTGCGACTCCCATTCTAGGGCCTGTTCAACCTAATGCACCGAAGTGCGTTGTCGATAGAGGATCGTACAACGACATATATGCCTCCACCGTCAAGGAAGGAGCTGTCGTCTCGCCGAGCGGGGTGCAGGGGGTACAGCGAGTCCCCCCTGTTCTGGAAAACGTCGGAGGGCGGTCTAGGTGGGACAACGGCGCCCGCCACCAAAAGCCCCCTCCCTCTTGTCCCTGTCCCGGCGCTCAGGGGGCAGCCTAAGAAGAGGCCACCATCCTTCCGGCCAAGGCCGGTAACCCAGCCCGTTGGTGTGAACAGCCCCTAGCCGGTGAGTGCCGCCAGAATGTCGCTGTCCGGGGGGATGCCCTCTTGGGCGAAGGCTATTTTGCCATCTTTGTCGATGACATAGACTGTTCGTTGGATACTTTTTCCGTTTTCCTTAAGAGCGTCGTAGGCGTGGGCCACGGCGCGATCCTGGTCGACCAGCAGGGCGAAGGGAAAGTTGTACTTGGTCGAGAACTTGTCATGGGAACTGAGCGACGCCGGGTTCATGCCGAAGACAACGGCGTCTGCTGCGTCGCACTGGGCCTTGTCATCACGCAAGGCCGACAGTTGGCGCGTTCAACCAGGTGTGTCGTCTCCGGGATAGAACACGAGCACGACGTTCTTGCTGTTGCGATAGCTGGAGAGCGTGTATTCCACGTCTCCCGTTCCCAGCAGGGTGAAGTCGGGGGCCTGGTCGCCGACGTTGAGGGGCATGGCGCCTCCTTTGATTAACGCGATGATGTGCGGGAGTGTACCGCCTCGCCGATTGGGTGGCAATGCCGTGTTGGCGCGGCCGGCGGGAGGGCCGCGGATGACGCGCAGTACGGGCTAGGCCTGCCTGCCCGTCGCAATGCCGGTGTTACGACGTTGCGACGGCCACAGCCTCGCTGGGCGTGGGATCAACATCGTAGGGGCCGGGCAGGTCCATCTCCTTGGCGATGTCGCGCATGGCCGGCATCACTTCCTCGCCCATGAGCTTCAGCGTCCGCATCTGGTCCTCGTGCTTCATGGCGCCATCGCCGGTGCGGAAGATGATGATGCCTGGGCGGAGGTACTCCATGATGCGCCGTATCTGCGCCACGCATTCGTCCGGCGTGCCGACGACCATGCCATTGGTTGCGACCTGGTCTTCAAAGGAGGCCAGGGCGCCCGCCCTTGTGCGCCCGGTGGAGTCGAAGGCGAGCATCTGGCGTTGCATGGCCTTGGCGCCCTTGCTGTTCATACCCGGGGGGCTGAGGATCCAGGGGATGGGCTTCTGTACGCCGGGGTCGAAGGGGCTACGGACGCCCATTGTCAGCGTGCGGCCCACTTCCATTGCCCTTTCTCTGGTCTCCTCGACGTGGAGGAAGAACATATAGCCGAGGTGCTGCGGGCCGGCCTCGTAGCCCTCCTCTCTGGCGGTGTCGTAGTAGACCTGGTACATCTGGCGGGTAATTTCCTCCTGGGTGGAGAGCATGATGTAGGGGTAGCGGCGCTTGGCGGCCCACTCCACGGTCTCCTTGCTGGCGGTGCCCGGCACCCAGATGGGCGGGTGAGGCTTCTGTATGGGGACGGCCCAAGGGTTCACGTACCTGAATTGGTAGTGCTTGCCCTCCCAGCGGAAGGGGCCTGGGGTGGTCCAGGTCTTGATGAGGAAGTCGTGGGCCTCCTCGAAGCGTTCGCGGTTGTAGTGGGGCGGGGCGTTGTGGGAAATGCTCTCGCTGCCGGCGCCCCGGACGATGCCAGGGATGAGGCGGCCGCCTGAGATGACGTCGATCATGGCCAATTGCTCGGCGAGCCAGAGAGGGTCGTCGTGGATTGGCAACACATTGCCGAGCAGCAGGATCTTGGCCTTCTTGGTGATGCGGGCGAGGATGGCGGCTTGGACGTTGGCGACCCCGTTGAGGCAGAAGGGGGCGCTGTGGTGCTCGTTGAGCATGATGCCATCGAAGCCCATTTCCTCGGCATAGAGCTTCTCATCGATGTAGCGGTTATAGAGGTCGGCGGCCAGATATGGGTCGTACTCTCTATTGCTGACCTTGATGATGCCCGGCCCCCATTCTTCGGGCCAGTTTTCCACCTGCCAGGGTTCCTCGGTAAAATGGCCGATGAACATGGGTTACCTCGCTTTGCTTGCGATAGAGGGTGTCGTTGCTCGTCTGTTGGACCGCTATGAAGCGACGGCGGCGAGCGTCTTGTTGGTCATGGGATCCACGTCGTAGGGGCCGGGCAGGCCCAGCTCCTTGGCCGTCTCCCTCATTCTGGGAAGCACCTCTTCGCCCATGAGCTTCAGGGTGCGCATCTGGGCATCGTTGCTCATGGCGCCGTCGCCGGTGCGGAAGATGATGGTTCCCGGCCGGAGCGTTTCCATGATGTAGCGAATCTTGGCCATGACGGTGTCCGGGGTGCCAACGATCATGCCGTGGGTGGCCACCTGGTCTTCGAAGGATGCTCTGGCGCCGGCGTGAGTGTGGCCGGTGGAGTCCACGGCGAGCATTCGACGCTGGAGGGCGCGGGCGCTGCTGGTGCTAATGCCCGGAGGGCTCATGATCCAGGGCCGGGGCCGCTCCACGCCGGGATCAAAGGGGCTGCGGACGCCCATCGTCAGCGTCCGGCCGACCTCCATTGCCTTCTCGTCCGTTTCCTCGACGTGGCAGAAGAACATGAAGCCGAGGTGTTGAGGACCGGCCTCGTAGCCTTCCTCCCTGGCGGTGTCGTAGTAGACCTGATACATCTGCTGGGTGAGGTCGATCTGGCTGGCCAGCATGATGTAGGGATAGCGATGCTGGGCCGCCCATTCCACGGTCTCCTTGCTGGCGGTGCCGGGAACCCAGATGGGCGGGTAGGGCTTCTGCATGGGGACGGCCCAAGGGTTCACGTACCTGTAGTGGAAGTGCTTGCCCTCCCAGCGGAAGGGGCCGGGGGTTGTCCAAGTCTTGACGAGGAAGTCGTGGGCCTCCTCGAAACGCTCGCGGTTGAAATGCGGGGGAGTGTTGTGGACGAGGCTCTCGCTGCCGCCGCCGCGGACGACGCCTGGGATGAGGCGCCCTCGTGAAATGACGTCGATCATGGCCAACTGTTCGGCCAGCCAGAGGGGGTCGTCGTGGATGGGCAGGATGTTGCCCAAGAGGAGGATCTTGGCCTTGGTGGTGATCCTCGCCAGGATAGCGGCCTGGACGTTGGCGACGCTGTTCATGCAGAAGGGGGCGCTGTGGTGCTCGTTGAGCATGATGCCGTCGAAGCCCATCTCTTCGGCGTAAACCTTCTCGTCGAGGTAGCGGTTGTACAAACGAGAGGCGAGCATGGGGTCGTACTCGCGGTTGCTCACCTGCACTACGCCGGACCCCCATTCGACGGGCCAGTCCTCCTTCTGCCAGGGCTCTTCCGTGAAATGACCGATGAACATGGTTCGTTACTCCCGGTCCCCTCTCCTTTGGCGGAGGGGAGGACGCTCGATGCTTACTGCCAGCCCCGCGGGGATTGCGGCTGCGCGGCTGGTCAGCCGAGGAAATTCAGAACGGCGTTGGCGAACTCCTCCGGCTTTTCCATCTCGGGCATGTGCCCGCAGTCCTCAATGACGGTGGCCTGGGCGCCTGGGATTCCCTGCTGGTAGAGCTCACAGCTGCTGATGGGGACGAGAGCGTCCTGCTTTCCCCAGACCAGAAGGGTTGGCGTGGCGATGGCGGGCAGCAGAGCGGGTAGCGTGATGCTGTGCATGTAGGGGCGCCAGGTGTAGCGGATGGCCCCTTCGCGGTTGGTCTCTATCTGGTCGCCCTCTTCAGGGCTCCAGTCTCTGCCGTAGTACTTCAGGTATTCCTCCGAGTCGCGGGTGTAGAAGCACTGCTCGAAGGCTTCCCGGCTGGAGTTCATGAAGTAGTCCCATATCTCGCCTTGCTGGGGCTTGATGCCGGCGGCGCCGATGAGGACCATCTTCTTGAAGATAGCGCTGTTCATGGTGGCGAGTTCAGCGGCGACCCAGCCGCCGAGAGAGAAGCCCAGGACGTTGAGCGGCGTGGGGAGGCCGTAGTCCCGCACGAACCAGGAGACCCAGGCGGCCAGGTCGCGGACGGACATCAGCATTTCCGGCTGGGATGATGCGCCGAAGCCTGGGAGAGAGGGGACGTAGACGGAATAGCGCTCGGCGAGGAGCTCGTGGGCCTTGAGCCAGCCTGGCACGCCCAACTCGCTGTGAAGGATGAGTAGCGGGTCGCCGGCGCCGCCGCGCCGCATTTGCACCGATGCGCCGGCAATGTCGAGGGTTTCTTCAACGAAGTTGGTGGGCGTCGTGGTCACGGACTCCTCCGGTATTAGATGGCGGGGTTGCCGTTCGGCTGCCTGCATAATATGCATGGGCGGCGAACGCGTCAACGCCTAGCCGGGAGGAGAGGCGTGGGGCTGGGTGCAGGGGGCGCAGCCCCCGCCGGGGGAACAGGGGGTGTCCCGCTGTACACAAAACATTGGAGGGTGGGCTAGGTGGGACAACGGCGTCCGCCACCAAAAGCCCCCTCCCTGTCCCCGAACTCGGGGGAAGGTAGGGAAGGGGGTCCCCCTCTGCCCCTCCCCTACTTGCAAAATGCGAACGAGTGTGCTATAGTATCCCCATGAAGTCAGCCGCCGGCCCGCCTCTCTTTCTCGGAGCCTGCCGCATACATAGTGCGCTGGGGGCTAACCACAGAGAATCCTCCTGTGGCAGGGGCGCTGAGGGAACAACCCAAGGGGCAAGACCGTCCGAGGAAGCGTGGGACCGGAGCGAATGCCGTTGTAAGGCACAGGCTCTTTGGAGCGGGATGGCTCCAAAATGACTAATGACTCGTAACGGCTAGGCAACGGTCCGTAACGACTCCGGAATGACTCCGTAGCGACTCGTAATGGCTTTGTAACGGCCTGTAATGCCTTTGTAATGGCTCCGTGCCTGCAAACCCCGAAATCCGGCTGAGAAATGTTACACATACAATCAAAGGCCTAACCATCCCCCGTTTATGGGCCTGCTCACGCCCCGTACTCGACGGAAGGTTAGGAAGGGGGTTCCCCCAATCCTTTCCCTCGGCTAAGGGGTAGGGACGGGGCGGCGCCGGGATGCGGCTAGTTCTGCTCTTTGGCGGGGGCGGGGTTGAAGAGTTCCAGGCCTAGCGTGTGGGGGAAAGCAGCCGCTATCTCATCCACTTCCCAGCGGCCTTCCTTGTGGAGCACCTTGGCGCTGTCCTCGGGATTCATCAGGCTCACGAGGCCGCCGCGGACGTAGAAGACCTGGCCGCTGACGTTGTGGGCGGCATCGGTGGCCAGCCAGACGGCGAAGGGGGCAATGTCCTCCGGCGCGGCGTTGACATAGTCGGCGGCGTCCATGGCCCCTCGGATGCCCTGCTGGGCGCGGAGGTTGACGGCCTCGGAGGGAACGCTCTGGGTCATTCGGGTGCCAGCGCTGGGGCAGATGCAGTTGGACCGGATGCCCAGCGGCCCCAGCTCCAGGGCCATCGTTCTCATGAGGCCAACGATGCCGGCCTTGGCGGCCCCGTAGTTGGCCTGGCCGCTGTTGCCAACGACGCCGGAGGTTGACGTGAATGTGACGAAGCAGCCGACGCCCTGCTGCTTGAAGATCCGGGTTGCCTGGTGGACGACGTTGAAAGTCCCCCGCAGGTGGACGGCGATGACGGCGTCCCACTCCTCTTCCGTCATGTTGAAGATCATGCGGTCGCGAAGGATGCCCGCCGGCGTCATCACGATGTCGAGCCGGCCGAAGGCGTTGAGAGCCGTGGCGGTGATGTTCTCGGCGCCGCTACTGGACGTTACGGAGTCGTGATTGGCGACGGCTTGGCCGCCCGCGGCCCGGATCTCTTCGACGACTTGATCGGCGGGGGCGGCGTCTGCGCCGGCGCCGTCCACCGCGGCGCCGAGGTCGTTGACGACGACGCTTGCGCCTTCCTGGGCCAAGAGCAGGGCGAGGCCGCGGCCGATGCCGCGGCCTCCGCCGGTGACGATGGCGACCCTGTCCTTGAGGCGTTCACCCATGAAAGGCGTCCGGTCCTACAGGCCGTAGAGTCTGGCGGGGTTGTCGGAGGTAATCTTCCGGGCGGTCTCCTCGCTGATGAGGCCGCCGGACGCCATCTTGTGCATGGCCTCGATGTCGTTGGAGTAGTCGGCGTGGCCGTAGTCGGTGCCTATGACGAGGTTGTCGTCGCCGGTGCAGGCGAGGACGTAAGGGAAGTCGTCCGAGGTCTGGCAGGCCACGTAGATGTTGTTGTCGCCGAGCATGGTCTGGGTGCTTCCCATACCCTTAGGGGCAATGCCGACCTGAGAGAAGATGGGGTGGTCCGGGACCTGCTTCTGAAGGGCAACCTCGGCTTCAGCGCGAATGACGAGGTCGCCGAGGATGAAGGGCAGCCAGGCCGAGGTGAACTCGATGAAGCCCCATCGGAGGTTGGGAAAGTTCTTGGGGATGCCCGAGTAGATGAGGTTCCCGCAAACGCCGATGGCGGAGAGCCTGAAACGCGTGAACACGTCGGTGGCGAAGTAGTCGTAGACCTGGAGACTGCCCGTGCCGGCGTGGATGCACACCGGCATATCCATCTTTTCGGCTTCCTCATAGAGGGGGAAGAAGTAGGAGTCGGTGGGAAGGCGGAAGTTCTCGGTGCCATGCATCATGAAGGCGCAGGCGCCGTGGTCCTTGGCGAACTTCAACTCCTCGATGGCGGCGTCGAGGGTCATGTAGGGGAGGACGGCGGCCCAGCGCAGGCGGCCCTTGCCGCGCTCGTAGATGTTGGCGAGCCAGCGGTTGTAGCCCCGGGTGATGGCGAGCTCAACGGCGGCCCGGTCGGTGAGGGCGCGGAGGAGGAGGGTGGGGTAGAGGATCTGAACGTTGACGTCGAGCTCGTCCATGTGGGCGAGACGGCCCTCGATGTCGGTCATCTCCCGGGCTTCCTTGGTGGTGTTGGGCCCGATGTTCTGAAGCTGGTACGTCCTGTCCTCGATGCGCCAGAAGGAGAACGGGCCATTGCGCTGGTCGACCGCAATGGGGGTGTACCGGCTGTCCTCCGGGAGGACGTAGCTCCAGGTTTCCTCTGTTTCGATGACGTGGGCATCGGCGTCGATTGTGGGCATGATGACAGCCTCCTTGGCCAAGAACGGAGTCGATAGAGCGTGCTGGGGGAAATGTAGCCCCGCCGTCCAATCCCGTCAATGGCCCAGGTGGGCGGCGGCGGGAGGGGAGCAGGCATCTCGCGGCTATGGGAAGGTTGGCGCTACGCTGTTGGCGAACAGTTCGACGGATGCGAGGATGTCGTTGAAGGCGAGGTCGCCGAAGGCAAACTGGCCAACGATGTAGTTGGCGCCTGTCTGGTCAACCTGGGCGCGCAGCGCCGCGGCCACGGTCGCGGGCGAGCCGGCGATGCCCTGGCCGACCTCGCAAACGGTGTCGAAGTCCTGGGGGCGAGGGTGTGTTGCGGGCCTGTTGTAGGTACGGGACAACAGGGTGAAGCTGTCATGCCATTTGAGGTAGGCCCGCCGCGCCAGGTCCATCGCAGCGGCGTCGGTTTCGGCGACGACGATGAAGCGGCCAATGCCCAGCAGCGGCAGCTCGGCCTCTGCTCCGCGCTCCTGACGCCAGACATCGCGAAAGCGGTCATAGCACAGGGTGGCGTCGGCGGGGGCGTCGAGGCTGATGCAATTGAATCCCTGGCGCGCCACCCTCTCGGCGCTCTCCGGGGAGTGGACGCCGTACCAGAGAGGGGGGTGGGGCTTCTGGAATGGCTGGAGCTCCATGGGGACCTTGTCGAAGGCGTAGTGTTCGCCGTGGAAGTCGAGCGTCTGCTTCGTCAGTCCCATGAGCAAGATTTCGAGAGCCTCTGTAAACAGGCTCTGCGCCCTCCCGGGTTCCTCGCCGTAGAAGGCCATTTCCACCGGTGACGAACCGCGCCCGAGGCCGGGATCCAAGCGCCCGCCGCTCAATTGGTCCAGCATGCAGATTTCCTCTAGGAGGCGCAGCGGGTTGTAGAGGGGCAGCGGATAGACCATTGGGCCGAAGCGGAGCCGCTTGGTGCGCTGGGCAATGGCCGAGAGGAAGACGCTTGGGGAGGGGGCCATGCCGATGGGGGTCGAGTGGTGCTCGGCGACGTGGTAGGCGTGGAAGCCGAGGCGGTCGTACGCCTCTATGAGCCTGAGGCGCGTCTCGTAGTAGTCGTGGAGCGGCAGGCCATTGCGGTCCAGGTGATCGAAGACTCCAAATCTCATGGCGCTCCGTTAACGGCGTTCGAAGTGTGGAATGATCTCGGCGGCAAACTGTTCGAAGTTCGCTACGAGGGTGGGCTGTTCGCAGAGAGGGTTGATGGTGAAGTGCGTGATGCCGGCGGTGGCGAACTCCTCGATGGTCTCCACGCACTCGCTGAAGGGGCCAAGGATGAGGGTCGCGGGGTCGATGTCCCAGGCGTCGTCGCCGTATCGTTGGGCCATGGCCCTCTCGGCCTCCTGGAATGCCGCCTGTTTCGTTGGCCCCATGCAGAGGTAGATGTTGCAGGACCATTCCATGGCAGCCGGATCCCGGCCGAGGGAGGCCGCCGCCTCGCTGATGATGTCCTTGGCCTCAGCGTATGCCTGCGCAGGCATACCGTTAGGGTGAAATCCGTCGGCCCAACGGGCCGTCCGCTCGAGGGGGCGCCTGGCGAAGCCATTGTTCCACATTGCGCCCGTCCAAATCGGCGGGTTGGGCTGCTGCGCTGGGCGCGGCTGCAACGTCGCGTCGTCCATGTGGTGGAACGCTCCGTGATGCGTGACGCTCGTTTCGGAGAGCAGCCGCCGGACGAGCTTTAGGCGCTCGTCGGTCAATGACCGGCGGTCTTCCATCCGAACGCCCTCCACCTCCATGTCCTTGGGGAACATGCCGCCCGACCCCACGCCGAGCACAACGCGCCCTTCGGAAAGGACATCGAGGGAGGCGACGGCCTTGGCCAACTGGTATGGGCTGCGGAAGGGGAGGACGAGGACGCCAGTGCCCAGCCGCATCCGGCGGGTGCGCTGGGCCACGGCCGACAGCAGGACCAGAGGGTCGAGCACCGGCAGGGTTTCGATATCCGGGACGAAGAAGGAGCGGTAACCTAGGCCTTCCATCCTTTCGGCGAAGTCCAGTGGGTTTTCCATGCCGGCCATGGCAATGCCGTTGTATTGAACGCCGAATTGGATTGTTGACATATTCACGCCTCAGCCGGCTGCGGGAAGGGACGCGACCCCTAGAGCCTGTCTCACAAGAGAGCGAAGGTCTCGATGTGCGCGGGTCTGTGCAGGACTGGTGTGTGGGTTGGACAGGCGAGCAGGGTATCCGAGGGTGAGGGCCACAGGCTGAGGGCCCGGCTGAGTGCCCGGCCACGACGGGTGAGGCCGAAGAAGGACCGCCTCCAGGCCTTCTGCAGGGTGCGAAGGTTGAACGCCACCGCCAGCAGCGACCACTCGCTGCGGACGGCCTCGATCCCGCGCAACAGGAAGCGGCGCGCCCCCTGTTGCTCCTTCACGATGCCGAACACCGGCTCCACGAGCTGTTTGCGCAGGCGGTAGGCGGCCCGGGTCTCCGGCGTCTCCATCCAGTGGCGGTGGGACTGGAGCGCAGCATCGTGGAGCGATACCTCGATCCGGCGACCTTTCTTGATCGTCGTGCAGAGGCCGAAGGCGGGACAGGCGCGGCATGTGGCCCCGCTGGCCTGGTAGAGGCGGACGGGTGCATGACCCGTCTTTGTTTTGCTGCGGCGGAAGGTGAGGTAGCGGCCCTCGGGGCACTGGTAGCGGTCGGCGGCGGGGTCGTAGGTGAAGTGGCGGTAATGGTAGGGATGGGCGGTGTGGGAACGGGGTTCGGGCATGGCCACCGGTGTATCGTGTAACGCGCACGCCGCTAGGTTGGCCCCGGAGAAGTACCCGGCGTCGGCCAAGGTAAGCGCCGGAGTCCGTTCGGCGGACTCGGCCGCAGCGGCGATGAGGGGCAGCAGTTGCGCGTTGTCCGCTTGGTCCTGGGTCACCTCCGCAGCGGTGATCAACAGCCCGCCGCCGGCGCCGTCGCCATGGCTCACTGGGACGGCCATGGCTTGGGCGTTGTACCCGGTGACGTAGGCGCCGCGGCTGCGCATGAGCCGCGCCTCCGGGTCGGTCAGGTTGGCGTGGCGGGGCCCCTCTTCCTCCATCTCCCGTCTCGCGGCCAACACGCGCTTGCGCCGCTGCTCGGCTTTGCGCAGTTCGGGCGGCAGGCGCGGCGGGGCCAAGTCGTCCCTGCGCTCGTTCTGCGCTTCCAAGTCGGCGATGGCCTGGGCCGTGCGCTCCAAGAGCCGCTCCAGCTCCTGGGCGTCGTAGGTCCGCGACGGCGACGCGTTGGCCTGCACCTTCGTGCCATCCACGGCCTGTACCGCCCAGTCGATCAGGTCGAGGCGGACGGCGGCTCGCACCGTTAGCCGCAGCAGTCCCCGGAGCTTGACGCGATGGGCCTTGTAGAATCGCCAGAGGGTGTTGTGGTCCGGGCGCTGCCAGCCGGTCAGCCAGAGGAAGGGAATCTGGTCCCGGCAGCTCGCTTCCAGCTTGCGCGACGAGCGTACTCCCGTCATGAACCCATACAGCCAAATGCTCAGCAGCGAGCGGGGGTGATAGGCGGGGGCGCCCAGCGCCTCGCCCTCCATATTGACGCCGAATCCGGCCCATTCCTCCTTCGTCAGTCCGTCGACGAAGCTCGCAACAAAGCGCACAGGGTGATCGTCGGGGAGCAGATCGTCTAGAGAGGGGGGCAAGAGCCAAGCTTGCTCTCGGTCCATCGGTCGCCACGTCATAGGCCCCTCCAACCAGCACGCGTTGAGGACAGTCTATCCACTAGCGCCCGCTCCTCACTAGGGGCGCCGGCTACTTTTGAGACAGGCTCCCTATCCTAACCTTCCCGTGGCTGTGGGGGAAGGGACGCCCGGTAACAACCTTGCCGGGAAGCATGTCTAGAGCCTGTTCACGCTAATACACTGAATTGCATTGTCAACAGAGGATCGTACAACGACACATACGCCTGCACCGTCAAGTATGGCGCTGTCGTCTCGCCGAGCGGGGTGCAGGGGGCGCAGCCCCCGCCGGGGGTACAGCGAGTCCCCCTGTCCTGGAAAACGTCGGAGGGCGGAGTGGGCGGGATAGCGGCGCAGGCCAAGAAAGACCATCCGTCCAGGTAGGGCCCGGGCAACCCAAGGTTCCCGCCGTCTATAGCCCAACCCGTTTTCATCAACCTTCTGTGGATGTGGCCTGACAAGGCCACCGTCCTTCCGGCCAAGGCCGGTAATCCAGCCCGCTAGTGTGAACAGGCCCTAGCCCAGCAGGTCCCTTTCCCCGAACCGCTCGAGCCAGCGGGGGATGACATCCAGATTGAAGACGTTGTCGTGGACGCGGCCGCGGAGGGCGCTGAGGACGGCAGCGGTGGCCCAAGCGATGCCTGGGCCGAGGTGGCCGCTGGAGGAGTCCTGATTCGCGGAGACCATGTGCGGCGACAGGAGGACATTATCGCCCATTTTGAGGAGCGGGTTGCCGGGATGCGGCGACTCCTCTTCCATGACGTCCAGGGAGGCGGCAGCGATGACGCCCTCGTCGAGGGATTGGATGAGGGCCGCCTCGTCGACGACGGGGCCGCGGGAAGTGTTGATGAGGACGGCAGAGGGCTTCATCTTCCGCATCTCGGCGAGGCCGAGCATGTGGTGGGTCTCGGGCGTCAACGTAACGTGGAACGACAGGACGTCGGACTGGCGCAGGACGGTGTCATAGTCGACGCGTTCCACGCCAAGCTTGGCGAAGCGTTCGTCGGGGAGGTAGGGGTCGCAGGCAATGAGGCGTGCCTTCCAGGGGGACAGTAGATGGGCGAATCGGCTGCCGACGCGGCCCAGCCCGACGATGCCGATGGTGATGCCGCCGTAGCCGTCGCCGCGGGCGCCTACGTAGGTGCCCATCAGGTCGTCGCGGCGCCACCCGCCGCTCTTGACGGACCTGTCCCGCTGCGGGGTTTTCTTCAGGATGTTGAGCATCATGCCCACGGCGCTCTCGGCGACGCCGCCCCAGTTGGCTTCCGTGGGAGCGTGGGTAACGAGGATGCCCAACTCGGTTGCGGCGTCAACGTCCACGTCGTCAACCCCAATGGTGTACTTGGCGACGATGCGCAGCGTTTCCGACGCCTCCATGATCCTGCGGGTTATCGGGGTGCTGCGAATGGACGTGCCGATGAGGGCGTCGGCCCCTTGGGCCATCTCGAGCATTTCCTCTTCGTTGCTGCCCTGGGGGGTGAGCCAGGCGTTCTTACCGAACGCGAGCTGACATCCGGCGGCCTCCAGCATGCGATGGGACTCGCCGCTGTTGTCTGCCGGAGCGAACACGAAGACCTTCGCTGTTGGCATTGCTGAACCTCCGCCTGGTGAAGCGCATGGAAAGGCCCGCTGGCGGTTCGCATTTCACACCATTCCGGCGGTGGGCGTCAACGATGGATGGGGTCGGGGGGCCTTGGCCCACGGTTGGCGAGTGGGATTCCAGGGCAGGGCGGCCCGCGTTGACATGGTGGCGCTCGCAGACTACTTTAGACCGACGCTTCCAGTCATGGCTTGGCAAGCGCGCCGCAAGAGACGATGTTCCCTCCTTCCCGGTAACATGCAATGCTCAGGGCGAGACACGGCTTTGCCGTTGGGCTTTCTGTCGTCTTCATTGGCCTGTTCATAGGCTCAATGTTGCTCCTGCGAGCCAACGCAACGCTGCTGTCGCCTGACTTCATCAACGAACAGCTTCGTCAGGCTGACTTCTTCACCTTCCTCTACGATGACGTGGCCCCGCTCGCGGCTGAAGAGCAAATCCAAGAAGCGGAAGACCTACCATTCGGCGTCCAAGCGGACTCCACGGCTATCATCGCGAGCGCCAGGGATATCTTTCCTCCCGAGTGGCTCCAAGCCAACGTGGAGCTCGTCGTCAGCGAGGTATTGCCCTACGTCGGCGGCCGTACGGACGACTTTGCATTCGCCATACCTGTCAAGGAACGGCTCTTGGGCTCCACCGACGCCATCAAAGTTCTGGCGAGGAGCTCCGGCGTCTACGAAATCACGGCCAGTCAAGCGTTTGAAGACAAGGCTGACCAAGCGCTTGAGGAGTTCGGCCAACTTCCGCTGGGCGTCACTCTCCAGGGCGAAGACTTGGCTTGGACCGCCCAGCAGATTGCGCCTCCGGATTGGCTTGAGGGTCAACTAGAGGGGGCATTGGACGAGGTGTTGGCCTACATGACCCACGAGTCCACTGACCTCAGTATCACGATTCCCTTGGCGGACAGGCTGCGCGGCGCCGAGCCGGCGGTGAAGGGACTCCTGGAGCGGGCAGAAGCCTATGACAGCATGGCGAATGAGGTGGCCCGCGAGACTGTGGAGAAGCACATCGACCGAGTGACGCTCTTGCCTATTGGCGTTGCCATCGAGTCGCAGGAAGTCATCGACGCGGTCAGGTTGGCTGTGCCCCCGGAGTGGATCCAAGAGCAGGTAGAAGCGTCGCTGGACGAATTCGTAGCCTATGCGGCCGGGGACGTGGATTCCTTTGCCATCACGGCGCCTCTGGCCGAGCGCACCGAGATCGCTCTCCAGGAGCTGACGGACTTGGCGGACCGGAAGCTGGCGGAAACCTTCGCCGCGTATCCAGCGTGCTCCGTCACCCAGGCGGTGGACATTGCGGCGGGCCTCCAGCAGGGGACGTTGCCCTCTTGCCAAATACCGGCGTTTAGCCTTGAGGAAGTGACGGTCGCCCTGGGGATGCTGCTAGACACAGGGTTGACCTGGGAAGGTTTGGAGAGCGCCGCCGGTTTCAGCCTTGCGATTCTACGGGATGGCGTTGCGGTGGACGCCATCGCTGAGGCGTTCAACACCGACGTGGAGGGCCTGATACGGGACTCCATCGGCCAAGGTCTCCCGGATGTCTATACTTTTACGGACGCAGACCTCAAAGCATTCTTTACGCCAGATACGACGGAAGCCTTCGACTCGTTCCGGGAGACCGTCGCCGGTGGGGTTGTCATTGATGAGAACTTTCTCCGCAGGGAACTGAGCGGGGAGGAGTTCCGCCAGCTTCAGGATTTCCGGGAAGTCCTTCGCGACGGCATCTCCTATTCGTCGGCCGAGCTTCGAGAAGATTTCGCGGAGGAAGACCCCCAGGTGCTGGACAGCCTCGATGGGGCGCGGTCGGTGTTGAACACATTCGACAACTTCAAGTTCGTCGTATACGTAGTTTGGGTCATATTGCTGGCGGGTGTTGGGTTCCTGGGCGGACGGCGATGGTGGACCCGGCTGGCGTGGGCGGCCCTTCCACTGGCCGTCGCTGGGCTTTTGCTCTTCATAACCGCCGGCTTCCTCTACGGCTCCCTTGCGGAGCCGGTGTTGGACCAGAGCCTGGTACAACTCAAAGAAGGTCAAGACCCCGAAGGCGTAGAGGTGGTTCTGACGGAGAAGGCCTTCGATATGGGCAAGACCGCCGTGCGGGGGTTCTTCTCGGGGGTCAAGACCCAGGCGTTAATCTTCGCCTTCACCGGTTTCGTCTTGTTCATCGGCGCCGTCCTGTGGGGCGCGGTTGTAGGTCCCAGACGGCAAGCCGCTCTGGGATTGCCTAACAAGACTCCGCGTCCTCAAGGGTGACGCGTGCTCTCGCGCTACTGCGTCATTGACATGGCCGACGACCGCGGGATCTTCTGCGGCCGCGTCTTGGGAGACCTTGGCGCCGACGTGATCAAGGTCGAACCGCCCTGGGGTGACCCCGCCAGGCGCCAGGGCCCATTCTTCCAAGACGACCCGGGGCCGGAGAACAGCCTGTTCTGGCAGGCCTACGCCTGCAACAAGCGAGGCGTGACCCTCGATATCGAGCAGGAACCTGGGCGGGAGCTACTCCTGAAGGCCATGGGCGCCGCCGACTTTTTCATCGAGTCGTTCCGGCCCGGCTACCTCGCTGGCCTTGGGCTTGGATACGAGGAGCTGCACCGGGCGAATCCCCGCCTGATCTACGTGTCCATTACGCCCTTCGGGCAGAATGGGCCTTACAGCGGCCTGGCCGCTACGGACCTGACGGGCGCGGCTATGGGCGGGTTCATGCACCTGACCGGCAATGCGGACAGGCCGCCGCTGAGGGTCAGCATCCCCCAGTTCTGGCTGCTGGGGGGCGCAGCGGGAGCGGCGGCGGCGATGATTGCCTTCCAGCAGCGCGTGCAGACGGGGCGGGGCCAACATGCCGACGTGTCGTGCCAGCAGGCAATGTCCCGGACGCTGGCTCACGCGCCCCAGTTCTGGTACATGGAGGGGACCGTGCTGGAGCGCAGCGGGCCGTTCCGTCAGGTCGGTGGGGGCAAGAAGATGCGGGTCAATTGGGAGTGCGCCGACGGCTACGTGAACTTTCTGCAGCCGGGCGGGAAGACCGGAGGCCGGACGATGGTGGCGTTGTGTCTCTGGATGGAGGAGGAGGGATTCGGGGAGCCTGCGCTGAGCGAGGCGGACTTCGGGGAGTTCGGGTTCGGACAGGCGCCCGACGCGCTCATGGAGGTAATGGACAAGGCCCTGAGCCTCTTCTTCCGATCGAAGAGCAAACGCTATCTGTCGGCGGAGGCCCTGAAAAGGCGCATCCTGCTGTTTCCGGTCAACGACCCGGCTGACGTGCTGGAGTATCCACAGCTTGCGGCCCGCGGCTTCTTTCGCCAAGTGGAGGGCCCCGACGGCGCTCCGATGACAACCCTAGGGCCCTGGGCGCGGTCCAGCGCCGGGGCCATGGATGGCACCAGGAGAGCGCCCAGGCTTGGCGAGCACAACGAGGAGGTGTACGGGTCGCTGGGACTGACGGCCGCCGACCTCGACGGCCTGCGCGGGCGGGGAGTGATTTAGGGGATGGCAGGGGCATTCGAGGGACTGAACGTGCTCGACTTCTGCTGGGTGGCCGTGGGCCCGATGACGACGCGGTACTTCAGCGATTTCGGGGCGACGGTGGTGCGGGTCGAGTCCCGGCATCGGCCCGACGTCATCCGCAGTGGCTTGCCGTTCGCCGGGGGCCGCCCGGGGGTCAATCGCAGCGGGTATTGGGTCAACTACAACGGCGGGAAGCTCAGCCTCACCCTGAACATGACCCATCCAGCAGCGAGGGAGGTGGCGTTTGAGCTGGCGACGTCGTGGGCGGACGTGGTGGCTGAGAACTTCACGCCGGGGGCGATGGAGCGGTGGGGGCTCGGCTACGAGGATATTTCTCAGGTGAACCCGGGGGTGGTGATGTTCAGCGCCTCGATGATGGGCCGCGGCGGGCCCTACGAGGCGCAGCCGGGGTTTGGCCCGGTGTTGACCGCCATCTCGGGCCATACCCATTACACCGGCTGGCCCGACAGGGCACCGGTGAGTCCCTACGGCGCCTACACGGACTTCGTGATTCCCCACGTGGCGGTGGCGGCCATAACGGCCGCCCTGGAGACGAGGAGGGAGACGGGCATGGGGCAGCATTTGGACATGTCGCAATTGGAGGCGTCGCTGCAATTTCTGGCGCCAGCGATCCTCGACTACACCGCCAACGGCAGGGTGGGGACGAGAGACGGCAACCGGGATCCGGCAATGGCGCCGCACGGCGTATACCCCTGCCGCGGCGAGGACCGGTGGTGCGCCATCGCCTGCGCCAACGACGAGCAATGGGCCTCGCTGGCTGGGATCATGGGACATCCGGAACTGGCGCGGGCGCCTCGTTTCGCGGGGCTTGCGGCCAGGAAGGCCAACGAGGATGCTCTGGATGAGGCCGTGAGGGCGTGGACATCGGGGCTGGAGGCTGAAGAGGTCATGGCCCGGTGCCAGGATGGGGGCGTCGCCGCAGGTCTCGTTCAGAGCTGCGCTGACCTCTTCGACGACCCTCAGCTCAGGGACCGGGGGCATTTCGCAACTCTTGCTCACCCTGAGATTGGGGCCTACGCCATGGACGGGAACTGCTTCACGCTTTCGGAGACGCGGCCGGACTATCGGCGGGCGCCGCTTCTGGGGGAGCACACGGAATACGCGCTGCGGCAACTGCTGGGGATGTCGCGGGAGCGCTTCGACCGGCTGGTGGAGGATGGGGCGCTAGAGTGAGCCGGGTTCAGGAGAGGCTGGCCGCTGCGGGCGCGTCCTGCCTCTGTGCAGACCCAGCGCAACGGCCACGAGCAACAGGGCGACGCCTCCGCTGGCCAGGAAGCCGAGGGTTATTCCAACCGCAGTGATGATGACCCCGCTGGCGGAGGGGGCGGTCAGCGCCGCCACCTGATTGCCGCTCGTGCGCACTCCCATGGCCACGCCCCGCCCGCCGGGCGGGGCCTCCTCGCTGAACATGGCAAGGAGCAGGGGGAGGCTGATGCCCACGCCGACGCCGTAAAGCAGCGATATGAGGTACACCTGGGGTATCGCCGTGAGATGCGGGGAGATGACCAAGGATAGGGCGCCTATCGCCAGGGAGCCCCCGGCGACCGCGGGACGGCTGCCAAACTTGGCGGCCCTGCCTGCGCCGAGCGCTGTCACCGTCGCCACGACTGAGGTGCTGGAGATTACGGTGGCGGCCACGCCCTCGGCCATGCCGCCCTCGATGAGAAAGAGGGGGAAGAAGGCGGTCCACGTGGTCTGGTACCAGACGCGCACGAAGGTGAGGATGACGGCGATCTGTATTCCCACGAGATGGACTTGGTGGTAGGCCGCGGAGAAGCCAGCGGAAGACTGCTGGGTGGTGTTGGGCGCGGCGCGGGGCAGGGTGATTGGCTTGAGAGCCAAGCCAATCACAACAAAAAACAGAGCGACCGCGGCGATGAAGAAGAAGCCGTCCTTATAGCCCATGAACTGGGCTGCCGGCCCGATGAGCAACGGGGCCACCATGGTCCCGACGTTGGTGGCGAAGCTGAAGCGTCCCGTAATGGTGACGCGCTGGGAGGGATGGCCGACGTTGGTGATATAGGTCTGGATGGCGACCCATGCGGAGGTCCTGGCCGCCCCTAGACCCAATTGAACGAGGAACAAGACCGCGTAGCTGGTCGTGAAGCCCATGACGATGGCAAGGCCTGTGCACAGGGCGGTGCCCAGGACGAACACGCGTTGTGGGCCTATGCGCTGCGCCAGGGCTCCGGACGGGATGCTGGTAACGGCGGCAACGAGTGAGCCGGCGCCTATGAGGAAGCCAATGAGGACCAACGGCATGTCCAGCTCCCGCGCGCGTAGGGGGAGGAGGAACGTGACGATCAGGGCGAAGCTGAAGCTGAACGTGCCTGCGACGTAGGCCAACAGTAGATGGGTGTTGCCCAACCGGGTGAAGCCGTCTCCGGCGCCTCCCGATGACCTGGCGGGCCCGGCCGAGGTCATTGAGGAATGTTCCCGGCGGGTGTTGTGTCTTTCCCTGTGGCGGCAGCGACCATGAGCGGTATTTTACACCACGGAGGCGTTGGATTCCGTTGACATGGCGGCGGGACGGCCTTATGTTGCCGGCGATTCGCAATTCACGGTCACAGGAGTGGCGCAATGGCAAAGTATCTGCTCGAAGCTACCTACACGGTCAGCGGCGCGCAGGGTCTTATGGGGGAGGGAGGGTCCAGCCGGAGGGAGGCGGTCACGCAACTGGTGGAATCTCTGGGTGGGAAAGTGGAGGCGTTTTACTTCGCCTTCGGCGACAGCGACTTTGTTCTGATTGCCGACTTCCCGGATTCCGCCAGCGCCGTCGCGGCATCGCTGACGGCGGGGGCGGCAGGTGGGATAGGGGTGAAGACAACGGTGCTGATCACGGCGGAGGAAGTGGACGAGGCTGTGCAGAAGCGGGGCTCGTACAGGGCGCCGGGCGCCTAATTGTAGCGCCGGTGGGGGACAAGACCCCCTTCCTAGCCTGCCCCCGAGTACGGGAGCAGCGACGGGACGCCTCGCCCTCAGCCCTTGTTCCACTCCTGCTGTCCGGCAGGCTCGTTGGTAATGGGCGTGGTGACGGTGAGGCCGGCGTCCACCGGAAGGACGACCCCTGTAACCCAGCGGGCCTCGTCGCTGGCGAGGTAGAGGGCGGCGTAGCCGATGTCCCATCCGGTCCCCTCGGCGCCGAGGGGAGAAGCGTCGCGGCGCCGGTCGCGGAGGACGCCATCCATGCGCGGGGCCACCATAGGCGTGTAGACAAGGCCGGGGGCGATGCAATTCACCCTGACGTTGCCCCGGCCGTGGTCTGCGGCCATGGAGAAGGTCAGGCCGATGACGGCCGCCTTTGAGGCAGTGTAGGGCGTGCTGTGATGCGCCCGCAAGCCTGCAGTGGACGATATGTTGATGATCGAGCCGCCTCCGGTCTCCATCATGCGGGGGATGGCGTGGCGGCTGGTGAGCATCATGCTCTTCACGTTGACTGCCATGACGCGGTCCCACTCCTCCTCTGTGACATCGAGGACGGACCCGCGCTTGGAGATCCCCACGTTGTTCATCAGGATGTCGAGTCGTTCGTAGCGCTGGATTGCGGCCTCGACGAGGCTGCGGCAGTCGCCATCCGAGGTCACGTCTGCCTGGAAGACCGACGCGTCGCCGCCCTCTTGTAGGATGGCGGCCAGGGTTTCCTGGGCGCGGTCTGCGAGGGCGTCAACGAGGAGCACCTTGGCGCCTTCCCTGGCGAAAAGGATGGCAGTGGCCTTGCCGTTGCCGATGCCTGGGCCGCTGGAGCCTGCGCCGGTGACAATGGCGACCTTGCCCTCCAACCTGGGGCGGCGTTCCGGCATGATGTCCTCCGTTCGCGGTTACAACGCTCGCAGGGTCAATACGCGCCTATTGTTGCCCACGGCGTACCCGGTTGTCACGTCTTGGGCCAACTACGGACCGCGTGGCAGAGGAGCCATTAAAAAGAGGAAGGGGCCCTAATGCAGGGCCCCTTCCTCTACTGCGAGACGGTGAAAACTACCAGCGGCGAGGGCCGCTACCTCCGCTGCCTCCGGGGCTGGACCGTTGCTCGCGAGGCTTGGCCTCGTTGACGGTGAGGCTGCGGCCTGAGAGATCCTTGCCGTTCATTCCGGTGATGGCGCTCTGGGCCTGGGCGAGATCTCGCATCTCAACGAAGCCGAAACCCTTGGACCTGCCGGAGTAGCGGTCAGTGACGACCTGGGCCGACTCGACGTCGCCGTAGGCGGCGAAGGCCCGCTCCAGATCAGCATCCTGGGTCTCGTAGGACAGATTTCCGACATAGATACGCATGGTGGCACTCCTTGCCAGCAAGATTCCGAGCCTTCCTGTGCAAGGGCGCCGATGCCAGAGAAGTTAGCGGGGCTAAACACGCAGGGCAGGAACGACAAGTACACGTGAGGTCTACGGTTACCGTAGTATAGCATATGAGGCCACGACGCGTAAAGGGGGTAGGGGTTCCGGGGGGCGGGTCGGCCGCGTCTGCTAGACTGCCGTGGCCGGGGCTATGCAGAAGAGCCGGGGGAGGCCAAACTGCGGGCGTAACCGAGCCGGCAAGGAGGAACGGTATGGTTGGAACAACCTGGTCTCGAACGCCCATCGAGCGGAACATCGCCATGGAGCTGGTGCGGGTTACGGAGGCCGCTGCTCTTTCGGCGACGCGTTACATGGGGCTGGGGGACAAGGAGCTTGTGGACCAAGCCGCTGTGGACGCCATGCGGTTCACGCTGGGATCGGTGGCAATGGACGGCGTTGTGGTCATCGGGGAGGGGGAGAAAGACTTGGCGCCCATGCTGTACAACGGGGAAGTCCTGGGCACCGGCTCTCCGCCGGCGGTGGACATCGCCGTGGATCCCATTGACGGCACGACGTTGCTTTCCAAGGGACTGCCGGGGGCCATCGCCGTCGTGGCCCTAGCGGCCCGCGGGGCGATGAACTGTCCGATGGAGGTCTTGTACATGGACAAGATCGTCGCCGGGCCGGAAGCCCGGGGGGCCATCGACATCAACGCCTCGGTTGGCGACAACCTGCGGAACATCGCCGGGGCCATGCGCCGCAAGGTCAGTGAGCTGACTGTGGTGGCCCTCGACCGGCCTCGGCACGAGGTGCTGTTGCAGGAAATTCGCTCTGCCGGGGCGAGAGTGAAGCTCATTACCGACGGCGACGTGGCCGCCGGCATAGCGGCCGCGCTGCCGGATACGGGTGTTGATGTACTCATGGGCATTGGAGGGACGCCGGAGGGGGTAATAACGGCTGCCGCGATTCGCTGCACCGGCGGTGAAATTCAGTGCAAGGCGTGGCCCCGTAATGACGACGAACGGCGGGCGGCTGCGAACGCCGGCCTGGACCTGGAGCGCGTCTACAGCACGGAGGAGTTGGTCAGCGGCCAGGACGTCTTCTTTGCGGCCACGGGCGCCAGCGACGGGGACCTGCTGAAGGGCGTGAGGTACTTCGGGAACGGAGCGCGGACGCAGTCGCTGGTCATGCGGTCGCGTTCGGGCACGATCCGCTGGATCGAGTCGATTCACGACTTCGAGCGGCTTGACAAGGTGCGATTCGAGGAATCGGCGTGAGATTGGGCGTCCTGGGTGTGGTGGTGTGGTATTGTAGCGATTGAGGATGCTGGGAGGTGGAACCGTGCGCGCGGACGCCATCGATCGGGAGATTATCAGGAATGCCTTGAACACGGCCGCCCTGGAGATGACCGTCTCCATGGAGCGGACCAGCCGCTCTCCCATCGTCAATGAGAGCCGGGACTTCTCCACAGCCATTTTGGACGGCAAGAGCCGAGCCATCGCTCAAGGGTTGGGTTCGCCGGTGCTGATGGCCGCAATCAAGCACTCCGTGAGAGCCATCCTCGACGCATTCCCTGATGACATCAGCCCCGGCGATCTCTTCATCAACAACGATCCCTTTTCGGGTGGCTCTCACCTGGGCGACACCACCATCGCATTGCCCGTGTTCCACAATGGGAGCCTGGCGTTCATCGTCTCAGTGAGGTCGCACCTTCCGGACGGCGCGGGAGGCGGCGCTCGCCCAGGAGGCATGTATCCCGCCGCCACCGAGATTTTCGAGGAGGGCGTCCGCTTCCCCCCTTTCAAGCTCTGCGAGGGTGGTGAACTCTGGGGGGACCGTTTCGACTGGGTCGTTCGGAACACCCGGTTCAAGGCTTGGACCATCGGCGACGTCAGCGCCATGATCGCTTCCTGCCAGGTGGCGGAGACGCGCATTCGCGGCCTCATCGAGAAGTACGGATTCGAGGCGGTGAAGGACGCCTGGGAATACGCGCTCGACTACGCCGAGAGGCTGTTTATAGCAGAGGTGGAGTCTTGGGCGGACGGCACGTACAGGGGCGTCGCTTACATGGACTCGGACGGGTTCTATGAGTGGGACATCAAGGTGCAGGTCGACGTTACTATAGACGGGGGCAGGTTGGTTATGGACTTCAGCGGCGCCGACCCTCAAACCAGAGGATTCGCGAACAGCGGTGCCGGCAACACCCTCAGCTACGCGTTCATCGCTCTATGCAGCGTACTGGACGAGACGATCCCCAAGAACGATGGCATCTTCCGGGCAGTCACCACGATACTCCCTGAGGGCACGCTGTTGAATCCGACCGATGGGTCGCCCACTGGCCTTTGCACCCTCCACCCCGGCGCCGAGATCGCTCAGGCTCTGACCTTGGCCTTGTCTCAGGCTGTGCCGGAGAAGGTGGGGCATCCTTGGGACACCCGGGTCAAGGGCGTCATTTCGGGCACGGACCCGCGGTCCGGCAACCGCTACGTGGCCCACCCATTTGTGACCAACGCCGCCGGACCCGGCGGCACATACGGTCTGGACGGGTGGGGAGGCGGCTCAGGGATGCGGGGCGGCATGGCCTACACGACTGCGGAAATGTACGAGACGCACTATCCTCACCGCGTGGAGCAGCGGGAGTTTATGACCGACTCCTGTGGACCTGGCAAATGGCGGGGCGGTCCAGGAACCCGGACGGTCATCAAGATTCTGGGCCACACGGCGCTGGCCAATTACATGGTCTGGGGTGGCAGACATCCTTGCCCGCCTCTCTGTGGCGGTGTCGCAGGCAGGCCCAACCAGGCGGAATTCCTCTACAAAGGGGGGGACTCCGAGCACCTAGCTGGGGGGGAGTCCTTGGAACGCTGGCTGGATAACGAAGACGCAATCCAGACGTCCCGTGGCGGCGGCGGTGGTTGGGGTGACCCTCTAGAGTGGGACCCTGCCATGGTGCGAGAGGACGTGCTGGACGAATACCTTTCGGTCGCGGGCGCCCACAACGACTACGGCGTAGTCATCGACCCGGAAACGCTCGATGTTGATGAGGATGCCACTAGGGCCGTGCGCCATGCGATGCGAGAAGTGGCGGTTCCAGCCGGCGCCGAGGGGCCTGTGACTTTGTTGGAAGGCGGAGCCTGAGCGGCGCGAGCGAGGCATAGTTCGCAACCGGTCGCGCTAAGGCTCTCGGCATACGGTCGTTGGTGCCCGGCAATAGTCCAATTCAACCTTCAAAGGCCGCAATCCTGCCTGGGAGAACCTTTCCCAAGCAGTAAATTCAATGCAGCAGCCGCCCGGCGTTGACCAGAATGGCCTGTCCCGTGACGATGGAGCTGAGGTCGGAGAGGAGATAGAGGGCCGTTCCCACGATGTCATCGGGGTAGGCGACCCGTTTGAGAATGAAGCTGGATTGGCTCATCGCCTCATGCGCCTGGATGGTTTCCTCTGTGGGGTCTTCGTCGCTCAGGGTAAGCCCGGGACATATGGAATTGACCCTGATATTGAACTGGCCGAGCTCGCGGGCCATGGCCCGGCTGATGCCCAGAACCGCCGCCTTGGAAACCGTGTACGGCAGTTGCCCTGCGGTGCCGTTGAACGCGGCGTTGGAGGACACGTTGACGATGCTCCCTTGGTTCCGCTCCTTCATCGCCGCGGCGATGGCTCGGGAGCAGAGCCAGACTCCCTTGACGTTGACGGCCATGGTGCGATCCCATTCCTCTTCCGTGATTTCGTCGTAGGCGCCGCGGGGGGCGGGGATGGTGAGGTAAATGGCGGCGTTGTTGACCAGCCCGTCGATTTGGCCAAAGTGGGTGACGGTTCGCTGCGTCATGTCCACACAACTGTTCAAGTTGGCGACGTCGGTCTGTAGGGGGAGGGCCTCGCCCCCGGCTTCTCCAACCTCCCGGGCGACCCGTTCTGCGGCGGCCACGTCGATGTCGGCAACCGCGACGCGGCCACCTTCGCGAGCGATAGCCAAGCAGTAGGCCCGGCCAATGCCGTGGCCGCCTCCCGTCACGACAACGACCTTCGATTCGAGTAGTGAAGCCACGGCGCCCCCTCTTTTGCGAAATGCCGCTTTGAGATTGTGCAACGCCGCCGGCAACGTTGGCTGCGGTGCGGGCCGCGTGGGCAGGCGAGCCGGCGGAGAACGGCTTGAGCCGCTGGGCCTGATGGTACCGCGGTTGGCGCCTCTCCGTGAAGGCGGATGTTGGATTGGGCATCGACTACGAAACCGGTGGAACAATGGAAAGAGGTTGACGAAAGAAGAGCGCCTCAGCGGCGGCGGGGATTGACCTTAACTAACCGCGTGCTATGCTGACCGCGATGACCATCTCTTGCCGCCATCGCAGCGGCCCGCGTCCAAGAGGGGCTGTCGCCAAGGAACCATGACTAGGGAGGATGCAATGAAGCGATACTTATCCCCCGCATTTCTAGCGCTTTTCTTGGTGTTGAGCCTGGGACTCGGGCTGGCATGCAGCGACCCTACGGCAACGCCCGCGCCCACAAGCTCTGCCGCACCCACCGATTCTGGCAGCGGCACAACGATGGACCCGACCATGGCGCCGACGATGGCCCCTACAATGGCGCCCACTGCAAGCGAACCCAAAGTTCTGAGGTTCGCCACGGCCAACTTCGGATCAGAGCGGTTGGACCCCAGCGCAGCGTCGATTGCCGCGTCGGTGGGGCTGGTTGGCCCTCTGTGGGACTGGCTGACGTACATCGCCCCTGACGGGCAACTTCATCCTGAGCTGGCGACCAATTGGGAGCAGGTGGGCGACGGCACGGCGTGGGAAATCAAGCTGCGGCAGGGTGTGAAGTTCCACAACGGCGACGGCATGACTGCCGAGGACCTGCGGTTCACCATGCTGGAAGTCTGGCCGCGCGACGAGGCTTCCAGCTCCCGGAAGGCGCAGTTCTCCAGTGATATCCTTGACGTGGAGATTGTGGACCCGCACACGGTCATCATTCACACCGATGGGGTCTGGCCCACGCTTCCCTTCGATGTCTCTCAGCAGCCGGGCATCGAGGGCATCATTCTGCCCAAGGACTACATTGGCCAGGTTGGGTGGGACGGTTTCGAGCAGGCGCCTGTCGGCACGGGCCCCTATAGCTTCGTGGAGCACAACTTCGGGGACTCGATTACGTTTGAGCGCTTTGAGGACTACTGGGGCCCTAGGCCCGGCTTTGACTGGCTGGAGCTGATAGCGGTGCCGGAGTCGTCGACCCGGGTGGCGATGCTCAAGCGCAACGAAGTCGACGTGGCCGAAATCATACTGGATCAGGCGGAGGATCTTGCGGAGTCGGGCTTCAAGATAGCGTCAGACCCTCAGCCCACCGTCCTTCGCTACCACCTGTGGGGCTCCTACTACGGAGAGCCCGGCTTTGATGGCGAGGGTTTCGCCGACCCGGGCCCCATTGGGGACATCAAGGTGCGAGAGGCGCTGAATCTGGCCATCAACAAGGAAGAAATGGCGGAGGCGTTGTTCCTAGGCAGGGCCGAGCCGGTGGCCGTGTATCCGATCACCTCCCTGGCGATTGGTTTCCCAGAGAACTTGGAGCCCTATGGCTATGACCCCGAGAGGGCTAAGGAGCTTCTGCGGGAGGCCGGGTATCCCGACGGATTCACCATCAAGATATACTCCTTGGCTGTTGGCGCTTGGCCCCATCTGGATGTCTCACAGGTCGTTGCTGGCTATTGGGAAGCGATTGGGGTCAAGTCGAACATCGAGCCCACCGACATTGGGGCGCACCGTCCCCAGTGGTTGAGCTTCCCCCAGGACCCAGCGATAGTGGGGGCGGCCACCTTCTTCCCAACCGCGTCCCGCCTGAACGGCTTGGACGACCTGCGGATATGGTGGTCGATACAGGGCAAGAACAACCAGCAGGCCGGCAACATCGATGACTTGGCGACAGCGGCCGCAGAGGCAACCACGGTTGAGGAGATTGCCCGGCTGGTCAAAGAGGCTTACCAGAGGATCCACGACGACTTCCGGGGCCTGCCTCTGGTCGCCGTGGATGGGCCGCTGTGGGGGTACGGCAACAGCGTGGCGGACATGTCGATGGTGCGGAACCACCGCGGATACCTGCCCCGCAGTTTCGCCGCAGCGGAGCCCAAGTAGCCGAGGGCGGGCCTGAACAGACTCTACTAATCAATGCACCGGCGGCCCTCGCTGGACTGAGCGCCTCAGTCCAGCGAGGGCTCTCGGCACGCGAAGCAATCGTTTCCCATCGCCCACCGCTACGCTGCGCTGATGCCAATGGCTATCCAATCAGACACCATTTCCGCCGCAGTAGGCCCTGGCAACGCTCTTGGCAGCGTTCCGCTGCTGGAGGTGAAGGACCTGCGAACGCATTTCTCCACGCGGTGGGGCATTGCCAAGGCCGTTGACGGCGTCTCGTTCACCATCAACCAGGGTGAAACCGTTGGCCTGGTGGGAGAGTCCGGGAGCGGAAAGAGCATGACAGCACTGTCGGTTCTCGGTCTCGTTCCCAAGCCTGGGGGACGCATCGTGGGAGGACAGGTGTTGTTCGAGGGGCGCGACCTGGTGGGGCTGCCGCCCGGCGAGATGCGTAGGTACCGGGGAAGACGAATGTCCATGATTCCCCAGGACCCCCTGACTACCCTGAACCCCGTCTTCACGATTGGCGACCAGGTGGCGGAACCGATCCGTATTCACCATCTGGCGCCGGAGGGTGGCGTTATGGGCCGGGTGTTGCAGTGGCTCCGGGCGGTGAACATACCGGACCCAGAGTCCCGCCTGAACAGCTACCCCCATCAGTTCAGCGGCGGGATGCGGCAACGGGTGGTGGGGGCGGCGACCTTCTCCGCGGAGCCGATGCTTCTGATCGCCGACGAGCCGACGACGTCGCTGGACGTTACGATCCAGGCCCAGTACCTGCGGCTTCTGAAGGAGGTCCAGGCCAGGACCAACGTGGCCATACTGTTCATCACCCACGACATGGGAATCGTTGCCAACATGTGCGACCGGGTGGCGGTGATGTACTCAGGCAGAATCGTGGAGGAGGCGCCGGTGGGGCGGTTGTTCCAGGCGCCGGCGCATCCATACTCAGAGGCCCTGTTGCAATCGATACCCAGCGTTGCAGGGCCGCGGGGCCGGCTCACTCCGATCATGGGCGAGCCTCCGAACCTCTACGACCTGCCCAAGGGATGCCACTTCGCCCCGCGCTGCCCCAGGGTCATGGAGATCTGCCGGTCCGACTATCCCCCGACGGTGGCCGTGGAGGGGGAGGGGCACAGAGCCGCCTGCTGGCTACACGTCAAAGGACGCGATGGCTCAAACACTGCTCAAGCTCACTGACGTCAAGAAGCATTTCCCCGTCACCAAGGGTTTCCTGATCTCCAAGGTCACGGGCTGGATCAAGGCCGTGGATGGCGTGAACCTCTCCCTGGAGCGTGGGGAGACCCTGGGCATCGTGGGGGAATCCGGGTGCGGGAAGACCACCACCGCCAAGCTGGTGCTCCTCCTGGAGGAGGCGACGTCCGGCTCCATTAAGTTTCAGGGCAAGGAGCTGTTGGAACTGAGGGGAGACGACCGCAAGGAGTATCGAAGGTCGGTGCAGCCTGTGTTCCAAGACCCTTCGAGCTCGCTGAACCCCCGGATGCGGGTTGAACACTTCGTCAGCGAGCCTCTTGACGTGAACTCCACGATGTCGAAGAGCGAACGAAAGGACCGGGTGCTCCAGGTGCTGCGGGACGTGGGGTTGGACGGGAACTTTGCCAAACGGTACCCCCACGAGCTGAGCGGCGGGCAGCGTCAACGAGTGGCGCTTGCGCGGGCGCTGACGCTCACCCCGGACCTCATTGTCCTGGACGAGCCGGTGGCCTCGCTGGACGTGTCGGTGCGGAGCCAGATCATCAATTTGCTTAAGGACCTTCAGGACCAACTCGATTTGAGCTACTTGCTGATAAGCCATGACCTGGCGGCGTCCCGGCATCTAAGTGAACGAACGGCCGTGATGTATTTGGGGAAGGTTGTGGAGACCGGTCCCGCTGAGGAGATGTTCGCAGACCCTCAGCACCCGTATACTCAGGCGCTGCTCTCAGCCGCCCTGCCAGCCCACCCTGACCAGCGCCGCGACTTCATCCCGTTGGAGGGAGAGGTTCCCAGCCCCATCAATCCGCCCTCAGGATGCAGCTTTCATACGCGCTGCCCCTTCGCCATGGCCATATGCTCGGAGGCTGAGCCGGCGCTCAAGGCACTGACAACGACGCGCGACGTGGCCTGCCATCTTTTCGACAGACCCTGAGCATAGCGCTGAGGCGTTCGGTGCATCGGGGGAACCAGGCTTCGTTAGCGAATCCCCTCGGCGCGGGAGTGATGCAGAGGTCTCGGGTGCGGGGGAAAGGGTGGGGGATTCTTCCCGCCCGCGCCTTTAACGAATATTCGCAGTACAGTACGCTTAGGCCCACCAGCGTGACCGCGAGCGCAGCCCTGCGCCGGGCGGCGGCGCGTTGCAGTCACCAGGCCCGGCAGGAGTCCTTCCCGCTCCGAGGCGGGCGGCATCTATCGCGCCAGGGCACCCAAAGAGACTCCTTGCATCCGCCGGATTTCATCGTCGGTCAGGCAGTCTCACAACCTCAGGCCGTCGTCCGCAATCTCAACGAAGTCGCTCGGCGCCATTGCGGATGGGTCGTAGGAGTAGGGATCGATCAGTGCAACGTAGTGCGTGTGTTCTCTAGCGAAGTCCGCGACGCAGCTAAGGGACTCGTCGCTCAGCCCGCCGCCTTGTGATGCGGTGATGGCGACGAAGACCTTAATGTATCCCTCAGGGGTGATGCAGTTCGACAGCGACTCTGTCGTCCCGAAGGCTTTATGGATCGTGGTTTCGAGGAGCATGTCGTACTGCTCCTCGGAGAGGCTTTCGCGTATGTATGCAGCCTCGGATTCGGGGAGTACGGCGAAGATGTCGCGCTCGGTGGATGTGTTGCTGTCTACCTCAGCCTGGAAGCTCACCAGAAATTCCACCTTTTCCACAGCGGTCAGGCAGTCGCAGAACTCCACCGATCCGGTCGAGTTGGCCTTCGAGCCCTCGAGGAAATCGAGGTAGCACCCCCTACTGCATAGCGGCCGTGGCAGCCTCCTGAACTCGCAGCAACTCTTCTTCCGTCATACAGGCGTACTGCTGGGAGCCAGCGTTGCTGATCTCGATGAACTCATCTGCGGGCATTGCTTCTATGCCCTGCAAGCCGGATGCGAGGAGTGCGATGAAGACTGGGTTCTCCCGGGCAAAGTCTTCGAGGCAACTCAGAGTCTCTTCGGTCACACCGCCGATGGCCCACTGTATGCCGTTAGCGAATATCTTGAGGTTGGTCTCCGGTTCAATGCAGTGGGCCACGGTGGTTCCGATGACCAGGGACCCCAGAGGCTGAGCACCAACCATGGTCGCGAACTGTTCCTCAGAGAGGCCGTCGCGTACGCAGGCCGCCTCGGACTCGGAGAGAAGGGCGACGATGTCAGCCCCAGTGGCGGTAGCGTGCCTGTCGAGGCCCGTCCAGAGGCTCACGGTGAAGGCCTTCTTCTCCTCATTGGTCAGGCATTCATAAATCTCCACGTTATGTGCAAGGGTCTCAGCGGCGTCGATGGGATCCGGCCCCAAGGCTAGTCCGAGCCTGATGTAGACCGCGTCCGGGTGCCCCAAGCCAATGTCGGTGATGCACCTACGAGATTCCTCGGTCCATCCGCCCGCTTGGGCATCGAGGAACGCGACGCCGATGAGCACGATGTTGTCGGTCTTGAGGCATCCAAAAATGGGCGCCGCTGCCGCAGCATTGGCGCTTGCCATCAGGAGCGGTGTGCCGAGAATTATCTGATACAGTGCGTCGCCGAAGGCGGCCTGTATGCAGGCGGTTTCCTCATCGGAGAGCGCGTCCATCAGATCTTTGCCGGTAGTGGACGCGGTGACGACGAAGTCTTCCAGGTTGACCGCAACCTGGGTGGACGAAGAAGCGGGGGTAGCCGTCGGACTGGGAGTGGCCGTCGGGACCGGAGTGGGGGTGTTTGTCGGCGTTGGTGTAGGAATAGGAGTCGGCGTCGGGTCGGACCCGCAGGCAGCAATGAGGGCAACGAGCGCGAGCGTCACGGCAACGATCCAGCGAAACCTGAAGATACGTGCGCGCATGATTCCGACCTCCCAAGAAGTCCTTTTGGAGCTGGGCCGACTCGCAAGCAGCGGGCCTAAAAGGGTCCTTCTACGTGGGGAACTCCTTGAATCCTTAGCATACGGAGCGCCAATAGGATACCACAGCCCAAACCTTGGCAGGAACAATTAGCGCGCGATATTCCTCGTCCTGGGATCGAGGAAGTCTCTCAGCCAGTCGCCCAAGAGATTGAAGGAAAGCACCACCAGGATGAGGGCGATTCCTGGGAAGACGGTGATCCACCAAGCGGTCCCGACGATCTCCCGTCCTCCGGCTATCATGGAGCCCCAAGACGGCGAGGATGGCGGGATGCCGGCGCCAAGGAAGCTGAGTCCTGCCTCCACGGTGATGACCCAGCCAAGCTGGAGCGTCGCCAAGACAACGAGCGGGTTCAGTACGTTGGGAAAGATATGGCGAACCATGATCCGCAGCGTGGAGCTGCCGGCGGTCCTTGCCAGGGCTACAAACTCCCGCTCTTTCCAGGTGAGGACTTCGCCCCGGACCAGCCGGGCGAATCGAGCCCAGAGGACCAGAGCCAGGACGATGATCAGCGTCTGGAAGCTGGCGCCCAGCCTTACGGCGAAGAGCAGGGCAATGAGGATGATGGGAAGGGAGAGCATCGCGTCCGTAATGCGCATGACGATGGCGTCCAGCCACCGGCCGTAGTAGCCGGTGACGAGGCCCAGCACCGTCCCTACGATGCCGCCCACCGCCACCGCCACCCCCCCGATGGCCAAAGACGTGCGAGCGCCGAATATGATGCGGCTCAGGATGTCGAGGCCCACCTTGTCGGTTCCCAGAAGGTGGTTGGCGCTTCCGCCCTCGAGCCAGAAGGGGGGCATCAGCCGGTCGCGCAGGGGTCCGGTGGTCGGGGAGTGGGGGGCCAGCCAATCCGCAAACACGGCCAAGAGCACGAAGGCACCGAGGATGAACAAGGGGATGACCGGGTACCGTCTGAGTTGGGCGGTCGCCCGGCTTAAAGGCCGCAAGAGAGACGGGGCGTAGTTGGGCTGTTGTAGTGTGTTCATGCTGTCTTTATCGCGTCGTCGCTATGCAATTGTCATCGGAATCGAATTCTTGGGTCCAGGTAGGCGTACAGGATGTCCACCGCCAGAGTCGAGAGCAGGATGAAGCCGGAGATTAGGAGGACCACGCCCTGGATGACTGGGTAGTCCCGCCACTGGACGGCCTCGTAGGCCAGCCGGCCGACGCCGGGCCAGGCGAACACCGTTTCAACAACGACGCTGCCCGCAATGAGGATGCCGAAGTAGAAGCCAAGGAAAGTCACAACGGGAATGAGAGCGTTCTTGAGGGCGTGCTTCCAAACAACGACTCGCTCCGACACTCCCTTTATCCGGGCAAATCTGACGTATTCGCTATCCAACGTTTCGATCATGGAACCTCGGAGCAGACGCACCAGTCCGGCCATGATGAAGCCAAAGAAGGCTATCGTCACGGCGGGGAGGATGGTGTACTGAAATCCCTGGTTCCGTCCCACGGGCAAGAGTTCCAGGGTCACGGAGAATATGAGGATGAGCATGATGCCACCCCAAAAGGATGGGATGGATTGGCCAAAGAGGGCCACGACGCGGGCGCCGAGATCCCAGACGCCTCCCTTGCGCGTCGCCGCCAGCACGCCCAGCGGGAAACCGACAAGCAGCGCGATCGCCATTGCCAGGCCCACGAGTTGCAGGGTATCGGGCAGGCGGGAGACCAGCAGGTCCAAGACAGGCTGCTTGGAGCGGATGGAGGTTCCCAGATCGCCGGTGGCCAGGTCTCTGATGAACAGGCCGTACTGAACAAAGAAAGGCTCGTTCAAGCCCAGCCGCTCGGTTTCTTGTTGACGAAGTTCTGGAGAGGCGTCTATGGGCAGCAGCACGTCCAGAGGATTCCCCATCATGCGGCCCAGGGCAAAGACAATCACGCTGACGACGAGCAGGGTGATCAGGCTCTGGAAGACTCTTCCGGCTATGTAGCGCTGCACGACGTCTCCTGGGATTCCTCTGGCCGAGGTTTCCTACATGGAGCGCCAAGCCAGGGATATCCCGCCTCTCATGGCCGCGGGCAGGGCGGTCCGGTGAAGGCTGGCTCGCGCCGGCGGGCCTGTGAGTGGGATGCCGCCGGCCACCGCGCCGTAAGACGCGGCGACGGGCGTGGGACGAGGTCTAACACAGCGTCCCACGCCCGCCGGATGCGTTCTCTTAGCCTCCGGACGCTATCTCTCTTAGGACGTCGATGTTCTCGTTCAGGAGCGGAAGGAGGTCATTCTGCACCAAGGCCTGGAACTCGTTGCCCCGCATGAAGTTCTTCTCGAACTTGCGCTGGTCAAGGAATGCCTGGAATTCAGGGCCTTTGATCGCCCGCTCCAGGGCGTCCCTGAGGATCTGGAGCCGCTCAGGCGGGAGTTCTGGGCTTGCGGCCACGGCGCGCTGGACCATGAACGGGGCCAGGTGCTGCAGTCCGACGGCATCGAGCGCAGGGATTTCGGGCAGACGAGGGTCGGTCTCGGGTCCCCACACGAGCAGGGCCCTGGCCTGACCGGCGTTGATGAACCCCAGCCAAAGAGCGAGACCCAGGGGCGACATGTCGGCGTCGCCGCGGATCACGCCTTGAATGGCCTCGATGGGGCCGGGGAAGTTGACGATGGTCATGGGGATGTCGAGGGTTTGGGTCAGGATGACGCATTGAATGGTCACGGTGCTGAAGCCGGCGAAGTTCCCGCATCGCACCGGCTCAACCGTGTTCTTCAAATCCTCCAGCGTGGCGTAGGGACTGTTGACTCCTGTGCCCATTGCGTTGAACCCGGCGTTGATTCTGCCGATATACTGGAGGGCGCTGGGGTTGTAGGGGAGGTCCTGGACGAGATTCAGGCCCAGCTTGCCCACGACGTCGACCATGCCAATCGTATAGCCCTCGGGGCCGGAGTCGTAGATCCGCTTCTCTGCAATCAGTCCGCCGCCGCCGGGTACGTTCTCGATGACGACGGGGACGCCGAGGATCTCGCTGAAGCTGCGGACCATGGCTCGGCTGAGGGTGTCGAAGGAGCCTCCCGGCGTGGAGGGAACGATGTAGGTAATGGCCTTCTCCGGGTAGCTAATCTGCGGCGTTGGAATCAGGGTGGCCGTCGCCGGCGGTGCTGGCCGGGTGGTCGCTGTGGGGACCGCCGTCGGTGGGGCCGCCGTCGATCCCGGCTGGCTAGGCTCCGTGGGGGCCATCGTGGGGGCCATCGTGGGCGCCATCGTAGCAGGCGCCTCGGTGGGGGCCATGGTTGCCGCGGGGCGTGTTGTCGCCGTGGGGTCGCTGCCGCAGGCGGCGAGAACGAGCCCAACCGCTAGAAGCAGTGGCAAAAGCAGGTTGACGGGCTTCCGCATTTCAGCCTCCTATAAGCTGATGCATCCGAACAAGACGTGAGGAGCCTCTTCCGGCGGGTTCTGGGCCGCGCCCGTCCAGGCTACTTCCCAAGGAAATCTTCGCCACAGAAGGCGCTCTCCGATTCAGTGGGATTGCAGAAGAGAAGGGGCGCCGTTGCCAATACCTGGTAGTCTTCGTTCACGATGCGAAGCGACAACAACCCTTCCTGGCTCACCCTCGTCCATCTGCCAAGCGCCCAGGTGGCGGCAAATGCGCCGTCGTCGTTCACCGTGATGACATTGGGGCTCATCAGGCCGGTGACGTTGCTGAACAGGCCGAAGGAGTCTTTGACCAGAACGCTTATGACGGCGCCCGGCTCCAGACCGGAGCCAGTCACCAGGACATTGCTCGAGCCGGCCAGGGACACAACGGTGGGAACCGTTGTGACGCTGGCGCCGGATGGCGAATCCGTTAGCTCCTGCGTCGCTATGCTGCCCAACAACCCCAGGGCCGCCACCGCCAGCCCCGCGACGATGAGCAACCTGGGCCTGAGCCACCTTCGGGGCGCCGGACCGAGCCGCTGAGATGCAGAGCTCCCCTCTACCATGTCGCCTCCTCACAGCCGGGTTAAGGTCTCGTAGAGCCGATCTCCAAGGGCGCTGAGCCTGCTTGGGGAAGGGCCGCCCCAAAGATACGCCTGCCTCCCAACGGTGTCAATCCGCTGCGAGGAGCAATCGACATAACGACATCAGTTAGAGCGCCTATCGTTGATTGTGCAATAGGTCGCAATATCAGTATTGACAGGTGGAATGGGCGACGATACCATCGCCCCGCAGCCCCTCGGAGACTCCTCGGCGAGTTCGAAGGCAACGTTGCATGTACTCCGCTTTCCTGGATGGCCTGGGCCAACTGTCCTCCCCGGACAACCTCATCTTCCTTTTCGCCGGCATCCTGATTGGGTGGGTCTTCGGTATTTTCCCCGGGCTTGGGCCGATCAACGCTATGGCGTTGATGCTGCCCCTGACGTTCGGGTGGGACCCCACGAAGGCGATGTACCTGTTCGCGGGACTGGTGGGGTCTGGTGGGCAGGGCGGCTCGATCACCTCGATCGTTCTCAACATTCCGGGGTCGGCGCAAAACGCGGCCACCTGCTTTGACGGCTACCCTCTGGCGCGCCAGGGTAGGGCGGCCTGGGCCCTCGGCATCTCCGCCAGCGCCTCGATGCTGGGCGCGCTTTTTGGGGTGGCGGTGCTCTTGGTGGTCATTCCTCTGATCCTGCCCATCCTGCTGGCTTTCGGCCCGGCGGAGAAGCTATGGATTGTGATCTTCGGGCTGGTTGCTCTGGCGCTTGCCCTGCAGGGCAGCATGATCAAGGGCTTGGCCGCGGGCATCTTTGGCATTCTGTTGACCTTCATAGGGATCGGGGGCTCGCAGTTGGCGGCGCCCCGGTTCAACATGGGCAGCATCTACCTTTTGGATGGGCTGAGCCTCGTTGCGATACTGATAGGCTTTCTGGTGGGCAGCGAGGCGATCGGGTATATGGTGGACGGCATCACCCGGAAGAGTTCCGGCAACCAGGGCGCGAGCGGCGCTCTGGTTGCCGGCGGCGCAAAGCTGGCCGACATGAAGGAGGCCCTCAAAGGGATGCTGGTGCCCTTCAGGTACCCGGTCACGTTGCTTCGGAGCTCGGGCATCGGGACGCTGATCGGCATCATTCCGGGAGTTGGGGGTGTGGTGGCGCAGTTCGTGGCCTATGACGCCGCGGTGCTCAGCTCCCGTCACCCGGAGACGTTCGGAAAAGGCGAGCCGGAGGGTCTGGTCGCCGCGGACAGCGCTATCAACGGCAAGGAGGGTGGGGCGCTGCTGCCCACGCTCACCTTCGGGCTGCCGGGCAACGGAGAGATGGCCCTCCTTCTGGGGGCGCTGATACTGTACGGGGTGCAGCCCGGCCCCTTCTTCCTCAGGGACCACATCGACCTGGCCTGGGTGCTGATCCTGGGGATAGTGGCAGCCAACCTGGTCACGTCGATGTTGGCGATCGCCTCCGTTCCGCTGATCAGCAAGGTGCCGCGGATAGACACGCGCTACATCGCCCCCATCATTCTGGTGTTCACGCTGGCGGCGGTCCTGTCCATCTCCGGCAACATCTGGGACCCCGCCGCCACCTTCGCAGCGGCGATTTTCGGCTACATGATGCGGCGCCACGGCTTCCCGGTCATCGCCGTGGTCATCGGCTTCATCCTCGGCAACATTGCCGAGCAGAGCTACTACACGGCGATCCAAAGCGCGCGGGGGAGCTACACCGTCTTCTTCAACTCCGGCATTTCCCTAGCCCTGTTCAGCCTCACACTGGCCGTGATCTCCCTGCGGCTGGCGTCCGTGTTCAAGAAGCTGCGCGGGGCGCGGCCGCAGGATGGACAGGCGGCCCCGAGATGAACCAACCAACGGCGGGGACGTTGCTTCGGCGAGTGTGGCCGCCACTGCGGCGCCTGTTGCGAGGGCCGATTGTCTTCGAGTTGCTGTTTCTCCTGATGGCCCTGGCCTTTCTGCTGGCGGCGACGAACCCCCGCTTCAGGAACGAATCCCTGCCGCTCATCATCGCTAGCCTGAGCGCGGCGTTCATCATACTGGCCATTGCGTGGCGACTGACCGGGCGCCTGGCGGCCACGGAGGAGCGGGAGGCCGCCTGGCGCGAGCAACTCAGCGAGGGGGCGGGGCAGCAGAGCGCGCAGCAGGAGGAGCCGGCGCCCTGGTTCGCGTTCCTCCTGGCAGTGGTCTACCTGGGCAGCTTCTTTGGCCTGGTCTTTGGCCTTGGGATGTACATTGGCGTTCCCGCGTTTCTTCTTGGATTCTTGGTCCTGCATGGAAAGCTGCCGTGGCAGGCAACGGCCCTTATCTTCGTGCTTGTTGGCCTTGGGCTGCCCCTGATCTTCCGGCTGGCCTTCAACCTTACGCTCTGGGTCGGAGCTATCCCAGAGCTGGTGGGGGGGTGGGTAGGGGGCGGCTACGTGCCGCCCCTGTAGCGGCGCGTATTGCGCGCCACAGACGGGTGGCGCCGCCGCTGGGAAGCCGACGGCTTTTGTATGGCAATGCCGCTTGCCCGCCTGCATTGACGCCGTTGCGACGCGGTCTCTACAATCCGCGCTAATAGCTCCCGTCCACTTGCGGAGTACGTAGGAAGGAGGAACGCCATGTTCGCGCCGCGAGCCCGCATTGGATCCATCAGCCCCACCGTTGCGGAGACCCTGTTCTACGACTTCTACCGGTTCGCTCCAGTAGGAGTGGGCCTGGTTGGCGTGACCTGCAGCATCGAGCGCCTCGAGCAGGAGGAGTTCGAAAAGGTGTTCAACGTGGTGGAGGACGCGTGCCGCTACCTCGCCTCGCGGGACGTGCAGTTCGTCGTTCACCACGGGACGCCTTTGGTGGTCTCGCAGGGACACGGGTTCGATTATCAGTTGATGGAGCGGATGGAGAAGGCGACGGGCGGGATTCCCGTGGTGACCTCGGTGCGGGCGCAGCTCGAGGCCATGCGGTCCCTGGGCATGAAGAGCATTGTCATTGCCACGCCCTATCCTCAGGAGATCAACGAGGCGGCGGCGCGCTTCGCGGAGGCGGACGGATTCACGGTCGCCAACCTCGCCCGAATAGACGTTCCTTTCAAGATGATGCAAGCCATAGAGGACAGCCGCATCGTGGAGTTGGCCGGAGAGGCGCTGGCGGCGGCGCCCGGCGCGGACGGGCTGTGGATGCCCTGCCCTCAGTGGACGGTGTGCGACGTGACTCAGGAGATCGAGGACGCGCTGGGAAAGCCGGTGGTTGCCGGGTCCGCCGCTGATTTCTGGTATCCCCTGCGTGCCCTGGGCATTGACGACCCTATCGAGGGGTTCGGCAGGCTGCTCGCTTCTCTGCAAGGGGAGACGGTGAAGGCGTAGGCGCCGGCTCGAGGGCTGGGCATCGGCGAGAACAAGTCCTGAAGCAGGTAGGCGGCGCAGGACGGCATTGATGGCCGGAGCGGCCCCGCCCCCTCGTATCGGCCACCGGTCAACGAAGCTCGGCGTAATGACGTTGTCCAAGGCTCTTTCCCCTGTTCTCCGTTCCACTCCAGCTCTCTTTCTCAAGGACGTTGGGTCCAAGGCCAGGCGGGAGACTCCCATCCTAACCTTCCGGTAGTCGAGGGAAGGGATGAGAGGATTTGCCGGGGGCAGGTTAGGCCTTTGATTGTTTGTTGTCCTTTGTTTGATTGTATGTTGCTAAGTTTGCCAGCCGGATTTCGGGGGTTTCAGGCACGGAGCCGTCGTTTATCCGTCGTTTACCCGTCGTTAGCCGTCGCGGATCCGTCGTTAACCGTCGTTTATCCGTCGCTTAGCCGTCGCTGAACCGGATGGCTCCAAGGAGTTTGCCTCACAACGGCAGTCGCTCCGGTCTCAGCCTTCCTCGGAGGGTCTTGCCCCTTGGGTTGTTCCCTCAGCGCCCCTGCCACAGGGGGATTCTCTGTGGTTAGTCTCCAGTGCAATATGTATGCGGCAGGCTCCGAGAAAGAGAAGCGGGCCCCCGGCCCGCTTCATGGGGATATTATAGCACAATTGTTCGTATATTGCAAGGGGGTGGAGGGAGAGGGGGCCTATTTGGACGGTAGACAGAACCAGCTTCGAAATTTGGCTGGGGATTCTGTGAACCTGTCGCGCTGCGGCTGGCCGCCGGCGGGACCGCCGGTCTGCTATCGGCGGGGCTCCCACGAGAAGAATCGGAGCGAGAGCACGAGCCCGCCGACCAGCCACGCGGCCATCACCAGCAGGTCAACCCACTCGAAGCCCGCGCCCGTCTCGAACGGATTGAATGCGGTATGCATCGCCGCCGCGAAGTGCTTCACCGGGAAGATGTCTGCGAAGGTGGTGAGCCAGGCGGGCGCGTCCCTCAAGGGGATGAAGATGTCGGATACGAACAGCAGCGGCAGTAGCAGCCCGTTCACGACGGCGGGAGAGGCTTCCGCGTTCGGGATAGCCGCCGTGATCGCCAGCCCCAGCGCGCAGAAGGTGGCGGCGCCGACCGCGAGGGTCAAGAGGAACGCCGGCGCTGTGTTGGTGGGCACGTCCACGCCATAGAACAGCGCCCCGGCCGCCGCCACGATAGCGACCAGCAGGACGGCCAGGAGTACGGAGTGGACGATCCTTCCGAACAGGAACGTCCAGCCGGGCAGGGGCGTGCCGCGAATACGCTTGAGCAGCCCCTGGTCCCGGGCGAAGCACACGCCTATAGACACGTTGTTGAAGCAGGTGTAGATCACCGACATCGCGACTATGGCCGGTACGTAGAAGGTGGACGTGTTCGTCGTCCCTCCCAGAAGGACCAGCTCACGGCTGCCGAACAGAAGATTGAAGATGACGAGGAACATCAACGGGAAGACGAACACAAAGAACGCCGCCAGAGGGTTGCGCCAGAAGGCCCTGTTCTCGTACCGGACCTGCCTTAATGCGAGCGCGAGAGAGTTCACTCTTCCCCATCCTCGTGCTCAGTGGCTCCGACCAGTTCGATGAACACGTCCTCCAGGGTCGGCGCCGATACCGCCAACTCCTCCAGGTCGATTCCCCACTCCAGCGCCCAGCCAGTGAGCCGGTGCAGGATGCCGGTCGGCGCGCCCGTCTTGATCGTGTACCGGCCGTCGTCGCCCGCGCTCTCCGCGCCCAGGTCTTCGGGCGGGACACCGGCGCCGGGCCGGGTCTTGAACCGGATGATCGTAGAACCGCTTCTATGCATCAGATCTCTCGGGACCCCCTCGGCGACGATCTCTCCCTGCACGATGATCGCCACCCGGTCAGCCAGATGCTCGGCCTCATCCATGTAGTGGGTCGTTAGCACGACCGTCTTGCCGAGAGACCGGAGGTTGCCGACCATTTCCCAGGCCGCGCGCCGCGCCGCGGGATCCAGCCCCGTCGTAGGCTCGTCCAGGAAAAGTAGTTCCGGGTCTCCCGCGAGGCCGATCGCTACGTCTAGCCGACGCTGCTGGCCCCCGGACAGCCGCCGCACCCGGGTGCGGCGGCTGTCCGGGGGCCTATCACGTCCAGGATCTCCTCGAGCGGGAGCGGGTGGGGATAGTATCCCCGGAACAGGTCTATCGTCTCCTCAACAGTCAGGTACGGCTCCACGCCCGTCGTCTGCAGCACGATGCCGATCCGCTGCTTGAAAGCACGGTCGTTGAGTCCCGGGTCGTGGCCCAGAACCAAGACCTCGCCGGCGGTCCGGTCGCGATGCCCCTCCAGGATCTCGACCGTCGTCGTCTTCCCGGCGCCGTTGGGGCCCAAGAGGGCGAACACTTCTCCCCTGGACACGCTCAGGTCTATGCCGCGCACGGCCTCCACGTCGCCGTACGACTTCCGCAGGCCGCGCACTTCGATGGTGGGCGACGAGTCCTCCGTGGTGTTGGAAACCGACATGCGGGCACAATAGGCGTGGAGCAAGCTGGCGTCAACTCAGCGACGCTCGTCGCAACGAACTGCTTTCCCCACGAGTACATCACGCACCGGGCCAACGGGAGTGCAAGCCGAGCAATTCCACTTGGGCGCTGGGCTTGGTGGGCCGTTCCTGTATCGTCTCTCGCCTGAAACGCAAGGAAGGCCCCCTGAGAGGGGGCCTTCCTCATTAGTGGCGATAGCGCAGAGCGATGACGCAGAGCGCCGGCTGAGGGTTGCTACCGGTTCTGGGTCACGACGTCGACGACGGCGCAGCGCCCTTCCTCGGCCACAACCCGCGCCGCCCTCGCCAAGGCAGCCTCCAGGTCCTCCGAATTGGAGACGGGGCCTTCCCCGTGGACGCCGAATGACCGCGCCATCGTGGCGATGTCCACCTCGGGATTCTCGATGCGGATGCCGATGTTCTTTCGTTCTTCGGGGCGTCCCCTGGTCTTGGCCATGAGCGACTGGTGGATCTCGTCGTTGTAGTAGGACCGGTTGTTGTTGACGACGTAGAGGATGGGAATCTCGTGGTGAGCCGCGGTCCAGAGGAGGCTGGGCGTGAACAGGAAATCGCCGTCTCCCTGGAACTGGACGGGGACCCGTCCGGAGCCTCTCAGTCCAAGGGCCATGCCCAGCGCCTTGCCGGAGCCGGTGCCAATTGCGCCGCCGCCCTTGGTGGCCAGGAATTGGCTGGGCTTCTGAATGTCCCACAGCTTGGGGACCCATCCCCCGTACAATCCCTCCGTGACCGCCCAGTCGTAGCCGCGCACGGCCTCCCAGACCTGTTGGGCCATGAAGGCGGGGGCAATGGGGCTTTCCCCTGAGCCGTTGCCTGCGGCCATTGCCGCCTCGGCGTGGATGCGGTCGGTCTTCTCCTTGAGGGCGGCGGCGCGCTGACGCCGGGATTCCGCTCGGTCCGATTGGGCGGCCAGTTTCGCCTGGCAGAGGTGAGCGAGGGCCGGAACGGCGGTTGCGCAATCGGCGGCAATGGCAACGTCAGTCGGGTGGATTCGGCCAAAGTCGTTGGCCCAACTCCGCACGGCGTACTGGCGCAGGGAGATGTCGATGAGAGGCGTGCCCGGCGGCGTCTTGGACGTGGTAGTCCGCGTTGCCCATTCAATGCCGGTGAGGGCGAACTGGAGGTCGTAGACGTTCAGGCTCAGGACGAGGTCGGCGTCCGCCAGCGTCTCGTCCTCGGCGCCGGTGAGGTTGAGGGGGTGACGGCTGGGGAAGTTGAAGGTGTCGCCGCCGTCCAGGACAGCCGCCGACAGACCTTCAGCCAGGGATACCAGGAAGGCGACCGCCTCGGGGGACGATCCCAGATAGCTCACCATGATGACGGGCCGTTGGGCGTTTACCAGGAGGTCCGCAGCTCGTTCCAGGGCCGCAGGGTCTGCATGGACGCGGCTGGGAGGGGCGAACTGGGATACGTCGGGGATGGGCAACGGCTGGTCGAGCCGCAACTCCTGGAGCGCAGCATCGAAGCAGACGTAGGCCGGCCCCTGGGGTTCCACGTTGATGAGTTGATTGGCCCGCAGCAGGGAGTCGATGATGGCGGGCACGCTGCCTGGCTGGTCGTCCCACTTCACAAAGTCGCGCACGGCGTTGCCCTGGACCAGTGCGGTATGGATCCAGTCGATCCAGGGACGGCGCTGGTCGGTGGCCATGGGGCCCGTTCCACCGAGGACAAGCACCGGGGACCGGTCGACCCAGGCGCTGAAGATGGAGATGGATGAGTGAAGGAGCCCCACGATGTTGTGAACGGCGGCCGCCATTGGCCTGCCGGTGGCTATGGAGTAGCCGTGCGCCATGGCAACGGCCGTCTCCTCGTGGGTGCAGAGGATGGTCTCTGGGGCGGTGTTGCCGCCGTAGTTCACCAGAGAGTCGTGCAGGCCCCTGAAGGTGGCGCCCGGGTTCAGGGCAACGTACTCATAGTCCAGGGCCTGAAGGACGTCTACGATGACATCCGAGCCGTACTCCGCCCTTCCCCTTGCGCCGCCTCTTTGCTGCGTGGCCGCCATGGCTGCCTCCTTGGATGAGAACCGGGAATGAGAACCGGCTTCCGTGGGCAGAAGCCTACTCCTTTCGTTGTACGCGCGCCACAGGGCCCCCCAAAGAAAGAGCGGCGCCTGGCAGACTGCCAGGCGCCGCTTGCCGTCTTCATGGTGGAGACGGGGGAGAGTTGAACTCCCCGTCCAGAAGACGTCCCGCTGAGATGTCCTACAGGCTTATCCGGCTGCTAAGTGTCGGCCGGTGCGTCGCGGCCGGCGGATCCGCCCCGGCCCAAGCCGATTTTTCTTAGGCGCTCGCATCGGCGTTGGAGCGCCGCAACCCCGGAATTATTGCGCCCGCCGTCTACCTCCGAGATAGGGTGGGGCGGCGGACGTGCAGCCCTGGTTAGGCTGCAGCTGCTAGTGGCTTGTTGCCAGCTACTGTTTTGCCGTCTGATTAACGAGGGCGACGGCACCTCGGCCTGCAATCTCAGGAGAGCGACCCCCTGTCGAAACCGCGCGTCCCCGCATGTCGTCTCCGCTTCCATTGTAGCACAGGGCAGGGTAGGGGGACCCTCATTCGAGCCTTTCCCAGCATAGGGGCGCAGGGACGGGAGTTTTCCACCGAGGGGAAGGGACGGCCTTTGATTGTTTGTTGTTACACTGGCCAGCCGGATTTTGGGGTTTGCAGGCACGGATGCGTCGTTGATGCGTCGTGAAGCCGTCGCTGATGCGTCGCTGAACCGGATGGCTCCAAAGAGATCGTCTCACAACGGCATTCGGTCCGGTCCCACGCTTCCTCGGAGGGTTGTGGGCCTGGGGGATGTTCCCCAGGCCATCCTGCCACAGGGGGATTCTCTATGGTTAGCCCCCAGTGCTCATGTATGCGGCAGGCTCCGAGGAAGAGAAGCAGGCCCCCGGCCCGCTTCTTGGGGGTACTATAGCACAATCGTTCGCATTTTGCAATAGGGGTAGGCGCTTTCTATCGTGCCCGCGAGCACCAGGGGCAGGCCGGGAGGTGGGGGCTTATGGCGGCGGACGCGGTTGTCCCACCTAGCCCACGCTCCAACGTTTTGGGTACAGGGGGACTCGCTGAACCTGCGGCGGAGGCTCGCCCCCCGCCCCCTGCAATGACCTCATTCAACTTCCAGCGGGCCGCGCCGGTTTGTTCAGAGGATTCCTAGCGGCCCTTTGCCGCGTGTTGCAGGGCCCGGCGCATCTCGCGGTCGGCGTCCCGTTGGCCGATGACGCGGCGCTTGTCGTACTGGCGGCGTCCGCGGGCAATTCCTATCTCAACCTTGGCGTGATGGTCTTTGATGTAGAGGCGGAGCGGAACGAGCGCGAGTCCCTTCTGGGACGCCTGGGCGGAGAGGTCGGCAACCTGGTCCCGATGCAAGAGGAGCTTGCGGGGCCTGTAGGGCTCGTGGTTGTAGATGCCGCCTTGGGGGTAGGGGCTTACGTGCATGTGCATCAGCCAGAGCTCGCCGCGTTCGGGCTTGGCGAACGCATCTTGGAGGTTCACCCTGCCGCCGCGAATGGACTTTATCTCCGTGCCGGTGAGCACGAGGCCCGCTTCCACCTTTTCGAAGACTTCGTAGTCGTGGAAGGCCTTGCGGTTGGTGACGATGGTCTTGTAGTTGGGCACGATGTTTCCTGGGAACGACAGCTAACCCAGGACCTCTCGCAGGTAGTCGACGGCCGCGACGAGTTGGAGGTCTCCTGCGGAGCCGATGGGGATCTCTAAGGGCTGCTCGATGGGCACGTCAGGCGTCAATCCCTCGCCCTCGATGAGGTCGCCGTTCGGGGTGAGCCAGCGCGCCAGCGAATAGCTGAGGCCGTACCCGTTGGACAACACCGACGTTGAGGTCACGCTGCCCTTGCCGTAGGTGGTTGCGCCGAACGTCCTGGCCAGGCCGTGATCGGCGAGGGCGCCGGCGAATACCTCCGCGCCGCTGGCGCTGAAGGAGTTGACCAGGACGGCCAGGGGCAGGTCGGCGCCCAGTCCGCCCTCGGCGGCGTCCCAGCTACGCTCCTCGCCGTCGCCAGAGACCTCGGTGAGGATAACGCCACCGGAGAGGAACTTGCTCGTGGAGTCCAAGGTTGCCTGGAGGAAGCCGCCGGGGTTGAAGCGAACATCTAGGACAGCGGCCCGTGCGCCCTCATCGAGGGATCGCTGCAAAGCGGCCTCGAGCTGGGCGCTTGTTGCGTCGCTGAAGGAGGAGATGCGGAAGTAGGCTATGCCGTCCTCCAGCATCGCAGAGAAGACGGACTCAATGGGGATGACGCCTCTGGTGACGGTGATCAGCACCGGCGTTTCTTCGTTCCGGTGAAGGATGAGGAGGCGGACGTCGGTGCCGGCCTCTCCTTTAACGTGGCTGACCAACTCCGCCAGGGACCATCCCTCCGTGGACTCGCCGTCCACCTCCAGAATCACGTCGCCGGGGAGGATGCCGGCCTTCTGAGCCGGGGAGCCTGCGAAGGGGGCAATGATGGTGGCCGGGCCGTCGCGCAGGGAGACTTCGGCGCCGATTCCCTGGTATTCGCCCGCCAGTTGCTCGCTCTGGCTTACATTGGTATGGGGCGGCGAGTACCGCAGGTAAGGGTCGTCCAGGGACTCCAGGAAGCTGTGGATGGTCTGCTCCTGGAGCTGAACGGGATCGAGGTCGCCCTTGAGGTAGGAGTTGTCGCGGAGGATGTTGTAGACCTCTTGGAGGGTCTCGAACTCAGTTCCGGGCACCGGTCCCGGCGGATTCTGAGTCTCGGGCGTTGGCGGGGCGCTGCTGGGGGCTGGGGTGGCCTGGGGCGCCGGGGTCGGGCTGCTGGGGGCTGGGGTGGCCTGGGGCGCCGGGGTCGGGCTGGATGCGCGGTACTCCAGTTTGAGCGGTTCAATGAAGTATGTCGCGGCGATGACTAGGAGCAGGCCGAGGAGAATGCCCTGGGTTAGACGGCTACCGAGGAGGCGGAAGAGGAAGAACATGACTCAGGAATCCGAGGGGTTGTTGGATTCATTGTAACATGGGGTCTGTTGTGGGCGTTGTTTTCGATGGCAAGGGCACCCAGGTATTCCTTTGGTGGATAAGGGGGTTGTATGCGCTGTTTTGGAAGTCTCGGTTTCTAGGCGCTCCTAGAGTTGACATAACTATTATAGTGCGAAGAATTATTTCAGGGGTGTTCTCCACCGGGGTCCGGCGATGCGCGCGCATCAGAGGGACTCGCCGATGCGACCTGTTCGCTGAGGACGCGGGCGCGCGGCTCCTCCCCTACCCCACGGCTGCTCGGTGTGGTTTCCTTGGGAGCTAGGGCTTACAACAACTAAGGCTTACGCTCGGCGGAAATCAAAACTTGCGGTGCGGTGGATGCTAGAGGATACTGTCGGTACTGTCATGGCATTACACTCGTAGGAACCTAGCGATTACACGTGGTGGAGAGTACGGCTTACGCTAGGATAAGGTCAGGCATGTGTTTAACAGAGACTATGACTTACACCAAGAGAAGATGATAACTTACGAAGGCAATGCCTTACGGTCGTCAGGGCTTACGCTCTATAATCGTAATGTTGTTGGACGGATTACGGGCAGGCTGGTTGGGAGGGACCCCCATCCATCCTGCCCTTGAGTACAGGGGTAGGAACGGGACGCGCCGGCAGCGACGTCCCTGGGAGGCAGACCTCAGTCGGGCAGGAAACCCAGCCCGCTGTTACCTTCGCCGATGCCCCCTCTGTAGCGGAACTTGCCGTTGGGGCCGGACGTGGTGGCACTGTCGTCCTCGAAGTCGAGGCGGACACTGACGCCGCCCTCGCACAGCACGACGACTACTTCCTGGGTCCGCTCCGTAACCCTGAGCGGGCGCTGCTCGAAGAGGTTTCTGGCCCCCACATTCAGTTTAAGCAGCGGGGGGGCTGAGATGTCGCGCTTCACCTGGTCTGCGTCCAAGACGGCAAAGCTGCTATCCGCGCAGTTGAACACAGGCTTCTGTGGCAGGTCTATGAAATCAGGCATGGGTTGAGGCTCATCTCCTTCTTGGGTTTTGCCGCGAACATTGGGGTCGAGGGCCATGATGGGCGGGTTGCGCGGAACAAGGCGGTGGATGCGGGTCTACACGAGGGGCTTCTGCTCGGCTTCCTGCTTGCGCCGCTGCGCCCGCTTGAACGTGGCCGTAGGCACAAGCCAAGGATACTGTACTTGCCGCCCGTCGACAAGTTCCCGAATGGTCAGCAACTGGACGCGAGGGACGGAGCGGTTTGCGTCCTGGGGGGAGGCGTAGAAGCCGGCGGAGGCGGCTTCCTTGCGCATGGGGCCGGTGGGCTCCTCAAGGGTCACCAACACGCCGAAAGCCGCCTTCTCCCGGTCCAGCACACCCACGAGGTCGCGGACGTGGCTGGCCTGGACATGGCCGCTCTTGACCTGAACCACCACGGTCTTGGCCTTTCCGCTACGGTCGTCGAAGAAGTAGATGTAGCCGTCCACTCCCCTATCCGCCCCCTTGCGCTTGTCCTGGGCCGGGCGGGCGTCCACCAGGCCCAGCGCCCACCACTCGAACTGGAAGCGGTCCTGGAGGGCAAGGGCGCGGGCGCTGGCAAGGTCCTTGGGCTCCCCAATGACCTCATAGGGCGCGAGGCCGGTCCCGTAGGTGTCCTCCAGGCGGTTCTTCATGAGCGTAATGGCCAGGTGCGTGACGTCAACGCCGATCCAACGGCGTTTCAGCCGCTCCGCCACGGCGATGGTGGTGCCGCAACCGCAGAAGGGATCCAGCACTAGGTCTCCTTCATTGCTGCTGGCGTTGATGATGCGCTCCAGGAGCGCCTCCGGCTTCTGCGTAGGGTAGCCAAGGCGCTCGCGGGCCTGGGAGTTGATTGGATCGATATCTGCCCAGACATTGGTTAGGAGGGTTCCTTCCATTTCATCCAGGTAGCGTTTCAACTGTGGCCGCTTTGTCCTATCGCCGGGGTACCAGATACGCCCCTCCGCATCCAGGCGCTCCATAGTGGACCGCTCATAGCGCCACCCCTTGGGAGGACTTGGGTAGCCTTTCCACTCGTACATCATGTTGGGCCGAGGATTAGGACTTGTCATATTGTCGAGCCTGTACAATCTGCCATCAGACTCGTTGTAGCGGTACTTGTTCCGCACATAATCAGCGGCGTACTCTTTGCGGATAGTGTTCCACGTGAAATGCAGCCGGCGATCCTTCACATAATAGAGAATGATATCCGCCACACCACTCCAGCTCTTCGAATCGCTGTGGACGTTGGTTCTCCTCCAAGTGATCTCGCTCCTGAAATTCGCAGGCCCGAATGCCGCGTCCATGAGCAGTTTGAGGTAGTGGCTGGCTGTGGGGTCGCAGTGGAGGTAGATGCTGCCGGTGGGCTTCAGAACGCGGTGCAACTCCACCATGCGCTGGGCCATCATGGTCAGGTAGGCCATCATGTCGTTCTGGCCTAGAAACGCCCGCAGCGCCTGGACAAGGTCAGCGAGCTTCTTGGGGCCTTGGACCACGACCTCGTGGTAGGCGCGCTCGCTCTCCAGTCCCCAGTGCCACGTATCCTCGAAAGCCTCGATCTGGGCAGCGGACTGCTCCCCGCCCCTTTCTTGGAACAGGACGTTATAGGTGGCGTTGGAGTTGAAGGGCGGGTCGAGGTAGATGAGGTCTACGGTCTCGTCGGCGACATGCTCCCTGAGGATGTCGAGGTTGTCCCCGAAGTAGAGCTTGTTCTTTCAGTTGATCTCTTTGCTCGACACCTGTGTCTCCTCAGGGGATGTTGCCTTCCTCGCCAGGTTGCCGCGCCCGCGAGTCTCGCTCGCATCTTGACCTAGGGCCGCGACCAGAGTGACGCGACTTGGGGGGCTGCTTTTTCAACCTCCGCTTCCACGACCCGCAGGAGGTCGTCGAGGCCCCAGCGGCGCTCGGCGGATATGACGACCGTGGGCATGTCCCTATCCTGCTTCCCCGCGATCTCAGCGGCGTCGATGCTCCCGTTGGCCGCCGGTTGGATGAGGTCGGCCTTGTTGAGCACGAGGACCCGCGGGTAGGCGTCGACGCCAAGCTCCCGCAGTGTCTCGTCGACGACCTGGGCCTGTTCGGCGGCGTTGGGATGGGTGATGTCCACGACGTGGAGGATCACGCTGGCTTCCTGAAGCTCCTCGAGGGTTGCCCTGAAGGCCGCAACGAGGCCGTGGGAAAGCTTCTGGATGAACCCCACGGTGTCGGTGAGGAGAATAGGCCGCTCGTCCGGCAACTGAATGCGACGGGTTACCGGGTCCAGCGTGGAGAAGAGCTGGTCCTGAGCGATGACGCCGGCCTTGCTGAGGGCGTTGAACAGGGTGCTCTTGCCGGCGTTGGTGTACCCGACCAAGGAGACCACGGAGATGCCGGCGGCCCGGCGGCGCTCTCGGTAGCGGGAGCGGTGGCGCCGCACGAGGTCAAGCTCCCGCTTGAGACGTTGAATCCTGTTGTTGACAAGCCTGCGGTCCGTTTCGAGCTGGCTCTCGCCGGGGCCTCGGGTGCCGATGCCGCCGCCCAGCCGCTCCAGGTGGGTCCATTGCCCTGCCAGCCGCGGCAGCAGGTACTCGTACTGCGCGAGCTCCACCTGGAGGCGTCCCTCGCGGGTGCTGGCGTGGCTGCCAAAGACATCCAGGATCAGGCTTGTGCGGTCGAGGACCTTGATCTCGAGGACGTGTTCAAGGTTTTGCTGCTGCGTGGGCCTGAGCTCATCGTCGAAGATGACGGATTCGGCGTCCAGCGCAGCGATGGCCTCCTTGAGCTCATCGAGTTTGCCCCGGCCGAGGTAGAACGGCCCCGGCTTCGCCCTCCGCTGCTTGACTCGGCCCACAACAGTGGCCCCTGCCGTGTGAGCGAGACGGCCCAACTCCTCCAACGAGTCGTCGAGGTCCCAGAGCGCGAATCCCGGCGCAGGGCCAACGCCGACAAGGATTGCCCGCTCGGACCGGGCCTCCGTAGCATGCGTGGTTGGCTTGACTATTTCGGCAGCCCCCTACCCGTCCTTAGGTGGAATCTTCAGGTTGCGGAGCCGGTTCAGGCCCTCTTCGACCCGTTCACCGGGCGTTGTGAGGGAGATGCGGAAGTAGCCCTCGCCGGCCTGGCCGTAGCCGGTCCCGGGCGTCACCACGACGCTGGCCTCGTCGAGGAGGAGGGTGGCGAACTCCGCCGAGGCGTAGCCGGGGGGGACGCTGGCCCAGATGTAGAGGCCGGCCTTGGGGTAGGTGTAAGCCAGGCCCATGTCGTCGAGGGCGGCCAGCACCTGGTCCCTGCGCCGGCGGTACACGGCCACGTTGTCGGCAATGATGTCCTGGGGCCCGGTGAGGGCCTCGATGGCGCCGTATTGGATGGACTGAGGAATGCCGGAGTCCAGGTTGGACTTGAGGCGGGTCAGGGCGTCGACCATTGCGGCATTGCCAACGGCCATGCCGACGCGCCAGCCGGTCATGTTGTAGCACTTGGACAGTGAATGGAACTCCACGCCGACCTCGCGGGCGCCCGGCACTTCCAGGAAGCTCATGGGCTTGTAGCCATCGAAGGCCATCTCGCTGTAGGCGGCGTCGGAGAGGATGGCGACCTCATAGCGGCGGGCGAAGGCAATGCAGCGTTCGTAGAAATCGGCCTCGGCGACGGCGCCGGTGGGGTTGTTGGGATAGTTGACCCACAGGCAGGTTGCCCGTTGAGCGACGTCCGCGGGTATGGCGTCGAGGTCAGGGAGCCAACCGTTCTCTTCCTTTAAGGGGGTGAAGTACGGCTCTCCGCCGGCGAAGAGGGTTCCGGCGTTGTACACCGGATAGGCCGGATCCGGTATGAGGGCCACATCGCCCGGGTCGACGAAGCAGAAGGCGGTGTGCCCTATCCCCTCCTTGGCGCCGATGAGGGGCACGACTTCCTTGTTGGGGTCCAGCTCCTGGCCGAAGCGCTGGCCGTACCAGTCGGCGATAGCCTTGCGAAGCGCCGGGAGGCCGTCGGTTTCGGGGTAGCGGTGGTTCGGGGGGTTGTAGGTCTCGCTGGCGATTTTGTCCAGGATGTGCTTGGGTGTGGGAATATCGGGGTCGCCGATGCCGAAGGTGACGACGTCTTCGCCCCGGGCCCGCTTCTCGGCGATCTTGCGGGAGATCTCAAGGAAGAGGTAGGGGGGAAGCCGGTCCAGGCGCTTGGATAGCCGCATGCAGTCTCCTTGGTGTGGTGAATGGCCGCCACGGGGATTTTACAGGGCCGAGGCTGACTTTAGAAGGGCGGGGGTTGCGCGGCGGGCGGCGGCGCCCGCTTGGCTGAACAGCGATATGAACGAGCGCTTCCTATTAAGGAAGAGGGTTCCCCCGGCTGGGGCGAAGGGAGGGGGCTTATGGCGGCGGGCGTTGTTGTCCCACCTAGCCCACCCCCCCCCCGGCGGGGGGTGGGCCCCCTGCACCCTGCTTGGGGGGACGGAGGGGGGAGGAGACGCACCCTAACCTTCCCCCGAGTACGAGACCTTTGCGTAATCCCCATTGATGCGCCGTTTGGTTGGAATGAGGGTTCTGGCGGGGATTGGGGGGCCTGATGGCGGCCTGCGGCCTGGCTCTCCTCCCCGGTCTCCCTGACTTCTCAGGGCTTCCCGGGCGCTTCCACCCCCTGCGGGCACACGCCGCCCCCGGCGGTCAGGCGGCATCCAGCAGAAGACGGTCAGCCCGCCGCAGGTTGTATGCCGCACACTTGAAGAACAGCTCCGTGGCGTTCCGCGCTAGCCCCATGTACCGCACCCGCCGGTAGCCGTAGGTCCGCTTCAGCGTCCCAAACACCTTCTCCACCGCCGACCGCTGCTGTGCTATCAGTGCGTTCCGCCGCTGCTCCCACGGCGGCAGCACCGGATGATGCTTGTCCGCCCGCCGCATGATCCGGTCCTTGATGCCCAGGGACTTGAGCCAGGCACTCCGCTGCTTCGACCCGTAGGCCTTGTCCGCATACACCGCCGCCTCATCTCCCCTCACCAACGCCTCCGCCACTTCCGTATCGTTCACGTTGGCCGGCGTCAGCACCGCCTCCCGGATCAGCCCTGACCCTGCATCCACCCCCACGTGCGCCTTGTAGCCGAACTGCGACACCCCCCGCTGGCGCGTGAACCGCGCATCGGGGTCGGTCTCGCTCGGCGCTCCCGGCCGCCTCCCTCGCAGCGAAGGACGCTTCGCCTGCGCCTCCACGATGGTCGCATCAAGGAGCGTCCCCTTCTTCACGAAGAGGTTGCGCTGCGCCAATTGCCGGTCCATCTCCTTGAACAGTCGCAGGGCCAAACCCCGCTCCGTCACTTCCCTGCGGAAGCGGCTGATCGTCGAGTGGTCGGGGACGGCGTCCTCCAGGCCAAGCCCCACGAACCGCTTGAACGAGACCCGGTCCCACAGCGCTTCCTCGATCGCTTCGTCGGAAGCGTCATACCACTGCTGGAGCACCATGACCTTGACCATCACCACCGGCGGATAGCTCGGACGGCCTGACGGGGCGGCATAGATGCCCTTGACCACGTTGGCCAACTCCTTCCAGTCCAGCATCGCCTCGAGCCGCTCCAACTTCCCGTTCCGTCCGACTCGGTCCGGGAGAAGCACCTCAATGAACGACTGTCCACGTATCGTCCGGTGCATGGCTTCCCCTCCTTGGCGTTGGCTCTCCGTGCTGATTGTGCCTGACCAGAAAGAGGTTATGCAAAGGTCTCGTACTCGGGGGCAGGGACCGGAGGGTTGCCTTGAGCACGAGGGCAGTGATAGGAGGAGGCGACGCCGCGCCGAGGGGCGGCGGGGAAGGGTCCGCTACCGCGTCCACTCGCCGCGGAAGACCTCTTCCGCGGGGCCGGACATGAACATTTCGCCGAGGCCGTCCCACTCGATGTTCAGGGCGCCGCCCGGCAGCTCGACCTGAGCCACGTTGCCGGTGAGGCCCTGCAGGCGCGCCGCAGCGGCGGCCGCGCAGGCCCCGGTGCCGCAGGCAAGGGTCAGGCCGGCGCCGCGTTCCCAGACTCGCACCTTCATATGCGTGGGGTCGACGACCGAGACGATCTCGAAGTTGGTCCGCTTGGGGAACAGAGGGTGGCGCTCCACCTGCGGGCCGATCTCAGCGAGGGGAAAGTCTTCCACGGGTTCGTCGAGGAAGGTCACGGCGTGGGGGTTGCCCAGGGAGACGAAGGTCATGGGCATCGTCCGCCCGTTCACGGCGACGGGGTAGTTGAGCACCGGGCCGCCGGCGAGAGCGGTTGCCCCGTTGCCGCCATCGAGGTTGACGGGCACGAGCTCAGGAGCAACCACCGGTTGGCCCATGCCGATGCGAGCCCCGGTCACTCTACCCGCCTCCATGAAAGGCTCCACGGTCAGCGCGCCGGCGCCGGTCTCCACCCTGAACGATTCCGGCAACATGACGCCGTCCTCGACGACGTACTTGGCGAAGCAGCGGATGCCGTTGCCGCACATTTCGGCCTCGGAGCCATCCGGGTTGAACATGCGCATGCGGATGTCTGCAACATCCGATAGGCCGGCCACCAGCAGACCGTCGGCGCCGACGCCGAAGTGCCGGTCGCACATGTCCACGGCCAGCGAGGGCCAGTCGAGGTCGTCGTCGCGGCCGTCGACAAGGATGAAGTCATTGCCGCATCCGTGCATTTTGCTGAAGAGAATCATGATTCCCGCTTCTCGTCCTTCTTACCAGGGATGATGTCGAGGTCGTCAATGTTGCCGTAGTTTTCCTTGGGCAGGTTCTGAAATCGCTCCCGGAAGTCTTCCACGCGGCGTTGTGCAAAGGTGCGCACGGCATAGGTCACCAGGGCCCCGACGGCAACTCCCAACAGGCGTCGCATCATTGACGATAACCTCCACCATCAGTATAGCACCCCTACCCTTGTGCAGATAGCGCTCCTCCCGACTCCACCACTGTTGCGACGCTGAGACGGTGAGCGAGGCTTTGTAACGTTACTCAGCCGGATTTCGGGGTTTGCAGGCACGAAGCCATTACAAAGGCATTACAGGTCATTACAAAGCCATTAAGAGTCGCTACAGAGTCATTACGGAGTCGTTACGGACCGTTGCCCAGCCGTTACGAGTCATTCGTCATTTTGGAGCCATCCTGCTCCAAAGAGCCTGTGCCGTACAACGGCATTCGCTCCGGTCCCAGCCTTCCTCGGAGGGTTGTGGGCCTAGGGGTGTTCCCTCAGCGCGCCTGCCACAGGGGGATTCTCTGTGGTTAGCCCCCAGTGCTCATGTATGCGGCAGGCTCCGAGGAGGAGAAGCGGGCCAGTGGCTGACTTCATGGGGGGCACTATAGCACAAATGAGCGGCTTCTGCAAGGGGAGGAGGGCATAACCTAGGCGGATGGTCTTGTTGTGGCTTGCGCCCTCCTTCAGCGGAGGGGTTGGCTTGGCGTGCGCCGTTGTCCCACCTGCCCACCCTCCAACGTTTTTGGAAACAGGGGGACTCCCCCTGTACCCCCGGCGGGGGCTGCTGCGGCCTGCGCCCTGCTTTGGGGGACGGGGGGGCGCGACGGCCCCGAGCACTCCGAACGCTGGCCTAGGGGCTGTTCACACTGGCGGACTGGATTACCGGCCTTGGCCGGAAGGATGGCGGCTTTGTCAGGCCACAGGTGACAACCTCGCTAGCATAAGATACAGTCGTAAGCACTCTGGCACGAGTTGGTCTGCCGCGCTCATCGCTGTGGACCATTGGTACTTGGGCTTGCCCGCAAGGAACAGGCACACGCCCCCTTGCGGCCCAACGTACCAGGAGACGGCAACTCGTGCCAGAGGAGCCTGAATCCTTGCCTCAAGGGGGCTTCCCATGTTGAAAAAGGTGGCGTTGGCCTTGGCCGCACTGGTTACCCTTTTCCTCGTCTGCACGGTCGCCATTACTGTGTTCGGGGACAGCGAAGAGACTCCTCGCTCCCCAGCGCCGTCAGCTACCTCTACGCTCGCGTCTGCGCCGAGTGTCACCCAAGCCCCTCCTACGCCTACGCCATCACGACCCACAGACATATCAGACGGGACGCTTAAAATGGTCACAGATACCATCATCCTCTCGGACCCGCTCATCCGCGATGCGGCGATAAGTCAAGACGGCAACGACCTGAGTCTCGTGCTTGTGGTGGGGAATGCGATCAACGAGCAACACGCCAAAAGACTTGGGGACAACTTTGTCAGGATGCTCAAGAGCCTTGGCCCCGACGATCCCCCGGGCCAGGACATCGGAGCCGGGAAGTACAACTACCTTGTCGGCGTTTACTTCCCGGACGGGCAACGCTTGGTTCAAGGAGCCAAGTCGAGTAATAGCCAACGCATCGCCTGGTAGCGGGTAACCAGGTGAGCGGCTTACCCTTCCTTGGGTTCGCCCCCAATCTCAAAGCGGGTGACTGCCGGGAGACCATTCGCGCGGAGCACAGCGATGATGGCGCGAGCAAGTTCTTGATTGGGGTCAGGAGGGGGCGAAACCCCCATCCTAACCTGCCCCCGTATTCGGGGGGCAGGGACAGAGGCGTCTCCGGCGGCAGTTGGAACCCGCAATTGCAGAAATAGGTAGCGTCCCTACCGTGATAAGCCAATGGCGCTCCGTCCTACAAGTGTTAAAGGGCAGACGTGCAGCAACCTAGCTGGAAAGGGGTCAAGGTCGGCATCCTTCTAGGGACGCTTGGCCTCGCCCTCGCCCTGATCAACTGTAGCAGCGGCTCGGAGGCCGGCGACTATGGGCAAAGCTCAGAGTCCGGCTACTATTCGTATGCGGCGATCGGCGAGGGCGGTGTAGAACCCAGTCCCGACTTGGCTCTCATCGATACCCTCCACTTTCATCGAGACGGGGCGCAGCTGGTTCTGTCGTACGACCTGGGCACCAACGCCTTCACAGGCACAGTGGAAAACACCACAGAGTCCACGCTGTCCAAGGTCAGGGTCGAAGTCCACCTCTCAAACGGGAGTAAGTTAGGTCCGACCACTCCGGTCGACCTGGCTCCCAGTCAGGTTGTGGCCATCACCCTCCCGGCAAGCAGTCACTCCTTCACCTTTTGGAGCGCATACCCAGAAGTCGGCTGATCTCTGGAATGCCCAACACTTTCCAGACACTACCGCTTTGTACCGACACAGGAGAGCCGGATGCGATGAAAGCCACACGTCCGGTTCGGAGGGGGGCCGACGGAAGAGTGCTCCGGGGCACCGGAGTAACTCGCCTGCGGCCTACCCTACACTAGCGGCGCCTCGTTGGTGATTGTGTTGACTGCTCTCTTACCACCATCGCCAGCTTCACACGCAGCTCCAGCGAGGCGTTTCTTTTATCGCCAGGTGGTGAATCTGGGTTCCTACTGCCGTCTCGATGGCGCCGCTACCCGTGTACGGATATGTCCCTACCCGCCCCCTACCCGCCCCGGGCGAGGAATGCCGCTACTAGGTCCGCGGCGGGGTCTTCGGGGGCGGGGGCGGCGTCGAGCCAGTTGATGCGCGGGTCGTAGGGGCGGAACCAAGCGTACTGCCGTCTGGCGAAACGGCGGGTTGCCTTCTGGATACGAGCTATGGCGTCGTCTAGGGTGATGCCGCCGGTAAGGCAGGCCATGATTTCCCTGTAGCCCAGGGCGCTCATGGCCGGAGTATGCGGGCCGCAGCCGCCTGCTATGAGCATCTTCACCTCGTCGAGCCAGCCCGCAGCCGCCATGTCCACGACGCGGCGGTCGAGTGCGCCGTACAGCGCCTGCCGGTCCATCGTCAGGCCTATGGACAATGTGTCGAATGGGGGCTTGCTCCGCCGCCGTTGCTGCGAGAAGGGCTGACCCGTCTCCAGGCACACTTCCAGCGCCCGCACGATGCGCCGGGGGTTCTTGGGGTCGATGCGGGCTGCCGCGTCAGGGTCCAGCGTATGGAGGTCGGCCAACAGCGCGCCCATGCCCTCCGCTTCAACGCGCTGCTCCAACGACCGGCGGAGCGCCCAGTTGGGGGGAACCCGCGGGGCCTGAAAGCCCTCCACGACGCCGGACACATAGAGACCCGTGCCTCCGGCGAGGATAGGCAACCCGCCCCGGGCGTGGATGGCGTCGATGGCCGCCCTGGCTAGCTCCAGGTAGCGAGCGAGGTTGAATTCCTCCGTTGGCTCGACGACGTCGATGAGGTGGTGAGGCGCCGCCTCTTGGTCCTCCCTCGATGGCTTGGCTGTTCCGACGTCCATGCCCCGGTAGACCAGGCGGCTATCGGCATTGACGACCTCGCCGCTGAAGCGCTTTGCCAGCGCCAAGGCCAGGGCGCTCTTGCCGGCGCCCGTCGGGCCAACCACGGCCACCAGCTTCGAGGGCCTGTTCATGCCCCTAGGCCTCGGATTGGCGGGGCGCCGCGTCCGGGGCGTCGTGGTATTATGGGCATATCCTCTCCACATAGGAGTGCGATGCGGCAGCACATGCCCCGCCTCACAGAGCTGGCGCACTGCGCCGGGTGAGCCTCCAAGTTTAGCAGAGGCGACCTGGTCCAGGCCCTCGGTCAGCTTGCCAAGGTTGATGCGCCTGAGCTTCTCGTGGGGATCAACACCGGCGACGACGCAGCCGTCTATCAACTGAGCGACGACGTTGCGCTGGTGCAGACGGTGGACTTCTTCCCGCCCATCGTGGACGATCCCTACCAGTACGGCGCCATCGCCGCGGCCAACTCCCTAAGCGACGTTTACGCCATGGGGGGCAGGCCACTCATTGCCCTGAACATCGTCTGCTTTCCCGTAACCCTGGATAGAGAGGTGCTGGCGGAGATCCTCCGGGGAGGCCAGGACAAGGCGACGGAAGCGGGCGCTCTGATCGTGGGGGGGCACACCATTGACGACGCCGAGCCAAAGTACGGGCTGTCGGTTACGGGGCTGGTGAAACCGGGTGCCCACGTCTGCAACGTAGGCGCCCGCCCCGGCGACGCGCTCATTCTCACAAAGCCGCTCGGCACAGGCATCATCACGACTGCCGGAAAGGCTGGCAGGATAGGCCCAGAGGCGATGGACGAGGCCGTCCGCGTTATGTCCACACTCAACGCCGCGGCATCGGAGGCGATGCTGGAGGTGGGCGTCAACGCTTGCACTGACGTCACGGGGTTCGGGCTGCTGGGGCACCTGCTCCCCATGGCGGAAGGCAGCGGTGTATCGGCTGCGGTGCACTTTTCCTCCACGCCCATGCTTCCCCACGCCGTGGAATTGGCGGAGGAAGGAGTGGCGCCCGGCGGCACGCTCCGAAACCTCGACAACGTCTCGCCTTCCGTGGAGTGGGCCGACGACATCAGCGACGTGGAGAAGATACTCCTCTGCGACGCTCAAACGTCCGGGGGGCTGCTGATGGCCACATCACCAGACAAGTGTGACGCCCTTCTGGAAGCCCTGGCGCGCCGTGGCGTCGAGGGGGCCGTCGTCGGGGGGATAACGGAGGCGGCGGAAAAGCCCCTCCGAGTCACGCGCTAGCGGCTCTACGGCCCAAAAGCTATGAAGAAGCGGGTCTTTCTGGCATGGTTGGCCGCCCTCGTCCTGTTGTTCACGCCCGGCGCCGCCGGTCCCGACTCTAGGACGTTGCTGGCGGGCGCCCTGGGGTTCTCCCTGGCGCAGTGGGAGATTGCTTCCTTCCCCGAGAAGTGGCTCAACTACGTCAAGGGATTCGTTGGCGTGGGCCCCGACCCCGCGGACCTGGAAGAGATCGAGGAGTTCCTTGCGCGGGGCCAGGACCTACGCAGGGCTGAGGACGAGCTTCAAAGGGCCATGACCCTGGGCCAGGGAGCGCCTGAGGAGCTACGCGTCTCGCTGGATGGGGCGAGGGACCGATGGGCCGAGCTTCGGTCGCCTACGGAGCAGGCGATCGAAGGGGCGATAAGCTCGGTCGTGCGGGACATGGGCCTCACCATGAGCCTCAAGGGCATCTTGGATTTCCAGTTCCCGCCCGTGGACGTCAAGTTCGGCAGCCTGCCGCGAGTGCTGGTGCTGTCGCCGCGGGACCGGATCGAATACTTCGCGACATATCTCCTGCGAACAGACGCGTCGTTGGAGGAGGTCGAGACCTTGGAGGAAGCGTTCTTTACCGACGAAGGTCTTTCGGCCCTGGCGGTCCTGCCGGGTGGCCTTGCCACCTACCCGGCCGTGATATCGCCGTTCTATTCCTTGGAGCACACTCTTACAGTGGCCGCGCACGAGTGGGCGCACCACTACCTTTTCTTCTACCCCCTGGGGCGGAGCTACTTCGGGGCCGACGGTCGCATGATTACGGTCAACGAAACCCTGGCTGACATCATCGGCCGGGAGTTGGGCCGGGAGACCTACTTCCGCATCACCGGCATTCGCCTTCCCGAGCCCCCGGACGAGGACGCGCCACGCCCCCAAGCTTCATTCGACGAGCCCGACGCTTTCGATTTCAACGATGAGATGCGGGAGACGCGCTTGCGCGTGGATGAGCTTCTGGCCGAAGGGAAGGTGGAGGAGGCGGAATCGTATATGGAAAAGCGCAGGCAGGTCTTTCTGGACAACGGGCACCTGGTGCGGAAGCTGAATCAGGCGTTCTTCGCCTTCCATGGCAGCTACGGCAAGAGCTCCGCCTCGTCAAGTCCCGTGGGCAGAGAGTTGGAGAACCTGCGGGACAGGTTCGACAGGCTGGAGGAGATGATCGAGGCCATCCGGGACGTGGGCAGCTACGACTCGTACACGGCGTTGATCAACGAGTATGAGGCGAACGTCCCTAGCTAGCTGTCGTTTCCCGTAGCGGTTGTTGAGGGCCCCCCAATCGTGACCTTTCCCTGAGGTACGGGGGGAGGGACGGGAGGGATGGGGCTTATGGTGGCGGGCGCCGTTGTCCCACCTAACCCACCCTCCAACGTTTTTGGGCACAGGGGGACTCCCCCTGTGCCCCCCGGCGGGGGCTGCGCCCCCTGCACCCTGCTTGGGGGGACGGAGGGAGAGCGCATCCTGACCTTGCTGCGTTGCAGAGGGGAACGATTCCTCGGTTGCCAACGAGTACGAGGCAGGGACGGGAGGATTGTCCCGCCCCGCGCCCGTAGCGAAAGTCCCCGGGAGTTGCGGCTAGGCCAGGGCCTCTCGGGCCGCTTCCGTCCCCGCCAGCTTGCCAAAGACGGCGCCCGCCATTAGCCCCGAACCGCCGGGGTAGTTGTGGTAGAAGAGGCCGCCGACCAATTCCCCGGCGGCGTATAGGCCGGGGATGGAGGTTTCCTCGGTGTCTTGGACCTGGCCCCTAGCGTTGATGCGGAGCCCTCCGAAGGTGAACGTGATGCCACAGGTGACGGCGTACCCAACGTAGGGCGGCGCGTCGATGGGCAGGGCCCAGTTGGACTTGGGCGGGTCTATGCCCTGGGTGTGCTTGCCATCTAGGACCGTTGGGTTGAATTCGTCGTTGGAGACGGAGGCGTTGAATTCCCGCACGGTCTGGGCCAGCCCCTCGGGGTCCACGTCCAGCCGCCTTGCCAGCTCCTCGATGGTGTCGGCCTGCGCCGACGTGACCTCGGGAATAAAGTACTCGTCTCTCAGAAGTTCCATGACCTTGGCGTCGAAGATCTGGACGGCGGCCCGTCCGGACTGCTTCATGATCTCCCTGCCGTACTTGGCATAGGTGTAGTTGCGGAAGTCGGCGCCCTCATCCACGAACCGCTCTCCTTCCATGTTAACGACGATGCCAAAGGGATAGGAGTGCTTTTGGAACAGGTCTGTGAGGCGGCGGTCGCCGTAGGGGGGGGCGTTGAGGTCCCAGGCGACGGCGTGGCAGGAGCTCCAGTGGCCGTAGGAGGCGGCCCCGATGTCCATTGCCATGCGAATGCCGTCGCCGGTGTCGTACTGAGTTCCGCGTACCTTGGCAAGCTCCCAGTCGGCGCCGAGGTAACGGGTGCGCATTTCGGGGTTGGCCTGGAAGCCACCGCTGGCCAGCACGACGGTTGCGCCCATCACGTCGTAGAAACCGTCCGGCCCCTTAACCTTTACGCCCACTACCCTTCCGGCGTTGTCCTGAAGGAGAGCTGCGGCTTTGGCCTGGTAGCGAATGTCCACGCCCTTGGCCTCGCTAATCTCGAACTGCTGGTCGGCGAGGCCCTTGCCCCCGCCGCTGGCCTCAAGGATGAGGCCGCCCCAGAAGCGGAACTTGTCACCGATCTTGAAGGCCTGGCGGCGATACATGAGCACCCACTTGATGCCGTTCCGGCCCAGCCACTTCATGGTGGGGTTTGCCTGGGTGACGAGGATGTTGGCGAGCTCGGGGTCGGTGAGGCCCTCCGTGACTCGCATGAGATCGCTGTAGAACTTCTCCTGCGAGTATTGGCCCACGTCGACGGAGGCCTCTTCCTCCTCGGAGAGGTCGGGGATCAGGTCCCTGACGTCCTCGATACCAGAGAAGGGAAAGCGCAGCGTGCCACCCGTGAAATAGGTGTTGCCTCCCCGCAGATGCTCGGGGGCCTTTTCCAGCGCGATGACCTTCGCCCCACCCTCGGCGGCGGCGATGGCGGCGGAAAGGGCGGCGTTGCCGGCGCCCACAACAATGACATCGTACCGGTCCTGCGTAGTCAACCGCGCCTCCTAGAGAGAGAGTCCATGCGCTACGGCGCCCAATCACCCAACGCCACCATCCCCTTCTTTCGCACCCGCTGTAGGATATAGTATGGCGCAGCCACAATCCAAACAAGGATTAGGGCCTGTTCACACTGGCGGGCTGGATTACCGGCCTTGACCGGAGGGAGGGCAGCTTTGTAAGGCCACATAAGTTTGATGAAAACGGGCTGGCGCCATAAACCGGCGGGTACCTTGGGTTCCCTGCGCCCTCCTTCGGCGGAGGGTTTTGTTTTGGCTTGCGCCGCTATCCCGCCCGCTCCGCCCTCCGACGTTTTCCAGGACAGGGGGAGTCCCCCTGTCCCCCCGGCGGGGGCTGCGCCCCCTGCACCCCGCTTGGGGAACGAGGAGAGCGCATCTTGACCTTGCTGCATTGCAGAGGGGGGGACGCTTCCTCGGCAGGGGGCGAGATGGGGACCCCCTTCCTAAATCTGCCCCCGTACCCGGGGGCAGGGACACAGAGGCTTCCCCTGTCGCGGCGCCATTGAGCGGCTGAACGTCTCCGTAAACCCCCGTCCAATGACCTCATTCACCCTCCAACGGCCCTCGCCGACTTGTCCAGACCATCCGTAGCCTGGGAGCGCACCTACAACACCACCCGCCCCACCAGGCCCTCGGCTACCTCACCCCGCTTAGTTCATGCAACGCTGGTCTACTCAGAGAAAGGAGGCTCAGTTTCACTCATGTATTGGACGAGAACACCCGTTTGACAGGCAGCGCGGCTCCTGCTACACTCCCTGAGTTGCGCGGGGCCACCCCGGCCTATTACCAACGCCCTCCAGAGGGAACGCATGCCGACGGTAAACCAGTTGATTCGCAAGGGCCGCAAGCCTCTCAAGAAGAAGACGAAGGCACCGGCACTGCGTTATGTGCATAATTCCCTGAAGAACGTCACGCGCAGGGGGCCCGGCTGCCCACAGAGGCGGGGCGTCTGCGTGCAGGTGAGGACGGTGACGCCCAAGAAGCCGAACTCGGCCCTGCGGAAGGTTGCCAGGGTCCGTCTGACCAACGGGGTGGAGGTCACGGCCTACATCCCGGGCGAGGGGCACAACCTCCAGGAGCACTCGGTGGTTCTGGTGAGGGGCGGCAGAGTGAAGGACCTGCCCGGCGTCCGCTATCACATCGTGCGGGGCACGTTGGACGCCGGCGGGGTGCAGAGCCGCAAGCGAGGCCGAAGCAAGTACGGCGCCAAGCGGGGCCGTTAGGAATCACGAGGAACAATGGCGCGAAGACATCGAGCAGTCCGAAGGGACGTTGAACCCGACCCACGCTACGGCAGCAGGGACTTGGCCCGGTTCATTAACAAAATTATGGAGCGCGGCAAGAAGTCGGTGGCGCAGCGGGTGGTCTACACGGCGCTGCAATCCGCGGAGGCGGGTGCCCACCGGGACGCCCTGGAAGTGTTCAACATGGCGCTGCGCAACACCACGCCCCTGCTGGAAGTGAAACCCCGGCGGGTTGGAGGGGCCACCTACCAGGTGCCCATAGAGGTCCGCCCGTCGCGGGGCCAGACCCTGGCGATGCGCTGGCTGATCAACGCTTGCAGGGCGCGCACCGGCAGGCCCATGGCAGAGCGCCTCGCCCAGGAATTGCTCGAGGCCTCCCGGGGCCAGGGCGCGGCCGCAAAACGACGCGAAGACACACACCGCATGGCCGAGGCAAACAGGGCGTTCGTACATTACCGATGGTAGGTGCGCATGTCAGAATATCGCCGCGATCAGAGGAAATGGTTCAGGAGACATGGACGAACAGGTTCCGTTACATCTAATTCGCAATATCGGATTTATCGCTCACATCGACGCCGGAAAGACGACCGTCACAGAGCGCGCGCTGTTTTTTACTGGCCGCACCTACAAGCTCGGATCGGTTGACGACGGCACTGCCGTGATGGATTGGATGGCCCAGGAGCGAGAGAGGGGCATCACCATCACCGCAGCGGCCACCACGGCAGATTGGAAGGGCTATCGAATCAACGTCATCGACACGCCAGGCCACGTGGACTTCACCGCTGAGGTCGAGCGGAGCCTGCGAGTCCTGGACGGGGGCGTTGTCATTTTCGACGGCGTTGCCGGCGTGCAACCTCAGTCGGAAACCGTCTGGCGGCAGGCCGAGCGATACCGGGTCCCTCGCATTTGCTTCATCAACAAGTTGGACAGGGTCGGCGCGGACTTCCTCCGGGCCATCGGCACGATTCGCCAACGCTTGGGCGCCAACCCCATTCCCATTCAGCTTCCGATCGGCAGCGAGGGCGAGTTTCACGGCGTCGTGGACCTCATTGACGGCGTCGCCTACTTCTACACGGACGCCAAGGCGATGGTCCCCGAGGAGGGGCCAGTCCCGGACAACCTCCGGGAAGAGTTCCAGCGGGCGAGAGATACGATGCTGGAGCAGGTCGCCGAGGTGGACGACGACCTCGCCACCAAGTACCTGGAGGGAATGGACATCAGCCCCGGCGAGATCCGGGCGGCGCTCCGGAAGGCCACGCTTTTGCACAGGGCCGTACCGGTGGTTGGAGGCTCCGCCCTCCGCAACATGGGCGTGCAGCCCATGTTGGACGCTGTTCTGGCCTACCTGCCTTCCCCTATCGATGTCCCTCCGGTTGAGGGAGTCCATCCGGTGAGCGAAGCCCCCGAAATCCGCGAGGTCAACGACCAGGAGCCCTTCTCAGCGCTTGCCTTCAAGGTGGTGACCGACCCTCACGTTGGCCGGCTGGTCTACTTCCGGGTGTACTCCGGGGTCGTGAAGTCCGGCGGAATGGTGTACAACTCCGTCAAGGGAAGACGCGAGCGTATTGGCCGGCTCCTCCGCATGCACGCCAACCACCGGGAGGAGTCGGAAACCATTTCCACCGGCAACATCGCCGCCGCGGTTGGCCTGAAGAACTGTTTCACCGGCGACACCATCTGCGACGAGAAGTCGCTGATCCTGCTGGAAGCCATCCGGTTCCCCGAACCCGTCCTCTCCGTTGCCATAGAGCCCAAGACCAAAACAGACCAGGACTCGTTGACGGACGCGCTGGCCAAGCTCTCTGACGAAGACCCCACCTTCCGCGTGCGCTACGACCAAGAGACCGGGCAGACCCTGATCTCCGGCATGGGCGAGCTCCATTTGGAGGTCCTCGTTGACCGCCTGAAGCGGGAGTTCAACGTCAACGCCAATATGGGCAAGCCCCGCGTCGCCTACCGGGAGACGATCGGCGAGCCCGCCAAGGCGGAGGGCCGGTTCGTGCGGCAGACCGGCGGGCGCGGACAATACGGCCACGTCGAGCTGCTCTTGGAGCCCACCGAGATCGGACAACCTTTCTCATTCGAGAATCGCACGGTTGGCGGCACGGTGCCTAGGGAATTCATTCCGGGCGTGCAAGCGGGCGCCAGGGAAGCTATGGACAACGGCATCGTGGCGGGATACCCGGTGGTCGGCGTCAAGGCGGTGTTGTTGGACGGTAGCTATCACCCGGTGGACTCCTCAGAGATCGCCTTCAAGGTGGCGGCCTCCATGGCGTTCAAGGCAGCCATGCGCAAGGCCAAGCCGTATCTCCTGGAGCCGGTCATGAAGCTCGTGGTCATCACCCCCGGCGAGTTTCTTGGCGACGTGCTCGGCGACCTGAGCGGGCGCGGGGCCCAGATTCACAGCGTGGAAGGCCAGGTGGGCGAAGAGGCGACTCAGGTGGTTCAGGCGACCGTACCGTTGGCCGAACTTTCCGGCTACACTACGGACCTGCGGTCCATGACTCAGGGCAGGGCCACGGGATCGGTAGAGTTTGATAACTACCATCGGGCGCCCGATTCCGTTTCACAGGAAGTCCTCGTAAGATAACAACGGCGTTTGGCCCGGCGCCTCAGGCAGCGGGCCACAAACCATCGAGGAGATGCAGAAAGCGCTATGGCGCGGCAAAAGATAAGAATAGTCCTGAAGGCGTTCGATCACCGGACCCTCGATTTGTCCGCGAGGCAGATCGTGGAGGCCGCCGAGCGCACCGGCGCCATCGTGGCGGGACCGGTGCCCCTGCCCACCCACATCAAGCGGTGGTGCGTCATCCGCTCCCCGCACATTGACAAGGACTCGAGAGAGCATTTCCAGCTCTCCACCCATAAGCGCCTGATCGATATTCTTGATCCCACTAGCAAGACCATCGACTCGCTGACCCGGCTGAACGTGCCGGCGGGAGTCGACATCTCCATCAAGCTCTAGTTCATCATGGTCAACGGCATCATCGGCAAAAAGATAGGCATGACGCGGGTCTTCCACGAGAATGGCGTGGTGTCCGCAGTGAGTGTGATCCAGGCGGGCCCGTGCACGGTCACCACCGTGAAGACGCAAGCCAGGGATGGCTATGAGGCCGTGCAGCTTGGGTACGGGGCAAGCCACCGGCTGACCAAGCCGGAGAAGGGGCATCTCCGAGCCAGCGGCTCGGAGGCGCGGCACCTCAGGGAATTCCCCGTCGATGGCCAGACCGTGGAGGTTGGCCATCGGGTCACCGTCGACATATTCGAGCCCGGGGAGAGGGTGGACATCATCTCCAACTCCAAGGGCAAGGGATTCGCGGGCGTGGTCAAGCGGCATCATTTCAAGGGCGGCCCTCGAACCCATGGACAGAAGGACCGGCTCCGCGCTCCCGGGTCCATTGGCGCCGGCACCTTTCCGGGCCGCGTCGTCAAGGGTCAAAAAATGGCCGGGCACATGGGCAATGCTCGCACAACCGTGCAGAACGTTGAAGTGGTGCAGGCGGATGCGGAACGAAACCTCCTCTTTGTGAAGGGGTCTGTTCCCGGCGCCCGCAACACACTCGTCATGATTCGCCGAGCGAAGAAGGCTTCGAGGTAGGCAGTGCAACTCCCGATTCACAATAGTAAGGGTGAAGTAGTCGGCCAGGCTGAGGTGGCGGATGTCCTCTTTGGCGGGCCGGTCAACCGGCCCCTGCTCCACCAGGTCCTGGTAACCCAGCTTGGCAATCACCGAGCGGGAACCCACTCCACGAAGACCCGCGCGGAAGTGGCCGGAGGCGGTCGCAAGCCCCGGCCCCAGAAGTACACCGGACGGTCCCGCCAGGGGAGCATTCGCTCGCCCCAGTGGAAGGGCGGCGGCATCGTCTTTGGCCCCAGGCCCCGCAGCCATCGCCGCGATATTCCCAAGAAGATGCGCAGGCTGGCCCTCCGGTCAGCGCTGTCTTCCCGGGTGGGTTCCAGCGAAGTGATCCTGCTCGAGTCCTTAGCCTTCGCCGCGCCCAAGACGCAGGAGCTCCGCATCGCCCTCCAGAACGTGGGCGCCCACAGGTCCACGCTCGTGGTCATCGGCGAACCCACGCGGACTGTCGCGCTGTCGGCCCGCAACCTGCCGAGGGTTCGGGTTCTGCCAGCCGACAGGCTCAATGTTGAAGACGTGCTGCGGTACCATCGGATCGTCATGACGGTGGATGCCGTCCGCAAGGCGGAAGAGCTATGGGCAAGGCCGCTGATGAAACGAGAGGTCGGCCTACTGGAGGCGGTTGTGACAGCGCCGGAGGCTGAGGCAGAGGACGCCGCGGCCACTGAGGATAGATCTGAAGTTTCCGCCCAGCCCGAGGCGGCAATCGCGGCCTCAGTGGATGACGCAGCCGCGGCAACAGATGACGATGCCGACGCGACAGCGGAGGCTTCTGTCGAGGCGCCCTTAGAAGCCGGCTCCGAGCCAGCGCCTGCCGCTTCTTCGGAAGAAGCGGCGGAAGACGGCCAACCAGAGGACAAAGAGTAAACAGCCATGGACCTTCACGAAGTTCTCCGGAAGCCGGTCGTAACCGAGAAGAGCACGCTGATGCAGGACCGGCAGAAGTACGTGTTCGAGGTGGCGCCCGAGGCCAACAAGGTCCAGATAAAGGAAGCGGTGGAGACGGTCTTCAGCGTAAGCGTCATTGACGTCAATGTGATGAAGGTGCGGCCCAAGCCCAAGCGGCGGGGCGCGCACCGGTACCAGACGCGTACGTGGAAGAAGGCCATCGTCACGCTGACCGCAGAGTCCAAGATCGAATTTTTCGAAGGGGCATAGGCTATGCCGGCCACGAAGAAGTACAAACCAACGACTCCAGGGCAACGCGGCACGGTGCGCTCCTCGTTCGAGGAGATCACAAAGACGAAGCCGGAAAAGCGCTTGGTCGTGGGAGGGAAGCGCTCCGGGGGACGAGGCGTCCGCGGGACAATCACCGTCCGACACCGCGGCGGCGGACACAAGCGGAGGCTCCGTATTGTGGACCTGAAGCGGGTGAAGCGGGGGGTTCCCGGCAAGGTCATTGCCATCGAGTACGACCCCTACCGGTCCTCGAGGCTGGCCCTGGTGCAGTACGTGGACGGGGCCAAGGGCTACATTCTGGCGGCCAATGGGGTCCAGGTTGGGGCGTCCGTTGAGGCGGGGCCGGATGCAGCGCTGAAGCCCGGGTGCGCCCTACCCTTGCGAGTAATACCCACGGGCCAGCAGGTCCACAACATCGAGCTGAACCCTGGCGCGGGCGGACAACTGGTGCGCAGCGCTGGGACCTCTGCCCAGGTCATGGCGCGGGAGGACAACAGAGTGAGCCTGCGCTTGCCCTCTGGGGAGACCCGTTGGGTGAACCATGAGTGCTACGCAACGATTGGCCAGGTTGGCAACGTTGAGCACAAGAACCTCAAAATCGGCAAGGCAGGACGCAAGCGGCACATGGGCTGGCGTCCCACGGTGAGGGGCTCGGCGATGACGCCCAGGGATCACCCCCACGGTGGCGGCGAGGGGCGGTCGCCGATTGGGATGCCCCACCCCAAGACGCCTTGGGGCAAACCGGCGCTGGGCGCGCGCACTCGCCGCAACAAGCGCACGAACGTTTTCATCGTGCGGCGGCGGAACAAGTAGGCCAGGGCTGGCCACCGAGTCTCAAGGCGAGGACTAGTCAAAAAGACACAGGGGAGAGGGATCGATGTCCCGATCGATTAAGAAGGGTCCGTACGTACACCCGAAGTTGGCCAAGAAGGTGGAGCGCATCCAGAGGAGCGGCTCCAAGATCATCATCAAGACGTGGTCTCGGGCCTCCATGATCATGCCTGACATGATCAGCCTGACCATCGCGATTCACAATGGACGCCGGCACATACCGATCTTCATCACGGAAAACATGGTGGGGCACCGGCTTGGGGAGTTTGCTCCCACCCGGACCTTCCACGGGCACGTATCCAAGTCGGACCGGACGCGGATGCGGAGCTAGGAGCGGCAATGGCAGTGACAGCGAGTGTGAGGAATTTGGGCGTGTCGCCCCAGAAGGCGCGGCTGATTCTGGATGTCATCCGGGGACAGCGGGTGGAGCAGGCGCTGAACGTGCTCAAATTCATGCCCAGCCCCACGGCCCGCGATATTGCCAAGGTAGTCAAGTCGGCGGCCGCCAACGCGGAGAACAACAACTTTCTGGCGCCTGGCGAGCTGCACATCGTGGCGGCTTACGCCAACGACGGGATGCGGCTCCGCCGCTTCCGGCCAAGGGCCAGGGGCCGGGCGGACCGCATAACGCGGCGGCACGCGCACGTCACCATCGTCGTGGACGAGAAGGAGCAATAGCTTGGGCCACAAAACCCATCCCGTGGGCTTTCGCCTCGGAGTGATCAAGGACTGGCAGGCCAGGTGGTTCGGTCATAGGGCCGAAGATTACCGAAAGCAGGTCCAGGAAGACCTTCGCATCCGGTTGATCATCTTCAAGAAGCTGCCGGACGCGGGCATCTCCCGCGTCGAAATCGAACGCGGGTCTCAGGAACTGGTCGTCAATATTCACACCGCCAGGCCCGGGATCGTCATCGGACGCGGCGGGACGCGGGTGGAGGAATTGCGGCAGGCGTTGGAAAGCCTGACCGAGAACAAGGCCCGGCTCAATGTCGTGGAGGTTCGGAACCCTGAGCTCGACGCCTTTCTGGTGGCGCGCAACATCGCCGACCAGCTTGAGCGGCGTATCGCCTATCGGCGGGCGATGCGCCAAGGCCTCACCCGTACGATGCAGGCCGGGGCCAAGGGCATCAAGATCGTGTCCTCGGGTAGGCTGGGAGGCGCCGAGATCGCCCGCCAGGAAAAGGCCATGGATGGCAGGGTGCCCCTGCACACGCTTCGGGCGGACATTGACTTCGCCATCGCCGAGGCCCGGACCCAGATGGGGGTGGTCGGAGTGAAGGTGTGGATCTACAAGGGCGACATCCTGCCAGAGCTTGACGTCGCTGAAGAGGACATGGCGCCCATTGAGTTCCAGGTCGTGGACGAGGGCGGTGAGAAGGCTGCGGCGGAAGAGGGCGGGATGGCGTCTGTAGCGGCGCCTCAAGCTGCGGCCGCAGCAGACCCGCCGGTTGCTGGACAGCTCGCGGCGGAACCGACGTCCCCTGCCCCACAGGCGGCGGACGGAGAAAGGACCTAGGAGAGCGGAGATGCTTCAACCAAGGAGGATCAAGTACCGAAAGATGCACCGCGGCCGCCGCCGGGGCAAGGCTCAGGGCGGCAATCAGGTCGACTTCGGTGAATTCGGTATGAAGGCCATGGGCGTCACGTGGCTCACGGCTCGGCAGATCGAAGCGGCTCGGCGGGCCATCGTGCGGCACCTCCGCCGGGGCGGGCAGCTCTGGATACGGGTATTCCCGGACAAGCCGATCACCGAGAAGCCGCTGGAAACACGGATGGGCAGCGGCAAGGGCAACGTGGAAGGCTGGGTGGCCGTGGTAAAGCCCGGAAGGATACTGTTTGAATTGGCGGGCGTAAGGGAAGAGGTGGCCAAAGAAGCGTTTCGCAAGGCTTCCCACAAGCTGCCCATTGACGTCCGCATGGTGTTCCGCGAGGAAACGATAGAGAGCGGCGCTGGCGCGCCTCTCTAGCACTAAGGGATAGCGATACGAAATGGCAAAACTAAGGGCAAGCGAGCTGAGGCAGTTGAATGATAAGGAGTTGGCGGACGAGCTCTTGGAGTCGCGCCGCTCCCTGCTGAATCTCCGCTTCAGAAAGGCAACGATGCAGTTGGACAACGTTAACGAGGTGGGCCAGGCCCGGAAGAAGGTGGCCCAGCTTCTCACCATCATCCAAGAGCGGCGGCTCGTAAGCGAGAGCTAGTAATGGCGAACCGAAGGACCCGCGTTGGGCGGGTGATCAGAGACAAGATGGAAAAGACCGTCATTGTGGCGGTGGAGCGGCGGACGACGCACCCGGTGTACCGGAAGACCGTCAAACGACTGACGAAGTTCGCGGCACATGCCGAGAGCGGCGTTTGCTCGGTGGGGGACCTCGTCCGCATCGAGGAAACGCGGCCACTGTCGCGCTCCAAGCGCTGGCGGGTCATAGAGGTCCTGGAGCGCAAGGCGATCCCGGTGGCAGCCACTGTGGAGGTGGCAGTGCAAGAGGCCGTCGCCCCGCCAACGCAGGCGCCGGCGGTTGCCCAGGAAACCCCCGCAGCTGAGGTAGCTCCCGGTGAGGTGGCTGAGGCGGAAGCGCCCGTTGTGGAGGCTTCGTTGGACGAGCCGGTAGCTGAGACGGAGGCATCCGCTGAGGAGGCCTCGTCGGACGAGCCGGTGGCTGAGACGGAGGCTCCCGTTGAGGATGCGCCGTCGGATGAGCCAGTGCCTGAGACGGGGGCGGCCGTTGAGGATGCGCCGTCGGACGAGCCAGTGGCTGAGACGGAGGCGGCCGTTGAGGATGCGCCGTCCGATGAGCCGGGAGCTGAGGTGGAAGCGCTCGCTGAGGAGGCTTCGTCGGACGAGCCGGCAGTTGAGGTGGAAGCGCTCGCTGAGCAGGCTTCGTCGGACGAGCCGGCAGTTGAGGTGGAAGCGTCCGTTGAGGAAGCTTCGTCAGACGAGCCGGTAGCTGAGGCGGAAGCGCCCGTTGAGGAGGCTTCGTCTGACGAGCCGGCAGTTGAGGTGGAAGCGCTCGCTGAGCAGGCTTCGTCGGACGAGCCGGTAGCTGAGGCGGAAGCGCTCGCTGAGCAGGCTTCGTCGGACGAGCCGGCAGTTGAGGTGGAAGCGCTCGCTGAGGAGGCTTCGTCGGACGAGCCGGCAGTTGAGGTGGAAGCGTCCGTTGAGGAAGCTTCGTCAGACGAGCCGGTAGCTGAGGCGGAAGCGCCCGTTGAGGAGGCTTCGTCTGACGAGCCGGCAGTTGAGGTGGAAGCGCCCGTTGAGGAAGCTTCGTCAGACGAGCCGGTAGCTGAGGCGGAAGCGCCCGTTGAGGAGGCTTCGTCGGACGAGCCGGTAGCTGAGGCGGAGGCGCTTGTTGAGGATGCGCCAGCGGATGAGCCGGTAGCTGAGGTGGAAGCGCCCGCTGAGGAGGCTTCGTCGGATGAGGCGGTAGCTGAAGCGGAGGCGTCCGTTGACGAGGCGCCGTCGGAATCCAGTGAATCCCGGCAGGACGAGCCGGAGAAAGCCCAATGATTCAGCCCCAAACTCGCCTGCGAGTAGCTGACAACTCCGGCGCCAAGGTCATCATGTGCATAAACGTTCCGGGCGGCACGCGAAGACGTTACGCCCGGGTCGGCGACATCATCGTGGCATCCGTGAAGGAGGCCATCCCCAACTCGGCGGTGCCCAAGGGGGAGGTCATCCGAGCCGTCATCGTGCGGACCACCAACCCTACCCGACGGCCCGACGGCACCTACATCCGCTTCGACGACAACGCAGCGGTGGTGCTGTCCGACCAGCACAATCCGAGGGGAACCCGTATATTCGGGCCCGTCGCTCGAGAGCTGCGAGAGAAGGCATTCACGCGCATCGTTTCCCTGGCTCCGGAGGTGCTCTAGCATGGCGGCAAAGATTCGAAAGGGAGATACGGTGGAGATCATGCGGGGCAAGGACCGGGGCAAGCGGGGCGCCGTTCAGGGATTGGACCCCAAGAACGGTCTGATTATGGTGGAGGGGCTCAACCAGGTTACGAAGCACGTGCGCCCCAACCCCAGGATGCGCCAGGCCGGACGGATTACCAGCGAGATGCCGTTGCCTGTTGGCAACGTCCGGTTCGTATGCGTCAATTGCGGAAAGGCCGTCCGGGTGGGTTTTCAGATGCTCGACGATGGAACTAAGGTCCGGGTGTGCAAACACTGTGGCGAGTCGGTGGAGTAATGGACGACAACGAAGTTCAACAGCCAGAGGAAGCCGCCAAGGCCGAAAAGCCCGCGGCCCAAGAGAAAGCGCCGGCGGCGCCCCGCCAACAGCGGGCGAAGGGCCGGCGTCAGCAACCCAAGGCCACGGCTGAGGACGGCAACGCAGCGGCGGAGCCGCCGCCCAGCAGGCCCAGGATGTTGGAGCGCTATCGTCAGGAAGTGGCCCCTGCGATGGTCCGCGACTTCAGCTACGCCAACGTGATGGAGATTCCGCGGGTCACCAAGGTGGTGGTCAACGTGGGGTTGGGCGAGAGCCTCCTGAATCCGCGGGCGCTTGAAGCAGCAATGGGGGATCTCACGGCCATTGTTGGCCAACGCCCCGTCACGACCAAGGCTCGGAAGTCAATCGCCGGATTCAAGCTGCGCAAGGACATGACCATCGGAGCGATGGTGACGTTGCGGGGCAGGCGGATGTGGGAGTTCCTGGACAGGCTCATCAACGTGGCCCTGCCCCGGATCCGCGACTTCCGCGGCATATCCCGCCATAGCTTCGACGGCCGGGGCAACTTCTCGCTGGGACTGCGCGAGCAAGTCATTTTCCCCGAGATCGACTACAATTCGGTGGACCGGCTGCGCGGCCTGCAGATCGCCATCGTCACCACGGCAAAGACCGACGAGGAGAGCCTGCGGCTGCTGGAGCATCTGGGCATGCCGTTCAGCAAGAACTGATACCGCCTCCAACGCGGAGGCCGGACCAAGGGGAGGATGCGTGGCCAAGGTTTCGAAGGTCGTCAAAGACCGCAAGGCGCCGAAGTTTTCGACGCGGCAGCACAATCGGTGCAATCGCTGTGGCCGTCCCAAGGCCTATATAAGGCACTTCGGGTTGTGCCGCATTTGCTTCCGGCAGTTAGCGCTCCGCGGGGAGTTGCCGGGTATTAGAAAGGCAAGCTGGTAATTGGGCCTCAGGCCCAGAAGCAGGAAGGGAAATGTCAGTAAGCGACCCCATAGCCGACATGTTGACCAGGATTCGCAATAGCGTCATGGCCCGCCACGACGCCGTGCTCGTCCCCGCCTCCAAGCCGAAGATAGCCCTGGCTCGAATCCTGAAGGAGGAGAGCTTCATCAGGGACTACGAGGTGGTGAGGGGGCCCACGCCGCAGAAGTTGATACGGGTATTCCTTCGCTACTACGAGGACAAGCGGCCCGCGATTGCGGGCCTGCGCAGGGTCAGCAAGCCCGGCCTCCGCGTCTACGTGGCGAAGCATGAGATACCCAGACACTACGGTGGGGTTGGTATCTCCATTGTGTCCACTCCTGAGGGCATGATGCCCGGCCAGGAGGCGTGGAAGAAGGGCATTGGCGGCGAGCTAATGTGCTACGTCTGGTAGGAGTTCCTCTATGTCGAGAATCGGACGAAAACCCATTCCCGTGCCTGGCAACGTCGATGTGCAAATCGCCGGCAGCAGTGTCACGGTCAAAGGTCCATTGGGGACGCTGTTCCGGGAGTTTCACCCGGACATGGGCATTGCCCCCGCCGACGGGACCCTCGTGGTCACCCGGCCCACCGACCACCGGTTTCACCGGTCGCTCCATGGTCTGACGCGGGCGCTGCTGAGCAACATGGTGGTGGGTGTGAGCGACGGCTTCACCAAGGTCATCGAAATGGTGGGCGTGGGGTATCGGGCCCAGCAGCAGGGACAGGGGATCAGCCTGGCGGCGGGATTCACGCACACGGTGGAGATCCAACCCGACCCTGGCGTCACCCTGACCGTTGAGGGCAACAATCGCATCCTAGTTCAGGGCAGCGACCGCGAGTCCGTGGGACACCAGGCCGCCCGGATAAGGGCCATACGGCCCCCCAACCGGTACACCGGGAAGGGCATCCGCTACTCCGGCGAGGTGGTGCGGCTCAAGGCGGGTAAAGCTGCAGCAGGAAGGAAACGCTAGCATGGCTGAGATCAAGAATGCGCGCCGGCAACGGATTCAGCGTCACAAACGCGTTCGCCGCAAGGTTGGCGGCAACGCGGAACGCCCTCGTTTGGCGGTCTTCCGCAGCCTTCAGCACGTCTACGCACAGGTGATCGACGACAGCCAGGGCCGGACGCTCACCGCGGCCTCCAGTATGGAGCCCGAGGTGCGTTCGCAGGCCTCGGGCAAGTCCAAGGCGGAAGTTTCCAAGATCGTGGGGGCTCTCGTGGCCCGCAGGGCCAAGGGGGCCGGTATTGATAAGGTGGTGTTCGACCGAGGCGGGTACAAGTACCACGGTCGGGTGAAGGCTTTGGCGGATTCAGCGCGCCAGGAGGGCTTGATAATTTAGCTATGACCACCAATCAGAACCGCCAAGACCGCGTCGACCCTTCAGACCTCAACCTCACGGAGAAGGTGGTGCAAATCCGCCGTGTGGCCAAGGTGGTCAAGGGTGGCCGGCGCCTCAGCTTCAACGCCATGGTCGTCATCGGCGATGGCGACGGACACGTGGGCATCGGACTGGGCCGGGCCACGGCTGTGCCGGACGCCGTGCGCAAGGGCACGGCCATCGCCCGCAAGAGCCTCGTCCGGGTGTCCCGGCGAGGCAACACGGTGCCCCACGAGACCATTGCGCGCCACGGGCCGGCGCGGGTGCTCATAAAGCCCGCGTCCGCCGGGACCGGGATCATCGCCGGGGGCGCAGTGCGAGCCGTCCTGGAGCAGGCCGGCATCAAGGATGTGATCAGCAAGTGCCTGGGCAGCAGAAACCCCATCAACGTGGCCAAGGCCACGGTCAATGGGCTGGCCTCCATGCGTGATCCCGCGGTTGAGCTAGCGCGCCGCAAGGGTATTTCCCTATCCGCCGCCGTCGCCGCCATCAGGGCGCCCGCGCCTGAGGTTGTGGCCCCGCGGGAGGTCGCCCTGCCGGACGAACCCGCTCCGCAGCCGTCTGCCGAGGCGGATGCCGCCGGAGCGCCGACCGCCGCAGTTGGGGAGACCCCGGCGGGAGAGGAAGCGGCGTCCACAGGCCCCACCCGGGAAAGCGGCCCGGAGCAACGCATATTCTCGCCCGAAGACGATTCCAGCGAGGGAGCCCCCGCGGCGGAAGCCGGAGGGGATGCCTCCTCTTAGCCGCTGCCGAAACGCAGCAACCGGTAGGTAACCAAGTTCATGGGAAAGCTACGCATCACCTGGAAGAAAAGCGCCATTGGCTACAATAAGAAGCAGCGGGCCGTTGTCCAGGCTTTGGGCCTGCGGCGGCTGAACCACACCGTGGAGCACTACGACACGCCCATCATCAGGGGTATGGCCAACAAGGTCATCCACCTCCTGCATGTCGAAGAAGTGTCCGAGGGAGAGGCCTAACCACCATGCGCATGCATCAACTGCAACCGGCCAAGGGGGCCGTTCGTAAACGCCTCCGCTTGGGCCGAGGCGACGCCAGCGGCTCGGGCAGCTACTCCGGCCGCGGTATGAAAGGGCAGAAGTCGCGCAGCGGCGGCGGCGTGCCCCCCTGGTTCGAGGGTGGCCAGCTTCCGTTGGTGAAGCGGATGCCCTATCGCCGGGGGTTTACCAACATCTTCCGGAAGGTCTACGCCGAGGTGAACCTGGACAGGCTGGGGGACTTCCCAGCCGGCGCTGAGGTGACCCCCGACGCTCTGGTGGCGGCCCGTCTGCTGAAGAACACGCGGACACCAGTGAAGGTCATGGCAAGGGGTGACCTCGACAGGGCCTTGAACGTCTCCGCCCACCGGTTCACGGCCGCTGCAAGGGCGAAGATCGAAGCTGCTGGAGGCTCGGTAACGGAGCTCAAGGCTTAATGCGTCCCGCAGCGGCCAGCCGGCAACAGACAGGGCGCCCTGCCCTGCTTCAGGCCATGATCGACGCCTTCAGGGTCCCTGACCTTCGGGCCAAGATCCTGTTCACGATCATGATCCTGGTGCTGTTCCGATTCATTGCCCACGTGCCGGTCCCCGGTGCCGAACGGGAGGCCCTAGCCGGCTTCTTCAACGACCCCAACAACCAGCTCTTCGGGCTATTGGACATCTTCAGCGGCGGAGCGCTGCGTAACCTCAGCATAGCCGCCCTCGGCGTCTATCCCTATATCACGGCGTCCATCGTGATGCAGCTCATGGTCCCGGTCATTCCGGGGCTCAAGAACCTATCGCAGGAAGGTGAATGGGGCCGTCAGCGGATCAACCAGATCACGCACCTGTTGGCCGTTCCCGTGGCGATGGCCCAGGGCTACGGCCAGTTGCTCATTCTGCAACAGGCGGGCGTCTTTGGCGGGCTCTCCTTCAGCGGCGGGCAACTCCTCACATCAATTGCTATCATTCTTGGCCTTGCCGCCGGAACTATGCTGCTCGTCTGGATGGGCGAGCTGATCACAGAACGCGGCATTGGCAACGGCATATCCCTGATCATCTTCGCCGGCGTGGTGGCGGGCTTCCCGCAGTTGATCCAGCAGGGCTATCTAAGCAGGGGGAACCTCACCGGGCTGCTCGTCTTCGTCGCCATCGGCCTTGGGCTCATCTTTCTCATCGTTATCTTCAATGAGGCCGAGCGCCGGATCCCCGTGCAATACGGGCGCAGCGTCTTCCAAGGGGGACGCATGTACAGGCAGGGAGGGGCGACGCATCTGCCCATACGGGTCAACTCCGCCGGCATGATCCCGTTGATCTTCGCGTTTTCCGTGGTCATCCTTCCGGGCACCATCGCCAGCTACTTCGCTCAACCCGGAGACACTGCGATTATTTCCCGGGTGGCGCTGGCGATATACAACCTCTTCAACTCCACGGGGCCGGTGTACTGGCTCGCCATCTTCGTCCTTGTTGTGGCCTTTGCATTCTTCTATACGATTGTCGTATTCCAACAGCAGGACTTGGCAAAGAATCTGCAACGCAACGGTGGTTTCATACCAGGAATCCGCCCAGGTAGACCGACCAGCGACTACCTCAACAGGATTATTTTGCGTGTCACGTGGGGCGGCGCCTTCTTCCTGGGCTTCGTGGCGGTCGCGCCCTATTTGGCCAGCCTCGTCACCAGTGTGAACGCAATCACGCTCTCCAGTACGGCCCTCCTCATCCTGGTCGGCGTGGCCTTGGATACGATGCGCCAATTGGAGGCGCAATTGATGATGAGAAACTACGAAGGCTTCCTGAAATAGCGCATGCGAATACTTTTGCTAGGGCCCCCGGGGGCCGGAAAGGGCACCCAGGCCGGAACCGTGGCTGAGAAGCTGGGCGCGCCCCACGTCGCCACGGGCGACATATTTCGAGAGAACGTTGGCCAGGCCACCGAGTTGGGAATCCTGGCCAAGCAGTACATGGATCAAGGCCAGCTCGTCCCTGACGATGTCACCATCGCCATGGTGCTGGACCGCTTGGGCCGGGACGATTGCGCCAACGGCGTGGTACTAGACGGCTTCCCGCGCACCATCGCTCAGGCGGAGGCCTTGGACCTAGCCCTTGCAGCCAAGGGCCAGCAGATTGATCGAGCGCTGCTTGTTGAGGTATCCGAGGACGAGTTGGTGAGCCGGCTCAGCGGGCGCAGGGTATGCCCAGGTTGCCAGCACTCCTACCACGTGGTGGAGGCGCCTCCAGGGGCCGAGGGCGTTTGCGACGATTGCGGCGGCAGGCTGGAGCAGCGGCCCGACGACGCGCCGGACAAGATACGGATCCGGTTCCAGGTGTACGCGGACCAGACGGCCCCGCTCGTTGGGTATTTTGAGATGCAGGGCAAGCTGACGAGAATCAACGGAGAGCAACCGATTGAAGCAGTGACCCGCGACCTCGCGGCATCACTGCTTTGAGGCATAGAGCATTGCCCCATCACAGCCACGGCGCTCACAGGGAACGTCGCGGGCCTCATGCGGCGGTTGGGACCAGCGCTGGGGAAATAGGGCTTGGCAAGCGGTCCATCGGTTGGGCTTTGGACTTTCCAGCAGGAACGAGTACAATAGAGAGCAGGCATCCCCGCCCGCAGCGGCAAGGCAGCGCCGGCGGGGTATGTTGACGTTATGAACAACAGCTTCGTTTTTACCGCCGCGGCGGACCAACAGCAGGATGGGATAACCATCAAATCGGCCCGCGAGCTCAACGCCATGCGGCAGGCTGGGCGCGTCGTGGCATGGACGGTTGAGGCCCTCCTCGCCGCTGTCCGGCCCGGCATGACCACAGGGGAGTTGGATGGCGTGGCGCGCCGGGAGATAGCCCGGCACGGGGCAGCGCCGTCATTCCTGGGCTACCGGGGATTTCCCGCCACGATCTGCACCTCGCTGAACGAGGAGATCGTACACGGCATTCCCGGCGACCGCGTCCTGCAGGAGGGAGACCTCATAAAGCTGGATTGCGGCGCCATCGTCGACGGCGTCCATGCCGACTCGGCGGTAACCGTGGGTGTTGGCAGCGTCACGTCTGAGCAGGAGGAGTTGCTGCGGGTTACGCGCAACAGCTTGGAAGCAGGCATCAGCGCCAGCCGGGGCGGCGCCCGCGTCGGGGACATTGGGGCCGCTGTAGAGGGCTACGTTGCCACACAGGGAGACTACGGGGTCGTCAGAGAATACGTGGGGCACGGGATTGGGCGGCGGTTGCACGAAGAACCACAAGTGCCCAATTACGCCCAGCCCTCGAAGGGTTCCCTGCTCAGACCCGGAATGGCCTTGGCCATTGAGCCGATGGTGAACCTGGGCACGTGGCGCACAAGAGTGCTGGACGATGGATGGACGGTGCTGACGGCGGACGGAAAGCTGTCGGCCCATTTCGAACACACGATGATCATTACGGACGGCGAGGCAGAGGTAGTAACCCGCCGCCAACATGAGGAAACGCTCTAGACGGTAAGGAGGTCGATGGCGAAGAAGGAGAGCATTGAAGTCGAGGGGTTGGTCAAGGAGGCGCTGCCCAACGCTTCCTTCCGCGTAGAGCTGGCCAACGGGCACCTGGTTCTGGCCCATGCCTCCGGTAAGATACGTCTCCACTTCATCCGGGTTCTGCCTGGCGACCGCGTCCTAGTGGAACTCTCTCCCTACGACCTCACCCGCGGCCGAATCACCTACCGGTTCAAGTAGGCGTTGCGTCCCGCCAGCCACTGAAAGGAACTATTGCTATGAAAGTGAGAAGTTCGGCCAAGCCGATGTGCGACAAGTGCAAAATCATCCGTCGGAGAGGTGTGGTGCTGGTTATTTGCGAGAACCCGCGCCACCGCCAGAGACAGGGATAGGAGGCAAACGATGGCTCTAGTAGCCGGCGTCAACATTCCGGACAACAAACGAGTCGAGATCGCTCTGCGGCGAGTGCATGGCGTGGGGCCTACGCGCTCCAAGGAGATCGTGGCCAGGCTTGGCATCGAGGGCAACCCTCGCATCTCCGAGCTCACCGACCAGGACATGAGCCGCATCCGCGAGGTCATAGACCGGGAATACACGGTGGAGGGTGACCTGCGGCGCGAGGTGAACCTCAACATTCGCCGCCTCATCGACATCGGGAGCTACCGGGGGCTGAGGCACCGCCACAACCTGCCGGCGCGGGGCCAGCAGACCCGCACCAATGCACGTACCCGCCGCGGGGCGCGGAAGACGGTGGCCGGACGCCGCCGCACCTTCGCCAAGAAGTAATCGCTTCAGAAGCAAACGCATCAAAGGAGAAACATGGCGCGCCAGCGAACGCGAACCCGCCGCCGGGAACGCAAATCCGTACCCGTGGGCAGGGCCTACGTCCAGTCCACCTTCAACAACTCGCTCATCACGCTTACGGACCCGCAGGGAAATGTGATTTCGTGGAGCAGCTCGGGATCCGTGGGCTTCAAGGGGTCCCGGAAGGGCACCGCGTTCGCCGCCCAGAGGGCGGCTGAAGCTGCGGCCCGCAAGGCAATGGAGCATGGGCTGCACCAGATAGACGTTTACGTCAAGGGCGCCGGCTCCGGCCGCGAGGCCGCCATCCGCGCGCTGCAGGTGGCGGGCTTGCACGTCACAGGTATCATCGACGTAACCCCTGTTCCACACAACGGTTGCCGGCCACCCAAACAGCGCCGGGTCTAAGGAGTTCGCACGAGCATATGGCACACTACACAGGACCAGTTTGTCGATTTTGCAGGCGCGCGGGGGAGAAGCTCTTCCTGAAGGGAGAGCGCTGCTTCTCACCAAAGTGCGCCATTGAGAAGCGCCGCCGGGCGCCCGGGGAGCAGATGCCCAGGCGCCGACGTCAGTCCGACCGGGCCGTTCAGCTCCGCGAGAAGCAGAAGCTGCGGCAGACCTACGGGGTGCTGGAGCGGCAGTTCAGCAACTACATGGCCGACGCCCGGCGGCAGAAGGGTGTTACGGGCCAGTTGCTGCTGCAGACGCTGGAAAGCCGCCTGGACAACGTCGTGTTCCGGTTGGGTTTCGCCGACTCCCGCAGCCAGGCGCGGCAATTGGTGACGCACGGCCACTTCAACGTCAACGACAGAAAGACCGACATTCCGTCGTACTTGGTCAAGGCCGGCGACGCGATTGGGTGGCGCGAAAACAGCGCCAAGAACGAGTACTTCAAGATATTAAAGGAGGGTGGCCTCAGACGCACACCCCCGAGTTGGCTTGGGTTGGACAGCGAGACGATGGCAGGCCGGGTCTATTCCATGCCCGACCCGCAGGAGGTTGACACTCGCATAGATACGCGGCTCATCGTGGAGTACTACTCCCGGTAGCGATCCAAAGCCCTTTCGACGTAGCGCATGAGCCGTTCGGCGGCATATGAGGAGGATTGCACACAGCTATGGTAACCAATGGGGTTCCCCGCCCCGAAGTCAAGACACTCGAGAGCACCAACATCTATGCAAAATTCGCCGTGGAACCCTTGGAGCGGGGCTTCGCCACCTCCTTGGGCAATCCCTTGCGCCGGGTTCTGCTCAATAGCGTTCTAGGGGCAGCGGTCACCTGGATTCGGATTGATGGGATTCTTCACGAGTACACGGCCATCCCAAACGTGAGGGAGGATGTCCAAGAGTTCATCCTGAACGTCAAATCCCTCCGGCTGCGCGCCCGCAGCGAACGCTCCTGCACCCTTCAGTTGGAGACAGAGGGCCAGACGGAGGTGTACGCCAGGGACATTGTGGCGCCGCCGGACTTCGAGATCATGAACCCGGACCTGCTGCTGGCCACGCTGGACTCCCCGGAGGCCAGGCTGTCCGTGCAGTTCAACGTCGAGCACGGCAAGGGCTACCAGCCCGCGGAAGCCAAGGACGGCATGCCCATCGGCGTTATTCCGGTGGACGCCATCTTCAGCCCCGTTCGAAAGGTGAACTACACGGTTGAGCACACGCGGGTCGGTCAGTTCACCGACTACGAACGCCTGATCGTGGAGGTGCTCACCGACGGCACCCTCAACCCCCTGGAGGCCATGCGCTCGGCCGCCGACATGCTGGTGGAGCACTTCTTCCTCCTGACGAACGCGGCGGCAGCCGAGGGCAAAGAGGGTTCTCCGGCCGCTCTATCGGAGCCGATCGAGACGCTAGGCCTGACATCCCGCACAATGAACAGCTTGAAGCGGGCCGGGCTCAACAATGTGGGCGATCTTGTGGAGATGCCCAAACAGGTACTCCTGAAGACGCGGAACTTCGGCGAGAAGTCCATGCAGGAAGTGTACGAGAAGCTAGAGGAGATGGGGTTTGTCCTGCCCGACGACGCGGCGGGAGTGGCAGGAAGCCCCGAAGGGGATGCGCCGGATGATGAGGCGGGCAGCTTCGAAGACGATGCGGCGGTGGCGACCGCCGCTGAGGCGCCCGATGAAGAGGAGGAGACAGCATGATCCATCGAGTAGCAGGGCGGCGGTTGGGGCGCACTTCCGGGCCCCGGCGGGCGCTGTTGAGAAACCTCGTTGCCTCTCTGATCCGCCACGAGCACATCCGCACTACCGAGGCCAAAGCCAAGGAGGCGCGGCCAATGGCCGAATCGTTGATCACGCTGGCCAAGAAGGGCACGTTGCACAGCCGGCGTCAGGCCTTGTCGAAGGTGCCTCAGAAGGATGTTGTGAAGAAGCTCTTCGACGAGCTTGGCCCCCGTTATGAAGAGCGGGCGGGCGGCTACACGCGCATCATCAAGATTGGTTTTCGCAAAGGGGACGCCGCTCCCTTGGTGCAGTTGGAGTTCGTGGAGTAACACAGCGTGCGTAGCCAACCCCTCGAGACATCGAGGAGGCGGATCGCCCTTCGCATTGAGTACGATGGAACCGAATACCTGGGCTCGCAGCTTCAAAGCTCCGGGCCCACAATCCAGGGAGAGCTCGAGCGAGCCCTGGAGCAGTTGACCAGCACCTTTACACGAGTGAGCTTGGCAGGCCGCACGGACGCCGGGGTTCATGCCCTGGGACAGGTGGCAGCCTTCACAACGCCGGCCCCCTACCCGCCTGATACGTTCCGACGGGCTCTCAACGCCCACCTGCCGGACGGCATCAAGGTCCGGGCCGCCCACGACGTGGCGGCCTCCTTCGATCCAAGGCGCGAGGCGGCAAGCCGCACCTATTGCTACGCCATCCTGAACCGCGATGCGCCGTCGCCGCTACTGCGGCGCTACACGCACCACGTGGCGCAGGCCCTATCCGTCGATGCGATGGACATGGCGGCAAGGAGCCTTGAAGGGCGACGCGACGCGGCATCGTTCGGAGGGATCCCTGGCGCGGGGCGGTCGTCTGTGAGGACGGTGCAGTTGTGCCGGGTCTTCAAGCAGGGGGACCTAGTCCTGCTGGTGATCCGGGCGAGCGCCTTCCTTCAGGGGCAGGTGCGGCGCACCGCAGGAACGTTGGCCCAGGTCGGCGCAGGGAAGCTTGATGGCGATGGATTCCTGCGGATCAGGGATGCGGCGCAGGCCGGGGCTGCGGGGCCAGCCTTGCCGGCGCAGGGCCTGTGCCTGCTCGCAGTGGAGTACAGCGGCCTACCGCCAGCGCCTTTGGAGGGCTGGCCGCCCGGAGCGCGCCCGCCGGCGCAACAGTAGCCGCCGGCGCAGGATTGAGACAGGTTGGCATCGCCGCGAGGAGAACGCGAGGAAGACACCGGGGCCGTACGCCCCGCGAATAGGACAGGTAGGACCGCCCGCGTGGGTCTCGCCTGACACAAGGAATATTGCAATGGTTGAAAAGACGTATAGTCCGAAAGCATCAGAGCTATCGAGCACCTGGCGCGTCATAGATGCCGAAGGCCAAGTGCTGGGGCGGCTGGCGACGCAGATCGCAGGGCTGCTCCAGGGCAAGCACAAGCCGGGGTACGCGCGCCACATGTTGACCGGCGACTTCATCATCGTCGTGAACGCCGAAAAGGTGGCGATCACGGGGCGAAAGCGCGCGCAGAAGGTGTACTACCGCCACACCGGCTACATGGGCCACCTGAAGGAGACGCCCCTGTGGAAGATGCTGGAAACGCACCCGGAGCGGGTGCTTCAGAAAGCCATCAAGGGCATGCTGCCAAAGAACTCCCTGGGCAGCCAGATGTTTCGACGGCTGAAGATTTACCCGGGACCCGATCATCCGCACCAGGCTCAGGTCCTCGGTGGAGAGAGGGCCAATCTGCGCACGCCGCAGCGCCCGCTAGAAGAGCGGCGAAAGAAACGCCCCGGGCGAGTCAAGACTCCTGTCGAGGAGGCCGCCGTAGCAGCGGCGGCCGCGGAAGAAGCAGTCTCCACTATCGAGGAGCCGGCAGCCGCGGCTGAGGAGCAGACGGTGGCGGAGGCTTCCCAGGAGCCGGTGGCCGAGGGACAGACGGACGCCGTTGCCGGGCCGGAGGGAGAGGACGTGGCCCCCGCCGATGAGCCCGCCGAGGCGGAAGCCGCCGAGACCGAAGAGAAAAGAGAGGCCTAAGAAATGACCACAGAAATCACTGCTCACTATCACTACGGGACTGGCCGCCGGAAGAACGCTATCGCCCAGGTCCGGCTGTATCCCGGCGACGGCAGCGTTGTGATCAACAACAAGCCCTGGGAGGAGTACTTTCCCCTGGAGATCTGGCGCAACGAGATCGCCGCCCCTCTGCGGGTGACCCAGACCCAGAGCAAGTACAACGTCATTGCTAAGGTGCACGGCGGCGGCGTCCACGGCCAGGCCGGGGCCACGCGCCTGGGCATTGCCCGCGCGCTGGTCAAGGCCGACGAGGAGCAGTACAAACCGCTATTGCGTCGGAACCGCCTCCTGACCAGGGACTCCCGAGTGAAGGAGAGCAAGAAATACGGTCTCAAGCGGGCTCGCCGGGCGCAGCAGTACACCAAGCGGTAGCATCACGCCATCGGGACGCTTTACCGGGGGGCCGCATCGGTGCGGCCCCCCGGTTTCTGTTTGGCGGGGTGGTGCACAGGACGCCCGGCCAGACCGGCTGAAGCAGAACCGCGGCCACGCGCCGCCCCAACCGGGGCAAGGGCGTTAACGCCGGCAGCCGGCCTACCATCAGACTCGATTCGAGATGGCCCCCGACATCGCTTGCATAGGAAACGGCGCCGGACTGGGATTGGGGCCGCCCGGGGGCGCAAGGGAATGGCTCACTCTGGGGCGTCTACCAGATGAGGCAACCGCGCCGCCTCATCTGGCGTCCTGCAGAAAGCGCGGTGTATGATAATGTGCGAAATGCACACCCCGAAACGTCTCGCGGTGCTTGGGTCAGGCGGAGCTCTTGGAGGGGCGGTCCTGGAGATCGCCAGAGCCTTTCCGGATCGGATCAAGGTTGTGGGGCTGGGGGCGCGCAGCAACACTTCCCTGCTGGCCCAGCAGATTCAAGAATTCCAGCCGGCCATGGTAGCCAACAGTGGCGGCTTCCAGCTTCCCCGCGGCTTCGAGGCCGGGTCCGCCAAGGTCGTTTCCACCGAAGAATTGGTGTCGAGCCCTGACGTTCACACGGTAGTGGTCACGGAAATGGGCGCCCTGGCGCTTGACTCCATCCTCCGGGCAATTCGCAACGGAAAGACCGTCGTCCTAGGCAACAAGGAAGCACTGATCATGGCGGGCCCGCTCCTGACCTATGAAGCCGCCCTGCACGACGCCAAGCTCATTCCGATGGACAGCGAGACGACGGCGGTGTGGCAGTGCATGATGGAGGAGCAGGAGCCGCCGGATCGGCTGATCATTCCGTCGCGGTTCGGGCCGGTTCTCGCGGGAGAGATGGGCCACATGGCCCGCGTTAGCCCGGAAACCTTCACCACCAGGGCCCGCCGTCCCCTGGGGCGGAAACGGGCCATAGACGGATCAACGCTGATGAATAAGGCCATGCAGGTCGCCGAGGTCCACTACCTGTTCAACATACCCCTAGACCGCATTGCCGTGCTGTTCCACCCACAGGACCGGGTGAGGGCGCTGCTGGAGCTTTCGGACGGTGCCATCAAGGCTGTGATGGCCTCATCCGATCCGCGCCTGGCTATTCAGGTTGCGTTGGCCTTTCCAGAACGATGGGGGAACGCCGAGCTGCCGAGCATTACAGCTGCAGACCTGACGGAGCTGACGTTTCACTCATTAGAGGAGAACCAGTTCCCGTGCTTCAGCCTTGCGTTGGATGCCGTGAAACGGGGCAGCACCTACCCCGCCGCCCTCAACGCCGCCAACGAGACGGCGGTATCCCTGTTCCTCTACCAACAGATAGGCTTCCAAGAGATACCCACGATTATCGAGCGGACGCTGGCCTCGCACCAGCCTGTGGCAGACCCCACCTACGACGACATCATCGCCACCGATAACTGGGCTAGGGAGTTTGCCGCCGCGCAAACGGCCAGCTAGGGCTACAGCTACTCGTAGACGATGACGCCTCGGCCGGGCAGGCCGCGCTCCAGGTCTCCGTAGGCCTCGTTGACTTGGTCTATGCCGTAGGCGCGTTGCTTGAGGTTCGCCAGGTCCAGCTTGCCCTCCTGCACCAGCCGCGTCAGTTTGGGAAAGTCCACGTGGGCGCGCGCCGATCCGTAGTAGCAGCCCTTGACGACCTTCTCCATGCGGGTAAGCGTCGTCAGATCGACTGACAGGGCTTCGCCCACCGGCGCCAACCCGACGATGGTCACGGTCCCGGCCTTGCGGGCGGCGTCGTAGGCAACCTTGGACGTTGCTGCGCCCCCAAAGGACTCGAAGGTGTAGTCGGCGCCAAGGCCTCCGGTGAGCTCCTTGATGCGGGCCACGGGATCTTCCCTGGATGCGTTGACGGCGTCTGTGGCGCCGAACTGCGCGGCCATCTGCAATGCCTCGTCGCTAACGTCCACGGCGATGATCGTCCCGGCGTTGACCAGGCGGGCGCCCTGCAGGATGTTGAGCCCCACTCCGCCGCAACCGATCACGGCAACGCTGCTGCCTGCCTCAACCTGGGCCGTGTTGATCACGGCGCCCACGCCCGTGGGGACGCTGCACCCCATGAGGGCCGCCTGGTCCAGCGGAAACCCCTGCGGAAGCTTCACGCACGCCGAGGCGGGCACCACGGCATACTGTCCAAAGCAGCCGAGCTTTGCGAATTGGTAGATCTCAGTGTCGCCCTTGCGGAGGCGGGTTGTGCCGTCCATCAAGGCGCCCCTGGCCACGGAGCCCACGTCGCAGAGATACGGACGGCCAATGCTGCAATAGTGGCAGAAGCCGCAGTTGGGGACGAAGCTGAGGATAACGGGGTCGCCCACGCCGATGGTGGATACGCCGGGCCCCAACTCTTCCACAATGGCCGCTCCTTCGTGGCCCAGCACGACAGGCATCATGAAGGGAGCGTGGCCCACCATGAAATGGTAGTCGCTCCGACAGACTCCGGCGGAGGCCATGCGCACCAGGACCTCGTTCTCGCGAGGCGGCAGGACCTCCAACTCCGCAATGACCATGGGTGTATTGGGCTCGTAGAGAACAGCCGCTTTCATGGTTTGATTCCTCCCTTGCTGTGTGGGCCCGGCCCTTCGGGGCCAAACTTTCCTAGCTTCAACTGCGATTCAGGCTCTTGAACAGCGCTAGCGAGCGTCTCTCCGCGGCATGAAAAAGTCGTCGCGGACGAAGATGTTTCCGGTCAGGTAGTAACCCTGGGGAGAGGCGAGCAGCACCGCCAGCGGAGCAATGTCCTCCGGCAAGCCGACTGTGTTCGCTTCACGTTTGTGGGACTGTATCTGTTGCGGCATATCCCGACGCCACAACTCGGTGTCGGTGGCGCCGGGGGCGAAGGCATTCACCGTAATGCTGGAGGCCGCCAGCTCCTGGGCCAGGGCCCTGGTGAAGGCGATGACGCCTCCTTTGGACGCGACGTAATGGGCGTTGCCCACTGCCAGGGGGACCGCTCTGGGCCGCACCCCAAGCAGGGAGGCAAAGTTGATGATCCTTCCCTCTCCGCGGGTCTCCATGTGAGGGATCGAGGCCTTGCAACAGAGGTATGTTCCCTTCAAGTTCAGGTCCAGGATGCGGTCCCATTCATCTTCCGGCAGGTCTTTGAGGTTGAAGTTCCCGCCGCTGGCGGCCGTGTTCACGAGGACGTCCAATCCACCAAGTGCGTCGACCACCGACGCCACCGTCTGCGTCACCTGGGACGCATCCGAAATGTCGGCGGCGAATGCCTCGGCTTTGCCTCCCTCCTCCTTGATCTGCGCCTTCACGCTCTCAGCGCTGGCAAGCCGGTTGTCGACCAACGCAACGGTCGCACCGGACCGGGCCATCTCGAGGGCGAACGCCCTGCCGAAGCCCCCGCCCCCACCGGTGATGAGGGCCACCTTATCGTCCAATCGGATGTCCATAGATTCTCCCTGGCGGGTGGGCGGCTAAGCTTGGGGCGAAGACCCGCCCCGGCCGCCGTTGACGTCCAAGACCGCTCCGGTGATGTAACCCGCAGCGTCGGAGGCGAGATAGGTCACAGCTGCGGCGTGCTCCTCAACGAGGCCCACGCGTCCCAGGGGCGTGCTGCTCAGCATTGCAGCCTCCACTGCCCCGCCTCCACCCTTCGTTCGATGAGGCGTCTCTATCAGCGACGGAGCGATGACGTTGACGCGGATGGTGGGTGCCCATTCAGCGGCCATGGTCTTGGTCAGGCTGATGACGGCGGCTTTGGCGGCGCCGTATGACGCTTGTCCAGGACACGGCCCCTGCCCTGTGATTGAAGCCACGTTTACGATGGCGCCCCTGCCCTGCTCCATCATCGCCGGGGCGACTGCGCGGCTGCAGAGAAAGGCCGTGACGACGTTCAGGCGATAGGCCTCCATCATGTCGCGGCTGCCTATTTCGAGGATGGGACCCTTCGTGAACGTTTCCCCCCAGCTTCCCTCGGCGTTGTTGACCAGGATGTCGACGCGCCCGAACTCCGCCAGGGCCTTCTCGACAATGCCGTCCACCTGCGCCTCATCCCTAACGTCGGCGGTGATGCCAATGGCGCGGCGTCCCTTGGCCCGAAGCTCCTCAACGGCCGCATTGACAGGAGCGTGAGGGCGTTCGGCGCCGCTGGTCACAGCCTCTGGGAGTCTGGCCACGACGACGATATTGGCGCCGGCGTCGGCAAGGGAATGGGCTATGCCCCGCCCTAGCCCCTGGCTGCCACCGGTCACAATGGCGACCCTGCCTTCGAGATCGAACAGCGACATGCGCCACCTGCAAGGGAGGGATGTTCCGCCTTCGGAGCAGGGCTATTATGCTGGAACGTTGGAGCGGGGGCAAGGGCAACGGCGTGGCGGCGCTGTTGTCCCGCCCGCCACCCTCAAAGGTTCTTGTGGGGGATACCCCCACTCTCCCGGCAGGGGCTGCGCCCCCTGCACCCCTACCTTGAGGACTGTAAGGAGAGGCTGGCAGCTTGCCCCTATTCTCAGTCTCGAACGGTCTTGCGGGGGCCGCCTCGACTGCCAGCGCGGCCCCGCCTATAATGAGCATTGCACCCTTGCCGCTCAGGAGTTCTCCTTGCCAGCATCCGCTCTTCGCCTTGCCCTAAAAGAATGGGCGGTCACCGTCAAGGCCATGGATGAAGGACGGCAGATACTCCTACTGCGAAAGGGAGGCATCCGGGAGGAAGCAAAGGAGTTTCGCCTGCTTCATCCCCGCTTTCTTCTCTACCCCAGCTACGAGCATCAACAGGAGTCGCTGCTGCAACCCGCGTTCCACAGCGCCCTTGCCGCCACGTTCCGGGAACGGCCGGAAGAGGGCTTCGCTCTCTTCACTCATTGGGGCGAGGTCACTGAATCGTTCGACATCATGGAGGAAGAGCGGGTGGCGGCGCTGACCCCGCTCCACATCTGGACAGCGGAGTACGCGGCCAAACGACTCCACTGGCGGCCCCGCAAGCCTCTCATGGCCATGCTGGTGCGCCTGTACCGGCTTCCGGCGGCGCGCCTCGTTCCGGTGTTGCCCCGGTACGCCGGTTGCACCTCTTGGGTGGAGCTGGAAGACGAGATACCCGTCGAAGGATCGGTTCCCGCCGTGTCAGAGAGCCGGTTCGCAGAGCAGTCAGAAGCGGCGCGCCGGATTCTGAGGACATCGATGTCTCCAACCACCGCAGAGGTTGCTGGGTGAAATACCGCAAGCTGGGACGCACTGATCTCGAACTGTCGGAGGTGGGTTTTGGGGTGTGGACTGTCAGCACGGGCTGGTGGGGCCGGATTGAGCCGTCCGACGCCGAGAGGCTGTTGCAACAGGCCCTCGACCTGGGCGTAACGTTCTTTGACACCGCTGACACCTATGGCCTGGGCGCCGGCGAGGAGATCCTGGCGAGGGCCTTCAAGAACCAGCGCCATGAAATCATCATCGGCGACAAGTTTGGTTACGACTGGTACGCCAACCGGGAGCGCACCGGCCACCAGGAGCGGCCGCAGAGGTGGGAGCCCGACTTCATCCGGTATGCCTGCGAGCAGTCTCTGCGCCGCCTTCAGACCGACTACATTGACCTCTATCAGCTCCACAACCCCCGTCTCGACGCCATAGAGCGGGACGAGATCTTCTCGATCCTCGACGCGTTGGTGGCGGAGGGGAAGATCCGGCATTACGGCATCGCTATTGGCCCAGACATCGGTTGGGAAGACGAGGGCATGGCCAGCATGCAGGAGCGCGGCGTCGAAAGCCTGCAGATCATCTACAGCGCCTTGGAGCAGCAGCCGGCCCGCAACTTCTTCCCGGTCGCTGAGGAGACGCAGACAGGCCTCCTGTCTCGCGTGCCCCACGCTTCGGAGGTGCTGACCGACGATTTTGTGGCCAAGCCACCGTCATTCGACGCTGACGATCACAGGGCCCATCGCCGTCAGCGGTGGTTGGACAACGCCATGAGGAAACGGGAGCAGGTGGTGTTCATGGGCGCCAGCGCCGGCAGGACACTGGCGCAGGCCGCCATTCAGTTCTGCCTCGCTGAGCCGACGATCGCCTCGGTGTTGCCGAACATTGTGCGACCGGACCAGTTGAGCGAGTTCGCGGCCGCACCGGAGAAGCCGCCACTGGAGCAGGACGAGTTGGCGCACCTGAAAGAGCGCTTCGATGAGAACTTCGGCTTGGAGCCCCTACCGGAGGAAGCCCTGCGCTCGTCGCGCTAGGAGTCGGCGAAGATCCCTTCTCCGACAAAGTGGTCCGCCGCCTCTTCGAAGGTGGTGTCGGGCGGGGGTATCACCACATCAGACGGCACTAGCTCGTCCTCGGATAGTGGTTGCCCCTCAGAGCGCACGAGATCCTGCATCTGCTCGAACAGCGTGTGGAAAGCGTCGCGGTCGCCCTGGTCAACGACCTCGACGAGCTGGTTGTCGAGGTCGTTCAGCCTGGTGATAAGGTCGTCGTCTAACCTGAATTGGCCCGCCGTCACAATTCGTACGATCATGAGGCACCGTCCCCCAGTTGCTTGTTGTCGCCGCTCCCAAGCTGACGCCTCATTGCCTCCAGCTCCAGGTCGACGTTCTGGCCGGCCGTAAGCTCCGCAAGCTCCCTATCGAGGCTGTCACCTGACAGCGAAACGTCGTCTAGGACGCCCGAATCGGCAAGCTGGTCAATGGCTGATGACCTGGAGCGCATCGCCTCGATCTTGTGCTCCGCTCGCTCCACAGCGAGGCCGACGTCCGCCATCTCCTCGGAGACGCCTGTGAGGGCTTCACCGATCTTCACGCTGGCCTCGGCGGCGGTGTATTGGGCCTTCAGACTCTCCCGGCGGGTGCGGAACGCTTCGACCTTAGCCGACAGCCGCTGCTCAGAGAGGGTCAGGCGCTCCTGTTCCTCCTCGACGCCGGTAATCTGTTGCTCAAGCCCCTCCAACTCAATGAGGGCGGCCTGCTTCCGTTGTAGGGCGAGCCGGGCCAGGTCCTCGCGGCCCAACTCCATTGCCTGCCGCGCCTGTTCCTCGAGCTTGGGAATCTTGGCGCTGACCTTCTCCGACTGCATCTCCAGGCGGCGGCGGGAGGAGGCAACTTCAACCACGCCCTGCTTCACCTTGCGCAGCAGTTCAACCTGCTTCTCGTAGGAGTAGTCGAGCGTCTGACGGGGGTCTTCGGCTCTGTCGAGGACGGAGCTCATCTTGGACTTGAGGATCATTGATGTCCGTGAGAGCAGACCCATGGCGCCTCCCGTTGGCGGGTCCTGCGGCGCGCGTGGCGCGCCTCGTGGATACCGCTTCTGTATCGTTTTTATGTACGCTATGAGGGCGCGAACGTCGTCCTGGGACATGATGCCGGCGTAGGCGGCGGGCATCATATTCGGTTGAAAGCCATCCACGAGCTTCGCGCCCGGTTCCATGATGGACTCCTCGAGGTAGGCGTCGTCCACCAAGACGGTCGAGCCGTCCGATAGAGTCTCGGTACTGCCGAAGACCCCCAGCCAGGTGGGGCCAATGCCGCTGCTGCCATCCAGGGAGTGACACGCTATGCAGCCATTGGCTTGGGCCACGGCCTCTCCAATCGCCGCGAGGTCTGGTTCGCCATCGCCGTTGGAAGACGGTTCATGGCCATCACTGCCGGGCGGGGGAGGCGTGGGCGACGGGGTGATGTCGTCGATGGTAAGGCTGGTGTCGATGCCCGAAGCCGGGGGAGGATTGGCGCTGGCCTGCCAGCCGTAGCGGGCGGCCCGGCAGCCGCTCAGCGCAACGACGAGGATCAAGGCGACGATGGCGACAAGCAGGGCCTTTCGGAGGAGGGTGAAGCTCATGCCGCGGGGCTCTCCGTGGGTGTGATTGTCGAAGCTGTCCACGGCCAGCCATAGTACCACAGATTGGGCCGAGGCTGCATCCGCGGCTCGGGGTTGGCGCACCCCTGCCCCAGTCTGTCCCTTCCCCCGACTAACAGGGAAGGTGTGTTGCGCGTCACTACCCCCCGTACTCGGGGGCAGGGAGGAAGGGGGTCCCATTCCCTCCGGGCCCCTAGCCGCCGTTCAGCCGGTAGAAGACCTCCGAGTTCGTGTGCCGGATGCGCGCCTTCGCTAGGTCGTCAATCCCCTCCTGCTCCAGCACTTCCTCCAACTCGTGCTTGCACATCTCGTTGTTCACTTCGTGCGGAAAGTCCGACGAGAAGAACAGGAACTTCGGCCCCGCCTCCCGCACCGCCGCCGGAATGAACGGCTCGTTCCCCTCACACCCCACGTAGATCCGGTCTTCCTTGATGTGCCGTTTGATGTAGTCGCTCACCCGCTCACCCGCCCGCAACTGGATCAGCTCCTCCCGCGGGTCCTGGTGGATGTGCGTCTCATACGACCGGTCGAACCGCTCCAGACACAGCATGAACCACGAGATGCCCCCCTCCAGAAACCCCCACTTGACGTTGGGGTACTTCTCCAGCAGCCCGTTGAACACCACCCCCGCAAACCCGATCATCTGGCCGAAGGGGTGCCCAAGGGCGTGCACCGGGGCGTAGACGTTCATGTGGTCGAAGCCGAAGTTCTCGTGGGAACCGCCGTGCACGGCCATGGCGCACTTCAGGCGGTCGGCCTCTTCATAGACCGGCCAGTAGTCCTTGGCGCCGATGTGGTCCTTGAACCCGTTGGAGGGCAGCATTGCCCCCACCATGCCCAACTCTTCCACGCACCTGCGGAGCTCCTTGATGGCCTCTCCCGGCTCCTGCATAGGGATGAGCCCCACGGCCTTGAAGCGGGAGTCCCGCTTCAGGTAGGTGTCGTACAGCCAGTTGTTGTACGCCTGGGCCAGGGCAACGGCCCAGTCCCGGTTGACCACGTTGCCGTAGGCAAGCCCGTGCGTGGGATAGAGCACGGCGGAGTCGATGCCGACGTCGTCGGCGAAGTCAACCCACCCATCGACGCCGACGGGGGCAAAGGACCCCTCCGGCACCTCGACGGGGTTCGCCGAGTGGAAGTGGTCTATGGGCGGGAAGAGCTGGCCTCTGCCGCCTGGGCCGAATATGCGGTCCCTGAATCTGGGGGGCATGTACTGGATGATGGCTGGGATGTCTTCATTCAGATGGCCGTCGCCATCAACAACGGTTTCCAGGTCTACTTCCTTGAGCACCATAGCTTCACCTCCCAAGCGTTACTTCCCACCGACGGCGCGTCAATACTACCACGGCAGACTGTCGCGGCGCAGCGTCTACGGGCCGGCGGTTTGGACAGTCATTGGGCATTCAGAGGTGACTCATTCAGAGGTGACTGAAGATGGCGGTACGCTCTATCCGTCCGCGACTTTGATCAGCAGGCGGCAATGGTCGCTGGCGCCCCACTCTTCGACGTCGTTCATGGCCCGCACCTTCACGCTCTCCTGAAAGCCGCGCGAGGCGAAGACGTAGTCCAGTTGGTTGTTGCTTGCCGTCGCTGGGTTCTTGCCGGGGAGGTAGAACGTAACCACGTTGCGGGAGTCCGCGGGTTCGTGTGTCGCCAGCGTCTCCGCCTGTCGCCCGTTCGGCGCCTGCGGCCCCATGAACTCCAGCCCAATGGCCGCCATCCTCTCGAACACGGACCGATAGCGTGCCTCCCAGTACGGAGGACTGCCGCCATCGCCGTAGCCGTGCGCGATGTTGAGGTCGCCGGCGGCCAGGATACGATGCGTCTGCGGATTGTCGTGGCCGATGAACGTCGAGAGGTCCGAGATGATGCGGTGGACGGAGCCGTCGGCATAGCCAAAGCTCCACGCGGTCTTGACGCTCGGATGCGACCCGATCCAACGGCCGTACATGGAGACGGCGATGAACGGCTCAGTCGAGCCGTCGCGTGGCGTGACGCGGGCCGCCGCTATCGTCCCGATGCCGCTGACGGCGATCTCGTCCTGCTCCGGCCACCCTATTGGACCGACCTGCTTGAACCACTCGACGTCGACCCGGTCCGACAGGCGCACCACCATCGGCCAGCGGTCGAACAGTGCGTCGCCTCGCCCGCGCCACCAGTCGGAGTTCCACGCATGCGAGTCCCACGCCTCTCGCGGGCCGATGTCCAGAGGGCCGGCGCCCTCCACGTGCGGGAGCGTCGCGTCCCGTAATCGCACCACGTCGTCCGGCGGCGGCGCGGCCTCCTGCAAGAGAGCGACGTCGGCGTCCATCTGCAGCAGTTGACGCCACGGCTCGTGGCGCCTAGCGATGTTCCAGCTCACTACTGTTACGACCAATTCATTCTCCGATGGTTTTGTCAGAATCCTACCGCATATCTTTCGTGGTCCACTTCTCGCAGGAACAAGCCAACGCTACTGGAAGTCCTGGACAGACAAGTCGGCGACGACGCCGAAATGGTCTGACAGCTTCCTCCCCTCTTGGATGTTGCTAATCACACCCAGGGAGGTAACTGCCAAGTCCACACTCAATGCAATGTGGTCGATGCTTCTGCGTCCCTGGAAGGCAAGATCCGACGTAGCGATTCGCATGCTCGGCGGGAAGGCTTTCCGAAGTGCCAATCGAAGCTTGGGACGCGCGCGGTTGCCCCGCCCCACAATCTGATTAAAGTCCCCCATCACTATCAGACGCTTCACTTCCGCCCGTTCGAGAACTTCATTGAGACCGGCCAGGTACTGTTCATGGTCCTCCCACGGTATCCTGCGCTCCACCTTGCGACTAGCCTCAGTCCGTGATCCGAACCAGGGGATGCAGATTCCAATGACGGCGACCTCGCCCACTGATGTTTGTGTGACGCCAGACACGAACCGTCCGGGCGGCATTGAGTCGATTCCCATGTCATCGACCTGATTCCAAGGTTCCCTCGACCAGAGCATGACCTTCCGCCGACCTTCCTTGACCGCGTACCCGTAGTCCGGTTGCGAGCAGATCGTGTGCCCATGTTGAGACAGCAGCCCGCCGTGCGTCTCAGTGAGACAGACGACCTCCGGGACATGTCGGTCAATGCGGCCCAGGATTTCTGTGGTTCGTCGTGAGTTGGGTGTAGCCCACTCGACATTCCAGTTAACCACCTTCAAAGACATAGCCTTGCTCTCTTCGCCCACATACGGGAACGGCGAGTCAGACTCCTCGGCGCTCATTCGCAGGAGAGTCAGATCCAGGTTAGCAGACTTGCCGGTGAGGAGGCCCTACAGGTCCAAAACGAACCTCAGGGTGAAGGTTTTTGAGTTTGTGTAGTCTGGTGGGGAAGCCGGCACTCGAACCCGGACGCCTTGCGGCACATGATCCTAAGTCATGCTCGTCTGCCAGTTCCGAGACTTCCCCACGTGAAGCGTTTCTTCCCTAAGGATAATCTAGATGCGTCCGTGGATTGCGGCAAGTCAGAGAGGGAGGATAGCCGCGTCCTACCTGTCGCTGCACATCCTGGCGTAGGGGACCGCCGGTGCGAGGGGCTGCGTATGTTTCATAGTGGTCCCCTCGTTGCAATGAATTGTACTTCGGCCGCGTAATTCAACCTGCTAATTCAGCGGACCACGACGCCCGTCAGAACGTCTCGGCGTCAGGGCCGAACCACTTCTCAATGAGGGCGTTCAATGAGCCGTCTTCCTTCATAGCGTCGATGGCCCGGTTCAGCTTGTCTTTCAACGAGCCGTCGTCCTCCCGTACACCGATGCCGATACCGGAGTCGAGCGTTACTTGGGGGCCGACTATTGCCAACCCCTCTGCGCTTTTCGCCATGCGCTCGTGGGCGAACTCGATATCGACCAGCGTCGCATCCGCCTCACCGCTCAGGACAGCCGAAAAGACATCCTCGGCCAATTCGTACTCCAGCAGCGTTGCGTCGGATTGGGACAGATAGTCTGCTTGGATGGTGGCCACCTGTGCGGCCACCCTACCGGCAACCACTTCGTCACCGGCTCCCGCCAGGGCAACGTAGACCGACGCGCCGGGCGGAATATACGGCTGCGTGAAGTCGATAACCTCGTCCCGCTCATCGGTGATGCTCATTCCGGCGAGGATGGTGTCGTAGTCGCCCGCAACCAGGTTGGGTATGATGCTGTCCCATGCGTTGGTCACCCAGGCGCATTCGAGTTCGGCCCGCCGGCATAGTTCGTCGCCCAACTCCCGCTCGAACCCGTCGACCTCGCCGCTATCGTTGATGAAGTTGTAGGGAGGATAGGCTCCCTCTGTGCCCATTTTGACGGCGTCGGATCCTCCGGTGCACGACAGGCAGATGAAGATGAGTATGGCGATCGCAAGAGTCAGTCTAACCATGTTTCCGTTCTCCTTGATTGCTCCGTGATGCCGAGCGCTACCAACATCTTCCCATCCAGACCGATCAGCGTTTCTGGGGCAGACCCGGAGACCGGATATCCTGTTCGCCGGTCGCTCCTGGCGCAGTGGTGTAGACTCGGGGGAGAATACTGGTGGGGAAGCCGGGACTCGAACCCGGACGCCTTGCGGCACATGATCCTAAGTCATGCTCGTCTGCCAATTCCGACACTTCCCCGCCTGAGGTCCGTATCCTAAGGATAGTCCAGATAGGTCCGTGGATTGCGACATAGCCAGATAACGAATATGGCCCCGTTGATAGGTTGTTCATAGGTTCCTCAATGCCTGACGCCGCGTGCGTCCAACTCTCACAGGCCGTAGAAGTAGGCCGACGCCTCGCGCATGCTGACCTCAGCCGACCTTATAAGGCCCTCGAACATGTTCTTCTGATAGGCCACGTTCACCACGGCTCGCTTGGAGCCGTCGTTGACCTTGCTCCCAAGGTTGTCCCTTAGGCTGTGGTGGAGTTGCATGGCCCGGCGCGAGCCTTCAATGGCGTCCTGAGCGGCTGCGTCCAGCTTGCTCCAAGCGCGCCGGGCGCCACGAGAAGTGGGCTTCGGAATCTCTCTGAAGTCCAACACCACGGGCACCATCTCCGGAATTACCTCTTGAATGACGCGCACTTGTTCGGCAGGCGAGCCGAACTCGACAACATTCGCCAACTTCTGCGTGTAGGGCCGGAGCGCCTTGAAGAGCGGCGTCACCGCTTGGCGCCATTCTTCGTCCGAAATGCCATTCTTCATGGTGAACAATCCCATGGCCAGCCAACCTTCCCGCTGCTCTGCCGAATAGAGGGCCACTCCATGTTACCCACGCGATTCCAGGCGCCGCAACCGAGCCGTTGCGGCAAGGGCCCGCCCTCGCTACCATCTGAGACAACATTCGGCTAGCGCCATCTGCGCCGCCCCGCCGAGGTGGGCCCCTTGCAATCTATCACTACCCCCACCCTGCGTCTCTCCGACCTGGACTTGGACTTCGTCTTGGAGCAGGTGACCGAAGGGAAGGGCAGCAGCGACAGCTTCCGCGAGCTGCTTCAGGACGATGAAGCATTCCACAGCGGTCTCGTGGGCGACCCACGGGTCTTCAGCCGCCTCATGGACGACGATGAGGCCTTTTTGCGCGTCTCCCCTGCCCTCTTCTTCGAAGTGCTGCTCCGCAAGGCCCGCTCCGAGCTCGAGAAGGCCACGCACACTATGGAGCGCACCGGCAAACAGGCTGTCCCCGTCTTCGATGCCCACAACGTTGTTGCCCTGCTGGACCAGCCCCGCGTCATCTACTATCTCGCCGACATGTTGGCCTCCTTCACGCGGGTCCGAAGCGGCGTGACCCGGGTGCGGGTGCGGCGGGGGTTGTGGCGCAAGGTCCGGTACAGCGACATGGATGTCGACGGACTTGTGAAGTACGGCGCGGCGCTTGAGGAGGAACAGCGGTTTCCCGTCTACAAGAGGATAGGCGACGTCTGTCTCTTCATCCTGGGCGTGTTCCCCGGACACGCTCCCACAGCCCACGGCCGCGCATCGCTGAGCGAGTCGCGGCCGCAGGGTTCCGGCAGAGCGCGCCGGGGAGCGGAGGAATACGAGGAGGACGGCCGTCGGTTCTACCGGCTGGCAGCCGAGCACCCGTCGGCCGGCGAGTTGAATGTCTCGGAGGTGCTTCACACCCTCCACGACCATTTCAGCGTCGCCAGAAAGCCGCTGACGTTCATAGCCGAGCATTACCTTCAGGGCATGAAGCGGCGGGTCTTCACCGGGGACCATGAGTAGGCCGCTGATTTTCGAAGACACCGACAGAGGCCCCCGGCAATGCCGGGGGCCTCTGGGCGTCCCTATACGATAAGCGCAGAGCGCTCGCCTACATCACGCTGCCGCCGGCGTCCACGTTGATTGTTTGACCATAGACGTGGGCGGCATCGTCGCTGGCGAGGAAGAGCGCCACCATTGCCTGCTCCTCGGGCAGTCCTGGCCGGCCCCCGATGACGTTCCGCGATGTCCTGTCCTCCATGGGAATCGTACCGCCGACCTGTGACCCAGTGATCCCTGGCGCTATGGCGTTGGCCCTGATGCCGTACTGGGCCAATTGCACAGCCAAGTCCATAGTGAGCGTAACGATTGCGCCCTTCGCCATGTCGTAGGCGACCCTGGACGTGCTGCCGCGGAAGGCGGACCCGGAGGAAAAGTTTACAATCGAGCCGCCGGTCCCCTGCTTCACCATCTGTTCGGCCACGTACTTGCAGGTGTAGTAGCTGCCGTGCATCGTTACCTCGACTATGCGCAGGTACTCCTCGTCGGCCAGCTCCAGCATCGGCTGGCGGTCGGAGATGGCGGCGCAGTTGGTCAGGACGTCGATCTTGCCAAGCCGCTCCACCACAGTCGTCACCATGTTCTTGACCGAGTCCACGTTCTCCACCGGGCCGACGACGTAGGTACACTCGCCTCCCTGCGCCTCGATCTCTTCAGCCACGGCGGCGGCGCGGCCCTCATCGACGTCGAAGATGGCGATCCTGGCGCCCTCCTTGGCAAATAAGAGAGAGATTGCCCTGCCAATGTTGCGTCCACCCCCGACAATCACAGCGACCTTTCCGTCTAGTCTTCCCATTGTCCCCCTCCTGTGAGCTGTTTGTTCAGAGCCGGCGGAAACCCGGGGCTCCCGCCGCATGCGCCGGGATTGTATCCCCCTGCTTGCAGCCACGCAAGGAGACCGCCCTAGAGACGGCCTCGCGGCGCCGGGAGCCGCCGCCGGCGCCCACTTCAATGACAGAATGCCTGGATGCTGGTACCTTGGCCGCGGCGTTGCGCCTTTCGAACTCCCCCGGCAAGCGGCGATGCGAGGGCGCCTGAAGGCGGGCAGTCCTCTTTTGTGAGGGTTTCCATGGCAGTAGACCCCATCGTTTTCGAGATCATCAACTCCCGCATGCAGGGCATCGTCCGGGAGATGCAGATCGACACTTTCCGCACCGGCTACTCCACCCTCATCCGCGAGACCCACGACCTTTCCTGCGGCCTCGTCGACAAGGAGGGGCGCGTGGTCGCCCAGTTCGCCGGCATCCCCATCCACATGGGCTCCTACCCCGACTGCATCCAGGGTCTTTTCAAGTACTACCCCCCTGACCAGATCGAGGACGGGGACTGCTTCTTCGTCAATCACCCCTACGAGTCCGGCTGCGCCCACTCCCTCGACAGCGCCGCCATCGTCCCCATCTTCCACCACGACGACCTCGTGGCGTTCGGCATCGGCATTAGCCACAAGGGCGACATCGGCGGCCTAGCCCCCGGCAGCCGCGCCGCCAATGCCCGCGACCTCTTCGGCGAGGGCATGCAGGTTCCCCCCGTTAAGTACATGAGCCGCCACAGGGTCGTCAAGGAGACCGAGAACCTTATCTGGGCCAACACCCGCACCCCTGAACTGCTCCTAGGCGATTACAACTCCCAGGCCGGCCCCATGTGGAGCGTCGGCGCCCGCAGACTGACCGAGCTGATGGACCGCTACGGCAGGGACACGGTCCTAGAGGTGTTCGAAGAGGTGGGGCGGAAGACTGAGCAGCACCTGCGGGCGGAGATCTCCAAGTGGAAGGACGGCGTCTACGAGGCCGAGTCCTACCTCGACAACGACCTTGTGGATCTGGACACGCCGGTGCGCCTGAGCGTGAAGGTCACCAAGGAAGGCTCGAACCTTCTGCTGGACTTCTCGGAGTCCGCCGACCAGAACCGGGGCCCGCTGAACGTCCGGCCCCCCATCATCCGGGGGAGTTGCCTCTACGCCATCGTGTCCATGATGGAATCACCGCCGGAGAACAACCACGGCGTCACCAGCGTCATCGATTACAAATTCCGGCCCGGCAGCGTCCTCGACCCCATCTACCCCTCGCCTGTCGGCTTCTATGCCTACGTTCTCTGGGTGCTGGAAGATATGGTCATCCAGGCGCTATCGCAGGCCTCCGGCCGGCCGGCGCGCGCCAACCACGGCGCCAATGGGCTCTTCACCATGGGAAGCGTGGGGCCAGGCGGCCGGCCCATGGTGCACTATGAGTTGATGGCCGGCGGAAGCGGGGCCTACGGCGGCGGCGACGGATGGACCGGCTGCGGCTACGGAGGCACGGGCCCGAAGATAACCTGCGTCGAAGTTATCGAAACAGAGTTTCCGGTGCGGATGGAGCAGTTCAGGACAGTGCCGGACTCGGCGGGCGCCGGCAAATTCCGGGGAGGCAATGCCCATTTCCGGGACTACCGGATTCTGGCCGGGGGCCGTTACTCCGGCGGCGGCAGCCGCTACCGGGTTCCGCCAAGGGGGATGAATGGGGGCGGCGACGGGGCTGTGGGCTTTATCGTGGTCAATCCAGGAACAGACAACGAGGCGCGCTACAGAAACCTGGTGTCCAATGTGCAGCTCAATAGCGGCGATCTGCTTCGCATCTCCACGGGCAGCGGCGGAGGCGTGGGCAATCCCAAGGAGCGGGACCCGGCCCGGGTAGTCGAGGATCTGAAGGATGGCTACGTCACGCCGGAGACGGCCGCAACGGTCTACGGCCTTGCCAGGGAAAGCATCGAAGAGGCCCTAGCCTGGAATGCTCCGCATCCGCATGAATGAAAAGCAAGAGAGTGAGCCACAACCGGCACAGCGGTGGTGGGTGGACTGGGTGGTATACTCCGTCTCGGCCAGCCGGCTCAGCGGGCCTGCCGCCAGTGAGCAGCGCCCGAGGGCTGGGCAGGCGCGGGCATGAACAAGCCCCTTAGGAGTCGGAGTAGGACGCGAAGCGGGATACCTTGGACGGAGTGACGGCGTAACCAATGAACAGACTTCAGGACACCGTAGCGATCATCACCGGGGCCAGCCGGGGCATCGGCAGGGCAGTTGCCTTGGAATTTGCCAGGGAGGGAGCGGACGTCGTCGTGGTGGGGGCCACCGACGCGGCGGCGGCGCAGGAGGTGGCCAGCGCCGTCGAGGCGCTGGGTCGGGAAGCGCTTACCGTCATGGCCGACGTTTCGCAGAGAGCCGAGGTTGACGCCTTCGTCAAAGGGGCGCTGGACAGGTTTGGCAAGATCGACATCCTCGTCAACAACGCTGGCATCATCAGCCCCGTTCCGCTGCTGGACATGCCGGAAAGCCAATGGGACCGCACCATGGAGGTCCACCTCAAGGGGACGTTCAACTGCACGCAGTCGGTGGGCCGGCACATGAAGGAGCGGGGCGGAGGCAAGATCATCAACGTCGCCGCCCCGGCGGCCCTGCGGGGTTCCCCACTGGGCGTTTCCGACTACGCCGCAGCCAAGGGCGGCATCATTGCCTTCACCAAGAATGCCGCCAGGGAGCTGGCCCCATTCCGGGTGTGCGTGAACTGCATCAGCCCCGCGGTCTACACGCGGATGACGGACAGCCTGATGGAGGTCGACCACTCCACCCTGGAGGAGAGGCACAGCCGCGTTCCTTTGGGTTGGTTCGGCCAGCCGGAGGATGCCGCTCCGGCCTTCGTGTTCTTTGCCTCGAAGGACGCCGACTATATCACCGGCCAACTCCTGTCAGTGGACGGCGGAACGACGGCCTGAATCCCTACGTTTCGAGCCGCTCAATCGTCTCGGCTGCCGCCCTAATCCTGCCGTCGCGCACCCTCGTCGCGGCAACCAGGGCACCAATGGCGGCGGCCGCCAGGCACGTGAACCCGATTGCCTCGTAACCCCCGAAGGCGAGAGCGAGGCCGCCCAAGGCCGGGCCGAGCATTGCCCCACCCTGGTTGCTAAAGGCTGGGACGTTCATCGCAGTGCCTTGGAGTTTGCGCCCACCTATCAGGGACAGAAAGGTGTGAAACATGGTGAAGGGGGCGAAGATGGTGATGGTGAACAGCAGACCCAGCCCCACCAACAGCCACAGGGGCATCCCCATGACGAATATCATCAGGGCAAGAGTACCACTGACGGCCATCCCCACAGGCATAACCTTGGAGCGATGGCGGCTGTCGGCGAGATAGCCCACCAGGGCCGGAGAGAGCACCGTACCGGCGCCGATGATGGCCACCGGTAGCGCCGTTCCCCCCGTGGACAGGTCCTGGCTGACTATCAGATAGGCTGCGAAATAAGTCGAGAAGCTGAAGTAAGCGATCCTGTGGGTTATGTTGACGAGGCTCAGGTCCCAGATAATGCCAAGCCGGACCAGAGGCGCGAACCTCGAGAATATGCCGCCGGAGGGTCCAACGGGCGGCGGGTTGGGAAGCCACAGGAACACGAAGGCCCAGGCTACTGCCGTGATCGCGGCTGCCGTGTAGAAGCTGGCGCGCCACCCCGCCAATTCACCGGCCAGCGTCGTCACCGGAACGCCGACTACGATGGCCAGTCCTCCCGTGGCGCTCATCCAGCCCAACGCCTTTCCCCGGTTTGCCGGCGGCACGTAGTCCGCCAAGAAGGCCGAGTAGGTGGGCGGTATGAGCCCTCCGAGCCCCGTCAACGCCCGGAAGAACATCGCCGCTGCGAAGGTCCAGGACATGGCCATGCCGAGCACGCCAACCATGGTGGCGCTCAGCCCTATGAGCAGGATCTTCTTGCGCCCGTAGCGGTCGGAGAAGTACCCCGCCGAACCGGCTACGAAGAGCCACACGCCCGCCGTCACGGTGTTGAATTGGCCGGCGACGGCCACCCCGACCCCCAGGTCGTCGGAAATGTCGACGAGGAGAGGGCCCATCATGAACACGACGAGCTGGATGATGAAGATTCCTGACCCGGCAGCGGCTACCAGGAACACGAATCCCGGGGATTTCCTCTCTGGGCGCATAAGGGGCACGTTGGTCTGGGGCTTTGCTCGCTCTGCGAGAGCGCTGGGCCTCCTCACGTTACTGTGCGGGAGGGGCCGGCAACAAGGGCGAGCCATCGGACGGCGCGGGAGACGCCAGGTCCGCTCGGCGTTCACCCACGCCCTTAGACTGACGCCAGTCCCTCCCTGGCGTACACTGGACGCTCTGGAGGCGCCGCCCAAACCAACGGAGGTAGACGCGCAATGACCGATCTGAAGCTGAAAACCGCCATCGTCACCCGAGGACACACCGAGGCGCTCAAGGACGGGGCAGTCAGACCCAAGACGTTCGACTTCGACTTTGAAGAGGTTCCCGTGATCATCCAGGCCTTCCGCCGCATGGTGCGCGGGCTGGAGTTCGACATCACCGAGATGGCCATCACCACCTACATCTGCGCCCGCGCCCACGGGAAGCCGCTCACGGCGATTCCGGTGTTCCTTATGCGGCAGTTTCACCACGGCGCCATCCTGTATAACACGGAGGCCGGGATTCACAGCCCCAGGGATCTGGAGGGCAAGAGGGTAGGCGTAAACCGGGGCTACACCGTCACGGGAGGCCTGTGGGCCCGCAGCATCCTCCAGCACGAGCACGGCGTGGACCTGAATAGCATCACGTGGGTGCTTTCCGGCGATGAACACGTGGCCGAATACCAGGCCCCTCCAAACGTTGTGCCCATCGAGGAGGGCGGGAAGCTGGAGGAAATGCTGGCCACCGGGGAGATTCCCGCCGCCATAGGCGTCCAGGTGGATGCTCCCAATGTAAGGCCCCTCATCCCCAACGCCCTGGACGCGGGCCTCGATGCCGTTCGCCTACGGGGCCTCTACCCCATCAACCACACGCTTGTGGTCAAGAACGAGCTCCTAGCAGCCAACCCCAGCCTCGCCGCCGATGTGTTCGACGCGTTTGCCGAGGCCAAGCGTCTCTACATGGAGCGCCTGAAGGGAGGCGCTCTACAGGCGCCGTCTCAGGAGGACGAGATAAACCGCAGGGTGATGGAGATCACCGGCGACCCCCTGCCCTACGGCATCGAGTCGAACCGGGTGGTCTTGGAGGCGATCCTGGAATACTGCGTGGAGCAGCGCATCCTTTCCGAACCTGTCGCCGTGGAGGACCTCTTCGCCGCGGGGACCCACGGCCTTACTGCTTAGAGGCAGCGGGAACTGCGCGGTTACGGCGCCGCGGTGGCCACTGCGTTCAGGAAGTCCAGCACGCGCGCCGGGGCCGTCTGCTCCGTCTGTTCCTCCACGGGGGCGTCCCAGTACTCGGCGCGGGGCAGGCACTCCTCCAGGTAGCGGGCCGCGGAGGTGGCGTGGTTGTCGTCGCGGCCTGGGATCACGAGGGCGGGAACATCGAGCCTGAGCAAGTCTTCCGGCTCAGCGCCTGGTGCCGAGTCCCTGTCCATCAGGGCGCGGCCCATGGCTATCACCAGAAGCGTGTAGCGCCCCACGTCCTGCTGCGCGTAGGAGCTTGCGAAGGCTGGGTCGCGGGCGATGACGGCGCCCCAGGGGCCGACGCGCGGGTCCATCCCGAAGGTCTTGCCCTCGTCTGAAGCCAGGGAGACGACACCCGCCAGGCCCTCCCGCTGAACGTAGGCCAAGTGCTCGGCGAATCGGAGGTTGCCGTTGATGCGGTACTTGGCGCCACCGACCGGCCAGTACAACACGAGGCTTAGCGTCGTCTCGGGATGGGCGACGCCAAAGGCCATGGCCGGAGAGCAGCCCATGCAGCCGCCCATGACGTGGGCGCGTTCAATGTTGAGTCGCTCCAGCAACCCCCGCCCCTGCCTGGCGTAGTGCTCCCATGAAATCCGCTCGACCCTGCCCCCCGATTCCCCCGCCTCGCGCCGGTCGAACATGATGCAGGCGTAACTTTGCGACAGGTGGTCCAGGATCTTGGTGCGGCTGTAGGCGCCCAATGTGCGCCACTTTCCCATGGTGGCGTCGAAGCCCCCGGGCGAGAACATGAGCAGCGGCTGCCCAGAGCCAACCACCTCATAGCGGGTCATGATGCCGTCGATGTTCTCGGTGGGCATGGTCTACCTCCCTGGTCTTGTATCAGGCGCATGCAACGGATGTCGCGGCCAACGCGCGCGTCCGGCGCCAAGGGAGCGCCAACCGCTTCAGGAAGCAGCGGAAGAGCCTCTAGAATACGTCAGGAGGGTGACGCCTAGGCGGGTGGGGTGACCGGTGGAGCGCCTCGAATCTGGCGTCCCGCTCTGACATCGTCAGCGTATGCGCTCACGGCGTCGAGGGCTGTGCGGGCGACGTTTGCGTAACGCTCCGTGGTGTCGTCGATGGCGCTGGCCGTATAGCCGATGGCGGCGAAGGTCGCCCTTACGCGTCCGTCCAGCCACGGTCCGCCGCCAAGCCCGCCTATCACGGGAACAGAAATGGCCTGGGTGACGTAAGGCCCAGCCACGGGCCCTGAGTTGGTGAAGTCCAGCATGAAGGCTCCCGCCTCTTCCGCGACCCTCGCCTCCTGGAGAAGGCGCTCCTTCATGCCGGTGGCCATCTCCGGGCCGGCCTTGCTCATGCCGCCGTATTGGAGCGCCGTTTGAGGCGTTATGCCGAACTGTCCCCATACCGGAATACCTGCGCGGGTTATGGCCCGCACGGCCTCGGGGAAGCTGGGGGCGCCGTCCAGTTTGACCATGTCGGCCCCACCCTCCTTGACCAGCCGGATGGCCGCCCGCACCGCCTCTCGAGGTCCTTCCTGCAAGGGGCCGAAGGGGAAGTCACAGCTCACCAAAGCCCTCTTCACGCCGCGGCGGACGGCCCGGCACGCCAGCACCATCTGGTCCATGGTGACCTCCAACTCGCTGGACTGGCCCCAGAGGTTCGCGCCCACGGAGTCGCCAACAGAGACGAGATCCACCCCAGCCCGGTCGACGATCTGCGCCATCTGGTAGTCATAAGCCACGACCGCCACGATCTTCCGGCCGTCGCGTTTCATCTGCTGAAGGGTTGGTATGGTGACGTTGGCCGCCATTGCTCTCCGTGTGGGCGTTCCCTATCGCGATGTTGCAGGACGATAGCTTTAGCAGGCGCGTCCTAGATGTCGTTCCTATCGAGGTTGTTGCGCGGGGCCCCCATCCTAGCCTTCCTCCGTAGCCGGGGAAGGGACGAGAGGATTCTTCCGCCTGGCGCCCGTGGCAACGTCCCTGGGAAGCGCGCTAGAACGGCGCCCCCGCTGGGTACATGAGGTCCTTGAGGGAGTCCAACCAATCGGCGTCCGTTGGCAGCACCCGCTCAATGGCGCGAATCTCGTAGTAGGACCTGTCGGCGCCGGGAGGGCTGCCGCCGTCGGCCACCGTCCTCGTCGCGTCGAGGAGCAGCTTTCGCGCCGCAATGACCGCTTTGTCCGTTTGCCCCAATCGCTCCTTGCTTCTATCGGTGATGCGTTCCATCGACTCCTGGACGGCCCGGTCCTGCTGGTTGACGCCCTCTATGCCGGTGAAGTTCTCCGTCCGTTGCACCTCCCGGTCGATGCCCCAACTGTTGCTCTTGCTAAATTGGGGGTGCGGGCGAAAGCCGTTTTGCTCGTCGATGAATACAGGGCCGTTGCCCCAAAACGACTCGTCCCGTTCGCTGTCGTCCAGGGGGTTGTCCAGGCTGTAGTACCAGTTCCAGACCATGCAGTTCTCGTCGTCCACGGGAACCCACACGTGCCCTGCCATCTTGAACTTCTTCATAGAGCCGTCGTCGGTGAACTCCTGAATGGCGCGGATTTGATGGTGCGGCATGACGTAGTGGTATGTCCGAACGTATTTCTCACCGCTGTCCTTCAGGGGCCGCAGGGAGGCATAGGTGAAGCCATAGGGAGTCAACTTGACGTCGAGCTTGGCCGCTGTCACCTGCGCCCGGAGCCCGCCCAGGCCTGCGCGGTTGCCGCTGATCTTGCGGTGGAGGAAGGATGAGTGTATGGAGTCGATGCCGCCCTCCAGCGCTTGGAGCCAGTTGCACTCCTGAAGGGACTTGGAGACGTGGAGGTGGCTCTCCGGCTGGCGCGTCCACTCGAAGCTGGGCGGCGGCGGCGCCTGCTCCTCCGGCCCCAGGTAGGCCCAGATGACGCCTCCCAACTCCTGGGTCGCATACCCAGCGATCTTCACCTTGTGCTTGAAGTCGTACTCCGGCAGCTCATTCGGCATGTCAACGCACTGGCCGGTGACGTCGAACTTCCAGCCGTGGAATACGCATCGCAGCCCATCTTCTTCGTTGCGGCCTAGCCACAGCGACGTCCGGCGGTGAGGGCAACGCTCATCGATCAGGCCCACGCGCCCGTTGGTGTCCCGGAAGGCCACAAGGTCCTCGCCAAGGAGTCGGACGCGCACGGGAGGGCAGTCCGGCTCGGGAACCTCCCAGGACATCAGCACCGGCTGCCAGTAGCGGCGCATCAACTCCCCCATGGGAGCGCCCGGCCCCACTCTGGTGACCGCTTCGTTATCGGCTACAGACAACATCCAACACCTCCGCTCGATCCGGCGCAGAACAGGGCTCCGCATGCCTCATCCGCACAGGGCCATTGTAGATTATCCGCCCCAAGCCTTCCACGGGCCTCGGGCGGGGACGTCTGACCGCTGACCGCCCGGACGCCCGCCCGGCTTGGGGGAAGGGCCGGATCACTTCCACGGCATGACCGAAACGTGGATGGCGCCGGGGGCCCCCACCCCGCCAACGGACTTGATGGCGTAGTCCAACTCGGTCAGGCCGAAGGAGTGGGTCGTCATCAGGTCGAGGGGGAAGCGCCCGGAACCCAGATGCTGAAGGGCCAGCTCCACCGACCGGTAGGAATGGCCCCTTGCCGCCTTGAGAGTCATGCCCTTCCTGCTGATCCTGCCCATTGGGAAGGAGGCGAAGTCAGCGTCGCCCTCAGACTGCACAACCATGGTGGCGGCCCGGCGCTTGGCCGCCTCGATCGCAAGTAGCGTCGGCGCGGTCCCCGCTCCCGACGTGCAATCGAGGGCCACATCCACGCCGCGCCCGCCGGTGATCTCCCTAATGCGCTCCAGGGGGTCCTCCGTCTCGACGTCGATGACGTCGTCAGCGCCCAAGGCTTTGGCTACTTCCAGGCGCCGAGCGTCTCTGGATGTCCCGGTCATGATGATGCGAGCGGCGCCTGCCTGCTTGGCGGCCATGACGCAGCACAGCCCCTGTTGGCCCGGCCCCTGAATGAGAACCGTGGACGCATACCCAACGCCGCCATCGAACAGGGCCCACTGGATTCCGTTGGCCATGGGAGTCCCTATGCCCGCCCTTTCCGGCGTCAGCCCATCAGGGACGTTGTGGATAACCGCGTTGTGCGGCAGGTACAGATAGCGGCTGAAGCCGCCCCACAGTCCCGGAGCGATGTCTATGGGAGTGTAGCCGTACCTGATGGCCTGGGGGTCGTAGAACCAGTCGGTGGCGGGGCAATGACGGTAGTCGCCTTGGTGGTCCCACTCGCAGTTGCCGCAAGGCAGATAGTGCTCCAAGAAGACCAGGTCGCCCTCCTTGACGCCCTTGCGCTCGGCAAATGCCCTGCCCACCTTGGCGAGGTAGCCCACGTTCTCGTGCCCCATGATGATGGGGCCGCCCCTCAAAGGCTTGGGGTACTGGCTGACGTCGGTGCCGCAGACGCCGGCCACTTCCACCTTCAGCAACGCGCCGTCGGCGGGGATGTCGGGAAGGTCCACCTCCCTTAGCTCCAATTCCCCGGGGCCCACCTTCAACGAGGCCAGTGTCTTCTCCGCCACGCAGTCACCTCCAGAGCGGTTTCCTGCTTCGGAACACGCATTGCGGTTGGGGTCATCAACCCTGGCGCGAGCTTATTGCCCACCTCACGCGCCCGTCAATGTTCTCCCCGTTCTCCTGCTCGGAGCATGTGTGGCCGGCGCAGAACGCGCGGCGGCGTTTGGCCAAATGGCGAGGATGCGTCGTTGTTGACCCTCGCGGCCCGCTGCCCCATGATGAAGCGCAGCCTGTCGCCCGCGCCTGGGATGAGGAGCTATGGCCGACCTCGTTTTGACGTTTGCCCTGACACATCGGTGGGACCGCATCCAACCCCTGATAACGGGTGAAGTCAAGCCCAGAGACATCACCCTCCAGTACGTCCAGGTTGCCACCGGCAAGCTGTGGGAAGCCCAGTTGTTGGAGCAAGCCTACGACGTGTCCGAGATGTCGTTCTCGTTCACGCTTCAGGCCATCCCATTGGGCTGGGATTATCGTGTGCTGCCGGTCTTTCACAACAGGACCTTCTCCTACGTCAACACGCTGGTCAGGTTGGATTCCGGCATCCGGCCGGGCTACCCAGGCGACCTGAAGGGCAAGCGCGTAGGCGTAGTGGACTACACGATGACGGCGGCTCTCTGGGCCCGCGGGATTCTGCACCATGAGTTCGGCATTGCGCCCCAGGACGTGGAATGGTTCCAGGGCCGCGCCTTCCCCTCCATTCCTGGACAGTCCGAGCCGCTGGCGCCTATCGAGGGTTTGGTGGTGCAACCTCCGCCCAACGACATCAACGCAATGCTGGCGGCGGGCCAGTTGGACGCCATCTTCAGCGTATTCCCCGTCACCGAGAGCACGCTGTCGGACAGGCGCCGCTTCTCGTCGCTGTTTCCCGACGGCCAGGCGGAGGCCGAGCGCTACTTCACCAACACTGGCATCTTCCCGGCCCACCACGCCACCATCGTGCGGCAGAGCCTGCTGCAACAGCACCCCTGGATCGCCGAAAGCCTGCTGGAGGCCTTCACGGAAGCCCAGCGGCTGGCGATGGAGCAGACCCTCTATGAGCCGCCATCGGTCCTCATCTTCGCTCAGGACCAATTGGAGCGGCAGCGGCGGGTGTTTGGCGAGAACCCCTACGAGTATGGGGTCAAAGCCAACGCCGCGGTGGTTGACCTGGTGCAGACATTTGGGGTGGAACATGGCATTACGCCGTACAAGCTGCCATTCGAGGAGTTCTTCGCCGAGGGGATACTTGGGAGCTGATTCGCCTGCTCGCTCAACGGTCGTCTGGCCATTGCATGGCCGTGGCGCCGACGCGTGGCTCGGGGGTGTAAATGTGCAGAAGCATCAAGGTGCTGCGGCAGCCTGCGGGCGTCGCCACGGAAGACGAGATTCGATCGGCTGCTCTGCAGTTCGTCAGAAAGGTCAGCGGCTACCGGAAGCCCTCCCGCGCCAACGAAGCGGCCTTCGACGGAGCGGTTGAGGACGTGGCCTTGGCGGCCCGCAGGCTGCTCCACTCCCTCGCCGCGCCCACGAGCTCAGTCTCTTAGGGATCCTCTGAACAAGCCTGCAGGAAGGCGCCGCGCATCAGGCGCCTTCCGCTGCTCGGGGTATCCTCCCATCCCTGCCCCCGAGTGCGGAGGCAGGTTGGGAAGCGTCTTACCCCGCCCCGCTTCCACGCCGCCACCCCGCCTACTTGCAAAATACGAACGATTGTGCTAGAGTATCGTCAAGATGCTCAAGTATCACCATGAAGCGGGCTGCCGCTCCACTCCGTTCCTGGCGCCGGACTACCCCTCTGCGACGGCTACACTACGGCTACGCGACAGTTCTGTGCCTGGCGCCCCCAACATTCGGCTGATGAGAGTAGCCAACATACAACATGCAATCAAAGACCGAACCTTCTCCCGGTGAATTCCCCCGTCCCTTCCCCCGGGTACGAGACCTTTGCATAACCTCTTTCTGGTCAGGCACAATCAGCACGGAGAGCCAACGCCAAGGAGGGGAAGCCATGCACCGGACGATACGTGGACAGTCGTTCATTGAGGTGCTTCTCCCGGACCGAGTCGGACGGAACGGGAAGTTGGAGCGGCTCGAGGCGATGCTGGACTGGAAGGAGTTGGCCAACGTGGTCAAGGGCATCTATGCCGCCCCGTCAGGCCGTCCGAGCTATCCGCCGGTGGTGATGGTCAAGGTCATGGTGCTCCAGCAGTGGTATGACGCTTCCGACGAAGCGATCGAGGAAGCGCTGTGGGACCGGGTCTCGTTCAAGCGGTTCGTGGGGCTTGGCCTGGAGGACGCCGTCCCCGACCACTCGACGATCAGCCGCTTCCGCAGGGAAGTGACGGAGCGGGGTTTGGCCCTGCGACTGTTCAAGGAGATGGACCGGCAATTGGCGCAGCGCAACCTCTTCGTGAAGAAGGGGACGCTCCTCGATGCGACCATCGTGGAGGCGCAGGCGAAGCGTCCTTCGCTGCGAGGGAGGCGGCCGGGAGCGCCGAGCGAGACCGACCCCGATGCGCGGTTCACGCGCCAGCGGGGGGTGTCGCAGTTCGGCTACAAGGCGCACGTGGGGGTGGATGCAGGGTCAGGGCTGATCCGGGAGGCGGTGCTGACGCCGGCCAACGTGAACGATACGGAAGTGGCGGAGGCGTTGGTGAGGGGAGATGAGGCGGCGGTGTATGCGGACAAGGCCTACGGGTCGAAGCAGCGGAGTGCCTGGCTCAAGTCCCTGGGCATCAAGGACCGGATCATGCGGCGGGCGGACAAGCATCATCCGGTGCTGCCGCCGTGGGAGCAGCGGCGGAACGCACTGATAGCACAGCAGCGGTCGGCGGTGGAGAAGGTGTTTGGGACGCTGAAGCGGACCTACGGCTACCGGCGGGTGCGGTACATGGGGCTAGCGCGGAACGCCACGGAGCTGTTCTTCAAATGTGCGGCATACAACCTGCGGCGGGCGGACCGTCTTCTGCTGGATGCCGCCTGACCGCCGGGGGCGGCGTGTGCCCGCAGGGGGTGGAAGCGCCCGGGAAGCCCTGAGAAGTCAGGGAGACCGGGGAGGAGAGCCAGGCCGCAGGCCGCCATCAGGCCCCCCAATCCCCGCCAGAACCCTCATTCCAACCAAACGGCGCATCAATGGGGATTACGCAAAGGTCTCGGCTTCGGGAGAAGGTCAGGAAGCGGATCCTATCCCTTCCTCTGGCATGCGCTTGAATCGCAGTGCATCTCGCGCAGCTTGTTCAGAGATTCCACAGGCGTTTTCATAGAGGCCGGGGAACCTTCTCTAGTCGGCATTGACAAGGCATACCCCCGCCGTGAGAATACTTCGCAGGTAGAGCGTGGCTTGGGCCGTCCAAGGCAAGGAGCCCGCCCGTAGGCCGCGCGCCTCGCTGGATAACCATCCGGGGTAGCTGGCAGGGACAACAAGCAGGAGGTTTCTCGCTTGACGCAAGCAACAGACTCGCAAGCCGCTCTCGGCGGCAGCTACGCCTCGAAGTTCGCTGAGTTTGCCGAGCTATCCATCCGCGGTGAAGCGCTGTCCCGCGCCCAGTGCCGCGAGGTCCTGAGCTGCCCCGACAGCGCTCTGCTCGATTTGCTGGCGGCGACATATAGCGTGCGACGGGAGTTCTGTGGGAACAAGGTCCACATCCACGTCCTCATGAACGCCAAGAGCGGCATTTGCCCTGAGGACTGCGGTTACTGCTCCCAATCCGCGGTGTCGACGGCGATGATCGAGAAGTACCCCCTGGTTGCCAAGCAGAAGCTCATTGAAGGGGCGAGGGCCGCCAAGGAAGCCCAGGCCAAGCGGTTCTGTGTGGTTACCAGCGGCAGAGGCCCGTCCTGGAAGGACGTGAACTACCTTTGCGACGCGGTCACAGAAATCATTGAGGAAGTGGGCATCAAGGTATGCGCCTGCGTCGGCCTCATCGACGAGGAGAAAGCCCGCGCCTTCAAGGAGGCGGGCGTAGACCAGTTGAATCACAATCTCAACACCAGCGAGGGGTTCTCTCCCTCAATTGTAAGCACCCACACCTACGCCGATAGGCTACAGACCCTGCAGGCAGCCCGCTCCGCGGGATTGGATTTGTGCAGCGGGGCCATCTTCGGGATGGGAGAACAGACCGACGACATCATTGACGTCTTGCTCGAACTCAGGGCCCTTGTCGCAGAGTCGATCCCCGTGAACTTTCTCCACGCCATTCCAGGCACTCCCCTGGAAGGCAGGGACGAGCTTTCGCCCCAGGACTGCCTGAGGATTCTCTGCCTGGCGCGCCTGCTGAATCCTAGGCAGGAAATCCGGGTCGCCGGAGGCCGCGAGGTCAATCTCAGGTCGCTCCAGCCCATGTCCCTATACGCCGCCAACTCCCTCTTCGTCGATGGATATCTGACGACTCCAGGACAGGGGCCCGAGGAAACCTGGAGCATGATCGCGGACCTGGGGTTCGAGATCGAGATCGACTGATGCGAGATCGACCGATGCCTGACAGCCTCCCCGGCTCGGGACGATAACGTGGGCGAGCCTTCCAGTCGACAGCCGAAGATCTGGCATCCCTTCACGCAGATGGCCCGTTTCGACGCCGACCCTCAGGTGGTAGTGTCCAGAGGAGAGGGCAACCATCTGATCGGCGCCGACGGCAAGCGCTACATTGACGCCGTCTCTTCTATGTGGGCCATCGTCCACGGCCACAGCCACCCCCGCCTCGTGGAGGCCATCCAACGGCAGGCCGCCGAGCTTCAGCACAGCACCCTGCTCGGCGCGACCCACTCGGTGGCGGAGGAGTTGGCGGGCCGCCTTTCGAAGCATCTCCCCGAGGAGCTGTCCCGCTTCTTCTTCAGCGGCGACGGGGCCAGCGCCGTGGAGGTGGCCCTCAAAATGGCCGTCCAGTATTGGGCGAACAAGGGCCACCCTGAGAAGCAGCGCATCGTCTCCCTGGACATGGCCTATCACGGCGACACCGCGGGCGCCGTCAGCGTGGGAGGCGTCGGAAGGTTCAGGGACTCCTACGGGCCTCTGCTCTTCGAGCCCCTCCGCATCCCCAACCCCTACGCATATCGCTGCGTCCAGTGCGCTTCCGAGTGCACCTTGGCCTGCCTGGACCCCCTCGACGCGATGTTACAAGCGCGAGGCCATGAGATCGCGGCTGTCATCGTCGAGCCCAGGGTGCAGGCCGCCGCGGGCATGATCGTCGCCCCAGAGGGGCACCTGGCGCGTGTCGCTCAGAGCTGCGCCCGCCATGACGTGCTGCTCATCGCCGACGAAATAGCCACGGGCTTCGGCAAGACCGGCGCCATGTTCGCCTGCGACCTTGAATGGGTTACCCCCGACATTATGGCCATCGGCAAGGGTATGACGGGCGGCTATCTGCCGATGTCCGCCACGATCACCACGGACGAGATCTACCAGGCTTTCGCAGACCAGACCTACGGCAGCGCCAGTACGCTGTATCACGGCCACACCTTCGCTGGGAATCCCATCTGCGCCGCCGCCGCCATTGCCAACCTCGACGTATTCGAGGAGTCGCCGGTGCTGGAGCGCGTCCGGGAGCGGGCATCGTTCCTGCAAACCCTGATTCAGGAACACTTCGCCGGTCATCCCCTGGTTGGAGAGATAAGGCAGCAGGGCCTCATGGCCGGCATCGAGCTCGTGCAGGACGCAGCTTCCAAAACGCCGTTCCCATCCAGCGATGGCGTGGGTGCCCGCGTCTTGCTGGCCGCCCGCGACCGAGGCGTCCTGCTCCGTCCCCTGGGAGACGTGGTCGTCGTAATGCCTCCGCTCTCCATCGAAGAAGACCAGCTCATCCAGATCTGCGACGCCGTTGGCTACGGCCTCGACAAGGTGGGCAGGGAACTGGGCAAGGACAACAGTGGGCGGTGAGCGGGATCCCAGCCACCGCCGTTCTCCGATACTGATCGAAGCTCCCGGCAACTAGCGAAAAGTGCTCCTCCGCAGCAAGGTTCAGGAATCCCCCGTGCCCGTAGACACCAGCTTCATCCATCGAAGGCTCAAAGCGCTCCGCGCGCGGGATCTCCTGCGGGAAACCAAGGCCGTACAGGGTGGCGCGGATCCGTGGGTGACCGTCGACGGCGCCAGGCTTCTCAACTTCAGCTCCAACAACTACCTGGGGCTGGCGAACCGGCCTGAGATTCGGCTCGCAGCCAACAGGGCAGCGGAGACTCACGGTTGGGGAGCGGGCGCTTCGAGGCTTATCTCAGGCGCCACGGATGTCCACGACCGGCTGGAGGCAGCGTTCGCCGCCTTCAAAGGGTTCGCCGCGGCCCTTCTCTACACCTCCGGCTACGCCGCCAACCTCGGCATTTTGCAGGCCCTCGCCGGACGGGGCGACCACGTTGTGGGCGACGAGCTCAACCACGCCAGCATCATCGACGGGGCGAGGCTGAGCGGGGCGGAGTATCGAACGTACGCGCACCTTGACCCGGACGCCCTGGAAACAGCGCTGCAGCGCATCGACAGGAGCGGCGCCAGGGGTAAGCGGTTGGTCGCGACGGAGACCGTCTTCAGCATGGATGGGGACGTGGCCCCCCTACCCGCTATCGCCGACATCTGCAAACGTTACGGCGCTATGCTGGTGGTCGACGAGGCGCACGCCACGGGGTGCCTTGGGCCGGGCGGACGAGGCCTAGTGGCCCAACACGGCCTCGCCGGGCGGGTCGCCGTTTCCATGAGCACGCTGAGCAAGTCCCTGGGGAGCCTGGGCGGGGTGGCCGCGTCGACGGAGGCCATGCGGAGCTATCTTGTGAACTCGTCCCGCAGCTTCATCTACACCACGGCGACCCCGGCGCCGGTGGCCGCGGCCTCTGAGGCCGCCCTCGACGCGCTTCAGCGAGAACCGTGGCTGGTCGACCGGCTGCACCAGAACGCGTGTCTGATGCGGGACGGGCTCAACGGGATGGGATTTCATACCCTGTCCTCCAGCACGCAGATCATACCCATCGTTGTGGGAAGTCCGGGCAAGACGCTGGAAGTGGCGCGCCGGCTCAGGGAGAAGGGCCTGTTCGTGGTAGCCGTCCGTCCTCCAACGGTCCCGCCCGGCGCGTCGCGCCTGCGGTTGAGCGTCATGGCCACCCACGAGACCGCCGATCTCCAATGGGCGCTTCAGCTCCTTGGGGAGGTTGGCCGCGAGCAGGGCCTGCTGTGAGCCCGCAAAGGCGCTAGAATCTACAGGCCATGTCCATGCGCGCCAAGACCCAGAGAACCCAAAAACGATGACTAGGCGAGTGGCTGTCACCGGCCTTGGCGTCGTCACGCCCCTTGGCAACGACGTTGCTTCATTCTGGGAGAGCCTCGTTGCGGGGCGCTCAGGGGTCGACGGCATCAGCCTGTTCGACGCCTCCGGCTTTCGCGTCGGCATAGCAGCCGAGGTCCGTGATTTCGCAATTCCAGCAAGGCTGGAAGGCCGGAGGGTGCGGCGCCTCGACAGGTTTGCTCTATTCGGCGTGGCCGCGGCCCTGCAGGCATGGGCCGACGCAGGGCTCGACGACGAGTCCCCGGACCCCTACGACGCGGGCATCATCATTGGCTCCAGCCACGGCGGAGAAACGACCTTCCTCAACGAGGCCGGCAAGCTGTTGGGCGCAGAGCGGGCGAGCCCGTCCCCCCTCTTCTCCCCCCGAATGCTGAGCAACATGGCTGCCGCTCAGACCGCCATTGTCCTGGGGCTGCGGGGCCCCAGCTTCGGGGTTTCCTCGGCCTGTGCGACGGGCGCGCACGCTATCGGCGAGGCTGCGGAGATCATCCGGCGGGGAGACGCCGAAGTGATGCTGTGCGGCGCCTCCGAGGCTTGCATCTCTCCATTGACCCTCGCCAGCGACGACGCCCTTGGCGCTCTTTCGCGGCGAAACCACGCCCCAACGGAAGCAAGCCGCCCCTTCGACGCCGGGCGTGATGGGTTCGTCCTTGGGGAAGGCGCCGGAGTGCTCGTGCTGGAAGCCTTCGAAAGAGCGCGCGCAAGGGGCGCAACGATAGTGACCGAACTCGTGGGGTACGGCGCAACGACCGACGGCTTCCACGAGACGCGACCCATCCCGGACGGCGAGAGCGCCGCGAGGGCAATGCAGCGAGCGCTTGCGAAGGCCGGGGTCGCGCCAACCGAGGTGGACGCCGTTTTCGCCCATGGGGCGAGCACCCGCGCCGGCGACGTCGCTGAGACGGCGGCGATCAAGTCCGCGCTTGGAAGGCGCGCCTGGGAAACTCCCGTGACGGCCATCAAGTCCATGACGGGCCATCTTCTGGGAGCCTCCGGGGCGGTGCAGGCGGCAGCGGTGGTCAAGGCCATAGCCGACGGCATCCTCCCGCCCACCATCAACCTCACGGCGCCGGATCCCGAGTGCGACCTAGACTACGCGCCGGGGGCGGCCAGGGAGGCCGACCTGAGCGTTGTCATGTCCAACGCGTTCGGATTTGGGGGCCACAACGCCTGTCTCGTCTTCAGACAGGCGTCGTAAGATCCAGACGCATGGCCCTTCTCCTTGCCCGCTTTCATGCTACAACGCAGGTTCTATGACTATGCAACCCAACATCCACCTCGTGACCGGCGCCGGTACGAACGTCGGGAAGTCTGTTGTGGCTGGCTGGCTGGCGGCGGAGCTGGCGGGCCGTCGCCGGGTGGCAGTCGTGAAGGCGGTCCAGACCGGCGCGGCGCAGGACTCGGAAGGCGACGCCGCGACCTACGCAAGGCTCGCGGCGGGCCGCGCCGTGACGATTGAAACCCTGCTCTCGTTTGCCGAGCCGATGGCGCCCGCGATTGCCGCTCGCAGAGAGGGCCGGGACATCGACCTGCAGGCGTTGGCTGAGCAGGCCCTCCATATTGCCAGGTCGCACGACGTCACGCTCGTTGAGGGGTCGGGGGGGCTGTTGGTCCCCATCGACCGGGAGGGTCGCGACTTCCGGGACTTCGCCGAGGCTTTGGGGGCCTCTCTCATCGTCGTGGCGAGTCCCGGTCTGGGGACCTTGAATCACACGCTCTTGACCCTGGAAGCAGCGCAGGTCCGAGGGCTGCCAGTGATATTTCTTGTTTTGGATGGCATGTCATTCACACCTACGCAGGTCGAATTGGAGAACATCGCCTTCCTTGCAGGCCGGCTTCCGCAGACACCGCTGATAGTGCTTCGCCATGACCCTGATCTTCGCGTGGACGGCTTTCAACCCATGCTCATCGCAGGCGGTGCCTGGCCCAGGGCGCCGCTTTCTCCAGCATGGCTGGCCGGGATGCTGGCCCCCTGACTCCCCTTCATCGCCTATGGCTTCCCGCCGCCCAAGCCCGGGGCCAGCGACCTGAAGTATTCGTAGGCGTGTGAAGCCCGCCGATTCCAGTCGGGGCCAAAGTCGGCGATGTACTCCGGTGAAAGGGCCTCCGGTGTACCAACGATGGTGGCGATGACCTGCATGAGCGCCGCCCTTTCTAGATAGATGGTGTTGCTGACGGCGTGCTCCACAGTTGGGCCCACAACCACGATGCCGTGGCCGCGCAACAGCATCGCGCTCCGGTCTCCAAGGCACTCGGCCGCTTCCCTGCCCAGCTCCAGGTTCGCAATGAGGTTGGGCTTTGGAAAGATGGGCGTCTCGGGGGCGAAGGGAATGGCCTGGTTGTACACGGTCCTGATGGGCGTGTTGCCGACGCCCATTGCAGCGGCGATCAACTGGTGCGTGTGGACAACGCACATCACGTCCGGCCGCGCCTGGTACATACAGACGTGAAGCATGGTCTCCCGGGGCGGCACAGGGTTATCGATAACTCGGCCCTGCTGCTTACTGGGGTCCCATTGGCTCTGGTTGGCGTGGGCATACTCCTCGATGTCGACCGTCAGGATGTCCTCGGGCTTGATGGCGTAGTGGGGCCGGGCCACCGGCTTGATAAGCAGCAAGCCGGTCCCGGGTATCCGGGCGCTGACGTGGCCGTGGTAGTCCACCAGCCCCTGATGATCCAGTATCTGCGAGCTTTCAGCCACCTGCGCCTTCAGAGCGCCGATTTCCGTTTCGTCCGCCATGCTTCCTCCTTCCGGCTAGTGAGCCGGGACTCTTCTCTTTGCGGCTTCGTGGCGGCTGCGCGGCATGTTGACTCAGCATCATAGCGTGGATACCGTGGCGTCGCATCTTCTAGGCGGGGCTCTTAGCCGCGTCCCTGCCCCGTAGTCGGGGGCAGGCTATGATGGGTCTGAACTGGGTAGTGCGGGAAACTCGGCGCAGTAGTTCTGCAAGGGTCTCGGTATGGAGGACGCCTCGTGGCCGCTTCTCAGGTAACGGTGCTCGTCATGGCGCCGCCCTTGAGTTCCGAGCGCTCGTACATCGAGGCGCTGGACCCCCGGCTGCGGGTATTAGATGGCGGCGCCGCCTACCTGTCGGAACTCCGGGAGAAGGGCATCCATTCACGCAGGCAGTTGCCTGAAGGAACGCGCCCCGCGTCAAAGGCGGAACGGGACCGCCTGCTTCAGAGCGCCGAGGTCGTGGTAATGAGCCATCCGGTGCTGCCGGACCTGAGGGCGCGCGCCCCGCAACTGCGGTGGCTGCACCACGTCCAAGCGGGGGTATCGAACCTCTGGGGTACGGACATCTGGGACTCTGACGTAACGCTAACCACGGCCAGGGGAGCGGTCGGGACCACGTCCATCGCCGAGTTCATTATGGCCGGTGTGCTGTACTTTGCGCGGGGCCTTCACGACAGCGCGGCTGCAAAGGCGCAGGGTCAGCTCGACCGCACTACGCGCCAGCGCATGGTCCCGGTGCGTGGCGCCACATTGGGCATCATTGGGCTTGGTGGGATCGGACGAGAGGCCGCCCGGCTGGGCAAGGCCCTTGGCATGAAGGTGCTTGCCACTCGGCGCACCATCCAGGAAGAACAGCACAACGTGGAAGGCGTGGACGTTCTCCTGCCTCCGCGTGGACTGCTGGATATGGCGCGGGAGAGCGACTTCCTGGCCTTTTGCGCCCAACTGACCCCTGAGACGCTGGCCATGGTCAACCGGCAGGTCTTCGAAGCCATGAAGCCCACGGCGGTATTCATCAACGTCGCCCGCGGCGAGGTCGTCAATGAGGACGACCTCGTGGAGGCCCTGCGGATGGGACGCATACGGGGCGCTGTCCTGGACGTCTACGAAGGAGAGTTGGCTGGGGGCCCGCCCCGGCAGGAGTTCATGGACTGGCCGCAGGTGTTGCTCACGCCCCACATAGCGGCGCAGCGGGGCGCCGGCCCTGATGAGTCGATGCGGGGCCTGCTCTGCGAGAATCTCCGCCGGTATCTGGCGGGCGAACCGCTCATCAACGTTGTCGACCGGGCCAGGGGATATTAACCATGCAGGCCGGGCGTCATGCCGGCCTGCGCCCCCTACCCCGCGAGCCCGCCGGCCTCGCCCGCAGCGACGGCGCCTGCTCCTCTCCGTTCCGTCCCGGCGGTGTTCCGAGCTACCCGGACGCCGCGTCCCCTCCCGCCGCCACCGGGACGAATCGCATGGATAGGGAGTTCACGCAGTGGCGCGTGTTGGTCTGCGTGAGGCGCTCTCCAAGAAACACGTGGCCAAGGTGGCCGCCGCAACTGGCGCATTGGATCTCCGTGCGGAAGCCATCGGAGTCCCGCAGGTGGGTGACGGCGCCGGGGATCTCGTCATCAAAGGCCGGCCAGCCGCAGTGGGCATCGAACTTGTCCTTGGAGCGGTACAGCTCGGCGTTGCACCTCCGGCAAAGGTAGACGCCATCCTCGTAGAAGTTGTCGTACTCGCCTGAGAAGGGCCTTTCGGTGCCTTTCGACTCGATGATGCGGCGCTCCTCCGGCGTGAGCGGATTGTAGGTTGATTCGTCCATTTGTCGAAACCTCCCGTTGCTGGGTTCCATCTGGGCGGCGCGGCCGCCGCGCCGCTAGTCTGTTGTTGCCTCATCGTATCGCGGCTGGTACCTTGTCGCCACTCCCAATGGCAAACGGAGAGCATGGGGAGACAATGAGCAGAGGCGCCGCACCGGCGTCCAATAGGAATGGAGGCAATGTGGTTACCGCAGTAACAACACAACTGGACCCCGTCAAGTACGAGATGTTCCTGCACCGCCTGTGGGCTATCGGCGAGGAGGGACGGACCTCGCTTCAGCAGGTGACTGCCTCGCCCATCGTTTCCCAGGGCGGCGAGTGTATGAGTTCCTTCTACAACGCGGACGGCGTTATGGTCCTCGCTTGTTCGGGCCACCTCCGCTTTGCCGCGGCGACGTCCGACGCCATCAAGAAGCTCATCGAGTGGTACGGGGAGAGCCCCGGCTTCTTCGACGGCGATCAGTTGTTCTTCAACGACCCCTATATTGCCGGCGCCCACACCTACGACATGATGATCGTGAAGCCCATCTTCCACGAGGGCGCCCTCATCGGGTGGCTTGCTTCCAGCATCCACACGGCGGACACTGGCGGAATCATGCGGGGATTGGCCACGGAGATCTACCACGAGGGCATAAGAATTCAGGGCCTCAAGGTGGTGGAGAAGGGCGAGTTCCGCGAGGACGTCTTTCGCTGCATCACGGAGCAGTGCCGCGACCCCGGATACGTGGGCCTGGACATGAAGTCTATGATCACGTCCAACAACGTGTGCTCCCGGCGCTACCTGGAGCTGGTGCAGAAGTTTGGCGTGGACTTCATTCAGATGGCCGGCGAGAAGATCATTGAGGACTCTGAGCGGATGGCGCGGGCGAAGCTGCGCGGCCTTCCCGACGGCGCCTGGGGATCAAGGGCCTATGGGACCGCTTGGAACCGCATTGAGGGCGGCGTCCAACCCTACGTCGTGTCCTGCACAATGACCAAGCGCGGAGAAGACCTGAACTTCGACTTCAGCGGCAGCAGCCCGCAGATGAACGATACGACCAACTCTACGTGGGCCGGGACGATGGCCCAGCTGGCCGTGGTGCTCACTGATTTCCTCTTCTGGGACGTGCCCTGGAGCGATGGTAAGTTCGTCCCGGTAACGGCCTCGGCGCCGGAGGGCAGCATCCTCAACTGCGCGTTCCCTGCAGCCTGTGGCGGCGCTCCCGGCGTGGGCGTGACCGCCAAGATGGCCGCCAGCGAGTGCATCGCCAAGATGCTGTACGCGGGCGGGCAGGCGCAGGACATCAATGCGCCCTGGCAAGGCATCTGGTACAGCGGGGGGCCCCTGTCCTTCTACGGCGGCCACAACCGGGCCGGCTTGGTCACGGCCCAGGGCCTCTACGACGGCCACGGTTCAGGCCTTGGCGCCACGCCCGAGCGGGACGGCGTGCCCTGCGGTGGGAACATGAACATCCCCTCCGGCGGCATCAGCGACATCGAACGCATCGAGATGCAATACCCCTTTGTCTACTTCACCAGGAATTTCCATCGGGACGGCGGCGGGCCCGGCAAGTTCCTCGGTGGCGCGGGCAGCTACCGGCTGTACATGATCTACGGTTCCCAGGACACCACGGTGAACTACATGCCCTACGGAGGCATCCCAGAGGGCGCGGGCCTCTTCGGCGGCTTTCCCGCCGGCGTCGGCGGCGCCAGGGCGGTGTTCCATACCGAAGGCCCGTCAGTTCTCGACCGCCTGCGAGAGGGCTACCCCACAAGCCCTGGCCAGTTGGAGCCGGAAGGCTGGGGCCGAATCGCTCATTCGCCACAGATGATTGGACGCGCTCCCCTCCCGGAGTACTGCATCGTGGCCGATTTCGCCGCAGGCGGCGCAGGCTACGGCGACCCCTTACAGCGCGACGCGCAGCGCGTTGCCAGGGACGTCGGCGAGGGCATTATCTCGCCCCGGCTGGCCGAGACCATATTCGGCGTCGTGATGGACGAGGATTCCCTGCTCCTCGACGAGCAAGCGACCGGCGGCCTGCGGCGCAGGATTCGAGGCGAACGCGCGGCGGGGGCGCCCTATGCCGGCAGGACCTCCTCACTTCCAGAAGACCTTGGCGACGCCCGGTGGCAGACCGTCCTCAGATTCCACGAGAGCCTCGAGGTGGCCAGCGCCTCCGGTGTCCACGCTATCCGCTGCACAGACTGCGGCCACCTGTTCTGCAATGCAGACGAGAACTACAAGCTGTACAGCGCTCGCTTGGTGCAGGACCTAGAGGAGCTGGCGGGGCAGAAGATGCCCTCGAGCGACCCCTTCATAGGGGAGTACCACAGCTTCCATTGCCCCGGCTGCGGCAACCTGCTCCAGACCGACGTATTCTGCCCTTCCATCTCGGACTCGGACGAGCCCTACCGGGACTTCTGGGTCACGCCTCAATAACGCGCCGGCTAGAGCAGCGTCCCGTCTTCCGGCCATCCATCTTCGGCCATCCATCTTGAGTGAAGGGCCCGCCTGAGGGGCGGCAACGGCCACAGGAAGAATGTGGTGTATTCCTCCGTTGCTCTCGCCGAAACACCCTCGGTAAGACGAACACTGGAGAGTAAAGCAATGACAACGTTGGATGTGAAAGGCGTAGCCTCCATGTACGGAGGATTCTGGAACTACGACCTGAAAGACTTCTGCTATATGACCAACCGCTACTTTCCGCCGGACGAGCTGTTCCGGGCTCTCGAATCGAAGCTGCGGGTGCTTGTCACCTCCTATCCCTCGACCAACCGGCGCATCTCCTCGCTGATAGCGGCGCCCCTGGGGTTGAGCCCCGCCCACGTTGTGGCCGCCAACGGCGCCAGCGAGCTGATCGCCGCCATCACAAGCCGTTTTGTGGGGCGCCTGGCGGTCCCGACGCCCACCTTCGACGAATTCGTCAACCGCGCCTTGATCGAAGGGAAGCGCGTAAGCCCCTATCAACTGGACGACGGCTTCGATCTGGACGTGGAGGACTTTGTTCGCCACGTCCGTCACACCGGCGCCGACGCGGCCCCGATCATCAATCCCAACAATCCGACGGGCAGATTGGTCACAAAGCGGGACATGCAACACCTGCTTGAGTCGCTGGCTCATATCGGCCTGGTCCTGGTCGATGAGTCCTTCCTCGACTTCACCGACGAAGACCCTTCGCCTTCAGTCATGGGGATGGTCCACGATTTCCCCAACCTCCTGGTCCTGAAGAGCCTTTCCAAGTCGTATGGCATACCAGGGCTGCGGCTGGGGCTCGCGGTTTCCGGCAAGCCCGACATTGCCGACGAGTTGCGTAGCGCGATACCCATCTGGAGCATCAACTCGCTGGCACAGTCATTCCTGGAGGAACTGCCCGCGTTCGAAGCGGATTTCGTCCGGTCCTGTGCGCAGGTCAGAACAGCAACAAACGCACTATTCGCCGGCCTGCAGACCGTTCCCTACCTGCGCTCCTACCCCAGCCAGGGAAACTACGTGCTGAGCCAGGTCCTGCATGGCTTCACCGGGCCAGAGCTGACTGCCCGGCTATTCGATGATTTCGGAATCTTCATCAACGACTGCAGCGGTAAGGTGGGCCTCGACGAACGCTTCGTGAGGATGGCGTCCCGCACCACGGAGGAGAACGCGGAGCTGGTCCAAGCGCTCCAGGCCCTTCATGCCAGCGCTCGAGCGGGCGAGGGATTGTCCCGTTAGGGGGGAGAATGAAAGCAGTTATCCTGGCGGCGGGCGAGGGGACGCGGCTGCGCCCCTTGACGAACACGGTGCCCAAGTGCCTTGTCGAGGTATGTGGGAAACCCATCCTGCAATACGAGATGGAGGCCCTGGAACATGCCGGCGTCGAGCACTGCGTGGTCGTGGTTGGCCACCTGGGCGAGAGCGTGACGAACCGCGTCGGCCCACAATTCGGCCGGATGAGCGTGTCCTACGTGGCCAATCAAGACTACTGGCGCACGAATAACCTCTACTCGCTGTGGCTTGCCCGGCGGCAACTCGACGATGATACGGTCCTGCTGGACGGCGACCTGCTGTTCGAACCGGCGCTCATTGACGACCTCGTAAGGTTGCGCTACGAGGATGTAGCGGTGGTGGATGTCTTCCAGCCGTTCATGAACGGCTCGGTCATCCTGGCTGAGGACGGCTTGGCGACGTCGCTGGTGTTGGGCGCCGAGCAATCGCCGGACTTCTGTTACGACCGCGCCCTGAAGACGGTGAACATATACAAGCTGTCCCAAAGCACCCTTCGGGACTGTTTCCTGCCCAGGCTCGATTGGTGGGTGGCGCAGGGCCGCACGGACCAGTTCTACGAGGCGGCCCTCGCGGGCCTCATCGATGACGGCGACGTCCAACTGGGCGTCCACCTCGCAGGCAGGCGCCTTTGGATGGAGGTCGACACGAGGGAGGATCTGCGCAACGCCGAGAAGCTCCTGGCAACGGAGCAATTCCATGAGGTGAACAGCCATGTCGCTGACTGACGTCGAAAACGAGGCAATCATCGAGGAGCTGACCAGGACGCTCCCCGCCATGGACCCCGCTGTTGCCGGAGAGATAATCCTGGAGGCGAAACGCATCCTGGATGGGCTGGGCGTCGCGTTCTATCTCCGGTCCGGCATCTGCCTTGGCGCGATCAGAGAGGGAGGCATCATACCTTGGGACGACGACATTGATTTTGGGACCACTTTCGGGCTGCACGGCTTCTCCGAGCAGATGATCGAGCCCATCATCACCGCCTTTCGGGATGCCGGGTTCTACGTCAGGCCAGACCACTTCGACACCCACGTCTACCTATGCCTGTTGAAGAACCGGCACCTGTTGTCGCTGACGTTCTTCCGCCCCAATCGGGGGCATGTCTGGATTTACCCAGGCCTGGCGCTCCCTCTCAGGCTCTTCGACCAGCTCAAGGAGATCGAGTTTCTGGGTGAAACGTTCCATGTCCCCAACCCGCCGGAGGAGTATCTGGAACTGAAGTACGGCCCGGACTGGCGCACGCCGAAGCACATTGGCTACGAGAAGGACGTGGTGGACAGCGTTGGGCCGGGGCCTGCCCCTGGGCTCTGGCTGAGGTTCAAGCGTATGGTGAGCAGGACGCTCTTTCCCGGTAGGCTGGCGCAGGTGCAGGTGCTCAACCATCAGGGCGAGCCGGTCCCCGGCGCTGAAGTTGTGGCCGCTGGCCATGGACGGTATCGCTCAGACGCCGGGGGCTACGCCAAGCTCCAGATCCCCATCGACTACTACTACGCACTCGCCGTAAGATTCGAGGGCCACGAGGAGGCCTGTACCTAGAGCGGCTGGCGCCTGGGGGACGGTACGTCTACCGGCCTGACCCTGCGGCGCCCGCGGGAAGGACCTACACGTTGTACGATGCCGGCGCGGCCCAGCCGTAAACCCCCTGCCTTGGGAGGAGATCTGTGGCTATCACCTTGACCGATGAGATGGCCGAGAATGTCAACGCGGCCCTCGAGACCGACAATCCCTGCATTTTGGCCGCTTCGGACCCCGGCGGATGGCCGAGCATCGGCTACCGGGGCAGCGCTATGGTGTACGACGCTGAGCGCCTGGCCTACTGGGAGCGTTCCAATCGGGACGGCCTGGCCAACATCAGAAAGAACCCAAAAGTCGCCGTGATGTACCGAAACAGCGAAACCAGGACCGGTTGGAAGTTCTATGGCCGAGCGGCGATCGTTGAAAGCGGAGACTTGAGGCAGCAGGTATGGGAACGGGTCGTTGAGGTTGAGAAAGAACGAGACCCGGAGCAAAAGGGAGTGGCGGTGGTCATCGAGGTGGACAGGGTCGAGACCTACGGAGGCGAGTTGCTAATGGAGCGCGAGGGCCTTTAGAGGCCAGTGTACGCTCCCTATGGCTAAGGTTGGCTTTCTGGGCCCCAAGCGCTTCTTCAGTACGGCGCCAACCGATTTCCTGCGGTTGGCGCCGGAGGGCACTGACGTTGCGGGCGCCTTCATTCCGACCGCCGGTTTCGGCGCGACGATGGCCGCCCTCTCTCTCGATGCCATAGCCGCGGCAGTTTCTACGATGAAAGAGGCGGCGCAGGACTTTGCACAGGCTGGCGCCGATGTCGTCGCTCAGTTCGGCGTACCATTCTCGCTGGTGCACGGGGCTGGAGCGCGCGGCGTTCAGGCGAGCGTCTCCAGGGCGGCGGGAGTGCCCGTCGCGCTCATGGGCGTCGCTATGCTGGACGCACTGTCGGAGCTTGGAGCGCGGAGCGTGGCGGTCGCCGGCGGCTACTAGGCAGCCGAGGACTGGGCGGCGATGGCGCGGTCAGCGCTTACCGCCCACGGATTCGACGTGGTCTACCAGGAGGATTGGATTCAACAAGGAGTCGTCGGGTCGGTTGAAGAGCAGGACCGCCTGGCCTGGGACCACGATCCGGGCCCAACCTGCGCCCACGTGCGAGAGACGGCCCGCCGCGCCCCGGATGCAACCGACGCCATAGCGGTGCTCGGCGGCGGTTTGCGGCTGCAAGGGCTGGCGGAGGATCTCGAGAGGGAAACGGGACTACCCATCGTGGGGGGAGACCTGGCCTTGTTCTGGGCAACTCTCCGAGCGATGAAGGCCAGGCCCCGCAGCCTCGGTTGGGGTCGCCTGCTAGACAGTGTCTGATGGCGCAACCGGCGCCACCCCAGGCGTCCGGAGAGCATTGAGGCAGAAGAAGGGGTAGAACGGCGGCCACCCACGGCCAAGCTGAATCTTTCGAAGAGGAGCAACGTGCCAACTATCGCGGTCAACGGACTCGATATTGCCTACCTGGACCAGGGATCGGGCGAGGCCGTGTTCATGGTGCATGGCTTCGGGGGTCACAAGAACGTCTGGGATCTCCAGCTTCCCGCGCTGATATCTCGATACAGGGTCATCTCCATCGATATGCGCGGCCACGGTGATTCCGCCAAGCCCCAGGGCGACGAACACTACTCCCCCGCCCTGGTGGCCAGCGACGTCCTAGCCATCATAGACAGTCTGGGCATTGAGCGAGTGCGGTTCGTCGGCCTGTCGATGGGCACGCTCGTAGGCCAGTTCCTCTACCACTCCGCCCCGGAACGAGTTACGGCCCTGGTCCTGGTTGGCGCCCTGGCCGGCTTTCCCGCAAAGGGCCCACTGGTGGGTTTCCCCGACAGCGAGCGCCAAGGCCCGCACATGGGTATCGCCGAGGAGATAACCGCCCTGGGGATGGAGGAGTTCCTCAAACGCTACGCCAAATACTGGTTCTCTCCAAGCTTCGACCCGGCGCTGGTCCGGAAGTACACGGCCGAGTCCTACAAGATTGCCGCCCACTCGGCCATCGCCTACTCACGGGCCTCGTTTGACGTGGACATCAGGGACCGTCTCAGCGAGATCCATGTCCCCACTGCCATCATCGATGGCGAAGAGGATGGCAGGACGCCCGTGGAAGAGGGAGAGTTGATGAACCGGCGCATTCCCAACTGCTGGCTGAAGGTTATCAATGGCGCGGGCCACATGTGCAACGTGGAGAAGCCGGAGGAGTTCAACGAAGCGTTGCTGTGGTTCCTGGCCACGGGAACGGGCGGCGAGTAGCGCCGGAGACCCAGGAGGCGGGCGCCGTCCTCCAGCCCGGCGCCCATGTGTCATAGCGAACCACGAGGCGAGTTGAGCAATTCGGCGGGGCGGCTATTGCCCACCCCTGAAACCTGCAACCAAGGAGTCTATCAATGGCTGAACAGCAGAACACCACTGTTGGTTACCTGGCGCCCTATAGCAGCGGCGGCGGCTTCTTCGACAACGTGAGGCCGTTGGTCCCAGAAAGCGTCAACCTGGAAATCGAGGCGTTGGATTTGGTGGAGGGGCCGCTCACCTCTGCGCTGGGCAAGGAAGCGCTCGGGCTGGAAAGAGCCCTGCGCATCGTTGAAAGCCATCCGGCCTGGCGGGGGGCAGTGTTGGTTGGCGCGCCGGTTCAGCTCTACCTGCCTGGCCTCTCCGAGAGCATCCGGAACAGCGTGTCCATACCGGTTACCACCGCGTTGGAGGCGTCGATAGCCGGATTGAAAGCCCTGGGTGTGGGCCGCGTGCTGCTGATGACTCCCTTCGACGGCCCCCTGAACGAGCTGGTCCGAGCGTTCCTCTCCGAAAGGGGCATTGATGCGGTCTCCGGCCCGCAGCCCACGGACGACTACCGGGACGCCGCCAACGTTGGCCCGGACGACATCTATGCCCTCGTTGAGGAAGGCCTGGCGCAGGCGGGAGAGGTGGAGGGCATTTACTTTCAGGCAGCCATCCTAGATCCGCTGCCCATCCTGGAGCGTATGGAGGCGGACTTCAACCTGCCCATCGTTGCCAGCGCCTCCTCGATGCTGTGGCACATCCTATCGCTTCTGGGCCACAGGCACAGGGTCGAAGGCGGCGGAAGGCTGTACCGGGAATGGCCAGCCCTAGAGGACTAATTCGCGCCGGTCGTTCGCGGCACCTTCGTCCGGCGCCTGAGAGGCCACTCTCGTTGTAGGGGCATATCCGGCGTGGTACAGTTCAGCGCGCCACAGGAGGTAGCACATGAGCAAGCAAGTCGGCTTCATAGGCCTGGGCACGATGGGACGGCCCATGGCCATCAACTTGATAAAGGCGGGGCACTCGCTCACGGTCTTTGACATCAGCCCCAGCGCAGTCGAGGCCCTCGTTTCGGCTGGAGCGACGGCTGCGGGATCAGCCCGGGAGGCAGCGTCGGGCGCAGAGGTTGTGGTCAGCATGTTGCCTTCGTCGCAGCACGTAGCGGCGGCGGCCCATGGCCCCGATGGCTTCGTCGCTGGGCTGTCCAGCGGCGCCGCCGTCATAGACATGAGCACCATTGACCCGGACACGACCCGGAGCGTGGCGGACGCCGTGAACGCCGCCGGAGGCAGAATGCTGGACGGCCCCGTCAGCGGCAGTTCCGCCGGGGCGATTGCCGCCACGCTGACAATTATGGTCGGCGGCGACGCGGACCTTCTCGAAGAACATCGCGATCTGCTTTCCGCAATGGGAAGCAACGTCATCCACTGCGGCTCCATTGGCATGGGGGAAACAGTGAAGCTGGCGAACAACCTCATCGCGGCCGTGTCCATGGCGGCGGTGTCGGAGGCCTTCGCCCTCGGCGTTGCCAAGGGCGCCGACCCCCAGGTGATGTTCGACGTCATCAGCAAGAGTTCAGGGAACTGTTGGTCTATGCAGACGCGTTGCCCCGTGCCCGGCGTCGTGGCCGACAGCCCTGCCAGCCAGGAGTTCGCCCCAGGATTCATGACGGACTTGATGTACAAGGACCTGGGCCTGGCGCTAGCCGCCGCTTCCCAGGAGAAGCTGCCGATGGCGATGGCGGCCCTGGCCCGGGAGCAGTACGCAGCCGCCAGCAGACGCGGCTACGGCCAGCTCGACTTTTCGTCGGTGGCCAAGCTCCTGGCGCCTGGCCCCTAGGTCCCAGGCGGCCTCGTCCCAAGAGACAACGAGCGGCAACAACGGAGGGAACATGGTTGAGGTAGCGGGCAAGACGATGCTCCTGTCAATGCTGGTGGATGGCAAAGAGGTCCAGGTCGGCGATGGCAGGACCATCGAGATCGAGAACCCCGCCCGGCGCGGCGAGGTTATAGCGCTGGCCCCTCGCGCCACCGAGCCGGATGTCGACCAAGCAGTGCGCGCGGCCGCTAAGGCTTTCGAGACGTGGCGGAGCGTTGCCCCGCGAGACCGCGGACGGATGATGACAAGGATCGCCGACGCAATGGAAGCGGCCATCGAAGACATAGCTCAGACCATAGCCTGGGAGACAGGCAACGCCATCCGCACACAGGCCCGCCCCGAGGCGCGGACGACGGCGGACATCTTCCGGTACTTCGGCGGGGTGGCAACGGAATTGAAGGGAGAGGTGGTGCCCATCAGCGACGACATGCTGGTGTACAACCGGCGGGAGCCTCTGGGCGTGGTGGGCGGCATCATTCCATGGAACGCCCCCGTCATGCTTGGGGCCCTCAAGATTGCCATGGCCATAACCGCCGGCAATACCCTGGTCCTGAAGGCGGCGGAGGATGCCCCCATTGCCGTCCTGAAAATGGGCCGGATCTGCAACGACGTGCTCCCAGCCGGCGTCCTGAACATCCTGACGGGCTACGGGGAAGAAGCCGGCGCCGCCCTCGCCGTCCACCCGCTGATCAGCAAGCTCTCCTTCACCGGCTCGACCGAGGTGGGCAAACTGGTCATGCACGCGGCCGCCGAGCGCATCCTGCCCGTTTCTCTGGAGCTCGGAGGAAAGAGCCCGGCAGTCGTCTTCCCGGATTCCAACGACGATAGAACCGTGGATGGGGTCATTGCCGGGATGCGGTTCACTCGCCAGGGCCAGTCATGCACCGCCGGCTCTCGCCTCTTTCTCCACGAGTCAATCTACGACTCATTCCTTGAGAAGATGGCAGCCAGGTTGTCGACCCTGAAGATAGGCGACCCGCTTGATGAGACCGTGGACATGGGCTCCATCATCAACCGCAAGCAGTACGACCGGGTCTGCGACTATATAACCGACGGCGTCGGCCAGGCGGACGCCAAGGTGCTGCTGGGCGGGCTTCCACCGGCTGACGGCCCTCTCGCTCAGGGATACTTCGTGCAGCCCACGGTCATTGCCGACGTCAGCAACGACTGGCGCATCGCCCGCGAGGAGATATTCGGCCCCGTGGTCGTGGCCATCCCCTGGTCGGAAGAGGAGGAAGCCGTTCGCATGGCCAACGACAGCCACTACGGGCTCGCCGCCTACGTCTGGTGCCGCGACATCACCAAGGCCCTGCGCACAGCCCACGCCATCGAGTCGGGCTGGGTTCAGGTGAACCGCGGCTTGGGCCAGATCCCGGGCCATTCCTATGGCGGCTACAAGATGAGCGGCATCGGGCGGGAGTTCTCGCTGGAGGGCATGCTGGACAGCTTCACCCAGCGAAAGAGCGTGACGGTCAACCTCAGTTAGGCTTTGGAAGGCAACGTCAACGACACATCTGACAACTTGGGAGCATAACGTGAAGGCAATCCAATTCCACGAATTCGGCGGCCCGGAAGTGCTGAGGCTGGAGGACGTTCCCGACCCTCAACCCGGCCCCGGCGAGGCTGTGCTGCGCATGCACAGCGCAGGCGTCAACCCAACCGACATCACGACGCGTTCGGGGCGGGCGCCGGCGCCTCCCGGAGGTTTCGTCTTTCCCTCCCTGCTGGGCAGAGAAGGCGCCGGCGTCGTTGAGGCCGTTGGCGATGGCGTCGCCAACGTTGCCGTGGGAGACGAGGTGGCACTCCGCAACGCCGCCTACAGCTACGCAGAGCTTGTGAAGTCCCCCGCCGAGAATCTCTATAAGCTGCCGGAAGGCCTGGGCATGCTCGAGGCATCGACAGCGGTCATCACGTACTCCACGGCCTGGGATGCCCTGGTCAACAAGTGCCAGGTGCAGGCGGGCCAGACGGTGCTGGTCCAGGGCGCTGCTGGAGGCGTGGGCATCGCGGGCGTGCAGATTGCCAAGCAGCTTGGAGCGACCGTCATTGGCACAGCAAGCACCGAGGAAAAGCTGGCCTACGCGGCAGCCCAGGGCATGGACCATGGCGTCAACTACTCCGGCGGCGACTACGCCGATAGGGTCAAGGAGCTAACCGGCGGCGCAGGCGTCGACGCCATTGTGGACGGCGTGGGCGGCAACGCATTCCTGGAGTCGCTCAACTGCGTGAAGCCGGGCGGCCGCATCGCCATCTACGGCACAGCCGGCGGCCGCGAGGTCACGCTGAACCTCAACACGCTGTTCCGGCTGCGGATAGCCGTCCTGGGCTCGGGCGGGACGGGCACGTCCCACGCCGACTTCGAGGCCCTTTTGCAGATGCTCGCCGACGGCCGCCTGACGCCAACCGTCGAGCGGACCTGGCCCCTAGCAGAGGCCAGCGAGGCGCAGCGCTTCATAGAGGAGCGGCGCGTCATGGGCAAAGTGGCGCTGATAGCCAGTTGAGCCCCTAGAGCGGCCATCCCTGCGTTGAAAGCCGCGTGATGGGCGAGCGCTGGCATTGCCTTCCCCTGGGCTGGCCGGCACAAGTCCGTGGAGCGCAGCATGGCCGGATGGGGACGCATCCCGACCTTCCCCCGAGCACGGGGACAGGGATGGGAGGTCCCGCCGGGGCCGGGTTAGGCCTTTGATTGTATGTTGTAACGTTTGTCAGCCGGATTTCGGGGTTTGCAGGCACGGAGCCATTACAAAGGCGTTACAGGCCGTTACAAAGCTGTTACGAGTCGTTACGGAGCCGTTACGAACCGTTACCCAGTTGTTACGATTCGTTACGAGTCGTTACGGAGCGGGATGGCTCCAAAGAGCCTGTGCCTTACAACGGCATTCGCTCCGGTCCCACGCTTCCTCGGACGGTCTTGCCCCTTGGGTTGTTCCCTCAGCGCCCCTGCCGCAGGGGGATTCTCTGTGGTTAGCCCCCAGTGCTCATGTATGCGGCAGGCTCCGAGAAAGAGAAGCGGGCCGGGCACCCACTTCATGGGATACTATAGCACAATAGTTCTCGTTTTGCAAGTAGGCGGGGACGCATCCTAGCCTGCCCCGGGGGCGGGGGTTGCGAGAGGAGGTTCCGGCTGCGGCGGGGGGCTTGTTCAGCAATTCCCTAGGTGCCGCAGAACGGCAGGCCAAGGTCCGAGAGGTCATTCTCCGGTATGTCGCGCAAGCCCTCGGGTATGCACCCGGTAAACTGGTTACCGCCGAGGAACAGCAGTGTCAGGTCGGTGAGGCGGCCCAACTCCGGGGGTAGCTCCCCACTCAGCTGATTGCCATCGAGAGTCAGAGAGTCCAGGTTGAGGAGGTGGCCCAGCCAGGACCGTAACTCTCCGCTCAACCGGTTGCCGCTGAGGTGCAGCAGTGTCAGGTTGGCGAGGCGGCCCAACTCCGGGGGTAGCTCCCCACTCAGCTGATTGCCATCGAGAGTCAGAGAGTCCAGCTTGAGGAGGCGGCCCAGCCAGGACGGTAGCTCTCCGCTCAACCGGTTGCCGCTGAGGTGCAGCAGTGTCAGGTTGGCGAGGCGGCCCAACTCCGGAGGTAGCTCCCCGCTCAATTGATTGTCGCTGAGGTCCAGCGATTCCAGCTTTGGGAGGCGGCCCAGCCAGGACGGTACCTCCCCGGTCAACTGGTTGTCATTGAGGTAGAGCAGTGTCAGCTTGCTGAGGCGGCCCAACTCCGGGGGTAGCTCCTCGCTCAAATGGTTGTTGCTGAGGCGCAGCAGTGTCAGGTCGGTTAGGCGGCCCAGTTCTTGCGGTAGCTGTCCGCTCAACTGGTTGTCTCTGAGGTCCAGCCCTATGACGCGGCCGCTGCCGTACGTGTTGACGCCATGCCATTCGTCGATCGGCGCGTCACTCAACCAGCCTCTATTGTCCAACCAGTTCGCCCCGCCCGTCGCGTTGTAGAGCGCGGCCAGCGCAGCCCTTTCGGAGGCGCCTGTCCCAGATTTGCCATAAGGAACTTCTGCAATCTGGCCCAGCGGCGCGGGGGCGGATTCCAGCAACAGGCCAAGCTTCGTCCCATCAATGAGCTCTATTGGCTTGCCTTCGCTGAAGGCAAGGGCGTGGGAAGTGAAGCTCGACGAGGTGATCAGAATTCCCTTGTTGGCGCCTTCCGCCTGTACAACACCGTAGAGCTCCCGGACCTCCCCCACTCCAACCTTCTTGGACTGTCCATATCGCTTGCACTGCACGACGTATTTGCCGCCCGTGATGGGTGAATCGTCATAGGCCACAATGTCCACCCCGCCGTCAGCAGACCCTCCGGTTACATCCGCCGTCAGCCCCATACTTCTGATAACTTCCGCAACTTGGTGTTCGAAATCTGTGGCATCGCTCGCGAGCGCCTGATGGGAAAGGGGCTCAGGATCTTCTCCATGCGGAGTAATAGGGGCAAGATAGCCTCCCGCTCCTCGTTCATAGAGCCAGTCCTGGCGGCCACCTTGGCGCCCCTCCACGCTGACTCTCCACGTCTGGGGGTGAGCGTGGACGTCCCCAATCCGAAACCTGACCACGTCCAGGCCAGTATCTGCGCTGAAGGCGACTCTAAATGCGAGGGGTACAACCGTTTCGATGCCATCCCATCGCCTATTCTCACGGGGCCTCCTTGACCACTGACGCTCCATTCGCCTTTCTTCAAATTGCCCTTGCCACTGTAAGAGCCCTCTCGCAGGCCTCAAATGCTCAAATTGGCCTATGTCGGCCCACAGAGTCAGAACCTCGGCTGGGTCAGTGTGGACCAAACCAATCTCCGTTATTCCTAAATCACTGTCCATCTCTTTCGCCACCTGCTGGAGCACCCGTTGGACAACCCTTTCCTTTCGACCACGGGGGTCGCCGGAGAATCCCGGAGAAAAATGAACCTCGCGAGATTGGAAAATGTATTGGTACGCGTACCATCCAAGGAACGCCAGTAACCCCAATATCATGAGGATGAGCAAGCCTTCCATCGCTTGGCCTCCGCTACAGTGCCAGGCAAGGGTCTGGATTCATTACGAGGCCCGATAGGTTTCTGTTCCCGCGGGCGCTTGGCCCGGCGGTGCTCCTCCGTCTGCGGACGCGACTTCCCTTGCCCCCTACCCGCCGCCCGCTTTCTTCATCTGCCTGTCCATTACCGCCCCCAAGCGGGGGTATGCCGCCTTGACGTTGTCCTCGAAGATCTTTTGCCGGTCCTCCGTGGACAGCCAGGCGATCTCGTCCAGCAGCGGCTTGTTATCGTCGAACCAGCGTCCCGTGTTGGGGTCGATTGTCGTGACGCCGCCCAGCATCTCGGAGGCAAAGATGAGGCGGTCCACCCCCACGATCTTGATCAGCAACTCCATCGCCTCGGGGCTGTACACCGCCGTGTCGAAGTAGAACCGGCGCATGAATTCCTCGAAGGGCTCCCACTTGTTCATGATGCTCAGCGCCCGATAGCGGGCCAACTGGTACGGGATGACGCCGCCGCCGTGAGGCATGATGATGCGGAGGGTTGGAAAATCCTGAAAAACGCGGGACTCCAGCAACTGCATGATTCCGGTGTTGTCGATGTTCATGTAGTGGGAGCCCGTAGTGTGGAAGGCCGGGTTGCAGGTCGACGAGCCGTGTATCATCGCCGGGATGTCCAACTCCACCAGTTTCTCGTAGAGCGGGTACCACCACTCATCGCCCAGCGGAGGGTCGGTCCAATAGCCGCCGGAGGGGTCGGGGTTCAGGTTGCACCCCACGAAGTCCATCTCATTGATGCACCGCTCCAGCTCCTCAACGCAGTTGCGGGGCGCCACGCCGGGCGACTGCGGCAGCGAGCACACGCCTATGAACCGGTCCGGGAAGATGTCGCAGACCCGCCGGATGAGATCGTTGTTGACCTGGGTCCAGTCGCGGCTGATGACCTCGTCCCCGAAGTGATGCCCCATGTGCGACGCTCTCGGCGAGAAGAGCATCATGTCGGTGCCGCGCTCCATTTGGAGTTTCAACTGCCCGTTCTCCAGAGACTCGCGTATCTCGTCGTCGCTGATCTTCACCTGCGTCCTATTGGGTTTCCTCATGAAGGCGATCTGGAACGCCCGGTAGACGTGGATCCCCGATGGCGCCGTCGTGTAGTGTCCGTGGCAGTCGATGATCATCCGCTCGCGTGCTCCTTTGGGTTTTGGTCGGCCGGGCGCCATTCTAGCACGGCGCTGGAACGGTGGTGGGCCCCTGCCCATGTATAATGCGGCCGAATGGCCCGCAGGGCGGGTAGCCAGGTCAATGCAGGAAGGAGCGCGACCCCATGGCTAACGAGGATTCCACGGCGCCCGAAGATTTTATGCGCGAGGCCATACTGCTGGGACGGGAGGCGATGGCGAGCGGCAACCGTCCTTTTGCCTGTGTTCTGGTCAAGGACGGTCAGGTCGTGGCTCGCTCCTACAACCGGGTCCTGGAGGACCAGGATCCGACCTCGCACGCGGAGTTGAACATTATACGGTCGTTCTGCTCAGAGAACCGCCTGACGGACCTCAGCGACTACGCGATGTACACCGACGCCGAGCCGTGCGCCATGTGCTCCTCGGCGATAGCCTGGGCAAACCTTTCGATGGTCGCCTTCGGCGCGGACCGCAATGACGGCCCCTTCGACTACCCCCGCCAGACCGACCTCTCCTGCGAGGAGGTCATCCGGCGCTCCGGTCGAGGGGTAGTGGTCGCGTCCCACGTGCTGCGAGAGGAGTGCGCGGCGCTGTTCAAGGAGTTCAGCGGGCGGTGACCCAACCCCGATGATATGAAAGAGCCGCCCGGACGCTTCTGGCGTCCGGGCGGCTCACTAGGGTTCGTTTGGGCGGCGGGCTAGCGGTAGTAGATGGCCAACTTGCCCCGCTCCAGCTGCCGGCCCACGTGACGCCGGATGGGTTCGAAGGCATCGAAGTCCCATTCGCAGACGAACGTGATGGCCGTTCCCGGCCTGCCCATGCGGGCGGTGCGCCCGATGCGATGGACGTACTCCTCCACGTTCTGGGGAGGATCGTAGTTGATGACCTGTGAAACGGCGGGTATGTCCAACCCCCGGGCAGCGACGTTGGTGGCCACCAGAATCGTGCAGTCGCCTGACCGGAAAGCCTGCATCGCGCGATTTCTCTGGGACTGGTTCAAGCCGCCGTGGATGGCGTCTACGGGGTAGCCGCGCTGATCCAGGAAGTTGGCCAGCTTTTCCACCCCTCGCTGCGTCCGGCAGAAGACTAAGGACTGGCCCTCTGCATTCTTCTTCAGGATCTCGGCAAGGGTGTCATTCCTGTCCCTGACGGCGACTTCGAAGTACACCTGCTTGACTTCGGCCACGGGCTGCGCCTCGCCACCGTCCCGTATCCACATCGGGTCAGTCAAGTGCTTTCCGACCATGCGGCGAATGGCCGTGGGCATGGTTGCGGAGAACAGGACCGTCTGCCGCTCGCTGGGGGTGCGCCCCAGGATGGACTCGATATCGGGAGCGAAGCCGATGTCCAACATTTCGTCGGCCTCGTCCAGCACAACGACGCCAACTCCGCCGATATCCAACGTGCCTCGCCGCAGGTGGTCCAGCACCCGGCCAGGCGTGCCGACCACGATATTGACGCCCCGCTGGAGCTCCCTGAACTGGCGCTCGATGGGTTGGCCGCCGTAGACGGTGCACACGCGTATGCCCCGCGTCAGGCCGATGCGCTGCATCTCAGCGGTTACCTGCAAGGCCAGCTCTCGCGTCGGCACAAGCACGATGGCTTGAACCGCTCGCATGCGGGTGTCCATCATCTCGGTCAGGGGTATGCCGAAGGCCGCCGTCTTGCCGGTGCCGGTCTGGGCCTGGCCCACCAAGTCCTTGCCCTCCAACATGGAGGGGATGACCTTCGTCTGAATCGCCGTGGGCTCGGTGTAGCCCATGGCTTCCAAGGCGTTCGCAACGGGAAGCGAGACGCTGAGGCCGCCGAAGGTGTGGTCTCGTGGATGAGGACCTGCAGGAGGAACGCGAGGCGTCTGGGGGCGGTTGCCGTCTGGTCGTCCGGAGTAGCGGTTGGATTGGCTTTGGTTCTTGTTGTTGCGGAAAAAATTATCAGATCTGCGGGTTGCTATAACGATGGGTCTGTACCTTCCTGTTGAATTGGTGGCGAAGGCAGGGCCCCACATAAAAAGGGGGATGCGCCATCAATACGCATCCCCCTGCTTGCGCTCAATGTATAGTCCTGCGGCGTCACGGCTCCCATTGTAGCAGATGGAAGCTCGCGTGAGAACCCCAGGCTGTCAGCGAGCGGCGCCCGCGCCCTAGAGCACGGTTAGTGCATCACGCTCCCGCCGTCCACGACCAGCATTTGCCCCGTAACGAACGCGCTCTGTGGCGATGCCAGATAGACGACGGTCCCCGCCATGTCCTCAGGATAGGAACTGCGTTTGATGGCGCGGGTGGGGATCGTGCCCTTGTCCACGTCCGGGCCGCCCATGCGCACCACCGCCTCGCTGAGCGTATGGCTGGGCGCAACGGTGTTGACCCTGATGCCATCGTCGCCCACCTCGCGGGCCAAAGCGCGGGTGAAGGCCACGACCGCCCCCTTCGAGGAAACGTAGTGCAGTAGGCCGGGCCCGCCCTTCAACACCATCGTGGAGGCTATGTTGACGATGCTCCCCGATTGCTGCTCCTTCATCTGCGGAAAGACAGCCTTGACGCACAGCCAAAGGCCCTTGACGTTGACCTCCATGACCTTGTCCCACTCGTCTGGAGGGATGTCCATGAAGGAGCGGCGGGGGATGTTGCCGAACACGGCGGCGTTGTTCACCAACGTGTCCACCCGGCCAAAGCGCTCGACGGCCCTGGCGACGAGGTTCTGAACGCTCTCGAAGTCGCTGACGTCGGAGCGCACGGCCAGGGCTTCTCCCCCCTTCTCCACAATCTCAGTCGCCACCGGCTCGGGATCGTCAACGTCCGTGACGACCACCCGGGCGCCTTCCTCCGCCAGGCGCAGCGCGTACACCCGCCCAATGCCCTGGGCGCTCCCGGTCACGATGGCCACTTGATCTTGTAACAGCATGGCAACCTCCAATGTTCTCGTCAGGTGAGCTTTACTGAGTCAGACCTGCTCGATGCCATAGAAGACTCGAGCGTTGTCCTCGGCTATCCTCTGCACGTCTTCCTCGCTGATTTCCTGTTGCTCCACCAATCGGTGGAGCGCATCCAACTCCGTGGAAGAGTCCACGTGGCCGTAGTCGGTGCCGATCATCAGGTGGCCGCCGTAGCCGCGGCTCAGGAGGTACGGGACGTCGTCGCCGGTCTGGCAGGTGATGAAGAGCTGGTAGTCCTCCAGAAAATCATCCGAGAGACCCCGCGCCAGCAGGTGCTTCCTGGCCCGGAGTTCCATGGTCACCCAGGGAACCCAGGAAGCGGCAGTTTCAATGAAGCCCATCTTCAGGCCGGGGAACATGGCCGTGAGCCCCGACTGGATAACCAAGAAGAAGGCGCCCACGTTGAAGATGCGGTACTGGTTGAAGAACTCCCGGCCCTTGCGGTGGCCGGCGAAGAACTCCACCAGGCCAGCGTTGCCGTTGGCCTGATGCAAGCCAATGGGCCAATTCCATGAGGCGGCCTGCTCGTAGACGGGATAGAAATGCGGGTCGTCCACCAGCCTGTCGCCTTCTATGGGGCGCATGAAGACGCCGCAGGCCCCGTGATCCTTTGCGAAACGCATCTGGTCCAGGGCGTCGGGAATGCTCATGAACGGCAGGACCGCCATCCACCGGATCCTGCCGCCGGTCTTCTTCCAGACGTCGGCGAGCCAGCGGTTGTAAGCGGCGCTCAGCGCCACGTCCACCTCGGGCCGGTCGGCGACCTGGTCCAGGAAAACCGTGGGGTAAACCACCTGGGAGCCGACGCCTAACTCGTCCATGTGGCGCAGCCGGGCATCGAGGTCAGTCGCCTCTCTGGTCTCCCTGGCGGTGGCCATCATCCGGCCCAGTCCCTGCTCCAATGCGGCGAACTGTTCGTCGCTGGGGATGCCAAAGAACAGTCCCCGTATCTTGCCATCGATGTACCAGCCGCCCTTCATGGAGCCGTCCTGAAGATGGAACAGGGTGGGCCGGTGCTTCTGCTCGTCCCCCTCCAGGTAATCCCAGGTGTGCTGCCCCTCCACAACGTGGGCGTCTGCGTCTATCCAACCCATCGCTCTCTCCTTTCCCTATTCCGCGCCCTGCCCCGCGCAGCCTGCTGCCTGCACATCAGAGGCCGTAGAAGACCCTGGCGTTGTCCTCCGCAATCTTTCCCACCGCTTCCTTCGTCAACTCTTGGCGCTCCGTCAGAATGTGGAGGGAGTCCAACTCCGTGGACGCGTCGACGTGGCCGTAGTCGGTGCCAATCATGAGGTTGTCGCCGAATCCCCGGCTCACGAGGTAGGGAACGTCGTCGCCGCTCTGGCAGGTGACGAACAGGTCGTAGTCCCGCAGCAGGTTGTCGGTAAACCCCGAGGCCACCATCTTCTTCCGGGACTCCAACTCCATGGTCACCCACGGAACCCAGGAGGCGGCGGTCTCGATGAACCCTATCTTCAGCCCGGGGAACATCTTGGTGAGGCCGGACTGGATCACCAGGAAGAAGGCCCCCACGTTGAAGATGCGGTACTGGTTGAAGAACTCTCGGCCGCCCTCCGGCGTGGAGAAGAAGTCCACGATCCCCGCGTTGCCGTTGGCTTGGTGCAGGCCGATGGGCCAGCCCCAGACCGCGGCCTGCTCGTAGACAGGGAAGAAGTCGGGATGGTTGACCAACCGGGTCCCCTCGATGGGCCGCATGAACACGCCGCAGGCGCCGTTGTCCTTGGCGAACCGCATCTGGTCCAGAGCGTCCGGGATGCTGGAAAAAGGTAGGCAGGCCATCCACCGGATTCTCCCCCCGGCCTCCTTCCAAACGTCGGCGAGCCAGCGGTTGTAGGCCCCGCACAAAGCGACGTCCACCGCCGTCCGGTCTGCGCACTGGTCCAGGAAGATGGACGGATAAACCACCTGAGCTTCGATGCCCAGTTCGTCCATGTGGCGGAGCCTCGCTTCGAGGTCCCTGGCCTCCCTGCTCGCCCGAGGCGTCGCCATGGTGCGGCCCCAGAACTCCTCTATCGTCTTGAACTGTTCGTCGTTGGGATCACCGAAGAACAGGCCTCGCATCTTCCCGTCGATGTACCAACCACCCTTGGTCGACCCCGGATCGAGGTCGAAGAGGACGGGCCTGTACTTCTGGTCCGACGGGTCGAGGTAGTCCCAGGTGTGTTGCCCCTCCACCACGTGAGCGTCTGCGTCTATCCAGCCCATGACGTCCTCCTTGTTCAGGCTCTTGTCAACGTGCGGCCAGCAGGCTTCAGAGGCCGTAGAAGACCCTGGCGTTGTCCTCCGCAATCTTTCCCACCGCTTCCTTCGTCAACTCCTGGCGCTCCGCCATAACATGGAGCGAGTCCAACTCCGTGGACGCGTCCACGTGGCCGTAATCGGTGCCGATCATGAGGTTGTCGCCGAACCCCCTGCTCACCAGGTAGGGAACGTCGTCGCCGCTCTGGCAGGTGACGAACAGGTCGTAGTCCCGCAACAGGTTGTCGGTAAACCCCGAGGCCACCATCTTCTTCCGGGACTCCAGCTCCATGGTCACCCACGGAACCCAGGAGGCGGCGGTCTCGATGAACCCTATCTTCAGCCCGGGGAACATCTTGGTGAGGCCGGACTGGACCACCAAAAAGAACGACCCGACGGTGAAGATGCGGTACTGGTTGAAGAACTCTCGGCCGCCCTCCGGCGTGGAGAAGAAGTCCACGATACCGGCGTTGCCGTTAGCCTGATGGACTCCCACCGGCCAACCCCACGCCGCGGCCTGCTCGTAGATAGGGAAGAAGTCGGGATGATTGACCAACCGTGTCCCTTCGATGGGGCGCATGAACACGCCGCAAGCGCCGTTGTCCTTGGCGAACCGCATCTGGTCCAAGGCGTCCGGGATGCTGAGAAAGGGGAGCAGGGCCATCCACCGGATTCTGCCGGCGGCCTCCTTCCAAACGTCGGCGAGCCAGCGGTTGTAGGCGCCACAGAGCGCCACGTCGACGGCTGCGCGTTCGGCGCACTGGTCTAGGAACACCGTGGGGTAAACCACCTGGGCTTCGATGCCCAGCGCGTCCAGGTGGCGGAGCCGGGTTTCAAGGTCTCTGGCCTCCCTGCTCTCCCTGGGAGTGGCCATGGACCGGCCCCAGAACGCCTCGATGTCCTTGAACTTCTCGTCATCCTTGGGAAGGCCTGGGACCAGACCCCGCATCTTGCCGTCGATGTACCAGGCCTGCTTCCCCGATGCCGGTTGAACGTCGCAGAGCACCGGCCTGTACCGTTGCTCCGATGCGGGCAGGTAGTCCCACGTGTGTGGGCCCTCCACCACATGAGCGTCAGCGTCTATCCAACCCATGTCCGCCTCCACAGTCCCGGCCTGCAATAAGCGTCCATCCGGGCCGGAGCAGTCGCGTCCCTTCACAGTCCCCTGGAATCCCTGCACTAGTCTTTCGGCTCGTTCGAACCGGCGCGGCAGGGATTCGGAGGATGCGCGGCCATAATACTACTTTGGCCACCCCCGGCGCCCGCGGCCCGCGCCGGCATACGGGATACGAGAAGAGCCCCAGGGATATCCCTGGGGCTCTTGCGAACTCTTCGATCGTCGACAGCCTTCTGGGCTGCACCGCCTACCAGCGGGGGCCGCGCCCGCCGCCTCCGCCTCCGCCAAAAGACCTCTCCGGCCGGGGCCGCGCCTCGTTCACGGTGAGGGCCCGCCCGCTCAACTCCTTCCCGTTCAGAGCGGCAATGGCTGCCTCGGCCTCTTCCTGTTCACCCATCTCCACGAACCCAAATCCCTTAGACCTTCCCGAATCGCGGTCTGTGACAACCTGCGCCGACTCCACTTGTCCGAAGGGGCTGAAGGCCTCTTCCAACTCCTGGCCGGTGATGCTGTACGACAAGTTCCCCACGTAGATCCTCATGCAGCACTCCTCGTGCTCAAATTCCTCAACCGGAGCGCGCCCGCATGCGGCCTACGCGAGTCCCAGCCCACTGAGCAGCAGGTCTCTGCGGTCCCGAATCGAGGTCTGCGACAGTGTACCCAATAATGCCGGCGCTGGCGAGCAAGGCCGGGGAACGGGCGCCATGACGCGAAGGTGCGTCATGGCACCCACCCATCCGAGCTGAGTTGCGGGGGTTGGCGCTAACCTGATGCCACCTCCGTCCTGGCGAAGTAGACGGAGCTAGCCGGCAGCTCGCTGTCCTCGAAGCCAAACCACGCGGCCGCGTTGCCGCCCAGAACCCGCCGTTTCTGGTCTTCCCGCAGTCCCGGAATGGCTGCCAGGGTCTCGACGGAGTGGGGAAACTCGCTGTCCCAGTGCGCGTAGTCCGAAGCGTACATGACCATGTTCTGTCCCACGGTGTCCAGAACATAGGGCAGCGTCCCCTCCTCGGGCTCGCAGGTCAGGGCAATCTGCCCGCCCTTGATGATCTCGGAGGGCGTCCGCTGGCAGTCCGGCCACTGGGGCCGCAGCTTCTCGAAGTGCTCATCCAGCCGTTCCGCCCAGAACGGAAGCCAGCCACAGGCCCCTTCCACGTACGCTACCTTCAGCCGTGGGAAGCGGTCGAATACGCCCTCTCCGATCATGTGCATCATGGCAATCATTGGCTCGAAGGGAAACGCCGTCATATGCACGTAGCTGTACTTCTCCATGCGCTCACTACCGGCGCCCATGGTGCCCCAAACGCCGTACTGGCCGTCGTGGCCGGTCTGAGGATGGACGGATAGCGGAATGCCGGCGTCCTGGGCGGCCGCATAGATTGGGTCGAATCGCCGGTCGCCAAGGTTGATGCCGTACACGTTGACCGGAAGCATAGCCGTGACGATGCCAGCCTTGCGATTCTGGGCAAGCCACTCCAATTCCTTGACGGCGGTCGCAGCGTCCTGCGCGGGGATCAAACCGGCCCCCTTCAGCCGTATCGGGTCAACGCTCAGGTATTCCTCGGTGAGCCACCGGTTGACGGCGCGGCATAGGACGGCGGCCAACTCCCTGTCGGCCAGTCCGTTGACGCACAGGGCCATGGACGTGCCGAACACCACGGCAACGTCCACACCCTCCTGGTCCATATCGGGAAGACGCTGCGCCGCATCGTGTTCCCCAGGCCGACCGCCCTTGATGTGCGGTGCGAAAGGCCCGGTCACGCCAGGGCCCAGAGGACCGTGTTTGGTGCTCAGACGACCCTCGACATACGTTGCGCTGGCGCCGGTGCGGTCCTTGAACACAACGGGCGCCCTGTCGTGAAACTCCCTGGGCATCCAGGGCGTCAGGTCTTCAGTGGGCTCCATGCAGTGGCCGTCCGCGTCGATCACGAGATCAGCAGCCATGCTTCACCTACCTCTGCTAGTCTTGGTCCGGATGCGCGATTTTGGCGCATCCGGCAGGTGGCGTCAATCGGAGCGTCCACCCGGCGGCGGGCTTCAACCCAAGGGCCACCCCCGCCACGCGGCGCCTTGACAGAGCAGAGCGTCCCCGTGGCAGAATCCGTATAGACGCGCTCAGCGGAACAGGCCCCCTGATTGGCCCATCGCTTCCTGGGGAGAAGAATCACCATGCTGACCAAGGAAGGCAATCGAGCACTCACCCAAGTCGGCCCGGGAACTCCCATGGGCCTGCTGATGCGCCGTTACTGGCACCCGGTTGCCGCCGCCGCAGAACTGGACGAAAGCCCCGTCAAGGAGGTCAGGCTCCTGGGAGAGGACCTCGTCCTGTACAGAGACCGCAGCGGCAACTACGGGGCCATCGACCGTTACTGCGCCCACCGCCGCGTGAACCTGGCCTACGGCATACCCGAAGAACGCGGCCTTCGCTGCATGTACCACGGCTGGCTCTACGACGAGACCGGCCAGTGCATTGAGCAGCCCTTCGAGGAGACCGTCCGCCCGGACGCCAGATTCAAGGACAAGGTCAAGCTGACGGGCTACAGGGTCCAGGAGTTGGCGGGCATGCTGTTCGTCTACATGGGCCCTGAGCCGGCGCCCCTTCTGCCCCGCTGGGCCCCGCTGGTCTGGGACAACGCCGTTCGCGAGATCGTCATCTCCGAGCTGCCCTGCAACTGGCTCCAATGCATGGAGAACTCACTGGATCCGGTCCACACGGAGTGGCTCCACTACCACTACACCAACTACCTACAGGAGCGGAAGGAGGGAACGCTGGGCCAGTCCTTCCCCCAAGGCATGAAGCACAAGAAAATAGGGTTCGACCTCTTCGACTACGGCGTCATCAAGCGCCGTCTGTTGGAGGGCCGGACGGAGGAGGACAGCAGTTGGTCTCAGGGCCATCCAGTGCTGTTCCCTCACATTCTGCTGGGCCCCGGCAACGTCGACTCGTGGCTGGACCTCCAGTACAGGGTGCCCGTAGACGACGTCACAACGCTCCACCTAACCATCTATATCTACCGGGCCGCGCCGGGCCGCAAGGCCCCCAGACAGGAGCACATTCCGTACCGCTACGTCTCGATGTACAACGAGCGGGGCGAGCTGGACCCCCCGAACGAGCACGTCATCGACCAGGATAAGCTCGTCTGGATCGTGCAGGGTCAGGTCAGCCCCAGACACCTTGAGCACCTCGGCGAGTCGGACCGGGGCATCATCATGTACCGCAAGCTGCTGGAAGAGCAGATCAACGTGGTTGAAGACGGCGGCGACCCGCTGGGCCTCATTCGCGACCCTCTTCAGAACGAGGCCGTAGACGTGATGACCGAAAGGGACATCTACCGCGAGGGCAAGGTCAAGTCGGCCGCGTGGATACCCATGGAAAGCGGCCGGAGCCCGGCCCACGACGACATCGAAGCAGTGCTCGCCACCTGGGCTGGCGACTAGCGCGGCCGCGGCAGGCAGGGCGGCAAGGCCCCGGCGGGAGAATGCGCTGAACCTTCAGGTGGAGCCGGCTTCGCTGCTGTTGTTAGCCAGGGCCCGCCCTGCCTGCCGGCGTTTGACATCCCCCGCCATCCTCGGTATGTTGCACCGGCGCAGCCATACCCCCTTTGGAGCAAACCCATGACATTGTTGCCGGGCAAGGATGGACGGGTGGAATGGATCCTTTCGTCCAAGAGCAACGAGGAAGTAGCTGCCCGCTACAATCTGTGGGCGCAGGAATACGACGCCGACCTTCAGTCCTACGGCTATCGTTCCCCGGGAATCACTGCCGGACTGGTGGGTCGGTACGTCCCCAACGACGGCTCGCCGGTGCTTGACGCCGGGGCCGGCACAGGCATCATGGGCGAGATCCTGGCGCTTCTCGGGTACAGCGACATCACGGCGCTGGACCTGTCCCCAGGCATGCTCGAGGTTGCAGGACGCAAGGGCGTCTACAAAGACCTCAAGCAGGCGGCCCTGGGCGGACCCCTAGACTTCCCCACGGGCCACTTCGGCGCGGTTGCGTGCATCGGCACGCTGGTGGGCGGCCACGCCCCGCCCAGCTCCTTTGATGAGCTCATTCGCATCACCCGTCCGGGTGGGCGCCTCGTGTTCACCGTGCGCTCCGACGTGTATTTCGGCGGCGGCTTCAAGGACAGGCAGGAGGAGTTGGAAGCCGCAGGCGCCTGGAAGCTCTTGGAAGTCACACAGCAGTTCGTTTCCGTACCGGGCAGCGACCAGCCCGAGGGGACCAACATCGTCTTCGCATACGAAACTCTCTAGACCAGGGCGGAATTCGCGCCCAGGAGGTGACCCCATGCCGGTTCACAGCTCTCGGCTGACCCACGGCGACCTGACTGCAGATTGGCAGGAGCGGTTCAACGTTGAACGGATGCGCGAGTACCGGGTCGAACGGGCGCGCCAGACGATGCGGAAGCACGGGGTTGCCGCGCTCCTTGAGGCAAGCCCCAACTACATCCGCTATCTCACCGGCCTGGTCGGTTACAACCACCCGATGGTCCGCTACACCCTCTTCTTCGCCGACCACGACCCAATCATGTTCGAGCACGACGGCTGGTACCACCAGATGCCCGACCAGGCGCCCTGGATCAAGGAGTGGCGTCCTGCTCAAGCCTGGCTGGTGGCGGCCCCCGGCGTTGAGGCATCCCGCTATCAGGCCAAGTCGTTCGCCGCAGAGATCAAAAGCGAATTGGAGGCAAAGGGCCTGCTTGGAGAGAAGATCGGCATCAACGGGTTCGACGGGTTCGCCAACGAGGCGCTCCGCGAGGCGGGCGTCACCAACCTCACGTCCAGCCACTCACTAATGCTGGAAGCCCGCGCCGTGAAGAGCGCCGACGAGATCAAGTGCATGAAGCACGTTGCCGCGATTGTGGAAGGGATGTGGTTCAAGGTGTGGGAAACCCTGCGCCCAGGCGTGACCGATACCGAGGTGGGCGCCATCGCGTCGTACACCGGGCTGATGGCGGGCGCCGACAACCCGGTGGTCGGCGGCTGGCGCAGCGGTCCCCTAGGCTTCGACCGGGGATTCTCCAACACCGGGCGCATCATCCAGACGGGAGACCTGGTCTACGGCTCCCTGTGCGGCGTCACCTATCAGGGCTACCGCACGTGCACCTATCGCTCTTTCAAGGTCGCCGCCGAACCAACGCAAAAAGAAAAGGACTGGTACAAGGAGCTGAGAGACCGCATCGACGCCATCATTGATGCGATCAAGCCCGGCAACACGACGGCCGACGCAGCCAGGCACTTCCCTCCCGCCACCAAGTGGGGCTACGCCGATGAGATGGAGGTCCTGGCCAGCGAGGTGGGCCATGGCATCGGCCTGGCCAGCGGCGGCTCCTACGACTACCCCATCATCAACAGGGCATGGTCCCTCGACTTCCCCCAGGAGTTCGAGGAAGGCATGTGCCTCGCCGTTGAGAGCCGCGAGGGCGAGCAACGGGTCGGCGGCGTTCGGCTGGAGAACATGCTGGTCATCACCAAGGACGGCGCGGAGATCATCGATCACTTCCCGCGGGAAGAGATCCTTGTAGCGCCGCTCTAGATCGTCTTGACGCCGGCCTTATTGGCCGGCGCCCGTTGTTGAGAAGAAAGGCCTGGACTACCGCCTGGTAGCGCTACGGATGTCCCGCGCCGCGAATACCGCCATGCGCGAGTTGATGCTGATGGCCCACGGAACCTCTCCGCAGCTATCCAAATCCAGGTTTCTCGCCGGCCTTCAATGCTTGAAGCGGCTCTATCTTGACTGTCACCACCCTGAACTCGCCGACCCGGTGGAAGCGGGCCAGCAGGCTGTGTTCGATACCGGGACCGCCGTTGGCGAACTGGCAAGGCGGCGATTTCCCGGCGGCGCCCTCATTGAGGAGCCATACTTTGAGCACGCTCAGGCGTTGAGGTCAACGCAAGCCCTGTTGTCCGATGCCACCGTTCCCTCTTTGTACGAACCGGCATTCGCGTTCCAGGGGGTCAGGACGAGAGTCGACGTCCTTAACCGGCGTGGTGAGCGGGAATTCGATCTCGTCGAAGTCAAGTCCACAACCAGACCCAAGGACGAACACATTCCGGACGTTGCGATTCAGATGTATGCCGTAGAAGGCTCCGGGGTCTCAATCAGAAGGGCATATCTGATGCACATCAACAACGCTTACGTGTATCAGGGCGGAGCCCACAATCTGGACCGGCTGTTTTCCCTGAGGGATGTTACAGACGAAGCCCGAGCGTATGCGGCGGCGGAGATGCCCAACAACCTGGCGCAGATGTGGGAATCATTGCAACTGGCCGAGACGCTGGACATCGAGACCGGCCGCCACTGTGCGATTCCTTACCGGTGTCCCTTCTTTGGGCACTGTCATCGCGATGAGCCGGAACACCCGATGAGGCAGTTGCCCGGATTGAGGCAAGGAGGCTATGAACGCCTGAAAGCTTCGGGAACCCAGGACATTGGCAGTATCCCGCCGGACTTCATTGGCCTCTCCGGGGTGCAGCGCCGAGTTCGCGACAGTGTGGCCGCGGGGCAGCCTTTTGTTGGCCCAGACCTGGCATCGAGACTGGGAGACATCAGTTTTCCAGCCAGCTTCCTGGACTTCGAGACCCTGAGCCCGGCCATCCCGGTGTACGTAGGGACCAGGCCCTTTCAGACAATGCCGTTCCAGTGGTCCCTGCACGTGCGGGGTTCAGATGGAGCTTTAAGGCATAGCTCGTTTCTCAACGACGGCCCAAGGGATCCGAGGGAGCGTTTTATCACCACCCTGCTGGCGGCTATCCCCAGCCAAGGCGCCATCGTTGCCTATTCAAGCTACGAAGAAACCGTGATGAAGGGCGTGGCCCAAGCGTTCCCGCAGTATGCAAGCCGCCTGATGGCACTGTGCGACCGGGTGGTTGACCTGCTGAAACTCATTCGAGATACGTACTACCACCCGGACTTTCACGGCAGCTACTCCATCAAGTCGGTGCTCCCCGCCCTGGTCCCTGACCTGGCCTACGACGATCTGGAGATACCGGAAGGTTTGGCCGCTGCGGCAGCCTATGCCCAGTTGATTGCCGGCGACATCCCTGAATCCGAGAAGGCGGAAGTCCGGGAGGCGCTGCTGGCCTACTGCCAGAGAGACACGGAGGCAATGGTGCGCGTCTACGAGGCGCTCCTGGTTGAATCCGTCGGCTAGAGCAGCCGATTCAGGACTACTGGTAGTTCAGACCCCCTACCCCGCGGGAAGCCCGGCGGTCAAGCCGCCATCCACCTTCAGGTCCGTTCCGGTAATGAAGTCTGCGTTGGGAGAGGCGAGAAACAGGACCGCTTGGGCCTGGTCGCTGGGCTTGCCCCACCGGCCTCGGGGTATGTTCGTGGGAGGGGGGCCTTCCCATCGAGACCTACCCCCGGCCACGGGAATGCCGGTCTGGGTCGGCGTGACGGAGTTGACCCGGATGTTGTAGTCGGCAAGTTGCAACGCCATGGACCGCGAGAAGTTTAGTATGCCCGCCTTGGCCGTGGCGTAAGCGATGCCGGCCTTCGTTCCCAGGTGCCCGGACGTGGACGCGATATTCACGATGGCCCCACCCTCGCCCTGGCTGACCATCTGGTTGGCGACGTTCTGGCTCATGAGAAACGACCCGTTCAGGATGACTCCGAGGACTCGCTGCCACACCTCAAAGGAAGCGTCGAGGATCGTCTCCCTGTGAGTGATGGCGGCGTTGTTCACCAGAATGTCGACTCGCCCATAGGCGTCAACGGCTTCCCGCACCGCCCTCGGCGCCTCATCGGGATCGGTGATATCGCAGCCGACGGCCAAGGCGTTGCCGCCCTCCTCCCTGATCTGGATGGCCGCGGCCTCCGCCCGTTCGAGGTCTCGGTCCACACAAACGACCCTGGCCCCCTCGGCAGCCAGAGTCCTGGCTATTTCCCCACCGATGTTGGGGCCCGTTCCGGTCACAATGGCAACCTTACCATCCAACATTCCCATGCCGGCGCCTCCGTCCTCAATGTGCCAACCGCCGCCAAAGGTAACGTCTGGGCGGGGCTTTGTACAGCGTCGCGGCTCGCTGCTCCACCCTCACCCGTCTCCCATGCCGACAACGGCGCGCAAGCTTGACGTTGGGAGCGCCCGTTCCGTATGGTAGACAGGTTGTCGGGGTGTAGCGCAGGGGCAGCGCGCCGCGTTCGGGACGCGGAGGTCGGAGGTTCAAATCCTCTCACCCCGACCATCGGCGACAATGAAAGGGCCCCGCCTGTGGAAGCGGGGCCCTTCTTCTATCCGCGTTGCGTGGCGCCTGCCGCGGCGCTACCTGGGCCGCGGCAGTATCTCGTGGACCTCGATCTGACAGCCCGCGGTCCACTCGAGGTGCGGGTGCCCCTCGAGCAATGCCTTCGCCGCGTCCATGTTCTCCGCCTCCAGCACCGAGTAGCCGACCACTCCGTTGTCGCTCGCCGCGCTTCCGGAGACGCTGAGCCGTTGCCCGCGGCCCAGGGGCGCCCCTAGGTCGACCAGTCCATCGCCGCATCCAGCCGCCCATTCCAGCCATGGATTCATGCTCTCCTGCATCTGCTCTGGGGTGGCGTTTGCCATTTGCTCCATGGCCCCGACCGACGCAAGGTAGAGAACGATGTACCTGCCCATAATTGCTACCCCCCTGTCACAGTGTAAGATTTCGGTGAAACGGTATCCTGCTTGGTATTCCCCTGCAAGGGGCGGACGGAGCGCAGTCGCCCGACGCGATGTCTGCGGCCAGGGGCCGCGCCCCTGCTTCATCCTAGGCAGAAGCCGCGCGCCAGGCGATTGAACGTCTCCCACTGCTCCCGATACGAATTGTGCCCGGCGTGGTTGAGAACGTGCATCTCCGCGTCTGGAGTCCTCTCCACCACATGCTCGAACAGGCGATGGCCCAGCGGGAGCGGCGCCGAGCGGTCGTTGTAGCCCCAGACCAACATCGTGGGCATGGAGAAACCCCGCTCGTCGATTTCCCTTACGGTCTTCCTGCGAAGCGCGTCGATGCTGGGATTGAACACGGTCGGCGCCAACTCGTTCATCTTGTCGATTCCCTCCTGGAACGCCGGCAGCCGAGCGATCTCCAGGAGCCGGTCGACAAGGCTTTCGGTCACCGTCGCTTTGTTGTAGGCCTGGTGCCAGACCTCGGTCTGCACGTTCTCCCGCGTGGGTGGGCCCTCGGGCCTGGGGAGCCTGTTGTACCAATCGTAGGAGGGAAACATGCTGGTCTCGGGCGAGAGGGTGGACGTATCCACGATGATGAGCTTCTTCACGAGCTCCGGGTGGTCCAGGGCTAGCCGCGCCACCAGCAGCGCGCCGCGGGAGTGGCCGGCCACGCTGACCCGCTCCAACCCCAGCCCCTTGATGAGATCGTAGGCGTGGTCCACCACGGCGTCGAAGGTGTAGTCCTCGTTGCTGAGGGGATTCGCCGTGTGACCCTGCCCAAGCTTGTCAACGGCAATGACGCGAAAATTGCGGGCGAGGCCCGGCAGGTTCAGGCTCCAGTGGTCCAGCGAATAGGTGAACGGGAAGCCGAATTGGCCACCGCTGCACAGCACCAGAGGCTCTCCATCGCCGTCGTCGTAGTACCGGGTGGAAACACCGCCCACGTCGGTGAAATGCAGCTTGGCGGTATCCAGTCCATCCGCTATGGGGGCCGTCGTTTGTTCCATGGCGCTCCTCCCTGTTGACCTAAAATGTTCCGGCGAGTTCTTCAATCCTGCGCTTTGGCCCTGCGCGTCAGTCCTCCGATACCCTGCCCTGGCGAAGCGCCCGCCAGACCCGCTCCGGGGTCATCGGCAGCTCCTTCATGCGCACGCCCGTAGCCCTGTACACCGCGTTGCCGATGGCTGCGGCCACGGCCACGATGCCACCCTCCCCGGCGCCCTTGGCCCCGAACGGCCCCGGTCCATCCTCGTTCTCGATGAGCAGTGTCTCGAACTCCTCCGGGACCTCGTGGAACGTGGGCACGCGATAGTCGATGAGATTGGGATTCAGCAGCCTGCCATCTTCGTAGATCTGCTCCTCATAGAGCGTGTGGCCGATGCCCTGCATGGCCGCGCCCTCGTCCTGGCCCTCCACCTGCCTGGGGTTGATGGCCTTCCCCACGTCCGCAACCGACGCCAGCCGCAGCACCCGCACGCTGCCCACCCGTTCATCCACCTCCACCTCTGCCCCGATGACCGACATCTCCCAGAAGACCGGGAGCCCGCTCAGTCGTCCCTGGGCCTCGGGGGTCACGTAGCCGCGGCCCATCAGCTCGCCCGCCGGGCCGCCGAACATCTGACGGATGAGGTTGGCGTAGCTCACCCGCTCTTCGCCGTAGACGACGGCGCCATCCTTCGTTGAAAGCTCCTCCGTCGGCGCCTCGAAGTGCTTGGAGGCCAGATCTAGGAGCTGCTGCTTGACCTCCCTGGCCCCGAGCTGCACGGCCAGCCCAACAAGGGTCGTCGAGCGGCTGGAGCCTGTGGAGCGGTCGTAGGGGACCGCGGACGTGTCCGATGCAACCACCGCGACCTTCTCCATGGCGATGTCGAGCTCCTCGGCAGCTATTTGGGCCATCACCGCCCGCGAACCCTGGCCTATTTCCACGGTGGCCACCAGGGCCGTAGCGCTACCGTCGGCGTGAAGCCGGACCAGCGCCGTCGATGTCGGCGATGCGCCTGAATTCAACACCGAGCAGGCCAGCCCACTTCCGCGCCTCTTCCCGCCTTTCGGCGGCGGAGCGTCTGCTTCGGGACCAGGCCAGCCGAGGAACGCGGCTGCCTGGCGAAGGCCCCCTGCCACGTCGGCGTCGAGGGCGTTCTTGCCGACCCTGATGACCTCGCCCGGCGCGGCCAGGTTCTTCAGCCGCAGCTCCAACGGGTCCATCCCCAGCGCATCGGCGATGATGTCCACCTGAGACTCGCTGGCCCACGCCGACTGCGGCCCGCCAAGCGCCCGGAAAGAACCCGCAGGGCCCGTGTTGGTGAAAAGGCCCTGCGACTCCACCGATAGATGGGGCCACTTGTAGGGTCCGGGAATCCGTTCGGCGCACCGTTCCGTCACCCGCTTGCTGTTGTCGGTGTAGGCGCCGGCGTCCATGCGGATGACGCAACTCCTGGCGACGAATGAGCCGTCCCTGCGGACGCCTGTTTTGAGCGTCATGCGAGCGGCGTGGCGCCGCGTGGTCCTGGCCGACTGCTCCACGGAGAAGGCAATCTTCACCGGCCTGCCCGCCGTCCGGCTCAGAGCCGTCGCCATCGGTTCGAGCTGGGTGTAGGACTTGGAGCCGAAACCACCTCCCACGTAGGGCGCGGTGACCTGCACCCGGCTCAGGGACAGCCCGAAGATGCGCGCCAGCTCGTTGCGTATGAGAAAGGGGTGCTGCGCCGCAGTCCATACGGTGATGCCCGTCCCATCGTGGTGGGCAATGACCGTGTGCGGCTCCATCGCATAGTGGTAGACCATCGGAAAGGTGAACGCGTCCTCGAAGACCATGTCCGCCTCGGCGAACCCCCGCTCCACGTCCCCCCACTCGTAATGGGCCGCATGGCAGAGATTGGACTCGTGGACAGGCTCGGCGCCCGGATCGAGCGCATCGTCCAGGGTGGCGACGATGGGGAGCTGCTCGTATTCCACGTCAATGAGGCCGAGGGCCTCCTCTGCGGTAACCAGGTCCACCGCAGCCACCGCGGCCACCGGCTCTCCCTCGTAGCGCACCTTCTCCAGGGCGACGATGGGCCGGTCCTTGACGTCCGAGCCGTAGCAGGCGTCGGCCAAGTCCGCCAACTCCCGGCTTGTCAGAACGCCGAAGACGCCGGGGAGGCGCCGGGCCCGGCTGGCGTCGATGCTCAGGACGCGGGCGTGGGGATACGGCGACGGCAGAACCCTGCCGTGCGCCATGCCCGGGGCCTCGAGGTCGCCGGTGTAGACCGCCCGCCCCGCGACCTTCTCAACGGCGTCCGGACGGCGCGCCGATTTCCCCACGATGTTCATCGACCATCCACCCTGTCATGTGTCCCGCGGCGCCGAGAAGCCGCCGCCGGTGCCGCTCATGGTATCACCATCCGCTGAGAGCGACGCCATCGCCCACTGGCGCCTCCGCCACCGGTTTCCGCTAAGATGGAGGCGCAACCCATTTTCCCAGAGGAGTTGATGATCCCCGACAAAGCCAGGGCGTTTCTGGAGAACAATCACGCCGCCATCCTGTCGACGTACCGGCGGAACGGCGCCGCGCAGATGAGCCTCGTGACCGTCGGCCTCTACGAGGACGGCGTTGCCTTCACGACGACGGGAGGGAGGGCCAAGCACAAGAACATAGAGCGGGATCCCCGGTGCACCATCATGGTCGCCATGGATACCTGGAGGGGCTATGTAGTCCTCGAAGGCCGGCCAAAGATCTACTCCCCCAGGAACACGGACCCCGACGACCTCCGCCTGAGGCTGCGCGAGGTCTACAAGGCGGCCCGCGGCGGCGAGGAGCACCCCAACTGGGATGAGTACGACCAGGCCATGCGGGACGAGAACCGGTCCGTCGTTGTCATAGCGCCGGACAGCGTCTACGGCCACCGGTCCGTCATGAGCTAGCTGTAGTTTCCAGGAACGCGACGCCAGGGCCAGGCGAAGGCGCCCTTCCGCTCCTTCTCCGCCCTTCTCGTCCCTGCCCTGGCGCCCGGGAGCAACCCAGCAAGGAAGTCCTAACCTGCTCCCAAGTACGGGGCAGGTTGGGAAGCGTCCCCCTCTGCCATGCAGCAAGGTCAGAATGCGCTCCCCCTCCGCCTCCATCAAGCAGGGTGCAGGGGGCGCAGCCCCCGCCGGGGAACAATCCATCACACCTCGACCTAACGGCTGTCGGGGCTATGACCGCGCTAGATCGCGCTTGACTGGGCTATGACCGCGCTGTGACCGCGCTGGCTCGCGCTTCGCAACGGTCCCATCCCCCTCTCCCAAGCCCCCCGGGGGCGCCTCTGTTCCTGCCCGGGTGCTCGGGGGAAGGTTAGGAAGCGTCCCTGTCCCCCTCCGTCCCCACGCAGGGCGCAGGGGGCGTTGCTTCCGTGGGAGTATGGTGAGTCCCCCTGTTCCCAAAAGCGTCGGACGGTGGGCTAGGTGGAACGACGGCGCCTTCCTCATCTCTCCAAGGAGGGTGCAGGGGGCGCAGCCCCCGCCGGGGGTACAGGGGGTGTCCCCCTGTACCCAAAAACGTTGGATGGTGGGCAAGTGGGACAACGGCGCACGCCAAAGCAGACCATCCGCTGAAGGAGGGCGCAGGCCAAAACAAATCCATCCGCCCAGGTTATGCCCCACCCCCCTTGCAAAATACGCACAATTGTGCTATGGTACCCCCATGAAGTCGGACACCGGCCCGCTGCTCTTCCTCGGAGCCTGCCGCATACATGAGCACTGGTAACCACAGAGAATCCCCCTGTGGCAGGAGCGCTGAGGGAACAACCCAAGGGGCAAGACCCTCCGAGGAAGGCTGGGACCGAAGCGAATGCCGCTTCGAGACTAGCTCTTTGGAGCTATCCCGCTCCGCGACAGCTCCGCGACGCTTCCGCGACGCCTCCGCGACGGGTACGCGACCGATACGCGACGCTTCCGCGACGGCTGCGCGACACAACCGCGACGCATCCGTGCCTGCACACCCCGAAATCCGGCTGACAAACTTAACAACATACAATCAAAGGGCACGCCTTCCCCTCGGGGGAACCTTCCCGCCTCTGCCCTCGGGGCAGGGGCAGCCTAGGAAGCGGGTCTCGACGCGCCAGGTGAGAAGGTTGCGCCCCCATCTCCCCAAGCGGGGTGCAGGGGCGCAGCCCCCGTCGGGGGTACAGCGTGTCCCCCTTTACCCAAAAACATTGGAGGGTGGGTGGTGGGACAACGGCGCACGCCACATAAGCCCCCTCCCTCCCTTCTGTCCCTGCCCTGGCGCCCGGGGACAGCCTAGGGAGGGGCTCCCATCCCTGCCGCCGCGGCAGGGATGGCGCCCAGGGCGGCGCGCACCTTCTCGGCGGTGATGGGAAGATCCAGGATCGGCGCTCCGATGGCGTCGGCGACCGCGTTGGCGATTGCCGCGGCGACCGGCGCAAGCGGCCCCTCGCCGATTTCCTTGAGACGGTGTGGCCCCAGGCCGCTCTCGGACCGGAGCAGCACCGTCTGCAGCTCCGGGATGTCCCGCATGGTGGGCAGCTTGAACTCTCCAAGGTTCGCCGCCGCGACGCGCCCGTCTTCCACCCGGAGGTCCTCCATCAGGGCGTACCCGATGCCGGTCATCACTCCGCCCTCGATCTGGCTCTGGTGGCCGAGGGGATTGACGATGGTTCCCACGTCGTGGGCGGTGGTGAAACGTAGCAGCGTCACCTCGCCGGTTTCCGGGTCCACGGAGACCTCCGCAACCTGCGCTGTGAACCCCGTCACCGGCGACGCGCTCATATCCCTGTTGCCCACGCGAGTCGTCACGGGCGAGCCCGAAACCGCCAGCAGCTCTGGCCAGGGGTGGCGGTCCCCGGTGTCCCTACGGACCAGGTCGCGCCCCTCTATATCTATCCTCTCATGGGGCCAGTGGAGGAGCTCCGCCGCCACCGCCGCCAGTTTCTCGCGGGCTTCCTGCGCGGCCATGTGCGTGGCCACCCCCGCCACTCGCATGCTCCGGCTGCCGCCCACGCCGGTGTCGAAGGGAGCGCCATCGCTGTTCCACACCCTGACCTCGATATCCTCCGGCGCTACGCCCAGCGTTTCGGCGGCAATCTGCCGCAGGGCCGTGTACGTTCCCGTCCCCGGGTCGAACACGGAGGTGTGCAGCGTGATGGCGCCCTGGGCGTCGAAGGCGACGCCGGCATGGGACTCGCCCTCCCCGGCGTCCTTCTGGTTGACCGCCATGCCCCTGCCCATGAAGGCCGCCTTGGACGCGCCATAGCCGGCAGCCTCGGCGGCGGCTTGCAGCGTCTCTCTGCCCCGCGTCTGCTCGTAGACCTCGCCACCCGGCAATGCATCATTGTCGCCGATGAGGTTCTTGAGGCGGACCTGTAGAGGGTCCATCCCCAGCGCCCTGGCGATGGCGTCCACCTGAGACTCCACGCCAAAGAGCACCTGCACCATCCCCGGCAGGCGCATGAACCCGCAGGGCACGGTGTTCGTGTAGACCTGGTGAGCCTCGATGGCGACGTTGGGAATGCGGTAGGCCCCCGCCGCTGACGACGCTCCCGGCAGGTCGGCGTCCGGCACCGGCTTGAAGCCGCCGTAGCCGCCGCTGTTGTAGAGGACGCGGGCCTGATGGGCCACGATGGAGCCGTCCCGCTTGGCCCCGGTCTTCATGTGGACAGTGGCGGCGTGCCGGGGATTGGCCGCCGTCAGCTCCTCAGTGTAGTCCATCACCGCCTTGATGGGCCTGCCCGTGCGCTTGGCGAAGAAGTAGCAAAGAGGAATATCCATCGGCGACCCCTTCGCTCCGAAGTCGCCGCCGATGGCGATGGGGTGGAACAGGAAGGCTTCCTCCGGCAGACCCAGGGCCTGGGACAGGTTCCTCCTGACCCTATAGGGGGCCTTGTTCGGCGCCCAGATGTTCACTCGGCCCTCGCCGTCGATCCACACGATGCAGGAGTGAGGCTCCAGGTATCCCTGGTGCACGCGCTGTGTGGTGTACGTTCTCTCCACGACCACGTCGGCCTCGGCGAAGCCGGCCTCCACGTCGCCCCTGTCCCAACGCTTGGTGAAGTAGGCGTTGGTCACGGTCTCCAACGGCGCCGGCAGGCCCTCGTAGGCATTGACGTTGGGGTGGAGAATGGGAGCGTCCGCCTGTAGAGCCTCCTCGGCATCGAAGACAGCCGGAAGCTCCTCGTAGTCCACCTCGATCAGGCGCAGCGCTTCCTCGGCAACCTCCAGGGACTCGGCGCAGACGGCCGCCACCCGCTCGCCGGCAAATCTGGCGACGCCCTGGGCAAGCACGGGGATGTCCTGCAACCTGCGGCCATAGAGGACGCCCCTGACGTCATCGCCCGCGAGCGCGTCATGAACGCCCGGAAGCGCCGCTGCCCTTGAGATGTCCAGGCGCGTCACGCGGGCATGGGGAAAGGGGCAGCGCAGGGACTTGACCCACAGCATCCCCTCCAGTTCAACGTCGGCCGTGTACTTGGCGGCGCCGGTCACCTTGTCGCGGCCGTCCACGCGGGGCGCGGAGCGGCCAAGTGCTGTGTAGGTCATGCCACAGTGGCTCCTTGGAGGGGTGAGGCGACGCTACATCCGGGCCATACCCGCGTCAAGGCTTGGAAGCAGCGGCGACCGCCGGCATCCGGCGGCGAATTCGCCGGGCCTGCCGGGATCCTTCCCGCGGTCCCGGCAACCGGCAGGCCCGTTCTGCCCAGCCAAAAGACAGGGCCCAGACATGTCCTGCCCGGGCCCTGCTGATGTTACTCGCTATTCCGTCGCCGCCCCGCCGGCCCGATTGTAGAATCGGATTCGGTCGTTTTTGCCTATACGCCTTTGGCGTTGCACGGCGACCGCTATTGCCATGAAGACGCGAGGCCTACGGCGTTTTCCTCACCCCACCGGTGTTGACGGAATCCGCCTAACCGAAGGGGCACCGATGAGGCATTAGCCATCTGTGGTCTAGGTCAAACATACGAACCATGACCACCTCCTACCCTTCCGGCTACATAAATCATATATCATCGACCGCAATGCGTCAAGATGCTGTACTGCCCGTGACGCGCTGGACAGCTGGGGGCTTGGGTGGGCCATGACGGGACAACGGCGACCGCCGCCATCACCCCCCAGCGCCATCCGCCCCTTCCCTTCACGCCAGAGTGTAGTACATAGTTCTACCACCCCTCGCACCTCCACTCTCGCGGCATGCAAGGAATGATTCGACAAAATGACCTCATACATGCCTACCAGCAGCGAATCCCCCAAAAGGCCGGTGTCAACAGTCAAACGGCGCATTCCCAAGCGGAACGCCCCTCCGCCCTACCTACCCTCGGGAAGCCGAGCGGGTTCACCGTCCCAGGGTCAATGGTTGTAAGCCCTCCGGTCCCTCCTCGAGGCCGTGGTACAATGCCCGCCGGGAGGGCGACATGAAGGTGCGTAAGGCAGTCGTTGCGGCCGCTGGCTTCGGCACCCGGTTCTTGCCCGCCAGCAAGACCGTGCCGAAGGAGATGCTGGCCCTCCTGGACAAGCCGCTCATCCACTACGCCGCCGCCGAAGCCGCGGCCTCCGGCATCGAGCACCTGGTCATCATCACCTCCCGCGGCAAGGAGGCGATGGCCGACTACTTCGACAGGTCCCCCGACCTCGAACGAACGTTGCAGGAGAAGGGCCGGTCTCACCTCCTGGCGGAAGTGCGCGATCTCTACGAGCGCCTGCAGCCGGCCTACGTCCGCCAGCACGAGCAGCTCGGCCTCGGACACGCCGTCCTGGCCGCCCGCAAGGCCGTGGGCGACGAGCCCTTTGCAGTCTTCCTCCCAGACGACGTCATCATCAGCCCGCAGCGGCCCGCCCTGGCCCAAATGCTCGATGTCTTCGAGGAGCGCGGCGGCAGCGTCGTCGCCGTCCAGTCGCTGCCCAGAGAAGACCTGTCCAGCTACGGCGTGGTCGACGGACGGACGGTGGCTGATGGGATTACCCGGATCGAAGGGCTTGTGGAAAAGCCCCGCCCGGAGGACGCCCCATCCAACCTAGGCATCGTCGGCAGATACGTCTTCACGCCGGAGATCTTCGACTGCCTGGAGCGCACCCAACCGGGCGCGGGCGGCGAGATCCAACTCACCGACGGCATGGCCCTGCTGGCGCAGCGGCAGCCCGTGTTCGCCTATGAGTTCGTCGGCGCCCGCTTCGACGCGGGCAACCCCATGGGCATGCTCAAGGCGTCGCTGGCCGTGGCCCTCCAACGGGAGGACGCGGCCCCCGAGATCCGCGATTGGCTGAAGGGTCTGGCCCTCTAGATTGGCGGCAGGGTTCCGGATTGCGCCGCTAGGGGCGGCGCTCCCATGGGATTCGGCCCGTTCCCCGAACTCAGGCCCGGCGCCCCGCCATGAGCCGCAGGCTCAACACCGCCAGTAGCGCCAGCGCCGCCGTCGCAACCCAAGCCATCTGGTAGTTGCCGTCCGCCCGGTCCACCATCAGGCCAAAGGCCGGTGGGATGGCCATCGGCCCGAAGCGGAGCAACGTCCCATTGAACCCCAGCGCCGTGCCGGTCAGTTCGGGCCCCACCACCTCAGCGATGTGCGTATAGAAGAGCCCCTGAAAGGCCGCCACCGTCAGCCCCAGTCCGCACACCAGAGCCCATACTAGGGCCCTCGGGGATTCGGGGGTCAGGAGGGCCATCGCCAGCAACACAAGGCTCGCCAGCGAGAAGATGATGAGTAGCGCCGGCAGGCGTCGGCCCTTCATCGGACCGTCGCTCAAGACGCCCCACATGATGCGCCCCACGACGCTGGACAGGTGGAAGGCCGCCAACCCCAGCCCGGCCACCGCCACCGAGAACCCCATGGCCTCCCGCAGAAACAGGATCAGGTAGGTCACGTTCACAAAGAACAGCCCGATCATGATGATGGACACCAGGGATGCCCCCAGCATGCGCCGGTCCAGGGCCACTAGTCTGAGCCCCTCCAAGAACGGATACCGCTCCCTGTCCGCCGCGGCGACGGAGGGCCGCTGCCGGTAAAGCGCGCCCACAGCGAGGCCGGCCAGCAACGCCACCGACCCCAGGCCAAGGAGCACCGCACGCCATCCAATCCCATCGGCCAGCGTCGGAAGCAAGGCGGCGCTGGCCATGCCGGTGGCCGGGACGGCCGCCTGCTTCAGTCCCATGGCTAGGCCCCGCAGTCGCCGCGGGGCCCACTCCAGCACCATCATGCTCGCCGCCGGGTTGCTGACGGGGAGCAGGGCGCCCATGAAGGCAGCCGTCAGCAGGATGTGCCAAAAGGCGTCGCCCAGGGAGAAGGTCATGAAGCCCAGACCCATGAGACCCAGCATCAGCGGGTAGACCCGGCGAACGGTGAAGCGGTCCAGGGCCCACCCGCCGGGCAGCGCCGTGACCGTCCCCGCTGCAAAGACCGACGTGGTGATGAGGCCCAGTTGCCAACGACCCAGGAGGAGCTCCTCCTGGATGAAGACGTAGACCGTGGACAGGCCCTGCGTCGCGGTGGCGCCAGCGCCCTGGGACGCAAAGGCCAAGGCCACCGCCGCCAGTGGGTACCATCGCCAGGCCGTCAGGATGTTCGACGTCTTCTCAGCCACGGCCCCATTGTACGCGAGGGGAAGGTGTGGGCAGGCGGAAGGTGGCGGCGTCCTGCGTCGCTCTCCGCCTCCAGCGGCCCGCCTCCTGGAGCTTGACCTCGCCGCCGCCCTGCCAGGACGGCCTCAGACTGGCGGGAATCGGGAACCCCGCTCCGGCGAATCAGCCGGAGCCCTGCCGCGGCTCTGCCGCCGAGGGCCCGGCGGCAAGGGGCGCCCCGCCGCCCAGCGGGCAGGCGCCGCAGGCCAGCCAGCGACAGCCGCGCCGGTAGACGTGGATCATGCCCTGCTGCTCCCTGGCCCCGGCTCTGATGGGACCAGCGTCCGCGAGTGCCCTGGAGCGGAACTCCCTCGTCAGCTCGTTCTCCTCCCCTCTTGGCAAGACGGCATAGGCGTCCTGGGCCGCCCTGGCTAGGGGGCGGTCTCTGCGCCGCAGCGCCAGGGAGTAGAAAAACGGCAGCATGACGTTGACCGTCATGTCTAAGGCCCTGCCGCGGCCCACGAGCGTCCCGCCAGCGGCCCCCTTCACCGTAAGCGCCTCCAGCAGCCCTCCACCGCTCCCGGCCCTCACCAGCGCTTCCAGGCCGCTCACCAGCCCCGTGGGAAGCCAGCGGTGCAGCAGCAAGGCTGCGCCCAGAAGCCGGGGCCGGGGATGATTGGCCGGCCTTAGGCCCCCCAGCCTCCAGTCGGACGCCCGCAGCACCGGAGGAACGCAGCCGGCGGCTGCGGACGCCTCCGAAAGCCCGGAGGCGTCCATCAGCACATCACTCAGCCACTGGGCTCTGGTCCTGCCGGGGAGGGCCAGAGCCCGCCGGCGAAGCCACGAGTACGGAAGCATCAGGGCCAGCCGGCGGAAGGGCTCGCGATTGGCGCTGTACCCCAGCGCGTCCATCAGCCCGCCGTACAGCACCTCTTCCTCCAACGCGTGGGCCGTCCGCAGCCGGAACCTGCGCGCCTTCTCTCGAAAACGGGCGTCTCCGGCCCTCTTGAGCGCCTCCTCCACCCGCTCCCGGCCCAGCCGCAGCAATGCGTCCCCGCACGGATAGCCCCCGATTGCGTCAACGCTGGCTGCCTCCGCGCCTCGGCCCTCCAGGGCCACGGTGGGCGCCGTTATGCCAAGCTCCAACTGAGCGGCGCCGCCGCCCCGAAACACCACGTGGAGCATCACGTTGTTGTAGCGGGGGTCCCGGTGGTGGCCGTGCTCCCGCCACCCCGACGGATGCCGGTGCACTTCCACGTCGCCCACAACCAGGCGGCCGCCGCTCGTCCTTGCGACTGCGTCCCGAAAGTCCGGCCCCGGGCCGCGGCCCCGCCGACCCGGCGACACGATCCTCAGACGTTCTCCATCAGCCTCGACGGCGACGCCCCGACGCACGGCGGACTCCCATAGGTTCCAGAGGTCCGCCTCAGGGGGAGCGCCAGGGGCGTAGCGGGATGGCCGCTCTCTAACCACCGGCGGCCCCGCCAATGCCGCCTCCCGGTTAGCCCGCGGCACCCCTGTCGGCGCCGGCGTAGCGGAAGCCAGCCTCCCCAGCGATACGGGATAGGATCGACCGGTTGACGCCCCGATCGCGTGGCGGGCTGCGTCCTCACTGACAACTGCCGGCAGTGTCACGCGCGCCTCCAAGTCAATCCGCGGCTCCGGCGTGTGGTTCGCCGTAGCGGAAGCCAGCCTCCTCAGCGATGCGGGACAGCATCGACTGGCTGATGCCGCGGGGGCGGTAGGCGCCCCGCTCCCACTCGCTGATGGTCTGCTGCCGAGTTCCCAGGAGACCCGCCATCTCCGCCTGGGACAGGCTCAAATGACGCCTCAGGGCTTGCACCCTCTCCGGGTCCCAGGCGGCGGACGCCGGGCGTCTGCGCTGCGGATAGTCAACCATGACGCCAGAGTACACGAAACCGTGTAGCCCATCAAGAAGGAGCGCTCCTGCAAACTGTTTCCACCGGCCCTGCCAAAACGCGCAATGCGGGCGAAGACCGTGTAGAATCGCACTGAGAAACCGAGGAGGCCACATGGAGACCAGAACGTTCGGAGGGCTTTGGGACGTCAGCGCGCTGACCCTGGGCGGCGGCGGCATCGGCCAGGTGTGGGGCGCGACGACGAGGGAGGAGGCCGTGGCCACGACCCGGGAGGCGGTAGAAGCTGGGATCACGCTGTTGGACGTGGCGCCCCTCTATGGCCAGGGAGAAGCGGAGGCCGTGATTGGCGAGGCCTTCGGGGGCAGCCTGCCCCCAGGAGTCCGCGTGAGCACCAAGTGCCGGCTCGACAACCGCCCCGCCACCGAGGTCGCCGCCACCCTGGAGGCCAGCCTGCGGGAGAGCCTGCGGAGAATGGGTCTCGATCGCGTCGACGTCTTCTTCCTCCACAGCCAAGTTATCCAGGACGACGTCGAAAACCCGCATCAGAGCACGCCATTGAGTCTACTTCGGGAAGCGGCCGCGCCGGCGCTCGAGATGATGCGGGAGCAGGGTTGGATCGGCGCCTGGGGCATGTCGGCCATCGGAGTCCCATCGGCGTTGCTCCAGGTCCTGGAGGACGGCCCGGCGCCGCAGGCAATCCAGGCCATCGCCAACTGCCTGGATTCACCCGGCGCTCTCAGACGCTACGACGAGCCGGACCGCCCCCGGGACATCATTGAGGCGGCGGTGCGACGGGGCGCCGCGGTCATGGGCATCAGAGCAGTGCAGGCCGGCGCCCTCACCGACGCGCTGGACAGGCCTCTCCCCGACGACCATCCGGAGATTGTCGATTTCCGCCGCGCCGCGCCCTTCCGGGCCATTGCCCAGGAGATCGGGGAAGCGCCCGCCGCACTGGCGCACCGGTACTCCCTGTCGATGAAGGGCGTCGACACCGTGGTGCTGGGCGTCAAGAACCGGCGGGAGCTTCGGGAGGGCGTCGAAGCGGCGGAACGAGGACCCCTGGACTCGGAGCTGATGGCCTGCATCGACCAGGCAGTGGGCCGTTAGCACTGGACGCGCGCCTTTCAAGAAGACCCTTGCAGAACCGGCGCTGCGCGCAAACGGCGCCATTCCCACCGGCGATGCCTCGCATCAACCCGGTGGTGTGCGACGCAATCCCTGCCCCCGGCTACGGGGGCAGGTTGGGGTAAAGATCGCCGGGTAGCTCGGGAAACTCGGCGCAGGAGTTGTGCAAAGGTTTCTCATAGGACGGGGTCTCGCCCCGCATTCGCCCAGGGATGGCCCCATCAATCCTGGGCATGAGTTGCTACGGGGCCTTCCAGCAGCGGCAGCACCTCCCGGGTAAACGTCTCGAGTTGCTCTAAGTAGCGGAACGAGGCGAACCGCACGACCACGGTCCCGGCCCCTGCCCTGGCGTACTGCGACATGCGCTCGGCCACGGCTTCAGGCCTGCCGAATGGCCCCCACCGGTCGCCCCAGTGGTTCACCCCGTAGTAGCGCATCAGAAAGGCGTTGGCCTCCTCCGACGCCCTTCCGGCGTCGGCGTCTAGGGCTACGGTCATGTAGAAGACCGTCTGGAACTCGGCGGGGTCCCTGCCCTCCTCCCTGGCGTAGTCCCATACAGCGTCCCGGATGGCCGCAAACTCCTCGGGGGAGGCCGTGATGGATATGAACCCATCTCCCAGGCGAGCCGCCCGCCGGAGCTGGCGCTCCGAGCCCGTATGGCTGTGGCAAGCCGTCAGCAGCGGCGCGCTCCCGTTGTAAGGCAGGGGACGCACGGTCACCGGGTCGAAGCAGAAGTGGCGGCCCTCATAGGCAAACTCCCATCCGGTCCACAGGCCGCGAAGAATCTGGATTGTCTCCTCCAGGCGGGCCCCGCGCTCGCCGGGGGGCACACCCGCGGCGGCCCATTCCCGCCGCATCTCCTCGGTGAACGCGCCTCCAACACCCATGCCGAGCACCAACCGCCCCCGCGATAGGTAGTCCACGGAGCCGATGACGTGCGCCAGCGGAACGGGATGCCTGAGGCTGGGTAGCAGGACCGCCGTGCCCAACCTTAGGCGGCTGGTTCGTGCGGCAATGGCCGCCAGCGTCGTCAGAGGGTCCAGCCGGGGCTTCGACGTGATGCTGTCTCCCACCCACGCGGAGTCGAATCCTGCGGACTCGGCCAGCTCCGCCATGGCCAGCAACAGTCCGGGGTCGGGAGGCCCGCCGTCCTGGGTCTCGAGGCCTCTGGTTGGCAACAGAACGCCGACGCGCATGGAACCCTCCTAGGATGCCTTTGAGCCCATCCTACACGCTGCCATACCCGGCAGCAGCCCGCTCAGTGCCCCTTGCGCCCATGTTGAAGCCAAATCCAGACTGGAAACGGTTGACGAATCGCGGGAATCGTGAGATAAACGATGTAGCCTTGTCCATCTGGCCTTGCCTCCAGGAGGGTTCCATGCAGGGATACTGCGTCAAGTGCCGAGCTTCGCGAGACATCAAGGACGCCAAGTCCATCACTATGAAGAACGGCCGCCCCGCGACGCAGGGCGCCTGCCCGGTGTGCGGCACCAAGATGTTCCGGATCGGCAAAGCGTAGCCGAGCCGCCAGCCAACTGTCCGGGGGCTGACGCCCATCCAAGCGTCCGCCCCCCGGCAATGGTTGTCTCCGGCGCTGGCCGTATTGCTCTAGCTACGGAACGAGACTCCCTGCTAGGGAGCGTCGGTCTATTACGCAGCCCCTTTGTTGCGAGCGTCAAGGGCAAGGGGCTGTTGCGATAAACGGGAGGTGGAATCTGCGGACTCTTCCCCTCGCGCGTTCCCATAGAACCGGGCTCTCCCAGCGCGGCCCCCGCTCCCTTCAACTGGATACTTGAGCGCCTCCCCGGTCAGGCGCCCCAGGAGTTTCCGTCTGACCGTTCACGAAGAAATCTGCCTGCCCTGGCTCGCGCCAAGCCCGCCGCGGCCAGTCTTTCCTTTGCCCTGGATGCCCATCTGCGCCGACCTTCTGAGCGCGTGCGCGAACAGCGCCCGAAGTCGATTATTTCCCGGTAGGCCTCGGTGAGGCGGCCCGTGTTCCGTTAAGGGGTTTGCAGCCCCAGCGGGGCGAGGGTGGTCCAGCAAAGTGCAGGTCCCCGCGGGGCGCTTCCTGCTCACAATGCGCTGCGCAAGCCTCCACCGGGCAGCCGGCTACGGCACAGACTTCCTGACCTTGGCCGCGGCCAACTCGTCCAACCGCTTCAGGTACCGCTCCAACGGTATGGCGGGCAGCGTGGTTATACCCACGGAACCCCGTGCGCCGAGCTCTGCCGAGAGGTGGGTGATGGCGCCGTTGTCGGGCGCCTCCACGATATTCACGAAGTCGTAGGCGCCAAGCACCGCATACTGGGCCACCAGCCTGCACCCGAACTCTTCGACTTCGCGGTTCACCTCCAAGAGACGGTCCGGGTTGGCGTGCAATGTGCGCCGCCCTTCCCTGGTCAGCTTGGTCAACAACACGTAGGTAGACATGACAGGGCTCCCTCGGTGAAACCGAGCTAGAGGGTATGAAGAAAGGACGCCAATGTCAACGAGGGGGAACCCCGGGCGGCCGCTCACTGGACGCCATTAGCGCGTGAAGCGCGGCTTGAAGTATCCAATGGCGCCTGGCCAAGCCTGGGCGCCCTACTTCACGCGCGCCGCGCCGTTCGCCGGCGCTCCGTGGGCGGCTAACCAGACTGGAAACATGCTAAGAAAAGCGAAAAACTCTAATTGCCACTGCAGAGGCCAAGGCAATCCATCCCGCCAGGATGGCCATTTCCCCTGGAAACTCCCACAGCGGTCGGCCGTCCAGCGCCACGCCCCGCAGGGCATCCAGCATCGGCGACAGCGGTAGGTACTCCACGATGGCCCGTAGCACGGTGGGCAGGCTGTCCCTGGGAAAGAACGCCCCCGACAGGAACATCATGGGCAGCGCGATGGCGTTGCCCATCCCACTGGCCGCCGCGGCCGTCTTCGAAAGAGCGCCCACTATGAACCCGAGGCTCAGGAACACCAGGTTGCCGAAGAGAACAATGATGGCAATGGCAATGTAGCTGCCCTCCACTCTGGTGCCGTAGAACAGCACCCCCACTCCCAGAATGACCCCCGCCTGAAGCAGGGCCATCGCCAGGTACGCCAGAACCTGAGCCGAGAAGAAAGTGGAGATACGCAGGGGCGTGGCCTGAATCCGCTTGAGGATTCGCCGCTCCCTGAACACTGTGATCGACGAGGCCAAGCCCACGATGGAGTAGACCATGATGCCCATGCCCAAAATCCCCGGCAGAAGGAAGTCGAAATAGTCCGCGCCGGCCGAGTAGACGCCCTCTGACTGCAAAACTAGAAGGGTTGGCGCCCCGGCTAGGGTGAGGTTGGCGTCGTCGAGGAATTGTCGAATGACCCCAACAACGAGGCCAGCCGTGGGGCTGCCCTCGTCGTAAAGGATTGTCACGTTGGCGGGAGGATTGTCCGTCACCCGTTCCTGAAGTCCGGCGGGCACGATGAGAAGGAAACCCAAGTCGCCGTCGGCAACCTCCTGTCGGGCCATGGCCTCGTCGGTGCGGAACTCCACGTCCAGGACATCGACGTCGGCGAGGTCCCGCAGCAGGCGCTCGGAGAGTGGGTCCTGTGCGTGATCGACGACGGTGATGGTCGTTACCGGAGCGCCATCGCCGATGAAGAAGCCGAACACGACGACAAACAGAAGGGGAAACGCCAGCGCCCAGAATACCGCCTGACGGTTCCGAAAAATGATCTTGAGGTTCGCGATGAAGAGACTGGGAAAGGCCATGGTCCGGCGCCTCAGTTCATTTCATTGTCTCGCCGCGGCTGTAGCCACCGCTGCCCGCTTCTGGGCCGGCGCTTGGGCCAACCGACTGTGCCCCTGCGCCGAGTCCTTCCCGGGGAACGAGGGGGTGACGCCGCCCTAATCCCTCAGGCCCCTACCCGTCAGCGACAGGAAGACGTCCTCCAGATTGGACGGCTGAATCTCCAGGTGCTCCAACTCTCCGCCACATCCACCCACCCAGTCCAGCAGAGCCGGAAGCGTCCGGGCGGCGTCCGAAGAACCCAATGCGAAACCGGCATCGCCGTCCACTCGCACGTTGACGACGGCGTCCAATGATTCCAGGGTCTCTCTGGGAGGCCCTCCTTTGACCACCGCCTTGATCTCGTAGGGAGTTGGCAGGGACTTCACGAGGTTCTGCGGCGCGTCCAGGGCCACGATCTTGCCGCGGTCCATAATGGCAACACGGTGGCATAGCTGCTGGGCCTCCTCCATGTAGTGGGTGGTCAGCACCACCGTCCGGCCCTCGCCGTGGATTTCCAGAATGAGATCCCAGAGGTTCCGACGGGCCTGGGGGTCAAGCCCCGTCGTCGGTTCGTCCAGAAAAACCAACTCCGGATCGTTGAGCAGCGTGGCGGAAATGGAAAACCGCTGCTTCTGGCCGCCGGAGAGCTTCCCCACCGTTGCGCCGGCCTTGTCGGCCAGATCCATGCGCTGCAACAGGGCGTCGGCAGAGACGCGGCGGGGGTAGAAGCGCTGGAAGAGCAGGAGCGTCTCTCGAAGCGACAGATAGTCGAAGTAGTAGGAGGTCTGAAGCTGAATGCCGATGCGCTTCTTGACCTCCCTGGCCTGCCGGGGAACATCCATACCCAGGACGCGGATGGCGCCGGCGGACGGCTTCAGCAAGCCCTCGATGCACTCCAGCGTGGTCGTCTTGCCGGCGCCATTGGGCCCCAGAATGCCGAATATCTCGCCCCGGTGCACCTCGAAGGAAACGCCGTCGACCGCGGTAGCGCCCTCGAACCGCTTGACCAGACCCTCCACAAGGATGACTGGGTCACGTTCCGGCGCCACGCGCACTCTCCCTGCGCATCGTTGCGAACCAGCGCCTCATCACTCTATCGAGTCGGCGATGTAGCGTTCGGTTATGCGGTCCAACTCGGCGACTTCGTCCTGGGTCAGCGACCAGCCCGCCGCGGCGGCGTTGGCTCTCACCTGCTCCGGCTTGGTGGCCCCAGCGATGACCGTGCATACCTGGGGCCGGGCCAGAAGCCAGGCGAACGCCAGGTCCAGAACGGAGCGGCCGCGATCTCCGGCAAACTTCTCGAGCTTGCCCAGCACCTCGTAGTTCGCGTCGTTCAAGATGCCCTGGAAACGGACGTCGCTCAGACGCGTGCCGGGCGCCGGCTCCTCCCCTACGCGGTACTTTCCCGTGAGCAAGCCCTTGGCCAGCGGGTAGTAGGGAATGATGCCGACGTTATAGGCCTGGCAGAATGACATCAGGCCTCGCTCGGGCGCACGGTGGTACAAGCTATAGTGCGGCTGAACGCTGATGTAGGAGTTCAGGCCGAGCGACCGCGATGTCCAGGCTGCCTCGCAGGCCTGCCATGCAAGGTAGTTCGAGCAGCCGATGTACCGTATCTTGCCCTGTCGCACCATATCGTCGAGGGCGCGGAGCGTCTCTTCGATGGGCGTGTATGGGTCGGGGAAGTGGAGCTGGTAGAGGTCGATGTGGTCGGCGCCCAGCTTTCGCAGGCTGGTCTCCACCGATTGGACCAGGTGAAGCCTGGACGCTCCGCCTTCATGGGGACCCTGGCCGTAGCGCATTCCGGACTTGGTCATGAGCACGAGCCGATGACGCTCGCCCTTGATGGCCTTGCCGATGATCTCTTCCGACAAACCGCCGCCGTAGACATCGGCGGTGTCGATGGCGGTGATGCCCTCTTCTATTGCGGTCTTCACGACGCGAATGCCGCCGGCCTCGTCAGTGCGGCCGCCAAAGTTATTGGCACCGAGCCCTATGGCCGAGACCTGTAGTCCGGAATTGCCCACAAAGCGGAACTCCAACCCACACCTCCAATGCGCGTCTGGATGATAGCGAAGCTGAGAGAGCGCGCGACCGGCGTCAGGCGCCCAGGGCTATAGGTCCCGCGCCCTGCCGGTTGCCCCCCTTGGAGCGAGGTCGCCTAGTTGCCAGCCGCCTCATCTCGTCCTCCAGCAACCGGAAGTCCTGCTGGGGGAGCAGGTGCAACTGGGCCTGGAAGAAAGCCAGCGGCCAGTCCTCGGGGATCCAACGCCGCACGTAGAGCAGCCTTGGCCCTATCTCTCGGGCGTCCAGCCAGTCCGCTTCATCCAGGGAAACGTCCGCCTTGATATTGACGCGATACGGGTATGGGTCCTTACCACCGTCGCTGGCCCAGATGGCGTCCTGCCCCTCGAAATACTCGGACGATATCGTCGCCGATGCGGGGAAGCTCTGGGTGTCCGGCAGGTAGAACACCATGCGGTCGCCCAGCAGCATGCGTTGGGCCTTCTTCCTTTCCTTGGGGTTGACGCCCTGAATGGACAGTCCGCGTTCCTTGGTTATGCGGTAGTGCCTCGAGGGAAGAACAACGAGCCAGTAGTTCCTGGGCTTCTTGCTCTCTTTCGCGTTGGCCATCTTTTCAGTTCCGTTGCGGGGGTTGGAGTCTGAGGGCGTTGCCGCCAGCCCTGTGGGGCCGCTCACCCAGGCCATTGTATCACGGGCGGCGGCAACGCCTTCACGGGCCCTTCCACCAACCCTGGCCCGGGGGGTTGCAGCGGACTGGAATCCACCGACACAGCGGGGCCATTGTTCCGACGCCCCGAGCACCTCGGTGCGCCGCGCCCTGCGTGGGCAGCGCCGCCGGCGGCCTCCCAAGGGCAACAGCGACGGGAGCGAGAGCGGAAGTCCACAACACCTCGACGCGAGAACAGTCAGAATTCTGGGCGGTGAACGGGGCTTTGTAACGTTTGTCAGCCGGATTTCGGGGTTTGCAGGCACGGAGCCATTACAAAGGCGTTACAAGCCGTTACCAAGCTGTTACGAGTCGTTACGGAGCCGTTACGAACCGTTACCTAGTTGTTACGATTCGTTACGAGTCGTTACGGAGCGGGATGGCTCCAAAGAGCCTGTGCCTTACAACGGCATTCGCTCCGGTCCCAGCCTTCCTCGGACGGTCTTGCCCCTTGGGTTGTTCCCTCAGCGCCCCTGCCACAGGGGGATTCTCTGTGGTTAGCCCCCAGTACATACGTTATGCGGCAGGCTCCGAGAAAGAGAAGCGGGCCGGTGGCCCACTTCCTGGGGATACCATAGCACAATCGTTCGGATTTTGCAATGAGGGGGTGGCGCCTCCTAACCTGCCCTCGAGTACCGAGAGAGAGAAGGGGGCTCATGGTGGCGGACGCCGTTGTCCCACCTGCCCTCCCTCCGACGGTTTTGGGTACAGGGGGACTCGCTGTACCCCCGGCGGGGGCTGCGGCCCCTGCACCCCGCTTGGGGAACGGAGGCGTCGTCGTTTGCCATCTGGCGCGTTTGGAGCCGCTACCTAGCCAGCCCCTGGAGGTAGGGAGAGGGACAGAGGGCTTACGGAGGCGGTGGCGGTTGGTCCACCTGGCCCACCCTCCGACGTTCTTTAGGTACAGGGGGTGTCCCCTGCACCCTGCTTGGGGGACGGAGGAGGCGCGTCCGAACCCCCTTCCTAGCCTTCCTCCGAATACGGGGGCAAGGACAGACATCCTCTCCCCCGACTATAGGGTATGGTCCACCCACATGTGTCACGCATACCGCGGAGGCGTGCGGCGCCTTGAAAGCTGCGGGCCGGTCTCGTAGACTCGCTGTGTGGGGCAACGGCCCGGCCCGGGGAGGAGGACGCTTATGAGTATGCCGATCACCGTATTCACCTCCAATGGCTGCGGGCCGTGTGAAATGGTCAAGGGCTACCTGGCGAAGGAGGGAGTTGCCTTCGAGGTGAGGAACGTCTCCGAGGACGCCGCCGCCAGGGATGAGCTGATAGATCTGGGCCACCGGGCCACGCCGGTCACCGTGGTCGGCGACCGGCGGATCGTCGGCTACAAGCCCGATCAACTGGCCGAGGCGCTGGAGCTCGCGCGCTCGCTGTAGTTCCCCCATGGCCAGGGAGGGAATGTGACCCTTTCCCCCGAATACAGGGGCAGGGATGGGAGCGTTGCCTCGAGCGCCACGGGAGGGGCTGGAGCGAGGTGGGAAGTACACCAACTGCCTCGGAGGGCCGGATGCAGTGCGTCCAGTGTGGCCGCGACATTCTGACGGACGCAGTTTTCTGCCACTGGTGCGGCCACCAGCTACAGGCTCGCTGCCAGCGCTGCGAATCGCCCAACCCCACGGGCAGCGCCTTCTGTCATAGCTGCGGCGCCGTCCTGTCCAGCCGCTTGGACACTCCATCGCAGGAGCAAGCGCTTGAAAGCTCTCCTGCCCATCAGGCGCCCAGGGCCGCCCAATGCCCGCGGTGCGCCAGGATCAACGAGCCGAGCGCCGCGTACTGCTACCGCTGCGGCTTCTCCTTAGAGGCTTCCTGGCCCGCGGGCACCGACCCTGCCGGCATACCGGCCTACCGGGAAGGGCGGCCCGCCGGGTTCTGGGTCCGCCTGGCGGCGTACCTCATAGACGGTATCGTCTTGAGCACTGGCTGGCTCGTCCTGGTCCGGACGCTAGGCGACGGCACATTCGAGGCGAACAGTGTGGGCGAGTATTTCGCAAACCTGGCGCTGAGCGCCGCCTACTTCACGCTCCTGGTTGTCGCTTGGGGCACGACAATCGGCAAGCGCGTCTTCAGCATGTATGTCGTCTGCTCCGACGGATCGCGGGTGAGCCCACTCCGCTCCCTGGCGCGCGCCCTTGCGCAGTACGTATCGGCCGCCACCCTCTTCATCGGATTCATCATGATCGGCGTTCGCAAAGACAAGCGGGGCCTCCACGACCTCATCTGCGACACCGTCGTCGTGATCAAGGACCGTCCATCCCGTTCCGGTTCTCCCTAGCCCTTGAGCGTCCTCGGCGTGCTTCTGGCGGCGATTGCGCCCAGCGTCTTCTGGCTCTGGTTCTTCGCCCGCATGGATGTCTACCGTCCCGGCCCGCGCCGCCTGCTGGTGGCGACGTTCCTGCTGGGCGGCCTGTCAACTATCTTTGCGGGTGTCCTGGAAGGCGTCTTCGTGTATGGGGGGGACTTGGACCTCGAGGGGGCCAGCCTAGCCTCCACAGCGGTGGCAATGCTGCTGGTGGTGGGGCCGGTGGAAGAGGTCTGCAAGTTCGCAGCCGTGCGGTTCTACGCCTTCCGCTCGCTCTATTTCGACGAACCGTTGGATGGGATGGTCTACGGCGCGGCGGCGAGCCTGGGTTTCGTCACGGTGGAGAACATCGGGTACGTCGCTGCTTTTGGGCCGGAAGTCATGATCGTAAGAGCCCCCCTCAGTACCCTGGCGCACGTCATCTTCGGGGGTCTTTGGGGCTATTCGCTGGGCCTGCATCACCGATCCGGAAACAAGCGGAGAGGGTTGGTCGTAGCCGGTGTTGGACTGGCCGCAGTGGCGCACGGCCTGTTCAACGTAGTGGTATTCGTCATGCCGTGGGCGTCGGTGGGATTCGTCGTCCTGGGGGGCATCTGGCTGTTCACGCGGTTCAAGTGGGGACAGCGCATCTCCCCCTACCAGATGAGGCGAAACTATCCCCAGGCGCCATGCGGCGCTTGCGGGGCCATGATGAGGGCCGCAAACAACCATTGCGACCAGTGCGGCGCCCGCCTCCCTTCGGTCCCGGAAGCCCTCTACTGCAGCTACTGCGGCGCCCGCAACCGCCCGGACGCCTCCTTCTGCACGGGCTGCGGCGACCGGTTTCTTCGGGCCAACAAACGCTGATGCTTCCGGCGGAGGGAATCCCTGGGAGGAGGTCCCGGCACCGGGATGAGGGCGGAACGCCTGGCACTCCGCGGTTGCCCAACCGAACATTCCACCCTACCCCCTTGCTGCCCCTTCTCAGAGTTGGGAGCGCTTGCGGGCGATCATGGCGTCGGCCAGGGGACTCTGGGCGGGCTTGATCACGACGTTGACCAGCGCAGGCTTGCCGCTGTTGAAGGCCCTTTGCAAAGCCCCGGACAGGTTCTCGCGACGCTCTACGAGCTCGCCGTGGCCCCCCATCGCTTCCACAACCCTGTCGTAGCGGACGAAGCGCAGGTCTGTGGCAACCGCCCTCCCGTAATAGGCAAGCTGGAAGTTGCGGTCGATGCCCCATAGAGCGTCGTTGCCCAGCACGATGACGACCGGCAGGTTGTGCCGAATCGCCGTGTCTATCTCCGCGAGGTAGAAGCCAAGGGAGCCGTCGCCCATGAACAGCACGACCTGAGCATCGGGGTCGGCGTAACGGCAGGCCAGGGCAAAGGGAAGACCCGCGCCAAGCTGACCCAACGGACCCAGCCGCAGCCAGCCGCCAGGACGTCGGGCCTTCAGATAGAGACGGGGCCATTGCACATAGTCGCCGCCGTCCACGATGACCATCGCATCGTCGCGGAGCAGCGCCTCCACCTCCTGCGCCACGTGAAGCGGGTGTATGGCCTCAGCCTCGGTTGCCGCGGCGTCCCACTTCGCCCTCGTCCCTACGGCGCTGCGGCGCAGCTCCTCCACCCACGGACGGTCGAGGCACGGCCCATCCGTCGCCCGTTCCGCGAGCTGCCCCACAATGGCCCCGATGTCGCCCACCAAGGCAACGTCCGCGGTGCGGTTCACGCCCACCGCCTCATGCGAGGGCTCCACCTGGATGATCTTGGCCGATGCGGCGATTGACGGGGGCTGCCCGAAACCAATGCGAGCGTCCAGCTTCTTGCCCAGCAGGAGCACGACGTCGGACTGGGAGACGAGGCGGTAGGTCTCGTTCAAGGCCCTGTCGGCGTAGCCGAAGCACAGGGGGTGCTCATCGGAAAGGAGGCCCCGGCTGAGCTCCACGGTAAACAAGGGGGTCTTCGTCGTCTCGATGAAGTTGGCCAACCCGTTCCTGGAAAGAGAGAACCACGCCGCCCCGCCGGCGATGGCCACGGGCCGTTCGGCCCCGCGCAACAGATCGAGGGCGCGATCCACGTCTTCAGGGGAGGCGGTAGCGCGGGACGCCGTTTGGGGCCGGTAATCCTGCGCCACGATGTCGGCAATTTGCTGCTCCTGCACGTCGACGGGGACGGATAGATATACAGGGCCCGGCCTGCCGCCGGCAGCTGTGCGAAAGGCCCTGTTCACGTACTCAGAGATGCGGCGCGCATCGAGGATTTCCCACGCCCCCTTGACCGTGGGCCTCGCCATGTCCACCTGGGGCACTTCCTGGGCGTTCCACATGCCTTGGAGATAGGACTCAGGGGCGCCGCTTATGAAGACCAGGGGAGTCTCGGCCATCCAGGCCATGGGCAGCCCGGCAACGGCGTTGGCGTGGCCCGGGCCTCCGGTGGTCAGCGCCACCGCCGGGCGGCCGGTCACGCGGGTATAGGCATCGGCCATGTGGAGGGCGGCGGCCTCGTGGCGGGTGTCAATCAGCTTGACGCCCTCATCTTCCAGCGCATCCACCAGGGGAAGGATATGGTCGCCAACGAGGGTGAATACGGTGTCGATTCCCTCGGCTTTGAGGGCCCGCGCCAGCAGGTGGGCGCCTGTCGTCATGCCTCACCTCTCGCAATGGCTGTCTGGGGAAGAAGGCGACGGCGTAGTTGGAGCGCGCCCCTGCGGCCACGCGCCTCCAACCCTATCGCTCGTTGTCGTCCCCAGAGAGGTTGTCGCGCGGCCCCCGTCCTAGCACAGGGTCAGCAAAACACTCGTTTCCATGCTTGGCAGTCTAGCACCGCGCGCAACGCGTCAAAACGATAATGCTGTTTTCCGACACCAGGCGCCAGAGGCGCTGCGAGTCACTCTATTAGTCGCTCACCCGCGGGTCAAGGCCGGCTGGGCATTTTCCGCGCGCCGCCGGGTTGTTATCACGCGATCGCCTGTAGGCTGGACAGGACGATTGTTGGGACCGCCGCTCAACGCCAGAAGGCTATCAACCTGCTCCGGAGAGATGGTCTTGGGCTGGCGCATGACATACCAGTCAACCGGTTCATCGCACGGAGGTGTCGTCTTTGAGCCGTCGTACCGATAGTAGCCGAGTTCGCCCGGCGCGTAGGCCCTGGCATTGAGAGCAAAGCCGTCGACGACAGTATTCGGAGCCGCCGGGGCAGCATCGAGAATCTCCTGCGCTACAGGGCTGGGCGCGCCCAGCCTAAACAGCAGCCCTACGACTGCCAGGTCGTCGTCAGCATCCGCATGGACCACGTGCAGTTCAGCCGCAAAGCTCGCGCCGTCTATCCAATGCTCTGATGGTGAATGGAAGTGCGCCGACTTTAGCTCGTAGGTCCGCTGGCCAACGCTCAGGGTGTTACCCGCCGCATAGCCAACATGGACAAGTTTGCCATCGTTGCGGACGGACGCAGCTTCGACGCTGTATGAGAACGAAATGGGAGCGGCGTTGCCCGTGGAGTATCCGACAATATCAATTGGCGATTGCTGCTTGCCGTCGGCGCAGGTTGCGTACTCTTCGGACAACGAGGCCCAAAATTCCGGCGCGCCCGGCCCATCGTACCCCCACTTCACCGCCTGATCGGAACGACCGCAAGCCGCGCCTGTGAGCAATGCCGCCAGCAGGCACGCCAGAATCAGCCAAACAATTCTCAGCCCTGGTTGATGCTTCAAGCTGAACCGGTTATCCATCGTTGCCCGGCTGTCTCCGATACCGTCTCGACGCGAATTCCCTCGTAGGAGGGCACGATCTCCCACCGAAGGCAACACGATGTCCAACAGCGGATCGTCCTCTATCCGAGAGGGAACCGCCTCCGATCATCCTTGAGGTCGAGGACGACGACGTAGTCCGCTTCGCAGCCCTTCAGCCCGTGAATGGCGCCGAACTCCACCTACTGCGACCTGTTCCACGGGCATGTCAGGAGCGCCTTCCGGCTGTGGCGGTAGCGCTCCAGCGCCAGAACAGAGCGACCCTTATCTAGCAGCTGGTGACCAAAGTAAGTGTTTCCATGTTTGGCAGTCAAACGCCGTGTGCAAGGGGTCAAAACGACAACGCTGTTTTCCAACACTAGGCGCCAGCCTTCCCCGGGCGCAGGGAAGGGACGGGAGGATTTTCCCGCCTTGCGCCTGGAACGACGTCCCCGGAAAATACGGCTAGCTCCTGTCCTTCCTCCGGCGCTGGGCGCGCGTGCCCTTGGGCCTGGGAGCGCTGGGAGAAGCAGAGGGACCGCTCATGTCCCCCGCGGTCCTGAGCCTGGCCTTCCACACCAGGATTGCCCCGGTGACGACCAGCACGGCGATGGAGATGACCTGCGCCTCCTGAAGCGGGCCGATGAACTTGTCGTCCAGACGGAAGAAGGTCTGGATGACGAGCCGGCCTGCGCCATAGAGAAACAGATAGAGAGCGAACATCATGCCATCCGGCCTGATCCGCCCCCTGGCGACTTTATACAGGAAGCCGAAGGCCAGCAGGTCGTAGATGAGCTCATAGCCAACGGCGGAGTGCATGGCCTTCGTTTCGATGAGGCCGGCGCCCCCCAGAGGCATGCACGAGAACGCGGGGCTCTCGGGGTGGGAGTAGACGAAGCCCCAAGGCGCGTCCGTGAGCTTGGCGCAATGCTCTCCGTTGATAACGTCCCCGATCCGCCCAACCGCCTGGGACAGGAGCATCGCGGGCGCCGTCAGATCCATGATCCGTCTGATGGGGTAGCCCATGCGCCATGCGCTAATCAGGCCGCCGGCAAGTCCTCCCAGCAGGCCTCCCCACAACCCCACCCCCCCGGTGTTGAGCGCGAGGATGCTGGTGAGGTCGTTCTGGTAGACCTCCCAGAAGTCCACCACGTGGACCACGCGGGCGCCGATGATGCCGCCCAGGACGGCCCAGATGGCGATGTTGTAAACAGCCTCTGATCCTATACCCGCCCGCCGGGCCCAGCGGGCCACCAGAAAGATGGCGACAACCACCCCAACAAAGGTGAATAGTCCGTGCCAACTCAGAAGCAAAGGCCCAATGCTTCCGATGTTGGGGTCCGCGGTAATGCGAATCAATAGTCTCTCGCTACGCTGCCCCGAAGGGCGGTCTTGCTGGTCGGGGTGAGAGGATTTGAACCTCCGACCCCCTGCACCCCATGCAGGTGCGCTCCCGGGCTGCGCCACACCCCGACTCTCAAGAGATTAGCACACGCCCAAAGGGCCTTCAACCGCGGCGCGTCCCTCAGCAAGCATGGCCTAACGACGATATCAGGCGCCTAGAAAGCTCATGCGGCCCACTATCGACAGCAACCCAGGCACAGGTATCGAGACCCAGGCGTCATCGTTGACCCTGGCGGTTCTATGCTCCTATAATGGGCCGTCCCACAATAGGGCCCGGGCTTCGTCGTCTCCAGGCCCCCAATTGGTCTCAAGGCCCCCAACAAGGAGGTGGTCGCCGTGAAGAACGGATTCAAGGCTATGGACTCCGACATGCACATCATGGAGCCCGTCGATCTTTGGCAGAGCTACATCGACCCCGTCTACGCCGAACGCGCCCCCGTCGGCTTGGACGAGTTCACCAGAGACCTGCGGGTTGAGGTGGACGGCAGGATCATGGGCGGCGCCTCCAACCGCTTCCCGCAGGCGTTCTACGACGTCATCGAGAAGAAGATGTGGGACCTGTACAGCGAGGCGCTTGCCAGAAACTTCGACGGCCCATCACAGATCCAGGCCATGGAAAATGAGGGGCTGGACACCGCCGTGCTCTTTCCCACCAGGGGGCTTTTCGTGCTGGGCATAGACCAACTGGACCCCGGCTACGCATGCGCCATCGCCAGGGCCTACAACGATTGGATGCGCGACTTCTGCCAGACGGCGCCCACCCGCATGTACGGGGCCGCAATGGTGGCGCCCCATGACGTCGAGGGGGCGGTGGCGGAGGCGCGGCGCTGCGTTGAGGACTTTGGATTCAAGGCCATCTACATGCGGCCCACCTACGTCAACGGCCACATGTGGAGCGACCCGTACTACGACCCCCTGTGGGCCGAGTGCCAGCGGCTGGGCGTCCCCGTGGGTTTCCATGCCGCCGGGTTCGTCGACCTGCCTCAACCGGTCATGGAGCGCTTCGTGCCCACATTCTCCATGATGAACACGCTCACCTTCCCCTTGGAGAACATGACGGCGGTCACGGACATGATCTTTGGCGGAGTCTTCGAGCGGTTCCCCACCCTCAAGGTGGCCTATCTGGAGGGCAACTGCTCCTGGATGCCCTGGCTCCTCTGGCGCATGAACGAGTACATGGAGGTGACCGGCTATGCGGAAATCCCGGAGCTGACGCTGATGCCAGACGAGTACTTCCGCCGCCAGTGCTTCACCGCCATAGAATGCGACGAGATAACAGCCAAGCACCTGCCGGAGTTTGGTCTGGGAGACAACGTGGTGTTCTCCACGGACTACCCGCACCTGGACGTGAAGTACCCCCACGCGGTGGAGACCCTTCTGGACCTTCCGATACCGGAGGAGGACAAGCGGAAATACCTCTGGGACAATTGCGCCAGGTTGTACGGCTTGGAATAGGCGCCCTTTCGCAAAGGGTTGGAGGGGTGCCCCTAGGGGCGGCGGCCCACGGGCGATGAGCCCCACGACGAAACGTCTGCAGAACAAAAAGGAGCAACGATGGCCACACTCATTACCGGCGCCGGCATGGTCGGCGTCCATCTCGCCAAGGATCTCGCGGACCAGGGAGAGAAAGTCGCCCTGTTCGAGCTATCGCCCGTCAATTGGTACATTGACAAGGTGGCCGGCAAGGACCGGGCTGATGTCATCCGCGGCGACGTCACCAACGTCGGCGACCTCGTGGCGGCGCTTCAGAGGACCAACGCCGACTGCCTGGTGCATACCGTGGGTCTGCTGGGGGGCGCAGTCGCCGCCGCTCCGTACACGGCCTTTAAGGTCAACGTGGGCGGGACGGTAAACGCCTTGGAGGCGGCTCGGCTCACCGGAGTCAAGCGGGTGGTGTTCGCAAGCACTATGGGCGTCTACGACGTCACCGCCTCCGGCCCCATGAACGAGGACCAGCAGACGGCGCCGAACTCGCTGTATGGCGCCACCAAGCTGGCCGCGGAGCGGCTTGCGTTGCAGTACGGGGCGCACTACGGCATAGAGGTCATTGCCCTGCGGTATCCCGTCGGCTACGGGTACACATTCTCTGCGGCGGGCACGCCCTTCGGGAGCGTTATCTTCGAGGTGATCACGGGTCCAGCCGAGGGCCGGGCCGTCACCGTGGAGCGAACCCCTCTCTGGATGGGGTACAACGAGTTCGTCTACGCCAAGGACATGGCGCGGGCCGCCGCCTTGGCCGTTCGGGCTGAGGGCTTGACCGACCACATTTTCAACATCGGGACGGGCGTGCTGAAGGATTTGGAGGATATTGCGGCGGCTGTGCGGGAGGAGATTCCCGGTGCCCAGATAACCATCACCGAGCCCAACGGCCCTGTGAAGGCCAGCCCAACGCGCTTCCCCTTCGACCTCGTGAAGGCAGGCGAGCAACTGGGGTACAGGCCATCCTTCTTCATCCCCGAAGCGGTGAAGGACTACATAGCCAGCTACAAGGCGCCCTAGGTGTAGCCTCTCAGAGCGATAGAGAGAGGGCGGGTCTATGACCCGCCCTCTCTCCTCTCTCTCCAATCCCAGGGGCTTGCGCTCCCTTGCGGGTGAGGAGGGACGCTACAGGGACTCCCTCAGCGCATCGATGACGGCCTGGGCGCACTCCACGTCCTGCTCGCCGCTGCCGCCACTGGCCGACACGCCGCACACGAGTTGGTCGCCGTCCATCAACACAAGGCCGCCGGGGAGCATGATCACCTTGCCAGCAAAGAGGGTCTCCAGGCTGGAGAAACCGGGCGCCTTCTGGCTCAGCTCCTGCAGGGCGGCTGTGCTCCGTCTAAAGGCAACCGCCGTGTACGCTTTGCCTATGGCGATGTCGACGGTGTTCCAACGGGCGCCGTCGCCCTGGACCGCCATCTTGACGTGGCCGCCCTCGTCCATGATGCAGAAGCTGATCCTCAGGCCCATCTCAACGGCCTTGGCCACGCCAGCCTGAATGCCCGCGATCATCTTTTCCACTGTGAGCGCCATCGAGCACCTCCAACGTCTCGCTTTATACTGAATGAATCCTAGTCGGCTTGGCGAACATAGCCCGCGATCTTGCGGGATGTCAAGGAGGCCCCGCAATATTTGCGGCAACGCAGCCGCCGCTGCGCCGACTCTCCCCAGGCACAACCACCGGGGCAGAATCATCAACGCGAGGAGGAGACCATGGCCAGGATACGGCACGTCGCTATAGCAACGCAGGACCCGGAGGCCACCGCCCGTTTCTATATGGACGGCCTTGGCCTTCAGGAGGCTGGCCGCGTCTTCAACGACGCGGCGGAGGGATACTACCTCACCGACGGCCACGTGAACCTAGCCATTCTGAAGTTCAAGGACGACTTCGCAGCGACTACCGAGGGCGCACCGCGATATACGGGCGTTCACCACCTGGGCTTTGCGGTGGACGAGATGACATCGGCTGAGCAGCAGATCATCAACGCCGGCGCAAGGTATAAGTCGGAACGCGACATGCCCGGCAATCGCCCGTCCCGCGAGGCCAACGTCGAGGTCAAGTTCACCGCCCCGGACGGCGTCACCGTTGACCTCTCCGAGTCTGGGTGGGCGGGAACCGGCTGAGCAGGACCAATGTCCCGGAGACCTGCCTGCCTCTGCGCCAAATCTTCCCCTCACAGGGGCAAGCTGGTAGGATAGGCACAGCCCCGGCAGGGCTCTTCAATCCCCTCGCGGCGCGGCAGATTTCGTGAAGCTACTTGTCGTCAACGGTCCCAACCTGAACCGCCTTGGCCAGCGGGATCCTGCCCTGTACGGCGCGATGACCCTGGCCGAGTTGGAGCAGAACATCAACGACCGCGCCTCTCACCACGGCGCAGAGGCAGCCTGCTTTCAGTCCAACCACGAGGGCGCCCTGATCGACTGGCTCCAGGAGCACGGCCCCGCAGCGGACGGAATCATCATCAATCCGGCGGCCCTGACAACCTACGGACTCTCCCTGCGGGATTGCCTGCAGGACCTGCGGGTCCCGGCGGTGGAGGTGCATATTTCGCACATTCACGCCCGGGAGGAGTGGCGCAGGGAGTCGGTCATCGCGCCGGTCTGCGTAGCCCAGGTCACGGGCATGGGCTGGCGCGGCTACCTGGCAGCCGTCGATTACCTGGCTGCTATCTCCAAGAAGGAAGAGGCCACATGACATCACGCATCGGGCGGCTCCGCGAGCTTCTGGAGGAGTTGGACGTCGACGCCATGCTGGTGTCCAGCCCGGAGAACCGGCGCTACTTGTCCGGGTTCACAGGCTCCGCCGGCTATCTGCTGGTCACACACGACGAGGCTGTCCTGGCCACGGACTTCCGTTACGTCGAACAGGCCGGCCGGCAGTCCCCGGCGTTTCGAGTGGAGCGCATTAGCGGCGATACCGACTGGCTTCCCGGCCTCTCCTCGGCGCTGAAGCTGAAGCGCATTGGCTTCGAGGCGACGAGCCTCACCTTCGCGCAGCATTCCAGCTTTACAGAGGCATTGGAGCAACTGCCCGCCTCCGAGCGGCCCGACCTGGTTGCCACCAAGAGCATCCTCCTAGCGCTGCGATCGGTCAAAGACCAGGAGGAGATGGAGGCCACCCAGCGCGCGATCGACATTGGCGACACCGCATTCGACCGGGTGAGCGCCAGCCTCCGGCCCGGCGTAACGGAGCGGCAAGTGGCCTGGGAACTGGAGCGCACGATGCGGGAGCTGGGCGCAGAGAGCACCTCGTTCGACATCATCGTGGCCTCCGGACCAAACTCGGCCCTGCCGCACCACCGTCCCAGCGACCGCGAGTTGCGCCCTACCGAACCCGTCGTCATCGACATGGGGGCGCGTTACCAGGGCTATTGCAGCGACCTGACGCGCACGGTCTGCCTCGAACCCCTGGACGATACCTTCCGGGAGGTCTACGGCGCAGTGCTCCGGGCGCAGCAGTTCGCCATGACCAACGTCACCGACGGCATGGAGGCCCAGGCGGCGGATGGCCTGGCTCGCTCAGTCATCGAAGAAGCCGGCTATGGCGAGAACTTCGGCCACGGCTTGGGCCACGGCGTGGGACTGGCCATCCATGAGTTCCCCAGGGTGGGCCAGCGTTCGCCGGACCTGCTGACCGACGGTATGGTGTTCACCATCGAGCCGGGAATCTATCTTTCAGGATGGGGCGGCGTTCGTATTGAGGACATCGTCGTTCTGGAAAAGGGCAAGGCCCGCTGCCTCAGCCACGCCAGGAAGCTGGCCCTGCACGTTGCCTAGCGCCTCAGTCAGCGCGCAGGGCGCGGGCTCACGCTCCCTGCGGCAAGCGGGATCAGGGCAGAGCGGATGGGCGCCACGCTATCGGCCGCGCCAAACGGCCTTTGTAATGGAACGAGAAGGACAGCCTCTCAGAGGGATTTAAGGGATGAAGCCTCAATGATCAGCTACAGCAACCTCCGCCGGGGCATGGTCCTGGAACTCGACGGCGAGCCATGGCAGGTGGTGGAGTACCAACACACTAAGATGCAGCAGCAAGCCCCTACCCTAACGCTGCGTATCAAGCACCTCAAAACGGGGCAGGTCCTTGAGCGCAAGCTACCGGGGCACAAGCCTCTCCAGGTGGCCCAGGTGGAGCACCGGGAAGCCCAATACCTCTACGGCGAGGAAGGGCTGTACCACTTCATGGACCAGGAGACCTACGATCAGTACCCCCTCAGCGGCGAGCAGATCGGCGAATACAAGAACTACCTGACTGAGACCGCCATCGTGGGGGTGGTGTTCTACAACGACAATCCCATCGCCATCGAAATGCCCACCAACGTTACGTTGGAGATTGCCGAGACGATTCCGGGGGTCAAGGGCGACACCGCCCAGGGCGGGGCCAAGCCCGCCACGCTGGAAACGGGTCTCGTCGTTCAGGTCCCCCTGTTCATCAATGAGGGCGACCGCATCAAAGTGGACACCCGCACGGGCGCCTACCTTGAGCGGGCCTAGGAGCGATCCGCCCCCGGCGCCGCCGCGCCGAGGCGCCCCGCTGCGGCTTGGCTGGTTCTCCACTGGACGGGGGGAAGGATCCCTGGGAATGCTGCGCACCACCGTCAAGGCCATCCAGCGCGGCGACCTCCAGGCGCAGATCGATTTCGTGTTCAGCAACCGCGAGCCCGGCGAGGCCGAGGGTAGCGACCGCTACTTCCAACAGGTCAGCCACTACGGCTTTCCTCTGGTGTGCCACTCCTCCCGACGGTTCCGCGCCGAGCGCGGCGCTCGCGTCTCCGAAGACCGCGAGGCCTTCGACCGCGAGGCTGCGGCGCTCTTGGAGGGATTTCAGCCCGACGTCTGCGTGATGGCGGGCTACATGCTAATCCTGAGCCCTCTCCTCTGCAACAGGTTCTCCCTGGTCAACCTGCACCCCGCCCTACCCGACGGCCCGGCGGGAACCTGGAAGCAGGTGATCTGGGACCTCATTGGGCAGAAGGCCGGCGAGTCGGGGGCGATGGTCCATCTGGTGACGGAGGCCGTGGACGAAGGGCCGCCGTTGAGCTACGCCCGCTTCTCCCTGAAGGGCGCCGGATTCGACGAAGCCTGGCGGGAGGTTGAGGGGAAATCGCTGGAAGTGCTTCAACGGGACCCCGGCGAGGAACTAACCCTATTCCGGCTCATTCGCCAGGCGGGCGTGCTCAGGGAACGGCCCCTTCTCCTAGCAACGCTGAAGGCCCTGGCGGACGGAAGGCTCCGCGTAGAAGAAGGGGCTGTTCTCGCGCAGGAAGGCGGTGAAACGCCGTTGTGCCTCGACGAGCAGGTGGAGCCCGCTCTGGCGCTCCAGGAGTAACGGGACGGGCCAGAGCCGCCTATGCCGACTTGCGTTGCGGGTGCGGGGCCTGTTCCACAGGGACGCCGGAGGTCGTGAGCAGAAGGGGTTGCTTCAGCCCGCGCACCGCATCGCCGTCGATGACGCACCGGGTGACGTTGTTGAGGGACGGCAAGTCGTACATGACGTCCAAAAGCGTCCGCTCAATGATGCCGCGTAGGCTGCGGGCGCCGGTCTTGCTCTTCATGGCCTCGGCGGCAGCCGCCTCCAGGGCATCGGGCGTGAACGTCAGCTCCACAGAGTCCATCTTGAACAGCTGTTGGTACTGCTTGACGACAGCGTCCTTGGGCTCGCTCAGAATGCGGAGCAGCGTTTCTTGGTCCGGAGAGTCGAGGCTCACGATTAGGGGAATGCGGCCAATGAACTCGGGGATGAAGCCGAACTCCAAGAGGTCCTGCGGGCCTGCCTGCCGCAACAGGTCTTCCGTGGTTGGGGCGCTCTGGTTGGCAGACCGAAAACCAACGGACCGCTGGCTGTGAGCGACCCGCCGTTCAACGATTTGCTCCAGCCCGTCGAAGGTCCCGCCGACGACGAACAGGATATTGTCCGTGTTCATCTGAATGAACTCTTGGTGGGGATGCTTGCGCCCGCCCTGCGGGGGCACGTTGGCCACGCAGCCTTCGATGATCTTGAGCAACCCCTGCTGCACCCCCTCGCCCGAGACGTCTCGCGTGATGGAGGGGTTGGCGCTCTTCCGCGAGATCTTGTCGATCTCGTCAATGTAGATGATGCCGCGCTCCGCCCTGCCGATGTCGTCGCCGGCGGCTTGCACCAGCCGCAGCAAAATGTTCTCCACGTCCTCGCCCACGTAGCCCGCCTCCGTAAGGGACGTCGCGTCGGCAATGGCGAAGGGAACGTCGAGAATGCGGGCCAGGGTCTGGGCCAAGAGGGTCTTGCCACTGCCGGTGCGACCTAGCAGCATGATGTTCGTCTTCTGGAGCTGGACTTCACAGTCGCCGTCGCCGGCGGCGCGGATGCGCTTGTAGTGGTTGTACACGGCAACGCTGAGAAGCCTCTTGGCCTGGTCCTGGCCAACGACGTAGTCACAGAGGCGGGCGTAGACCTCGCGGGGCGTGAGTTGCTCCAGCGCCGCATCGTCGGCAACGGCGGGCGAGGCGCCCCCGGTCTGCGAAGACTCATCTTCGAGGACCTGTTGGCAGAGAGTGATGCACTCGTCACAGATGAAGACCCTGCCCGGGCCTGCAATCAGGCGCTGGACCTGGCTCTGCGCCTTGCCGCAGAAGGAGCAGGTGTATTCAGCTTCTGGAATGCGGGGGGTCGGCATCCGGGTCTCTCCTGAACGCTGGCGTTGCTCTGCCCGTCCGGCGGCTGAGCCTCCTCACCAACAGGGCAAATTTCAACCGCTGAGCTCCTATGAGGCGGCGGCGTCCGTCCTGCTCAGCACCTCGTCGATGATGCCGTATTCGTTCGCTTGTTCAGCCGTCAGGTAGTAGTCGCGGTCGGTGTCCCGCGCAACCTTGTCGTAGGCCTGGCCGGTGTGACCCGAGATGATGGTGCGGATCTTGTCCTGCATACGAAGGATCTCGCGGGCGGCGATCTCGATGTCGGTGGCCTGGCCCTGTGCGCCGCCCATGGGCTGGTGCATATGAACCGTGGAATTAGGCAGGGCGAACCGCTTCTTGGGAGCGCCGGCGCACAGCAGGACGGTGCCCATGCTGGCGGCGAGACCCACGCAGATGGTTGACACGTCAGGCCGGATGAGCTGCATGGTGTCGTAGATGGCGAGGCCGGCGCTGATCACGCCGCCGGGCGAGTGGATGTAGAGGCTGATGTCCTTATCCGGGTCTTCTCTGTCCAGGTAGAGGAGCTGCGCCACAATGAGGTTGGCTATCTGGTCGTTGATGGGGGTTCCCAGAAAGACGATTCGCTCCTTCAACAGGAGCGAATAGATGTCGAAGGCCCGCTCCCCTCGCGCGCCTGACTCAATAACCATCGGAACGATGTTTTCGGGACGACTTATCATGTACTGCCTGCTCCTCTGGATGCCTTTGTCTTAGCTCGTCGGTTCTTCTGGTTGGTCCGCGGTCCCGGCGTCGTTTGCCTCAGCGGCTGGTTCTTCCGCTGGGGCGTCTACCGGGGCGTCTTCTGTTACAGCCTGCGCCGCCGCTTCTTCCACCGCGGCTTCGGGGTCAGCTTCCAACTCGGGGGCCTCGCCCTTGGCAATGAACACCAGCCGCTCCAGGACTCGCCGCGTCCACAGGGAACGCCCCAGCGACTCCCTTCCCCTTGGGGAATCCAAAACGCCCCGCAGGGATTCCCCCTGCTCACCGGAGGTAAGCTGCTCCAATTCCTGCTCCACGTCCTCCGGCAGGACTTGAATCTTCTCCTTTTCAGCCAGGTGCTCCATAACGGTGGAGCGCTTGACGCGCATGAGTGCGTTTTCGCGCAGGTCCTCGCGAAGCTCCTCAGGCGTCTTGCCGATGGCTTGGAGGTACTCCTCCATGTTTGCGCCGCGGCGTTGGATGTTCTCCTGATAGTCTTCCACCACGTGGTCAAGCTGATGCCCCACCATGATGGGCGCTATCTCCACGTCCACTTGCTCCAGCAGGGCTTCCATGACCTTTTCCTGGTAACGGCTGTCGGCCATCCGCTGGGCCTGAGCCTCGATGTCTCCCCTGACGTTACTCCGCAGAGCCTCCAACGAGTCGTGTCCCTCGCCCTTGGCATACTCGTCATTGAGCTCGGGGAGCTCCTTGGCCTTGATCTCGTTGACCGTGACCTCGAAGCGGATGTCTTTCCCTGCGACGTTGGCGTCCGGGTGGTCCTCGGGCATGACCACCGTGAACTCCTTCTCCTCCCCAGGCCCGACGCCCACGAGCGCTTCGGAAAACCCCGGCGCTGGGGCGAGGTTGCCCTCTTGGGGAATGTAGTTCACGTCGTGTTGGTCTCCCGCCAACTCCTCGCCTATGTAGGCGTGGAAGCCCAGGATCACCATGTCGCCGTATTGGACGGGGCGCTCCACGGGGCCCCAAGGGGTGGAGTCGCTGACCATTCGCTCCAGGACATTGTCGACCTGCTCGTCCGTCACATCGACGGGGTCCAGATCAACCCGCAACGAGCGATAGTCACCCAGATCGACCCTTGGAACGAGGGGAACGGTGGCCTTGATGGTTACCGGGTCATGCTCCACGATCTCAACCTGGGGCACGTCCCCCACCTCGAGGCCCTGCTCCTCGACGGCTTCGCCCGTGACCTCGGGGATCATGTCGTCCAACGCTTCGTGGAGAAGGCCCTCGCGCCCCATGAACTGCTCGACGATGCGACGCGGCGCCTTGCCCTTTCGAAAGCCGGGAACGTTGAGCCGCTGGACTACCTTGCGATAGGCCCGGTCAAGGTGCTTTTCCACCTCTTGGGTCTCGAGTTCGATCATCAGGGTGGTCTGCCGGTCGACGGTCCCCTCTTGGGTAACCTTCATATGGCGTCCTCCGGAGGCTGCACGGTCATTGTAGCATGACCGAAAACGTTGTGAAAACTTTCGCGAGTCGCGGAAGGGCCCCGGCCCCGCTTCCCTACCCGCCCCGGCAACGGTCTGGGCCAGACGCCGTCCAACCCATCGAGAGTAGGCGCTATTCCACGACCCGCAACTTCAACTCCCGGAGCTGCTGGGCGTCCACCGAGGCCGGAGCGCCGAACAACGGGTCGACGCCGCTCTGCGTCTTTGGGAAGGCAATCACGTCCCGGATGGACTCAGCGTCGTTGGACAGCAGGATGATGAGGCGGTCGATGCCCGGGGCGATGCCCCCGTGGGGAGGGGCGCCGTACTCAAAGGCCTCCAGCAGGTGGCCGAAACGCTCCTGAATCTGCTCGTTGGTGTAGCCAAGGATCCTGAAGATACGCTCCTGAAGCTCTCTGTTGTGTATCCGGATGCTTCCGCTGGCCAGCTCATAGCCGTTGCAAACCATGTCGTAGGCATGGCTGCGGATGCTGCCGGGGTCGCTCTCCAGCGCGTGGATGTCCTCGGCCGCAGGCGCCGTAAACGGATGGTGAGACGAATCCCAGCGGCCCTCGTCGTCGTTCCAATCGAACAGGGGAAACTCTTCGATGAAGGCAAAGGCCAATAGGTCCTGATCGGTCAGGCCGAGGCGCTCCCCCAGCTCATTGCGCAGCTGGCTCAGCGCCGTGTTCACGACCTTGGCCGGACCGCCCACCAGCAGCAGCAAGTCTCCCCGCCCGGCCCCTAGCCGCTCCGCCATGGCCGCTATCTCCGAGGGTTGGAAGATATGGGCTACGGGCCCCTTCACGTCCTCGGGCGCGAGCGCGTCAAGGCCGCCCTCTCCCGTCAGGGCAAACGTGACCAGGCCCTTCGCCCCCCGCATCTTGACGAACTCCGTAAGCTCGTCCACCTCCCGCCGGGACCACGACGCCGCTCCCTGGGCTGCGACGCCCTTCACGACGCCCCCTCCCCCAACGATTCCCTTGAACACCTCGAAGCTCGTCGCTGCGGAGAGGTCGGAGAGGTCCCGCACTTCCATGCCAAAACGCAGGTCGGGCTTGTCCGTGCCAAAGCGGTCCATGACGTCCCTGTACGATAGGCGGGGCCAGGGTTTGATCATGCGCTTGTGGGGCGTAATGGTCTCCACCATCTCCGTGTACAGCGCTTCCAGCAGGTCCAGCACGTCCTTGGCGTCCACGAAACTCATCTCGAGGTCGAGCTGCGTGAACTCAGGTTGGCGGTCGGCCCGCGGGTCCTCGTCGCGGAAGCACCGGGCAATTTGGAAATACTTTTCCACACCGGCCACCATAAGCAACTGCTTGAGCTGCTGAGGCGACTGCGGGAGAGCGTAGAAGTTGCCGGGATACAGGCGGCTCGGAACGAGGTAGTCCCGCGCCCCCTCCGGCGTGCTCTTGATGAGAATTGGCGTTTCCACCTCGAGGAAGTCCCGGTCGCTGAGGAAGTCCCTGATGAATTTCACGACGCGATGGCGCAGGGTCAAGATGCCGCGCATTCGAGGCCGCCGGAGATCCAGGTAGCGGTAGCGCATCCGCAGAAGCTCATCGACCTCGGCGTCGCCGCCGATTTCAAAGGGCGGCGTGTGGGCTGCGTTCAACACCTCAACCGAGTGTGCGTTGACCTCGACCCCGCCGGTGGGGAGCTGCGGGTTCTCTGTGCCGGACGGACGGACGGCAACCTCCCCGGTGACCTGCACCACCCACTCGTTGCGGAAGGCCGACGCCACATCGACGGCGGCCGGAGCGACCTCTGGATGGAAGACCACCTGCACCAGGCCCTCCCGGTCCCGCAGGTCGATGAAGAGGACTCCGCCATGGTCCCGGCGACGATGCACCCAGCCGGCCAGCGTCACCGTGCGTCCCACGTCGTCCAGCCGCAGCGCTCCGCAATTGGCAGTCCTCAGCACAGCTCCTCCTGGAGGCATCCGGGGGACACAAAAACCGCCCCCTCAGTCTCAACGTTCCGGGGGCGCGGCGGGAGGTGTCCGGCAAAGTAGTCAACCGTGATTATAGGCGAAGGGGGAGGCGGTTTCAAATGACTGCAGCCCAAGGCGACGCGCCCCCATGCGAGCAAAAACGCCCCAACAAGCCCTCACTACGCCTCCTCTGCCGGCGTCAACGGGTCTGAAGGCTTGCGTCACCGGCTTACGCCAAAGCCCGTAGCAACTGCTAGAATGGCCTTAAGCGACTCAGGAGGCCGGCCTTGACTACCCAGCGAACCGAGCGCGCGACCAAAGAGGCGGCGATGTATCCCTCGCCCCAGAACCATCCCGCCTACCTCTGGTGGCAGGGGCGGCAGATGGCGTGGGACGAGGCCACGGTCCACGTCACCGCGCTGGCCTGGACCGGCATATCGGCGGTGTTTGAAGGCGTCAGGGCCTACTGGAACGAGCAGCAGCAGCGCCTCTACGCACTCGCCCTGGATGACCATTTGAAACGGCTCTCCCAGTCCATGAAGCTGGTGCGCATGACGCCGCCCTATTCGGACGGCGATATCAAACAGGCAGCGCTGGAACTTCTTCGCAACAACGGCCTCCGCGAGGACTCCTACATCTTCCCCCTGGCCTACTTTCCCTCCGGCATCCCCGGCTACCTCGCCGCTTACGAACAGCCCGGCGAGGTGGTGATGACGACTCGCCCCAGGGAGTCGAACATGCTCACCGGGCGGGCCATCCACTGCTCCATCAGCTCTTGGCGGCGCATCTCCGACAACACAATGCCCCCACGGGCCAAGATGATCACGAACTATCAGAACTCTCGCTTCGTCTCTACGGAAGCCGCCATCAACGGCTACGACACCTCCCTCATTCTGAACGACCAGGGGAAGGTGGCGGAGTCTCCTTACGCCTGCGTTTTCATCGTGCGGGACGGGGTGGCCATCACCCCTCCGGTGACCGCCGGCGTACTGGAGAGCATCACCCGGAACATCATCCTGCGTCTGCTTCAGGAAGAAATGGGAGTCCCCTGCCTGGAGCGGGACGTAGACCGCACCGAAATGTACATCGCCGACGAGGCCTTTCTCTGCGGCACCTACGCCGAGGTCACGCCCATCGCTTCCGTGGACCGCTACACGCTCGGCGAGGGCGCACCCGGCCCCATCACCAGCAAGCTGGAGCAGCTCTTCCACGACATCGCACGGGGCATAGACGGACGCTACCCAGAGTGGCGCACGCCTGTCTGATCATCCAGGTCATTCCCGGCGGCCAAGAGCCTCCCCATGAACCACGACCCGCTGTCCATTCCAGGCCTCCCCGCTCGGACGGCGGCGACCACCCCCACGCTGGTATTTCGCAACGCCAACGTCATCACCCTCCATCCCGAACAGCCCGTTGCAACGCAGGTGGCCATTGCGGACGGACGGATTCGATGGGTGGGCGGCCCGGAGGGCTTGGGTTTGGGCGCCGCGCCGGCGGCGGGGGCGCGGATCATTGACCTGGGAGGCCGCACGGTCCTACCGGCCTTCAACGATGCGCACATTCACCTACTGTCCCTGGCCGCCACCTTTTGGTCCGTCGACTGCGGCCCCGGGCAGGTCAGGTCGATTCGGGACATGCAGCGTCTCATCGCCGGCCAAGCCCGCAGCGCTCGAACGGGCGAATGGGTGCGGGCCTTCGGGTACGACGAAGCTGCGTTAGAGGAGCGGAGGCATCCCAATCGGACAGACCTGGACGAAGCGTCCCTTGATGTTCCCGTTCGGCTCATCCACCGCTCGGGTCACGCCTCGGTGCTCAACACCGCGGGCCTCGACAGGGCCGGCCGCCGAGGGGACGCGCCCGACCCTGAGATTGGGTATGTCGAGCGCGATCCGCTGACCGGCCACCCCACCGGCTTCCTCGTGGACATGGAGGAGCGACTTGCCGAAGCGGCGCCGAGACCGCCCTACGAGATGGTGCGGGACGCTCTGGCTCAGGCCAGCCGTTGCCTGGTCAGCCGGGGCATCGCGTCAGTGCAGGACGCCACGGTCAAGAACGACGTGGAGCGGTGGAACCTCTTTCAGCGGGTGAAGGGCGACGGGGTCTTTGCGCCGCACATAACCTTCATGCCGGGCATCAACCACCTTGGGGCCTTTGCCGAGCGTGGGCTTGGCTTCGGCGCTCAGAGCGGCGGCCTCCGCATCGGCCACGCCAAGATCGTTGCAGCGCTGGCCAACGGCGGCGCGCAGCCCAGCAGAGATGACCTCACGCGGCTGGCAACGGGGGCGCGGACGGCCGGGTATCCGGTGGCCATCCACGCAGTCGAGGCTGAGGTCGTCGCGGCGGCCATACGAGCCCTGCGGGACGCCCAAAGCGGGGACGGGGCCTGGGACATGAGAGACAGAATAGAACACGCCTCGGAGCTTCCGGACGAACTGTTGCCCGCACTACGGCAATCGAGGATTCAGGTGGTGACTCAGCCGTCCTTCCTGTACTACAGCGGCGACCGCTACCTTGCCGAGGTCGCCCCGGACCGCCGCTCTTGGCTGTACCGCAGCGCCTCCCTCTTTGCGCCAGGCATCGCGCCGCCCGCCGCCGGTTCCGACGCACCCGTAGCCCCGGCCAACCCCCTACGCAGCATCTACGCGGCAATCACCCGAAGGTCGCAGAGCGGAGCGCAACTGTCGCCGGAGGAAGGGGTCGCGCCCCTCCGGGCGGTGGAGATGTATACCCGCTATCCCGCCGCCGCCGCTTACGAGGAGAAGGCGCGGGGCGCCATTTCGCCCGGAAGGGCCGCGGACCTCGTGGTGTTGGACAGGAATCCACTGGACTGCCCTCCCGACGAGATTCCGGACATACGGGTCCACATGACGGTCGGCGGCGGGGATATAGTCTGGGAGGGCAGCTAGAGACGTTCACGCTAATATACCGAAGTGCGTTGTCATGAGAGGATCGGACAACGACACATATGCCTACACCGTCAGGTATGGGACTTTCATCTCGCCGAGCGGGGTACAGGGGGTGTCCCCCTGTTCTGGAAAACGTCGGAGGGCGGAGCGGGCGGGATAGCGGCGCAGGCCAAAACAAGACCATCTGTCTAGGGAAAGGCTAGGGGATCCAAGGTTCCCGCCCGTCCATGGCGCCAACCCCCTTTCATCAACCTTATGTGGCCTGACAAAGCCGCCGGCTTCCTGGCCAAGGCCGGGCAATCCAGCCGCTAGTGTGAACAGGCCCTAGACGCGTCGCTGGACGGCGTACTGGGCAAGGCCAGCCATACAGCGGCGGGTCTCGTTGTCCGGCAGAAGGTCAAGGGCGGCGATAGCCTTGGCGGAGAATTCTCCCGCAACACCAAAGGAGTCCCGCATGATGGACGACTCTCGGATGAGGGCCACAGCCCGTTCCAGGTTGCGGTCGGGCTCGGTCCCCTGGAACAACGCCTCGATGGGATTGTCTTTGGGCTGCCTCTCCAGCAGCAGTATGGCCGGAAGCGTGAGGGTTCCCTGCAACAGGTCGCTGCCCACGGGCTTGCCAACCTCTTCGGCGTCCCCCTCGATGTCCAAGATGTCGTCCATGACCTGAAAGGCCATGCCCAAGTTGTACCCGTACTCCCTCATTGCCTGCACCACGTCTTCCCCTGCCCTGCTGAGCACAGCGCCGGACTCGGTGGCGGTCTGGAACAGGGAGGCGGTCTTGCGATAGGTGCGCTCCAGGTACTGCTCCCGCGTCACTGTCCAGTCCCTAGCCGCCATGTACTCCATCAGCTCGCCGGAGGATAGCTCCATGATGGTCTCGGCGAAGCGGCGGATGACCCGGACGTTCCCCGTGTCGCACACGCAGGTGGCCGAGAGGGCGAAGACGTAGTCGCCCACGAGAACGGCGACCTTTTCTCCCCAGAGGCTATGGATTGTCGCCTTGCCCCGCCGCAGAGAAGACCTGTCCACAGTGTCGTCGTGAATCAGGGTGGCGATGTGCAGGAGCTCGACGGCCCGGGCCATCAGCAGCGGGTTGTCACGGCCCTCGGGGCCGAAATGGGAAGCCAGCATGGTCACCGCTGGCCTGATGACCTTCCCCGGAGTGTCCAGGATGTGGTCGAGCATGTCCGCCAAGACCGGGTAGTTGGCCTCCACGGCCAGGTCTTTGAGGCCCTGCTTGACCCTCGCCAGGTCGTCCAGCACCGGTGCGTAGAGAGAGGGCAGTTGCGTTGTCATAGCAGACCCGTCTTTGCAGTCAACGCCCGGAGTACAGGCGCTGCTCCTCCTGATGAATGACGTCGTCCTCCAACTTGGTAAACAGGGGCTCGGGACTCTGCATGGGCTGGCCGGCCGGGACCTCGCGATACGCCCATCCCCCCTCCGCGGCCCCGTCGGAGAAGCCCACCATCTGGCGAATTCTGTCTCCGCTGAACGGCAGGAACGGCCAGGCCAGCGTGCTCAGCGCTCCGATGACGTTGACGGTTACCCACAAACTTGTCGCGGCCCGCGGCCTGTCTACCTTGATGGCCTTCCAGGGGGCCGCGCTGTCCAGATAGCGGTTGGCCTCTTGGCACAGGACCATGATGTGCCGCAGTGCGTCGCGGAAATGGCAGGCAGACAGATCCCCGCCCACGCCGGCAAAGGCGGCTCGCGCCTTGTCCAGGAGGTCGGAGTCCCTCTGTTCCAGGCTGCCCGGCTCGGGGACCCGCCCGTCGAAGTTGCGGTGGGTGAAGGAGAGAACCCGGTGCACAAGGTTTCCGAACGTGGCCACGAGTTCATCGTTGTTGCGCCGCTGGAACTCCCGCCAGGAAAAGGACGAGTCGCTGGTTTCCGGCATATGGGCCGAGAGGTAGTAGCGCAGGGGATCGGGGTCGAAGCGTTCCAGGTAATCGGGAACCCAGACGGCCCAGTTGCGGCTTGTGGAGAGCTGGCTGCCCTCGATGGTGAGGAACTCGTTGGCGGGGACGTCGTAGGGCAGGTTGAGCTGCTCATAGCCCATTAACATGGCCGGCCAGATAATTGTGTGGAACGGTATGTTGTCCTTGCCGATGAAGTAGTGCGGCCGGCAAGAAGGGTCCTTCCAAAAGGCCTCCCAGGCATCCGGGTCGCCTCGAAGTTTTGCCCATTCCTTCGACGCCGACAGATACCCTATAACCGCCTCGAACCACACATAGACCCGCTTGGAGTCCTGCCCCTCCACGGGGAGCGGCACGCCCCACAAAATGTCGCGCGATATGGGCCGGTCCTTCAACTCCCCCTCGAGGAAGCTGACCGTGAAGTTGCGCACGTTGGGCCGCCACCGGTCCTGCGGTTTGACCCAATTGAGCAACGCCTCTCTGAAGGCGCTGAGCTTGAAGAAGAAGTGCTCCGACTCTCGTATCTCCGGCGAGGCGCCGCAGAGCCTACATCGGAGGTCCTGCATTTCCTGCGGCTCCAGGGTGCGGCCGCAGTTGTCGCACTGATCGCCTCGCGCCTTGTCGAAGGCGCAGTGGGGGCATGTTCCCTCCACGTAGCGGTCGGGAAGGAAGCGCTTATCGACATGGCAATAGGGCAGCGGCATGATTGCCGTATAGATGAACCCCTTTTCATCCAGCGTGCGCCAGATGTCGTGGACGACTTCTTGGTGATTGGTTGTGGCTGTGGAGGTGAAGAGGTCCCACTGGATGCCCAGTCCCTCCCACGATTGCATGAAACTGTCGTGGTAACGGGCCAGCAGCTCTTCCGGGGTGACGCCCTCTTGCTCCGCCCGCAGGGTGATGGGCGTGCCGTGGGCGTCCGAGCCGGACACCATGAGCACGTCGTTTCCTTTGAGACGGTGATAGCGGGCGAAGATGTCGGCGGGAAGATAGCAGCCGGCGATGTGCCCCAGATGGAGGTGGCCGTTGGCGTAGGGCCAGGCCACAGCTACGAGTATGCGTTCAGCCATAGAGGGGAGGCGGCGCCAGGTTAAGAGGGATGCCTCATTGTAGCACAGGGCCGGTGAAAGCATCAGGCCGCTTATGCTCTCGGGACTCGAGACCCTTGCATTACCTGTATCACGCGCAAATGGCTCCATGCTTACCGACGACACCTCGCGTCACCTGGCGGTGTGCGACTCTGTCCCTGCCCCTGACTACAGGGCAGCCTGGGAAGCGCCCAGACGCGCCAACGCAAGCTCGCCCCCGTCTCCCAAGCGGGGTGCAGGGGGCGCAGCCCCCGCCGGGGGTACAGGGGGAGTCCCCCCTGTACCCAAAACGTCGGAGGGTGGAGCGGGCGGGATAGCGGCGCAGGCCAAGCCAAACTTTCCGCTGAAGGAGGGCGCAGGCCAAAACAAGACCATCCCCTCCAACCTGACACCGCCCCCTTGCAAAATACGAACGATTGTGCTATAGTATCCCCATGAAGTGGGCCCCGGGCCCGCTTCTCTTTCTCGGAGCCTGCCGCATAACGTATGTACTGGGGGCTAACCACAGAGAATCCCCCTGTGGCAGGAGCGCTGAGGGAACAACCCAAGGGGCAAGACCCTCCGAGGAAGGTTGGGACCGGAGTGAATGCCGTTGTAAGGCACAGGCTCTTTGGAGCCATCCAACTCCGTAACGGCTCGTAACAGTTCGTAACGACTCGTAACAGCTTTGTAACGGTCTGTAACGCCCTTGTAACGGCCTGTAATGCCTTTGTAACGGCTCCACGCCTGCAAACCCCGAAATCCGGCTGACAAGCGTTACAAAGCCTCGCTCACCGTCCGGAAGTCTTACCTGTTGTCACATGGAGGTGCTATGGATTACCGCTCCCGTTCCCGCCGCTTTAGCCCTTGGTGCGCCCACCGGCTCTCGCCTGCTCTGCGCTCTGTGCTAAACTCGCCGATGGCCTCTGAGCCATCGGCTGCGCCGGCCGGAAACAGCGGCCAGCAATGGAGTCCAGCGCATTGAGCCTCCAGGGCCCAAAAAACCAGGTCTCAGCGCGCGACCTCTGGAAGTCGTTTGACGAGCGTCCAGTGGTCCAGGGCGTATCCTTCGACGTCCCGCAGGGGCGGATTCTGGGCCTCGTGGGACCAAACGGGGCCGGCAAGACCACCACCATCCGCATGCTGCTGGACATCCTGCGCCCGGACCGCGGAGAGGTGACGGTCTTCGGCCAGCCCATCACTGAGGCCACCAAGGAGCAGATAGGCTACCTGCCGGAGGAGCGCGGCCTCTACCAAGGCCAACGGGTCGCCGACACCCTGACGTATCTTGGGGAACTTAAGGGCCTCTCCCGGCGCGCCGCAGCCGCGAACACCCAGGCCCTCCTCGAGCGGCTGGGGATGGCGCCCCATGGAAGGAAGAAGGTCAAGGAACTCAGCCGAGGGATGGCCCAACTCATTCAGGTAGCGGCGATGCTGGTTCACCAACCGGCGCTGGTGGTGCTGGACGAGCCCTTCTCGGCGCTGGACCCGGTGAACGTGCGTCTGCTAAAGGAAATCATCGCCGAGGCCCGCGCTAGGGGGGCAGCCCTTGTCCTCTCCACCCACCAGATGAACCAGGTGGAGGAGCTCTGCGACCGCGTGGTGATGATTGACCAAGGCCGGGTGGTGCTCTCCGGAGACCTGGCGGACATCAAGCAACGTTACCGGAGCAACAACGTGATGGTGGCCTGCAGCCCCTGGCCCGAAGACCTTCAGGGCGTCAGCCGCGTCCGACGGGAGGGCGACTCCCGCGTCATGGCCCTCGATCCCGGCATCACTCCAGAGGAAGTCCTTCGGCAGCTCCTGGACCGCGGCGCCTCCATCGACCGGTTTGAAGTTGGGACGCCAAGCATGGAGGAGATCTTCGTGACCGTGGTGCGAGGGCGCGGTGCGTAAGACGCTTGTGGTCCTGAGGCGCGAGTTCAGCGTGACCGTTCAGCGAACCAGCTTCCGCGTGTTGACGCTGGGGATCCCGGCGCTTGCGCTACTTGCTGTGGCCGCGCTCCTGATATTCCAGGCAGTGCGCGACCCGTCCTCCCACGACCAAACCGCAAACGTGGGCTATATCGACCGCTCGGGACTGTTGACGGCATTCCAAGACCAGGGAGAAGTCATTTTTCTGCCCTTCCAAGAGGAGGATGCAGGCATCCAGTCTTTGCTAGTGGGTGAGATCTCGGCCCTCTACGTCATTCCCGAAGCGTACTTGGAGACGGGCCAGGTCGTCAGCGTCGCACCGGAGCGGGCTGGACTGGACTTTGGCCGTGGAGACTACGGTCCGCTGGAGCGGTTCTTGCTGGACAACATCCTGGAGGGACAGGTCTCCGAAGAACGGCGGCAGCGGGTGCTCAGGCCCATTGTTGCCACCATGATTGAGGTGGACGAGCAGGGTCTTCCGGTTGAAGACACCCGGGATTACGGCCACCTTCCCTTCTTCATAGCCTTTGCCTTGTTCATCGTAGTATCCATACTGGGGGCTTCCGGGTATCTCCTCCAGGGGCTGAACGAGGAGAAAGAGAACAGGATCATGGAAGTGCTGCTGTCGTCGGTGACGCCGGAGAAGCTCATGCTGGGGAAGCTGGCGGGGTTGGGTCTGGCGGGGTTGGCGCAGATGGCCGTCTGGGCAGGGGCCGGGGTGGCCGTTTTCTTTGCTCTTCGGATCGGGCCGGTGGACCTGCCCGGCCTGAGCCTTCCCCCGGCGCCCCTCATACTGGTGGCGCTGCTGTACTTCGTCCTCAGCTATGCTTTCATCGGAGCGTTGATGGCGGGGCTGGGCGCTGTCACCACTTCTCAGCGGGAAGCCGGACAGATCACCTTCGTTTTCGTCCTGCCCATCGTGGCGCCGATGTGGTTCTTCTCTCTCCTGCTGGAAAACCCCAACGGGATCGCAGGGCAAATCCTCTCGCTCATCCCCTTCACGGCGCCGCTGACCGGCCTCATCCGGCTGTCTGTGAACGCCATGAGCCCCGTTGACATAGCTGCCAGCCTCGGCGTACTGGCAATTGCGGTTGGCTTGGCCGTCCTGATGGCTACCCGCCTCTTCCGCGCCTATCTGTTGATGTACGGACAGAGACCCAAGCTCAAGCAGATCGCGCGCACGCTCGCTTTCGGGTAGGCGGCGTTGCCAGCCGGAGTATGCGCCCTACCCTAACGGAGGCAGCGCTCCCCTCATCCAGGAAACCAGGTCGCTTAACGCGTCGGGGCTGATCTCGTGCCCCATCGCATATTCGTGGTATGCGGGCGCGTATCCGGCGCCCTCCAGGTAGTGTTTGATGCCCCGGGCTTCTTCGATGGCAATGAGAGGATCGTGATGGCCATGGGAGACGAAGATGGATTGCGCCCGCGACGCCGGAAGCCGGTCGTCCAGACCGCGGGGCTCCTGCAACGACGGGCTGAGGGCGCCCAGGCCAGCGAAGACGTCAGGACGCCCAATACCGCATCGAAGCGTCATCCCGCCGCCTTGGGAGAACCCAATCAGCAGCGCTCCGGCGGAGCTTCCGAACTCGCCGAATGCCTCCTGAAAGAAGCCGTCCAACAGCCGCTCGGACTCTCGTATCTCCCCGACGGCGGAGTCGCTGCGAGGCGTGTACCAGCCAAACCCAGCCTGCCCCATACCGACGTCAAAGGAGATCGGCGCGTTAGGACAGAGGTAGACGTAGCCGGTGGCGCTGATTGCCGGCGCCAGGCCCGCGAGGTCGCGCATGCTGGCGCCGAATCCGTGCAGCAGAATGACCAGGGGATAGGAAAGGGAAGCGTCGTAGTCGTCGGGCAGGATCACAAGGTGTTGGAGTGGTCCGCCCTGCCGCTGCTCTGCTTTCACGAACGCCTCGTTGCCGCCGGTGGCTCTATGGGTTAGCGGGACGCCACGAACGCGTTGAACTGTTCCAGCTTCTTCTGTTCCAGCCAGCGGGTGTTGAGGCGCTCCTCCAGATAGTCCTGCTCGTCCATGAGCCAGACCAAGAAGGGAATGTTGGTCTCAATGCCCTCAACCCTGAAGTCCATGAGGCCGTCCTTCATGCGCTGGATGGCCTCGGCGCGGCTGGCCCCTCGCGTGATCAGCTTGCCAATCATCGAGTCGTAGAAGGGCGGCACAACGTAACCGGGGTAGCAGTGGGTGTCAATCCGCAGGCCCGGCCCGGTGGGCGGGGCCCATTCGGTGAGCAGGCCCGGCGACGGCTGGAAATTGCGCAGGGCGGATTCCGCGGTAATCCGGCATTCGATGGAGTGGCCAAAGAAGCGCACGTCGGCCTGGGCGAAGGGCAGCGGGTTGCCGGAGGCGATGCGGAGCTGCTCCTGGACCAAGTCCACGCCCGTAATCATCTCGGTGACGGGGTGCTCCACTTGAATCCGCGTGTTCATTTCCAGGAAGTAGAACTTGTTGGCATCCTGGTCCAGCATGAATTCGACGGTGCCTGCGCTCTCGTAGCCGATCCGGCGCGCCGCCGTTGCCGCCGCCTCTCTAATTTCCTCGCGGAGGGCCTCAGAGACCGCGTGGGCCGGGGCCTCTTCGATGATCTTCTGGTAGCGCCGCTGCACCGAGCAGTCGCGCTCTCCCAGATGGACCACGTTGCCGAAACGGTCGCCGAGAACCTGGACTTCGATATGGCGCCCGTTGCCGACGAACCGCTCCATATAGAGGGAATCGTCTCCAAAGGCGGCGAGGGACTCGGCTGCCGCCGTCTCGAAGGTGGACTGCAACTGGTCGCTCTCGTGGACGATCTTGATGCCGCGCCCGCCTCCGCCTGCGGCGGCTTTGAAGAGCACGGGATAGCCGATCTCGGCGGCAACCGACGCGGCTTCCTGCGCGCTGCGCACCCTGGGCGAGCCTGGGACCAATGGGACCCCATAGGCCTTCACCGCCTCGCGGGCCTCCAGCTTGTTCCCCATCAGGCGGATGCTCTCCGCTCGCGGGCCCACGAACTGGATGCTGTTTTCGACGCAGGCCTCAGCCAGAGCGGGAGATTCAGCCAGGAAGCCGTAGCCGGGGTGGAGGGCGTCGCAGCCTGTCCCCAGGGCAGTCTCGATCAGGGCGCCGACCCGGAGATAGCTGTCAGCGGAGCGCGGAGGCCCGATGCACACAGCCCGGTCTGCGATCTGCGGGCCCATGCTGTGCCGGTCCGCCTCGGAGAAGACGGCCACGGTTTCGATACCCAGCGCCTGGCATGCTCTGATGACTCTGACCGCGATCTCGCCTCGGTTGGCGACTAGAACGCGGGAGACGCTCATTCGGAGCCGCCGTCCGGCCTGATCAGGAATAGGGCCTGGCCGTATTCCACGAACTGGGCGTTCTGCACTAGGATCTGCTCGATGACGCCGTTGGCGCCCGCCCTGATGCTGTTGAACACCTTCATGACCTCGATGAGGCCCACCGTGGCGTCCTCATCCACCCTTGCTCCCAACTCCGTGAACGGAGGAGCGCTGGGTTCCGGCGCAGCGTAGAACGTCCCCACCATTGGGGCGTAGACGGGCACGAGCCCCTCGGTGGAAGCCGGCTCAGGCGCCGCCGCAGCAGGTTCGGGCGCAGCGGCCGGAGCGGGGGCAGCTACCGGTGCAGGCGCAGCGGCGGGCTCGGAAGCAGCGGCCGGAGGCGGAGCCGCAGCCTCCACCGCCGGAGCGGGCGCGGCTGCAACAATGGCCGGGGCCATGCTCAGGTCGATGTCGCCGCGGCTGACCGTCAGGTTCAGATCGCCCATGCGCAACTGGAAGTAATCGAAGCTGGACTTGTCGATCAGGTCGAGAATTTGAATGATGTCTTCTTCGGTGAGATCCATATGTGGTTCCGCCCCTAGGAGAATTTTGTCGCGGATACGCTACCACACTCCCTGGCAGGGTAGCAACGGCGCCGACGCAATCAGCGTTGTCCAAGGAAAGGGAGCGCTGTAGTATACTTTCGACGCCAGACCGGCGACGCCCGGATAGGCGCTGCCACACACAGGCTCAGCGCATGGTCCGTCCAGCGCTGAGGGCTCTATCACTCAAGGAGGAATCATGGAAGTCGTAGGAATCGACGTTCACGTACACCTGCGGGACCAGGCGGCCCTCGACGCCCGAGGCGCGGCTCGGACTCAGCAGATGGCGAACTATTTCGGACGGGCGCCCACGCCCGTCTCCGTAGACGAGATGGCCGACCAGTACCGCGAGCGCAAGATGATGGCGGCCATTATGAACGGCACCGACGAGACCGTCACCGGCTTGAAGCCGCTGCCAAACGACCACATCGCTGATGCGGTGCGCAGGCACCCGGACGTCTTCCTCGGCTTCGCAGCCATCGACCCGTGGATGGGGCAAGCCGCCATCGACGAGGTGAAGCGATGCAGGGAGGAGCTGGGAATGCACGGCATCGGCGAGATCAATCCCGCCCGCCAGCACTTCTACCCCAACGACCAACGCTTCTACCCCATTTGGGAAGAGATCCAAAAGCAGGGAATGCCCATCCTGTTCCACGGTGGCATGGCCGCCGCCGGGGCGGGGACGCCGGGGGGCATGGGGGTCAAGCTGAAGTACACGCAGCCCATGCTCTTGGACGATGTGGCCGCCGATTTCCCGGAGTTGAACATCATCTGCGCCCACCCCACCTGGCCCTGGACCGATGAGAGCCTGGCAATCGCCCGGCACAAGAGCAACTTCTACATTGACCTGTCCGGCTGGGCCCCCAGGTACTGGCCGCCACAGATCGCTCAGCAGGTCAATTCCCTTATCCAGAACAAGGCGCTGTTCGGCTCGGACTGGCCGGCGATCCCCGTGGAACGCTGGCTGGAGGAGTTCAACCAGTACGACTGGAAGCCCGAGGTGAGGCAGAAGATTATGGTGGACAACGCCAAGAAGCTGTTCGGGCTGGAGTTCTAAGCGAGGCGATGCTTGGCCTGGAGAGAAAAGGAAGGGCGGGGTTACTATGACCCCGCCCTTCCTTAGTTAGCTCCCCGTCCATCTCCCGCAATGTCTTGCTGTTTACCTAGGGCGCCTCGCGAGGGCTATGGGACGGGCGAACCCCTACTTCGTCCGACTTCCTTAGCGTAATGGACGCATCGCCGCGCTGGACGAAGATGTGGCTCCGGTCCGTGCGCTCCGTAAGCTGGCGCACCAGGGACACTATGGACTGCTCGGCCATCAGAGAGTAGCCGGTATAGCGAGGATTGCTGGCGCGCATCACGTCGATTTCGTCCTGGCCTATAGTGAAGCGCAGCAGCAGTTCCTCATCGGAGAGGCCCGGGCCGCCGTATTCGGCGCGAAGCTCTTCTAGGGTCGGCTGGGGCGGGTCCCAGTCCTCCAACTCTTGCGCCCTGCGCCGGTCCAGAATCTTGTCGCGGGTGTCCTGATCCATGGCGTTGATTGCCTCCTCTCCGCCAAACCGACCAAGTGCGTAGTGGATCGTCTGGTCGGTAACCTCTTTGTAGCGCTCCCCAACGATGACGTTGATGGCCGCTTGGCTCCCCACGAACTGCGACAGAGGCGTGACCATGACAGGGTAACCAAACTCGGCGCGGATCCGGGTCGCTTCGATCAGCGAGTCCTCCAGCTTGTCTTCCATGCCCACGAGCTTGAGCTGATGGCGCAGGTTGGAGATCATGCCGCCCGGGACCTGGTGCTCGAATTGCGCGGCGTCGTACTCTTTGGCCCTGCCCACGGGCATGTGCTCCCTCTGCGCGACGGCCGAGAAGTGCTGGGACACGACTCTGGCCTCCTCCTCGTTGAAGACGGGCGCGTAGCCCAGGGCCCTGGCATTCCTGGCCACGTTGAACACGGATGGGTTCCCTGATCCGTCGGCGAGGGGAGGAATGCCTGTGTTGATGATCGCGATGCCCAGCTTGATGGCTTCCAGCGCGACCAGGGGACCTAGCCCGGTGGTGCAGTGGGTGTGGAGCTCGAGCTCTTTGCCGCCGATGTTGGCCTGAATGGCGGGAACGATGGTCTGCATGCGGTCGGGCGTCAGCAGTCCGCCGGGGTCCTTGAGCACGATGCGGAAGGGATCAAGGGAGAGGGCTTGCCTCGCTCGTTCGGCGTAGTAGGCATCGGTGTGACGGGGCGAAACCGAGTAAATGAGGTTGATGAGGGGCTGCATGCCGACAGCCTTGGAAACCTCGATCTTCCGCTTCCACCCGACATACTGGTTCCACTCCTCCGAGATTCGGGTCTGCCGGATGCCATTGGCAAACATCCGCTCGATGTACAGGTAGTACATCGAGTCCGGGGTTACGTCGAAGGGACGGAACCGGCCAGCGACCGTGCGCAGGGGAGTCTCGGTGACCCGCTCGCTGACCAAGCGTATGCGAGTCCAAGGGTCTTCCTTAAGCTCGCGGACGCTCTTCCTCCCGTCGATGGGCGACAGCTCAATGGCCTCGAAGCCGCAGCGGTCGAGGCGCCCGGCGACTGGCAGGATCCACTCGGTGCGGGCATTGTTGGCCCAGAGGCTCTGGTTGCCGTCCCGTATGGTGGTGTCTACAAAGCGGATTTCAGTCATGGACTCCTAGGGAAGTTCAAGCGCAAGCGAGTCCGCTCGCCGCGTTTATTCGCCGGGCCTATATGGCCTCTTCCTCGGTGAGGCGGGCCAGGTCCTCTTCCGTGTAGCCCAGTTCCATCAGAACTTCGGTGCTGTTCTCTCCCAGGAGGGGCGGCGGCAGGCCCGCCTCGCAGGCGGTATTGCCATATGCTACAGGGAAGCCCACCAGGTTGAGGGCCCTATCCCCGTCTCCGAAGGTCTGGACCATCCCCAAGTGCTGCACCTGCGGGTCGGCCAGGGCCTCGGGAATGTTGTAGAGCGGGCCGCAGGGCACGTCGCTTTCCTCCAGCAGTTCCAGCCACTCGGCCCGGGGGCGGCTCCTGAAGCTCTCTTGAAGGAGGTCGTGGATTTCGTCATAGCGCTCGATTCGGTTCCGCTTGGTCAGGAAGCGAGGGTCGTCGACGAACTCCGGATGTCCGGCCACCGTCACGAGCCCCTGCCAGAACTTGGGCGGCGTCGAAAGGTGAATGGCGAAGGGCTTGTCGTCCGATCCCACAAAGGCGTAGGACTGGGACTGGTGGGGCCTTGAAAACTTATCGGCGATCTTGCCTTCCATCATGTACTCGGCAATGGAGGCGGGGTTGAAGGCAATACCTGCCCCCAGCATGCTCACGTCCAGCTGTTGACCCTTCCCGGTCATGCCGCGGCCAACCAGTGCCCCCAAGATTCCGTAGGCCGTGAACATCCCCGTGAGCTGGTCGCAGATGGCGGGGCCGACCGGCTCCGGGTCGTCCATCTCCGTCAACTGGCTCCAAAGGCCGCTCATCGCCTGAGCGATCTGGTCGTAGGTGGGACGGTCGCGATACGGGCCGCTGGGCCCCATGCCGCTGACCGAGCAGTAGATCAGTCCCGGGTTGTCCTTGCTCAGGTCTTCATAGCCAATGCCGTACTTCTCCAGTGCGCCCGGACGGAAGTTCTCCACGACAACATCGGCGGTGGCCACGAGCTTCTTGTACACCTCGCGCCCGCTTTCGTTCCGGATGTTGATCGTGACGCTCTTCTTACCGCGGTTGTACCCTGCGAAGGGGGGGCGGATGGCTCCCTCCTTGGCGTCCCATTGCCTGAAGTAGTCCCCGGTCCCAGGCATCTCAACTTTGATGACCTCGGCGCCCAGGTCTCCTAGAAGCATCCCCCCGTAGGGCCCACTGATGACGTGGGCCATCTCCACCACCCGAATCCCCGTGAGCGGTCCTGCCATGATCCACCTTCCTACTAGAGTCGTTTGAGGCCGCGGGGCGGCCTGCTGTCAATCTAGAGCACATTGCCTACAATGGCAACCGCCGGCGCCTGCGGCTGAGCGCGCCATCCGGCCTCACCGTTTTCCGCTCTCCACCCAGGCGCCGTAGGCCTCTCTTCGGGACACGTGTAGCTCCTCCACCGCCAGCGCCACCGCCTCGTTGGGGGGCAAGCCCTGTCTCCTGAATTCGGCCATGCGCGCTTCCAATCGCTCCCGGCTGACAGGCTCAGCGGAGGCCGCGGGCGCTCCACCTTCCACAACCAGCGTGAACTCCCCTCTGGGCTCTAGGAAGTAAGCGGCCGCTTCCGAAAATGCACCGCGGAAGACTTCCTCGTGCAGCTTGGTGAGCTCCCTGCACACCGCCGCCTGACGGTCTCCCAGAACCTGCTGGAGGTCGTGGAGGGTCTGCTGAAGGCGGTGGGGCGCCTCGTAGAGAACGACGGGCCTGCCCTCCTGCGCCAGACGCTCCAGCGATTGCCGGCGCTGTTTGCCCTTCCTGGGCAAAAACCCGACGAAGGTGAACTCCTGCGCCGCCAGTCCGGCAATCGAGACGGCCGCCGTCAGCGCCGAGGGGCCAGGGATGGCCACAACTTCATGGCCCGCCCCAACCGCGGCCTGGACGAGGTCAGACCCAGGGTCGCTTAGGACCGGGGTCCCAGCATCGGAGACCAACGCCACGTCCTCTTGCTCCAGGGCCTCTACGAGGCGGGGAATCCGAGAGCGGCTGTTGTGCTCGTTGTAGCTGATGAGACGAGACCTTATCCCGTGGGCCGTGAGTAGCTTGCGGGTCATCCGCGTGTCTTCAGCGGCGACGAGCGGAGCGCTGCGAAGCACCCGCAGCGCGCGGAGGGTGATGTCCTCCAGGTTTCCAATGGGCGTGGCGACCACGTAAAGCGTTCCCAATTAGGGTCGCCTCCTTCAGAATTGGACCCGCCGCCAGGCTCATTCCCAGGCCATGCTGAGCGCAACGAGGAACAGAGGGACGTTGACTGCCTGCCCATGAAGGTGAGACTCCAGCGCCCGACCCCCGCAGGTTATACTAGAGACCCTAACGCCGCAAAGCGAGTTCAGGCATGAAGCGACTGCTTATTCGAGGAGGCGGGGCCGGGCTAATCGCCGGGGTGGCATTGGCGCTTGGGCTATTGACCCTCGCTGGCATTCTCGGCATCCAGTCCCTCCCAAGCCTGTTGGCTGAAGGGTTCGCATCCCTTCTCCCGGCGTCCCTCTTCTCTTTCGCCATCGCGCGGCTGCAAGAGCTGGCCAAGCCCCTGACCCTGCTGGGAATATCCGTCGCCCTCATCGTGCTGACCGGAGGCGTCGGATGGGGATTCGCCATGATGCTGCGGCGGTATCCCCGTCTGCGCCAGCCGCCCTGGGACGGCATGACCGTTGGGATTGTGCTCTGGTTAGTCGCCATGACCGTGGCAGTGCCGTTCCTGGGCAGGGAGGGCGCCTTTGCGTCAACCTTCCCCATCGGATCGCAGGTGCGGTTCAACGCGGCCTCCTTCCTATCATTCCTATTTTCGGGGTACGTGCTGTCGTTGGTGGCGCAGGCCTTGCTGAAAGAGCTGGCGCCCACCTCGGAGGCAGCGGTGGTCTACGAATCGCGCCGCAGGCTGCTCCGGGGAATCGCGCTTGCAGGATTCGGCGCGATTGTCGCCGGCTTCCTGACGCGGTGGGCCGTAACCGACGGGCAATTCGGCATGGGAGCGGGTGGCGCCAGGGGGGTTCCCCACGGCCAGATGCCTCCGGAAATCACCCCGAATGAGAACTTCTACGTGGTGTCCAAAAATCTCGAAGACCCCGTTGTTTCTTCCGAGGATTGGCTGCTCAAGATCGATGGGGAGACCAAGACCAAGGAGCAGCTCAACCTGGAAGACCTCCTGTCGTTGCCGGCCCGGGAGGAGTTCGTGACGCTGGAGTGCGTGAGCAACCCCGTGGGCGGCCTCCTCATCAGCACGGCCCGTTGGAAGGGCGTCCGGCTGAGAGACCTCTTGAACGTCGTGAAACTGGAGCCCAACGTGGTGGACGTAGCCTTCTACGCAGAGGACGGCTACTCGGAAAGCCTAACGCTGGAAAAGGCCACGAGCGACGAGGTCATGGTAGCCTACGAGATGAACGGCGAGCCCCTACCCGACAGCCACGGATTTCCCGCCAGACTCCTGGTCCCGGGGTATTTCGGCCTCAAGAGCGTTAAGTGGCTGAAGCGCATCGCCCCGGTGAATTACGACTTCACGGGTTTTTGGCAGCACAGAGGCTGGTCCGACCTTCCCCCCGTCAAGACAACATCCCAATTCCGGATCCCCGCAAACAAGGCCGGCGCTCCCCTGCCCGAAATCCCGCTTGGAGGCATTGCCTTCGCCGGGGACCGCGGCATCAGGGCCGTCGAGTTCAGTGTCGACGACGGCGAGACCTGGCAGCCCGCCCGTGTCCAGAACCCGTTGTCCCCCTACACGTGGTCCCACTGGCGGGCCCAATGGAGGCCGCCGGGCGCGGGCGCCTACGACCTACGGGTCAGGGCCACGGACGGCAACGGCGATGTCCAAATAGCCAGGTCCTCCCCCACGTCGCCAGACGGAGCGACGGGGCATCACCGAATCACGGTGCGCGCGGAACACGCAGAGGACATCTAGGCGCTCCGGCGCATCGTTGACGCTCCCGCAGTCCCACAATAGAATGAAACCGTTTTCACAAACGATTCGTTTCTCGGCAAAGTGCGACGGCGGGGAGGCCGAACACTGGCTAATCGGGAGGCAGCCGCAAGAAGTCAGGCAGCCGAGGCGCCCGAGGTGGTCGTGTCGCGCTTGCCCATCTATCTGCGAGCCCTGAGGCAGCTGCTGGGCGACGGCTCAGAGGTGGCCAGCTCGCAGAGCCTGGGGCGCAGGCTCCACATGACCCCGGCGCAGATACGAAAGGATCTCGGCTACTTTGGACGTTTCGGGAAGCAGGGCCGCGGCTATGACATCCGCAACCTCATCAGCGAGTTGGAGCACATCCTTGGCCTAAACCAGGAATGGCCCGTTGCGCTCGTGGGCGTTGGCCGTCTCGGAAGGGCAATCCTGGGCTACCCCGGCTTCAACCCTGAAGGCTTCACCATCAAGGCCGCCTTCGACAACAGTCCCTCGGTAGTGGGGCAAAACCTTGGAGGCATCAAGGTCCGCAGCACCCGGGACATGGCAGCGACACTGCGCAGCGAAGGGATTCGCATTGCCGTTGTGGCGGTGCCCGCGGCGCAGACCCAGTCGGTCATTGACCAGTTGGTGAGCGCAGGGGTTCAGGCCATCCTGAACTACTCCCCCACCTCTCCGCAGGCGCCCCGCGAGGTGAAGGTCCGCAACGTCGATCCGGTCATGTCGCTCCAGTCCATGACCTACTTTCTCAGAGCTGCCCAAGACCCCGGCCAGTAGTCCAGAAGCTTCGAAAAGGGAAGGGGCGCCTCATGCAGGGCGTCTCTTCTCTACTCTCTTGCCGGTCTGGGGGCTGCGTCGCCCCTGCCGGCCGGGCCGTACTATTGTTCGTTTGGGCGCAGTGAAGGAACACCCTCGCCGCGGGACTTACGGCTTCGGGCCACCCTCAAACGCACCTGGGCCCGTTGCAATGCCTGGACCGTCTGCTCCAAATCAACGTCCGAGTCCCTGTGCTCCAGGCGCTCTTGGGCCCGCCGGATGGCTTCGTTGGCCCGCTCCTCATCAATCTCCTCGGCGCGCTCGGCGGCGTCGGCCAAGACCGTGACCTTTTCGCCCCTCACCTCTAGGAAGCCGCCCGTCAGCACAAGGCTGCCCTCCCTACCCTGCTGCCGGAAGCGGAGCTCGCCGGGCTTGAGGGTCGTGAGCAAGGGGGCATGGTGCGGCAGCACGGCCAACTCTCCCTCCGCGCCCGGGGCCACAACAACGTCGACCTCCTCCGAGAGGACGAGTCGTTCCGCGGTCACAATTTCAAGGGTGATGGTTGCCATAGTCCTTATCCGGCGGAGCGCATGGACTCCGCCTTCTCCACTGCCTCTTCGATGGCGCCGACCATGTAGAAAGCCTGCTCCGGCAAATTGTCGTACTTGCCGTCGAGGATCTCCTGGAAGCCCCGCACCGTGTCCTTGATGGGCACATACTTGCCCTCAATGCCGGTGAAGACCTCGGCCACGAACATCGGCTGCGAAAGGAACCGCTGGATGCGCCGGGCGCGGTTGACGGTGACCTTGTCTTCCTCGGAAAGCTCTTCCATGCCGAGAATGGCAATGATGTCCTGGAGGTCGCGGTAGCGCTGGAGCACCTGCTGAACGCCGCGAGCAGCGTTGTAGTGATCCTCGCCGACGATGGCCGGCTCCAGAATCCTGGACGTTGAGGACAACGGGTCCACCGCCGGGAACAGGCCCTGCTCGGCGATGGAGCGCTCCAGGGAAATGACGGCGTCCAGGTGCCCGAAGGTGGTCACAATACCTGGGTCGGTGTAGTCGTCGGCTGGCACGTACACCGCCTGGAACGATGTGATGGAGCCGCGTTTGGTGGAGGTGATCCTCTCCTGAAGGTCGCCGATCTCGGTGGCCAGCGTGGGTTGGTAGCCGACGGCGGACGGCATCCGGCCCAGCAGCGCCGACACCTCCATCCCGGCCAGGATGTAGCGGTAGATGTTGTCGATGAAGATTAGGACGTCCTGATTGGCCCGGTCCCGGAAGTACTCGGCCATGGTCAGGCCGGTGAGCGCGATGCGCAGACGCACGCCAGGGGGCTCGTTCATCTGGCCGAACACCAACGTGGTGTTCTTGAGCACGCCGGACTCGCTCATCTCGTGCCAGAGGTCGTTGCCCTCGCGGGAGCGCTCTCCCACGCCGGCGAACACGGACACGCCCTCGTGCACGTTGGCGATGTTGCGAATGAGCTCCTGAATGATGACCGTCTTGCCGACGCCGGCGCCGCCGTAGGCGCCAACCTTGCCACCCTTGGTGAACGGAGCAATCAGATCGACAACTTTCAGGCCCGTCTCCAGGATCTCCGTGCGGGTTGCCTGCTCTTCGTAGGAGGGCGCTGGCTGGTGAATGGGCCACATCTCATCGGACTTGACGTCGCCGAGGTTGTCCAATGGCTCGCCCAGCACGTTGAAGAGGCGGCCGAGGGCGGGCTCGCCCACGGGCACGACAATGGGTTGGCCTGCATCCTCTACTTCCTGGCCCCGGGAGAGGCCTTCGGTGGGCCCCAGCGCCAGGCAGCGGGCCCAGCTATTGCCGATGTGCTGCTGCACCTCGAGGGCCAGACTCGTCCCGTCGGGGAACTTGGCGCTCAGGGCGTTGAACAGCGACGGCATCTCATCCGGGGGGAAGGCCACGTCAATAACGGTGCCAATGATCTGTACGATGTTGCCCTTGCCCATGAGTGATCAGCCTCCCTTGGTTCGCCTGAGCGGTTGGCCGGGGACCTATCGTTCGAGGGCGGCGGCGCCGCCCTCGAGGTCCAACAGCTCGTTGGTAATCATTTCCTGCCGCACCTTGTTCATGTGCAGCGTCAGTTCGTCAACCATGTCGTTGGCGCTTTCGGTAGCGTTGCGCATAGCGACCATCCGCGCCGACTGTTCGCTGGCGTTGTTTTCCAGCACCGCGTGATAGACCAGCATTTCCACGTAGCGCGGAAGCAGCGCCTCCAATACTACGCGGCTGTTCGGCTCATAGATGTAGCCGACCTGCTCGTGGGGCTTCAGGAGGGCAGGCTGGATTGGAAGGAGCTGCCTGACGACCGGGGCCTGAAGCGTAGTGTTCACGAAGCGGGAGTACGCCAGGAAGACCCGGTCCACGGCGCCTGAGGTATAGTCCTCAGCGATCAGGTAGGAAACGGGAAGCACGTCCGCGAGGCCGGGCCGGTCGCCGATGCCGGTGAACGTTGCCCGCAGGTCCAGCGAGGCTCGCACTATGAAGTCGCGCCCCTTCTTCCCCACCGCTATGACCGAGACCGGCACCTCGCTTTCCAGAATGAACTGGCCCGAGGCGCGGTTCATGTTGGAAGGCAGGCCGCCGCAGAGGCCTCTGTCAGGAGTGACGTGCACCACCTGGACGCGCTCCACGGGCCTGCTTTGCAGCAGCGCAGGGGCCTTCTCGCCTTGTTCCTGGGCGGCCAGGTTGGCGAGCAGGGCATCCAGGCGTTCGGCGTAGGGCCGGGCGGCTAGGACCTGCTGCTGGGCGCGGCGCATCTTGGAGGCGGCGACCATCTCCATGGCCTTGGTGACCTTGGCGGTGTTCTGCACGCTTCGGATGCGGCGTCTGATTTGTCGTAGGCTGGGCATACTCTCTCGGTGACTCGCTTGGGAGCGTCCCCTACGCGGCGAATCCCTTCTTGAACTCCTCGATAGCGTTCCGCAACTGACCTTCCGTCTCCTCGTCGAGGCTCTTGGTCTCAACGATGCGCTGTCCGACCTCGGGGTGCACCGAGTCCATGAAGCGGTGGAACTCCTCCTCAAAGCGATGGACTTGCTCGTTGGGAATGTCGTCTAGCAGGCCGTTGACGGCGGCGTAGATGATGGCGACCTGCCGCTCTAGGAGGACAGGCTGGTTCTGGCGCTGCTTGAGGACCTCTGTTGCCCGCTGGCCCCGCTCCAATTGTTGCCGGGTGGCGGCATCCAGGTCGGCGGTGCCGAATTGAGCGAACGCCGCGAGGGCGCGGTACTGGGCGAGGTCCAGACGCAGCCTTCCCGCCACGCGTCTCATGGCGCGGGTTTGGGCCGCTCCACCCACCCGGGACACAGAGAGACCCACGTTCACCGCAGGCCTGATGCCGGCATTGAACATGTCCGATTCCAGATAGATCTGCCCGTCGGTGATGGAAATGACGTTCGTGGGGATGTAGGCGCTCACGTCGCCCGCCTGGGTTTCGATGATGGGCAGCGCCGTCAGCGACCCGCCCCCGTGCTCGTTGTTCATGCGGGCGGCCCGCTCCAGCAGGCGGCTGTGAAGGTAGAAGACGTCTCCAGGGTAGGCCTCCCGGCCCGGGGGCCTGCGCAGGAGCAATGAGAGTTGGCGGTAGGCCCAGGCGTGCTTGGACAGGTCGTCATAGATAATGAGGGCGTCCTTGCCCTGCTCCATGAACCATTCGCCGATGGCGCAGCCTGCGTAGGGGGCCAGATACTGAAGCGGCGCCGGGTCTGAGGCGTTGGCGGCAACGACCACGGTATGCTCCATGGCCCCGTGCTCTTCCAACGTGGCAACGACCTGGGTTACCTTGCTGGCTTTCTGGCCCACGGCGACATAGATGCAGAGGAGGTCGCCGCCCTTCTGGTTCATGATGGCGTCTATGGCAACGGCGCTCTTGCCGGTGAAGCGGTCGCCGATGATCAGTTCCCGTTGGCCTCGGCCAATGGGAATCATGCCGTCTATGGCCTTGATGCCCGTCTGCACTGGGGTGTCCACTCCCTTGCGGGCCACGACGTTGGGAGCGATGCGCTCCACGGGCCGGGTCTCCGAGGCGCCGAGGGGACCGCGCCCGTCGAGGGGGTGGCCTAGCGGGTCAACGACTCGGCCAATGAGGCTGTCGCCTACGGGAACTTCAGCCACGCTGCCGGTGGAGCGGGCCTCGTCGCCTTCCTTGATGATTCTGGCGTCGCCAAGGATCACGGCTCCGACCGTATCCTCTTCCAGGTTCAAGGCGAGGGCTGTGACGGGGTCACCCCCCTGGCTGGGGATGAGCTCCAGCAGCTCGCCGTAGCTGGCGCCCGACAGGCCGTAGATGCGGGCGATGCCGTCGCCGACCTCCGTGACGACACCGACGTTGACCATGGTGACCTGGCCGCCGAAGCCTTCTATCTGCCGCTTGATGACCGAGGCGATGTCTTGACCGCGCCCTGCCATATGCCTACCTCCCGTGGAGTGGAGCCCCACCCTTTCGTTTAAGCAATCCGTTTAAGCAGTCATCGGGTCAGCAATAACCGTTTGATTGTTTGTTGGCGTTGTGTAGCTATTTGATAGTTTGTCGACGCGCGAAAGCCGTTACACCCGGGGGCTTAGGGGGCTGGCATTTCATCTCTTTGGGCGCCCTCCCGGAGGGTGCCCTTGAGCTGGAGAAGCCTCGATTTGGTGGAGCCGTCGATGAGCTTGTCGCCGACGCGGGCGATGAAACCGCCCAAGATGGACTCGTCCACTTCCAAGTCCACGACAACCTCGCCTCCGGTGATTTCGCGGAGCCGGGAGGCGATCCTGGCCTCCTCCTCGGGTTGGAGGGCAATGGCGGTCTTCACCCGCGCCCGCTGCACTCCCCCGTGGCGGTCGATCAGCCTCCGGTACTCCCCGGCGATGCCGGAGATAAGAGGCAGGGCACTCTTCGAGAGGAGCAGGGCCACGAGGTTGTGCAGCAGCGGGTCCACCGGCGGTATCACGCGGTCAAGCAGCGTCAACCGTTGCTCCGGCGCGAGACCCGGCGTCTGAAGATACGGTATCAGCTCCGTGGAGACCAGGGCGTCGGCGACGGTGGCAAGTTGCTCATGCCACTCGTCGAGGCGGTCCTGTTCCTGGGCCAGCGAAAAGATCGCTTCCGCGTAGCGTTTTGCCGCGACAACTCCGCCGGGCATACGCTAGTTCCTCCCCAGCCCGGAGCTCTCTTCGAGCACGCGTTCCACAAGCTCTCGATGGGCGTCCCGGTCCAGGGAACGGCCAATGACCTGCTCCGCCGCCTGGATTGCCAGGTCGGCAAACTGGCGCCTCACCTCGGCGACCGCCTCGTCCCGCTCGCGTTGGATCTCTTCGCGGGCGCGGGCCGTGAGGCGCTCGGCCTCTTCGCGGGCGCGGTCCATTTCCTGTTGGCGAACCTGGCCGGCGACCTGGCGGGCCTGCTCCAGCATGCGCTGGCTCTCCTGCCTGCCTTCCTGAAGCTGGTGCTCCAGCTCCTCTCCCTGGCGCTGGGCTTCCTGGCGCACGCGGCCAGCCTCGTCCAGGCTTTCCTGAATGGTCTGGCGCCGATTGTCCAGCATGCGGAGGATGGGCTTGTAGGCCACCAGGTACAGGAGCGCCAGCAGGATGCCAAAGTTAACGACATAGACGAGCAGGCTAATGCCGTCTATGCCAAGAGCCCCAATGCCTGAGAACTCTTCGGCCAACACAGGTGCAAGCAACACGATGCCTCCCTAGCGCCTTGCCAACCGGCTAGGCCACGAAAACGAGCAAAATGGCCACGACGAGCACGTAGATACCGATGGCCTCTGCGAAGGCTATGGCCAGGATCATATTGGGCAGGATGGCCCCTCTGGCCTCCGGGTTCCGTCCTAGGGCGTTCATTGCGGCTGCGCCCAGGATTCCAATGCCCAAGCCCGGCCCAAGCATACCCAGGCCCGCGGCCAGTCCAACGGCCAACATCCTTACGGCTTCAGTCTCTATCATCTAGTCCTCCTCATGCTCTAGTCTCACGGGGCCCGCGCGCCCCTTCGTCTCCATGCGGTCAATCAACAAGCCCAACCGGCGCCCTGCGCTGGTTGGCGTCCCCAGGGAGGTTGCAGCGCGACCTCCATCTTAACCTTACCTGGTAGCTGGGGGGAAGGATTCTCCCGGCTCGCGCCTGCAACGAAGATCCCTGGGAAGTATAGCTATTCGTGGGCCTCCTCGTGGGGGGCCACTGCCACCGAAGTAAAGGCAAGCGTCAGTCCGGCAAAGATGAGCGCTTGCACAAACCCAACCAACAACTCCAGTCCGTAGAACACGATGGAAACGACGAAAGAGGCCAGGAACGTGGACATCACCAGCACGATTTCACCGGCGGTCATGTTGCCAAAGAGACGGAAGGTGAAGCTGAGCACCCGCGTCCCGTGGCTGAAAATCTCCAGGATGCCAACGAACACATCTATGGCGCCCATGAAGATGAGGCCGATGTTGAGCCGACGCAGGCCGCGGCCCAGGGTCTTGACGCGCACGAACTCGGACAGGTAGCCCGGGCCGTGGGCCCTCAGTCCCCAGAACTCGATGGCGACCAGGGAGACAATGGCCAGGGCCAGAGGCATGTTCAGGTCGGTTCCGGCGGAGCGGAACAGGTGGGCCTGAACGTTGCCGGCCAACTCGTGGCCCTCCGGATAGATCAGCCCAACGCTGGGGTAGATGGGAAGGAGGGCGATCCAGGAGTTGAAGGCGACAAAGAGGAAAATGGTGGCGATAAGCGGGAAGAAGCGCCTGCCGTTCTGCTCTCCGACGACGCTGGCAACGAAGTTGAACAATTGCTCGATGATGATTTCAAGGACATTTTGGAGCCCCCGGGGCACAACGGACATGCGGCGGGTGGTTATGGCAAAGACAATCACCAGGACGGCGGTGACGAGCCAGGCGGATAACAGGGTATTGGTGACCTTGAAGGCCCCCAGGTGAAAGATAGTCTGGGGCGCCAGGTGGAACTCCGGGGTTGAAAGGAGGGGTTCCCTGCCAAATAGATTGGCACCGACGACCCCTGTCACTACCCCAGTGAGCGCAAGGGCCACCGCTATGATTCCGAAGGGTATCAGGACTCTTCGCACCGGCGCGTTTTACACCTCAGAGTTTTTGCCGTCGTCGCCACCGGAGTACATGAGCGGCGCCACCATCCGGTACAAGCCATAGAATCCCAGAGCAACTCCCAGCAGCAAACCGATAACCGTCAGGAGAGGAGTTGTGCCCAACCGGCCGTCCAGCCACAAGCCGCCGAGCGTACCTCCCACAATGCAGAGCGCCACGTACCATCCCAAGCCGACGACTTCGGCCAACAGGACCGGAGTCTTCTTGTTTTTCATGGCGCTTCAACCGGCTGAATAGTACTACACTGCCAAAACTGCGTCAATCGAGATAGATGGCGGTTTACAGGGATGCCGACGCTCGTTGCCACCCTGAATCGAAACCGCTCACCCATTGCGGGGAGGGGTTTCGACGCAGCCAGCCCTGTTGCCGGAGCATTGCAGCGCCGGGGTCACTGCTCCTTTCGTTCCCCTCCCGGGTCGAAGTCCTCCATGTCCAACGTCTGGATGAAGTCCTTGAACGCGGACAGGCGCTCTATCTCGGCGGCGTCCACGGGCTTGTTGCCCTGCTCGTCGCCCTCGGCCTCGATGGGGCGGCCCGTTTCCTTGTCCAAGAGAACGCCGGCCTTGTCAAGCACGCCCTCGTGGGCAAAGATGGGAGCCTGGGTCCTAACAGCCAGAGCTATGGCGTCGCTGGGCCGCGAGTCGACCTCGATTTCCTTACCGTTGCTCTTGATGATGACCTTGGCGTAGAACGTGTCGTTGTTCAGGTCGGTGACAACGATGTGGCTCACCGCGGCGCCGAGAGACTCGAGCATCGAGCGCAGAAGGTCGTGGGTGAGGGGCCGGGGCACGGTAACGTCCTGAAGCTTCACCGCGATGGCATCGGCTTCGGCGGGGCCGATCCAGATGGGCAGATACCGGTCCGACACCTTTTCCTTGAGGATGACAACCCGCTGGTAGTTCATCAGGCTCACCCGGATGCTGTCGATGACCATTTCCATCATGGCTTGGTCCCTCCCTTGCATCCTCGGTTGAACAACGATTCTAGTCCCCGCCCGTTTGGAGTGTCAATTCCCCGCCCGTTTGGAGTGTCAATGAACGGAAGTCGCAGGGGAGAACGCTTCCTAGGCTTCCCCCGGGTACGAGACCTTTGCATAACCTCTTTCTGGTCAGGCACAATCAGCACGGAGAGCCAACGCCAAGGAGGGGAAGCCATGCACCGGACGATACGTGGACAGTCGTTCATTGAGGTGCTTCTCCCGGACCGAGTCGGACGGAACGGGAAGTTGGAGCGGCTCGAGGCGATGCTGGACTGGAAGGAGTTGGCCAACGTGGTCAAGGGCATCTATGCCGCCCCGTCAGGCCGTCCGAGCTATCCGCCGGTGGTGATGGTCAAGGTCATGGTGCTCCAGCAGTGGTATGACGCTTCCGACGAAGCGATCGAGGAAGCGCTGTGGGACCGGGTCTCGTTCAAGCGGTTCGTGGGGCTTGGCCTGGAGGACGCCGTCCCCGACCACTCGACGATCAGCCGCTTCCGCAGGGAAGTGACGGAGCGGGGTTTGGCCCTGCGACTGTTCAAGGAGATGGACCGGCAATTGGCGCAGCGCAACCTCTTCGTGAAGAAGGGGACGCTCCTCGATGCGACCATCGTGGAGGCGCAGGCGAAGCGTCCTTCGCTGCGAGGGAGGCGGCCGGGAGCGCCGAGCGAGACCGACCCCGATGCGCGGTTCACGCGCCAGCGGGGGGTGTCGCAGTTCGGCTACAAGGCGCACGTGGGGGTGGATGCAGGGTCAGGGCTGATCCGGGAGGCGGTGCTGACGCCGGCCAACGTGAACGATACGGAAGTGGCGGAGGCGTTGGTGAGGGGAGATGAGGCGGCGGTGTATGCGGACAAGGCCTACGGGTCGAAGCAGCGGAGTGCCTGGCTCAAGTCCCTGGGCATCAAGGACCGGATCATGCGGCGGGCGGACAAGCATCATCCGGTGCTGCCGCCGTGGGAGCAGCGGCGGAACGCACTGATAGCACAGCAGCGGTCGGCGGTGGAGAAGGTGTTTGGGACGCTGAAGCGGACCTACGGCTACCGGCGGGTGCGGTACATGGGGCTAGCGCGGAACGCCACGGAGCTGTTCTTCAAGTGTGCGGCATACAACCTGCGGCGGGCTGACCGTCTCCTGCTGGATGCCGCCTGACCGCCGGGGGCGGCGTGTGCCCGCAGGGGGTGGAAGCGCCCGGGAAGCCCTGAGAAGTCAGGGAGACCGGGGAGGAGAGCCAGGCCGCAGGCCGCCATCAGGCCCCCCAATCCCCGCCAGAACCCTCATTCCAACCAAACGGCGCATCAATGGGGATTACGCAAAGGTCTCGAGTACGGGGCAGGCTAGGAAGGGGTCTGGACGCGCCTGATGAGACAACAACGTCCGCTTCATTGAACAATTATCCCGGCTACGCTCCATCGACAACGACGCAACCTAGCTCTGCCAAATGGGGCAGGCGGAAAACCCAGGCGGCATGGTATAGTGGATATGCAGAATCCACCCAGGACAGGCACAACGGGAAGGCATACAGCGAAGGCGCCCCAACCCACCGGCTGGCCTTGGCCATGAGCAGCAAAAAGCTGGTCCCAGCGAACAGAGAAGAAGTCCACCCCTTGGTCGACGAGGTTGTCCGGGTAGCGCTCACCCGTCCTCATGGCCAACCTCTTCCCCTACATCTCATCGGCTCGCTGGCAGCAGGCGCCGCGCCTTCCAACTCCGGCCTCGATTGCCGCTCCCCGAGAGACTGCCCTCGCGAAGTCTTTGCCTACGGCCGCCTCCCCAATGAAGAAACAAGGCAACATTGCCCATCGAAAGGCGCCTCAGACTGTTCCGATGCCTGATATCCCTCCCTCAACACACACGGTAGTGACGACATGAACATTACCAACCACATGGAGCACTTCGGCCACGAGCAGTTCACCGTGTTCGTCGACAGCAGCGTTGGCCTCAGAGCCTACGTCGCCATCCACGACACCACCCTCGGCCCGGCCCTCGGCGGCACTCGCATCTGGCCCCATCAGACGGAGCAAGACGCCGTTGAAGACGCGCTCCGCCTAGCCCGGGCTATGACCTACAAGTCTGCCGTCGCGGGCCTGCACCTCGGCGGCGGGAAGTCCCTCATCCAAGCCGACCCCCGAAAGGACAAGACGGAAGCCCTGCTCCGCTCCTTCGGCCGCTTCCTCGACACCCTCGGCGGCCGCTACATCACTACCGCGGACATCGGCATGACAACCGCCGACCTCCTCCACGTCGCCCAGGAAACCCGGCACGTCACCGGCCTTCCAACCTCCCACGGCGGCAGCGGCGACCCCGCCGCCATGACCGGCCTCGGCCTGCACCAGGCAATGCGAGCCTGCGCAAACGCAACCCTTGGCGCCGATACCCTGCGAGACGTTACGGTGGCAATCCAGGGGTACGGCAAGGTCGCCAGTAAGCTTGCGCCCCATCTCCAACGAGACGGCGCCAGAATCATCGCAACCGACCTCTTTCCCGAAGCCCGGTCCCGGGCCGCAGCCGACGGCCTGGAAGTCCTGGAAAACCCCGACGCAATCTATGATGTTCCCTGCGACATCTTTGCTCCCTGTGCCCTCGGCGGCGTACTGAACCCCGAAACCGTATCCAGGCTTACCTGCAGCATCGTTTGCGGCAGCGCCAACAACCAGCTCCTCGACCTAGGCGTCGCTGCGGCCCTCAAGGATAGGAACATCCTCTACGCTCCCGATTACGTCGTGAACGCCGGCGGGGTTATCAACATCTCCCTCGAAATTGGCCGCCCCTACGAGGAGGAGGAGGCCCGGGACAAGACCATGGGCATCTACGACACCGTGCAACGCATCATCGCCACGGCCAAGGAGCGCGACATCACCACCGCCGAGGCCGCCGACCGCATCGCAGAGGAGCGCATCGAGGCCATGCGGCAAGTGCGGCACATCCACGCCTGACCCCTCACCGCGCCGTCGCGATGAGCGCCAGCCCCGCCACGATCAGCAACGACCCAGCGACCCGCCCCCTGCCCACGGGCTCCTTGAGCACCACGACGCCGAGCAACACGCCGACCACAATGCCCGCCTCCCTTGCAGGGACCAGATAGCTGATGCGCGTGAACTGCAACGCCGTCAGCACCGCCCCGTAGGCCCCGAAATACATCAGGCCCGCCACCGCCGCCCGCAGACCGTTCGTCCGCCACTCCTTAGCGATGGCCGAACGCCCGAAGGTCCGGGTCAGATACGGCGCATATGCCGCCCCGCCGCCAAGGGTGAAGATGTACAGGTACAGGAAGGGGCTCACCTGCCCCACGACCTCTTTGTCGATGGACAGGGCAACGGTGACCGCCAGGCCCGTCAGCAGGGCGTACCGCGTTCCGGGGTGGCGCAGGAACTCTAGGGGGTCGCTCAGAATGCCACGGAATCGGCCCCACCAATACGCCACATAGATCCCAACCACGATGATGCCTATGCCCACCGCCGCCTGAGAGGTCACCACCTCGCCGTAGAGCACAACCCCCACGATAGGCCCAAGCGCCGGACTGACGCCGCGGATGATCGGGTACGCTAGGGAGAGGTCGGCCTTGGCGTAGCACCGGCCCAGGAATAGGAAGTAGGCGCCGTCCACCCCCGTCCGAATCGCCAACAGCCACGCCACCGAGGCCAGGGACTCGCCATTCCAGAGGAAGTACACAGCCGCCGGTAACACAACCACGCTGGCCGCGACGCGCATCCACCAGGTGAAAACCTCCTGGTTGACCGCGCCCTTCAGCAGTAGGTTCCACACGGGATGCAACGCCGCGGAAACCAGGACAATGGCCAGCGAAGCAATGGACACGAACGCTAGCTTACACCACCCCAGCGGCCCGGCAATTGACACCCCTGAGCCGAAGGACTACGCTCGCCCCTAGCGGCGGGGGTGCGATGCGCCAACCCAGCCTTTTAGATAAACAACGCCCGCCAACGCCTACCCCGCTCCGACCCTCTCTCAAAACGGAGGCCGCGTGACCGAATCCACAAGGGTCGTCCCTCAGCCGGACCTCGAGACAGCCCCCTATTGGGAAGCAGCGCGGGAGCACCGGCTCGAACTTCCCCGCTGCTCCGGCTGCAGCTCGTTCGTCTTCCCGCCGCGTCCCGCTTGCCCGGCGTGCAACAGCGGCAGTATGGCTTGGACCGAGGTCAACGGGCGCGGCGTTGTGTACACCTTCGCCGTCATGCACGACAAAATGGTGGCGGGCTTCGACCCGCCTTACGTCGTCGCCCAGGTCGCGTTGGAGGAACAGCCCAACATTCGCCTCCAGACCAATATCCTCGACTGCGAGCCGTCCGACGTGTACATAGGAATGCCCGTAGAGGTGACCTTCGAAAACCGCGCGGAAGGGGTCTCGATACCCCAATTCAGGCCGCGAACCGGCTGACGCCGGCCCCCCAATCTCCAGCCCCTCCTCAACACACAGACCAGGAGCCTCGCGTGGACAAGTCCTTCAGGAACAAGACCGCCATCGTCGGCGTCGGCTACACCGAGATGGTGCGCAGAACGGAGCGGAGCCTCGGCTCGTATGCAGTCGAGGCGTCGTTGCAGGCCATCGCCGACGCCGGCCTCAAGCCCACAGACATTGACGGGTATGCCGGAACACCAGTCGCCTTCGGAGGGTCCGCCCTCCACCTCGACGGCGTCGACGAGACCTCCGAGCGTTACATGATCAGCGCCCTGGGCCTCTCCAATATCCGCTGGGCCCAGGACATGAACGGCCTGACCCCGTTCGCCCTCGTCTCCGCAATGCAGGCCTTGGCCGTGGGGGCCTGCGACTACGCGCTAGTAGTACGGGCCATGTACAACCCCGTAGGCGTACGGTATAACCAGAGCAGCGAGCCACGGGCAGGCGGCCCAGCCCAGTTCACGGCCCCGTATGGCCTCGTGCCCATGGGCCGGCACGCCCAATGGCTAAAGCGCTACATGCACGACAGCGGAGCCACCAAGGAAGACCTATTCAACGTCGTTAAGACCCTGCGCAGCCATGCCCAGCTCAACCCCTACGCCTACTGGAGGGGCAAGGACATCACCCTCGAAGACTACCTCGCCGCCAGGTGGATCTATGAGCCCCTCTGCCTCTTCGACTGTGACATGCCCCTCACCGGCGCAGGCGCTGTGGTGCTGACCACCGCCGATAGGGCCAAGGACCTGCCCCACCCGCCCGCCTACATCTCAGGTTTCGCCAGCACCTACGAGTCCGGCGACGCCGTCTTCGAAGCGTCTGGAGTGGGCCGCGACGAGATCCAGGCAGCCCAGCTCTACGACGGCTACATTCACATGGTCTGGTTCTGGTTGGAGCGACTGGGCTTCTGCGGCAAGGGCGAGGCCCATCAATTCTCCAGGGACGGCGGCATATCCCTTGGAGGCGCCCTGCCCGTGACAACCTTCGGCGGCAGCCAGGGCGAGGGCCGTCTGCACGGCATGGGCCACATCAGGGAAGGCGCAATGCAGGTCATGGGCAGGGCCGGAGAGCGGCAGACGCCCGGCTTGGAACATTGCGTCGTTGCCTGCGGCTTCGAGTCGGTGCCGGGGTACGCATTCATCTTCAGCCGAGGCTAGCTGAAAGGGGCCTAACAGCAGGCCCGCGAAAACAGAAGGAGGAGCACATGGCTGGCGCATTGGACGGAGTACGAGTCATTGAGTTCTCCAGCTACATCACTGGTCCCTTCGCCGGCATGTTGCTCGGCGACATGGGGGCGGAGGTCATCAAGGTGGAGGCGCCACCTTACGGAGACCCCTTCCGCGGCACAGGGAAAGCCCTCTTGCCAATCTTCTGCTCCATCAACCGGAACAAGAAGAGCGTAGCCCTGAACCTCAAAACACCCGCGGGAAGGGACGCCTTTCTGAAGCTCGCCGACGACGCGGCCGTGGTCATTCAGAACCACCGGCCGGGTTACGTAGACCACCTCGGCATCGGCTACGAGGCCGTCAGCGCCCGCAACCCCAGCATCGTGTACTGCTCCATCTCAGGATTCGGCGAGGACGGACCCTACCGTGACCTCCCCGGCTACGATGTCATAGGGATGTCCATGGGCGGCCTGCAGAGCGTCCTCACCGACGTGGCAAACCCCAAGCCGGCCGAGATATCCTTTGGCGACCATCTCACCGGCGTCTTCGCCAACTACGGCATCCTATCCGCCCTCTACCGCAGGGCCGTCACAGGCAAGGGGCAGCGAGTAGACACGTCCCTGCTCCAGTCCATGGTTGCTTTCATGGGCGACACCGTTGCCGGATACTCAGCGACGGGCAAGCTGCCGCAGGTCGACGGGCGCGGCGGGCGAACCCGCCAGGCCCATTGCTTCCTCGGCAGCGACGGCCTTCCTTTCTCCATTCATCTCTCGTCGCCCCTCAAGTTCTTCAAGGGGCTCATGGAGGCCATCGGCAAGCCGGAACTCTTCGAGGATCCCCGCTTCTACGATCGCGAGCCGCGCGCCCAGAACTACGACCTCCTCCACGACATCTGCCAGGAGGTCTTCTCGACGAACACCCGCGACCACTGGGTCCAGCACCTGCGCGACTGCGGCGTTCCCACAGGCCCACTGAACACCATCCCCGAGGTCCTGGAAGACCCGCAGGTGAGGGCCTGGGGACTGCCCATCCAAATCAAGCGGCCCGGAGACGGAACCGTGAGCATAACCGGCAGCACCGTCCAACTGTCGGAAACGCCGCCCATCTTTGGCGACCCGCCCCTGCTTGGCGAGCACAACCAAGTGGTGTTCAAGTCCCTCGGCTACAGCGACGAGGAGATAGCGGCGTTAGCAGACCAGGCGCCAGCATAGCCAGGGAGGGTAGACGCGCGAGCTGCGCCCTCAGACGCAGAGATCCGGCTATAGGCCATAGCACGCCTTCGGATTGTCGTAGAGTATCTTGCGCGCCGCCGCGTCACTCATCTGGCCCCGTTCCGCCCAGCCCTGGATGAGATCGGGGAAACTGCCCTCCTGAGATGGGTCGGAATGAGAGTAGTCCGAGCCCACCATCAGGTTATCCTCGCCGGCGTACCGCAAGATGTACGGAAGGTCCTCATCCACCTGGCAAGTGACGTAGAAGTTGTTCTCCTGAAAGAGGTTGGTGCCCAGGGCGTAGTCCGGCCCCTGGATGCCGCCCCCTGCTGCGCTCAGCCGCTCCTTGTTGCGCTTCAAGGTGTAGACGATGTGCGGCGCCCATGAGGCGCCGTTCTCCACAAAGGCGAAGCGCAGCTTGGGAAACTGAGCGGGCACGCTGAAGGCAACAAGGCTGAGAAAGGCGTTCTGTATAGGCGCCTTGGTCTGCATGAAGTTCACGTGGGCGAAGCGCCTCGCCGGCGTGAAGTCGGGCGATCCGCCGCCGGTGTGGAAGCAAATGGCCATCTCCAGACGCTCAGCTTCCTCGTAGAGCGGGAAGAAGTACTCCTCCGCCGGCCAGTAGCCGCTCTCTCTGTCGCCCTTCTTCAAAATGCCGCACGCACCGTTCTCTTTCGCCCGGCGCACCTCATCAATCACCTTGTCCATGCTCTGGAGCGGGGGCAGCATCACCCACCGAAGACGTTCGCGGGACTCCCTTGACTGCCCCGTCCTTTCGCCGAGCCAGCGGTTGTAGCTCCTCCTGAGAGCCAGTTCAACCTCAGGCTTGTCAGTGAACTCGGTGACGAACAGCGTAGGGTAGATCACATGGACATCGACGCCCAGCTCGTCCATGTGGCGGAGCCTCGCGTCAACGTCGAGCAACTCCCTGGACTCGCGGGTCGTGCGGGTCGCCTCATCGCTCCGCACCCGGCGGCGCTGTCGCTTCCCGTCGATGACCCAGTAGTGCCCACCGGTGCTCATAGACGGGTCGTAATGCTCCGACCGGGCGTAGTAGGGCTTCAAGGAAGCATCATCATCCCCGATGTGCTCCCACGTTGCCTCCGTCTCGTCTATATGCGTATCAGCATCAATCACCGGCAACGCTGCCACCATGTTGGCCTCCTTGACGTTCCCGCCTCTGTCTCGCATTCCGATAGGTGGCTCGTGGAATCGGTTGAGCTACTGCCGAAGGGCAGTGACCGGCCCAGCTTACAGGCCCGCCGCGTCCTTGAACAGCCGCAGCGCATCCAGATGCTCGTCCAGACTGGTAAAGCCCGCTCGCAGCGTGTTTGCGGAGATGTGGCTGGCGCCGGCGGCGTCCCAGCCCCCGACCTCCGTTGCCCAAACCTCGGGATCGCTGCCGTGGAGCGGCACCCTGGCGTCGATACCTATGGATGCGGGATCGCGGCCTGCCTCTCTAGCGCAAGCGTGCAATTGCTCGATCAGCTCCGTTGCCCCCGCATTCAGCCGCGCACGGGGCATCCAGCCATCGGCAATGCGGGCTACGCGTTGAATCACCGGCGGGGCCTCTCCCCCAAGCCATATGGGAATCACGCCAGCGGCAGGCCGGGGATTGATCCCCGCGTACCGGACACGATGCCACCGGCCCTCGAAGTTCACCACCTCCTGAGACCACAGCGCCCGCAGCACGGCAATCTGCTCCTCGCTTCGAGCGCCCCGGTTGTGGAAGTCCTCCCCCAGGGCCTCATACTCCACCGCGTTCCAACCCGTGCCGACACCCAGCCTGAGTCTGCCCCCTGAGATTACGTCCACCTCGGCGGCCTGCTTGGCCGCCAACACCGTCTGACGCTGCCCAAGCACAAGAACGCCGGTGACCAGCTCTATGGACTGGGTGACGCCCGCCAGGTAGCCAAAGAGCACGAAGGGCTCGTGGAAGAGGTCCCTGTGGGTGTAGGGGCCGTCCCATCCGGGATAGCCCTCCGGGTCCGCCCCCATGACGTGGTCGTACACCAGCAGATGGGTGTAGCCCATCTCCTCCGCCGCCTGTGCAAAGTCCCTCACCACAATGGGGTCCCGCCCCAATTCAGTCTGCGGATACACGACTCCAAACTTCATGGCGTCCCTCTATACTCGAATGACGGCCCCAGTTTACCAGAGCGCAGGATGCTCCGGGCGGCGCCCCCATATCTTAATGCCTCACTTCAATGCCCTTTCGATAGCGACGTGCTACCATGGGGCATCATCGCGGCCGATGCGTACGCAGCCCCAGATGCTCAGGAGGCGGAAGATGGCCAACGACCTCATCATCAAGAACGGCAGGATCATAGACGGCTCCGGCATGCCGTCATTCCACGGCGACGTGGGTATCAAGGACGGCAAAATCGTGGAGACTGGCAAGCTGTCCGGCCCTGCCGGCCGCACCATCGACGCCGGTGGCTTGGCGGTTGCGCCGGGCTTCATAGACAACCACTGCCACTACGACGCCCAAGCCTTCTGGGACCCGATGTGCAGCTTCTCCAGCTACCACGGGTCCACGTCAGTCGTCATAGGCAACTGTTCCCTGGCGCTGGCGCCCGCCCACGAGCACGACCGGGCAACGCTGGCGCAGATGCTGGCGCGTGTCGAGGCCATTCCACTGGAGGTACTGGAAGCAGGCGTCCCCTGGAATTGGGAAACCTATCCCCAGTACATGGAAGCCCTGGGCGAGAACCTGGGCATCAACGTGGGATGCCTGATGGGCCACTCCGCCATCCGCCGCTATGTCATGGACGACGCCTCTCAGGAGCGCGAGGCAACCGGCGATGAGATTGAGACGATGAGGGACATCGTCCGCGCCGGCATCGAGGCTGGCGCCCTCGGCATGTCCTCTGAATACAACACGCGCCACTTCGACCTGCGCGGCAAGCCCATGCCAGCCAATGTCGCTTCAACCGACGAGCTTTTCTCCCTGGCATCGGTCCTCGGGGAACTTGGCACCGGCGTCGTCCAATACGGCGACTCGCACAACCGCGAGTTGAGCGAACAGTTGTGCAGCCGTCTCAGCCAGGAGATAGGCCGCCCCGTCGTCTACATCGCCATCGTGGAGCGCGCCATTGCCCCCGGGCACTGGAAGCAGCAACTGGACCACGCCGAGGCCAAGATACGGGAGGGCATCCGCGCCTATCCCCTGGTGAATCCCCGGCCCGGAGACCAACGGTTCACCATGAAGACGGCCCAGCATTTCGACTCCATGCCCACGTGGAAGCAGGTGATGATGCTGCCTTTGGAGGACCGGAAGGCGGCCTTCCGCGACACGGAAGTGCGCCGCCAGCTTCATGTCGAGGGCGTGGAAACCGCTCCAAACCTCGAGGAGGCAGGCGTCTTCACACGGCGCTGGGACCTGGCGTTCGTTCACGAGCCGGCCCTAGCCAAGAACGCCGGTCTGAGGGGAAAGAGCATCGAGCAGGTCGCCAGCGAGCAAGGCAAGGGCGTCATCGACGCCCTCCTGGACCTGGTAATTGAAGAGGACCTCGAGACGGAGTTCGAACGGCGCGAGGTGAATAGCGACACCGCCGCGATGACAGAGATATTGAACAGTCCCTACGCGGTCATCGGCCTTTCCGACGGCGGCGCCCACCTGGCCTTCCGCACCGACTACAGCTTTACAACGTACCTGCTAAGCCACTGGGTCCGAAACATGGGCATCATGCCCCTGGAAAAGGCCATCCGCAAGCTGACGCTGGACTCAGCGACCGTCTATGGCATCACAGACCGGGGCATGCTGCGGCCAGGCCTGGCCGCCGACATAGTCGTCTTCGATCCGGACACCATTGACGCGCTGCCGCCGGAGGAAGCCTTCGACCTTCCCGGCGGGGCAAAGCGCCGCAAGCAACTCGCCAAGGGTATTGAGTACACCATCGTTAATGGCCAGGTGATCCTGGAGCGCAATCAGCCAACCGGGGCACTGCCCGGAAAGGTGCTTCAGAACTCCCTTGCCCTGGCATGACCACCTTCGACGCTGACGCTGTTGGCGCCCACTTGAGCACAAGGGTCGTGGGGCGGCGGCTGGTTTCCCTGGACGTGATCGCGTCCACCATGACGGAAATACAGCAGCAAGCGGTTGCCGGCGCCGAAGAAGGGCTCGTCATCGTCGCCGAGGAGCAGCGGGGCGGGCGCGGAAGGATGGGACGGCCCTGGCACTCGCCCGCCGGGAACCTCTATGCGTCCGTGCTGTTCCGGCCGTCGCCATGGCAGTTGCGCCGTCTGGGAATGGCGGCGGGTCTTGCCGTTGCCAAGGCCATACGCGATTTAACGCCCCTATCCCCCACCCTAAAATGGCCCAACGATGTCCTCCTCAGTGGCCGGAAGGTTGCAGGGATCATCATCGAGACGTCATGGAAGGGCTCCCAACTCGATCACGCCGTTCTGGGCATTGGCATCAACGTTGCCCTGAACCCGGACGGAGCCCCAGACATCGCCACGACCGCCACCGGATTGAACAGAGAAACCGGCGCCGAGGTCTCGCGGGAAGTGCTTCTGCTGGCCCTCCTTCGCAACCTGGACGCCCGCTACGACGACCTCAAGCGGGCCATCTCCCCACGGGACGAATGGGCAGCGCAGTTGGACACGCTGGGCCGCTGGGTTACGGTCACAGACGGCGGTTCGCCTCTCCAGGGCCACGCCACAGGCGTGGATGATGAGGGAAGCCTCATCCTGACCCTGGCCGATGGGGACCTCAGGATTGTAACGGCGGGGGAAATCGGGACAGACTAGCGGTTGCCCTCCCCGCCGCGCAGCGTCACTACCGCGCCGCCACCCGCCGGCAGGTTGACCCGTTCCACCAGCGCCTGTAACAGCCGCCGCTTGGCAGCTGCATCGATGCTCTCCCAGCCCGGACCCAGGGACTCCAAGACGGCCTGCCGATCCAGCGTTCCGGCCAAAGATGACGCTGCGTTGGCAGCCGATACGCTGCCGGCGCGCTGGAGCTCCTCCAGCGCCGCCCTCACGCCCCGCAGCCCCAACGCTCCTCGAGCGTACTGCCAGACCTGCTCATGGAACCGGCGTCCGGCCTCGCGCATCGACTTGCCGTCCAGGGCTTCCCGTTCGATCATGACGCTGAACGCCGAGTCCGCAGCCACCAGATTGGCCGCTTCGGTCCGCACCGCTTCCTCGAGATCGGCAGCCCTGCGCGTGTTGTAGGAACAGGTGCTTCGGTTGGCTCGCGACTGGCACTGATAGTACCGGTAGGCCACACTCTGCTGGGAGCCGTCCTTGCGCTTCCAGGCGCGGCGCCTGGTTACCCCAATCATTAGACTGCTGCACGCGCTGCAATGGGCCAGTCCGGACAGCAGGAAGGGGGTCTCCGCCCGCCTAACGCCCCGGCGGGGCTGGCGCGCCAGCATCCGCTCCTGCGCCCGGCGAAATGTTTCGTTGTCAACCAGAGGCGGGTGGTTCCGAGGCACCTTGATACCGAAACGCGTATAGGTCCCGATGTAGGCCCGGTTCCGCAGAATGTCCCGGATGGTGACCATGTTCCAGGGGGCGCCGCTCCGAGCCCAGAAGCCTCGTTCGTTGAGCCTACCGGTGATGATGCGGATGCCAACCCCCTCCAAGACATACCAGTCGTATATCTGGTGAACGATGTCTCTTTCCGACAGCGCCGGTGCCAGCCGGCCATCGTTGCCGATGTGGTAGCCGTAGGGCGGTTTGCCGAGGCCCTCGCCCCTCACCGCCTTCGCTCTGAGGGCCTCACGGATGCGCTCCGTCCTCGGCGGCGCCCGCCGCTCCCCTTCCGACGCCCGCACGGCTGCCTTTATCACGTCCGGGCGATCGGCGCTCAACGAACGCAGTTCGCTTCCCAGGGCATCCACCGCCAGCACTCGTTCTACGACAGAATACAGGTCTTCTCCAACACACTCGGGACCAGAAACCAGCACCAGGAAGGCGTTGCCGGACTCCTTGATGTAGGAGAGAAGGCGCTGAAACTCCGCACGCTCCCCAGGGGTGGCCAAGTCATCAGTGAAGGTCTCGTAGGAGCGGTGGGCGCCCGCCCGGCAGTATTGCTCATAGGCACCCTGCTGGCCATCGAGGGGCGGAGCCGCCGGGGAATCGCAAAAGTAGCCCAGCGTACGCACGGCGACCTATTCCATATACAGAATGCGGCCGCAACTGCTGCACTGCACCAGGCCGGTCGCCTGCCGCATCTTGGAAATCTCCCCGGTTGGCAGCACTAGCCTGCATCCCTGACAGGCGCCCCTTTCCAGGCGAGCGACCGGCTGTCCGCCGCGGCTCGCCCTCAGCCGGTCGTACAACGCCAGGCGGCGCGGGTCAATGGCCGCGGCGTCTCTGTCCCGCTGGCCCTTGGCCGCAGCCAACTCCCCCGATAAGCGCTCCCGTTCCTCACCCAGATGTCTCTGGGCGTCGTTCCAAGCCGCCTCCATTCTCTCCAGACTTGCCTCGGCCTCGGCCGCTGCCGTCTGGGCTTCTTCAAGCTGGGCCAGCAGCTCAAGCTGTCGGTCCTCGGCCGCCGCCTGATTGCGCCGAAGCTGGTGGAGGTCGTCCTCCAGGTTCTGAAGCTCCCTGGAATTGCGTACGCTGCCGCCGTACAGCCGCTTCTCCACTTCCTGCGCCCTGGAAAGGAGGTCACCGGCCTGCAGCTCCGCCTCGCGGTATTGAGGCCGAATGGCCTTGAGCCCAGCCTGGAGCCTCTCGAGCTGGCGTCTTGCCTCCGCCAGCTCACGGTCGTCCCTCAGCCGCGCCTCCACGTTATCCAACTGCCGCACCAGGTTTTCGATATGCAGATCAGCGGCCTGAAGTTCATAGAGCTGGGCGGATTCTGTCATTGGTGTTGGCTTTCTTCCAGCGGGCGCGGCATGGGGTGGGCCATTGTATGTTGACCCGCATCAGCCCTGTCAACCGGGGTTGCCGGTGGCTCAACAAATCAAAAAAGAGAGGGGAGCGCCGCCTCACTCCCTTTCCCATCGGTGCATGTCCTTCATTGCCTATGCCCCGGCCCACGGCCCCGCCCAACGCCGGCGCCACTCCTCTGCGCGAAGCTCAAGAGTCTGCGGCCCCATTGGGCGCGCCAGGTCGGCGCCCTGCCGGGGAAGGCCAGCCGGTTGCAATCATGCGCACTCAGCCCAAGGCAATGCCCGCAATTCCCAATATCACGAGCGCCACCGAAACCCCCTTGAGCAGCATCGCTCCGCCCGTTACCTTCTCTCCCATGAACCCCTTAAACTTCAGGGCCAGCGCGGTGCTGTACAGCAACAGGAAGGCTGAGCGGGTCGCTGTGAGGGCCGTCACCGGGCCAACCGGGCCGAGGGAAAGGGCCCACAACCCCAACACCAGGCTCACGGTCGCCAGGGCGAACTCATTGGTGCCAACGAAGGCGAAGGCGGCTCGCCTGTCCCTCAGCAACCGACCCACATCCCGAATGGCCTGAGGCCGCAGACCCGCCGCCAGCAGGATTCCTCCAAGTCCAAGGCTTCGCAGCGCGTGGGTGTACAACACCGGCATGTCCGTCACTGCCAGCTTGCTCGCCATGTGGGCACTGGCGGCTATTGCGCTGGCAACCATCAGGATAAAAAACGACTTGTGAAGAAACAACCGCTTGTACTCATCGTCGTGGCGCATAGCCAGCAGCGCGGCGCCGGCAACCGTGGCGACGATGGCCGCCCAATGAAGGGCGCTGAGATGCTCGTCCAGAAAGACGATACCCATGACAGCGGCGAAGATCGGGAAGGTCTGATAGATGGGCACCGTGCGCGTGGCCTCTTGTGAGTACATCACCCGGAGCATGATCAGGCCCCCAGTGCCCCACAGCGCCCCGGACCCAATAGCCCAACCCACGCTGGTTCCCGTCGCAGAAGCCGGGGGGGCCAGGATCAGAATGAGCACCACGCCGACCAGGCTCTGGGCAACTCCTATCAGAAGGGGCAACGTGAACGGCGACCGCGCGTAGCGGTACATTACGGTCTTATCCAGCACGTTGATGACCCCCGCCACCGCGGCGCCCCCAAGGGCAATGAGTATCCAGGACAAGGCCAGCCGCTCCTTTTGGACCGTTAGGAAGGTTGGGTCACCCCGGCGGGGTGGTGAACTAGAAAACGCTGGAAGACCTCGTTGCCGAGCAACTGGCCTTCCGGCGTCAATCGCAGGGCGCCGCCGCGCCACTCCAGCAGCCCCAGTTCGGTCAAGTCCTCGATGACCGGCCCGTAGGCGTCGTCAAGGCCCACGCCGAACCGGAGGCCAAACCTCTCTCTCGATACGCCCTCGGACAAACGGAGGCCCATCATCATCGTCTCGCCCATCTCCATCGCTTGGCCGATCGGCTCCACGTCAGTTACGGGCTCGAACCCCCTGAGCCCCTGCTCGTCGACGGCCTGTGGGCCAGCATCTCCTCGTCCCCACCAGTCCTGCACTAGGCGCAGGTACTCCCTGGGCGACTTCACATCAGCGAAACGGCATTTCGCCAGGTGGGAGTGCGCCCCTGGCCCAACTCCCAGATACGTCTCGTTGCGCCAGTAGACCAGGTTGTGCTTGCTGGCCAAGCCAGGCAGCGACCAGTTCGATATCTCGTAGTGCTCGTAGCCCTCTGACCGCAGCAGCTCCCGGGCCAGCTCGTACTGGTCAGCGGCCACGTCGGGGTCCGGTGCCGCCACCCCGCCGCTTGCCACGCTACGCTCCAGCGGTGTGCCCAACTCCAGCGTCAGACAGTAGAGCGACAGGTGTTCCGGCCGCAGACGGCAGGCCCGCACCAATGTCTCCCGCCACTCTTGGAGCGTCTGGCCCGGCAGGCCAAACATGAAGTCCAGGTTCACGTTCTCGAAGCCAGCCCTTCGCGCAGTGCGATACGCCTCCTCGGCCTCGGCGGCCCCGTGTCTACGGCCCAGCAGCGCCAGGTGATGGTCCTGGAACGCCTGCACTCCGATGCTCAACCTGTCCACTAACGGCAATGCCGCCAGTCCCCTCGCCCGTTCGGGAGCAAGGTCGCCGGGGTTGCATTCGATGGTGACCTCCTGGACCGCCTCCAGGTCAAAAGCGGCGTCTGCCGCCTCCAGGATAGGCCGCAAGCCACTGGGCCCCAGGTGCGAAGGCGTGCCCCCGCCAAAGAAGATTGTCGTCACAGCGGGCCGGCCCAGCGACCGTCCCCACAACGCAAGCTCGTGGGAGACAGCTCTCACATAGGGCGCCATCAGAGATTCGACATGGGCGTAGGTGTTGAAGTCGCAGTAGGGGCACTTGGTCTCGCAAAAGGGAACGTGGACATAGAGCCCCAACGGGCCTGGAGCGACATCTCTCTTATGCTGTGGTTCAGGAGTCATCGGCACTGAACGCGAACGGAGCGGGATAAATCGCGAGCGAGGGAATCAACGCCAAGCATCGCTAGACGTTGAAGAGCACGTTAACAATGTCCCCATCCTGGATGGTGTAGCCCTTGCCCTCGCGGCGCAGGAGACCCAGCTTCTTCAGCCCATTGAACGTGCGGTGCTTGTCCATTTCCTCGAAGGTAACCACCTCGGCCCGGATGAAGCCCCGCTCCAGATCGGAGTGGATCTTGCCCGCCGCCTTCACTGCCGACATGCCCCTCTCGATGGTCCAAGCCCGGACCTCGTCGTCCCCTGCCGTAAGGAAGGAGATATACCCCAGAGCGTGGTAGCAGCACTCCACGACCCTGTCGCGGGCCGCTTGGGTAATGCCCAGAGACCCGCGGAACTCTTCTTCGTCCGCCGGTTCCATCTGTCCCAACTCCATCTCCAACTTTCCGCACAGAGCGACGAACTCCCCGCCATCTCCGGCATGGCCTGCTTCCAAGGCCGCTATCGCGTCGAGGTCTTCTTCGCCCACGTTCCACAACGTCACCACGGGCTTGCTCGTCAGAAGCTGGAAATCGGCGAGCAGGCGGCACTCCTCCTCGTTCAGCGACTGCCCCGCCACCGGCGTCTCCTCTTCCAGGCCCAGCTTCACCTTCTCCAGGACCGCCTGCTTCTCGAAGACCCGGGCCCGTTCCTGCGACCTGGCGCCCTTCAGCTCATTCGCCAGCCGCTCCACGCGCCGCTCTAGGATGCCAAGGTCGGCGAAGGCCAACTCCATTCGCATGGTCTGGACATCGCGCTCAGCGTCCATTGACCCCTGCGGATGGGCCACGGAGGGGTCGTCGAAGGCTCTCACCACCAGGAGAAGAGCGTCTACCTTCTGCAGAAGGTTCAGGTAGCGGCCCGCTATACCCTGGCTCTTGCCAAGGCCGTCGGGCATCATCGGAAGATCCACGTACTGAACTTCTGCGTAGACCTTCCGAGAGATAGGGAACAGCTCGTAAAGCCTGTCGATGCGCGGGTCTCCAACCTTGGCCGCGCCGACGCGGGGACCCTCTATGCCGTGTTCGCCACGGGTCTCGGCCTGGCCTCTGGTTAGTGCGTTGAAGACGGTGGACTTGCCACTCTGGGGCAGGCCGATGATTGCCAATTCCATGCGCCAAGCATACCAGAAGCGACCGCCGCCGTGGGCGGATTTCGTCGCGGCTGGGCGCACTTCCCGGTGATGCTGTTACAGGCGCGAGGCGGGAGAATCGTCCTAACCTTCTCCCGGCTTCGAGACCTTTGCATAACCTCTTTCTGGTCAGGCACAATCAGCACGGAGAGCCAACGCCAAGGAGGGGAAGCCATGCACCGGACGATACGTGGACAGTCGTTCATTGAGGTGCTTCTCCCGGACCGAGTCGGACGGAACGGGAAGTTGGAGCGGCTCGAGGCGATGCTGGACTGGAAGAAGTTGGCCAACGTGGTCAAGGGCATCTATGCCGCCCCGTCAGGCCGTCCGAGCTATCCGCCGGTGGTGATGGTCAAGGTCATGGTGCTCCAGCAGTGGTATGACGCTTCCGACGAAGCGATCGAGGAAGCGCTGTGGGACCGGGTCTCGTTCAAGCGGTTCGTGGGGCTTGGCCTGGAGGACGCCGTCCCCGACCACTCGACGATCAGCCGCTTCCGCAGGGAAGTGACGGAGCGGGGTTTGGCCCCGCGACTGTTCAAGGAGATGGACCGGCAATTGGCGCAGCGCAACCTCTTCGTGAAGAAGGGGACGCTCCTCGATGCGACCATCGTGGAGGCGCAGGCGAAGCGTCCTTCGCTGCGAGGGAGGCGGCCGGGAGCGCCGAGCGAGACCGACCCCGATGCGCGGTTCACGCGCCAGCGGGGGGTGTCGCAGTTCGGCTACAAGGCGCACGTGGGGGTGGATGCAGGGTCAGGGCTGATCCGGGAGGCGGTGCTGACGCCGGCCAACGTGAACGATACGGAAGTGGCGGAGGCGTTGGTGAGGGGAGATGAGGCGGCGGTGTATGCGGACAAGGCCTACGGGTCGAAGCAGCGGAGTGCCTGGCTCAAGTCCCTGGGCATCAAGGACCGGATCATGCGGCGGGCGGACAAGCATCATCCGGTGCTGCCGCCGTGGGAGCAGCGGCGGAACGCACTGATAGCACAGCAGCGGTCGGCGGTGGAGAAGGTGTTTGGGACGCTGAAGCGGACCTACGGCTACCGGCGGGTGCGGTACATGGGGCTAGCGCGGAACGCCACGGAGCTGTTCTTCAAGTGTGCGGCATACAACCTGCGGCGGGCTGACCGTCTCCTGCTGGATGCCGCCTGACCGCCGGGGGCGGCGTGTGCCCGCAGGGGGTGGAAGCGCCCGGGAAGCCCTGAGAAGTCAGGGAGACCGGGGAGGAGAGCCAGGCCGCAGGCCGCCATCAGGCCCCCCAATCCCCGCCAGAACCCTCATTCCAACCAAACGGCGCATCAATGGGGATTACGCAAAGGTCTCGTACTCGGGGGAAGGTTAGGACGGGGGACACACAACAAGATGCTGGTTTCCAATACGCTCCAAGAGCTGCGGTACTCGTGAGCCGTAGACTTGGGTGCTGCAAGCAGGGACGGTCGCACCTCCTAATTAGTGCAGCGCAGCAGACCCGCGAGCTAGCGCTGGAGGGTCTGATTCACTGGTCCGAATCGAGGCAGGTGGGCCTGCGGGGGCGGTACTTAGCGCAATCTCCGAGTTGGAGGGCTGTTATGAGCCTCATGAGACCTGCCCGCTTGGCTTCCACTTATCGGCTTCCCCAAGCCCGACTGATACTCTTTGAAGCCGCCTCCCTCATACAGGTTCACTGGTCGTGGCGCACCTGCACCTCCTGGTTGGAGGTGCAGGTGTATATCCACTAGACCCTGTCATGACTGTCTTGCATGTTACTTCCGGCAGATGAAGAGACCCCAGCCCAGTTCGTTCCTGTCCACGGCAGCGGCAGTTTCAACATAAGCAGTGGTCAGCCACTGGTAGTGATCGGAGTCATCCAAAGCATCATCCTTCGGCGTACGCTCAGACAAGCATAGGTAGCTCTGCCTCAGGTGCGGGGAAAGGTCCAAGGCTTCCAGTACGTCGAAGCCCTGGTCCTTCAAGGCCTGCTGGTAAGACTCGAAGGAGAACTCGGTGTCGAACAGCAGCCTGTCGTAAACGTAGGTTTGGGCCGCGGGCGTAATCTCCGGCTTTGGTCTGAAGAGGTCGTCGAACACCATGATCCCACCGTCGGCCAAGACACGGTAGACCTCGCTCAGCACTTTGCGCTTGTCCGGCACATGGTAGATGACGGCTTGGCTCCACACGTGAGTGAAGGTGCCGTCCGGAAAGGGAAGCTCGGTGGCCGAGGCCTTCGAGAAGGCCAGCCGATCCCTTAGTCCGGGGCTTAGCGCGGTCCGTTTCTCCAATGCGTTGGCCACACGGACACCGCTAAGATCAATGCCTGTCACCCGCCCTCCGCTCGCTCCGGCCAGCCAGATTGCAGTTGTGCCGCTGCCGCAGCCCAAGTCCAGGGCTGTTGAGTCTTGGTCAATGCGGCCCTTATCGACCATCGTCCGGTTTAGGTTGTCACAGGCCTTGAGGAAGTCCTTGTCAGCGCTCTCGTCGAAGAGGCCCCAGTGGACGCTTCCATCCTCGTCCCACACTGACCGGTATATGACGTCTTCGGAGTCGTAATAGGACTCAGTCTCTTGTTCAGAGAACCTGCTGGCCATGTTTGGCTCCCTCCAGGTATTCCACGAACCTGTTGTCCTGGTCCACCAGGATCATCTGCGGGTTCGGCCGGTCGTCGGTAACGTCGAAAGACATAATGATTACGCAGTTCCCGGTGGCGCTAAGACGGGCGGCCGCTCCCTGCACGGCAATGACGCCCGATCCCCGCTCGCCAGCTATGGCGTAGGTCTCGAAGCGGTTGCCGTTGGTGATGTCGCAGACCAGCACTTTTTCGAAGTCCCACAGGTCTACCCTCTCCATCAGGTCCTCGTCGATGAGAATGCTCCCGACGTAGTCCGGATTGGCGTCAGTAACCCATGCTCTGTGAATCTTGGACCTCAGTACCTCTCGCATTATCAACCTCCTGAGTTTCTTAACGCTTCCCAAAGCGTTGCATGCAGTGTTAGGGCATAAATTTTCTAAGGTGCTGTGGGGTCTCCTGCAAGGCAAGCCCTAAAACGCTTGCCAAGCCAATGCCCCGTATGGATGGGATGATTGGGACCTGGCCGACATCGCTCGGCGGCTGGGCCGGCCACAAGCCACAACGCCAACAACAGTTGCTGCTAAGTGAAGGAGGGCGCGGACTCAATGGCTAAACCATGACCCGAGGACTCAAGGAGAGGGGTAGGAGAACCCCAGTAGATTGGGTGGAGCAGTTAAGGCTCGCAGGGGAGGCTATGCCGCTGGCGGCCGCGGTAACGCGCCATCCTTCGGTGAAGATGCCCCGCTGGAGGGCTGTCAAGGCATGTTTGCATGGCGCACGTCCGATTGACTAGGCGCGGTGGCCGCGCAAGGTCCCCTCCACATCAACCCCACCCACTCGTCGCCGCGAGATTCTAGCAGCGCCCATACGAGCGGTCAAGGTTCCGATTACAAGACAGCAGGCCCGGCAACGCTTTGGCGTGAGTGATGCGATGCTCAGATAGCATCTCAACAAGACCGGCGCTGGCAAGAGAGTCGAACGAGAGCGGGGGCGGCGGAGAACCAACAACTGTCGGCCACGCCGTAGCCCTGTCGCCTAGCTGGACCTCCCAGGGATGTTGCTACAGGCGCGAGGAGGGAGAGTCATCCCGTCCCTTCCCCCCGGTTACGGGGGCAGGTCAGGATGGGAACACACAACAACCTCTATGGGAACCATACCTAGGCGTCCTGCTGCCCGGTTGATGCCTGTGATGCCGCCTCGGCGCCCTCCGCCTTGGCGCCGGGCGCCCTGATGACATCCCTCAGCGACATGCTCTGCATCCAGAGGAATACCAGGCCCAATAGGGTGACGGGCACTAGCAACACTACGTGGAGCGCTATGGCATAGGCCGCCGCCAGCTCCGCCGCTACGTTGAGGCCTTCCAGGGTGAGACGCGTTGCGTACTCGAAGGGGCCCACCGCCCCCGCCGAGGACGGCAGGCTCGTGGCCAGGTTGGAAGTCGACGTGGCAAGCAGCAACCCGTGGAATGGCAGATCTAGGCGGAAACCGAGGCTGACTATGTAGTACATAGTGGCCTCGGCGAACCACACCGGCGCCGTCAGTAACACCACCGCGGCCACGCGGCGTGGGCTGCGCAGTGCGGAAACCCCCAGCAACAACCCCCCCATGACCCTCCCCGCCGGCGCCTTCAACCGGCGGGGAGCGAAGAACAGCGCCGACCGCATCACAAGTTGACCGGCCCGCGGCGACAGCGCCACGGCGAAGAACACGACTAGGACCAGGATGAAGGGCGCCGATATGAGAAAGACGGCTAGCCCCTGGGCAATGCCTATGCTGTCCGAGAAGTCTCTCAGCAAGTCGGCGACCGGCAGGAAGGGCCAAATGACCAGCGCCAGGATGAGCAGGAAAACGCCGTCGAAGACGCGCTCAACCAGAATGGTCACCAGAGCGGATCCCTTGTCCACTCCCTCCTTCTGCCCTATGAAGAAGGCCCGCACCAACTCTCCCAGCCGGACGGGGAGGAGGTTGTTGGCCATGTACCCCACAACCACGAAGGGGTACAGGCGAAAGACCGGCACGCTCTTCAACGGGGCCAGGAGAAGGCGCCAGCGCAGAGCGCGGAACAGCACCGCAATGAAGTAGGCGACAATGGCGGGGAAGAGCCACCAGTAGTTTGCGCCCCTCAAGGCGTCCGCGGTCTTGCTCAGGTCGATCTGCCAGAAGAAGAGGACGAGAAAGCCGGCGCTGACAACGACGCCCAGCCAAAACCTACGACTCGTGAGCAATCGAGACTCCTCGCTCCCAGCCAGCTGGGGGTCGGGCCAACCGGGACGCGGTGGATGATGCGCTTGGGGGCGCCGGATTTACGGTACTAGCCGCCCAGAAAGGGGTCAAGCGTGCGCCGGAATTGGCCGCGAGACGCATCCTGCAGCCGCGGGTTCGGCGCCGCGACGGCCAGAACGAGGCGTCCCGCCTGTCAACAAGCTCTCAGCGAGCTACATCCAAGAGCAACAGCTAGCTCACGTCGCACATGAAGATAGGCGGCCAGTGGTGCGTTGTTATCTGCGGACTCTGACCCACCACGTCCTGCGCCATATCCAGGGCTGCTTGCAGGTTGGGCGCAATCTCGTAGCCTAGCGTCGCCGCCACCCGGCGATCCTTGGCCCCAACCACAATGACCTTGCCCAGATGCGCCTGCCCATAGCACGCCCAGTACCACATGTAGAACGGGTGCACCCCATGATAGGCATAGCCGTTCCGGTACTGCTCAATATAGCGGGGGTTGGCCGCGTAGTTCTCCTCGAACTTCTTCTCCATCTCACCAGCATCCCGGGTGTCCGGCAGCACCTCGTTGAAGAAGTCTATGTAGGACGGGTGGTGCGCGGCGTTGAACCGATTCTCCAGCGGGTGCATGAGTATCATCACGCCACCTTGCCGCACGACAGGCTTTCCCCGGTAGAGATTGAACAGGTAGCCCAACGTCAGCACGTGGACCAGGATGGGATTCAGCGTGGAGTTCACGTTGTACGGGCTCAGGTAAGGTACCCCAGCAATCATCACGTCCGCCTGACCCTGAAGAGGAACCATTTGCTGCCGGAATACGTTCTCCAGCGTCCTCTCGTGCACTGGGCTGGTTGCGCCGGCGTGGATGCCGGTTACGCCATAGGGCGCCCGCATCGACTGGAAGATACGGCGGCGCGCCTCGAAGGGCATCAGTGCGGTGCTCACGCGGTTGGCATGGAACACCGCGCTGTCCAGGGGGCTCCAGTCCCACTCGCGCACCTGAAGGTGTCGCAGCGCCGACGGGAAGGTGTTGCTGTTCAGAGTCGTCTCCACCTTGAAGACGTTGATCGCCTCCTCCACCACAGAGCCCATGCGCGCGCAGGAATCGTGGAGCGCCGAATGCTCGGGGTCCATGTAGGAAGCGCTGCGCATCAGCGTATGCACGTTGTGATGGCTCTTGATCGTCTTGTAGGTGACGAGGCCGGTGCTGATGGACTTATGCCCGCCATCCATCGAGACCAGGTTGATATTGACGTAAACCAGCAAGTCGGACTCGGCGACCCGCCTGTTGACTTCCACCTCCTCCCCCACCGAGGTGACGCCCAGGGACACAACGTTGCCGGGGTCCTCGGCGTCGTGGTTGTAGAGGCGGTCCGGATGGAACTGCTCGAACGCCCGTTTTCCCACGGCGCGCCGGAGCTCCCCGGGCGTCATCCGCCGGTGAAGCCCAAGGGCGGCGATCAGGTGGATATCGTCGATCCCGTGGGCCGCCAGCTTGTCGAGGACCTTCTCGATGATGCGCTGACGTATGTCGGGCTTCTTCATGGGCGGAAGCGGCAGCGATATATCGTCGAAGGCGATGGTCACCTTCATGCCCGGCCGTAGCTGCGCCGAGAATGGGGGCCTGTCAAGAGGGTTCTCCAAGGCCTCTTCGATGGCGCCGTCCACGTCCTCGAACCCTGGCAGCGGCGGCGGCGGATAGACGACGCGGCTGCCCACCGGCAGCCGCTCGTGGCGGAACCCCTCGCCATAGTAGAAGACATACCGCTGCTTGGGATCTTCAACGCTGTGGACAAGACTCGCCTTGTCGAAATCGGGGGCCGGCGCAGATGGGCTCATGAGGACTCCTCGTTCTCTGTAAGGTCGAAGACGGTCTTGACCGCTTTCCGCGGTCCAACGTTTAACGCTGTGGTCACCGCCTCCCGGTATTTTCCCAAGGGGTATCGGTGCGTCACCAGCGGCCCCAGCCGGTCCGCCCAGCCGTCCGCCATCATTTCGAGGCTGAGGCTGAAGGTTCCTACAGAACGGCCCTGCCAGGTTTCGGCTCCGTAGGCATAGGCCCCCACCAGCCGGACCTCCTTCTGCCACAGACCCGCCAGGTCCACCGAGACCTGGCCCGGCATCCCCACGAGCACCGCCGTCCCCTGGGGCCGCGTCCAGTTGATGGCGTCTTCAATGCTGCTGGAAGACCCAACGCAGTCGAAAGATGCGTCGAAGCCACCCATTACGGCAGGCTTGCCGACGGTCAGGTTGTGCAGCGAGGCGCCGGCCAACCGGGCCAGGTCATCGTAGGCCCGCCGGCCCGCGTGCGTCACGTGACCGGCGCCGAGGCTGCCGGCCAGTTCCCGCTGGTGGGGATAGCGCGCCAGGGCAACGACGGTGCACGAAGGCGCTAGCCACTTCAAGGCGGCGATGGTCAACAGCCCAATAACGCCGCAGCCAACAACCAGCACTCTAGCGCCCTCCGCTATGTTGGCGCGTATGACGGCGTGGACACAGCAACTCAACGGCTCAATGAGGACTGCCGCCGCCGCGGCCAACGAATCGGGAACTCTATGCGCCTGGCTCTCGTGGGCCACAAACTCGGGCCCCCAACCTCCACCCGTGTCCCGGCAGTACCCCGTTTGCAGCCCCGCCGAGACATCCCCCTGCGTGGCGCGCTCACAGTTGGCCTGCCGTCCCCTGGCGCACGGCGGGCACGGCTCTCGAAACCCGCGCGCGGCGCATCCCAGCGCAGGCTCCAGAGCGACGCGGTCTCCCACCCGGCAGCTCGTGACGGCGGCGCCCACCTCCGAAACGACGCCAACTACCTCATGGCCCGGTACGAACGGAAACGAAGTGAACGCCGAGGGATACAAAGATGCGTGGGCTGTGAGCACCGCTAGGTCCGAGCCGCATATGCCTGCCAACGCGGTCTTGATCCGAACCCAGGACGGGCTCGGCAACCGGGGCTCGGGAACATCGGCAAGGGAAAGGGAAGAGCCTAGACCCGTTACCCCTCTGGCAGTGCGGGCGCCAACCAGCTTGGTCCACGCGTACCGGGGTATGCTGCGCCGGTAGAGAAGGGCTCTCATGGAAGGATTGTACAACGAACGGCTGGGCGTAAGCCGAGCGCCTAGGGAATCGGCCCCTGTTATGACCTCCATCCGAGCGCGGCTTGACCGTCCCCAGTAGCCATGCTACTTTACGATTACGGCTTTCGGCATTGCTCTCACCCCTGCCGCGGCCTACCGGCGCCCACGAAGCGAAGCTACAGCCCCAGCGCTGCCCCATGGGGCAAGGCGATGGCCCGAGTTCAAAACTACTTCTCCGACAAGGTCGTGCTGGTTACCGGGGCCACGGGCCTAGTGGGCAAGGTTCTCGTTGAGAAGGTCTTGCGAGACCTCCCCTATATACGGCGGCTCTACGTCCTCATTCGCTCCCGCACCACTCCCAAGGGCGTCCTCATTTCCGCCCAGGAACGTCTTTGGCAGGACGTCCTGGGATCCTCCGCCTTCGATCCCCTGCGAGACCGCCTGGGAAATGACGGCTTCAAGGCCCTGGCCGACGCCAAGGTCGCCGCCGTCGAAGGCGACCTCTCGGAGGAGCGCCTCGGCTTGGACGGCGACACTTATGCCCGCCTTCAGCAAGACGTCCAGCTCGTCATCAACTGCGCTGCTGTGGTCACCTTTGATGCGCCGCTGGACGCCGCCCTCCGGCTCAACACCATGGGTCCGTTGCGCATCCTGGAATTCGCCCGAGGTTGCCGCGACGCCATGGTCGTCCACACCTCGACCTGCTACGTCAATGGCACGCGGCAAGGGCCCATCCCCGAAGACACCCTGGATCCCACCGAAACAGTGGGCCACCTTCGCGGCGTCGACCGCAAGTCCTACGACGTTGATGAGGAGGTCGCGGCCCTCTGGCAAGCAGTCGCCGAGACCCGGGCCAGCGTCTCGTCGCCGCTGCCGAGAGTAATGTTGCGCCTCAAGTCATGGCGGCGGCGTTTAGCCCAGCGCGCCATCGGCAAGAAGGCAGAGGCTGCCGATCTGCATTCCGTCAGCGCCGGCTGGGTCCAGGAGCGCCTGGTCCAGGTCGGCATGGCCTGGGCCCATCGCCGGGGGTGGAGCGACGTATACACCTTCACAAAAGCGATGGGCGAGCAAATGGTCACCCGGTACCGAGGCGACCTGCCGGTGCTCATTCTCCGCCCGTCCATCATCGAGAGCGGCCTGGAAGCGCCACAGCCCGGCTGGCTAGACGGCTTTCGGATGCTGGACCCGCTCATCGTGGCCTACGGGCGGGAACGCCTGCCCGACTTCCCCGGTGTCGCAAACAGCGTGTTGGACATCGTTCCGGCCGACACCGTGGTGAACGGCCTACTCGCCTCCATTCCGTGGGCCCAGGACCAAGGCGGCCTTCAGGTCGTTCAGATAGCCTCCGGCATGGAGAACCCCTTAACCCTGGAGCGCTTTGCCGACATCGTTCGCGACTACTTCAAGAGGGAATCGCTGACCGGCCGCAGCCGCGACATCAAGACTCCGCCCAAAATCACCTTTCCCACTCGCGAGGCGTTTCTCCGGCGTCTCAAGCTGCGGATGCTCTGGCCTCTCCGCATCGCCGAAGAGTTGACACTACTGGCATCGGTCACGCCGTGGGGCCGACGCCAACACCGGTCGTTCCTATCCAAGCGCAAGGCCCTAGAGCGCCTGGTCTACTACATACGGATCTACGGGCCCTACGCCCAGATCCTCTGCCAGTACCAGACCCACAACCGCACGGCGGCTTGGGCTTCACTGTCGACCGATGACCAGGCAGTCTTCAACTTTGACGTTCAGCGCATCGACTGGCCAACCTATATCCAGCAGGTGCATATTCCCGGCATCAGGCGCTTCCTGCTTGGCGTGACCACTCAGAAGCCGGCGCAGCAACCCCCCGAACCGGTGGACGTGGACGAGCTTGCCCGCCTGCCCAGCCACGACATCGAGGAGCGCGAGGCGCCCATTCACATGGCGCCCTCCCTCACGGCAGACGCCGACGGCCAGACAGTGACTGCCTCGCCTGGGGCCAACGGCGCTTCCTTGACCACCGCTCAAGCTGCAAGGGCACTCCTGGCCGATGCCTTGGAAAGGGTCGAATCATCCGAAAAGAGCGTTCCGTCCATTGGAAGCAGCGCCGCGTCCGGCTGGATCAAGACCTCGCGGCTGGGCCAGGCAGTCCGGGCACTTGCTCGCAAGATGATGAGCGCAGGTTTCCGCCTCTACCTGGGTTTCAAAGTGGAGGGCCTCGACAACCTCCCCAACAACGGCGCCTTCATCATCGTGTCCAACCACGTCAGCCACCTGGACACAGCGGCGATCCTCGTGGCGCTGGGCCACCGCTCCCTTCGCGTGCATCCCATGGCCGCGGTCGACTACTGGTTCGCCAAGGCCACGAGGCGATGGTTCGTAACATCCTGCCTCGGGGCGATCCCCTTCGACCGCGAGGGCCGCGTTGCAGAAAGCCTGGCCCTCGCCGCAGGCGTACTGGAACAGGACCAGGCCCTCCTCTTCTTCCCGGAAGGCGGACGAAGCGCCACAGGCCAGATGCAGCCCTTCAAGCGGGGCATTGGGCTCTTGGTGCTCGCCGCTGGCGTTCCGGTGGTGCCGACCCGGGTGGAAGGCACTTTCGACGCTCTGCCTAAGGGGCGGACCTTCCTGCGGCGACGCCCCGTCCGAGTGCGGTTCGGCGTCCCGATACTCCCTGACGACTACCTGCGTGGGGCCACCAAGGCCAGCGCTATGGAGGCATCCCGCCGCGTGTCCACCGACCTGGAAAAGGCCGTGGAGGCTCTGGTCTAGATGACCAACGGAGGGGTTGCGTAGATGGGAAGGCCAGCCGCTTTCTTCGACGTGGACGGTACGCTGGCTTCCTCCAACGTGATTTCCACCTATTTGGATTTTCGCCTCTCCAACGCGGGCATCTTGCGGCGCTGGGCCATCATCGGGGCCTTTCTTCCCCGCGCAGCCTTCTATGCTTACCTGGATACCCGCAGCCGGCGGCGCTTCCTTCAGTCCTTCATGGCCAACTACGCCGGCGTCCGCCCCGACGAACTCCGGATCTGGGCAGAGCGGGCCGTTCATGACTATTGGGCCCGAAAGGTCTTCCCCGGCGCCCTGGCTAGCATCCAGCATCACCGCCAGCAGGGCCACTATGTGGTCATCCTGAGCGGTGGGCTGTGGGACACACTGGCGCCCCTAGCCGGCCACCTGGGCGTCGACAGTCTGCTGGCCAGCCGCATGGAGACCATCGCAGGGTGTTACTCCGGTAAGCTCGCCGGGGAGCCGGTCAGCGACGAGGCCAAGACCCAAACGTCCAGGGATCTGGCCGCCGAGATGGGCCTGGACCTCAGCCACAGCTATGCCTACGCCGACAGCTTCAGCGACCGCGATCTCCTGGAAAGTGTGGGGCGCCCCGTGGCAGTGAACCCGGACCGGCAGCTCAGAACCCTGGCCCAACAACGGCAATGGCCCATCGAAGTCTGGACACACAACGCCCCGGGTCATCAGTCATGACCGACTACCAGGTGGCCATCATCGGTGGCGGCATCGTTGGCTTGGCCACCGCCCTGGCCCTGCTCGAGCGCCACCCCCAGACGAGGCTTGCCGTCATCGAGAAGGAGCCGGCCCTTGCAACCCACCAGACAGGCCACAACAGCGGTGTCATCCACTCGGGAATCTACTACCGCCCGGGCTCTCTAAAGGCCAAGCTGTGCCTCGAAGGAGGCCGGAGGCTCATCGACTTCTGTCGAGACCACGGCGTCCCATTCAACGTCTGCGGCAAAGTCATCGTCGCCACCAACGAAGGAGAAGTGGAAAGGCTCCCCGGGCTCCTGAAGCGGGCGCAGGAAAACGGATTGGAGGGAGTTGAACTGATAGACGCCGCCCGCCTGCGGGATCTGGAGCCGCACGTGGCCGGCCTCGCCGCCATCCACGCGCCCAGCGCAGGCGTCGTTGATTTCAAGCTGGTTGCTAATGCCTACGGGGAAGCAGTCCTGCTCAGGGGCGGAGCCATCCTGACAGACGCGGCGGTCACCCAGGTCCAGCGAGGCGGCGGAGGCCTCCGCCTGGAGACCAGCCGGGGAACCATCAAAACGCGGCGCCTCATCAACTGCGGAGGTCTGCACTCGGACGAGGTGGCCCGCATGGCGGGAGTGGAGCCCCCGGTGCGCATCATCCCCTTCCGAGGTGAGTATTACACGCTGCGAGATGAGCGGAACGATCTGGTGCGAAACCTCGTTTACCCCCTACCGGACCCCCGCTTTCCATTTCTTGGAGTCCACTTCACCCGGGGCGTCAATGGGGAGGTCGAAGCAGGACCCAACGCGGTGCTGGCCCTATCGAGGGAAGGCTACCGCAAGTCCGACGTCAACGGCCAAGACGTCCTGAGCGCTCTGACCTACGCCGGGTTCTGGAAAATGGGACTCCGCTACTGGAAGACAGGGCTCGCCGAAACCTACCGTTCCTTCAACAAGGGCGCCTTTGTGCGGAACCTGCAACGCCTCGTTCCCGACATCACGGAAGACGACCTAACCCCTGGCGGGGCAGGCGTTCGCGCCCAGGCCGTAGACCGCACGGGCGCGCTCCTTGACGACTTCAGCATCTCCGAGGCTGAAGACTCCATTCACGTCCTGAACGCGCCCTCGCCCGCGGCGACTGCGTCCTTAGCCATAGGCGCCCATATCGCGGCCCTCGCCGGGCAGCGGTTCGGGCTGGGAAGCCAGGCATTCCCTGAGTACACCAGGTAAGCAAGTGCTTCAGCCAGAGGACGCAGGCAGCTTCCCCATCAACAACCACTAGGGTCTGTTCACGCTAATGCACCGAATTGCGTTGTCAAAAGAGGATCGTACAACGACAAATACGCCGGCGCCGTCAAAGATGAGACTGTCGTTCCCCGAGCGGGGTGCAGGGGCCGCAGCTCCCGCCGGGGGTACAGCGTGTCCCCCTGTACCCCAAAACGTTGGAGGGTGGGCTAGGTGGGACAACGGCGCCCGCCGCCAAAAGCCCCCTCCCTCCCGTCCCCTCCCGGCGCTCGGGGGCAGCCCAAGAAGAGGCCGCCGTCCTTCCGGCCAAGGCCGGTAATCCAGCCCGCTAGTATGAACAGTCCCTAACCCATCGCCCAGGGAGAGCGCGTCGAAAGCCTCAGCCGTCCAGCGGTGGGCGGCGGTCGCCCCAGCCGGTGCGTTGCTGATAGGCGTAACCCGCCTGCAACACGGCAGCCTCGTCAAAGGGGCGTCCGGCCAGTTGCATCCCCACAGGCAGTCCGCCGGACGTGAAGCCGCATGGCGTCGACATCGCCGGAAGCCCAGACAGGTTGAACGGGCTGCGATGACTGCGAGAGCCGAAGAACTGGCTCACCACGGCTTCCTTGGTCGTAAGCCCCGTGTCCGACCGTATCTTTCCCGGAGGCGCGGCCTGCGTGGGTGAGAGCAACACGTCGACGCGCTCCAGGATTTCCATGAGTTGCCGCCTCATCAGCACTCGGAACCGCTGGGCCTTCTGGTACAGTCCGGCGGGAATCAGGCTCGTGGCCAACAGGCGGCGGCGGTTGGCGAAGTCGTAGTCCTGTGGCCGGGTCCGCAGCCAGTCGCGGTGCACGAAGGCGCTCTCAGCGTCGGCAATGGCGTTGGAAATGAGGCCTGCCACCGGGTGCAGCGGCGCCGACACCTCTTCGACCACCGCCCCTGCGCCTACCAGGACGCGCACCGCCTCCTCCATCGGCCCCTTCACCTCCGGGTCCAGGACATCGGCGTCAATGCTCTCCGTGATCAGACCTATCCTCACTCCTCGCAAATCGCCAACAGCGGTGAACTCAGGGGGCGGCCTGCGCGACGTATACGGATCCTTGGGATCGCGGCCTGCGATGACCTTCAGGATCATGGCGCAATCCTCGACCGTCTTTGCCATCGGCCCAGCGGTGTCCATCGACCAAGACGCGGGCAGTAGACCGTAACGACTCACTCGGCCCCACGTTGGCCGGATGCCCGTGATGCCGCACCACGCCGACGGGCTGCGGATGGAGCCGCCGGTGTCCTCTCCAATCGCCGCAGCACAGAGCGAGGCCGCCACAGCAACCCCCGAGCCGCTGCTGGAGGCGCCCGGTTGTCGTTCCACGTCCCACGGATTGCGGGGCGTCCCGAAGGGGTGCTCAACGCTGCCCCCCAGGGCAAACTCGCTCATGTTCAACTTGCCCAGAATGATGGCGCCCGCCTCTTTCAACCGGGCCACAACCGTCGAGTCCTCATCAGGAACCACGTCCAAGATCCTTGAGCCGGCGGTGGTGCGCACTCCCCTGGCGTGAAGCTGGTCCTTCAAGGAGATAGGCAGGCCGTGAAGTGGACCGAGGGAGCGCCCGGAGGCCAGCTCGGCCTCGGCCTTCTTGGCCTCAGTCAGCGCCTCTTCGGCGCAGACGGTAATGTAGGAGTGAAGGCCGCCGTCCAAACGCTCAATGCGGTCGAGGTAGCCCTGAACCAACTCTACTGGGGACAACTGCCCCTGGTGGAACATGCGCGACAGCTCGCTGGCAGACCTAGTGAGAACGTCCTCTCCGGCCATGGCCTAGGCCTCCTCGCCAAGCCAGAAAACCGGCAGTGGCTCGATCTCGTCGATCTTGGGGTCGTCAAGGTTGAGCAGCGCCTCGTGGAGGGCGTTGACCCGGTGGGTAATTTCCTCCAGGTCCTCGTCGAAGACCTGAAACCCAAGCGATTCAAGCTGGGCTCGCACCTGACCCTGTGTCAGATCCCCCATGTTTGTTCACTCCCGCCGCGTCTGTCCGTCGGGCCAGCCGCTCCTAGCCATTGGCCGCTGACCAATGTTCCACGGGGCCTCTGTGTTGTCAAGAAGCGGCCGCCTGCAACGGAGGACCCGGATTCACCACCTGGAGATGAAAGAAGCGCCTCGTTGGAGCCGGACGCGCCAAGGTGAAAAGCGACGTCGACGCCGTCCCCAGCGGGGGCAGGGGGACACGCTGTACCCCCGGCGGGGGTACAGCGTGTCCCCCTGTTTCTAAAAACGTTGGAGGGTGGTGCGGGCGGGATAGCGGCGCACGCCAAGCCGACCCTCCGCTGATGGAGGGCGCAGGCCAACACAAGACCATCCGTCCCCGTCGGCGGGCGGACGCCGGAGTCAGAGGCCCCCGCCACACCCCCCTTGCAAAATACGAACGATTGTGCTATAGTACCCCCATGAAGTCGGACACCGGCCCGCTGCTCTTCCTCGGAGCCTGCCGCATACATGAGCACTGCGCTAACCACAGAGAATCCCCCTGCGGCAGGGGCGCTGAGGGAACACCCCTAGGGGCAAGACCCTCCGAGGAAGGCTGGGACCGGAGCGACTGCCGTTGTGAGGCACAGGCTCTTTGGAACCATCCCGCCCCGTAACGACTCGTAACGGCTAGGTAACGATTCGTAACGGCTCCGTAACGACTCGTAACAGCTTTGTAACGGCCTGTAACGCCTTTGTAACGCCTCCGTGCCTGCAAACCCTGAAATCCGGCTGACAAACGTTACAAAGCCCCGTTCACCGCCCAGAATTCTGACTGCTCTCGCGTCGAGGTGTTATGGATTACCGCTTGCGCTCTCTCCGCTATTGCCCTTGGTGCGCCTCCCGCCTCCCCCCTGCTCTGCGGCGAGACGCGCCGGTTCGCATGACGGCTGTGGGCCGACGCCGCTTGGTGGGCCATAACCGCGCTAGCCTTCAGCCGGGACCTGGCGATGAAGCAGTTGGCCCTGGTTAGCCTCCATACCCCACGCAATGCCTCCTGGTCACTCCTTCGGTGGTGGATTTGGGATGAGTCGGTTCGTTGACACCCACTACCCCCGCATCTACCATGAGCGCCATCCGAGCCAGGATCGCACCCTTGACTCAATCCGACGAACGACATGGCGCCGTCCGCTTCAAGGACCAGAACTACGACGTAGAAAGCCAGACACCGGAGATCACCGACGCCGCGCTCGATGCCGAGCGTCAGCGCCTCGGCATTGAGTACCGGGGCGCCCAGGCCACCGTCGAGATCACCCGCGACGCCATCCGCGACTACTGCAACTACATGGGCAGCAGCCACCCGCTGTTCCTCGACAATGATGCCGCTCGACAGAGCCGGTGGGGCGGCGTCATCGCTCCGCCGGTGATGGTGGGAAACGCCATCATCGCCCCCGGCCTGCGGGGCGTACAGTGGATCTACGCCGGGACCTCCTGGGAGTTCTTCCAGGTCATGCGCCCCGGCGACGTGGTCACCCAGCGGGGCTGGTACGTCGACGCCCAGGAGAAGCAGGGCCGGGTGGTTGCCCGCATGGTCCTGCAGGTTGGCGAAACGGAGTGCGTCAACCTGCGGGGCGAGTTAGTGGCCCGCTCCAAGGTCTACTGCATGCGCACCCCTCGCCGGAAGGCCGGCGGCGGCATGGGCTACCAGCCCCGGCTCCACCGCTGGACCCCCGGCGAAATCGCCCGCTTGGAGGAGGAAGTCCTGGCAGAGCCGGTGCCCCGCATCGAGCCGCTCTTTTGGGAGGACGTTAGCGAAGGAGCCGATATGCCCGTCCTCACCTACGGCCCTTTGCGCGACGTCGACATCGCCTTTACGGGCTCCTATACAGACTCCGGCGCTTTTGCTGCAGAGGCCGTCGCTCATGCCGGCGCCCACGTTTATCAACTCCTGAACCGCCGCCGCCATCCCGCCGACTCCTACTTCGACCCGGAGCGCGGCATCCAAGACCACCCCCACCGCGGCCATTGGGAGCAGTTCATGGCCCAGGAAGTCGGCATGCCCGGCGTCTACGACATCGGCCCGCACCGCCTGTCCTGGCTCTGCCGCTACGTCACCGACTGGATGGGCAGCGGCGGCTTCCTCAAGCGCCTCGAGGGCAACCTCCGCCGTCCCAACGTCGTGTCCGACGTAACCCGTATTTCCGGCCGGGTCTCTAGGAAATGGACGAGCGAAAATGAAGCCCTAGTCGAGTGCGAAATGAGCGGGGTGAACCAGGAAGGCGAGGAAACCATGCCGGGGCGAGCCGTGCTGTCTCTGCCCCGTCGGGGCCAGGGGCGCCCGCCGCTATGACGGCAACCGCCATAGCTCCCCATGACCTCGATGCATGCCGTTCCCTCGCCGGCGTCTGGCTGCGCCGCCGCGGCCACAATACCCATGTGAGCGAGGGGGCAATCCGCCGCTGGAGCAAGGCCATCGGCGACCGGAACCCCCTCTTTGTGGAACCCAGGAGCGCCACCACCGCCGGCCCTTCCGTGGCGCCGCCATGCTGGCTCTACACCATCGACGACACCGTTGTTGCCCTGAAGTTCCCCGATCTCCACGTCGTCTACGGAGGCGCCGATTGGGAGTTCTTCCGGTGGGTCCGGGTCGGCGAGAACCTCACCGCCAGAGCGCGGCTCATTGACGCGCAGGTCAAGGAGGGCCGCTTCTGCGGTCCAATGGTGCAGCAGACCGGCGAGACGGAGTATCTCGACGAGACCAATGAGGTCGTTGCGCGAGCCGTCAGCACTGTATTCCGCACCTCCCGGGCGGAAGCGGTGCGCCTCGGCAAATACGGCCATCTGAACGCCTACAGGTATACACAGGAAGAACTCCTCGCTGTTGAGGATGCCTACGACGCCGAGGAGGTCCGAGGCGCCAACCCCCGCAACCTGGACGACATCCATGTGGGAGAGCGCTTGGGGCCCATCGTCAAGGGGCCTCTGACCTCCGAAGATGTGCTCCAATTCATCTGCGCCACCCGGCCCGCGCCAGGTTTCGCGCAATTCGTCCGCGACCGGCGGCGCCACCCCGGCATCGCTTTCCGCGACCCCGGGGCGGGGATGTGGAACAGTTGGGACGCCGGCCTGCTCGACAGCACAGTTGCCCGCAGAATGGGCTTCCCCACCGCCCACGACTGCGGGCTCGACCGCATCTCCTGGGTCTCGCAACTTCTGACCAACTGGATGGGCGACGCAGGCTTTTTGCGAAGACTCAGCGTTCGCCTGACCCGGCCCAATCTCTACGGCGGCGTCACCTGGTGCGAAGGCGTCGTTTCCTCCGTGGAGCAACATGGCGTTGAAGGCGCGGTGGGGCTGGAGCTGCATTGCCGGGACCAGCGCGGCGAGACCACGGCCACAGGCGCCGCCGAGGTGGTCCTACCAGCCCATGCCTCTGAAGACAGAGCGCCAGGAGCGCCGGCGTGAGCGTCTTGCAAGGAATCCGGGTGGTTGAGTGGGGCGAGTTTGTATCCGCCCCGTTCTGTGGCAGGCTGTTGGCCGGCCTGGGCGCCGAGGTCATCAAGGTGGAGCGCCCTGGCTCAGGCGACGAGGCTCGTCATCACGGCCCGTTCCCCAACGGCGTTCCCAACCCGGAGGCCAGCGGCCTCTTTCTGCATCTGAACGTCGGCAAACGCAGCGTCGCCCTCGATCCCGCGCTGCCGGAGGGCCGCGATCTCCTCCGCCAGCTCCTTGCCGACGCCGATGTCCTGCTCACCAACTACCGGCCCTCCGCAGTGGAGGGGATGGGCCTTGCTCCGCAAGATCTCCTCGCCATCAACCCAAGGCTCATCGTTACCACAGTGACTCCCTATGGATGGACGGGCCCCTACCGCGACCTGCCCGGCTATGACATCACCGTCCTTGCCTTGGCCGGGGTATCTTTCAGCGTCGGGGAGCCTGAGCGCGAGCCCCTGGCCCCACCGTACTTCATGGGCGACTACCAGGCAGGTCTGACCGCCTCTTCAGCCACCGTTACGGCCCTGTTGGCCCGCGACTCCACCGGCCGGGGGCAACACGTGGATATCGCCGCCTTCGAGCCTTGGGCAACCTACCACGCCGGCGCCGCGGTAACCACGTTCGTCTATCAGGGCGTCACCGGCCACCGGGCAGGCCGCCGCCGGCCCGACCTCTACCCCTACACTCTGCTTCCATGCAAGGACGGCCTGCTCTGCCTCATCGCCCGCGAGGGTCGCCAATGGAAGCGCTTCCTCCTCGACGTGATGCAGCGGGAAGACCTTGCCAACCACGAGCGCTACCGCGACCGTAGGACCGTGGCCGAGCAGTACCCGGAAGAGATGGATGCTCTTCTGGCGCCCTGGCTCATGGAGCGCACCCGGGAGGAGATCTTCGAACTGTGCCGCCGGGGCCGGGCGCCCTTCGCCCCCGTCCGCCGCATCGACGAAGCACTCGGCGACCCCCACCTGGCTGCGAGAGGCTTCTTCCGGCAACTCGGCCACCCCGTAGCCGGCCCCCTGCCCTACGCAGGAGCGCCCTTCCAGATGTCGGATGCGCCGTGGCGGATAGACCGGGCCGCCCCCACGCTTGGAGAAGCCAACGAGGACATCTACTGCGGCCTCTTGGGCTGCAACGCTGACAGGTTGGAAGAGCTGAGGCTGGCGGGAGTCATCTAAAGGACGGCTGATGGCGCTTCCACTCAACGGCGTTCGAGTGCTGGACTTCGGCTGGGTCATGGCGGCCCCCATCACAGCCCACCTCATGGCCGACATGGGCGCCGAGGTCATCAAGGTCGAATCGCGCTCCCACTTGGACGCCGCCCGCCGCGGGCGGCCGCTGGTCTCAGCCAGTGCCGCCGCCGGGGATCTCGGCGAAGAGCCCGACCTTGCGCCCCTCTTCCACAACCTCAATCGCGGCAAGCTCGGCATCACCGTCGACCTCACCCACCCACGCGCCTGGGAAGTCGTGGGGCCGCTGGTGGCCGCCTCCGACGTAGTGGTGCATAACCTCACGCCCCGGGCCTCCCGCAATCTGGGCCTGACCTACGAACGCCTGTCCGCCCTTCGAAAGGACATCATCTTCGTGTCGCTGACGGCTGCGGGCCAGTACGGCCCCCTCAGCGACATAAGCGCTTACGCTCCCAGCGTGTCCTCGCTGGCTGGCCTGGAGGGGCTGGTCGGGTACGCCGGCGAGGAAGCCATCGGTATGCTCGGCCTCAACTTTTCCGACCCGAACGCCGGCATGCTCGGTTACCTGGCTGCTGCGGCCGCGCTGTATCAGCGGCGACGCACCGGCCGGGGCCAGAGCATTGACCTATCGCAGATGGAAGGGGTGGCGCAATTCCTAGGAGAACCATTCATGGAGTTGGCCATGACCGGCGATGTTCCGGCACCGAAAGGGAACCATCATCCCCGCATGGCTCCCTACGGCAACTACCCCACCGCCGAGCGCTACCGCTGGGTGGCCATTGCCGTGGGCTCAGATGCAGAGTGGCAGGCCTTCGCCCGCGTTGTGGGCGAAGATTGGGTGAATGAGGAGCGCTTCGCTAAGCGGGAGGGCCGCTTGGACCACCGAATCGAGCTAGACCGATACGCGGCGGCTTGGACCGCCTCGAGGACGGTGGATGACATCGTGGCGCCGCTCCAGAGGGCCGGAGTGGCCGCGATGCCCGTGATGAGCATCGAAGAGCAGTTCGCCGACCCGCACCACCAAGCCCGGGAGGTCTACGTCAGCGTGGAGCACCCCAGGATAGGCTCCGAGCCCATCCACGGCCTGGCCTGGAAGATGAGCGAAACGCCGGGCCGCATAGACCGCGCCGCTCCCCTGCTGGGAGAACACAACCACCACGTCCTGGAAACGATACTCGGCTTCACGCCCGGGAAGGTGCGGGAGTTCGAGGAGGCGGGAGTCCTGACATAGGCCCAGCCGGGCGCCAATCTCGTTGCAACGCCAACGATCCGCTTCCCAACGCTGCGGATGACGGGATCCCGTCCCCGGACGAGCCCATACCGGCTATGCGCCCAGGTCCTCGTAGCGGTCGTCGCGCTCGTGGAAACCGGCGCGCACCCCACTGTCCCGACGCGCCTTGAAGAAGTTGTGCTCGCCTTCCTCGAAGCGGAGATTGGTGAAGAGTGTGTGCGTGACGTAGCCCTGGGTCAGCCCCTGCGTCACGCCCAGGATGTCGAGGATCCAATGGTGGGATGCCTTGCCGATTGCGATGCCGTCGGCTGGCAGCAGGGAAGCTTCCTGAGCATAGCGGGCCACCTCTTCTTCGAGCTGGGCGCGTGGGACCGCCTTGGTGATGAGCCCCATTTCAGCGGCCTCCGCGCCGCTCACGACGCGGCCCGTAACCAGCAGGTCCCGCGCCCGCTTCAGGCCAACGCTGAGATAGAGGGGCAACATATTGAGACCCCCTCCGGCGAACCCCAAGCGCTGCTCGGCGTGGGATATTTGCGCGTCGTCGGCAGCAACCGCGACATCGCAGAATTCCGCCATAAGGGTTCCCTCGCCTACGCAGTGGCCATGGACCTCAGCGATGGTGATCTTGGGGTGGAGCAGCAGCTTCATGTGGCGCTCCATCCACTCGCGGTCCACCTTCAGGCGAATCCGTTGGCTGGGGCGCCGCTCTCCGGTTTGGCCGGTGCCGTAGCCGTAGACAAACCCCACGGTCGACAGGTCGTGGCCGGCGCAAAAGCTGTCGCCGGCGCCCCGCAGCACCACAACCTTGATCCCATCGTCGTCAGCGGCTTCGGCCAGAGCCGCGTACAGGTCGTCGCAGATTCCGCCCTGGCCGGGAAAGTCGATGGCGTTCAGCTTCTCCGGCCTGTTCAGCGTTATCCGCGCCACCGCGCCGCTGGTTTCGTAGAGGACGTATTGATAGCTCAAGAGTCGGCTCCCGAAGACATCGTTTCCTTCGCCCCGCCTACCTCGCGAAGGTCCCTCCGTTGCCCCCCGGCGACGCAATTGGGGCGGCCTTAATTCCCAAGCGGTCCATCCAGGTCACCCAGTCCTTGACCGCCTCCTCGAGGGTGAACTGCGGCTCGTAGCCCAGCTCGTTCTTGGCCCGCGTGATATCCATCACGTAGTATGCTCGGGGCCCCATGTTGCGCGGGTCGCGGCCCGGCCCCACCTCGATCTGAGCCCCCGGGACCGCCGCTCTCACGGCATCTGCGAATTGGTTCACGGTGTACCGGCGGCCGCTGCCGATGTGGAATACGTGGTGCTCCGGAGTCGGCTCGGCAAGAACGCCGCAAACAACGCTGTGGGCCACGTCCCTGGCGTAGGTCATGTCCATGATCTCATCCCCGCCTTTCTCGATGATCGTGGGGATGCCCAACATGGCGTTCTCCACCATCTGAATCCAGAGGATGTTGTGCAGGCCGTGGCGAGGGTCTTTCTTGCCCATGCCGAAGATAGCGGCGTAGCGCAAGGCTACGAACCCGATGTTGTACAGGTTCTTGTAGTTCAGCCCCATCAGCTCGCTGGCGACCTTGGATGCGCTGTACACGGCCTTCACGGGGTAGGCGGGGGCGTCTTCGCCAACCGGCTTCAGGGTCGGGTGCAGGTACTCCTCGGTAAGCGGGGCCAGCGCGCCCACGGAGCTGGTGAACACCACGCGGTCGCAGTCCATGATGCGCGCCGCCTCGAGCATGTAGACCGTGCTCATGGCGTTGATCTGGAAACCCTGCAATGGGTTCGCATCAGCGGCATCCGGGTAGACAGCGGCCAGGTGGCAGATGCGGTCCACGTTGTTGTCCTTGACCGCCCGTATCACCGAGGCGAAATCCAGAACGTCTCCCACCACCAGGTTGATCTCTCCCGAAAGGTCCGGCAGCAGCGTGAAGTCAGACCGGTTGTCGTAAATGATGGGCGTGTGGCCCTTCTCAATCAGTTCGCGCACGACCCAGCAGCCGTTTACGCCCAGCCCTCCGGTAACGAGGATGTTCATGCTTCCTCCTTCATTGCGGCAGTTCATAGAGCCGCGCCCGATTGTACATCAGGGGCGGCCCCGTTAGGAAACGGCGCAGAACGCCATCCATGCCAGCGGCTGAGATTGGCCCTGCGCTCGAGGGCTTGGCGGCGCGTCGTTCTCAGGAGCAAACGCGGGGAGAATCACTGCGCGGGCTCGCCAGGCATCCCCGCGTCCGCGAAGACGCTACGTCATTCCGTTGAGCGCAGCATCTATCTGTTCGTCGCTGAGGCCGTAGGTTTCCCTGGCCGCTTCTGCGGTGACGTAGCCGTTCTGCAGATCCAGGACGACCCGCTCGCGGTCGCGTTCGGTGGGAGGGCCGACCCCTCCCGCGCTGCCAGTGTCGACGCGGAGAACGTCACCGCCCTCAATGAGGACGTTGGAAATCAACCCCTTGTAGCAGCGCTCGCCGTCAGCCCCCGGATTGACCACCACGACGCCGGATACGCCGTCGAGGCCGCCGTCCACGCCATGGGCGGGCCGCAGCAGCCGGTCGCTGCCACCGGAGAAGCGGCTCTCGCTTGCCACCACGTAGTCCCGGCGATAGGCGGGGCCACCCCGGTACTTTCCGGCGCCTCCCGTGTCGGGAATAATGCTGAATTGCTGCATTTCCACGTCGAACTCCGATTCGAGGATCTCAACGCTGGCGAACTTTGCGCCGCCGGACCAAGAATGTCCCGTTCCCGTCCACCCGTCGCCGCCATCATAAGCGCCGTTCCCGGAGATGAGCAGCTCGTATTGGACGTAGGGGCGTCCCCTGCCGGCCGCGTTGCCGATGACCACCATGTTGCTGCTGGCGTTGTGTGCCACGGGGGGCCGGCCCGCGGCCTTGCTGAGCGCTGTAAAGATGATGTCCTCCACCAGACTCAGGGTCATGGAATAGAAACCAACAGGTCCAGGAAACAGCGGGTCCAGGACGCTCCCCGGCCTAAACCTGCACTCCACGGCGCGGGCCAAGCCGAAGTTGTTGGGCGCCCCGGGGTCGATCATGGCCACGGTGGCGAAGCAGACCATGCCCCGGATGAACGGGGGGCGCACGTTGACCGGCCCAAGACTCTGGTCGTCCGAGCCGGAGAAGTCCATAACTAGCCGGTCGCCTTCCTTGATGGCGGCAACGTGCAGCCTAATCGGCTTCGCGTGATCGGCGATGTCGTCAATGAAGGCCTCCGCTTCATAGACCCCGTCCGACCAGCTCGAAATCTCCTTCCGCACCCTGGCCTCGGTGCGCATCCCAATCTGCTGTAAGGCGGCCAGGGCTATGTCCTTGCCGTAAGAGTCCAGCAGTTCCTTGATGCGGGCGGCGCCAATGCTCCACAGGGCACCGGCCTGGGCGCCCAGGTCACCCAGCACCAGTGACGGCGTTCGGCTGTTGGCCGTGAGAAATTGAATCGTCTCCTTTACCGGCTTCCTCCGGCTCTGGAACTTCACCGGGATGATCTGTAGACCCTCGCCGAAGACGTCCCTCGCCAGCACGTTCCGGCTCCCCGGCGACTGGCCCCCGATGTCGCTCTTGTGGCCCATGCTGCAACAGAAGGCCACGACCTCACCGTCGTACACCACCGGCATCACCACGACCATGTCGTTGGGATGGGGGCAGCCGCTGTAGTACGGATGGTTGATGAGGAAGCAATCGCCGTCCTCCATTTCGTCGTAGGAGTACAGCTTCAGCACGCCCTGCACACATTCGGGGTAGGCGCCGAGGTGCGGAGGCACGGGAGAGTACTGGCCCACGGTGTTGCCGTCGCGGTCTGCGATGCCCGCGCTGAAGTCGTGCGTCTCGCGAATGATGGTGGAGAAGCCCGTGCGAAGAACGGCGGCCTGCATCTCCCGCACGATGCCGTCCAGGCGCGCTCGAATGACCTCTTGGGTTATCACGTCAACGGTTGTCATGGTATGCCCTACTCGCGTCCGGCAATGGCTACAACAGACCCAGGAGTTGCCGACGGGCATCAGCGTCGCCGAGTTCGTCGGGGGTCCCGGAGAACACCACGCGGCCATTCTCCAGCATATGCACCTTGTCGGCAATGCTGAGGCCCATCTCCACATTCTGCTCAACGAGGATGATGCCGATGCCCCTGTCGTCCACTAGACCTCGGATGGTCTCCGATATCTGCTGCACGAGGTTGCCCGCCAACGCTCCCGAAGGCTCGTCCAGCAGCAGCAACGTGGGCGTCGTCATTAACACCATTCCCAGCGCCAGCATTTGACGTTCGCCGCCGCTGAGGGCGTCGGCGTCCATCTTTCGGCGACGGGCGATGGCGGGGAACATATCGAAAATCACCGCCATCCGGTCCTCCATCTCGTTGACCGGAGCGGAATATCCTCCAAGCCTGAGGTTGTCATCAATCGTCAGGTCTCCGAAGACCTGACCTCCCTGGGCCATGTAGGACATTCCCAGCTTGATGTTCTGGAACGGCGGGTTGTTCGCGACCTCGCGGCCTCCAAGCCGCACGCTGCCTCCCGTGACCCTGGCTACGCCGAACATTCCCTTAAGGAACGTGGACTTGCCCGCGCCGTTGTGGCCGATGATGGCCACGGCCTCCCCTGCCTCCGCCTGGAGCGTCACGCCGTTGAGCACCTGCTTGGCCCCGTAGGAGACCAGGAGGTCCTGGACTTCAAGCAGTGGCATCGCTAACTCCCAGGAACGCCCCGGCCAACCGCTCGTCCTCCGACACCTCGTTAGGCGCGCCCGACAGCAACACGCTGTTGCGAATAACCACCACGTGGTCAGCCATCTCCATCACAACCCGCAGGTTGTGCTCCACCAGGATCACGGCCTTGTTGTGCTCCTTTGCCGCAGAGACAATGAGGGATCGGAGGCCTTCCACCAAGTCGGGGTGGATGCCGGCCATGGGCTCGTCCAGAAGGAAGACGTCCGCTCCGGCGTTCAGCATCCGGGCGAACTCCAACAGCTTCTGCTGGCCATAGGACAAAGCCTGGGCCATACTGCGGGCCTTGTCCGGAATGTTGACCTGTTCAAGCTGGGCCATGGCCTCTTCCCGCTTCTTCTTCTCTTCCCGCGCCACGGCCAGAGGCCTGAGCAGTACGTTGTACTCCTGATCGCCAATGCCCCACGGCGACGACACCATGACGTTCTCCAGGCCCGTTAGGTAGTAGAAGACCTGGGAGTCCTGAAATGTCCTGGCGATTCCAGCCTTGAAGACGCTGTAGGGAGGCTTGCCGGTGATGTCCTTGCCATTGAGGAGTACAGCCCCGTCGTCCGTCTTGAGGAAGCCTGAAATGATGTTGATGAGCGTACTCTTCCCCGCTCCGTTGGGACCGATGACCCCGAGGATGGCGCCCGCGTCAAGAGAAAAACTCACGTCGTCAAGGACGCGATATCCCCCGAAGCTCTTGCCGATCCCCTTTACTTCGAGCACTGCCATGGCGAACGCGTCTCACTCCAGCTTGTAGGCGCCTATCAGCCCCTGCGGGCGCAAAAGCATGACCGCAAAGAGCACCCCGGAATAGGCCATGATCTGTACGGGCCCCACCATGTTGGCGGGCAGCGACGGTATGAACCGCACCGACTCCTGGATGGTTATCAGCGCCACGACGCCCAGGATAGACCCCATCCAGCGCCCCGTGCCGCCCAGGATAACCATAATCAGGATGAATGTGCTGAACAGCACGTCAAACGCGGTGGGGTGTACGTAGCGAGTGTAGCTCGCGTACAGGCCGCCGGCTACAGCCGCCATCATCGCAGTAATCACGAAGACCCGGAACCGGTACAACTCAACGTTGATGCCGATACTCTCGGCGACTGCAGGGTTTGCCCTGATGGTTCTCAGCACTCTCCCAAAGGGAGAACTCACCAACCGGGCCGCCAGCAGAACCACGATGATCATGACGGGAATGCTGAGAATGAGAAAGAGATGGGGGCTGTTCAGTTTCAAGCCAAAGATCACAGGAGATGGAATGCCGGGTATGCCAAAAGGCCCCTTGGTGAGGGATATCCAGTTGAACAGGACCTGAGTGAGCATAAGCTGGACTGCAACGGTGCCCAGGATGAAGAAGTGCCCCTTGAGCCGGAGAATGGGAGACACCAAAGCCGCCACAAGACCGGTTACCGGCATGGCGAGCAGCAGGGCCACAAAGAAGTTGAAGTCCGCATCAACAGTCAGGATCCCCACGGTGTAGGCGCCTATGCCGTAGAACGCGGCATGGGCCAGGGTCAGCAGGCCGGTGTAGCCCACCGAGATGTTCAGGGACACCGCTAAGATCGCGTAGATGGTCCCAAGAACGACGAGATGCACGAAGTAGTCCATGGGCTACAACAGCCTCCGTAGCTCGCGGTGCTCCCGCGTCCCCAGCAACCCATAGGGCCTGAAAACGATGAACCCCAGCATGATGATGATGGCAACGGGTTGGCTCCACTGCCCCGAGAGCACGAATGCCACCAGTGTTTGCGCCAGGCCCAGGGTCAAGCCCCCGAGGGCGGCCCCCGGAAGACTGCCAATCCCTCCGATGATCACGCCAATGGATGCGATGATCGCCAACTGCAGGCCAACCACCGGCTCCAACCCAACGTCGTAGGCCCGGAAGATCCCCGCTATGCCCGCTAGGGTGGAACCCAGGGCAAACACCATGAGGAAGACTTGGTTGGAATCGATCCCAACGGAAAGGGCCAGGTCAGGGTTGCTCGCCACGGCGCGGATCATCCTTCCCCACTTGGAGGATCTCAGGAAAACGGTTACCGCGCTGAACAGAATGACGACAACAATGATGATGATGACGTGGAAGTAGGCGATGGCCACGTCACCGAGGTGGAACGTGGAAAGCGGCCCCTGCTTGAGCACCTTCAGGTCGGTGGACGCTGCCGCCACCAAAAAGCCCTCGACGAAGAACATGCCGGCCAGGGAGGCTAGGAACGCAGTCAGGAATCCGGCGGACCTCCCCCTGAGTGGGCGATAGACGCCAATCTCGATGAGCATGCCAACGACCATGGCCCCAACCACGCCAAGCATGCCTGCCGCGGCAAGGGGAAGTCCAAGATGCTCCTGCAAGACCCAGGTGATGTAGCCTGCGGCAATGAAGACGGCCCCGTGCAGCACGTGGAAGATCCGCACGGTGTTGTAGATAACGCCGAACCCCAACGAGAGCAGCGCGTACACGCCGCCCAGGGCGAAGCCGTTCACGAGAAACTGAGCGAAGGTCTCCAATGTTCCCTCGTCTGCTATCGGTCGTCTGGCATCGATCCTGTGGGTTGCACAAGCGGGCGATTGCAAAGAGCGCCAACGGCACACATTGACCCAGCAACGCTATCCAAGAGCCGTCGCCGAATGTTCCAGCCCATCCAACGCGAACTCATGCCCTTACGATGCCTTAATGCCGGCAGGGTCACTTCACCGCCGGCGCCCTCTGGGAGATGGCGGCCCCATGCAACAGTTCAAGGCGTCATGGGGCCGCCATCATCCTCGGCGCTGGCTCTACTGAGTTTCGTAAGGCAAAATCAAAGGCACGATGGTCTTGTACTGCTGGTTTACCACAGACTTGATCTGGAAGCTCTGCCAGCCATCGCCCGTTTCAGGATCGAAGGTGTAGTTACCGCCAATCCCCTCGAACTCGAGGATGGAGCGCATGCCATCGGCGATTTCCTGCGGCGTGATGCCTCCGGCCCGCTTGACCGCTTCCACGATCATCTTGGCGCCATCGTAGTAGGCTGCCGCAAAGCCGTCAGCCGGGCGGTTGAGGCGCGCCTCGTACTCTGCCAAGAAATCCTGCAACTCAGGGTCGGGGTCGTCCGGGTCAAAGGCCGGCGACGAATAGATGAGCCCCTCCGCCGCCTGTCCTGACACCTTGATCACGTCGGCGCCTTCCGCAGTCGTCGTAAGGTTGTACTTGGGCTCCAGACCGATTTCGGCTGCCTGGTTCAGCATCAGGGCCGTCTCAGATCCAAGGGTGAGGTAGTGCACCACGTCTGGGTTGCCGGACTTGATCTTTGTCAGGATGGACCTGAAGTCCTTCTCCTCGGGAATATACCCCTCCTCGGCCACAACCTCACCGCCCATGGCCGCTATGAGGGCCTTGTCCCGTTCCAGAAGGATGCGGACCGAGTCGTTGCCGCCGTGATAGATCAGGCCCCACTTCAGGTCCTTCTCCCCCAATTCATCAGCCAGGTAGCGGTACAGCACGTCCGCGTTGTGTGCTGAGTTGGAAGCGTTCCTGAACGTCCACTGGCTCATTCTGCCGAACTCCGGGTGCTGAACGCCGGAACTGACCAACACGACCTTGAGGTCGTCGGCCACGGGCACCTGAGCCAGAGCAATCTGTGTGAAGATCGTCGAGACAATGGGGACCTTGTCCACGTTCACCAACTTGCGCAGCGCCGATATGCCCACGGGCGCCTGGCCCTGGTGGTCCTCCGTGATGAGCTCGAACGTGAAGCCCGGCGCCCAATTCTCACGGTTGGCCCGCTCAAAGGCCAATTCCATGGAGACGTTCACCAGGTCGCCCCACGAGGCCAAGCTCCCCGACAACGGGACCGTCGTGCCCACCTTCACAACCTGAGGAGGCGCGGTGGCCGCCGGCGTTACAGTGGCCGGCTGGGAAGTGAACGTTGGGCGCGGCGTCTCCCCGGGAGCGGTCGTCGGCTGGGGGGTGTTCGTGGGCGGCGCTGACGTGGCCGTTGGATCGCTGCCACACGCCGACACCAGCAGCGCTACAACCCCAACCACAAGGGCTGTCAAAAACGGGAGTCGATACGTTGAACGTCTTATGTCCATTTCTCCCCCGCAACCGTAGAATTCCCGACCTGTCCAACAGGAGGCAATGTATACTCCCCAGGCGCGCCTGGGTTGACGAAAAATAGCATCGGAGCACGGATGTGTCAAGAGCATTGCGTTGCATGGCTCACCCCTACAACGAATATCGACCAATATCTCCCTTCTTGTGCGCGGCATTGGACTATCACTCTGAAGAAGCAGCGACGCTAAGGAACCTCTGAACAAGCCAATGTCAGCTGGGCTGAGTTGATTGGAGGGATCCTTCAGAGATTGTAGCCCGCCAGTGGGTGCTGCGATAGGGATTGGTGGGGCCGCACGTTGGCGCGCTCGACGGTCCACTCGGCGACGCTGGTGTCGTTCCGGACAAGGGCGTCGGCTATCACCTCGACGGCCTCCCCAGCGAGCCGGAGGAGCGCGCCTTCAGCCTCCTGCCGGCGCCAGCCGGGGGCGACTCCACCGGGGCCGCTTCACCGTCCGGATAGCCGTCCCGCCCGGAAGCCCACCGCTCTCCTGCCTGTAGGCGTCGCGCCCTTTGCGGGCTGCGCGGTGGGTGGCCTTCCGGCAGCGCCTGGAACAGGAGGGAGCGTCCAGTCGTGGAGCAGGCGTGAGCCGGTAGGGGCGCCAACGGCAAAAGCGGCAGGAGCGAGAGCGGTAGTCCATAGCACTCCAGGGGACAGATGTCACGACTGTGGGACAGTTGGCGACACTTCGCGACGTTTACCAGCCGGCTCTCGAAGGGAGCCGTGACGGAGCCGGGACAGATCTGAGACAGAGCCGTCGCGAGCCGCGGCGAAACCGAGACGAGCCTTAGCGGCTCCAAAGAGCCTGTGCCTTACAACGGCATTGGCTCCGGTCCCACGCTTCCTCGGAGGGTCTTGCCCCTTGGGTTGTTCCCTCAGCGCCCCTGCCACAGGGAGATTCTCTATGGTTAGCCCACAGTGCTAAATGTATGCGGCAGGCTCCGAGAAAGAGAGGCGGGCCGGTGGCCGACTTCATGGGGGCACCATAGCACACCCGTTCGTATTTTGCAAGGGGGGGTGGCGGGGGCCTCGGACTCCGGCGTCCGCCCGCCGATGGGGACGGATGGTTTTGTCTTGGCCTGTGCCCTCGATCAGCGGAGGGGCTGGCTTGGCGTGCGCCTTCCATCAGCGAAGGGTCTGGCTTGGCGTGCGCCCTCCATCAGCGAAGGGTCTGGCTTGGCGTGCGCCCTCCATCAGCGAAGGGTCTGGCTTGGCGTGCGCCCTCCATCAGCGAAGGGTCTGGCTTGGCGTGCGCCCTCCATCAGCGAAGGGTCTGGCTTGGCGTGCGCCCTCCATCAGCGAAGGGTCTGGCTTGGCGTGCGCCGTTGTCCCACCTGCCCACCCTCCAACGTTTGGGGTACAGGGGGACTCCCCCCTGTACCCCCGGCGGGGGCTGCGCCCCCCTGCACCCTGCTTGAGGGGACGGAGGGGGCGTCGTTTGCTCACCTGGCGCGTTGGGAAGCTCCTTGCCAGGTGAAGGAAAAAGACCTCCTTCCCACCTTTCCCCTGAGAACGGGGGCAGGGATGGGGGGATTCGCCGGGGGTGGGCCTTCAAACGGACCCAACAGCCCCTGTGCTTGGCGCCATTGAGCAGGCGGGCGTCTCCGTAAGCGCTTGTTCGCGGCGCCGTTGAGCGGTCGGGCGTCTCCGTCAGCTGCTTACCCAACGGCATTGAGCGCCCCGGCGTCTCCGTAAGCTACTTACGCGATGGCATTGAGCGAATGGGCGACTCCGTAAGTTCATGTGCTCGGCGCCATCGATCGGCTTGGCGTCTTCGTAAGCCCTTGTTCGCAGCGTTATCGAGCGGGCGGGCGTCTCCGTAAGCGCTCGTCCAATGACCTCATCCAACTTCCAACGGCCCGCGCCGGCTTGTTCAGAGCATCCCTGGGTGGACGGGCGGGGATAGGACGCTTCCTAGCCTGCCCCCGAGTACGAGGGGAGGGATGGGGGCGGTGTAGGCTGGCGGCTTATTCAGAGGTTTCCTAACACTGAGGGAACGAAGAATGTCCGAGGGTTCCCGCCTCAGAGGGGCATCAACGGCCTGCGGGACCTCAGGGCGTAGCGGGGGAGTGAAGGAATACTGGAGGCAATGCTGAGGAATAAGCGGGGCCTGTCGGTTGGGGGCAATTGGAGTGCCGAAGCCGCCGGTCCTATTGACAAGGCTCAGTGGCGCCCACGCTCACCGCCGCAGCCCGCGCCCCGCCGCTCAGACCAGTCCCTTCCCGCCGCAATGGACGCAACGCGCCCCACCACCCAACGGTCCCCCTCTGATGAAACCCGCTCCCCTGCAGTTGGGGCAGATCCCGTTCCCTGACGCCACCGGACGAGTTACCCGCGCATCGAGCATATGAAGCCGCAGGTCGGGGCAACGCGTCTGAAACCCAGAACCTTTGCACCCGGGGCAGACTCGCTGCAAAACCCTCAGCCAGGCGACTCTCCCACTGCCCACGCAGATCAGGCACTCCAGGCTTTCCAGGGGTTTGCGGCATTGGGGACACCGGGGCCTCTCGGCCTCCGGCGGCTGCGAAGATACACTCATCGGCGTATCCTTTCTCCTCGCCCCCGCGCGCTCCGCTCCCACAACGCCTTGCTCCCTACACGATGGTAATCACAAGGTTACCGTAGTCGTCAACCTCGGCCGTCTGGCCTGCGTGGAGCACCGTTGTGGAGTCCAATTGATCGATGATGGCGGGCCCCACCAATCGGTGGCCCGGGGCCAGCAGCGCTCGCTCGTAGATCGGTGTCGGCGTCGTGCCGCGCGTGCTGTCGAAGCAGACATCCCGTTGTCCCACAATGGCCCCCTCCGGACCCCCCACCGTCTCCCGGCCGCGCTGCATTGAGAACTTGGGCGCCACAACCGTGGCCCGGAGGCGGTAGTTCACAGCCTCAGCCGGCTCGCTGGCGGCACTGTGCCCAAAGAGCTGCTCGTGTTGTTGGTCGAATCGAGCGCGGAGGTCGGTCCTGTCCTGCTCTGCCAGACGATCGCTGGCGCCGGCGGCAACGGTCAACTCGTACCCCTGGCCCTGGTAGCGAAGATCAATTGCGTAGTCGAACCGGATGGCGTCTTCATCGAAGCCGTCCGCCTTGATCTCCCGCAGGGCCTGCTCCTTCAAATCACCAAGAATCCCGTTCAACTCCGCCATGTCCATCTCGGCCAGGGGGCGAAGCCTGGATCTCACGAAGTCCCTGCGCGGGTCGGCCATCACCAAGCCTAGGGCCGACGACACGCCCGGAAGCGGCGGTATCACCACCTTCTTCATGCCGAGGTCCGCTGCCACCTGCGCGGCATGCACCGGGCCCGCCCCGCCAAAGGCCACCAGCGCGAAGTCCCGGAGATCGTAGCCGCGCTCGGTTGAAACCTCGCGGATACCCTCCTCCATCTTGGCGTTGATGATGCGGATGATACCCTCGGCGGTGCGTAGCGGCGCCAGGCCAAGCTTGGCCCCCATGTCGGCAATCGCCTCATAGGCCCTGTCCCGATTGATCTTGACCCTTCCGGCCAAGAGGTGTTCCGGGTGCAGGACGCCGAGAACCACGTTGGCATCCGTGATCGTAGGGTCGACGCCGCCCTTTTCATAACAGACCGGCCCGGGGTCGGCGCCCGCGCTGTGGGGTCCAACTTGCAGCACGCCGCCCTTGTCCAGCCAGGCGATGGTCCCGCCGCCGGCGCCAATGGTGTTGATCATCAGCATCGGCACGGCAATTTCCCAGTCGCCAATCATCACGGAGGTCTGCTCCAGCACCTTGCCGGATTCTCCCAAGGCGATGTCCGTGCTGGTGCCCCCGATATCGAGGGACACCATGTTGGCATAGCCGGCCGCCGCCGCGATCTGCATTCCGGCCTCTGAACCAGCGCACGGCCCGGAGAGCAACGTGGTGATGGGCACCACGCTCCCGATCTTGGCGACGCCCCCGTTGCTCTGCATGATGTAGAGTTGCTCGGTGGTGACGTTCTGGTCCCGCAGGCTGCGCTCGAGGTTGGCCAGGTAGCGACCCATGATGGGGGCCAAGCGCCCATTGGCCACGGTCGTGCTCAACCGGGGAAACTCCCGTATCTGCGGGAGAATCTCCGACGACAGGGAAACTGCCACATCCGGCAGCTCCTCCCTGATGATCTCCGCCAGCTCCCGCTCGTGGGTCGGGTTGAGGAAAGAGAAGAGCAGGACCACCGCCAAAGACTCGATCCCCTTCGCCCCCAACTCGCGGATGGCCCGGCGCGCCTGCTCCCTGTCCAACGCCTTCTTGACGTTGCCCTGGAAGTCCACCCGCTCGGTCACCTCGGCGCGAAAGCGGGGTTGTACGGGGGGATTCTTCTCCACGTAGATGTCACAGAGGTCGCTGCCAAAACGGGGAATGTGCCAAACGTCGTTGATGCCGCTGAAGCCCTCGGTTACGAGGAGCCCCACCCGAGCGCCGCGGTCCTGCACCAGCAGATTGGTGCCCACCGTGGTGCCATGCGTCAGCGAAGCCACGGCCTCAGGCGTAAGGCCGGCGCCAAACAACTCGCGCAGGCCGTTGAGGATCGCCTCGCTGGGCTCTGCGGGCGTGGACGGCGTCTTGAGAACGTCGACCTCGCCGGTCTCGTGGTCCAGCACGACCATGTCGGTAAATGTGCCGCCGGTGTCTACGGCTACGGTCTTCACGGAGTCAACCTCCTGGCGCTGGTCTTTCCGGTCAGGGTGACGGCGCGCCGGCGTCAATTATGCGCCCCCTAGGGCGCTATTCATACCTCAGCGCCTCAGCGGGATAGATCTGCGAAGCCTGTCGCGCCGGCAGGAACGTCGTCACGAGGGAGAAGACATAGGCTAGGCCGATGATTATGCCAATCTGAAGCCACGGAACAGTGAACTGGAGGGTTTCAATGTCCTTTTGGATCTCGTTGACCAAGTTGAAGGACAGGATGGTCCCCAGGCCAACCCCGATGGCAATGCCCAGCAGCGCCACAAAGGAGGACTCCAGGAGAAACGTAAGCTGGACCATCCACTTCTTGTACCCTATGGCCCGCAACATGCCAATATGCTGCCGGCGTTCCACAACGGCCCGCAGACTGATCACCCCAAGGGAGGCAATGCCCACCATGAGGCCCAGGCCCATGAACCCGGTCAAGAGCCGGTTGAAAGCCTGGTTGGCATCCGCCTGCCCTTGGATCAACTCCGCCAGCACCTGGGTTTCCATCCCGTTCTCCTGGAAGCTAGATTCCAGTGCTTTTGCTGCCTGGGCCGGGTCCACACCCTCAGCGAGGCGGAACCGATACGTGGTAGTGGGCAGCGCGAATGGCAGCGCCTCATCCAACAACCTCTTCGAGCCGATCATGCCGCCGCCGATGCTGCCGAAGGCGTCCGTGAGTTGGTCCAGCACGCCAATGACGGTGAAATGGCGAATCTCCCCGGTGCGCGGCTCGCGTACTTCAATGTCCACCGCGGAGAATGTGGCGTCCTCGTAGAAGAAGCCCTCCAACTCGAAGGTGCGGGGCTCCTGAAAGCCCCCGCCGGACCTGGCGGGCACAACAGCAGCATCCACCACCACCAGCGACGGGTCCTCTCTCATCTTTTGAAAAACCTCTCTGGCCGTGTCCCCATATCCCTCGGCTATCAGCGCCAGCTTATGATTGGTGGCGGCAAGGAACCCGTCGTCCGCGGCGCGCACGGAGTACCCCTTCCACCGCTGGTCGTCCGAGCCGACCTGGCGGGCGTCGACAGGGAAGCTGGTGAAGCCGCCAATGGCCTCGAAGTCCCCTGGAGTCAATCTTTCCTCATCGGCGACCGCTTCCTCTATGTCCAGAATAGGCGTGTTGAAGTTGACTACGGCCTCTACATCCCACTCCCCAGTCACGGTGTCGGCATCCGCTACAGCGGTGCCGAATGCTCCAGTGAGGATGGACATGACAATGAGCGTGAAGATCACGAGACCGAACATGGCAAGCGTCAGCCCCGTGCGGAACTTAGCGGCCATGGGATAGGCGACGGCCATGACCATCACGGGCCTGAGCTTTCCAAACCGGCCCGTAACCAGCGCGAGCGCCCGCAGGATGAGGTCGGCGTTGTGGATGATCGTCCATACGGCAGACCCAACCATCGACACGCCGGAGATGAAGAACATCTCGATGTTCGAGTCCAATTCGCCCGTAATGAAGTCCAGGGCACTGAAGGGGAGCAGCCAGAAGATGAGCAGCAGCACGCCCATGAAGGAGAAGGCGATCCGGTCGCGCCGGTCCTCGCGCATCGACGTGCGGCGCAGCAGCGTCCGCAGAATCAGGCCGAGCCCTATCAGCACCAATGACGCGCCAATGGAGAAGGGAGCGGCGTGATGCAGCGGCCCGGCGCCCGCAATGGCCAGCCCCAAGCCCAAGGCAAAGGTGAGCCAACCCTGCCGCAGCGGCAACAGGAGCAGTCTCCCTAACTGGAACAGCACCGCCAGAGGAAAGATGGCCAGGGCGCCCAACGCTCTCGCCAGGAGCCAGAGCGCCCGCAGCGGATGGAGCGACCTCAGCGCCCCAAGGGCTTGTAGCAAGAGGCGAGGAGGCGCCATCACCGCCTTCAAAACCCCTTGCAGTATGTCGCGTCTGCTCGTCTTGGATGCCGAGGAGGGACTGGGCAAGCCCCGCACCGCAGCAACGATATTCAAGCGGCTAACGCGGTGCGCCGAGAAGGCAATGGTCGCAAAGGTGATCACCATGCCGAGGCAGTAGGCCACAATGGCGCTGCGAAGCTCGAAGTGACGCACAAAGGCGAAGCCGTCGCCCAGATTGCCAAAGATCGTGTTGGCTAAGGCTATGATCAGCGCGCTTACCAGCAGGCCCACGACCACGCCCACCGCCGCCGAGACGATGGCGTAGGCTGTCCCCTCGAACACGAACATCTGAACCAAGTGAGAGCGCTTGGCCCCCACCGCCCGCGCCATACCCATCTCCGACCTGCGGGCCGCCGCCAGCATGACGAAGATCAGGAAGATCAGCAGCACGCCAACCATGATGGAAAAGAGGCCCATGATGATGAAGAAGCTCGTGACGCCGCTGCCCGCCGCGTCCGCCTGCTCCAGCAATACGCGCTTGAACTCCACGACGGAGAACTCCCCGATGTCGTTGAAGAGCGTGCTTGCTTCAGCCCCAATCTCGTGGAACTCCTCCGACCCGATGGCGGAAAGAACGTTCTCGGACACTTCGGGGTCGGACAGCAGGGCAATGAGGCCGTCGCTGAGCCCCGGTTGTTGAAGCTCGGCCCTGAGCGAAGCCAGGTCTGTCTTTGCGTCGCCCAGCAGCCTCGTTTCCTCGGCCTCCAGGGCCGCAAGCACCTGGCCCTGGGCCAGCAACGTCTTCAGGTCCGCGGCCACCGCCCGATCGGAGAAGAAAACCCGAAGCTCGCGGGCCACCTCTCTGCTCAATTCCGCCCCTGAACGCTCGTCGCCCCGGTTGGAGACGGCAATGAGGTTCACCTGCCCTGGCCTCTCGAAGACCTCCTGGGCCCGCTGCAATGGCATGACCATCGTTGGGTCACTGCCGGCTAGGCCGCCATCCCGCACGATGCCCTCAATGGAAAAGGACCGGATCCCCTCTCCCTGCACAACCCGCAGTTCGTCCCCGGGAACGGCGTCCAACTCTTCCACGGCTTTCTCATTGATATAAACCTCGTCCTCTGCGAGGTCCAGCAGGCTGACCTGCTGGCCAGACTCGAGCGTCAGGGCCTTGAACCCCGAAAGCCGCCCTGGGTCAAGGCCGACCACCCGCATCCGGCCCTCGCTGAGCGAAGTCCGCGGGTTCTGGGCCGGGACGGTCTCCGCGACCTGAGGCGTCAGCCCGTCGATGATGTCCAAGCCGGCAAGGTCGGCTTCCAGCGCCGCGAAGCGCTCCATGGGAACATAGGGGGCGCTGCCAAAGCTGTTAGCGGCGTCCACCCTCGTGGAGAACATGACCTCGTCCACGTTGCCCAGCGTCTCCACCGCAGCCTGGCGAATGGAGAAGCTGATGGTGTCTCCCGTCCCGAACGCCGCCGCAATGATGACGGTGCTCAACATCACGCCAACAATGATGAGGATGGTCTGAGACTTGCGCCGGGGGATGTTTCGCAGGCCAAGCTTCACCATGACGCGATTGCGCAAGCCCATGAAGAGGACGATGGACAGGCCAGCGACAAACACGGCCGCCAAGACCACCATGTAGAGGTTCATCGAAACGCCGAATAGCTCTTCCATTGTCTGCCTTTGTCCGCCTTGTTCCGGGGTCTAGCTTCCGTCCCCAGTCCCGCCGCCAGCGTGGTTACCGAGACCATCGTCCTCAACGTGCCCGTCCCTCATGCGCACGATCCTATCGGCGCTCTCCCCCACCTCCCTGGAGTGGGTCACCACCACAAAGGTCTGTCCGTTGGTCTTGTTCAGATTCGTCATCAGGTCGATGATTTCCTGCGCCGTCTCGCTGTCCAAGTCGCCCGTGGGTTCGTCCGCCCATACGATGGCCGGCTCGCTGACCAGCGCCCGAGCGATGGTCACCCGCTGGCGCTGTCCGCCGGAGAGTTCTCCGGGCAGGTGATGGGCCCGCTCGACCAACCCCACGACATCCAACATCTCCAGGGAGGCTTTGCGGGCCTGTGCAGGTTTCACCCCACCCACCAGCAGCGGCATTTCCACGTTTTCGACGGCGCTCAGGACAGGAAGCAGGTTGTATAGCTGGAACACGAACCCCATGCGCTTGGCCCGATAATCGCTGCGCTCGTCGTCCGGCATGCCATGGAGGACGGTCCCCTCAATAAGCACCTGCCCCGAGTCGATCTCATCCAGCCCAGACAGGCAGTTGAGGAGCGTGGTCTTGCCGCATCCGCTGGGGCCCATGATGGCCACCATCTCGCCGCGGGGCACCAACAGGTCCACGCCTCTCAGCGCATGCACCTGAACCCTGCCCGTCTCGTAGGTCTTCTGAACGTTTGTCGCCGCGATGATCAGGTCGTCGCCTTGCTGGCTCAAGATTGTGTCCTCCTACGCAAACGTCCTGACAGACAGAAGACCCCATTTCTCGGCGCAGGGCTCGGCGCTGGAAACGGAGTCCTTCTCTTCAAACAACCGCTAATTCCCATCGGCACGCGCCGGGGTCTTGCCACCCTAGTGAGCCATATGCTCCGCCAGGTGCGCCTCCAACTCCCTGATGTCCAGGTAGGAGCGCTCGCAGACTACGAAACGCCCGAAGCCGCAATAACACTTGCTGTAGGCGTACATCTTGCCCATCACCGGCTCCTCGCCGGCCGCGAATCCGAGGTCCTTGGCCTTCATGAGCCAGGGAATGGGCTGGTTGCAGAGGGTGCAGCGATAGGCAAAGGCATGGGAAATGCCCCGGTTGGGATCGCTGGGATCCTCGGGCTCTATGTGAAGGTGCTGGAACTCTCCGTGAAGGTGGTCTCCGCCCATGTTCGCCTCCCATGCAAAAGGCGCCTCCCTGGCCACGCCAAGCCTTCGAGAGGCGCCTTTCGTCTACTGACTCAAGCGTACCCCTAGCAGGTTATGTTGTCCATAGGTTGCCCGGGCCGCAGAATCTCGTCCGGGTCCCCCAACTGCTTGGCAAAGTTGCGAAGCTCGGGGTCCTCCAGCAGCAGCAGCTTGCGGTTGTCCACCATGCGCTCGCCGTCGAACCACATCGTCGGTGACTGAATGTACGTGTCCACGTGGGACACCCACACTGACCGCGCCCCTTCCGGCCTGTTCGGGTCCATCTCATTGGAGCCACCGAAGTCGGCCGCATACGTGGCGACGCCAAGGTGCAGAACGCCGGCGTGACGCTCCTTCTCCACGAAGGTCGAGTTGGCCCCGGTGAGCCGGGCCTTGGGGTTCAGACCCCACATGCACTCCACCAGCCGCTTCGGCGCAGGGTCCCGGCCGGGCCCGTTGATGAAGGCCCGCACCGCATCGGCCTCCCATTCGCCCTCGATGTTGGTGATGTACCCGCCCTCCACCGTAAAGCGGATCGGGCTGGTCGTCTCACCTGTGATGACCGTGGCGTCCGGTACGAAAACACCGTCGGCCTCCACGGGCACAAACCCACAGGTGCTGGGGGGGAAGTGTGCTCGCACGCCCCGTCGCAAAGGGCCCACTTCGTCCAGGCCCACCCCGATGCCTCCGAAGATGTGGTCAATGCCGGGAGCCTTGACCACAAGGTCCGTCCCGGATTCGCTGGTGATGCGGATCTGCCGGTTCACGGTCTCCTTCCGCATCTTCCGCATGATCTCGTACATCATCGGCAGCGGAAAGGTTGCCGCGGGCGATGACAGGACCTCGTAGGTGGCAAGCTGGTACATGGAGACCGGCTTGTTGTTGTAAATCTTGCAGGAGTTGGCTGGCAGCTTCTTGGAGTGGATGTCCGGGAACCAGGACATGATGACCACCCCGTCCGCCGCCGAGAAGGCTTGCACCACCATGTCGTTGGGGTTGTCGGGGTCAATGCCAGCGGGAGAGAAGGGCCGGGTCCTGAGCGTGCTGACGTCTGCGCCCGCCATGTTCGCCACCATCTCGAAGGCCGACACCACCACCGGATCAACGGTGCGCTCGGCGATGATGAGGAACTTTTCTCCCGGCTGCGTGTCCATCAGATTGATCACGCAGTTCTGCACGCCTGGAATGAGCAGCGGCAATTGCTCAGGGGAGGCCTTGGGCAGACTCCCGTATCCAAATTGATGTCCAGCCATGGGTGTCCTCCTACTGGGGAAAGCTCGACTCGGAAAGCGCAGCAATTACAGCAATATCAACGCTCAAAGTCAAGGGCAACGCCGGGAACGAACGTTCTGGCCCCAGCGGCGCCTGCCCTAGCCTCCTCCCCTAGAGAACGGAAGATACCCTGACCGCCAACCTCTAAGCAGCCAACCCCAACGCAGAGGCATCCGGGGGCAAACAGCGCGTCCAAGCCAGACGACGCGTACAGGGGGCAGCCCAGCCATAGCGCACTCGCCACCCGCCTTCCTGCCGGAACCACGCGAGCATTGACAGCCGCTACCTTTGCCGGTACGCTCCGGCCACCCCACCCGCCCAACGCCACAGGCGTAGGCGGCGCGGGAAGCTCAATGCAGTAGGGGGACTCCGGTCTAGCCGGATGCATCGCTATAGCTACACTAAATTCGCTGCCACCCAACACTACCCAGAAGAGTAGAGACAGCGCTCAGCTTGGGACCATACCTCAGCCGTCTGGATCGCAGACACTGAACCACCCACCCCCCGGCAGCCACCCCAGAGAACAACCGGCGCCGCCCACCACAAGCGAGTACGCGGAGCTGCGGCGGCTCATTGGGCAAAGCGGCCTGCTCCACAAGCAACTCCCCTACTACGCGTACAAGCTCCTGTCGATCTCCGGGCTGTTAGCCCTCAGCGTCGCAATCCTGGTGTTTGTCGACAGCCTCTGGGCGCAGCTCCTAAACGCTGCGTTCTTAGGCTTCGTCTTCGCCCAGATGGGCTTCCTCGGCCACGACGCAGCGCACAGGCAAATTTTTCGTTCGACCCGTAACAATGAGGGCGCAGCGCTGGTCTTCTGCTTCATGTTGGGCCTTGAACGCAGTTGGTGGATCGACAAGCACAACCGGCATCACACCAACCCCAATCACTTGACTCTGGACCCGGACGCCGACTTGCCGGTGCTGGCCTTCACGAAAGAGCAGGCCAGCGGCAAGAAGGGGCTGTTCCGGTTCATTGTCAAGCGCCAAGCCTTCCTCTTCTACCCATTGCTGCTTCTCGAAGGTCTCGGGCTGAGGTTGGCGGGAGTCATCTACCTCTTCAGGCACAACATCAAGTATCCCGTGGCGGAGCCGCTATTGATGGCCGGCCACGCCGCAGCATATCTCTGCCTGCTATTCTTTTTCTTGAGCGCATGGCACGCGCTGTTGTTCTTTGCCGTTCACCAAGCAGTATTCGGCCTGATCGTGGGTTCGGTGTTTGCCGCCAATCACAAGGGAATGCTCATGATGGACGAAAACGACGAGTTGGACTTCTTCAGGAGTCAGGTGCTGACCTCTCGCAACGTGAAGGCCCATCCTCTCACTGACTTCTGGTTCGGGGGCCTCAACTATCAGATCGAGCATCACCTGTTCCCCAACATGCCGCGCAATAAGTTGAGGCAAGCCCACGAGATCACCAGAGCCTTCTGCGAAGAGCGGTCCATTCCCTACCACGAGACAGGCGTCGTTCAATCGCAACGGGAGATCCTGCAATGTCTGCACCAGGAAAGCGCCCCGTTGCGGGGGTCGTGACCCGGGATAGGAGGCAGAGAGACCGGCGCCTCGCCATCCGGGCCTCCACCCGCTCGTTGGTTTGCCGGTCGACGCCAGGGCTGCGCTAGCCCTGTGCTATACTTGTGACGGAAAACGTTAAACCAACCTGCGAGGGCATACGTGAGTAACGAGCGAACACTCGTCCTGGTCAAGCCTGACGGGGTACAGAGGGGACTTGTCGGCGAGATTATCTCCCGGCTGGAGCGCCGGGGCCTACGGGTACTGGCCTCCAAGATGCTGCGGGTGGACGAGGCCCTGGCCCACCGCCATTACGCGGCCCATCTCGATAGGCCTTTCTTCCCCGGCCTGCTGAAGTTCATCACCTCCAGCCCCGTCATGGCTCTGGTTTTCGAGGGCCAGCGCGCCGTAGACATCGTGCGCCAGGTGGCGGGGGCAACCGACCCCCTCGATGCCGCGCCAGGCACCATCCGAGGGGACCTGGCCTTGGACAAGGGCCAGAACCTCATCCACGCGTCCGACAGCGCTGAGGCTTCGGGGGAAGAGATAGCCCTGTTCTTCCAGGCCAACGAGGTGCTGAGCTACGGCAGGGACATCGACGGCTGGATTACAGGATCCTGACCAGCGGAATCGCCGTGGACCATACCCGCTCCAGCTTGTAGCGCTCCCGCTGGTCGGCGCTGAACAGGTGCACGACAACATCAATGTAGTCCAACAGAACCCACCCACCCTCGGAGGTCCCCTCCCGGTGGTGCAGGGCAGACCCCGCCTGCTTCATGGCCTGCTCCACGTCCTCAGTCAGAGCGTCGATATGGCGCTTGGTCTCGGCAGAGCAGATGACGAAAAAGTCGGTGAAGGCGCTGGCAGGGCGAAGGTCCAGGAGTATAACGTCCATGCCCTGGCGGTCCTCCAAGACCCCCACCAGCTTGCGGGACAGTTGAACAGGCGTCGGCAAAACTTTTTCTAGAGTCACCATTGGATTATACGCCTTTCAGAGTCCAAGGCATATGAGCAACAGAGTCCTCGTAGCTATGAGCGGCGGTGTGGATTCCTCCGTCGCCGCCGTCCTGCTCGCCGCCGCCGGATATGATGTCGTCGGCGTGACCATGCGCCTCTCCGGCGACTACGACGCCGAACGTCTCGACGGGCAGAAGGGGTGCTGCACCCTTGACGACGCCGAGGACGCCCGCCGGGTGTGTCAGATCATCGGCGCTCCGCACTACGTGATGAACTTCGAGCGGGAGTTTGAAGAGCACGTCATCAGCTACTTCGTTAGGGAGTACCAGAGGGGCCGGACGCCACATCCCTGCCTGGCTTGCAACGACCTCATCAAGTTCAATTTCCTGCTGACCCGCGCCCAGGCCCTCGGGTTCGACCACATCGCCACGGGCCACTACGCCCGCATCCATCAAGAGAGCGGCCGCTGGCGGCTGCGGAAGGCCATTACGCCGGCCAAGGATCAGTCCTACGTCCTGTTCGGCCTTGGCCAGCAGGAAATGGAGCTTGTGTTGCTGCCCGTGGGGGACCATACGAAGGAAGAAATCCGCTCCATCGCCCTGCGCAGCGGCCTGCCGGTGGCGGACAAGCCAGATAGCCAGGAGATTTGCTTCATCCCCGGCAACTACCGGGACTTCCTCCGCACCCGCCTGACGCCGTCGCCCGGCGACATAGTGGACACCGCCGGGCGAGTGGTGGGCAGCCATGAAGGCGTGGAATTCTTCACCGTAGGCCAGCGGCGAGGCCTTGGACTCGCCACCGGCAACCCCATGTACGTGGTCGCCGTACACCCGTCCACGGCGACCGTTGTCGTCGGCGCCAAGCATGAACTCTTGCAGCAAAGGCTGTGGGCCTCGCGGGTCAACTGGATTTCCGGCGAGCCACCCACCCAGCCCGTCGAGGCGTCGGCCAAAATACGCTACAAGGCCTCCGAGGCGGCTGCCACCATCGTCCCCCTACCCAACAGCGCGGCGGAAATCCGCTTCCACGACCCCCAGCGGGCCGTCACCCCCGGCCAAGCCGTCGTCTTCTACCATCAAGACGAGGTTCTGGGCGGCGGCTATATCGAAGCGGCGCCGCCTTCAGACGCCGACCCAGCCGCCGAGCGCCAACCTGTAGCTCATGGAAAGCGGCCCTCGCGCCACTCAGAGACCTTTGCATAACCTGTGCCGTGAAGGGAGTGCGACCCTTTGGGCCCAGCCCCCGCCGCGTCCCTTCATCCACCAGGGCAGCTCTGGCGGAGTTACGCAAAGGTCTCCACTCAGGGCAACAACAGCGCCTCCCGGCCACCCCCTTTCCCATCTTGACGATACCCCTTACAATTCCTGAAAGTCCCCTCGGAGAAACCCTCTGGCAGTCATCGTCCTCTACGGCTTGCCCGTCCTGTTCGGCGTCCTGGCCCTGTCCGCAGGCTTGGTGCTGGCCAGCGCACCCTCGCTGGCCGGCTTCGACAGCCCAACGCCCGGGGCCATCATGTTCATAGTCGGGGCGCTCATCACTGCATTCTCCTTGCTGTTGAGCCTGAGGCCTCGCCGCTAGAGAGCCGCCGGCTAAGAGAACCCGCCGCGGCGCCAGCCGGCTGTTGTTAAAGCCCTGAAGCATATCGTCATCGCCATAGAACCGACGCGACGCGACCAACATGACCATTGCCCTTCCATACGCTCCTGCGCCCTTGGCCATCGAACAGCACACCTCGTTGGGCGGGCGGCAACCGCGTTCGCTGTCCCAGCCTTAGGATCGCAAGCCTTGGCTCACAGGAAGCAGCCACCCGCCCCCACGCGTTCTGCCGAGCGCTCGCTGGCTGCGCGGGGCTACGCCGCCATCGCAGGCCTCGACGAGGTGGGACGCGGTCCCTTGGCAGGGCCAGTCGTTGCCGGCGCCGTCGTTCTCCCGTGGCGCAAACGCTCCCCATGGCTGCGGCGATTGCGGGATAGCAAGGTCCTTGCACCTCGCCAGCGCAGCGACCTGGCGGCCATCATCCGTGAAGAGACCGACTGGGGCATCGGCGTGGTTTCCAGCGAACGCATTGACCGGATGGGCATCGCGGAGGGCGTCCGCCAAGCGATGCTCCAGGCCCTCGCCTCCCTGGCGTCGCCCCCGGACCACGTTTTGCTGGACGGGCGTCCTCTCCACCTCGACGGCCACGCCACCCTCGCCATCGTCCATGGCGACGCTCTGTGCATCTCCATTGCCGCCGCTTCCATCGTCGCCAAGGACGCCAGGGACGCCATGATGGATGAAGAGGAGCAGCGGTTTCCCGGCTACGGATTCGGCAGGCATAAGGGATACGGCACCAGCGCTCACATGGAGGCCCTCCGCGAGCTTGGCCCCTGCCCCATCCACCGCCGCTCCTTTGCGCCCGTGCGGGCCCTTCTCACCGGCGCTCCCGTCCAGAGCGCCCTTGTCTGACCAACGCCGCCTCCTGGGCCAGCAAGGCGAAACGCTAGCCCGGCAGTATCTGGAGCGAAAGGGCTACGCGTTCGTCTAGGCCAACTACCGCTGCCCCCACGGCGAAATAGACCTTATCTTTCGAGACGGCGACTGCCTGGTTTTCGTGGAAGTTCGCACCCGCAGGGGCCGATCGTTGGGTACGCCAGAGGAGTCCGTCACCGCCAGGAAGCGTCAGAAGCTCCAGGAAGTGGCTGAGACCTACCGTCAGCAGCACGAAGACCTTCCACCACACTGGCGCATCGACGTTGTGGCCGTGGAAGCCACACCTGGCGGGACCTTCACGGTGCGGCACGTGCGGGACGCCGTGGAAGAAGGGTAACGCGCCAAACAACACTCATCCCAGATGCCCCCGGGGGGGGGGGGGGGGGGGGGGGGGTAGGCATTTGAGTAGTATATGGTTGACAGGACGCCAAACAAAATTAGTGGCTAGCGCTAGGCCTAACCAAGCGCTGGACAGGAACTCCTCAGTTGATGCTTCGGCATCCGGTCAACTCTGACGTTGGGGCATCCCGCCAGTCACTTCCTAGTTGTCTAGGTTTCTACGACGCACGGAGGAATTGACATGCTTGGTCAAGTCCATGGTCATATCGTTAGCGAACTTGGTGAGAGCAGTCGCACGGACACCATTTTCGTGCTTACCGCCATTGTATTCAACCTCATTGTTCTTGGGATAAACTCCAGCGTATCCATAGCAGCCATAGAGGAAGACTCCACCACCACATACGACCTAATACTGGCCGTATTCGTCATTTTAACGGTGTTGCTCAACGTTGTCGCAGCGGCAGCATTGTTTCTAGGTAGGCGGACTCGACGCATGCTTCTCGGTGGCCTGGTTGCCATGTATCGCGACAATGGCGTCGACAAGTATTACGATCCGTCCCTGATGTCGAATTACGGGATTCGCTATCTTCTCTTCACTGGAGTTATCGCGACACTGGCAATCACAGCGATCATAGTCCCCTTTATCATCCGCTTTACCAATTAAGCGTGAGCACACCGCATAGTAGATGGGGAGTGAACGGCTTCATCGATCCAGCCCCAGCCAGTCATGGACGTGCGGGTGGCCAGGCCCAGGTCAACCAACTCCAAGCGGCGTTCCACGCATTAGTCGCCGCCCCTACCGTCCCCGCAGCGCCGGCGCCACCTCTTCCATGAAGAGCTGCATCCCCTCCAGCGTGTGGGCGTCGGGGAACATGAACATCAGCGTGTCCAGGCCCAGGTCAAGCAGATCCTGGCAGCGTTCTATACAGTAGTCCGCCGTCCCGATGATGTGGTTGAGGCGCGGAGACTCCGGCATAACCTCGGGATTGTACCTGGCCACCTTGGCCTTCAGGTCGGCTTCATCACGGCCTATCAGGACCAGACCGAGTCTCGTCTTCTCTATCGTCGCCGGGTCGCGCCCCTCGTTTTCGCAGTGACGCTCCAGAACCTCCAGCTTGCGGGTGATCATCTCCGGGTAACCGATGATGTTCCAGGCGTCGGCGTACCTGGCCACCATCTTCAGCGTGCGCTGCTCACCGCCCCCGCCAATGAGGATCGGGGGACGCGGCTGTTGGACCGGCGGCGGCTCGCAGATGGGACCGCTTATCGAGTAGTAGCGTCCCTCGAACGACGGCGTCTTCTCCGTCCACATCTTGTGAACGATCTGCACGGAGTCCTCCAGCCTGTCCATGCGTTCCCTGACAGGCGGAAAGCCCCAGCCATACGCCTCGAACTCCCGCTCATACCAGCCCGCGCCGATGCCCAGGATGAAGCGCCCGTTGCTGATCACGTCGATGGTGGCCCCCATCTTGGCCAGCAACGCGGGGTTTCGGTACGGAGCGCCCGTGACCATGGCGCCAAGGCCAATGCGAGAGGTCGTTGCCGCAGCGGCTGCGAGGGTGGTGTACGACTCCAGGAGCGGGGCCTCCACGAGGTCCACTTGGGGAATCTGGATAAAATGATCCTCCACCCAGAAGGAGTCAAACCCCAGCCTCTCCGCCTCCCGGACCATGCGCTCGGCGTTCTGCCAGACGGCGTGCCCAGACCGCTCCTGAAAGGCATTGAGCATGAAGCCGAATTTCACTGGCATGGAGCGCTCCTGTGGGTTGGGAAGGGTTAGAGAGAGGGGCGTTCAGAATGGCCGCAGACGCCGGCCTGGCTTACGCTTCCCGCGCCCTCCCCTGCAGCGCCGGCGCCACTTCCTCCATGAAAAGCTGCGGGCTCTCCAGGGTGTGGGCGTCGGGAAAGTTGAAGATCAGCGCGTCGAGGCCCAGGTCTATGAGCTCTGCGCACCGCTCAATGCAGTAGTCCGCCGTCCCCACGATATGGTCCCGGCGCCGCTCCTCAGCTATACCATCCGGGAAGTATCGCTCCATCTTGGCCGACAGATCGGCCTCGTTTCGCGCCACGAGGATAGAACCCAGCCGCGTCTTCTCTATCGCGGCGGGATCTCTGCCCTCCTTCTCGCAGTGACGCTCCAGGATTTCCATCTTGCCCCGGATAAGCTCCGGGGTCCCAATGATATTCCAGGCATCCGCGTAGCGGGCCACTATTTGAAGCGTCCGCCGCTCGCCCCCACCGCCCACCATAATAGGGGGCCTGGGCCTCTGGATCGGCGGCGGCTCGCAGATCGGCTCGGTGATGGAGTGATGCCGTCCCTGAAACGACGGCGCCTTCTCTGTCCACATCCTGTGGATGATCTGCACGGCGTCCTCCAGCTGGGCCATGCGCTCTCCCACAGGAGGGAAACCAAAGCCATACGCTTCAAACTCCCGCTGATACCAGCCCGCGCCGATGCCCAGAATGAAGCGCCCATTGCTGATTATGTCGATGGTGGCGCCCATCTTTGCCAGCAATGCGGGATTCCGGTAAGGGACGCCTGTGATCATGGCGCCCAGGCGGATGCGCGACGTCCGGGCCGCAACGGCCGACATCGTCATGTAGCTCTCCATCATCGGCGACTCCACCGGGTCAACCTGCGGAATCTGGATGAAGTGGTCCATGAGCCAGTAGGAGTCGAACCCCAGGTGTTCCGCCTCCACGGCGATGCGCTCCGTGTTTTGCCAAATGGCGTGGCCCGAGCGCTCGCGGAAGGCGGGTTGCTGAAGACCGAACTTGAAGGACGATTCGACGGACAAGTCAGTTCCTCCGTTTTGCATAGTATCCAAACGCCAAGCGAATCTCTGAACAAGCCGTGAGAGACGGACTACGACTCAAACGCGCGCCAGTTCCCGGGGGAAGGTTCAGCCTTTGATTGAATGTTTGCTGCGCTTGTCGGCCGGACCTCAAGGGGTGCAGGCACGGAGCCGTCGCGGAGGCGTCGCGGACCCGGCGCGAGCCGTCGCGGAGGCGTCGCGCAACCGTCGCGTATCCGTCGCGGATGCATCGCGCAACCGTCGCGCAGCCGTAGCGCGGCGCGGAAAGAGGAATGGGGCGGCGACCCGCTTGTTGGGGATACTTGAGCATTGTGACGATATCCTAGCACAAAAGTTCTTGTCTCGCAAGAGGGGGCTAGGACGGGGAAGGGACGCTGAGCCTGTCTCACAAGAGAGCGAAGGTCTCGATGTGCGCGGGTCTGTGCAGGACTGGTGTGTGGGTTGGACAGGCGAGCAGGGTATCCGAGGGTGAGGGCCACAGGCTGAGGGCCCGGCTGAGTGCCCGGCCACGACGGGTGAGGCCGAAGAAGGACCGCCTCCAGGCCTTCTGCAGGGTGCGAAGGTTGAACGCCACCGCCAGCAGCGACCACTCGCTGCGGACGGCCTCGATCCCGCGCAACAGGAAGCGGCGCGCCCCCTGTTGCTCCTTCACGATGCCGAACACCGGCTCCACGAGCTGTTTGCGCAGGCGGTAGGCGGCCCGGGTCTCCGGCGTCTCCATCCAGTGGCGGTGGGACTGGAGCGCAGCATCGTGGAGCGATACCTCGATCCGGCGACCTTTCTTGATCGTCGTGCAGAGGCCGAAGGCGGGACAGGCGCGGCATGTGGCCCCGCTGGCCTGGTAGAGGCGGACGGGTGCATGACCCGTCTTTGTTTTGCTGCGGCGGAAGGTGAGGTAGCGGCCCTCGGGGCACTGGTAGCGGTCGGCGGCGGGGTCGTAGGTGAAGTGGCGGTAATGGTAGGGATGGGCGGTGTGGGAACGGGGTTCGGGCATGGCCACCGGTGTATCGTGTAACGCGCACGCCGCTAGGTTGGCCCCGGAGAAGTACCCGGCGTCGGCCAAGGTAAGCGCCGGAGTCCGTTCGGCGGACTCGGCCGCAGCGGCGATGAGGGGCAGCAGTTGCGCGTTGTCCGCTTGGTCCTGGGTCACCTCCGCAGCGGTGATCAACAGCCCGCCGCCGGCGCCGTCGCCATGGCTCACTGGGACGGCCATGGCTTGGGCGTTGTACCCGGTGACGTAGGCGCCGCGGCTGCGCATGAGCCGCGCCTCCGGGTCGGTCAGGTTGGCGTGGCGGGGCCCCTCTTCCTCCATCTCCCGTCTCGCGGCCAACACGCGCTTGCGCCGCTGCTCGGCTTTGCGCAGTTCGGGCGGCAGGCGCGGCGGGGCCAAGTCGTCCCTGCGCTCGTTCTGCGCTTCCAAGTCGGCGATGGCCTGGGCCGTGCGCTCCAAGAGCCGCTCCAGCTCCTGGGCGTCGTAGGTCCGCGACGGCGACGCGTTGGCCTGCACCTTCGTGCCATCCACGGCCTGTACCGCCCAGTCGATCAGGTCGAGGCGGACGGCGGCTCGCACCGTTAGCCGCAGCAGTCCCCGGAGCTTGACGCGATGGGCCTTGTAGAATCGCCAGAGGGTGTTGTGGTCCGGGCGCTGCCAGCCGGTCAGCCAGAGGAAGGGAATCTGGTCCCGGCAGCTCGCTTCCAGCTTGCGCGACGAGCGTACTCCCGTCATGAACCCATACAGCCAAATGCTCAGCAGCGAGCGGGGGTGATAGGCGGGGGCGCCCAGCGCCTCGCCCTCCATATTGACGCCGAATCCGGCCCATTCCTCCTTCGTCAGTCCGTCGACGAAGCTCGCAACAAAGCGCACAGGGTGATCGTCGGGGAGCAGATCGTCTAGAGAGGGGGGCAAGAGCCAAGCTTGCTCTCGGTCCATCGGTCGCCACGTCATAGGCCCCTCCAACCAGCACGCGTTGAGGACAGTCTATCCACTAGCGCCCGCTCCTCACTAGGGGCGCCGGCTACTTTTGAGACAGGCTCCCCCTTCCTAACCTGCCTCCGAATACGGGGGCAGGGATGGGGGATTCGCCGGGGGTGAGCCTTCAACCGGCCCCAACAGCTCCTGTGCTCGGCGTCATTGAGCAGGTGGGCGTCTCCGTAAGCTCGTATTCGCAGCGCCATTGAGCGGGTGGGCGTCTCCGTAAGCTCGTATTCGCAGCGCCATTGAGCGGGTGAGCCTCTCCGCAAGCTCGTATTCGCAGCGGCATTGAGCGGGTGGGCGTTTCCGTAAGCACTTGTTCGCGGCGCCGTTGAGCGGGTGGGCGTCTCCGTAAGCACTTATTCGCGGCGCCGTTGAGCGGGTGGGCGTCTCCGTAAGCACTTATTCGCGGCGCCATTGAGCGGGTGGGCGTCTCCGTAAACCCTCGTCCAATGACTTCATCCAACTTCCAACGGCCCGCGCCGGCTTGCTTAGAGCATCCCTGGCGGGCGGCATCTCGCGCCGGCCAACCCCGTGGTTGCTCGCCTCGCCCCGGCGCCGGAAGCGCAGCCTCCGGGAACTCCACCTAGGCGCTTATCGTGCCCTTCGTACTGGGCGCTTCGCCGGCGCGGCGCGGGTCGATTCGCAACGCGTCGTTGAGCGCGCGCGCCAAGGCCTTGAAGGTCGCTTCCGCCTTGTGGTGGGGGTTCACCCCCTGCACCACCTTGGCGTGCAGGCTCATCCGCGACTCGAAGGCGAGACTCTCCAGGAAGTGCCTCAGCAGGTCCCCCGGAAGATCGCCTATGAGGTCGTTCGACAGACCCAGGTCAACCACGGCGTAGCCTCGTCCACCGAGGTCGAGCGCCACCTGGGCCAGCGTCTCGTCCAGCGGGACCAGAGCGTGCCCCATGCGGACGATGCCCTTTCCCTCTCCAACCGCCTGCCTCAGCGCCTGTCCAAGGGTGATGCCAACATCTTCCACAAGATGATGCCAGCCTGGGCTCAGGTCTCCGCTGGCCTCCACGTTCAGGTCCAGCAGGCCATGCCGGGCAAGCTGGGCCAGCATGTGGTCCAGCATGCCGTTCCCAGTCTTGACCTCATAGCGGCCGGCGCCATCCAGGTTGAGGTCCACCCGGACGGTCGTCTCGGCCGTCTCTCTGGAGTGGCGTACAATGCGGTCCACGGTGTCCTCCTGGGCCATCTTAGAGTCTGTTCACACTAGCGGGCTGGATACTGGCCTTGGCCGGAAGGACGGCGCCTTATCAGGCCACATAAGGTTGATAAAAACGGGTTGGCTCCATAGACGGGCGGGAACTTTGAGTTCCCTGAGTCCTCCCTGGACCGATGATCTTGGTTTGGCCTGCGCCCTCCTACAGCCGAGGGTCTGTCTTGGCCTGCGCCGCTATCCCGCCCGCTCCGCCCTCCGACGTTTTCCAGAACAGGGGGACTCCCCCTGTTCCCCCCGGCGGGGGCTGCGCCCCCTGCACCCCGCTTGGGGAGACGACAGCCCCATCCTTGACGGTGGAGCGTCTTTGTCATTGCACGATTCTCTCTTGATAACGCATTTCGGTGTCGTAGCGTGAACAGGCCCTAGAGCAGCTCCCCCAGGGCCGACATCAGGATGTCGGTTTGCTCGGGCAGCCCTACGGAAATCCGGAAGCTGTCCTCGAGCCCCTCTTGATTGAAGTATCTCAGGAAGATGCCGCGCTCGGCGAGGCCGGTATAGATGGCCTTCCCCCTGCCCGGCGGAGCGTGGCACAGCAGGAAGTTCCCCTGAGACGGCCGCACCCTGAGCATTGAGAACCGGCCCAGTGCGGCGGCCATGCGCTCGCGCTCCGCAACGATCTCCGCGACCCTCTCCAAGAGCAACTTCCTATCCGCCAGCGATATGAGCAACCCCGCCTCACCGGCGGCGCTCAGGTTGTAGGGCGACTTGATGGCCATCAACAGATCAACCAACCCCGCCGACATTAATCCATAGCCGACTCGAAGCCCGGCAAGGCCAGCCCACTTGCTGAGGCTGCGCAGCACAACCAGGTTCCAGTGCTTGGTCGTCAAGGGGGCAACGGTCTCGCCGCTGAACTCCGCGTACGTCTCGTCCACGACCACCAGGACGTCCCGTTCCAATAGACGCTGAATATCGCCGGGAGGAGTCGTGTTGCCGCTCGGGTTGTTGGGCGAGCAGATGAAGACGATCTTGGCCCCGTCGTCAACCGCGGCGAGGCATGCGTCGATATCCACCCGGTAATCGCTGTCCCGCGGCGTCGAAACGGTCCTGCCGCCCTGCACTGCGGTGCTGAAAGAGTACATGCCGAAGGTGGGCGTGCAGTTCACGACCCGGTCGCCAGGTTCGAGGGTTGCCCGGACCAGCAGGTCGATGATCTCGTCGGCGCCCGCGCCGGCAACGATGTGCTGCTCGCCCAAGCCCACGTACTCCGCCAGCGCAGCCCGCGCCCGGCGCTGCAAGGGGTCGGGGTAGATGTGGTAGCCGGGCCAGTTGGCCAGCCCCTCCGTCAGCCGGGGCGAGGGCCCGTAGGGGTTCTCGTTGCCATTCAGCTTGATAACCTGGTCCTCCGGAATGCCGGCCCGCTGGGCCAGCACCTCGGGCGGATCCACCGCGTCGTAGGCCTGAAACACGCGAAGGTCGGAGCGGACCAGCCGAGTCAGGGGATCGTTCTCTCTAGAGGCCATTCTGGAAATCCTCGCGGTCTGCGATTTTCGCCCGGGAGCGCATCACGGCACCTCCCCTTCCAGCCTGATCGTCATTGCCCTTGCGTGTCCAGTGAACCCTTCCGCCAGCGCAATGGTCTTACCGGCCTCAACAAGGCCCCGATAGGTCCCGGCGCTGAGCCCAACGATCGAGCTCACTTTGAGGAAGTGGTGTACACCCAAAACGGAGGAGAATCTCGCCGTTCCGCTTGTCGGCATCTGGTGGCTGGGCCCGGCGATGTAGTCGCCGACCACCTCCGGCGACATCTCGCCAAGGAAGACGCCCCCGGCGTTGCGCACCTTGTCGAGGTGCTTCCACGGCTGCGAGACCAGCAGGCACAGATGCTCCGGCGCGTAGGCGTTGGCCACCTGAAAAGCCTCATCCACCGTGTCCACGGTCACAAAGGCACCATTGCCCTCCAGGGCCTCGCGGGCGATGTCCCTCCGCTCCATCGCCTCTAGCTGGCGCTCCACCTCGGCGATGACCCGCTTCAGCAGCGCCTCAGAGGTGGTTACAAACACCGGGCTTGCCAGCGGGTCGTGCTCCGCCTGGGCCAGCAGGTCGGCGGCGCAGTAGGATGGGTTGGCCGTTTCATCCGCAATGAGCACTGTTTCGGTTGGGCCGTAGAGCCCGTCCACGTCAACCTCCCCGTAGACCTGCGCCTTCGCCAGGGTCACGAACAAGTTGCCCGGCCCAATGATCTTGTCCACCCTCGGCGCCGACTCCGTCCCGTAGGCCAATGCCCCAATGGCCTGAGCGCCCCCCATCTGGAACACCCTGTCCACTCCGGCAATCTCAGCCGCCGCCAGGATGGACGGGTCGGGGCCGTCGCCACGGCGGGCCGGCGTCGCAATGACCACCTCGTCAACGCCCGCGACCCTGGCGGGAATGGCAGTCATCAGCACCGACGACGGATAGACGGCCCTGCCGCCGGGAATGTAGATTCCCACCCGCTCCATGGGCGTTACCAACTCTCCCCACCCCTTGCCCTCGTCAACCCACGTGCGCCTCATGCAAGCCTCATGGAACTCGCGGACCCGGCGGGCCGCCACCTCCAGGGCATCCCACAGCTCCGCGGAGACGGTTGCCGTTGCCTCTCTACGGACATCGGGCGTCACTTCGAATGATTCCAGGTCCAGGCCGTCCAGCTTCCGGCTGTAGTCCCGCAGCGCCTCATCGCCTTTGCTACGCACGTCGGCCAGGATGCGCGCAACCGCCTGGCGCGGCGTAAGGGCCTCCCCAAAGATCTCCTGAAGCCGCGCTGCCGCCCCGGCTGGAACGCTGTCCAGTCCCAGGGAGGGCGCCCGGCGCAGGGCCTTCAGGGCATCATCGATTCCGGAAATCACACGCACGCTCAACCTCGAGAGGAACGCCTTCCCATGAAGGCTCGGCGCTGGAGGCATTGGCGATAAAGGTTCGACGTTAGACCAAGGACGGCTACGCCGGCGCCGTCTCGGCTGTTGGGCGCAGCGCCTCCACCAGCCGGCGGTAGGCCTCGCAATGGCCTTCAAACAGGTAGTTGGGCTGGGAGATGCTCACCCCATTCCCTCCCACCGCCCGCAGGTGGTCCACCGCCTCTTGTAGCCGCCCCTTCCGCACGACGATGGTGGCGGCGTACCACCGCTCCGAGCCGGCACCGTACACCCTGGCAATCGTGGGGCCCTGGATGCCCGCCAAGTCCGGACGCTTGAGCAGATGCTGGGCCACATCCTCCTCTGAATCTCCGGCGAGGTTCGCCGTGACCTGATAGAACTCCCTGGCCCGCATGTTGGCCTCGATACGCTCCAGCAAGGTTCGCGTCTTTTCCATCTTGGACGGGCTCGCCGACAGCGTGGCGCCGTTCCCAATCAGGGCGGCCTGGGACGTAAAGATAACGCCGTCTTCCAGGGTCTTCAGCCGGTTCTCCCGGAGCGTGACCCCCGTCGACACGATGTCCGCAATGAGGTCGGCAAAGCCCATGGCCGGCGCCGCCTCCAACGTTCCACTGGAGTGCACGATGGAGAAGTACGTGATGCCCTTGCTGTGCAGGAACCCGCGCACCAGCCGCGGGTACTTGGTGGCGATGCGCAGCTCGCGGCCAGACTCCCGGAACTCAACGGCCAGGTCGGCCAGGTCGGCCATGGTCGTCACGTCCACCCAGCCTCCCGGCGCAGCCACCACCAACTGGCTCTGCCCATAGGCCAGGTTGTCAACGATAACGAGTGACGCCGCGCCCTCGAGCCTGAATTCGTGAAACCGGTCCAGCCCCACGATGCCAAGGTCTGCGCTGCCCTCTTCGACCTTGGCGGCAATGTCAGCCGAGCGTTGCAGCAACACCGTCACGCCGGCAACGCCGTCCAACTCGCCGGTGTAGCGGCGCAGGCTGGCCCGCTTCACTGGGGTTCCGCAGGCGCGCAGGAACTCCAGGCTGGGCTCGTGGAGCTCTCCGTCGCTTGGAACCGCCAGGCGCAGAGACGCTCTGTTTGGCCCCCAGGAATCACTCGAATTGGTCGCCATTGCCCTCAATCCTCAACACCGGCAGCAGACCTATGCTCGCTCATGTCTCGCCAACCACTATCCTTCCAGGGCGGACACCAGCGGCTCCAGGCCGAAGGCGAACCCCAGCGCCGGAACGTCCACCTCCCCACCCAGCGCCCTCACCAGTCCATCATACCGGCCGCCGCCGCACAGAATGAGGCCCTCCGGCAGAGCCGGGTGCTCCATCTCGAAGACCATGCCCGTGTAGTAGGCAATGCTCCGCACGCGGGAGAAATCGAGATCAACGCGCACCCCGCCCAGGTCGCAGGCATCGAGACGGTCTATGAGCAAGCCGCATTCAACGAGGGCCGCGCCATCCAGCCCTGCCGCTGAAGCCAGAGACTGGGCCTCCCTGAGCGCCTCGGAGGGCTTGCCGGCAATCTTTGCCAATTGCGCCGCCAGAGCGATGCCGCGCCGCACATTTCCCGGGTCGTCGGCTCCCGCCAGCTTGCGCAGAAATCGCTCGACGACCTCCTCCGGGGTTCGCGATCCGACAAATCCGTTGCTCACGTCCTGAATCATGGCGTCGGCCAGCCCGTGGCGCCCAACACCCCCGCTGCGGTTGGCGGCCTCCGCCGGGGCCGGAGCGCCTCCGCCCCTCAGGAGGCCCAACTCCTCGGCCTCTTCGAGCACGCGCTCCTGGGCATCTCCGCCTTGGCACAATACCCGGAGCCGGGGGACCACAAAGGCCCTGGCGCGCTCGGAGAGACCATACCCTTCCAGGAGAGCCGACACGGCGCCAACGTGCCCTAGCACCAGCCGCGCGCCCGCAAGCCCCGCCGCCCCCACACCCTGGCAGGCCAGCGACAGGATCTCTGCGTCAGCCTGGACCGTCCCCGAGCCCAGAAGCTCTGCGCCCACCTGTGTGTATTGCCGGTGCACCTGCATCGTGTCCGCCTCGTGGCGAAACACGGGGCCTGCATACTGAACCCTCACCGGAAGTGTTTCACCCTCCATCCTGTCCAGAAACACGCGTATCACGGAAGCCGTGAACTCCGGCCTCAGGCTCACCCGGCGGCCGCCCGGGTCCACGAAGGAGTACATCCTCGAAGCCAACTCGCCGCCTGACTTGCGCAGGAATAGGTCGGTCTCCTCCAGGATCGGCGTGTCGACATACCGATAACCCCGGGAGCGCAGCATCTCCTGGAGGGCCGTCTGCGCCTTGCGCAAAGCCAGGTAGGTGTCCTCGGCCACGTCGTTATTGATCGATATCTGGCGAATGGCGTCCATGGCGCGTTGCAGCCTCACATGAGCAGCCCAACGTGAGCTATGCGTATTCTACTCGACGCAACGCTTTCCCTACAACGCGGGCGCGTTTACGGCGCATTCAGACCGTGCTAGAGTGAAGCAGCGCCAGGGAGACCGGGTGGCCGCTCCTCAGTTAACGCTAGGGAGAGGAAAGTCCGGGCTCTTCCGGACAGGGTGCTGGGGAAATCCCAGGCGGGGAAACCCGACGGAAAGTGGCACAGAAACATACCGCCCCGACGCGTCGGGGTAAGGGTGAAATCGTGGGGTAAGAGCCCACGGCCGTTCGCGGCGACGCGGACGGCGGTCAAACCCCACCCGGAGCAAGGCCGAATAGAGGGAGGCTGGAAGTGATCTTCCGGCGCCGGCGTCCGGCCGGTCCCCGGGTTGGCCGCACGAGGGTCCGAGCAATCGGGCTCCCAGATGGATGGCCACCATCCCGGCGATGCCGGGATACAGAACCCGGCTTATAGGTTTCCCTGGTGGCTCACGGGGCCCGGAGAGCGCAACTCTCCGGGCCTCCTCTCACCTCCACCACTCCCCTGAGAAGCAACCGCAACGAAAAACCGCGGCGCGGGGCGCGTATATGCAGGCGGCCCTTCGGAACCACCGCCGTCAGGCCCGACGCCAGGGGCAATACGGTCCCAGGCATTCAATAGCCAAGCTCCCTGGCCTTCGCTATGTCCCGGTCTCCCTCCTCCGCCTGGCCAATGGCCCTGTAAACCAATCCCCTGCCGTGGTAGGCCTGAGCGAGTTGGGGGTCGAGGCGGATGGCCTCGTTGAAGTCCTGCAACGCCAGCTCGCGCTGGCCCAGCTCGTTGTAGGCAAGACCCCGGTTGCTGTGGAAGTACGCAAGACGCTCGGGACCACCCTTCCACAGGCTTCTCGACGGTCCGGACGGCCAGTCACAGGAGGGCGAGGGCCAGCAGGCGCGCCTCGGATTGAGGCGGATCGCCTCGTCGAAGTCCTGCAACGCCCGCTCCGGCTGGCCCAGGCCGGCATAGGCAACACCCCTCTGATTGTAGGCAACCGCATGCTGCGGGTCGAGGCGGATGGCCTCCCCGTATTGCTCTATCGCCCGCTGATGCTCGCCCTGCGCCAGATAGCCATCCCCCTTCTCGACATGGTCGGCGGGCGAACCACAACCAGCAAGTAGCAACGCGGCCAACATCAAGACAAGGACAAGCTTCACTATGGCGGCACTATACAGCAGGCCAGACGCCCTCCGCCCGCCGGACCGGGAGCGCCCTGCTTCGGCGGGACGTCTGAGGCGACACGCGAGGCGCCGCATCCCCGGACCGGCCTTCGCTGGCATGACGCCTGGCCGCCGACTACAATGAGAACCCATGGCCCTCCTCCCAAGCCGCCACGAGCTCCCCACCTCCGTTATCGGCATTCCCTATCCCTGGGTCGCCGTCATCATGGCGACCCTGATGAACACCGCCGACACCTGGATCTTCAGCACCATCTTCGTCCTCTATCCCTTCATCCAAGCAGAGCTTGGATTGTCTCAGGCGCAGATGGGCCTCATCAGCGCCGCCCTTCTTGGGGGCGGCATCTCCAACCTGCCCGGCGGCTGGCTCTCCGACCTCTGGGGCGCGAAACGGATCGTTATCATCAGCCTGCTGGTGATGGCCATTCCAGCCATCGGTTTCGCCTACTCCAACGCTCTTTGGACGCTCATCTGCATGGGCGCTCTCATCGGCATCATAACCGGCCCCGTCTTCCCCGCATCCACCCGCGTGGTCATGGATTGGCTGCCCCGCAGGCTGCTTGGCGTTGCCATGGGCCTCAAGCAGGCATCCCCATCTATGTCGGGAATGATGGCCGCAGCGATCATCCCCACGGTCGGCGTGGCCATTGGCTGGCGGATGACGACAATCGTTGCCCTGAGCGTCGTGGCCGTGATCGTGCTGCTTCTCCTCGGTTTCTACCGGGACAAGCCCACCGCCGGCACCCCAACCGCTCGCGCCGGACTCAAGGGGATCGGCGAGCTGGCGCGGGACCGCCGTCTGTTGGCCCCCGTGTTGTGGGCAACCATCTTTGCCGGCATCCAGTTCGTCTTCTACACATACTTCATCCTCTTCCTGGTCCAGAAGGTGGGGCTTTCGCCGGTCACCGCGGGAGGGCTCATGGGCCTGGCCCAATTGACCAGCATCGCCGGCCGACTGCTCTGGGGCGCAGCCAGCGATTCCATCTTCCACGGCAGACGTCTCGTCGTCCTGGGCATCATGGGCATGACGGCATGCGCCTCCTACGCGCTCCTATCGATGTTGACACCCACGTCACCCTTCATTCTGATCGCTGTTCTGGCCGCTGCCCACGGGATAGCCTCCCTCGCGTGGTCCGGCCTCTATGCGGTCTTCATCGGAGAGGCGGCAGGACCGGGCAGGGTCGGCGTTGCCATCGGGCTTACGCAGATCATCATGCGTCTCGGCATGGTCATCCTTCCTCCCCTCTTCGGCCTGCTCATTGACGTGACGGATTCCTACCCTCTGGCGTGGAGGCTTGCCAGCGGGATCATCTTCGTAACAACCCTCGCCCTGTTGCTCTTTAACAGGGAATCCCGCCAAGCAGAGGCCGAGATCGCCGGAGCGCCGCCTAGTCGCTAAGCGTTCCGGCCGCGCGTACAATGCCTCCATGTCCCGCCCCAATCTCGAGAGCGGCCGAGCGGCCGGCTTGGCTGCCGCCCCCTACTACCCCTGGATAGCCGTTGTCCTGGCCACACTGATGCAGGCCGCCGAGGCCTGGGCGTCTGTGGGCGTCTTCACGCTCTACCCCTTCATCCAGCCCGAGCTGAACCTGTCGCAGACGCAGGTGGGGTTCATCACCGCCGCGTTCATGGCCAGCGGCGTGTTCACCGCCTTCCCCGGCGGCTGGGTCACCGATCACTGGGGCGTCAGGCGGCTTACCCTCATTTGCCTGGCGGGCGCCATATTGCCTTCCCTGGGGTTTTCCATCATGAACGCCCTATGGACGGGCATTGCGCTGGCCTTCCTCGTGGGAATAGCCACCGGCCCCATCTTCCCAGCAACCTCGCGGGCCGTGATGGAGTGGCTACCCCCGCGGCGCCGCGGGGTCGGCATGGGCATCAAGCAGGTGGGGCCTCCTATGGCGAGCGGCACTGCCGCGCTCCTCTTTCCCGCCATCGCCGTGGCCACGAACTGGCGTATCTCCATACTGGCCGTAGGGGGATTCATTGCCTTCGTTTTCCTGCTGAACGCCGCCCTCTACCGCAACAAGCCAACCTCAGGGATCAGAGCGCCGCGGGTGGACCTGCGGGAGCTGCTGGAACTGGCCAAAGACAGGGCCATCGTCGTCCCCGCGCTGTGGGCCACCATATTCGTCGGCATTCAGTTCGCCGTGATCAGCTACTTCATCCTATTCCTTGTGAACCAGCTAGGCCTGTCCGAAATCGCGGCAGGCAGCTATCTCACCCTCATCATGATTGTCAGCATTGCCGGTAGGGTCATCTGGGGCGCCGTCAGCGACACCATCCTCGGCGGACGCAGGCTGATAGTCCTGGCAACCCTCGGCATCGGCACTGTGCTCGTGTTGCTCGGTCTGGCCTTCGTCGATGAAGGCATCTCCACGGTGCTGCTCGTGGCCGTGGCGCTTGGCATTGGCCTCACCGTCGTTGCCTGGATGGGCATTTACACCGTCCTCATCGGCGAAATTGCGGGGGTCCACCGCTCCGGCGCCGCCATAGGCGGGGCCCAGGTCCTGCTGAGAGCCGGTATGACGTCCTTTCCGCCGGCGTTCGGCTTCATGGCCGACGCCAGCGGGTCCTACGCCCTCGGCTGGACGGTGATGGCGGGCCTCGGCCTCGCCGCCACTGCCGGCCTCCTCATCTTCGGACGTTAGCAGCGCTTCCCCCGGCGCGTTGTCCCAAGCGCAGGGCGGAAGTATGCCCCTAGCCTTCCTTCGAGTACGGGGGCAGCCTAGGAAGAGGGCCGCCAACAACGTCTCTGGGAACTAATGTTAGCGCGACCCCACCCGCACGCCAACGCAACGCCGAACGCAACGACAGATGTGTAGGCAGGCGCCCAAAGCGCGTTGCGGCCTGGCCCCGCAACACAGGGCATCCCTCTTTCCCATCGGACGCGTTCGCGCCTGGAGCCAGCCCAACGCCAGCCTCCCGCGTGCGCTACAATGGGGCGGCAATGGCCGAGCCACCCGCCCGCTCCCGCTTTCCGCTCGCCTCCCTTTTGCAGTCCATTCCCTACCCCATCTTTGCCGTCGCTCTCGCCACTGCCATGCAGACCGGCGACGCATGGGTCTTCAACTCCATCTCCGTCCTCTACACATTTATCCAAGAAGATATGGGGCTGTCCGTCATCCTGCCCGGCCTCACTACGGGGGCCCTTCTGTTGGGCGGGATGGGCACTGCACTCTTTGGCGGCTGGCTTGCAGACATCTGGGGCGTCAAGCGGATGGTGGTCCTGAGCCTGATTGGAGTCACCGTTCCCGTGCTGGGGTTCGCCACCAGCGTGAACATCTGGATGCTCCTGGCCATGGCAATGCTCATCGGGGCCGTGAGTAGCCCCGTGTACCCCGCTTCCTCGCGGGCCGTCATGGACTGGCTCCCTCCCAGGTCGCGCGGACTGGGCATGGGCATCAAACAGACCGGGCCGTCGATCGCGGGGACGCTGGCCGCCGTCTCCCTGCCGGCCCTCGCCACGGCCCTGAGCTGGCGCTGGGCAATGGTCGTGGCGATTGCCTATGTCCTCCTGATCGTTATCCTAGTGCAGGCCTTCTACCGGGACCGCCCCGTCGCCAGGAGCAGCGCGGGCATGATTCCCCTCAGAGCCCTGATCGAGATCATGCGCGACCGGGCGATGGCTGTCACCGTGACCTGGGCCTCCATATTCGTGGGGCTCCAACTCATCATCTTCAGCTACTTCATCGTCTTCCTAGTGCAGGAGGCCAAGCTCAGCCCGGTAGCGGCAGGCTGGTATATGGCGGTGGCGCTGGTGGTCAGCCTGGCGGGCAGGATTCTCTGGGGCCTCATCAGCGACGCCATATTCGGAGGACGCAGGGTCGTCGTGCTGGGCATTGTGGGGTTTGGCTCCGGCGGCGTCATGCTGGCAACCAGCTTCATCGACGTCGGCGCCCCCGGTTGGCACATCGCAATGGTGGCAGCGGGGCACGGCATGTTCTCGCTGTCGGCGGCGGGCATACTGACAGTCCTCATCAGCGAGATCGCCGGACAAGAACGCATCGGCGTTGCCTTGGGCGGCACCCAGATATTCATTCGCACGGGCATGATCGTCATTCCCCCGCTCTTTGGCGTCATTGTGGCGGCCTGGGGCTACCCATCGGCGTGGGTGGCCGCCGCCATCGCGGCCATGATCGTCACCGCCGGCCTCGCCGCGCTCAGCCAGCGCCCCCGCTCCGCTTGACGATGCGGATGCGCCCGACCCTACAATAACCCCAACATGCCCTTTCGCGGCCGGCCAGTTCCCACAACCTCCTTCTTCGCGAACATCCCCTATCACTGGGTCGCGCTGGCCCTGGCAACCATCATGCAGACCGGCGACTCCTGGGTCAGCGTCGGCATATCGACTCTCTATCCCTTCATCAAGACAGACCTAGGGCTGAGCCAGGCTCAGGTGGGACTGATCACCTCAGCCGCGCTCATCGGCGGGGTGCTCACCGTACTCCCCGGCGGCTGGCTCACCGACGTCTGGGGCGTGCGCCGGCTCGTTGCAGGCAGCTTGGTGTTCATTGCCATTGCCGGCCTGGGCATCTCATTCGCCAACTCCCTCATTCCCTTCCTCGCTCTTGCCTTCCTGGTTGGCATAGGAACAGGGCCAGTGTTCCCCGCCACCTCCAGGGCTGTCATGGACTGGCTCCCGCCCCGGCGGCGCGGCATGGCCATGGGCATCAAGCAGACCGGCCCCCCTATCACCGGCGCCATAACCGCCGCCACCCTCCCCACCATCGCCGCCGCCTACGGCTGGAGAGCCGGCCCGATCATCATGGCCGCCATGGTGGGCCTCGTCGTCATCGTCACCCTCACCCTGTACAGGGACAAGCCGTCCGCCGGCGCCAGCGTCGTTCGGATGTCCTGGAGAGGTCTCGGCGAGCTGGCGCGCGATCGGGCTATCGCCACCGTCGTCATCTGGGCCACGCTATTCGTCGGCTTCCAGTTCGTGGTCTACACCTTCTTCATTCTCTTCCTGGTCGACCACGTGGGCCTTTCCCCCGTCGCCGCAGGCGGCTATATGGGCTTAACTCAGCTTTCGACCATCGTGGGGCGCATAGGATGGGGCGCCATCAGCGACACCGTTTTCAGAGGCCGGCGTCTGCCGGTATTGGGCATCCTTGGCATGTCCGGAGGCGGCATCATCCTGGCTATGCGCTTCGTTGAGCCGGGCATACCAGGCCCCGTCATAGCCCTCATCGCCATCGTCCTCGGACTCACCATGCTCTCATGGATGGGCATGTACACCGTGCTCGTCAGCGAGCTGGCAGGGGCGGCGCGCACGGGCACGGCCCTCGGCGCCGCCCAGCTCCTCATGCGGGTCGGCATGTCCGTCATGCCCCCCCTATTCGGCCTGCTGATCGACATCACCGGCGGCTACGCCCTTCCCCTCGCGGCCGTCGCCGGTTTGGCACTCCTTGCCACGGCGGGCCTCCTCGCGTTCGGCAGAGACCCCCAGAGGGAAGCCTCCCGCCAGGCCTGAGCCGCCATGCCGACACCCATCCTGCTCGCCACCGCGAACCCCGCCAAGCTCCAGCGCCTGCGCTGGCTCGTCGACGGTCTGCCCCTAACGCCGCAGTCTCCCGCCGAGGCCAGCGTTGACGCCGCGCCGGAGGAGTCCGGTCCCACCCACGAGGGAAACGCCGCGTTGAAGGCCGCCGCCTGGTCCGCCGCCTTCAACGGCCTGGCCCTCGCAAGCGACGGGGGTCTGGCCATCCCTACGCTGGGCGGCCAGTGGGATAGTGTGCGCACCGCCCGTTTCGCCGGCCCCAACGCCGGAGACCTCCAGCGCGTCGAGGCCCTGCTGGAGCTCATGCGAGGGCGCGTGGGACCGGAACGCAGGGCGTACTGGGTGGAAGCGGTTGCGCTCGCCGACAGGGGCCGGGTGCTACAGACCTGGCGCCGCCAGAGCCGAGCGGGCGCCATAGCAGAAGCTTACAGGCCCGAGCAGCTCGTCCCGGACTTCTGGGTATTCACCCTCTGGCGCTTCCCCGACCTCGGCAAGCGCTACGTGGACCTGACGCGGGAGGAGTTGGAGCAGGTGGAAGACCACTGGACAGGCCTGCAGAGGGACGCCGCGAACTTCTTCGCCAGCCATGCAGGTTGAGCCGCCGAGCCAAGCAGATGAACAGTCCTGCGCGGCACTGCTCAATGCCCGGCGGCAGCGAAGCACAGAGGCAAGGCCATCGAGCCCTAGCCGAAGGGAATCAGCATTCGTCCCATAGCGCGAAGAAGTGGTGCAACGGGCCGTGCCCCTGCCCCACGGCGAAGGCCCTCCGCATCGCCTCGGTCACGAAGGCCTTGGCCTGGCCCACCGCCTCCTCCAGCGATAGGCCCTTGGCCAGCCCCGCCGCTATCGCTGATGCGAACGTGCAGCCCGTCCCGTGGGTGCTCGTCGTCTCGATGCGGGCGCCCGCGTACTCTTGGAAGCGGACTCCGTCGTAGAGGAGGTCTGTGGGTGGGCCGTCGAGATGACCACCCTTGACTACAACCGCTTTCGCCCCCATCCCCACGATGTCCCTGGCAGCAGCCTTCGCGTCATCCGCTGACCCAATCTCCCGCCCGGTGAGCGCCACCGCCTCGGGGATGTTGGGGGTAACCACCGTCGCCATTGGCAGAAGCCGGGTGCGCAGTGCGTCCATGGCGTCCTCCCTCAGCAGGCGGTCGCCGCTCTTGGCCACCATAACGGGGTCGACGACCAGCGGCCCTGACGCCCTGGCCGCCAACTTATCGGCAACGGCCTCGATGATGGCTGTGCTGGACAACATCCCCGTCTTCACCGCGTCGGCCCCAATATCAGACAAAACGGCGTCGATCTGAGCGCAAATGAAGTCGGTTGGAATCTCGTGGACGCCGGTAACCCGCAGCGTGTTCTGGGCCGTAACAGCCGTGATGACCGACGCGCCGTAGACGCCCAGCGCAGCGAAGGTCTTCAGGTCCGCCTGTATGCCGGCGCCGCCACCGGAGTCGGATCCTGCGATGGTCAGCGCCGTCGGCGTGGTTCGCTTAGTCATGGCGTCTCGCCGTTGTAGGCCATTTCCCAGAAGCGAAGCTCGTACTCCAGGCACGTCCGAAAGACCTCCCCAAGCCTGAACGCCTGAGCAGAGGCAAGCGCTGAAGCGTCCAGGGCTTGCTCCACCCACGCTACGAACGCCGCCAATTCCTCCGATGCATGAATGTCTATCCATTCTTGATAGAAGGCATTGCCCGGCGCAGCGCCACCCCGCGCCAGGCGCCGCGCCCAATCCACGTAGGTCCCCTCGGTGACCAGAAGGCAGGTCAGAATCTCCTCGTAACCGCCCTCGTAAGCCACCGACGCAAGGAAGGCGCCGAATGCCGCCGTCGTTGGCAGCGGCTCCGCACTTCGCCCCGCGTCAGCCGGGTCGCTCAGGGACTCGAACGCTCTGCGGAACAGCGCCTCCTCCCCATTCAGCACCGGAGACAGGAGGCCGTCCAAATGCCGTGCGGCATCCAGGTCGGGCGCCTTGGCGATTCCCAGGGCCGTCAGCGTCACCAGGTCCTTCAGGAACGCGTAGTCTTGGAGCATGTAGCGGCGGAACCGCTCGGCCGACAGCGAGCCGTCCCCAAGCTCCCGCACGAAGGCATGGGTCACCATGCGTTCCCAGAGGTCCAGATTGGCCCGTCGCAGGTCCCCGCTCAGACCCATGGCCCTACACCCAAATCCCTGCGCCCTGAAGGATGAGCCGGATGCCTCCAAGCATCAGGGCCACCGCCAAAAGCTGGAGTATCCGCTGGTTCTTGAGCTTCTGCGACACCCGCGACCCTATCTGCGCCCCCAGCACTATGCCCGCTCCGATGGCAATGACAAGCCGCCACTCCTCGAGGCTGAGGTCGCCCTGCACGACGTGGGTGGCCGTGCTGGCGATGGTCATGAAGATAACGGCGAACAGTATCGTGGAGGTGGCGATCCTCGGTGGAAAACCCAGCACCTTCACGAAAATGGGCACCAGAATGATGCCGCCCCCCACACCCATCAGCCCCGCGGCCACGCCTGCCACAAAGGTGACCAGGGCCGTGGGAACCAGGTTGAAAGCATAGGCGTACTCGTTGCCATCCCCATCCACGAAGCGCCGCACGACGTTGCCCCGCAGCTCTCCTTCCTGTCGAAGCGAGGGGCGGAACATGATGTAGAGCGACAGTGCAACCAGGGCAGCCCCGAAACCAATGTCGAAGGCTCCCCGGTGTATAAATTGCGTGATCCAGGCTCCAAGGACGGCCCCAGGCGCTATCGACACCGCCACGATGAATCCAGTCGTGTAGTCGATGCGCTTGTAGCGGGCGTAGTTGATGGACCCGGACGCTGAGTTCAGACCCGCCACCGCCAGCGCTACGGCCGTGATGACGGCGGGCGCCTTGTCGGGAAAGAGGAGGAGCAGCACCGGCGTGACGATGAACCCGCCGCCGGCTCCAATGATGGTCGCATAGGCGCCAGCCCCGATTCCCAGCGTGGACAGGCCCAAGAGACCAAGGACACCCATAAGCCCCCACGGTCGGCAGGATAGAACAGGACTGAAGCAGAGCGATACAATGCCCTGGAGTCACTGTTGCCCCCGGCGGCTAGGGGCAAGGTTACATCACTCGGTCTTTCCAAGTCACCCGACCTCCCGGGCCTCCATGACAAGCTCCCAACCCTCTCAGCCCCAGCCCGGCAACCTCGCTGAAGTCCACGCCCTGCTCCTAGCCTGGTACGACCGGAATGGCAGAGACCTACCCTGGCGCGGCGCTAAGGACCCGTACGCCATCCTGGTGTCGGAAGTGATGCTCCAGCAGACCCAGGTCGACCGCGTGATCCCCAAATATGCAGAGTTCCTGGAGCGCTTCCCCACCTTCAAGGCTCTGGCCGAAGCACCCACCGCAGCCGTCATCCGCGCCTGGTCTCCCCTCGGCTACAACCGCCGCGCCGTTCGTCTGCAAGCGGTCGCCGCCCGGGTCGCGGACCACCTTCACGGAAGACTGCCGGACGACGTGAAGACCCTTCGGGGCCTCCCAGGCATCGGCGAATACACGGCCTCTGCGCTGGCCTGCTTCGTTCACGGCCAGGATGTGCCCGTCGTCGACACCAACGTGAGGCGAGTCTTGGGCAGAGTCTTCCGCGGCCCCCTCCCCCTTTCTCCGGTGGACTCCCAGGCAATCGCGGCATGGGCGCTGCCCCGTGGACGCGCCTCGCGGTGGAGCCAGGCCCTCATGGACCTGGGCGCGGCTCTTTGCACCAGCCGGCGGCCCGCCTGCGCCCGCTGCCCCCTGGAGCGCCACTGCCTCGCCTCGGCGCAGTTCAAGCTCACGCCGGCGGTGGCCGAGACCCGCGCTCAGTACCGCCCCCGCCAAAAGCCTTTCGCCGGCTCGCCGCGGTTCTATCGAGGCCGCGTGGTTGAACACCTGCGGCATCTGCCGACCGGCGCCGCAGTATCCGTCGACGACCTCGGCCCAGCCATACGCGACGGCTACAGCGATGCCCACCGCGATTGGCTGCTCGCCCTACTACGGGGCCTAGAGGCAGACGGCTTGGCCGTCCTCCATGAAGCCCTCGGCGAAGCGGTTGAGCCGACCCGCGTCAGCCTTCCCTGAAGGCGCCTAGGGATGGTCCGCATAAGTCAGTGAAGCTCGGCGTGGTCGGATAGGGAAGATGGTGGCGGGGATAGGACGCTTCCTCACCTTCCCTCAAGGCGACGGCCCGGCCTTTGATTGTTTGTTGTTCCCTTTGATTGTATGTGTGGCGCGTAGCAGCCGGATTTCGGGGGTTTTCAGGCACGGAGGCCGTCACAAAGGCGTCACAAGCCGTCACGGAGCCGTCAGCGAGCTGTGATAGACCGTAGGGCAGTTGTCGCTGAATCGTCGTGGACCGCGGCGGAGCCGCGCGGCTGCAAGGGGCTTGTCTGGAAACGGCATTGGCCACTGGTCTCACCCTTCCTCGGACGGTCGTGGGGCTGGGGGACGTTTCCCCAGATGCGCCGCCACAGGGAGATTCTCTATGGATTCCCCCTGTGCAAAATGTATGCGGCAGGCTCCAAGGAAGAGAAGCGGGCCGGTGGGCCCATTTCATGGGGTACTCTAGCACAAATGTCCTTATTTTGCAATAGGGGTGGGGCGTTTCCTGGACGGATGGTCTTGTTGTGGCCAGCGCCCTCCTTCAGCGGAGGGACTGGCTTGGCGAGCGCCGCTATCCCGCCCGCACCACCCTCCAACGTTTTTGGAAACAGGGGGACTCCCCCTGCACCTCCCGGCGGAACATCGAATTCCCTACACGCTGCTTAGGGGGACGGAGGAGGCGCCGTTTTTTACCTTGGCGCGTCGGAAAGCTTCCCTGCCAGGTGAAGGAAAAGACCCCCTTCCCAGCTTTCCTCTGAGAACGGGGGCAAGGATGGGGGATTCGCCGGGGGTTGGCCTTCAACCGGCCCCAACAGCCCCTGTTCGCGGCGCCATCGAGCGGGCAGGCATCTCCGTAAGCGCTTGTTCGCGGCGCCGTTGAGCGGGCGGGCGTCTCCGCAAGCTGCTTACGCGCCAGCATTGAGCGGGCGGGCGTCTCCGTAAGCTGGTTACGCGATGGCACTGAGCGGGAATGCACCTCCGTAAGTTGCTTACGCGACGGTATTGAGCGGGCAGGTGTCTTCGTAAGTTACTTACGCGATGGCATTGGGCGGGCATGCGTCTCCGTAAATTGCTTACGCAACGGTATTGAGCGGGCAGGTGTCTCCGTAAGTTACTTACGCGATGGCATTGGGCGGGCATGCGTCTCCGTAAGTTGCTTACGCGACGGTATTGAGCGGGCAGGTGTCTCCGTAAGTTGCTTACGCCGCCATTGAGTGGTCGTGCGCCTCCGTAAGCTCTTGTTCGCGGCGCCATTGAGCGGATGAGCGTCTTCGTAACCCCCCACGCAATGACCTCATTCGACGTCTAACGGCCCGCCTCCGACGGCCCGCGCCGGCTTGCTCAGAGCATCCCTAGGGAACGGACGGTTAGGCCAGGGCGTCCGGGCAAGGTATAATGAACCAAGCCCTTCCGACTCCCTGAGTTCTTCATGCTCTTTCGCAACCTTGACCTTCTTACCTCGGACCCTTCCGCCTTCTTCATCCTGATGACCTCGCTAGCCGCAGCCCTCGTCGTAGCCATCACGATCCACGAGTTCAGCCACGCCCTGATCGCCAACGCCCTAGGGGATGCGACGGCGCGGGGGCTGGGCCGCCTGTCGCTCAACCCTGTGCGCCACCTCGACCCCTCCGGCACCGTCCTCCTCTTCGTGGCCGGCTTCGGATGGGGAAAGCCCGTTCCCGTTGATCCCCGGCTTCTGCGGGGCAACCCCAGGACTTCGATGTCCCTCGTATCGCTGGCGGGCCCCGCTTCCAACCTGCTCACGGCGATGGTGCTTGGTTCGCTGTTCCGCTTCGACGTTCTCCCAACCTCAAGCCTCAGCGCTGCCGTGTTTACCGGAGACGCGCTGCTCATCTTTGCCTACATTCTCTTCCTGGCCATGTTCTTCAGCATCGTCCTAGCCGTGTTCAACATGATCCCCCTCTGGCCCCTTGACGGCTTCAAAGTGCTCCAGGGAATCCTGCCCCGGGAGCAGGCGGAGGCGATGACCAGAATCCAAATGTACGGCCCGCTGATCCTGATGGGAGTGGTCTTTGCCGACATTGTCCTGAGGGTGGGGATTCTATCGACCATCCTGTGGCCGCCCGTCAACTTCCTCGCCGATGTTTTCATGGGCCTATCTGGGTAGTCCTCCTAGGGACTGTTCACACCAACGGGCTGGATTACCGGCCTTGCCCGGAAGGCCGGCGGCTTTGTAAGTCCGCATCCCTGTCAGGCCACATGAGTTTGATGAAAACGGGTTGGCGCCATAGACCGGCGGGAACCTTGGGTTCCCTGCGCCCTCCTTCGGCGGAGGGTCTGTCTTGGCCTGCGCCGCTATCCCGCCCGCTCCGCCCTCCGACGTTTTCCAGAACAGGGGGACTCGCTGTACCCCCGGCGGGGGCTGCGCTCCCTGCACCCCGCTCGGCAAGACCAAAGCCCCATACTTGACGGTGGAGGCATATTGGTCGTTGTGCGATCCTCCATGGACAACGCAATCCGGTGTATTAGCGTGAACAGGCCGTAAGCGCCCGCCTCAGCCAGCTTTGACATTCAAGCACGCGTGTGCTAATCTGGCTACAAAGCCAAACTGAGAGCTTCCACACGAGCGCCACTCACCTTGAAGGCAATCGCCCATGGCTCGGCGTCCTCGGTTGGCCGCGTAGGAACGTCGCAGAGGCTACTATCTGGGGATCACCGCTGCCCTTTGGAGTGAGGTTGCTGGGGATGAGGTGGCGCGAGTGAGTTTCAACAGGCTCGAGGTCGTTGGCCGCGTCGTGGGCACGGGGGGTCTGGCCGCAGCGGGGTGGGCCATCGGGACCCGGCTCACCGACGGCTTAGCCGGAAGCTCCACCGACCTCGCCATCACCACTGTTCTCATCGCCGCGGGCGCCCTGCTCGGCGCGGTCCTCACACCCTACTTCACCAATCGCCCGCTCGTTGCCCTCGCCGACTATCTCATCAGCCTGCCCTACCCCACCCTGTCGTCCATCGTTCTTGGCCTGGTCGTTGGCGTAGGCCTGGCCGCGCTGATGGCCTTCCCCATGAGCCGATTGCCCGGCCCGGCGGGAATCGCGATCCCGGTAGCCCTCGTCTTCATCTTGGGTTTTCTGGGTGTCTACGTCCTCGTAAGGCGGCGCGACGAGCTCGCCCAAATCCTTCCCGAACCTCGCCGGGGCCAGTACGGGCAGAACGGCCAGGAATACCAGGTGCTCCTCGACACGTCCGCTATCATCGACGGCCGCATCGCCGACGTCAGTGAGGCCGGCTTCCTGTCCGGTACACTCGTCATCCCGCGCTTCATCCTCGACGAGCTTCGCCACATCGCCGACTCCACCGATTCGCTGAGGCGGAACAGGGGCCGCCGGGGCTTAGAGATTTTGAACAAGCTCCGCAGGGAGGCCAACGTTCCCCTGCGCATTCTGGACACCGACATCCGCAACGGCCAGGAGGCCGACGAGAGGCTCGTGTCCCTGGCAAGCGCCATGAAGGCCCCCATAGCCACCACCGATTACAACCTCAACCGCGTCGCCGAGTTTCAGGGCGTCCGCGTGCTCAACGTCAACGAGTTGGCCAACGTCCTCAAGCCCGTGGTCCTTCCCGGCGAGAACATGCGGGTGCGGGTCATTCAGGGCGGTAAGGAGCCGGGCCAGGGCATTGGCTTCCTGGATGATGGGACAATGGTCGTCGTGGAGGGAGGCCGGCGTCACATCAACGCCCACCTGGAAGTGCAGGTCACCCGGGCGCTCCAGACCGCCGCAGGCCGCATCATCTTCGCTCAGCCGCGAGAGGACCAGTAGGCCATCGGCCCTCCCAACGGCCTCGCGGGCCCATCCGCTTTTCTGTCCCGCCCCTTCCCAAAATCAGCTATACTGTTTCATCCGTATCCCAACGAGCGTATCCAGACGAGCTCGGCTATGACCTGGAATCCCAATCTGTCATCCAACGGCGCCGCCCACCGGGTCGGCGCCATCATCGTGGCCGCCGGGTCCAGCACCCGGATGGGCGACATCGACAAGATATTTCACCCCGTCTTGGGTCTGCCCCTGGTCGGCTATTCTCTCCGCGTGCTTCAGGCCAGCCCGGAAATCGACGACATCGCCCTCGTGGTGGCGCCCGCATCCCTGGAACAGGCGCGCCGCCTGGTGGAAGACTTGGCCTGCGGCAAGGTCGTTGCCATCTGTCCCGGAGGAGACCGGCGTCAGGACTCGGTCAGCAACGGCCTAGCCCACCTGCCCAACATCGAATGGGTCCTCGTGCAGGACGGCGCCAGGCCCTGCATAACGCAGGAAATGGTGCGGACAAGCTTGGAGGTGGCGCAGGACACCGGCGCAGCCGTGGCCGCCGTGCCGGTCAAGGACACGATCAAGATTGTCGATGAGGACGGTGGCGTCGTGCGCACCGTTCCCCGCGACACCCTCCGGGCGATTCAGTCGCCACAGACCTTCTCCGCCAGCATCCTGCGCAGGGCGCACAGCGAGGTCAGCAGCTCGGTCACCGACGACGCGTCCCTGGTGGAGCACCTAGGCTATCGGGTCCGCTCCTACCCGGGCTCCTACGCCAACATCAAGGTCACAACCCCCGAGGACCTGGCGCTGGCGGAAACCCTGCTTCTGGGTCGGCGCCAGGAAGTGAACAACTAGCGTGTTCCGCATCGGCCAAGGCTTCGACGCGCACCCCCTTGTCCCCGGACGGCGGCTCGTCCTAGGCGGCGTCGGCATACCTCACCACCTGGGTCCCGCCGGCCACAGCGACGGCGATCCCCTGATTCACGCCATCATCGACGCTCTGCTCGGCGCCGCATCACTCGGCGACATCGGCGCCCACTTTCCATCCTCAGACGCGCAGTACAAGGACGCGCCCAGCACGCGCCTCCTCTCCTCCACGGCGGCGCTGCTGCGGGACGCCGGATGGAAGATAGCGAACGTGGATGCTACAATTGCCGCCGAAAAGCCCAGACTAGCTTCCCACATTCCCGCCATGCGCGACGCAGTAGCAACCGCCGCCGGCATAGACGCTCAGCAGGTTAGCATCAAAGCCACCACCACTGACGGGCTCGGCTTCATCGGCCGCCAAGAGGGAATTGCCGCCTCCGCCGTCTGCCTCATCCAGGAGGCCCAGTGAGGCTCTATAGCACCCTCTCCGGCCGCAAGGATGAGTTCCAACCCCAGGGAGACACCGTACAGATGTACGTCTGCGGCGTCACCCCCTACTCCGACGCTCACGTCGGGCACGCCATGAGTTACGTGGTCTTCGACGTGCTGCGCCGCTACCTCCAGTACACCGGCCACAGCCTCCACCACGTCCAGAACATTACCGACGTTGACGACAAGATCATCCAACGCGGCCTCGACCGCGGCGTCGACCCTCTGGCGCTGGCCAAGGAGTACACCGACGAGTTTCTCCAAGACATGGACGCCCTCAACGTCCTACGCGCCCACGACTACCCCAGGGCAACCCAGGAAATCCCCGGAATCATCACCATCATTCAAGCCCTGGTTGGCAAGGGATGCGCCTACGCCGTCGAAGGGGACGTCTATTTCCGCGTCAACTGGGACGAGGACTACGGCAAGCTGAGCCACCGCACCCTGGAGGGCATGCAGGCCGGCGCGCGCATTGAGCTGGACCCCCGCAAGGAACACCCCATGGACTTCGCCCTCTGGAAGGCAGCCAAGCCCGGGGAGCCATCCTGGGACAGCCCCTGGGGCCCCGGCCGCCCCGGTTGGCACATCGAGTGCACCGCCATGTCCATCGCCTACCTCGGCCACACTCTGGACATTCACGGCGGCGGCCATGACCTCGTCTTTCCCCATCACGAGAACGAGATTGCCCAGTCGGAAGCCTACACAGGCGTCAAACCCTTCGCCCGTTGGTGGGTCCACAACGGCCTTCTCCAACTCGGCGAGGCCAAGATGAGCAAGTCCATCGGCAACCTCATCACCATCCGCCAGGCCCTCGACACATGCTCCTCCGACGCCCTGCGGCTATTCTTCCTCGGCTCCCACTATCGCGGCCCCCTCGCCTATAGCGAGGACGCCCTCCGCGCCCAGGAGCGCGCCGTCGACCGCCTGCGCCGGGCCTGCCACACGGCAGACACCGGCCACGTCCCCTCCAGCCTGGGCGTCGAGGACTACCGTAACCGCTTCCGCCAGGCCATGGACGATGACCTGAACACCCCCCAGGCCATCGCCGTCCTATTCGACCTGGCCCGCGACATCAACCGGGCAAGGGAGGACGGCGAGAACACGGCCGACGCCCGAACCCTTCTTGCAGAGCTTTCGGGCGTCTTGGGCCTCAGCCTGCTCAGTCTTGCCAATAAGCGTGTTACAGCGTCTATGAGGGCTACGGCGGGTGCGCCAAGTGCTGCAATGACCGCCACATCAAAATCGCCCGTGACTCCCGAGCACGACGGGGCAACGAACCTGGAACCCCTCATCGAACTGCTCATAGAGACGAGGAACGGCCTTCGCTCCGCCCGCCAGTTCGAGATGGCCGATCGCATCCGCAACCGCCTGGGGGAGCTTGGCATAGCCCTGGAGGACACGCCCCGCGGCGCCGAGTGGCGCTTCACCGGCTAGCCGATGCTCCGCGGGAGAGCGTGACGCGGAGGTTCAGAGCGCGTCTAGAGCTAACGGCCTTCGTCAACGCGATTCTGACTACATGCGGCGCTGACCCCGCGCCTCAATGAACAAGAGTGAGCAAGCCTCGCCCATAAGCAGCATGACGGGATCCATCCCATGCCAAGAGACACCAGGACCACCCTCACCCCCCACCTAGCCGCCCGGCTGGCCGAAATACTGGGCGCCCACGCTGTCAGCACCAAGCGCAGTGACCTCGACTTCTACTCCGCCGACGCTCTAGACCGAATCCGGGCCTTCTCAGCAGCGCCGCTCCTGGAAACCATGCCTGACGTGGTCGTTAGCCCCGAGAACACCGACCAAGTGGCCGCCGTCGTCAGGTTGGCCAACGAAGAGGGTGTACCGGTCGTCCCATACGGCGCCGGCACCGGCGTGATGGGCGCAGCCGTGCCCATCCGGGGCGGCATCGTACTCAGCTTGGCCAGGATGAACCGCATCCTGAGCATCGACCCCGGCGCAATGACCGCCACGGTGCAAGCGGGCGTCATCCTGGGCAACCTGGACCGCGAATTGGAGAGCAGCGGCCTCATGCTGGGCCACGATCCCTGGAGCACACCCATCGCCAGCGTGGGCGGGGCCATCGCCACCAACGGCGTGGGCTACCGCGCCAGGACCTACGGGCCGATGGGCAAGCAGGTGGTGGCGCTCGAGGTTGTCCTGCCCACCGGCGCCGTGCTGCGCACTAAGCCCGTTTCCAAGGTGGCCGGTCCGTCGCTCAAGGACCTGTTCCCCGGCGCAGAGGGCGTCTTCGGCGTCGTCACGGAGGCCACCCTACGGGTCTTCGCTCAACCCGAGCAGCGGGAGTTCCGATCGTTCTCCTTTCCCACCTTCGAGGCCGGCTTCTCCGCCGTGCAGGAGATGACCCGGCTCGGCATCCGCCCCGCGCTCATGGACCTCTCGGAAGAGTGGGGCCGCCGCATCGACTCCGGCAACGCTGAGGCGCACGAGGTATCCTTTACCCTGGTCTTCGAGGGCTACACCGAAGGGGTGGCGGCAGAGTTGGACCGCACGTTGAAGGTCTGCGCGGCCCACGGCGGCCAGGACCAGGGCGAACACCACGCCCGCCAGCACTGGGACTTCCGCCACCAGATGGCCTACAGATACCAGGAACGCCTCAAGAGCCAGGGAGGCCGCTTCCGCAGAGAACGAGGGTGGAGGCAGCTCATGGACTATCTCCACATGTCCCTCCCCGCATCTGAGGTTGCTGGCTTTTACCAGTGGAGCAAGGCCCTCATCGCCGAACGCGGCTTGGGCCTCTATGAAGCAGCGATATGGACCGACGCTGAGCTCTTCTCCCTCCTCCTCGGCGACCCCACGGAAGGCGACCCGGGCGACGCCGGCCTCTCCAACAACCTCGCGCGAACCGCGGACGATATCCTGATGAAGGCGCAGGACCTCGGAGGCAGCATGGAGTACTGCCACGGCGTGGGCGTCAAGCTGCTCCACCTCTTGGACCGCGAATGGGGCGCAGGCGCAGAGGTCGTGCGCGGCATGAAAGCGTCTCTGGATCCTCGCCGCATCATGAACCCCGGCAAGCTGGGACTGTAGCCCATGCAGAAACTCCCCAACCGACCATCTCCGGCCCTCCGATGGGCGCCCTTCGCCCTGCTGCCCATCGCCCTCTTGGCGGCGGCCCTGCTGGCTCTGGCCGCCTGCTCCAACTCCGATTCCACGAACGGCCAACCCGCGGCTACTGCGCTCCCCACGCCAACTCCCACCCCCATTGATGTCCCCGCCCTATTGGCGGCATCGGGGGAACGGATGGCTGGCTTGCAGAGCTTCGGCTTCCGCGTCACTCACGAAGGCGGCGGAACAGATCTAGGAGGGAGCCTCGGCTTGGTCGTGGAGGGCGTTGAAGGCTCCGCCGGTCAGCCGGACAAGCTCCATGTGGACATAGCCGGCTCGGTGCGCGGCCTGCCAGTGGATATGAAGCTCATAACCATCGGAGAAGAAGTCTGGCTTTCCGACCCCTTCACGGAACGATGGTCATCCATAGACGATGCGGTCAACCCGTTTGCGTTCTTCGATCCCCAGGGGGGCATCGTGGACATCATGGCCAACGTCCGGCAGGCATCCTACGTTGGCCTCGACGCGGTCGACGGCGCTTCCGCCCATCGCATCAGGGGAACGCTCCCCGCGCAAGTCCTGTCGAGCTTCCTTGGAATCGCACTCAGCGATGGCATCCTCGACGCCGCGGTGTGGCTGGGGACTGACTCCCTCTATTTGCGCCGCGTTGAGCTGCAGGGTCTGCTCGTTCCCGGCGAGGAACCGGGCATTCTCCGTATCATCGAGTTGGACGCGTTCAATGGCCCGGTGGACATTCAGCCGCCGGTCTAGGCGTGGCGCCGCCTGACCCTGCTATCATCCCTCCGCCATGGCTAGTCTCCCTCGCCCCGGAAGGGCGACGCCCTACCTCGCCCTAGCAGCCGCCTGCGCTGGGGTATTCAACGCCGCTCTCGACCAGACCACCATCGTTACGGCCCTCCCGGAAATCATGAGGGACCTGCGCCTGTCGATCCCCGACCTGGACCAGGTCATGTGGACGGTCTCCGGCTACCTACTGGGCTACACCGTCGCCATGCCTCTCATGGGCCGCCTGTCCGATGCCTACGGACGGCGCAGCGTGTACTTGTGGGCGACGGCCGTGTTTTGCAGCGGCTCGGCCCTCGCCGCGCTGGCTACAAACCTACCCTGGCTGGTGGCGTCGCGAATTGTCATGGCTGTGGGTGGCGGCGCCGTCGTGCCCGTCACCATCGCCCTCGCCGGGGACCTCCTGGACCCGAAGCGGCGCATCGTCGCTCTGGGCTTGGTGGGCGCCGCTGCGGAGACGGGCGCCGTGCTTGGGCCCGTGTGGGCGGGGGTCGTCATCAATCTCCTAGACTGGCGCTGGATCTTCTGGCTGAATCTGCCTTTCTCCGTCTTCGTCGTCATACTGGTTGCCCTCTTTGTGACCGCCCGGCGGCCGGAAGGACCGAGGGTTCCGGTGGACTATCGAGGCGGTCTGCTGCTCGCAGCCACCCTTGCCGCAACCACCATAGCCCTGTCGCGTTGGCGTGACTTCCCCTCGTTGGCCGTTCCTCTTCTCGCCCTGGGCGGACTTCTGCTCATCGCCTACGCCCTGAGCCAGCGGCGGACCTCTCACCCATTGGTTCCGTTGCACCTCTTCCGCAGCGGCCCCTTCGCCGGCGCCAATGCCTCGCACCTCTTCGTCGGGGCGGCGCTCATCATCGCCCTTGTCACCGTGCCCCTCCTCGCCAACACCGTCATGGAGCAGTCAGCAGTGGACGGCGGGCTGACGCTCCTGAGACTGACAGCGGCCATCCCCGTGGGCGCCATCGCAGGCGGGGCGATAGCCTCGCGGCTGGGCTACCGCCTGCCGACGCTCATAGGCTTGGGCCTGGCAGCGGCGGCCTTCCTGCTGATGAGCCAATGGCAGGTGGACGAGGGTCTGTCCACTATGACCGTCCATCTTGCCATGGCGGGGTTGGGGTTCGGGCTCGTCATCGCGCCCATAGCAGCGGCGGCCGTGAACTCGGTTTCCCCCGGCGAGAGAGGCGCGGCGGCGGGCCTAGTTACGGCCATGCGCTTGCTCGGCATGACTGTCGGCCTTGCCGCCATCTCTTCCTACGGCAGCACCCGCTTCGATGCCCTCGCGACTGCCATCGACCTATCGTTGCTCGACCCCAAGTACGGTCAGGAGATTAGCGAGGCAGGGATGACGGTGTTCAGTGAGTTCTTCCTGGCGGCGATGGTCCTCTGCCTCATTGCGATGCTACCTGCCCTCTTGATGCGCACCATCAATCCAACCGAGGCGCCAACGCATTAGCAGCCTTGACGGACGCCTGGCGCGCCGGCGGGACCGTGACGAACGCTATTGGCAGGCGCGCCGGCGGCGCGCTCAGGCCGGGTGAAAAGCCACCGTGGGATGGTCGCCGCCCGCCTCGGAGAAGTCCGCCTCCAGTGCCATGCCTACGTGAATAGACTCAGGGCGGCTGGCGTCGACGCCAAGGACCAGAGCGCTAATGGTTGGTCCCTCCTCCAGCTTCACAAGGCCCGTGCAATACGGGACGTTCCTCCCGTACCCCCTCTCTTCCATCGCCGAGGGCGCCACCCGGATGCAGGTGAACGTGCTCAGGCTACCCCTCCCCTGGAGGGGGCGCCAAGCCATGTCCCGCCCACCGCACGAAATGCAGATAGGCCGGGGAGGTAGGTACAACTCGCCGCAACCCGTACACGCCGACCCCATCAGCGCGCCATCCTTCAGGTGGCCATAGAAAGCGGCGGCGGTAAAGCGGAGCGTTTCGCCTGTCATTGCTCATCCCTTCGAGCCGACTGGTGTCCTGAACCGCGCGCTGGATGTCCATCCGAAAGGGAGGACATTCGCCGATAGCCCGCCCGCGCAGAGAAGAGGGGGATGCTACAGCGGCTCTGAAAGGCGCTCCCACTCCGAGCGCCACAGTTCCATGTAGATGAACTTCTTTCCGGCGCGCTGCACAGTCTTGATCACGGTGAAGCCGCACTTCTCGAAACAGCGCTGCGCACGGACATTCCATTCCAGCGTGTGTAGGTAGATGCGTTCCAGTTTCGCCGACGAGAAGATGTGCTCGACCAGCACCGACACCGCTTCGAGCCCGTATCCCTGATCCCAGTACTTCCTGTCGCCAATCATGATGCCCAGTTCGGCCTGCTTCCTGTGGGTGTCGATGTCGTAGTACATGCAGTTGCCAATGTGTCTGCCGGACAGCGTGTCGATGGCCAGTCGGCGGGTTCCCGGGATCGGCGACTGCATGTCCTCAGCGAAAAATTTGGCGAATTCCGGAAAGGACATGTGCAACGGGGCGGCGGCGTCCAGGCGGGCAAGCTCTTCGTCCGAGCGCCACTGGTAGTCGTTCCAGGCGTCTTCCAAGCTCTTTTCCCGGAGACGGAGCCGGTCGCGGCGAAGCTTGGCCTTCGTCGTCATTCCCCCCGCTCCCGCACCATCTGAACGGCCTTCGAAAGGATGTTGCGCTCGCTCGGGTAGCTGAGAGCCTCCAAAGCGTCGGCGCTATCGAACCAGGACACTACGTCGAACTCGGGGTCGTGGTCTTCCACCGAGCCTCCCAGGGCGGACATAAGGTAGAAGTGAACGGTCTTGAAGCAGCGAACCCTGTCCGGCCGAACAAACCAGTACTGGATCTTGTCAATGGACTTCTCGAGCCTCACCTGGAGGCCCGTCTCCTCGTTGACCTCCCGGAGGGCCGTCTCCTCCAGCGTTTCCCCGACGTCGGGCGTACCCTTGGGCAGCGCCCACAACTTGGGCCTTGTGCGCCCGCAGAGCGCCACCTCCAAGGCATCCCCGGCCCTCCGATAAACCACCCCTCCCGCGGATACCAATCGCTCTACTGTGCCGTTGTCCTTGGTCATCAACCTGCCCTTCCCGCCATTCCCCGCCATTTTAGGAGTGGCTCCAGGGAGCGTCAAGGCAAACGCCAACGGCGCCCAGGCTTTGCCATCCTTTCGACGTAGGTGCTAGATTCCCTTGGAATGCGTTCTCCGGGGAGGAGCACAATGCCGGACGTGCTGGAAGGCCTGAAAGTTCTGGACCTTTCTCAAATGTGGGCGACGCCGGGGGCCGCCGCCTATCTTTCCGACTTCGGCGCCGAGGTAGTCAAGGTGGAACCCCTCTGGGGAGACGATGCCCGCAGAACTTTCACCCAGCCGCCCATGCCGAACGGCGAGAGCAGAGCCTACCTTGTCGTCAATCGCAACAAGCGCGGTTTGGCCATTGATCTGACGAAGCCGCAGGGCAGAGACGTGGTCAGCGCCCTCGCCGCCCAGTCCGACGTTGTACTGCACAACTTCCGCCCGGGCGTGGTCGAGCGGCTGGGTCTGGACTATGCAACCCTCTCGGCCCGCAACCCCGGCCTCATCTACGCCGCCGTCACCGCCTATGGCAAACGAGGCCCCTTCGCCCTCCGGCGCGGCTATGACCGCCTTTTTCAGGCCCTTTCCGGCCTTATGGGACGCCGCAGACTGCCCGACGGCACCCCCTTGGGGGCGGGCGTCTGGGCGTCCGACATGTCCGCTCCCCTTGCCATAGCCTACGGTGTCCTGCTGGCCCTGCTGCATCGCGAACGGACGGGCCTCGGCCAGCAGGTGGAGACCTCGCTGCTGCACATGGCCCTTGCCATGCAGGCCGTGGACATGGTCCGCCTGGAAGACGCCCCGCCGCCCGAAAGCCCCTTTCGCGACCCGGCCGCCCAGGCCATGTTCGGCAGCTATCGTTGCGCCGACGGCACCTGGCTCACCATCGTCGTGGTGTCGGAACGAGACTGGCGCGCCCTCTGCGAATGTCTGGCCCTCTCCCATCTGGTTGACAACCCCGGGTTGAACAGCGCCGCCAAGCGCATCGCCCGCAGCGACGACCTCTATCATCTCCTCACCGGCATCTTCGAAACCCAACCCCGCGCATCCTGGATTGAGCGCTTCGCCGAGCATGACGTGCCCGGCGCTCCCGTGCTGTCCCCCGAGGAAGTGTTCGACTCGCCCCAGGTGGCAGCCAACGACATGCTCGCCTCAATAGAACAGCCGCCTGTGGGGAGGGTCCGTTACATGAACGTCCCCGTCCATCTCTCCGTCACGCCCGGCGCGGTCCGGTCCCCGGCGCCCGTGGAAATCGGCCGAGACACCGAAGCCATCCTGTCGGAACTGGGCTACGGACCGGAGGAACGGGAAGCCATGCGGCAAATGGGCGTTATCCACTAGCACCCGGCGCGCGTCTTGTTGACCCTCCCGCAAGTCCCTTGCTAGACTTGGATTGGCAAGCCCCAGTAGCTCAACGGATAGAGCGGTGGACTTCTAATCCTCAGGCTGTGGGTTCGAATCCCGCCTGGGGCGCCAACCCTTGAATAACAACGTAGACGCCAAGCGGCGGCCTTTCCCCAGCGCCGCCCGGCGCATCGCACCGGCGCCATTTGACAGGTGCCCGGCCCAAGCATACGCTATCCTTCGCCTTCGCCCCACCGGGCAAAGGCTCAGCTACGATTCCAGTCGCGGCAACCGCCAGAGGAGACCCGATGTCGGAGTACAACAAGACGTTGGTGCGCAGGTTCTATCAGGAAGTCGAGAACGAGGGAAACCTCGATCTGATCGACGAGCTTTTCGACCCCAACTTTCGGGACGTCTACAACACCGTTGCTCCCTTCCCCATCGTCGGCGCGGAGGCAGTTAAGAAGCTGGCCGCCGCCCTCAAGTCCATGATGGACATCCACTTGGAGATTGCCGACCTTGTCGCCGAGGATGACCTCGTAGTGGCCCGCCTTTCCGGCCACCTCACCCACAAGTTCGATTTCATGGGGGTTCCCCCAACCAACAGGCAGTTTCCCGTCAACGGCGTGGAGATCTTCCGCGTCGCCAACGGCAAGCTGTCCGAGCGTTGGGTATTCATCGACCAGCTACCGATGATGCAGGAGCTCGGCGTGGTCCCGTCTCCTGGCCGGGGCTAGCTGAGTCCTGCCGGCGAACCCCACAGAGCAGGGCCTGCGCCGCCCCCAAGCGGCGGCGGTCTGGTGATGCCGAGGAGGCAAGCAAATGAACGTGCTCAGCGTCGGCGCCGGCCTGGTCGGCTGCAACTTTGCCAGGGAAATGACCTCCAGGGGCCATCGCGTCGTTCTCTATGACGCCGCCCCCAACCACCCCTACATCCAGAGCGTTTCCCCCGGCGTCCCCGTCATCCGCGGCGACATGCGGGACCTGGCGGCAGTCATCGAGGCGATGCAGGCACACCACATAGACACCGCCTTCGTATCGGCATTTCTCATCGGCCAGACCATTGCCGAACATCCGTTCTCCGGCGTGCTCGCCAACGTGGCCGGGCCGCTCACGGCCATGGAAGCCCTCCGGCTTGCCGGAGGCAGGAAGATGGTCTTCGCCGGCACCCAGGGGGTCTACCAGTTCCAGCCAACACCCCCTCACCCCATCCGGGAAGACCACCCCACGGTGTCGGGCCACTTCTACATGTCGACCAAGCTGGCCTGCGAAGAGCTTCTGACCACATACGCCGCTCACTACGACATCGAGTTCGCCACTACCCGCTTTGCCCAAGTCTACGGCTACGGCCATTATCTCGGCGGCGACCTGGCCGGGCCGGCCCTGCATGACGTCCTGGTAGACGCCCTGACCGGGAGGCCCGTCAGTCTGGACCCAGGCGTCCTGGACTACAACGACTACGTCTACGCCAAGGACGTGGCTCAGGGCGTGGCCAACGCCTGCGAACAGCCCCTGAAGAGTACGCTGTACAATCTCGGCTCCGGCGCCGTTTCCAGCGGAGAGGACGTGGCAAACGCGATTCGGAAGGCCGCTCCGGGAGTAGACGTTCAGATGCTCAGCGCCCCGGTCGTGGGGCCGTTCTGGGTCCACGAGCAACGGCTGGATAACACCCGCGCCGCCGAGGAGCTGGGCTACAAGCCCCGGTACGGCCTCATTGAGGGCGTGGCCGAGTTCTTGGACGACCTCAAACAGGACGGCTAGCCATCATACCCAGGGACGTTGCTACAAGCGCTAGGTGTTAGGAAGGAGGCCACTTCTCAACCGGCGCGCCCGCGAGCCACACAAGAGCCTCGCCACCGCCGAACATAAGCCTTGGCCGCAGCTAGGGCTGCGGCAGATTGAAGGCCACAGGCTCTCGGCAAACGAGGCCCTCGTCACAAAGCTAACGACATCGAACACTTGCAAGGGGAGGCGCAATGCAAACAGTGGGATTCATTGGACTGGGCAAGATGGGCGGGCCGGTGGCGCAGCGCATCCAATCAAAGGGATTTCCCATGGTCGTCTTCGACCTCGATGAGGCGGCGACCCGTCCCTTCCTAGAGCGGGGCGCCCGCCTCGCCTCCTCCGGCGCCGAGGCGGCAAGCCTTTCGGACGTTATCCTCACGGCGGTCCCCATGCCGGCGGACGTCCAGGGAGCGGCCATCGGCAGGGGCGGCGTCGTCGAGGGGATACGCAAGGACAGCATCTACATAGACATTTCCACCAGCAGCCCAAACCTCGTCAGAGAGCTCGAGCCCCAATTCCGCGCCAAAGGGGCATGGATCCTCGATGCGCCCGTGGGCGGAGGCCAGCCCGGCTACGAGCGCGGCGTCCACGAAATCATGGTCGGCGGCGACCGCGACGTCTACGAGCGCGCAAAGCCCGTTTTCCAGGCATACGGAGACCAGATCATCTACGCCGGACCCCTGGGTTCCGGCGCCGTCTGCAAGCTCATGCACCAGATGATTGGCTCGGGGATATCCCAGGTTCTCGCCGAAGGCATGACCCTGGGCGTCAAGGCAGGCGTCGAGCCGCGCATTATCTGGGAGTCGGTGCGGCGGGGTCTGGTGGGCCGCATGCACATCATGCACGAGCAGATGCCCGAACAGGTCTTCACCGGCCAGTACGAGCCGGCCCTCTTCTCGCTGAATCTCCTCCGCAAGGACGTGGGCTTGGCCACCGAGCTCGGAAGGCAGCTCAACGTCCCCCTCCCCATGTCCGGCCTCGTCGAGCAGATTCAGATGCACGCCCTCAATCGGGGTTGGGGCAACGGCTCCGGCTATACCGTCTACTTCCAACTCCAGGAGGAAGCTGCCGGCGTCAGCCTCCGCGCCGACGTTGACATCGAGAAGGCAGCTTCCTACATCTCAACCAACGGAGACCCCGAAATCGAATAGGCAACAGCCTCGCCAACGCAGGCGTAGGCGGGCGCCGGCGGCCTCCCAAGGGCAACAGCGGCGGGACCGCGAGCGGTAATCTATAGCGCCTCCATGTGAAACCTGTCAGGACTCTAAGCCGGTTGGAAGGAATTCGTTACGCGTATCAGCCGGATTTCGGGGTTTCCAGGCACGGAGCCGTAACAGAGGCATAACAAAGCCGTAAGAGAGCTGTGGATGAGCTGTAGTGAAGTCGTAGCGAGGTCGTAGCGAACCGTAATGAACCGTGGCGGAGCCGTATGGCTCCAAAGAGCTTGTCTCGAAACGGCATTGGCTCTGATCCCACCCTTCCTCGGACGGTCGTGCGCCTGGGGGATGTTCCCCAGACGCCCTGCCACAGGGGATCTCTCTCTGGATTCCCCCAGTCCAAATGTATACGGCAGGCTCCAAGGAAGAGAAGCGGGCCTGCGGTGCACTTCATGGCGATACTATAGCACAATCGTTCGCATTTTGCAAGTAGGCGGGGACGGGAGGGATTGCCCTGCGTGCGGAGGGCTGGTGGGGGTTGGTATTGATTACTCTCTTGCCGTCATTGCCAGCTTCACAACCGGCTCCAACGAGGCGCTTCTTTCATCCCCAGGTGGGGAATCTGGGTTGACGCCCTCGCTTGACAGAATCTCGGAGACGTGAGAGAACGGCGCTACAGTTGGAAGACTTGCGCCCGGAGGGGGTAACCATGTCTAAGGATGGCTTTCGGATTCTCGACAGCGACATGCACATCATGGAGCCGCCCGACCTCTGGCAGCGTTACATCGACCCCTTCTACAGGGATCGGGCGCCCATCGGGCTCATCGAAAGCGTGAGAGACCTCCGCATGGTGGACCCCCAGGGCAAGCCTTGGGGCATGCCCGCCGTGGCGCCTGTGCAGGACGTCCCGGGCGTAGGGCCCGGCAGGAAGTTCCTGGAGGACTACGCCCGCTACCAGGACCATCACGACCGCGGCTGGACGCCCGAAGTCCAGTTGGAGGCCATGGAGAAGGAAGGCATCGACGTGGCCATCCTCTATCCCACCCGCGGCCTCCACACCCTCTCCCGGTCCGACCTCGACGCGCCCTTCGCCGCCGCTCTCTCCAGGGCCTACAACGACTGGCTCTACGACTTCTGCAGGCCGGACCCCGAACGAATGCTCGGCGTCGCCATGATCTCGCCCTTTGATGTTGACGACGCCGTTGAGGAGACCAAGCGCGCCGTGAAGGAACTGGGATTCCGCGGCGTGTTCATGCGGGCCAACATCGTTACCGGCCGCAACTGGCATGACCCCTACTACGACCCGCTCTGGTCCATCCTGGAAGAGTTGGACGTCCCTATGGGCTTCCACGAGTCGGCCGCCGCCGGCGTGCCCCAGGTGGGAGAACAGTTCGAGCCGGACTTCATGCTCCGCCACACCTACTCCCACTCCGTCGAGCAGATGATGGCACTCGGCGCCATGTGCGCCGGCGGCGTCTTGGAGCGGCATCCCAAGCTGCGGGTTGCGTTCCTCGAAGGCAACTCCGCCTGGCTTCCCTGGCTGCTTTGGCGTCTCGATGAGCACTGGGAGATGTTCGCCGACCTCTATGTGCCAGACACCACGTTGAAGCCCAGCGAGGTCTTCCGGCGGCAGGGTTACACGTCCGTCGACTCGGAGGAGGACGTGGTCAAATACGCCATTGACTACGTCGGCAACGACAATATCGTTTACTCCACGGACTACCCACATATCGACGCCAAGTACCCCTACGGAGCGGACACGTTCCTAAAGCTCCCCATCACCGACGAAGACAAGCGGAAGATCCTGTGGGACAACTGCGCCGCGTTCTACGGCGTGGGCGTAACCGTCAGCTAGCGTCCCACACATGCGGCGCCTTTCCGGCGAAAGCCTGTCCCACCCTTGGGTGATGGGTGGGACAGGAAAACAATGGCACCCCGCCGGCATAGCCCACCGAGCGGGGTGCAGAGGATGCAGCTAGCCCCGCATCGCCTCGCGCAGCGCAACCGTTGCGGCCTCGTCCACCTGCGCCGGGCTGCCTGCAAGAGCGACGCCATACACGTCTCGCGCCCGCTCCACCGTGACCTTCTCATTCACAACGTCGTCGAGCACCGCCGCAGGGTCCCTTTGCAGGGGGTCGCCCCACCCGCCCCCGCCGCCAACCTGAATACGCACGGACTCCCCGCGCTTCAGGACCCCCCGGAACTTCGAGGTCATGACATGCTCGCCGTCGTTGGCCATCACTGAGGCCAGCGTCGGCGCGCCGGCCTCCCCGCCGCTAAGGCCGTAGGCAGGGAACTTGTGGCGGTCGATCCGCACGTGCATCGCGGCCTGGTCGGCCCCAACGAGCCGGATCTCCCGGACCACCCCCATTCCTCCCCGGTGCTCGCCGGCCCCCTCCGAGCCAGGAACCATGGCGTACTCCTCTATCAGCACCGGCGACTCCGCTTCCAGGACTTCCACCGGCGTGTTAGAGAAGTTTCCTGTTAGCGAGGACACGTGGTCGATGCCGTCCAACTTTGGCCGCCCGCCCCAGGAACCGAACACCCAGTCCAGCAAGCCAAAGGCCACGCCGCCAGGGTGGTATCCCGCAAGGCTCACGTTCACGTCGCCGGAGATGCCACAGGCGGGCACCCGGTCCGGCAGCATTTGGGCCAACGCTCCCATCACGGCATCCGACGTGTGCATGGCCGTCAGCGCCCGCGACGCCACCGGCGATGGCGACTGAGCGTAGAGCAGCGTCCCAGGCTCAACCTTCACCTGCACCGGACGGAAGAACCCGCCGTTGTTGGGTATGTCGGGATCGAGCACACAGCGCAGCGCCGAGTAGACGCACGCCTGCGTGTAGGAAAGCGTCATGTTGATGGCGCCCCGAGCCGCCGGCGCAGAGCCGGCAAAGTCGGCGATGAGCTCGTCTCCCTGCTTCTTGAGGCTCACCTGAATGGGAAGCGGGTCCGGGTCCAGCCCATCATCGTCCAAGTAGTCCCGGAAGGTGAACTCCCCGTCCGGCAGGGCGCGGATGGCCTCCCGCGAGCGCATCTCCGTGTAGTCCAAGAGGTCCCGGAAGTACCATTGAACGGTCTCCAGGCCCTGCTCCTCCACCAGCTTGGCGACGCCCTTCTCCCCCTCCATGACCGCGGCCAACTCTGAGTGCAGGTCGCCCAGCACCTTCTCAGGCATTCTGACGTTCTTTTCCAGAATGGCAAAGAGCGTTTCGTTGGCCTTGCCCTTGTCAAACAGCTTGAGCGGCGGGATGCGAAGGCCCTCCTGGAAGATCTCCGTTGAGCTCGTCGCCAGGCCCCCGGAGGCAATGCCTCCAATGTCTGCGTGATGCATGACAGCGCAGGAAAAGGCCGTCAACTGCCCCTCGATAAAGACGGGCTTCACCATGTAGATATCCGGAAGGTGCGCCCCGCCGTCGTAGGGGTCATTGAACGCGTATACGTCGCCGGGGTGCATGTCGCCGTCAAACTCGCGCTTGATCGTCTGCAAGGCGGGGGGCAGGCTGCCGAGCATCAGCGGCAGACACAGCCCCAGTGCAACGACCTCGCCATCGGCGTTGCAGATGCCGGTGGAGAAGTCCATCGCCTCCTTGCTCACCGTGGACCGGGCCGTGCGAATCACGGTCACCGCCATCTGGTCCGCGACCGCGCTGACGGCGTGCTGCATCAGCTCGAAAAGAACCGGGTCCCTACTGACGCCCGTTGTCATGGTATTCTCCCCAACTCAAGGTTGATATTGCCCCATTCGTCCAGCCGAGCGCGGCAGTGCGGAGGCGCCACCGTGGTCGAGTCGTATTCCTCGATGATGAGCGGGCCTTCCTGGAAATGGCTGTCCAGGTCAGGGCGGTCGATGACCGGGGCGCTGAGCCATCCCATCTCCGGCCCGAAGTAGACCTGCCGCTGATTGGACTGCGGCTGAGAGGGCCGCTCCCCATTCGGCCTGGCTCCGCCCCTTCCGATGCCGGCCGACTCGCCCCTCAATCCCTCGGCCACAATGCGCAGGTTGATGAACTGAATCGGCTCCCGCGTGGAGCGGTATCCGTAGGTTGCCTGGTGCTCCTGTTCGAACGCCTCGCGCAGGGCGGCCCAGTCCCCGCTCCCCAGGAAGGCTTCAGGTAGCGGAATGGTCAACTCCGAGTTCTGGCCCACGTAGCGCATGTCCGAGAGCACCTGAAGCCGCACCCTGTCCCCCGGGTAACCCTCGCTGGCCAAATCATCGTATGCCTTCGCTGACATGCGGCTGACGATGTTCTGAAGCTCTGCGGCCTCCGTCCCGTCAACCCTTCGCCAGAAGTTCTGGACGTAGTGGTGCTCCAGGTTGGACAGGAGGAGCCCCACCGAACTGAACAACCCGGGCGCCGGCGGCACGACCACCCTCCCCATCCCCATGTCCAATGCCATGTGCGCCGCATGCACCGGGCCGCTGCCTCCGAAGGCAAACAGAGCGAAGCGTCGGGGGTCCCTGCCCCGCTCGATGGACACCGCGCGCACCGCCCGCGCCATCACCGCGTTGGAGATGCGATGGACTCCATGAGCGGCCTGCAGCAGGTTGAGTCCGGCGGGGACCGCCACGTGATCGGTGAGCAACCTCCGAGCCGCGTCCGCGTCGATGGGCCAGGCGCCGCCGACCAGATACTCCTGGTTCAGGTATCCAAGCGCCACGTTGGCGTCCGTGACCGTGGGCTGCGTCCCACCCTGGCCGTAGCACACCGGGCCGGGGCTGGCGCCCGCGCTGCGGGGGCCCACCTTCAGGATGTTCCCCGCATCCAGCCAGGCAATGCTCCCGCCGCCCGCGCCCACCTCGGCGATGTCAATGGTGGGAACCCTGACCAGGTAGCCGCCTCCCCTCAGAAGCCGGTGTCCTACGTTCAGACCGGCGCCCACCTCGTATTCGGTGGCCCGCGTAATGTTGCCCTTCTCGATGATGCAGGCCTTGGCCGTGGTGCCGCCCATGTCGAAGCTCACCAAGTCATCAACCCCAATGACCTGCCCCGTCCGCATCGCCGCCACGGCACCCGCCGCAGGCCCGGACTCGATGATGTAGACCGGCGCCTCCGACGCCGTCGGCGCACTCACGACACCGCCGTTCGACTGCATGATGAGCAGCGGCCCGGCCACGCCAGCGTCCCTCAGCCGCTCCCCAAGCATCACGAAGTATTGCTTTATCACCGGTTGAACGTAGGCGTTGACCACAGCGGTGCTGGTCCGCTCGAACTCCTTCAACTCCGGCAAGAGCTCGGAGGAGACGGTGACCATCAGGCCTGGGAACCGCTCCTTGGCCAGCTGCTCGATACGGCGTTCGTGCTCCGAGTTGGCGTAGGAATTGATGAGGCTGATGGCGAGGGATTCGATGTCCTGGTCAACCAGGTCGGTCAGAGCCTCATTGATGCTATCGTCGGTGATTGGCCGAATGACCTCCCCGTTGGCGGCCATCCGCTCCTCAACCTCTTTCCGAAGATGCCTCGCCACGAGTGGCTGGGGGCGCTCCCAGTCCATGTCGAACAACTTGGGCATCCGAAGGCGGCCAAATTCGAGGACGTCCCGAAAGCCCTTGGTCGTGATCAAGCCCGTCCTGGCGCCGGAGTGAGTCAGGATTGCATTGGTCGCAACGGTGGTTGCATGGACAACCGCCGCAACCCCACCGCCCTCGGCCCCCGCTTCAGCCAGCACTTGCTCTATGCCCTCGATCACCGCCGCGCTGTAGTCAGCGGGCGTGGACAGCACCTTGCGCACGCTGATCTGCCCCTCCGAATCCAGGGCCACGACATCGGTAAAGGTGCCGCCCACGTCGACGCCTATCTGAAGGGTGCGGGGCTCCATGTGTTACTTCCTTAGCCCAGGCGTGGCAACACCATCGCAGGGCTGGCGATTCCATGAGGAACGGACGACGACGATGGAACAGAATATAGGCGCGTCTGCATCAACGTGTCAAAACACCGGGGGCCGCCCAGGGTTGTTTTTGACATTTGACATAGGAAGACCGCGCGCCTAGAATTCGGAACACGTTGGAGAGTACGGCCCCCAGCGACGAATCGCTAACGTTCTGGGGTGGACAAGGGTTGGCGTTCCAACATTGGCAGATTCCCTTGATACGAATACATCGGGAGGCCCCATGAAAAGGATACTGACCCTCGTCACGGCTCTTGTTGCCCTCATGGCCGCCATGGCCTGCGGGGGTGGAAGCGACCCCACCGCCACCAGCCCCGCCGCCACGCCGACCCCGGAGCCTCAGATCATCAACTGGAAGCTCGGCTCCGTCAGCCCAGAGAGCCACTATATTCTGACAAACATAGCGTGGTGGACTGACCAAGTGAGGGAGCGGACCAACGGCCAGCTCAACATTGAAATCTTCGCCGGCGGGGCCCTCCCCTACGGCCAGGCCGAATACCTCGACGCCGTCGACCGCGGACTCGTGGAGGCATCCGACGTCTGGGGAGGCTCCAACAGCGGCGTGGAGCAGGCGCTGGAGGTCTTGGAGATCCCCGGCCTCGTTCCGCCGGACGTGGACCTCCGCGTTGACGTGGCTAACAAGCTCTTCCAACCCTACCAGAGCCTTCTGGCCAGCAAGTACGACGTTGAGCTCTACTGGATTCTCCAGTTGGACCCCCGCAACCTCTATATGAAAGACGCGGTCAACAGCCTCGATGAGTTCCAGGGGTTGAAGATCCGCGCCATGAGCCCGTTGGAAGTGGCGTTCACCGGGAACATGGGCGCCGCCGCAACGCCCATCTCGGCACAGGAGGTCTACACCGCTCTCCAGCAGGGCCTCGTTGACGGCGTGTGGATCGTCGACTCCGGCACCTACGTCCTCAAGTGGTACGAGGTCGCCAAATACATCATCGACATCAGGACCGGCGGCGCCGTCAACTTCCTGTCCATCAACAAGACGGCCTACGACGCCCTTCCGCCCGATGTCAGACAGGTCCTTGTGGACCTTCGCCCGCAGCTCATGACGCGGGTGTGGAACAGCCTCAGGGAGGACATGGTCACCAGCAGGCAGCGCCTTCTCGACGAGGGCATGGAAGTCATTGCGTGGCCTGAGTCCGACCTCGCCGAAATCAGCGGGGCCGGCCAACAGGTGTTGGGCAGCTGGTATGAAGACGCTAGCCCCGACGCCAAGGAAATCTTCGACCGCGCCCGAGCCATTATCAGCGACGCCGGGAACTAGGCGCCTCTTCGCGAGGCCTTGGCGCAATGAAGGTTTTTGCTGAGTCCCGGGGCCGCCTGCGCGAGTTGGCGACCTGGCATGGGGCCATAGACGGCATCAGCGCCATCATGGCGGCAGTGGGAGGGCTTGCCCTCCTACTGCTGCTCGTGATTGTCGCCGCCAGCGTGGCCGCCAGGTACTTCATCAACAAGCCCCTCATCTTTGTCGACGAGGTCGCCTCGTACCTGATGTTGGGCATCGTCTTCTTGGGCCTGGCCCCCGCGGTCAAGGCTGGCGGCCACATCCGCGTCGAGGTCCTCGTCAGCCGGCTCTCTGGGCGTACAGCTAGGATCGTCGAGACCGCCGCCCTCGTCGTCGCAATAGTCTTCGGCGTGGTCTTGCTCTTCTCCGGTCTCGACCTGGTCCAGACGTATCTCGCAAGGGGCACAAGGTCATGGGCGGGTCTGCAGACCCCCCTGGCTATCCCCGCGATGGTGATTCCCGTCGGAGTCGTCGCGTTCGTACTTCAACTCTTGAAGACGGTGATTCAGCGCTACCGGTAGCGCCTTCCCCCAGCGCAGGCGCCGGACCGGGTCCGGCGCCCTGCTGAGCTCGGTCGGCGATCCACCGTCCAAAGGCGGCCATGGGAGCATTTGCTCTAGTCATCGCCCTGATGTTGCTCCTCCTCGGCGGGGGCGTCTTCATCGGCGCGTCCCTCGGACTTTCGGGGTTCATAGGTCTTTGGGACACACTCGGCAGGGAGAAAGCCCTGGCCGTTAGCGGCATCCAAATCTGGGGCGCCTCCACCAGCTTCGTCCTCATCGCCGTCCCGTTGTTCATCTTCATGGGGGAGATGCTCAACTACAGCGGCATGATCGACCGCATCTACAACAATGCCTCCAAGCTGATCCGCGGTATGCCCGGAAGCCTCGTCCAATCCAACATCCTGGCGTCCTCCCTATTCGCCGCCTGCTCCGGCTCGAGCATTGCCTCCGCCGCCACGATTGGAAGCGTTGCCTATCCGAACCTCGCCGCCCGAGGCTTCGACAAACGCCTCGTATTGGGGTCCATCAGCGCTGGGGGAACCCTGGGCATCCTCATTCCCCCCAGCATCATCATGATCATCTACGGCGCCCTGGCCGAACAGTCCGTGGGGCGGCTGTTCATGGCGGGGTTGTTGCCGGGCGTTCTGCTCGCCGGCGCCTTCATGGCCTACATAGCCATCCGCAGCACCTGGTTCAAGAAAGGCCTCGCTCAACCCCTCCCCCTAGAACGCGTCTCCCTCAGGGAGCGGCTGTTCGCCTTCCTCGGCCTCTGGCAGGTCTTTCTCCTGGCGACGGCCATCATGGGCGGCATCTATGGCGGCATCGCCACCCCCACCGAGGTCGCAAGCGTCGGCGCCGTCCTGGCGATTCTCTTTGCCGCCGGCGCTCGCCGGCTTACCTTTGACACCTTGTGGCGAAGCCTCATCACCACCGTGAGGACGACGGGCACCCTCCTCATCATCTTCACCGGCGCCAAGATCCTTGGGGCCGCCATTGCCTACTACGACGTGCCCATCATTCTCCGCAACTTCATCGTGGACGCCAACCTCTCCCCCTTCGCGCTCCTGGCCCTGCTCCTGGCTTTCTACATTGTCATGGGCACGTTGTTCGACGGCCTTTCCATGATGATCGTCACGCTGCCCTTTGTGTTGCCCCTGTTGAACGCCGCCGGGATTGACCTCATCTGGTTCGGAATCCTCCTCGTCCTAGTCATCGAGGTGGGGCTACTGACCCCGCCCGTTGGCATGAACCTCTACGTCCTGCAGAGCGCCACCAAGGAGCCCTTGGGCCTGATCACCCGTGGCGCCGTTCCCTTCCTCATACCCATGGCCGTCGTTCTGATCCTGATCGTCGCCATACCGGACATTGCCCTCTGGCTCCCAAGGTCGATGATTGGATGACCTTCGCATCAGCGCTCCCTGCGCGAGGGCCCCAGCGCGGCGTCACGCCTGCCGCAAGTTGATTCCAACCCTGCGCTTCCCCGATACTGGGGCCCTTCCCCTTGCTCCGCCGGCATGATCGCGGGGCTTGGATCTTCGACTCCCGCCTTCAGGAGGCGCTATGAACTCGCTGGCTGACAACGTTGCGCTCATTACGGGGGCAGGCTCCGGCATCGGCAGGGCCATAACCCAACGCTTCCTGGAAGAGGGAGCCTCGGTCGTTGCCTTCGATATCTCGGAGGATCGGCTGGCCTCGCTCCAACAGGAGTTCGGCGCCCGCGTCGCCCCGTTCCGTGGAGATGTCCGCCGCCTCGACGACAACCGGAAGGCCGTTGAGCTTGCCGTATCCACCTTCGGCGCCCTGGACATCCTCGTGGGAAACGCAGGCGTCTCCGACGGAGGACACCGCCTCGACGACCTCACAGACCAGGAGGTCGATCAGGGTATGGAGGAGGTGTTCGGCATCAACGTGAAAGGCTATTTGCTGGGGGCAAAGGCCGCCATCCCGGCATTGACCCGATCGAAGGGATGCATGATCTTCACCCTCTCCACGTCGTCGTACTACATTGGCGGCGGCGGTCCCATCTACGTGGCGTCCAAACATGCAACCCTGGGCATCGTGCGTTCACTGGCCAACGAGTTGGCGCCCGCCATTCGCGTAAATGGCGTGGCCCCCTCCGGCACCCAGACCGCCATAACAGCCGCCGCCTCTCTGAGGCGCGCAACCGCCCCGGATGTGGACAACGAGGGTTTGAGCATAGGAAATCGCGGGCGCAACCTCCTCGACATGACGATTCAGCCTGAGGACCACGCCGGCGCCTACCTCTTCCTCGCCTCCAAGGAGTCCCGCACGATGACCGGCGCCGTCATCAATAACGACGCAGGCCGCGGGGTGATGCGCGGCATGGTGGAATAGGTAGCCCGGCGGCACCTCCCCAGAACGCTGCTCCAAGCGTCAGGCGGGAGAAGGCGCGGCCTTTGATTGTATGTTGTTAAGTTTGTCAGCCGGATTTCGGGGTTTGCAGGCACGGAGCCGTCGCGGAAGCGTCGCGGAGCTGTCGCGGAGCCGTCGCTGAGCCGTCGCTGAGCCGTCGTGGAGCCGTCGCGGATGCGTCGCTGAACCGGATGGCTCCAAAGAGCTCGTCTCACAACGGCATTCGCTCTGGTCCCACCCTTCCTCGGACGGTTGTGGGGCTGGGGGAACATCCCCCCGGCCCCCTGCCACAGGGGGATTCTCTGTGGTTAGCCCCCAGTACATACGTTATGCGGCAGGCTCCAAGGAAGAGAAGCGGGCCGGGGGCCCACTTCATGGCGACACTATAGCACAAATGTCCTTATTTTGCAAGGGGGTGAGGGAAAGGGGGCATTTCGCGGCGGACGCCGTTGTCCCACCTAGCCCACCCTCCAATGTTTTGGGTACAGGGGGACAGCGGGAGAGCGCAGCCTGACCTTGTTGAATTGCAGAGGGGGACGATTCCTCACCTGGCGCCTAGCACAAATTGCAGGAATAGACAGAGGGAAGAGGACTTGTCCGCCCCCGCACTTAGGGAAAAGCGAGGAAGGGGAACGTTCATCAACCCCTGCGGCGGGGGCCGGTTCCCTACCCCTCGGACGGTGATTCCCAGATCCCGTAGCCCACGTTCTTCACCGTATGAATCAGCCTCTCCGCCGAGGCCCCTAGGCGCTGCCGCAGACGGCGAATGTGGACGTCTACGGTCCTCTCTCCAACGGACTTCTGGTCCTTCCAGACCGCCGCCAGAAGGTCGGCCCTCCGGAACACCCGTCCGCGGTTCTCCATGAGAAAACGGAGCAGCCGCATCTCCAAGCGGGCCAATGCCATGGGCGCGCCCCGCACCATCACTCGCTGCGAGTCCATGTCCATCGTTACGTCGCCGACGCTGAGCATCTGTGGCTCTCCGGACGGGCGTCGTCGCTCCGTCAGTAGGTGCAAACGCGTCTCCAGCTCGGCCGTGGAGCACGGGATGATGAGTATGTCGTCAGCCGGGGCCAGCTCCGCCCCATCCTCCAGTTCGCGCTGCGTGAGGCAGGCAAGCACCGCCGGCGAGGAGAAATCGTTCCTGTCCTTCAAACCCATGGTTTGTGCGTTGGGAGCGCCCGGCCTCACGAGGACAATGTCCGGGTGCAGCAGCGCCGAAGCCTCCTCGGAGGCCATGCACCGAGGATCCATGACGGAGACCTTCCCGGCCCCCGCCAGTGACCCCAAGGCATGGGCCAAGTCGTCCCACGGACCACCAACGAGCCACAGGCGCAGCATCGGACTCAATCCCGGCGCGTGAAGATGTTCTGTCAAAGATTCCGCCAGCCCGGCGCAGAATGCACAAGCCACCACATCCAGGGTTGCATGGCTGTGTTACCCGTTGATTTCCTGCGTGTAACACGGCGGTTAAACCCTTGTTACAGTCTCGCACTTCCGGGCACTGCCCGCCAGCCGCGCGCCGCGGCGATCCAGGGGCTGTGCCCCCAGCCGGGGCCGCCTCCATCCCATCCTCTCACAAGCGCTCTGAACACCGCTTGACTCCCCGCGCTCTGGAATGGCGCCGGTTGGGATACAATGCGGTTGCTCCCCGCTCGTTACGGACACAACACCACCGGACGGCTCGGGGCGGCCAGGATCGCAAAGGAGGCCAACATGAACGGTGAACAGGAACACGCCAGCTTCCGGCTTCAGGAGGCCACGATTGCCGACATCCACGCAGCATTCGCGTCGGGCGCGCTGTCGGCCCGGCGGCTCGTGGAGCTCTACCTGAGTCGCATCGACGCCTACGACCGCAACGGCCCCCAGATCAACTCCATTATCACCCTGAACCCCCGCGCCATCGAGGAGGCCGAGCATTGGGACGCCGTTCTTGCCGAAAGCGGCGTCTCCGCCCCCCTGCACGGCATACCGGTCATCCTCAAAGACCAGATAGACGCCCACGGCATGCCCACGACCCTGGGCTCCATCCTACTCAAGGACTTCTTCCCGGACGAAGACTCGTTCGTCACCGCCAAGCTGAAGCGCGCCGGCGCCATCATCCTGGCCAAGGGGACCCTCGGAGAGATGGGCGGCGGGGATACCCACGGCTCGCTCTTCGGCTCCACGAAGAATCCCTACGATCTCGACAGGACCGCCGGAGGCTCCTCGGGCGGACCCGGGGCAAGCGTCTCCAGCAACCTTGGGGCCGCGGCGATTGGACAGGAGGGGTTCGCTTCGATTCGACGGCCGGCGGCGTGGAACGGCATCGTGGGCATGAGGCCGACCGCAGGACTCGTGAGCCGCGGCGGCGTCTACGACGGCTGGCCGGGGATAAACGGCTCTCTCGGCCCCATGACACGGCGCGTCGAAGACGCCGCAAAGCTCCTGGACGCGATCGTCGGCTACGACGCCGAAGACCCGATCACCTCCCTGGGCGTGGGCAAGGCGCCGGACAGCTTCACGGGATTCCTGGACGCGGCAGGTCTCCGGGGGGCCCGCATCGGCGTCATCACGCAATCAATGGGCACGCGGTCCGAACCGGACTCCGATGACTACCGGCTGGTCGCAGAGGTTTTCGACCAAGCGCTGAACGAGATTGCCGCCGCCGGGGCCTCACTCGTCGAGCTGCCGGAGATCCCCGAGTTGAACGAGAAGCTGGCAAAGAGAGCCCTGGAGCGCCTCGACGAGGTCTGGGACAACTACTTCCTACGCAACACGAACCTGCCCTACCCCTCCCGCAGCGCCATGAGGGAGTCGCCCGACTTCTCCAAGGTGCGCCTGCCGAGATTCCCCGGCGTGGACATGGCGGGGCCGGAAGGCTACGGCGAATACCTCAGAACTCGGGACGACCTCATGTTCGACGTGATGCAGTTGATGGCCGAATCCCAACTGGACGCCATCGTGCACAGGACGGTGGAGCACCAACCGACCCTCATCAGCGAGGGGGTGGGGCCGCCCTACTACAACGGGAGAGGCGTGACTCACATCAACACCTTCCTGGCCTACGTCCCCTCTATCTCAGTCCCCGCAGGCTTCACCTCGGCCGGCCTTCCCGTGGGCATCACCTTCCTGGCGCGCCCCTTCAACGACGGCGCCGTCATCAAGCTCGCCTACGCCTACGAGCAGGCCACCCGCCACCGGCGTCCGCCAACGATTGCGCCGCCGCTGCCGGGAGAGCCGTAGGCGCGCCAGTCTCCGCCGGGGGCGCGCCCCTGGCTCACAGGCCGCTTCTCCAACCCGCGCCCGTCTTCAACCCGCGCCCGCATGGAGCGGAGAGCGCAAGGGCCCCGTGTCCGGCGTCCGGACTGACAGCCGCCCACTGAGCCTTATCGTGCCATTCCCCACTTGCCGCAAGCCGAAGATGTTTCCACAATGTAACAAGGTTGCATTGCACTAACCGTTGCCCTGGCGCCCCGCCCGGCAGGGCCGGGAACTCACCCTGCTCTGCCCGCCGGACAACAAGGAGAAGCGGGACCGGATGACGCTTACCGGGTTGCAGGACTTCAACCGGAGGAACGGCCACCTGACCCCGGAGCGGGAGCGGAATATCCGACATGGAGGGGTGCGGCGGCGGCGGCGGAGATGACAGCGTGATGACACGGCGGCATTGGCGGCGCGTTTTCGTTATCACCTTCGGTGTATGCGTCTTGCTTTTGCTGATCTTTGAACCAACGCTAGTCTCTGGAGCCGCACGAAATGTAATAGACGGGTTGCGGGAACTCATCACCAAATGAAGCTCCTTCCGCCAGCGGAGATAACAGCGTAAAGGAGGCAGGCATGGCATGCGTAATTGGAATGACTATGGACCCTGACCGGAGGGAAGGCGAGCGGCGCTCCGAGTTTCGAACCTTGCGCAATTGGCAAATCCTTGATTGGTTCCCTTCCAAAAGTGCTGCTCAGCGGTTTGAGACGCAAGAGGCACGGCGTAGAGGGTGCCACTCTGGTCATGGAGGGGAAGGCCCCGAAGATGCCACGTGGTTCGTCTACTACTTCGAATACTAGTCGGCGGCGGAGATGACAGCGTAAAGGAGGAGAGATGACAACGCCAAATAGAGTATTTCAAGTAACGGTCACAACTACGATCGGGCAAGGCCCCGTCCATGAGCTTCCCATACCTGAATCCCATGAAGAGCGTGAACGGTGGTTACGTGGCCTTACCAATCATTTCAGCGATGCCTTCCATAGAGAAGTGCCTTTTCTTCTCCTAACCCATCCCAGCGTCGCGTACAGTGCGTCGCATATAATCACTATAGCGATCAAAGCCATTGGGGCAGATGATTTGCAAGCTCAGCTGGATAGTGGTATCGGGTTTCTAGCAGCAACGCGATGAAAGGCCCCACCCCCCAGCGCAGCGCCGGCTCCTAGGAACTCACCGTCGACTCGGGCGCGACCCCCTGGGCCGGCGCCGTCATCAAGCTGGCCTACGCCTACGAGCAGGTCAGCCCTCCATAAGGCGAAATCCCTTCCTTCGAGCACGCGGGAAGGTCAGGATGGAGGCCATATCCCTTCTTCCATCCCCCCTTGCAACCCCCCCTTGCAAAATACGAACGATTGTGCTATAGTACCCCCCAGGAAGTCAGCCGCCGGACCGCTTCTCTTTCTCGGAGCCTGCCGCATACATGAGCACTGCGCTAACCACAGAGAGTCCCCCTGTGGCAGGGGCGCTGAGGGAACAACCCAAGGGGCAAGACCCTCCGAGGAAGGCTGGGACCGGAGCGAACGCCGTTGTAAGGCAAGCTCCTTGGAGCCATCCGGTTCAGCGACGGATCCGCGACGGCTAAGCGACGGCTAAACGACGGATCCACGACGGCTAAGCGACGACCAAACGACGGCTAACGACGGGTAACGACGGATAAACGACGGCTCCACGCCTGAATCCCCCGAAATCCGGCTGATAAGCGTAACAATCAAAGGCCCAACCCACCCCCGGCAATCCCTCCCATCCCTTCCTCCGAACACGCGGGAAGATTAGGGTGGAGGCCACGTCCCTTCCCATGCAGCCGGGGGGAGGTTAGGATGGGGGCGCGCCGGATAGTCCGGGAAGCTCGGCGCAGGAGCTATGCAAAGGTCTCTATAAGGGGGAATCATGGCGGAACAGTCGCTGCAAGGTAAGGCCGCTATCGTTACCGGGGCCGGAAGGGGTATGGGCCGGGCCATCAGCCTCGCCCTCGCGGAGGCCGGCGCCCGCGTGGCCATGAACGACGTCGATCCCGACGTCCTCGAAGACGCCGCCAACGACGCCAGGGCAATAGGCGGGAACGACGCCATCCTCGCCCTGCCCGCCGACCTCACGCAGGAAGACGCCCCGGCAAAGCTCGTCGCCGACGCGATCTCAGGGCTTGGCGGCCTCCACATCCTCATCAACAACGCCGGGATCGGCCCGGAGACCATCCGCTCCGACCACTTCATCAACCCCGTCAAGTTCTGGGAAATGGACATCAGCCAGTGGAAGCGCGGCGTGGCCGTCAACGCCCCCGCCCCTTTCCTCACGGCCCTTGCAGCGGTGAAGCACCTGACCGCACAGGGCTGGGGAAGAATCATCAACGTCACGACCAGCTTGGACACCATGATTCGCCCCGGGTTCACCATCTACGGCCCCCCAAAGGCGGCCAACGAGGCCTTCGTCGCCATCATGGCCCAGGAGTTGGCGGACACCGGCATCACCGCCAACGTCCTCATCCCCGGCGGCCCGGTGAACACCCGCATGTTTCCTCCCGTTGGCAACATCAAGCGGGAAGACCTGATTCAACCCGACGTCATGGCCGTGCCCGTCGTTTGGCTGGCCTCAGAGGCCTCCAACGGATGGACGGGCCGCCGCCTGATTGCCGGCTTCTGGGACGCCTCGCTGCCTCCCAGGGAAGCGGCAGACAAGGCCAGCGACCCGGCAGCTTGGCCACAGCTTGGAGGCAAGGCCATCATGCCCGGCAGCGCCGGTTGACGGCGCTGCGCTCAAGCCCAAGCTGAGGCGTCTCTTCCGGGGTGCCGCGCCAGATTGACACCGCGCGTTGGTGCTGTAAGATACGATAAGCCGGTCATCACAGGAGCCACTCCGTTTCGCAACGCCCCATGACCTCAGCGAACCTCCAGCACCAAAGGTCCGTGAACTCCGCCATCGTCCGCGTCGTTGGGCGCGGACAGGCCATTGAATTCACCATGGACCCGAAGGTCTCCGTAGAAGACATCGAGAATGGGCTGAGGGAATACCTGCTCAGCGTCAAGGGCCGCTTCGATGGGGGACGCGTAACGCTGAACATGGGAAACCGGCACATGACGCCGGACCAGGTCGACGCCCTACGCACCATCCTGGAAAAAGAGAACAAGCTGGTGCTGGCGGGCCTGTCGGTCGGAGCAGACGCCCTCAGAGAGCTTCTGGAGGCGGCGCCGCCTCACCCAGTCGAAGAGACCGCCGAGGCGCCGCCCGTCGCTCGCCGCAGCAGGAAGAAGGCCCCCCCACCCCCACTGGAGGTGGCTGCGGAAAGCCCGGACACGCTGCTGGTGAAGGGCACCTGCCGTTCTGGCGTCGTGATCCACAACTCAGGCAACGTGGTCGTGCTCGGCGACGTCAATCCGGGCGCTGAGATCACCGCCACCCGCGACATCGTTATCTACGGCCGCCTGGCAGGCCTCGCTCATGCAGGCGCAGGCGGCGCAGAGGACGCAATGATCCTCGCCCATTCCATCGAAGACACTCAGGTCAGAATCGGCCCCCATATCATGATGGATGTCCCCAGCCGCCCCGCCCGGGATTCCGGCGGGCACACCACCGTAGCCCTGGTCAAGGGAGGCGCCATAACGCTGGAGCCCTTCGTCGCCAGGTCCGTCTGGACACAAGAGGAGTAGCCAATGGCATCAAAGAAGGGTAAAGCCATAGTGGTCACCTCCGGCAAGGGAGGCGTGGGCAAGACCACCACCACAGCGAACCTTGGAACAGCTTTGGCCCTCAGGGGCAACACCGTCGTCGTCATAGACGCAGACATCGGACTGCGCAACCTCGACGTCGTCCTGGGTTTGGAAAATCGCATCGTCTACGACCTCGTCCAGTTGATCGAGGGCAACTGCCAGCTTCACCAGGCGATGATCCGCGACAAGTCCGCGCCAAACCTCTCCCTGATCCCAGCCGCCCAGACCCGCGACAAGGCCTCCATCACCCCGGAACAACTCACAGACATCGTGGACCAGCTCAAGCCAGACCACGACTACATCCTCATCGACTCCCCAGCAGGAATCGAGCAGGGCTTCAAGAACTCCCTCGCCCCCGCTGACGTGGCCATAGTCGTCACGACGCCCGAAGTATCGGCGGTGCGCGATGCAGACCGCATCATCGGTCTCGTGGAAGCGTCCGGACTGCCAACACCCCGCCTGATCTTGAACAGGGTGCGGGCGGCAATGATCAAGCAGAATGACATGATGTCAACCGAGGACATCCTAACGCTGCTCTCGGTCCAACTGGTGGGGGTCGTTCCGGAAGACGAAAGCATCATCGTTTCCACCAACCGGGGAGTGCCGGCGGTCCATGACCCGAAGTCCGTGGCCGGGCAGGCATATATCCGGGTCGCCGCCCGCCTGGACGGTGAGGATGTTCCCTTCATGGATCTGTCGAAGCAGCCGGGACTGCTTCATCGCTTCAAAAAGTGGCTAAGGCCCGCGGGGAGGGTGGAAACCAATGCTTGATCGACTTCGCCGCATACTGCGCCGAGTCATGGCTTTGGAAGAGGGCAGCGGCCAGTCCGCGGCCCAGAGACTCCAGGTCGTCCTGGTGCAGGACCGGACCACCTTTTCCAACGAGATTCTGGAGGACCTCAAGAACGACCTCATCTCCGCCATCTCCAAGTACGCCGTCATAGACACTGACGCCATCGAGGTTGATGTTCGCCGGACGGGCTCTTCCATCACCCTCGTCACCAACATCCCCATCCGGGGCGCCCAGAGAGGCCGCGCCGAGGGCACGAGCAACCCAGGCTGACGTCCCGGCCATCTCCGCTGGCCGGCGCGGCCTGCCCATTGCGCGGGCCGCTATCGCCACGGAGCCGAGCCAGGCGCCGCCACCCTACCAACACAACAAGTCGAGCGGGTTGAGTCTTGAACCAATCCGGCAAACGCTGAAGGAGGCGCTCATGTATTCTCGAATTCTGGTCCCACTGGATGGCTCCAAGCTGGCGGAGGGAATCCTGCCCTATGCGGCGTTGCTCAGCCGCACCTTCGGGATCCGCATCGACTTGCTGCGAGCGGTGGCGCCCCCGGCCCCGATATCCGACGGCTCCTACGGCGAGTTGACCAAGCTTCCCCACGGGCCGGCGCCGGACCAGGTCAAGGAGCAGGCATCCCGCTACATCGCGGATGTCGAGCGCAATCTACAGAGCTCGGGTCTGCAAGCCTCCTCATCCGTTCAGGTCGGGGCCCCAGCAGACGTCATCGCTGAACAGGCCGCCCTGGAGGCCAACACGCTCGTCGCCATGTCCACCCACGGGCGGACCGGCGTCGCACGCTGGGCAATGGGAAGCATCACCGACAAGGTGATCAACATTGCAGACCAGCCCATGCTCGTCGTTCGGCCCGACCAGAGCAAGCCGCTTCCGGAGGAGATCAGGTTCGAAACCCTGATCCTGCCCCTGGACGGCTCCACCGAGTCCGAACAGTCGATGGCCCACGCGCTGCCACTGGCAAAAGCGCTCAATCTCAAGGTCGTGCTTGTAACGGTCAACCCCGGCCCCTCAGACTACTACCTGGTGGCGGACTACCCCGCCGGAGGGGTCTTCTACGACTCCGCCGAGGATGTCGCGCGGGCTGACAAGGATGCGGGGAGCTACGTGGAAGCGGTGGCGGAACGCATTAGGGGCGAGGGCATCCGCGCCGTGGAGACGCGGGTCGCTCGCGGTGACGCCGGCAGCGCGATCGTTGACCTGGCAACAGAGATTCAGAATAGCCTGGTGAGTATGGCTACCCACGGGCGCTCCGGCGTGGGCCGCTGGGTCATGGGCAGCGTTTCCAGCAAGGTCATACGCCACTCCGGCGACCCCGTGCTCCTCACCAGGACCCGGGCCTAGCCCCTTCCTGCAAGCCCGGGGACATCCCGCAACATACCTAGGCCACAGCATCGCCAGAGCGGGCCGCCAGCAGGCCCGCTCATTGACGTAGCCGGCGGCTTCCTAGAACAATCGAGGCGCCGCACCATTTCCGGAGACGCCCACCATCCTCATGCGAGTGCTCCGCCGACGCTGGGTCAATCGATCCCTCCTTGCTATCGTCGGCGTCGCCTTTGGCCTGGGTTTTGGCTGGCTCGCCATCAGAGGGGCGGAATGGAGCCGCGTCAGCGATGCGCTGACCGGGTTCCCCGCCTACCTGATGATCGCCGCCCTGGCAATCTTCATGGTCTCCAACTACCTGCGGGCCTATCGCTGGAGGCAGTGCTGGGTCAACGAGCCAATCACCACATGGCGTTTGTTCATCGTTGAAAACGCCGCCCTGGGATTGAACAACGTCTCCCCTGTGCGCGCCCTGGAAGAAGCCGCAGAGTTGGCCATTCTCACCCTGCGAGACAAGCTGCCGGGGGGGTCGGTCATTGCCTCCATGATGATGGCCCGCATCCAGGACCTGGCCTTCACGCTCATATTCATCACCGTCGCGCTGGCGCTGATCCCCTCCCTGCTCAAGTTCACACCCGCCATCGCCCTGGTCTTCTTGTTCTTTGCCGCCTGGCTCATCATTCTCCTTCGATTCGGGTCCATCGTCCGGCGCTTTCCGCGGCTCCGCAACCTCCCGGCCATCGCATCCTTCGAGGCAGCGCTTGGCCTCATCTACGGCAGACGCCGGCGCATGGCCTATGCCTTCTCCGTGACCTGCGTCTACTGGCTGCTTCTCGGCCCGGTGGGATGGATCATCGCCAGGGGGTTGGACATCGACATCGCCTTCCACCTCATCATGGTCACCGTCATCGGGGCGATATTCTTTTCCACCACCGTCCCCGGCCTTCCCGGCGCCGTAGGGACATTCGAGTTCGCCGTGGTCGCCCTGTTAGACCTCTGGGGCGTGCCCAAGGACGCAGCCATCAGCTTCGCCGTGCTGCTTCACGGGGCGCTCTTCTTGCCGCCCATCCTCATCGCCCTCGTCGTGCTCCCTCGGGAGGGGTTGGGCTCCTTCCGGGCCATCCGCGGCATCATGGACCAGCGGTCACAGACCCAACCAGACGCGCCGAGCTCGCCTACGTGAAGCTGATGATGCTTCTGGCCACCGTTTGGCCCCGGTTCAGCGTATCGTAGGCCTCGTTGACTTCGTCCAACGCGTAGACCTTGCTGATTGCGGCCTCGATGTCCACCAGGCCGCGCTCCACCAGGCGAATCACCGTTGGCATGTCGGTGCGCACCCGCGCCCCATAGGAGCCGATGATGCTGATACCCCTTCGCACCGTGCGAGTGATCTCGATGGGCACGGTCGTCCCGGCATCGCTGATGCCAACGATGACCACCCTTCCTCCATCGGCCACGGATCCGTAGGCTTGGAGGACCGTTTCAGGCCTCCCCAGGGCCTCGACGGCCACGTCGACCCCGCGCCCGCCGGTCATCTCCCGTATCCGAGCCGGGGCATCCTCCACGGCCCCATTGACGACACCCGTGGCGCCCAGTTGCTTGGCAAGCTCCAGCTTGTCGTCCCTGACGTCCACGGCGATGACCTCCGTTGCTCCGAAGGCCCGTGCGATTTGCACGACGTTGATCCCCACGCCGCCGATGGCAAACACAGCCACCGACTCGCCGGCCGTGACTTTGGCCTGGTTCTTGATCGCCCCGTACGCCGTGAATACGGAGCACCCGATGATGCTCGCCCGATCCAGCGGGATGTCCGACTGGAACTTGAACACTCCCCCCGCCGGCGCCACCGCCCGCTCCGCCAGGCCACCCATGCTGTACATCCACACGTCCGAGTCGTCCGGACGCGCCAGCCGCGTCGCCCCGTCGTAGAGCGTGCCTCTCAGGCGGTTCTGATTGAAGAAGTTGACGCACAGGTCGTCGCGGCCCTGGAAACAATAGGCGCAGCGTCCGCAGGGCATAATGAAGCTGCACACGACCGGATCGCCCCGCTCCAGGCCATCAACACCCGGTCCAACCTCTTCGATGATCCCTGACACCTCGTGGCCTAAAACGGCAGGCATCGGAAAGGCCACCTCGCCCTTGATCACGTGGAGGTCCGTGTGGCACACGCCGCACCCGGCCAGGCGTATCTGCACCTCCCCCGGCCCCGGGTCCGCGAGGCGGAGGTCCTCGATAGTCATCGGCGCGCCGACCTGGTTCAACACGGCTGCTTTCATGGATACATCACCTGCAACGAGATTCGACAACGGTGGAAGTGTAGGTTTGCCCGCAGGCACCGTCAACCAAGGATATTCCCCAACATGCCGCCGCCCCCATCCGGGCGCGGGGAAGGCCTTCCATTACGCCTCAAACAACGCCGCGTCCCTGCGACCCGTCAACGGGCAGGCAGGCGGCAGGATGTCCCCCAACCTGCTACCATCGTCTGAGCCTCACCCACGCCGGAAGGGAGCAAACTAACCATGGCAAGATTGCCCCTCACCCTCGCCTGCTGGGACTACGACCGCACCCGCGCCCTCGTGGACGGGTCGATCAAACCCGAGGGCATCGACCTCACCATGTTGACGCTGAGGCCCTCCCAAACCTTCCAGCGCATGCTGAGGCACCGCGAGTTCGACGCCTCGGAGATGTCCTTTGCCTCCTACTGCACCCTCAAAGCCAAGGACGATTGCTCCTTCGTCGCCATCCCCGTATTCCCGTCAAAGATCTTCCGCCACGACTGCATCTACGTGAACACGGACGCCGGCATCGAGCGGCCAGAGGACCTGGCGGGCAAGCGCATTGGCTCGGCTCAGTACCACATGACCGCCGCCGTTTTCGCCAGGGGCATGCTGCATCACGAATACGGCGTTACGCCACAATCGGTGGAGTGGTTCTACGGCCCGCAGGAGGACCCGGGGGGATTTTCCTCCCCTCCCCTCCGCGCCCCGGAGACCATCACCGTCCACCGCATTCCCGATGGCCGCACGCTATCCCAGATGTTGGAGACGGGGGAACTGGACGCCCTCATAGGCGTCGTCATACCCGACCCCTTCTTGAAGCAATCGCCCAAGGTCAAGCGGCTGTTTCCCAACTTCAAGGAAGCGGAGCGGGACTACTACCGCAACACCGGCATCTTCCCCATCATGCACACCGTCGTCATCCGGGAGGAAATCTACGAAGAGCACCCCTTTGTCGCCCGCAGCCTCTACGACGCCTTCACCACAGCGAAGAACCAGGCCGCAGACCAGTACTACGACACCGATGCGCTTCGGGTAATGCTGCCCTTCCTCCTAGCCGATCTGGAGGAAGCCTGGGAGCTGATGGGGAAGGACTTCTGGGCCTACGGCTTGGCCCCCAACCGCCCAACCATCGAGGCCCTGCTCCAGTTCCTTCATGATCAGGAGTTGGCGGACCGGGTGCTGCCGCCGGAATCGCTGTTCGCCCCCACAACCCTCGGCGTTTAGGGCCTGGGCTCCACCGCAGCGGCGGGGGGAGGGACATCGTTACGTCCAGGGTGTTCGCGGCGCCGTTGGAAAGCAGTATCAATCCGCCAACGGCAGCCGCTAGAGAATGAAGCTGATGCTCTTGGAAGGCAGCACTGACTGGTCCAGTATGATGGTGCGACGGGCCAGCTTGAATCCGTCGCCCTCCCGCCGGACGACATCGCGCCGCGTCCCCACGAAGATGTCTTGGTCGCGCTCCAGCCGGGTCCGGTAGGCAATGAAGTTGCAGTGCGCCTCCACCTCATCGCCATCCACCCGCATAAGGCGGACGTTGGAAACCAGGTGGCGGGTGCGGGACGGCGGATACTCGGCCCACGGCTTGGGCTCCATGGCGTACCGCCGGATACGGGTCTCCATGGACACTTTGGTGTCGTCGAAGTAGCCCATTTGCCCTTCCTGCGTCAACTCCTGCGCCACATCGTAGCTGTCCACGCTGTCGCGGACGGGGACCCAGTAGCGAAAGTCGTCCGCGAGCATGTCCAGCCACTCTTGGAAGCGGCGCTCGTCAAGCAGGTCCGCCTCGTAGAAAAGGAAGGCTTCCACCCTGTGCAGCAAGTCGTGGTAAGACGAGTCCCAAACGCCGTTCTGCAACATCACCGCGCTTCCCCGTTCAGTGCGCCAGCGCCAAGCCCAGCCAGAGCCTCCCCTCCCGCCAACTCTCCCCTTTCCCTTTGGAGTGAAGTGGCGAGGGTACTACCCACAACGGGACTCCTTCGCCCCCTTCCGACCCATCGCTACTCTCCAGTTTCGGGTTGCAGCTGATCCAGCCAGTGGCGGTAGAACAACCTGGCGTTCTCCTCGCTGTAGAGGGCGCTGACGTGGCCGGGCAGGTCCTCGTGGGCGCCGCCCGGCCCGCTCATGTGCATCTGGTAGTTCATGGGCACCTGCCGCGACGCCCATCCCCGCGCCGACTGCGTCATCTGCGCCCAGTTATCCATATCGTCCTGGTCGAACATGCCCGCCGGACCCCACTTGTAGACCCCGGTCTGCCGCATCTCTTCCCTTGCCTCCGGGGATATGCCCTTGGGCACAACCGTCCACTCCCACGCCTCAATCTTGCCCGGGCCTCTGGGGTGCCACACGCGGGCCGTCGTCACGTCGATGAAGGAGAATGACAGGTTTGGAAAGATGTTTGCGGCAACCAGCGTGATCCCTTTGGTGCGGACCTCGCCCAGGCGCTTCGCGGCCTCGGGCATCGTTTCCTCGAGGAAGCGCTGGAAAGGCTCGATCTTGGTCTGAACCTCCCAGATTGGCAGGCCATCGGGAATATCCATCAGCGTGAAGCCGTGGCCGTACTTGGTATGAACAGTGAATCCCTTGGCGTTCCGCGACAGGTCCCGCATGTGGTGGCTGCGGCTCAGGCCTACCTTGACCGAGGCGCCGTGCGTATGCACGACGTGGGCCATGTCCGACGCGAAGTTTTCGGCCGCGGTCTTCCAATTGCAATCGATGGTCCACTTTCGCGTCCCACCGATGAACTCGGCGCCCTGGGGCGTCCAGTCGAGCAGGATGTCCAGATACCAGGCGGCCTCGCCCAGATACTCCACCAACGGCGGGGCATCGGAATCGAACGTGGCGAAGACGAGCCCCTTATAGACATCCAACTTGGCGACGGAAACCAGCCCCCACTGCTCGGTGTCCAGCTCGTTCATGAAGCCTTCCTTCATGTACGGGACGCCGATCAGCTTGCCCTCACTGTTGTACACCCAGCCGTGGTAGGAGCACACGAAACGCTGTGCGTTGCCCCGGTCCAGGCGGCACACCCGGTTGCCCCGATGCCGGCAGAGGTTCAGGTAGGCCCCCAGCTTGCCCTCGGCGTCGCGCCAGAGGATCACGGGGTCCTCGCCCATGTAGGCGGTCATGAAATCGTTGGGGCCGGGCAGCAGGCTCTCGTGACCCAGGCAGAGCCAACTCCGGGCGAATATGCGCTCCAGCTCCAGGTCGTAGATGGCCGGATCGGCGTACAGAGAGCGGTAGACCACGCCCCGCTCAAGGTCGATCAATTTGGACAGGTCCTTCCCGTTCACGCTCATCCACCCCTCAGGCGACGCCATTGGCAGTCATCGCCCCCATGATACCACCGGCAGCCAAACTCCTAGGACGCAGGAATGTGCGGCGGCCGCGGCTTGCCCGCTAGGATCGTCCGCGGCAGCGCCTCAACCAACTCCCCAACGCTCCAGGGACCCTCCGCCGCGGACTTGTAGATGCTGCGGGTGCGAGTCGGATGGGTGTAAAGGGAAACCTCTCCGCCTCCAACATAGAACACCCATCCGCTGACCCCCTCCGCCAGCTCCGACGACAGGTACGCCGCCATCGGAGCAACGTGCTCAGCGCCGGGGACCTCGTAGATAGACGCGACCCGATCCTGCGGCAGCAGGCCAGCGTCGGAGAGACGCTGGTAGAAGTCACCCGTGTCCCTGTTCGAGCGCGTGTCTGCCCTGGGGGCGATGGAGTTGACGGAAATGCCGTTCTTCCGCAGCTCCCAGGCCAGCGACCACGTTACGCTGACAATGGCGCCCTTGGCGGCAGCGTAGTGCGCCCTGCCCGTGGGGTGCGACCACTGGTTGGAGGTCATGTTGATGATGCGTCCGTAGCCCTGCGCCTTCATGCGGGGCACGGCGTGGCGGCAGGTGTTGAACGTCCCCTTGAGGTGGACGCCAAGGATGGCGTCCCACTCCTCCTCGCTCATCTCGTCGAACATCGACTCCCGGAAGATGCCCGCGTTGTTCACCAGGATGTCCACCTTCCCAAAGGCGTCCACGGCGGTCTGGATGATCTGGGAGGCGCCCTGGAAGTCGGCCACAGAGTCGTAGCTGGGGACGGCGTTTCCTCCGTTCTCACCAATCTCGGCGGCCACCTGCTGGGCGGGGCTCTCGTCGAAGCCATCGCCGGCGGCGCTGCCCCCAACATCGTTCACGACGACGCTAGCGCCCTCGGCGGCGAGCCCCAACGCAATGGCCCGTCCGATGCCCCTGCCAGCGCCTGTGACAATGGCAGACCTACCCTGAAGCAACGCGCCCATATAGCCGCCTCCTGAACCTTGCAGTCTTGCCAGCCGATAGCATGCGCCTGTTTGAGCGCGCCATGCAAGCCGCCGGCAGATCCCGCGCCTAGCGTATCTCCTTCGTGACCGCCCAAGTGTCCCCAAATGAGGGGCAGAAGACGGCGTGGTACGGCTCCGGCCCGCCCACGACGACAATGAGCAAATCCTCAGCGCGTCGCGTCGTGCAGAGATAGTCGCCGTCCCAGATGAAGCTGGGCTCCAGGCCCAGATTCGTCGGCTCGTCGTTGGGCAAACGCGACCGGTGAATCTTCGAGTGTTCGAAAAGGAACCGCACAACCTGCTCCTTGGACCACCCGGCGTCGCTCATCATCTTGGCGTGGCCCGGGGTTAGCAGCACTACCGGGTTGCCACCGCCCATCAGGACGTTGTTGCTGCCCCAATAGGACATGCTGTCGGCGATCATACTCAGCACATTTTCCGTCTTCTTGAAGGCCGTGAGGTTATTCGTCGTGCCCTGGATGCCCACGGCAGTCACCGTGCTCGCGCCGGGGTCGAAGCCGCGGTCCACGTGCAGCGGCGCCCACGGGCTCTCCTCCTCATTCTCTCCAATGCACATGGTGAACTTGCCGGGCATCCCGTGAACCGCCTGGTCGACGGCTATGGGCAGCGCCCCTCCGATGTTGAGCATCACCAGCCGCACCGCCCGCCCAATGGTGGCGTTGGCCCTCCATCCAGGGCCGAATGCGCCCTTGCCGCTGTGAATCCCCAGCCGCTCCCGGATGGGTCCATTCACGACAAGCAGCGGGGCCACCGGGTTGGTGGTGGTCTGCACCCCGTGCAGCAGGAACGACTCTTCCGCAATGGCCTCCACGGCGGCGACGACGACAGGCATGACATCGGGGTGACAACCGGCCATCACGGCGTTGACGGCAATCTTCTCGACCGTGGCTCCGCCGCCCTCCGGGTCCAGATAACCGACCAGCTCGCCGGGCTCCCGGCGGGACGCGTCGACCATGCGGCGCACGCGGTCTTCGGTGGGCGGCACGACGGGGAGGCCGTCGCCCCACTGCTTCTCCATCACGAGCTCGTTGACGGCCTCCAGCGCATCCACCGACTCAACGACCTCGGAAGCGAGCCTCGGTTCAGTCATGTGTTCCCTCTGCCCCCTATACGGCGAGGGCGGGCCACTGTGACCCGCCCTTGGAAACTCTTCATTGTCGCCGGCGCTAGCTGTGCTTCCCGGGGACATTATTACAGGCGCGAGACGGAAGAATCCTCCCGTCCCTTCCCTCGTACCCGAGACCTTTGCGTAATCCCCATTGATGCGCCGTTTGGTTGGAATGAGGGTTCTGGCGGGGATTGGGGGGCCTGATGGCGGCCTGCGGCCTGGCTCTCCTCCCCGGTCTCCCTGACTTCTCAGGGCTTCCCGGGCGCTTCCACCCCCTGCGGGCACACGCCGCCCCCGGCGGTCAGGCGGCATCCAGCAGGAGACGGTCAGCCCGCCGCAGGTTGTATGCCGCACACTTGAAGAACAGCTCCGTGGCGTTCCGCGCTAGCCCCATGTACCGCACCCGCCGGTAGCCGTAGGTCCGCTTCAGCGTCCCAAACACCTTCTCCACCGCCGACCGCTGCTGTGCTATCAGTGCGTTCCGCCGCTGCTCCCACGGCGGCAGCACCGGATGATGCTTGTCCGCCCGCCGCATGATCCGGTCCTTGATGCCCAGGGACTTGAGCCAGGCACTCCGCTGCTTCGACCCGTAGGCCTTGTCCGCATACACCGCCGCCTCATCTCCCCTCACCAACGCCTCCGCCACTTCCGTATCGTTCACGTTGGCCGGCGTCAGCACCGCCTCCCGGATCAGCCCTGACCCTGCATCCACCCCCACGTGCGCCTTGTAGCCGAACTGCGACACCCCCCGCTGGCGCGTGAACCGCGCATCGGGGTCGGTCTCGCTCGGCGCTCCCGGCCGCCTCCCTCGCAGCGAAGGACGCTTCGCCTGCGCCTCCACGATGGTCGCATCGAGGAGCGTCCCCTTCTTCACGAAGAGGTTGCGCTGCGCCAATTGCCGGTCCATCTCCTTGAACAGTCGCAGGGCCAAACCCCGCTCCGTCACTTCCCTGCGGAAGCGGCTGATCGTCGAGTGGTCGGGGACGGCGTCCTCCAGGCCAAGCCCCACGAACCGCTTGAACGAGACCCGGTCCCACAGCGCTTCCTCGATCGCTTCGTCGGAAGCGTCATACCACTGCTGGAGCACCATGACCTTGACCATCACCACCGGCGGATAGCTCGGACGGCCTGACGGGGCGGCATAGATGCCCTTGACCACGTTGGCCAACTTCTTCCAGTCCAGCATCGCCTCGAGCCGCTCCAACTTCCCGTTCCGTCCGACTCGGTCCGGGAGAAGCACCTCAATGAACGACTGTCCACGTATCGTCCGGTGCATGGCTTCCCCTCCTTGGCGTTGGCTCTCCGTGCTGATTGTGCCTGACCAGAAAGAGGTTATGCAAAGGTCTCGTGTACCCGGAGGAGAAGGGACGAGGGGCGCGCAATAATCCCTCTGGAGACTATACCTAGACCGGAGCCCCCTTCCTGGCCAACTGTCCCACCACCGTCGACATGGCCTCTTCCAGAATGCTCTCAACGGCGGCCTTGTCGGTGTACTCGGTCAACTCAGACCTAGGCAGCACCACCATCGGGGCGCCGGGCATACCCCTGCCCTTCATGGTGGAATTGGCCAGGTTCACAAAGCGCTCGGTCACCAGGACCGTGGAAGGCATTCCCTTCTGTTGGAGGAGCAAGCTGTCGTGGACACTCCACGCTGTGCAGGCCCCTCAATTGGCCAGCCCGACGACGGCTGCGTCGGCCTGGGCCAGCACCTCCTCGAAGGTTTCCTTGGACGCCGCCCGGGCGATGGGAATGTCCCAGTGCAGGACCTCCTTGACGCCGTATTCCTCCTTGAGATGCCGCTCGAGGCTGGAGGCGAGCACGTCCATGCTCGTCCAGCCATTGTTGAGGATGGCGACTCGCTTCCCCTCCAACCCTTCCAGCGGCGGCGCAAGCTGCCTGGCGGGCCTCCGAGTCTCAGCAACCGGGCTCAGCAATCTCACCATGGTTGTCATTGGCTTACCCCCTTGCCCTTCCTGGCATCATCCTAGTCACGGAAACGACCGCAGTCAATTGGGGCAGCCGCCGGCCTCAGTTCTGCCCAAAGCGCCGGGACAAGCCCTTCTCCTCGATCTCCTTCTGAATCCTCTCCTGGTCCCGCTTGATCAAGAGTATGCATGCCGCCAGGCGCTCCTGTAGGGAGTTCATCTCCAGAAACCGCTGCTTGGCGCGGCGGCCCGCCCTCAGCATGGTCATCAGAGCGTCTGAAAGCTCGCCGTGTCCGTCCGGGACGTCCACGTCGCGGACCCAGCCTCCCTGGAGCGTCATGAGCACCCGCGTGTAGGTCCCCAGCATCCGCTTGGCCTCCTGAACGGTTTCGGGGCGCGCATCGTCCCTGGGAGGGGCCAGGTTGACGACCCTGCCGACGAGGTAGGGCTCGTCATAGCTGAGGCTCCGTATGCGAAAGCGATGGAGGCCTTGGGTAACCACGTAGATGCGCCCCTGCCCCATCGAAGCGCTTTCAACAATCTGGGCAACCGTGCCGACCTCATACGGGGTTGCATACTCGCCGGCCTCCTGTCCCTCGCGGATCAGCACCACGCCGAAGCAGTGGTCGTCAGCGGGGATGTCGCGCAACATCTTCTTGTAGCGCTCTTCAAAGACTTGGAGGGGGAGGTTGGCGCCGGGGAAGAGTACGGTGTTGAGGGGAAACAGGGGGAGGTCTCGCTCTTGTGCCATGGGACGCCCGATATGTTGAGGCTCATGCCCTCGGTTGGTGGGTGCGCCACATTGTAGCGCGAGGCGCCTGGGGCGGCAAACGGGGCAGGAGGTGAAGCCCATGTCCACGCCCAGAACATTCGCCACCACCAATGCCTGCCTGCGCTACCCGCTCAAATTCATCGCCAGATTCACCAGCGTCCTCACCGGCGTTCCGGTGGCCCCCTTCACCCTATACCCCTTCTCCTTGTGGGAAATGAACGTCCCAGCTATGTCGAGGTGCACCCAGGGCGTGTCCTCGCTGAACTCGGCCAGGAAGAGGGCGGCCGTTATGGAGCCGGCGCCGCGGCCGCCGGTGTTTTTCACATCGGCGATGTCGCTCTTGATCTGCTCCTTGTACTCCGGGTACATCGGAAGCTGCCAGATGCGTTCCCCGGCCTGGTTGCCGGCCTCGGCCACCTTGTCGTACAGCTCCTGGTTGTTGGTGAAGCCGCCGGTGGCCTGGTCCCCCAGAGCCACCGTGATGGCCCCGGTGAGCGTGGCAACGTCAACCAACCGCCTCAGATCCATCGTCCGCGCATACGACAGCGCGTCGGCCAAGATCAGCCGGCCCTCCGCGTCGGTGTTGTCGACCTCCGCTGTCTTGCCGTTCATAGCGCGGATCACGTCGCCGGGACGCTGCGCACTGCCCCCCGGCATATTCTCCGTGCACGGCGCGATGGCCGTGACGTTGATGCGGGGCTTCAACTGAGCTATGGCCTGCATCGCTCCGATCACCGCCGCCGCGCCGCTCATGTCGCCCTTCATCTCCCACATGCCGCCGGCGGACTTGAGCGAAATGCCGCCGGAGTCGAAAGTGATGCCCTTGCCCACCAGGCCCAGGTTGTTGTCGGCATCATCGGGGTCGCCGGTATAGCGCAACACGATCATCTTGGGGGGTTGATGGCTGCCCCGCGCCACCGCCAGCAGCATGCCCATGCCCAACTCTTCCATACGGAGCGCGTCGATGACATCGATCTCCAGCCCCTGTTGCTGCGCCATCTCCTGCGCCACCTCCGCCATCCGGGTCGGGGTCATGACGCTGGCCGGCTCATTCACCAGGTCCCGCGCCAGCAGCACCGCCTCAGCAACGATGCGACCCCTGTCGATGCCTGCCTGCAGGGCCGACAGCTTGCCTTGATCCTGCTCCACGATCTGAAGCTCGTCAAGCGTCTTGCCGTTATCGTCGTCTCCGTCCTTGGAGAAGTACTTCTTGAAGGTGTACAGGCCCAAGTGAGCGCCCTCGGCCATTGCCTGCGCCGACGCTTCCGGCGCCAGCCCGCCGATGCCGGCGCCGTGAGCCAGCGTTGCCGCCTGCCTCACGCCCAGCTTGCGCAGATAGCGCGACGACGATGCCGTCACCACTCTCACGACCTCATCATTGAAGTCCGCCTGCTTGCCCAACCCCACCACGACCACCCGGGCCGAGGGCAGCTTGCCCAGGGTGTGGATGAGGGTCAGCTCACCCTTCTTGCCCTTGATCTCGCCGTCGGCGATGAGGGCGCTAATGGCGCCGTCCAATGCCCTGTCCACAGCGCCGGTCCCTCCACCCGGTGTCTCAACCCCCTCAAAAAGGTTGACGACCAACGCCCCCACCGGGACTTCCGTTATGTTCCCAGCAACGGCCCTGAAATCCATCGCGAGTCCTCCTCATTTAGTTCTCTTTGTTGGCATCCGCCAGTCCTCGGGCGGCGAAGCCGAGTGCAGCGGCATTGCTACTTACAACGGCAATTCGGGCATGTCGCCGCCGAATTCGCGGTGCAGGTAATGTGCCACCGCCACGTCCTCAATGGCGAGGCCCTGGCTCTCGAACAACGTGATCTCAGAGTCGTCAATGCGGCCCGGTACGACGCCCCCAACCACGTCCCGCAACTCCCGCACCCGCTCCCATGCCACCACTGCCCGGTCCACAGCCCAGATCATCTCCCCGCATTCAAGCTTCGCCGTCGCCATAGAATCCACGACAATCCGCTCGGAGCGGCGCACCGCTTCGTCGTCCAGCTCCCGGCGCATCCAGTGATTGCTGCCGGCGGCGTTGATATGCTGCCCCGCTTCCAGCCACTCGCCCGCCAGCACCGGCTCGCGGGCTGTGGTGATAAGGTTGATGATGTCGGCGCCCTGCACACACGTTTGGCCGCTATCCACCGGCACAACTGGTATGCTCAGTCTTTCAGACATGGTCTCGGCGAAGGACAGGCGCCGCTCCGGGGATCGGCTGTAGGCTCTGACGCCGGTGATGTTCCGCACCGCGCAGACCGCCTCCAACTGTGTCTCAGCCTGGGACCCAGTCCCTATACAGGCCACCGTCGAGGCCCCCTTCCGGGCCATATGCCGCGTTGCCAGCCCGCTGGCGGCCCCCGTCCGAATCCTCCCCAGATGGCCGGCCTGAAACAGAGCAAGCAGCTCGCCGGTGGAGGAGTCGTACAGGTTGACCAGCATCGCGCCGCCCACGGAGTAGCTCTTGAACCCGTGTACTCCATGCCCGTAGATGGCGGCCGTCATGATGTGAAAAAAACCTTGCCCCAGGCGGATGCGCCTGCGAGCGTGGTCCACAGCTTCGCCCCTGCTCCACAGGAGGAACGCCTCTTCCAGCACGTTGATGGTCCGGGCCATCGGCAGGCAGCTCTGTACGTCGGATTCGCTGAAGAAGCGGGTCAAGGCCCAACTCCTCATGGAGGACTCATATTTCCCGGTGGACCCCCTCGCCAGAGAGCAAGCGCGTGCGACGGCCCGGCCAGGCGGGGGCGGTGTCCTCAACCCGCCCCGATCGTCCGGCTTCCCTGCCCACTACTTCACCAACCGGAAGAAACCGGCTTCAGTGTAGCACAGGCCCTTCCGCCAGCGTCCCGGCGCCCCTCGGTTGTTGGGCCTCCGCCGCGTCAGCTATAATCCGGTCATCTCTCTTCCCGCGGAAGCCCCTTACCCATGAGCCTTGAACGTCGCGTCGTCATCACCGGCATCGGCATGGTCACCCCCCTCGGGCTCGACACCAAGACTACCTGGAAGCGCTTGGTGGCCGGCGAGTCCGGCATCGGCCACATTTCCGCCTTCGACGCCGAGAAGTTCGACACCCGCATCGCCGGTGAGGTCAAGGACTTTGACGCCACCGAATACATGACTCGCAAGGAGGCCCGCCGCGCCGACCGCTTCACCCAACTAGCCGTGGCCGCGACCCGCGAGGCCCTCTCCTCCGCCGATTTCCAGGTCACCGACGACAACTCAGAACGCGTCGCCTGCCTAATAGCCAGCGGTATCGGCGGCATCATCACCCTTTGCGAGCAGCAGGACGTTCTTCGCGACCGCGGGCCGGACCGCATCAGCCCGTTCCTGGTGCCCATGATCCTGGTCAACATGGCGTCGGGGGTCGTCTCCATGCGGGAGACGCTCCGGGGCGTCAATATCGCCCCGGTATCCGCCTGCGCCAGCAGCGGAGACGCCATCGGACAGGCACTTCAACTGATCCTGGCCGGCGACGCCGATGCAGTTGTGGCCGGCGGAACCGAGGCCCCTATAGCGCCTCTCGCCGTCGCCGGGTTCAACGCCGCGGGGGCCCTATCCAAACGCAACGACGACCCCAAGGCCGCCTCGCGGCCCTTCGACGCCAATCGAGATGGCTTTGTCATGGCCGAGGGCGCCACTACGCTCCTGCTGGAAAGGGCGGACTACGCGATCGCCCGGGGCGCGCCCATCATCGCTGAGCTCGCCGGATGGGGCGCATCGGCCGACGCCCACCATATAACCATGCCGGCGCCCGGCGGCGAGGGCGCAGTCAGGGCCATGCGCATAGCGCTCAAGAAAGCCGGCCTGGCGCCCAAGGACATCAGCTACATCAACGCCCACGGGACCTCCACGCTCGCCAACGACAAGTTCGAGACGCAGGCCGTGAAAACCGTCTTTGGTCCGGAGGCCTACAAGACGCCCATGAGCTCGACGAAGTCCATGACTGGGCACCTTCTGGGCGCAGCCGGCGCCGCCGAAGGCGCGGTCTGCGCCATGGCCATCCGCGATGGCGTGGTCCCACCGACGATCAACCTGGAAACGCCCGACCCCGAGTGCGATTTGGAATACGTCGCCAACCTTGCGCGCAGGGGAACCCTCAAGGCCGCTATGAGCAACTCCCTGGGTTTCGGCGGCCACAATACGTCCCTCGTCTTCAAGGCCTGGCAAGCCTAGGCGCTCAGCTGGCCTTCCAGAAAGAGAGACTGTGATCCAGCCCCCTCGCAAACGATGGCGCATTTTGCCGTCGCCGCCCACGTCCTATACCCAGTGGTTCCACAACCTGCCGTACCTCTGGGCGCGCCTCCTCTACCACCGCGGGCTTCAGAGTTCCGATCAGGCGGACGCCTGGCGCCGCCCTGCAGAGGGCGCGCTGCAGGACCCCTTCCTGCTCCCCGGCATGGACCGCGCCGTGCAGCGCTTGGAGCAGGCCATCAGCGCCGGCGAGACCATCGCCGTCTACGGCGACTTTGACGCTGACGGCGTCACCGGGTGCGCCGTGGTCTCTATGGCCCTAGAGCATCTGGGCGCTCGAACTCTGCCCTACATCCCGCACCGCGTCGACGAAGGGCACGGTCTCAACGCAGACGCCCTGATGGACCTAGCGGGAAGAGGAGCCAACCTTGTCGTGACCGTCGATTGCGGCGTCACCGACGTGACGGAGGTAGGGCTGGCGCGGGAGCTTGGCATGGAGGTCGTCATTACCGACCATCACGCCCCCTCTGACACGCTGCCCGACGCTGCCGCCATTGTCGCCCCCCGCCACCCGCAGGCCACGGTGGCCCCTTCGCCGCTGGCGGGCGTGGGCCTAGGCCTGAAGCTGGTCCAAGGCCTATACAGCCACCTGCAGACCCCGTTGCCCGGCCAGTTCCTCCAGCTTGCAGCCATAGGCACCATCGCCGACCTCGTCCCGCTGGAAGGAGAGAACCGCTTGCTCGTGGCCCAAGGCCTCGCCAGCATCCGCTCAGAGCCCCTGCCCGGAGTGCAGGCCCTGCTCAACGTGGCGGGCGTCGACGCTGCAGCCGTTGACGCTGAGGTCGTCTCCTTTGCCCTGGCGCCCCGCATCAACGCCGCCGGAAGGGTTGAACACGCCGCTCAGGCGTTGAAGGTCCTGCTGGCCCACCAGACCGAGGACGCCATGCCCCCGGCTCGAGAGTTGGAGCGGCTCAATGTGCAAAGGCGGGAGTTAACCAAGGGGGCGGTAGACCAGGTCTGGCCTCAAGCGGACGCTCAACGCCATCGGCCGCTCCTGTTCGTCGCGGACGAAGAGCTGCACGAAGGCATCATCGGGCTCGCCGCCAGCAGGCTCGTCGACGCCTACTACCGGCCCGCCGTTGTCGTGGCAAAGCGGGAGGGACTGAGCAGGGGAAGCTGCAGAAGCATTCCGGAGTTCAACATGGTAGAGGCACTGACCGAGTGCCGGGGCCTCTTCGCTCGTTTCGGGGGACATCACATGGCCGCCGGGTTCGAATTGGAGACGGCCCTGCTTCCTCAAATCGACGAGCGGCTCAACGCCATCGCCGAGAGAACGCTGGCAGGCCTCGACTTGACCCCCAGCATCGATATTGATGCTGAGGTGTCGCTGGGAGCATTCACCCCCGATACTCTGCGGTTCATTCAGTCGATGGCCCCGTTCGGAGCCGGGAACCTGCCGCCCACCTTCCTCTCCCGCAACGCGGAAGTGACGCAGGCCCGCACCGTTGGCGCCACCGGCAGCCACCTCCTGCTCAAAGTTCGGCAGGATGGCCTCGCGTGGAACGCCATGGGCTTTGGCCTGGGAGAAAGCTGGGTGGAAGGAGTACAGCGAATCGACCTAGTATACAGCCTTGGTATCGACCGTTGGAACGGGGTGGAAACCCACCGGCTCATGGTCAAGGACTGGCGGCCGGGCGGCAGCCCCTGACGCGCGCGGGCGTGGAACAGAGGCCCCTCTTCTGACATCGCCCTTTCGCTCCCGCTTCACGCTGGCGCACCCAATGGCGCGCAGCCGGCGCGTGAAGCGAGGAGAACCTATCCGCCTTTCGGCGGGCCGTTGCCATCAAAGTCGGGCCCGCCTACGGCGCCACCACCACCTTCCCGAAAAAGCTGGAGCCCTCCAGCATCTCATGGGCCTGGCGGGCCTCCTCCAACGGGAACACTCGATGCACCCTACCCCGTATGATGCCGCGGTTCGCCAGGCTCGCGATCTGCCGCATCGACTCGCGAGACCCCATCGACACGCCGAAGATGTGGACCTGCTTCGTGAACACGATCCCCATCTGCAACTCAGCCTTGTAGCCGGACGTAACGCCGCAGATGCCGTAGTACCCCCCCGGGGCCAGAGAGGCGAACCCATCGGGCCAGAAGCTTGCCCCAACGTGGTCCACCACTGCGTCCACCCCCTCGCCGTTGGTAATCTCCATCACCCTCTCCGCCACATCCTCCTGCGTGTAGTCGATGACGTGGTCTGCGCCTTCCTCGTAGGCCAGCCTGACCTTCTCGGAACTGCTCGTCGTGGCAATAACCCTCGCCCCGACCGCGTGCTTGCCAACCTGGATGGCTGCCGCTCCAACTCCAGCGGACGCCGACGGCACTAGGACCGTTTGCCAGGGCCGCAGGCCGGCGGTTTCTATGAGGATGGTCCAGACCGGTAGAAACGTCGTCGGCAGCGCCGCGGCCTCCTCGAAGGTGAGGCTGTCGGCAATGGGAAAGGCGTTGATTGCCGGGGCCACCACGTACTCGGCATAACCGCCGTTCAGGGTGCTCCCCAGCATCTGCCTCTGCTGGCACAGGTGCTGCCAGCCATCCTTGCAGAACCGGCACTGCTCGCAGGGAACGGGCGGATAGAGGACCACCCTCTGCCCCACGACAACGTTGGCCACCTCCGGCCCCGCCTCCACCACCTCCCCCGCGATGTCGATGCCCAAGACGAACGGCTCCGGCAACTCCCGCCGGCGGCCCCTCGCGCCGGAGCGCGTGTAGACGTCCAGCCGATTCAGGGCGCAGGCCCCCACCCGCACCTTGACGTCGTGCAGGCCGATCTGCGGCTCCGGCAGATCGCCGTACTGGAGAACTTCGACCCCGCCCTGGCTCTCGATGAAGACCGCTTTCATGGACACTCCCGTGGCTGGACTTGGACAGTAGTAGCGAGCGCTCAGCCCTCTTACGAACCTCCTCCCCCGTACTCGAGACCTTTGCGTAACTCCTGCGCCGAGTTTCCTGCGCTACTCAGTTCACCTTCATCCTAACCTTCCCTCGATTACTGGGGAAGGGATGGGAGAATTAGCCAGGCGCAGGTTAGGCCTTTGATTGTATGTTGTTAAGTTTATCAGCCGGATCTCGGGGGGTGCAGGACGGATGCGTCGCGGAGCTGTCGCTGAGCCGTCGCTGATGCGTCGCCGAGCCGTCGTGGAGCCGTCGCTGATGCGTCGCTGAGCCGTCGTGGAGCCGTCGCTGATGCGTCGCTCAGCCGGATGGCTCCAAGGAGCTTGCCTCACGACGGCAGTCGCTCCGGTCCCAGCCTTCCTCGGAGGGTTGAGGGGCTGGGGGATGTTCCCCAGCCCCTCCTGCCACAGGGGGATTCTCTATGGTTAGCCCCCGGTACATACGTTATGCGGCAGGCTCCAAGGAAGAGGAGCAGGCCGGCGGCCCACTTCCTGGGGGCAGTATAGCACAATAGTTCGGGTTTTGCAAGAGGGGGATAGTCGTACAACGCCAGGTTGATGCGAGATATCGCTGGTTGGGCTGGAGCCATTTGCGCGTGACGCAGGCTATGGACAGGTCTCACTCGGGGGGAGGACTGAGGTGGGGGCTAGCCGTTCCCCCAGACCTGCCGCGCCGCAAACCTCCCGCTGCCTTCCTGAAAACCGCCAAACGCATCAGGCGAGGCGGCTCTAACGAGAGCCTTCGGAGGACAGGGCAACGACCGAGGCCCCCGCCAGCGTTGACACGAGACGCTATGACCGCGGCCTACGCCTCGGGTGGCCGGAGCCCGTACAGGCGCGACACGTTTTCGCGCACCACCTTGGCCCTCGTCTCAGGCGAGAGGTGGGAAAGCTGGCGGCCAATAACGTCCCGCGAGTTGGGCCACGTCGAGTTGGGGTGCGGGTAGTCGTTGGACCACATGCAGTTCTCTTGCCCCCAGTACGACAGCAGATACCCGCCCGAAGGATCGTTGAAGAACGTGGAGTAAACCTGCCGCTGGACGTATTCGCTGGGCAGCATGGAAAGCGGGAGGCTCAGCCGCTCCTGGAACCGCTTGTAATAGCGATCCCACTGCTCAACGGCAAAGGGCATCCAGCCCACCTCGTTCTCCACGAATACGATCTTCAGCCTGGGAAACCGCTCCAGCGCGCCGGAGAAGATCAGGTCGTACAGCGCGTTGGAGGCCTCGTAAATCTTCGTGTTCACGCTGTGGCGGATCAGGTCCAGGCCCTTCAGGCTCGCCAGATTCTGGCTGTAGCCGAAGCCCGTCAGTATGTGGAGGCTGACGGCAACCTCGGCGTCCTGCGCCGCCGCCCAAAGCCGGTCGTAGTGATCCGACGTGAAGGGCAGGTCGGGGTGCGGCACCTGCCACACGAGGGCGCCAGGAAGTCCTCCCCTAGCGCACCGCTCCAACTCCTTCACCGCATGGTCGATATCGTAGGTGGAAATCATGGAAACGCCCACCAGCCGCTCCGGAGCCACCTTGCAGTACTCCATCGCCCAATCGTTGTAGACCGTGAAGCAGGCCTCTTGCAGAGCAGCGTCCTGCATGCCAAAGAGCCGCAGGCCCAACGTGGGGTAGAGCACCTCCGCCGAGACCCCGTCCTCCCCCATCTCCTTGAGGCGCTCGTTGGGGTCGTGGCCGCCGGGATGCGCCGCGAACCCGCGGACCTCGTCGGCGGTGAACTGGGGCGCCTGCTCCCGGAAGCGAGGCTCCAGCCGCTCCGTCCACAGGCCGGGGTCCTCCATCGTGTGGGAGTCCGCGGAGATCAGAACCTCCTGCTGGACCTGAGAAGCGTTCTCCGTTGCTGTTTCGGTCGTCATGCCAACCCTCCCGTCGCCAAGTGTCGTAGCGCCGAGGCAACGCTAGCATCGGCGCCCCACCCTGTCAATAAAGCCCCTGCCCAGCCTAGCCCCGGCCAATGGAACTTGCGAGAATCAGGCCCCAAAGAGCCGCCGGAGGCCGAAGGCCTATTCCCCGGAGCAAACGCGTCCGCCGCCGTCCGTCCCCGTCTCAGCGCCTACCCCTCGATAGCCCGCACCTCGTCCTGCAGCCGAGAGAAGTCGAAGACCTCCATTGCGTTGCGTCTCGCATCCACCGCCATCAGGACTGTGGCCACAACCGAGGAGGCCACAACCGCGATCAGGAAGCTCGCCAGCGTGTTGCCCGACGCCAGGACATGCCACGCGTCCGTCAACGCCGTCCACGTCCACCAGCCGCCCAGGTCTGGATTTGGAAAGAAGACCGCGCCGGCGGCAATGCCGAGCACGGCGCTGATCAGCGCCGCCCGGCCAGTCAGCCGCCGGGAGTACATGCCCAGGAATACCGGGACCACCGCGCCAGCGCACACCAGGTCGGCAATGAAGAACAGGTACAGCACACTGTCGAAGAAGAATCCCACGACAATCGCCGGAAGAATGAGCAGCGCCGTGATAAGCCGCGATGAGGTCAGGAGGGTTGCGCCCTTGATCGACGGGTTCAGCCGGGGCAGATCGCTCGTGAAGATGCTGGCAATGCCGTTCAGCAGCGTGTCCATGCTGCTCATCACAAGCACGAGAGCCAGCACCAGCAACGCAATGAGCACCGCGTCGGGCAGGACATCCGTGGCCACCTTGAAGAGCGCAATGGGGTCGAAGGCCGTCGACAGCCCTTGCCCAATGGCCCAGAGTCCGAACAGGCCGCCCATCACCACTAGTGGAATCACCAAGAGACCCGCCAGAAGGAAGCCCTTGCGCAACTCCCCGTCGCTCCGACAGGCATAAACCCGCTGCCAGAAACCCTGGTGAAAGAGGTTGGCCGCCAGAATGGCAATGATCAGCGTGATTCCCAGCTCGATCCCAGGCACATGCGTGGGGGAAAGCAGAGCAGGGTCCACGTCGTTGACGGCGTCGAAGGCTACGCTCCAGCCGCCCAACTCCACCAGCGCCACCGCCAAGACCAGGACCATCAGTGGAAAGATGAGCAGGAACTGGAGGTTGTCGGTGAACATGGAGGCTCGCAGGCCGCCGTAGACGGTGTAGGCAAGCGTCGCCAGGGCAACCAGCACCAAGGTCACGAGAAGCGGAACATCGGCGACAAACTGGACGGCCCTGGCAATGGCCCCCATCTCGGCGGCGAGGAAGACGAACATATAGAAGACCGCAATGACCAGCACCAGCCCGTACATCGCGCGCCCGTACCGGAACCACACGAACTCTGTGAGCGAATGCCCCTGCGGCATCAACCGGCGCATGCGAGGCCCCAGAACCATGAAGGCCAGGATCGGCGCCGCCTGCCCCACCCCGTACCCCACCACCGCTATGAGCCCAGCCCAAGTGGCCGCCTCCGCCGGACTGAACAGAATCCAGGCGCCCATCACCGACGCCACCAGCGTCGCCATCGCGGCCATGCCCCCGGCCGACCTCCCCCCAACGATGTAGCCCTCTGCCGTCATTCGGAACCGGCGGGCGTACGCAATGCCCACCGCTGCGAAGGCCAGCACCGTAATGATCGTCACCAGCACGGCCACGGTTCCGAAAGACATAGCTCCACCTCGCCGCGAAAAGAATCAGGGCCGCCAGCCTTGGTCGCTGACGGCCCCGATTGCTCATCGGCGCCGAAAAACGCATCCCTCCGCTGGCATTACCCAGATCAGGTTCTCAGGGTCGGCGACATCGCAGGTCGCCCTCTCAGCCCGGCTCCACCGAGCTCCCCTCCGCCCATCTGCACATCTTCGATTGTGGCGCCATTGTAGGGTGGGCCCCTTACCCAGTCAATCGCGGGCGCCGGCGCCTTGCCACCCACCACGCGATGCAGGACAATCTTCCTTCCCCTACCCGCCAAGGAGGTGGACCGTGGCCAACCTGACCGGCGAGCGGTGCGTCGCCTGCCGCGCCGACTCCCCGCACGTCACCGAAGAAGAAATCGCCCTGCTCAGCCCCATCATTCCCGGCTGGGAGCTCATCGAGGAAGGCGGCATCCGCAAGCTCCAGCGCACCTTCCGCCTTCCCGGCTTTGCGCAGGCCCTAGCCTTAACGAACCAGATCGGGGCCATCGCCGAGGAGGAGGGACATCATCCACGGCTGGTCACCGAGTGGGGCCGCGTCGGCGTTACCTGGTGGACGCATAAGATACGCGACCTCCACCGCAACGACTTCATCATGGCCGCCAAGACCGACCAGGCCTTCGCCGCGGAGGGTGAGTGACCGGTCAGGAGCAACCCCTCATCGAATCCCTCAGCGCCGTAACACTGGCCACCCACGACATGGGCCGCGCCGTGCGCTTCTACGAGGCGCTGGGCTTTCCGATGCTCTATGGGGGAGAAGACGCGCCGTTCACGAGCTTCGCCGTGGGGAGCAGCTTCCTGAACCTCTTCGCCACAGCGGAGACCCAAGCCTGGAGCTTCTGGGGAAGGGCCATCGTCCACGTTGCAGACGTCGACGTCATGTACCGGCGGGTGCTGGCCGTTGGGTTGGCGCCCCAGTTTCCCCCCAGCAACGCCCCCTGGGGCGAACGCTACTTTCACATCACCGACCCCGACGGCCACGAGATCAGCTTCGCCTGCCCGCTTCGGGAGTAGCATCCCTTCCATTCCCCCGCAGTCGAGGGCAGGTAGGTTGGGGATGAAGTAGGTAGTGCGGGAAACCCGGCGCAGGAGTTATGCAAGGATCCCGTACCCTGTGGAAGGTTAGGAAGGGGCCGCGCAACAACCCCTTCCGGGGACTATGCCTAGTTGCGCTCCTTGATGTCCTTCACAACCTTGTTGACGGCGGCGTCGGCCATGGCCGCGTATTGCTTGCCCCGCGGCGAATCTTTGAACTTATCCATCGGGGACTTGGGGGCGCCGACCCTCCCGCCGAAGGAGAACACCGAGTACACCTGACTCGCCTCGACCTGGCAGGTGGGGCAGAGCACAGCGCCGGCGTCGGAGAACGAGCGCCGTATCTCAAAGGTCTGCCCGCATTGGGGACACTTGAAGTCATAGAGCGGCATGGGCGTCTCTCCTCAAGGTGAATCGCCTTGTTGTCTCCATTATCACCAACGCGTCACGCCCGGCAATCCCCCGCCTTCTCAGGCAACCCTTGCCTCCGCCGTCGCCTCGGCAATGGCAACGAACTGGTCCGCCCTGAGGCTGGCCCCGCCCACCAATGCACCATCGACGTTGGGCTGGCCGACGTACTGGCCGATGTTGTCCGAATTGACGCTGCCGCCATAGAGGACCGGCGTGTCCTGTGCAGCGGCCTCTCCCTGAGCCTCGCCAACCAGCCGCCGCACAAGGCCGCACATCTCTTCTGCAGCCGCGCCGTCTGCAGCCAGGCCCGTGCCGATAGCCCACACGGGTTCGTAGGCAACGACCAACCGTTCCGCTTCAGACAGGCCCTTCAGCGCGGCCCTCAACTGCGCGGAAACCACTTCGTTGGCCCTACCCTGCCGCCTTTCTTCCAAGACCTCACCGACGCAAAGGATGGGCGTCAGGCCCGCCGCCAGTGCGGCGCCCACCTTGCGGCTCACCATCTCATCCGTCTCGCCGAAGAGATGCCGCCGCTCCGAATGTCCCACGATGACGTACCGACACAGGCCCTGGAGCATGGCTGCGGACACCTCGCCGGTGAACGCGCCCGGGTTCTCCCAGTGGATGTTCTGCGCCCCAACCTGCAAACGCGTCCCTTTCACCAGGTCCGCCACCAATGCGAGCGACACGAAGGGCGGGCACAGAACGACCTCCAAGCCCTCAAGGGCGTTCAGGTACGCCACCTCGGCGCGGACCAGCGCCTCGGCCTCCGCGAGGGTGGTGTTCATCTTCCAATTGGCGGCTACCAGCGGGTTGGCCATTGGCTTCCTTTCCACGGCCCGGATTCCTACGGCCCGAATTTGACCAGCTTCCCTGCGTGCGACAACGCCTGGAACATCAGATGCTTGGCGTAAAATGTGCCCAGGGCCCCCGCGGCACACTCGCGCTCGTTGAAGGCGCGGCTGCCCGTCCCTCGGGTCCACTGCGAATTGATGAGCACCGGCACCGGGTGCCAGCTATGGGCAGCCCAGATAGCGGGGGTCGCGTGATCCCCTGCGACGACAACCACGTCCGGCGCCATTTCCAACAGCGGCGGCAGCGACCGATCGAGGGCTTCCAGCGCCCGGACCTTGGCCGCGAAGTCACCGTCCTCTCCGGCGGCGTCGGCAGGCTTGTAGTGGATGTAGAAGAAATCGTGCTCGTCGTAGTGCTCCCTGAGCGTCTGAACCTCGTCGTCGAAGGTGCGCCCGGTGGGTATGATCTTCATGCCGATGACGCCAGCCAGGCCCCGGTACATGGGGTAGGCGGCGATGGCCGCGGGGTTGAGATGGAAACCCCCGCCAAAGGAGGGCAGATCGGGCAGCAGAGAGAAGCCCCTCAGCATGACCATGTTGGCCCTGTCCCGGCCCTGGAGCACCTCCGCGGCCGCGGCAATGAACTGGTTCACCACCTGCGCCGTCCGCTGCGACAGCGCATCGTCGGCCAAGGGCTGGCTTTCCAGCGGGGCAACGCCCGTGCGCTGAGGGTCGGTCTCGGTGACGCGGTCGCTGAGGCCGTCTCCCTTGAGCACCAGCGCAAACCGGTAGCCTTCCACCGGATACACCGAGACCTGAGCGCCGTCGACCTCAATCCGGTCCAGCATCTCAGCCAGCGGCGCGCTCTCCTCAGTGGATATGCGGCCGGCCCTACGGTCCGTCAGAAGCCCCTGTTCATCAACAGTGCAGAAGTTACCCCTAGCGGCAATCTCGCCCTCTCCCAGTGTCAGACCTATGCCCAACGCCTCCAGGACGCCGCGGCCCATGAGGTATTTCACCGGGTCGTAGCCGAAAAGGGCCAGATGGCCGGGACCGCTGCCCGGCGACACGCCCGGCAGCACCGGTATGGTCAACCCGCACGAGGATGTCTCCGCCAGCCGGTCCAGATTGGGCGTTTGGGCTTCTTCCAGCTCTGAGCGGCCGCTCTCCGGGTGCGCCAGACCGCCAAGGCCGTCCACAACCAGCATGACAATCTTGGATTCCGTCGGCTGCACGATGTCTGATAGGTATTCGAAGTCGATCATGACCACTCCATTGCCGCGTGGGTGGGCCTCCCTTCCGGCAGGCCGTCATCGCATCCACGGTCTACTTGTCCGGCAGCGCCGCCACTCCGGGCAAAACCTTGCCCTCTAGAAACTCCAACGAAGCGCCCCCGCCCAGCGACACGTGAGACATCGCCCCGTCTACGCCGAACGCCTGCACCGCTTCAGCCGTGGAGCCGCCCCCAACGATGGTGGTGGCCCTTCCCTTCATGTCCGCCAGGGCGCCGGCGACCCGCCGGGTCCCAAAGGCAAAGGCATCCCACTCGAAGACACCCATGGGCCCATTCCACACCACGGTGCGGCATTCCGACAGCGCGCCGGCATAGGCATCCGCTGACTCCTGCCCAATATCCAGAATCAGCCAGCCGCCGGGTATCTCCCCCACAGACGCGGTGCGATGGGCGGCGTCGCGAGCGAACGACTCCGCGGCCACCACGTCGGTGGGCAGCAACAGCCGGAGGCTGCCCGACTCGCTCCGGGCGATGAGACGCCGGGATGCCTCCAGAAAGTCCTCTTCCACAGGCGAGGCGCCAACGTCGCGTCCCCCTGCCTTCAGCAGCGTCGCCACCATCCCCCCGCCCACCGCCAGGACATCCACCCTCTCAGCCAGATGCTTCAGGACCGCTATCTTGTCGCTCACCTTGGCGCCGCCGATGACCGCCGCCAGTGGTCGGGCCGGGTCTTCCAGTGCGCCCCCCAGCATGTCCAGCTCCCGTTCCAGCGCCAGCCCCGCCACGGAAGCCAGCAGATGAGCCACGCCCTCCGTCGAGGCGTGGGCCCTGTGCGCCGCGCTGAATGCGTCGTTGACGTAGAGGTCAGCTAACGACGCCAGCTCCCTGGCGAAGGCGGGATCGTTCTCTTCCTCCCCGGCGTGGAATCGCACGTTCTCCAAGAGCAACACTTGGCCGGGCCTCATGCCGCCGACGGTCTGGGCGACCTCTGCGCCTATGCAGTCCCAGAGGTAGGCAACCTCCAGACCCAGGTGCTTGGACAAGGGGCCAACGACGGGCTTCAGCCGCATCTCTTCCACCACCCGGCCTTTGGGACGGCCAAAGTGGGAGCACAGTATCACCGAAGCGCCGTTATCGACCAGATAGCGGATGGTGGGCGCGCTTGCCCGAATCCTGATGTCGTCGGAGATGCCGCCGGTGTCCTTGTCCAGCGGCACGTTGTAGTCCACCCGGACGAGGGCTCGCTTCCCCTGCAATTCAATATCGCGGACAGTCTTCTTACTCACGCCAGCATTCCTGGGATGGTATTTCCTCTGAAGTCCGGAATAAGCCGCCGCCCGGGGTCAAATGCCGTTGGATGCGCAAAGCCGCGCCTCGGTCTTCAGGTCTGCCAGCCCCTCGGCTTCCAGCCCCGCGCCGTCCAGCAACTCCATCGCCTCGCCAACCAGCCGTTGGACTACGTCCTCCGCATGCTGCCTGGCGCCCAACCGTTCCAGGATCTCGGCAACTTCCTTGGCGTCCTGGGGCTCCAGCACTCGTTTCAGATAATAGTTGCCCAGCTCGCGCTTCCTGGAAGGCTCCGATGCTGCGAATCCATGAATGACCGGCAGGCTCTTCTTCTTGTTGAGCACGTCGGCGGAGAAGTCCTGGGCGTTGCTGGTAGGGGGCCATAGATCGAGGAGGTCTCTCCGCACCTGGAATGCCATACCAAGCCTTCGTCCAGCTTCATCGAAGGCTGCAACCGCCGCGGTATTAGCGTCGCCCAAATAGGCGCCCAGGGCCAGTGCGCAACCCATCAGCGCCCCAGACTTCTCCGAGGCCATCCGAAGGTAGGTTTCCTCCGTGACCGTGAGGCGCTCCTGGTAGACCAAATCCTGGTGCTGGCCCTCGCAGAGACTCAGCGTGGCCCTATCGAGCGTCGCCAGAGCCTCCAGGACTCTTTCGTCCGCCACCCCGCGTTCTTGAAGGCTCATCAGCGAGAGCCGCGCCAGCGCGTGGATGGCGTCGCCTGCGTTGATGGCCTGGGCTGGGCCCCACTGCCACCAGACCGTGGCTCTTCCGCCGCGATTGGGGTTCCCAGCCTGCACGTCCCCATGGACCAAGGCAAAGCTGTTGATCAGCTCCACCGCCGCCGCCGCGGGCAGCGCCGGTTCGTGAGAACCGCGAACCGCCCTGCAGGCCAGGAGGCACAGGGCTGCGGTGGCGCGGGACGGCCTAACGTGATCCTGAGGTTCCCCCGTCTCGTCCTGCCAGCCCATCTCGAAAGCCACGAGCCTGTGCAGCGGCGCAGCGCACCGCTCGGCGACGGCCCGCAACTCGCTCTCGACAGCCGCGCTGAGGTCTTCGACCAACTGGGGGACGCTCATACACTCCTTGAGGAAGGCCGCGTACTGGGCTCAAAGCCCCACCATAATAACCCGCAGCCGAGGCCCGGAATCAAGGGGCCTCAGCCAGCTTTCCGCAGACATAGCGAAGCGATTCGAGGGAAACCGGCCCCTGCCGGACAATCCTGGGCAACTCCCCCGTCAGGTCGAGTACGGTGGAGCCGGCGCCTCCCGGGCAGGGTCCGCAGTCGATCACCATGTCCACTCGCTCGCCGACGGCGGCCCAGACGGCTTCGGCGGAAGTGGCTCCCGGTTCCCCACTGGAGTTCGCGCTCGTGCCCGTGATGGGGGCGCCCAGCCGCCGGGCAATCTCCCTGGGCACAGGGTGGCGGGGTACACGCACGGCCACTGTCTCACCTCCCCCCGTCACAGAGTCCGGCACAGCGGGGCCCCGGGGCACAACGAGCGTCAGCGCCCCAGGCCAGAAGCGCCGGGCCAGGACCCAGGCAAGGGGCGGCGCGTCCGCCGCAACTCTCAGCACGTCCGAAAGATCCGCCAGCAGCAGGGGCACGGGGCTGGCTTCCTGGCGGCCCTTGATGAGGAACACCTTTCTCACCGCCATCTCGTTCAGCCCGTGGGCCCCCAGTCCGTACAGCGTGTCTGTCGGATAGGCCACGACCCCACCCCTCCGCAGGCTGGCCACCGCTCTCTCTACGGCAAGGTCCAGCGCGGGAGGCAGACTCGTCCCGTCCGCCCAATTCCCGGCGTAGCTATCAACCCTGCTGGCCATAGTAGAATCTCCGCCTTGACCAAATCTACTACATATGCTAGCGTTGGCCTCCGCTTCCACAACATGTCGACCCTGGGCTGGGGTTGACCGCCGGCAAGCGGGGCCTGCGTCGGACCCCGTTTATTCGCCTCGGCGGGTCGCTCGAGTCCAACATTCTCATTATAGAAGGGATGCCATGGTCAATGCAGGGGCAAGCTCTGAATCTCGGCGGGTCGCCACCAGCGACGACTTGGAGGTTTCCGCTTACCTGGAGTTAGCTCAGCAAAAGGCGGTGGCGACACCGGCTCCCGAGAGGTCGCCCGACGCCACCAGAGAAGCGGTCCTGGTTGTGGACTTCGGGTCCCAATACAGCCTGCTCATCGCCCGGCGCGTCCGGGAGTGCAACGTCTACAGCGAAATCATCCCCTACGACGCCCCGTGGGAAAAGGTGGCCCACCTGAATCCCAAGGGCATCATCCTGTCCGGTGGGCCCGCCTCCGTCTACGACCCGGAGGCGCCGTTGGCCCCCGCCTGGGTGTACGAAAGGGGCATTCCCGTCCTTGGAATCTGCTACGGCATGCAGGTGCTGTCCCATCAATTGGGGGGACAGGTGGCCCCCACCAAGACCAGGGAATACGGCCACGCTGTACTCTACCAAAACGCCGCCGATCATCCTCTCCTGGAGGGACTGCCACTGTCCATGCCGGTTTGGATGAGCCACGGAGACCAGATCACCGGCCTGCCGCCCGGATTTCAAAGCCTGGCCTACACGGACAGCTCTCCCGTTGCGGCAATGGGAAGCCCCTCCGGGTTCTTCGGCCTTCAGTTTCATCCGGAAGTTGCGCATACGCCCCAGGGGCTGGCCCTGCTGCGCAACTTCTTGTTCAACATCTGCCAATGCACAGGCGCATGGACCGCCGGTAACTTCGCCAGCGAGACCATCGAACGGATCCGAGACCAGGTGGGCGATGGACAGGTGATCTGCGCCCTGTCCGGAGGGGTTGACTCGGCGGTCGCGGCGACACTCGCGCACCGGGCGGTGGGCGACCAACTCACCTGCATCTTCGTGAACAACGGCCTCATGCGGCGCGAGGAGCCGGAACGGGTGGACAGGACATTCCGCCAGCACCTCAAGATGAACCTCATTCATGTTGACGCCGCGGACCGCTTCCTCGCGGCGTTGGAGAACGTGACTGACCCGGAGGAAAAACGCCGCGTCGTGGGAGAGACGTTCATACGAGTCTTCGAGGACGAGGCCAAGAGTCTTGGCCAAGTGGACTTCCTAGCCCAGGGAACCCTCTACCCAGACGTCATCGAAAGCGAGGCCCCGGAGAACAGGGCATCCGCCAAGATCAAAACGCACCACAACGTTGGGGGCCTTCCCAAACACATGTCTCTCAAGCTGGTCGAGCCCCTTCGATACCTCTTCAAGGACGAGGTGCGCCAGGTGGGACTGGAGATGGGCCTGCCGGAGGAGATGGTCAACCGGCAGCCGTTTCCCGGCCCCGGCTTGGCCATACGCATCATCGGCGAGGTCTCGCGCGAGCGGCTTGAGGTGCTCCGGGCCTGCGATTGGATCGTCATGGACGAGGTGAAATACTCGAACCTCTACCACGACGTTTGGCAGAGCTTCGCGGTCCTCACCGACACCCGCAGCGTGGGAGTCATGGGAGACTTTCGCACCTACGGCCACGTCGTCGCCATTAGAGCAGTCACCAGCGAGGACGCGATGACCGCCGACTGGGCTCGTCTCCCCTATGACGTCCTGGGCAAGATCAGCAGCCGGATCGTCAACGAGGTGCCCCAAGTCAATCGCGTGGTCTTCGACATCACCAGCAAGCCACCGGGCACAATCGAGTGGGAGTAACTCCGGTGTTGGCAACGCCGGCTTGACTAGGCGCCGCATTAGTCGTAGCATGCTACTACATTTGTTGGCTCAGCTTCCTGGCCGGAGGTCAGATGTCTGAAGATCTCGAAGGCTACGTAACCGTGCCGGAGGCGGCAAAGGCCCTGGGGCGCTCGGCTGAACAGGTGCGGCGCTACCTGCGGGAGGGCAAGTTGGAGGGGCGCCGCATCGGGAGCCAGTGGTTTATCAGGGAGCCGGCGGTTCTCTATGGCCCAAGGAGGGACACCATGGACGCCAGGAAGGAGATCGACATGGCCAATGCAGGTAAGGGAGTCGCTGACAGGGCAGCCCTGGTTAGTAGGGTCACCGGGCGCAGAGAAGCCATCAAGGCGAGGTGGGAAAGGGAGGGCATCACCCTGGACGCCGTCGCTTTGGTCAACAGCATCAGGGAGGACAGCTAGCCTTGGCGATGCGTTGCGTGGACGCCAGCTTTGTGGTCGCCTGGCTGCTTCCAGAACACCGGACGCCTGCGGTGGCGGATGCGTGGCAGGCCTATGCAGAGGGGAGGGACAACTTCGTTGCCCCTCCCCTGCTCTATCCCGAGACGCTCTCGGTTATCCGCCAGGTGGTGCACCGGGGCCAACTATCCTTGGACGAGGGCCAGGCCATCGCGGATGATTTCCTGACCCTCGATATCCCCACTCCCGTCCCCGCCGCTCTCTACCACCACGCCTACATCCTTGCCACCAGGTTTCGCCAGCCCAGGGCCTACGACGCAACCTACCTGGCGCTGGCCAACCTGCTCTCCTGCGAAATGCTGACGCTGGACGCCCGGCTCTTCAACGCCGTCGCCAACGACTTTCCCTTCATCAGGCTGGTGCGGGCGTGAGGGTCATGATCGTTGGGGAAGGCGGCCGCGAGCACGCCCTCGCCTGGAAGATCCGGCAGAGTCCCAGGGCCGGGGATCTGTTCATAGCTCCGGGAAACGCCGGCACGGCATCCCTGGGCGCCAATATCGACGTAGCGTCATCCGACGCGGGCGGCCTCGCCGCGGCGGCGCGGCGGCTCAATGTCGGCCTCGTCATCATCGGCCCGGAGGGACCGCTGGCCACTGGCCTCGCCGACATCCTTCGCCAGGCGGGCATTCCGACCCTGGGCCCCTCGGCGGCGGCGGCCCAGATCGAGGCGAGCAAGGTCTTTTCCAAGGACCTCATGCTCTCCAACGGCATCCCCACCGCCGCCGCCCAGACCTTCAACGCCGCCGGCCCCGCACTGTCCTACCTGGAACGTCAGACGTTCCCTCTGGTCGTGAAGGCGGACGGCCTGGCGGCAGGCAAGGGAGTCACGGTGGCAGCGTCCCCGGAAGAGGCCAGAGAGGCCGTTCTCGCATGCTTGGAGCAGCGGGTTTTCGGCGATGCGGGCTCCCGCGTCCTTATTGAGGAGTGTCTCAAAGGCAGGGAGGTCAGCGTGTTCGCCTTTGTCGATGGCGAATACGTCTCCTCCCTCGCGGCCGCCTGTGACTACAAGCGCGCCTTCGACGGCGACAGAGGACCAAACACGGGAGGCATGGGCAGCCACACGCCCCCCACCTTCTGGGATGAGGCCCTCGCCGCCGAGGTCCGCAATACCATCATGCAGCCCACGGTGCGCGCTCTGGCCAGGGCCGGCTGCCCCTACCAGGGTGTCCTCTACGCCGGTCTGATGCTCACCCCGGACGGCCCAAAAGTCCTTGAGTTCAACTGCCGCTTGGGCGATCCCGAGACCCAGGTGATCCTGCCGTCCCTGGATTCTGATCTGCTGGACGTGGCCGAGGCCGTCGCTGAGGGCCGCCTCGCACAGTGCGAGGTCAGGTGGGGGCGCGAGGCGAGGGTCGGCGTGGTGATGGCGTCCGGAGGCTATCCCGGCGACTACCGGAAGGGCTTCCCGGTCTCCGGGATTGCAGAGGCAGAAGCAGAGGGCGCCCTGGTCTTCCATGCCGGCGCTCAAAAGGCAAGCGACGGCGGGACCACCGTCACCAGCGGTGGCCGCGTGCTCACCGTGGTGGGACGCGGGCCGTCGCTGCGGGAGGCCAGGAACCTCGCCTACGGGGCCATCGGTCACATCAGGTTTGAAGGGGCATCTTACCGAGGTGACGTTGCCGCAGGCTTGGCCTAGCGCGCCCAGTCCTGACCCAACGGGGCGGGAAACTCGGTGCAGGAGTTATGCAAAGGTCTCCCTTAGGTAATCCAGTCTTGACCGAATGCGGCGTCCGCACAGGTCTGGGGCTTCCGCCTGTTGGGTCTCCGCCTTGGCGAGGGGCGTCCCAATGACTAGCCCAGCCCTCCCTCAACTTCGGGTTGCGGAGTTCTTCGCCGGTATCGGGCTCGTCCGCATGGCGCTCGAGCGCACGGACTGCCGCGTTGTGTTCGCCAACGACATCGACGCCGGGAAATTGGCCATTTACGCAGCGAACTTCGACGCCTCGGTGTTCCAATGCCGCGACATCAGGACCGTGCGCGGCGCCGATGTCCCCGACATCGAAATCGCCACGGCTTCCTTCCCCTGCACCGACCTCTCGCTGGCAGGGAACCGCGCCGGTCTCCACGGACGGGAATCCGGTCTTCTCGCGGCGTTTCTTCGCGTCATGGAGGAAATGGCCGGGCGCCGGCCCATGCAGATCCTCCTCGAGAACGTCATGGGCTTCGCCTCTTCCAACGATGGAGAAGACCTCCGCAGCGCCTTGGAGCGGCTGAACGCATTGGGCTACGTCTGCGACCTCCTGGCCCTCGATGCCCGCCATTTCGTCCCTCAGAGCAGGCCACGGCTCTTCATCATCGGCTCGGCTTCAAACCTTGTCCCCCCGGAGCGGCTGACAAGTTGGCCCCCGTCGGCGTTGCGCCCTGCATGGATCCGCAGTTTCGTCCGCAACTCTCCATCCCTGCGCCTTCAGGCCGTGGCGCTCCCGGACCCGCCGGCAACGGCGCCGGATACCCTGGAAGACGTTCTCGATGCATTTGACCCCTCGGACGCCGTATGGTGGGACGAGCAACGGACCGCCGCTTTCCTTGCTTCCCTCAGTCCTCTTAACCAGGCTCGGCTCGACGACCTTCGCCGGGCGACGCTTCCAACCCACGCCACCGCCTATCGAAGAACCCGTCATGGGAGGCCGGTGTGGGAAATCCGGCCCGACCGTCTCAGCGGCTGTCTACGCACGGGGCGGGGAGGCTCCAGCAAACAGGCGGTCGTTCAGGGTGGTCAGGGCCAGGCGCGCGTGCGCTGGATGACGGCCGCCGAATACGCCCGCTTGCAGGGAGCGCCCAACCTCAACCTCGATCGCGCCACAGAAGGCCAGGGCAGGTTCGCGCTGGGGGACGCGGTGTGCGTGCCCGCGGTGGAATGGCTCGCCCGACACTACCTTGTACCAACCGTCACCAGGGCCATGACCAGCGAAGAAAAGGAGGTGACAGCGCATGCGTCAACGCCATAGAGGCAACAGGGAGCTTGGACGCCGCGCCGACCCTCCAGACGAAACCCGGCTCATCGTTGCTGAACTGGAACGCATGCTGAACACGAAAGACGACCAGGGGCAAATCGTGGCCAATGCAAAATTTGGCGTCTACGCTTTCTACGACTACGACGGTGAGCCTATCTATGTTGGGCAAACCACCGAACAGCTACGCGTCCGCATCCGGCGGCATCTCACCAATCAACGAACCGACGCGGTCGCCATGCACGTTCTCGACCCATTCGAGGTGGCGGATGTTGAGATGTGGCCCTTCTGGGAACTGCAGGAACTCACTGCCAGCCACGACCGGGACACCTACAAGCCGATTCTGGACTCCGCCGAATACACGGTTTTCCAAATGCTGCTAAGGGGGTCATCCTTCGGAGCTGTGCTCAATGAAGTTCCGGTCTCCCCCGCTCCGATTCTTAGCCAGCTTCCAGAATCGCTTCGGCGCCGCATAGTTCCGGACGAGGTCTATAGACGCCGATTGCATGCAGATTTGCGCTTGGCTTGGCGTGCGAGCACCATCGCTAAACTTGCAGAGGTTATCAGCGAGCGCTCAGTCCAACGGGGATTGCGCGCCACACTATTGGTGCAAGCGGCGCGGCTCTATCATCTGGCCGGGCAGCGGTTGGCTGAAGCCGGGGGCCCACCTCCATCCGGGCAGGACGGCGAAACGGAGAACGAAGACGAGGCGCCAGAGCTATGGCGGACAATGTTTCCAAAAGTGAACGCAGCCGCATCATGGGCCGCGTTCACTCCAAGAACACCACCACAGAGATGAACGTTCGGCGGCGGCTTCACGCCGCGGGCTTCCGTTACAGGCTTCACGCCGCGAAACTGCCCGGAAAGCCCGACATCGTGTTTCCGAGCCGCCGCCTGGTCGTGTTCGTCCATGGGTGCCTGTGGCATTGGCACGGCTGCAAACGCTCGCGGATGCCTGCCGCCAACAGGGCCTACTGGGAAAAGAAGATTAGCGGTAACGTTGAACGCGATGCCGTACACGCGTCGGCGCTTGGCCAAGCCGGCTGGCGCGTCGAGGCCATTTGGGAGTGCGAATGGCAATCGGGAGTGGAGCGGATCTTGAGTCTGTTGCGGGGGACCGCCTGACCTCTGGCCCCCTGCGTCGGTCACTATCCGCTACCACCGGATGGCGTTTCACAAAGCCATTGGCCGCGCTAAGAGGCGTACGGTGGAGATGACCCCGGTCCTTCTCGTCATCATCGCCGCCCTGGTTCTGCTCCTAGCCCTGGCGATGCTCTGGGCGGCAAGGCGGGGGCCATCCAACAGCGACCAGCAGGCCCTGCGCGACCTGCAACTGCAAATGAAGGGTGCTGAGGAGCAGGTCGCCTCCGGCCTCGGCAACGTGCGGCACAGCGTCGATACTCAACTAAACCTGCTGGGGAACGTGCAGCGCGGGTTGGGTGAGCTTTCCCGGGCCACCGACGCCATCCACGCCGTTGGAAAGGACATCTCCGGCCTCGAAGACCTGCTGCGCCCACCCAAGTTCCGCGGCGAAGTCGGTGAGCTGCTCTTGGAACGGCTGCTGGAGCAGGCGATTCCCAAGGGACGCTACCGCATGCAGCACTCCTTCGGCGATGGCAAGACCGTCGACGCGATGATATTCTTGGGTGAGCGGTCCGTGCCCGTTGACTCCAAGTTCCCGCTGGACAGCTTTGCCCGGGTCCTTGCCTCCCAGGGAACCGAGGAGGCGAAACGCAGTAGGCGGGAGTTCGAGCGGGCCATCAGGGGACACATCGACGCCGTGGCCGAATACATACGCCCCAGGGAGGGCACATTTGAGTTCGGTCTCATGTACGTGCCGGCAGAGAACGTCTTCTATAAGCTGGTAATCAGGCGGATGGACGGAGACTTTGACCTCTGCGCCTACGCTCAGTCGAAGAGGGTCATCCCTGTATCGCCAAACACGCTGTACCTGTACCTTCAGAGCATTGCGCTGGGCCTTTCCGGGTTGGAGCTCAGGGAGCGGGTGGATGAGGTCTGGGCGGCTCTGAGTTCCGTTGACCAGCGGCTTAGGGACCTCATCGAAGGAGACTTCTCCGTTTTGGGAAGACATCTCGGCAACGCCCAGAGCAAGTACGACGACAGCCGGCGCAAGCTGGAGCGCTTCGGCAGAGAGCTCAATGAGGCCCGCCGCCCTGCCCAGGAGCAGAAGGGCGCCGCCTCCGATGAACGACGCCTCATCGAGTCGCTGGCGCCCAGCGAGGCACCACCATTCAGCTATGGAGAGAAAGACTGATGCCCCTTGTAGGAATCGTCATAGGCAGCACATCCGACGAGGCCGTGATGCAGGAAGCGGCCGCCACCCTCGACTCACTGGGCATTTCCTGGGAGCTGAACGTGCTATCGGCGCACCGCACCCCGCTCAAGGTCATGGAGTATGGCGCCACCGCCAGGGATCGGGGCGTGGAGGTGATCATCGCCGGCGCCGGCGGCGCCGCGGCGCTGCCGGGCGCTCTGGCTTCATGGACTACCCTACCCGTCATAGGCGTCCCTCTGGCAACGAGCGAGCTCAAGGGCGTCGATTCGCTGTACGCCATCGCCCAGATGCCGCCGGGGATTCCGGTCGCCTGCGTGGCGGTGGGCCCGTGGGGAGCGCGGAACGCTGCCTTTCTCGCCGCCCAAATCCTGGGCCTGAAGCACGAAGACATCCGCCAGGCCCACGACGCCTACCGCCAGAAGCTGAACCAGGGATAGGAACGAGAGGAGTCCCCTTTGAACCGTCATGAGCCAACAGACCTCGTTCTCACTCTGGCAAGCGCCAATTCACCCTCCGACAACTTGGAAGCCGTAGCCGCAGACTTAGATGATTGACCGTTACATTCGCGATTCCATGCGGGCCGTTTGGTCCGAGCAGCACAAGTACGACAACTGGCTTGCCGTTGAACTAGCCGTCAGCGAGGCGTGGGCCGAGGAGGGCGTGATCCCCGCCGATGACATGGCAAAGCTCCGGGGCGCCGCCTACGACCTCAATCGGCTGAACGAAATCTTCGCCCGCACGCACCATGACATGACCGCCTTCACCCGCTCCATCACGGAGCGCTTGGGGCCGGAGGGCCGTTGGATCCACCTAGGCCTCACCACCAACGACGTGGTAGACACAGCCCAAGCCCTTCAACTCACCCAGGCTGCGGACATCCTTCTCAAGGACGTGGACGAGGTCCTGACGGTCCTGGCTCGGCGAGCCGTCGAGCACAAGGACACGCTGATGATGGGCCGCACCCACGGCATACACGCCGAGCCCATCACCTTCGGCCTGAAGTTGGCCATCTGGTGGGACGAGATGCGCCGCAACCGGCGTCGGCTGGAAGACGCCCGAGACGTCATGGCCGTGGGCAAGATTTCCGGCGCCGTCGGCACGCACGCCACCGTCCCACCCAGCATCGAGGAGCGGGTGTGCGCTCACCTCGGGCTTGAGGTTGCCTCAGTGTCGAACCAGGTCATTCAGCGCGACCGGCATGCCCAATTCGTCACCACCCTGGCCATCGCCGCAGCGTCCCTGGAGAAGTTCGCCACGGAGATTCGAGGCCTCCAGCGCACCGAGGTCTCTGAGGTTCAAGAGCCCTTCGAGGAGGGCCAGACAGGCTCCTCCGCCATGCCACACAAGCGCAACCCGGAGCTCACCGAGCGCATATGCGGCCTTGCCCGGCTCATCCGCGGCCACGCCGTCACGGCCCTGGAAAACGTGGCCCTCTGGCACGAACGGGACATCAGCCACTCCTCGGCGGAGCGCATCATTCTCCCGGACTCCTGCTACGCGCTGGACTATATCCTGGGCCTCTTCGCCCAGGTGATGAGCGGTCTCAAAGTCATGCCCGATCGCATGATGAGCAATGTCGAGCTCACCCGCGGCATCGTGTTCTCTCAACGGGTGCTCCTGGCCTTGGTGGAGAAGGGCATGAGCCGGGAAGACGCCTACGCATTGACCCAGCGCTACGCCCACAGGGCCTGGGACGAGGGCGCAGACTTCCGAGACCTCCTCAGGACCGACGATTCGGTGGCCCAACACCTACCCCCAGATGACCTTGACGCCCTATTCGACTACGCCCATTACACTCGCTACGTCGGCGAACTATTTCACCGGTTGGGCTTGGCCTGACCAGACCAGGGGCGACAATGACGCCGATGGTTGGCTATAATAACCGTGGTTGACGACGCTGGGTTGACTTCCCATCTGACGCCCGCATCCTAGGGAGACGGACCGTGCCAACAACCATCACCGCGACAAGCTATCTGCCCAACATGCTGCGACGGGGCAAAGTGAGGGACATCTATGCGTTCTCATCGGAACATCTGCTGTTCATCACCACGGACCGCATCTCCGCCTTCGACGTCGTCCTGCCAACCGCCATCCCCGACAAGGGCCTGGTCCTGAACCGCATTTCCGCCTTCTGGTTCAATGAGACCTCCCATATCGTGCCGAACCACCTCGTCGCCCTCGGCGATGGCAACGACATACCCCCCGAGTTTGCCGTGCATCCCCTGCTGAATAGCATGCCGAAGGCCGCTCTAGGCCGCTCCATGATCGTCAGGAAGGCCCAGCGCATCGACGTGGAATGCGTCGTCCGAGGCTACATAACAGGCTCCGCCTGGGCCGAGTACGCAAAGCATGGAACAGTCAACAGCCAGACCATGCCCCCAGGGCTTCGGGACGGAGACCAGCTTCCGGAGCCTCTCTTCACGCCCACCACCAAGGCCGACGAAGGCCACGACGAACCCATGTCGGTGGAACAGGTGGCGGACCTCGTGGGTTGGGACGTAACAAACCAGCTTCGCGACGCGTCCATCCAAGTCTATGCCCACGCCTGCGCCGTCGCCCGGAAATGCGGCATCATCATCGCCGACACGAAGCTGGAGTTCGGCTGGATTGGCGGCCAACTCACCCTCATAGACGAGCTGCTCACGCCCGACTCCAGCCGCTTCTGGGACATGGGTTCCTACAAGCCAGGCCATCCCCTGCCCAGCTTCGATAAGCAGTTTGTGCGCAACTGGCTCCAGCGGTCCGGCTGGGACAAGGAACCCCCGGCCCCCGAGCTCCCCGCCAGCGTGGTGCGCCAGACCCGGCAGCGGTACGTGGAAGCCTACAGCCGGCTGACTGGCCAACGGCTCGACCCCTCCCTGATAAGGAAACTGTTGTCACTGTGAGCAGCGGAAACAACAAGGCGCGCGAGCGCCGGATAGAAAATCGAGAGGCCAGGCGCGCCCGCAGGGAGAAGAAGCAGCGGTTTCGCAGGACCTTGCTGTTGGTAGTGGCCGGAGTATTGGGAGGGGCGCTGATCATCGGCCTCTTCCTGCCAAGCTTCATTGGCGGCGGCAATCCCCAGCCAAGCGGCGGAACCACGGGCGGGGACGTAGGGCAATCGGTCCCCATCCTGCCCTTCAGCCCACACCTTGCCCCGAACACAGTCTGGAGCCAATACAACACCAATCCCCCCACGTCCGGCCTGCACTGGGGGCAAATAGAGCTCTACGGCATCCACCCCACCCCTGTGGTCAGGGAGCGGGTTGTCCACAACCTGGAGCACGGCGCCGTCGTCATCTGGCACAACACCGAGGACGCCGCCCTCATCGAACAGGTGGAGAACTTCGCAGAGGGCCTCAGTTCCTTTCCCTCCTGCGTGGTCGTGACCCCCTGGGAAATGGACAGCACCATCGCCATGACCGCCTGGGGCCGCCTTCTGACGCTGGACTCGTTCGACGCGGACATCATGCAGCAGTTCTCTGACGCCTACCGCGGCAATGTGGGTCCGGAAGCCGGCGTGTGCTTCCAGGAGTCGGCCGGCGGCGGAGTCATGAACCCCTAGGGAATCGCCTGTGTTCCTCGCACGAATCAACGTTAGCCTGAAGCCCACCGTCAACGACCCCCAGGGCATCGCCATCCAGCAGGGACTTCGCTCCTTGGGGTTCCAAAACGTGGACAGGGTCCGGGCCGGCAAGCGCCTCGAGGTCCACCTCAACGAATCGGACAGGGCCAACGCTGAGGCCCAGGTCGAAGCGATGTGCCGGTGCCTCCTCGCCAACACCGTCATCGAGCAGTACCAGTTCGAGTTGGAAGAGATCGACGCGGCCGGCTAGGCGTAGCGGGCAACGCAGTGGGCAGCCATCACTTTCGCAGGCAGGCGCAACGTGGTCGAGCAGCTTCGCAACCAACATTGGGAACACCTCAAACGCGAGCTTGCAGCCCTTGCCGACATCGCCCTCCATCAGTTCCGCCAAGAGCCGCTAGCCAACCGGTTGGACCATCTCTCCCAAGCGCTATCCGATTCCGGCCCGTCCCCCACGGCCCAGGCGCAAACGGACGCTGCTCACCTGCTGGACGTAGCCGGGGAAATCGCCCGATCCTTGGAGCTCATGGCCGATGCCCCTCGCGAGTTGGCGCACGCCGGTTGGACGGCCAAGGCCAACGAAGCGCTGTCAGAACTCTTGGCATTCCTGAGAAAGGAGCGTGCGGCCCGCCTTAAGGGCCTGTACGTCATCGTAGACCCGGAGGCCGCACGGGGTCAGGACCTCGCCAGCCTGGTTGAATCCGCCCTGAAGGGCGGCGCCAAGGCCATCCAGTTCCGGGACAAGCGGGCAGACAAGGGAGCCCAACTCCTCCTTGCGAGACCCCTGGCCCAGATGTGCCGGGACCGCGGCGCCCTCTTCTTCGCCAACGACCACGCCGATCTCGCCGTTGCTGTAGGCGCCGACGGCCTCCACGTCGGCCAGAGCGACCTGCCCATCGAGGATGCCCGCCAGTCCCTGTTGCCTTTCCAGCTCGTGGGCACGTCTAACGCCCTCGTCGATGAGGCCCGCGCATCGGAGGCCGCCGGCGCCGACTACCTGGCGGTCGGGGCAATGTTTCCCACTGCAACGAAGCTGAACACCCGGCCCGCAGGCGTGCAGACGCTTCGGCAGGTGCGCCAAATCACCGATCTGCCCCTGGTCGCCATAGGCGGCATCAATGCCGCAAACGCCGCCGAGGTGGTCCTGGCGGGCGCCGACGCCGTCTGCGTTACGTCGGCCGTCCTCGCCGCTGAAGACCCTGAAGCCGCCGCAATCGAACTCGCGGAGCTCATCGACCGAGGCCTTGACTCCAGAAGGGCGTTCTAGCTCCTCGTCCACACGGCAGGCAGCCGCCTAGCTGTACTTCCCAGGAGCGTTGCTGAAGGCGGGAGCCAGGAGAGCCTTCTCTTCCCTCCCTTCCCTGACTCCGTACCCGAGAGAAGGCTGGGATGGGAAAGCGCAACAGCCTCAGGTGGAACTACAACTAGCCAGCCCCGAATATTCCCAGCCAAAAGGAGCATACCCGTGGCCCCAGCAAGTAAAGCCCGCCACCCCGAAATCGCCCGGATAGGCCGGGCCGCCCATAGAGCCTTTGGGCGGAGGGACAAGTTCAGAGAGGGCGCCTATTACAGCTCCCGCGAGACCATCCGCTTCGCAGCCACGGCAATCCGCGCCGTCCACCGGCACGATATGGCGGAGGGGCGCAAGCTCGTGGGCCAGGCGGCAGAGGCTGTCCATACTCAGCGCGAGCTTCTGAAGAAGCAGCCCGGCCTCTACAACGCCGGATTCGTGCAGGACGCCCAGAAGGAATATGCAGAGGCCAGTTGTCTGGTGGCGATCATCGCCGGCGAGGCCGTGCCCACGCCGGAGCAGCTCAACGTGGAGTACGCCCCGTTCCTCAACGGCATCGGCGAGACCGTCGGCGAGCTGCGACGGTACGTCCTCGACTCCCTTCGCCGCGACGACTTCTCCCGCTGCGAGGAGCTGATGGAGGCCATGGACGAGGTCTACAACATGCTGGTCACCATTGACTACCCCGACGCCATCACCGGTGGCCTCCGGCGCACCACGGACATGGTGCGCGGAGTCTTGGAACGAACCCGCGGCGACCTCACCCTCACCTTGCGCCAAAGGGCGCTGGAACAGCGCCTGGCCGATAGATAGCAGAGACCTTCCCCCCGCCCCGCTCTCCTTGAACGGGCCCTGAGCGGGTGCTACACTACCGCCGGTTCGCCCCTCGACACACCGCCCAAGGAGCCATCGTGGATTTCGGCGTTTACCTTCGTTCTTTCCTGACCGACCCCACCCGCCCCCTCTATGAACAGATCGACGACCTCATTGAGATCTGCCACGTCGTGCGGGACGGCGGCTACGCATCCGTGGCCATGCCGCAGCACTGGTTTTCGCACCCCACCATCTGGCCTCACCCCTACGCCATCCTCGGCCGGCTGGCCCCGGAAACAGGCAGCATGCGCATGATGACGGGCATCCTCCTCCTCCCCCTTCACAACCCCGTCGACATCGCCGAAGTAACGGCAACCCTCGATCACGTGACGAAGGGCCGCTTCACTCTTGGCCTGGGCCTCGGCTATCGAGAGGCGGAGCTGGAAGCGGCCGGCATTACCCGCAAAGACCGGGTTCCCCGCATGACCGAAGGCATCGAGCTGATGAAGAAGCTCTGGTCCGGCGAGGACGTGGAGCATGAGGGTCGCTACTGGAAGGTGCAGGGCAAGATGGGCTTCACGCCCGTCCAGAAGCCTCATCCACCCATTTGGATCGCCTGTCAGAGCGAGGGCGCCGTGCGCCGTGCGGCCCGCATCGCCGACGCCTGCTTCCTGGCGCCACAGGTCGGCTTCGAGAACCTCAAGCCCCTGATAGCCGCCTACCACGATGAGCGCGCCCAGAACGGCCTGCCAAGGGGGACCGTTGCCCTGTCGAGAGGCGTCAGCTTCGCCGATGGCCGCGAGCAGGCTGTCGCCGAGGCCAAAGAAGCAGCAGAGTCCTCCTACCGCACCTATAGCACGTGGAACATGCAGGAAGACACTATGGTGCAGATCCACGTCTCCTCAGACTCCGACATCGCAGACTGGGCCGTCGTCGGGGACTTAGAGGAATGCCGGCAGCGCCTTCAGCAACTCCAGGACGACCTGGGCGTCGACCTTGTGAGCATGACTCTGCTCAACCTTCCCAAGGGGCTCCAGAAGCGCAAGGACTACCTGCAAGCCTTCTCAGAAAATGTCCTCCGAAGGATGAGCTAGGCCAGGCGCGTCGCACTGAGAGGTTGCCATCGCGCCAGCCTCCGTTCGGCAACCGGCGCCTCCATCGATCCACAACCATCGCGGGCAGCCAACGCCTCGCCATCGTCTCGAGCGAGGCCCAAAAGCCTCTGTCGCCAACCACATGAACCACTGAACTGAGACTGCACCAACCCATGCGCCGCTTCGAATACCTCCGCCCATCATCCGTCCAGGAAACCGTCTCCTTCCTCGCGGACCACCCCGACGACGCCATGGTCATGGCCGGCGGCACGGCCCTCGTCGTCATGCTCGATCAGGGCGTCCTCCGTCCCGACTACGTCGTGGACCTCGGCGGTATCGGCGACCTCCACGGCCACAACGCTTCCAACGACGCCCTACAGTTGGGAGCGCTCACGACAGTCCGCGCCCTTGAGCGCGAGCCCGGCATCGGGGAGCGTTTCGGCGTCCTGGCCGAAGCGGCGTCCCAGGTCGCCAGTGTCCGTATCCGGAACGTAGCCACCCTGGGAGGAACCGTCAGCTACGGCGAGCCCCAGACTGACATCCCAGCGGCCCTCATTGCCCTGGATGCCACCGCCACAATCGCGGGTATCCAGGGCCGCAGAGACGTGGCCGTGGAGGACTTCTTCCTGGGGCCGTACGAAACGGTCATGGAACCCGGCGAGATTGTCACGCAAGTGTCCATTCCCGACCCCGCCCCCCGAACGGGCGGTTGCCACATGAAATTCACCATAGGCTCGCCGGAGAACAAGCCGGTGGCCAACGCGTCGGTGCTCCTGCGCCTGGACCAGGCGGGCCAATGCGAGGACGCCCGTATCGTCATGGGCGCTGTCGGCCCAGTGCCGCTGCTGGCCCGCGAGGCGTCCGCGCTTCTCAGGGGCGGCCCGCCGAACGAGCGGGCCTTCGCCGCCGCCGCCGCCAGAGCCGCCGAGGAGTCCGACCCGGTGGATGACCTGCGGGGCCCGGCGTGGTATAAACGTCGCATCATCCGAGTTCTCGTGGAGCGAGGTCTCTCATGGGCCCTGAACAGGGCGACGGCGCAAAGCCGGTAGGCGGCGTCGGCACATCCCCTCCGATGTTGGATGCCGAGGACAAGGTCACCGGCCGAACCGTCTACCTGGCTGACATCGAGATGGATGGGATGGCGCATGCCCGCGTGCTGCGCAGCCCCTTCCCCCACGCTCGCATCGTCTCCATCGACGCCTCGGAAGCCCGCGCCCATCCGGGCGTCATCTGCGTGCTCACCCGGGATGAAGTCCTCGCCGACCCCGATATCGACCCCTACTTCGGCTACGTCATGCGCGACGCCCCGGTTGTCGCGCTGGACAAGGCCCGCCATCAGGGAGACATCATCGCCGTCGTCGTTGCCGAGGACGAGATGACGGCCGCTGAAGCCCTGGAAATGGTGGACGTCGAGTACGAGGAACTTCCCGCCGTCATCGACACCCTGGAGGCCATGGCCCAAGGCGCGCCCATCGTTCAGGAAGAGATGAAGCCCATCGCCTGGGACATGAAGCCCATCCACGGCACAAACATCGCCCACCACGCCACCCTCATGCGGGGAGACGTCGAGCGGGGCTTCGCCGAGTCCGACTACATCTTCGAGGACACCTACTCCGTCCCTCCCGTTCAACACTGCGCCCTGGAGCTCCACGGCGTCATCGCCAGCTACACAGACGACGGCATCACCGTCTGGACCAACTGCCAGTCGCCCTACCCCCTCCGGCGCGAGCTGGAGAGGATGTTCAAGAGCCCCGTCCGGGTCATCGTGCCCTTCGTGGGCGGTGGCTTCGGCAGCAAGAGCCGGGACCGCATCGAGGCCACTATCGTCGCCGCGGCCAAGCTGGCGCGCCGTCCCGTCCGCCTCCTCCTCAGCCAGGAAGAGACCTTCCTGACCTTCATCCGCCCCGCCCTCACGTGCTGGACCAAGACCGGCGTCAAGGCCGACGGCACGCTCGTCGCCCGCCACCACACGTTCGTCGCGGACGTCGGCGGCTACGGCATCAGCGGCCCCCGCAACGCCAACAACACGCTGAAAGTCGCCACCGGCCCCTACCGGATCCCCCACGTCCTCGTCGACTGCTACGCGGTCTACACCAACAAGCCCCCCTCCGCCCCCTACCGCGGCCTCCCAACAACCCAACACACGATGGCCTACGAATCGCAGATGGACCGCATGGCCCGGGCTCTCGGCATCGACCCGGTGGAAATGCGCATGAAGAACTTCCTCAGGGAGGGCGACGTTCACGTCCCCGGCGACCTCCTGCGCTCCGTCCACGCCGACGAGTGCCTGGAGAAAGTCGTCGATGCCATCGGCTATCGGGACAAGCAGAGCAGCCCTGGGCCAGACGGCAAGCTGCGCGGCAAGGGGTTGTCCTGCACCATCAAGTATACGATCACCCCTCCCGTGCCCACGGCCGCCACCCAAGCCGAAGTCGCGCTCAGGGGCGACGGCCTGTTCGAGGCCCTCGTCGGCAGCGTCAACTTGGGGCAGGGCTCCGACACCATCCTGGCCCAGATCACCGCCGAGGCTCTCGGTGTGCCCCTGAACCTCATACGCGTGACCCACAGCGACACCGGCGTAACCCCGGAGGACAACGGCACCACCGCCAGCCGGGGCACCTTCCACAGCGGCAACGCCGTCCTTGACGCCGCTAACAAAGTGCGCAGCGAACTCATCGCCATCGGAAGCCGGCTTCTGGAGGTTGAGCAGAGCCACGTGCAGGTCACCAGCCAAGGCGTGGCCGTGAACGGCGAGCCCAGCCGGACCGTTGGTTTCCAGGACCTCGTCCAGCGGCACGGCGGGCCCATCGCAGAGAAGGGGAGCTGCGTCGTCGGCGGCATCTACACCGACGAAACGGGCCGGCAGTACCCCATCACTTCCACCTTCTGGAGCTTTGCCTCAGCCGCCGCCGAGGTGGAGGTGTCCCCTGAAACGGGCGAGATTCGCATCGTCAAAATGGCCGCCGCCGCCAACCTCGGCAGGGCCATCAACCCCCGCAGCGCCATGGCCCAACTTGAGGGGGGCATTGCCATGGACATGGGCCCCACCCTCTTCGAGCAACTCGTTTGGGATGACAGCGGCCAGCTTCTCAACAGCCACCTGATGGACTATCCTCTGCCCACCATGGAGCTTATCCCGGAGTACGAGCCAATCCTGGTGGAGCACCCTCTGGAAGGCGCCCCCTTCGGCGCCAAGGGCATCGGGGAAGTCGGCGCGGTCATCACGCCCGCCGCCATCGTCAACGCCGTGTATGATGCAACGGGTATCCTGTTCCACCAACTGCCCCTCTCGCCGCACGTCGTGCTGGCAGCCCTGGAGGACCCACCGGCGGATGCCCCGCCCACAGGACCGGCCGCAATAGTGCATGGACAGAGGACATAGCAATAGAGTGCTTGCGCCCAATCAGAGGACCCAGTCAATGAAGCGAGCAGTATAGGAGGACAAGACCATGAGTATTGAAGAAGAACCCAAGACAACACTGTTCAACTTCGCCCAACCCGACACCATCAACGGGAAGGCCGCCAAGAGGCTCGGCGTCGGCGGCATGGTGACGGCCAGCGTGCAATTCCTCGCCGCCGGCGGCGACAACAACCTCCACTCCCATAGCGCAGAAGACGAGGCCTTCCTCGTCCTAGGAGGCCGCGTCCGGTTCTACGGCAAGGACGAAGAGGTCATCGCCGAGCTCGGCCAGAACGAGGGCATCATCATCCCCCGTCTGTTTCCCTACTGGTTCGAGTCGGCGTCCGACGAGGTTCTCACCATCTACAAGGTGGGCGCCCAAGACCCCCGGTATACCAATGAGCGACTGAACTACGAGGGCCTCAACGCCTCGCAGATCGCTCGCGGCGACAACCATCCGCTGACCGGAAGGGCGCCCACGGAAGAGGAAAAAGTCTAGGACGGCCGCCTGCCAGCGTCAGAAGAGCTGCCGGGCCCTTCATAAGGAGCGCCGGGGCGCAGCGCCACCGACGGGAGGGTGGCGTCCCCAAGGCGGGGCCGCCACAGGCAGGGGGCTGTAGCACTCCCCCTGCCCTGAGGACATCGCAGGGCGGAGTGGCCTAGAGCGCAACGCCCGCCAACTTGGACCATTTCACCAACGGGACACCATGCCGCCATGCAAATCGAACTCACCATAAACGGCAATGCGGAGGCCAGGGACATCCCCCCTTGGAAGACGCTCCTCCACACCCTCCGCGACGACTTCAAGCTCAAGGGCGCCAAGGCCTATTGCTACAGCGGCATCTGCGGCGCCTGCACCGTCCTTGTCGATGGCGAGCCCGTCAGCTCCTGCATCATGCTGGCGGCCCAGGCTAACGGCAAGCAGGTCACCACCGTGGAGGGGCTGGCGACGGAAGAAGGGCTCCACCCCATCCAGCAAGCCTTCGTCGACAACCAAGGCCTCCAGTGCGGCTACTGCACGCCCGGCATGGTGCTGCTCACCAAGACTCTCCTGGAGGAGAACCCGCTGCCCTCCAAGGAAGAGATCGCCCGCTACCTGGGCGGCAACATCTGCCGCTGCACCGGATACGCGCGGATCGTTGAATCCGTCACAGCCGCCGCCAAGGCTATGTCGCCGGAGTAGAAATAGCCAATGGACCTCAAAGACACCTTCACCGTCGAAGCGCCCAGAGAGAAGGTCTGGGACCTCTTCTGGGACTTTCCCCGGCTGGCCGCCTGCCTGCCCGGCTGCGAGTCCATCGAGCGCATCGACGACTCCAACTTCAAAGCCCGCGTCGCCCAGCGAGTCGGGCCATTTCAGATTGCTCTGGACCTCAATCTCACACTGGACGACGTGCAGCAGAACAAAAGCGTCGCCTTCTCGGGAAGCGGCGGCGACAAACGGGGCAACAACCTGAAGATTGCCAGGGCGGCCCTGGAGTTGGACCCCGTTTCCGACGCCGAGACCTCCGTCTCCTACGACATGGACTTCACCCTGTTTGGCAAGCTCGGCACGATGGGCAACTCCGTCGTGAAACGCAAGGTCGAAGAAATGCGCAAGGAGTTCACGCGGCGCCTCACAGAAGCGGTCGCGGCGTCCTAACGCCAACCGAGCGGTTGGGCGTCGCGCGCAATGCACCCCGAGCTGCGCCAGCCCAGCCCCAGGAGTCACGCCACATGGCCCTCTCCAACGGCCCCGAATCGAAGCACGTTGAAGCCCACGGCCTCAACCTCCACTACCTAGACTGGGGCGGCGACAGCCTGCCGCCCATGCTCCTCCTCCACGGCCTCCAGGACTGCGCTGGCCTCTGGGACGACTTCGCCGCCGCCATGCGGAGCCGCTATCACGTCATCGCCCTCGACCACCGGGGCCACGGCGACAGCCCCTGGACCGCCCCCGAGCGCTACAAGCTGGCCGATTACGTCGCCGAGGTGAAGGGCGTCATCGAGGCGCTGGACCTGCGGGACATTGTGCTGATGGGCCATTCCGCAGGAAGCAAGAACGCCTGGATCTACATCGCCGAGAACCCGGGCCGCGTCTCCCGTCTCGTCATCACCGACATGGACCCGGACTCCTACAACCCCGGCTCCCGGGAAATGATCGGCCGCTACAAGGGCGAGTCGGATGAGTACGATACCCTGGAGGCTGTCGTGGAACGCCTGCGCGACCGCGCTCGCCTTGCTTCCGACGACTTGCTGCGGCGCCACGCCGCCCACCTGACCCGGCCGCTGCCCAGCGGCAAGCTGACATGGAAGCGGGACCGCAACGTCGTCACCCATTACGACCGCCCCGACGCCTGGCATTACCTGCCACAGGTCAACGCGCCGACCCTCATTGTGCGGGGGTCCATCAGTACGCTGCTGACCCGTCCGGTCGCCAAGCGCATGAACGAACAGATACCCGACTGCCGGCTCGTGGAGCTCGAGGGCGGACACCACTGGGTCCACCACGAGTTCCCCGCCCAATACCAGCGCGTGGTGAGGGAGTTCCTAGACAGCTAGAGAATCCCTCAACACCCCCCCAACCCCGGCGAACCATCCCATTCCTGCCCCCGTAGCCGGGAAAAGGAGGTCTTTGATTGTATGCGTAACGTTAATCAGCCGGATTTCGGGGTTTGCAGGCACGGAGCCATTACAAAGGCATTACAGGCCGTTACAAAGCCATTACGAGTCGCTACGGAGTCATTACGGAGTCGTTACGGACCGTTGCCCAGCCGTTACGAGTCATTAGTCATTATGGAGCGGGATGGCTCCAAAGAGCCTGTGCCTCGCGACGGCAGTCGCTCCGGTCCCAGCCTTCCTCGGACGGTCTTGCCCCTAGGGTTGTTCCCTCAGCGCCCCTGCCACAGGGGGATTCTCTATGGTTAGCCCACAGTGCTAAATGTATGCGGCAGGCTCCGAGAAAGAGAGGCGGGCCGGTGGCCGACTTCATGGGGATATTATAGCACAATAGTTCGTATATTGCAAGTAGGAGCGGGCAGAGACTGAGGGGAAGGAGAGGGCGGCTTATGGTGGCGGACGGCGGTTGTCCCACCTAGCCCACCCTCCAACGTTTTTAGAAACAGGGGGACTCCCCCTGTACCCCCGGCGGGGGCTGCGTTTGCTCACCTGGCGCATCGGGCGCCGGGGCCAGACCGTCGTCATGGAAGAGTCGTTGAGGAAGGGTTGTAAAGGAACAGTCGTCAAGAGATGAACACCAACAGTCCCGGCGCGACAGGAGGCCCCATGGGCAAGATACTGCTCGACGAAACCATCCCTTTGAACACCGGCCGCGCCTGCGAACTCAAGCAGGGCCAGCTTCTGCGCGTCTACGGCCAGACCACCGCCGACTTCGTCGCCTTCAACCTCCACGACCTCAAGGAGCGGTTCGACCAGGCCAGGACCAAGAGCAACCAGTCCAAGATCTTCATCTCCACCGGCGACATCCTCTACTCGCAGCGCAACAACGTGCTCCTCACCGTCACCGACGACCAGTTCCCCGGCCACCACGACATGCAGAAAGGCATGTGCAGCCGGAAGCGCATCGAAATGGTGTTCCTGGGGAAGTCGCGCCGCGACAAGTGGGGAGGCGGGCAGCAGGTGGAGGAACGCTGGGAGGACCTCCCTAGCCACGGGTGCTGGGAAAATCTGTCCAGGGCTACAGAACCCTGGGCCATAGACCCCGACGACCTGCCGGGGCCGTTCAACCTCTTCCAAAACACCCGCATCGACGGTGAGACGGGCATCATGTACTGGGATCTCGTCAACCTCGACGGGGACGTTTCCATCGAGATGCGAGCGGAAATGGACTGCCTGGTCGCCGTCAGCAACTGCCCCGGCGGCCGAGGCCCCCTCACCCGCATCGTCGTCAGCGAGCCTTGACCACACACACCGCCACTCGCCGCCGCTGAATCCCCTCGGCGCCGCGTCCACGCGGATTAGGACACCCGCTGCTCCTCGACCCCGCCGTCCAGGGTCCAGAACGACCCCTCGACGGGCGTCCCCGTGACGCTCCCGTAGTCGATCACCAACGGCGACCCATCGCCCTTGAGGTAGTAGTCCCATGAGTCGGCCGTCGTGCCCCCAACCCGCAGAACGACCGCGGGGCCGTCCCCCGACCGTTCGAAGCGGTACGGGGTCCCCGCCGGCATGGTCATTCCCTCGCCTCGCCGCACCACCGTGGGCTGGTCGTCCTGGTCGTAGAACGTGGCCTCGCCGTCGAGCACCAGGTAGGTCTGGTCCTCGTACGTGTGGCTGTGCAGCATCACCTCGCCGCCCTCGACCAGGTACTTCAGCGACAGCCTCGTCCGGTCGGTCCCGGGCAACTCCTCGGTGCTCCTGCCCTCTTCCAGCAACTGCGCTTTCAACTCGAACTTTTGGCCCGCCATCCTGATTCCTCCTGTAATCCTCGTAGCACCTTCGGCGGCCTACCTGGCCCCCGCCGCCTCCGGCTGCGCGAGCAACCGCCCAAAACCCGGGACCGGCGTCTGAATGTCCAACTCGTTCATCGCCCACCAGGATATCGCCTGGAACTGCGTCACCACGGGCTTCCCCGTCGCCTTCTCGATGCGGTCGATGTTGCGGACCACCGGCCACTGGGGACATGAGAAGAAGATGCCGTCCGTATCGGGGTGCTCACCGAACGCCTCCATCGCCATTTCGAAGGGCTGGTCGAAAGAACCCTCGCTGAGCTGCTGGGCCAGCGTCAGGTGAATCCCCTTCGAAGCAACCACCTCGAACCCAGCCGTCTCGAAGGCATTGCGCGCCCGTTGCAGGATAGCGTCCTGGTAGTTGCTGATGATGGTGATCCGCCGCATATCCAACGCCTCGAAGGCGGCCATAACCGCGGCGATATCCGTCGTAACGGGCACAGCCCCGCCGGCATAGCGGCTCATGTCCTCGGCGAGCTGCAAATGATAGGACGGCCCCTGCGACGTGATCACCGGGATGCCGCCCAGGGCGATGGCGTGGACCTTGCGCTCCACCAACTCCTTCACGCAGATCTCCACCGTGGCCAGCGCCTTCTTATATTCCTCGTCGTTGTGCTCGGCGAGGCCCAGACAGGAAAGACACCAACTCACCCCCTCCGGCGCCACCTGCATAGCCTCATAGATCGCCGTCTCGTTCGTCCGCGGGGGCGAAATCAGACCGATCGTCCCTCGCCAGCCATATACGCCCATGACAACCTCCTTCCTCTGCAAACCCAGCCTTGAACCCCAAACGACGCTCCGCTCTCTCCGCCCCTCCACCCAACGAGGCCCTTCCGCCGAGGTTATTCGGTATACTGCGGAACTGCAACCCTGCCCACCGCCGGCGCCATCCAAGACCCGTCAACCGATGCCTCAACCCAATCTCAAACGCCCTCTCCTCCTGCGCGCCGCCGCCCTCCTCGCCCTGTTCGGCCTGGGACTGGCGCTCAGTAGTCAGGCCTTATGGCTGGGCTGGGCGCTCTCGCTGGCGGCGCTGATCGTCTTCGGCTTCTGGGGCGACATCCAGCTTGGAGCGCTGGTGCTCGGCGCGTCCTTCGCTGGGCTCGCAGTCTGGGGCCTCGCCTTCGGCATCGGGGGAGACAGCGACGGCGAGACCATTGGATGGTTCCTGCTGGTCGGCCTCGGCAGCCTCGCCCTGCTGGCCGGCGCCGGCCTGTGGAGCAAGCGGCGGCTCCCCGGCGCCGTGGTCATGGCCGGTGGATTCGCCAGCCTTGCCGTCGGCTTCCCGCCGGCTGCGCTCATGGCCGCAGGCATGGCGATAACGTGGTTTGGCGCGGCCCTGGTGCGGAGGCTCGCCGAAGGGGCATAGCCATCCAGGGAATCCCCCACCCTTCCCCCCATATGCTATAGTGCGCGCACACCCTCAGAGGAGGCGTTGGCTATGGTGAGCAGCTTTGAGGATCATGCCTGGAAGGACGTCGTCAGCCCGGAAGACTTGGAGCTTTACAAGCACTACGAGCGGCCCACCTACCTTGGGGAGCGGCCCGCCCTGCTGCTGATAGACCTCTACAACATGGCCTATGAAGGCGGCCCAGGCCCCGTCCACGAGGTCACGAAGACCTACCCCAGCGCCTGCGGCGACTATGCCTACGACGCCATTGAACCCACCAGGGACCTCATTGCCCTCGCCCGAGCCCGGGGCTTCCCCGTCTTCTACTCCACCGCCGACACCCGGCACAAGGGCCAGCGGGGCAGCGTCCGCGCAACCCATCGACAGTCCGGGGACAGCGGCGACGACCCCTTCGGCATCTACGCGGCCTTCAAGCCGGAGCCGGAGGACGTCATCATCCTGAAGGAGCGCGCCAGCACCTTCTTCGGCACGCCGCTGTCGGCCTACCTGACCCAGAACAAGGTGGACACCCTCATCGTCTGCGGCGAGAGCACCAGCGGCTGCGTCCGGGCCAGCGTGGTCGACGCCTACTCCCACGGCTACCACACCGCCCTCGTCGAGGAGTGCACTTACGACCGCGCCCAGCTGTCGCACAAGATGAACCTCTTCGACATGCACCACAAATACGCCGACGTAATGCATCTGGACGAGGTCAAGGAGCGCCTTCAGGCCTTCCGCGAGGTGTAAGCAATGGACCCCCGCTCAACCGGCCCCTACCCCTACTCCCCCATCGTCGACCGGCCCAAGCTGACTTGGCCCAACGATGCGAGGGTGGCCCTATGGGTTATCCCTAACATCGAGTTCTTTGGCCTCGACCAGCCCATCGGCCCCAACCCCGGCCCGCCGCCCGATGTCCCCGCCTTTGCCATTCGGGACTACGGAGCGCGGGTGGGCATCTGGCGCATGATGGACGTGATGCACCGCTTCGGTGTACGGGGCACCGTGGCACTCAACGCCCTGGTCTGCGACTACTACCCCCAGATCATCGAGCGGTGCATGGCGCTGGACTGGGAGCTCATGGGCCACAACCTCACCAACACCCGCCGGCTCAACGTCATGCCCCCAGAAGAAGAGCGCGCCTCGATATTCGAGGCGCTGGACCGCATTGAGAAGGCGTCAGGGAAGCGCCCCACAGGCTGGATGGGCTCCGGCGGCCACGAGTCGTGGCGCTCCCTGGAGTTCTTCGCCGAGGCGGGCCTGAAATACGTGGGCGAATGGGTCGCCGACGACCAGCCCTTCCTCATGGACCCTATTGAGGGCCGCCGCCTCGTCGCCATGCCCTACACCATGGAGATCAACGACATCCCCATCTTCGATTTCAAGCACCACACGACCAAGGAGTTCGAAGACATCGTCAAGCGCCAGTTCGACGTCCTCTATAGAGAGGGTGCCGAATCGGGCCGGGTCATGGCCATCGCCCTGCACCCCTACCTCATCGGCCTACCGCACCGCATCGACTCCCTCTCGGCAGTCCTAGAGTACATTACCTCCCACGAGGGCGTCTGGCTCGCCACCGGGGAGGAAATAACGGACCACTACCTCTCGGAGACCGGCGCATCGCAGCAGTGACAACCGCGGGGCGGCGCCCCGTAAGAGGAGGACCACCATGAGCGAGAGCTACCGCTTTCACCTAGGCTCCAACGTCGGCATCTGGACCATCCGCTACGCCTCCGGCAAATGGGAACTCCTTAGCGAGGGCGTTCCCGGAACCACTGTAGAAGGCCTTGAGATTTGCCCTTCGCGCCCCGAATGGCTGATTGCCGCCATCGCCTTCGACGGCGCCTACCTCAGCCGAGACGCCGGACTCCACTGGGATCGCGTCCTGGAAGGCGACATCCGCGACATCGCCTTCGATCCCTCCGACGACCAAATCGTCTACGCCGGGGGCGGGCCGGTCCAGGTCCACCGCAGCACCGACCGGGGCCTGACATGGGAACCCATCAACTCGGTGAACATGGTCGCTCCCGAGGCCCAGAGCCGCTGGAGCGCGCCCTCGGCCTTGAAGGGCCAAGCTGGGCATGTCCGCGACATCTTCATCCACCCCGACGACTCCAACCTCATCATCGTCGCCATCGAGCACGGCGGCGTCATTCGTAGCTGCGACGGCGGGCGCTCTTGGGAGGACATCAGCGAGGGCATCACCTACGTCGACATGCACACGGTGGGAACGCTGCCGCAGAGCAAGGAGCGGTTCTACGTGTCCTCAGCCAGGGGATTCTTCCGCAGCGACGACGTCGCCGAGGGCTGGACCCGCGTCGAGGAAGGCATGCCCTGGGGCTATACAGAGGCGCAGAGCTATTCCCACGCCTGGCATTTCCTGGAGGGGGACCCTCCGCGGCTGCTCGTCGCCGGGGCCAACGGCTCGCCGGGCTTTTGGGACCGCCCAACAAGGGCCGAAGGCGTCATGCTCATCAGCGACGATGAAGGCGAACGCTGGCGCACCGCCAATGAGGGACTGCCGTCGCCGATGCGCTGGATGGCCGCCGATCTCGCCCTGCACCCCGGCGATCCCAACGTCGTCTTTGCCGGCATGGGAGACGAGCCTCGCGGGTTTGGCCTGCGACCCGGCACGCGGGGCTCCGGCGCTATCTACATCAGCCGCGACCGCGGCGACTCCTGGGCGCCCCTGATCCCCGACCTGCCCGCGCTGGAAGTGCTGCATGCCGTGCCGGAGTAGGCCCGCCTAGCTGTAGTTCTAGGGACGTTGCGGCGGGCGTGAGATGGAAGAATCCTCCCGCGTCCCTTACCGCGTAGTCGGGTAAGGGATGGAACCCCTCATAACGGCAGTTGCACCTCCCGGTGCATCCTCGCCGATTCAAGAATCGCCAGGCAGACCTCCACCGACGCCCGGCCCCAATGTCCGTCATACACCGGCGGCCTGGAGCCAGCGACTGCTTCATAGAGCTCATCAACGAACTCCGCCCGCCCCGGCGTCCGGCCGGTGAGCGGCAACGGCAGCTCGCGCCGGCCATCGTCGGCATACACGACAACGCTATCGCCGGAAGGACGCAGGTCGCCCTTTTCGCAGCTTGCGACGACTACGCCAAAGTGCGGCTGGTGATGCGGCGCTCCGCCGGGGTCCAACGCCCGTCGATACTCGGAGGCGCGGTTGGCAATGCGAAGCCGGACCTCCTCCGCATGGTCCTTCACCTGACCGAGCGCCCTTCGAGCGGCGCCGGGGTCCGGCGCCCGCCCCTCGCCGCTCTCCCCCACCGAAAGGTTGATCTCGGCGATGTCGAAGTAGTCATAGCCGCTGTGCGCCATCGATGCGACGACGCCGTTGTCGAACTCCAGGAAAACCAGGCTGCTTGCCGGTGTGGGCCGATCCGGGTCCCAGGCTCCCGTGGCGGCGCGCACGCTCCGGACGGCGCCGCCGGCCAACGTCCGGACCATGTCTATCTGGTGCACCACCTGGTTGAATACCGCCCCCCCGCCGAGGCGCTCGTCAAGGTCGTGCAGGGGCCTGTAGCGATAGAGCCAGTCGTTGTAGTTCCACGTGTTGACCATGCGCACCGGCCCCAGTTCGCCGCCGGCAATGACGTCCCGCATCCTCTGGATGGCCGGGCTCAACGCGTGGGTGTAGCCAACGAGCAGCTGAACCCCGTTCCTTGCCGCAGCCGCAATCATGCGGTCGCAGTCTTCCAGGGTCAGCGCCATTGGCTTTTCCACCACCACGTGCTTGCCGTGCTCCGCCGCGAGAACGGCGTGCTCCCCGTGCGCGCCATGGGGCGTAGCTATGTACACCACGTCGATGCTGGGGTCAGCGCACAGTTCCTCCAGCGCGCCGTAGGGCCGCGTCTGGAACTCTCGAACAAAGACCTCCAAGGCTTCACCCTCGGCGTCGCATGCCGCCGCGATGCTAACCCTGGGGTCCTGTGCAAGGGCCGGCAGCATCAACGACGACGCCGTCCCCAGCCCGACAACCCCCAGGCGAAGCTGCTGCCCGTCCGTTGAAGATGCCACGAGGGTCACCTGGCGCCGGATTGTGGCTCTGGCAGGCCAGCCAGTCAGGTTGGCCTGCCAAGCTTTCTCACATGGACAGTGGCCCTACGCCGTGAACGTGAACTCTAGGAGACTGCGGGGCGACCTGTGGTAGGCCTCCCTGATCTCCTCGTCGGATGCGCCCACCATCGGCGCCATCTCCCTGCCCCGGACGGCCACCGTCAATGGCGAAACATCGAATGGGAAGGGGTCGATCTTCAAGACCCTCTCGCCAATGGGAACAATGGTGAACTTCGCGTCGTCCTGCGTTTCATAGGACATGGGAACGGGCCCGATGAAATGCTCGGTCAGGCGCCCTTCGTCCCATCCCTCGCAGCAGAAGTAGATCGACAAGAGGTCGTAGAGTTGCAGGATCCGGTAGTTTGTCCATAGCTCATGCTCGAACGCTGCGTCGCCGTTTCCCAGCGCCTGCATTTCCACCTTCTGGGCAGCCTCCAAACGCTCCGTGATAGCCGTAATCTCCGGGCTGGCCGCTCTTGCCCCCTGGGATGCCCTGGTAGAGCTCTGGACAGTCTCGTAGCGTTGTTGCCAGAGCCCCGTCCGATGCATCGACACGACGAGCGCCGCGTAGCGGTCGTGGGAGGCAATCCAATCAATGTTACGGACGTAGCAGTCCAATTGCCCCGGGAATCCCAGGGGCTCGCCCAATCCAGCGGGGCGCCCCTTTTCGGAGTTGATGGGAGGCAAATGTTCCCATTCGCGGTACCCGCCGTCGTGGTGCGACGTCCCAAACACCATCGAAGCGTACGGCCGCAGCCTTTCGAACTTGTCGTTGCCCCAGTGGGCCGCAAACTGCCCCGACAACTCGGTATGGTCCTGTTGGTCGACTAGGAAGAAATTGCCGTCAGCCGTCTCTCGTATCATCATGATGCACACTCCCCCGCAAGTTGAATCCCAACTCTCGAAACGATCCCCCGCGCCCCGCAGTTGCAAGCGATTACAGCCCGTACAGGGCCGTTGGGTTATCGTCCAGGATCTTGTCCACAACGCGGCTGGGAATAACGCTCTCCCGCTGTAGCCTGCGGATGGCGTCGATCTCCGCCGCAGTGTCTGCGTGGCCGTAGTCGGACCCCAGCACAAGATTGTCCTCGCCGCTGAAGTTGAGCACATAGTCGAGGTCGTCGCGCGTCAGGCACTCCACGTAGAACCGGCTCTCCTTCAACATGTCCGCCGACACGTGGTCGCCTACTTTGGCAAGCCTGTTGTCCAAGTCGTTCAACATCCACGGCACCCAGGAAGCGCTCGCCTCCATGAACCCCCATCGGAGGTCGGGGAACTTGTCGGGAATCCTCTTGATGAGCAGGTCGTGGACGCAGCCGGCCATCGCCATCTTGAACTTCAAGAACCCGCTGGCCCGGATGAACAGGTCTCTCATGCCAAGGTTGCCCTCGCCGTCATGGACGGTGATGGGCATATTCAGCTTGCTCGCCTCTTCATAGATGGGGGAAAAGTAGGGATCGGAGAGCAGCCTGTCGCGCTCCACCGTCCTCATGTACACGCCGCAGGCCCCGTTCTCCTTGCCAAAGTGGATCTCCTCCAGCGCCTTGTCCATCGTCAGCAGGGGTGGAATCACCGCCCACCGCAGACGATTGTTGCTTCCCTTCCACACCTCGGCCATCCAGCGGTTGTAGCTCCGGCACGTCGCCAGGTCAATATCGTCCTTGTTCGTCATAACGTGGATGAAATAGCTCGGGTACAGCATCTGCACGTCGACGCCCAACTCATCCATGTGTGCGAGGCGGGTCGCCAGGTTCGTCACCTCCCTGGCCTCGCGGGCTGTATGGGAAACCGCCCCTCTCCCCCCCGGCTCCTCAGCGTCCGGAATCCCATAGAGGTTGTCTTGGTGCTGTTGCAGATACCTGCCGTCCACAAGCCAGTAGGCGGGCCCGCGCTCTTCCTCGTTCTTGGGAATGACCAGCAACGGCCTCAGATGCCGCTCCGACTCGTCAACGTACGACCAGGTCCGTTCGTTCTCAATGACATGGCAGTCGGCGTCGATAATAGGCATGGATACACCCCCTCAGCATCGCTCCTTACCATCCCCGCCCTTTTAGACGAAACAGCCTCCGATGTCAACCGCGGCGGCGCGCCAGCCGCTGCATGCTAAACTAGATGGCGCAGGCCGCCTGGCCTGGCTCTCAGCCCAGCAACACCTCCACCACCGTACGACGTGCCGAACGCCTCCGATTCCAACCGCCCGCCAACCAGCCGCTCCGGGCGAGCGATTGGCATCGCCCAGCTTGCCGCGGCTCTACTGGTCGCCCTGTTTCTCGGGGCGGCCTGCGGCGGCGGCGAGGACACCGGCGAGCGGGTCAGGAAGGCGGTTGCAGCCTGGACGGCCACGGGGCTGGATGACCTCGCCGGGCGCATGGCAGGCTTCGTCGCCGGGGAGATCGAGGCGTCGCCGCAGGCCATCGAGACGGCCCTCGCCGAGAGCGTCGCCCACAACCTGAACTGGGCCATCGTCGACACCCGGGAAGTGAGCGGCGGCATAAGGGCCGAAGTGCAACTGGAAGCGCCCTTTGACGGCCACCTCGGCGGCGCGGCGCGCACCTACAGCCTGCGCGTCGCGTACAACCTGCTGGTCAGCGGCGATTCGGTGGAAGAGGCCATTCTCATCATCGACTCCCTGGACCTCGTCAGCGCCTCTCCCCCACCACCCACGGGGCTGCCCGCTGTCGCAGTCCACGAGCCTGACGCCAATGCGCCGGCCTAGCGGGAGAGCCGCCGCTTCAGGTCAGACGCCGCGCCACGCCCAAGAGGGCCAAGCCCCCACTCGCTTGCAGAGAGGGCCGGGGGGAAAGTCCGGCGCCGGCCTATTCCCCGCCCGAGTCTTCTGCGAAGGACCCTTCCATCCATACGCAGGTTACGGAAGCCTTGACGCCCTTTATGGCCCGGATCTTATTCCGCACCGTCCAGATCAGGTCCACGCCTGTGTCGCACGCCAGTTCTACAACGAGGTCGTAGGGACCCAGAACCTCCCGCACGAGAGCGTCGGGAAGATCCCCAAGCCGCCGCACGACCTCAGCAGTCATGTCCGGCTCCACGTTGAGTAGGACGTAAGCGTTAGCCGCCATGACCAACCTCCCTTGGATGCTGCAACGTTCCGCGCCAAGTCTTTTCTTGCCGACGCGATAGCTGGATTATACACGCTCCCCCCAGGTCGAAGTAGGCAGACGAAGGCCCCCATGTCGCCCAAGGACAAACCGCACTTGACACAACCCGCACGCATGTACTATTTTTATCTAGGGCGAACATTCGTTCCTCCGCCAGAACCTATCTCACACGTTGAGGGTCCAGCGTGAAAAACCTTTCAGACAAGCAACAGAGGATCTTGAAATTCCTGGAGCAGTTCATCGATGAACGCGGCTATCCACCCACCGTCAGAGACATCCAGCATGGCTGTGGGATCAGCTCCACGTCCGTCGTTGACTACAACCTGCGCCTCTTGGAGCGCGAGGGCTACATCAACAGAGACCCGGACGTCTCACGCGGCATTGGCCTGAAGGACAGGGGCCTCTCCCGCAAAGACAACGTGATATCGCTCCCCGTCCTCGGCTACATCGCCGCCGGCGTCCCCATCCCCGTCCCCACCGCCGAAGGCTGGGCCAAGGTCGAACCCTTGGACAGGGTCGACGTACCAACGTCCCTGACCGGCGGCCTTCAGGACGTTTACGCCCTGAAGGTGAAGGGCCTGTCCATGATCGACGCCCTCATAGACGAAGGCGACGTCGTGGTCCTGGAACCCACCCGGCAGGCCCACAACAACGACATGGTGGCCGCCGTCCTCACCGAAACCAACGAGGTCACCCTCAAGCGCTTCCACCAGGAAGGGGCCCGCGTTCGCCTCCAGCCCGCCAACACCCAGATGCAGCCCATCTACGTTGACGCCGATAAGGTTGAGGTTCACGGCCGCGTCGTAGCTGTCCTGCGCCTGCTGTAGAGATAGCCGCTAGCTGTAGTTCCCATAGAGGTTGTTGACAGGTGGGGGGCCTCGCTGTTGCTGTTGTGTAACCAAAACCAGCAGCGACAGGAGGCCCTCATGGAACATCGTAACGCACGCTTGACCCCCGTGACTCGCGCTGAATTGGTCGAACAGGTGTTGTCCGGCTGGCCCCAGGCCGAAGTGGCCCGCTTGTTCCGCGTCTCCCGCGCGACCGTCGCCAAGTGGGTGCTGCGGTTCCGTGAAGGCGGGCCAGACGCGCTCCACGACCGCTCCAGCCGTCCCCTGCGCAGCCCCCGCCAAACCGGTCAGCTGCAGGAAGCAGCCATCTGCACTGCACGCCGCATGCTTGCCTGGGGGCCGCACCGCATCGGGTGGCGGTTGGGCATCGCCCGCTCCACCGTCTACGCCGTCCTGCGCCGCGCCGGACTCCACCGCCTCGCGTGGCTCCATCGCACCACACGGGAGATCGTTCGCTACGAGCATGCCCGCCCCGGCGCGCTGGTTCACCTCGACATCAAGAAACTCGGCCGCATCCCGCAGGGTGGCGGCAAGCGCATCCTGCCCGGCTTCGCGGAGACCCGCAGTGGTCCTCAGCGCGGCCCCCGCCTCGGTTTCGACTTCCTCCACGTGGCCGTGGATGACCACTCCCGCTATGCCTACGTCGAGGCCCTGCCGGACGAACGCGGCCCGACGGCCGCCGCCTTCCTTGTTCGAGCACTTGCCCACTTCGAGCGCTTGGGCATCGCCGCCGAGCGCATCCTGACTGACAATGGCGCCTGCTACGTGAGTCGCATCTTCACCGACACGGCGGCGGCCAGGAATATACGGGTGAAGCGCACGCGGCCTTTCCGGCCTCAGACCAACGGCAAGGCGGAGGCGTTCAACAAGATCATGCAGGCCGAGTGGGCCTACCAGCGACCGTACTCCTCCAACCGCGAGCGGCTCAACGCGTTGCCTGGGTTCCTCGCGTATTACAATCACCGGCGTCCACACGGCGGCATCGGCGGGGCTACTCCCGCGTCCCGCCTGTCAACAACGTCCCTGGGAACTACAGCTAGCCCGGCGCAGTTCCGCGCCGATTGTTTCGCGTCGCAGGGGAAAACAACAACCCCCTTCTCCTATCTACGGGAGAAGGGGGTTGTTGTCGTAAGCGCCCAATCCGCCGCCTTCGCACTTCCCGCCACCGCCCAAACGCGCTACCATCGTCCTCCTAGACCGACACTCATGGAGAACGCATGGCAACCCAACAGCAGCCCATGACCCACGGGCACGCCCACCGTCACTACCACGCCGACATGCTCAGCGTGGAGGAGGCGCGCGACCGCATTCTGTCCCACTTCAGCGTCCTGGAGCCCGAGGAGCGTCCCCTTCTGGAGGCTCTGGGCCAGGTGCTTGCCGAGGATGCCCACTCCAGCGTTAACATTCCCCCCGCCGACAACTCCGCCATGGACGGCTACGCCGTCCAGTTCGACAGCATCCGGGGCGCAGACGACGCCACCCCCAAGCCTCTGAGGGTCGTGGGGTACGTGGCGGCGGGCCAAACCCCCACGGACGCCGTAACGCCCGGCGCCGCCGTCCGCATCATGACCGGCGCCGCCCTCCCTCCCGGCGCCGACACCGTTATCCCCTTCGAGGACACCGACGAGGTCCAGCGCAAGGCCTCCGGCCTTCCCCTTGATGAGATCGCCATCCAGTACGAGCACCCCCAGGGCACCAACGTCCGCCCCACCGGCGACGACTTCACCAAGGGCGCCTTGGCCCTCGAAAGGGGCGCCGTTCTCAGGCCTGCCGAGCTGGGCGTTCTAGCCGCCATCGGCAAGCCCACCGTAAGGGTGTACCGCCGGCCCGTCATTGCCGTCCTCGCCACCGGCGACGAACTTCAGGAGCCGGGGGAGCAGCAGCAGCCGGGAAAGATCTACAACACCAACAACTACAGCATCGCCGCCTCGGTGGAGCGCTACGGCGGCATAGCCAGGGTGATCGGCATTGCCCGCGACAATCTCCCGGACATGGAGACCAAGATCGAGGAGGCGCTCTCCTGCGACCTCCTCCTCACCTCCGCCGGCGTCTCCAAGGGCGACTACGATATCGTCAAGGACGTGCTGGGGAGCAAGGGAAGTGTGGAGCTGTGGTCGGTGCGGATGCGGCCCGCCAAGCCCCTGGCCTTCGGACTCCTCGACGGCCCTGACGGCCGCAAGGTCCCCCACCTGGGCCTCCCCGGTAATCCGGTCTCCGCTCTCGTCGCCTTCGAGCAGGTGGCCCGGCCCGCCATCCTCAAGATGCTGGGCAAGACCCGACTGGAGAAACCCTCGATAACCGCCATCCTGGAAGACGACATCACCAACCCCGACGCCCGACGCGTCTACGCCCGCGTCATCGTCACCAAGCGGGAGGGCGCCTACTACGCCAAGCTGGCCGGCGGACAAGGCTCCCACATCCTCTCCGCCGTCGCCCGCAGCAACGGCCTCGCCATCTGCCCGGAGGACCAGCCCGCCGTACGCGCCGGCAACCCGGCAAAGGTCGAAATGCTGGACTGGCCGGAAGAGTACGAGTAGGAGAGGCATGGACAGCAAGCGGTTGCGCCATTCTAATTTGGTGGTTTAGCCATGCCCACTTCCTTCACCCCGAACTTCAAGACCCGGACGCTGTTCATCCGGGTCAACCTGGAAGCGGAGTAATAAGTTGCCCCCCACCGCCCCCTGCCCCCTCTCCTCCACGCACCACGTCGGCGTTGCCGTGCGGAGCCTGGACGAGCATATCGCCCTGTACCGGGACCTGTTCGGGCTGGCGCCCGGCCCGGTGCTGGAAGCTCCGGCCTACGGCGTGCGGGGCGTGTTCATCTCCACCGGCAACACCAACATAGAGCTGGTGGAGCCCACCTCGCCCGACAGCCCCATCGCCCGCTTCTTGGAGGCCCGCGGCGAGGGCCTGCACCACGTCTGCTTCGAAGTGGACGACATCGAGGGCAAGCTGGCGGCGCTGAAAGAGCAGGGCGTCCGGCTAGTGGACCAGGCGCCGCGGCCCGGCCTCGCCGGAGGCGTTGTGGCCTTCCTGCACCCCAGCGCCGGCAGGGGTGTTCTCATCGAGCTGGCAGAACACGCCCACGACTAGCTGGCGTCCCAGGGGCGTTGTTGCAAGCGCAAGCCGGCAGGGTCCTCTACCCCTCCTCCCCCTGGTCCAGCCGGAACGGCGGATACTTGTCCGTCATCAACCCGCCGTAGGCGCTAACCCGGATGTTCCACCTGTTCATCGCCAGCACGAAGTCGAATATGCCCCGGGGATAGCGGCCAGTGAAGAGGAGCGCCACCACCGCCGAAAGGGCCAGCCCCGGAATAAGCCAGTCCGTTAGCACTCCCAAGATGATTCCATGCGGGACGAGCAGCAGCCACTTGACCAGCGGCAGCCAGCGGCTCAGTTCCTCTGGATACTCAACACTCAGGTCTGCCGGATAGTTGTCGTCGGGCTGAAGCGAGAAGGGCGGGTACTTGTCAGTCGCGCCGGCGTTGAAGGAGTAGTAGGAGACCCGCCAATACCACCGCAAGACCCCCACATTGAAATTGAACAGGCCCCGCGGGTAACGCTTCGTAAAGAGGATCGCAAAGAAGGCGAGCACCGTCGCCACGAACGACGCGATGGACAAGAAGAACAGCGCAATCAGATGGGGGATCACCAGCAGCCATTTGATCAGCCAGAGTGCTCTCGATGGGCTGTCCAGGCGACCGCGCACTGAGACCGGGTAGCTGTCCGGAGCCTGAGCCATGGCGTCCTCCCTCGAAATTAGGATGCTGCACATTGATTATAACCCCGCCGTCCACCCAACCTACGCTAGGGGGCTCCGGAAGGCACCGGCGCGCCGCCCGGGACCGCATAGTGCGGGCGCCAGAGGCGGCCTCCGGGGGTGACCCGATCCTCTCGTTGAACGCTCGTTCTCCTTCTCTCTGCCCCGGTTCCCGCTGCCCCACCCTCAGGGCGTCATCACCAGGAGTTTGTGATAGTACGCACAACGTTGACACGCCCACCCACTGGCGCCACAATCCGTTGCAACCCTTGGCGCCACAGTCGCCCGCGGACGTCAACGATAGGCCGCCATGGGCCATCTAAGACCTAGGGAAGGGATCGCTGGATAGCCGAATCGGGGGTGCACAATGGCTAAGTACCTCGTGGTGGCGCACCAGACGGCGAACAGCGCCGAGCTCATGGAGTCTCTGCTCTCGATTGCCGCCAGCGACAAGGAAGCGGAATTCACGATTCTCGTCCCCGCCACGCCCGTTGCGCATCTCCTTGAATGGGAGGAGGGAGAGACGCTGCAAATCGCCGAGCGCGTGGCTCAGGACGCCAGGGCTGCGTTTGTGGATCAGGGCCTACGGGTCGCCGACGCCCTCATCGGGGACGCTTCCCCGTTGCAGGCCATCGAAGATGAGTACCGGGAAAACCCCGGCAAGTACCGGGCCATCGTTCTGAGCACCCTTCCTCCCAACGTCTCCCGCTGGCTCCATATGGACGTGCAGTCCCAGGCGGAACGGAAGTTCGGGTCACGCGTCATCCACGTCGTCGCTCGGCCCGTAGCAGGGCTGAAAATCTAACGTCCGCATCACAATCTGGGAGGTATCGATAGACCCTGGAACCGGCCTCCGGCGCCCCCATACCTCAAAGCGCCGGTCATCAGAAGGCTGGCCGGTCTGGGAAGGCAATTGCACAAAAGACGAGGATGTCCTCGGGGGGGTGGCATCATGTTTTGGACCAAGGGCTGTCCCAACTGTGGCGGAGACGTATGTAGCGTCCTCCACCAGTATTCCACCCAAGCCACATGCATCCAATGCGGGTACGAAATGACCGACGCCGAGGGGCAGACGGAAGCGCCAACAGACCGGCAGCCCCTGAACGAGACCGAGCCGGCCGCGCAGGGCCTCGTAGCCACCGTGCGGAAGCTCCTCGCTAAGGACCCCGTCGAGTGACCGCGGGCCCGCCCTGGCCGGCGTTGCCAATCATCGCAACGGCCGTCTAACAACGACGGGGAGACGGCGCCCCCAAGCGTCGTGGCGCCTCGGTCTAAGCCAAGAACGCTAGCCGGCGCAATGGTGACTTCCTTGAGGTCCGTCACGCCCACCGCCAGCCGCCAGCCAATGACGCCGCCGGAGGGTTCCTGCCCGATGAAGTGATTGACGAACCCAATGAGGCAGGCTACCATCGCTCTCCCAGCTACGACACTTTGCCTCGGGCTAGCGATAGGGACAAGCAATTGGACCTAGGGGAAAGCAACTCTAAGCTGGGAGATTCGATCCAAAGCCTGACATTGGGAGGCCCCGCGTGGCGATTTATATCTTGCTGACTACCCTGACCCCCCTGGGACTGCAAACCCTGCACCAGAACCCTACCCGCCTCATAGAGGTCAACGAGGAGATTGAGGAGTTCGGATGTACGCTCCTCGCTCAGTACGCCACCCTCGGCGGCTTCGACTTCGTGAACGTCGTGGAGGCCCCGGACAACGAGACGGTGGCCCACCTATCTGTTGACCTGGGGTCAAGGGGGACCGTCACGATCACCACGCTACCCGCCATTCCGGTCGAAGACTTCGTGAAGAAACTGACGGGTCCGGAACAGATGGGCCGCAGCCGCTGAGGCCGGCCAACGCAGAGACGTCAAAGGAACGCGCCGGGGCCACTGAGCCCCTGAGACGCCGGTAAGCAGAGGGGGCGGCCATGTGGCCGCCCTCTCTGCTTGCCCCTGCTTGGGGCGTCCACTAGCATGGCGTGAGATACGGCGACCGGTGGGGGGGTGCGTTGGAGCTCGAGAGCGGTCTTTTCGCCGACATCGTTACCGTCTTCCTCGCCGCCTTCGCAGGCGGCCTGGCGGCGCGGTTGCTGCGCCTCCCGGTCATCCTTGGCTACCTGGGCGTTGGCATGGCTGTGGGGCCCCACGCGTTGGGCCTTGTCCAAAACGCCGACACCGTTCAAACGCTCGCAGAGTTCGGCGTCATCCTCCTGCTGTTCGCCGTCGGCGTGGAGGTCTCTCTACGCGACCTTCGGAAGCTGGGAAGGGTGGTGATAGCCGGCGGCATTGCCCAGGTGCTCCTGACCTCGGGGCTCGCCTTCGGCATCCTGCTTGCCGCCGGCCACGTCCCCCGGGAGGCCGTCGTGCTGGGCCTCGTGGTCTCCCTCAGCAGCACCATGGTCGTGCTCAAGACCCTCTCAGACCGTGGCGAGCTGCACTCCCTGCACGGACGCATCATTACGGGTGTCCTGCTGCTCCAAGACCTCGCCTTCGTGCCCATGATTGCCCTTCTGCCTGCTCTTGGCACAGAGGGCGCCTCCTCCATCCTCGCTGACCTTGGACTGGGCGTGCTCAAGGCCGCGGTCGTCCTCATCCTCGCCGTCGTTCTGGGCACGAAAGTTGTCCCTGTCCTCATGCGCCGCATATCCCGCCTGGGGTCGCGCGAAGTCTTCCTCCTCACGGTCATGGCCGTAGTATTCGCCTCCGCGGCCCTCACCAGGACCGTCGGCCTGTCGGCGGCGCTGGGCGCGTTCATAGCCGGCCTCGTCCTCAGCGAGTCCGACTTCGGGCACCGGGCGCTTGCGGAGGTCGTGCCCCTCAGGGATGCGTTCGCCGCCCTCTTCTTCATATCCCTCGGGATGCTCACCGACCCCGTTTTCCTGGTCGGCCACATCCAGGAGGTGTTGCTCATCATAGGCCTCGTCCTCGTCGTCAAGGTGGTGGTCTCGGGGGTCCTGACGAGGTCGTTCGGGTACTTCCCCCACACCGCCGCGCTCACCGGCGTCGGCCTGGCGCAGGTCGGGGAGTTCAGCTTCATTCTGGCGGCCACCGCCAGCGCACAGGGCATCGTCAGCGAACACCTGCTTAGCCTGACCGTCGTCTCCGCCGTGCTTACGATGTCCCTCACGCCATCCATGCTAGCTCTGGCATCCAAGGCGCTGGACGCAGCCAGCCACCGTTTCCCGACCTTGCGCCTGTACCGCCAAGCGGATGTCCAGGAAGGTAGCCGGCTGCCAGCCCTCCGCAACCACGTGATCGTATGCGGCCTTGGACGGGTCGGCTCGCTGGTGGCTCAGGCGCTGGCCGACCACGACGTGCCCTTCATCGGAATCGACCCCGACCCCTACGTCGTTGCCCGCTGGAAGGGGGCCGGGCATTTCGCCATACAGGGGGCCAGTCAAAACAACACGATCCTTGACGCCTGCCGGGTAAAGCAGGCCCGGATGATGGTTATCTCCACAGGGGACCCCGTATCCACCCAGGTCACCGCACAGGGCGCCCTGCACGCCAACCCAAAGTTGGATATCGTCGCCCGCGTCCACTGGCGCGACGAAGGCGAAAGACTCCAACGTCTGGGCGTAGCCGAGGTCGTTTGGCCGGAGATGGAAGCCGGGCTGGAGATACTGCGACACTCTCTCCACCGCTATCGCGTAAGGCGATTGGAGGTCGACCACCTCGTGCACCGCCTGCGCGCCCATCTCAGCTTCGGCCCCGCGGCGGACCAGGAGCCCCTCCCACCCGAGGAAGGACTTGGCCATGACATCGCGCCCCCGCAGCCGCCGAACGACGAACCGAGGGAGCACCCAACCCGCGAGTAGGCGCAATACGCCCACGCCCCCCAGCCGCCCATCTCCCCTATGCTACAATGGCCGCGGGGCAGCGTAGGCCACCCGACCCCAGTCCATTCCGCCATTGGGCGGGCCCGCCCCCGAACAGAAAGACCCTTCAGGACCCGTTTTGACCTCCGACCACCGCAGCCTTCCCAGCGTCGACCGCCTCCTCTCCCACCCGGACGTTGCCCGTCTGCTCCAGGACTACTCCCGGCAGGCCGTTTTGAACCTCATCCGCGAGGAACTCGATGGCGCAAGATCGTCCATCTCCAAGGGCGCGTCCGCCCCGGCCATAGACGACATCGCGGCAAGCCTCGTCAAGGAAGCCGGTCGGCTCTGGCGCCCCTCCCCGACCCCGGTCATCAACGCCACGGGCGTCATCCTGCACACCAACCTGGGCAGGGCGCCCCTCAGCCCCGAAGCCGTAGAAGCCATGCGGCAGGCCGCCCTCGCTTACACAGACCTCGAGTTGGACCTGGAAGAGGGCAAGCGAGGCTCGCGCCAGGCCGGTTTGCAGGAAATCCTCCAGCGCATCACAGGGGCGGAGGCCGCTCTGGTCGTCAACAACAACGCGGCCGCCGTGCTCCTGGGCCTCGCGGCATTGGCCGAGGGCCGGGAAGTCATCGTGTCGCGGGGAGAGGCGGTCGAGATCGGGGGTGGATTCCGCATCCCCGACGTGCTCCGCCAGTCCGGGGCCGCGCTCGTCGAAGTCGGCTCCACCAACCGCACCTACGCCAGCGACTACGCAGACGCCATCAGCGAAGACGCGGGGGCGCTGCTGCGGGTGCACCCCTCCAATTTCCGGGTCACCGGCTTCACCCACGCCGCCACAACGCCGGAGTTGGCTGAGCTTGGCAAGCAACGCGGCATACCCGTCCTCTACGACCTCGGCTCAGGCTGCCTCCTGAATTCCGAGCAGTTCGGCCTCTCCCACGAGCCCACACCCCAGGAGGCGGTGGCCGACGGCGCTGACCTGGTCTTCTTCTCAGGCGATAAGCTCTTGGGCGGCCCGCAGGCAGGCATCATTGTAGGCAGGGAGAAGCTGGTGCGCCTGCTCTCCCGCCACCCCCTGGCCCGCGCCGTCCGCATCGACAAGATGAGCCTGGCCGCTCTGAGCGCCACCCTCCTCCACTATGTCCGGGACGACGCGCTCGAAAGGGTGCCCATTTGGCGCATGATCTCCGCGCCCCTTGCCGCGCTGGAGCAACGGGCCGCCCAATGGCGTGAACGCATTGGAAGCAACGCCGGCGTCGTTCAGGGCGAATCGGCCATCGGCGGGGGCAGCCTCCCGGGTGAGACCCTGCCCACCTGCCCTCTGGTGCTGTCAACCAGCCACGCCGACCGCCTGGCCCTTGCGCTGCGCCGTCAGAGCCCCCCCGTTGTGCCCCGAATCGAAGACGGCCGCCTGTATCTAGACCCCCGCACCGTGCTGCCCGAGCAGGACAACGACCTCGTCCAAGCGGTGCAACGCGCCCTGTCTCCCTCCTAGCTACGCATCCCAGGCGCGTTGCCGCCGGCGCCGTCCCTGTGCTTGTTGGGTTAACATGGCAGGCGGCACTATGATCGGGGGCAAGTCATAAGCCGCCGTAGGCTTGGTGAGGTGACGGGTGAGAGAGAAACTCCGCGACAAAACAAGAGACAATCTAGTCCGCGCCCTCAACTCCTTGGGCGTCAGGGGGGAAATGGCGGAGCGCGGGCGAATCGAAGAAAAAGTAAACGACTCCTGGTACAACCGTTCCTTGGGCGTCATCGATCTGCCGGAGGGACCCATCAAATGGATAAATATCCTCAAGCAGGATCAGGGGAAGCACAACCCGCCTAGATGGTGGATCAACCTTTGCATCCCAGATGAAAGACCAGTCCCCTTTCACAAAGAGGTCAAGGTTATGACCGTGCGGAAAAAGTCCTTCCCAATCTTCGGCAAGGTGTCTGATGTAACCTGGAAAGGCGAAGACCACGGCACAGGCTTGGTCCATACTCTTTCCAACGATGAGTCCTCGAAGGCCCTGGCGGCAGCCATAGGCAATCTCGAAGTCCGTAGCTACTCCAAGGAATTCCAGGGGTGGACACTACAAGTGGACAGGCGATTCAGCCCCACTAGCCGGAACTGGGAAGTTATCAATAATATTGCCGCCCATTTGCTATCTTCCCCTCGAACCCTGTAGCCGCATCACCGCTTGAACAACCCCGCCAGCCCGCGCCGCAAGCTCTGAGATGTATGTCTAGCGCCCGGATGGAACGGCAAATCCGGATTTCACCAGGAGAGAAACATGAGCAACCTTGAGAAATTGCAGGCCCGCCTGGCAGCGGGGGAGACGATCTTGATGGACGGGGGCATGGGCTCGGAGTTCGAGAGGCGGGGGCTGGCAAGCCCCACTACGTGGTCGGGCGGTCCGATGCTCACTCATCCCGAGTTGGTGAGGGATATTCATCGGGAATACATAGAAGCAGGCGCCGAGATTATCATCACAAACACCTTTGCCACAGGGCGTGACATGCTGGAAGAGGGCGGCCTCGAGCATAAGGTGGCCGAGGCCAACAAGCTGGGAATCGAAGCGGCGGTACAGGCAAGGAGAAACGCCGGGACAGAGGACTCGGTGGTCATTGCGGCCTCCGTATCTACGATGGCGCCCAAGGAACACGCGGACGTTCCGGCGCCCTACGAGAGAGCTCTAGAGACCTACCGGGAGCAGCTGGGAGAGCTGGCCAAAGGCGGCCCGGACGTGGCGGTGGGCGAGATGTTGGTCCGAATATCAGACGCGCTGGCGGTGATAGAAGCGGCAGCGGAGTTGGGGCTCCCGGTGTGGGTCGGGCTCTCCGTGGTCCGGGATGGAGACAGGCTCTACCTGGGAACCCAAGCCAGGCATGGAAGCGAGACCCTTCAAGACGCCATGGACGCCATCAAGGACAAGGACATTGCATCGGTATTCATAATGCACACGCCGGTGGACGACACGGGGCCCGCGCTGGAGATAGTCAAGAAGAATTGGTCGGGAACCTTCGGCGCCTACGCCCATTTCCCTGGCCGCCGCGGCCCAACCCCCCAGGCAAATGCCTTGGATCCACAGCAATACCTGGAATACGCCAAGAGGTGGAGTGAGCAGGGGGCGCGGATCATTGGAGGGTGCTGCGGCACAAGACCCGACCACATCCGGGCACTCAGGCAGTGGCTGTCCGGCTCCTAGCCACACTTCCCAGGAACGCTGCCACCAGCGCGAGGCGGGAGAATCCTCCCTAATCTTCCGCCGTAGCCGGAGACCTTTGAGCAACTCTGGGTGTAGCCTTCGATTGGTCCGCCAGCACGGAAAAGAAGTTCACGGAACCGCATCCAGGGCGGTTCAGGCCACCCACTGCGCGTCCCGGTGTGGCGGCTCCCCCGGGACTGCTCCTACACAGTGGTTCAGGCAGCGCAATCAGCCAACTTGGTCATCCTCCGCAAGTTGTAGGCCATCAGCTTGAACCACATCTCCACGGCGTTGCGTCCCAAACCCCGGTAGCGGACACGGCTATAGCCGTAGCTGCGCTTGAGGGTGCCGAAGACCTTCTCCACCAACGCCCGCCGCGGACGTATCAACGCGTTGCGTCGCTTCTGCCAATGCGGTAACTCCGGTTGATGCTTGTGGGAACGGTGCATGATCCGATCGTTGATCCCATGAGACGTGAGCCACCGACGCCGCCTGTTGGACTCATAGGCGCGGTCACCGTACACCGCCACCTCGTCACCGCTCACCAGCGCATCGGCCACCTCGCTCTCATAGACCTTGGCCGGCGTCAGCATCCCCTTGCGCACCAGCCCCGTCCCTGCATCCACACCCAGATGCACCTTGTAGCCGAAGTGCGCCCGACTCCCACGGTGGCGCGTCCAGTCAGCATCGGGGTCGGTAGCACTCTTGGCGCCACGTCCCGCAGCGAGGGGTGGACGACGCACTTGGGCCTCTACCAGCGTGGCGTCCATCAACGTCCCCTCCTTCAATACCAGTCCGCGCTTGTCCAGTTGGACTTCCACCTCCTTGAAAAGCTCCTCACTCAGCCCATGCTTGACCAGCTCGGTCCGAAAGCGGCTGATCGTCGAGTAGTCAGGGGTCTCGTCCTGAAGCCCAAGCCCCACAAAGCGACGGAACGATATGCGGTCTCCGAGTGCCTCTTCCATCTGCGGGTCAGACAGGTTGTACCACTGCTCCAGCAGCAGTACCTTGACCATCATCAACGGAGGATAACTGGGTCTCCCTTCATCGGCCGAGTAGACTCCCCCCACCAGAAAGGCGAATCGTTCCCAGTCCACCTCCTCGCCGATTCGCTCCAGACGCTCGTTTCTTCCAAGCGACTGCGGCAACAGCGATTCTGCTAGTGACGTCTGACCCATCTGACGATGCATCTGTACTCTCCGGACTTCCTCGGATGGCTACATTCTCGCCCCACCTGCCTTGGTTACGCAAAGGTCTCCGTAGCCGGGGGAAGACTAGGATGTAGGTCGCGCAACAACGTTCGCAGTACAGTACACCTAGGCCTCCATTCCCCGACCAAATGAGACTGAATTCGCCTCGCCTGCCCAGTTACCATCCCGTCAAGCGAGAGAAGGGGTAATCTTTGACCAACCAAGAATGGCACAACATCTCCCGGTTCGAATCATACGACCTGGCCAGGTCGTGGTATCAGTAGACCCACCAGAGGCAGATGAACGCCGCTAAGACAAGGCGGATTAACGCCTTCTTCATCCAGGGACGGGAATACTTCAAGAGCGCATCCTCGGCGGACATGAGCGTCAAGCCGCTCCTCCTCTATTACGGGGTGCTGTCCTTGTCCAGAGGGGCGATCCTCTTGAGGAATGCCAGCAAGAAAGGAGAATCACTGGCATCGTCGCACGGACTGAAAGAGGTGAACTGGCGAGGCACTACGAGCGGTGGAATCAAAAATATTCTTGACTTGGGAATTCAAGCCGAGCGCGGCACGTTTCTCGAGTTAGTGGAATCAATTCCCAATGTCCACCAGGCGCACTACTTCGGCCACCAATCAAGGTCAAAGGCCGTGCTCCAGCATAACCTCGGCATTATCGAGTTTTGCACGACCGGTGAACTCCTGACGCTGGGCGATTTACTCTCCCGACTCAAACAGACCATGCACCCATTTCAGGGAGTAACCGGCAGGGACCCAAAGTGGTTCCCGACGACCGTCACCGCCTATGCGGCGGAAACCCATTTCCTCCTGTTTACAAAGCCGCCAGACGAGGTTCTGAAACTGGTCGACCAACGGTACGTTACCATTGAACCAATGCCCAAGGGATGGCCGAATCTCACAACTCCCATTCCTCAACACGGATTGGTGTTTCGTCATCAAGCCGGTGCCGCTCATCAGTCCAAGTTTCCACTGTTCCATGACACCGAGGGGTCCGAAGTACTGATGTTTGGAATTGCGGACTTCCCAAACGGGGACAAGCTCAACGAATTTTTCAAGCTATACTTGACCTCGTTTATTCTGGGAACCCTTGCTCGCTAATACCCTTCCGAGTGGATGGCCCTTCTATCCGGCTCCCCAGGTGACTTCTCTCGGCCGCTGATCTTCCAAGCCATCGAAGCCATCGAAGCTGAGTTCCCAACCGAACTGTCGAAGCAGGTAAGTCAACACTCCCAAGTCCTAGGTTCACAGGCGTGGTATATCAGCGGAGGTCAGGGCGGTTCATCAAACTGATGAACCAGCCTCAGTTGCGTCCACAGCTTCCGCACCAACAGTTCCAACAAGGCTAAGGTAGACTCTCCGAGCCGCGGACAATATCCTGTCAGAGTCACGCTCGAATTCAGCTCAGATGTCCACGGTCAGCATAAGCGCCGATTGAGAGGGATATCTGTGAGAAAGCTATGTTGCTTGAATAGGCTCACAGGCTCCCCAGCCACATCTCAAAGACCTTTCTATCCATCGTGCACGTTGTCCCACCCACTCAGCCTCGCACTACCTAACCCAACAACCCCGCCGCCACCGTCCACCCCTTCCAAGCTGTCATGCTCCGCCATCCCTCGTCTCATCCAAGTCCACAGCCCAGGAATACCTCAGAGTTTCGTCGCTATTGCCTAACGCGCAACAACCTCCCTGCGGCCACACCCAGCTACGGCTTCGCGTAGCCCACAAGCTCCACGAAGCCCCTTCCCTCCAGCGCCTCGCCCCGCCTCTCGCCGCGCACGCGCACCTCGCCTTCCCAGTAGATCGGAACGATGGGGTCCGGCGGCACGAATTCCGAGTCCTCCACGACGGGCTCCAACACTAGGCTCAAACCTAGGGCTTCGATGTCCATCTGCCAGCCGGAGGGGTACGCGCCGCCTGTCGCAGGACTGGTCCAAGTGGCCCTGGGGAGCACGGCCACAGCCTCGCCCCCCAACGTGACGGCGCTGCCATCCTCATGCACGAATGTCCCCAGCCGTGCCAGCGAGCGGCCATCCGGGGTCCACACGTCGAAGAACATCAGCTCTGTCCTGCCGTTCACCTCGTCATTCAATTGAAGGCTGAACCAGTCCCAACCCACCGCGAACGCTCTGAAGTCGCCCCATTGGTGGTCCATCCACCCCGAACCGCTGACCTCTTCCGTCGCGCCCGCCGCCGTAAGGCTGCCGGTGATGTCCATCCTGGAATGCGTGTAGTAGTACGACTCTCCGGCCTCCTGAAAATCGAGCAGTCCGTCGCCCCCGTGGAGGACGGCAGGCTTCGCCGACGAGAGCAGCAGGTCGACGCTGTAACCCTCCACCGACCCCGACACCCGGTACTCCCCGTCGAAGCCCTCCGCTGTCCAGCCGCCGACCGTGGCGCGGAAGCCGTTGGCGGGCTTGGCGCCGAGCTTCGGCCTAAGCACCTGCTCAAGCACCTGCCCAAAGGTGAATGTGCCGGCCTCATGGTCGGTAATGCCCAGGTGCCCCATCAGCACCACACCGGGCACAACGTCCCCGCCAACCTCGAATATGACGAAGTGGAACCCATACTCCGAGCCCCCTTCGGTCTCCAGAAAACCGTTGTAGTACCACCACTCCACGTCCGTGGGGTGCGAGGCGTCGTCCTCCGGCAAAACGACAGTTCTGGGCATATCGGGCGTCGGCGTAGCCGCGGGCGCAGGCGTTGGGGTGGCCGTGGCCGCGGCTGTGGCGGTGGGGAGGGAAACCGTCGCCGGCGCTGGAGATTGGGTCGGCGTCGCCTGCGCGGTGGGAACGGCCTCGGACCGGCACGCCCCCAGAGCCAGCAGCAAGCCCAGCGCTAACACCAGGGGCAGAAGCGGCCTCAAAGGCAGCGATGGAGGCAGACATGCATTGAAGGGACGCCGCGCCCCGCGCAGAGATGCCCCGCGTCGAACGTAACTTCCATGCGCCCCTGTCAAAAGCCTACGCCCTCTGAGCAATGGCCACCGTTATGTTGTCCAAGCCGCCCCTGGAATTGGCCAGGTCAACCAGCGACCGGCACGCCTGCTGCGGCCCCGCCGATGTCATGGCCCGCTCCATTTCCTCCTCCTCGACCAGCCGGTAGAGCCCGTCCGAACACAGCAGGAGCCCGTCTCCTGGCGCCAACGTGGCGGTATAGATATCGGCTTCAACCTCATGCGACGTCCCCACCGCCCTTGTCAGCATGTTCCTGTTGGCATGACCCTCGGCCTGTTCACGAGTCAGCAGCCCCAAAGACACCTGCTCTTCCACCCAGCTATGGTCTCGGGTTAACTGTCGTAGTTTGCCCTCCTGAAGCAGGTAGCCCCTGCTGTCCCCGACGTTGCCGGCCACAACCACGGCGCCCGCAAGGACGGCCATCGTGAGCGTCGTGCCCATACCCCGCCGGCCCGGCGCCAACGAGGCCTCATGGACCCTGGCGTTCACGTCCCGCAGCAGCCGGCCCAGTATCTCCTCCAGAGCCTCCGTCGTCGCCGCGCCCGGCTCTGGCAATGCCAGCTTCAAGCCTTCGACCACGCCCTCGACCGCCAGCGCGCTGGCCACCTCGCCGGCGGGGCCGCCGCCCATCCCGTCAGCCACCACAACCAGCGCATCAATGGCCTCCGGGACATCGCAGCCGGCCAGGGCGCACACCACGTCTTGATTGCTGCGCCGCACCTTACCGATATCGGTCAGGGCGCCCAGACTGACGGTTGCGGTCATTGTCGCTCCATGCATTTCGTCGTCGTTGCCAGGCCCGTTACCCTCAACGCGGCAACCCTCGGGTTGGGCCGACCGCCTCAGCGCAGCCAAGGATGAGAAGAGGGCCTATCTGCCCGCGACCCGCCCCCTCCGAAGTCAATCCTATCCCACCTCCGCCGCGGGCGCCTGCGCAGGCCGCCGCGGCGGCCTGGCAAAGACCAGTGCTATCACCACAGCGCCGAACAGCGCCGCGAAGGCCCCGAACGCGATCTCGTAGCTCCCCGTCTCATCATAGATGAAGGCTGCCATGACGGGACCCAGCGGGTTGATGATTCCCATCACCGGCATCGCGACACCGCGTATGGCGCCCAGGTGCATGCGCCCAAAGTAATCGGCGAACATCAGGCTGAAGAGCACCGTCCAGCCCCCGGTGCCGATCCCATACACCACCGCAAACAACACCGCCATTGGGTAGTTGTCCGCCACCGTGAGGATCAGCATCGCCAGCACTTGGATCGAAGACGCAACGATGGCCCCCCAGCGCACGTGGATGCGCTCGAAAAAGAAGCCCCACCCCATCATCGTCACCGCCGACGTTCCCGCGAAAATGGTGCTCACGGTCACTGCCAGCGCCACGTCGACACCCTTGTCCTGGAAGTTGGCCACTGCGTGGAAGTTCACCGCCGTCTGAACGAACGCGGCGCCGGCCGTCGCCACCACGATCAACCAGAAAGCGCGCGTCCGCAGCGCCGCCCGCAGGGTGAAGGAATAGTCCGTTATCTTCTTGCGGGGCCACCGTCCGGTTTGGGGAGCGTTGGCGGCCTCGGTGGTCTCCGCCGTATCGCCGTCCGGGCTTAGCCCTAGGTCTTCAGGGCGGCGGCGAAGGTACATGAACGCCGGCGCGACGAGGAACACCAACGTGATGGCCGCCAACGCTACGTAGGCGTGACGCCAGCTATAGACAAGCATGATCGGTAGGATGATGAGCGGCATCAACGCCTGCCCCGCCCTCAGGCCGATGGAGTAGACGGCCATCGCCCTTCCGCGGCGCCGCACGAACCAGTTGGCCACCGCCACCCCCGTCGCTAGGTTGACCCCCGCCATTGTCATGGCCCGGCCCCCACCCATGAACGCCCACATATGCCACGGCTCCGACATGGAAGCCAGGCCCAGAATCATTCCCGCGATGACCACCCCCGAAATCATCACGATGCCCCGCGCGCCGTGCTTGTCCAAGAACCCGCCCACAAAAGCCGACAGCATCGCCCCGCCCAGCGAGCCGATGGTGAAGCCCAGCGTGATCTCAAACCTTGACCAGCCCAGCTCGTCGCCTATCGGTTTGACGAAGACGGCCACTACCGGGCCGAACATGGCAACGTGAAAGAAGTTGATGACCAGGGACGAATAGACGATGGCCCAACCGTAGAAGATCCGGCGGAAGGGCCAGAATATGGGAATGGACTGGAGGGGCTTGCCCGGAGGTGAATCGCTCATCCAGGCGCCACCGCCCGGGGACGCGCCCTCGTTCCACCCTCTCGCCCGGCGTCGCGAAGGCAGAGCTTACAGGGGCGGTAGCCTTGACGGCGGGCCTCGTTTGCGCCGTCGAAGGACACTAGATTCCGCTCGGCGATCCGCCCGGCGGCTGAGCAGCTGGGCGCGCAGTAGATCCGCGTCGTGCGGCTCCCAACAAAGGCGCTCGCGTCGTGCCTCATAGGTATCCCTCGAAAACAGCGGCCGCAGCGGTGGGATGCTGGACCGCATTGTCGTCTGGCGCGAGGCCGGGCAACCCTGTCCGCTCACCCAACGCCCATGCCCTCGCCGCCACCGCACACTATACTACACGCCTCCGTTTCGCCTCTCTCCGAGCAGCCGGGCCCCCGCAGAATGAAGAGGGGCTGCTCCAGCGTGGAGCAGCCCCTTCATTCTGTGCTCTTTGTCCCCGAACGTTGGGCGCCGAGGCGGGCAGCCGATGCCGCGCGCCGGCTCTCGGCCAACAGCTATGCGCTGGCCGTCAAGCCGGCCTCCTCGAGCTCCTCCTCAGTGAGCCCATACAGTTCGATGGCCTTCTCCGGCGTCACGATCCCGTCCTCCACATCCCAGAACACCCGTTGGTGCTCGCGCTCTCTGGGGTCGCCCAGACCGCCGCCCGCCGGCGCCTCTATGCGCAGCACGTCTCCGGCATTCAACTCCAGGCTAGAGACCATCGTTTCGTAACGCTGCTCTTCCGGTCCACCGGGATTGACGACAACGGCGCCAATCACGCCATCGAGGCCTCCCTCGGTGCCTTGCGCTACGCGGCGGTCTGCGCCTCCGGTGAACTTTGCGGGACCCTTCAACTGGTAGTCGCGCCGGTACGATGAGCCGCCCCGGTACTTGCCTGCGCCTCCGGTGTCCGGCGTTGCCGCGAACTGGAGCAGCCTCACGTCGAACTCGGCCTCCAGTATCTCGATGCTGGTGAACCTGGATGCCCCGCTGTACCCGTGTCCGGTGCCCGGCCAGCCGTCGCCGCCCTCGAACGCGTAGCTGCCGGGGTTGAATATCTCGTACTGCACGTATGGCCGGGAGTTCCCGCCCCTGCTGCCCAGGACCATGGAGCTTTGAGTCCCGCTGAAGGACACAGCCGGTCTGCCGGAGGCCTTCGTCAGCGCCCGGTTCACCACCCCCTCAATGGCGCGCAGGTTCTTCGAGTAGAAGCCCGTCGGGCCTGGGAAAATGGGGTCCACCAGGCTTCCTGGACGGAAGCGGCAGTCTATCACCGCCTGAACGCCCCAATTGTTGGGAATGGATGGGTCCACCATCGAAGCCAGCCCCTGCGCCGTGATGCCCCTGAGAAAGGGCGGACGGATGTTGACAGGCCCCTCGCTCTGGTCGCCGGTGGCGCTGAAGTCCATCACCAGGCGGTCGCCCTCCTTGATGGCGGCCACGTGCAGCCGGATGACGCGGTCGGCGTCCACCACGTCCCGTATGAACGTCTCGCCCTCGAACACGCCGTCCGGCCACTCCTCCAACTCCCGCCTGATGCGCTGTTCCGCCCGCGCCCCAAGCAGATCGAACGTCGCCTGGACAACATCCTTGCCGTAGTAATCCATCAGCTCCTTCAAGCGCGCCCCGCCGATGCTCCACAGAGCCCCGGCCTGCGCCGTCAGGTCGCCGATCACAAGGTGGGCCGACCGGCTGTTGCCCGTCAGGAACTGCTCGGTCTCCTTCACTATCTGGTAGTCCCTCTGGAACCTCACCGGCAGAATCTGAAGCCCCTCCCCGTACACGTCGCGGGCGATGGTCACCCTGCTGCCGGGCGCCAGCCCCCCGATGTCGCTCTTGTGGCCGATGCTGGCGCAGAAGGCAACGAGGCTGCCCTCGTAGAAGATGGGGGTCACCACCACGATGTCCATGGGATGCGGCACGCCGCTGTGGTAGGCGCTGTTGATAATGAAGCTGTCCCCTTCCCTCATGTCCTCATAGTCGTAGTACTGGAGGACCCCGGCCACACAGTAGGGATAGGCCCCGTTGTGGGCCACGACGCTCGAGTGAGAGCCGACCAGCCTGCCTTGCCAGTCCAGCAGGGCGCAACTGAAGTCGTGAGTTTCCCGGATGATGGTGGAAAAGCCCGTGCGGAAAATGGCGATCTGCATCTCGTTGACGATGCCGTTCAAACGAGCGCCTATGACTTCCTGGGTGATGACGTCAACGTCCACCATGGGTCCTCCTGTCCTTCCGATGCCTCGCCCAACCTCAACCGCCTTCTCAGGCGGGCCAACGTCTGCCCCGCCCTCCGGCGCAAGCCCTCTAGTTCACCGTGATAACGATGTTCCCAAAACCGTCAACCTCGGCCAGTTGCCCGGGATAGACCACTGTCGTTGAGTCAGACTGGTCCACAATGGCCGGACCCTCCAGGCGATGTCCCGGACGCAGGCGCGCCCTGTCGTAGACGGGGCAGGAGATCATACCCTGTGCGCTGCTGAAGCAGGCGTCGCGCTCCCCGGCCCGCGCCGTTTCGACACCCCCCTCCGCCGCCGCGCTGGGCTTGATGGTCGCGTGCCGCACCTCAGCCACCGCCACAACCCGGTAGTTGACCACCTCCGCCGGCTCCTCCGGGGCGCCGTGGCCGAACTGTTGCGCATGAAGTTGGTCGAAGGCTGCCCGCGTCTCTTTCAAATCGTCTTCCGTCAGCCGTTCACCCCCGCTCACCGGCACGGTCAACTCGTAGCCCTGGCCCTGATATCTCAGGTCCATGAAGCGCGAAAGCTGAAGCTGGGCTCGGGCAAAGCCATCTTGCTGGAAGTCGTCTAGGGCCTGCCGCTCGAGCCCGGAAAAGACGGCCATCGCATCGGCGCCGCTCAGGTTCGCCAATGGCAGCAGCCGCGAGGTCACGTAGTCGCGCCTCGGGTCGGCCATCAACAGCCCCAGGGCCGAGGTCACCCCAGGGGCGGGCGGAACGATGACCTTCTGCATGTGGAGGTCAGCCGCCAAACGCCCCGACGGGATCGGGCCCGCCCCCCCGAATGCAACCATGCTGAAGTCCCGCAGGTCGTAACCCCGCTCGGTGGAAACGGCCCGCACTCCCTCCTCCATCTTGGCATTGATGATGCGGATGATGCCCTCCGCCGTCTGAAGCGGGCTCAGGCCAAGCTTGCTCCCCATCTCCTTGATGGCGTCGAACGCCTTGTCGTAATGCAGCGACACCTTTCCGCCGCCAAGGTTGTTGGGGTTCAGATACCCCAGCACCACGTTGGCGTCGGTGACCGTGGGGTCAGTGCCGCCCTTGCCGTAGCAAACGGGGCCGGGATCGGCGCCGGCGCTGTGGGGCCCAACCTGAAGGCCGCCCCCCTTGTCGAGCCAGGCGATAGTGCCCCCGCCCGCCCCAATCGTATTGATCATCAGCATCGGCACGCCCAACTCCCAGTCGCCCAGGCGGCCGGACGTCTCTTCGAGTATCTTTCCCTTCTCTCCCAGGGCCAAGTCCGTGCTGGTTCCCCCCACGTCCAGGGTCACAACGTTGTCAAATCCCGCGGCGGTGGCAATTTCAACCCCGGCCAGCGCCCCGGCGCAGGGGCCGGAAAGGATCGTCGTCACCGGCACCACGCTTTCGACCTTGCTGACCCCCCCGTTGCTCTGCATGATGTAGATCTGCCGGGTCCCTATGCCCTCGTCCCGCAGCTTCTTGCCCAGGATGATCAAGTAGGCGGTCATCGCTGGGTCCAGCATGGCGTTGGCCACCGTTGTACTGTAGCGGGGGTGCTCCCTGATCTGGGGCAGAATGTTCGACGACAGAGACACCCAGGCATCGGGAAACTCCTGCTCGATGAGCTCTCCCACCCTCTTCTCGTGGGCGGGGTTCAGGAAGGAGAAGAGCAGCACCACCGCAATCGACTCGACGCCCTTGGCCTTCAGCGTCCGGATCGCTGCGACGGTTGCCTCCTCATCCAGAGCCTTCAGTTCGTTGCCCTCATTGTCTATCCGCTCGGGGACCTCGCGGCGGTAGCGGGGCGGCACCAGGGGCTTCTTCTCTATGAAGAGGTTCCCCAGCTCTGCGCCGAAGCGGGGCAGATGCCAGATGTCGTTGATGCCGGTGAAGCCCTCGGTGATCAGCAGGCCCACCCTGGCGCCCTTGGACTGCACCAGGAGGTTGGTCCCCACCGTCGTTCCGTGGGAAAGGGCGCCAATACTGTCCAGGTCTCCCTTGTTCGGAAACAGCTCCAGCACACCCTGAACAATGGACTGGCTCGGGTCCCAGGGCGTTGAGGGCACCTTCAGAATCTCTATTTCGCCGGTGTCCTGGTCCATCACCACCATGTCGGTGAATGTCCCTCCGGTGTCTACTGCTACCGTCTTCACGCGCTCTCTCCTCCGATATTCTCGACGTTGTCAATCGTGGGTTGGCCTTCCACCGCCGCGCCTTCCCGACTATAGGTTGCCCCCCTACGAGCGTCAATCCCCGCCCGCGGCCCGGCTCGGCGCGCCGCGCCAGCCCAACAGGACGGTGGCGCGGATTGAGCGGAGCCTCCCTTGCCGCGCCGCCCCGTCCCCGCTAGGATAGCGTCGCCTGCATCCAGCGCACGCGGCTCGCCGCCAAGACCCAACGGGAAGCACGGAAAAGGAGGCCTCATGTACGGATGGCGCGGCCGCATCGGCCACATCTGCCCCTCCATCCCCATCGACATGATCATCAACGAGTTTCAGCAGATCATCCCCGACGGCGTGGTGATGGTCTATACGTCTCTTCACGTGCAGAACATCCGCCAAGAGGACTTCGATCGCGCCCTGGACAGGCTGACCGAGGCCACCGAACAAATGGCCGAGGGCGAGGTCGATTGCATCATTGCCGGCGGAGGCCCACTGGTCGCGCTGCGCGGTACCGACGCCGACATCGTCGAGCACATAACCGGCATCGCCAACGTGCCGGCCTCCACCACCACCGGCGCCATGATCTCCGCGCTTCGCCACCTCGAGGCGAAGCGCATCGTCATCGCTTCCCCCTACTCCGAGGAACGGAACAAGCTCCTTGGGAAGTATCTCGAAAGCCAGGACTTCGTAGTCGTCGGTCAGAAGGGCCTGGGCCTGACCCGAGCGATGGACATCGCCAAGCTCCCCTGGAGCGCCTCCTATCGGCTTGCCCGGGAAGCCGCCGCCGGCGCGCCTGACGCCGATGCCATATACATCCCCTGCGCCCGGTTCCCCGTCATCGACAACATCGGCACAATCGAGCAGGACGCGGGCATCCCCGTGGTCACCAGCGTCCAGGCCATGACGTGGTGGGGCCTGGAGTCCATCGGCATCGGTGAAGAGGTGGACGGATACGGCCTACTGCTGGAAGACCGTTAGCGCCATCGCCAACAGCCGCGCGCCATCACTCCCTCGCGCCCCGCTTGTGCTTCCCAGGGACATTAGCTACAGGCGCGCGGCGGGAGAATCCTAGGGATAGCCTGAATAGGCTCGTGGATTGCGGCCCAGGGCCTGTTCACGCTAATACACCGAATTGCGTTGTCAATTGCGGGGGCCGGCTCTGTTCCTGCCCACGAGTACCGGGGCAGGTTAGGAAGCGTCCGGACGCTCCAAGCTAAGAAGGCACCCCCCTCGTTCCCCAAGCGGGGTGCAGGGGGCGCAGCCCCCGCCGGGGGTACAGGGGGTGTCCCCCTGTTCTGGAAAACGTCGGAGGGCGGAGCGGGCGGGATGGCGGCGCAGGCTAAGACAAACCCTCCGGCGACGACCGGCTCGACCCACCCCAGCAACGGGTCTCCCGTCCGGCCACAACGTTGCTCTCCTCACTGCCGCTGTCGGTGCTGCGTCAACCACGCTTGCAGGTCCTCGAACACCTCCGGCGCCGTAGTGCCGGAAGCCTCAAACTCAGCTGCCATTGCTTCGTCGAACGTGGAGTGTGTGTGACGGACAAGACGCCTGTGGATGTCCTCGCCGAACTTGTCAGCTAGGTATTTCATGATCAACGCTCCACCGAAGTACACGTCCGACGTGGTAAGCGATAACTGGTCGCTGCCAAGCGACTTGGCCAAGAAGATCCGATCGGGAATCCTGTCATGCACGTACCGGACCAGAGAGTCGAACCCGACGGTCCGGTTGTGCTCCGCGGCGTTGAACATGCCCTCGTACTCCGCAAGCCCTTCGCTGACCCATGCTGGCACCGACCTCTGGAAGCCCCAGATGGCGTGTTGTCCGGCATGAGTGAACTCATGTACGAGGTTCTTTGCGTGGAAGCCGTCGGGGGGAAGCCGCATCACTCCCCACGTTGAGCTGGTTCTCCACTCCCGGTGCGACGGCGCCAGGTATGGGATCCGCGCAAACCCTCCTGATGAGTCGAGTTGTCCCGACGCGTTGTAGCAGCATTGGAACCGTGTCGTACCCGTGTCCGCATTGGCGTCCGGTCCAGGGAGGAGCATGACATTCACATGAAGCCTGGTCTGCCCCCGGGGATTGCGAATGTCAGCCACCTGATACTTGACGCGCATCAATTGTTCGGCGTGATCAATCCAGCGCTCCACGAACGGCACATCGCCAGCGTACTCCGCCGTGTAGCAGATGGAGTAATTGGGGTATGGGGCTTCCAGCCACTCAACCGTGGAGTCGTACGCCGAGCACTGACCTTGCGCCGCCGAGGTGGGTTCCAGCGTCGGAGTGAGTGTCGGTGTCGGCTCGGGCGTCGCCGTCGGCGTTGGGGTAGAAGTTGCACCGTTGCTGGTAGGCGCGAACCGTTCGCCCTCCGGCGGGGATGTCTGCCCGTGCTCATCGCTCCCCCAGCAGACGGCGGTACCGTCATGCTTCAGCGCGCATGTGTGCAAGTTACCGCTGCTGATGGAGGCGAAGCGCTCACTCTTCGGCGGCGACGCCTGCCCACCGTCATCGTTCCCCCAGCAGACAGGGCTGCCGTCATGCCTCAACCCACATGTGTGTTGCTCACCGCTACTGATTGATGCGAAGCGTTCTCCCTGTGGGGGCGACGCTTGCCCGCTATTGCTACTTCCCCAGCAGACGGGGCTGCCGTCCATTCGTAGTGCGCATGTGTGCCACCTGCCGCCGCCGATGGAGGCGAACAGTTCGCCATCCGGCGGCGACGCCTGCTCACTGTCATCATCCCCCCAGCAGACGGGGCTTACCGTCGAGCCGCAGTGCGCACGCATGCCACCTTCCGCTGTCAATGGAGGCGAATTGCTCTCCCAGCGGGAATGACTTCTGCCCATTGGAGTCATTCCCCCAGCAGACGGGGCTGCCGTCGAACCGCAGTGCGCAGGTGTGCAGATTGCCGCTGCTGATGGAGGCGAACCGCTCGCCCTGTGGCGGCGATGCCCTCCCGCTGCCGCTGTTCCCCCAGCAGACGGCGCTGCCGTCGGGTCGCAACGCGCACGTGTGTTCTTCGCCGCTGCTGATCGATGCGAAGCGTTCCCCTTGAGGAGGTGACGCCTGTCCAGAACTATTGTTCCCCCAGCAGGCTGGACTGCCATCCACCTTTAGTGCGCATACGTGCCACCTACCACTGCTGAGCGGTATGAATTGGTCTGGCGTCGCGGTGGGGGTTGGCTCCGGTGTCGGGGTGGGCGTCGGGATGGGGATTGGCTCCGGTGTCGAGGTGGGCGTCGGGGTGGGGGTTGGCTCCGGTGTCGGCGTGGGCGTCAGGGTAGGCGTCGGTTTCGGCGTCGGCGTAGAGGTCGGCTCCGGTGTCGGGGTAGGGGTCGGCGGGGGAATTCGCGCCGTGACTGTTGCACTCACCGCTGCGTCGACAGTTGCGCGGACTGACGCCTCTGCACTTGCAGTGGCCTGTATTGCGACGCTCACAGTTGCGTCGATATCAGGCGCTGCCGTCGGTGAGTCGGACTCGCAGGCGACGAGCACAAGGAGCACCAAAACGAGGAGTGCAGCCGTTCGCAGCACGGAGCACCTCCGGTCGGGAGTGCCGCGAGCTTAGCATAGGTGTGCGGCCGGGCAGATGGGCAACACTAAACCGGTGATACGGGTAACACGGTGACGGTGGACCAGTCCAGGTGGGCGTAGACACTGGGCGGCTCCCAGTGAGTGTCGGCGAATACAGCGCAGTCCGGGACGCGGCCGAAAGCCCCTCGCCGACTATGAGGGCGCTAACAGAGGGTTGTACATCCCCCTTGCACACACTTCTACAGGGACAGTACGCAGGCCAAAACAAAACCCTCCTCTCCCAAGCGGGGTGCAGGGGGCGCAGCCCCCGCCGGGGGTACAGCGTGTCCCCCTGTTTCTAAAAACGTTGGAGGGTGGGCAGGTGGGACAACGGCGCAGGCCAAGCCAGACCCTCCGCTGAAGGACGACGCAGACCACAACAAGACCATCCATCCCCATCGGCGGGCGGACGCCGGAGTCCGAGGCCCCCGCCAACCCCCTATTGCAAAATACGAACTATTGTGCTATAGTATCCCCAATGAAGTCGGCCACCAGCCCGCTTCTCTTTCTCGGAGCCTGCCGCATACATGAGCACTGGGGGCTAACCATGGAGAATCCCCCTGTGGCAGGGGCGCTGAGGGAACAACCCAAGGGGCAAGACCCTCCGAGGAAGGCTGGGACCGGAGCGAATGCCGCTGTAAGGCACAGGCTTATTGAAGCCGCCCAACTCCGTAACGGCTCGTAAGATCAGTAACGGCTCCGTAACGACTGTGTAACGACTCGTAACGGCTCGTAACGGCTCGTAACGGCTCTGTAACGCCCTTGTAACGGCTTGTAATGCCTCGTAACGCCTTTGTAATGGCTCCACGCCTACGGGAGAAGGAAAAGCAGGCGCACAAACAATCAAAGAATCACATACAATCAAAGAACGAGGCTGAAGCCGGGGGAACCCTGCCCATCCCCGCCCCCGCGCCCGTTGGCAGGCCAAAGCAAGACCATCCGCTGAAAGAGGGCGCAGGGAACCCAAGGTTGAAGGTTCCCTAGACCCCGCAACATGCCCCCGTTTAGAATGGGCGGCGCAAAGGCTATCCCACGGAGGCTGGCGTTGACCGACCACCCATTGCCCTCTTACGAAGAGTTGGACGCCAGGCTGAAGGGCGCCGGCATCAACCTGACCGATGAAGAATTGGAGTTCTTCAGAGGCGCCTACCCGGAGTTCCTGGCGCAGCTCAGGCTCCTCTATTCCTACGACGTTACCAATGAGACCTATCCCTTCGACATCGCGCTCTTCGGAGACCCCCGATGAGCCGCGGCAGGGACGAGCTCTGCTGGATGACCATCAGCGAGGCCGCCCCCCTCATTGAGCGGCGGGAGATCTCTCCGGTCGAATTGACCCAGGCTCACCTCGACCGCATGGACGAGGTGGACGGGCGCGTGAAGGCCTTCGTCACCCGGACCGACGACCTGGCGTTGGCTGCGGCAAGGGCCGCAGAGTCCGAGATCGCCGCCGGCGTATACCGAGGCCCTCTCCACGGAATCCCGGTGTCGCTCAAGGACTTCTACGACACCGCTGGCGTGCGCACCACAGCCCAGTCAAAGCTCTTCGCCAACAGGGTCCCGGAGGAGGACTGCGCGGTGGCGGCTTCCCTGAAGCAGTCCGGCGCCGCGCTGCTGGGCAAGGTCGCCCTGTCGGAGTTCGGCCTGCGGGGCCACCCCACGAGTCTATTCGAGATTCCGAACAACCCCTGGAACCTCAGCCGGTCCTGCGGCCAGTCCAGCAGCGGCTCCGCCGCCTCCCTCAGCGCCGGCATCAGCATGGCATCCTTTGGCAGCGACAGCGGAGGCTCCCTCCGCAACCCAGCGCATTGCGTCGGCATCGTCGGCGTCAAGCCAACCTTCGGCCGGGTGAGCAGGCGCGGCGTTATCCCCTGCTCCCACTCCATGGACACGACCGGACCGATGGCGAGGTCGGTCGCAGACGTTGCCGCGCTTCTCCAGGCCACCGCAGGTCGCGACCCTAAAGACCCCCACAGCAGCAGGGAACCCGTCCCCGACTACAGCGCAGGCATCAACGACGGCATCCGGGGGCTGCGCATCGGCGTGCCCCGCCACTACTTCTTTGACCGGGATTCCGGCGCCGATCCCGAAACCTTGGACCTCGCCGAGCGCGCCATCGCCGTATTGGAAGGCATGGGCGCTCAGGTCGAAGAAGTCACAATCCCCAGCGTCGCCGACGCCAGGGCCTCGCAGGGAGTCCTCATGATCTCAGAGGCCTTTGCTTACCACCGCCAGTTCCTGCGGGATCGCCACCTCGAGTACGGGCCGGTGAAGTACCGCTTCATGCTCGGAGCGCTCTACACAGCCGAGGACTATCTGCACGCCCAACTGCTCCGCCAACGCGCCTGCCGCGAGGTTGCCCAGGTCTTCGACCGCGTCGACCTCATCGCCACGCCGTCCATGCCCAGGTCGGCCCCCGTCCAGGACGCCATGGGGCATCCCTTCAGCAGTCTGGGGGGGCTCAACTACCTGGTGCTCTTCAATGCGACGGGCCACCCCGCCATTTCCGTTCCCTGCGGGTTCACCGCAGACGGTATGCCTGTTGGGCTGCAACTGGCCGCCCGCCCCTTCGACGAGGCCGCGCTGTTCCGAGCAGGCCATGCCTACCAGCAGGCCACCAACTGGCACAAGCGCCACCCAGTCCTCTAGCCCCCCGCCAACCGCCGGACGCTAAAGGCGCAGCAGCGTCTCATGGCTGCCCCCTCCGCCCCCTATCCGGCCCCCTCGAAAACCTCGCCGGCGCGGATGGTCCAGCGGGCCGCAATTGACTGGTCGGCGGCAAGCTCCTTGCCCACGGAGTCCTGGAAGACCACCGGCCCCTCCACCACCTCGAGAACGGCCAGATCGGCGACGCGGCCCACCTCTACGCTGCCCAGCCGGTCCTGCCATCCAATAGCCCTCGCGGGGTTGAGCGTGGACGCGGCCACGATCTGTTCCAGGCTCAGACCCAACGGGAGAAACTTGCCCATCGTCGTGGGCATGTCCTTGACGGGATTGGGGCGCATCAGCAGCCGGGCATGGATGTCGCTGCTGATGATGTCCGGGAGAAGGCCCTGTTGCATGGCGCCTCGCACCAGGTCGAAGTCGAAGTGGCCGCCCGCATGAGCCACGTCGAAGACCACGCCGCGCTCCTTGGCGCGGAGCGCCGCCTGCAGCACCTTGCCGTTCTCATCGACAACCGATGGCGCCTGCGGCGTATAGCAATGCGTCATGATGTCGCCCGGACGGAGCGTATCCAAGATCTCCTCCATGGAGATCGCCGTGTCACCAACGTGGACCATGATCGGCGTGCCGGACGCCTCCCCGGCCGCAATCGCCAGCCTCAGTCCCTCCCTGGCATTCTCGCCGGCGATTCTCCTGGACAACCTCACCTTGATCCCAACGGCCACGTCGGGGTTCTCCTTCACGGTCGCCGCGGCCCCCTCGGGATCGGCGAACCGCAGGTCTTCCAACTCTCCCGGCGCCATCCACACCCCGTGCTGAGCCAGGGCCACAAACGCCAGCATCCGCGTCTTGGCCCGCTCGGCAATGAACTGCTTGAAGCCGGGGAAGTTGACAGGCCCCGCCGATCCGGCGTCGACGGCAGTGGTGACGCCGGTGCTCAGGCAGAGAGGGTCGGCGTCGAAGCCAAAGGGGTTCACCCCCCAATAGCTGTGGATGTGGAAGTCGATGAGGCCGGGAGTGACGTAGGCGCCGGCCGCGTTGATCACCCGCCCCGCGCCCTCCGCGCTGAGCCCGGGTCCTACCGCGGCGATGCGCCCGTCGGCGACGCCGACGTCGGCCTCATCCGCGCTTCCGGAGGCGGGGTTGAGGACGACGCCCCCCTTCACAACAAGATCGAAAGAACGTGCGGAGGTCATGGCTGTTCGACTCCTTTGGTCCGCCCGCCGAGGCGGGTTCCGGCTGGCGGTGGCAAGCGCATCCGGGTCGGATGGGCGGCGCTTGGCCGCAAGCATAGCACACGGAGTACCCAGCGGCGCCCCTCGCAAATCCCCCACCCAATCGGAATCCGACGACTTCGCAACCGCCGGCTTCAAAGCTGAAAATGCCCCCACCTCAGTCCCTGCCCCGGCTACGGGGCAAGCCTCTGTCCCTGCCCTCGTACTCGGAGACCTTTGCGTAACTAAGGCAGGTGGGGCGAGAATGTAGCCATCCGAGGAAGTCCGGAGAGTACAGATGCATCGTCAGATGGGTCAGACGTCACTAGCAGAATCGCTGTTGCCGCAGTCGCTTGGAAGAAACGAGCGTCTGGAGCGAATCGGCGAGGAGGTGGACTGGGAACGATTCGCCTTTCTGGTGGGGGGAGTCTACTCGGCCGATGAAGGGAGACCCAGTTATCCTCCGTTGATGATGGTCAAGGTACTGCTGCTGGAGCAGTGGTACAACCTGTCTGACCCGCAGATGGAAGAGGCACTCGGAGACCGCATATCGTTCCGTCGCTTTGTGGGGCTTGGGCTTCAGGACGAGACCCCTGACTACTCGACGATCAGCCGCTTTCGGACCGAGCTGGTCAAGCATGGGCTGAGTGAGGAGCTTTTCAAGGAGCTGGAAGTCCAACTGGACAAGCGCGGACTGGTATTGAAGGAGGGGACGTTGATGGACGCCACGCTGGTAGAGGCCCAAGTGCGTCGTCCACCCCTCGCTGCGGGACGTGGCGCCAAGAGTGCTACCGACCCCGATGCTGACTGGACGCGCCACCGTGGGAGTCGGGCGCACTTCGGCTACAAGGTGCATCTGGGTGTGGATGCAGGGACGGGGCTGGTGCGCAAGGGGATGCTGACGCCGGCCAAGGTCTATGAGAGCGAGGTGGCCGATGCGCTGGTGAGCGGTGACGAGGTGGCGGTGTACGGTGACCGCGCCTATGAGTCCAACAGGCGGCGTCGGTGGCTCACGTCTCATGGGATCAACGATCGGATCATGCACCGTTCCCACAAGCATCAACCGGAGTTACCGCATTGGCAGAAGCGACGCAACGCGTTGATACGTCCGCGGCGGGCGTTGGTGGAGAAGGTCTTCGGCACCCTCAAGCGCAGCTACGGCTATAGCCGTGTCCGCTACCGGGGTTTGGGACGCAACGCCTTGGAGATGTGGTTCAAGCTGATGGCCTACAACTTGCGGAGGATGACCAAGTTGGCTGATTGCGCTGCCTGAACCACTGTGTAGGAGCAGTCCCGGGGGAGCCGCCACACCGGGACGCGCAGTGGGTGGCCTGAACCGCCCTGGATGCGGTTCCGTGAACTTCTTCTCCGTGCTGGCGGACCAATCGAAGGCTACACCCAGAGTTGCTCAAAGGTCTCCGTACTCGGGGGAAGGTTAGGAAGGGGGTCCGACCTCTCCCCCCAGCACCCTCCCCACCCCCGCCTCCACCGCCTTCCCCTCCGCCGACGCCCGCAGCCACTTCCGCAGCTCCCGCCGGGCTATCTTCACCGTCAGTTCGTCCCCTCGGTCGACCCGCAGTTGAGCCAGTTGCTTGGCGACGCGCTCCGCCGCCGCCTCGCCTGTCTCCGACACCGCCGCGTGCAGAGCGTCATTCGGGTCGAACTCCGGGATCGGCAGCTTCCACAGATGCTTCTGCAAGTCTCTTGCGCCGAATTGCCCCTTTGACATCAGCGGCGCCACCCTCTCCAACAGAGCATCACTGTTGATGATAGCCAGCAGATAATGGGCTTCCTGGACATTCTTGCAGGCAATCCAGAACAGCTTGTAGTCAACTATGGCGTCATCGTCGTGAAGCAACGCCGCCGTCGGCGCGCCTGCACTGCTGTACACCACGCGCACCGGCCTATCGCCGGGATTCCGCTGCCATGCCAACTGCGACGACAGTTTGCCGTAGTAGTCTAACTGCCCCAATAGGTTCAGCTTGTTGGCCGCCGCTTTGTTCTCCTCCCACAGCCGGCTGACCGTCCGCCAGCGGAGGCGCATCCGGCGCTCCAGTCCATCCAGCCGAATGCCGCCTGTGCCGTCGCTGTCGGCGGGAATCTCTCCCTCGCTTCTTTTCAGCGGCAGAACTGCCTTGAGGGGGCTGAGCGTCGCATAGGGAACCAGCGTCTCTCCCAAGTGGACGTCGAAGACGTGCTGGTTCTCAATGGTGTCCCCGTTGACCTCAGTCAGGCTGAGGCTGCGCCAGGGCGCCTTGTCCTGCGTGCCCCGCCGCGGATTCACGGTGATGGTCTGGCCCGCCTGCAAGATCGCCGGATTCTCGGTCTCTTCCACGAAGAACAGGCAGCGCGGAACGACCACCGCGCCTTGCAGGGAATGTCCGCCGTAGGGAGAGCCGCCGCCAACCGACGTGTCGGTTATAGCAACGCGGGTTGCCCGGCTGGCATTGGGCCCCGGCTCGCCCAGCCAGCGCTCCACCTCGCCCGCTAGGGGCCTGCCCGGAGTGTCCACAGGGAGTTTGGCAGCAAATACCACCGACGCCGGCACAGGAAAGAAAGTGTTGGGCTCCAGCCGCTCCAGGTCCCAGGCGGGCTTGAACGAAAAGTCCACCTGAACGCTCCTGGCCCTGTTCCTCTCCCGCCAGTGCCCGCTGCGCCATTTGCTGTACTGACCCGTCTGCAGGGCGCTGTGGGGCATCACCATCCCAATCGCGCCCCCGTCCTTCAGGTACAGGTCCACGCTCCGGGCGAAGAACAGCCCGGCCACGTCCTGATGGGTGGCGTAGCGTCCGCCGGCCCAGATGTCATAGCGGTTCCGGCTCAGGTCTTTCAACTCCGCGCGCAGTATGTTGACGGTCTGGTTGTAGTTCAGCCACGGGGGGTTGCCTACGATCACATTTACCTTGCTCCGCGACAGGGCCACGGGGCGCACCAGGTTGCGCGTGTAGTACGCCCAGATGTGGTTGCGCCCCTCGTCATGCAGCCTTTGCAGGGTCTCGACGGTCTTCTTCAGAGTCTCCCGCTCGCCGGGGTCGGTGATGTAGTTGTCGTCGAGGGCTAGGTGGGGGTCTTCGCCGCGCTCGATGGCCTCGGCAATGTCGCCCATCAGGGCGTCGAAGGTCTCGGCCCGCTCCACCAGGCTCACGGGAAACGCCAGCTCCGTATTCCGTTCGTCCTCCACCTGAATCGTGACGTTGTGCTGGGCGAACAAGTCGCCGGTGCGGAACCGCAGTTGCAGAGCGTCTCCCAGGTAGATGGGGACGGTGACGTTGGCGTCGAAGCCGTATTCGACGGCGGCTTGGATCGCTGGCCTGGCGGCCAGGACCCAGGCTGCGCGGGCGAGGTGTACAGCCACAGGGTGGACGTCAATGCCGGCCACCGAGAAGCGCATCCACTCCAACGCCTCCTTGGGATTGAGCGAGGTCGCATTGGCCGCTTCGATGAAATGCTTGACCGCTTCGGCCACGAACGTCCCTGAGCCGCAGGCCGGGTCCAGGACGTATTGGTCCAGCGGGTCGGTCACCGCCTCCCGCACGATGGCCCGCGCCAGCCAGTCCGGGGTGTAGTACTCCCCCAGTTGACGGCGCTCGTCGGGCGGGATCACCGTCTCATACAGGATCGCGGCGACGTCAGTGGGCGCCTCCATCCAGTCGAACCTCGCCACCCGGCGCGCCAGCGTCTTCAGCAGCGGCAGGCCTCCCTCGACCTCCGTGGGCCAAGCGAAGAAGTCCGACTCCACGACGCCTTGAAGCCCGGTCTTGCTGCGGAAGCCGCGGCCGTGGAGCAGGTCCGCCGGGTCGATCTCCGCCATCCAGTGGATGTCGCTGCCAAAGGACGCCTGCACCGCCATGCCGATGACGGCGCTCAAATAGGTGTGGCGGACGAACAGGTCGTCCAACTCAGCGGGACCGCCGGCGATTTCGCCCAGGGCCGCCATGAGCAGGTCCTGCCATAGCCGCCTCTTGACCCTGATGGTGTCGAGATCGGCGCACTGGCCGTACAGGGCTTTGAGTTCAGCTATGTCGCGCTCGTAGACGGGGCTGTCGGGGCCGAAGTGCTTCCCGATGCTCTCTCGGTCCGGGACCGCCTTCTCCACTGCGGAAAGGGCATGATCGCGGAGCCACTCGTAGAGGGTAATCCAGCGGTCCGGGTCCTCCAGCCTGAAGGCGTATGGCGGGACCGCTTTGACCGGCCCGGCGTTGGGCCAGCGCAGCAGCCAGTGCTTGCCGTCGGTCAGGATGCCCATCCGCACCCGGCCCTGCTTTTGCGACTGCGCCAGGTAATCGTCGAGCTGCCCCACGTAATCCGGGTTGGGGTTGAAGCCTCCGGTGGTCCCTATCCTGCGCTTGAACTCAATGAAGGTGTCCAGGGCGGTGAGGTCCACAGCCTGGCGCGAGCCCAGGGCAGGCGGGTTCTCCTCGTCGATCTCCTCGTCCTTCACCAGGCCGGTGGCGGTCAGGAAGTTGCGCACCGCGCTCGTGATGTTCGCCTCAAGCTCGCCGCGTTCGTGCCGCCGCAGCATCTCGGCGGCAGCCTCGGCGCACCTGGGGTCGCTGGCGTCTATCTGCACGGAAGTTGCTTTGCATTCATCCGCGGAGTCTCCAAGAAGCGGGGAGGATGGCCAGCCCAAAGTACCCCCCGCGCCCCCCACCCCGCAAGCCGCCAATGTCCAACCCCTACCCCCTCTCCACCACCCCTGCCCCGGCTACAGGGCAACCCTCTGTCCCTGCCCCCGGGCGCGGGGCAGGCCAGGAAGCGTCCCGACGCGCCAACGCAAGCTCGCCACCGCCGCCGAGCAGGGTGCAGGGGGCGCAGCCCCCGCCGGGGTATAGCGTGTCCCCCGCAATGCTGAGCGAAGGCCTTACCTGTCTCTCAAAGGAGGGTGCAGGGAACCCAATGCTCCGCCGGGAGGTGCAGGGGGTGTCCCCCTGTTTCCAAAAACGTTGGAGGGTGGGCCGGTGGGACAACGGCGCAGGCCAAGCCAATCCCCCGCTGAAGGAGGGCGCAAGCCAAAACAAAACCCCGTTCCCCCAGCAGGGGCAGGGGGCGCAGCCCCCGCCGGGGGAACAGGGGGAGTCCCCCTGTTCCTAAAAACGTTGGAGGGTGGGCCGGTGGGACAACGGCGCACGCCAAGCCAATCCCCCCGCTGAAGGACGGCGCAAGCCACAACAAGACCATCCGTCCAGCAGGCACATCTTGTCCCTGCCCCGGCGCCTGGGGAAGGTGAGGAAACGGCGCTTCCATCCCCCAGCAGGGTGCAGGGAACCCTTGGTTCCCGCCGGGGGGTACAGGGGGAGTCCCCCTGTTTCCAAAACGTTGGAGGGTGGGCAGGTGGGACAACGGCGCTGGCCAAGCCAGACCCTCCGCTGAAGGAGGGCGCAGGCCACACCAACACCTTCCGCCCAGGGAGGGCCCCGCCAACACCCCCCTTGCAAAATACGAACAATTGTGCTATGGTAGCTCCATGAAGTGGGCAGCCGGCCCGCTTCTCTTTCTCGGAGCCTGCCGCATACATACTCCACTGGAGGCTAAACACAGAGCATCCCCCTGTGGCAGGGGCGTTGAGGGAACAACCCAAGGGGCAAGACCCTCCGAGGGAGGCTGGGACCGGAGCCAGTGCCGTTATAAGGCACAGGCGGTTTGGAGCCATCCCGCTCCATGACGGTTCCGTTACGGTTCGTTACCGATCCATTACAGATCCTTTACAGTTCCCTTACGGTTCCTTTACGGCTTGTTACGCCCTATTACGCCTCTGTTACGGCTCCACGACTACGGGGGCCGGGGGAGAAGAAAAAACAGTAACGCATACAATCAAAGAACGAGGCTGAAGCCGGGGGAACCCTGCCCCCGCGCCCGTTGGCAGGCCAGGAAGCGTCCCAACGCGCCAAGGTGAGAAGGCCGCCGCCCCCCTGTTTCCAAAACGTTGGAGGGTGGACAGGTGGGACAACGGCGCTGGCCAAAGCAGACCCCCCGCTGAAGGAGGGCGCAAGCCAAATCAAAACCCCGTTCCCCAACCGGGGTGCAGGGGGCGCAGCCCCCGCCGGGGGTACAAGGGGAGTCCCCCTGTTTCCAATAACGTTGGAGGGTGGGCAGGTGGGACAACGGCGTCAGCCACCCCCCACCGCTGGCGCAGCAAAGCGCCCACCCAGAGCCGCAACACCGGCTAGGTGGTGGATTTGGAGCCGCCCCAGCCGGTTTGACACCATTTTGAGGGCAGTGCCATACTGAGCCAACCTGAAACCACCGGCCCTGGAAGCGGTCTACGCCCAGGCGGACTCGGGAGGCCCCATGAAGTACCGTCGCATCTCAGCGGACTCACATCTCGAGGTCAGGCCGGACAGGTACACCGCCCGCGTCCCCGAGGAATTCCAGGGTCACATGCCGCGGGTCGTCACCATGCACGACGGCATCCGCGCCGTCGTGCAGGAGGGCAAGCCCATCGAGCGCCTGATCTCCAGCATCAACTGCGGCAAGCCCTACGAGGAACGCCGCCCCTTCGACCCCGATCCCGCCGACAGCTATGAAGACTCCCCCGGCACCGGCTCCCCGGAGCAGCGCCTGCGGGAACAGGACATCGACAGCGTCGACGCCGAGGTCCTCTACACCGGCACAATCGGCGCATCCTGGTGGCGCGGCATCCGCAACGACAACGCCTACGTCGCCCTCTGCAGGGCCTACAACGACTGGCTCGCCTTGGACTACTGCGCCCACAACCCGGATCGCCTCATTGGCGTGGGCGTCATCCCGGTCGTCAAGAGCCTGGAGACCACCGTCGCCGAGTTGGAGCATTGCGCCAAGATCGGCCTCCGGTCCGTGCAAATGAACAGCTTCCCCAGCGGCCAGTCCTACCCCGTCCCGCAGGACGACGAGTTCTACGCCAAGGCCATCGACCTTGGCATCGCCCTGACCATCCACGTCGCCTTTGGCTTCCCTCCCCGGGGCGCGGGCGGCCCCCCGCAGCCAGCCTTCAAGTACTCGAAGACGCCGGACCCGGAGATGGGCGTCCCCGACATGGTGGACCGCTTCAACAAGTACGGCTTCCGGGGCGCTCTCCAGGCCACCCAGATGATCTGGTCCGGCGTCTTCGACCGCCTGCCCGAGCTGAGAATGTACATCGCCGAGGTCCAATACGGCTGGGTGCCCCACTGGATCGAAACCCTGGACAACGAGTACGGACGGCAGCGCTTCTGGGTCGAGCGCGTCCTTGGACTGCCCCAACTGCCCAAATGGCCCAGCGAGTACGCCCATGACCACTTCTGGTGGGGCATGAACAGGAACCCGGTGGGCGTGCGCATCGCCCAGGCTGTGGGAGGGCTGGACCGCATCATGTGGGCCAACGACTTCCCCCACCTGGAGTCCGACTGGCCCAACTCCGACAGCATCATCGAGGAGTGCAGCGCCGGCCTCTCCGAAGAGGAGCGCTACATGCTCACCGTCGGGACCGTCGCCCAATACTTCGGCCTCGGCAACGGCAGCTAGAAACCCAGACGCAAACCCCCGTCCCCCAAGCCGGGCGCAGGGGGCACAGCCCCCGCCGGGGTCGGCTCAGTCCCTGCCCTCGTACTCGGGGGAAGGTTAGGAAGCGTCCGGAAGCGCCCAGGCAAGAAAGCAACGCCTACTCCGTTCCCCAAGCAGGGTGCAGAGGGCGCAGCCCCCGCCGGGGGAACAGGGGGTGTCCCCCTGTTTCCAAAAACGTTGGAGGGTGGGCCAGGTGGGACAACGGCGCAGGCCAAGCCAAACCCTCCCCTGAAAGAGGGCGCAAGCCAAATCAAAACCCCCACTCCCCGGCGGGGCGCCGGGGGCGCAGCCTCCGGCAGCGTGATACAACCCCTAGTACAGCGGCCCGAAATGCTGCTCGTACCGCTCCTTGAATTCCTCCGCCGTAAAGCGGTGCGTCTGCGTCCCGTACACCTCCACCGCGTAGGCGGCGCACACCGTCCCCATCTTGGCGCAGGTCACCAGGTCCTTCCCCTCGATCAGCCCCTTGATGAGAGCGGCCCGGTAGGCGTCTCCAGCCCCCGTGGGGTCCACCACATTCGACAGGGGAATCGCCGGGATCGAGTTGTCCCCATCCGCCTCCGAGATCACCGAGCCATGCTCCCCGCGGGTCGTGATGATAGCCTCGGTCAGCTCCAGAAGCTCGGACTGCTCAGCCTCCGCCTTCCCAAGGATCATCTCCATCTCGTAGTCGTTGGCAATGAGCAGCCGCGAGCCTCGAATCCCCTCGAGCAACTGCTCTCCCGACAACACCGGAATAGCCTGGCCGGGATCGAAGATGAACGGCAAACCGGCGTCTCGGTAGGCGCCCGCGTACCCGGTCATGTCGTCGCCGTTGCCCGGAGAGACGATGGCGATTGCGTCCTTGGGGTCGATTCCCGTCATATCGCTCCCCGCCGATTGCTTCATCGCCCCGGGATTGAAGGCTGTGATTTGGTTGTCAGCGAGGTCGGTGGTAATGAACGCCGACGCCGTGAGTTCCTCCTCAACGACCCTGATCGACGCCGTGGAGATATCGTGCCCCTCCAACCACCGGAAATAGCGGTCGTAATCGCTGCCGATGGTGGCCCGGATCCGCGCCCTCTCTCCCAGCATCGCCAGCGCGAAGGCAATGTTGCCCGCCGTGCCCCCGAAGTTCTCCACCATCTTGTCCACGGTGAAGGAGATATTGATGACGTGGGCCTTCCCCGGCAACAGGTGGTCCGAGAACCTGCCCGGAAAGTCCATGATGCGGTCGTAGGCCAGTGAGCCGGAAACCAGGATGTCCACGCGGAGCCTCCACAACAAGAGATAAGGACTTGGACTTCCCGCCCAAGCCCCCGACTACCTTAGGCAACCAACGCGCCCGCGGTCAACGGCCAAGCGACGCGGATGCGCCCCCCGCAGCGAATCCCGCCCTCAATTCCCACGCGCCGGCCGCCGGCGCGCCGCCCGCCCAACCCCGTGTTGTCCGGGCGCAGCTCACCGCGTACAATCCGCTGGCGGGAAAGCATGGCGGGAACACATGGATAGGCCCACCCAACTCCTCAGCGACTACGCTGCAACCCTTACCTACGACGAGCTGACCGAGGCCGCCGTCCACGGCATCAAACGGTGCCTCGTGGACAGCGTCGCCTGCGCGCTCGGGGGATTCGGCGGCGAGCCTTCCCGCATCGCCCGGGCGATGGCTCGCGAGGTCTCGGCAACGTCGCCCGCCCGCGTCCTATTCACCGGCGACCCCACGTCGGCGGAGTTGGCGGCCTTCGCCAACACCGTCATGGTCCGCTACCTGGACTGCAACGACATCTACCGCGCCAAGGAGGGCGGCCATCCCAGCGATACGATCGGCGCCGTCCTGGCCGTCGCCGACGCGACCGGGGCAAACGGACGGGCCGCCATCCTGGGCATGGCGGTCGCCTACGAGGTCTTCTGCGCGCTCGGAGAGATGGTGAACCTTGGGCTTCACAGCCTCGACCACGTTCTCAATACGGCCATTGCCTCCGCCCTCGGCGCCGGGAGCATTTTGAGGCTCGCGAATGAGCAGATGGCCCATGCCGCCGCCCTGGCCCTCGCGCCGAACCTCGCCCTGCGCGTCAGCCGCTCCGGCCACCTGTCCATGTGGAAGGGGGCCGCCGCAGGCAACGCCGCCCGCAACGGCGTCTTCGCCGCGCAACTCGCCGCTCTGGGCATGACCGGCCCCTCGGAGCCCTTTCATGGGGGCAAGGGCCTGTTCGAGCTGCTGGGAGAGGAGTTGACGCTCCCGCCCTTGGGCGGCCGCGATGCGGACTTCCACGCAGGGGTCATCAACATGAAATACTTCCCCAGCGACTACCACGCCCAGGGCCACATCTGGGCCGCCATCGACCTCCGCCGGCAATTGGCCCCGTCGGACATTGCCGAGCTCCACGCCTTCATCCACGACTTCGGCTACCACGAGATCGGCGAGGGTGAGGCCAAGTGGAACGTCCGGGAACGCGAGACCGCCGACCACAGCCTCCCCTACCTGATAGCCGCCGCCTTCCTCGACGGCGATATCGGCCCCGCCCAGTTCACGCCGGACCGCATAGCCGACCCCGCCATCCACGACCTCATCGCCAGGGTCCGCGTCCACAACGACCCCGGCCTAACTCGGCGCCAGGACAACGGGTTCATCACCGCCAGGCTCGAAGCCGTAACCACCGGCGGAGAGCGCACTGCCGTTGAAATCGACTCGCCCAAAGGCCACTTTCGCAACCCCCTCGCGGATGCGGAGCTGGAGGCAAAATTCCGACGCCTCGGCGACGGCCTGCTCCCGGCCCCATCCCAGGACGCTGCCCTCCGGGAACTCTGGCAGCTCGACCAGGCGCCCAACCTCGACCCCGTTATGATGGCCCTGCAACTCCCCACCGTTCCCTAGCGTCGCCCTGAACAAGCCCCTATCCCACACCGCGCCCCCGAAGTCGGGGGCAGGTTAGGAAGCCTCCCCCTCACCCACGCTTCCCCCCAGCAATCAAGGTAAACTTGGCCAGTAGCTTGGGCATGGGAACTCCCTTGCGGCCTAGGACAGCAGACCCGTCTCCCAACGCTAGCACTGAAAGAACGATCTGCTGTAGCGGGTAGATATTTCTATGGGTCAGGGAAGCCTGATGGGGTTGGGGTTGACAGCAGAACAAGCCGATGGGGTGGCCTTGAAGGTACGGGTGGCAAGCCATCCAGCCTAAGCAGCCGAAGAACCCACGGGGACGCCCGGCCAATCCCATGCCAGAGCCCATCCCCGACACGCCGGAGAACGTAGCACGAGCGCTTATGAGGACCAGGCCAAGGCGCAAGGAGGAGTACGACTACCTCAAGCCCCGCGAGGACAGGGGCCAGTGACTGCAGATCCTTCGTTGCTTTTCTCTATAACGCCCATAATCAAATTATGGAATGAGGACATAACATGAGTATTACATTGGACGTCATTGTCTATGAGCCGTTCGAATCAACTGAACCTGATAAGTACATGGCCGAGGCGCCTGCTCTCCCTGGTTGCCGAGCTTGGGGGGATACGCGTGAGGAGACGCTTGAGACACTCAAAGAAGTGGCGGCAGCGTTCATCCAATCCTACCGGGAACATGGAGACCAGCTTCCCGCTTCAGTCGGAGCATCGTCGGTTGGTTCAAGCAAACACCAAGTCGAAGTCCTTGTGTGAGATATCGTGAGCTTGCTCTCAGGTTACAGGGTCTTGGGTGCAGATTCGACCGGAATGGGAGTGGAAGACACCGCATATGGATCAATGAAGCCACCCACGCCAGGACAACAATTCCTGATCATGGTGGACGCGATCTCAGTCCAGGGACAGTGAGCAAAATCCTGAGAGATTTAGGCATACCCAAGAGCCTTTTTGATTCAGGAAGCTGACATCGCCGCCGTTCGCAACCCTGCGCGCAAAGAATCCGTCCCTCGACCCTAGGACCCGCGCATCCAGGCTACGCCGGCGACCGGCCAGACCAAGGCCATCCTCCCCAACGATCACGGCGTGCTCTGCATACGAGTCGCCCGCTGCCCCCACCCCTCCCCCGCCCCATCCCCCACACCCGGGGGAAGCCTCTCTCCCTGGCCCCGAGTACGGGAACAGGCGAGGAAGCGTCCCCTCCCCGCTGCCATTCGTTGTATCAGCCAAGCCACACGACCGATGCGCCTCCGATGAGCGAACGATGGCCAATGAAACCATCTCAAGGGGCAATTAGGCGGTTGACACACCAAGGAGCAACCAACTATGATTAACCCACCTTGGGCAGCATTATCAACTGACGGTGAAATGGAAAAACTCAACCTTCCACTCCTCTACCAATTGGGTCATGAACTCCATAGCCTTGTCACTGCTAGTGCAAATGACACGAAAACTATCGACTTTATGAAGAAGTGCTTACGACTTGACACAACTCTTCTCACCCTATTCTTGCACTTTCCTTCTTTGAAGGTTTCAAAGCCTGTGAGCGAGAGATTACGCAGTCGTATGACAAAGTGGCAGGATGACGTGATGGCGCAACAGGAAAAGTCGATAACTCTCCAGGAGCCCGTTGCTAACGCTTCTTATGCACTCTCTTGGTTAGCAGACTCGATAGTCCAGGAAGCCGCCGACCTTCAGGCTGTGCTACTTGCCGAATTGCAATCACTGACAGCGTATCAAGTGATAACAACCGGCATTTATTCGGCTTCCGAATTAGTGGAAAGTGCCGACGATGCTTTCCCATATGGCCTTAAAGAAAAACTATCTGACAAGGCAATACAGGAAATCCGACAAAGCGGTAGATGTCTCGCATTTGGCGTTGGAACTGCTAGCGGCTTTCATATTCTGAGAGCAACGGAAGCGGTGATGCATCAATACTATGCGAAAGTATGTAACCAAGGAAACGAATGTGCTCCACTAGACAACTGGGGAGCCTATATTACCTACTTCCGGAAGTCTGACGATGCTGACACTAAGAGAATCGTTGAGATGCTTCAACAAGTAAAGGATCATGATAGAAACCTCATCATGCATCCAGACATTTCTTTAAGTAAGGATGAAGCTCATACCCTTTTTGAGGTGGCGAAAGGGGCGATTATGGCCATGGCGGAAAGGTTATAAGTTATTCAAAGCGAATGAAGCGAATCTCTCAGCGCCAGAAACCCTCCGTCTTTTAAATCAGAAGTCGAACTCACTCAGGCACATCGGCAGGTCATCCTCCCCAACGAGCATGGGGTGCTCCGCATACGAGTCGCCCCCCCTCTCCCTACCCCCGTACCCAGGGGCAAGCTAGCAGGCGCCCAGACGCGCCAGCGCAACCTCGCGACCGCCGCCCAGCGGGGTGCGGGGGCTGCTCTGTCCCTGCCCCTGTACTCGGGGGAAGGTTAGGATGGGGGTCCGAAAGCGTCCAGGCAAGAAAGCGGCACTCCCCGCGCCCCTCCCCCTCTGTCCCTCCCCCCGTACCCAGCGGAAGGTTAGCAAGCGCCCAAACGCGCCAACGCAAGCTCGCAACCGACGCCGAGCAGGGTGCAGGGGGCGCAGCCCCCGCCGGGGGTACAGGGGGTGTCCCCCTGTTTCTAAAAGCGTTGGAGGGCGGTGCGGGTGGGATAACAGCGCAGGCCAAGCCAATCCCCCCGCTGATGGAGGGCGCAGGCCAAGACAAATCCATCCGTCCCCGTCGGCGGGCGGACGCCGGAGTCAGAGGCCCCCGCCAACCCCCCCCTTGCAAAATACGAACAATTGTGCTATAATACCCCCATGAAGTCAGCCGCCGGCCCCCTTCTCTTCCTTCGAGCCTGTCGCATACATGAGCACTGCGCTAACCACAGAGAATCCCCCTGTGGCAGGGGCGCTGAGGGAACATCCCCCAGGCGCATGGCCTTCCGAGGAACAATGGGACCAGAGCCAATGCCGTTTCGAGACAAGCTCCTTGGAGCCATACGGCTCCGCCACGGTTCATTACGACTTCACTACGGCTCGTCACAGCTCTCTTATGGCTCCGTTACGCCTTGTTACGCCTTCTGTTACGGCTCCGTGCCTGTAAACCCCGAAATCCGGCTGATACGCGTAACGAATCCCTTCCAACCGGCTTAGAGTCCTGACGGTTTTCACATCGAGGTGCTTTGCATTACAACTCGCGCTCCCTCCGCTTCTGTCCTTGGTGCGACCACCTCCTCCCGCCTACTCTGCGGGCAGACGCCCTCTACTGTTCCGTGCGCTGCCGGATGGCCGCCCACCGCGCAAAGCGCAGCGCCGGAATCGACCCGCAGGCTGAAGCGGACCCAGCAGTGGGGTCGCCCGGCTGGCATCGGCGGCAGGTTGAACGCGCTCTCCTCCGGCTCGCAGGAAAGGCCATCGGCGTGATGAGCGCCTCCCTTGCTCAGAATGACGCCACAGTCGCCGAGTGGATTGTCGAGCGCACCGTCGTCCGGCCCCCCAAACCCGGCGACCCCACAGAAGAGTCAGCCCGGATGAGGGATGAGGATGCAAAAGCCGAACTCGAGCGTGCAATTGCTGCGGTCGAAGCCGAACTTGAGGAAGAGAGCGCTGGCCAAGCTGGCCCCGGGAGCGGCTGAAACCCTGGAGTGGGCCTGGACTGCCTGGGCCCGCCCCTCCCAGCTTCCCCCCGACGGCGACTGGCTTGTCTGGCTCGTCCTGGCCGGCCGAGGCTGGGGCAAGACCCGCACCGGCGCCGAATGGGTCCGCGCCCAGGTCGCGTCCAACAACGCCCGCCGCATTGCCCTCGTCGCTCCTACCGCCGCCGACGCTCGCGACGTCATGGTCGAGGGCCACAGCGGCATCCTCTCCCTTGGCCACCCCGACGAACGGCCAACCTATGAGCCGTCCAAGCGCCGCCTCACTTGGCCCAACGGCGTCATCGCCACCACCTTCTCAGCCGACGAGCCCGACCGCCTGCGCGGGCCCCAGTTCCATGCTGCCTGGTGCGACGAGCTGGCCGCCTGGCGCTACCCCGAAGCCTGGGACATGCTCCAATTCGGTCTCCGCATGGGTCATCCCCCGCGCACCGTCGTCACCACCACCCCGCGGCCCGTCCGCCTCATCCGGGAGCTGCTCGCCTCCCCGTCAACGGCAATCACTCGCGGCGCCACCTACGAGAATCGGGCCAATCTTTCCAAGGCGTTCCTCCAACGGATCGCCGCCCGCTACGAGGGCACCCGCTTGGGCCGACAGGAGGTCCACGCCGAGCTCCTGGACGACATCGAAGGCGCACTCTGGCAACGCAAGGTCTTCCAGTCCATCCCCGATGCCCCAGACCTCCTCCGCGTCGTCGTCGCCATCGACCCCGCCGTCTCCTACAGTGACGGCGCCGACGAGACCGGCATCGTCGTTGCCGGCCGCGGCGTCGACGGCAACTTCTACGTCCTCGCCGACCGCTCGTGCAGGTTGTCGCCGGACGGATGGGCGCGCCGCGCCGTGCGGGCGCACCGGGAGTTCGCCGCCGACCGCATCATCGGCGAGGTCAACAACGGCGGCGAGCTCGTGGAGTCCGTCCTACGTACGGTCGACGCCTCCATCCCCTACAAGGCCGTCCGCGCCAGCCGCGGCAAGCTCGTCCGGGCCGAGCCCATCGCCGCCCTCTACGAGCAGGGCAAGGTCTTCCACGTCGGCCCCGGCCTCGAAGACCTCGAGGACCAGCTCTGCACCTGGACCCCCGAAAGCGGCGCCAGCCCGGACCGCCTCGACGCCCTCGTCTGGGCGCTCACGGAGCTCAACCAACGGGCCGAAATCGGCGTCTGGGTATGACAGAGGAGCCTAGGGCCTGCCGTCTCCCCAAGCGGGGCGCCGGGGCTGCGCCCCCGCCGGGGCAGGTTAGGAAGCGTCCGAAAGCGCCCAGGCAACACAGCGACACTCCTCCCTTCGCCAAGCAGAGTGCAGGGGGCGCAGCCCCCGCCGGGGGTACAGGGGGAAGTCCCCCTGTTTCCAAAAACGTTGGAGGGTGGGCCGGTGGGACAACGGCGCACGCCAAGCCAACCCCACCGCTGAAGGAGGGCGCAAGCCAAAACAAAACCCCCGTCCCCCAAGCAGGGTGCAGGGGGCGCAGCCCCCGCCGGGGGTACAGCGAGTCCCCCTGTTTCCAAAAACGTTGGAGGGGGGGCCGGTGGGACAACGGCGCACGCCAAGCCAACCCCACCGCTGAAGGAGGGCGCAAGCCAAAACAAACCCCCCGTTCCCCAAGCAGGGTGCAGGGGGCGCAACCCCGCCGGAGGTACAGCGTGTCCCCCTGTTTCCAAAAACGTTGGAGGGTGGGCCAGGTGGGACAACGGCGCAGGCCAAGCCAGCCACTCCGCTGAAGAAGAGCGCAAGCCACAACAAGACCACCCGTCCAGCAGGCGCATCTTGCCCCTCCCTCCACACTCGGCGGAAGGCAAGGAAGCGACGCCCCCGTCCCCCAAGCAGGGTGCAGGGGCGCAGCCCCCGCCGGGGGTACAGCGAGTCCCCCTGTTTCCAAAAACGTTGGAGGGTGGGCCGGTGGGACAACGACGCAGGCTAAGCCAATCCCCCCGCTGAAGGAGGGCGCAAGCCACAACAAAACCCCCGTTCCCCCAGCAGGGTACAGGGGGCGCGCCCCGCCCGGGGTACCTCTGTCCCTGCCCTCGTACTCGGGGGAAGGTTAGGAAGGGGGCCCGGCCCGCCAACGCAAGCTCGCGACCGCCACCGAGCGGGGTGCAGGGGGCGCAGCCCCCGCCCTTCCCCCATTCACGCCGGAACGCTAGCATGGGAGGACGCGCAGCACCCTCTGGAGCGCATTCCCCGGCTTACGCGGGAGGCACAACCATGTCCAGCGCTGAAAAAACCGAGCTTGAAGGCCGCGTTGCCATCGTTACCGGCGCAGGCCGTATGCGGGGCATTGGCAGGGCAGCCGCCCTGGCCCTCGCCCGCTCCGGGTGCGACGTCGTGCTCACCGGCACGGGCCGAGACCCGTCCACGTTCCCCGACGACGAGCGGCAAGCCGGGTGGCGGGACGTCGAAAGCGTCGCCGAGGAGGTGCGCGCCCTTGGCGGGAGCGCCCTTGCCCTCGCCGTCAACGTCGCCGACGCCGCTCAAGTGGATGACATGGTGCGGCAGACCGTGGCGGCTTTTGGCCGCGTCGATATCCTCGTGAACAACGCGGCGTTCCCCCGCGGCGCAGACCGCGTGCCCGTCGTGGACCTGAGCGAGGACCTCTTTCGCAGTGTCCTGGAGGTCAAACTCGTCGGCGCGTTCCTCTGCTCCCGCGCCGTCGCCCGGCAGCTCATCGCCCAGGGACAGGGCGGCGCCATCGTCAACCTCTCATCCACCGCAGGCCGCCGGGGGCTGGCGGACGCGGCCGCCTACTGCGCCGCCAACTTCGCCATTCACGGCTTCACCCAATCGTTGGCCCTGGAGTTGGCCCCCCATCAGGTGCGCGTCAACGCCGTCTGCCCCGGCCTCATCGACACCGAGCGGAACGAGTTACTCAAGGACGACGACCGTTGGGACAGGCAGGTCCGCAGCATCCCCCTTGGCTACGCAGGCGCCGCCGCCGACATCGCAGAAGCCATCCGCTTTCTGTGCTCCCCGGGGGCCGCCTTCATCACCGGCGAGTTCATCAACGTCAACGGCGGGGCCGTCATGCAGTAGCCGCCGCAGCGCCTCCCCATTCCCGCGGACCTCCGAATCCCCTCCCCTTTCCATCTCCAGCGAACCCGCAGACGCGCGCCCTTCAAGTCCGGCGGCGCCCCAATCAGACGTCCCTCCCCCTGGCTGGCGCCTTCCCTCCTCAACCCCAACCCATAGCCCTGATTGTGAATCTCGTAACAAGAACTTAACGGGACTGCAACATACCGGAAACTCCCTCCCTCTATCGTTAAAGCCAACGCAACTGCAAGGGGGTACCGGCATGCTCAAGTTCATTCGCAGTAGGAAGGGCAAGGTCTCGCTTCTCGCCGTATGGGGGCTGGCCATCTTTTTGATGTCCGGCGGGCTCGCCCTGGCCCAGGACCCCAGCGGCGCGGAAACCATCGCCGACGACCCTACGGCGGCGGTGAACTTCACCTGGACGCTCATGGCGGCGTTCTTGGTGTTCTTCATGCAGGCGGGTTTCGCCTTCCTTGGAGCGGGCGTCATCCGCTCCAAGAATACGGTCAACTACATGACCAAGAGCTTCATGGACTTTGCAGTGGCGGCCCTTAGCTTCTGGGCCTTCGGCTTCGCATTGATGTTCGGCGGTTCCGCCGTCGCTTCCGGCCTGGCGGACGGCAACGCCTGGATCGGCTACTCTGGCTTCTTCCTTAGCGGGGCCGCCTACGACGTATCCACCGCTCAGCTGTGGATCTTCCAGATGGTCTTCGCCGGCACCGCTGCCACCATCGTCGCCGGCGCAGTCGCCGAGCGCATGAAGATCAACGCCTACCTGGCCTACAGCTTCATCGTTGGCGCCATCATCTACCCCCTCTACGGCCACCAGATCTGGGGCGGCGGATGGCTGTCCACCCTCAACCTCGGCGTTGGAGCAGTCGACTTCGCCGGCTCCGGCGTCGTCCACGCCGTCGGAGGGTTCGTGGGTCTGGCCGGCGCCATCATGGTTGGAGCGCGGATCGGCAAGTTCAACGCCGACGGCACCCCCAACGACATCAGGGGCCACAACATCCCCTACATTCCCATAGGCACATTCATCCTGTTCTTTGGATGGTTCGGCTTCAACGCCGGGTCCACCCTGGCAGCGACGGAGCTTCGCATCTCCATCATTGCCACCAACACCCTGCTTGCAGGGGCGGCGGGCGCCATCGTGGCCCTGTACTACTCCATCGCCCGCACCGGCAAGGCCGACATAGGGTCGGCGGCCAACGGCACGCTGGCCGGACTCGTGGGCATCACCGCATCCTGCGCCTGGGTCGCCCCCTGGGCCGCCGTCGTCATCGGCGCAATCGCTGCCCTCGTTATGAAGGGCAGCACCTACGCCATCGAGCGCTGGCTCAAGGTGGACGACCCGGTCGGCGCTGTCTCCGTCCACGGCGCCGCAGGTATCTGGGGCCTCCTGTCCATCGGCTTCTTTGCCGACGGCAGCTACGGCAACTACACGTCAGACGCCCCCTTCGTGACGGGCCTCTTCTATGGCGGATGGGAGCAATTGATCGCCCAGCTCATCAGCGCCGTCATCGTTGTGGCCTGGTCCTTGGGCGCCGGCCTGGCTCTCTTCTTTGTGCTGAAGAAGACCATGGGCATCCGAGCTTCCAGAGAAGAGGAACTGGAAGGGCTGGACATCCCAGAGCATGGCGTGTCCGCCTACCCCGAGTTCGTGGACACCAAATAGCAGTTCATGCAGACCTTCGTGTTGCGGGGCCGTTGCAACGGCCCCGCAACACGAACGCAACGCAAACGTAACATCCCTGCAATTGGCCTGTAATACAAGCGTGAGATTCTAGGGTCAACGAAACAAACACACTGATGAGGTGTGGCATCGTGGAAATCGTTCTTGGTGGAGTCGCCTTCGCAACACTGTTCGGACTCTGGGTGGTTCTTCCCAGCAAGTTCACCCGCAAACGCTAGACCTCGGCGCAGTCACAAAGGAAGGGAGCGCTCCCTTCCTTTCTTTTGCCCGGCGCATCCACCCACCGCCACCCCGCCCCATACCCCGCCGGCGCCAGGCCAGCCTTAACCAAAGGGCAACGCAGATGCAACCCAAACGTAACATCTCCGCAATTGCCCCGTAATATGCCTGTGAGATGCTGGAGCCATCGAAAGAAAAACTTCCTAGCGAGGTGTGGGATCGTGGAAATCATTCTTGGTGGCATCGCCTTCGCAACACTGTTCGGACTCTGGGTGGTGCTGCCCAGCAAGTTCCTTCGAAAGAACTAGGCCCCCGGGACCCAGGAAAGCAGAGCGCCCCCACAAGTGGGGGCGCTCTGCTTTCTGTCCGCTATGCTACGATGTGCCCACGCAAGTCCACGCGAGGCATACAGTAATGAAAGTACGCATTGGCATGGCCCCAACAGCCCTCCCGCCCGGCAGAGAAGGCGCCAGCCTCTTCTGGCGCACCATGGATCTCTGCGAGGCCCTAGACTTCGATTCCATTTGGCTCAGCGACCGGCCCGTCGGCCCCCGCCCCTCCCTCGAACCCATGGTCGGCATGGCCGCCGTCGCCGGCCGCTATCCCAACCTCAAGTTCGGCACCAGCGTCCTCATCCTCTCCATTCGGCAGCCTGTGCTCCTGGCAAAGGAGCTCGCCACCTTCGATTACCTGTCCGGAGGCCGCATCTTCCCCGCCATCGGCCTGGGCCAGGACGACCCCCGGGAATACGAAGCCCTCGGAACCCGCAAGGAAGACCGCGGACGACGCGTCGACGAAGCGCTCCCCCTGCTGCGGCGGCTGTGGACCGAGGACAATGTCACCCACCATGGCGAGTTCTTCACCCTCAATGAAGTCACCATTGAGCCCAAGCCCATCCAGCAACCGTGCATCCCTCTCTGGATCGGCGGCCGCAGCAGGGCCGCCCAGCGCCGCGTCGGCCGCCTGGGCGATGGCTGGCTCGCCTCCAGCGCCACGCCAGCCGAGATGGAGGAGGGCGTAGCGCACATCTTCGCCACCGCCGCCGACGCCGGACGCTCGGTCGACGAGGACCACATGGGCGCCACCATCGGCTTCCGCATCGAAGCTGACCGGGACACCGCCTCGGAAATGGCGGCGCCATTTGCCATCCGCCTCCGCCCCGATGCGGACCTCGCCAGCTACACGGCTCTTGGTTCCGCCGAAGACGTGGCCGCCCTTCTGAGGGACTACGTCGCAGCCGGCATTACGAAATTTGTCCTGCGGCCCATGTGCCGCCCCCACGAAATGGAAGACCAGCTCCGGCGCGTCGGCGAGGACGTCATTCCCCTCTTCCACGCCTCCCCAAAGGAAGCAGCGGCCCGTTAGGTATGCTTCCCAGGGACGCTGTGTTACAGGCGCGAGGTGGGACCCCCATCCCACCGAAAAAAGAAACCCCCGGTTTCCCGGGGGCCCGCGCCGCCGCCTGAGCCGCCCCTACCCCTCCCTCACCCGAATCCGCGAAGCCGCCTCATACCCCAGCGCAATCTCCGTCCCCTCCTGAGTGCGGAGCGCCATCACTCCCCGGTACGGCGCCGCCTCCACAACCTCCAATGACGCCCCGGGCAACACCCCCTGAGCGACCAGATAGCTCAGGAGCTCCACCCCGTGCTCGGGCACCCACGTCACCTCATAGCGCCTACCGGCCACCGCTCCGTCCAGCGACAACTCTCCAAGCCTGTCCGCGGCCGCGGCGCCCGGGATGGGGTGTCCGAAAGGACACGACGAAGGATTGCCCAGCCGCTCGGCTATCTTGCCCTCGGTGAGGGGGGACAGGCCGTGCTCCAACCGGTGGGCCTCTTCGTGCGCTCGTTCCAGGGGCACGCCAAGCTCGCTGACCACCAGGCACTCCGCCAAACGGTGCCGCCGCACCATTTCCCTGGCCATCCGCCGGCCCTCCCCCGTCAGGCGCACCTCTTTCCCCGGCGTGATCTCCACGAGACCCTGACGCGCCATCCGCCGCACCATCCCGGTTACCGACGGCAGCGATGTTCCCTGGTGCTCGGTGGATGCCAGCCCTCTCAGATAATCGGCCACGTGGCCGGGAGTGACCGCAATGTCATCCTCTTCCAGGATGAAGATGGCCTGAAGGTAGTTCTCAGCCGACGGCGAAAGACGCGGTTGCCCTTCCCCCTGAGCGGCGCGCCGGGTCTCGTCTCCGGCCGCTGTCTCAAACGTGCTCAAGAAGGCCGCTCCCTGCGTTCGATCTCCCGCTCTTCCGCCTTGGCCCGCAGGACCCGTCCCTTGTCCGGCGTTGGATCCTTCACAAGCCCGTACATCCGGCGTCCCTCGTGGTCTTCCGGGAGGTGCTCAGTGATGGGCAGGCCCTCCTCCGTTACGAACAGCAGACAGTGGCAGTACTTGTAAATCTGCATGTCGTCGCAGGCGCATATCCACGTCCGATGTTTGATCTCCTCATCCTTGTCGGGATAGAACCGGCAGGGACAGAGAGGCCTTCCGATCTGGTCGACGTTGGCCGCCAGGCCAAGGATCACGCCCTCTTTGACCTCGTCCATGGGATGCGTCGTCGTGCCCGACTTTTCGCAATACTTCTGCACGAAGTTCCGCATCTTCTGCATCGCTGCTTCGCTGGGTTGCTCCATGATCTCGGCCTCCGTCACCGGGAGTGATCGATTGGATGCGAGTCATCTGGGCGGACTGATTCGACGCCATCGTAGCTGGCGCCATCTGCACTGGCAAGAGCTATGCCACGCTCACCGGGTCAATGTCCACAACCCACCCGGCCGGTAACTCCACCTGGCTCAGGAAGCCGGCCGGATCGGGGCTCCGTAGCACAACGTGCCAGCGGTAGCGCCCCCGAAGGCGCGCAGGATAGGCTGGGGCAGGCCCTATCACGGCGCTCTCCGCATCCCCGATGGCCCGTTGGCGCCGCAGCAGCGTCCTGCACAGGCGCTCCGCCTCGCCCTCGCTCAAGGCAGCGTTTGTATGGCTGTAGGTCAACCGGGCCAGGCGGGAAAACGGCGGGTACAGGAACGACCGCCGAAAAGCTATCTCCTGGTGGTAGAAGGCTTCATAGTCCTGGGAGGCCGCCGCCTGGATCGCATAGTTTCCCGGCTGATAGGTCTGGATGATAGCCTCTCCCGCCAGCGTCCCCCGGCCCGCTCTGCCCGCGACCTGGCATAGAAGCTGAAACACCCTCTCCTGCGCCCGGAAGTCCGGGATGTACAGACCAAGGTCAGCTAGCATGACCCCAACGAGCATCACATTCGGAATGTGCAGGCCCTTGGTTACCATTTGGGTGCCCACCAGTATCTGGGCCTCGCCGCGGATGAACTTGTTCAACACTAGGTCCCGCTGGCCGGAAATCGTCGAAACGTCCCTGTCCCACCTCACCGCCTCCGCCTGCGGGAACAGTTCCTGCGCCTCCTGCAACACCCGCTGCGTCCCTACGCCCAGGTAGCGTATGCGCTTGCTCTGACATGCGGGGCAGGTGAAGGGGACCCGCTGCGCCCGCCCGCAGTGATGGCAAAGGAGCCGTTGGCGGTCCCCGTGATAGATCATCGGCGTGGAGCAGCTCCGGCACTCCACGGTGTGCCCGCAGTCGCGGCACTGCACGTGCGTGGAGCTGCCCCGGCGGTTGAGAAACAGGATCACTTGGCTGTCGTGGGCAAGCGCCCTGCCCACGGCCTCCTGAAGGGGTTCGCTGAACATCGAGCGATTGCCCGCCTTCAGCTCCGACCGCATGTCCACGACCCGAACGTCCGCCATGGCTCCGATGCCCTCAACCTCTTCGGTGGGCCTGATGCGGTTCGGCAGCTTGAGCGCCCGATGCTCGCCGCGCTCTGCCCGGTAGTAGGTTGCGACGTCCGGCGTGGCGCTGCCCAGCACCACGACGGCGCCGGTCAGTCTGGCAAGCTCCATAGCCGACTCTCGGGCGTGGTACCGCGGCGACGCCTCCCCCTGCTTGTAGGTCCACTCGTGCTCCTCGTCCAATACAATGAGGCCCGGGTCCGAGAGGGGAGCAAATAAGGCGCTCCGCGACCCCACCACCACGTCAGCCTCCCCTCGGTGCAAGCGCCGCCACGTCTCCCGCCGCTGCGTCTGGGTCAGCTCGCTGTGCAGCACCGCCACCCGGCCGGGGAAGCGCCGGTTGAACCGGTCCAGCGTCTGAGGCGTCAGCGATATCTCCGGCACGAGAATGATGCCCTGCTTCCCCTGGCCCAGCGCCTTTGCCAGCGCCCGCAGGTAGACCTCCGTCTTGCCGCTTCCCGTGACCCCGTGCAGCAGAAATGTTCGCGGCTGGCCCTGCTGGGACTCCATCGCCGCTTCAATCTGCGCCAGCGCCCGCTGCTGATGCCCCGTGAGTGACGGCGGCGGCTCGGGGGCAGCGCCCGCATCAACGTTGGGAGGCCCCTGGTCCACAACCCGGTCTTCCACCACAAGGCCCTTCCCCAGCAGCCCGGTCACCGTGTGGGCCCCGAAACGCCGCCGCGCCTCCGTGGCGCGGATCGGCGGCCCCGCCGTCAATACGGTCTCCAGTAGTGCCGCCTGCCTCTTCGCCCGGCTCTTGGCCAGAATAGCCACCGCTCCGGCGTCCACTCCCGGCGTTGTTCGTAGGAAGGCAACGTAGCGTTCCCCCTGAGCGGGACGCCGCCACGTCGCCTGGCGCTCCAGCAGGCCGGCCCTTTCCAATTTGACGAGCTGCTGCTCCGCCCCGCCGCCAAGCACGCGCTTCAACGTCGGCTGGGGCGTCTGAGGATGCTGTTGAAGGTAGTCCAGCACCGGCTGCTGGCTTGGGGGCATCGCTTCCACCGAGGCTGCCGCGCCCTTCGGCGTCAGCGACACCACGACAGCCCGACGCCCCAAGGCCCCGGGGGGGAGCATCAGCGCCGCCGCCTCGTACAGCGAGGCCATGTAGGTCTCGGCAATCCACCGGGCCAATGTCAGTTGATGGGCCCGCAGCAATACGCCGGGATGCACAAGGTCAACGATGTCGCGCGTCCGCTCGACCTGCGGGTGCTCCGCCAACTCGAACACAATGCCCACGACGTTCCTGGGCCCAAACGGCGCCAGCACGGCCTGCCCAGGCTGCACGGTCAGAGAGTCAGGAACGCGATAGGAGAACGTGCGGTTTCCCGCTGGCGCATCCACCGCTACTTCTGCGTAGCCCATGCTCGCATCCTAGCGCCGACGCCGGCCTTTGCGCCAGCGCCGCGTGTCACGGTCAACACAGCGGCGTAAGCCCAGGAATCCCGGCGGCCCGGCCATACAACAGCGTTCCACCCCTTGCATCGCCCCTTTGGAAGCGCCCCCCGCCAGCCGGCGGCTGGCCGGGGAGGCCGCTGCCAACCGGTTCCACCACACCGACGCCCTTCCGGAGGCAGCCACACAACAGAGAAGGGGCGCCGGCTCGGCGCCCCTTCTAGAGTCTCTCTTCCTGTTCCCACGGGCCTACCGGCGCCCGCGCTCCCTGATCCGAGCCTTCTTGCCGCGCAGGCCCCGCAGGTAGTACAGCCGGGCCCGGCGCACGCGGCCCTGCCGCATAACCTTCACCCCATCGATACGAGGCGAGTACAACGGGAAGGTCCGCTCCACACCCACGCCGTGAGCGACCCGGCGCACAGTGAACGTGGCGTTGACGCCGCCGCCTCGGCTGCGAATGATCACACCCTGAAACGCCTGGATGCGCTCCCTCTGGCCCTCCACCACGCGAAAGTCCACCTGCACCGTATCCCCGGGCCTGAACTGCTCGATCTTTGGGTTGGGCTCTACAGCAACAACCGCCTGAAGGTCCATGAAATCCTCGAACTACGTCCGTATACGGTTCTCGTCAGCCACAAATTGTACTAGAGGCTGGCTGCCGCTGTCCAGCAGCAGCCAGCGCCGCCGAGCGCCATCCGCCCCTTGCTTTCATCGCTCTGTTGTAGTACAGTAGTTCTACTCACCCTCTGACCTGCACTCTGGCGGTGTGCAAGTAATGATTCGGCAAAGAGGCCCCAAACAATCAAACACGGCATTCCTCGTAGCCAACCCCCAAACACCCGTTACAAACAATCAAAGATGGGATACGCCTACAGGAAGGCCCATCCGACCCCATCACCTACCCGTTGGGCAGCAACACCGGGATCATCGCCTCCATACTGTCATGGGCTCTGAACGCCTCGTTCACCTCTTCCAGGGGGTAGTAGTGCGTGATCAGCTTCTCCACCGGATACCGCACAGCCCCGCTCATCGATTCCAGTGACCGTATGGCCGTCTGCGGCGTTGAGGCCACCACTCCGGTCACGTACAGCGACTTCCGCACGATGAGCGCGGGGTTGACCGGCAGCGGCCCGTAGTCCGTGTACTGCCCCACCACCACGTACTTGCCACTCATACGCACCATCTCCAGCCCTTCCTGAAAGGCCGTCTTCCCACCCGAAGCTTCAACAACCACGTCGGCGCCCTTCTCCCCCACCAGCTCCAAAACCCGCTGGACCCGGGCCTCCGGCTCAGGATAGTCGGCTATGTCGACGGTGAGGTCGGCGCCCATCTCCTTGGCCAGCTCCAAACGGCCGACCGGCGCGCCAACCACGACCACCAGGGATGCCCCCGATAGCTTGGCCTGGTTGAGCGCTCCCATCCCAACGGGCCCCGAGCCCTGAACGACCACCGTCTCCCCCACCCTGATGCCGCCGGCCCGCTCGATGGCGTTCATCGTGGTCTGGTTGCCGATGAGCGACATCAGGGCTCGCTCGCTTGATACGTCGTCCGGGATCCGCAGCAGCCACGGCGTCGGCTTCAAATAGACGTACTGGGAGAACCCCCCATTGAGCACCGGAGGGTCGCCCAGCGTGTCGAGACCGTATTTACCGTAGGAGTCGCAGAAGAGCGGCATCCCTATTGAGCAGTAGTAGCAGTGGTTGCACGGGGTCCCTGAAAAGAGCACCCGGTCACCCTCCTTCAGTGGACGCCCCACGGCGTCCGCGGCCACGCCCCTTCCCATCTGGGCAACAGTGCCAAGGTTTTCGTGGCCAAAGATGGCGGGGTGAGGCGCATCGGGGTTGTGCCAGGCGTGTACGTCGGTGCCGCACACCGCGGCCAACTGCATCTGCACGAGCACGGCGCCAGGTTCGACCTCCGGCACCGGGAACTCCCGGACCTCCAAGGGCTTCATGGGCCCCACAAAGACGGCTGCCTTGCTAACGTTGGGCATGACGACCTCCTGAGAAAATAGCCTGCGGCGCCACCCTCAACAGGCTGGCGCCTCTGTCCTCGCCGTTGCTGCGGGATTCGCGTTTGCCCGGGGCCGCCGACCCCGTCTTTCCGGCGCTCCTCGGTGAACTTAGGCTGGGCTCAGGGAAGTACCCCCTGCCCAGCATTCAGCGATGGCGCGCCAGCAGGACCCTCAGGACCCCTGACCACCCATGTGCTTCCGCTTGAGCGCATCCAAATCCAAGTCGATGTCCCAGGTGAGCGGGTGTCCAGGGGGGAGATACTCGTTCTCCACCATGACGCCGCAATGGGGGCAGTAGAACTCGATGATGCGGACCCATTCCGGGTCGAACGAGTAGTTGTACTGAGGATGGTCGTTGAGGGGGAAATGAATCTCGCCGGGGTCCCGCTCATGGACCAGGCAGCCGGTCTTGTAGGACTCGGTGGCGGCAACCAGGTCTCCCTGGCAGCGGTTGCAGCACCACATGTCCCGCTCTAGGTCTATGCCCAGGTATTCCGTTATCTCGACGCGCATCGGCGGATCCTCTTCCCTAGTCTGGTTGGAAAAGGGGCATGCCCGAATCGCCGAACGTAACCCGGACGGGCATGCCCACGTATACGTCCTCAGGGGCGCATCCCACCACGTTGCTCATCAGCAGCGGGCCTTCGTCGAGCTCCACCAGTCCAACGACGTAGGGCGCCGGCCAGTCTTCGGGCACGGGACGCATGCGGAGATGCACCACCGTGTAGCTGTACACCTGCCCCCTGCCGCTCACCTCCCGCCAGTCCGGGTCGGAAGCGCCGCAGGCGGGGCAGAACAACCGGGGATAGTGGGCAAAGGCGCCGCACGACCGGCATTTGGGAAGGACCAAGCGGCCCTCCCTGGCGGCGTCCCAGAACGGAAGCGTCGCCTCGGTCTCGGGTGGGGTGAAAACGCTATCGGCCACGGAGGTCAGTCCCTCGCCAGGACCATGGTGTGATGATTGGACACCCATCCCGCAATGGAGGTGGCTATCGCTAGCTCGGCATCAGGGACCTGGCGCTCCCCGGCCTCCCCTCTCAGTTGCAGCGACGCCTCGATCACTCTCCTCATACCTGCGAGGTGGGCAAACGACAGCAACCCGCCGTCCGTATTCACGGGGCAGCGGCCCTTGCCCAACTCCAACCCGCCGTCCAGGGCATATTGGCCTGCCTCGCCCTCTCCGCAGAGTCCTATGCCCTCAATCTGAAGCAGCAGGGCAATGCTGAAGCAGTCGTACAGTTCCGCCACGTCGATATCGTCGATGGTAACCCCCGCCATACCCAGGGCCGCCGCCGCCGAGTCCCGCACCCCGAAGCTGTGCAGCCGCGGCGCCTGGCTCACCATCCAATGCGTCGTCTTGCTCCCAACGCCCAGAACGCGGACAGGCCGCTGCCTCAGGTTCCTGGCCCTCTCCAACGTCGTCACCACGAAGGCCGCGCCCCCGTCGGTGATCACCGCGCAGTCTGGAACCCGCAGGGGCTCGGCCACCATACGCGCGCCGGGATAGTTCTCCCAAGTCAGAGGCTCCTGCCGGAAGGCCCCAGGCGTCATCGCCGCGTGCTTCCGCTCCGATATGCCCACCGCGGCGAACGACCCCTCCGGCGCGTTGTAGTCGTGAAGATAGCGCCGGGCCAGGAGCGCATAGTGGATGGGAGCAGGGATGCCGCCGTAGGGCTGCTCGTACTCGTCACCTATCATGGAGAACGAAGCAGGAAGCCCCGTGACGCCTCTCGAAGCGGTGTTGGCGCTCTCTCCGAACACGCACAGCGCCACCTCCGCCAGACCCGACTCGATGAGGCTTACGGCCTGCGTCAGCAGCGTCCCAGAGACGGAGCCGCCCGCCAACGTCATGGCAACGGGCGGGTCTACACCCATGTATTCGGCCAGGGACTCGGCGTTGAAGAAGGTCGGGCGCAAAAACGGACTCTGGCAGAGCCAGGCATCCACGTCGCCGGGTGACAGCCCCGCGTCGTCAAGGGCAAGGCGGGCGGCCTTCACCTGCAACTCCAACACCGAGTACTGCGGCAGCCTGCCCACGTCAGTGTTGCCTATGCCGGCAATGGCCAGGGGTTTCGTAAAAGCCCTTCTGGAATGGGACGTCATTGTGGAGACCCAGCCTCCCTTTGCTGAGGCGTCATTATACGGTGCGCCACGGGGATGTCAAAGTCCTTTCCAGCGGGAGCCCCAGACTCGGATAGGGGGGTTCGCCCCGCGTCCGCCCTTCGCCAATCGTCCGCCCGAAGGCCTTAGGAAAAGGGCATCCGGCAGAGCCGGGGCCCCCGCTCATCCCATCTGGAACACCAGGAAGATCCCCGCCACGTACAACGCTACGATGGCGGCGCTGCTCAGCGGCGCCGCCAGAGGCGAACGTCCCGCCCGGCGCAGCATCAGGATCTGCCCCATGCCCATGATAATCAGGGCGCAGGCGACTAAGCCCGCTGCCGTATGACTGCGATCCAAAGCGGCGAACACCGACCCCTTGGTGTAGGCGATGTCGGCAACACCCAGCGCGATCACGTTGAACGCGTTGCTTCCATAGATCCCCGCCAGGGCAAGATCCGGCGCCCCAATACGCAACGCCGTAGCGGTGGCGACCATCTCAGGCAGCGTGGTGACAATGGACACCAGCAAGACACCCACGAAGCTCTGGGACAGCCCGGACTCCGTGGCGATGCCCTCCGCCGCGTTCGCCAGTAGCGGAGCCGATAGGAAAATCGCTGTCGCGCAGGCCAGGAAGACCAGCACTCCCCACCGGAGCGAGTGCCCGGCTTCCTCTTCGTCCGCCTCATAGGCGTCATCCTGTCCGGACGAAGCGTTCTTCAGCACCCAGGAACCCGCCACATAGAAGAGGATGAGCAGCGGCCCGGCTATGTTGACCCCCACCTCCACGTCCAGCCGGACAATGGCGAAAACAGTAGCAGCGCCGGTCATGGCGAGGGCCAGAAAGGCCACCGTCACCTGCTGCGGCAGGATCGACTGAAAGAGATGCCGGCCCCCCAGCAGAAGGGCCATGGCGGAAAGGGTCGCCATGTTCAACATGTTGGCCCCGAATATGTTGCCCGCCGCCAGCGACGGAGCGTCGATGCGCACCGCCGTCACGTTGGTCACCAACTCCGGCAGCGAGGTCGCGCCGGCCAGGAGAAGGGTCCCCGCCCAGAGACGCCCCAGCGGCGTCCTCAGAGCGATTACGTCCCCAGACTTCGCCAAAAAAGCCGCGGCGCCAACGACCACCGCGGCGGCAACGGCAAACAGCCCAATGTAGCCGCCCAGCGACAGATTGAGGGAAAGGTCCATATGAGTCCTTCAGCCTACGTTACCAATACAACAACAGGCGGGCCGAACGGCCCGCCTGACCGGACACACCACGCTTTGGAAGCGTACTGGAAACGCGCCCCAAGCGGAAGAAACGCCATCGAAGCAAGCCGGGGAACGCCCGGGAGGGTTCCGTCAACGCCATCCCACCGGTCCCTGCCCAGAGCGGAGTCAACCCTATTCCGCTGTTCCCGCAGGACCAACATACCCATGCCCGGCCAGAAACGCCAAGTCCTCTTTGCCAAGGCAGGCGCGGGCCAGCAGGTCGGGACGACGGAGCAACGTCCGCAGCAGCGACTGCTCACGCCGCCACCGGTCCACCTCGCCGTGATTGCCGGACAGCAGGATCTCCGGAACGTCCCACCCCTGAAACGAGCGCGGCCGGGTGTACTGCTGGTGCTGGAGCAGACCCGAGCTGTGCGAGTCCTGCGCCACGCTCCGGGGGTCGCCGACAACGCCAGGCTGCAGCCTGGCCACGGCATCAATGATTACGACCGCGGCGGCCTCGCCGCCGGTCACCACGAAATCACCCAGGCTGATCTCGTCAGTAGCCACGCGCTCCCGCACTCGCTCGTCCACGCCCTCGTAGTGGCCGCAGATCAAGACAATGTCCCCGTGGGCGGCAAGCTCCTCAGCGACGCTCTGGTTGAATAGGCGGCCCTGGGGACTCAGCAGAATCACCGGCGTCGCCGAGGCCGCCCCTTGCGATTCCTCCAGAGCGATGACTTGGCGCACGGCCTCCACGCCCCTGGCCAGCGGCGCCACCTTCATCAGCATTCCGCTGCCTCCGCCGAACAGGTAGTCATCAGTGGTGCGGTGGCGGTCGTCGGTGTAGTTGCGAATGTCATACAGCCGCACATCGAGGATGCCGCCGGCCACGGCGCGGCCAAGTATGCTGGTCTGTAAAGGGCTATCGAAAAAGCCGGGGAACAGCGTCAGAAGGTGGAAACGCATCATGCGCCCTAGTGGCGATGGTGTTTGGGGTGAGCCTCGCCCGCGATAATCTCCGCGGCGTGATGAAGCACGGGTTTCACCACCCCCAGGCACTGGCGCACCCCATTGGGACTACCCGGCAGGTTCACGATGAGGGTCTGGCCCCGCACGCCCGCCACGGCGCGGCTGATCATGGCCATCCGCGTATGCTGCAAAGACTCCGAGCGCATTGTCTCGGCGATGCCCGGCGCCTCCCGCTCGATAACGCCCAGCGTCGCCTCCGGGGTCAGGTCGTAGGGGCCAAGGCCCGTCCCGCCGGTCGTGAGGATCACATTGAGCTTGTCCTCATCCGACCAGCGATTCAGCCGTTCCTGGATAGCGGCAAAGTCGTCAGAGACGATCTCGTAGCGCCGAACGACGAAGTCCTCGCCGGCCAGGTCCTCCTTGATGGCCTCGCCGCTCGCGTCGGCCTGCTCCCCCCTGAAACCTCTGGTGCTAATAGTCAGCACGCCTACGGTGACAGCCACTGTACCTCCCGTGAATGCTCCACTCATTTTCCCAATTTCCGCCATCCAAACCCAGCTTGCAGCGTAGCCATTGCGGCGTTGGCTGTGCGCTACTTGATTCACAACATATGTACGAAACAAGCGTTCTGAACACCGCAAAAAGCTCACAAACTGGGCGAAATACCCTCTTTTTCGCGCGGTTAAAGGGCTTGACTTGCCCAACATCCCCTGGTAAAGTCAGGCGATGTTAGGCAAATTTAGACGAGGAAAGGGTTCAACAGGAGAATCCCTTCTATGTTCTCCGGCAACCAGACCTATAAGGTTGACGCTCAGGGTAGACTCCCTATCCCTCCTCGCTGGCGCACCAGCTTCGCCGGCGTGGCCAAAGTCACCCGCGGCGAAGAGAGGCGCTGCCTCTACATCTATACCGTCCCCGACTGGGAGGGTCGCGCCAACAGCATCAATAGCCGTGAAGACTCCCCGGCCAAGGACAACGCGATGTATCGCTTCTTCGGCTTCACGGAGGAACTCGACATCGACAAACAGGGCCGGATTCAACTCCCACAGATATATCGAAGCTACGCGCATCTTACCACAGACGCCGTAGTCGTCGGAATGTTCGACCACCTGGAGATTTGGGCCCCAGACGGCTGGGCCACCCTGGTGGAAACCCTGGAACCCTAGGGCTCGACGAAAGAAAACGAACGGGGGAGGTGCGGAAAAGGGACTGCCGTGACGGCCAACGACCTCGTGATCTATCACACACCGGTAATGGTCCGCGAGGTCATCCATTACCTTCAGGTCCGGCCCGGCGGCGTATACGGCGATCTTACCTGTGGCGAGGGTGGGCATTCTCTGGCCATCCTGGAGGCGGCAGCGCCAGACGGCCGGCTCCTCTGCCTTGATGCCGACCCTGACATGCTGGCGGCGGCCGCCTGGAGGCTTCAGTCCCTCGCCAACTCCATAACACTCGCCAACAGCAATTTCGCCCATAGCAGGGAGGCAGCCGGGGAACGCGGCCTGGATACATTCGACGGCCTGCTCATGGACCTTGGCATAAGCAGCAGACATCTGGAGATCAAAAGCAAAGGTTTCTCCTTCCTGGATGGCCCTCTAGACTCAAGGCTGAACCCTCGACAGGAATTGACAGCGGAAGAGATTGTGAACACCTACGACGAAAAGGAGTTGGCCGGGATCTTCGCCGCCTACGGCGAGGAGCCCAGGGCGCGCCACATTGCAGCGGCCATCGTCCAGAGCCGGCCCATCGCCACCGCCCCAGAGCTTGCGGAGGTCGTGTCCAAGGCGGCGGGAGGCAGGAAGAGCCGGTCGCATCTCCACCCCGCAACCCGCGTGTTCCAAGCCCTCAGGTACGCAGTCAACGACGAGGTGGAGAACGTAAGATCAGGACTTGAGCAGGCCGTCGGCCTGCTGGCGCCGACAGGGAGGCTTGTCGTCTTGGCCTATGAATCGCTGACGGACCGCGAGGTCAAGACATTCTTCAAGCGGGAATCTACCGGCTGCGTGTGTCCACCACAGGTTGTGGAATGTCAGTGCGGCCACAAGGCAACCCTCCGGCTTGTTAGCCGCAGAGTTGTCACTCCATCCCAAGAGGAGGTTAGGACCAACCCCCGCTCACGAAGTGCTCGGCTCCGAGTGGTGGAGCGCCTCTGAGCGGGCTAGAGAACCTGTTCCCGATGCGCGCAGGGCGACGCGGGCGAGAGGCCAGGGCACAGCAATATTTTGTATTGCCCTGGTTGTGGTAAACTACATTATCCACATCTACCTGGTGCGGTCGAACCCCCCCTGCGACACGGCGCCTCCTCGCGTCGGCCTGCGGGCGTCGGGAGCAGTTCGCGGTTCTACATCCTTCAGGGCTTCGTATCCTCGGAGCTTCTGACCCGGAGGCGTCACTCTTGACGATGCGGAATCATCAGCCGCTACTGGCTATTGATGTGGGCACCCACAAGGTGTGTGCCGCCATCGGCGTTGTGGGCCTAGCCGGAGGCGTCGAAGTCCTGGGTGTCGGCTACCAGGCGTCCAGCGGACTGCGCAAGGGCACGGTCATCAATACGCATGAGGCATCCCCGGTCATCAGGCGCGCTGTTCTCCAGGCCGAGGAAATGGCGGGCGTGAGGGTCGGCGAGGCGATGGTGGGAGTCACCGGCAGCCACGTCAAGTCCAGGAACCTGACCACTGTTTGGGACCACCGGGATGCCGACGCCCCCATCTCTGCCGCCGGCCTAGAAGAAATCCTGGAGCAAAGTCACGCGATACCCCCAGAAGAGGGCGAGATTCTCCTGCACGCGATTCCGCGCAGCTACATCCTCGACGGCGAAGCGCGAATCCGGTACCCGGTGGGGATGTTCGTCAGCTCCATGCGGGTGGAGACGCACCTGATCACCGCGCATCGTTCCCACATCAGCAACCTCGTTGAAGCGGTGGAGCGGGCCGGTGTCAAAATACAGGAACTGGTGCTGGAGCCCATCGCATCCAGCGAGGCCGTGACCACGGCCGACGAGCGCGAGTTGAGTTGCGTTCTGGTGGACATTGGCGGCGGAACCTCGGACCTGGTCATCTTCAAGGAAGGCTCCATCTGGTACACGGCGGTCATCCCTATCGGCGGCGACAACTTCACCACAGATCTGTCCATTGGACTAAAGACCTCTATCCAAGACGCGGAGACCTTCAAACTCTCCCACGGGAACGCCCTGCCCGACCATATCCGCGAAGACGATGTCTACCAACTCGCCTATAGCGGCACGGACGATCTGCACGAAGTCTCCCGCCTGTACGCCGCGCAGCTCCTCAACGACCGTTCTTTGGACCTTATCCACTACATCGCCCATCACATCAGAGAAGCCGGTCTTCCGGCGACTCCCCATGCGGGAGTCGTGCTCTCCGGTGGCGCCTCAAAGCTGTCGGGACTCCTCGAACTGGCATCGGAACATTTGCCCGGGCCTGTGCGGATTGGCCATCCTGAGGGGTTGTCCGGAAGGACGGAATCCCTCCGGGGTCCCCAATACGCCACCGTGACCGGCATCCTCATGTGGGCGGCGCGGCACCAGAGGCCAGGTCGCTGGCATAAAGAAGGGCTTGCGGGGTTCAAGAAGCTCTTCAGCAGGTTCACCGCCGCAAAGGAACCGGAGTTCACGCTGCGCAATCCTCAGCAGATTTCCACACAACGCGTTCCTCGACGGTTCCATCGAAGCTAAAAGGGAAGGAGGATCTCATGTACGGACAAGAAATCGACGGCATGGTCAAGATTATCGTTGTGGGCGTGGGGGGAGGCGGCAGCAACGCCGTATCCCGCATGTTCCAAAGCACGGTGCACGGCGTCGAGTACAACGTGGTCAACACCGACGCACAGGCGCTCATTCGCTCGGATGTGGCGCACAAAATCCGCATCGGAGACCAGGTCACCCGAGGTCTCGGCGTGGGTGGCGACCCCGCGCGGGGGCTTGAAGCCGCCGAAGAGAGCAACGAGGAGCTTCAACAGGCCCTTGCCGGCGCAGACATGGTATTCGTGGCCGCCGGCATGGGCGGCGGCACCGGCACCGGCGCAGCACCCCACGTCGCCGGGATCGCTCGTGCGTCCGGCGCGCTGACCATCGGCGTTGTCACGAAGCCCTTCCGGTTCGAGGGCTCCAAGCGCTCGAGGATTGCAGAGGCAGGCATTGAAGACCTCAAAGGCAAGGTGGATACCCTTATTGTCATCCCCAACGAGCGCCTTCTTGCTCTATCAGACGAGGAAGTAACGGTGCAGGCTGCCTTTTCCATGGCGGACGACGTTCTCCGCCAGGGAGTGCAGGCCATCGCCGAGTTGGTGACCATTCCCGGCGAGATCAACTTGGACTTTGCGGACATCAAGGCCGTTATGACCGACGCTGGTCCCGCGTGGATGGCCATTGGCCACGCCTCCGGCAACGACCGAGCCGTTGAAGCCGCCCGCGCCGCCGCCGCCAGCCCCTTGCTCGACTCTTCCATAGACGGGGCTCGGTCGATCCTGCTCAATGTTACCGGTGGCACTGACCTCAAGCTCCACGAGGTCGAGCAGGCCGCCAACCACATCCGCGGTCTGTGCGCTTGCGATGCGGAAGTTATCTTCGGTATGGTCACGGACCCGAAGATGGAAGACGAGGTTCGCGTTACCCTCGTGGCCACCGGCTTCCCAATGGTCGACGATGAACTGCCAGAGGAAGACCAACTGGGCGAAGACCTGCTTTTCCCACAAATGGACGACGAAGCGCAGTTGGATCTTCCTCCGTTCCTGCGACGCGCCGGGGCGTTCAACTCCTCCCACAAGCTCGCGTGAACGCCGGTTCCACGAGGTTGCAGCAGTAGAACATTCCTCCCCGTTCCTCCCCTGGGTGTGCACAGGGCCCCCGGCTTGCGCCGGGGGTCTTGTGCGTTTGTGGCGCTGCCGGGCGTCCTTTGCCTCATCGCCCACGCCAGCCACAGAGGGGTTGTGTGCCCCTCCACCTCCGCCGGTTACCGCAGCAGGCGTCGCAGCTAGGAAGGCGACAGAGAACTCCTCGTGGCCAGCGACACCGCCACCTTGATGGCCTCCACCATGCTTCTGTGGTCGGCGATCCCCTTGCCTGCGATATCGAAAGCAGTGCCGTGATCCACCGACGTCCGCACGATGGGAAGGCCCACGTTCACGCTTACGCTTTCTTCGAAGCCATGGGTCTTCACGGGAATGTGGCCTTGGTCGTGATGCATCGCCAGCACCACGTCGAAGCGCCCGTTGATAGCCTGGTGAAACACAGCGTCGGCCGGCACGGGGCCCGCGGCATCGATCCCCTCCGCCCGCGCCGCCTTCACCGCCGGCTCGATCTCCTCAATCTCTTCCCGCCCCAGCAGACCGCCGTCGCCGCCGTGCGGATTGAGCGCCGCCACGCCGATGCGCGGAGTTGAGAAGCCCCACCGGCGAAAGCTCCTATCCGTCAGCCGCAGCCGGGACAGCACTGCGTCATAGCGAACGGCATCGCAGGCCTCCCGCAGGGCATGATGTGTCGTCAGGTGCACGCAGCGCAGGCCCCCCGACACCAGCATCGTTGCCACCTCGGCGGCACCTGTCATGCGCTTCAAAACGCCCTGGTGATCGATCTCGTCATACCCGGCAAGGCGCCAGGCGCCCTTGTTGATGGGCGCAGTGGCCATTGCCGCAACCTCGCCGGCCGCGGTCAACTCGATGGCCCGCACCACGGCTTCCATCGATGCCCTTCCCGCCTCGGCCGTGACCTGCGCCAATGGCGCCTGCCCACGCGTCACGTCGTGGACCGGCAGGACATCCAATGTCCCTCCCTCACCCTCCACCCTGGCTGCTGTCTCCACGACCCGTAGGCGCCATCCGGCTGAACCCAGCGCCTCCGCAAGAATGGACGGCGCTCCCACCACCAGAGGACGGCACACATCCTGTACCTCCTCCTCGGCCACAGCCTTGGCCACAACCTCAGGGCCCACGCCGGCAGGGTCTCCCATCGTCACGACGATCACGGGGCGTTGGTCGCTCACGCTGTCCTCCGTTTTCTCAGCTTGTCACCGTGGCAAGGCCTGTTTATCATAGCAGGCAATCGAACCAATAGCCTTTTGCCGCGTACCCAGGAGAAACCGTGCCCAGGCGATCAGACGAGCGGTGGGCCAATCACAACGACGACCTCCGCTACTGCGTCTTCTGCAAGCAATACATGAGCTTCCAGGCCTGGGCCATCCACCACCACAACCCCGACCGCTCCCAGGACGGCGCGGCCGGCTTCTTCAAACGGCTGCTGAGGCGATTCAGGGGATAACCGGGAGCGGCTGGCGGTTGCCAAACCTGCAACCCGGCGCCCGCAGCCTGCAAGACCTCCCCCCGAATGGCGCGCGGGGGCAAACCCCCACCGGGAGCCACAGGGCGCATCCCCGGCCCCAAACGCGTTTAGGGGCGGGGCAGGTGGGGGCACAGCATCCGTCATCCAAGACCAAGCAGGAAAGACACCATCCCAGGGAGACCTCCATGATAGACCGGGACCGCGTTGTACAAACCTTCATTGACCTCGCCCGCATCGACAGCCCCTCCGGCCAAGAGGATAATGTCGCCCGCTGGACAGTAGCCCGCCTGGAAGCACTGGGCTTCGCCGTCCAGGAAGACGCTTTCGGCAACCTCGTGGCGCGTCAGAACCCGCCCGGCGCCGCGCCCATCATCCTGTCGGCTCACATGGACACCGTTCAGCCGTGCATCGGCATCCAGCCCCGTATACAGGACGGTCTCATCGTCTCCGACGGCGCCACCATCGTCGGCGGCGACTGTAAAGCAGGCATGGCGGCCATCCTGGAGGCCCTCGCCTCCCTTCAGGACGAAGGGGCCACCGGCCTTCCCGTGGAGGTATTCTTCTCCCGCCAGGAAGAAATGGGACTCGTTGGCGCAAAGAACCTCGACTTCCCTCTCCTGACCGGCAAGCAGGCCATCGTTTTCGACACCAACGGCCCGGTGGAGCGGGTCATCTCTGGAGCTCCCACGCACTACGCCTTCAACGTCGACGTCACCGGTCGCGCCGCTCACGCCGGTGCCGAGCCGGAGAAGGGGCTCTCTGCTATTCTTCTGGCATCCGAGATCATCACACGCCTGCCCCAGGGCCGCATAGACCTAGAAACCACGGCCAACGTTGGACTGATTGAAGGTGGCTCGGTGCGCAACTCCGTGCCGGAGCGCGCCTCTTTCAAGGGCGAGTTCCGCAGCCGCAACGCCGACGCGCTCGCCAGGGTCAAGTCTCAGGTGCAGCAGTCGGTAGACGAGGTCCGGGACCACCACCCCTCCGCTGTCATTGACCTCCAGTTCATCAAGGAGTTCGACGGTTACAACCTCGCCGGCGACGAGCCCCTCCTCGCTAGGGTGACCGCTGCGCTGGGCGCCGTCGGCTTGGAGCCCCAGCTCGGCCCCACCGGCGGCGGCACCGACGCCAATATCCTGCGCCAACACGGCATCGAGTCCCTGGTCGTAGGCATGGCCGCCCGGGACATCCACACCGTCCGGGAGGTCGTCGACATCGCCTGGCTCGTCAACGCCGCCCGCTTCTGCAGAGCCATGATCGACGGCTACCGCTAGTAGGGAATCCCTCCGGGAATCCTCCGCCGAGCTCACCGGGACCGCAGCGACTTCGGCGGCTGGCCAACATCATCGTCAGGATGCTTGAGTCCGGATCCTGTGCATCCCAACGCCAGCGCCTCCCTCCTGGCTTTTCCTCTACACTCCTCTCCTGCTCTGCGCTCTCGGCTCGCGCTGCGGCGTGTTCACCCACGAAAAACCCCCAGCTCGGGGTGATAAGCCCCGAACCGGGGGCCGCCTTGGGGAAGGCGTCGAAGCGATGGGCAAGGGCGCGGGGGGCACGCCCGTTTGGGACATCGTTGGTTGGCGGCCTCTAGCGGCCTCTGCTCCTTATTCGCACTTAGAATAGCCGCAACTCTTGCAGTTGCCGCATCCTTCTTGGAACACCAGCGGCGCCGAGCAGTCGGGGCACAGGGCACTACCATATCCCCGGTGCACCGTCCCCGACGCGCCCACTGGCGTCAGGTTGACACCAGCCAGCCCTTCAGCCTCTGCTGGCTCTTCCAGGTTCCGGTCGGCCAGCATGTTGAGCTGCGTGGCGTGGGCGCCGCGCGCCTGCTCTGAACCCATCTTGACTGCACGCTCCAGCGCCAAGGCCACGGCATCGGGGGAGGAGCGCACCAGGATGCCTTGATCCCACGTTGGGCAGCAGGTGATCCCTCGTATCTGGGTCACGATTTCTTCCGCCGCGATGCCGCTGCGCAGCGCCAGAGAGACCAGCCTTGAAATGGCCTCCAACTGCGCCGAGTCGCAGCCGCCGGACTTGCCCAGCATTGAGAACACCTCGAAGGGCTCGCTACCCTCGTCGAAGTTTGTCGTGATGTACATGTTGCCGTGGCCCGTGCGGATCCGCTCCGTACGGCCCAGCATGGCGGTGGGCCGCTGACGAGGCGCCGGTTGATCCTGGACGCTGGCCAAGAGCCGCTCCAAGCCAGCCTCGGCCGACGCGTTCTGCTCCTTCAAGGCGCCCGTCTCCAGCACCTGTATCGCCTTGGAGCCGTCCCGATACACGGTCACCGCCTTGCAGCGGGTTTCCCATGCCAGGAAGAAGGCATCGCCGATGTCTTCAACGCTGGCGTCATTGGCCATGTTGATCGTCTTGGACACCGAGTTGCTGGTGTACCGCTGCCAGGCCGCCTGCATCTTCACGTGGTCCAGCGCCGAGATCGTCATCGACGTCCGCAGCAGGCTCGGGTCCACTCCGTGAGCCCGCAACACCTCATCGGCTTCCTTGGGCCCAGCGCTCTCGGCGATCTCCCGCAGGATGGCCTCAGACTCCTGGGCACCCACCTTCTCCTCCAGCACTCGCCGCACCGCTGTCGGCGCCTCCACGATGGTAATGCTGGCACCTTCCTGGTCCTTCCACAGGGCCTTCCGAGTCCATGCCAGAGCAAAGTGCGGCTCAATGCCGCTGGAGCATCCCGCCAACAGTGAGATCGTGCCGGTGGGAGCGATAGTCAGCACACTGGAGTTGCGCACCGGGGGCATCCCCCGTTCCTTCAACCCGGACCGCTCGTACTCCGGGAACGGGCCGCGCTCTTCCGCCAGCTTTGCCGACTCGTCCCAGGCGGTGTCCCACAGGAACTTGCCCACCCGCTCCGCCATCGACTGGCCCTCCTCCGAGTCGTACGGAATCTGCAGGAGGATCAGGGCGTCGGCCCAGCCCATGACCCCCAGCCCCACCCGCCGCGTGGCCAGATTCACTTCCCGCAGCTTCGACAGCGGAAAGCTATTGACCTCAATAATGTCGTCCAGGAACCGGATGCCCGTGCGGACCGTGTATTCTAGGGCGTCCCAATCGAAGTCCCCGCTCTCAGAGCTGATGTGCTTGCTCAGGTCAATGGAGCCCAGACAGCAGTTGCCGTAGTTCTCTAGGAACTCCTCACCGCAGGGGTTGCTCGTTTGGATTAGGCCAAGCTGTGGGTTCGGCGCCGTCTCCCACACCCGGTCCATGAACACCACCCCCGGGTCGCCGGTCTTCCACGCCGACTCGCAGATCTCCCTCCACAGGTCTCGAGCCGAAATCGTTTCGATCGTCTCGCCGGAGCGGGGGTTGACCAGGCGCCAGTCTGCATTCTGGTGCACCGCCTCCATGAACGCGTCGGTGATCTGGACGGAAATGTTGAAGTTGGACAGCGTGTCGTCGCCGTCCTTGCAGTGAATGAACTCCTTGATGTCGGCGTGCCACACCCCGAGTTGGCCCATGTGGGCGCCCAGGCGGAAGGCCCCCTGCGTCAGCGTCTCTCCCACCTTTGAATACAGCTTCATCACCGCCACCGGCCCGCAGGCGACGCCGTGGGTGGTGCTGATCTTGTCGTTCTTCGGGCGCAGCGCCGTGAATCCGAACCCGATCCCGCCACCCCACTTCTCGATCATTGCCGCGTCGTAGGCGACGTTCATAATGGAATCCATGGAGTCGTCCGGGCTGACGCAGAAGCAGGCGCTCAGGCAGCCCTTATCCGTGCCCGCGTTGCGTATGGCCGGGGAGTTGGGGAGAAACCTCAGGGAAGTCAGCGCGTCGTAGTACTTCTCCTCCCAGTGGGCCCGCACGTCTTCCTGCTCCGACGACGCCACCGAACCGGCGATGCGGCGGAACAGGTCTTCAGGCGTCTCGCCGGCGTGCAGGTACCGGGCGGTCAACACCTTCAACGCGTTCTCGGTCATCCGTAGCTCTGCCATGATACGCCTCTCCGTGGCGGGAAACCTACGAAGCGAGGGCTCCCTTTTCTTTGTCTGTTTCGTCCGCTGCCGGGATCCGCCCTCCCTCTCTTGAGGGAGCAGAGAAGGAGACCCCAGCCTCTCTAACTCGCTAGCCCAGTGAACCGCCTACCCCTCCCCCACCGTCGGCTTCGCCGGAACCCCCGGCTTCCGTCCCCTGCGGGGCTTCCGCTCCGACTCCAAAGCCATGGCATCCTTGAACAACGCCAATTGCGCCTTGCTCGCCTGGTCGTCCCCCTTGTTCAGGGTCTCCAGCATCTCCTGGAACCTGTCCACATCCTCGAAGTCCCGGTACACGCTGGCGAAGCGGATGTAGGCAACCTGGTCCACTTCCCTTAGCCTGTCCATCACCGCTTCGCCGATCACGTAGGTCAGAATCTCACTCTTACCGGAGGCCACCACCTGGCTCTCGATTTCGTCCACTATCTTCTCGATGACTCCGGTCGGCAGGGGACGCCTAGCGCACGCCAACCGGATGCCCGACATCAGCTTGTCTCTGCTGAACTCCTCCCGGCGACCGTCTCTCTTCACCGCCATCAGATTACTGGCGTAGACCCTCTCGTAGGTCGTAAACCGCGCGCCACAGCCCAGACATTGGCGGCGGCGGCGAATCCCTTCGTCGCTGTCGCGGGAGTCGGTCACCCGGGAGCCGGGATTGCCGCAGAATGGACAGCGCATTGATTTCCAACGATGTCAGAGCACATCGCTCTGACCCAATTCCCCCAGATGTTGTGTTCCCAGAGCCTCAAACCACTTGTGCTTGAGGATACGAGCACCCATGCTGACAGGATAGCCAGTGGCTGTCAAGGGGTTTACAAGGCCAAAATAACATGTTTTTCCACAATATATGCCGAGCCCAAGGCTTCAAGCCACAAGATGGCGGCATACGCTCCGCAGGACCCCACCCTGCCCCGCCCCCTGTTCGCCCGCAGCGGCAGGGCATGCTATAGTGAGGGTATCCCTTCCCCTCCGAGAGAGGTCTTTTCCACTATGCGCGTGGGCTTTATAGGAGGCGGCGTCATGGCCGAGGCCATGATCGCCGGCGCCATCCGCGGCAACGTGCTCCGCCCCGGCGACGTCGTCGCCGGGGAGGTTGTTGACGACCGGCGCGCCCTCCTCGAACAGCGTTACAACATCGCCACCACGGCCGACAACGTAGAGGCCTGCCGCAACGCTGAGATGGTCATCTTGGCCGTCAAGCCCCAGAGCTTCCCCGGAGTGGCGAAGGGTCTCGCCGGGCGCCTCAACGACCGGCAGACGGTCCTCTCCATCATGGCCGGCGTCACCCTGGCAACCCTAACCTCTGCTCTGCGGAGCGACGCCGTCATCAGGGTAATGCCCAATACCCCGGCGCAGGAGGGCCTGGGCATGAGCGCCTGGATCGCCGCCCCGCCGGTGACGGCGACGGCCCGGGAGGGGGCGCGGGCACTGCTGAAGACGCTGGGAGAAGAGATCGAGTTCGAGGACGAGCACTACCTGGACATGGCGACTGCTGTAAGCGGCAGCGGCCCCGCCTACGTTTTCACCTTTGCCGAGGCCCTCATCGATGCTGGCGTGGCCGTGGGCCTCCCCAGAGATGCAGCAACCAAAATGGTGCTCCAGACCATCATGGGAAGCATTGCCCTGCTGCAGCGCCGCCCCCAGCACCCCGCAGAGTTGCGGGCCATGGTCACCTCTCCCGGAGGCACAACCGCCGCCGCGCTCCAGGAGCTTGAACGGGGCGCGTTCCGCGCAACCATCGCCGAGGCCGTGCGGGCGGCCTTCGAGAGGTCCGTCGCGCTGGGTCAGAAGGAGGCCTGACATGAAAGCGATCCTCCTCTACATCATTCAAATCCTCATGCTGGCCATCTTCGCCCAGGTGGTCATCTCCTGGCTTGTGGTCCTTGGCATCCGCAGCCCGTTGATACTCTCCCTCTACCGGGCGGTGACCACCGTCAACGAGCCCATCATGCGGCCTCTCCGCAAAGTCATCCCTAACTTCGGCATGATCGATATCACGCCGATGGTGGCCATCATCGTCCTTGTCATCATCCAAGAGGTCATTGCGAGGGCTCTCTAACCCACGTTCAGCGCCCCACGCCGCTGTCAGCAGAACCCCCCGCCAGCCGCCGCCGCACCTCCTCATCATCCAAGCCCGCGACCTCCACCACCTTATTCCTAGAAGCCATGCCCCGAAGGATGGCCACTCGGGATCGCGGCACACCCAGCCGATCCGCCAGCAGCTTCACCAGAGCCTCATTGGCCCTACCCTCCACCGGCGCCGCCGACAGCCTCACCCGCAGCACGCCATCCACGAAGCCCATCACCTGGCTCCGGCGAGCCATCGGCTGAACATGCACGCCGATCCTAGAGCACATCACACCCCTCCCGCCGAGCCATCGCATGGACAACAACCCGCCCCCGCGTCCGCAAAGGACCATCGGATTGCTTGAACCCAAGCAGGAGGCTGCGCCGCATGGCCAGCTGGCTATTGACCGGGGCCCGAGCCCGGCCGATAATGGCCCCACTCTGCCCACAGAGGCGGCCTCATGTACCGAAAAGAACTACTGAAGGGTAGCACCGAATCGCTGCTTCTGGCCGTGTTGGAGGAAGGCCCACTCTACGGTTACCAAATAACCAGGGAAATGGAACAACGTAGTTCTGGGTACTTCCGCTTCAAGGAAGGAACCCTGTACCCCGCTCTACATCGCCTGGAGAAGGCGGGCATGTTGGACGGCATGTGGGAAGCTGCCCCCAGCGGCCAGCAGCGCCGCTACTATCACATCACCACCAGCGGCCTTGAGGCTCTGGCCCGCATGATGGACGAGTGGCGCAGCTTCTCCCGAGCCGTCAACTTGGTGATCGATCCTGGGCTGGCCTGAGGTTCGCCATGCCGTCTGAGTTCGACCCCTACCTGAGTTCCATAGAACGCCGGCTGCATCTCAGACCAGAGCAGGAGCGAGACATCCTCGTTGAGCTCCGCGGCCACCTGGAAGAGTTGGCCGACGAACATCGTCAGAAGGGCGTCGACACCCAGGAAGCGCTGCACCGCGCTGTGGAAGACATGGGCGTTCCCAACGATATCGCCCGTCGCATGTATGACATCCACAGCGGCAACTCTTGGCGCGACGCCATACTGGCGGCCATCCCACACCTCGCCTTCGCCGTCCTGTTCGCTCTCCACCTGTGGACCCGCACGGCGTGGGTGGCCGTCGTCGTCGGCGTTCTGGCGCTGGTCAGCCTTCACGGCTGGCGGCGCACCAAGTCCATCTGGCTCTATCCCTGGCTGAGCTACAGCCTCGCCATCCCCATCCTGTCCAGCCTGGCCGCTATGGGCGCCGTGGGCTATGGCGTGTGGAGCCTCGTCCGACACGGCGACGCTCCCCTCGGCATCCCGTACTACATCCTTTTGGGACTCTACGCCCCCTTCGCCCTTTATATCGCCGCCTCCCTGGCATCTAAGGTCGTCAGAAGAGACTGGCTCCTGGCGTCCCTCACCGCCACCCCTCTGCCCATCCTCGTAGGCTGGCTCCTGTTCATTCAGGACGAGGGCAGGACCATCGGCGACAACCCCCAGCACATCAACCAAACCGACAGCTCCACTGCCCTGGTCTTTCTGGCGCTCGCCATTACCACGGCAGTCTTCCTCAGGGTGAGTCAGCGGCTGCTGCGCATACTCTTGCTCATCACCGCCACGCCAATCCTCACGTTCTTCGCCTATCTGACCTTCCTGGACAGCCCCGGCCTGCTCACCGTCGTCCTCGTCGCAGCCTTCTGCGCTGTCCTGTTGTTGGGCCCTGCGCTCGTGGACGCCCGCCTGCACCGGCCCATCTCCACCGGGCCACCCGCCTTCGAACGGCGCTGAACGCCAAAGACCCGCGCGCGTCATCTGACGGACCCGCCCAGAAACGCGGGGCGGAGAGGCGCCAGCCCTTGCATCACCCGCCTCAGTCCACTACTGTTACCCCATCAATCGCACACCTCATGGAGGTTGGCCATGGTGGAAGCAGCCAAAAAGACCCTCCGCATCGACTCCGACAGCCATTTCCTGCCGCTCCTCGATCCTGAATCCCTGGCGGCCCTCCTTCCCGGCTTCGAGCCGAGGCTCGTAGACATGATCGCCCGGGACACCGCCGTCTTCTCCGACCCCAATGCCCGCAGCGGGGGCTTCAGCGGCACCGCCGCAGGCCAGCAGGTGGGAGCCCTCGTCGGCGGCATCTCCGCTCGGGCCAGCAGTTCAGGGCCCGTCGGCCACGCTGCTTTTGAAGAACGGGCCAAGCTCCTCCCCGAGACCGGCTTCGACATGCAGGTCCTGATCCCCGACGGCGTCTTCTTGGAGAGGCCCTTCAAATCCCCCGTCGACGTGGCCGAGTCAGGCATAGACTCATCCATCCGATACGCCCTCTGCGTCGGGTATAACAACGCCGTGGCCGTGGCCCAGAGCAATATGGCCGATACCTTCATCGGCGGAGCGCTGGTCCCCTTCGGCGGGGGCTCCGTAGAACAGTGTTGCGATGAGGCCGTCCGGGGCGTCCGGGACCTCGGCCTCAAGGCCGTCGTCATCAACGACAACTGGGCGGGCCGCAACTACGACTCCCTCGACCTGTACCCCTTCTGGCAAACCGTCAACGACCTCGACGTGCCAATCATCGTCCACCCCGCTCCCTTCGCCTGCCAGGTCACCGACCACGTGCCGCGCACTTATCGCCTTGGGTGGGAGCGCATGCGGCGCCTCCACATCAGCAACTACCTTGGCTTCGCCTTCGAGTACATGGTGGCTCTGGCCAGCCTGACCCTGGGCGGCGTGTTCAAGGAGTTCCCCAACCTCCGCTTCTGTTTCTACGAGGCCGGCGGTTCCTGGCTGCCCTGGGTCATGTTCACGCTGGACCACACCTACAACGTTGAGCGCCAGTGCGCCCGCTGCGACATTCCCCCCAGCGAGCAGATCATGCGGTCCTGCTTCATAGCGGTGGAGCCCTACGAGGAACCCATCGTCCAGACCATCGCGCAGGTGGGAAGCCAGAACTTCCTAGTGGGCAGCGACTACCCCCACCCTCCCTCCACCTTCCCAAACACCGCCGTCGGCATCGAGCGGCTGGAAGGCCTGACCCAGCAGGACAAGGACAACATCCTGGGCCTCAATGCCCGGGCTGTCTTCCAAGTACCCTAACCCCTCCGGTTAGCGCTTACGGCCCCTCCACTGTTGGAGGGGCCGCCATGTTCGAATGATGGCTGGATAGGGAAGATGGCGGCGGGGAGGGAACGCTTCCTAGCCTTCCCCCCGAGTACGAGGGCAGGGATGGGATGGTTCCCCGAGGGGGGAAGGTCCGTGATCACCGCCGCACCCGTCACCGGCAAGTTCCTTTTTCTTATAGTCTCTTGTAGTCGTGGAGCCGCTACGTCCCCGCCTCCGTAGTGGACTCTCCCGCCCGTGTGTCCTAGGCGCCGGCAGTTGCGGCGCCTGTATGATTGTTCGTAACCCTTATCAGCCGGATTTCGGGGTTTGCAGGCACGGATGCGTCGTTGAGCCGTCGTGGAGCCGTCGCTGATACGTCGTGGAGCCGTCGTGGAGCCGTCGCTGATGCGTCGCTGAGCCGTCGTGGAGCCGTCGCTGATGCGTCGCTGAACCGGATGGCTCCAAAGAGCTTGCCTCACAACGGCATACGCTCTGATCCCAGCCTTCCTCGGAGGATTGTGGGCCTAGGGGAACATCCCCTCGGCGCTGCCACAGGGGGATTCTCTGTGGTTAGCCCCCAGTGCAAATGTTATGCGGCAGGCTCTAAGGAAGAGAAGCGGGCCCCCGGCCCACTTCATGGAGATACTATAGCACAATAGTTCGTATTATGCAAGGGGGGATAGGCCCCCCTTTGAACGACCAGGCACATGGGTAACAGTTAGACCGGAGACATAGGCAACACTTTGGGAAGGGTCGTCGAGATCTCCGATCAGGAGCGGCCCGAACTGTATAGACCAGGCCCGCTCGTCCTGCTGCACCAGGCCGACCGGCGCGCCTCAACCCAAGGATCGGGCGTCGCGGCACATTGACCAACGTCGCTCTTGCGGGTACGGTGAGTGTCATCCTGCCGTTGGCTGGTGATCCGTGATCAAGAATCGCAACCTCGCTGTTCAAATCCTGCTGACCATCGTCACGCTCGGCATCTATGCTATCTACTGGTACTACGTTAGCTACTCCGAGATGAACGAGTATCGCAATCTGGGCGAGAACCCGGTCATCTGGACCATCTTATTGTTCATCCCGATCCTGAACTTGATGTCCTTTTACAAGCATGCTGAAGCGGTTGAAGCGCTCACCGAACGAAACCTTAACAAGTGGCTGGTGTTCATCGTGTGGTGGGCCTTCGCGCCGGCCGCATGGCTGATCACTCAACTTGAGTTGAACAAACGGGCTACGGCCTAGGGTCCGCCTTTCAGATCACAGCACTATTGAGTCCTTTCCCCTGTTGACGCCGGCCGCCCATGGCAGTCTCGTTGCACCCCATCATCGTCTTCGCTACAATGCGGGCCACCTTGCGCCCCTGGCCAAACGTGCAGGGGGCGTTTCTTGTGAGGGAACCGTGGCCCAGGAGCCAAGCGTCAGGCCAAGCCGGCGTCGCAGATTTACCTTCATAGCCACGCAGGCCGTCTTCTTATACCTCTTCTGGTTGGGCCTCTCCGGACACACGGACCCACTGGCTCTTGTTATGGGGCTCATCTCGGTTGGGCTTGTCGTCACCCTCACCAGCCATGTCGCGGAATCCCACCACCCGGTCGGCGCCACGCTACCCGGCGAGCACCTGGAACGCCTCCAGCCCCTGAGGTTCCTGGTCTTTCTCCCCTGGTTTCTGTTGCAGATCATCAAGGCCAACATCGACGTGGCCTATCTTGTCCTTCGCCCACAGTGGCTGAATCCCGTCCTCGTGGAGTTCCGCACCACCCTCCACAGCGAGGCATCCCAGGTCCTGCTGGCGCACTCCATCACCCTGACCCCCGGCACCATCACCATCGACGTGCACGAGGGGCGTTACCTCGTCCACGCTATCACCCCGGAATCCGCCGAGTCGCTCCTCCAAGGCGACATCCAGCAACGGGTGCAGCGATTGTTCAGCTTGGCCCCGGAGCAGCCCACCGAGTTCAAGGTCACCCGCAACCCCCAAGAGGTGGACGTATGACCACCCTGGTCCTCTCCCTCGCCGTCCTCCTGGGCTTTCTCATGGCCGCCTCCATGTACCGCCTCATCAAGGGCCCCACAATCTTCGACCGCATGGTCGCGGTCGGCGTGGTGGGCACCAAGTCGTTGCTGTTGCTGGCCTTTGTCGGCTTTCTCTACGGGCGCACCGACGTCTTCGTTGACCTCGCCATCGTCTACGGTCTTCTTAACTTCATTGGCGCCATCGTTGTTGCCAAGTACTTCGAGCGCCGCGGGGAGGGAGCGCCTTGACCAATATCTTCGCTTCCATTCTGTTGCTGTTGGGCGCCGCCTTCCTGCTCCTCGCCACGCTTGGCATCGTGCGGCTACCCGATTTCTTCACGCGGGCCCACGCGATGGGCAAATCGGAAACCCTGGGGGCAATCCTCATCCTTGTGGGGCTTGCCATCCTCAACGGCCTCAGCCTGACCAGCTTCAAGCTCGTCCTGATTCTGGTCTTCATAGCCATCGCCAACCCCGTTGCCACCCATGCCTTGATGCGGGCGGCCCTGCGGTCCGGAGTGGCCCCGTGGGTGCGCCGCTCAGACCCTGAATTCCCTGATTCCCAAAGCGGGGAGTAGGCGCCGCCGTGGCCTGGCAGCTCGACCTGCTCCTGTTCGTCCTGATCATCGTGGCGGCAATCGTCGCCCTCCGCGTCAGGGACCTCCTTGCCGCCGTGGCGGCGCTGGGGGCCTACAGCTTCTTCGCCGCCGTCCTCTTTGCCGAAATGGGCGCCGTGGACGTAGCCTTCACAGAGGCAGCCCTCGGCGCCGGAGTCACCACCGTATTGTTCGTCGTTGCCATCTTCGTAACCCGCAGGAGGTCGGAGGATTGAGGCGCCTGCCGGTCCTGATTGTGCTTGCCGCTTTCGCCGCTCTGCTCATCTATGCCGAGGGCGATCTCCCCGCGCGCGGCGACGCGCAAGCCCCGGCAAACCAACATGTTTCCCCCTACTACATTGAGCACGCCGAGGAGGAGGTGGAAACCCCCAACCTCGTCAGCGGAGTCCTCGCCGACTACCGCAGCTACGACACCCTCGGTGAAACGGTCGTAATCTTCGCCGCCGGAATGGCCAGTCTCCTCATCCTGACTCGCGGGGGCCACCGTTGATCGACCGCTACGACAGCATCATCGTGACCTTCGTTACCCGTCTAATGGTCCCGTTCATTCAGGTGTTCGCCCTCTACGTCATCACCCACGGCCACTTCTCCCCGGGAGGTGGATTTCAGGGCGGCGCCATCCTCGCCGCCAGCGGCCTCCTTGTAAGGCTCGCTCTCGGCCAGCCCGTCGTGCGCTGGTTCACCCACGGCCGCATGCGATGGCTCGGCGCCGCGGGACTTCTCATCTTCGCCGGCGTCGGCATAGTGCCGCTGTTCTTCGGCAGCGCCTACCTCGACTACAGCGGCCTGCCCATTCCCTTCCTCTCCGGCGCCGCCCTCCGAGCGATGGGCATCCTCATCGTGGAGGTCGGCATAGCCATGGCCGTCCTCGGCATCCTACTCACCATCTTCGACCACCTGGTAGGTTGGGAGTGGTGATGCCATCAGTGCGCCCCATCAGCCGCAGGGCAACGCCAGTTCGCTCCACCGGGCGCAGCGCTCCGGGCGCGCCTGCCCAGCAAGACCGTTTGTCAGCGCGGCGGAAGCCACAACGCGCCCCGGGGTGGGACGGGCCTAACCCCCCGGAAAAGGAATAGCCATGTTCGAAGAATTCTTGGCCAGATACGCCTACTGGCTGACCACCGCCCTGCTGGTCATCGGCCTTTACGGGATGGTGGGCAACCGCAACCTCGTGAAGAAGCTCATCGGCATGAACATCTTCCAGTCCGCCATCATCCTGTTTTTCATCGTCGGCAGCGTCAAGGAAGGCGCCACCGTCCCCATCATCCAGGACGCGACCCACGGGGCCATCGACACCGCCGCCTACGTCAATCCCCTTCCCCACGTGCTGATGCTGACCGCCATTGTCGTTAGCGTGGCCATCACGGGCGTCGCTCTGGCCTTCCTCATCGCCATGCACAAGCATCATGGCACGCTGGAGGAGCAGACCATCTTGGGAGAGATGTAATAAGCTTCCCCGACCAGCTCCCTATCCTCATCCCGGTCGTCCCGCTTCTGGCGGCCTTCCTCGCGTCCGTCCTCGGTTGGTACAGGGCGAGGCTGGCCCACGCCGTCACCCTGGCCGCCGTCGGCATCTCCTTCGCCGCATCCGCGGCCGTCCTCGCCGACGTCATCCGCAACGGCGACATCCAGTACCGTCTGGGTGGCTGGGCGCCACCCATCGGCATCGAGGTCCTGATCGACCCCCTGTCGGCATTCGTGGCCGTGACCATTACCGCCGTGGCCCTGGTGGTCCTGATCCCCTCGCGCCAGCTCATGGCCGACGAGCTGCCCAACGGCGGCGGCGGGCCCTTCGCCAGCGTCGTGCTGCTCCTCATGGCCGGACTGACCGGCATCGTCATTACCGGCGACCTGTTCAACCTCTTCGTCTTCCTGGAGATTTCGTCCCTGGCAGCCTATGCCCTCGTGGCGATCGGAGGCGGCAAGGCAACCGTCTCCGGCTTCAGGTACCTGATCCTCGGCACGGTGGGCGGTTCCTTCTATCTGCTAGGCGTTGGCTTCATCTATTTCATGACCGGCACCCTCAACATGGCCGACGCCGCCCGGCTCCTCCCCGAAGTGCAGGACACCACCACGGTCGTCGCGGCGGTGGTGCTCATCACCCTGGGCCTTGGCCTCAAAATGGCCCTTTTTCCCCTCCACCAATGGCTCCCCGACGCCTACACTTACGCCCCCTCGCCGGTGACCGCCCTCATCGCTCCCATCATGACCAAGGTGTACGCCTACTCCCTGATCCGCATGTACCTCTCCGTCTTTCCGCCCGGCTATATCACCGACATTGTGCCCATTTCGACAGTGCTGGTGGTCCTGGGCATGATCGGCATCCTCTTTGGGTCGGTCATGGCCTTCGCGCAGCAGGACATCCGCCGTATGCTGGCCTACAGTAGCATCAGCCAGCTCGCCTTCATCGCCCTGGGCATTGGGCTGGCCAACTCACTCGCCCTCATTGGGGCTGTGCTGCACATCCTGAACCACGCCGTCATGAAGGCCTGTCTATTCCTGGCCGTCGGTTCCATCCGCAGCCAGGCCGGCATCGTATCCGTCGCCCAGATCGGGGGATTGGGCAGGCGCATGCCGCTGACGATGGGCGCCTTCACCGTCGGTGCGCTGTCCATGATCGGCGTGCCCCCAAGCAGCGGCTTCTTCAGTAAGTGGTACCTCGTCCAGGGAGGCATCGACGCCTCCAACTGGGTAGCCGTGGCCGTCATCCTTGCCAGCAGCCTTCTCACGGCCATCTACTTCTTTCGAGTCCTTGAGCGCATCTACTTCGCCGCTCCCGACCGCGCGGAAACCGGGGATGTCAAGGAGGCGCCGCCCGTCGTCGTCATACCCATCTGGCTTTTTGCCGTTGCCATGGTCGGGCTCGGCATCGTGAACGCATTCATCGTGACTACCATTTTGGAGAGGGCCATCGGATAGAACCCGCCCAGCCTGCACAGCCCCCGGGCCGGGCCGCCTATTCGCATCGACATGCCGTATACATCCTGGATACCCTTCGCAGCGGTGGCCGTTCCCCTCGTGGCGTCGGCGCCCATCGTCCTGTCCGGACGGCGGCCCAACCTCCGGGAGGCGTGGACCCTGGCCGCCGCCTTTGCGACCGTCGGCCTGGTTGCGTCAATGCTGCCCCGCGTCCTAGCCGGCGACATTCCGGAGCTGGAGCTGTTCCAGATCTCGCCGGCCATTCCCATTGCCCTGCGGGCCGACCCTCTAGGCATCTTCTTTGCCCTCGTATCGTCCTCCCTATGGGTGCTGACGTCCTTCTACTCCATCGGCTACATGCGCGGCCACCACGAGCACAAGCAGACGCGCTATTACGCCAGCTTCGCCATAACGATGTCGTCGGCCATCGGACTGGCGCTATCGGCCAATCTGCTGACCTTCCTGCTCTTCTTCGAGATCCTCACCTTCGCCACCTATCCGCTCGTCATCCACCGGGAAACCCCCGAGGCCATTGCCGGCGGCCGCAAATACCTCGCCTACACGATGACCGGCGGCCTAGCCCTGATGGGAGCGACGGCGTGGACGTATCTGCTGGTGGGGACGCTGGACTTCCAGCCCGGCGGCATCCTGAACATGGACATACCGACGGCCCAGTTGTGGGGTCTCCTATTCCTGTTCTCCCTGGGCGTCGGGGTTAAGGCCGGCGTCATGCCCCTTCATAGCTGGCTGCCCACCGCAATGGTCGCTCCCACGCCGGTCAGCGCCCTGCTTCACGCCGTCGCCGTCGTCAAGGCCGGCGTCTTCGGATTTCTGAGAGTCATCGGGTTTGTCTTCGGAACGGGCGTACTCCTGGACACCGGCGCCTGGCAGGCGCTGGCGATCCTTGCCAGCTTTACCATCGTCGCCGGGTCCCTCCTGGCGCTGGGACAGGACCACCTCAAGCGGAGGCTCGCCTACTCTACGGTGAGCCACCTTTCCTACATTGTGCTTGGCGCCGCCCTTCTCGGCACGACCGCCTGGATGGGCGCCGTCCTTCACCTTGCAGCCCACGCCGTTATGAAAATCACCCTCTTCTTCTGCGCCGGCGCCATCGACGTCAAAACCGGGCGGACGCACGTGAGCCAGTTGGACGGCATTGGACGGCAGATGCCCATCACCCTCGGAGCCTTCGCGCTGGCCTCGCTCGGCATGGCCGGCCTGCCTCCCATCATCGGCTTTGTCAGCAAGTGGCACCTGGCGCTCGGCGTCACCGAGGCCGGCTACCCTGTCTTCATGACCTTCCTGCTCATAAGCGGACTGCTGAACATGGCCTACCTCTTTCCCGTTGTGTACAGGGCGTTCATAGCGCGGTCTCCCAGCTTCAGCCGCTTCGACGAGGCATCCTGGTTCATGGTGGTCCCGCTGGCCGTCACCGGCGTGTTCTCGGTGGTGCTGGGCATCGTCCCCAACGCGCCTCTACAACTCTTTCGCCTTGCCTCCGTCATCGCCCGCAGCGTAACTGGAGGTGGCGGATGACGCTCAACCGCCTGGTTGCAACCCTCGCCGCCCTTACCATTCTGTCCGTCGTCGGGGAGTTCCTCTTCGTCTCCCTCAGCGAGCACACGAAGGGGCACTCCACCTACTTCATCGGTCTGTTCGCCGTGGTCAGCGTTGCGGCTACACTCGTCCTGATCATCGCCGCCAAGCTCCTCGGGCGTTTTTGGCTGGACCGCCCAGAGGACTACTATGACTAGCATTCCTCCGGGCATGATCCTCATCGTGGGGGCTGCCCTGCTTCCCCTGGTTCCCGCGCGCCTCCGCTCGACGTTGTGCGTCGTCCTGCCTGCCTTGGCCTTGTTCCTGTTGCTCTTCTACGGCCGCGACCTCAGCGCGTCGATGTCCTTCCTCCATTACCAGCTCCAGCCCGTCACCGCCGGAAACGCACTGAGCATCCCATTCGGCTACGTGATGGCCATCATGGCCTTCCTCGGCGCACTGTACGCCTTCCACTTGAAGGATATTCGCCAGCAGATCGCCTCGCTGCTCTACGCCGGTTCCTCACTGGGCGTCGTTTTTGCCGGTGACCTCTTCACCCTGTTCGTGTTCTGGGAAATAATGGCCATCGCCTCGGCCTACCTCATCTTTGCACGCGCCACCGAGAACTCCCGCGGCGCAGGTTGGCGCTATCTGTGGGTGCACCTCGCGGGGAGCGCCGTTCTCATGGCCGGCATCATGCTGCACATCGCCGACGCCGGTTCCATTGAGTTCGGCCTGTTCGATCCGGCCCAAAAGACAGCGGGCGGATGGCTGATCCTGATTGGCTTTGCCGTCAACGCGGCCATCCCACCCCTCCACGCCTGGCTCTCCGACGCCTATCCCGAAGCGACAGTGACCGGCTCCGTCTTCCTCAGCGCCTTCACGACCAAGACCGCAGTCTACGTCCTCGCCGTGGGCTTTGCAGGCTGGGAGCTGCTCGTCTGGGCGGGCGTGGCCATGGCCCTCTACGGCGTCATCTACGCCATGCTGGCCAACGACATCCGGCGCCTGCTGGCCTATCACATCATCAGCCAGGTGGGTTACATGGTTGCCGCCGTGGGCATAGGAACCGAATTGGCTGTCAACGGAGCGACGGCCCACGCCTTCGCCCATATCATTTACAAGGGACTCATGTTCATGGGCGCCGGCGCCGTCCTCCACACCGTGGGGACGGCCAGAGCATCCGAGCTCGGCGGCTTGGCGCGGTTCATGCCTGCGGTGATGGTGCTGTATATGGTTGGCGCCGTGTCCATCTCGGGGTTCCCGCTGTTCAGCGGCTTCGTCAGCAAGTCGATGGTCATAGGCGCCGCCGTCGAGGACCATCGCAACCTGGTGGGCATCCTTCTCAATGTGGCTTCAGTGGGCACGTTCCTCAGCACGGGGCTCAAGCTGCCGTATTTCACATGGTTCGGACGCAACCGGGGCGCCGCCATGACCCGAGGCGTTCCCCTGGGCATGTACGCCGGCATGGCAGCAGCCGCAGGGCTATGCCTTGCCATTGGCGTCTATCCCACCATGCTCTACAATTTGCTCCCTTTCACCGTGGACTATACGCCCTATACTGCGGCGCACCTGGTGGAGACTGCCCAGATTCTCTTGGGTACTGCGGTGGTCTTCTACCTGCTCATCCGAGTCCTTCAGACCCACGAGGGGACCGCACTCGACGTCGATTGGCTCTATAGGAAGGGCGCCAGGCCAGCCTACGCTGCCCTAGTCGAAGGTCCGGCTTGGGTGCTCACCCGTATCGAGGCGATGGCGGTCAGCGCGACCAACGCCCTCACCAGGCTGGCCAGCAATCCCGTAGCCTATTTCCCGCAGGTGGCCCGCCGGCTCGGTATCGAAAGCTCCGCCTTAGAAGGGGACGGCGTCTCCGCGCCGCCCTTCAACCCCGACCGCTACCGGCTGTCGGTTGGGCTCGGCGTAGCGCTGGTGCTGTTGGCCTTTGTAGCCGTCGCGTTCTGGGCGCTCGTGGCGCTGTAGCGCCCTGCCCTCGCGAGTCAACTTATCAGGCGGCCCCCGCCTACGGAAACCACCCCACGGCGGAGCAGACAGGGCAAGCGGGCGGTCGAACCACGCCCGCCGCTTTACGCCCTTTCCTTCCTACGCTATAGTTTCAACGTATGCCCCCGTAGCTCAGGGGATAGAGTGCTGGCCTCCGGAGCCAGAGACGGGAGTTCGAGTCTCCCCGGGGGTACCACATACCTGACTGTAGACAGAACCGGGCTTCGGAGAGCCGCCTCCTGAGCCTCCCCGCCTCTAATGGGACTATCTTCAGGCGTAGGGAGGATGTAGCGGATCGTCGCTTTCCCGGGCCTAACCTTGATCTCCTTCACGAACGACCGGATGAACGCCTTGGACTCCGTGAGTTCGCTGGTCACCAGGAAGTCGCTCATGTCCTATGCGTAGGCCGTGATGGTTTCCACGGCGTCTGGGACCACCCTGCGCACCGAGAGCGCCGCCTGCCATGTGATACACGTCTCCCACGCAACTATGAGACCCAGTTGAGCGGCTCACTGTCCCCTGCAACACCATCTTTCCTTCGACTGTAAGTCTTCGACCTGCCCCCTTTCAAAGAGCAGCCGCCGTTTTCCGGGGTGGACTGCCAAAGAGATGGTCGTAGGCAATGGCCGTCTGTCTATCGATGGGGCAGGCCGCGAGGAGGCTCCGGAGCCGCCGCAGTCGCTATTCGCCTGAGCGGAGTTCATGGCCGAAGATCCTGCCTGTTCTTCCAGCTCTTCCTCGCGAGCCTTCAGTTACTCGTAGCAGCTCGTCCTTAGACACTCCAGCCTCAGCTCTTCAACATCCTGCTAAGGTCGGCGCGTGCGGTCCTCAACGGCAGCCAGCGCTGCAGCAATATCCGTCTGGATGGAGATGAACTGGTCGAATCCGATTATCTCGAAAACTTGCCGTATATATGGTCTAAGGGCGCAGAGGTGGAGGTTGCGGTTTTCCTTTTTGAGATCCTGCCACAGACGTAGAAACGCCCGTAGGCCCACGGAGCTGATATGGGTCACCGCCGAGGCGTCTATGATGACGTCATCATCGGTGCCCGCAAAGGCGCGCCTTGCAAGGGCCTCGAACACGTCAGCGGTGAGAACGTTGATGCGTCCCCGAGCTTGCAGCAGACGCGCGGGGCCGTTGAACTCGACAAACTCGACCATCATGATGTGCTTCCTTCCATAGCGCCCCCCCCCCCCCCGATCTTAGCATGTGCAGGATACGCACGGACGCTCGCGTACGCAACCGCCGCCTGACTCTATGTGAAGCAGCTGGTCACATGGGCAACAAAAGACACCCAGAACACGCGTCAGCACTGCCAGAGCCAAGTGTATGGTGCGTCGGGAGGCTGGATGGACACTGGTCCTCGAGGAACCCCAGAGCCAGGGCCTACACGAGCCTTGCCGGTGTCGCTGTTCCTAATGGCGATGACATTCTCTTGCCGGTCTACATACTCTGACCGTACCCCCGAAAACAGTAGCAGTGGCGGGGGGCTTACGCGGCCGGGTTCTTGCGAGGCCTGCCGCGGCGCCGGCCTTCCGACGCGAAGAAGTAGGCAGCGCTGGCGGAACGACGGACATCTAGGTTCATGCCCAGCACTTCTACCGCTGCGGTGAGCCTGCGCCGGATCGCCTACGTCGTCTCGCCCTCTCCGGGCTCCCGCATGCCTGCTTGCCCTAGAGCTACGCTCTGGACGTACCCGGCGTTTTCCTAGAGCAGCGCCGCGCGCTTGCTCGCTGCGCCTTTCGCGCGTGCTTCGCCGATCGGAAGAGCGCCAAACGTGGGCATCCCGTCTTCCTCCTAGCGCCAGCGGTTGCACTGGGCAGCCACCGCCTGAGCGGGCTCCCCACATACCGCCTCTCTGCCTTTTGGTTGCTCCTCAGTGCGGGCTACCGCCGCCGTCTACGGACATACGCCACGACGCCGCCTACCACGAGGACTACCCCGGCAACCACCAGGACGATCAACCATGCCGGCACACCGCCCCCGCTCGACTCCTGTGCTGGTGGCGCCGGGGGCGCGGCCGTCGGTTCGGGCGCCGAGGTGGCGGTTGGCGTCGGCGCAAGCGTGGGAGTGGGCGTCGGCATCGGCGCGATGGTCGGCGCCAGCGTTGCCGTGGCAGTCGGTTGCGGCGTTGGCGTCGATGTCGGCGCGGGTGTCAACGTGGGCGCCGGCGTCGGTGTGGGCGCCGGCGTCGGTGTGGGCGCGGGAGTGGGAGTGGGTGTTGGCGCGGGTGTCGGAGTTGGAGTCGGTGTTGGTGTGGGCGTTGGTGTCGGGGTCGGCGTAGGTGTGGGTGTCGGGGTTGGCGGGGGGCCTACTCGGATACTGGAAGCGCCGCCCACCGATGCCTCCACTCTGTTCACGTCCTTGATGATCCCGGAGAAAACGTAGGAACCCTCAGCGGCGGGGGCGGTCACGGCATACGTAAAGGTTTCCTCCCCCAGCAGCGTGAAGGTGACGGTCTGGCCGACGACGGCAACCTGAGATTCAGATAGGTCGGAGCCTGCGTAGGCGAACCCGGCGGGCAGCGTCTCCGCGACCTGACCAAGACCGCCGTATCCGGCGAGGACCATCGTGACCTCCAACCGCCCGCCTGGGAGTACTGACGACGCGGAGAAGGACCTGACTGCCCCGTGCGACGTCGCCTCCACGGGAGCGGAGTGCAACAACCCCACGACCCAGAGAACCGTCCCGGCAACCGCCATCACCGCCAACGCTTTCCTGACCAATGCTCTCCCTCCCTTTTACCCCCTACCGCGCTCCACTCCCCGGCCGCCATCGAATTAGCCGGCGAAGTAGACCCTGATAACCGCTATCGCCTCTTCCTTGCTGATGACGCCATTGAAGTAATCGACGGCTGCCGCTATGGCCTCGTCCCGTTCGATCACTCCATTGTCGTCCTTGTCATACTGGCCAACCATACCCTCCAACCCCACGTTGGTCACCGCGACCGTCACCGCGATGTAGCCCCCAGCCCCCCCGGCCGTCCGCTACGCGCACGACCACGGAGTAGCTGCTCTTGGTCTCGTAGTCCAGGGGGACATTGACCCGCAACTGGCCCGTCACCGGATGCAAGACGAAGAACTGGGGATCGGCGCCGCTCAGGGTGTAGACCAGCGCGTCGCCGTCGGGGTCCCTGGCCACCAGCGGAGCGCCGATGTACTGGCCCACCACCGCGTTCTCGGCCACCGAGCGCGAGGTCACGGCGCCGTCGATGAACGACGGCGACCGGTTCGAAGGCGCGACGCCGCCTCCACCCCCTCCGCCCCCGCTGCCTCCGCCCGTTATCGGTGGGGGCGGTGGAGGCGGTGGAGGCGGGGTTTCCCGAGCGGTTGCGGTCACCTCGTTGGACCATTCGGCGTTGCCGTCGGCGTTGACGGCGCGCAACTGGTAGGTGTAGGTCGTTCCAGCCGACACCTGGCTGTCCCGGTACGTTGTAGCCGCGACGCTAGGTCCGGGAGTGACGAGGGCATAGCTCTCGCCGGCCTCCTTGCGTTCCAGCTCGTACCGGGTGATGGGGCTACCGTTGTCGCCCGGTATGCTCCACGTCAAGTCAATGTGTGCACTCGCTCCTGATGCCCGCAGATTCGTGATCTGCCGCGGTGCCGCAACCAACTCCGTCGTGACCGAGTCGTCATTGTCCCCCGGCATCCGATCGAGTTGGTCTCCTTCGGACGTGGCGGTAAATCGAATATCCGCCGAGGCGTTGTCGGTGACCTCGACGACAACCTCCCCACTTGTCGTGTCGCCGAGTTCCAGCGTCCCGAAAGTACACGTGACCGTTCGGCCGGAGCGCCTGCACTGACCGGTTGACGGCGCCGAGACACTAGCCGAGACAAAGGTCACGCCGGCATCCAGCGTTGCCGTGAGAACCGTGTTGGTGGATGCGGCCGGCCCGCTGTTGGTGACTGACCAATCGTAGGTGATCTCATCCCTCAGCGAGGCGATGCTACGGTCAGCGTTGACCGTCGTCCGCAAGTCCACCAGCGAGGCAATATCGTCTGTGGTGGTCACCGTCGCGGTCATGTCGCCCCGCAGCAGGTACGGTTGGCTAGGGCCTACGAACGCCAACACAACGCGGAACGTCTCCGGCGGCTCGTTGACGGTGTCATGTTCAACGTTCACAGTGAAGTCACGCGAAGCCACCCAGCGAGATTCGCCAGCCACTGTGGTCCGGGAAAAGTCGTTGCGTTCGAACGTTTCCGTCACGGACAGAGGCTCGTAGTCGTCTGGCTGCCGCGCCGTGCCGTTGGCCGTATTCACGGTAAAGTCGAAGGTGAACCCGCTCTCCGGGCGCTTGTCCGTTGCCGTGACCGCCATCGCGCGAAGGGTCACCGCCGTTGTCTGGCCGGGACTCGTGGGCTCTTCAGCCGTGAATGCCGTTTCTTCCCATCCCAGCGTCACCGGCGCATGGTCGTTGTCGTTGATGGAGACGGTTGCCTCAGCGCTGCTGCCCCTCAAGTGAGGCAATGTCGGGTTGCTGTAGGACAACACTACTTCAAATTGTTCATTCGATTCATCCAAGGTGTCTTCAAGGACTGTCACCTCGAACTCTCGCGTTGCCCGGTAGCGCTGCACGCCGCCGCCCGTGTCGACGCGGGTGAAGTCGCTCTGCCGAAATCGATGCGTCGTCGACAGTGGACGAAAGTCCTCATTCCTCGTGGCGCTGTCGTCAACGGCCTCAACGGATACCGCAACTTCGAAGCCGCTTCCCGGCATCTTGTCGACTTCTGTTGTGACCTCTGCACGCAGGGCGACAGTCCCTTCGTCCTCGTCGACGCTCACGAACGTCTGCTCCCAGCTGATGGTGACGGGTACGAAGTCGTTGTCGGTGATCTTCACCCTCATAGTGGCTGAACCGCCCTGCAGGTGAGATGGGCCGAGATTCGCGTACTCAATGGTTACCGTGAAGTCCTCCTCGTCTTCATCGGATGTGTCATCCACAATGGGCGCCAGCACTTGCTTTGCGGCGCGATAGCGGCGTTCGCCGTTGATGGTTACCCGGCTGAAGTCGCTCCGGCTGAAAGTGACGGTATTGGCCACCTGCGTATAGTCGCCGGGCTGGGCGGCGCTGCCGTTAGACGTATAGATGGAGGCGTCGAAGGCGAACCCGTCTTCAGGCCGCTTGTCCACAGTGGTGACGGCGTAGGCGCGCAGCGTGACGCTTCCGGCGTTCTCACCGACCGTTATGTCCGACCGTTCCCAGCTGAGAGTAACTGGAACGTGTTCGTTGTCCTTGATTGTGACGACTGCCGTGGAGGGGCCTCCCTGGAGATGCGTGAGGCCGGGAGTCAGGTAGGCCAGCCTTACGTTGAAGGCTTCGTCCGATTCATCCGCTGTGTCGTCTATGATGACTACGGTGAAATCCCTGGTTGCGCGGTATCGCTGCTGGCCGTTCACGTCGGTCTGGCTGAAGTCGCTCGCGACAAAGGTCGCGGACGAAGGCGGAGCCGTGTAGTCGTCGTCTTGGGTCGTGCCGCTATCGGTAGTGGTTAGGGTGACGTCGAAGGTGAAGTCAGCCTCCGGCGGCGAGTCCAGTGTGGTTGTAAAGACTGCCCTCAGGACGACGCTCCCGGCGTCCTCGGCCACTTCAATAGAGGTCTCTTCCCACTGCAACATTATGGGTATGTCGTCCGGCAGCGGTGTGCCTGTATCTGTGTCGGACCATTCTCCATCCCCGGCAGTGTTGACGGCCCGCACCTGTACGTCGTACTCCGTCGTGTTCGTGAGGTTGGAGATGACATACCGCAGGTCGCCGCTTCTCCAGGCGTTGTCCCGCACCGTCCAGTTGGATTCCACCGTCTCGTCTTCGCTGGTCTCAATGTAGCGTACGTCGTAGGCTGTGATGACCCCGCCGCCTGTGTCAGCAGGGGCCGTCCAGACAACAGCCAGGGTCCTATCGCCGCGTGAGATGGAGGTTATAGCCGGCGCGGCCGGCTTGACCGTGGTGGGCTCCTCACCTGCCACTTGGGACCAGGGGCCATGTCCAGAACCGTTGTGGGCCCGCAGTTGGAATTCGTACTTAACTCCGCCTCTCAGTCCGGTGATGGTGTAACTCCGGTTGCTCGGCGTCCCCACGCCCGTCTCCACAGACCAGTTGTCATCGCTCTTGTCCGTAGCATCTTCGCGAATGTAGCGCACGTCGTAGGAGGTGATGGCTGTCTCCCCAGTGTCTATCGGCGCCTTCCAGTCAATTTCGAGTGTGCCTCCTCCCGGGGTGACATTGTCGATATCAGGCGCGCCGGGAATGGAACCGTGTCCATAGATGGTGAGACCCCACGACCTGAGAGCTCCCGTATCCCTTCTACTAAGGTCTTTAATCCGCAGCGTCCACTCGCCGGCCGCGTCCTCGCCCAAGTGGCGGGCCGAACCAAAGCGAAACTCAGTGGTCAACGCCCCGTTTATCGGGGCGGAAGTGGACAGCGTTGAAACGGCCCCGGAGGGCGAGACCAGCTCAACGGTCAGGTCCCGGAAGGAAGGGTGGTTGAAGTGGGCATTGACCTCCACAAACTCAACGAACTCCACATAAGTGTCTACGTTCAGACTGGCGGTAACCGTGGTAGGCGTACCGGACGACGGCAAGTCGGGGATTGACAGGTTGATGACGCTTGACGCCGAGGTGATTTCCCTCAAATCTCGGACGTTTGTCCAAGTTGTGGCTAGGTCCACGGCCGCCTTGGCGTCCACCATGCCGAAGCCGTACTCGTGGTTGAAGTTGTAGCGATCCGTGGTCGACCCGTATTTGAAAGCTCCTTCCACCCAGCCGGTGTTATCCGGGTCGTTCTTGCGGGCGGAGGCAGCCAGGATTAGCTTGACGTCCCGCCAAGTCAGCGCGCTGTTTGCTTCGCGCACCAGTGCAACCACGCCGGAGACTATGGGAGTGGCGGCGCTGGTGCCTCCAAAACTGCCCCTATACCGGTGTCCGTTGTCGGTGGTGGCTATTCTAGGCTGGCCCTCCCTCCCGCTGCTGGACGGTCCGCACACCCACAGGTTTGCGCCGGATTCCGAGTAGCTGCTTCTTATATCGTCGTGCCCGACGGCGCAGACAGCCGTCACGGCGTAGAAGTTCGAGTACTCGTCCAGAGTGGAGTAGTCGAGGTCTCCCCCATTCCCGGCAGCCCACGCGTAGAAAACGCCTTTCCCGCCGTAGCCGGTGGTGACGCCGTATTTGACAGCCGCTTCCCAAAGTTCAGTAGCAGGCTCCGGCCTGTCGGAGTCTCTAGGCCCCCAGCTGTTGTTGGAAATGGCCGTGGTCGTCGCGTTGCGAGACATGGCGTTCGCTTCATTGGCGTCGGACTCTTCAACCAGATAGTTGTAGCCGTATATCTTGGCCTCGGGGGCTACGCCTCGCATACCGAGGCTGTTGTCCTTCGCCGCAATAAGGCCGGCCACCGCGGTGCCGTGGTCCTCGAAGGGGTGGTAGATGTCGGTCAGGTCTGGGTCGTAGTTGTGGTTGAAGGAGGTGAGGACGTTGTCAGCCAGATCCTCGTGCTGGTGGTGCATTCCATCGTCCACCACCGCCACGTTGATGCCGGAGCCTGTGTATGTGGGCCACACCTCCTCGACCCTAATATCCTGACCGGCGCCGTTCCGGAACTGCCCAGTATTGTTCAGGTGCCACTGGCAGCCGTAGAGCGGGTCGTTGATGCTGCTGCTGGTGGGGATGTTGGAGCAGCGGTCTACAAAAAAGGTGTAAGAGCCCTCGACGATGGCCCTGACGGTGTAACGTCCCGTGTCTGTGGCGTCCTTGCCCGTCACCTTCAAGTAGTATGTGCCCGCGTCCAGTCTGCCCTCGAAGATAAACAAGTCGTCAAAGTGAATCGAATCTACCGGCGCCTGGAGGTCGTTTTCATCGGTCAGGCCACCGCTGATATTAGTGACGTCGCCCACTCCCCCGATAATCACGTAAGCTGTCTCTTCGAGGGTAAGGCTGAAGTAATCCTCGTCACCCGCCGGGTCTATGATTCCCCCCGCCGCAACGCCGAGGGTCAGTGGCTGAGCGTCAGCTTTGGCGCTGCCCGGCTCGGTGATGGCTGTGGCGTACACCGAATACGGCCCATCGGATCTCTCATCGAAAGAATTGACCTTGACGTAATACACCCCGGCGTTGAGGCTTTCCCGGATGAGGAAGTTCCTCCTACCGCCCGGGAGGTAGCCGTCATCGTTGGATGCTATCACCGTGCCGTTGCTCCCTTGCAGCTCACCGACGGTGTCAGGGAAGCCAGAGGCGCGAATGGCAACTTCCGTTGTCTCGGAAAGCTCCAGCTTGAAGTAGTCATCGTCGTCTTCCGGGTCTATGGTGCCGCTCGCAGAGCCGTTGAGATTCAGAGTGGCCGCGTTGCTCCTTGAAGTTGTGTCCCTGAACTCCCTGATCCGAAGGACATATGGTTCGTCAGTAGGCCCGAAGCCGGTTACCTTGACGTGGTACGTCCCGGACTCGAGTCTTTGCCACAGGAAGAAATTGTCCGGGTTGGGCAGCACACCGCCTCTATCGCTGATGTCGATGGACATGCCGTTGCTGTCCAGCAGTTCTCCCACGGTATCCAGGTCGCCTAAGGTGTAGATCCAATAGTCGGCAGTCCTTGACACGCTAAAGCTGAAGTAGTCTTCATCGTCGGCGGGGTCAACGGCGCCCCACACCCTGGCGCCCGCGGTCACACTCGTCGCCTCGGCCAGGGCGCCGCCGTGGTCAGCGGGCGTAGCGCTGGTCGTGGCCGACCAGGCGCCGTCGACATCGTCTTTGTCAACCGCGCGCACCTGCACGTCGTACTCCGTGCCGTTGGTCAGGCCGGTGACGGCGTAGGCCAGGCTGCCGCCGCCGTCTTCCCAGGCGTCCTCCTCCACAGTCCAGTTGGCGTCCACCGTCTCATCAGCGCTGGTCTCGATATAGCGCACGTCGTACGCCGCGACTCCGGTGGTGATTCCGGTGGGAGCGCTCCAGGAAACCAGCACGGCCTGGTCGTCAGCGCGAACGGAATCGACGGCGGGAGCGGGCAATGCAGGCGTCCCGACCTCAGTTGCGGACCACGTCCCGTCTCCATTGGAGTTCACCGCCCGCACCTGAACGTCGTACTGTGTCCCATTGTCCAGCATGGCTATGGTGTATTCCAGCGTACCGGATGTCCACGCGTCGTCTACCAGAGTCCAGTTGGAGTCCATCGTCTCATCCGCGCTGGTCTCAATGTGATGCACGTCGTAGGCCGTGATGCCGGTTTCGCCGGCGGGAGCAGTCCAGGCAACGGTGAGTGTGGTATCGCCAGAGGATACAGAGTCGATGGTAGGCGCGGCGGGAGTAGACTGCGCGCTGGCGTAGCCCAGAGCCAGCACTAGGCAGAGCATGGCGCATCCCGCCGCCCACAGCAGTCTGGCCGGACTGACCATCCTGGTCATGGGATAGATGACTCCGAAGAGACGTTAGCTTGCACGGGAAAAGTGGGTCACAACAACCCGTGGTATTCGCAGGCAACAATCACTTCGGGGTGGCTTCTCTGCCCCAGTTGGGACTGGAGATATCCACACCGTCCTGCACTGCCAAGGCGTTGGCGAGGTCCAGCGAGGGGAACCCTGGTTCAGTTTCAATGAAGAAGCCGTTGGCGACGTAGCCCAACTCCGACACGCGGTCCATCTTGATCCCGTTGTTGGAGAAAAAGGCGTTCGTTTCCGCCTGGCTCCATTCAGAGCTGAGCACCAGCAGAACGCCGCCGGGTAGGGTCATCAGCGCGCCGGACTCCGAGCGAAAGACGGGCAGAGTATCACTCTTCGATTGTCCATCCGCACTCCTGGCGACGTTGGTTCCATCCTCGTTGGCTGGAACGACGTCACGAGGCAGTCCGCCGGAGCCTTTCTCGACTACCAGGTCTGTCTGAAGCCTCACCGTCATGGTCCTGTCGCCGTCCTGCCAGGTGTAGGGGTCACCCTGGACAGGGCCGGCGACGCCGGCGCCGTCCTTCTGGGGAGAATCCGGATCACCAACCGTTATGGGCTCCTGCTTCTTGGACGTTCCGACAGAGTCGACGGGCGCGAATTCAATCCCGTCGCCGGCAGACGACGCGGGAGTCGGTGTTGACACGGAGTCATCCACCAGAGGAGTAGATTCGGTGGCGGTGGGCTTCAGGAGTGGCGATGTGGTCTCCGTGGGCGCTGCAGCGGGCTGGTCCGTCGGTGCAGACGATCCGCATCCGGCCAGGACCGCCGTCACGCTTGATACAGGGGCAGCTATGGCCAGTAGGACAACGAGTTTTCTCATCTCACTCCACTTGTATAGCCCTAAATCTTATCAGGTGTAACGGCCGCTGAGTAGCCATTGGCGCGGAGATTCCGAGACGCCTCGCGAAGGGAAGTTCCGCGTCCACGAACCCGACGCTCCAGAGGACACTTGTCTCCTCCTGTCGTACTACCCACGCAACTCGGTGAAGCTAAAAGCGCCGAGGCGGAAGCCTTCACTATCGTTGGCCACGTCATGCGCGCCGGGTCTCAGCCGGTTTCGCCCGCTTCGGCGGCCGCCTTCCGCATAATTTTCGGCCCCGGCGGCGTTCTTGCGGTGATTCGATTTGCCGCCAACGGCTGGATTTCGGAGCTGTACATTGAGCCAGCGCACCACTTCACCTACTACGGGTTCGGATGGGTTCAAGCATGGCCCGGTTGGGGCATGCACCTCCATTTCGCTCTCCTCGGGCTTGCGAGCCTCGGCGTAGCGCTGGGATATCGCTACCGGCTGTCCATCATCGCGTTCTTTCTGCTCTTCATCTACGTCGAGTTGATCGAGCAGGCAACGCACCTCAATCATTACTACTTCGTCAGCCTGATCAGCATCATCATGATCTTCTTGCCTCTGAGCCAGACGGCATCCCCAGATGCCCGAAGCGCGCTTGCCGGGAAGATCAGCCCAAACATCCCAAGGGCCACACTCTGGATGCTCCGGGCCCAGATTGGCCTAGTCTATATCTTCGCGGGAATTGCGAAGCTGAACCCCGATTGGCTATTCCACGCTGAGCCGCCATACATCTGGCTCTACAACAGCACCGGCGCGCCCCTAGTAGGCCCGTTGCTTAGGGAAACGTAGGTCCCATACGCCATGAGCTGGGCAGGAGCGTTCCTTGATCTGACTATCCTGCGTTGGCTGCCCTGGAGGAAGACTCGGCCCTTCGCCTATACCCTGCTCGTGACGTTCCATATAGCAACGGGGCTCTTGTTCCCCCCTAGTGGGCTATTCTCCTGGATCATAACCGGGGCCGCGCTCATCTTCTTCGATCCTGACTGGCTGGGCCGCCTTGTAAGACGGCTGCGCAGACCAAACGGTGCGTTGCCTGCAACCACTCCTGCCCCCTTGCCCCAGACCGAAGCGCGATCTCTGTCGTGGCCGGTTCGGGCAGCCCTCCTCCTCGGAGTTGTTTTCCTGGCAGTGCAAGCGCTCGTCCCCCTGAGGCGCCTGGCCTACCCGGCGAACGTGCGCTGGACGGAGGAAGGCTACCGTTTCTCTTGGAGAGTCCTCGTTACGGAGAAGACCGGCCTCGTAAAGTTTCGTGTGAACAGCAATGCCGCGAATGAAGATCGAATAGTCTATCCTGAGGAGTACCAGCCGCCTACTCAAGTGGAGCGCATGGCGTATCAGCCGGACATGATCCTGGCTACTGCGCACATCATCCGCGACGATCTCATCCGGAGAGGGCGCGAAAGCGTCTTAGTTCGAGCAGACGCCTTCGTCACGCACACCGGACGGCCCTCGGCTCGTCCGATAGACCCGGAAGTCGACTTGCCCGCATCGATTCGGGGATCGGCCCCAACCGCTGGTTCCTGCCCCCGCCAACGTAGGAGGTGATTGGCAAAATGCAGACTTCACGTCAGCCAAGCTCGCATCATCCGAGCGAGAAAACAACCGGTCCCCCTACCGACTCCGCTGCCCGCAAAGCCGGAACGCTTCTCATACTCTCTGCAGCCGCTACCATCGTCGCCGTTGTCGGCAGGCTCTCCGCCGACGCCGACCAGCTCACGCTCGCAGAATCCCTAGTTGCCATCTCGGAAAGCAGCGGTCTCTACGGCTTGGGAGGCGCCGCACGATTCATCTCAGGAGTCGCGCTGGCGGCTGGAGCATGGTTCCTGTTGAGGACATGGATCATTCGAGAGCGTCTGGGCACGCCGCTTGTCCCGGCCTTATTTGCCGCATCGGGCCTATTCACGGCCTTTTCGGGCGCATGCGCCGTCGCATTGGCGGCATCTGTCTTTGGCGCGTACGATCCCGACCTCAGCGTCATAGACGCCTCCACCGAAACGACAGCCTATCTCCGATGGATTACCGGCAAGATAGGTTTCGCGGTGGCAGGGCTGGGACTGGTCGTTGCCGCGCTGCGCCAGTGGAAGGTCGGCGGGACTCTTAGGCGCATCTCGCCTGTATCCGCTGTAATCGGCATCGCGATGCAGCTTATCTGGTTCGATGCCGCAACCATCATGCACCCCATCATTGGGGTTGCCTTTTTTGTTTGGCTTGTCGCCATTGGCGGCATGCTCCTGACAGGTAGGGTAGAACGGCATTTCGTCGCAATGCTTGGGCATCCTCGACAAACTAGCGGGTAAGCGCTTGGAACGGGACACTGACTACTTCCAACGTGATCTTGGACCACCCTCGCCGGGTGCTGCCGAGGCCTCCCCTTCTCTGTGAACACGAAATACGCGCCAGAGACCCACCGGGCTGCTGAATGTCTTCTCTGAGCATAGTGAGCCATCCGCCCGAATCCTCCGTGGACAATAATGGCCACACCACTCTTGGCGATTGTCCAGAGCTGCGCGTTCCGCGTTGTGCAAAGCCGTTTCATATGGATCTGGCGCTTGTCCTCCGCCTCCAATGTTGGTTTGGCAAGTATTAGCCACTCCGTCCCAAACGCCATTCTCGGCGCCGCCCCGCGCCTCGCAGGCAGCCCTCCACCATGGAGACCTTGCGTGGGAGGACGCACGCGACGACTGAGACAGCGGTTGCTATCGCTGATTGTCGTTAACCCTCCCGTCGCTTGTAGTATTGATGTCTGGGGTGACGCCAGTCTTGCAACGACGCCGTTGTCTGTATGAGACCCGGAGGCGGCTCCGTCGGGAACCCCCCCTCAGCCGCTAGTCGAGCGTTGCCGTCAACCAGCCCGGCGCAGCAGCAACAGCGCCTACGCATCCTCCTCCCGCGTATCCTCGAACCCCAGCGACGGTGGGATTTCCAGTGCCTGCCCCGCAGCTATCCGCGCCCGCGTCGCCGCCAGCGCCCTGTCCAGGTCTCCAGCGTCGGGCGTGAAGGTCTCCCCGGTCCGCAGGAACAGCAGGCTCGCGACCGGACGCTGGCTGGTTGCCCTTTCCAGGGCTGCTGCATATAGAGCAAGCTGCGGCAGATACGGCTCCGACGCCTCAACCAGGGACCTGCCGCGGAGATCGTCGGTCTTGAAATCGAGCACCCGCCAACCTCCAGCGTCCTGGTAGGCCAGGTCAATCGTTCCGTGCACCGCCGCGCCTTCCCAGTCCCACGAGAACGGTAGCTCGAAATAGGCGCGGTCCCCAAGACGGCGGAGCGTGGCCGCCAATGGGCTTGCGTCGAGCAGTTCCAACATCGCCTCAACCTCTGCGGCGATGCGTTCGGCCGCCTGCGCGCTCAACCCTGCATCAATGCTCTGGACCAGTTCAGCCAGCGCAGGCCGCTCCCCAGTGGTGAACCTCAGCTCGATGGCCCTATGCGCCAAGTTCCCCCGGACGATGCCAAGGCCGTCTCCGTGGCCTGTAAACGCCGGGCTCGCCGCAGGCGCCCGCAGGGCCGTGGCTGGCGTGCTGGAACGCAGGGGGATCACCTGCGGACGGGCGACGAGCGGGGGCATGAAGTCCTCTTCCTCGTCCGGGGACGGCGGCGCCAGCTCCGGGGGCGTCGGCCTGCGAGCGCCGCCTCCCCCTCCGACGATCAGTGGCTGCCGGACCTCCACACCGTCCCGCGAGGCCGTCCCCACGACTTCCAAAGCGGCGGCGAGCCACCCGTCGCCGCTGCTCGTCTCATTCCCGCTGATGTACAGCGCGTCGGCGGCCCTAGTCGCGGCAACGTAGAACAGCCGCTTGTGCTCCGCGGCCTCCTCCGCTGCGGCCCGGTCCAGAAGGTACGTGTAAAACCCGGGCCGTGGCCGGCTACCGGCGGCCCCGACCTCTCGGGCAAGCGTAAGGGAGATGCCGTCCGCGCTCCGCCAGCGCACGGAGTCGTGGTCAGCCCGCGATGCAAGATGGGCCTCCGGAACGAAGACGATGGGGAACTCCAACCCCTTGGAGCCATGCACCGTCATCAGGCGCACTGCATCCGACGCGTCCAGGGCCAGCCTGCCCCACTCATCGCAAGTTGCCTGCCGGTCCCCGCATACGACAGCCGTTACACGGCCAGCTTCGGCTTGCCCAGGTGCCCGGGCAGGAACAGCGCTGCGATCGTGGCGGCGAAGGTGAGAATCGCGACGTAGGGGAAGACAAGCGCGAACTTGTTCGCATCTACTGCATCCGAGGCGAACGCGGCGATGATGGCGCCGACCAGGAGGGGGGAGAGCGCACCGAATGTGGCGTTGTTGCCCCAGAGGAGCCCAATCATGCTCCCCTCGAGCCGCCTGCCCTCCGCGATGTCGAGCGATGCGGCCTGCGTGAGGTTGGCGACGGCAAACCGCACGGCGCCGAGCGCCCCGATCAGTACCGTGAACGCCCAGCCCATCTCACCCACCATGGCCAGCACGCCCGTCACGAGCGACGAAGCAAACAGCGTGGCGATCATCACAGGCTTGCGGCCGATGCGGTCCGCCAGCAGTCCGACGACCGGCGGAACAATGATCGACATGCTCGACAGGAGGGTGAGATGGAAGCCGACGACAAGCGCCACGCGCTCAATGCCGACGTCCGGGTCGTCGAGCCGCATCGCCCTGCCGATGAACAGCGGAAGGAACAAAACGAAGGCGCGGTCCGCCATGCCGCGCAGACCGGAGACGATCAACAGCGTCGGCAGCGCGCGCTGCCTGAACAACTGTCCGATGGACCGTATCTGCTCGCCAGCGCTCCGATGCTCGGTCGCCTGGCTCTGCAAGCCGAGCCTGCTCAGGACGATCAGCAGGGTGATCGAGACAGCCGTCATGACAATGAACCCGGCGAAAAGAACTTCTCGCCATGTGATGAAGAACAGGGCAGCGCCAACGACAAGCGGCGTGAGAGTCTCGCCCACGCCTCCCGATGAACGATGGAGAGACATCATGAGGGCGCGCCTGTTTGGGAATGACGCGGAGAGAATCCCGAGCCCAACGGGGTGCCAGAACGAAGCGGCCCCTGAACCGAGAGCCAGGGTTATGAGCAGTATCGTGTAGTTCGGGGAGGCGGCAACGAGCAGGTAGCCGAGCCCCATCGTGAACAGACTCCCCGCCAGGAGCAGCCCGCGCTTGCCGGAGAACATGTCAATGACAAACCCGCCGCCCATCGTGAGCAGTCCACCGGCCCCTTGACGCACAGCCGAGAGCGCGCCAACCGATAGGGGGGTCAGCCCGAACGCTTGGTAGATGGGATCGAGCAGCACCAAGAAGCCGTCCGAGTACATGTGCTGGAAGGCATGGCCGACAATGATGGAGCCGGCTATCCGCTTGGGCTTCTTTTGGAATGGGCCCGTCGCAACTGCGGCCTGCGAGGTTGCCAAGAATCACCTCGGTCGATGGGGTCGTCCCCAGGGAGCGAGCCCATCATACATTACGCGCATTACGCGTCCGTCCGCCATGCGCATTGGGCATAAGCCTACGACAGCCGCCTGTCCCTGCCGAGTCCCGTCCGAGCGGGCGAGCAGATCACACGGCGACCCGGTTGTCCTCAGTGCGCAAGTCGAGATAGACGCTCTGTCCGGGGTCGCGGAACGTGTTGAGCGGGTCGCCGCCGTCCTGCGCGATCCTGATGTTCTCTTCCAGCATGTGCCGGAAGAGGATGATGCCCTTGCCCGAGCGGCCGAGGACCGCCTGTGAGCGGTCGGCGATCGGCCCCTGAGTCCACCAAGCAGCGAAGTCCCGGAGGTAGCCGCGGAGCGCGTCGATCTCCGCGTTCACGCCGGGCAGCGCGGCGTCGGTTCTCACGGCGCCTGCCGCAGCCAGCGCCGCTGCTCGAGCTCGGAGACGTACGCCGCGAAGATGGCGCTCAGCGCGCTCAGGCCGGCGGCGCCGACCTGAGCGGCGGCTTCACTCAGCGCTTGCGGGTCGATTGCCTCCGCCAGCAGCTCGCCGACCGCGGCGCTCACAAGGTTGCCGAATCCTTCGGTCCTGGCGATCGGCCCGAAATAGGCGGCAGGCCCGCGTTCGACCTCGCCCCGGACAGTTCGCGCGAGGAGCTCCTCCACGAGCATGAATGACGGCGGGTTGGCGGCGGGCGCCAGCGCCCAACTGAAGTGGGAAATCGTCTCCACCCGGAGCCGCATCGCCACCCCACAGCGGCTGGCCAGGCGGCGGCGGAGTTGGTCGCCGTGACGTATGGTCGGTATGAGCACAACCGTCTCGGAGAACGCGTCGGCCTCATACCGAGCGGCCAGCCTCGATACAATCTCCCGCGTCTTCCCGCTACCGGGCCCTCCGATGATGAACGTTGGGTTAGCCATTTGTCGTGGTTGATCCATGCGCCCCAGGCCTCAACTAGCGGCCCTGCATTCCGTCGGGAAATCCGCCTGCTCAGGCACCGGCGCCGCGTCTCCTGCCTGCCGAGTTAGCGGCCATGCCGTTCAGAGTACGCTGAACCACCGCCGATCGCCACCGCCCCCTTCCCGCCCCGTCCTCCGCTGGTTCCGCAGGTTATTCGGCGGCGCTTGACGCGAGAAGGGTTCTCGGCCACTCTAGCGGGGCTGGCTTCTCTCCCGCTCACGATGAACATTACAGGAGGCCCACATGATAGACGACGCCTTCGTCATCGACGCAATCAAGCACTCGCACAACCTGCACCCGTCCAACTATGCATTCGCCAAGCACGCCAAGCCCATAGCCGAAGCTGTTGCCCAGGGGCTGTTCTCAACCAGTCCGTTGGGGTCGCAAGTCCCACAGGATTCCTACCAGCGAGACTGGCGCATTGAGGATACCGCCCACACGACCTTCTTGGAGAGCGACGTGGATATGGCAGTCCACCAGGTCCTGCCCATCGCCGCGTTCAAGGACGGGCTGGACTCCCTCGAGAAGAACGTGGAGGCCCAGCGCCGCTGGCCGGACCGCTTCATCCTGTACGCCGGCGTTGACCCCATGCAGGGCCAGAAAGCCATGGAGGAGCTTGAACGTCAGGTCGAAGTGCTGAGGCCCGTCGGGTTGAAGCTCTACCCTCACACCTGGGTCTCGGGCGAACCTCAGGGGTGGCTCATGGACGATCCCGAGGTGGCCTACCCCTTCTTCGAGCGATCGCAGAAGCTGGGCCTCAAGATAGTGGCCATTCACAAAGCAGTGCCCATGGGGCCAGTGCCCCTACAGTATTACCACGTCGAAGATGTGGATCGAGCCGCCCTGGCCTTCCCGGAGATGGTCTTCGAGATCATTCATTCCGGCGTGGCGTTTCTAGAGGAAACGGCCTGGCTGCTGGCCCGCTTCCACAACGTCTACGGCAACCTAGAGACCACCAGCACGTTTCTGGTCAAGCGACCCATGGCCTTCACTCAGGCCATGGCGGGACTGCTGGCGCAGGGAGGGACCCAAGTCTTGGACAAGCTTCTCTGGGCCACGGGGTCCATGCACCCCCAGGCCAGCCTGGAGAAGTTCTGGCATGAGTGGGACTTTCCCCCGGACATGGTGGAGGGCCTGGGACTCCCCTCGATGACCAAGGACTTGAAAAAGAAGGTGCTTGGAGAAAACTACGCCCGCATCCTGGGTTTGGACATCCCCGCCATGAAGGCCAAGCTGGAGCAGGACGAGTTCGGCGTCGCCAAGGCGCAGACGGGAAAAGCACTTCCCTACTCCTCCGTATCATTCGCCGGCGAGGCCGTGTGATGCCCACGGAGCAGGGAGTGCGCGCCTGTCTCAGGGAGATCGTGGACCCATGCAGCGTGGGCACGGGTCTTCCCCTCAACGTCCTAGAAATGGGTCTGCTGCGGGATATCGAGATCACCGGTGGCCATGTCGCCGTGCGCCTGCGACTCACCACCCCCATGTGCATGCTGGTCCCCTATTTCCTAGACCAAGTGCAGACGAGGGTGGGCGCCCTCCCCAACGTTGAATCGGTGACCTGCGAGGCCGACGCCGGGCTGGACTGGGACCCCGCAATGATGTCTGAGGGAGCGCGTCTGCGTCTGAAGCGCCTTCGCGAGGATTGGGATCGGAAAATCGGATACGTCCCGGAAGCGCTCCGGCCTCCACCCCAGTAGGATAGACGGAGGGCAGGAGATTGGACGAGGAAAAGAAGCAACGATGACCTCAACGAAACCGCAATCAGAGACGAGCGATGAGGCGGTGTTGCGGGCGACCGGGAAGAACCGCGACGATTGGTTCGCGATTCTGGATTCTGCCGGCGCTCGTGAGTTGGCGCACAAGGAGATCGCGGCGTATCTGCGTGAGCAAGAGAACGTCTCTCCATGGTGGAGCCAGGAGGTGACGGTGCAGTACGAACGCGCCCGCGGCCTGCGGGAGAAGCACCAGGCACTGAGCGGCTACCAAGTCAGCGTGAGCAAGACGATCGCCGCCCCACTCGACGCCCTCTACGCCGCCTGCGCCGACGACAAGACGCGCAGCAGTTGGTTGGGTGAGGCCCCGCTGACCGTACGGAAGGCAACGCCGTCAAAGTCGGTCCGCGCAACCTGGGACGATGGCGCCGCCAGCGTCGACATCGGTTGTTACGAAAAGGGAGCGGCAAAGAGCCAGGTAGCCATCCAACATTCGAAGCTGGCAGACCGTCGGCAGGTCGAAGAGATGAGGGCCTACTGGAAGGCGGCCCTAGAACGCCTGGCGGGCGTGTTGACAAACAGCGGCGCAGGCTAGAAGGGCGGCGGGGCGGCGACCCAAAAGGGATCACACATCCTCTTTGAGGCCGATGCAGGGCGCTACAGCGCTAAAAGGAAACGCGGACGCCTCCGAAGGCGTCATGGTCCGAGTCCCAGTAACCCTTCCTCGCTGCCACTCTTACCGAAAGATGCGGATCGGGCTGGTTGTCAGGTAGGCCCAGCCCCCCGGCCCTCCCCCCCCCCCCCCCCCCTACCCCACAGGCGTCAGCTTGTACATGCGTTGAGCGTTGCCGTGGAGGATCGCCGCCTTGTCCTCGTCCAGCAGGCGGGGGTGCTCGATGACCTCCCGAATTTCTGCCTTGCACATCTCGTTGTTGACCTCGTGGGGGAAGTCCGACGAGTACACCGGGAACCCGTTGCTGCCTACCTGGGCAATTGCCTCGGCAAGCAGCGCCTCGTGGCCCTCGCATCCCACGAACAGGCGGCCCTCGCCAATGTGGCGCGCAACGTAGTCGCTCACCCGCTCCCCGTCCCGGAGCTGCATCAGCTCGCCGCGTGGATCGACGAACTGGTGGGTCTCATAGGAGCGGTTGAATCGCTCCAGGCACATCAGGAACCAGCCGATGCCCCCCTCCATCCAGCCGAACCGGACGTTGGGGTACTTGTCCATCACACCGTTGAACACAATGCTGGCAAACGACGTCATCAGCGTCACCGGATGCCCAAGGGCGTGGGCCGAAGCCAGGTACTCGAACGTGTCGAAGCCCAGACCCGAGTGTCCCCCGGCGTGGACTGCCATTACGCAACCCAGCCGGTCGGCCTCCTCGTAGACGGGCCAGTAATCCTTGGCCCCGTGGTGCCTTCCCAGGTTCGGCGACGGCAGAATGGCGCCGAGGAAGCCCAGGCCCGTCACGATTCGGCGCAGCTCCTCCACCGCGGCCGCGGGCTCCTGCATCGGGATGATGCCCAGCCCCTTGAAGCGGGGGCTGCGTTGCAAGTAGGTCTGGTGTAGCCAGTCATTGTAGCCCCGCGTCGCAGCGATGGCCCATTCGCGGTTCGTGATCATACCGCTGGTCAACGCCCTCGTGGCGAAGAGCACCGTCGTATCAATGCCCACGTCGTCTAGAAACGCCAGCCAGCCATCGGCGTCCGCCTGCACAAACGACCCCTTGGGGTGCCGCACCGGCTGAGCGGCGTGCAGGTGATCGGCGGCGGGAAAGATGCCCAGACTATTGTTCCAGCCCAGCGCCTGCCGGGCGACCAGGTCCCGCGGTATCAGGTCCTCCGGCATGAACTCGCCAATGGCATCCATGTCCTCCACCAAATGCCCGTCCCCATCGATCACCAGCTCCAGGTTCGCGTCCGGCATAGCGTCCTCCTCCCTGCGACATTGCTGCTTCTCCTACGATCCCCCGCCGCCGGGCATGACCGGCTCTCCGGCGCCCTCAGTCCGGCATTGCCAGGACCCGCCTCGGGTTCTCCACCATGATCGTCCGAATCACGTGCTCCCCCACCCCCTCCATCCGCAGCATGGGCAGAAACTCGCTGAGCAGTTGGTCCGCAGTGAACCGCTGCCCGCCACCGCCCGAAAGGAAGTGCATAATGCGGTCCGTGGCGAAGATCATCTGCCGCTCGTACCCGTGCTCCAACAGATTCATGATCCACGGAAGCCGAATCTCGTTGGCAAAGGCATAGGGAGCGCCCACCTCGTCGCAGATATGATCGAAGGCCACATAGGCGCCCGCCTTGGCGACCTCTAGGTGATAGTCGGTCAGGCGCGTTGCATCGCAGTGCCCAATGATAACTCGGCTCGGCTCCACCCCCTCCTCCTCGATGAGTACCTTCAGGTGCTCCCGGCCGGAGATCAGCCCAACGGGGCTCGGAAGGTGGCTGGAGATGTGAGTCGTAATCGCCGCGCCGGTGCGCTTGTTGGCGCGGGCCGCGGCCCGGAACAACCCCTCCTCCATCGGCGTCATGTGCTCACCCTTGGTGCCGATCTTGATAATGCCGGCCAACACGTTGGTGGCGCCCATGCCCACCGTCAACTCCTTTACGAATATCTCCTCCAGGTCCTCCGAGCTCTTCTGTGGCGGGTGGAAATGCGGCGGCATCCCGCGCTCGCTCCAGAAGCCGGTGCAGGCCAGCACCCGCAGGCCGGACGCCGTGCTCGCCCGCACCAGGAAATCCACGTCGCGCCCGGAGGCAATGGGCGTCAGATCGACCAACAAGTTGGCGCCAGCCTCCTTCAGATCGCGGAGCTCCTTCACCACACCGTTGAACACGGCTTCCTGGTCGAACGCCATCGCCGGGTCCAGGTCCCATCCGGGAAACCCGAATAGCAAATGCTCGTGCATGAAAGCGACGCCCAGGGACTCGGGCGCCATCGCCCCCGTCACCGTCTGTATCTTCGGCATAGGTGCTCCTGCTTGTTTGGACTCGGTGCTAGGCTGGGTGTACGGGAACCTGCGCCAACTCCTCGGAGAAGTCGGCGAGCCCGTCGGCCAAATCGACGAACTGTGGGGTGTAGCCGAGCTCGTTGCGGGAGCGGCTGAGGTCCAGAGGCTGGTCGCGGTGCGTGACCTGCATGGCCCCCTGCGCCTCCTCCACCTGGACCTCAACAGACGGGAATACGCCCTTGAAGGCATCAGCGATGTCGACAGGCGTCAGAAGAACGCCCGTCCCAAGGTTGAACGTCTGGTTCTTTCCCCGCTGCTCGGCTGCCAGGGCCACGCCGTGGACGGCGTCCTTGACGTAAACGTACTCCGTCAGGTCGGTGAGGCGCCGGGGATCCACGCGGACGCCGCCGCCCTCCCTGGCAACCTCAACGAGCTCGTGTATCGCCGAGGCGCCCGCCCCGCCCCCGGCTCCCCCGGCGTAATGGCCCGGCCCGTAGACGTTGGCGAACCGCGTCACGGCTGTCGGGATGTCGTACCTGTTCCCATACGCCCGCATGATCCGCTCGGCCGCCACCTTGCTCCCCGAGTAGAGCACGTTGCCCGCCAGCGGAAAGTCCTCCGTCACCGGCGTCGTGGGTGGCAGCGTCCAGTGATAGACGCCGAAGGTGCTCGTGTACACCAGCCGCTCGACACCCGTGAGGCGCGCCGCCTCGGCAACGCTGATGGTCCCGCCGACGTTGATAGACATGCCCCGGTACGGCTGGTCTTCGAGCTTCTGCCCCATCAGCGCCACCGTGTGCACAACTACGTTGACCTCGTAGCGCTGCATGGCCTCCACAAGGGCTGGCATCTCCCGCACGTCCCCCTCAACGACGGGAACGTCTCCTGCCACCCACCTGATGTAGTCGCGAAACGGCGCCACCTCATACAGCACGGGCTGATGCCCGCGCTGCAACAATTCACGGGCCAGGTAGCAGCCAACCAGCCCCGCGCCGGTTATCAGGACGTTCACAGCATCCTCCGTTCGCCTTCCTAGACTTCGCCTTCTTGAGAATCCTGGCCGCCGTCGCGCCGAATCTAACCCCATTAGGGCCGCTGGTCAACAGCCCACACGCCCCGGATGCCGGCCCTCCCCCCGCCCCTGGGAGGGCCGGAATTCGGACGCGCGGCAGTCCGGCGACGCGGCGTCTTGCCAGGCCGGCGTTCTCTCTATGCCCCTAACGCGCAACTCGACGCCCGCTCCCTTTCGGGCTACCATCGTAGGCGCGGCATCGGGGCCCCGGGCCATCCATGCCCCGCCATAGGGGCGCCTGTAAGGAATACGTGGGCAGTTCCAGGCTAACCGCCATCTTCCAGGTCTTCCTCCCGTCGACGCTCATGAGCTTCGGCCTCGGGATCATTGTCCCCGCCATCCCCGACATGGCCAAGCAGTTCAACGTCTCGGAAGGTTTGGCGGCGCAGGTTGTCACGGCGCAGGGCGTGGGTAGAGTCCTAGCCCTCATGCCCGCAGGCATCCTCGTCGACCGCGTTGGCAGGCGGGCCACCATGGTCGCCGGCAGCGGCCTCGTTGCCCTGGGAGGCTTGATCGCCGCCACCACCGACAGCTTCCTCATCCTCCTCCTAACCCAGTTCCTCTGGGGCGTCGGAAACAACATCTACATGGTGGGCCGGGAGGTCGCCGCAGCCGACCTCATCCAGCCCCATCAGCGGGGCCGCTTCCTCAGCATCCTCTTCGGCCTGCACTCCGCGGGCATGGCCTTCGGCCCCGTGATCGGCGGCATCCTCACAGACCAGTCCGGGCTGGACATCCTGTTCCTGGTCTACGGAGGGGCTGGATTGATCGCCATGCTGCTGGCCCTCCCTATGAAGGAAACCCGGCAGACCCCCATCGCCGTCAAGGCATCCTTCCTCGGCTTCGGCAAGCTAAGCGAGATCCACCCCTATTTCCGGCTCACCTACGTCATCCTGATGGTCATGGCCGTCAGCGCCATCATGCGCATGACCGTGGTCAACAGTATGCTCCCCCTGCACGGCGACGAGCTGGGCTATTCCGCAACCAGGGTGGGCTCCATCTTCGGCGTCTTCTCCGTTGTCAGTCTCCTAGTCATGTTCCCCGGCGGCCTCCTCTCCGACAAAATTGGACGCAAGGCCGCTGTCGTCCCCGCAGCCCTCATATCGGCCGCCGTGTTTGCTGCGATGCCGTTCACTACGTCCCTGAGCCAAATAGTGGCGCTTGTCATATTCATGGGTGTGGCCAACGGCATGTCCCTGGGCTCCCTGACGTCCTACACCTACGACATCGCACCCGAAGGAGGAAAAGGCCGGTTCCAGGCCCAGCGGCGCCTGTTTGGAGAGATGGGTGGCTTCGCCAGCCCCGTGATTGCCGGCGCCCTCCTGGCCTTCGTCAGCCCCGGCATGACCTTCGCATTCTTCGCCCCCTTCCACCTGGTCGCCGGCGTTCTCGTCTTCTTCCTGGCCAAGGAATCGGCCGGTTCCCGCAGAAGGGTCCCCGTATAGAGCCTGTCGCGGAAGTCCCCTCTCCTCTTTGTGAACCCTTTGCAAGACCCGGGCAGTGGGGCAGCGCGGGTCCTTGCTGTGCAACTAGGGATGCCCTGAACAAGCCCCCCGCCCCATCTCCGCCTCCACCACATCCAACCCGAACCGGGCCTGAAGCGTTCTGAGGTCTGTGTACAACGTAAAGCGACCGCACATATTCGTATGTCTCTTGATGTGATTCGCCTGGCTCTACATACGGAAGTTCCCTACCAGCAGGCAACTTGTGCCAGAACGAACACGGACAATCACTTGACGTGGAAGCTATCGAAGGAGTAGTCGGCCAGCCGCCTTCCTATGTCGGATTGGTCGGCGGGGAATGAGTAAGTAATACCAACAGCTATGTTGTTATCAAACAAATAAACCAACCGGATCAGCCGATGTGTGAGAAGCGACATTTCAAATCTGACGGCCGAAAAACCTTGTGATGTTCGCACCGTTTGCCTGGTGATGTCTTCTGCTCCCGCAGGGATGAGAACCAGAGACTCAATCAGGTCGGCGTACTCCTTCAGAGACATCTCTCCTAGTCCGAAGGCAAGAACATCTTCCTCAATGATAATGACGTCGCCGTTCGCCTTCGGGTCGAGAGCATAGAAGATTTCACCTTGCGATGCGTCCACTTCCGCCTCTAGCCAGGACTCCGGTAGCTGCACGGAGAAGAGATCCTGCGGGTCCTCGAAAACCATCATGGTTCCAAAGCGGCTGTTCGCTGTTTGGGAGCTAGGTGGCACACTTACCGTTTCCGTACCTTCCCTCGCCGGTTCTACTGACAAGTAGTAGCCCCCGAAGCTATTGCCCACCGCTTCGGTGACGGCGATGAAATACTCTCCGGTGTGCGGCGCTCGATAGACGAGTTCGGAATTTATGCCATATAACCCGCCTCCGCTGTCGTCGTCAGATACGACCTGATTGTTGCGGGATTGGGGGAAGTCAACGTAAACCACGGTATCTACGTTGATGGAATCAGTAGAGATTCGGACTGTCTCTCCCTCTTTCAGGCTAATGGAATACCAGTCCCAGTCTGAGAAATGGTCGAGACTTCCAGCGACCGTTTCACCCACCGCAACAGTGCGACCATCGTCAGGATCGTTGAGTGGCATGAGTCTGACATTGCTGGATACGTCGAAGCTGGAAGAATCCCCCGATGCCATCTCGACTTGTAAAAAGTGGACGCCGCTTGTCAACAGCTCGACTGCCCCGCGCTCGACGCCCGTATAACCGTCATCCACTTCTAGGATCAAGCCAAATGGGTCGGACACGTGGAACCATCCATCGCCTGGCCCTTCGATCCCGACCTCAAGTATGGTTCCTCCCGTTGCGTCCAACACAAACGAGCGCGTGTCCCAGTAGTTGCGCAAATCAAGGTCAATCTCGAAGCTTCCACGCCCGACTGGCAACCGCCGGTCCCCCAGCCCGGACGTGAACTCGCCTTGAATGAGTCTTTCCGCTATAGGCATGATGTCGGCTGAAGATGCCGCCAACCCGAACCCAGCCTCGCTAAAGGAAAATGTGGAGATGCCAACCACCTCGCCTCTGGAGTTGACTAACGCCCCGCCGCTCTGACCGCCCGCGATGGCGGCGTCGGTCTGGAAATAAGTCATCCCTAGACGCTCCCATTCTCGGAAGCGAGAAAGGATGCCGCGAGTGATAGTAGGCTGTGGAAACAGGTCTACTTCGGCAGGATAGCCGACTAGAAGCAACTCGCTGCCGAGGGTCATGCCCTCCCCATCTTTCAGACTCAGCGGCTGGGCCGACACATCAACTGGCCCCAACACCGCCAAGTCCGTCATTGGGTCCCATCCCACCACCGGCACGTTCTCCAGCTCTGTTCCATCAGGGAAGACAACCCAGACCGCTTCGTAGGGCCATACGACGTGATAGTTGGTCACCACGTATCCGCCTTCAATCAGGACGCCGCTGCCCGTAGCCGCCGTCGTCTCAACAAATGGCACTGAGGGGGAAATCCGCTCATACACTTCATCGGATTTCGCAGTGGCAGTAGTGGCGACTGCGCCGCTCACGGTTGCCTCGACATCGGGCGTCGCCATAGGCGGATCGGACTCGCATGCCGCAAGCGTGAGCGCAAAGAGCGTCAGGGCGAGGAGCGCGGGCGTTCGCAAGACGCGTCTCCAATGGGGAGCGGCGGGAGTATGCCAGCCGGGATTTCCCATATTGAGAGTTTTCAGGCCCACCGGACACTCCCAATGAGTCGCGCATTGTAAAAGGTTCCTGCAAGCCGGTCAATGACCGGCTTACCACCGGCTTGCCCAGTGGGATAGCGCGTTCCAGCCGTAATCCTCTCTTCTTATCCATCGTGTCGTCATCGGGTCACCCGCCAATGGGGCGCTGGCGCACTCCCTGCAGACTCCCCGCCGGACAGCCCTGACCGACTGTATCGCCGCCCCATCCCCCATCCCCCCTCTCCCCCACCCCCCGTACCCAGCGGAAGGCCGGGAAGCGCCCAGACGCGCCAACGCAGCCGCCTCCGTTCCCCAACCGGGGTGCAGGGGGCGCAGCCCCCGCCGGGGGTACAGCGAGTCCCCCTGTTTCCAAAAACGTTGGAGGGTGGGCAGGTGGGACAACAGCGCACGCCAAGCCAGACCCTCCGCTCATCGAGGGCGCACGCCAAGACAAGACCATTCGTCCCCCTCGGCGGGCGGACGCCGGAGTCCGAGCCCCCTGCCAACACCCCCTTGCAAAATACGAACAGTTGTGCTATAGTATCCCCATGAAGTCAGCCGACAGCCCGCTTCTCTTTCTCGGAGCCTGCCGCATACATGAGCACTGCGCTAAACACAGAGCATCCCCCTGCGGCAGGGGCGCTGAGGGAACAACCCGAGGGGCAAGACCCTCCGAGAAAGCCTGGGACCGGAGCCTGTGCCGTTATAAGGCGCAGGCGGTTTGGAGCCATCCCGCTCCATGACGGTTTCTTTACGGTTTGTTACGCCCTATGACGGTTCCTTTACAGTTTCATGACGGTTTCTTTACGGTTTGTTACGCCCTATGACGCCTTTGTTACGGTGCCGTGCCTACACCCGTCAAAATTCGGCTGGTTAGCGTAACAATGCCCCGTTCACCGTCCGGAAGTCTTACCTGTTCTCGCGTCGAGGTGTTATGGATTACCGCTTGCGCTCTCTCCGCCGTTGCCTTTATTGCGCCTCCCGCCTCCCGCCTGCTATGCGGATACACGCCCGCTACTGTTCCGGGCGCTGCCGTATGGCCGCCCACCGCGCAGAACGCGCAAACCGCAGCGCCGGAACGGACCCCCAGGCTGGACCGGACCCGGTGGCAGAGTCGCCCGGCTGGCATCGGCAGGAGGCTGAAGGCGCGCTAGTCCGGCTCGCTGGAGAGGCCGTCGAGGTGATAGCCGACGCGCTTTGTCCGGAACGACACCAGCGTCGCCGAGTGGATCGTCGAGCGTTCCGTCGTCCGGCACTCCAAACCCGACGCCCCCCCAGAAAAGTCAGCACGAATGAGGGATGAGGATGCAAGAGCCAGTCTCCAGCGCGCAATCGATAGCATCGCAGCCCGGCTTGAAGAAGAGCGTGATACCGAGGCTGGACCCGGGAGCGGCTGAGGCCTTGGAGTGGGACTGGTCCACCTGGGCCCGCCCCTCCCAGGTCCCCCCCGACGGAGACTGGCTCGTCTGGCTCGTCCTCGCCGGCCGCGGCTGGGGCAAGACCCGCACCGGCGCTGAATGGGTCCGCGCCCAGGCCGAATCCAATACCGCGCGCCGCATTGCCCTCGTGGCCCCTACCGCCGCTGACGCCCGCGACGTCATGGTCGAAGGCCACAGCGGCATCCTCTCCGTTGGCCGCCCCGACGAACGCCCCACGTATGAGCCGTCCAAGCGACGCCTCACCTGGCCCAACGGCGTCGTCGCAACAACCTTCTCCGCCGACGAGCCCGACCGCCTCCGAGGGCCCCAGTTCCATGCGGCCTGGTGCGACGAGTTGGCCGCTTGGCGCTACCCGGAAGCCTGGGACATGCTCCAGTTCGGTCTCCGCATGGGCCACCCCCCGCGCACCGTCGTCACCACCACCCCCCGGCCCGTCCGCCTCATCCGCGAGCTCCTCGCCTCGCCCTCAACCGAAGTCACCCGCGGCGCCACCTACGAGAACCGGGCCAATCTCTCCGAGGCCTTCCTTCAACGCATCGCCGCCCGCTACGAGGGCACCCGCCTGGGTCGACAGGAGGTCCACGCCGAGCTCCTGGACGACATCGAGGGCGCCCTCTGGCAACGGAGGCTTTTCCAAAGCATCCCCGACGCCCCAGACCTCCTCCGCGTCGTGGTCGCCATCGACCCCGCCGTCTCCTACAGCGACGGCGCCGACGAGACCGGCATCGTCGTGGCCGGCCGCGGCGTCGACGGCAGCTACTATGTCCTCGCCGACCGCTCGTGCAGGCTGTCGCCGGACGGATGGGCGCGCCGCGCCGTGCGGGCGCACCGGGAGTTCGCCGCCGACCGCATCATCGGCGAGGTCAACAACGGCGGCGAGCTCGTGGAGTCCGTCCTACGTACGGTCGACGCCTCCATCCCCTACAAGGCCGTCCGCGCCAGCCGCGGCAAGCTCGTCCGGGCCGAGCCCATCGCCGCCCTCTACGAGCAGGGCAAGGTCTTCCACGTCGGCCCCGGCCTCGAGGACCTTGAGGACCAGCTCTGCACCTGGACCCCCGAAAGCGGCGCCAGCCCGGACCGCCTCGACGCCCTCGTCTGGGCGCTCACGGAGCTTAACCAACGGACCGAAATCGGCGTGTGGGTATGACAGAGGAACCTAGGGCCTGTCGTCTCCCCAAGCGGGGCGCCGGGGCTGCGCCCCCGGCGGGGGCGCCTCTGTCCCTGCCCCTGTACTCGGGGGAAGGCTAGGATGGGGGTCCGGACGCGCCAAGGCAACAAACCGACGCTCCCCTGTCCCCAAAGCGGGGTGCAGGGGGCGCAGCCCCCGCCGGGGGTACAGCGAGTCCCCCGCAATTCTGAGCGAAGGCCTCACCTGTCTCTCAAAGGAGGGTGCAGGGAACCCTTGGTTCCCGCCGGGGGTACAGGGGGTGTCCCCCTGTCCTAGAAAACGTCGGAGGGCGGGCCGGTGGGACAACGGCGCAGGCCAAGCCAACCCCTCCACTGATGGAAGGCGCTGGCCACAACAAGACCATCCGTCCAGCAAGCGCATCTTGTCCCTCCCCCCGTACTCGGCGGAAGGCAACAAAGCGACGCTCCCTCCCTTCCCCAAGCAGGGGGCAGGGGCGCAGCCCCCGCCGGGGGTACAGCGTGTCCCCCTGTTTCCAATAACGTCGGAGGGTGGGCCGGTGGGACAACGGCGCAGGCCAAGCCAATCCCTCCGCTGAAGGAGGGCGCTGGCCACAACAAAACCCCCGTTCCCCAAGCGGGGCGCAGGGGGCGCAGCCCCCGCCGGGGGTACAGCGAGTCCCCCTGTTTCCAAAAACGTTGGAGGGTGGGCCCGGTGGGACAACGGCGTCCGCCACTAAGAGCCCCCCCTCCCCCCAGCCGGGGGAACCCTCCGGCACGCGCTCGAATCGCAGTGCGGCGGTTACAGCTTGTTCAGAGATTCCCTAGGGAGAGGAAGGAATCGCACGGGAGTATGGGATAGGCTCTATAGCGTGGCCCCGCCCGGAACTCCGCAACCACGCGGCCCGGCGCGAGGATGCTGAAAGAGAAGCAAGGTCAACGCGGCGCCGCTCGTTGCGCCGTTCACCCGATTGGCCCATCATAAGATGTAGAGGCCCACACACACCGAGACCATCCCATGCGACGACACCTCTCCTACATGTACAGCGCACTGGTTGCAGTCCTGGTGATAACAGCCGCCGCCTGCGCCTCCTCGAATACACCGGCCCCGACGTCCACCGACGCCCCCGCGGTCCAGCGCCCCCCCCCAGCATCCGGCAGCATCGCCGAACTCGAGGATGTCCTCGCCGCTGTCTACGATGAAGTCAACCGCTCCGTCGTCAATATTCAATTGGACGGGGCCAGCTCCTTTGGCGGGCTCCAAGGGTTCAACGCCCAGGGCCTTGCCTCCGGCTTCGTATGGGACAAGCGGGGCCACATCGTCACCAACGAGCACGTCGTCTCCCCCGCTGAGAGCCTCACAGTCACCTTCCACGACGGCCTCTCCGCCTCCGCCCGCGTCGTGGGCGTCGACCGCGACAGCGACCTCGCCGTCATCAAGGTGGACGTCCCGGAGAACATCCTCTTTCCCCTCGAGATGGCGTCCTCCGCGGATGTCAGGGTGGGAAGGCTTGTGGCGGCCATCGGCAACCCCTTTGGGCTTGCGGGCACCATGACCGTCGGCTTTGTCAGCGCCCTGGGGAGGGTTCTCCCGGTGCGCTCCGACAGCCCCCAGGGCGGCATCTACAGCATCCCTGACGTCATCCAGACCGACGCATCCATCAACCCCGGCAACTCCGGCGGCGTCCTCGTTGACACCGAGGGCCGGCTCATCGGCGTGCCGTCGGCCATCATCTCGCCTCTACAGGTATCGGCGGGCCTTGGCTTCGCCATACCTTCGGCCATCGTCCAGAAAGTCGTGCCGGTGCTGATCAAAGACGGCGAGTACAGGCACTCCTGGCTGGGCGTTCGCGTCTTCACCGTTACGTCAGGGGTCGCTGAGGCCATGGGCCTTGACTTCAACCGCCGGGGAGCAATGATCCTGGAGCTTTCTCCCGGCAGCCCCGCCGATAAGGCCGACCTGCGGGGCAGCGAAAACCTCGCAACTGTCAACGGCGTCGATATCCGCGTCGGCGGCGACGTCATCATCGCTATCGACGGTGATCCCATCATCTCCACCGACGCCCTCATCAGCCACCTCGCCCGCTTCACCGACGTCGGCCAGACCATTGCCCTCCGCATCATTCGCGACGGCGAGGAGCAGACCATCGAGGTCACCCTCGGCGCCCGCCCCACATCCTAGCGTCCCCTCATCCTTCTCGCCATTCCGAACGCAATTCCCCGATCTGAAGCAGCAACGCCCGGCCCCCTGCGCGTCCCCCTTGTCCTCCGCCGTGGAACCTTTCCCGCCTCACCGGCGTATTCTTCATTAACAGGCCCATAGCGGACGCCTCCACCGGGAGCTACATGAACGACGCCGAGGCCGTGCGTCGCTGCCAGGCAGGCGAACTGGACGCCTTCCGCCACCTGGTCGAGCAGTACAAAGACATCCTCTACGGCGCCGCCTACCTGATGACGGGAAGCGCCGCGACTGCCGAGGAGCATGTCCAGGAAGCCTTCGTCTCCGCCTGGCGTGGGCTGGGAGGCTTCAACAACGACCGGCCCGTCAAGCCCTGGCTGGTGCGCATCCTCGTCAACCGGGTGCTCAGCGAGCGGCGCAGAGGCCATATCGTTGCCGCTTCCCTCGACGACCCGGCCCACGAGGACCCGGCCGGACCCGACGACGTGGCGCACTGGGTCTCCAACAAAGAGCAGGTGGAACAAGCCCTGAGGTGTCTGTCCAACGAGCACCGGCAGGTTGTCCTGCTTCGGTTCTTCACCGGCCTCTCACTGGCTGAAATCGCTGAAGTCCTGCGGACTCGAGTGGGGACGGTCAAGTCCCGTTTGCACCGGGCATTGCAGCACATGCGGACTGCATTGGAGGAACAGCCTCCCACCGGAGGATCATAGCCATGGAACGTCAACCCCTTTCCGAAGCAGATCTGGAGGGGCGGCTGGAGGCCTACTTCCAGCACCGGGCGGCCAGCCTCAGGGCCCCCGCCGGCCTCTGGCAACACGTTGCAGCCCGGATAAATGCCCAAGTGAATGAAAGAGAGCCGCGGAGCGTTTGGGCCAGGCTGCGCCGCTTCCTATCCCCGCCGTGGCAGTGGCGGCCCCTCGGAGCCGCAGCCTCGATTGCCACTCTGACGTTGGCAACTATCGCCATCACCCTGGCCGTCACCTCGCCCTGGAATCCGGACGTTTCGACCCTGGAGTCCGGAAGGGGAGATGCGGCCATGCTGCCGGGGCAGCCGGGTCCGCGCGGAGAGCCCGGGACATCGGGACTGTTGGCCGTCGATCTCAGTTCGAACGCCGATGGCCGCTGGATGGCGACAACGGTCACTGACTCTCCGGTCCCCGCCCCCCGTCCCGCTCGCTCTGCGCTGGTGCTCGCCGACCCTTACGACCAGCGCATGACTGTCTACCAGAGCGCCCTCTGGCTCCGCGTCGACATCGTCGACGCTGCCCTGGAAAGCCTCGTGGAACACACCAGGCGGATGGGGGGCTATGTCGTGTCCTCCTTCCGCGACGGCAGCGACTCAGCGAGGCTGACGGTGCGGGTGCCGGTGGGGACCTTCGACGATGCCAGGAAGACCTTCAGCGCCATCGCCCTAGAGGTGGAGAGAGAAGAGACCACCAACGAAGACGTCACTGAGCAGTACGTAGACCTGGAGTCCCGCCTGCGGAACTGGCAGGCCGCCGAGAGCCAGTACTTGGAGCTGCTTCAGGACGCAAGAAACGTGGACGAGGCCCTCCAAGTCCAGAACCGCCTCTTCCAGGTCCGCGAGGACATCGAGCGTATCCAGGGACAGATGCAGCTCCTGGAACACACCTCGGAGACAGCCGCCATCACCATATTCCTCAACGCCACCGAACCGATCCTCCAGCAGGGGTGGAGCCCCTCCGGCACAGGACGCTCGGCCCTCCGCTCCCTCAGCGACTTTGGGCAGAGGCTGGCCGGAGTTGGTATCTGGCTGGGCATATACAGCCCGGTTTGGGCTCTGGCCCTTGCAGTGCTCTTCGTCCTCGTTCGCAGAGCGCGGCGCCATTAGCCCATCCGGCCCGCTAGACTAGCGGCTCAGTCCCCTCAGGCGGCCCCACCTGACGGAGAACCTTCTCCCACGACTCCTACCACTTCCGTAGGAGCGGAGCGAGCGGCGCCCCGGCGCCTTGCCACTCACGGCGCCCACGCGCCCGCCCCCATTTCTCCTTGACGAATTCCTTCGCCGAGTGGTACAGTTCCAAGCGGTATCGCGCAGGCGGGAAGGTCACGGGCGGCTTGTTTGGCGTCCCCCTCTCCGGTTCTTCCGTCACCGCCCTAGCCGCCGCAAACGTTAGTGACATGCTCCGCGGACCCATACTCGAAGGTTGAGGTTCCCCAATGACCCTGATTTTTACCGCAGTCATCCTTGGCATCGTTGCCCTGGCCTTCGCGGGCGCCATGACCCTGCGAGTGCTCCGCGAAGACGCCGGCAACGACACCATCAAGGAGATTACCCAGGCCATCAAGGAAGGGTCGCTGGCCTTCCTCATCAGGGAGTACCAGTACCTTGTCGCCTTCGTCGTCATCATCTTCATCGTCCTTGCCCTCTGGATTAACTGGCAGACGGCGATTGCCTATCTCGTGGGCGCCGTGGCCTCTGGCGCCGCCGGCTGGGCGGGCATGAGCGTCGCCATCAGAGCCAACGGGCGCACCACCGCCGCCGCTGCCAGGGGTCTCAACCCGGCCCTGCGCGTCGCCTTCTCCGGCGGCGCCGTCATGGGCTCAACCGTCGTAGGCCTCGGCATAGTGGCCCTGGCGCTCGTCTACCTGGTCTTCAAGGACATCACCATCGTCACCGGGCTCGGCTTCGGCGCTTCCAGCATCGCCCTCTTCGCCAGGGTCGGCGGCGGCATCTATACCAAGGCCGCCGACGTGGGCGCCGACCTCGTGGGCAAGGTTGAACAGGGTATCCCGGAGGACGACCCCCGCAACCCCGCCACCATCGCCGACAACGTCGGCGACAACGTTGGCGACGTCGCCGGCATGGGCGCCGACCTGTTCGAGTCCTACGTCGGCTCCATCATCGCCGCCATTGCCATCGCCGCAGGGACCGCCGTCGGCTTTGGCTACGACAGCCCCTACGCCGTCCTGCCCCTCGGCATAGCGGCCGCGGGCATCTTCTCCGGCATCATCGGCACATTCTTTGTCCGAGCCAGAGAAAACGCCGGCTTCAGCACCCTGCTCTGGGCGCTGCGGCGGGGCATCTTCGTGGCCGGCGCCCTCGTCATTGGACTCTCCCTGGCCGTCGTCATGCTCATGGACGTTTCCTTCCTCGTGTTTTGGATCATCGTCACGGGGCTTGTGTCCGGCATCATCATCGGCCTCGCAACCGAGTACTACACCTCCTACGAGTACAAGCCCACGAGATACGTCGCAGAGCAGACCTTGTCCGGTCCCGCCACCACCATCATCAGCGGCTTCGCCACCGGCATGCAGAGCACCGTCATCCCTGTGATCGTCATCGGCGTCGCCATCATCATCTCGTTCCTCCTCGCCGACTCCATCGAGACCGGCCTCGGCTTCTACGGCGTCGCCCTCGCTGCCGTCGGCATGCTCTCCACCCTTGGCATCACCCTTTCCACCGACGCCTACGGCCCCATCGCAGACAACGCCGGCGGCATCGCAGAACAGGCCCATCTGGACCCCGAGGTCCGCAACCGCACCGACGCCCTGGACTCGCTGGGCAACACCACCGCAGCCACCGGCAAGGGATTCGCCATCGGCTCCGCCGCCCTCACCGCCCTCGCCCTGATGGCCGCCTACTCCTACGCCGTTGGACTCGAAGCCGGCATCGACATCCTCAACTTCCGCACCCTGACCGGCGCGCTCGTTGGCGCTATGCTGCCCTTCATCTTCAGCGCCCTCACCATGAGCGCCGTCGGCCGCGCCGCCCACGAGATCGTCAATGAGGTCCGCCGCCAGTTCCGCGAAATCCCCGGCATCATGGAGGGCACCGGCCGCCCCGACTATGCCCGCTGCGTGGACATGAGCACCAAGTCCGCCCTGCGGGAAATGGTGATTCCCGGCCTGATCGCCGTTATCGTTCCGCTTGGCATCGGCTTCGTCCTGGGCCCCGAGGCTCTCGGAGGCCTCCTCGTCGGCTCCATCGTCAGCGGCTTCATGCTGGCCATCACCATGGCAACCGCTGGCGGTGCCTGGGACAACGCCAAGAAGTGGGTCGAGGCCGGCCACCACGGCGGCAGGGGCTCCGACGCCCATAAGGCCGCCGTCGTTGGCGACACCGTCGGCGACCCCTTCAAGGACACCTCGGGGCCATCCCTGAACATCCTGCTCAAGCTGATGTCCATCGTTGCCCTCGTGTTCGCTCCCGTCCTCGCCGACTGGACACCGCTTATTTCCGGCTAAACCCACACGCGAACAGAACGCCAGCGGCCGGTTGGACGGGCATCGCTGCTGGGCCCTCTCCCCGTAGCGGCCCTCCGTAGCGGCCCTATGGTAGGAGCTTCCCAGCGCCGCCCTCTCCAGCGGCGCGCCGCGCCCCCGCCTTGCACCCCCCTTAACCCAGGCATACAATCGCGGCGATTTGCAGGCGGTAGCCTGCGAGCCGCCGCCGATCCCTAGCTCACCCCCGGAGGAAACCATGGTGGACATGCTGCCCAAACTCACGTTCGGGCCTTGGATTGCCGACTGGCAGGACCGCATCAACATGGAGCGTATGCGCCAACATCGCGAAGCCAGAGCCCGCCAGGTCATGCGCAAATATGAGGTCCCCGTCATCCTCGAAGGTACGCCCGGCAATCTCCGCTACCTCACCTCCACCCGCGGCTTCGAAATGCCCGGCTGCCGCTACTGCCTCTTCTTCGCCGAGGGCGACACCATCATGTACGAGCACAGCGGCTGGTATCACCAGATGCCCGACCAGGCCACCTGGATCAAGGAATGGCGCCCCGGCCGCTCCTGGCTCGCCGGCTCACCTGGTCTCGGGGCCATCGCCGACGAGGCCAAGGCCTACGCCGCCGACATCAGCATGGAACTGGAAAAGCGGGGCCTCCTCAAGGAACGGGTCGCCGTTGGCGGTCTCGACGGGTTCGCTCGTCAGGCCCTCATCGACGCCGGTGTCACCAACCTCGTTGACAACCGGAACATGCTGCTCGAAGCCCGCGCCGTCAAGAATGAGGACGAGATCAACTGCTTCCGCATCCTCTCAGCCATTGTCGACGGCATGTGGTGGAAGGTATGGGAGAACGCCAAGCCCGGCATCCGGGACAACCAGCTTGGCGCCATCGCCGTCGCCGCCGGCTACGAAGCCGGGGCCGAGTTCGCCGTCCCAGGCGGTTGGCGCAGCGGCCCCATGACCTTCGACCGCGGCTTCCAGACCAGCAGCCGCATCCTCCAGTTTGGCGACCTCCTCTACGGGTCTCTCTGCGGCATAACCTATCTCGGCTACGGAAGCTGCACCTATCGCTCCTTCATCATCGGGCGCAAGCCCACCCAGCGCGAGAAGGACTGGTACAAGCAGCTCATGGACGTCGTCGACGGCGTTATCAGCGAGATCAAGCCCGGCAACACCACCGCTGACGCCGCAAAGCACTTCCCCCCGGCATCGTCATGGGGCTACGACGAGGAAGTGGAGGTGCTGTGCAGCGAAATCGGCCACGGCATCGGCCTCGGCGGCCGCGGCGGCTACGACATGCCCATCATCAACCGCCAGTGGTCCTTCGACCACCCACAGGAGTTCGAAGAGGGCATGGTCATTGCCGTGGAGAGCCGCCAGGGCGTCCAGCGCGTCGGCGGCGTCCGCATCGAGGACATGGTCGTCGTTACCAAGGACGGGCCTCAACTCCTCGACAACTTTCCTAGGGACGAGCTTCTGGTTGCGCCGATGGCCCTCTATGGCGGCTAGGGAAGCTTCCCAGGGACGTTGCTACAATCCCAGGGCAGAAGGATCCTCTCCTCCCTTCCTCCGTAGCCGGGGGGAGGGAGGAGAGTCATCCCCAACACTTGCTGCCTCGCCACGGCTGTCTTCAGGTCATCCCCCGCTCGATTCCGGCGTCAGCCTGCCGGGGCGGCAGCTCTAACCGTCCGCTCTCAGCATCTCCTTGCCCCACCAGCCCAACACCCACGCCAACAGCCACTGCCACAGCCACTGCCACCAACACCCACTGCCGCATTGCAGCAGCGCGCGCCAGCGCCACCGTGCCCGCGCCGGTGATCCCCAGCACGACGACCGCCAGCGGCGCGATGAACGAGATCGAGCGGTCCAACTGCGTCTCGCTGAGGAATGCAACTAGAACGGCGCCCAGGAACGCAGCCAGCCACGCAGCCACAAACACCAACAGGCGGTTGTGGTGGCGCCGCAACACCTTCCAGAGCACCCCGCCCGCAAGGCCCGCCACAAGCGCCGCGGCCATCACCGTACCGCTGTTGAAAAGCGTGTCCGAAGGGGCATGAAGCGGCAACTGCGCCAGTGAGCCAACGATCGCGGCAACTGCGCCTGAGAATACCCCCGCCCGGACCGGCCGCTCGCTCGGCGCAGCGTCTGGCTTCATCGTCCTAGGAGTCCGCCGGCCTCAGGGTAAGGAGGACTTCCACGCTCACCTCTTCCGCCACCCACACCACCGAGAGGGCCGTGGGCGCCTTGATGCTCAACTGGTCCCACGTGAATTGAGTCCTCCCCAGGGCGTGCACCACGTCCCCATCGTCCCGCGCTTCTATGTCGAAGGTCATGAGTACTTCAACCCCTCTCACCGTAAGGGCGCCGCTGACCTGGGTAGATACCGTGCCGCCGTCGGTGAAGCCGCTGGGCAGGGGCCCAACGCTGTCCACCGTGAAAGTGGCAATCGGATCGTTGGGGAACATCGCGGCGCGGACGTACCTGTCCCGGAACTGCTGGTCGCTTGAAAGCTCGTGGAGGTCAATGCTGATGATGGAGGCGCCGCCGTCCAACCGCACCTCCCCCGACAGCGCAGTCGTGCGGAGGACCGCGTCGTTGGGGAGAGGAAGGCGCTGAAGCTGCTCCTCCACTGTGAACGTAGCCTCCGAACCCTCGCTGACCACGAAGGTTATTCCCTCAACCTCACCCGTCTGTCTGGGTCCTTCCCCCTGCCCCGCGGAATCGACGGCCGTGGGCGTAGGAGACTCCGGGGTTGACGCTGCAGCGGCCGTCTCACCCACCGCCGGCGCGCCCTCTGTGGACGTGGGAACAGCCGTTGCCTCCGGGGGCGCCGCCTCATCCGGCGCCGCCGTCGGACTGGCCCCGCCGCAGGCCGCAACTGCTAGAACCAAGACGCCAGCCACAATGGCCAGAGAGCGCTTCATAACACCGCCTTATGTAGGGACTTCCCCATCTCGCCCGCCGCCAGTAACCACCATGCAATCGAACGATGAGGAATTTAGGAAACCAGGCACCGCTGCTGCGCTATAAAGAAGGCGGGCGCTGGCGCCCGCCTTCTTCATAGCACAGTGTCCAACGCCGGCCTCACTTGATGCCGTAGAACTCTACCGCGTTGTCCCACAGAATCCGCGACCGGCTCTCCGGCTTCATCCGCTCATCCTTGAGAAACGTCTGAAGCGCGTAGATCTCCGTAGACGAATCGGAATGGCCATAGTCCGTCCCAATCAGCAGCCGATCGTCTCCGGCGTACTTGTAGATCTGCTCCAAGTCGTCATTGAGCTGTATCGTCACCCAGATGTTGTTGTCGGCCAGAGGCCTCTCCTTCATCTTGCCGCCTCGCCGCTCAAGGCGCCGCTCGATGTCGTTGAACAGGTAGGGGATCCAGTCCCCGCTGAACTCAATGATGCCCCACTTGGTCTTGGGGAACTTGTCTGGAATCCCCGTCATCAACAGGGTGTGGAACGCAGAAAGACCGCTGAACTTGTTGCGCTCGAACGCGGTCAACGGGTCTTCCCAGATGGTGTCAACCTCGAAGCTGCCCGTCCCAGAGTGGGGGCAGATGGGCATGTCCAACTCCCCGGCCCACTCGAACAGAGGATACCAATAGGGGTCGTGAATGAGGCGGTTGCCCGTTTCCACCCCCCGCAGATTGATGGCCACGGCGCCGTTGTCCTTACTGAATCGCAGTTGACGCTCCGCCTCCTCCAGGTCCAGCGTCGGTATCACCGCCGACCAACGGAAGCGGCCCTTTCCCTGCGCGTAAATGTCCGCCATCCAGCGATTGTAGCTGCGGCACAGGGCCACCTCCTCTGCGGGATTGGTCGTTATCGGACCCGTCCACAGCGAGGGGTAGAGCACCTGCATGTCGGTCCCCATCTCATCCATGTGCCGCACGCGGGCCTGAACGTCCAGCATGAACTTCGACTCCACCGGCAGGCCAACGTTGCCGATGAACAGGCCAAAGCTCTGGTCGCTGGCGCCGGTCCCAGGCCACGATGTCCGCATGGCCCTCCCGCCGATGATCCAGTACTTCATCACCTCGCCGTTCGCCATGGTCTTGAAGGACGTGCCAGGCTTGAAATGGCGTTCCGATGGGTCCATGTATTCCCATGTTTCGTCAATCTCGATGACGTGGGCGTCAGAGTCAATGATGGGCATCGCGCACCTCCAATGTGTCTATGTTCCCCTACTCCCCAATGAAGGGGTCTGCGCTATCCGAGGGCTCGAACCCGATCACCTGCTTGGCGTAGCTCAGGTCCATCGTGCCCCATCTGTTGTTCGAGGCAATGTTGACGACAATGTACTTATCGACGGGTGGGTTGTCCAGGCTCCTCTGAATCCCCTGAACCGCGTCCCGCTGGCTCGACCACAGGGCGTAGTCCCGCGCCCCCCTGAGCGGCCTGTCCTCCGCCCACACCCGTCCGAATCTGATGCACACCGACGCCATATCATGCGCGTCGGCGTAGTAACGGGCTATCGTCTCCACCCAGACCTTCGTACAGGCGTAGAGGCGGTCCGGCCTGTACGGCATGTCGGTGGTCATCAATGGCCAACTCTCAGGGACGTTGTCGTAGTCCCCAGCAATGATCGACTTGTAGGGCTCGTCCAGGTTGTAGCCCTGCACCACCGTCCCGCTGCTGGCGCTCACCATGCGCTTCACCCCGGCGCGCCGCGCAGCTTCATAGACGTTGTACGTCCCGGCGATGTTGATGCGGAGCATGTCCTCCCAGGCCCCTTCGATGAGGAAGGCCAAATGCACGACGGCGTCAACGCCCTCGAAGGCAGGCATGATGGCATCGAGGTCCCCGATGTCGGCGACGTGGGAAGGCATGCCCTCAACTTCCTTGATGTCGAGGCACGAAAGCTCGTACTTGCCGGCCAGCAGCCGGCGCGCCGCGGAGCCGATGAGTCCCGCGCCTCCGGTTATCAGCACCTTTTGCATTGAAGCTCCTCGCTATGAGTCCTTGTGGTCGCATGGCGCCCCCACGACAACACCTAGCCGTCTACAGCCCGTAGAGCGCCGCCGGGTTGTCGTCGAGGATCTTGCGAATGGTCTCTTGGGGAAGGCCCGCCTCGTTCTTGAAGGTCTGCAGGGCCATCACCTCCGTGGAGGTGTCGGCGTGGCCGTAGTCCGTGCCGATCGTCAGGTTATCGTCCCCAACGTAGCGGATGATCGTCTCGTGGTCGTCGTTGGTCTGGCAGGCCACCCAGATGCGGTTATCCGCCAGCGGGCGCTCCTTCCAGGGCATGTTCCGCCGCTCCACCCGGCGCTGCAGATCGTGCATCAGGTACGGTAGCCATTGAGCGCTCAACTCAACGAACCCGAACTTCAGCTTGGGGAATCGGTCCGGGATTCCCGTGTACAGGATCAGGTGGAAGGCGCTGACGCCCGGCAGCTTGGCTCTTGCGAACGTGCGGTCGAACCCGCCCCAGATGCGCGACATCTCGTGGCTGCCGCATCCGGCATGAACGCAGATAGGCAAATCGAGGTCGCTCGCCTCTTCGTAGAGCGGGTAGAAGTACGGGTCGTCCAAAAGACGATCGCTCGCCTCAACGCCCCGCACCATCACCGCGCAGGCTCCGTTGTCGCGTGCAAAGCGCAACTCCTCTCTGGCCCTGTCCATGTTCAGCAGCGGCAGAACCGCGGCCCAACGCAGCCGCCCCTTGCTCTCCGCCCACACGTCCGCCATCCAGCGGTTATAGCTCTTGCGCAGCGCCACGTCGATGTCCGGATTGTCGGTCATTGGCCCAAGGAACAGAGTTGGATAGAGCACCTGTATGTCCGTGCCCAACTCGTCCATGTGACGCACCCTAGCCTGCACGTCCAATAGGAATTTGGCGTCATCGTCCAGAACAACGTCGTCGGTGTACGGCCCCAGCAGCGCAGCGGTCCCGCCGCCGGGGTATGGCGCCTCCCGCCTCCGTCCATCGATGAGCCACCACTTCTTGATGTCGCCGGAAGGTCCGGGCTCGGGGTCCGCGATGATCTCCGGCTTGTATTGGCGCTCCGACGGGTCCATGTAGTCGAAGGTCGCCATCGTCTCGAGGACGTGGGCGTCAGCGTCGATGATCCGCATGTCGCCTCCAGGTTCAGCAGGCTACAGGCTGTAGAGCGCTACCGGATTGTCGTCCAGAATCTTGCGAATGCTGTCCGCGGAAAGGCCCTCGTTCTTGCGGAACTCCTGGAGAGCGTAGACCTCCGTCGACGTGTCGGCGTGGCCATAGTCCGTCCCAATGACGAGGTTGTCGTCCCCGACGTACCGCATGATGGTCTGATGGTCGTCGTTCGTCTGGCAAGCGACCCAGATGTGGTTGTCCCGCAGAGGGTCGTCGCTCCACACCCGGCCCCGGCGCTTCACCCTGCGCTCCAGGTCGTGAATCACGTAGGGCAGCCACTGGGCGCTCAGCTCCACGAACCCAATGCGAAGCTGTGGAAACTTGGCCATCATGCCCGTGTACAAAAGCTGGTGGAATGCGCTGACGCCCGGAAACTTGGCCCGGGCGAATGTTGCGTCGGGCGGCGTCCAGATGCGGTCTATATCGAAGCTGCCATTCCCAGCGTGGACGCACATCGGAACGTCGAGCTCACTGAGAGCGTTGTACAGGGGGTGGAAGTACTCGTCGATGAGCAGCCGGTCGCCAAGCTCAATGCCCCGCATGAAAATGGCGCAGGCGCCATGGTCCACGGCAAAGCGAAGCTCCTCCAACGACTCGTCCATGTCATACAACGGGAGCACCGCCGCCCATCGCAACCTCCCCCCGCTCTCCACCCACACGTCGGCCAGCCAGCGATTGTAGCTCTTCCGCACACCGTGCTCAACCTCAGCCTTCTCAGAGATGGGCGACAGGAAAATCGTGGGGTACAGCACCTGAACGTCGGTGCCCAACTCGTCCATGTGGCGAACGCGCGCCTGGACGTCCAGGAGAAACTTCGAGTCGTCAGAGAGGGCCACGTTGTCGGAGTGGGGCCCCAGCATCGAGAACTTCCCCCCGCCGGGGTACGGCGCAAGGAAGGACCTGCCGTCTATGGCCCACGATTTGCTCACCTCTCCGCTGGCAAGCGTCTCGCTCACCAACTGAGGCCGGTATTGGCGCACCGAGGGGTCCATGTAGTCCCACGTCTTCTCGATCTCCAAGACGTGGGCATCCGAGTCGATTATCCGCACCGGCCACCTCCAGGAACCACGCACGCCCCCGCCGGCGCCCAACGGCGCCAACGAAGGCGTGCGTTTTCAATTACGTTGGGAGGCCAACCATGGTCCTCCGCTTGGCAGGCTTCGGCTACTAGGGGAGCTTCCTGATGATCTCCAGCGCCTCATCCGACACCTGCAAGCTCGCTCGGAGCGCTGTGATGAACTCGTCGTAGGAGGCCAGCGGATTGACGGGCCGGCCCACCCGCTCGGCGTCGCCAATGAAGCCGGGGTCCTTCAACATGTTCCAGAACGCGTCCCGCAGGACTAGGACTCTGTCCTCCGGCGTTCCAGGCGGCGCAGCGAAGGGCCTGAAGGTTGAGTAGGGGCCGAGCAACGCCCTGAACACCTCCAGCCAGGTTTCGGTCGTCAGATGCGCGAAATCATTAAACAGTGACGGCGTATCGGGAATGAGCGGGTCCCGGTCTCCCAGCGAGAATTGAATGAAGGGCTTGACGTACCCTGATGACAGCCAATCCGGGCGAGCGCCGATGATGGAGGCCGCCGGGTATCCGCAGAAGCCGTGGACCTCATCCTGTTCGACCGCCACGAACATCGTCCCCGTGCCTGCGTAGCCGGACACGTTCTTGAGGTTGGTGCCGAAGGCCTGGTTCAGCAACTCGACGAAGAAGGTCGTGCTGGCGAACGCCCCCATCGGGACCTCAGGTCCATCTATCAACTCTTCGAAGGTGCTGACGCCCCCCTCGGCGGATGTCGTGATCGCACAGTTGGGAATGGACTGCTGAATGTGCCCAAGATACTCCAAGTCGGCGAAGTTGACCTCGACGCCGGGCGCTCGAACGAGCACCTTCCCCGCGAGCTCCATGTGTATCGGGGAGAAGGTCAGGCCATCGGGCTTGGCGACGTTGTACAGGAAGTTGTTGCCAATCAGGCCGCCGGCCCCGGGCATGTTCTGAATGATCATGGACGGCTTGCCGGGGATGAACTGCGGCATGTGCTTAGCAACGAGGCGGGAGAAAAAGTCGTAGCCCCCGCCGGGAACTGAGCCCACCAGTATCCTGATCGTCTTCCCCTCGAAGAAGTCGGTCTCCGGCGGCGGCTCGGTAGGAACGGCGGTCGCCGTGGGCCTTGGCGTAGGCGTAGCCGGACGCGGCGTGGCAGTCGGCTGTGGCGTTTCGCCCGGCCTCAGCGTCGGCGTTGGAGGAGCGGGAGTATCGGTGGCCGGCACAGAAGTGGCCGGCGGCGCCGTCGTCGGGCGCGGCGTTGCCGTTGGATCGGAGCCGCAGGCAGCCGCCAAAAGCGCCAGCAGCAGCGCCATCACCCCAATGAAAACCTTCCATGACGTCATCTCTGTCCTCCATTCGGTTCGAATCATCGGATGCCCTGCCTCTTGCGCGAGCCACAACAGACCCGCAGTTCAACCGGACGCCCCTGCAGGCCCCTCACAGCTTCGTCAGTCCCGTGTCCCACGGAATGACCTGAAGCTTCCCATCCTCGACAATAACCGAGTTGCCACTGTATTCCATGCCCGCCTGGGCGCCCAGCACGAAAAGATCCCCCACGGCATCGGGGCCATGCATCGTTGCCTGCGCCTCTTCGGGCGCCTCCTCGGTGGCGATGGCCACCAGGATGTGGGTGGTCAAGACGCAAATGTTATTCTCCCGTTCCTCGGCGGCCACGAAGCGGGTCAAGGCTTCCACCGCGGCCTTCGACACCGCGTAGGCGCAGAAGCCGGTGCGGCTGGGCGTACCGCCCCTCGGCGCCGTGCCCACGCTCATGATGTGACCCCCGCCCTGCCTTGCCATGTGCGGTATGGCGTGCTTGGCGCAGGCGAAGGCCCCGCCAAGGTTAGTATCAATCACCCTGTCCCAAAAGGACTTCTCCATGTCCCGCACTGGCGGCCAAATGGGCACTCCCCACTGAAAGTGAGTCACGATGGCGGCGTTGTTAAGAAGTATATCGACGCGCCCGAAGTGAGAAGCGGCCCTGTCCATGAGCGCCTTCACCTGACCGTCGTCCCTGACGTCTGCATTCACGACCAGCGCTTCAGCGCCAAGCTCACGGACCTCACCGGCGACCCGTTCCATCTTGGCGGCGTCTTCAATGTCGGCGATGACGATGTTGGCGCCCGCCCCTGCAAGGGAGTGGGCTGCATACCTGCCAACTCCCTTGGCCGATCCCGTGATCACGGCGACCTGCCCCTGCAACGCCATCAACAACTCCTCCCGCCACCCAGGCCAAAATGATTTCACAACGATAATCGGCGGCCTGCCCCCTGTCAATGACTACGGAAGGTGTTCCCAAGCCATTGTCCGCCTGGTTCTACTACCCCAGCCGTCGTGTGGACACCGCCAAACACCGAGGCTACAATCTTTCGGGCGGCCATTGTGCGGCGGCGAGGCTCACCGCCCGGCAAACAGGCGACCACAAGAAAGATCACGGAAGATCACAGAGGTAGGCCACTAGTGAAGCTCCACGAATACCAGGCCAAAGCCATGCTCCGCGAGGCTGGCGTCCCCGTCCCCACAGGCGAGGTCGCGCTCACTCCTGACGACACAGTCCGGATCCTGGCCAGCCTCGGCGGCACGGCAGTCGTCAAAGCGCAGGTCCACGCCGGGGGCCGGGGAAAGGCGGGGGGTGTCAAGGTCGTGTCCACACCGGACGAGGCCCGCGAGACGGCCGCCAGGCTCTTGGGCTCCAACCTCACCACCCACCAGACAGGCCCCGAAGGAGCGCCCGTGGGGCAACTCCTCGTAGAGGAGACCATAGTCGTGGCCAAAGAACTCTACGTAGGCATCCTCGTGGACAGAGCCGTCGGGGGCCCCGTCGTCATCGCCAGCGAGGCCGGGGGGATGGAGATCGAGGAAGTGGCGGAAACCAACCCTGAGAAGATCCTTCAGGAGGTCGTCGATCCCGCGCTGGGCCTCTTCCCTTTCCAGGGACGGCGCCTGGCATACGGCATGGGCATCGATCCCGGCCTGGTCAACGCTGCCTCGTCTATGCTGGTGAAGCTGTTCACCCTGTTTCAGGCCAACGACTGCTCCATGCTGGAGATCAATCCGTTGGTGGTCACCGGCGACGGAAGGCTCCTGTGCGTGGACGCCAAGGTCACCCTAGAAGACGACGCCCTGTTCCGCCATCCCTCTCTCATCGAGCTGCGCGACCGCGCCCAGGAAGACCCCTTGGAAGCGGAGGCCACCGAATACCAGGTGCAGTACATCCGCCTGGACGGCAACGTCGGCTGCCTGGTCAACGGCGCCGGCCTCGCCATGGCAACGATGGACACGGCGCTCATGGCCGGCGCCGCCCCGGCCAACTTCCTTGACGTCGGGGGCTCCGCCGACGAGGCCAAGGTCGCCAACGCCATCAGGCTGATACTCAAGGACCCCAACGTCGAGGCCATCCTCGTCAACATCTTCGGCGGCATCCTGCGCTGCGACATCGTGGCCAGGGGCATCATCCAGGCCGACCAGGAAGGGGGCATCGAGATCCCGCTCGTGGTGAGAATGCTCGGAACCAATGTGGAGGAGGGCCGTCGCCTGCTGGCCGAGGCCGGCCTGAAGGTGCTGTTCGCAGATACCCTCGCCGAGGCCGCCGACAAGGTGCGCGAGGTAACCGCCGGCTAGCCGTACTCCCCAGGAACGCTAGTTACAAGGGCAAGGTGGGAGCATCCCATCCCTTCTCCCGAGTGTGGGGGAAAGTTAGGATGGGGCCGCACAACCACCGCTAGAAAAACTACAGCGAGAACCCCGAGCGCACCGCATGAAATTCGGCGCCTTCTTCCTCTTGCAGTCGCCTCTCGCCCGACCGACCGGAGAGGTGTACACCCAGGCGCTCGGTCAAATGCAATACGCCGCCGACCTCGGTTTCGACTCCGTCTGGATCGCCGAGCACCACTTCTCCAACTACGGCTACTGCCCCAATCCCCTGATGCTGGCCGTCAAGGCCGCCCAGGTTACCCGGCGCGTCCGCATCGGCACTGCGGTTATCGTCCTGCCCTTCTGGCATCCACTGAGACTTGCGGAAGACATCGCCCTCGCCGACGTGCTCACCGAAGGACGGCTGGACGTCGGTGTCGCCAGGGGCTACCAACCCTACGAGTTCCAACGCCTGGGGCTCGACATCTCACAGAGCCGCGCCCTATCCGACGATACGTTGGACGTGCTGCTGAAAGCGCTATCCACGGTGGGCTTCACCCACGAGGGCCCGTACTACGCCCTCGCCGAAACCACCACCTATCCCAGGCCGGCGCAGCAGCCGCACCCGCCCATCTGGCTCGCGGCCACAAGCAAGGAGAGCGTTGAAAGCGCCGTGCGCCGGGGCATGAACCTGTTCACCACCACTTCGACGCGCCCCATGAGCGCCCTCGAGGAGACCGCCGCCGTCCTCGAAAGCGCTCGAGCACAGCACGGCGCGTCCTCCCAAGCCACCGAGTTCGCCGTGCAACAACACGTCCACGTGGCCCCAACCGACGCGGAGGCCAAAACGCGGTTAGACCACTCGCTGTGGCATCACCGCCACTCCAACCGGCTCCGGCTGGGAACGGTGAGCGTGGAGGCGGGCGTCGCCCACGCCGCCCCCATGGAGGACGAGCCGTCCCTGGAAGACCTGTACAATACCCACACCATCGCCGGCAGCCCGGAACGAGTCCGCGAACGCATCCAGGAGTACCTCGACGTCTCCGGCATGACGCAGTTGAACTGCTATCTCAACCTCGGGAGCCTCGATGACGACGCCGTCAGGGACTCCATGCGGCTCATGGCTGAGAAGGTCATGCCGCACTTCAAGTAGCCCTCTGCGCCAGTGCCCGGCCGCCTTGGACGAATGCTCCGTAGGCAGGCCCCCGCCAATGGGCCTCCGCCCAAGAACACCGCCATCGTGTACCCTCCACCCATGACCGTCCCCCGAGCCACCGCCATCGTCACGGACAGCACCGTCTCTCTTCCCCCGGACTTCGCCGAGAACCTGGGAATCCACGTTGCCCCCATGCACGTCACCATGGAGGGCCAGTCCTACCGGGATGGGGTGGACATCACCGCCGGCGAGCTTTACCGAAGACTCAGGGCCGGCGCGCCTCAGCCGCTCACCTCAGCCCCGGACCCGGCCAGCTTCGTTGCCGCCTTTGAAGCGGCGGCGGCAACCGCGCAGGGCATCGTCTGCGTGGTGGTGGCTCGTAGATACAGCGCCGCCCTCGACGCCGCCAACACCGCCGCCGAGGTGTTCCGCCAACGGCGCCCTGAGATCGACCTCCGTATTCTCGACAGCGGCACGGCGGCGGGCGCCCAGGCGGTGCTCCTCGTCGCCGCCGCCCGACGCGTAGAACCCGACGCCGACGTCGGCCAGGTGGAGACTCTCGTTGCAACTCTGAAGGAACGGTCGTACATGCTGGCGGCGTTGGACACCCTCCATTACGTGGGCAAGGGAGGGCACGTCCCCCGGGCGGCAACCTGGCTCGGCGACCTGCTTCAGGTCAAACCGATTCTGGAAATGGCGCCAGGAGGGGAAGTCCGACGGCTGGAACGCCCCCGCACCCGCCGCCGGGCCCTGGAGCGGCTGGCCATCCTCGCCCACGACAAGGTCGGCGACAATCCCGTTCTTATGAACGTCATCCACGCAGATGCCCTGCAGGAAGCCGAAGCGCTGAGGGAGCTCGTGGGGCGTGAGTTCCGCTGCGAAGACGTTCTGCTAACGGAGTTCTCCCCGGTCATCGGGGCGCACACCGGGCCCGGCCTCCTGGGGCTAGCCTTCTGCATCGCCCCCAACGCCTGACGACGCGGAGCATGCAGCGAGACAACCGCCCTCTACCCCCTCCCCACCCCCATCGCCTCCGCCACCAGTTGCAGCGAGCGCGCCCGGTCCTCGAACCGGTAGCAGTTGGTCACGATGCCGATGTCCGTGGAGCCAAAGTCCTCGGCGGCCTGAAGGATGCCCTCCCGCACCGTCTCAGGGTCTCCGTCTATCTCCCGGTTTCTGAACCGCGCCAGGAACGCCCGCTGCTCCTCCGTCAACGGGAACACCGACGCCTCCTCGGGTGGGATCATGCCCGGGCCAACGCCAAGCTGTAGATAGCGGTCCGCCCGCATCATCTGCCGGCTCGAGGCGATGAACTGCGCCTCCTCCGTCGTTGGGGCGCACACCACTTGCAGCGCCACGTTGATCTTCGGCTCAGATAGGAACCTCGACGGCTTGAAGAGGTCGTGGTAGAGCTTGGCCACCGTGGGCCCCGTCGCCCCGGTCACGCCAAAGAACTCGGCAAAGGCGAACGGGAGCCCCATCATCGCGGCAAGCCTGGCGCTGTAGTCGCTGGAGCCCAGAAGCCAAATCTCCGGCGGCGACTCGGACACAGGCCCCGGATGCGCCTTGACTCCCTCGAATGGGTTGCCATCGTAGGTAACGCCCTTCAGATAGGCCAGCAGGTCCAGCACCTGCCCCGGAAACCCCTCCACGTCCACCAGCGGGCGGGGATCCGCCAGGGCCAGGGCCGTGCGGCGGTCGCTGCCGGGGGCGCGGCCAATGCCAAGGTCTATGCGGCCCGGATAGAAGCTGTTGAGGACGCTGAACTGCTCGGCCACCTTCAGCGCCGAGTAGTGCGTCAGCATCACGCCGCCGCTGCCAACCCGGATGCGGTCGGTGTGCGCGGCAATCTGCCCGATGAGGATTTCCGGGCTCGTTCCGGCGAACGCAGGCGTGTTGTGGTGCTCGGCGACCCAGTAGCGGGCGTACCCCGCCTCCTCAGCCAGGCGGGCCAACTCAACCGTCTCCCGAAGCGCATCGGCGGCGGCGGCACCCCGTCGTATCGGCGACTGGTCAACGAAGCTCAGCGTCATGGGGTCGTTCAAGGCTCCTTCCCGCTGTTCCGCTCCCCGCCGGCTCTCTTTCCCAGGGACATTGGGGCCAAGGCCAGGCGGGAGACTCCCATCCTAACCTCCGCCCGTAGTGGAGGGAAGGGATGGGAGGTTTTGCCTGGGGCAGGTTAGCTCTTTGATTGTCTGTTGTCCTTTGATTGTTTGTTGCTAAGTTTTTCAGCCGAATTCGGGGTTTGCAGGCACGGAGCCGTCACAAGGGCGTCACAAAGCCGCCACGAACCGTCAGCGAGCTGTGATGAACCGTCGTGCAGTTGTCGCTGAATCGTAGTGAACCGCGGCGGAGCCGCGTGGCTGCAAAGGGTTTGTGTGGAAACGGCATTGGCACTGGTCTCACCCTTCTTCGGACGGTCGTGGGGCTGGGGGACGTTTCCCCAGATGCGCTGCCACAGGGGGATTCTCCATGGTTAGCCCCCAGTACCTACGTTATGCGGCAGGCTCCGAGAAAGGGAAGCGGGCCGGGGGCCCACTTCATGGGGACACTATAGCACAATCGTTCTTATTTTGCAAGGGGGCGGCGGTGGGGCGGGAGGGGTAGAATAAGGATATGAACGAAGCTACGGCGCGGATAAAGATCAACCGACTGCTGGAGAACGCGGACTGGCGCTTCTTCCAGGAAGGAAACAAGCCCGCGAACATTCAGCTTGAGGCAGGTGTTGCGCTCAAACCGTCAGACCTTGACGGACTCGGCGATGACTTTGAGAAGACCAGCACAGGGTTCGCCGACTACCTGCTTCTGGACGAGCGGGGGTTCCCGTTCATAGTGCTAGAGGCTAAGTCTGAGGAGAAGCAGGCTCTGGCAGGGAAGGAGCAAGCCCGGAGGTACGCCCGCTCCAAGAACTGCCGGTTCGTCATCCTTTCCAATGGGAACCTCCACTACTTCTGGGACCTGGAGCGGGGCAACCCTTACATCATCACGTCGTTCCCGACTCCGGCGTCGGTTGCCGGCTACAGCAAGGTCAAGCCCAATCCGCAGCGCCTGATTGACGAACACATCAATGACGACTACATCGTTCTCAGTCAGCGTCCCAACTATGCCTCGGAAGCGGCGTGGAAGAACCAGGACGAGAGGCCGGGGTTCGTTAAGTCCAACAACCTGCGCTTCCTGCGCCCCTACCAGCTCAGGGCCGTACACTCGCTTCAGCAGGCTGTGAAAGACCGGAGCGACCGCTTTCTGTTCGAGATGGCCACCGGCACCGGCAAGACGTTGACCGCGGCGGCCGTCGTCAAGCTGTTCCTTCGCTCCGGCAACGCCTCCCGGGTGCTGTTCCTCGTGGACCGCCTCGAACCCGAGGAGCAGGCCAGGAAGATGTTTTCCGCCATCCTCTCGGCGGATTACACGACGGTCATCTACAAGGAGAGGCGCGACGAATGGCGCTCCGCAGAGGTCGTCGTGTCCACGGTCCAATCCCTGCTGTTCAACAACAAGTATCAAACGCTCTTCTCACCGACCGACTTCGATCTGGTGATCTCCGACGAGGCCCACCGCTCCATCAGCGGGAACGCCCGCGCCGTGTTTGACTATTTCGTCGGCTACAAGCTTGGCCTCACCGCCACTCCCAGAGACTACCTGACGGGGTTCAAAAGAGGCGGCCAGAACGTTCGCGACCCCCGCGAGACGGAACGACGGCTGCTGCTGGACACCTACCGCACCTTTGGTTGCGAGAGCGGAGAACCCACGTTCAGGTACTCGCTGCTCGATGGGGTGAGCGACGGGTATCTCATCAATCCCACCGTGGTGGATGCCCGCACCGAAGTTACGACGCAGCTGCTGGCCGACGATGGATTCATAGTGTCCTTCACCAACGACACCGGCGAAGAGCATGAAGAAACCTTCAAGCAGCGTGAGTTTGAAAAGCGATTCTTCGCAGACGCGACCAACCAGCTCTTCTGCGAGACGTTCTTGGAGAACGCGCTACGGGACCCCGTCAGCGGGGAAATCGGTAAGTCCATTGTCTTCGCCGTCAGCCAGAACCACGCAGCCAGGCTGGCACAGACCCTCAACGAAATAGCCGACGTCATGTATCCGGGGAAATACCAGTCCGACTTCGCGGTGCAGGTCACCTCTCAGGTGTCGGACGCTCAGCAATTCACCATCAATTTCGCCAACAACAACCTGATGGGTTTAGGCAACGTCCTCTCCTCCTACCGGACCAGCAAGGCGCGGGTCTGCGTAACTGTCGGCATGATGACCACCGGCTACGACTGCACCGACATCCTGAACCTCGGCCTCTTTCGCCCCATCTTCTCTCCCACGGACTTCGTACAGGTCAAGGGCCGGGGGACACGCAGGCACAGCTTCCTCGACCAGCTATTCGATCCGAGCGTTGCCGAGAATGTGGGAGAACCGGAGAAAACCGCTTTCAAGCTCTTCGATTTCTTCGCCAACTGCGAATACTTCGAGACGGGTTCAACTACGACCAGGTAATCGAGTTACCCAGACCTCAATCCGGTAAGGCTGGGGGTGGAGGAAGCGGCGAGAGTCCAACAATGGCCCATGCCTACGAGCACCTAGGCCGAGACATTCTATCGACCATCCGGGAAGAGCCCATCGGTCTCGAGGGCATGAAGATCGACCGGATGATGTTCGACCGCTTCGCAGACAGGGTGCGAGAGGACGCGACCGTGAAGGAAGCCGTGGAGGCTGGGCAGTGGGACCGGGTCGTCGACTACGTAAACCGCGAGGTGTTCGACAAGCCGGAGGAGTACTACAACCTTGACAAGCTGCGGAAGGCAGCGGCAGTGGACCGCAGGCTGACCCTCCGGGAGATACTGGAAAGGGTCTTCAATTTCATACCGTCCTTCAAGTCCAGGGACGAGCTGCTGGAAGAGGAGTTCGCCAAGTTCGTGGCGCAACACGAGCCGCCGCGGGCCAGCGCCGTCGGGCCCATCAAGACCTACTTCAAGGCCTACGCCACAGATGGATACTTCCGGGACATCATCGACAAGCGCCGCTTCGCCCTGCTTGCCACCAATCCGGCGTTCAGTCGAGACGACTTCCGAGCGGTGCCGGAGCGGTACCGCAATCTGGTGCCGGATTACATCAAGGACTATGTTTCGCTGAACCAGTTCGCTGCGTAGGAGAACCGATGCTGGACGCCGGCACCAAACGCCGCATAGACACAGCCCGGGACATGCTCGTGGGCAAGGTCCCCGACCCCAAGAGCCAGGTGGAGCAGATCACCATTGCTCTCATCTACAAGTTCATGGACGACATTGACGCCGAGAGTGAGGAATGGGGCGGAGAGCGCGAGCTCTTCGCCGGGGACTTCGCCCGGTACGGCTGGACCAAGTTGATGCATCCAGGCATGGGCGGGCACGAAACGTTGAACCTGTACGCCGAGGCCATCACCAGGATGCCGGAGAACCCCGGCATTCCTGCGCTCTTCCGGGACATCTTCAATAACGCCTATCTCCCCTATCGGGACCCTGAGACTCTGCGGGCCTTCCTTAAGGTCATCGACGAGTTCAGCTACGACCACTCGGAGCGTCTCGGCGACGCCTTCGAGTACCTGCTCTCGGTCCTCGGCTCCCAGGGCGATGCGGGCCAGTTCCGCACCCCGCGCCACATCATAGACTTCATGGTCGCCGTCCTCGACCCGAAAAAGGACGACGTTGTGCTCGACCCGGCTTGCGGCACCGCCGGGTTCCTCATCTCATCCTACAAGCACATCGTGGCGGCCAACTCAGGCGAGGACGGCCAAAGCGCCTTGACCCCTGACGAGCGGGGCCAGCTGGCCGACAACTTCAGGGGCTACGACATATCACCTGACATGGTGCGGCTATCGCTGGCGAACATGTACCTGCACGGCTTCGCTGCGCCCCACATCTTCGAGTACGACACCCTGACCAGCGAAGACCGCTGGAACGAGTACGCCGACGTCATCCTGGCCAATCCACCCTTCATGTCTCCGAAGGGCGGCATCCGGCCTCACAACCGCTTCTCCGTCAAGGCCAAGCGCAGCGAGGTGCTGTTCGTGGACTACATGGCGGAGCACCTGACGCCTGTTGGCCGAGCCGGCATCATCGTGCCGGAAGGCATTATCTTCCAGAGCCAGACAGCTTATAAGCAGCTGCGGAAGATGCTGGTGGAGAACTACCTGGTGGCGGTAGTTTCCCTGCCTGCCGGCGTGTTCAACCCCTACTCCGGCGTCAAGACCTCGATCCTCATTCTGGACAGGGCGTTGGCAAGGAAGACAGACGCCATCGCATTCTTCAAGGTGGAGAGTGACGGCTTCGATCTCGGTGCGCAGCGCCGTCCAATAGAGAGAAACGACCTATCGCAGGTGCGGGTTGAGCTTGGCGAGTGCCTGCGCCGCCTGTGGGAAAGTCAGCCTTTGGAAGATTTCCAGCCCGTGAATGGCATTGTGGTCGAGAAAGACAAAGTTGCCGCCGACGGGGATTACAACCTGAGCGGAGAAAGGTACAGAGAGAATCAGGCGAGAGTTCACAAGTTTCCCGTAGCCAGAATAGGTGATATTTGCATTATCAATCCTCCTAAGAGCGAACTGGCGAATCTTAGCCCAGACACACCAGTCTCGTTCGTTCCTATGGCTGATCTCAACGAAAATCGAGTGGCATTTCAGCCAAAGCAAGAGAAATTGCTTTCTGAAGTCTCAGGTAGCTACACCTATTTCGCGGACGACGATGTTCTCCTTGCAAGAGTCACACCGTGTTTTGAGAATGGTAAAGCAGGCATCGCTCGCAGACTTCTGAACGGTGTCGGTTTCGGGTCTAGTGAGTTCATCGTTCTGAGGTGTGGAGAAGATATTCTGTCTGAGTGGATGTATTTCTGCGTCATGCATCCCTTGTTTCGCAATTGGGCCATCCACCAGATGACTGGAACGGGCGGACTCCAACGTGTACCGCGGTCATGCGTTGCCAGTTTTCAGATTCCTCTTCCGCCGCTGGAGGTGCAGCGAGAAATCGTAGCGGAGATAGAGGGGTACCAGAAGGTCATCGACGGGGCTCGGGCTGTGGTGGAGAACTACCGGCCTCATATCGTGATTGACCCGGAGTGGCCGGTGGTGGCGTTGGGAAACCCTGACGTTTTCCAAGTGGAGAGTGGAGGAACCCCAAAGTCAGATGTAAGCGAGTATTGGGATGGCGGGGTTCCTTGGATTACGTTGGTAGATTTACCGCCGGGTGATTTCATTACAGAAATTACCGACACGGCGAGGACGATAAGCGAGGATGGATTGCGGAACTCGTCGGCAAAAATGATACCAGCAAACTCCGTCGTCGTTTCGTCAAGGGCTACAATTGGGCGGATTGGCATAAACAGGTTACCGCTGGCTACTAACCAGGGCTTCAAGAACGTGATACTCAGGGACAGAAATAGAGCGATTCCTGAATACGTAGCATTGGTGCTGACAAGCTTGGTTCCAACAATGGATTCCCTCGCCAGTGGCGCAACATTCAAAGAAATTATCAAGTCGAAGTTCATCCAACTCGAAATCCCCTTACCCCCGCTAAGTCAGCAGCAAGTGATCGCGAGAGAGGCAGAGGAGGAGCGGGCGTTAGTACAGGGAAACCGGGAACTCATCCGCCGGTTCGAGGGGAAGATTCGGGCGGCCATAGCGAGGGTGTGGGAAGAGAGGTTGGATCAAGGGTAGCAACGATGTGGAGAGGTAATCCTGAAATATTCGTTCTGGAATCCCAATGTAGCCACCGGGTCCAGCCCATCGACAAGCTGAGCAGAAGCAGCGACAGGGGAGAACGCGGGAACTACGGCTAACGCCCAGCCCTCGACACGTCCGTCACGAGCAGTTCCAGGACGCTTTCGGGCGCGCCTGCGCCCGTCTTGATCGCGGTGTCGGCGTCCAAGAGCTGCCGGTACAGCGCCGTCAGCTTGGGCGTCGTGAACCGCTTTGACTGCTCCTGCACCTTCCGCAAGACATACGGAGACGAAACGCCCAGCCTCTTCGACAGCTCCTGCTCTCCCATGCGCTGCCCCTTCAGGGACAGCGCCAGCAGCACCAGCCGCACCTGCCGCACAATCATCGTCAGTATGTAGGGGGCCGCCGCCCCGTCGGCCAACAGCCGCTCCAACTCCCGCAGCGCCGCCGCCTGACGGCCCTCCACCATTGCGTCCACGGCGGCGAAGATGTTGGCCTCCCGGGCCCGCGACACCAGCAGCCGCACGTCGTCCTCCGACACAGGCCGCTCCCCTGCGTACAGCTGGAGCTTTTCCAGCTCGGCGTCCAGCGCCCACAGGTTGCCGCCCACCAACTCCGTCAGCAGGCGCGCGCCTTTATCCGACATCGTTCCGCCCTTGCGGGCCATTCTCTCGCTCACCCACGAGCGCAAGTCCTCTCGTTGCAACGGGGCGAAGCGACGCACCGTTGCCACCGGCTTCAGCAATTGTAGCAGGGGGTTCCCATCCTTTATGGCGCCATCCCGAAAGACCAGGATCGTGGTTGGCGGCAGCCCAGCAGCCGCGTCGGGGAGTTGGGCCCAGGGCCCCGACGACTCCTTGGCCGCCCTCTCACGGCCCCTCCCCACGCGACGGGGCCCACCGCCCTCGAAGGTCGCCAGGAGTCCCTCCACGACGACCATCCGCGCAGGCGTCATGAACGGCACGGTGGAGCTGGCCGCGATGACTTCCTCATAGGAAGCAGCGCCCGCCGAAAAGGTCGCGAGATTCACGTCACGCAGCTCCGCCGGGCCGAGGGCTTGCTTCAGCTCGGCAAGGGCCTCGGCGATGGTGAAGTCGTCGTCGCCGTGGAAAACGTGGATGGGGCACATGGCGAGTCGGTTGTACAGCAGCCGGCAGGGGGAGCGCAAGTGGGGCGGGGCCGCACAGCCCCGCGGGGTCTGAGAGGGCGCTGCGGCGACCTTCCCCACCCTCCCGGGCGGGCGCCGCTGGGGCAACTTCAATTGACAGACCGCCCAGCCTGTAGTACGGTCTCAAGGCTATGTTGAGCGTCGTTGACCCATGCAGGTGTTGTTGCTGAAGGCCGACGTTTGCTCCTAAGCATGGAAAGCGTTGCGCCCCCTCGCGTACAATGACCCGAGGGGGCGTATTCTTTCGCTTCAACCCGTATCCAAGGGGGTAGGCCGCAATGGTCAGCAAATGGGAGGAGGGCCTTCACGAGCCCACGATGGAGGAGAAGGCCAAGCTCGACTATTCAAAGGGGGTGATTCCCTTCATCCCCCAGGAAGTAGAGGACTTTCAGGCAGAGGTCCAAAAATACAGAAGCGGCCAGTGGACTGAAGAGCAGTTCATCCCCTTCCGCTTGGTCCGCGGCGTCTACGGCCAACGGCAGGCCGACGCCCAGATGCACCGCATCAAGATCCCCTACGGCGGCCTCACTGCCGACGAGTTGGACGTCATCGGCGACTGCGTGGAGGACTACGCACCCCTTAGAAAGGGCCACCTCACCACCCGCGAGAATATCCAGATCCACTTCATCAAGGTGGAGAACAACATCGAGATCATTCGCCGCCTCGGCGAAGTCGGCCTCGGCAGCCGCGAGGCCTGCGGGAACACCGTGCGCAACGTCATCGGCTGCCCCATCTCCGGCGTCACCCCGGAGGAGCCCTTCTACGTCAGCCCCTACGTGGCCGCCTTCGCCCGGTGGTGGGTGCGCCACCCCTTCAGCCAGAAGCTCCCCCGCAAGATGAAGGTCTCCTTCTCCAGTTGCGCCCGCGACTGCGTCGTCAGCGCCATTCACGACATGGCCTTCAGGCCCAAGGTGCAGAAGGACGCCAACGGCGTCGATCGCAATGGCTTTCAGATGCTCGTCGGCGGCGGCACCTCCATCATGCCCCGCATCGCCCTCACGCTCTACGACTTCGTGCCCGTCGAGGACTACATTCGTATCAGCGAAGCCGTCATTCGCATATTCAACCGCAGCGAAGAGCTACGGAAGAACCGCATGAAGGCCCGCATCAAGTTCCACGTCGACCGCGTCGGCATCGAAGCCTTCCGCGAAGAGGTCGAGGAGGAGCTCAAGAAGCCCTGGGCGCAGAAGGACTACGACCCAACCCCCCTCCTCGCCCTGCCCGACGAGCACCTCGACGCTCCCCACCCGCCGCTGCCGAGCGCCAACGGCCACGAAGACCCCGGCTACCAACAGTGGCTGAACACCAACGCGTTCCCCCAGAAGCAGGAGGGCTACAACTATCTCTACGTGAAGGTCCCCCAGGGCGACATCACGCCGGAGCAGTTCCACGGCTTGGCCGCCATCGCCCGCGACTACGCCGGCAGCCGCGTCCGCGTCACTGTGGAGCAGAATCTCGTCTTCCGCTGGATCCCATCCGGCTACCTGCCCAGCGTTTGGAAGGCACTCAACGAAATCGGCCTCGGCGACGCCGGCGCCAACGACATCACCAACGTCGTCACCTGCCCCGGCACCGACAGTTGCAAGCTCGGCATCACCGCCTCAATGGGCTTGGGCAGAGCCCTCATGGGCGTCCTCGAAGACATGAACATCCAGGACCCCCTCGTCAACGCCCTGAACGTCAAGGCCAGCGGCTGCCCCAATGGCTGCTCCCGCCACCACATCGCCAGCATCGGTTTCCACGGCGCCGCCACGAAGGGCGACGGAAACCAGGTCCCATCCTATGAGACGTTCCTCGCCGGCAACTTCGGGGCCGGGGATGATGCCCGGTTCGGTGTCCGCGTCAAGACCAAGGTTCCCGCCAAGCGCGTCCCTCAGTTGCTCCGCCACTACATCACCTACTACCAGGAGCAACGCCACGACAGCGAGCCCTTCAACGACTTCGTGGACCGGGTCGGAACTGATCCTTTCGAGGCCATCGCCCTGGAGTACAAGGACGCCGGGCCGCTGAACAAGGAGAACATCGACACCTACCTGGACTGGAGCAAGTCAACGCTCTATAAGCTCGAACGGGGCGAGGGAGAGTGCGCCGTCTAGCTCCACTTCCCAGGGACGCGGCCCCAAGCGCGAGGCGAAAGAATACTCCCGTCCCTTCCCCGCACCCGGGGCAAGGTCAGGATGGGGGCCGCGCAACAACCTCTCTGGGAGCTACAACGAGCTCAGGCGAAAGCAATCGCCGCCCCGATTGGAGACGGCGATTGCCTCAGCCTGCGAGGCGGGAATAGCCATGGCCATCAGCCGCACAAAGGCTCAGGACCGCGCCGAACATGTCCTCTCCAGACCCCAGGGCGACATGAAGGTCACCCTGAGCCACGGCCGCAGCGGCGTGTCGCTCCTCCACAACCGCCGAGTCCTCACCCGCTGCTATGCATCAGCCGTGGGCCGGCTGCAGGCTTACTCCATGGCCAGGATCCTCGGCGTCGCTCTCCCTCAGCCCGGCCTGTCGGTGGAGGTCACCGTTCCCGGCGGTGTGCTCTATAGGGCCATTGCCGTCTCCGGCCTCGACCTGCGACGGGAGGAGGCCAAGATGCTGCTGGCCCAGCACCTGGACATCGCCGATATGCAGCGAGGCGCCGCCGCGGGTTCCTAACCGGCACCGGCGAACTCTCCCCGCATGGTGCAATGACCGCTAGACAACGGCGCTCCTCAAGCTGATGGAGTGGCCGTCGGGAGGGTGAGCTGTGGCCACGTACAAGGGGAATGCCGGCAACTTGATGCAGCATTGGACGCTGTGCGAGTTGCTCACTATCGCAGGGCGACACGCCCTGGAATTGAGCTTCCTCGACGCTCATGCGATGGCGCCGTATGCACACAAGCGTACTGGCGCGGACGATAGGTTCGACCGTGTGCGCGCGGGCCTGCCTGGTCAATCGATCTACGAGCAGGCGTGGTATAGCTTGGCCCAGCAGCGAGGAGACGGCTATCCCAACAGCGCGGCATTCGTCAGGGAGATCTGGAAAGGCCATTCCTCCCTGCTCATATGTGAGGCGGATGGTCCAACTGCTGACGAGATTGACTCTTGGCTGAACGGGAGTCCTGAACTGTTCCGCGGTGATTGGAGAGAGAGGTTCAGGATGGGACTGCCGGATGCGCCGCTGACACTGATTTCGTTCGACCCAAATATGTACGACAGGCACGGGCCACCAAAAACACCGAAGCCTGAGAACATGTATCCGCGTGACCTCTACGCTGTCGTGGATGCTGTTAGCGGCGTAAGCGGCGGGGTCCTCATGCAGCTGTCCACCTACAGCGCCAACCACGCTAACGCACAAAAGGATGTATGCTCCTCGGTCAACTCGATCCTTGAGGAAGGCAGATTCACGCTGGCCGCCGTGGCGCCGGCCAACGGGAACATGATGTCGCTGGTCTACTCTCGCAATGTCGCGTGGTCGAATGAGTTGGCAAACCTTCCCGGTCGGTTCGAAGAGTGGCTTTCGACGTTCTAGCTTCCAGGGAGGGTGCATCCTCAAACCCGCCGCCGAACCCTATCGCACCCAGCCAGCCATTCCCGCGCAGGCGGGAACATATCCCATCCCCCCGCCCCGGACGCGCTACCGTATCCCCGCCCCTGCACCCCGTGTCGAGATGACAATGGTGGCCCGCTGGACGTAACATAAAATGCCGGCCCAAAGACGCGCAGGAGGTGAATCGTGGAAATCAAAGAGTTGGGTCACATCGTCCTCTACGTGCGCAACCTCGAGCGCTCCCAAGAGTTCTACGGCGACGTCCTCGGCTGGCGCGAGGTCGCCCGGACCCAGGGCCGAAGCGCCATGTACACCTCCGGCCGCACCCATCACGGGCTCTTGCTCATTGAAGTGGGTGACGACGCAACACCGATCCCGGAGGGCCGGCGCGTCGGGATGTACCACTTCGGCCTGAAGGTCGGTGAAACGGACGACGAGCTGCGGGAAGCGCTGGAGCAGTTGAAACAGGCCGGAACCCCCATCGTTGGAGCCACCGACCACGGCGTGACCCACAGCCTGTACATCCACGACCCGGACGGCAATGAGTTGGAACTCTACATCGACGTCCAACCGGCGGTCTGGAAGGATGACCCCTCCGCCGTCGCCGCCCCTTCGTTGCCCCTGCGCCTGTAGCCCGTGGGGGACGGTCTGAGACCCTCCCCCACCTAACAAAGGAAGGAGCCAAGAAAGAACATGAGCATTACCTTCGGCATTGGGCTGCCCGCAGCCCACGGAGGCGCCACGGGAGAGAACCTTGCGGAGTGGGCCCGCCGCGCCGACGCCGGCCCCTTCTCCAGCCTCCTCGTGGTCGACCGCATCGTCTATCAGAACATGGAGCCGCTGCTCGCCCTCGCCGCCGCCGCCGCCGTCACCAACCGCATCCGACTGGCCACCGGCATCCTGCTCTCGCCGCTGCACAGCGCCGGCATCATCGCCAAGCAGGCCGCAACCATCCACTCCCTGTCCGGGGGACGCATGACTCTCGGCCTCGGCGTTGGCAGCCGCGCCGACGACTTTGAGGCCACAAACACCCCCATGAAGGGACGCGGGCGGTTGATGGAACAGCAGATGGACCTCATGTTCCGCGTATGGTCCGGACAAAAGGCAACCGAGGATACCGGCCCCATCGGCCCCGTCCTCAGCCCCGGCGACCGCCCAGAGGTCCTTATCGGCGCCCGCTCGGATGCCGCCCTAGCGCGGGTGGGCAGGTGGTCGGACGGCTACGTGGCCACGCCACGCAGCCCGGAAGCCCTAGCCGGCTACCTCGATCTGGTCCACCAGTCCTGGGCCAACAACAACCGCCAGGGCAAGCCCCGGCTCGTCGCCATCGTGTTCTTCGCCCTCGGCCCCGACGCCCGGGAACAGGGACAGCGCTACGTTTCCAGCTACTACAGCTACAGAGCCGACATCGCCGAGCAGGCCGCTCAGGGCGTCCTCTCGTCGCCCCAAGCGGTCACCGATGCCCTCCGGGCCTACGACGGCCTCGGCATAGACGAGTTGGTCGCGTTGCCCTGCAACCCGGCCATAGACCAGGTTGACCGCCTGGCCGACATTCTTGGATAGCATCTCTTCGGGAGGTTCTCCGCTATGAAAATCGGCATCGGTACGCCGGCGATGATCCCCAGCGCCACCGGACCCATCATCCTGGACTGGGCCAGAAAGGCCGACGACAGCCCCTTCTCCACGCTTGCCGCCCTCGACAGGATCGTGTTTCCCAATCACGAGGCGCTCACCACCCTCGCCGCCTGCGCCGCCCTCACGACCCGCGTGCGCCTGATCACGACAGTCCTCATTGCCACCATCCGAAAGCCCGCCATCCTGGCCAAACAAGCCGCAACCATCGACGTGCTTTCCAACGGCCGGCTCACCCTCGGGCTAGGCGTCGGTAGCCGGGACTCCGATTTCATCGCCGCACCCGCCAGCTACCACGACCGCGGCAAGCGCATGGACGCACAGCTCGACCTTATGAAGCAGATCTGGTCCGGCGAACCCGTCTCCGACGACATCGGGCCCGTTGGACCATTGCCCGTCCAAGAAGGCGGCCCCGAGCTCCTTCTCGGCGGAAGGGTCGAGGCGGCCCTCAAGAGGGCTGGTAGAGCATCCGACGGCTACATCGGCGGAGGAAGCGGCGACCCAGCCGCCGTGCAGGCCGCCTTCCAGATCGTCAAGGACGCCCGCAAGGAAGCAGGAAAGTCAGGCGAGCCCCGCCTGGTGGGCACGGCTTACTACGCCCTGGGCTCCGACACCTCAGCCGGCGCAGACTACATCAGGCAGTACTACCCCTCCGGTCCGTTCGGCGACCAGGCCGTCAAGGGTATCCTCTCAACCCCCGAAAGGATCACCGACGCCATCAAGGCCTTTGAAGACATCGGCATGGACGAGTTCATACTGTGGCCAACGATAGCGGAACTCGACCAGTTCGATCGCCTCGCGGAGGTCGTTAGCTAAAAACAGTCCATGGGTCCCGGAGCAAACCCGTCGCGGCAGGGCATTCAACAGCGGGGGGTTCAGTAGCGAGGCGCTCAACAGTGGCGTACGCAGTAGTGGGGCACTCGCTCGCAGGGCGCTCAGTGGTGAGGTAGTCAACCGCGGCGCGTCCAATCAAATGCGCCGCCCACGCGCCCTCCTCCGGCCGCCCGCCAACTCTACACTGCTTGCCGGCCTACCTCACAGCCTCGGCGCCTGCAACGGCCCGCCAGCGGGCACAAGCACCTGCAGCGCTCGCGGCGCCACCCTCACTGTCGTGGGTGTCCTCGCCACGAACTCGCCGTCGGCCCACAGCGAGATGGGCTCCCGAGCATCAATCTCCATCCGATACACCTGCTTCAATTCCACAGCCGGATGGTTTACGTGCCTCCCAGAAAACACCATCGGGAGCATGCTCAGTATGGTAAATCTCGAAACGCTGTGAACGAGACAGATGTTCAGCAGGCCGTCGTCTATCACAGCCGGGGGCACTATCTTGATGCGCCCCCCATAGGTGGGCGTGTTGCCGGTTGCCGCAAGGAACACCTGTCCCTCGAACCGGCCGAAATCTCCCTCCATGGTGACCCAAACGCCCGTATACTGAAACAGCTTGGCAAAAATCGCCCACACGTACGACGCCGTCCCCTTGACGAATCTCGGCACACCGCCGCCCGCCACGAACTCATTCACCACGCTATCGAAACCCAGCGTCATCACCGTGGAGAAGTACCGGTCGCCTGCCTGTCCCAAATCAATGGTGCGCGTCGTCCCGCGCAGCAGCGTGCTAACCACGCCGGGCAGATCGCGAGGAATGGCCAGCGCTCTTCCCAGGTCGTTGCACTGGCCAAGGGGAACCAGCCCAAGCGTAACGCCGCTTCCGGCCCGGGCTGCCATGATCCCGTTCACAACTTCGTGGACCGTACCGTCGCCGCCGCAAGCGACGATGCGGCAGCGCCCCTCCTCCACAGCCTTCCGGGCCATCACCTCGGCGTCGCCCCGGGCCTGCGTCCAATGCAGCGTGAAGTCGACGCCCTGCTCGGTCAGAAGCTGGGCCACCCTCGTAGCGCCGCGCCGTCCCTTGCCTCCACAGGAGACCGGGTTGGCAATGAGCGCAAGACCGTCGAGCTCCGCCACAGCGGTGGGCCCCCGACTAGCGCATCGGGGAGAAATCAGCCGGGACCATCAGCTTGTTCTCCCTGCGCACCAGAATGTGGCTCGTGCCGGAAGCGTATTTCGGGTCTTCGCTGGCCGCCTTCATCTGCTCATCCCGCTGATTGAAGCTGTCGTAGGCCCACATGACGGCCACCTTGTCCAGCTCTCCCACGTCTATACGCCAGGCGCCCGCCAGGATGGCAAACTTCTGCCGGTAGGGAAGGATCTCCTCCCAGCGCTCGATCGCCTCTTTGATGTCCCTGGGCGCGTAGCAGTAGTAGCGCAACTCGTAGGCGTTCCCCAGGTGGCCCTGCTTCAGCGGTCCCATGGCCGAAAGCGGATGCCCCAACTCCGACGCCTGGCGAAGCACCATGCCGTCCACGTCGGGCGGCCAGTAGGGATCCGTGAAGCGGGCGGTGCGGGCGGCCATTCGCTGGTCAAGGTCATCGTAGGGCCAGATGTGGATGACCTGATTCAACGGGCCGATGTCGGTGCGCCAAAAGCCGCCCAGCGGGCAATACTTCTCGCTGAAGGGAAGGGCCTTGACCAGCCGGCGCTCATACTCAGCCACCGTCCCAACGCGGATATCGTAGGTCCGTATTTCGTGGATCATCGGCGTCAATTGGCTCCTTGTGTGATGTGGCCGGTCATCCCCGGCTCTTGCAGACGAGGGGTGCGGGAACATCCCCACACCCCTCGCTTCAGCTTTTGCGCCCTCTCAAGAACGGCCAGGGAGCGCCGGGGCCATCCGAGCCGGACGGCCTCAGATGGTGACATACCGGTATCTTGGCCGCCCCTGGGCCATGGTCAGCGAGTCTTCATTCTTTATCTGAATGTACAGCCCGCTGGGGTCGAAGAAATAGGTGTCCAACTCATCGGGCTTTCGCAAGCCGGGCACCATGTCAATCTGGTCCACGCTGTCGTCGCTCAGGTGGCCCTCCAGGACATGGTAGGCGTCGTCCTCCACGTAGTAGGCGCAATGCCGCCCGAAGTACGGCCCAATGGTTGCCGGCGAGACCTCGTCCACACTGTGGATGAACAGGTGCTGCCCGCTGGGAAGGCCAAGCGCCACGACCCCAGCCTCTTCATCCGCTCCCACGGCGTCGAGTCCCAGGTAACGGCCATAGAACGCCACGGTTGCGGCCAAGTCTTCGGCTTCCAGATGCATGTGGCTGATGCCGGTGACCTTGAAGTCGTCGTAGCGGCCCCGGGGGTCGGACACAAGCTCGAGGCTATTGCCGTCCGGGTCCGAGAGACGGACGCTGCGCATGGGAATGCCGGCATAGCCCTCCGTACGCACGGGGCCAACGAGCGTCGGAAAGTCGCGGGCCCGCTGCACCACATCGTCGAAGTCTTCCTCGGCCACGTAGAGACCCCAGCAGGGATAGCCGCTGCCGGCCTCTTTCGCCGGGAACACGGGCACCTCGTACTGTAGGAAGAAGCCCAGGTGGTTGCGGCCAAACTTGATGAACGTTCCGGGCGGATGGGTCTTGCCCGTCGCCTCGCTGAACCCCGAGGGGTCGTGGAAGGTCATGCCGGGCTTCAGAAACATCGCGCCCCCAATCACTTCCGTGTAGAAGCGCTCCGCCCGAAACAGGTCCATACATGGAAGAACGGAATGGTCGAAATGCTGAACAGACGCCGATACCTGAGTCGTCATCATGCCCTCCCCATCCGGCAAATTTCGCGCCACAAAGGTTGAATCAGGTTCGGCGCGAACGTATCACATGGCCCGCGGGGTGTCAAAACCCTTGGGGGCGGCCCGCATCCAATGGAAGGGGCGCCCTAAGTAACCGTGACCTCGCCGCCGCCAACGTGCAGTATTTGCCCGGTGACGTAGCTACTGGCGGGGCTCAATAGGTACATCACGGCGTCGGCGATTTCGCTGATGTGCCCTATCCGCTTCATGGGCACCGGCTGTCTCCTACCCTCCATCATATCCTCCAGGTCCTTCCCCTCCAGGCCGCGGCGCCAGAGCGGCGTATCGATGGGCCCGGGGGCGATGGCGTTGACCCGGATGCCGTGCCCGGCCATTTCCCGGGCGAGCGCCTTCGTCAAACCCATAACTCCGGCCTTGGCCGCCGAGTAGTGCACCATGTTGGCCTGCCCCGTCTGCCCGAACATGGAGGAGATGTTGACAATCGCCCCCCTGCCGCGGGAGATCATGCCGGGCAGCGTCGCGCGGCAGGTGAAGAATGTCCCGGTCAGGCACACCTCCACCATGCGCGTCCAATGCTCGTTGGTCATCTCGGTTACAGGGGCGTAGTGGCCAATGCCGGCGGTGTTGAACAGGTAGTCTATCGGGCCAAGCTCATCCCCAGCCCTGGCGATGGCCTCTTCAACAGCCGCCGAGTCCGTAACGTCCAACGTTAGGGGCAGCGCCCTGCCGCCCTTGTCGGCCACAAGCCCAGCCGTGGTCTCCGCCACCGACGGATCGACGTCCGTCACGGCCACGGGGATGCCCTCCTCAGCAAAGGCGAGGGCCGTCGCCCGTCCCATGCCGCCCACGCCGGTAATGAATGCAGCCTTGCCGTCCAGTCCCCAGCTTCCCGCCATGAGGGCCTCCTTCGATATGTCTGATCTCAGTGGTTCTCCGTGGCGCCATCGCCCGGCAGCGGCCCCACGGCGCCGTCGAACCGCAACAAGCCCGCGGCGGCGGGCGCTGCCCGCCCACCTCGCTAGGGTTCCAGCGCAACGACTTCAAGGACGAAGCGCGACTTCCCTTCCGGGGTGACACTGGCGTTGGCGACGCCCAGCGCCACCCTAGCCGGCGGATTCTGTGGGAAGTACTCCACCCACACCTTCTGAAACTCCGAGCGGTAAGCCATGTCCTGGAAGTACACCGTCACCCTGACCACGTCCTCCAACCCGGCCCCCGCCGGCGCCAACAGCGACTTGAGCGTTTCGAAAGCGGAGCGCGCTTGCTCTGCTGTCGTGGCCCCTTTGCCGCGGAGCGCCCCGAGAAAGATGAACCCGCCGGCGATAACGCCGTCAACCGACGGGGCCGGGTGGTAGGACCCCTCAGGGCGCGCCGGCAGCGGTCGTTTGCTCCTCTGTTCGGTCAAGGCGGTCTCCTTAAGGGAAGGTCGTTCCATGGTCCGGCCCGGCGCCCAAACGCCCGGCCCAACACCCAAAAGCGGAGCATGAGGCGCGGCCCATCATACCACCAGCGTCAGCGCCTGACATAGCGAGGCTGCTAGGGAATCTCTGAACAAGCCCCCTTCCCCTCTCTCCCTTCCCCAGCGCCTACGGGGGCAGGCCAGGAAGCGCCCCGACGCGCCAACGCAAGCTCGCGACCGCCGCCGAGCAGGGTGCAGGGGCGCAGCCCCCGCCGGGGGTACAGCGTGTCCCCCTGTACCCCCAAACGTTGGAGGGTGGGCCAGGTGGGACAATGGCGTTCGCCACCATAAGCCCCCTTCTCTCTCTCGGTACTCGAGGGCAGGTTAGGAAGCGCCAACCCCCCTTGCAAAATACGAACGCGTGTGCTATAGTATACTCATGAAGTGGGCCGCCGGCCCGCTTCTCTTCCTTGGAGCCTGCCGCATAACGTATGTACTGGGGGCTAACCACAGAGAATCCCCCTGTGGCAGGGGCGCTGAGGGAACACCCCGAGGGGCAAAGACCCTCCGAGGAAGCGTGGGACCGGAGCGAATGCCGTTGTACGGCACAGGCTCTTTGGAGCGGGATGGCTCCAAAATGACTAATGACTCGTAACGGCTAGGCAACGGTCCGTAACGACTCCGTAATGACTCCGTAGCGACTCGTAATGGCTTTGTAACGGCCTATAATGCCTTTGTAATGGCTCCCGTGCCTGCAAACCCCGAAATCCGGCTGAGTAACGTTACAACTTACAATCAAAGGCCTAACCCGCCCCCGGCGGAACCTCCCATCCTCGCCCCGGAGCCCGGGACAAGGATGGGAAGCGTCCTATCCCCGCGTGGACGAGCGGAGGGGATTTCGTCGCACAACGCCGGATTGTTGCGAGCTATCGCCGGTGGGAATGGAGCCATTGGCGCGTGGCGCCGGGGTATGCAAAGGTCTCGAATCGAGCGGCTTCTTCCCCTGGAGCGCTCTTGCGTCTCTCATAGCTTGTTCAGAGATTCCCTAGGACTCCCGCCGCACGTACGGGCCTAGGAACATGCCGCCTAGGACGTGGACGTGGCCGTGAGGCTGGCTCTGCATGGCGTCCCGGCCGAAGTTGGAAAGCAGTCTGAAGCCGCCGGGACAGTGGCGCTGACCCATCTGCACCGCCACCTGCCCCACCCGTTGCATGAGGGCGGACGACCACAGCTGCTCTTGCGTCATGTGTTCCCGGGGAATCACCAGAAGCATCACGGGCGCCCAGGTCAACTGGTTCGCTATGACCACCAAGTCCTCTTCCTCGTGGAAGAACCTAGCCGGCAGTTTCCCGGCTATGATCTCGCAGAAAACGCAGTACATCTCCCTCGTCGGTGAAGCATGAGGCGGTTCAAGCGTCAAGAGAAGCTCAGGGCTGGGGACGCTTGGGGCGGCGGTCCGATCCGGCCTGCTTGGAGCGGTTGCGCCCGACGCCCTTCGGACGGTAGTCCGTCGCGGCGATGGTCTGGATTTCAACCAAGCTGCCGTCTCGCAACCGGGATGCTATGGAAGGCGGCAGGTCGTCCAGCTTCTCATTGCTTGTCGTGATCACCAGGGGCAACCTGAGATTGTAGCGGTGGGCGAATATCTGATACAGCTTCTCCCGCGCCCAGGGGGTCCCCATCTCCATGCCCAGATCGTCCAAGATGAGCAGGGGAGCGTTCTTCACCTGCTCGAACATCCGGTCATAGGAGACGCGGCTGTCGGGGCTGTACGTCTGGCGCAGGTGGTCCAGCAGGTCCGGCGCCATGACGAAGTACGCGGGGTAGCCGGCCTTGACCCGCTCGCCGGCAATCGCCACTGCCAAATGCGTCTTGCCGCTCCCCGGAACGCCGGTGAACACCACCCAGCCATCGGGGCTTTCGGCGTAGCTCCGGGCAAACTTGAAGGCCGCCTCCAGCGTTCCCCTACCCGTCGCGTCCGTCTCCGGACCGCCCCGCAGGTCGAAGCGCTCGAAGGTCATTCGCTTCAGCATCTCCTGTGGGAGACTTCCAAACTGCTGCAATGCCGGCGCCAAATCGGGATCGGCCAAGCGGTGGACCTGGCTCACCTCGTGGTCTGTCAGCCGCACTCGAAGGTGCTCGTCAATGTCCGCCATTTCGCAGGCCAGCGTGATGACGGTGGGCAGCCGGTCCTGATAGCGGCGGTTCAAGAGTTGGAAGAGCTTCTCCTGCGCCCAGGGAGTCGCGCTGTGAGTCCCCAGATGATCCAACACCAGCAAGGGAGTGTTCTTCACCAGCTCAAACAGCCGGTCATAGGAGACGCGGCTGTCGGGGCTGTACGTCTGGCGCAGATGGTCCAGCAGGTCCGGCGCCATGACGAAGTACGCGGGGTAGCCGGCCTTGACCCGCTCGCCCGCAATCGCCACCGCCAAATGTGTCTTGCCGCTCCCCGGAACACCGGTGAACACCACCCAGCCCTCGGGGTTTTCGGCGTAGCTCCGGGCAAACTTGAAGGCCGCCTCCAGCGTTCCTCTACCCGTCGCGTCCGTCTCCGGACCGCCCCGCAGGTCGAAGCGCTCGAAGGTCATTCGCTTCAGCATCTCCTGTGGGAGATTTCCAAACTGCTGCAACGCCGGCGCCAAATCGGGATCGGCCACGAGGTGAACCTGGCTCACCTCGTGGTCCGTCAGCCGCACCCGAAGGTGCTCGTCAATGTCCACCATTTCGCAGGCCAGCGTGATGACGGTGGGCAGCCGGTCCTGATAGCGGCGGTTCAAGAGTTGGTACAGCTTCTCCTGCGCCCAGGGAGTCGCGCTGTGAGTCCCCAAATGATCCAACACTAGCAAGGGAGTGTTCTTCACCTGCTCGAACAGCCGGTCATAGGAGACGCGGCTGTCGGGGCTGTACGTCTGGCGCAGATGGTCCAGCAGGTCCGGCGCCATGACGAAGTACGCGGGGTAGCCAGCCTTGACCCGCTCGCCGGCAATCGCCACCGCCAAATGCGTCTTGCCGCTCCCCGGAACGCCGGTGAACACCGCCCAGCCCTCGGGGTTTTCGGCGTAGCTCCTGGCAAAGTCTAAGGCCGCCTCCAGCGTTCCCCCACCCTCGGCGTCCGTCTCCGGACTCCCCCGTAGGTCGAAGCGCTCGAAGGTCATTCGATCCAGCATCTCCTGTGGGAGATTTCCAAACTGCTGCAACGCCGGCGCCAAATCGGGATCGGCCAAGCGGTGGATCTGGCTCACATTGGAGTCCATCAGCCGCACCCGAAGGTGCTCGTCGAGGTCCGACATTTCGCAGGCCAGCGTAATGACGGTGGGCAGCCGGTCTTGATAGCGGCGGTTCAAGAGTTGGTACAACTTCTCCTGCGCCCAGGGAGTCACGCTGTGGGCCCCAAGATCATCCAGGATGAGCAGCGGGGTGTTCTTCACCTGCTCGAACATCCGGTCATAGGAGACGCGGCTGTCGGGGTTGTACGTCTGGCGCAGATGGTCCAGCAGGTCCGGCGCCATGACGAAGTACGCGGGGTAGCCAGCCTTGACCCGCTCGCCGGCAATTGCCACCGCCAAATGCGTCTTGCCGCTCCCCGGAACGCCGGTGAACACCGCCCAGCCCTCGGGGTTTTCGGCGTAGCTCCTGGCAAAGTCTAAGGCCGCCTCCAGTGTCTTTCTTCTCTCCCCGTCCGTCTCCGGACCGTCCTGCAGTTTGAAACGCTCGAACGTCATGCGAGCCAGCATTTCCTGCGGGAGATTTCCAAACTGCTGCAACGCCGGCGCCAAATCGGGATCGGCCAAGCGGTGGATCTGGCTCACATTGGAGTCCATCAGCCGCACCCGAAGGTGCTCGTCGAGGTCCGACATTTCGCAGGCCAGCGTAATGACGGTGGGCAGCCGGTCTTGATAGCGGCGGTTCAAGAGTTGGTACAACTTCTCCTGCGCCCAGGGAGTCACGCTGTGGGCCCCAAGATCATCCAGGATGAGCAGCGGGGTGTTCTTCACCTGCTCGAACATCCGGTCATAGGAGACGCGGCTGTCGGGGTTGTACGTCTGGCGCAGATGGTCCAGCAGGTCCGGCGCCATGACGAAGTACGCGGGGTAGCCAGCCTTGACCCGCTCGCCGGCAATTGCCACCGCCAAATGCGTCTTGCCGCTCCCCGGAACGCCGGTGAACACCGCCCAGCCCTCGGGGTTTTCGGCGTAGCTCCTGGCAAAGTCTAAGGCCGCCTCCAGTGTCTTTCTTCTCTCCCCGTCCGTCTCCGGACCGTCCTGCAGTTTGAAACGCTCGAACGTCATGCGAGCCAGCATTTCCTGCGGGAGATTTCCAAACTGCTGCAACGCCGGCGCCAAATCGGGATCGGCCAAGCGGTGGATCTGGCTCACATTGGAGTCCATCAGCCGCACCCGAAGGTGCTCGTCGAGGTCCGACATTTCGCAGGCCAGCGTAATGACGGTGGGCAGCCGGTCTTGATAGCGGCGGTTCAAGAGTTGGTACAACTTCTCCTGCGCCCAGGGAGTCACGCTGTGGGCCCCAAGATCATCCAGGATGAGCAGCGGGGTGTTCTTCACCTGCTCGAACATCCGGTCATAGGAGACGCGGCTGTCGGGGTTGTACGTCTGGCGCAGATGGTCCAGCAGGTCCGGCGCCATGACGAAGTACGCGGGGTAGCCAGCCTTGACCCGCTCGCCGGCAATTGCCACCGCCAAATGCGTCTTGCCGCTCCCCGGAACGCCGGTGAACACCGCCCAGCCCTCGGGGTTTTCGGCGTAGCTCCTGGCAAAGTCTAAGGCCGCCTCCAGTGTCTTTCTTCTCTCCCCGTCCGTCTCCGGACCGTCCTGCAGTTTGAAACGCTCGAACGTCATGCGAGCCAGCATTTCCTGCGGGAGATTTCCAAACTGCTGCAACGCCGGCGCCAAATCGGGACCGGCCAAGCGGTGGATCTGGCTCACATTGGAGTCCATCAGCCACACCCGAAGGTGCTCGTCGAGGTCCGACATTTCGCAGGCCAGCGTAATAACGGTGGGCAGCCGGTCTTGATAGCGGCGGTTCAAGAGTTGGTACAGCTTCTCCTGCGCCCAGGGAGTCGCGCTGTGGATGCCCAGATCGTCCAGCACCAGTAGGGGAACACTTTTGAGTTCCTCGAACATCTCGTCGTAGGCCAAATCGCTATTGGGAGCGAAGGCGCCTCGCAGGTGGTCCAAGAGGTCCGGCGCCGTCATGAACGAGGCCCGCACTCCCTTCTCCATGGCGGCGTTGGCAATGGCCGCCGCTATCAGCGTCCTGCCGGTAGCCGCGGCGCCCTCCAGCACGAACCAGAACGGCAGTTCCTCAACGTAGGACTTGGCCGCCGCCACAACAGCTTCGAAGCATCGCCGGGCATCCGGCGTTCCATCCGGGGCCTCCAGGGTATCGAAGGTAAATCGCTCGAGACTCCCCAGGTTGCTGAGCTTGAGGAAGCGTTGGCGGCGCTCTTCCTCAAAGGTGATGGACATACAGCGGCAGGGCTGGGCCTGCCCAAAACGCGGGTCTTCAAGGCCGACGTTCAAGGTAACCCAGCCGGGTCCCCCGCAGATTGGGCACGCCGGGTCCCCCTCCTCCGTCCTATTCGCCGGAGGGTCTTCCCCACCCTCGAAGGTAGGCCTTTGGGTCGCTCTTCGCAGGATGTCGCCCAGGCTCTCCATGACCTCTCCCTTCCTCGCGCCACCGCTCCAGAATCCGGGCGATGTAACGCCAGCTACGTTTGTTGCGCTCCACGGCCTCCACGAATGCACTGCGTATCCAGGCAGCCGGGTACTGCCCCTCGGCGTCCTTGAGTTGGTCCACAATGAGCGGGGTCAGCATCCCCACGTGCTCCTGGTAGAGCGTGAAGATTTCGGATAGAGGCGGCGCCTCCGAGGCCTCGTTCGGCAACGGCGCCGGCGCCTCGATGCGAGCCCTGTCCAGTCCCTCCAGGGCCTGACGCTCGGTCTCGCTGTTGAGCACGAAGGCCGTCTGCAGAAACGCTCCCGTCCCCACTCTCGTTCTCAGCAACAGGCCCGCGTACACAGCCTCGTCCAGCGCCCTGCCGATCTCTTCCTCAACGCTTGCATGACCGGCAAATGTGCGGCGGAGCACCGGGTCCGCCTCCAGCTCCTTCTGGGTCACCAACCGCGGCGAGCCCTTCTTCCGGTGAAAGAGGTGGACGGCCCTGAGAACCGTTTTCAACTCGCCCAGGTCATCAATCGTTTCCAGCAGAGGGCCCAGAAGAGCGTCGGGGACGGGTGTGTAGGCGCTCCCTCGGGGAAAGCCCGGAAAGCGGCCCGCGCTACTCATAGGGCTCGAGCCTGGCCAGGTTCTCGAAGCGGGCCAGGCGCTCGTTGAAGTACAGCTCCACCCTTCCCACCGGCCCGTGCCGATGCTTCTCCACAATGATCTCGGCGACGTTGTGGGGGTACGGACGTTCCGGAAAACGCCGCGCCCATTCCTCCTCCGAATAAGCCTTGTCCTCCCGGTAGATGAAGGCGACCACGTCCGCATCCTGCTCGATGCTGCCGCTCTCCCGCAGGTCCGACAGTCTGGGCCGGCGGCCATCCCGCTCACGGCGCTCTATGTCGCGGCTGAGCTGAGAGACGGCGATCAGGGGGACCTTCAGGTCTCGCGCGACGCCCTTGAGAGAGCGGGATATCTCGCCCATCTCCGCCACCCGGTTCTCGGGCCTGCCGCTACCGCCCGCAGCGAGCTGCATGTAGTCCACGAGAACGAGGTCCAAGCCCCCAACCTCGGCATGAAGACGCCTCACCTTGCTCCGAATCTCAACGATCGTCACAAGGGGGGTGTCGTCTATCCAAACGGGAAGGTCAGACAGGGCGCCAACGCTTTCATGGATGCGGTGTTCCTCCATTTCGTTGTAGAGGTGCAGGCGCAACCGGTGGCTGTCGACCCCGGCCTCCGAGGCCAGAAGGCGCATGGCCAGTTGCTCCCGCCCCATCTCCAGGCTAAACACCGCCACCCTGGACCCCTGACCCGCGGCGTACCGGCCTATGTTCAGCGCCAAGGCGCTCTTGCCCAGGCTGGGCCGGGCCGCCAAGACCACCATGTCCGAACGCTGGAGACCGCCCAGAAGCCGGTCAAGATCCCGAAACCCTGTGGGGACTGGCCCCTCGTGCTGCCCCAGCGGCGCCAGGGCCGCTGTGGTCGTCTGCTCCAGATAGGTGTCCAGAACGTCGCGGAGGGAAACGAAATCGCGGCGCTCGCGCCCGGAGCGGATGCGGAACAGCACGCCCTCAGCCTGCGTCAGGGCGTCCTCAACGTCAGCGGGGCCTTCATAGCCAATGTCTGCGATTTCACCGGCGGCGTTGATGAGGCGCCGCAGCGTGGAGGAGCGGGACACGATGCGAGCGTAGTGCTCTGCGTGGACCGACGTGGGCACAATGCTAACGAGATAGCTCAGATAGGACGGGCCGCCGATGTCGTCCAGCCTGCCAAGGCGGTTGATTTCGTGAGCGACGGTCAGCTCGTTGATGGCCTCGTCGCGCTCGTAGAGGTTCTGGCATGCCTCGTAGCACCAGCGGTTCTTCTCGCGATAGAAGTCGCCGGGTTTCAGCAGCGGCTGGACGCGGAGAAAAGTCTCGCCGTCGATGAGCAGGGACCCAACCACCGCCTCCTCCGCTTCCACACTGTGCGGGGGGAGTTTCTCTACGTACATGGCAAATCCCAGGTGCTGGATTCAGGCCAATCTACTATGGACAGGTAGGCGCAATGCCTATGTGTGAGTGAAACAGCGCGAGGTTGTCTCAGCGGGGTTGCTCGTCGTCCTCCTCGGGTTCCGGCTCTTCCTCCGTTTCGGCGGCGGCCTCCTCCACTACGGCGGCGGGGTCTGCCGAGGAAACATCCTCCTGCTCGGCTTCCTGGTCGTCCTCCGCGGCGGCGCGCAGGGCGCCAGGCCCTTCACCCGTCACGACGACAGTGACCATGGCCGAGGTCTGTTGGGGCAGCTTTAGCTCCACCTCGAAGGTTCCGGGCTCCCGAATCGGGTCGCCAAGGCTGATAGTGCGACGGTCGACGGGGACGCCCAGCATCTCCGTCAGCTTCTCGGCGATGTGGATGTTGGTAACGGACCCAAACAGCCGCCCCGACGAACTGGCGCGCATGGAGAACTCCACCGTGGTCCCTTCCAAGAGCTCCGCCAGGGCCTTCATATCGTTCTGCTCTCGAATGCGGCGCGCTTCAGCCGCCTTGCGCACCTTCTCCACCCGCTGGAGTTGGTCCTTCGTGGCCGGCGCCGCCAGATTTCGGGGCAGCAGGTAGTTGCGAGCATATCCGTTGGCAACCTCGCGGACCTCTCCGGCTCTGCCCAGCCGGCCCACGTCTTCAAGAAAGAGCACCTTCGTCTTACCCATTGCAACGCTCCGTGAGTCTGAGGAAGTGAAATTGGAACAAGGGTATCACATGACAGCCCGCATGAAATCATACCCCACCGGGGCCTTGCGCGAGAATCGCTTTCCGGGCTCCATGAGCCAGGATGGCACCGACGGGCCCTAGACCGGGACGGAAACGGTGGCCCCGGAACGCGACGGGGATGGACTACTCTACCCGGCGCCGGTCAAAGCCCGTTCCAAGCCGCCCTCCCAGGCATCGGAGAGTGCAGCCAGGGACAAGTCGATCCGGTCACTGATCGTGAACCTCGCCCCGCCCACCACACCGAGGTTCGCGAGCGGAACGCCTCGGTCCGCGGCGAGGCGCTGAAACCGGGGCGCGTCGGCGGCCGCCAGCGAGACGACCACGCGGGACGCCGCTTCTCCAAAGAAGGCCGCGTCCCAACGCCCTTCGATCGGGAACCCGCCGCCAAAGCCAAGCCCGCCCTGAACGGCGCTCTCGGCAAGGGCAACCGCCAACCCCCCATCCGAGCAATCGTGGGCCGAGGACAACAGGCCCTCGGCGATAGCTTCCTGAAGGCACCTCTGAAGCCGAGCCTCCAGATCGAGGTCTATGGTGGGCGTCCCCGCCACCACGCCGTGGACCATTTCGAGATACTCGCTGCCGCCAAGCGCGGCGGCTTCGCCGGTAACCAAGGCCGCGCCGAGCAACAGCACCATGTCTCCCTCCCGACGGAACGCCGCCTGGCAGTGGACAGCAGCGTCCTCCAGAACCCCAACCGCCCCGACTACGGGCGTTGGATAGATGGCCCTGCCGTCAACCTCGTTGTACAGGCTGACGTTGCCGCTGACCACCGGAACCCCAAGCGCCCTGCAAGCCTCCGCCATGCCCCTGATGGCCTGTTCAAGCTGGTCGTAGACCTGCAAATTTTCAGGATTGCCGAAGTTCAGGCAGTCGGTAATGGCGAGGGGCCGCGCTCCCACGCAACTCACGTTGCGGCACGCTTCGGCAACAGCGATCGCCCCTCCCTGATATGGGTCCAAATAGGTGTAGCGGCCGTTGCCGTCGGTGGCGATGGCAAGCCCCTTTCTGGTCTCCCTCAGGCGGAGCACGGCGGCATCCCCCCCCGGACCCTGCGCCGTGTTGGTCTGCACCTGGTGGTCGTACTGCCGGAAGATCCAGCGTTTGCTGGCGATGTTGGGCGATGCCAAGAGCCTCAGCAACAGTTCCCCGGGGCCACCGTCGGGCAACGGCAACGACTCGAGGTCGAAGGCGCGGGTCTCCTCGAGATAGTCGGGAGCGATTCCCTGGAGCCTGTATAGAGGCGGGTCTGTGAGGGGCTCCACTGGGAGGTCGGCCACGGCCTGACCTCCCTCTTTGATCCTAACGTTGCCGTCGTCCGTCACCCGCCCGACAACCGTGAAGGGCAGGTCCCACTTGTCCAACACCGCTTCAACTCTGGCTTCTTCCCCCGCCCTGACGATGAGCAACATGCGCTCCTGAGACTCCGACAGCATCACCTCGTAGGGCGTCATGCCGCGCTCGCGCCGCAGCACGTTGCCGAGTTCCAACTCGGCTCCACCGGCGCCCTTCGCCGCGCTCTCGACGACTGAGCTGGTGAGGCCGGCGGCGCCAAGGTCCTGCATTCCCGCCAGCACCCCGTCCGCGGCCATCTCCAGGCACGCCTCTATAAGCACCTTTTCCAGGAAGGGGTTCCCAACCTGAACGGCGGACCTGAGTTCCCTCTCCTGCTCCAGAACCCTGGAGGCGAGACCGGAGGCGCCGTGGATACCGTCCCGCCCCGTGTCAGCGCCCACCAGAAAGATCGGATTGCCAACGCCCGTGGCCCCGGAGAAGGTCAGATCGTCGCGGCGGGCTAATCCAATGCACATCGCGTTGACGAGGGGGTTGCCCGCATAGGCCGGAGAGAAGACGGTCTCTCCGCCAACGTTGGGAACGCCAATGCAGTTGCCATACCAGGAGATGCCCCCCACCACACCCCGGAAGAGCGACCTGTCCCTCTCTGTTGTCAGGGGGCCGAAACGGAGCGAATTCAGCAGGGCAATGGGCCTTGCGCCCATCGCAAGGATGTCCCGGACAATGCCCCCAACTCCCGTGGCCGCCCCCTGGAACGGCTCGACAGCTGAGGGATGATTGTGCGACTCGATCTTGAAGACGAGATAGAGGTCGTCTTCCAACTCCAAGACGCCGGCATTTTCCTGGCCCGGCGGCACAAGCAAATTCGGGCTGTCGGAAGGGAACAACCGGAGCAGGGGCTTGGAGTGCTTGTAGCCGCAGTGTTCGCTCCACAGGGAGCCGAACATGCCCAACTCCAGCAGATTGGGCGTCCTGCCCAGCCTGTCCACAATGGCCTCGTACTCCTTCTCGGATAGGGCCAGATCGTCCAAGGTTTCTTTGGCAACCGGCATTGCTCTCCAGGGGCGAGGGACTCCGAAAAGCCCGGGTGTAGGTGCACTGCAATGATAACGCAACAGGCGTTGGCAGTAGCAACGCCTGGCCAGGAACCGGCCCCCGCCCGCGGGCAAACCCCCGGCGGCGGCGAGTCATTGTGCTGGGTGTGCTTTCTAGGAACGTTAGCTACAAGCGCCAAGCGGGAGGATCCTCTTGTCCCTTTCCCTGTAGTCGAGGAAGGCTCGGATGGGGGCGCGCAACAACCTCTTTGGGAACTACTGTCATCCCCAATCCTGGCAACTCAGACAGATTGGCCCCATGGGTATTGACACCAACTGGCTTGCGACGTACTCTCTTTCTTGCAGTCGCGCCCCTTCCTCAGCCCAGCTTCAGCCAACCGGTTTCTGGCGAGGCCGCAGGCCACCCGGCCAGAGTCAAGGGGTTGACATGGAATGTGCGTCTGTATATGCTTAGGTGAGTGATGCGGTGGCGTCCCTGGCTAGGGTGCGCGCCGATAGCTTGAAACCGGCAACCATATGTTAGGGATTCCCGGTCTTATGATAAAAGGAGGGCCGATGAGGCAGTTTGTACGCGCGCGATTCCTGGCTCTTGTTGTCATCATTTCTGCTGCTGCGCTCGTAGCCGCTGCGTGCTCTGGGGACGTAGGCCCGGCGGGTCCCGCTGGCGCTGACGGCGCCCGCGGCGCAATCGGCCCACAGGGTGGAGTCGGGCCATCCGGCTCGCAGGGTATTCCAGGCTCGCCAGGCCAGCAAGGCGAGCGGGGTCTTGTCGGCGTTCCCGGACAACGAGGAGCAGATGGAGCACCTGGGGCAGCTGGAGCACCTGGTGAGACAGTGGTGTCGCCGGCCAGCGTTATTGCCGGCAGCACACTCTTCGACTACCCCATACACATCGCGGTTACCGGCGGCGCCATCCGCGTCTGGGGCTCCGGCTTCAACGATGGAGAGGTTGTCCTGATCCAGGTCGGGGACGCGTCGGTGCCGGGCGGCTCCGCTACGGCAAACAGCAGCGGCGCCTTTGCAGTCGAGACCGACGCCCTGCCCGACAGCATTGCGGCCGGCGTCTACTCCCTCTGGGCCATCGGTGATGGGGGAACCAAGGTATCCTCACCGCTCGTGGTAGTGGACAAGCTCAAGTAGTCGCGGACTACACAGCTAGCAGAGAAAGCGAAGCGCCCAACTCCCGGCCGGGAGTTGGGCGCTTCCTTGTCATTGTCTCCTCTCCCAGGGGGGCGCTGAGTTCCGTCAGATAGGAGGACGGGCCCCACCGGCCACAGGGCGCAATACAGGCAACCCTCGGGATTATTGCCAGCGGAACCGCCCCGGCCCCAGCCCCGCGCCGAAACTCCCCCATGCGATGCCGGGGGCTGCCTCTTCTTATCAGGTCTGCTCTACTGAACGTCCCCCACCGCGGCGGCCCGCCGACACAAGAATCGCCGGCTGTGGTTCATGTCCTGAATGCGTGGCCTGTGGTTCATAGCCGGCTGATGCTGGACACAGCATCGGCAGGGCGCCCTGCCCCAACTCCATCCAACTAGCCCCACTTTCCAGGGACGTTGTTACCGGCGCAGGAGGGAGAATTCTCCCTTCCCTCCCTCGCCACCCGGAGGGAAGGCTAGGAGGGGACCGCTCAACAACCCCTGTGGGAACTGGGGCTAGCTCTGCTCTGCGTCCTTGACCCTGGCCACGTGGACCTGCTTGATCCTCCGGCCCCTCGTCGCCAGCACTTTGATGCGTAGCCCGCTGTACTCCACGGCGTCGCCTGGGTCGGGAATCTTGCCCAGCTCCGTATACACCAGGCCGCCCACAGTATCGAACCCCTCTCCCTGGACCTCCACCCTGAATAGCCGGTTGAGCTGGTCCAGGGAGGCTCGCGCGTCCATCACGGCCTCACCATCCTCCAACTCCTCAACGTCAGGCCCATCCCTGTCGAACTCATCGTGAATCTCCCCCACGATCTCCTCCAACAGGTCCTCAATGGTCACCAGGCCTGCCGTGCCGCCGTACTCGTCCACGACGATAGCAATTTGCACCCGCCTCTCCTGAAACTCGTCCAAGAGCTGGTCCAACGGCTTCGACTCCGGAATGAACAGCGGCTGGCGGAGCAAAGTCCTCAGCTCGGGTGGCTCGGTGCTCTTCACGTAGGGAAGCAGGTCCCTGGCATGCAGAACGCCGACCACGTTGTCGATCTGGCTTTCGAAGATGGGAATGCGGCTGTGCCCGTGCTCCAGCATCAGGTTGACCACGTCGGGCACAGGGTCATTGACCTCAGCGGCAATCACATCAACGCGGGGCGTCATGATCTCCCGAGCCACCACCTCGTCCATGCGCAGTATGCCGCGGATCATCCGCATCTCCTCCGCATCGACGCGCGGCTCCTGGTCGTGTTCGCCGCCGTTTCCTTGAGCGCCGTTCCCCTGGAGCTCCGCCCAGAGCTCTGCTTCGTTCCGGTGCTCCACGGGCCCCAGGCGGCGCAACAACGGCACCAGCGGCCCCACAACCCTGTCCAATGCTTCGATGCACGCGGCCGCCAGGGGAAGAAAACGGGAGTTCCACGGCTGAGAGAATCGCTTGATGAACCTATCAGCCATCACCAGGAAGACTGAGAGAGCCAGGAGCAGGGCCCCAGCCACGATCCAGCTTCGGGGTTCCAGCGCCAGAAGAGCAAAGCCGGCTGCTACGCCGGGGACTATCCTGAGAATAAGGCTCGCCGCCCTACGGCGTCTCAGGCGGGAGTACCTGTCGGGGGAAGGCGCAGGCTCGCGCCCGTCGCCATTCTGAGGCATCACGTCCCGGCGGGCGGACGCCGCCGCGGCGGCCAGAATCGCGGCCACGGTGAACGCCCCCAAAGAGAGGGCCAAAGCCAACCAGCCGGCTAAATTGTCAGTATCCAAGCGGTGCTAAACTCCAGGGGACCCATGCCCCAGGGGTCCGGTTCCAGAATCTTCGGGCGCCTCAGACCCGGCGGGGATCGATTGCCGGCGCACCCGCGCCGGGATCCCCACCGCAAACGAATCTGGGGGCACGTCCCGGTTCACCACCGCCCCAGCGCCGGTCACAGCGCGCGCGCCGACTCGCACCGGGGCCACAAGAAGCGTATCGCTGCCGATGAATGCGCCGTCGCCAACGACCGTCCTGTTTTTGCGGACGCCATCGAAGTTGCAGGTGATGGCGCCCGCGCCAATGTTCACCCTCTCCCCGATATCGGCATCACCCACATAGCTGAAGTGGCCCATTGCAGCGCCCCGCCTCAGACGGGAGGCCTTCACTTCCGCAAACGTTCCCACGTGGACGCCCCGTTCCAGGTAGGTCCCTTCCCGAAGGCGGCAGTAATGCCCCACGTCCACGTCATCCTCCAGCACGGCCCCCTCGATCACGGACCCCCCTATCACACACCGGTCTCCCACCGTCGAGTTGCTCACTACCGCATTGGGTCCAATCTCACACTCCCCTCCGATGGCCGTGTTGCCGCGGAGCATGGTGTTCGGTTGAATGACGGTGTCCTTTCCCAGTGTGACCTGGGCGTCGATATAGCTGGTCGCCGGGTCCGCCAGGGTGACCCCCGCCTGGAGCCAACGCTCATTGATCCTGCGGCGGAGCGCCGCCTCAGCCTTGGCGAGATGCGCCCTGGTGTTGATGCCCAGGGCCTCCATTGGATCATGCACCCACGTCTTCTCGACCGGCAGGCTGGCGCTGCTGGCCTTCTCCACCAGGGAAGTGAGGTAGATCTCTCCCCTGTGGGATGGCGCCAGATCCCTGAGCGCATCCCACAGCCAAGAGGCCCGGAACGCATAGACGCCAACGTTGGCGGGCCAATCCGCAGCCTCAGCCCCATCGAGGTCGGCGGCCTCGGCTACGGCGGTAACCCTCTCCTCCCGCTCAACGATCCTCCCCATGCCCTCCTCAGGAGCGGAAGGTGCGGCCACCAGGGAGATGCAATTGCCCGCCTGTTCGTGGGTCTCCATGAGTTTGCGGATCGTGCCGGGCAGCACCAGAGGATGGTCGCCGTTGATGGCAAGGAGATGCTCGGCGGCGCCAGCGAGGTCTTGGGCGGCAGCGACGGCGGCGCCGGTGCCACCCGGATGCTGCTGGACCGCGTACTCAACCCGCCCGCCGAACGCTTGGCGGAAGGCATCGTACTCAGGAGGAACGACCAGGACTATCGGGGAGACGCCGGTTTCCTCGAGCGCCCCAATCACCCAGCCGGCCATTTCAAGGCCGCAAAGGCGATGGAGAACCTTGGGGCTGCGGGAGTTCATGCGAACCCCCCTGCCCGCTGCCATGACCACAGCCAGCCATCCCCGACGCGGAGGCTTTGACTCCTCAGTCATCGCAGGACACGGGGAGTGCTATCTGGAGGTTGTTCCATACTCACGGCGAAGCGTACGCTCTAATGAGGAACGCTGCGCTCATCCTAAGGTTGGCTCAGAACGGGTGTCAAGGGACGCGCGCCACTGCGAAGGCCGGCGGCATCGGACGGGCATTCGATGCAGTCAGCGAAGCTCCTTTGGCAAGGTGAACTTGACGTCCTCCTGAGGCCCCGAGAGCACGACCACGCGCGTCGGCTGCAACACCTGTATCACCTGCTCTTCCAGCACCTCCGGTGTCGACGCGCCCGACGTGATGCCCACGCGTTCCACACCCTGCAACCACTGCGGGTCCACTTCCCTGGGACCGTTGACCATATGGGCAGGGAGGCCATGGGCCTCCGCCACTTCCCGGAGCCGATTGCAGTTGGAACTGATGGGCGACCCGATCACCAGAACCATGTCGACGTGCTTCGCCAACTCCTTCACCGCCGCCTGTCTGTTCGTTGTAGCGAAACAGAGGTCGTTCCGCACAATGGAGTTGCGGAACCGTTCCTTTATGGCAATTGACGCCTGCTCCGTATCGTCGACCGAAAGGGTCGTCTGGGTCAGCACCGCCACCGGAGCATCGTCTTCCCACTCCGGCAACTCGAAATCGTCGCGGTCGTCCAGGAGCGTCATCGGCGCCTGACCCATCGTCCCGCGGACTTCGGCATGGTCCCGGTGGCCCACCAGGATCACCTTTCGGCCTTCCTGGCTATACTTCTTGGCCTCGTTGTGCACCTTCGTCACCAGCGGACACGTGGCGTCTATGACCCTGAGCCGCCGCTCCGCCGCCCTTTCGAAGTCTTCCGGAGGCGACCCGTGGGCAGAGAACACGACGACGGAATCTTCCGGCACGTCGTCAAGATTCTCCACTGTGATGGCGCCCTTCTCCTCCAGCGACCCCACCACGTAGGGGTTGTGAACGATCTGGTGCTTCACGTAGACCGGCGGCCCGAACTTCTTGAGCGCCAACTCCACGATGTCGACCGCTCTGACGACGCCCGCGCAGAACCCTCTGGGGGAGGCGAGGTAGACCTCCATGGCATCTCCTTTGCAACGGTTCTCCGCCGCGCCTGCGCCTGAAGTATACAGGGCCGCGCAGTTTGTGTCAGGCCACCGGCGGCGATAAGATATGGAGCGGCCCGCCAACAGGGCCTCAGACTCACGATGAAGGAGCACTCCATGACAGCGAGCAAAGCCACCCGCACCGAGCGGGACTCCATGGGCCCCATGGAGGTCCCAGAAGAAGCCCTCTATGGCGCTTCCACCATGCGGGCCGTTCTCAACTTCCCCATCTCCGATCTCCGCTTCTCCCGCACTTTCATCCGCACCCTGGGCCTCATCAAGAAGGCCGCCGCCGAGGTCAACGCCGACTTGGGCCTCTTGGACCCCAAGTTAGCCGCCGCCGCCGCTCAGGCGGCCCAGAGCGTGGCGGACGGCCGCCACGACGGCGAGTTCGTGGTGGACATCTTTCAGACCGGCTCGGGCACGTCCACGAATATGAACGCCAACGAGGTCATCGCCACCCTGGCCACCGACCTCCTCGGCGGCGCGCGCGGCTCCAGGCTGGTCCACCCCAACGACCACGTCAACATGGGGCAGTCCTCCAACGACGTTATTCCCACCGCCATCCACGCCGCGGCTCTCATCGGCCTTGCCAACGACCTCGTCCCAGCGCTGGAAGAGCTTCGCACCGCCCTTCTGGACAAATCGAAGGAGTATTGGTCCATCGTCAAGACGGGCCGCACACACCTTCAGGACGCAACGCCCATTAGGCTCGGCCAGGAGTTCCTAGGGTTCGCCGGCCAGGTGGAGCGCGGCCTGAAGCGACTGGCCCACGCCCAGGAGGAGCTTTCCGAGGTGGCCCTGGGCGGCACCGCCGTGGGAACAGGCGTCAACTGCCATCCTGAGTTCCCAGCCCGCGTCTGCGAAAGGGTGTCCAACGCCACGGGCATCAACATCCGCGAGACCGAGAATCATTTCCAAGCGCAGAACTCGATCGACGCCATCGTGGAGGCCAGCGGGAGTATTCGGACCGTGGCCCTCAGTCTCTACAAGATCGCCAACGACATCACCTGGATGGGCACCGGCCCCCGCGCGGGCATCGGGGAATTGGTGCTGCCCGAAGTGCAGCCGGGGAGCTCGATCATGCCGGGCAAGGTCAACCCCGTCATCCCCGAGGCGCTGCTCCAGGTCATCGCCCACGTCGTCGGCAACGACCTCGCGATTGTGCAGTCGGCCCAGAGAAGCTTCTTCGAATTGAACACGATGCTCCCGGTGGCCGCCCACAATCTCCTGGAATCCATAGCCCTGCTGGCCAGCGCCACCGGCAACTTCACCACCCAGTGCCTCACCGGCCTCCAGGCCACCAGCCAGGGGCCCGACATGGTGGAGAAGGGGTTGATGCTGGGGACTGCCCTGGCGCCGGTTATCGGCTACGACAAAGCCGCTGGGCTGGCCAAGGAAGCGGCCAAGAGTGGCCGCACCATCAGGGAGGCGGCGTTGGAGCTAACCGACCTCACCGATGCCGAGCTCGACGAAATCCTCAAGCCGGAGAAGATGACGGAGCCAGGCTTGGGAGGTGGGCCGGCCGGAGGTTAACAGCCGCGGAAGCGGCGCCAGCCTCCCGCACAAGCCAGCGATGCAGTCGAAGGGTCTCCCTCCTCGCTCTGGAGACCTTTGCATAACCGGCGCCACGCATCAACCCGGGGTTGCACGACGAAATCCCTTCCCTCTCGAGGGGGAAGGCTAGGATGGAGTACTCTGGGTGGCGCCTGAGAACTCGGCGCAGGAGTTATATAAAGGTCTCGCTCCGGGGAGAGGCTCTTCCCTCTCCTACCTGCCCCTCGCCCTTGGATGAGCGTTCAAGTAGACCTTCCGCTGCTGGCTCTGGGTTACGTGAGTGTAGATCTGCGTCGTCGCCGGGCTCGAGTGGCCCAACAGATCCTGCACCACCCTAAGGTCCGCCCCGCCCTCTAGCATGTGGGTGGCGAAGGTGTGGCGGAGCGTGTGCGTATGGACGTTCTGGGCCAGGCCCGCCTTCAGGCCGTACTTCCGCACCATCGCCTGCACGCTGCGATCCGTAAGCCGTCCACCCGCTCTGTTGAGGAACAAGGCGCCGGAAGACGCTCGCCCGGCCAGCATAGGCCTGCCGTCCTTGACGTAGCGTTCCAACGACTCGAGAGCGGGCCGGCCCATGAGGACCATCCGCTCCTTGTCGCCCTTCCCCACCACCCGAAGCTCCCGCTTCCCCAGATGTGCGTGCTCCAAATCCAGGGCCGTTATCTCCGCCACCCGCAGCCCCGCTGCGTAGAGAAGCTCCAGGATGGCCCGATCCCTGAGCCCCTGAGGGGTCGCGGCGCCGGCAACATCCAGGAGCCGCAGGACCTCGTGTTGCAACAGGAAATCGGGGAGGCGGCGCTCCTGGCGCATCCTTCCCCCCTGAGCTGTGGGATCACTCTCGAGGATGCCCTGATCCACCAGGAACCTGAAGTAGGAGCGCAGGACGCTGTACTGCCGCACGACGGTCCCCCGGGCATGTCCGCGCCGTCGGCCGTTGGAGTGCGGGCGCACCCTGGCAAGCCAGGCCAGATAGGAGCGGACGGTATCCCGGTCCACCTGCGCCAAGTCCGGCGCGTCCCGTCCTTCAAGGAACTCCAGGAAGGGCCGGAGGTCGTTGACGTAATTGCGGACGGTATAGGGAGAAAGGCGCCGCACCCCCTCTAGGTGCGTGCGATAGCGGGCCAGAAGTCCCGGGGGGTCGCCTGCCTTGCTCACACCTACGCCTCCACCGCCGCGGCCTCCTCTTCAGCCGGCGCCTGCACTTCCGAAAGGGGGGCCTTGTAGGCGCAATTGGAGCACCGCACACGGTTTCGGCCCGCCATAATGAGCAGCCCTTCACATTCAGGGCAGGGCGCCGGGATGGGACGCTGGTTCACGGCAAGGTTGCACGTAGGATAGTTGGCGCAGCCGTAGAACAGCGATTTGGTCTTCCTGGACCGCCGCTCCACCAGGTCGCCCCCGCAACGAGGGCAGACCACGCCCACCCTCACAAGGTAGGGCCGGGTGCTCTTGCATTCAGGGTAGCCGGTGCAGGCGAGGAAGCGTCCGTACCTGCCCGACCGGATCTCCATGGGTCTCTCGCACTTATCGCACTTTTCGTCACTGGGAATGGACACCCGGGGAATGCTCTGCGCTGCGGTGAGGGCCTCTTGAAAGGGGCCGTAAAATTGATCGAGTATCGTTCCCCAACCCCGCTTGCCCTCGGCCACGTCGTCCAAGTCCTCCTCCATCTGGGCCGTGAAGCCGGGGTTGACCAGGTCGGCGAAGTTCTCGACGAGCAGGTCGGTGACGATCTCCCCCAGTTGCGTGGGCTCCAGATGCCCGTTCTTGCGCACGTAGTTCCGGTCCTGGATGGTTGAAATGGTGGGGGCGTAGGTGCTGGGCCGGCCAATGCCCAATTCCTCCAGGGACTTCACCAGCGAGGCCTCCGTATAGTGGGCGGGCGGCTGTGTGAAGTGCTGGTCCGGCTTCAATTCCCGGCAGTCCACGGGTTCATCCTTTTCCAATACTGGAAGCGGCGGCGTAGCGGCCTCCTCCTCCTGCCCGGCGTCGCGTCCTTCAATGTAGACAGCCCGGTAGCCTGGAAACTTGAGGACGGACCCGGTCGCCCGGAACACGTAGACTCCACCGGAACGGCCCGGCGCCTCGATGTCGGCCGCCGTGGAATCGTAGAGAGCGTCGGCCATCTGACAGGCGACCATCCGCTTCCAAATGAGATCGTACAGCCGGTATTGGTCAGACGTCAGATTCGACCGGATGGCCTCGGGTTCGCGGTCCACAGACGTGGGCCTGATTGCCTCGTGGGCCTCTTGAGCGCCCTTGGCCCGCGTCTTGTACACCCGAGAGGACTTGGGGACGTAGTCCTTGCCGTACCGCTTGCCCACGAACTGCCTCGTCTCCTGAACGGCGGTCTCCGAAAGATTGGTCGAGTCGGTCCGCATATAGGTGATGAGGCCCACCTCGCCCCCAGCCCCCGCGTTGACCCCTTCGTAAAGCTGCTGAGCAACCATCATGGTCTTCTTGACCGGAAAGCGGAGCTTGCGGCCCGCCTCCTGTTGAAGGGTGCTGGTGGTGAAGGGCGCCGCGGGCCGACTGCGGGTTTCCCGCCGCCTGACGTCGTTCACAGCATAGCTGGCCCCCTTAAGGTCTCCAACGATGCCCGCGGCATCAGCCTCGTTGGAGATCGTCAGCTTCTTGCGCTCCCCCTTCCTGCTGTGAAGGGCCGCCTTGAACACGCCCTGTTTCTGCCCCGCGCCCCGCTTTGCCAACGTGGCGTCAATGCTCCAGTACTCCACCGGCGCAAAGTTCCGTATTTCTCGCGCCCTATCCACGACGAGGCGGAGAGCAACCGACTGCACCCGTCCCGCCGACAGACCGGACCCCACCTTGCTCCACAGCAGCGGGCTGAGCTGATAGCCAAGCAGTCTGTCGAGAATGCGGCGGGCCTGCTGGGCGTTCACCAAGTCAAGATCAAGCTCCCTGGGATTGTCGAAGGCCTCCTTGATGGCGGCGGGAGTGATCTCGTGGAACACGACCCGTCGCAGGGGCTGCTTTCCTAGGTCGGCTGCTTCCACCAAATGCCAGGAGATCGCCTCGCCCTCTCTGTCCGGGTCGGTGGCGAGATAGACTGTTGAGGCGTCTTTGAGGGCCGCCTTCAACTGTTTGATGACCTTCTTCTTATCGGTCGGCACGACATACGTTGGCTTGAAGCCGTCATCCACCTCCACCCCTAGCTTGCTGGGCGGCAGGTCTCTGACGTGGCCCATCGACGCCAACACCGTGTAATTCTTGCCCAGAAAACGGCCAACAGTCCGCGCCTTGGTCGGTGATTCAACGATAACCAGATCTTTAGCCATGCTTGCTTGTAGTCACTCCTAGTCATTGAGCGGCGGCCTTGTGGCCGCCGTCTTCAGATTCTTTCCGTTCCATACGTGGAGGCAGGCTCCCGTACGAGCGCAAAGGAGCGGCTTCCCACCTCCTTCACTATACCGCGGAGCTCAAGCAGCGTCAGCGCCGTGTTCACGCTCGCCATAGGCAACCCCGACCGCCGGGCAGCGTCGTCCGCGTGAACCGGCTCATAGGACAGCAGCTTCAACAGCCTCGTTTCGGCCTCGTTCTCACCCTCGGGCGCCTGGAATTCCGGTGGCGGCGCCTGGGGCATACCGGCCTCTGGAAGCCGCAGCACCTGCTGGCCCAGAACCGTGAAGTTCAACTCCTGCAACACCTCTTCAACCGACGTTACCAGCTTTGCCCCCTCCTGCACCAGACGATTGGCGCCGACGCTCGCCGGGGAGAATATGCTCCCAGGCACGGCAAAGACCTCCCTGTCCTGCTCCAGCGCGTGGCGGACCGTCCAGAGCGTGCCGCTGTGCCTCGCAGCCTCCACCACCAGCGTCCCCAGTGTCAACCCGCTGAGAATCCGGTTCCTGCGGGGGAAGTTCTGGGCCACCGGCCTGGTCCCCAACGAGTATTCGCTGACGCTGGCGCCGCTCTGCGCGATCCGTTCCGCGAGGCCGCGGTGTTCGGAGGGGTACACCACGTCTAACCCGCTGGCATTCACGGCGATGGTGCGCCCTCCAGCGTCCAGGGCAGCCTGGTGGGCAACCTCGTCGATGCCTTTCGCCAGCCCGCTCACGATGGTCACGCCGTTCCTGGCGAGATCCCGCACCAGAACGCCGGCCGCGTCACGGCCATACGCGGTGGCCCCTCGCGAGCCAACGACGGTGACGGAGTGGGCATCCTCCGGCGCCACGGTCCCTTTCACAAAGAGGACCGGAGGCGGGTTGTATATCTCCTTCAGAAGTGGCGGATACTCCTGGCTGTGCCAGGTGAGAGCCCTCACCCCATGGCGCTCCAGCGCCTCCATCTCCCCGTCCGGATCGACGTTGGCGCGCCGGGTTGTGATCGTCTCCGCCACCTTGCGCTCGAAGCCGGCGGCTCGAAAGTCGCTGGCCGAGGCGCTCCAAGCCGCCTCCAGGGACTCGAAATAGCCTTCCAGCAGCCGCATCCGCACGTGGCCGAATCTGCGGCACGCGGGCGAAGGCGACCCAGTACTTCAGGTCCGAGTTTTGGACGCTCATGAAAGGCTCTGCAAGCTCGGCGGGGCCATGAGTATTGAGGACGGACTCGTTGAAAGGGTCCGGCGGACTTGGGATGGGTGGCGGAGATGGCGGGATTCGAACTCACATATAAAGGCAGCGAAAATTTCTTGCTATTCCCACATCTGTTACCACACTTAAACTATGTATAACTGCGCTCCGCCTTTCCGTCACGGGAAGCTGCCGAATGGTACCCTGTTCAACGGTTCGAGTCCAGTTTGGTGGGCCAAGGCGTACCGATTTGCGAACTTTTCGATGGGAGGTCTCGCTATAGTTACGATTGGGGGCGAGACAATGCCCATCAACACACGACGAAATGCACAAGCCTGGCTAACGCTCCCAGCTAATAGGTTCCGCCGATGAGGTCTCTTCGCTGGAAACCCATCCAGGGATACTATTCCAGCTACGCCACTTGAGCCGCGCCTCAGCCACGCAGCGAGAATGGCTCAGAGCACTTGCCCAATTAGTACGCGGACGCTGCGCCTGCGCAAAGGCGCGATTCGTCGGTGCTCCTGGCGGGGAGACCGTGCTCAGAATACATCGTGGATCACCGTCCCGTTACGGCGCCGCGCCTGTCTTGACCTGCACCCGTGAGACATCACTCACCCCCTCAGTGCCGACCGCGTGGACACGGTAGATGTACTTGGTGCCGGGTTCAATGTCGGTCGTGTCGACGTACGTCGTAGCAGCGCCTTCGGCGACCTCGAATTTGACGAAAGTGTCCTGCCCCACCGCTCTCCTCAGTATCAGGTAGCCTGATACCGCCGGGTCGTCAGTCGTATCCCAAGTCAGCGTCACCGAGTCGTGCGTCGACGCGGCCGTCAGGTTCTGCGGGGACTGCGGACGGATCCCAGCATCGTCTGGTACAGGAGCGCTAGCCGCCGCTATGACGGTCACGCGCGAAACCTCACTGGTCCCGGCGGCGTTGACCGCGTGGACACGGTAGATGTACTTGGTGCCGGGTTCTATGTCGGTCGTGTCAACGTACGTCGTAGCAGCGCCTTCGGCGACCTCGAATTTGACGAACGTGTCCCGCCTTGCGATCCTCCTCAGCATCAGGTAGCCCGTTACCGTCGGGGCGTCTGGCGCATCCCACGTCAGGGTCACCGAGTCCTGCGTGGAGGAGGCTGTTAGGTTCTGCGGTGCTGGCGGCGGACATAGATCATCGTTGGTCGCGCCGGTCAGGTCGGGAGGACTTTCACTGATGCGCAGCATCAGAAGGTCGCCATCACTCCAGGGCTGCTCGCACACGCCCCATGTCAGTGCGCGCGTCCCGCCTTCCTCAGCAACTTCCCTAGCGTCGTCGAAGTCCAGCCGCAGCACAACCGAACCGTCCAAGGCGATGAAGTCGATGTGATGGCCGGCAAGCCTGCCAGGCGGGTCCATCTGCATCTCGACCCTTCCTGACTCCCACTGGAGCCGCTTAATGTTTGTTGTGCCCACCCCCTCGACCGCAAAAGACGCTGGTTTCAAAATGCCATTTGAACTGTCGGCACCCACCGCCGCGCCAATCACCGCAGGGTCGAAGAACGCCTCGTGAACAGCGCCTTCGGGCGCTGTCACTGTCACCGCCATCTCGTAGGTGAAGACGTGATTGCAGGGGATGAAGGGGAACCGAAGGAAGTTGTTATTGGCCCGGTATTCTCCTGCGGGAATCGGACGCGCAGAGACCACGGTCTGGGTGAATGTGAATGCAGAGCGTACTGGCACAAGGTCGCCAGTCACGACATTGAACAGGTCAGCGTCTCGTCCATCGAACCAGAGCTTTGATCTCTCTTCATCTGATTCCGCGCCTGCGACTTGGTCTTCATAGATCGTGGTGCCGGCGGGCTGGCCAGAATCGAACTCATGTGCGGGATACATGCGGAAGACTCTCCGACCCTTACCCTCGGCTATTAGGTATCTATCCTCGCGTTCATATTGATGCTTAAGCCTGACGCAATCTTTGTACTCTGCCGAGCCGTCGCCGGCGTCCATCTCGGCATTGACGGCTGAGAGCAGCTGCTTCAGGTCACCCAGCGTTATAGTTGTACCTGCAGGTGCGCTGGCACCGCTTGCGCCTGTAGCGCCAACTGGGGCGGTCGGCATGGCTAGGAGGAAATCCTGGCTGTCCCCCACCGTCCCGCTCTGGCCGGTAGCACCGGTATCTTCCGCGGCCGCCGGCAGCCACAGTTTGGAGTACTCGCTGGACAGGCTGTAATTGTCCTCGTAGGAGAATCCACTCGCCAGGAAGTAATGGTTGTCACCTTGCAATGTTGGTATGAGATCGAGCGGTACATCTTTCAGGAAGAAGACCGCCTCCCTGTTATCCCACTGGGTATCCCTACTAGCGCGGATGTCAGGCAACGCGCCTTCAGCTTTCTGGTGGTTGTCGAAGTCATCGCCCACCCATATCGCCCTGATTTTGTTGGCGCCTGTCCCGTTCAGGTACTCACTCACCGTGAGGTCGAATTTCACGGCAGCGAAGTATTTCCCCTGAAGCCTGCCCGCCCCGGCCACAACCTCAATGGACTCGGAGGTCATCCGCGCTCTGACGACGGTGGGATAGTTGGCGATCCTCTCTTCTAGGGAAGTCTCACCACGTACAGGAACTGCCGCAAAGCTAACGCTCGTGTCTCTTGCCAGAGATTGAGCAGGGAGTGAATCGTCGGGCGCGTTGCCTCCAATGCCCTGGGAGCACGCTAGCAACGTTCCCGCCAGTAGTGTGACAAGGATTATTCGCATCGTGGTTCTCCCTAGTGTTTCGTATGAAGGATGTAGATTGCTTTCAACTGCTCTATGTCTTCATCCTTTATTTCCTGGGCAACCCAATGGTCGTTCATTATGGCGAGCTCGCCCTGAAGTGTTGACGTATTGGCATAGAAGTCCGGCAGCCCCAGAGCGTGGCCAAATTCGTGCAACATAACCCAGTCAATGAAGGCGTACTGCTCCGGGTCGGCCGTCGTGCTGCTTGGTGTCGCGTCACCATCTTTGGTGTCGTCGTCGGTCCAAACGAGCCGAGTTGGGTTTAAACACATGGAACCGGAGCAAATGTAGGCGGGTTCCTCAAAGACCATCGTCATATCCACCATGTGTTTGCCGGGGCCAGAAGAATTGCGCTCTGTGCCCGGTTTCACGCACGCCATGCTGTTTCCGCAACCGCCGCTGTCGTTGGTTTTTGTCGTGGCTGCAGTCTGGATCGTAACGATTCCTCCGTCAGTGTTGGAGCTGCCGCAACTGATGTCGACATCATCGCAGATCTTCAGTCCCTTGTTCAGTACTCCCATCTCATTATTCCAGTCCTCGGCGGCATCCTCTATTGCATCCTCGATGATACTGGCGCTGATAGTACCCTTCATATACTTCGCTGTGTGGTCTGCCTGATGTCCCCACCAATACTCGAGAGCTGGCGTCGTCACACGAAGGCTATCAGATTCGGGAGAGTCGCCGAACCTGTTCGTTGCCACCACCTTGAAGGTGTATCTACTATTCGGGACTATACTAGTGATCTCGGCACTGGCGTTTGTAAACATGATCGTCGCTGGCGGATTTGGCTGAGGGGCAATCACCACTTCATAACCGGTTGCTCCTGCGACGACGTTCCAAGAGAGCTCAATTCCCCTACCGCCTATGAGTGGCATGGATGAAGGTTTATTCGGTTTGGGCGGCACCACTCCCGTCTCGACCTCGCCTGACGGGTCAGATGTTCCCTGTACACCCACGGCCTTGACTCTGTGCTTGTAGGTTTCTCCAGGGGTCAGCCCGTGAACCACAGCCCAGCCACTTGAGGAACTGTCACTGTGAAGCTGTCGAAAGGCAGTTTGTGCCAGTCCGAGCCTATGAACACGTTCTTGTGCTGCTCGACCACATAGTCCGTCACTTCAGGAACGACGTTCCACTCGACCGTTATCTTACCGTCAGTGGACGAACCGACAACGTTCGTCGGCGCCGGAGGTGGGGCAAGGGTTAACCTCATTGGACGGCTCTGAGTCTCCGCCTGAATTCAGTGCCTTGACCCGGAATCTGTGGGTATCGTTGGGGAATTATATCGAATTTTGCCAGATTGCCCAGATGCGCCCGAAAAAACGCTTGACAACCATGGGCGCAGAGTGTAAAATGATCCCATAAAGCACAGGGGGAACGCATGAGTGCATATGGATACATGGAGACAGGGCAGGGCGAGCCGGAGAGCGCAGGGACTCGGGGCATGGTCCAGGTCAGCATCTCCACCCCTTGGGGTCAGAAGAACCGGAAGTCGACCACGCAGTAGCGGTTATCCGGGGCCTGGGCGGGTACTGGACGGGGCTGTGGGAGATGGGAGCAGAGGACGCTGAGGTGCTGAAACAGCGAGTCCGCAGCGCCGTAACGGTAACAGTCAGCTAGTCGCAAAAAAGGAGGAGGGAGACCATGAGCAACTACTACGCAGCGATAGGGAGTGTACGGGGATGGTGTGGACACCGTCACCAGACCGAGGCAACAGCTGAGCGGTGCGCCGACAAGGACCAGAGGGACGTGAAGCACGGACACGGCGGACACGCCTACAGCGATATGCGTGTCTACGAGGTCGAGGAAGGATACCACCCCAACGGTATCTACAATCGACAGCTGAGCGTCTCGCGCGATAGATAACAGAGAGGGTAATCGGAGACCTGACACAGACAGGGCCGGGCAAATCCTACCGTCAAGGCATCAACCTCTTGGAGATCGTCAAGCGTTTCGACTCCGAGGAAAAGGCCGAGGTGTGGTTCGTAGCGCAACGTTGGCCGCACGGCGTGGCTTGCCCGGACTGCGGCTCGGTCATGTCGCTACGGTTGCCAGCCGCAAGCCCCAGCCCTTCCGTTGCCGCGATTGCCGCAAGTGCTTCCGGTCAAGTCAGGGACGTCCTGCCAGCAACATCCCGCTTGGGCCATCGGAACTCAAGGGCGTCCAGCTGTTGAACCTGGGCATGTCGAAAGGCAGTTTGTGCCAGTCCGAGCCTATGAACAGTCGTTCTTGTGCTGCTCGACCACATAGTCCGTCACTTCAGGAACGACGTTCCACTCGACCGTTATCTTACCGTCAGTGGACGAACCGACAACGTTCGTCGGCGCCGGAGGTGGGGCAAGGGTTACCTCGACCTCATTAGGACGGCTCTGAGTCTCCGCCTGAATTCGCGGACGTTCGTCGGCGCCGGAGGTGTGCCTTGACCCGGAATCTGTGGGTATCGTTGACAGCAAGGTCTTGCACTACGGCGCTGCTGCCGGTGATGGTGACTTCCGAGCCGAGTTCGCGCCACGTGTAGAAGGGCAGGAGACCTATCCTTCGCTTCCACTGTTCCACCTTGTAGCTGGTAGCTTCGGTAATGGTATCCCAGTTGAGGGTCGCCTCCCCTCTCCCAGGGCCGGCCGTGCCTGTGAGGTTCTGCGGTGCGGGCGGCGGAGTGGGGTCGTTGTTGGCCTCAACCGGCGTCTGTGCAAGGAATGCGAAGATCAACAGTGCGAGCGTCAAGCAGGTTCCGGATATCGTCAGCCTCGCGGCTGTTCTTGATGACATGTGCTCCCCTCACCAGTGGTCTTGCAGTGCCGACTGAGACAGTATCATGGGGCTGCTCGGCAGTCAAGATGCGCAATCGGAGCGCAATCGGTGGGTAACTGTCGCCCTGAGCGTCTGCGCCTCCGGCGGAGGTCTATCAGGATCTCGCCGCCGTCCATCAGAGTCGTTTCCATGCCCTTGCCCTGCACATTGACAATGCAGCTCTCTCTGCTGTCGAATCGCGTGACGTTTCAGCCAGCTGGATAGGAACGGCCTCCTCTCTCGAACGCTCGCCTTTTCTGAGCCGAGGTCAGTTGCGGCGTTCTCAGCGGTGCAGCCCGATGGACAAGGGGAGACGAACCTCTCCTCCATCTGCTTCCCATTTCTCCGCAACTCCTTTCTCGAACGCGAAAAGCCCCATACATGGGCAGGCAGGGGGAAGAACACCCGCGCTGGATGTCCTTCCCCTGTGGTTTTGTCGCGGCTTTGCGCCCGCACCTTCCTGTGGCTAGGCAGACAGGTCGACCGACTCCTTTTCCCGCTCCTGCTCCAACTCCAACGCCCACTCAAACATCGAGAGGGATGCGGGCTGAGGCTTGCTCTTGCGACCTTTCGACTTGACCGGTTCCTCGGCCATGAACTCCGCCCAGGAGAACAGCGTCTGCTGCGGCTCCTCGGCCTCGTCGTGGTGGCCGTTGCCGTTCCCGTTGGCCTTGTGCCCGTTGACCGGAACCAACTCCACCGTCGGCCCTATGCCTATGGCTTCGCGGTGTCCGTTCCCGTTGGCGTGGTGCCCGTTGGTCCCGTTGCCGTTGACCCCGACGGTCTCCGGTTCGACTTCGACAATCTTCCAGCCGTCGTCCACCAGCAACTCCTCGGCGGTGGAGTCGGCGTTCCGCGTCTGGGCGAAGACCTCCTCCACCGTCTCTGCTTCGCCGTCCTCCTCCTCTCCGCTGACGATCTTGCGGGCCAGCGCCATCATCATGTCGTCCCCGTCGTCGCCGTATGCGGCAAGCCCGTCCTCCGGCAGCTCGCCCTCGACGGCGAGGGAGCTTTGCAGCTTCTTCGCCACCAACTTGAGGGCGTCGGCCTGTAGGGTGTTGCGGTAGGACATGAACACCACTTTCACCGGGCGGGTCTGCCCGATGCGCCAGGACCGTCGGGAAGCCTGACGCATAACGTAAACCGAATAATCGGTCTCGTACCAGCAAAGGGTCTGAAAGTCGATGAGGTCGAGGCCGGTCTGCACCAGCCTGGGGTGGCAGATCATCACGTCGATACCCTGCTTCACCCTGTCGGCCACCCACTTCTCCCTCTTGTCGGGAGCCACGGCGTCGGCCTTCATCACCGCCACCCGGAAGCCGTGCCGGGTGAGGATGTCGTCCATGCGCCCGGTGATGTCCCGCGTCCCCGTGTGGGTCACGTAGACCAGCACCCTGCGTCCCTCCATTCGCTCGGCGGCCACCAGGTCGATGAGCGCCTGCTCTTTCGGGTACAGTTTGCTCTCGGAGAGGGGCGGCACCTGCACGATGACGTCGCCGCTCCTGGGATCGAAGACCGTCTCCCCCTTGGTGCACCCGTCCGGGTAGGCCAGGAGGGTTTGCAGGTATGTGGCCAGCAGCCTCTTGGAGCCGCTCTTGAGGGCCTCGGCCAGCTCCTTGCGCAGCTCGTCGAACACGGTGTCGTAGGCGCTGCGCTGGGAGTAGCCCGTGGCGTCCTTCTCCGAGTCCATCGAGGACAGGAGTATCTGCTCGGTGTAGTCCGGCAGTCCCGAGGCCACGTCGGAGAGGCGCAGGAAGACAGTGTTGCCGATGAGATGGAAGAGGGCTGATGGGGCAAGCCCCGGCCTCTCCCTGACCACCTTGCGAAACTTCTTGCGCCTGCTGTTGCGCCCGTCCTCCATCGACTCGTCGTCGGGCTTGCCGATGGAGTGCTCGACGAAGCCGTACCGCTCGATCCAGCGCCCCTCCTCGGAGCGTCCGAACTCCGTCCGAATCTCCGGGCTGAACCTGTAGAGGAGGTGGAACAGCGTCGAGCTGTAGCCTCCCATCAGGGTCCCGGACAGGCTGAGGGACTTGCCACAGGCGTCTGCGAGGACGCCCGCCGCGATGCCCTGGGCCGAGCCGCGCCCCTTGTATTCGTGCACTTCGTCTGTGATGAGCAGATCGAAGAAGCCCCCCATGTGGTGCTTCACGTAGTCCGCGAGCGGATACCTCTTCGGGCCGGACTTGTCCGCCTGCCAGAGAGGGGAGCCGCAGTTGGAGCAGACGTGCCGCCTGCGGTTCAGGTCGGCGTCGGTCAGGGGAACCCCGTCCTTGTCCGTGATCTGCGCCGTGCAGTCGGGGCAGCAGGGGACCCGGAACGGCTCGCCCGTCTCCTCGTCCCGCACCAGCCTGCCCTTGGACGTTGCCCACCGCTGTATGACGGCGGCCTGCCAGCGGTAGGACAGCTTGGCCCGCTCCCGGCTCATCACCGCGAACAGGGGGCCTGAACCGATGGAGAGGCGCAGCCTCTCCATGTCGGTGATGGACTCTACGATGGCGGCGCGGGCGAGGGGCACCGTCTGCTCGACCTCGCGCTTCCACTTGGGAACCAGGTGGGGCGGGCAGAGCACCAGAATCCGCTGGAAGCCCGCCATGTGCGCCGCCGCCGCGCCTATGAACGTTTTGCCCGTTCCCATCTCGCCCACCACCGTCGTTCCCCGGTGGGCTTCGAGGGAGAGGGCCGCGCCCCTTATGGCGTCTCCCTGCGCCCCCAGGGGGGTGCGGAGCAGGCGGGGGAGCGTGCCGCCGTTCTCCGAGGGCCGGTAGAGCGGCGGGTAGGACTCCACCACCCGCTGGGCGATGGCCTCCTTGTAGGTGTCGATGAACTCTCCGAGGTTCATGTCTGTCTCCTTCCTTCATGGGATGTGTTGCGTACGAACGGAGCGAGGCGCTGGGGCCTCGTTGGATGTGCGGCTCGATGGCGAGCCGTCTAAGCAGCGAGTAGCGCCTTCCTGCGGGCAGCTTCGGCGGCCCTGTGGTCTTCGTAGCAGCGCCCGCTCAGGTGGTAGGACTTCACCGGCGAGGACACGGCCCTGCCGTACTCGTCCAGGTCCACCGAGGCGGTCTGCATAGCGGGTTCGCCGGGGACGATGGGCTGCCCGCAGCGCGAGCAGGCTTCGAGGGTCATCATCGTCTGCATATCTTCACCTTCCTTATATAGGGTGTGTCGCTTCCGAAACGAGGCGAGGCCCCGCCGTCCCGTAGGGGAATGACGGGGCCTCGTTGTTGGGGGCCGGGGTGAGGCGTCTACGCCGCGATCTCCACGATCTCGCCGTCGCCCAGGTCGAGGGAGACGACGGTGGTCTTCAGGCGCTCGCGGTAGACCTCCTTCTCCGGGGTGTCCTCGACCTGCACCATCTCCTTCGAGGTCCTGCCCTTGACCAGGATGCGCCTGTCCTCGGATTCGAGGACGAGGTTGTCGAGGAAGCCCGCCGCCACCAGCATCGCCATGTGTCCGCGTCTGAGGGGCATCAGCGGGCGGGTGCGGCTGTCCTTTGCGGGCCAGAGGGAGTCGGTTATCTCCGCGCTGGCCCACAGCCCCGTCCGCCTGGCCTCCGTAGCCGCAGCGACGGGATCGACGGTCCGGGTGGTGAACAGGATGTCGCCAGCCGGGGTCGCCTTTGCCTTGAAGAAGGGGTAGCGCACCCCTCCCAGCCGTTCGGGGTCGCCCTCCGACCACCTGTTCACCGTTTCCTCGGCGGAGGCGTCGGGGATGGGGTCCGCCTTGCGATAGCCGAGCAGCACAACCTGGTCGAACACCTCGCGTTCCGGGTCCGGGAAGGCCCAGCAGCGCAGGTTCCGGTAGTGGGTGGACAGGTAGCGGGCCGACACCGCCAGCCGTTGGCGAGGGACGATGAAGACCAGCAGCCCGCCCTCGGCCAGGTACCGCGTGCAGTGGGTAAGGAAGGCGTGCTCGACGCGCTTGTCCTCCTGGTCCCAGTCGTATGGCGGGTTGACGTAGGCGAGGCCGAAGGCCCCGTTTGCGATGGAGGTCTGGAACAGGTCGGCGGCGAGGGCGCGGTCGAGGCGGCGAGCCGCTTCTTCCGCCCGGTCCCGGTGAAGCTCCACGCCGTAGGTCTCGACGGGGATGTTCCCCCGGTAGCGAAGCTCCTCCGCAAGCTGCGCCACGGCGTCCCCGCCCCCGCAGCAGGGGTCGAGGATGCGCAGCGTCTCCCGGTTGTAGTTGTGGTGGCCGTAGGGGGTGTCTATCAGCCCCGCGATCATGTCCACCACCCGCTCCGGCGTGGGGTAGTAGCCCCCCTTGCTCTGAGCTGCGAGTCTCATGTCTTCTCTCCTTTCTCTCTGTCGTCCGTGTCCGTGTTCGGCCCGAACCGGCAGGGTTCGGGCTGGCAGAAGTGGCAGTCCCTTCTCGCCCTGGGGGGCGGCACGTAGTCCTCGGCGGCGACCGCCTGGAATATCACCTGGATGCCGCAGTTGCCGCAGTGGTATATCTCCCCGGTGTGGATGTCCTTGTCGAACTCCTCCACCTGCGCGAACCGCTCGTCGCAGTGCGGGCAGGTGAAGAGCAGTGTCTGCTCCGTCATGTTTCGTCTCCTTCCCGCCGCCTTCAGGCGGCGATTCCGATGTCCCTGTGGTCGTTCCTCTGCAAGCCGACCACCTCTCCGATTGCCAGGTTGCGCTGGTAGCACAGGACCTGGGGAGTCGCCATGCTCTCGGCGCAGGTGACGCAGTAGGCGGTGATAAGCTCGGCGCGGTTGGCGACGACCATCCGGCGCACCAGCACCGAGCCGCCCTCCGGCAGAGCCTGCCCCGTACTCGATACGGGGTTGTGCCGGTAGAGCATGACCGAGGGGTCGCGCCGCTCCGCCTCCGTCGCGGGCCGGAAGAAGTGGGGCTGGCCCGAGCTGACCAGGTGCTGTGAGCCGTCGTGCTCGCAGTAGCGGCAGAGCCTGCCCCGTACTGGATACGGGGTCTTCCCGTCAGGGGAGAAGCGCCGCCAGGCCCCGCCGTTGCGCTGGCCCCGCCGCTTGCTGTTGCGCTTGGCCCGTTTGAGGGTCCTATCCATCGCTCCCCTCCTCCGGCAGGGTCAGCCAGCCCGACGCAACCGCCTGGGAGAGGTCGTCGTGGAGCTTCTTGGCCTTGGGAGCGCACCTGTAGGCGGAGACGCCGACGCTCTGGAGCGGGACTATCTCGCCCTCCTCCAGGCCCCGGTGCCAGAGCCACTCGGCCCAGGAGCGGTGCAGGGGAAGCGGGCTGCGCTTGTCGAGGAAGCGGTGGTGCAGCGCCGGGGCCTCCTCCTCGGACTGGGCCAGCAGGAGGAAGGAGTCCTTTTCGTATGAGAACTCCGCAGTCCGCGTGTAAACCAATGCGTGCCATCCGCCCGTGCCGCGCAGCCGGGCGATCTTGGTCGTCCACGTTCCGATGGTCTCGTATGGCACCTGGCACCGCTGGTATCCTCCGCTCAGCGCCATCCCGTCCGCGCCTTTGATGATGTGGGCTACGTCCGGGGGCTGCTTGAGGAGGGAGGCCCAGATCGCCTTGAGCGCGGTCTGGGAGCCGACCATCGAGACGAACCAGAGGCTTTCGGTCTTGTCGTCGCGGGCGAAGGCGTCGGCGGTGGCCGAGAAGCCGCCCGCCGTGATGGTGTAGAGGTTCCCGG